>NZ_CP048876.1:172500-2972500 GCF_011008975.1 Bacillus sp. LUNF1 | reverse complement strand
GATTTTAATTGTTTTTTGGCGGTGTAGCTCAGCTGGCTAGAGCGTACGGTTCATACCCGTGAGGTCGGGGGTTCGATCCCCTCCGCCGCTACCATTGGACCTTTAGCTCAGTTGGTTAGAGCAGACGGCTCATAACCGTCCGGTCGTAGGTTCGAGTCCTACAAGGTCCACCACTTATACGGAGGAATACCCAAGTCTGGCTGAAGGGATCGGTCTTGAAAACCGACAGGGGTGTCAAAGCCCGCGGGGGTTCGAATCCCTCTTCCTCCGCCATATCTAATTTAATTATCATCGCGGGGTGGAGCAGTTCGGTAGCTCGTCGGGCTCATAACCCGAAGGTCGCAGGTTCAAATCCTGCCCCCGCAACCAAAAAATGGTCCGGTAGTTCAGTTGGTTAGAATGCCTGCCTGTCACGCAGGAGGTCGCGGGTTCGAGTCCCGTCCGGACCGCCATTTATAACAAGGCTCGGTAGCTCAGTTGGTAGAGCAACGGACTGAAAATCCGTGTGTCGGCGGTTCGATTCCGTCCCGAGCCACCATTTAATTTAATATTGTTTTGGCGGTTGTGGCGAAGTGGTTAACGCACCAGATTGTGGCTCTGGCACTCGTGGGTTCGATTCCCATCAATCGCCCCAAACAACATGCGGGTGTAGTTTAGTGGTAAAACCTCAGCCTTCCAAGCTGATGTCGTGGGTTCGATTCCCATCACCCGCTCCATTTTTATATTGTCATGGGCCTGTAGCTCAGCTGGTTAGAGCGCACGCCTGATAAGCGTGAGGTCGGTGGTTCGAGTCCACTCAGGCCCACCATGATGATTTTTCCACAGTAGCTCAGTGGTAGAGCTATCGGCTGTTAACCGATCGGTCGCAGGTTCGAATCCTGCCTGTGGAGCCATACGGAGAAGTACTCAAGTGGCTGAAGAGGCGCCCCTGCTAAGGGTGTAGGTCGTGTAAGCGGCGCGAGGGTTCAAATCCCTCCTTCTCCGCCATAAGGCCCGTTGGTCAAGCGGTTAAGACACCGCCCTTTCACGGCGGTAACACGGGTTCGAATCCCGTACGGGTCATTAAAAAACCTTGCATACTATGCAAGGTTTTTTATTATGCGTTCGTAGCGTAAATGGTAAAAGACAGGTATGTGGCAAAAGCGCTCCATAATAAATAAGGAACCAGAAGCCAGGCTGAAGCTTTACTGTATTTACCGGCAATGAGCAACAGAATGAGTGTTGTCACCGCCACAAGCAGGCAATCGATAGATGCAGCAAGCAAATTTTTCTGTGTGAATTGAAAATAGCTGAACCCTTGATTCACGATATAATTGATGAGAAGCATCACCCAAAAAGCTTTGGATTCTTTACATGAAAACTTTGCGTATATCAAGGCTGCTGAGAGCGAAATAAGCGCAAACAAAACCGCCCATATGATGCCGATCACTGATCCGCTCGGCGTCCAGTCAGGTTTTTGCAGCGCGTCATACCATTCCCGGTCGATGGGAAAGAGAACTCCCGCTAAAGAAAACAAGACATATGTAATGATAAATACAATAATCGCACCGATATACTTCTTTTTCATTTGTCCCCTCCGTCATTCAATGTCAACACGTTAATTCCCTTTTTTGGAAATGTTAAACCTTTTAAAAGGTTCATGCACCATTAAGTGTATGAGTTTTCAGTGTGAAAATGCAGCAAACCATTTATTTGTATTCAAAAACCCCGGCAGGCCGGGGTTTTAATCAGCATGAAGATCGCCAAAGGTCGTCATTATTCCTTCTTCGTCCAGTTCCTGTTCATATTTTTCGTGTGCTTTGCTTGGATACACGGAAATGTTTTTTCCGGTAATATCTGTCGCGATAAAGTTTTCATAATCCTCAGCATAGCCGATGTTTTCTTCGGAGTTCATTGTCATATCCCCATAGCTGAGCGGCGGATCCTCTAAATCCTGAGGCGTTTCTGAGTTTCCGTATTCCTCAACATCCTGATAAGCATCTTCACTATCGTAAGCAGCCCGGATTGATTCATCATCATCAAATTCAAACTGTCCGAACGGTGTTTCCTCTTCAATCGGCCTGTCTTTGGAAACGGCATCCTGCGAGGAATATTCCGCCAATGTTGTAGCCGTCGGCAGAGCTTCGAGTCTGTCATAAGGAATGTCCTTGCCGCTGACTTCACACGTGCCGTATGTGCCGTTTTCAATTTGTTTCAGAGAGTAATCAATATCGCGAAGGTGCTCTCGTTCATGGTCGAGCAGAGCCAGGTCTTTTTCCCGCTCGTATAATTCGGTCGCCTGATCGCCGGGATGATTGTCATAGGAAGACAATTCGCCGGATGACTGATACGGGAATTCATCAGTTAACTGAAATTGATCATTTTCTTTAAAGCGGCTCAAAATATCATGTCTGGCTTCTTCCAATTCTTTTTTTAAGTGTGTAATCTGTTCGTTTGTAAGCACATCAATCCCTCGTTTCTATGTGATGCTTACTGTTAGTATGAACGCTTTTGCGCAGAAAAATGGTGGATAAAAATAGTCATTTTCCCATGAGGAAGTAAAAGGATACAGTGATTGCCGAGAGTGGGGAAAGAAAATTCAAGTTTGTTTCTTTATTCATTTGCGCAAAAAGGTTTATAATAAGAAATGCAGGCATTTTGTCGTGCTCAAATCTGTGTGTTTGACACAAAGTCATCACAGGTGTATTGTATTAAAAGCATTTAACGGATTATGGAGGAATGTCTCATGGTGACAACGGTGCAGCATACGTTCCGAGAGGAAGCAGATCATGCATTACATAAAGCCAAACAAGTCAACCATGCTGTCTTATTGAGCTATTCAAGACGTATTGCGTCTTTAGACCCTCTATCATTTTTCAAAGACGGAGCAAAAAAATATAAAGGCAAACGATTTTTTTGGTCAGAACCCGGTAGTGAATTAACAATAGTCGGTCTTGGCACAGAAGCGCTGTTCCAATCGAATGAAAAAAATGGAAAGCGTTATCACGACGTTTTTGAACAATGGGAGCGCTTTAAAAAGACGGCTTTTCATATTCATGAAGAAGAGGCGGCGCATACCGCGGTCGGCCCTGTCTTATTCGGCGGTTTTTCATTTAATCCCGCTGAAGAGAGAGGAGACGAATGGAACGGGTTCGAAGAAGGACTGTTCTTTATCCCCTCACTCATGCTGACAAAGACGGCAGATGGTGATTATTTAACCGTCAATCAATGGGCGGCAGACGGTAATCAGGCAGAAGATACGCTGAAACGTCTGAAATCTTTTTCGGAAGCTTTTTCAGTTTCTTCAATCGAGTATGAAGAATATCCTGTTTTAACAAAAGCGGAAGAACTTGATGTGGAAAACTGGCTTGAAGCCATTAAAACAGCAACAAATGATATGAAAGCAAATCAATATGATAAAGTCGTGCTGGCAAGGGAAGTCGTTTTGTCATATGATGGGCCTATTCCGACAGAGAGCGTTGTCCGCAAGCTTTTGAAGGACCAAACGACAAGCTATGTTTTTGCGATTGAGCAGGGAGATAAATGCTTTGTCGGCGCTTCACCGGAACGGCTGATCAAAAAATCCGGCAAAGACGTTATGTCCACCTGTCTGGCAGGTTCAATTAAGCGCGGAGAAAATCAACAAGAAGATGACCGTCTCGGCAAAGAGCTGCTGCATGACGAAAAAAATCTCGCGGAACATGATTTTGTGGTTCAGATGATACACGATTCTTTCTTGTCGAGCTGCAGCGATGTGAAAAAGCCTGCAGGTCCGCAATTATATAAAACAAAAAGTGTTCAGCATCTATATACACCGATCACAGGCCATCTTAAAACGTCCGCTTCGCTGTTTGATTTAATTGAAAAGCTGCATCCCACGCCGGCATTGGGCGGAGCTCCCCAGCAGAAAGCTGTTGAAGTTATCGCTGATATTGAACCGATGACACGCGGATGGTATGCGGCTCCGATCGGCTGGATGGACGGCAGGGAAAACGGAGAATTTGTCGTGGCTATCCGATCAGGGCTGATTGAAGGCAAAAATGCGCGGCTTTTCGCAGGCTGCGGCATTGTTGAAGATTCAGATCCGCAATCAGAATATGAAGAAACACAAATTAAACTAAAGCCGATGATCTCTGCTTTAGGAGGTGAAAGGCTTTGACAAACCCGATTACACATTATATCGGAAGCTTTATTGATGAATTCGCTCTATCGGGTGTCACCGACGCGGTTGTTTGCCCGGGGTCGAGGTCAACTCCCTTGGCGGTTTTGGCGGCGGCCCACCCGGATATTCAAGTCCATATACAGATTGATGAACGATCCGCAGGTTTTTTCGCACTCGGTCTTGCAAAAGCCCGTCAGCGTCCGGTCATGCTGATTTGTACGTCAGGAACGGCGGCGGCTAACTTCTATCCGGCCGTGATTGAAGCTCATTATTCAAGAGTGCCTCTTATTGTCCTGACTGCTGATCGGCCTCATGAATTGAGGGAAGTGGGGGCGCCTCAGGCGATTAACCAGCATTTTCTGTTCGGTAACTTTGTTAAGTTTTTCACAGACTCGGCTCTGCCTGAAGAAAATCCTCAAATGCTGAGCTATATCAGAACATTGGCCGGCAGAGCCGTGAGTGAAGCCGGGAAGCGCCCGATGGGGCCAGTCCATATCAATGTGCCGCTCAGAGAGCCTTTGATGCCGGATTTATCAGCCGGACCTTTTGAAAGAATGAGAAAGGGGCGGCACGTCTCAGTCACAACAGGGATTCAGTCAGCTGATCAAGATTCTCTCTGTCATATTACAGAGCGTCTTGCGGGTACCGAAAAAGGTGTGATCGTCTGCGGCGAAATTCACGGTGAAGCAGAAAAGCAGCAAATCATCGCGCTTGCCGAGATGCTTCAGTTCCCGATTTTAGCTGACCCGCTTTCAAACCTCCGAAACGGGGAGCATGATAAGACGCTGATTATTGATGCTTATGACTCGTTTTTAAAAGATGAAGAAATAAAAGAGGCGCTGCGCCCGGACGCTGTGATCCGCTTCGGCCCGATGCCGGTTTCGAAACCGCTCTTTTTATGGCTCAGAGATGATCCTGCCATTGAGCAGTTTATCGTCGATGAAGACGGAGGATGGAGAGATCCCACCCAGGCCGGCGCGCATATGATTCATTGCCATCCGTCTGTGTTTTTGGAAGCGGTCCGTTCAGCTGAAACCGGAAAACGGCCGTCCGGATGGCTTGAGAAATGGCAGTTTGTCAATGAGCGGTTCCGGAGTCATTTACAGGATGCGAGCATGGATGATTTATCTTTTGAAGGAAATGTATATCGTCAGCTTCAGCATCTTGTCCCTGAAGGCAGTTCGATTTTTGTCGGCAACAGCATGCCGATTCGCGACGTGGATACGTTCTTTGAAAAACAAGATCGTTCCTTCCGTGTTTATGCCAACCGCGGCGCTAACGGCATTGACGGGGTTGTCTCCTCGGCTATGGGACTGTGTGAAGGTACAAAAGCTCCTGTCACGCTTGTAATTGGAGATTTATCGTTTTACCATGATTTAAACGGGCTGTTAGCGGCTAAAAAACTTGGAATTCCGCTTACGGTTATTTTAATAAACAATGATGGCGGCGGGATTTTCTCGTTTTTGCCGCAGGCATCTGATAAGACTCATTTTGAAGAACTGTTCGGTACGCCGACGGGCCTTGATTTCCGGCATGCCGCCGCACTGTACGGCGGGACGTATACTTGCCCTGAGACATGGGAAGCATTTAAGGATGCGTATCAGCCGCAGGCGGACAAGCCCGGACTTCATATAATCGAGCTGAAAACAGATCGGACATCAAGAGTTCAATTCCATCGCGATCTGCTGCAGGCCGCAGTGCGGGAAGTGAAAAAAGAATGGAAGCTGTAACAGTTAAAACGGCCGACGGCGTGTGCTATCGGGCTGCTGATAGCGGCCACGAATCATCTGAAGCTATTGTTTGTCTGCATGGATTTACGGGCAGCAAAGAATCATGGATGTTTTTACGCGGCATGTTTCCCGGCGAACGAATGGTGATGATTGACTGTCTGGGTCACGGGGAGACAGACGCGCCTGTGCAAGCGGCAAGGTACAGTGCGAGCCGGCAGGTTGCGGACCTTGCCGCCGTTTTTGATCAATTAAAACTTCACAAAGTGAAACTTATTGGTTATTCTATGGGGGGAAGACTTGCGTATTCCTTTGCACAGGCATTTCCGCATCGGGTGTCAGCGCTTGTTTTGGAAAGTACAACCCCGGGCCTGAGCACGCTTCAGGAACGCAAAAAGCGGATTCAGTCAGACCGGAAGCTTGCTGACTTTATATTGCGGGAAGGTATAACATCGTTTGTCGATTATTGGGAGGGCATTCCGTTGTTTGCCTCGCAGCTTTCTCTGCCGGACAGCGTAAAGGCATCCATCCGTGCCGGCAGGCTGAAAAATAATCCGTCCGGACTTGCAGGAAGCCTGCTCGGAATGGGGACGGGCTCACAGCCTTCCTGGTGGGAGGCATTACACCGCATCAAGGCGCCCGTCCTGCTCATATGCGGTGAATGGGATGAAAAGTTTTGCGCTATTAATCAAAAGGTGCATAACCTGCTCCCATCAAGTAAAATAGAGGTTGTCAAACAGGCGGGGCACACGGTACATGTGGAACAGCCGCGAATTTTTGGTAAGATAGTAAGTGAGTTTTTATACGGCTTGTAAAGCATAAAGAAAATAGCTTTTCGGCCGGACTCAGGCAAAAATGAAGGAGGTCATATCAATGGCTGCAGAATGGAAAAGTGAACGTCAGTACGATGAAATCCTGTACGAGACGTATAACGGTATTGCAAAAATAACAATTAACCGCCCGGAGGTACATAACGCATTTACTCCTAAGACGGTATCAGAAATGATTGACGCGTTTGCTCGTGCGCGTGATGACTCCAATATTGGTGTCATCGTTCTTGCGGGAGCGGGAGATAAAGCATTCTGTTCAGGCGGAGACCAAAAAGTCCGCGGTCACGGCGGATATGTCGGAGACGATCAGATCCCTCGTCTGAATGTGCTTGATCTTCAGCGTTTGATCCGCGTGATTCCTAAACCGGTCGTAGCGATGGTATCAGGCTATGCCATCGGCGGAGGACATGTGCTTCATATCGTCTGTGATTTAACGATTGCGGCCGATAACGCGATTTTCGGCCAAACCGGACCGAAAGTGGGAAGCTTTGATGCCGGTTACGGCTCAGGTTACCTGGCGCGTATCGTCGGACATAAGAAAGCCCGTGAAATCTGGTACCTGTGCCGTCAATACAACGCGCAGGAAGCGCTCGACATGGGGCTTGTCAATACAGTTGTCCCATTAGAGAAACTTGAAGAGGAAACAATTAAATGGTGTGAAGAAATGCTTGAGAAAAGCCCTACAGCCCTTCGTTTCCTTAAAGCGGCATTTAACGCAGATACAGACGGCCTCGCCGGAATTCAGCAATTTGCAGGAGATGCAACGCTTCTTTATTACACGACTGACGAAGCGAAAGAGGGCCGCGATTCCTTTAAAGAGAAACGCAGTCCCGATTTCGGTCAGTTCCCTCGTTTTCCGTGATCAGATGACACTACGAAACAGCTTGAGCCGCTCTGGTCCAAGCTGTTTTCTTTTCAAAAAAAGTACTTTTACCTCGGAGATGATAACATGCTGACAGAACAGCCGAATTGGCTCATTCAAAGGGCTCAGCTGACACCAGAGAGAATCGCTCTCATATTTGAAAACAAACAGATGACATTCAGAGAATTATATCATGCTTCTAGGCAAATGGCCGCGCGGCTGTCCAAATACTGCTCGCTTAAAAAAGGAGACCGCGCTGCGATTTTGCTTTCTAACAGACCGGAAATGGTTTATGCCGTTCACGCCTGCTTCTTATTAGGGGCGGAAGCTGTGCTGTTGAATACGAAGCTCTCAAAACAGGAACGGTTGTTTCAGCTCGAAGATTCACAGGCAAAGCTTTTATTGACGGAGGACGGTTTTTGCCGCGAAGAATATGAATCTGCGGTCGCCACCGCAGATGTGGACGAGCTGCAGGCTGAAGAGGCGGGTGACATGGAGCCAGAAGCTTATGTAACGCTTGATGATACGGCGACTCTTATGTATACGTCAGGAACAACAGGAAGGCCGAAGGGGGTGCAGCAGACTTTCGGTAATCATTATTCCAGCGCTGTATCGTCTGCGCTGAATCTGGGGGTCACGGAGCGGGACCGCTGGCTTATTGCGCTGCCGCTGTTTCATATCAGCGGTCTGTCTGCGCTGTTTAAGTCGGTCATTTACGGCATGCCTGTCGTGCTTCATCAAAAATTTTCTGTCACTGATGTGCTTGACAGCATCAGCTCCCATCAGGTCACGATCATTTCAGCGGTGCAGACCATGCTTTCGGGCCTGCTTGCGGAAACTGAACAATGTCCTGAATCACTGCGCTGCATTCTGCTTGGCGGGGGTCCTGCACCGCTGCCGCTCCTTGAAGAATGCCGCAGGAAACAATTTCCGGTGTTTCAATCTTACGGCTTGACTGAAACCTGCTCACAGATTGTCACGCTTTCTCCGGAATTCAGTATGGACAAGCTCGGCTCGGCCGGTAAACCGCTGTTTTCATGTGAAATTAGAATTGAAAAAGACGGGAACCCTTGTGCGCCGTTTGAACACGGTGAAATTACGGTGAAAGGCCCGAATGTAATGAAAGGGTATTACCATCGTGATGACGCAAACCAGGCCGCTTTTCATAATGGATGGTTTAAAACGGGCGATCTTGGATATTTGGATGATGAAGGGTTTTTATACGTGCTGGACAGGCGGTCGGACCTCATTATTTCAGGCGGAGAGAACATCTACCCGGCAGAAGTGGAAGCGGCGCTGCTTGCCCATCCGGCTGTAGGGGAGGCCGGTGTTTCGGGAGCCGAAGACCCGAAGTGGGGGAAAGTGCCGCATGCTTTTCTCGTGCTGACTTCTTCTGTCAGTTCTGAGGAGCTGACCGCCTTTTGCCGTGAGCGGCTTGCAAAATATAAAATACCGGCTGCTTTTTTCGAGGTTGACGGGCTCCCGCGGAACGCGTCCAATAAACTGATGAGGCATCGGCTGAATGAGCTTCGTAAAGGAGAATTGTCATGATTAAGATTGAAAAAATCACCCTTTATCATGTAAGTATGAGGCTGAAAAAACCGTTTAAAACAAGTATTGAAACGCTGCAGGACCGTAAATTTTTGATCGTGGAAGCGATCGATGAAACCGGGAGAACCGGCTGGGGGGAGGTATCGGCGTTTTCTTCTCCGTGGTATACAGAAGAAACGATTCAGACATGCGCGCATATGCTGAGAGATTTTTTTATCCCAAATGTCGTAGGCCGCGAGTTTTTCCATCCGTCAGAAGTGCCTGACAGTCTCGCGCGTTTCAAAGGAAACCGCATGGCAAAAGCGGGGCTTGAATCAGCCGTGTGGGATCTATATGCCAAGAAAAAGGGGATATCTCTCGCAGAAGCCTTAGGGGGAAAAAGAGATAAAGTGCCCGCCGGCGTGGCGGTGGGTCTGGCTTCGGCTGATGAGATGCTTCGGGAAATTGAGCAATACGTAAAAGAAGGTTATCAACGTATAAAAATAAAAATTCAGCCCGGCCATGACGTTGATCTGATCAGAGTCATCCGCAGCCGTTTTCCGAACGTACCGCTGATGGCGGATGCCAACTCGGCATATGAACTGAAAGACATCAGCAGGCTGAAAGAGTTGGATGAATTCCAGCTCATGATGATAGAACAGCCGCTTCAGGCAGATGATATTGTCGATCACCGCCACCTGCAGAAACACTTGAGAACCGCGGTATGCCTCGATGAAAGCATATGCTCATATGATGACGCAAGGCGGGCGATTGAGCTTGGGAGCTGTAAAATCATTAACATAAAACCAGCGCGTGTAGGAGGCCTGACAGAGGCTTTAAAAATACATGACTTATGCAGAGAGCATCACATGCCGGTTTGGTGCGGCGGAATGTTTGAAACCGGCATTTCGAGAGCGCAGACAGTCGCGCTCGCTTCGCTGCCGCAATTTACGATACCGGGTGACATTTCCTCATCAGACCGATACTGGGAGGAGGATATTGTCACTCCCGACATCCGTATCGAAGAGGGGTTCATCTCTGTTCCGGACGGTCCCGGACTGGGTGTTGAAGTCAATCAGGAAATAATGAGAAAATACGTCACCCAAATGGACGTTTTTACGACAAACAACTGATAAAAAGACATTTCAGCGAGTTGAGCTGCCTGTATGCTGCTGTTATATTGAAATTGTTCATCATCACCCCTTCCCCAGTTTGAACCGGCTGTATCAGCCGGTTTTTTTTATAGGCGAATGCGATGATTTTTTTATTCTTCAAACAGCGCGCAGGTGTTGCTCTCTGGCTGGGGCCAAGATGTACATCTTGATAAAAAATTATGTGCTTGTCATGAATGCGATATTGTACTGTCTGCCGCCGCATATATTTGCCGGCGAACCGCCTTTCTGCCATGCTTCTCATCCGCGCGGTTTTCTCCGGCTCAGGGGCTGATTTCAAAAAGGCTTGCGGCACGGAAATGAAAAAGAGCTGTATAAAACAGCTCTTTTCTTTTATAAATCATGCGGTTTAAAGGTTTTGCAATCCGTTTCTTCACTTTTTTCAGCGGTTTCGCCTGTATGGCTGACCACATAAATAGCGTCGGCCGTGCATTTGTTTCCTCTGCCCCAATATGAACAGTTATTGACTTCACACAGAATTTTTTGGTCCATGCTGGCTCCCCTCCAAGATAAAAGGTACGCCATTAGTATGAGCCGCCCTGATTTTTGTTATTCCTCCTGGCGGATATAACGTCTGTCTTTCATAAAGAGCTTCCAGAAGAAATAAAACCCGGGAAACAAAATGATGAAAGCGACGATATACGTCATAAACAGCGCCCTGAAGGTTGCCGGCTCCGTAAATCCTGACATGACCGTAATATCCGGATAAATCATATAAGGAAGATGCGCCCGTCCGTATGCATAGCTTGCCAGAAAGTATTGAAGCGCAATGGCGATCATGGCGATTCTCGGTTTGCCGAGGTTGCGGCCGAAGTGCTTATTCGGCAAAAACAGAGCCACGCCGGCAATGATAAATGTAATGACAGACAGAATGAGCCATGTCTTGTCTTTCATCATGCCCGTATACAGCCAGCCGGCTTCAGAGCGTAATGTCAGCATAATGAAGAAGGCAAAAAGAAGCGACAGCGGCCCTGTTATTAAAGAGCTCCGTCTGTAGATGCGGTACGCATGCTCCTCTTCCGCAACATTTGAAAAATCGGCCAGAAGCAGTGAAGATAAAAATAAAGTGCTTAAAATGGCAAAGCCGATAAACGCATACGCATTAAGGCTTGTAAAGACATTTGCCAAATTCAGGTGATACACGCCGCCCGTCTTATCAATAAATCCTCCGTGTGTGACCGGAAGGACCAAAATCAGCACAGCGGGAATAATGAAGCCCGAAATTCCGGAGATATATCTCATGATTTTTCTTTCCTTCGCCGTATTGGAGAAGACGAGAAAGCCGCTGCGGATGGCTAAAAGCAGCAAAATAATACTCCCCGGGATCAATAAAACGGTTCCCAGCACGAAGGTTGCCCCTGGAAAGAAGCTGAATAGGGCGACAACGATTGCGACGATAAAGACGTTGGTCACTTCCCATGTCGGGGACAAATAACGGTTGGCGATGTTTGTCGCCTTTGTTTGTTCTCTATTTAAATAAATCATCGACCAAAAGCCGGCTCCGAAGTCCATCGTTGCCATGACCGCGTAGATAAACACGAAGCCCCATACGATGGATATCGCAATGAGAGCATCCATGGTAATGTCCATTTCAATTCAGCCCTTTCTATTGTTAGGATTCCGCCGCTTTTACATCCTCCTCAACGGGATGTTTGCGGAAATAATAAAGCAGCACATAAATGACTGCGGCTGCCAAAATGGCGTAAACCACTGTAAACAGGATGAACAGCAAACCGATTGAACCGGTTGTCGTGACGACATCTGACGTTTTCAAGAGATGGTAAATCACCCACGGCTGCCGCCCCGTACAAGCGAATATCCACCCGAATTCAATTCCGATCAGACTGAGCGGTCCTGCGGTTAAAAATAAAATCAAAAGCCAAGTCGGAAAGCTGTCTTTCTTTAAAATTTTTCTCCACACGATGCCGATGATTGAGTACAAAATGAGCAGCATCCCGATGCCGACCATTCCGTTAAACAGTGTATGGATGAATAAAGGCGGCCACTCGTCTTTCGGAAAGGCGTTCAATCCTTTGACGACGGTATCAAAGCTGTTTGCAGCCAAAAAGCTTAAAGCCCATGGCACTTCTATCGCCCATTTTACTTTTTCTTCTTTTGCATCAGTAAAACCTCCGATCGCAAGCGGAGCGTGTGATCTAGTTTCAAACAGCCCTTCTGCGCCCGCAAGCTTCTCAGGCTGGTATTCGTAAAGAAGCTGGGCTGACTCGTGACCGTTTAAAGAGGCAATAATGGAGAATATCCCGCCGATCGTTAAGGCGAGCAGCAGCGCTTTTCGGTGAAAGCGGTATACCTGCTCCTGTTTTCTCGTTCTCAGCATTTTATAAGCCGCAACTGACGCAACGATAAATGCACCGGTCATGAAAGCCGTCAGTACGACATGGCCCGCGGTGGTGAAAAAGCTTGGATTAAAAAACGCTGCCCAAGGTTCGACGTCAGTGATTTTGCCGTTTAAAATTTTAAAGCCGGCCGGCGTTCCTTCAAATGCGTGAACATTTGTGATTAAGACGGCGGATGCCGCGGCGCCGATCAAAACAAAAATAACGGCAATGATACGCATCGCCGGAGTCAGCCGGTCAGCGGCGTAGACATAAATGGACATAAACAGCGCTTCGATAAAGAAAGCATAAATTTCAATCTGAAACGGGAGGGACATCACCCTGCCGATGACTTCCATGAATCCGGGCCACAAAAGGGCAAGCTGTGTACCCGCGATCGTTCCGGTCGGTATCGCCACGCCGAGCAGAACAGCCTGCGCCTTCGTCCACCTTTTCGCCATAATGGCATAATGCGGATCTTTTGTTTTTTGATAAATCAATTCAGCCATTAAAATCATCAGAGGCAAGCCGACACCAAGCGTCGCAAAAATAATATGAAAGCCCATGGTTGTCCCGAACAGGCTTCTGGCTAACACTAAATCATCCACGATCATAAACCGCCTTTCTAAATTACCGTTTTATGTAATGTGGTTATATTATTTGCTGAAGCGATTAGATTATTCTTCCGATTCCATATATGTGCAGGGTTTAGAAATCAAGGGATCAGGGCATATATGATTGACAAGCGGTTATTTAAGGTTTAGAATAAAACGTAATTATTACGATTTGAGAAAGGGAGATCAGCATGAAAAAAGATATTCATCCGGATAACCATCAGGTGATTTTTCAAGATGTGAACAGCGGCTATCGCTTTTTAAGCCATTCTACGAAAAAATCAGAGGAAACGGCAGAGTGGGAAGACGGAAAAACATACCCGCTGATTAAAGTAGAGGTCAGCTCAGATACGCATCCATTTTATACAGGCCGCCAAAAATTCAACGAAAAAGGCGGGAGAGTCGAACAGTTCAACAAAAAATACAATATGGGGAAATAAGACAAGCCCAATGGGGTTTGTCTTATTTATTGAGCACTTTGTCATCCGTGCGGGGAGTGACGAAATGACCCGTCTTATGTTATATTGTGAATAAAAAAGCAGAAAGGAAACACCAAGATGAGTCTTCTAAACGATATCATGCAATTTAATGAGCAGTTCACTAAAAACAAAGATTATGAAAAATACCAAACATCTAAATTCCCGGATAAAAAGATGGCGATTTTGTCCTGTATGGACACACGTCTTGTAGAATTGCTTCCGCATGCGATGAACATGCGAAACGGCGATGTGAAAATTATTAAAAGTGCCGGCGCGCTTGTCGCCCACCCGTTCGGAAGTATCATGCGCAGCCTTTTAGTGGCCGTATACGAATTAAACGCCGATGAAGTCTGCGTTATCGGCCACCATGATTGCGGCATGAGCAAAATCAACAGCGAGGATATGCTCGATAAAATTATCGACCGCGGTATTCCGAAAGAGCGGATTGACATGCTGAAGCACTCAGGAGTTGATCTTGATCAATGGCTGAAAAGCTTTGATTCAGTAGAAGCAAGTGTTACAGACAGCGTAAACGTCATTAAACACCATCCGCTATTCCCTGACAATGTGCCGGTGCACGGTCTGGTGATTGATCCTGAAACCGGTAAACTTGATCTGGTGATCGACGGCTACCAGCATATGGACTAATGTTTTTGTTTTTTGTCCGGTACGGGATCAACACCGCCCGGATGAAAAGGGTGGCACTTTAAAATCCGCTTCAGTGTCAGCCATCCGCCTTTTAATGCGCCGTGAGTCTTGACGGCTTCGATTCCGTACTGCGAACACGTCGGATAAAAGCGGCATGACGGCGGTGTCAGCGGAGAGATGAACTTCTGGTATCCGCGGATGAACGCAATCATTATGGTTTTCATCAAAAAACCACCTTTCTGATGCTAGTATAGAAAAAAAATTTCAGATTGAAAAGCTTCCGCCACAATTCTTATCGGAAAACTGTGTTATAATGGATGCATATTCTGAAAAAAAGGGAGTGCCATTATGCCTTCAGTAGAAAGTTTTGAGCTTGACCATAATGCGGTTGTGGCTCCGTATGTAAGACATTGCGGAGTGCATAAAGTCGGAACAGACGGCGTCGTGAATAAGTTTGACATTCGCTTCTGCCAGCCGAACAAACAGGCGATGAAGCCGGATACGATTCATACGCTTGAGCACTTGCTTGCGTTTACGATTCGCACACATTCTGAGAAATACGATCACTTCGACATCATAGATATCTCACCGATGGGCTGCCAGACAGGCTATTATCTTGTTGTCAGCGGCGAGCCGACAGCGGAAGAAATTGTAGACCTGCTTGACGCTACGCTGAAAGAAGCCATCGATATTACGGAGATTCCGGCGGCCAACGAAAAACAGTGCGGCCAGGCGAAACTTCATGATTTAGAAGGCGCAAAACGTCTGATGCGTTTCTGGCTGTCACAAGATAAAGAAGATTTGCTGAAAGTGTTCGGATAAAAAACAGGCCTTTTTGCTGACATGCAAAAAGGCTTTTTTACATATTTCTAAAAAATGTCACACCTTATGTGTAAGCGTTTGCTAAAATAGAAGCAAACATGAAGGAGTGATGGGATGAAACGGGCTGTATTGGCAGGTATGTGCGGTATGGTATTTCTATTATCTTCCTGCGGGGGCAATTCGGACAAAACCTCCGCGGATGAAGAGCCTAAAGCGCTTGAGGTCAAGCTTACAGGACCGGAAACGGCAGCACCGCATGAAAAAGCGGAATACAAGGCGGAGGTTTTTTACGGCGGCAAGCGTGTCACGGATGCGGATGAAGTTATGTTTGAAGTATGGAAAGAAGGAAAAAAAGGCAGCAGCAAAACAAGCAAGGCCAAGGAGGAAAAAGGGGCGTATCACCTGCGGACTGAATTTGATGAAGAGGGTGTGTATACCGTTCAATCCCACGTAACGGCAAAACAGCAGCATAATATGCCGACTGTAAAAGTGCGTGTCGGGGATGCTGAAGCTGCCGATGATTCCTCCGGCCATGAGGAACAGACGCATCACCATTAAGGATTTTTTTTATCCGTCAAGCCTTTTGATGCGTCCTCCGGCGGGTCAATCGTATGTTTTACATTATAAGCTCTTACAGTCGACCAGATGGATAAAAGCAGCACGGCGAGCACGATAAGAAAGCCGAAGCTCAGAAGAAGCAGCATGAAATCCCTCCTTTTTAACAAATCATAACATATTTTCCATCCGTAAAATCAAGGGCTAAAAATTTATGTTTTAACACACGATATATAGGGTATATCAATAGTAAACCAAAGGAGGAAGATAGGCATGTCAGAAAAACTATTGGATGCAGTCAATAAGCAAGTTGCAAACTGGACGGTCATGTATGTGAAATTACATAACTATCATTGGTACGTCAAAGGGAAGGACTTTTTCACATTGCATGAAAAATTCGAGGAGCTGTATAACGAAACGGCTACATATATTGATGATCTGGCGGAACGTCTGCTGGCATTAAACGGCAAGCCGATCGGCACAATGACGGAATCATTGAAGACAGCGTCTGTAAAAGAAGCGGAAGGCAATGAGAGCGCAGAACAAATGGTACAGAACATTTATGATGATTTCACTGTCATTGCGGAAGAGCTGAAAAGCGGCATGGACCTCGCAGATGAGGTAGGAGACGAAACGACCGGTGATATGCTGCTTGCTATTCACCAGAATATCGAAAAACATAACTGGATGCTGAAAGCGTATTTAGGATAATCAACAAGGGAAGACCGGGGCTGTAAAGCACTCGGTCTTTTATTTGGCTGCCGAAGAGAGGTGTTGTCCATTTTTCTGAAAAATCCAGTCCGTTCCATTCACTTTTCATAGAATAATGTAAGGCCGTTTCTGTGAAAGGATGTTGGATCAAGTGGGCAAAGACTTTGGCATCTTTTCGTTTTTTGCAGTGATCGTGTCGGCAGCGGGGTTTTTCTTCGGAGGTTTTCAGTATTCGTTTCTGATTTTGCTATCGGTCATGGCGATTGAGTTTATCAGTACAAGCTTAAAAGAATCTCTTTTGCAGCAGCTGAGCGCAAGAAAGCTTTTTGCGCGGCTGGTCAAAAAAATCGTGACCCTGGCATTAGTCTCAGTTTGCCATTTTTTTGACCAGCTGCTTCATACCGAAGGCGCCATCCGTAATTTGGCTATCATGTTTTATATCTTATACGAATCTGTTCAGATCGTGATTACGGCAAGCTCGCTGGGCATACCGGTCCCGCAGGTGCTCGTCGATCTATTGGATACCCTGAAAAATAAATTCAAGCGCAAACCGTAACATTTGCTTCAAAGGAGGCTATACTAGCGGGTATGATGGTTTTCCTCTGAATTTTTGATAAAGGGCTTCCGAACAAACGCAACTGTGGTATGATGTATGGAAGATATGAAGGAACGGATTAGAGGGATAAACATGTACGAGTTTAAAGACTATTATCAGAACACTGTTCAGCTCTCCTTTGAACACCAGCCTTTTTCAGACAGCCCGAAGCACGTATGGGTCATATGCCGATACGGAGATAAGTGGCTTTTGACTGAGCACGAAGACCGGGGGTTTGAATTTCCAGGCGGAAAAGTGGAGCCGATGGAATGTGCGGAGGAAGCGGCCCTGCGCGAGGTGAAAGAAGAAACCGGTGCCGCGGTAAGACATCTGAAGTACGTCGGACAGTATAAAGTTCTCGGCAGGGAAAAGGTAATCGTGAAGAATATTTATTTTGCCGATATTGAAAAGCTTGAAAAACAGGCTGATTATTTTGAAACAAAGGGGCCGGTGCTGTTCAGCGAACTGCCGGAGAATCTCCCCCGAAATAAAAAATTCAGTTTCATTATGAAAGATTCGGTGCTTCCGATCAGTCTGAAAAAGCTGAAAGAAGACGGCGTATTTCAATCATAAAAAACGGAGACCCGGCGCTTACGCACGGGTCTTTTTTATATTTTTCCTTTCGTCCATTTTCTTTCTAACAGTTCGACTCCCTGATACATCAATGTCGCAAAAATCGCGATGATCAGAAGGCTTAAGAACACAAGAGTGAAATTGAAGACCTGGAATCCGTAAATGATCATGTAGCCCAGACCTTTTTCGGAAACGAGAAACTCGCCGACGATGACACCGACCCAGGATAAACCGACGTTCACTTTAAGCGCGGAAATAATCGCGGGGGCGCATGCCGGCAGAATGACTTCTTTAAACATGATGCTTCTTTTCGCTCCGAAGGTTTTCATCACCTTAATATAGTTTTCATCCACTTCCTGAAAAGCCGTAAAGACGACGATTGTCGTGATAATGACACTGATGACTGCTCCCATGGCGACAATGCTTGTGAAATTCGGTCCGAGTGCCACGATGAGAATCGGTCCGAGTGCGACCTTCGGCATCGCGTTTAAAATGACGAGGTACGGGTCTAAAACCCGGGCGAGCCCGTTTGACCACCATAACAGAGCGGCGAGGCATGTGCCGAGGAGCGTGCCGAGCAAAAAGCCGAGAACGGTTTCTCCTAAGGTTACGCCGATGTGCGCCGCAAGGGATGCGTCCGCAATCTTTTCAACTAAAAGCCTGCAAACGGCGGAGGGTGAGCTGAAGATTAACGGATCGATCCAGCCCGCCCTGCTCGATATTTCCCAGCCGGCAAAAAATACGATGAAAATGGCGGCCTGATACGCACGGACCCGGAGCTTTTCTTTTTGGTGTCTTTTCTTAAACTGCTGATGAAGCTGTTCAATCGTGCCGCTGCTGTTTTTCAAGGGAATTCAGCTCCTTCCATATGGTTTGAAACAGCGGCTGAAAGGCCGGATCCTGACGCGCGTCAAACGGATCTAAAGCCGCGAGCTCCTTAGGCACGGTGAATATTTGGTGGATGGTGCCCGGCTGATTCGAAAATAAATAGATCGTATCGCTCATGGCGATGGCTTCACCGATATCGTGGGTGACGAGCACGGCGGTTTTTTGAAAATCCTTTAATGTTCTGAAGACAAGGTTTTCCAAAGAAAGCTTCGTTTGAAAGTCCAGCGCGGAAAACGGTTCATCAAGGAGCAGCAGGCCCGGGTCCGGCGCAAGAGTTCTGGCAAGTGCCGCCCGCTGCCGCATTCCGCCTGACAGCTCTTTCGGGTATTTCTTTTCAACGCCGATTAATCCGAGCTTAGGCAGAAGGCTGAGAACTTCAGCTCTTTTTTCTTCTGTTAATGTTTTTGAAATGAGTAAACCGAGCAGCACGTTTTCCTCAATTGATTTCCAAGGAAATAAGTAATCCTGCTGAAGCATATAACCGATTTGGTGTTCTTTATGGTTCGGCACGCTCCCTTCAATCAGCACCCTGCCTTGCGCAGGGGTGATAAGACCGGCCAGAATGGACAGGAGTGTTGTTTTTCCGCATCCGCTCGGCCCGAGGAAGGAGATGAAATCCCCTTTTTCAATCTGAAAATGTATATCTTTCACGGCGGTTGTTCTTTCTTTCAGCGAGAAATAAGTATGTGTTACATGATCGACATGTAAAAAAGACATTCATGTTCCTCCTATTGTTCTGAGGTGACTTTTTTGGCGATTTTTGTGTTGACGAGTTTGCTGTACGGAATATGTTTCGGGAGCTCTCCGGCTTCATCCATAATAGATTGAAGCTGTTCCCATTCATCCTTTTGCAGAACTGGGTCTGCAGAGAATGACTTTTGTTTTTTATAGCGCTCTATTGATGTTTCGATTATGGCCGGATCGGTATCGGCAAATTCCTTCTGAATCGTTTTTGCGATGTCTTTGGCCGGATGGCTTTCCACCCACTGCTGGGCGCGATAGATGGCGCGGGTGAATTTTTCCGCCGTCTTTTCATTGGTTTTCAAATAACTTTCTTTTGCCATAAAGGTTGTGTATGGCACTTGGCCGGAAGCTTCTCCGAAAGATGCGACGATATGGCCGATGCCTTCTTTTTCAAATTGGGATGCCGTCGGTTCAAACAGCTGCACATAATCACCCGTTCCGGATGCGAATGCGTTGGAAATATTGGCGAAATCAATGTTTTGAACGAGGTTAATGTCTTCTTTCGGCTCTATGTGATTCTTTTTCAGGACGTACTCACCGGCCATTTGGGGCATGCCGCCTTTTCGCTGGCCGAGAAATGTTTTTCCTTTTAAATCGCTCCATTTGAATGATTTCTCATCCTTCCGCGACACGAGAAATGTGCCGTCCGTCTGTGTCAGCTGCGCGAAGTTGATGACCGGATCTTTTGCTCCCTGCGCCTCCACGTAAATGGATGTTTCAGAACCGACCAGCGCGATATCAGACCCGTTTGACAAAAGCGATGTCATCGTTTTGTCTCCGCCCCATGTTGTTTGAAGTGACACTTGGAGCCCTTCTTTTTTAAAGAAACCTTTTGCTTCAGCGACATACATAGGCGTATAGAAGATGGAGTGTGTGACTTCCGCCACCTTTACCTTCGTCAGACTTTCTTCCTGTCTGCAGGCCGGAAGAATGAGCAGGAAAAAGGCGCATATGACAAAAACGCAGCCCGTTTTGAGCCATTTGTTCACGGTGTAACCTCCTTGTTTTAAGCGTTAAAATAACCTTTTCTGCTTTACATATCGTATGATGGGTATAAAAAATGTGTGAGTGCCCATATTCACGTTGGGAAAGAATAAAAAAACTGATGATATAAGGAGGCGCATTGTTTTGCTGGCAGAAAAGAAAAGGTTCCCGTCTCCGAGTCCGCATGTCCGCCTCTTTGCGGTATGCTATGAGTCAGAAGGGCTGAAGGTAAAGGGGCTCCTTGCCGAGCCTGCGGCGCCGGGCACATATGACGGTTTTTTATATTTGCGCGGCGGCATAAAAAATGTCGGCATGGTACGCCCCGGAAGAATCGTTCAATTCGCTTCCCAAGGCTTTGTCGTGTTTGCGCCTTATTACAGAGGCAACCAGGGCGGCGAGGGAAATGAAGATTTTGCGGGAGAGGACAGAGAGGATGCGTTTTCCGCTTTTCGCCTGCTTCGGGAGCATCCGAACGTCAGGGAAGGGCGGGTGCATATTTTCGGTTTTTCCCGGGGCGGAATCATGGGGCTTTTAACCGCGATTGAAATGGGGCATCAAGCGGCTTCGCTCGTATCATGGGGCGGTGTGAGCGATATGGTGCTTACTTATGAAGAGCGGAAGGATATGCGGCGGATGATGAAGCGGGTGATCGGCGGCACGCCGAAAAAGGTGCCGGATGAATACAGATGGCGTTCGCCGTTTGAAAAAGCA
The DNA here is from genome assembly GCF_011008975.1 of Bacillus sp. LUNF1. NCBI lineage: Bacteria > Bacillati > Bacillota > Bacilli > Caryophanales > Bacillaceae > Bacillus > Bacillus sp. LUNF1. The sequence continues at coordinate 2,951,578 of NZ_CP048876.1, read as the reverse complement.
GACCGCATTCAGGCCCCTGTGCTGCTCATCCATGGAGAGAATGATGAGAATGTTTCGATCGAACACGCCCGGCTGATCGAGGACAAGCTGAAAGAGGCGGGGAAACCGGTGGAAACTTGGTATTACAGCGGTTTTACGCATTATTTTCCGCCGCAGGAAAACAGACGCATTGTCCGGCGGCTGGCAGAATGGATGAAGACGCGGTAAGATGCCTGATTTATGATATGATAATAAAGAATAAGAGAATGAAAGGGGATTTTCATTTTGGGAATGCCTGTTGAATTTAATACCATGATTGTGACAAAAGGCAATGAAAAACGGATAGAGGAAAATATCTTTTTATTGGAGAAAGAGGGCTACCGCGTCTATCCTCTTGATATTCCGATGGACGTGCGCAAAACGAAAACCGGCGAGAAATCCGGCACCGGCGAGGTCCAAAAGCTCGAATGGGCGAACGGCCGGACAAGCATTACATACAGACTCACGTCGCTTCATTCGACAAACTGAAAAAACAAAAGCCGAGGGCATAAACGCCCTTGGCTTTTTTGATTACACGAGAGGTCCGCCGGCTTTGGCAATCGAGTCTGCATGGGAAAACTTTTTAAAGTTTTCTTTAAACTCATTGGCTAAAAACAGCGCTTTTTCGTTGTATGCTTGTTTATCGCTCCACGTGTTTTCAGGCTGAAGAACTTCATCCGGCACGCCCGGAACATGAACGGGGCTGCGCAGGCCGAAAATGCTGTCTGCCGTCATGTCAGTCTGGTTCAGTCTGCCTTCAATAGCGGCCTTAACCATCGCTCTTGTATACGAAAGTTTCATCCGTTCTCCGACTCCGTACCCTCCGCCGGTCCAGCCTGTGTTGACCAGAAAGACTTGAACGCCGTGTTCGTCGATTTTATGCCCGAGCATTTCGGCATATACATGCGCCGGAAGCGGAAGGAACGGTGAACCGAAGCACGTCGAGAAAGTCGTTTGCGGAGATGTCACGCCGCGCTCGGTTCCCGCGAGTTTACTGGTGTACCCGCTTAAGAAATGATACATCGCCTGTTCCTTCGTCAGTTTGCTGATCGGAGGAAGCACGCCGAATGCGTCCGCCGTTAGAAAGACGATCGCCTGCGGATGGCCGGCAATGCTCGGCTGCACGATATTGCCGATCATCTCAATCGGATATGCGGCTCTTGTGTTTTCCGTGTAGAAGGAATTGTCGTAATCCGCTTCACCCGTTTTTTCATCAAGCACGACATTCTCAAGAACAGACCCGAAGCGGATCGCACGAAAAATCTGCGGTTCTTTTTCCTCGCTCAGATTGATACATTTAGCGTAACATCCGCCTTCAATGTTGAAAACGCCGGAATCTGACCAGCCGTGCTCGTCATCGCCGATCAGTTTGCGGTCTGCATCGGCTGAAAGCGTCGTTTTCCCTGTGCCGGAAAGGCCGAAAAACAGGGCGACATCGCCTTTTTCACCGACGTTGGCTGAGCAATGCATCGGCAGTATATCCTGCTGCGGAAGCAGGAAGTTCATAATGGAGAATATTGATTTTTTCATTTCTCCGGCGTATTCGGTGCCGCCGATTAAAATGACGCGTTTTTCGAAAGAGACAATGATAAACGTTTCCGAATGCGTGCCGTCCGTCTCCGGATCTGCTTTAAAATGCGGAGCCGAGAGAATGGTGAAAGGCTGCGCTTGCGGATCTCTTTCATCCGTCTCCGGTCTGATAAACAGCTGGCGCGCGAATAAATTGTGCCACGCAAATTCATTTACGACCGTAATCGGCAGTCTGTATTTTTCATCCGCTCCCGCGAATCCTTCAAAAACAAACAGTTCATCCCGCTGTTTTAAGTAGCTGACGACTTTGGCGTACAGCTTTTCAAACGCCTCTTCAGAAATGGGCTGATTCACCGCGCCCCAATCAATTTGATTTTCTGTGCTTTGTTCACGTACGATAAATTTATCTTTAGGTGACCGGCCTGTATATGCGCCGGTGGTGGCGCGTACGGCGCCCGTTGATGTCAGCGTTCCTTCATTTCGGCTGATCACTTTTTCGGTAAGTTTTGGAGCCGATAAATTATGATGCACATTCGGACTTGCAAGTAATGCTTGAAGATCTGCGGTTAAATCAACTAATTTCATAAAAACCTTCCTTTGCCGGTTTATTTGTATTTCGCTGAATGTGGAATTAGTATAACATATATCTGAAAATAGTCTATACTATTTGAGGTTTTTTGTTTGTGTTTTTCCATTGCTTCCCGAAATAAAGGCGCGTAATCGCTTTAATTCATATTGACACTTTCCGCCCTTTTACGATAAGATATTTCATTGAGCGGATACTCTTATCCCGAGCTGGCGGAGGGACAGGCCCGATGAAGCCCAGCAACCGGTTTCTCTGTAAAAAAGCAGGTGAAAACACTGTGGGAAACCAAGGTGCTAACCTGATGCAAGGTTTAATATTTTCCTTGAGCGATAAGAGTGAAAGGCACACAGACCAAACCCTTTCCTCGAGTGGAAAAGGTTTTTTTATTTCATAAAATATGCCAATTAACATTCTCTGATATAGTATGACATTGTATTAAGAGGGAGCGAGTTCCGTATCATATGAGAAGGTCTTGTAAAAGATCTTTTTTCAGGAGGAAAAGTGAATGAGTAAAAACCGTCGACTATTTACATCTGAATCTGTTACTGAGGGTCATCCGGACAAAATCTGTGACCAAATTTCTGACAGTATCTTAGATGAGATTTTAAAAAATGACCCGAACGCGCGCGTGGCCTGCGAAACATCTGTAACGACAGGACTTGTGCTGGTAAGCGGAGAGATTACTACATCAACATACGTTGACATTCCGAAAACAGTCCGTGAAACGATTAAAGAAATCGGCTACACACGCGCCAAATATGGATTTGATGCGGAGACTTGCGCTGTTTTAACATCAATTGATGAACAGTCTGCGGATATCGCAATGGGTGTCGATCAGGCTCTTGAAGCGCGTGAAGGCACAATGAGCGATGCTGAAATCGAAGCAATCGGAGCGGGAGACCAAGGCCTGATGTTCGGTTATGCGTGTAACGAAACGAAAGAGCTTATGCCGCTTCCGATCTCTTTGGCGCATAAATTAGCCCGCCGTTTGAGCGAAGTCCGCAAAGAAGACATTCTTCCGTACCTTCGCCCTGACGGCAAAACGCAAGTTACCGTTGAATATGATGAAAACAACAAGCCGGTCCGCATCGACGCGATCGTCATTTCAACTCAGCACCACCCGGAAATTACGCTTGAGCAGATTCAGCGCAATCTGAAAGAGCATGTCATTAACCCAGTCGTGCCTGAGGAACTGATCGATGAAGAGACAAAATACTTCATCAACCCTACGGGACGTTTCGTAATCGGCGGACCTCAAGGTGATGCGGGTCTTACCGGCCGTAAAATCATCGTTGACACATACGGCGGATATGCACGCCACGGCGGCGGTGCATTCTCCGGTAAGGATGCGACGAAGGTAGACCGTTCTGCGGCATACGCTGCGAGATACGTAGCGAAAAACATCGTGGCAGCAGGTCTTGCTGATTCTTGTGAAGTGCAGCTTGCATACGCAATCGGCGTGGCACAGCCTGTTTCTATTTCCATCAATACATTTGATACAGGAAAAGCTTCTGAAGAAAAACTGATCGAAGTCGTACGGAATAACTTCGACCTGAGACCTGCCGGCATTATTAAAATGCTTGATCTGCGCCGCCCGATCTATAAGCAGACAGCTGCTTACGGCCACTTCGGACGTCATGATGTGGATCTTCCTTGGGAGCGTACTGACAAGGCGGATGCGCTTCGCAAAGAAGCACTAGGAGAATAATTTTATAGCCGCTTACTTAAGCGGCTTTCCCTTTTTGTAGATGCTGCCATGCTTATTTTTTACATAGCGTGAAACCAATGGCGTAACAAAGCGTCTATAAAAAGGGGGTCCAATTAGAAAATTACACTTATGGAGGCTATACTATGTGTGGATTTGTCGGTGTTTTTAATAAGCATCCATTAACTCAAACCGCAGATCAAGAAGAGCTAATCAAACAAATGAACCAAATGATCGTTCACCGCGGTCCTGACAGCGATGGGTATTATCATGACGAGCACGTCGGATTCGGCTTCAGACGGCTCAGTATTATTGACGTAGAAAACGGCGGACAGCCTTTATCATATGAAGACGAAAAATATTGGATCATTTTTAACGGCGAAATCTATAACTACATTGAATTGAGAGAAGAACTTGAAGCGAAAGGCTACACTTTCAATACAGATTCCGATACCGAAGTGCTCCTTGCGACATACCGTCATTATAAAGAAGAAGCCGCTTCAAAGCTTCGCGGAATGTTTGCGTTTTTAATCTGGAACAAAGCTGACCGCGTCATGTACGGCGCGAGAGACCCGTTCGGCATTAAACCGCTGTATTACACAACGATCGGGGACAAAGTATATTTTGCCTCTGAGAGAAAGAGTTTAATGGCCGCTCAAAACGGTATTGATCTCGATACAGCTTCTTTACAGCAATATATGTCTTTCCAATTCGTTCCTGAACCGAGCACGCTTGACGCTGAAGTGAAAAAAGTCGAGCCGGGCAGCCAGTTTACGATCCGTCCGGAAGGCGATATCGCGTTTAAAACATATTTCAAAGCGAACTTTAAGCCTGTTCAGTCTGATGAAGATAAATTGGTGAAAGAAGTCAGAGACGCAATCTTTGACTCTGTCAAAGTTCACATGAGAAGTGACGTGCCTGTCGGTTCATTTCTATCCGGCGGTATCGACTCTTCTTTTATCGTCTCAGTTGCGAAAGAATTTCACCCGAGCCTTAAAACATTTTCCGTCGGTTTTGAGCAGCAGGGCTTCAGTGAGGTTGACGTAGCGAAGGAAACGGCTGCCGCGCTCGGGATTGAAAACATCAGCAAAGTCATTTCTCCCGAGGAGTATATGAACGAGCTTCCGAAAATCGTCTGGCACTTTGATGACCCGCTTGCAGATCCGGCGGCGATTCCTTTGTACTTTGTCGCGAAAGAAGCGAAAAAACATGTAACGGTCGCGTTATCCGGGGAAGGCGCGGACGAGCTGTTCGGCGGGTACAATATTTACCGCGAACCGCTTTCGCTTAAACCGTTTGAACGCATTCCGTCCGGTCTGAAAAAAATGCTTCTTCATGTGGCGTCCGTCATGCCTGAAGGAATGAGAGGGAAAAGCCTCTTAGTCCGCGGCTGCACACCGCTTGAGGAGCGTTATATCGGTAATGCGAAGATTTTTGAAGAGCCCGTGAAAAAACAGCTGCTCAAACATTACAATCCAGAGCTTTCATACCGTGATGTCACGAAGCCGTACTTTACGGAAAGCCGTTCATACAGCGACATTAATAAAATGCAGTATGTTGACATCCATACGTGGATGCGCGGCGACATCCTGTTAAAGGCTGACAAAATGACGATGGCCAACTCATTGGAACTGCGCGTGCCGTTCCTTGATAAAGTCGTGTTTGACGTGGCTTCTAAAATTCCGGATGAACTGAAAACGAAAAACGGCACGACGAAATACCTTCTGCGCAAAGCTGCTGAAGGGGTAGTGCCTGATCATGTGCTTAACCGCAAAAAACTCGGCTTCCCTGTGCCGATCCGCCACTGGCTGAAAAATGAAATGAACGAATGGGTTCGCAACATCATTCGTGAAAGTGAAACAGATGCTTATATTGAAAAGGATTATGTCCTTCAGCTTCTGGAAGATCATTGTGCCGACAGAGCGGACAACAGCCGCAAAATCTGGACCGTGCTGATCTTCATGATCTGGCACAGCATCAATGTTGAAAAAAGACTTGTGCCGGAAGAGCTGAATCATCAGCCGAAAGAAGTCATTTTCGTTTAATCCAAAAGGCTTTCGATGTTATCGAAAGCCTTTTTTCTATTGTTCTTTTGTAAACCGTCTATTCCGCTCTGTTTTCGACAAAGTATTACGCAATATTCAGAAAAAGGTTATAATAGGACTAATCGGGTAGATTCCGGAAAGTGTTTTCTGGCTATTTCGTCTCGGTTTGTTGTTTCTTTGTCAAAATCAGGGGGAGGGAGAGTTATGCAAAACAAAGAAAAAACGCTTCACCGCGGCTTGGAAGAGCGGCATATCTCGCTTATGTCGTTGGGCGCCGCGATAGGAGTCGGGCTGTTTCTCGGGTCGGCTTCTGCCATAAAGCTTGCCGGGCCGGGGATTTTAGCCGCTTACGCCTGCAGCGGACTGATTATGTTTTTTATTATGCGGGCATTAGGGGAAATGGCGATTCAAAAGCCTGTAGCCGGCTCATTCAGCCGGTATGCCAGAGATTATCTCGGTCCGCTTGCCGGGTTTTTAACAGGCTGGAATTATTGGTTTTTATGGGTTGTTACCTGCATGGCGGAAATCACCGCGGTCGGCATTTATATGGGCTACTGGTTCCCTGACGTGCCGTCATGGATCTGGGCGCTTTGTGCACTCGTCATTATGACGGCTGTCAACTTTCTGGCGGTCAAAGCGTACGGTGAGCTTGAATTCTGGTTTGCGCTCATTAAAGTCTTGGCGATTCTGTCAATGATCGCGATCGGTCTGGTGATGATCGTATTCGGTTTCGGAAATGGAGGCGTTGCACTCGGAATCAGCAATTTATGGAGCCACGGCGGCTTTTTCCCGAATGGGATTAAAGGGGTGCTGCTGTCGCTTCAAATGGTCATGTTTGCCTATCTCGGGATTGAGCTGATCGGTGTCACAGCCGGTGAGGTCAAAAATCCGGAAAAATCACTGGCGCGGGCCATAGATACTGTTTTTTGGCGCATTCTCATTTTTTACGTCGGAGCTTTGTTTGTCATTATGTCAATTTATCCGTGGCAGGAAATCGGTTCAGTCGGAAGTCCGTTTGTTTTGACATTTGAAAAAATCGGAATTCCCGCAGCGGCCGGAATCATTAATTTTGTCGTTTTGACGGCGGCTCTTTCTTCCTGCAACAGCGGGATCTTCAGCACGGGGCGCATGCTGTTTAATCTCGCGGAGCAAAATGAAGCCCCGAAAGCATACGGTACGGTCACAAAAGGCGGCGTGCCGGGAAAAGCGGTATTGGTTTCAGCGGGTGCGTTATGCATCGGCGTTTTGCTGAACTACGTGGTGCCGGCGAAAGTGTTTACGTGGGTGACGAGCATTGCGACGTTCGGGGCGATTTGGACATGGTCGATTATTTTGCTTTCCCAAATGAAATACCGTAAAAGCTTACAGCCGGAACAACGGAAAAAACTGAAATATAAAATGCCTTTATACCCCTTTTCCTCATATATCTCGCTGGCATTTCTGGCTTTTGTCGTTGTGCTGATGGCTTTTGATGCAGAAACCAGGGTGGCTGTCATCATCGGCCCTGTCTGGTTCGGCATTTTATTAGCAGCCTATTACGGGAAAGGCTTCCACAAAAGAAAACACATAAACCTGGAAAACGGACAGACATTCGCCGAAAAAGCGTAAAAAAAGAGCCCGCTGAAATGGGCTCTTTTTTCATAGGATCGGGTAAAAGGGGGAAGAATAAAACAAATTCCTGAACATTTTGCTACTGTTTCCTGACAATCAGCGGAACGCAAATGGTTATTACTTAAATAATATTTTGAAAAATGGTACAGTAGTAAAACAAAGCTGATCTATTTTTATTTCTCTTGCAGTGTTTTATAGTATCGGCCTTTTTCAACATATTCCGTTCTGATTCTTTCCATGTCCCGTATGTCTTCTTCTGTCAGCCGGCGGATAACCTTTGCGGGCCGGCCGAACGCAAGACAGCCGGGAGGAATGGTTTTGCCCGGAGGAACGAGACTTCCGGCGCCGATAAACGCGCCTTCTCCGATTTCCGCCCCGTCAAGAATGACGGAGCCCATACCGATTAAAGCATTCTTTCTGATGATTGCGCTGTGCAGTGTAACCTGATGGCCGATCGTGACGTCATCTTCAATAAGAAGCGGGCGGTTCGGACTTTGATGCAGACAGCTCAAGTCTTGTATGCTGACTCTTTTTCCGATCCTTGTCGGCGCAACATCCCCCCGGATGACTGCCGAGAACCAAATGCTCGATTGTTCTCCGATCACGACGTCGCCCGTAATGACGGCGTTATCCGCAATGAACGCTTCAGGATGTATGTCAGGCGTAAATTGTTTATAAGGGTAGATTATCATGTCTCATCCTTCTTTCTCTAAATTTATGTAAGAGGTGAACTGCATGTGGACTTGGAAAGCAGACAGGCCCGTCGGTACCATTGTCATTATCCACGGGGCGAGCGAATACCACGGGCGCTATAAATGGCTCGTTGAAATGTGGAGATCTTCCGGATATAACGTGGTGATGGGCGATTTGCCCGGTCAGGGAACGTCGACCCGCGCCAGAGGGCATATTCGCTCTTTCCAAGAATACATTGATGAAGTAGATATATGGATTGATAAAGCGAGAACGCTTGAAGCGCCCGTTTTCCTTTTGGGCCACAGCATGGGCGGACTGATTGCGATAGAATGGTTTAAGCAGCAGAGAAATCCCCGCATTACGGCACTCATTTTATCATCACCTTGTCTGGGTCTGCAAATAAAAGTCAATAAAGTCCTTGATTTTGCGTCTAAAGGACTGAACGTCCTCGCTCCGTCCCTCAGAGTGGATTCCGGCTTATCACCTGATATGGCAACGAGGAATGCGGATATGATTGAAGCGGATCAAAACGATTCTTTATATGTCACGAAGGTATCCGTAAGATGGTATAGAGAGCTTTTAAAAACCATTGATGCCGCTATGGTGCCGACTGATGCGTTTTTAAAGGTGCCGCTTTTGCTTATGCAGGGCGGTGATGACAAAATCGTCGATAAAATGAAGGTCCGCAAATGGTTTTCCGGTGTGGCTTCCCATAATAAATCGTACCGCGAATGGGAAGGGCTTTATCATGAAATTTTTAATGAACCGGAAAGAGAAACTGTGTTTAAGGCGGCAAAAGCCTTTACAGATCAGTATATTTGAATTCGCTGGGGGTGCATATGTTGACAGTACCGGAACATCCTTTTAACCTTATGGCAAAAGTGTATCGGGAAATTTTTCCGCTCGTTCATCAGGAATTGAACATGTGGCGGGAAAAATCAGATTCCATTAAAAATACCGAACTGCGGCAGCAGGCGGCCGCAAGTATCCGCGATAAATCGTTTCATTGTGAAGGCGGCGGCATTTTAGCCCTGCTTTCGGGAGAGCAGAAACAGAAATGCGTGCAATTTATCATCGCGTATCAGACAATCAGTGATTATCTGGACAATCTGTGCGACCGCAGCACCTCGCTTGATCCCGAGGACTTCCGCATGCTTCATCTTTCCATGCGTGACGCGCTGACGGTCGGCGCCGAGGTGCGGCCGTACTATCAGTACAGAGACGAGCGGGATGACGGCGGTTATCTTCATGAGCTGGTGAGAACATGCCAGCGGGTGCTCGGGTCAATAGAACATTACGGTATCATTAAACCTTATTTGCTTGAGCTGTGTGATTATTATTGCGACCTTCAGGTTCATAAGCATGTCGTTGAGCATGAACGCGTTCCGAGGCTTAAAGGCTGGTTTGAGCAGTACCGGTCACAGCTTCCGGAAATGGAGTGGTTTGAGTTCTCGGCCTGCGCCGGATCGACGTTAGGCATTTTCTGTCTCGTTGCTTACTCATTCCAGCCTGATTTTAACGAACATACCGCTGAGAAAATCCGCAGCAGTTATTTTCCGTACATACAAGGGCTGCATATACTGCTTGATTATTTAATTGACCAGGAAGAGGATCTGCTTGAAGGCGATCTGAATTTCTGTACGTATTATCAGTCTCATGAAGAAATGATGCAGAGACTGCAGCATTTTATTGAAAAAGCGGATGAACATTTGCAAGGCATTCCGCATGAAAATTTTCACCGGCTGATCAACAGGGGGCTGCTCGGCGTCTATTTATCCGATGACAAAGTCGCCGGCCAAAAAGAAATGGGCCGCCTCGCGCGAAAGCTGATCAGGGCAAGCGGAAAAACGTCATTTTTCTTTTATATTAACGGAAGAGCCTACCGCAAATTTCAGAAGATGGCTTGGACGAAAAGTTCGTAATGGGTGGACTGCGCCTCTCGTGTAAATCATGACGGCGCAGTTTTTTTATTTATGACGTGAAGAATGAAACATTGTTTGCGCCTGCAGAATATGATACTTTAATTTTATGAAAAAATTAAAGTATTTAGCCGTCATAGCATTACTTTCCATTTCCGGAGGCTGCTCCGTCATCCATGCTTCCGCCGGCTATCATCCTGTCTTGATAGCGCACAGGGGCTCTTCTGCGATTGAGCCGGAACATACAGCTTTGTCTTATGCGCGTGCCATTAAAGACAAAGCAGATTATATTGAGATAGACTTACGGGAGACAAAGGACGGCCATCTGATTGCCATTCACGATAAAACGGTAGATCGGACAACAGATGGTAAAGGGATGACAGATGATCTGTCTTTGGCTCAGATTAAGAAACTGAATGCGGGAAAAGGAGAAAAGATTTTAACATTAGAAGAAATCATACAGAAATTCGGACAAACTGCCAATTACTATATTGAGACAAGAGAAAGCAACGGCAGCCTGGTGATGGAAAAGAAACTGATTGACATATTACAAAAACATAAGCTGATTTCCAGCCATAAAGCAGTCATTGAGTCTTTTAGCGGGAAGAGCTTAAAGAAAGTTCGATCTATGAATAAAAAAGTTCCTCTTGTTCGATTATTAAAAGATAACGAGGCTGAGGAGATAAATGATAAGCAGCTGCAAACCATCAGAACGTATGCTGATACAGTCGGGCTCAACGCCAAATTGGCAAATGAAGCAGTCGTGAAGCGCATTCATCACAATAAGATGAAAGTGCACGTGTTTTTTGATAAGGAAGACGAGCATACGCTGACGCCTATTATGCTGAAACAAAAAGCAGATGGTATCTTTACAAACAATCCCGCTTATACACGCAGCGTGCTGCAAAACAGTAAATAAAAAGAGACATGCGCATTTTACGCTGTCTCTTTTTTTAACGGTTTCTTTTTTGCCGCAAGGTGCATTGCGAATTTGCCGATCAGCCCGATGACAAAAAATGCAGCAAACCACCAGTAATAGGTTTTTGCGAACTCAAATCCTAAATGTCTTGATAAAATGATGACGAACATCACATAGGGAACACTTGAAAATATGATGCGAAGAATATTCAAACTGCCGCTCCTCCCAGATGTTACACTTAAAAGATATGATTTTTTCCATTATTTCATAGTAATTGATTTTTCTTGAAAAGTAAACACAAAAAGAATCGGCCCGCTTATGACAGGCCGATTCTTTATTTGCCGGCAGATTTCTTTTCAATCGCTATAATAAACGGAGGGTCGTTTCGCTGATTGAGAAAGCCGTAGCTCAGCACGCGCGCTTTTTCCTGATCAAGATTGCCGCAGTACTCCAGTAATGCACTTTTTTCCGTCTTGCCTTCAGGATGCCCGTGGTACACAACGAGAACGATCAGCCCGTTCTCCTTCAGCAGTTCAAGGAGCTGTTCGATCGCGGAAATGGTTGAGTGACCGTTTGTCGTAATGCTTTTATCGCCGCCGGGCAGATAGCCGAGATTAAACACGGCGCAAGCCACACGACCGTGCGCATCTTCAGGCAGCGATGCCTTTATTTGATCATGGCTCTTATGGTGAAGCGTGACGCGCGGGCCGAAGTCGGCACCGAGCCGCTCCTTCGTTTTAGCCAGTGCGTCCGCTTGAATATCAAAGGCATGGACATGTCCTGTCTCACCGACAAGGCCGGCCAGGAAATATGTATCATGTCCGTTGCCCATCGTCGCGTCAACTGTGATATCACCTTCCTGTGCGGCGGACTTCAGCAATTCTTTACTGAAAGGGAGGATGTGCATTAAGGTCATAGGGCGGTCTCCTCCCCGATCTTTCTGAAGAGCTTCCCTTGATAGCTTCCCCGTGTTTCCAGCTCTTTTTGAATGGCGCCCAGTACTTCCCACTTATTGACGCTCCACATCGGTCCGACCATTAATTCGATCGGCCCGTCTCCCGTAATGCGGTGAACGATCATTTCCGGGGGAATGATTTCGAGCTGATCACATACAAGACTTACATATTCTTCTTGAGAAAGGAACTCCAGCTTTCCTTTTTCATATTGCTTCACCATCGGTGTGCCTTTTAATAAGTGAAGCAGGTGAATTTTAATGCCTTGTACATCCAAATCAGCGACGGCTTTGGCCGTCTCCATCATCATGTCCCTGTTTTCAAGCGGAAGCCCGTTAATGATATGGGAACAAACGCGGATGCCGTGTTTTCTCAGTTTATTGACACCCTCAACATAGCAGTCAAAATCATGGGCGCGGTTGATCAGAAGGGCGGTCCGCTCATGCACGGTCTGCAGCCCGAGTTCAACCCACAAATAGGTCCGCTCATTCAGTTCGGCCAAATATTCCACGACATCGTCCGGCAGGCAGTCCGGACGGGTCGCGATCGACATGCCGACAACGCCGTCAAGCTTGAGGACGGATTCGAATTTTTCACGCAGCTCCTCTACCGGGGCATGCGTATTCGTGAACGCTTGGAAATATGCGATATATTTGCCGTCTTTCCACTTTTCGTGCATGCGGTTTTTGATATCGTGAAATTGCGTGAGTAAGTCATCGGCCCGATTGCCGGCAAAATCGCCGGAGCCCGCCGCGCTGCAGAATGTGCAGCCTCCGTGTGCAACCGTGCCGTCCCGATTCGGGCAGTCAAAACCGCCGTCAAGCGCGACTTTAAACACTTTATGCCCGAAATGCTCCCGCAGATGATAATTTAATGTATGGTACCGTTTTTCCGTATTTGAATAAGGAAAAGGGTTATTCTCGTTCAATGTTCAAAAAGCCTCCCTCACATCAGATGCATCCTAAAATTGTAGCATGAATGATGGGGGTTCACAATCTGAAAACAGGATGCGGCTTTCTTTTGTTTATTATGACTGCAGGCAGGATTCTCATTCCTTTAGTTAAACACGGAAAATTTGGTTCTCTTTCCTTCAACCTTCGGGTGTTATTATTTTTGGTCCGCTCAAACTAAGTTTGATTTCCCATTCACTGAGGAGGGGTTTCGTTGGCAACAAGACAATCAGTAGATGAACATCTCCAAAGAAGCGAACAGGCGTATGAATTTGCGAATGAGCAATTTATAACCGCTTCAAAACAAGAGCATTATAATGATAATGAGTACAGTGAAGCGCAAATGATGCTTGAAAACGCGGTGAATGAATTAAACAAGCTGTCATTATCTGCGAATGATCAGCAAAGAGAGCAGCTTTACCGAATGAGATTGCAGCTGCAGACCTTGCAAAACAATATGATTTTGCAGCGTAATTTTGATTACTGACCGCGCCGTTTCAAATGGTTCAGCAAACCTGCCGGAATCCCGGCGGGTTTTTTTGTATTTCTTTTAAAAAAAGAATTGACAATAGGCCTGAGTGTGTTTATTGTATTACGTGTACTACTTGATGTAATACACATAAAACACTCAAAAAATGAAATCGATATATAAATGTTAAGCATAGGGAAGGGGAACTTTCATGAAAAACAAAAGATCCGTAAAACAAGATGTGCCTCTTATTATCGCCGCCTCGGTTTTGGCCAGCAGTCTGTTTGCCGTTCTTGTCGTACTCGGATTTCAATGGCAGAACATTTGAAGAAAGAGAGCAGCTCGTAAAAGAAAGAAGGGAAGTAAATGATTCAAATCGATCCGAGAAGCTCAACTCCGATTTATGAGCAGATCATACAGCAACTGAAAGAGCTTTGTTTAAAAGGGATCATGAAGCCGGGGGATAAACTTCCTTCTGTCAGGGAATTGGCAACGATCATTATCGCCAATCCGAACACAGTCAGCAAAGCGTACAAGGAGCTCGAACGCGATGGTGTCATTGAAACGCTGAGGGGAAGAGGAACGTATATATCGGAGAATGCAAAAACGACATTGGTTGAAGGGAAGATGACGATGATAAAAGAGCAATTGAAACAGCTCATCATCGATGCCCATTACGCGGGAGTTGAGCTGGAGAAGCTGCAGGAATGGATAAAGGAAATCAGCGCTGATGTGAAAGGAGGCAAGGATCATGATTGAATTGCGGAATCTCTCAAAAACGATAGACGGTAAAGAAGTGCTCAAGGATATTTCGCTCACCATCGGAAAAGGGGAAATTTTCGGGCTGCTCGGGCGAAACGGATCAGGGAAAACAACACTGCTCCGGCTCATTCAGCAGATTCTGCTGCCGGATCAAGGGACGGTTTTATTTAATCAGGTGGAAATAAAGCGGCATCCGAAAGTAAAACAGAACATCATTTATATGCCTGTTGAAAATCCTTTTTATGACAAGTATACATATAAACAGCTTGTTGCGATTGTAAGCAGAATCTATCCGAATTTTGATGTGACTTACGCCAATGAGCTGATGAACAGGTACGGCATTCCGGAAACGAAGAAATACCGTGAATTATCGACAGGCCTGAAAAAACAGCTTGCGCTCGTCCTTGCCTTTGCTTCACGCCCGGCACTTATCCTTTTGGATGAACCGACGGACGGAATTGACGCCGTAACGCGTCATGATGTGCTTCAGCTTATGGTGGATGAAGTGGCTGAACGGGAAACGAGCATTCTGATTACCTCACACCGTTTAGAAGATATTGAGCGAATGTGCAACCGGATCGGGTTTTTGGAAGGAAATCAGCTGACGAATGTGATGGACTTGGATGATATGAAGGAAGAGTACATGAAAATCCAAATGGCATTTGAAGAAAACGTCGCCTTGAAGATCAGAGAACAAAATATACCGATTCTCGACCATGCCGGTGTGTTTTATACGGTGCTGATTCAAAAGAATGATGAAAAGAAAAAGAACTTTCTGCAAGAGCTGCAGCCGAAAGTATGGAACGAACTTCCTGTCAACTTAGAAGAAGTCTTCATCGCGAAGTTTGGAGGGAACCGGAGATGGTAGACAGGGGATTGCTGTACAGGGAATGGGTGCAGAATCGAACTGTTCTTGTGATGGTCGGCATTTTTTTAGCGGCGGTCAATCCATTTGAAGTGTTAAATACCTATCTTGTCTATCAGGGCTGTCTGGATACCCACGGAGCATATTGTAAGTTTTATGTGAATTCTTTGGATAGCGGAATGCTGAACTTGAACTGGGCGCCCGCTGTGATTTTGGCGGTTTGCTTATTCGGACTGGAGCGTACAAAAGGAACGATTGATGCGCTGTTCAGTCTGCCTTATTCCCGCGCTCAGGTGTTTCACACCAAATTTTGGCTCGGGGCGGCGGTCATTACCGGCGCTCAGGTGATCGGCTACGGGCTGGCTGAGCTGCTCATTCTTCTGTTAAAGCCTGAGCGCGTATATTTCTTTCACCATTACAGCGTCGGCGAAATCATTGTGAGTATTTTGGCTTTTACATTGGTCGCGAGCGCAGGCTGCTTAACGGGCAATACGTTCGCCCAGCTGTTAACGGCGTTTGCCGTGTCGATAGCGCCTTACCTGATTATTACGCTGCCGCTGACAAATGCGGAAGTTATCTTCGGGGTCGGCATGCATGAGCTGATGCCATCAGTCAATGCTTACTTAAACGATTCGTTTCAATATCTGATTCCGATCATGTATGTTAATACGGACTGGGTATCTGCCAGCAAGTATATATTAATCATTCCGGCAGTGATGAGCATTGTATTTTATGCCATCGGGTACTTTTGCTATGTCAGGCAGCCGGTGGAACGGAACGGCCGTTTTTTTCTCTGGAGACAGCTTGACCGGCCCATTCAGATTGTGGTGATCTTAATCGCCGTTCTCGGTTTTGGCCTGGCGGGGTACTCGATGGGACAGACGATGACAGGGTATGTGGCCGGGATGCTGGTCGGAGGAGCGATCGGATTTTTGGTCAGTTACTTTGCCATATTTAAAAAAACGAAGCATGTATAAGAAAGGAGGGCCGGAATGATACCGCGGGGATTGTTGTACACAGAATGGAAGAAAAATCAGTGGTTGTTTTTATGCAGCGGCATTCTTTTAATGGCGGCAAACCCTTTTATGGTTTATAACAACTACTCAACATATCAAGAATGTTTGAATAACCCAGCTCTTCAAGATTGTGAATTCGTTGTTAATTATACGAATGGGTCGCTTCTTTCCTTCAGCTGGATTGTGAGTGTTATCATTGCTGTCTTCTTATTAGGGTTAGAACGGACAAAGGGAACGATGGATGCTTTGTTAAGCATGCCTTACAGCAGAGGCCAAATCTTTCAGACGAAATTCTGGCTCGGCGGGGCAGTCATTGTTGTTCCTCAGGTGATAGGCTATGGAGCGGCGTCATTGCTGATATCTTTGCTGAAACCGAGCCATACGTACGATTTTGATCATTTTTCAATCGGAATGATTGTCATCAGTTTTATGGCTTACGCCTTGTTAATGGCATCCGGAGCATTAACGGGACAGATATTCGCCCAGCTGTTAACGGCGTTTACAGTAACGGTTCTGCCCTTTTTACTCATCGGTCTGCCGGCCGCGAATTTGGAGGTCGTTTTCGATTTTAGTGTCGGAGATCAATTTTCTTTTATCAGCAGTTATATCGAATCCCGTCTTTTTATATTTATAACCCCTATTGTATATGTGTTTAACGACTGGATCAGAGAAAGAGATTTGATTTTAATCATTCCGATTGTGATGAGCCTTGTCTTTTATCTGATCGGTTACGTCAGCTTTCTGAAACACCCGAATGAACGGAACGGCAGATTCTTTCTTTGGAGAAAATTGGACCGGCCGGTGCAGATATTGGTGATTGCCTTTGCCGTTATGGGTTTCGGCGTTTTCGGATATGGGGTCACAGACACGATGTTCGGCTATTTAGCCGGCATTATCTTCGGCGCGATTATCGGGTTTTTCATCAGTTATTTTACGGTTTACAGGAAGTCAAAGCATATGTAGATCTGTTTGAAAATGAACAGTTTGGAGGAAAGCAAGGTGCCGATTAGCGGTTTGCTTTATAAAGAATGGAAGCAGCGGCAGACGCTGCTGCTTCTTACAGCGGGGTTCTTAGCTATTTTAGGCCCTTTGGCAATTATAAATGAATATTTTCACTATAAGGATTGTTTGAGTGCGCTTCATCAATATTCAGATTCAGTTTGTACGTTCAGCATTGATTACAGCAATCGGAATTTGATCGGGCTGCATTTCATTCCTCCGGTTATGATGGGGCTTTTTCTGATAAGAGGAGGCCGGGCTGAAAGGATGTTTACACTGAGTCTTCCGTATTCGAGAAGCCGGATATTTCATACGAAGTTTTTCTTGGGAGCAGCCGTGTTAGCCGGCTCGCAATTTGTTTCTTACGGAGTATCTGACATATTGTTTCTGGCGCTTAAACCTGACGCTGTCCA
This sequence comes from Bacillus sp. LUNF1, assembly GCF_011008975.1. NCBI lineage: Bacteria > Bacillati > Bacillota > Bacilli > Caryophanales > Bacillaceae > Bacillus > Bacillus sp. LUNF1. Next base: position 2,934,125 of record NZ_CP048876.1, on the reverse strand, counting down.
TCATTTTCAATCATTCAGCGCAGGGATGCTGGTCATCAGCTTGATGATTTATGCATTAGTGACAGCTGCCGGCACGATAACGGGCAATTTAGCGGCACATCTGATCACGGCGTTTACGGTTTCCGTCTTTCCGATCGTGGTTATGACGATTTACCTGTTAAACGCTGAGTTCCTTTTTGGCAGGCAGGCTGTGCCGGATATTGATTTCCCTTGGAGCGGGTTTCTGATCTATTTCATGCCTGCCGCTTACATCCATACATCATGGATGTATTACATGAAACACGCATTGTTAATCTCCGCATTAATGGGATTTTGTTTCTATCTATTCGGCTATGCGAATTTCCTGAAAATGCCGAGTGAACGAAGCGGTCATTTTATCCTGAGCAAACACATTGAGCGCATCATTCAAGTGCTCGTCATGGTGCTCAGTATGCTGGGAAGTGCGGGGGTATGCGGATATGCTTATAACGGCTCGTATACCGGTTACATATTCGGCATGCTTCTCGGTGCGATTATCGGGTTTTTCATCAGTTATTACTTCATCTATAAAAAAACGAAACAGATATAAGGGGGAGTGGTGTACGTGATAGAAGTACAGCATATTGATCATTCATTTAAAATCGGCAGGAAAGGCAGAGAGAGTGAAGTTCCGGTATTGAAGGATGTCTCTTTGACCGTTGAAAAAGGGGAAATTGCCTGTATCGTCGGTCGGAGCGGTTCCGGAAAATCAACGCTTCTGAATTTAATATCCGGATACATAGCGCCGACGAAGGGCCGTATCGTCATTAACGGCACTGATGTGACGGGCTTCAGTGAAAAAGAGTGGGCGCAGTTCCGCCTCGGGCATTTCGGCTTTATTTTTCAAAGTTTTCAGCTCATTCCGAGTCTGACAACCTATGAAAATGTTGAAATGCCGCTTGCCTTAAAAGGCGTCAAACCGTCTGAACGCAAGCAGAAGGTCGCGGATATGCTGAAACGGGTCGGACTTGAGAATCATGCGAATCATTATCCGAATGAGCTGTCAGGCGGCCAGCAGCAGCGTGTCAGTATCGCAAGAGCCCTGATTTTAAATCCGTCGATTATTTTAGCTGATGAGCCGACGGGAAGCCTTGATTCAGAGACGGAACTTGAGGTGCTTGCATTAATTCAGCAGCTGAACCGGGAGCGCGGGATTACATTTGTCATCATTACGCATGACGATGAAGTCGCTTCGATCGCGCATTCAAAATTCCAGCTGCATGACGGTGTATTAAAAGGGGGCGTTACTGTTGAGATTTAAGGATCAGATTCACTTTATCAGAAGAAATATGAAGAAAAACCGGCTGCGTGTTTTCATGACGGTGCTGGCAACGACAATGGCGTGCGCGTTTTTAGTGGTGCTGGCTTCCGTCGGATTCGGCATCCAAAAAACGATTACAGACATTACGATGAGCCAGCAGATTGTTACGGAAATCAACGTACTCGGCCAAGAAAACGGAAAAGCCGTGAAGAAATCAGACTTGGAAAAGTATAAAAATGTCAAGTCTGTCGTTGAAAGAACACAAGTGTATGAACCGAATAAAGCGTCATTGGGAAACCGAACAAATGAAGATTCAGCCATTGTGCTGACAAACATGAACGATGAAGTCAAAGCCAATATGGAGCTTGATCAGGGAAGGGTCGCCCGCACAGAGAATGAAATCGTGGTCGGCTATGATTTTGCGAAGAACCTATTGACGAAAAAAGAGGCTGACGCTTACGACAAAGAGTTAAAGGATCACCAAGGCGACATGTCGGAGGTGAAAAAACCAAAAGGCTATACGAAAGACCTGCTTAATAAAACGATACAGCTGAGCATCTCCAAAACAAACAAAGACGGAGACGTTGAAAAAACGAAAACGTACGACTTTAAAGTAGTTGGAATTACAAAAAAACCGTCCCAAGATTGGATGGAGGATACAAATATTTTTGTGAGTGATCAATTCAAGAAAGACTTCTCGACATTCTTGGATCTGAAGAATGGAAATGCGGAAAAAAGCATCAATGTGTATGCGGACAAATTCGATCATGTCGATCAGCTTACCCATGACCTCACGGATGACGGCTTTTATGTCAGGTCTGTCACTACCGAGCTGAAGGGCGTCAACACCTTTTTCCTCGTCTTTAAAATCGGCCTGATCTTTGTCGGCTTTATCGCCGTCGTGATTTCTGCTATCGGTATTTTCAATACGATGACGATGGCGGTGACGGAACGAACGCAGGAAATCGGGATTATGAAAGCGATCGGCGCAAGCCCGTCCATCATCCGCAGAATGTTCCTGATGGAAAGCGCCTATATCGGGATATTAGGTTCTGTCATCGGGATTATCATTTCTTACGGAGTGAGTTTTGCCGTCAATCTGGCTGTGCCGGTTATCTTAAAAGCGGTAGGGGGAAACACCGGAGCTGAAGATCTTCATTATACCTTCTCCTATATCCCGCTCAGCCTCGTTGTGATCGCAGTTGTCATTTGTGCGGGGGTCGCGGTGATTTCCGGTATGAATCCGGCCCGCAAAGCGACAAAAACCAACGTTCTGACCGCATTAAGAAGAGAACTGTAAAGGAAAAAAGCCGGCTGGACATCAGCCGGTTTTTCCTCTATTTATCAGAAAAGGGCGGATACCATGTTTCACATTTTGTTAATAGAAGATGATAACACTTTGTTTCACGAGATGAAAGAGAGATTAACGGGCTGGTCATTTGCGGTGCACGGAATAAAAGATTTCAGCCGGGTCATCCGGGAGTTTTCCGAAATCAAGCCTGATTTGGTGATCATTGATGTACAGCTGCCGAAATTTGACGGCTTTCATTGGTGCAGAATGATACGCTCCCAATCAAACGTGCCGATTCTCTTTTTGTCCTCGCGTGATCATCCCGCGGATATGGTCATGTCGATGCAGCTCGGGGCAGATGATTTTATTCAGAAGCCTTTTCACTTTGATGTGTTAATCGCGAAAATACAGGCGGTGTTCCGCCGTGTGCATCAATACGGCACAGAACCGGCGCTGATGAAAAGATGGTGCGGGGCGGTCATTGACACAGAAACCAACACGGTCAGCCGTAAAAACGGTTCGGTCGAGCTGACCAAAAACGAAATGCTGATCTTAAAACTGCTGGCTGAGCAGAAAAATAAAATCGTCAGTCGGGAAGAACTCATCAGAAGCCTTTGGAATGATGAACGTTTCGTCAGTGATAATACGCTGACGGTGAATGTCAACCGGCTGCGGAAAAAACTCGAACAATTAGGCATCGGGAAAATGATTGAAACCAAGGTGGGGCAGGGATACATCGCAAAGGAAGAAGACGGTCTTTATGATTAAATCATTTCTGCTCGAAAGAAAAAGCTGGATTGCGATGTTTCTTTTGCAGCAGGCTGTGCTCCTTTTTGCGGCATATATTGATCCGTCTATTCCGTTTTTTTCAGTGCTGTATTTCGTTTACCTGTCGCTTCTTGTGTTTCTTGTATTTCTCTTGTTCCGCTATCGTAAAGAGACCGCCTATTATAAAAGCTTAAGAGAGTGGGACGCCAATTTAGACATGTCTTATCTTAAAGCGCCTGACAGTCCGTTTGAGTCTATCGTTGAAGAAAGCATTGAAGGGCAGACGGAGCAATTACGAAAAAGCTCACTTCACCTTCAGGCGGCTTCAGAGCATGAAAAGGACGATCTGATGTCATGGATTCACGAGGTCAAAACACCGCTGACAGCGATGCATCTCATGATTGAGCGCCTTGATGAACAGCCGCTGAAAGCCCCTTTGCTGTATGAATGGCTGCGGATTCACCATCTCCTGGACCAGCAGCTTCATCAGAAACGATTGTCCTTTATTGAAAATGATTTATCATTCCAGCGCGTTCAGCTCAGACCGCTCGTTTTCAAAGAAATTAAAAATCTGCAATCATGGTGTATACAAAAAGGGATCGGGTTTGACATTCAGCTTGATTCACCAGACGTTCACAGTGACGGAAAATGGCTTTCCTTCATCATCAGGCAGCTGTTAAGCAATGCCGTCAAATACAGTGAAGCGGATGACATTACCGTAAAAAGCTATGAACAAAACGGCCGGGTGCACGTGGATATTGAAGACCGCGGCATCGGCATCGAGCCCAAAGATCTTCCGCGCATTTTTGAAAAGGGATTTACTTCGACGCGAATGAGGCGTGATCACGCGTCAACGGGGATGGGCCTGTATTTGGCTCGAAAAGCCGCGGCTCCGCTTCTCATACAGATCAGCGTGCGCTCTGAGCCGGAAAGCGGCACGGTTTTTACCTTGGTGTTTCCGAAACAGAACGATGCCGTCAGCATGTTCAGCGTGTGACAAAAGTGTCACATGCTTTTCTCTTTTGTTCGCTTAATCAAACGAAAAAAACGGCTTCTGTTTTTAAAATAAAGATAACCAATGTAAAAGGAGAATCATAACGCGATGATTTTAGAAGCAGGCAATATACAAAAAAGCTACGGAAACAAGCTGAATAAACAAGAGGTGCTGAAAGGAATTGATCTTCAGATTCACAAAGGGGAATTCGTCAGCATTATGGGCCCGTCGGGATCAGGGAAAACGACCCTTTTGAATGTGCTTTCCTCCATTGATAAAGTGAGCGCGGGCACCATTAAACTGAATGAGACGGAGATAACATCCATGAAAGAAAAACAGCTTGCCGAATTCAGAAAACGGCATCTCGGCTTTATTTTTCAGGATTATAATTTATTGGACACGCTGACCGTGAAGGAAAACATACTCCTGCCGTTATCCATTACGAAAATGTCTAAGAAAGAGGCGGACCTGCGATTTGCCGAGACGGCAGAGGAGCTTGGGATCTATGATTTGCGACATAAGTATCCGAGTGAAATTTCCGGCGGGCAAAAACAGCGGACGTCTGCCGCAAGAGCTGTTATTCACGAACCGGGCATTATTTTTGCTGATGAGCCGACCGGAGCGCTCGATTCAAAGGCTGCCATGGATTTACTGAATAAACTCAGCCGTCTGAATCAAAAACGCCGCGCCACCATTGTGATGGTGACGCATGATCCGGTTGCCGCCAGCTATTCCGGACGTGTGGTTTTCATTAAAGACGGCCGTGTGTATACACAGCTGAATAAAGGCGGTCAGGACAGACCGGACTTTTTTCAGGATATTATGAAAACGCAAAGTGTATTGGGCGGGGTTCAGGCATGAGTATTCATCATTTGATCTTCCAGAACCTGAAAAAGAATATGAAAAACTATTACCTTTACGTTTTTGCGCTGGTGTTCAGCGCCGCCCTTTATTTCGCGTTTGTCACGATGCAATACGATCCGGCGCTTGATGAAATGAAAAGCTCCATAAAAGGAGCGGCGGCAATCCGGGCCGCCTCTGTACTGCTTGTGGCGATCGTGTCGGTATTTCTTTTATACGCCAACACCATTTTTATTAAACGGCGCGGCCGGGAAATCGGCTTATTCCGATTAATCGGCATGACGAAAATGCACATTTTCCGCATACTCAGCACAGAAAATTTCATTTTGTATTTCGGATCGATTTGGATCGGTATTTTTGCCGGCTTTTCTCTTTCGAAATTATGTATGATGATGCTGTTTCATACAGTCGGTGTGAAAGCCTCTGTCTCACTGTTTTTTTCAAGCAAGGCGCTCGTTCAGACGTTAATTGTGTTCGGGGCAATTTACCTGCTGATTATGGTGATGAATTACTTATTTATTAAACGGCAAAGCATTTTGTCTTTATTTAAAACCGCGTCATCGTCAGAAAGCGGCATAAGACGGCTTTCTTGGGTGCAGATGTCGATCGGCGTTGTCGGTATTGCGGCCATTATCGCCGGCTATGCCGTGTCCGCGCATTTATTCGGAGGCAGTTTTACGAGCATGAATGAACTGTTTTCGGCAATGGTGTTTATTCTCGGCTCGGTCATTATCGGAACCTATCTGTTTTATAAAGGTTCGGTCAGCTTTCTGGCAAATCTCATCCGGAAATCAAAAGGCGGGTATCTGAATGTCAGTGAAGTGCTGTCTTTGTCATCCATCATGTTCCGGATGAAGTCAAACGCCGTATTGCTGACGATTATTACGACTCTTTCGGCGCTGGCAATCGGTTTGCTGTCTTTAAGCTATATCTCGTACTACTCCGCGGAAAAATCGGCTGAGCAAAATACAGCCGCGGACTTTGCGTTTGATAACCAAAAGGAGACTGACTCATTTACCGCTTTATTGAAGAAAGACGGAATTGAACACAAAGTGAAAACAATCAAGACCATTCAAGCCGGTGTCAATATGAAGAACATCATAAACGGCGATATGAAAAACTTTCAACAAGACCCGTCCAGCTTGGCGCTGCCGATTATAAGCGAGAAAGACGCAGAAGGGACGGAGCTTTCTGACGGAGAAGCCGTGTTTACCGGATATAATGATATGATGAAAAGATTTCTCGACCTGAAAACGTCGGGTTCCATTGATATAAACGGCAAAACGGATAAAATACCGCTGGCGTATAAGGGCTTGAAGAACGACTTCCTCCTGTCATATACATTTACAAGCGGAGGGCTGCCGACCGTTATCGTCACGCAGCAGGTATTCGACCGGATCGAGAAAGATATCGACCCGTCCATTCAGGGAAAATCAAATCGGTTTTTCGGCATTACACTCAAACGTGAAGAGGACATCCAAAAAGCTGATGGTCTGTTTCAGGCGCAGCACTATTCAGACGGCGCGCTTTCGCAATTTGAAACGGCTGACACTCAAAAGAAAAATATGGGGCTGATCATGTTTATTGTCGGCTTTTTGGGATTGACCTTTCTGATCACCTCAGGCTGTATCCTTTATTTTAAACAAATGGGCGAGTGTGAGGATGAGAAGGCTGATTACACGATATTGCGGAAGCTCGGCTTCACAACGGGAGATCTGCTGAAAGGCATCCGCCGGAAGCAGGCGTATCATTTCGGGATTCCGCTCGTTCTAGGGCTGTTCCACAGCTATTTTGCCGTTCAGTCAGGATGGTTTTTATTCGGAACGGAAGTGTGGACGCCGATGATCATCGTCATGGCGCTGTATACGCTGCTGTACTCCATCTTCGGCATGCTGTCGGTGCTATACTATAAAAAGGTCATTCAATCCGCATTGTAAAACAAGTTGAGGAGCCTCCGCATAAGCGGAGGCTTTTTTTGTATGAATAGAAGAAAGCGATTTTTAAAAGAATAGACATACGTCATTTTTTCGCGCGGGGGAGCCTTATGCAGAAGTATTTTCAATTGAAATCTGAAACAGGGACCTTTCATCTTTTTTCCAAGGAACACATTTTCACGCTGTTGATCATCGGATTGCTGGGGGCGGGCGTGATCATGTTCCGGAAAAAGCTCAACCACGGCCGGTCGAATCGCATGATCCGCTATGTACTGTTCATTCTCCTTGCCGTGTCGCAGATCAGCTATCATATATGGCTGCTATGTCATCATGCCTGGTCGCTGAAAACAGCTCTGCCGCTGCAGCTGAGCGACCTTTCCGTCTATTTGGCGATGCTGATGGTCATGACAAAAAGCAAAAAACTGTTCGCCTTCCTCTATTTTGCCGGTTTGGGCAGCGCTATACAGGCGATGGCAACACCTGATTTAGGGGCGTATTCTTTCCCTCATTTTCGGTACATCGTGTTTTTCGTCTCCCACGGCTGTGTTTTTCTTACCTGTCTATTCATGGCTGCTTCAGAAAGGTACAGGCCGTCGGCGCGCGGGCTGTGGGTATCGGTGCTGATCGTAAATCTGTACGGGGCGTGTGTCTTTTTTATTGATCGTGTGCTGAATGCAAATTACCTATATTTAATGAAAAAACCGAAGACCGCTTCGCTTCTGAATGTTTTCGGACCTTGGCCGTGGTATCTTCTATCAATGGAAGCGGCGGTGATATTGAGCTTTTTCATTCTGTATATTCCGTTTTGGCTGCTGAGGAAAAGAGCATGAGGCCGGCCTGTTTTTGTGAATCCAATCATTTGTAATTTTTTCAACATTCCGGCATTATTTTTTTCGGATTCTGATGTTGAAAAAAGACGTCCGCGGCGATAGAATGAATGTGCTATGATAACGTGTTCGATACGGAGCCGCGGCTTGCGGTTTCCGTTTTTTCATGGGGTTTTTTATAGAGAGAGGGGGATCGGTATGCCGCGCGCTTTGAAGATATTAATCATCGGAATGTTTATCAATGTGACGGGCGCATCTTTTTTGTGGCCGCTGAATACGATCTATATTCATAATCATTTAGGGAAATCGCTGACTGTTGCGGGGATTGTTCTGATGCTGAATTCCGGTGCCAGTGTGGCGGGGAATTTATGCGGCGGATTTTTGTTTGATAAAATCGGCGGATTCAAATCCATTATGCTCGGCATTATGATCACATTGGCAAGTCTTCTCGGACTCGTTCTGTTTCACCAATGGCCCGTTTATATTTGGCTGCTCATCATTGTCGGCTTCGGTTCCGGTATCGTGTTTCCGGCCAGTTATGCCATGGCGGGAGCGGTATGGAAAGAAGGCGGGCGGAGAGCTTTTAATGCGATTTATGTAGCTCAGAACGCAGGTGTCGCCGTGGGCTCGGCACTCGGCGGGATGGTTGCGGCGTACTCGTTTACGTACGTGTTTTTAGCCAATGCTATGCTGTATGTGCTGTTTTTCCTTATCGTATTTTTCGGGTTTCGAAATATCAAAACCGGAAATGCGAGCCAGGTTTCTGTCCTGGACTACGAGCCTGTCAGCAGCAGAACGAAATTTACGGCGCTTCTCATATTGAGCGGCGGGTATGTTCTCGGGTGGATTGCCTATTCGCAGTGGTCCACAACCGTTGCGTCACATACTCAAAGCATCGGTATGCCGCTTTCATTATACAGTGTGCTTTGGACCGTAAACGGAATATTAATTGTCGCCGGACAGCCTCTCATAGGAGCTGTTCTGAGAAAATGGTCCGGTGCGTTAAAAACGCAGATGGTCATCGGCTTTTGTATTTTTATCGTCTCGTTCGGCGTGCTTCTCAGCGCCAAGCAATTTCCGATGTACCTCACCGCAATGGTGATTTTAACTGTCGGAGAAATGCTTGTCTGGCCTGCCGTGCCTACCATTGCCAATCAGCTTGCGCCTAAGGGGAAAGAGGGGTTTTACCAAGGGTTCGTCAACAGTGCGGCGACGGGCGGCAGAATGATCGGGCCGCTCCTTGGCGGCGTGCTGGTTGATCAGTACGGCATGAGCGTGCTGCTGCTGATCCTGATGGTGCTTCTTGTTGTCAGCATCGCAGCGACGGTGCTGTACGACAAACGCCTGAAAACCGTTAATAAACAAAACGTCCAAGTGCGATGACGACATAAAAAAATCCCGCTGTTTCGGCGGGATTTTTTTGTTTATACGACCGGAAGCACGTTGACCGCGTCCTTAACGTTTAAATATGTCTTTAATGAAGAAAAGCTGGCATCAAGCTGATTTATTCTCATGGCGAGGGAAGGCTTGATCCCGGTAATAATCAATTCCGTGCCGATTAATTTAAGCAGATGGTGCAATTTGAAAATCCGGTCTGCGGTCTGTTCGTTTACCTCGGCCAGACCTGATAAGTCTATAATTAAGTAATCATCTTTAGATGCGGTTAATATGTCCGTCAAAGTTGTCACGATTGAATCAAATCGTTCTTCCGTTAAGTTTCCCACTAACGGCAAAGCGGAGATGCCGTTTCGGATCGGAACAATCGGCGTTGACAGCGTCGTGATTTCTGCGAGGGAATCCTCAAGGAGCTTTTCGTATTCTTTCTGCTCTGTAATGTCTTTTTGAAAACCGACAAAATAGAGCTTGTCTTCAACATACAGAGGATCAATGTTGAGTTCATTCCAAAATGGGGTGCCGTCTTTTTTGACATTTTTCAGCCGCACCGTGATCTTTTCTTTCTGGTTTAAGCTCTTTCTTATTTTCGCGACTTGTTGACGGTCGGTTTCTTTGCTTTGCAGAAATCTGCAGTTCTTACCTAATATCTCTTCGGAAGAGTAGCCTGTCATATCCATAAATCCCTGATTTGTATATATGATGGGATTGTCCTCAAGAGAGGGGTCTGTAATCACCACGCCGATGCGTGCGTGATCAAGCGCCTTTTTGATAAGCTCCAGCTGCTCCAGTTTTCCGAATACATTTGAGTCAGCCATGTAAAACCCCCTTTTGGCCGTAAAGCTGTGCGCTTTTTCAGCCGTTGTTTCTCCCCTTTTTAAATGAATCTACAGTAACCGTAGCATAACATATGTTCTGATTCAAGCAGCCGAAGTTTGCAATTTGTCATTCGGGCTTGTCCTCATATACACTGAATATATAAGGGGAAGGCACACATTGCTAAGTAAGTGACTAGGTCATTGTCACTGGGTGAAAAATGAATCTAATGCATCAAGCTTACCGATCATGTGTTCACATATAATGGAAGAAACAAGCTTTTTACTTTCCTGCTCAATCGCCGGTATGTAGATATCGAATATCATCGTATTCGTAAGGGGGCTGGATGGCCTGAAGTCGCTTTACTAAATAAGGGCTTTAGGAAGGTGATGAAGATGCTGCATCAGGTAATAATTGCTTGTGTAATTGGAGGCATCATGGGGGTTCTCGGTCATGTGAAAAAGAGAGGCAGGCTGGAGAAACCCAGAATGACAAAGCGGTTTATCTATCTCGGTTTTTTGGAAGATGGTTTTATCGGAATGGCTGCTTCCATCTTACTTGTCTTATCCGCTGACCCCGATTCAGGAATTCAACTCGTCATCTTATCCATAATCGCAGGCTACGGCGGAGAAGCTGTTCTCAGGAGCTTTGATTTTGTCAGAGAACAAAACAGTGATTCGGCCGAAGCAAAACCACACCAGCAAAAAAATCCTCCATCAAAATAATATCCCCGCTCATGACCCGTTCTGGGTACATTCCCATTGTATACAAACCTGCTTGCACTTATGAACAGAATTCTATAAAATACAGGTAAGATTACGGTAGCGATAAGAACAGTGAAGAGGAGCAGTAAGAAGCAGATTTTGCAATCAGAGAGTTGACGGCCGGTGCAAGTCAATCAAGTCTGTTTCCGAACTCGCCTCAGAGTTGCAGCGGCAAAACCGCTGACGCATAACTGCGTTAAAAGTATCAAGTGAGTGCGGCTTAAAACCGCGCTAACGAGGGTGGTACCGCGGGAAATAAAAATCTCTCGTCCCTTTTTGGGATGAGGGAGTTTTTTTTAGTTTTAGAATAATCTGAATATAATCTTTCTCATCCCGTCAATACTTGGACTACATACGCCGTATTCAATCAGAAGGAGGTTTTTACGTTGAGTTTTCAGCACGAAAAAATAGAAAAGAAATGGCAGAATTACTGGTTGGATCATAAAACGTTCGCCGTCAGTGAAGAGAATGACAAGCCGAAGTTTTACGCGCTTGACATGTTCCCGTATCCTTCAGGAGCCGGCCTTCATGTCGGACATCCGGAAGGCTATACGGCAACCGATATCCTTTCGCGCATGAGACGCATGCAAGGATACAATGTGCTTCATCCGATGGGATGGGACGCGTTCGGGCTTCCTGCCGAGCAATACGCGCTTGACACGGGGAATGATCCGGCTGAGTTCACAAAACAAAATATAGATAATTTCCGCCGCCAGATCCAATCACTCGGATTTTCTTACGATTGGGATCGTGAAATCAATACGACTGATCCGGACTATTACAAGTGGACGCAGTGGATCTTCACCAAGCTGTACGAAAAAGGGCTCGCTTACGTAGACGAAGTGCCGGTCAACTGGTGCCCGGCGCTCGGAACGGTGCTTGCGAACGAAGAAGTCATTGACGGCAAAAGCGAGCGGGGCGGCCATCCGGTTGAACGCCGTCCGATGAGACAATGGATGCTGAAAATCACCGCTTATGCGGACAGGCTTCTTGAAGATTTAGAAGAACTTGACTGGCCGGAAAGCATTAAAGACATGCAGCGCAACTGGATCGGACGCTCAGAAGGCGCAAACGTGCATTTCGCGATCGACGGCACTGATGACACGTTTACGGTGTTTACGACAAGACCGGACACGCTGTTCGGCGCGGCTTATGCCGTACTGGCTCCTGAGCATGAGCTTGTGGAGGCCATCACGACGCCTGAACAAAAAGAAGCGGTAGACGCTTATGTTAAAGAAGTTCAGGCGAAAAGTGATCTGGAACGGACGGATCTTGCGAAAACAAAAACGGGCGTCTTCACAGGCGCATATGCCGTAAACCCTGCAAACGGAGAAAAGCTGCCGATCTGGATAGCGGATTATGTCCTCGCCTCTTACGGAACGGGCGCTGTAATGGCCGTGCCGGCGCATGACGAACGTGATTTTGAATTCGCCAAAGTGTTCAGCCTGCCTGTCAAAGAAGTCGTAAAAGGCGGAAACACGGAAGAAGAAGCGTACACGGGAGACGGAGAGCATGTCAATTCCGGCTTTCTGAACGGACTGAATAAAGCGGAAGCGATTGAAAAAATGATCGCCTGGCTTGAAGAAACGAAAAACGGTGAGAAAAAAGTGACATACCGTCTGCGTGATTGGCTGTTCAGCCGCCAGCGCTATTGGGGCGAGCCGATTCCGGTTATTCATTGGGAAGACGGCACGTCAACAGCCGTTCCGGCGGAAGAGCTGCCGCTGATTCTGCCGAAAACAGATGAAATCAAACCGAGCGGAACAGGTGAATCACCGCTTGCCAACATTAAAGAGTGGGTGGAAGTCACTGATCCTGAAACGGGCAAAAAAGGCAGAAGAGAAACAAACACGATGCCGCAATGGGCGGGAAGCTGCTGGTATTTCCTCCGCTTTATCGATCCGAAAAATCCGGATCAGCTCGCGTCACCTGAGAAACTGGATAAATGGCTGCCTGTTGATATTTACATCGGAGGAGCGGAGCATGCCGTGCTTCACCTTCTGTACGCGCGTTTCTGGCATAAATTCCTCTACGACATCGGTGTCGTGCCGACGAAAGAACCGTTCCAAAAGCTGTATAACCAAGGAATGATTCTCGGGGAAAATAATGAAAAAATGAGTAAATCCCGCGGAAACGTCGTCAATCCGGATGAAATTGTGGCGTCTCACGGAGCAGATACGCTCCGCCTGTACGAAATGTTTATGGGGCCGCTTGATGCATCTATCGCCTGGTCTGAATCAGGTCTTGACGGAGCGCGCCGCTTCCTTGACCGCGTATGGCGTTTGTTTATCGAGGAAAACGGCGAACTGACGGGCAAAGTGACAGAAGGCGCAGGCGAAACTCTTGAGCGCGTCTATCATGAAACGGTCATGAAAGTGACAGAAAACTTCGAAGCCCTTCGTTTTAACACGGGCATTTCTCAGCTGATGGTCTTCATTAATGAAGCTTACAAAGCGAATGAACTGCCGAAAGACTATATCGAAGGTTTTGTGAAGCTGCTTTCTCCTATTGCGCCGCATTTGGCTGAAGAACTGTGGGAAAAACTCGGCCACGAAGGTTCGATTGCATACGAGGCTTGGCCTGCTTATGACGAATCAAAACTGGTGGACGATGAAGTGGAAATCGTCGTCCAGCTGAACGGAAAAGTAAAAGCGAAATTAATGGTTCCGGCTGATGCTGATAAAGCAGCGTTAGAACAGCTCGCACAAGCTGACGAAAAAGTAAAAGAGCAGCTTGAAGGAAAAACGATCCGAAAAATCATTGCCGTACCGGGCAAGCTTGTCAATATCGTGGCAAACTGACCGGACGAAGCCCCTCTCCTACAGAGAGGGGCTTTTTTATCAGGCCTCTATCATAGAAATTGCACCGCGGGCTTTGGTATACTTAACACCATAAAGATGAATGGGAGTGTCACACATTGAAAATAAATGAAATCAGCACAGCCGCACTGGAAGAAAAATTAAAAACGGGAGAAGAGCTGTATCTGGTTGATGTCAGAGAAGACGAAGAAGTTGCCGAAGGAATGATTCCGCAGGCCGTTCACATCCGCATGGGAGACATCCCTGAGAAGATGGATGCGTTAGACAAGGACAAGGAATATGTATTTATCTGCCGTTCCGGAAAAAGAAGTATGAACGTTTGTATGTATTTACATGAGCAGGGCTTCCGTACGGTTAATGTTGAAGGCGGCATGCTGGAGTGGGAAGGCGAAACAAAGCCGAAGAAATAACGCTTTGAAGTGAAAGAAGAAAAAGGACGTGCGTCTTTTTCTTCTTTTTTTATAAAAAAACGGGAGGCGAATCAGGTGAAACCGATGATCCGCGCGATGAAAACAAACGATATCAAACAGGTCCGGCAAGTCGCAGAACGCAGCTGGCATCATACGTATGAAGGGATTATTCCCGGACACATTCAGGATCAGTTTCTCGAATCCGCCTATCAGGATGAGATGATGGAACGCCGGCTCTTGCATTCTCTGTTCTTTGTGGCAGAAGAAGAGGGGCGAGTGCTCGGTTTTGCAAATGTCACCCCGGTTCAAAAAGACGGAAATGCGGAGCTGACCGCCATCTATATTGACCCGGATTGCCAGGGAAGCGGGATAGGAACGACACTCCTTAAAGAATGCATCAGGCAGTCCGGCGGGGTAAAAAAGCTTTATGTCCATGCAGAAAAAGAGAACCGCATCGCCTTATCCTTTTATCAAGCGAAAGGGTTTCAATGGGTATGTGAATTTGAAGAAGACTTTAAAGGACACACTTTACAGACGGTCAAACTGGTGCTGAACATATAAAGCGATCCAGCCTTTCCAGGACCGGATCGCGAATGATCAGTGATAAGCCGGAAGCAGGTCTTTGTGCGCTTCAAATAAGTCGTCGCACAAAGAGATGATGTCATTCATGGAAAGCTCGGCGCTTGTATGCGGGTCAAGCATGGCCGCCTGATATACGGCTTCCTTTTTTAATGTAACGGCCGCTTCGATGGTTAAAAGCTGTGTGTTAATGTTTGTTCTGTTGAGCGCCGCGAGCTGCTCCGGAAGTTCGCCGGAATAGCACGACATAATGTGGTTTTTGACGGCTGTGCAAGGCACTTCAACGACCGCTTTCGCCGGCAGATTCGGTATCAGCCCGGTATTCAGCACATTGCCGCCGAATGTGAACGGTTTGCCCGTCTCCATCGCTTCTATAATTCTCGAACCGTATTCTTTTGAGCGTTCGTGCGTCAGGTTTTGGTTGTTGATGATGCCGTCTCTCATCGTTTCCCAATTGTTGATTTGTTCCGCGCATCTCCTCGGATATTCATCAAGCGGAATTTGGAGTTCATCTATCAGCTCAGGATACCGGCTTTTTATAAAATACGGGTGATATTCAGCATTATGCTCAGATGATTCCGTTACGTAGCAGCCGAATTTATCCATCAGCTCAAACCGCACCATGTCCTTATGTTTCGTCTTTTGTTTTTCGCGTGCCCGTCTTTTAATTTCAGGATATAAATCAATTCCGTCTTTTTTAATCTCCAAAAGCCAAGCCATATGGTTGATGCCGGCAATGCGTTCTTCTGTCCCTTCGTGATCCATGCCGAGTGAGTCAAACAGATCTTTGGTACATACCTGGACGCTGTGGCACAGGCCGACCGTTTTGACATTTGTATGTCTGAGCATCGCTCCGGTCAGAGAGGCCATCGGATTTGTATAGTTTAACAGCCACGCATCCGGGCAGACCTCTTCCATGTCTTTTGCGATGTCAAATAAAACGGGGATGGTGCGAAGGGAACGGAAAATGCCGCCTATTCCGACGGTATCGGCAATCGTCTGGCGGAGACCGTACCGCTTCGGGATGTCAAAGTCAATAACCGTCGCGGGTTTATAGCCGCCGACTTGAATGGCGTTGATCACATAGCCGGCGTGTTTCAGCGCCTGTTTTCGGTCATCGTAGGAGATGATGGATATACTCGTATTGTAGCGGTCTCTCATGTTTTCCAGCATGAGCTGGGATTCTTTCAGCCGTACAGCGTCAATATCATAAAGCGCGAATTCAAACCCGTTTAATGCTTCAGTCAGTAAGCAGTCCCCCAGTACATTTTTTGCGAAAATCGTGCTCCCCGCTCCGATAAACGTAATTTTCTTCAATAGAAATTCCTCCCTTTTCTTCTCAGCCTTTGACCGCCCCGGAGGACAGCCCTGAGATAAAATATTTTTGAAGCGCCAAAAACAATACGACCATCGGCAGCATCGCCATAATTGCGGCTGCGGCGACTAAGTGAAGATTGTTCGCGTTTTCGCCGAAGAATCCCGCCATGGCCACGGTCAATGTCTGCACCTTTTGATCTTGTAAAAAGAAAATCGCAAATTGGTAATCGTTCCAGATAAACACGCAGGAAATAATGCAGACCGTTGCGGTAATCGGTTTCAACAAAGGAAACACGATTGTATAAAAAGTCCTGATCAATCCCGCGCCGTCCATCCTGGCGGCTTCCTCAAGCTCTTTCGGAATGGAAGAGCGGATAAACCCTGAATATAAGAAAACGGTCAGCGGCATATATGCAGCCGTATTAATGAGAATGGCTGCGGCATGCGTATTGATCAGCCCCGCATCAGCGACCATCTTGTATAAAGGAACCATGGAAGTCAAAGGCGGGATGATCATGATTGAAATCAAAAGGCCGAAGACGATTTTGTTCAGCTTTGTATTTCTTCTTGCGAGAGGGTATGCGGCAAGCGAACCCATGAAAATTAACAAAGCGGCGGAAACGGCTGTAATGATGATCGTGTTCAGAAAGGATTGCCCGAGAGAGGCACGTTCCCATGCTTCACGAAAATTCTGAAATGAAAAGGCGGATGGCAGCGACCATTTTGAACTGTAGTCTCCTTTTGCTTTTAATGACGTGGTCAGCAAAATATAAAAGGGGACAATATGAACGCACGAGATAACGGCTGCCAACAGCGTAAAAATCCGCATTCGGGCTGTTTTCATGACATTTCTGTCTCCTTTCGCTTGAAATACACGAGAGCCGAAAAGCTGATGACAAGAATAATAACGGACATAAATACGCCTTGGGCGGCGGCATATCCCGCATCCTGCCGTTTAAAATATAAATCATACATAAACGTCGACATCGATTGAGAGGAATTGCCCGGCCCGCCTGCGGTCAGTGCGAAAATGACATCAAACAGCTTCAGCCCGCCGATGATATTGATGACCATGTTGATGGTGACAGCCGGCATCAATAAAGGCAGGGTGATGGTGAAAAACGGCTGAAGACCTCCCGCGCCATCTATTTTTGCGGCCTCGTAATAATCTTTCGGAATGCTTTGCAGCCCCGCCAAATATACAATCATCGCAATGCCTGCGTATTGATACGTGTTAATCATCACGATAATCCACGGGTTTGCCGCAGGGCTTGCCAAGGCGTTGACAGGACCGATTCCCAGTGCGCCAAGTACATCATTCAGCGCACCCCCGTCATATGAGAAAATAAAATACCAAATGTATCCCATTATCAGCGGACTGATAATGACGGGCAGGTAGACGATCGTTCTTGTGAGCGCCTTCATTTTTGAGCTCTGATTCAAAAGCAGCGCATATAAAAGTCCGAGCATATTCTGAAAAAAAGTGCTTCCGATGCCGTAAAGCAAAGTGTTTTTCACAATAAGCCACGTGTCCGGATCTGTAAAAAGCCTTTTATATTGAGTGACCCCCACCCATTGATACGTCTGTGAGAAGCCGTTCCAGTTTGTAAATGTGATAAAAGCGCCTTTGACAAACGGAAAAATCATGAAAATAAAAACTATGGCAAGAGCGGGAACGTACATCCACCATAGTGACGCGGATTTTACCGGCTTTTGATGTTGAGATCCTTGAGTTTCTCTTGCAAGATCACTCATTCTTTTTCAGCTCCCTGTGAATCAGATTGAAGCCGGAGCCGCTTATATTCCCTGCCGAGTTTCGCTGAAATTTCAGCGGGGGTTAAGATATCGGCCATCAGCTCCTGCCCGGCTGTTCCCATCACATCCCACATTCCGTTCGGCAAATAAAGGCGGTCAAAATAAGGCTGCACCTTAATATGCTGATAGCGCTTATAGTCATTTGCGTAGAAAATGTCCGTTTGCACATTCACTAATCCGGCCGGAAGCGATGTCGCTTCGGCAATTGATTTTGCATGCTCGGGGCGGGCCATAAATGCGATAAACTGTTTCGCTTCTTTAAGCCGCGCGGAATCCTTGAATGCCGCCAGCGTGTAACGTTCGCCTCCGATCCAAACCGGTGCGTCTCCCTTGTGGACGGCCGGGGTCGGTATGATGCCGACTTTTACCTTCGGATTGATTTGAGCGACGTCTTGGCCGAGGGTGCCGCCCTGCAGCGTAAAGGCGATTTTGTTTTGCGCCATCAGTTCAATGAGCTGGGACCGTTTTGCCGTCACGGCATCTATATTGAGCAGGTTTTCCTTTTGCATCTCTTTCAGTTTGTCAGATAAATAGGTGAAGTGTGTCCAGCGGAAGGTTCCGTTTAACAGTTGTTTTTTGTAACGGTGTGCGGGATCTGTGATAAGAAGCGGTGCGGCGAATTGATCGTAATATTGGGCAAATGAGCTTTTCTCATAGCCGGCAAACCAGAAGGGGGTGACTGTTCCGCCGCTTTTTTCTTTAATCTGTCTCAATGCCTTCATAAAATCATCCATTGTTTCCGGCGGTTTGATTCCGTATTTTTCCAACAGCGTGCGGTTGTATGCCAGTCCGTCCTTTGCCTGATTCAGAGGGAAGGCGTATATTCTGCCTTTGGCGTCTTTGAGCATGCTGTTTAAATTCGGATCGAGCCGCTTCGTCCAAGACATGCCGCTGAGGTCGGCGGTATATTCTCCGTAGCGGATTTTGGCCCAGCCGTGTGTGTCGAAAAGGTCGGGCATGTCACCGGCTGCCATTCTGACTCTCATCATATTTTCGTAGTCATTGCCTGGGAAATGAACGTTTACTTGAATGTCCGGATGTTCTTTTTGGAATGAATCAGCCAACTTTCTGAATACGGCGCGTTCGCTGTCTGAGGATATGGTGGAATAGACTGTCAATGTTTTCTGCTTTTCTCCGGCGCCGCTCTGTTCTGCCGAGCAGCCGGGAAGTATCATGCAAGTAAAAGAAAGAAACAAAGCCAGTAAGCGTTTCATCTTTTCCTCCTTTAAATATGATATAAACGCTGCGGGACACGTCACCTCCTTTCTTGTGAGCCGCAGCTTTGTCTGACAATCAATGAAGTGGGGAGCGTCACGGCCAGCGGGACGGTTCTGCCGTTTAAACGGTCGAGAAGCAATTTGACACCCGTCCGGCCCATCTCTTCCGTGTATACTTTTACCGTTGATAACGGCGTGCTGGCGTATTCTGCCTCATCAATTCCGTTGAAGCTGACAACCGCCGTATCGCGCGGGACTTGAAGACCGGCTTCCTGCAAGGCTTTTAAAGCGCCGACAGCCATCGAATCACTTGCGATAAAAAAGGCATCGGGGAGACTTCCGCCTTTGATGGCTTCATTCATCAGCCGGAACCCTTCGTGCATACTGTATTCGCCGATCAGCACATGCTCCGGCTCGGCGCCGGCCATTTGTAAGAAAGCAGTCAGACGCTTATCCTCAATCGTTTTATTGCTGTTTACACCGTCTATGACGGTATGCTCCCGCTCCCGGCCGCCGATATAACCGAGCCGCTGGTAACCGAGCGACAGAAGATGTTCTATCGCCTTTTGCGCTGCGGCATAAAAATCCACGCTGACGGAATCGTAGCGGGCGGGATCGGGGGTGCCGTTAACAAATACCGCGTGCCTGAAAGCGGCGCTGATGTTCGTAAGCGCCTCGTCTTGCAGGCTGCCGATTATGATAACGCCGTCCAGTTCGTGAAACATATGCTCTTGAAAAGAACCGAGATGGATAGAAGATGTGATAAAAACTTTTTGCCGAAAGCATTCTTCCTCAATGCCTTTTCGGATCGCTGAAAAATAAGGATCCTGCCGTTCTTCTTCGGGTGACAGGCAGCTGACAACGCCGATCAGGGGCGCTGAATCGCTGCGGCTGCGGTTCTTCCGTTTTTTTGCCGACGGCTGATAGCCCAGCTCATCGGCGATCCTCAGAACTTTTTCTCTTGTTTCATCAGTCACGGCTAAAGAGTCATCCTTATTCAAAATTCTCGATACTGTCGCGCTGGATACAGATGCCTGTAAGGCAATATCTTTGAGACGGACCATTTCGCATCTCCTTTTTACTAAATATTTACTAAATAGAAATGACCTGGTTATTGTTAAAGTGATATTATCATACGTTAGTAAGCGTTTTCAACAACTATTTTTGGTCACTTTTAGTAAAAAATCAGTAAAAAAGAAAATCTGTTTTTCTCTATCATATTTCAATTGAACCGGAATAAATTGATAGAGAAAGGAGAGGGTGATGTGCTGAAGATAGCTGTTTTTGATGAGGAGCATGAAAAGGATCTGCAGACTGAAGTCAATACATTTTTAAAGGGGATTTCTGATGAACAGCTCGTTGATATTAAATATACGGTAGCGGCGGCCTGTGATCCTGAAGGTGAGCAGCTTTATTGTTTTTCCGCTCTCATTTTATACCGAAAATAAAGAAGCCCGGATGAAATGCCGGGCTTCTTTGTGCATTATGCTTTTTTGACTCGGGGACTTCTTGGTTTTTGGTATTTCTCCGCTTGTTTGATTCCTTTTCTCTCGCTCGCTAATGACTTGTACAGAGACACGATCATCAGAAGGATCACGACTGAAAACGGAACCGCGGCGAGAATGGCCGTGTTTTGCAGTGCGGCCAGACCGCCGGAATATAATAATACCGCTGCCACGGCGGACTGGATGATGCCCCAGATGATTTTCACCCGGTTTGACGGGTCTAATGAGCCGTAAGACGTTTGCATTCCAAGCACAAATGTCGCTGAATCCGCTGATGTAATAAAGAATACAGCGATCAGAACAAGCGTTAATACGGATGTTACCATTGTCAGCGGATAGTGGCTGAGTGCGCCGAACAGCATCGTATCCGTTGACATTCCTGCGACATTGAATACGCCTTTCTGCTGAAGATCCATCGCGGATACACCGAAGATCGCAAACCATAAGAAAGCCAATATACAAGGTGTCACCAACACCCCGATTAAAAATTCCCGGATCGTCCGGCCCCTTGATACACGGGCGATAAAAATGCCGACAAACGGCGACCAGGATATCCACCAGGCCCAATAGAAAATGGTCCAGCTGTTAATCCATTCGCGTTTTTGGGGATCATTCGGAGACAAGCGAAAGCTCATCTGCACGATATTTTGGATGTATTGGCCGATAGAATCGGTAAATGAGTTCATAATCAGCACCGTCGGGCCTGCAATGAGCATAAAGATCATTAAAATAGCCGCGAGCGCCATGTTGGTATTGCTTAAGTATTTAATCCCTTTGCCGATTCCGCTCCACGCAGAAATCAAAAATAACACGGTCACGACAGCGATCAGGATCAGCTGAATGGAAAATGTTTTCGGAATGCCGAATAAATAATGCAGACCGCCGTTGATCTGAGTCGCTCCGAGCCCTAAGCTTGTCGCCACACCGACAACGGTCGCAAACACCGCGATACAGTCAATCGCTTTGCCGATCGGCCCGTTTACTTTATCGCCCAAAAGCGGTGTCAGTGTGCTGCTGATCAAACCGGGCGCGTCTTTTCTGAATTGAAAATATGCGATACATAAAGCGACGACCGCATAGATGGCCCAAGCGTGCAGCCCCCAGTGGAAAAATGTGTACCGGAGCGCATCACGAAATGCTTGGGGCGTTTCTGTTTCACCTGAGGGAGAGCTGATGGCGTAATGGCTGATCGGTTCCGCAGCCCCGTAAAATACCAAACCGATTCCCATGCCTGCGCTGAAAAGCATGGCAAACCATGATAATAAGCCAAATTCCGGTTTTTCCCCGGGTTTTCCGAGTTTTATTGTGCCGATCGGACTCACAATGAGAAAGAGACAGAAACCGACAAATATAGAAACGACCAGCAGATAATACCAGCCGAAAGAATCCGTAATAAATTTTTGTGCCGTATCAGTGACTTGCTGCAGGCTGTCAGGAGAAATGGCCCCCCATAAAACCGCAGCGGCTGTGATGACAATCACAATCCAAAAAACACTGGAGATGTTCTTCTTCAAACGTTCTCACCCTCTGACTATTTTTTTCAATACGCCATTTTGTTTTAGTATGGTCGTACGATTGCAGATCAATCCTTTCTTCCTATTCCCTCAATCAGGTGAAACAAAACGCAGAAAACTCTATCATGTTTTTGGTCAATTATCAACGGGGACGCTCAGGTAAGTGCGCTTTAAACCATTTAGAGCGAGCGTGAGAAACGTCCTGCATTCAAACCGGCGAGACGCCCCGTGACAAAGGCTGAAGTGATATTGTAGCCCCCGGTATAGCCGTGAATATCGAGTATTTCTCCGCAAAAATATAAGCCTTCCATTTTTTTTGACGCCATTTGTTTCGGCTCAATCTCTTTTACGGAAACACCTCCGCCTGTGACAAACGCTTTGTCCAAAGAAAGCGTTCCGTCAGCGGCAACCGTAAATTGTTTGCAGTCTTTGACAAAAGCCCTGAATTGATCCTTCGGCAGTTCCGTAAAGCTTGTCTGCGGATCAAGACCATTCCGTTCCAGAAGAAAAAGCAGGTACCGTTCCTGCATCCACGGCTTCAGCGCGTTTTTGAGCGCTTTTTTCGGTGCGTCTTTCAGTTCCTTGTGCATCTTTTGAAATAACTCTTCCTCGTTGATGCCGGGAAACAGATCGATGCGGAGTTTGACCTCTGGCTGCTTTTTCAGTTCTTTGACGACGAACTGGCTGCAGCGGAGAATGGCGGGGCCTGACAAGCCGAAATGGGTAAACAGCATGTCCATCACGTGTGTGACGATTGGTTTGCCTTTTTTATTCAGGACGCTGACGGCCGCGTTTCTAAGGGACAGCCCCTGAAGTGTTTTTTGTTTAATAAACGGTTCTGACGACGTAACCGGCACTTCCGTCGGAAAGAGTTCGGTCACGGTATGACCGGCCGCTTCCGCCCATGCATAGCCGTCTCCGGTGCTGCCGGTATGCGGGACTGATTTTCCGCCGACCGCGATAATGACGGCGTCTGCGTTAATGTGTTCGTCATTGTTTGTCGTAATGCCCGCTGTCCTGCCGTTCTCGTACCGCACCTCTTTGATTTTTTCATTTGTGCGGATGGTGACATTCAGTTGTTTTAATCGGTTCAAAAGCGCATCGACAACGCTTTGCGCTTTGTCCGTCACCGGGAACATGCGCCCGTGGTCTTCTTCTTTCAGCTGAATGCCGAGTTTTTCAAAAAAGGCGATAATATCTTCATTATTAAATTCGGAAAACGCGCTGTATAAAAAGCGGCCGTTGCCGGGGATGTGTTTGATGATTTCTTCAACGGGGAGGCGGTTGGTCACGTTGCAGCGCCCGCCGCCGGAAATCGCCAGCTTCCGTCCCAGCTTGTTTCCTTTATCGATTAATAATACGTCCGCCCCTTCTTCGCCTGCGGCAATCGCAGCCATTAAACCGGACGGGCCGCCGCCGATCACAATCACGTCATAGTGTTTCATATTTCATCAACAACTTTCTTTCGCTATAATAGGCGGAAATGTCCGCTTTCTGCTATTATAGCGAAAGAAAGGGAATCCTTAAACGTATTTTGTTTTTTAAAGAGTTTTCCCAAAAAGTTTCCCGCTGTAATTATTACCGTCTAATTGCCCAGTTGTGTTAAAATAGAAAAGTTGAATCTTCGTAGAAAATGGTGATGAGGAAACATGTCAAGCAAATTGTTAAGGGGCACGTTCGTGCTGACGCTCGGCACCTATATATCGCGGATTTTAGGGATGATTTATCTGATCCCGTTCGGAGCGATGGTCGGAGCGACGGGCGGAGCTTTGTTTCAATACGGATATAATCAATATACACTGTTTTTAAACATTGCCACGATGGGATTTCCCGCCGCGGTTTCAAAATTTGTCTCGAAATATAACTCCAAAGGAGACTATGAGACGAGCAGGCGGATGCTGAGAGCGGGAATGTCGGTTATGCTCGTAACCGGGATGATCGCTTTTTCAATTCTTTATATTTCAGCGCCGTTTTTTGCGGAAACATCTCTCGGCGGCACGAGTAACAACGGACTTACGATTGACCACGTCGTTTATGTCATCCGGATGGTCAGTCTGGCACTTTTGGTCGTGCCGATTATGAGTCTTGTGCGAGGTTTTTTCCAAGGTCATCAGATGATGGGGCCGACAGCCGTTTCACAGGTTGTGGAGCAGCTTGCCCGGATCATCTTTTTATTGGGCGCCACGTATTTGATTTTAAGAGTGATCAACGGCGGCCTTGTCATCGCAGTCGGATACGCGACTTTCGCGGCGCTGATCGGATCATTCGGAGGGCTTGTCGTCCTTTATATTTACTGGAATAAGCGGAAGGGCGATCTTCTGGCGATGAAGCCGAATCTCGTCCCGTCTGCGAACTTAAGTTATAAAAAAATGTTCATTGAGCTTTTCAGTTATGCCGCTCCTTACGTATTTGTCGGACTGGCGATTCCTTTGTATTCATATATCGATACGAATACGTTTAATAAAGCGATGATTGCAGCGGGCCATAAGGATATCAGCCAGGACATGCTTGCGATTGTCACCCTTTATGTGCCGAAGCTTGTGATGATCCCGGTTTCTCTGGCGACCGCTTTCGGTCTGACGCTGATTCCGACGATTACTGAATCGTTTACGAGCAGGAATTATAAGCTTTTGAACCAGCAGATTAACCAGACGATGCAAATCATTCTGTTTTTGGTTATTCCCGCTGTTGTCGGGATGTCCGTGTTATCGGGTCCGGCCTATACGTTCTTCTACGGCTCTGAAAGTCTTCGCCCGGATATCGGACAGGATATATTGTTCTGGTACGCGCCTGTCGCGATTCTGTTTTCTCTGTTTACCGTAAACGCCGCGATCCTGCAAGGGATTAATAAGCAGAAATTTGCTGTCGTGAGCCTTTTTATCGGCGTCATTATAAAAGTGGTGCTGAACGTGCCGCTGATCAAGCTGTTTCAGGGAGACGGTGCCATCTTGGCAACGGCGCTCGGTTATATCGCTTCTCTTCTGTACGGTTTTATTATGATTAAGCGCCATGCAGGCTATTCGTATACGGTACTTATAAAACGGGTTATTTTAATCGCAGTCCTGTCCGTCGTGATGGGAGTCGCGGTCAAGCTGACTCAATGGCTGCTCAGTTTCTTTGTAACATACCAAAGCGGCCAGGTGCATGCGGCGATTGTCGTCTTTGTCTGCGCCGCTGTCGGCGGTGCGGTGTACATGTTTGCCGCGTACCGAATCGGATTTTTACAAAAAATGTTTGGAAACCGTCTGCCCCGCGTTTTGAGGAGAGGCAGGCATTCCGCCCATTAAGAATAATGAATAGTCCGCTTATCGCGGGCTTTTCTTTTTAAAGGAGAGGATCAGGATGAGACTTGATAAGCTGCTTGCCAACAGCGGATTCGGCTCAAGAAAAGATGTGAAAAAAATCGTCAAGGCTGGGGCTGTCATGATTGACGGAGAGCCGGCGAAAGATGTGAAAACCCATGTCGATCCGGAAAAACAGGACATCACGGTATACGGAGAGCCGGCAGACTATCGTGAATTTATTTATGTCATGATGAATAAGCCGCAAGGAGTGCTGTCCGCTACCGAAGACAGCCGCCAGCAAACGGTGGTTGATCTGCTGACGCCTGAAGAACAGCGTTTTGAACCGTTTCCGGCGGGACGTCTTGATAAGGATACGGAAGGCTTTTTGCTTCTGACCAATGACGGGCAGCTCGCTCATCGCCTGCTTTCTCCGAAAAAGCATGTGCCCAAAACATATGAGGTCCGGTTAATTTCACCTCTGTCACCGGAAGACATCGTTCATCTGGAAAGAGGCGTCGTCATTGAAGGAGGCTATAAGACGAAGCCGGCAGCCGTTGAAATCATTACAGAAAGCCCGGATGAAACGGTGATTCACTTGACCATTACAGAAGGCAAATATCATCAGGTGAAGCTGATGGCAAAGGCTGTCGGAAATGAAGTGGCTTATTTGAAGCGGCTTTCGATGGGGGCTGTTTCTCTTGACCCGGATCTTAAACCGGGAGAATTCCGCGAGCTGACTGAAGAGGAGCTCGAAACGCTGAGAGGCGCTGAAGTGTAATCGATATCAGAAAAGCCCAAAACAGATTTGTTTTGGGCTTTTTATATAGAGGAACAAAAAACAAGGCAAAGACGCTGCTTTGCCTTGCAGCATGTCAGGCCGAAAAGGGCCTTATGTAATTGTTCGCTTAAGATGTAATTTTCACTTTTTTTCGTGTTGTCTCCCACTTGCCTCGGCTAGGACTATGAACAAGATCATTGTATGCTAACACATTTAAGTCTCGCTGAATGGTTCTAGGTGTAATGCCGAATTCATCAACCAGTTCCTGTGTTGTCACAAGGCCTTTTTCCTGGATGAACATGTAAACTGATTTAATCCGAGTCAGCATACGATTTGTTGAAGGTTTCAAAAAACCACTCCCTATCATAAGATCGGATGGACTTGATATACCACAACTTTCGACTCTAAAACTTCGTACGAATAAGCAACAAAGGATGACATCTGTTTTTTCTCTTTTAACTGCCTCCATTATACACGATATGGACGACATGAATCTAGGAATAAGCGCAGATAATTTTTTCCAAATGGGTGCCGCCTTGGTGCATTACTATGTCCGGTCCGCTTTTATTATTATGGAAACTGAAACTTTTTTTATACATGTCCGTATGAAAACGGGGGAGTGAGAAGTTTGGGAGAATTATTGAATGCAAACATTGTCTGCGCCGGTTATGCTGACAGGCCGAAGGTGATTTCTGATGTATCTCTGTCAGTCAACGCTGGTGAAATTACCGGTTTAATCGGAGCGAACGGCGCGGGAAAAAGCACAGTGATAAAGGCGGTTCTCGGGCTGTCCCGGGCTATAGAAGGCGGTATTGAGTGGAATGATTCATCTTATGCTTACATACCGGAGCGTCCGAGTTTTTACGATGAACTGACGCTTTGGGAGCACCTCGAGCTGACCGGGTCATTGCGGGGTATAGAAGGGGAAGAATGCCGTGAGCGGGCCGAGCGGCTGCTTGAAGAGTTTTCACTGACATCGGTAAAACATGATTTGCCTTCCGGTTTTTCAAAAGGGATGCAGCAAAAATTGATGCTCATACAGGCATTTTTGGCGAAGCCGGATATTTACATCATTGATGAGCCTTTTATCGGACTTGATCCGATCTCAACAAAGCTGTTTACCGACATGCTGATTGCTGAGAAAGAAAGGGGCGCGGGGATTTTGATGTGCACTCATGTTCTGGATACGGCGGAAAAAATCTGCGACCGGTTTTATTTGCTGGATCAGGGCGCTCTGCTTCTTCAAGGCACGTTAGAGGAGCTTCAGGAAAAAACGGGGAGCCGTTCACTGCTGGATTGCTTTTATTCAGCGGTTCGGAGCAGTCAGCGATGACCGGGCGGGCTTTGTTTTTTCAAAGACTGTTTCATTATTGGCGGTATCAATGGAAGGTGTTTCAGACGGTCATTGATTGGACGGTCGCGCTGTATATCGTTCTTCCCGCTGCCGCATTTGCCGTTTATCAATATGCTGATTGGCTGAACGGCAGGGGGCTTCTTAATGGAGCGGCAGGAGTATTAGGATGGGGCTGGCTGTATGTATTCAGTGCCCTGCTGTTGTGCACGGGTTTTATTCATACCTTTTTGCTGGAAGCGGATCACGTATTTTTGGTGCATGCAAAACATCTGATGCAAAAGCTGAAAAGGTACGCGCTTTTGTATTCGATGTTCCTTTCCCTTATCAAATGGGGTGCGCTTGCCGTATTGTTATTTCCCTTATGGCGCCAGTACGGTGACTGTACCTTACCGGCATATTCAGGTATGTTTTGCTGTCTGTTCGGCTTCCATACCGCGATATTAGCCGTACATCGGCACAGAAAAAACAGCAGGCGGACATTCGGGAATCAGGCGGCGGGCTGGCTGAAAGTGATGGTTCTGATGGCGGGTGCGTTTTTTATGATCGTCTTTGCCGCCGAATGGTATTGGCTTTGGCCGGCGGGATGTATATTGTTCATCTGTTCCGCCCTTTTGACTTGGAAAGGGACGGAGACATTATCAGCCTTTGAGGAAGAAGTGCTTGAGGAGAACAGGCGCAAGCTTTCTTTCGCGGCCTTTGTTTTGATGCTCAGCCATGATGTGCAGCTCCCGAATGGTAAAAATAAAGGGCGGAGCAAGCCGTTTTTATATCCCGGCTCCAAGCACATCTTTACAAAACGGTCGGCGTATACGGCGTGGAGAGAATTGTTCTTTAAAGTGCTGATCCGAAACGGCGGGTATCTCCGGCAGCTTTACCTTTTAACTGCGGCTTTTACGGCTCTTATTCTCGTTCTTCCGCTCTTAGTGAAGCCGGCAGTCCTCATTTTATTTGCGATCGTCAGCCGCTATGCCGCGTCGCTTTTATTTGACCGGATCACGGATAAACCGGTTTTAAGCGGTATCAAGAGAGACAGTGATGATTATTTCCGGGCGCGAAACAGCGCATTAACCGTCATCCAAGTCATCTGTTCCGCCTGGTGTCTCATTGCCGCGATTCTTTCCGTTCTTTATATGTGAAAATCCCTTTCCGAAAAGGAAAGGGATTTTTCTTAATGTCCGTTCAAAATAAAAAGCTGAATAAAAAACAGTACGGCGAAGATGATGACTAAAGGATGGATTTCGCGCCATTTTTTCTTAGCTGCTTTAACAAGCGGATATGAAATGAAGCCGAGTGCGATTCCGGTTGAAATACTGGACGTTAAAGGCATCGCCAAAATGACGAGAAAGGCCGGGAACGCTTCATCAAGCTCATTCCAGCGGATATTCGATACCGCGCCCATCATCAGGCTGCCGACAATAATCAGAGCCGGTGACGTAATCGCGGACACTTCCGATAAGACGCTGACAAGCGGGCTGAAAAACATGGAAACGGCAAACATAACGGCTATCGTCAGCGCCGTCAGACCCGTTCTTCCGCCGGCCGCCACACCTGCTGAAGATTCAACGAACGCGGTCGTCGGGCTGGTGCCGAAGATACTTCCCACCGTCGTAGCGGTCGAATCAGCCAAAAGCGCTCTTCTGGCATTCGGCAGCTGATTGTTTTTGATCAATCCCGCTTGTTCGGCGACACCGATCATGGTGCCGGTTGTGTCAAAAATCGTAACAAGAAGAAAAGAAAACACAACGGCGTACAGACCGTGATGCACGACATCCCCGAGGGCACCGAACGGATTTGTGATCAAAAGCCCCTCCGGCAGGTGCGGGAAGGACATGAATCCTTTCGCGAAATGGATCTGCCCGGTCAAAAAGGCAATGACGGCGGTCAGCGCCATTCCGATGAACAGAGCCCCGTTTACATTCAGCACCATCAGTACAATACTGATGATAAGTCCGATAAGCGTTAAAATGACGGCGGGCGAATGAAGATCGCCGAGTGCGACAAGATTAGATTTATCAGCCGTGATGATTCCGGATTGGCGTAAGCCGATAAAAGCGATAAATAAGCCGATGCCGGTCGTAATTCCGTATTTTAAATTGTCCGGAATCGCTTCTATAAGTTGTTTTCTTAAAGGCGTTAACGATAAAATAATAAAGATGACTCCCGCGATAAAAACGGCGCTGAAAGCCGTCTGATACGTAATGCCGCTGCCTGTGCCGACAACGTGAAAGGCGAGATACGCGTTTAAGCCCATGCCGGGGGCAATGGCGATCGGAAAATTCGCAGCGAGAGCCATCCATAAAGTTCCGACAATGGAAGCGATAATCGTCGCGGTGAACACCTGGTCAAACGGAATTCCCGCATTGGAAAGGATCACCGGATTGACGACAATGATATACACCATTGTGAAAAAGGTGGTCAATCCCGCGGTAATTTCTCTTTTTATTGTCGTTTGATGCTTGTCGAGATGAAACATAAGTACCTCCAATGACGAACATTTTTTCAAAACATCATCTATATTATTCGTTTTATCGACATTTTGCAAGTCTTTATCAAGAAAGGGGATTTGTGATGAACTGGGAAGTTGAAGTCATCAGAAACAAAGAAGATCTGATCCGTGACACGCAGAAGTTTTTGCAGATCAACAGCGTAATGGACGAATCAACAGCCGGTCCCGGCCGGCCGTTTGGAGAAGGCGTCAATGCCAGCCTGACGTCACTGCTGGAATTCGGTGAAAAAGAAGGCTTCACCGTAAAGAATCTTGACGGCTATGCGGGCCATATTGAATGGGGAACAGGTGACGAAATCGTCGGCGTTTTGTGCCACGTCGATGTCGTTCCGCCCGGAGACGGCTGGACGAGCGATCCGTTTTCAGCCGATATCAGGGACGGCCGGATATATGCCAGAGGCGCCATAGATGATAAAGGGCCGACAATGGCAGCGTTTTATGCGCTGAAAATCGTCAAAGACATGCAGCTTCCTTTATCCAAACGCGTGAGAATCATCATCGGAACGGATGAAGAAAGTGATTGGAGATGCGTGGATTACTACTTCAAACACGAAAAAATGCCTGACATCGGCTTTGCTCCAGACGCGGATTTTCCGATCATTAACGCGGAAAAAGGAATTATAGATGCGTCACTGCGCATTGCAAAAAGCGCTTCTGACAAAGACGCAAAAAACGGGCTTCTGTCATTCCGTTCAGGACTGCGCTTGAACATGGTGCCGGATGCGGCTGAAGCGGTTATTGAAGGGGACGGTCTTGATGCCGTGCACGCATATTTCAGCAAATGGCTTGAGCAGTCAAAAACACAAGGTGAAGCAGTTTCGGAAAATGGAAAACTGACGCTTCGGGTATACGGAAAATCATGCCACGCGATGGAACCGGATAATGGTGTCAATGCCGGCTTAAAGCTTGCTGAATGCCTTAACGGAACGGAGCTGGATGAAGCCGGAAAGCACTTTGTCAAAACCGTCAGTGACTATTTTTTAAATGATACACGAGGCAAAAAACTGAAAATCGATTGCAGGGATGACATCAGCGGAGAGCTTACATTGAATGTCGGCACCTTTACATACAGAAAGGGTGAGGAAGGAGAACTCGGCATCAACATCCGTTATCCCGTCACTTCAGACAGCAAATTCATCCGTGATGCTTTTACGTCTGCTGAAGAACTCCGGCTTGAAGAATTTAAAGACAGCAAACCGCACCACGTTTCTGCCGATCATCCGCTCGTAAAGACGCTTCAAAAGGTTTACGAGGGACAGACGGGAAAGAAAGCGGATCTGATTTCAATCGGCGGAGGAACGTATGCGAGATCCCTTTCGGCGGGCGTCGCGTTCGGACCGCT
This sequence comes from Bacillus sp. LUNF1, assembly GCF_011008975.1. Classification (NCBI taxonomy): domain Bacteria; kingdom Bacillati; phylum Bacillota; class Bacilli; order Caryophanales; family Bacillaceae; genus Bacillus; species Bacillus sp. LUNF1. The sequence continues at coordinate 2,902,759 of NZ_CP048876.1, read as the reverse complement.
GTTCCCCGGCCGGCCTGACAGCGCGCATCAAAAGGATGAGTACATTGAAATTGATGACCTTCTCCGGTCAACGGCTTTATATGCCGAAGCCATTTATGAGCTTGCCAAGTGATAATAAAAAGGGACGCCGAAAGCGGCATCCTTTTTTATCATTCAAATGACCATAAATCCGTTGATAAATAACGTTCTCCCGTATCGGCCGTCATACAGATGACGATCTGTTCGGAAGGGAGGCGTTTTGCGGTTTCAATGGCGGCGAAGCAGGCGGCGCCTGAAGACGGGCCGACGAGTATACCTTCTTCCCGGGCCAGACGACGTGTTGTCGTATACGCATCTTCATCAGATATTCTCATGATTTCATCGTAAACGTCCTGATTCAGTATGCCGGGAATAAATCCGGGGCTTGTCCCGACAAGCTTATGGGCTCCGGGTTTTCCGCCAGACAGGACGGGGGAACCCGCCGGCTCGGCGACATGAACAATCATATCCGGGAAAAGCTCCTTCAGCGTTTCTCCGGTTCCGGTAATGGTTCCGCCCGTTCCCGCCGTTGCCACAAAAGCACCGAGCGGTCTGTTGAGCTGCTGAACGGCCTGATAGATTTCAATGGCGGTCGTTTTTCGGTGGGCATCTGGATTAGCGCCGTTATCGAATTGCATCGGGATAAAACTTCCCGGAATCTGTTCGGCGAGTTCTTTCGCTTTTTTGATGCTGCCGGGCATTCTTTCCGCCCCTGGTGTTAACACAACCTCCGCGCCGTACGCTTTCAGGAGGTTGATGCGTTCCTTCGTCATCGTGTCAGGCATGACGAGGATTGCCTTGTAGCCGCGCGCCGCCGCGTTCATCGCCAGGCCGATGCCTGTGTTGCCGCTTGTCGGTTCGATGATGACAGAGCCGGGTTTTAAATGCCCGCTGTTTTCCGCTTCAATGATCATATTGTAAGCCGCTCTGTCTTTGACACTGCCGCTCGGGTTAAACGATTCTAATTTTAAATAGACCTGTGCTGCATGTTCTGGCTGAAGGCGATTGAGCTTTACGATCGGTGTGCCGCCGATCAGCTCCGCCGTGCTGTTTACGATTTTCAAGGCCGGCTCATTCCTTTCTGTATAAAACGTTCGGTACATAATATCCTATCATAATGAGCGGACAGGGTTCTCCTCTCCGCTTATCCGTTTTATAATAACACCATAACCAAAGAGGGGGAGATCCTCGTATGAGAGCTTCATTGCCGCATTATTTTATCGGCATTCCGATTCCGGCTGACATTGCTGAACCGATTTGGGAAGCAGCCAAAAAGGAGCCGGCGTTATCATTCAAAAAATGGGTGCACCCGCATGACTATCATATTACACTCATTTTTCTCGGAGCCGCGGATGAAGAACGGCTTGCGAAATTATCGTCGCTGCTCGCAGATACTGCGTCGGCAGCGCAGCCGTTTACCGTACAGTTTCAGCATCTGGATATTTTCGGCGACCGCAGACAGCCGAGAGTGCTTCACCTTGAGCCCGAACGGAATGAACTGCTCTTTGATTTGCGGGAAAAAACAAAACAGGCTGTTTTGAAAGCCGGTTTTCAAGTGGAAAAACGGCCTTATCACCCTCATATGACGATGGCGCGGAAGTGGGCGGGAGACCGGCCGTTTCCTGACGATGTGCCGTTTGAAAGCGGCAGGGTGCAAAGTGCCGTCAGCCGGTTTTCCCTGTTTCAGACCCATCTTGATCGGTCGCCTAAATACGAAGAAATCGCACAGTTTCAATTGACATAAACAAATATTCGGAGTGGAGAAATCACATGGCACAGATCATCAAAATTCACGACTGCATATCCAGATATGAACTTGATCCATATCATTATATGAACCAGTTTATCCGGCTGAAGAAAGAACGCTGGGAGGCGCTTCTTGAAGCGTTTGACCGGAAGACGGAAGAAAAAGAAACGGAAACGGCTGCAGGCGGGGAAACCGATCAAGCGCCGGCCAGGAAAAAATTTTCCTTGAAAAAGAGAAAAGAAGAAAATACGGCCGATATAAATGAAAAGAGGCACCAATGGTTTGATGAGCCGGAGGGAGAAGAGGCGCTGTTCGGGAATCTTCCGTCTCGAAAGTCTGAGCTCGCGCCTTTTTTCAAAGATCAGCTGTATGACTTTCAATTAAAATGGGCGAGCTCCACGCTTTCTCAAAAGTCTGAGCTTTCGCAGGCGGTCAAAAGGGACAGGATGTTAAAAATGCTGGCTCAAAAGCTGCCCGATTCCTATTTTGTGATGTATCATCCGGTTCTGCAAATTCAGCAGGCGTCCGTCGAACTGAGCATGATCATCATCTCGCCGCTGGAGATCTTCTGCGCTGCTTTTATGGAAGCGGAAGAGGACAGCGTATATATCGGATCAAAACACCGTTTTTGGGAAGAAAGGGGCTCCGGCAGCACGCGTCAAGTATTGAATCCGTCTCTCAGCCTGCACCGGACAGGCTCGGTCGTTTCGCAAATCGTAAAAGAAAAGCAGGCCGACATTCCCGTGCGGAAGCTTTTGCTCAGCAGAACGTCTTATATTGATTACCCGGAGCCGCCGTACGGGCTGGAAATAGCTGATAAACGGACTGCCGCAGAGTGGCTGGAAAAGCAGCAGAAAAATACGGCGCCGATCAAGCACCACCAGCTCAAAGCGGCGAAGGCTCTTTTGTCTTACGGCTTAAGCAATTCAAGCCGGAGACAGGAATGGCTTGATTAAAACCGACGTTTGCCGGCTGTCTCTTCATCTATGAAGCAGGTGAAAACAAACGATGAGTCAATGGTTTTTTATTATTAACCCGGTCTCAGGAGGCGGGCGGGGCCGGCGTGTCTGGAAATCAGTTCAAAAAGAGCTGACCAGGCGCGGGGTCAGCCACCGCTCTTTTTTGACCGGGCATCCCGGACATGCGGAGGTGCTGGCGAGGCAGATTTCAATGATGCAGGATCATAAGCTTAAGCGGCTGTTCGTCATCGGCGGTGACGGGACGATGCATGAAGTCATTAACGGACTGAAAGGAACGGATCAGATTGAGCTGACCTTTGTGCCTGCCGGTTCGTACAATGACTTTTCCAAAGGGCTTGGTATTAAGAAGGCGGCGCTTCTCCAAGAAATCAAAAGTCTGCACCGCCCGCTCACGCGGAAATTTTTTGCGGGAAACATCAACTTTTTTCATGACAAAGCGCAATCACTTTATTTTATTAACCACCTGTCTGTCGGCTTCGATGCCTCAGTTTTGAAGGCAGCCGCGAATTTTCCGTTTTCGCGCGTTCTTCGGTTTTTGCGTCTCGGCTTTGTGATTTACCCGCTCGCGCATTTACATACAGCCTCGGGGTTTCAGCCGTTCAGATTTATTTGCACGGCAGACGGCCAGAGGCGTGAATTCCGCAATGTCTGGTTTGTCATTGCGGCTAATCACCCTTATTACGGAGGCGGCATGAAAGCGGCGCCTTCAGCAAATCCCCGTCAAAACCATTTTGATATTGTCATTGCAGAAAACCTGTCCTTTTTCTCGCTGTATCGTTTTTTATGGGCGATGAGCTTCGGCCGGCATATCAAAATGGACGGAGTGACGATGATAAAGGGGAAGGAATTCGTTTTTGAAACAGATGGGAAAATTCCGTTTCACACTGACGGCGAGCTGATCGGAACGACGCCGTTTCGGCTTATGCCGGGCGGTGCGCCGTTGAAAATAAAAACATAATAAACAAATGAAACCCGTCAAATGTTTCACGGCAAAGAGCGGTTCCGGCATAAATCTTCAGAATTCACAGGTGTTCTTGCTAGTTTTGCTTGACGAAGTTTGTGCTGTAGCGCTAAAATTTATAGGACGGCTATTGATTAGCATATGAGACTCTCAATAGCTGTCTTTTTTATTCTCATGAAATTGTTTATGACAGGCCGCTCCGCCAATAGAGAAAGGCTGGAGGCCTATTCTAAAATATTTTAAGAAATGATGGGTTGAACATTGATATGAACTGGTTGGGACAATTACTAGGTAGCGATTGGGAGATCTTCCCCGCCGGAGGAGCTACAGGAGATGCATATTATGCGAAACATAACGGCCAACAGCTTTTTTTAAAACGTAATAGCTCGCCCTTTTTAGCCGTGTTATCCGCCGAAGGCATTGTTCCGAAGCTGGTTTGGACGAAACGGATGGAAAACGGAGACGTCATTACGGCTCAGCATTGGATGGCGGGCAGGGAGCTGAAGGCAAAGGATATGAGCGGACGCCCGGTGGCTGAGCTGCTCCGCAAAATCCACACATCAAAAGCTTTGCTCGACATGCTGAAAAGATTGGGAAAAGAACCGCTTGATCCGGGCGCCCTTTTGTCGCAGCTGAAGCAGGCCGTCTTTGCCGTGCGGCAATTTTCGCCGCTTATTCAGGAAGGCCTTGCTTATTTGGAAGCTCATGTGGATCAGGTGCAATTCGGTGAAAAAGTCGTTTGCCATTGTGATGTGAATCATAATAACTGGCTTCTGTCTGAAGACAACCAGCTGTATTTAATAGATTGGGACGGCGCCATGATAGCCGATCCGGCCATGGATCTCGGCCCTTTATTGTATCATTACGTCGAAGAGCCAGCGTGGGACAGCTGGCTTGGGATGTACGGCATGAAGCTCACGGAAGGGCTTCGGCTGCGGATGGCGTGGTACATGTTATCGGAGACCATCACCTTCATCGCCTGGCACAAATCAAAAGGAAACGACAAAGCGTATCATGATGCCATGGAAGAGCTTCATGCCCTGATGAAGCGGATTGTCAAGTAGTCAGGAGTACGAATCCATCTGCTCCACCCATTGGGACAAATGGTTTTGGTGCTCCTGAATATGCGTGTCGATGGAATCGGCCGTGATGCCGGACTGGCTGTAGCGGTAGATGTCCTCGAGCACGTTTTTTATATTTGAATCAAGCCCGGTGTTGGCCATCAGTGATTTGATGACGCGCTCCAGCTGTTCATACTCGGCAACCGTGCCGCAGCAATCCAATTGATGGTCGGCCAATATGTCCTTTAATAACCGGACCTGATGTTCGCTTGTTAAGCCCATGATTCATATACACATCCTTTCTGTGTCATACATTGTGCAAAGCGGTGCGGTTTTATGCATCACATGAGTGTTCCGGACCGGGGAGCCTCTTTTTTTATGCAGCCGGCGCCTTTAAAAGGCGCTTGCGGCTCTTTATGTTTCATGGTATGTTGTTACTCGAAATTATAGATAGAGGTGTCAATCATATGAGAATGCGCCATAAACCTTGGGCGAATGATTTTCTGGCAGAAAACGCTGACATCGCCATCAGTGATCCGGCCCAGTATAAAGGGCGATGGAACACGGTCTTTGGCAATGACAACCCGATCCATATTGAAGTCGGTACGGGAAAAGGGCAGTTCATTTCAGGAATGGCCAAGCAGAATCCGGATATCAACTATATCGGAATTGAGCTGTTTAAAAGCGTCATCGTCACTGCCGTTCAAAAAGTAAAGGACAGCGAGGCTCACAATGTCCGTTTGTTAAATATAGACGCGGAAACACTGAATGACGTATTTGAACGGGGAGAAATCAAGCGCGTATATTTAAACTTTTCTGACCCGTGGCCGAAAAACCGTCACGAAAAGCGCCGTTTAACATTTAAAACGTTCTTGAAAAAATACGAAGAAGTGATGGGCGAAACAGGTGAGATTCATTTTAAAACCGATAACCGCGGTTTATTCGAATACTCTCTGAAAAGCTTTTCCGAATACGGCCTGCTTCTGACGGAAGTCAGCCTTGATCTGCACAACAGCGATCCGAAGGGCAATATTATGACAGAATACGAAGAAAAATTCTCCGCGCTCGGCCAGCCGATTTACCGGGCCGAAGTTGAATGGAGAACAAAAGACAGACTCTGATGCGGGAGTCTGTTTTTTTATGCCGCCATTTGCTACCATTACATCAGGAGGGATCAAGATGGAGACATTGAATATTGGGAATATTTCATTAACATGGCTGGACGGCGGTGTAACGCATATGGACGGAGGAGCGATGTTCGGCGTTGTCCCGAAGCCTTTATGGTCGAGAAAATACCCCGTAAATGACAAAAACCAGATTGAATTAAGAACAGACCCGATTTTGATCAGAAAAAACGGCCTGAATATAATGGTTGACGCGGGTATCGGCCGAGGGAAATTCTCTGATAAACAAAAAAGGAATTACGGCGTAACACAGGAATCCAATCTGAAACAATCTCTTCGTGAACTCGGGCTTTCCTGTGAGGACATTCATATTGCCGCGATGACCCATCTTCATTTTGACCATGCATGCGGCCTGACGGAATACAGCGGAGAGGAGCTTGTCTCTGTTTTCCCGAATGCCCGCATTATCACTTCTGCGACAGAGTGGCGCGAAATGAGAAACCCTAATATCAGATCGAAAAATACATATTGGAGAGAAAATTGGGAGGCGGTACAAGATCAGGTCGAAACCTTTGAGAACGAGTATCAGCTGACAGAAGGCATTACGATGCACCACACCGGCGGCCACAGCGACGGCCACAGCGTCATCGTCTTAGAAGACGAAGGGGAAACGGCTGTGCATTTTGCCGACCTGATGCCGACGAACGCGCATAAAAATCCGTTATGGGTGCTGGCCTATGATGATTATCCGATGACCTCTATTCCGCAAAAGCAGAAATGGCAGACGTTCGCGGCAGAAAAAGACGCCTGGCTGATTTTCTATCACGACGCGATTTACAGAGCGGTAAAATGGGGAGAAGACGGCGAAGTGGCTGCATCTGTCAGACGGGAGAAAAAATAGGCGGATCGATGATTTACCTGTATGAATTTCGGGAATAAAAGCAAACCTAAGACAAATTGCTTTGAAAGGAAGAGACAGGTGAATCAATTTCAAGTGACGAAAGATGGAGAAATCAAAACAACTCTGCGCGGATTAGAAGTACTTTCTACGCCTTTTTTAAATAAAGGGGTGGCCTTTACACAGGAGGAAAGAAAGGAACTCGGACTCGAGGGGTTTCTGCCGCCGAAAGTATTGACAATCGAAGAGCAGGCGAGGCGGGCCTATGAACAATTCAGTTCGCAGCCTGATGAGCTGAGCAAAAATGTCTACTTGACCGCTCTCCATGATCGGAATGAAACGTTATTTTACAGGCTGTTAAATGATCATTTAGGCGAAATGCTGCCGATCGTCTATACGCCGACCGTCGGCACCGCGATCCAGCGTTACAGCCATGAGTACAGAAAACCCCGCGGTCTGTATTTGTCAATAGATGACCCTGAAGGAATGCGCGCCGCATTTCAGCAGTTCGGAAAAAATGAAAACATTGACTTAATCGTTGCCACAGATGCCGAGGGCATTCTGGGAATCGGTGACTGGGGCGTCGGCGGCATCGCCATTTCTGTCGGAAAACTTGCGGTGTATACGGCGGCGGCCGGAATTGATCCGTCACGAGTGCTTGCGGTCGTGTTGGACGCGGGGACAAATCAGGAAAGCCTCTTAAATGACCCGCTGTATGTCGGAAACCAGCATTCAAGAGTGCGCGGCGAGAAATATGACCGCTTTATTGATGAGTATGTCTCGCTTGCCCGGGAAACATTCCCGAATGCGCTGCTTCATTGGGAAGATTTCGGTACGGCTAACGCCCGCGGCATATTGAAACGGTATAAAGATAAAGTCTGTACGTTTAATGATGACATTCAAGGAACGGGCGCAGTATCGCTTGCAGCTGTTTTAGCGTGTGCGAAAGCATCAAAAGTGCCTTTAAAAGAGCATAAAGTCGTCGTCTTCGGTGCGGGAACGGCCGGTATCGGAATTGCTGAGCAGCTGCGCGAAGCCATGGTGCATGACGGATTAAGCGAAGATGAATCCTACAGCCATTTTTGGTGTATCGACAGAAACGGATTGTTAACGGATGATATGAAGGACTTGCGTGATTTTCAGGTTCCGTACGCGCGCTCTGCTGATGAAGTGAAAGAGTACGGCCGCAGCGGTGAAGGCGGATCAATTGATCTGGCGGAGACGGTGCGTCAGGCCAAGCCGACGATTCTGATCGGCACATCCACTGTATCAGGCGCATTTACGGAAGAAATCGTCAAAGAAATGGCCTCACATGTCAAACGGCCCGCTATTTTGCCGATGTCAAACCCGACCACATTATCAGAAGCAAAACCTGAAGATTTAATTAAATGGACGGAAGGCCGCGCGCTTGTCACGACGGGAAGTCCATTCCCGCCTGTCGCGTATAACGGCGTTACCTACCATATCGGACAGGCGAACAACGCGCTCGTATTCCCGGGACTCGGACTCGGCACGATTGTGACAAAAGCAAGGCTCATTACGGACAATATGTTCGTTGCCTGCGCGAATGCCATCGCCGGTATGGTGGACGTCGGCAAGCCGGGGGCGCCGATGCTTCCGAAAGTGGAGGATCTCAGGACGGTATCGGCAACTGTGGCGGTAGCCGTAGCGAAAGCGGCCATTCAGGACGGTGTAGCGGAAATGGAACCCGAGGATCTGATTCAAACGGTGCAGGATGCGATGTGGCACCCCGTATATAAACGAATTCGGCCGATGTAACCGAATAAAGCCCAAAACGCTGATGGTTTTGGGCTTTATTTTTTGCTTGTCCGAATTATGAGGCGACAGAATCAATGACATCGACAATCTGGCCTGTTTTTGCATTGACCATAACTTCATATTGCTCCAGTTCGCCGAATGCCGAACGTGTCACGCCGGTTTTGTATACCTGGATGGTTTCTCCGTTTACCTGGTAGGGCTCGGGCTCTGTGTAAATCCATGATCCGTCTATCGGCCCGCGCTGTTTAAAAGCCGCTTTCACGATACGGAGCGCTTTTTCTGAAGAGATATAAGGTTTCATCGCATACTTTTTCACTGCGATGGCAGCGCATAATCCGACTCCTGCACCTAAGAGAAAATGACGTAATTTCAATATGAAGCACCTCCAATTATGTCGTAGTTTTTATTATACAGAAGATGCCAGACGGTGTTAAGTAAAGCGGCGGTTTTCCAGCCCATTCAATTTGAGCGCTTGGAAAACGGTTGTTTTTCTAATAAAATAAAAGCATTACATAGAAATGAGGGGAAAATATGAATGAGGAAACGAAAACGCTTTTCCGGACGCTGACGCAGCTTCCCGGCGCACCGGGAAATGAACATCAGGTCCGCTCCTTTATGAAACGGGAGCTTGCGAAATATGCGGATGACATCGTGCAGGACAGACTCGGAAGTGTTTTCGGAGTAAGGCGCGGCGCTGAAGATGCGCCGACCGTTATGGTAGCCGGCCATATGGACGAAGTCGGGTTTATGGTAACGCAGATTACGGATAACGGCATGCTGAGATTTCAGACGCTCGGCGGCTGGTGGAGTCAGGTGCTGCTTGCCCAGCGCGTCGAGGTGCAGACGGATAACGGACCGATTATCGGCGTCATCTCAAGCATCCCGCCCCACATTTTAACGGATGCCCAGCGCGCAAAGCCGATGGAGATCAAAAATATGATGATTGATATCGGTGCCGATGACAGAGAGGACGCGGTCAGAATGGGGATCAGACCGGGACAGCAGGTCGTGCCGGTCTGCCCGTTCACCCCGATGGCCAACGAGAAGAAAATATTGTCCAAAGCGTGGGATAACCGCTACGGCTGCGGGTTAAGCATTGAACTATTAAAAGAGCTGCACGGAAAAGAGTTGCCGAACAATCTGTACGCCGGGGCCACCGTTCAGGAGGAAGTCGGCCTGAGAGGGGCGCAGACAGCGGCCAATATGATTCAGCCCGATCTCTTCTTCGCGCTTGATGCCAGCCCGGCAAATGATATGAGCGGCGATAAGGAGCTGTTCGGCCGTCTCGGCGAGGGGGTGCTGCTCCGCATTCTTGACAGAACGACGGTCATGCACCGCGGGATGAGAGAGTTCGTCCTTGATATGGCGGAAACGCACAATATCCCTTATCAATATTTCGCTTCAGGCGGGGGAACGGATGCCGGACGGGTCCACATATCAAACAGCGGGGTTCCGTCTGCCGTCATCGGCATTTGTTCAAGATACATTCATACAAATGCCGCTATCATCCATGTCGATGATTATGCCGCGGCGAAAGAAATGCTCATTAAGCTGGTCATGGCGAGTGACAAACAGACGGTCGAAACGATCAGAGAAAATGTGTAAAAAAATAAGCAGGACCGCATAAAGGCGGCCTGCTTATTCTATTTCAAATAAATAAGAGAGTGCTTTCATCGCTTGATTGACGGTTTCGACCGTGATATTCGCTTTTCCGGAAAGCTCTTTCAGCGGGTGATGCAGCTCTTTCGGACGGATGAGAATGAGCGGCTTTCCTTTTGCGATGGCATAAGAAGCATCCATCGCGGTATTCCACTGTTTATATTTCTCGCCAAACAGGGCGATTACAAAATCGGCTTTTTCCATCAGCACTTCTGTACGGAAATTGTTGATATCAGAAGCTCTGGCGTCTTTTAAAACAGAATCGGGCTGCACGCCCATAATCTCTTCTCCGATATTGTCTGAGCGTTCATGGTTTTCCATCGGGCCGACAAACGTAATCGGCAGGTCCAGCGCTGTTGCTTTTTGTTTGAGCTCATCCCGCCACTCACTGTGGATTTCACCCGCTAAATACACGACAAACTGCATCTTTTGCCCCTCCTTATGTACATATTCAGATTTTCGTACGGCTACAAGCAAAATGGTAAACGAAACTTGCTTGATAATGCAAATGAAATATGATAATGATATTGCATATAGTTGGTCTTGCCGTACACAGTCTGGTATGATCCAATTGGACAAACATCAGCATATAAAAAACTCATAATCCAGATGGAGGAATGACAATGAAAAAGATTGAAAGCACGGAAGAATTGCAAAAAGCGGTACAAGACGATTGGGCGGTATTTATGTTTTCAGCGGATTGGTGCCCGGACTGCCGCTTTGTGGAGCCGTTTCTCCCTGAGCTGGAAGCGGACTTTCCTGAATTCACTTATTACTACGTAGACCGCGATCAATTTATTGATACATGCGCGGAATGGGAAATTTACGGCATTCCGAGCTTTGTTGTGTTTAACGGAGGAAAAGAAGTGAACCGCTTCGTCAGCAAAGACCGTAAAACAAAAGAAGAAATTGAGCAATTTTTAACCGATTCCCTTGCTAAAGCATAAAGGAGGCCACGGGCTTTGAAAATGACCTCAAGGAAGCTGGCGGATTTATTAAAACAGCGCCTGCAGCACGAGAACCGATCCTTCTTTTTTGACAGAGAAAAAGACACCCTCCGTGTTGAGGATCAAACGACCAAAAAAGGCATCACATTGGAGCTCCCGCCGATCATTGCGAAGTGGGAGACGAAAAAAGAAGAAGCGATCGACGAAATCGTCTACTATGTGTCAGAAGCAATGGAGGCGATGGAAGGCAGCGGACAGGAGATGTCCGGAAAGGAAGCCGGAATCTATCCGGTCATCCGCTCCACATCATTTCCCGATCAAACGAGCGACGGCATTCCGCTCGTGTATGATGACCATACGGCCGAAACAAGAATCTACTACGCGCTTGACCTCGGTAAGACGTACCGCTTAATTGACAGCCGGATGCTCGAGAAAGAAAACTGGACAAAAGAACGCATCAGGGAGACGGCGTCATTCAATCTCCGCTCTCTTCCTTCGGTCGTGAAACAGGATACGGTTGCGGACAATTATTTTTATTTTTTCAGGGCGAATGACGGCTATGACGCCAGCCGGATTCTCAATGATTCGATTCTTCATGAATACAAGCAGGCCGCTGAAGGCGAATTGGCGATTTCAATCCCGCACCAGGATGTATTAATACTTGCTGACATTCGAAATGAATCGGGTTATGATATTTTAGGGCAAATGTCCATGAGCTTCTTTGCAAGCGGCACGGTGCCGATTACGGCCCTTTCATTTCTGTATAATGAAGGCAGACTGGAACCTGTGTTTATCATGGCGAAAAGCCGGCCGAAAAAGGATTAGAAAGGATTTTTCTTATGAACGCTTTTTACAATAAAGAAGGTGTGGGAGATACGCTTCTGATCTCTCTTAAAGATGCAGCACGCGAAGAAATCGGCTATGAAAGAGAAGGCGATGTCGTCAGAATCTTTAACAAAGAAACAAAAGAAACGACGGGCTTTAACATTTTTAACGTGTCTTCTTACTTACAGATTGAGGACAACGGCCCCGTCGCTTTGTCTGAGACATTCGTTCAGGATGTGAATGAAATACTGAACAGAAACGGCGTCTCAGAAACGCTGACGGTTGACCTTTCTCCGAAATTTGTTGTCGGTCACGTTGAATCGAAAGAAAAACATCCGAATGCGGATAAACTGAATATCTGCCAAGTGAATGTGGGAGAGGAAACCCTTCAAATCGTTTGCGGCGCGCCGAACGTGGACAAAGGGCAAAAAGTCGTCGTCGCTAAAGTCGGCGCGGTAATGCCGAGCGGACTTGTGATTAAAGACGCTGAATTAAGAGGCGTTCCGTCAAGCGGCATGATCTGCTCCGCGAAAGAACTCGCTTTGCCGGATGCGCCGGCGGAAAAAGGGATTCTTGTTCTTGAAGACAGCCGCGAGGCCGGCGAAGCATTTCAATTCTAACTCCCATAAATAAGCGCACAGAATCGAATGATGTGAGAGAAAGCCGTTAAGCAGGCCTGCTTAACGGCTTTCTTCAGTTGGGAGCTTAATCTTTTCTGAGCCGCCCGGCAATGGTATACTAATATCGTCCCAGACTACTAAAAAGGGAGTTAGAGAGTGATTAAACATGAGTTGGCTGAATAAATTTTTTGACTTATTTTTAGGTGAAAAAGAAGAAGAGCATGAACGTGAACCAAACACGCATGCCCAAATCCCGAAACAGCAGATACCGGATCAGCCAGAAGGCAAATTCACGCGCATGGAAGATCCTAAAATATATTACGAATATCCGAAAGGGAATTTCCGCTTCCCCGTCGTTCCGGACGGCTATAAGCGAACGGAGCAAAACCAAAGACAGCGGGAAAGGCACGAACGCCGCCAGCCGTCCCGGGATTATGCCGCCGGGAAGGAGCAAACCGAGCGGAAACAGCATACACATAAAGAGCCTGAAACGGTGAAAAAGCCCTTTAAACCGTCATCCATTCCTTCACCGGTTTACGGCTTTCAATCTCAGCACAGCATAAAAAAAGCGCCTATATCCGAAAAGCGGCGTGAAGAGAACGTAACACTGCTGTCAGAGGAGCAATTTGTTCCGACAAAAGCCCGTCAGGAAACGGAAAAAGAGCCCGTCTTCACAACATCCGGCATAACAAAACAGACGAATGACCGGCCAGACCCGTTTGTGAAACAAGAAACGGAAGAAATCCAGGCCGTTAAAAAAGAGGAGCTTCACACCGAGGCTGAGAATGCAAAAGAGCAAGTGTTTGCAGCACCAGAACCGCAGCAGGCTGAAGAGCGGGAGCACACGGAAAGCGCGGAATCTGCCGGCTTTACAGAAGAACAAGAGCATGAACAAACCCGCCCGCAGCCTATTGAAGAGCCTGAGTATGAAGCATCCCGAACGGCTGACAACACAGAGGAACAAGCGGCGCCGCAGGAGGAATATCAGGAGCCTGAGCCGGAAAAAGCACCGCCTTTTGAAACCGCAGAAGAACCGGTGTATACATACACAGAACCCGGATACGATGAGGAAGTTCAGCCGCAGTCTGAAGACAAGCCCGAATCAGCTGAAACCGACGCGAAACAGGAAGCAGACTCTCAGCCTGAGTACAATGAAGTCACGCGGCATTCAGAGCCCGAGCCTGAACCTGCAAGCATCGAGACGGCCGATGCTCCGTCCCGGCCTGCCGAAGAAAAAACGGAGTATCCCGGACAGCCTCAGACTGTGAGAAAAGCGGAGCGGCCGAAAGAGCGCAATGTTCCGTTTAACGTCATGATGCTTAAAAGCGATAAACACAAGCAGACGAAGACGCCGGAGGGCGGAGCGAGCTATGTCTTTCCGAATCTGTCGCTTCTGGACGTACCGCCGGCGCAAAGACATGACGACCAATCGTGGATTGAAGAACAGCGCGAGCTTTTAAACGTTACACTGAAAAACTTTAATGTGCGCGCCCAAGTCGTTCATGTCACACAAGGCCCGTCCGTCACACGTTTTGAAGTGCATCCTGAGCCCGGAGTGAAAGTGAACAAAATTACAAACTTAGCAGATGATATTAAACTGAGCCTGTCTGCCAAGGATATTCGGATTGAGGCGCCGATCCCCGGTAAAAACACGATCGGCATTGAAGTTCCGAACCGTGTAAGCAAAGTCGTCGATTTAAGGCAGATGATCAGAAGCGCCGCTTTCAGGACGAATCCGTCTCCGCTTACAGCCGCGCTCGGTGTCGATATTTCCGGAAACCCGGTCGTCATTGATTTGAAAAAGATGCCGCACGGGTTGATAGCGGGTGCGACAGGATCGGGAAAAAGCGTCTGCATCAATACCATTTTGGTCAGTCTGCTTTATAAGGCGGATCCGAGTGATGTCAAAATGCTTCTGATTGATCCGAAAATGGTCGAGCTTGCGCCTTATAACCAAATTCCGCATTTGGTCAGCCCCGTCATCACGGACGCCAAAGCCGCGACCGCCGCGTTAAAATGGGTTGTGGAAGAGATGGAACGGCGATATGAACTGTTTGCCCATTCGGGTGTGAGAGATATCGGCCGCTTTAATGAATTAACCGCCGATCATAAGACAGGCGAAAAGCTCCCGTACCTCGTAGTGGTTATTGATGAGCTTGCCGATTTAATGATGGTCGCGCCGAACGATGTGGAAGAAAGCATTGCCAGAATCGCGCAGAAAGCGAGAGCCTGCGGCATTCATCTGCTTGTCGCGACACAGCGTCCGTCTGTCGATGTCATTACCGGAATGATTAAGGCAAACATACCGACGAGGATTGCATTCTCCGTCTCAAGCCAGGTAGATTCCAGAACGATCATCGACATGGCGGGAGCGGAAAAGCTGCTCGGAAAAGGCGACATGCTGTACTGGGAAAACGGTACCGGAAAACCGGTGCGCCTGCAAGGCAACTTTGTATCCGACAGAGAAATTGACCGCGTCGTCTCTCATGTCAGAAAGCAGCTGCCGCCTTCTTATTTGTTTGAACAGGAAGAACTGATCAGGCAGGGAACTGCCCTCAAGGAAGAAGACGAACTGTTTCCTGAGGCGTGCCAATTCGTCGTGGAGCAAAACAGTGCCAGCACCTCAAGCCTTCAAAGAAGGTTCCGAATCGGTTATAACCGCGCCGCAAGGCTGATTGACATGATGGAAGCCGAGGGCATGATCTCAGAAGCGAAGGGCAGCAAGCCCCGTGAAGTGCTGATTACGGCCGCTGACATTGCTCAAGAATAAGAATATCGTTCATTTTTCTCACAAACATGGTATGATAGTGGATGGACCATCAAAACTGCATCACTGTCACGCGCTGAAATATCATGCGGCAGGTTTAATCAAAAAGAAAGTTACAGATACTGACGATAACGTAAAAATAAATGGAAGCGCCGCTGTGCGGGCTTTTTGCCCGCGGCGGTCGCAAAATGAAATGAGCGTCATATACTGGGGAACAGATAGACGTTTGTTGGAGGTACGATTATGACTGTTTATCATTTTGTTGGAATAAAAGGGACAGGTATGAGCCCGCTTGCTCAAATCCTGCATGATACAGGGTATCAGGTGCAGGGATCGGATATCGAGAAGCAGATTTTCACTCAGGCTGCCCTTGAAAAAAGAAATATCCCGATCTATCCGTTCAGCGCCGATAACATCAAACCCGGCTTAACGGTAATCGCCGGAAACGCATTCCCTGATTCTCATCCGGAAATCGCAAAGGCGCTCGCTGAAGGGATTCCTGTCATCAGATATCATAAATTTTTAGCTGAATATATGAAAAAATATACAAGTGTCGCGGTAACGGGCGCACACGGCAAGACGTCCACAACGGGCCTCTTGGCACACGTGATGCAGCAGGCGAAGCCGACTTCGTTTCTTATCGGGGACGGAACGGGCAGAGGAAATGAAAGCAGCGAATACTTTGTATTTGAAGCTTGCGAGTACCGCCGTCATTTCTTAAGCTATCAGCCTGATTATGCGATTATGACGAATATTGATTTTGACCACCCTGATTATTTCGCCAACATTGACGATGTGTTTGATGCTTTCCAAAACATGGCGCTTCAAGTCAACAAAGGCATCATTGCCTGCGGTGATGACGAGTACCTGCCGAAAATTCACGCCAATGTGCCTGTCGTTTATTACGGCACGGGAGAAGAAAACGATTTTCAAGCGAGAAACATCGTAAAAAATACGGAAGGCACGACATTTGACGTCTTTGTCCGCAATACGTTTTACGATACGTTCTACATCCCGGCATACGGCCATCACAATGTCCTCAATTCCTTAGCGGTCATTGCGCTCTGCCACTATGAAGAGATAGACGTGAACATGATTAAGCTCGGACTTGAATCATTCGGCGGCGTCAAACGCAGATTCAATGAAAAAGTGATCGGCAGCCAGGTGCTGATCGACGACTACGCCCACCATCCGACTGAAATCAAAGTCACGATTGAGGCGGCGCGCCAAAAATATCCCGAACGTGAAATCATCGCGGTATTTCAGCCGCATACGTTTACACGGACGCAATCATTCTTGGATGAATTCGCAGAAAGCTTAAGCGCGGCCGATCGCGTGTATCTGTGTGACATTTTCGGTTCTGCCCGCGAGAACGTCGGCAAGCTCACGATCACGGATCTTCAGGAAAAAATCGATAATGCAGAACTCATTGAAGAAAATGACACATCCGTGTTAAAAGCGCATGAAGGCGCAGTGCTGATCTTCATGGGCGCCGGAGACATTCAAAAATATATGAGAGCCTATGAAAACGTCATAGCGTAACGAAAAAGCAGTGGGGCTCTCACTGCTTTTTTGTGCGTGCTGCAAAGGGATTTACCGAGAAACGGAGAAATAGTATACATACAGATCTTTCATATATGTTTATCATTTTAAGAATTGGGTATATACCACTATATCCTGCATTAAGGAGGTATTAGATGATCATCATTCTTTACTTAAGCGTCGCACTCATTGCCGTTGCATTTCTCATCCTCGTCATCTATCTGTCCAAAACATTAAAGTCCGTGCAGATGACCTTAACAAACGTAGCATCGACTTTAGACGGCCTTGAAGGGCAGATGAAAGGCATTACCGCAGAGACAACCGAGCTGTTACATAAGACAAACCGTCTCGCGGAAGACATTCAGGAAAAATCAGAGAAATTAAATACGGTTGTCCATGCTGTCCAGGAAGTGGGAACTTCCGTCCAGCAGTTTAATACATCCATAAAGCAGGCAGCAGGTTCCGTTACGGCCTCTGTAAGAGAGAATCAGGATAAGATCAGTCAGGTTGTCACCTGGAGCCAGGCCGCTATGGAAATATGGGACAAGTGGAAGCAAAAGAAAAAAACATCGCTTTAATCATAAGAAAAATCCACTAAGGAGGAATCATAATGAGCAAAGATGGAATCAATAGTAAGGATTTTTTAATCGGAACGCTGATCGGGGGAATTATCGGCGCGACAACGGCGTTGTTTCTGGCGCCTAAATCAGGTAAGGAGCTGCGCGACGATCTCGGCAGTCAGGCTTCTGCGTTAAAGGATAAGACGGACAGAATGACGGCCGACGCGAAAGAAAAAGGCTCTCAATATGTCAGCATCGCCAAGGACAAAACATCTAATATCACCCAGCTGGTAGCTGATCAGTCAGGCCAGATTATGAATAAAGTGAAGGATTTAAAAGACCGTTCTAAGAGCACACTAACCGAGAAAGCCGAAGAGACGAGAAGCGAAATGCAGGACACGGCCCAAAGCATCAAGGCCGAAGCGGAAGACGCCGGGGAAAAAGCCGGTCAGGCAAATCGCTGATCTTCAATAAGGAGAGATAACCGACATGACAAAACAGCTGATATCGTCTGAAGAAGAGTTCAAAAATGCCGCTGAGAAAGAAAACACGCTCGTGTTTTTGAAACACAGCACAACCTGCCCGATCAGCCAAGCCGCGTTTCAGGAGTTTGACGCCTTTGCATCGGCGCATTCGGAAGTGCCTTCTTATTACCTGCAGGTGCAGGACAGCCGGCCGCTTTCAAACTATATCGCCGAGACATACGGCGTGAAACATGAAAGTCCGCAAGTATTCGTCATTGCAAACGGCGAAGTGAAATGGCACGCGTCTCATTCACAAATCACAAAAAACGCAATAGAGCAGCACCTTTCATAATTGCTGGCCGCCGGTTGATACCGGCGGTTTTTTTTTTGAAAAAAACTATTGATCATTTCAGCCGGATCATGTAGGATATCAATATATACCGCTTCAACGCATAAAAGCTTAAAAGCGTTTTTGTGATAAAGCCGAATGTGAAAAAATTTATTATTTCATATTCCTATTTTCGCATAACTGTAGTAAGATGCATGTTAACCATTAAAATAAAACATAGCATAGAAGGGATGAAAAAGATGAGCAACAAGGAATTAGAGAGCCTAAGACAGCAGGCAGACGCACTAAACTTAGAAATCCTTAAATTAATTAATGAACGCGGAGCCGTTGTAAAAGAAATCGGTAAAGCAAAGGAAGCACAGGGTGTCAACCGATTTGACCCTGTCAGAGAGCGTACAATGCTTAACCGCATAATTGAAAGCAATGACGGCCCATTTGAAAACTCAACGATCCAGCATATTTTCAAAGAAATTTTCAAAGCCGGACTTGAACTTCAAGAAGAGGACCACAGCAAAGCGTTGCTCGTCTCCCGGAAGAAAAAAGCAGAAGATACGATCGTTGACATAAAAGGTGAAAAAATCGGTGACGGCGATCAGAGATTCATCGTCGGACCTTGTGCCGTAGAAAGCTATGAGCAGGTTGCCGAAGTAGCGGCCGCAGCGAAAAAACAAGGCATTAAAATCCTGCGCGGGGGCGCGTTTAAACCCCGCACAAGTCCGTATGATTTCCAAGGTCTCGGCGTAGAAGGCCTGCAAATTCTTAAACGCGTCGCTGATGAATATGACCTCGCGGTGATCAGTGAAATCGTAACGCCCGCACACATTGAGCAAGCGATTGATTACATTGACGTCATTCAGATCGGCGCGCGGAACATGCAAAACTTTGAATTGCTGAAAGCGGCCGGCTCCGTTAAAAAGCCGGTATTGTTAAAACGCGGTCTTGCCGCAACAATTTCAGAGTTCATCAATGCAGCTGAATACATCATGTCACAAGGAAACGACCAAATCATTCTTTGTGAGCGCGGAATCAGAACGTACGAAACGGCAACGAGAAACACACTCGACATTTCTGCCGTGCCGATTTTGAAACAGGAAACTCACTTGCCGGTGTTTGTTGACGTCACACACTCAACAGGCCGCCGCGATCTCCTGCTTCCGACAGCAAAAGCGGCGCTTGCGATCGGCGCTGACGGCGTGATGGCCGAAGTTCACCCTGATCCTTCCGTTGCCCTTTCAGACTCTGCGCAGCAGATGGATATACCTGAATTCGAGAAATGGCTGAACGAATTAAAGCCAATGCTGAAAGTAAAAGCATAATACAACGTTCCGCTCTTTAAAGGCCGCCTCGCGCGGCTTTTTTTTCGTATCTTCATTTTATTTAATTATAAAATGAAAGTGAACGTTTTCATCACTGGGAAAAACGCGTATAATTTCATGAGAGATATTTAAATTTGATGAATAATGAAAAATAATGTACACTACTGACTTACGCTTACAATCATAAACGACAGAATGCGAAATCGTACGACATTTCTTTACATAAAGTGTTTATGCTATAGATAAGGATAAGTGTATCCAGTAAAAGGAGTGGTTTCAGTGAGCAACATTACGATATACGATGTGGCCAGAGAAGCAAATGTCAGTATGGCGACTGTTTCCCGCGTCGTGAACGGCAACCCGAATGTAAAACCGACGACCAGAAAAAAAGTATTGGAAGCCATTGACCGGCTCGGCTACCGCCCGAACGCGGTGGCAAGAGGGCTTGCAAGCAAAAAAACGACAACGGTCGGCGTCATCATCCCTGATATCTCAAGCATTTTCTACTCTGAACTTGCGCGTGGAATTGAAGATATCGCGACGATGTACAAATATAATATTATATTAAGCAACTCGGACCAAAATCTTGAGAAAGAACTGCATCTGTTAAATACGATGCTTGGCAAACAAGTGGACGGTATCGTATTTATGGGCGGCAACATTACGGACGAGCATGTCGAAGAATTTAAGCGCTCTCCTGTGCCGATCGTCTTGGCGGCATCAGTGGAAGAACAGGGCGAGACGCCTTCTGTCGCCATTGATTATGAACAGGCGATTTATGATGCCGTTAAGCTTTTCATTGATAAAGGGCATCGCGATATTGCATTCGTCTCCGGACCGATGCAAGAGCCGATCAACCGTTCGAAAAAACTGCAAGGGTACAAACTGGCGCTTGAAGAAGCGGCGATTCCGTTTAACGAGCAATTCGTAGCGGAAGGCGATTACACCTATGATTCCGGTATGGAGGCGCTTCAAAGCTTGATGGGCCTTGACCGGAAACCGACGGCGATTCTTTCTGCGACGGATGAAATGGCCCTCGGCATTATCCATGCGGCCCAAGATCAAGGTCTTTCGATTCCTGATGATCTTGATATTATCGGTTTTGACAATACGAGATTGAGCCTGATGGTCCGCCCTCAGCTTTCAACAGTCGTGCAGCCTACGTACGATATCGGCGCCGTGGCGATGAGACTTTTGACAAAACTGATGAACAAAGAGCCGGTTGAAGAGCATATCGTCGAATTGCCTCACCGCATCGAATTAAGACAATCAACCAAGTCATAAAAAAACGGAAAAGCAAGCTTCACTCTGAGGGGTGGAATCTTGCTTTTTTACTTGAGTAAGGAGAAGATATGAAACGTTTTGATTATCTGACGCCCGTTGGCTTTATGTTAGGCTGTATTATTGTCGCAATCGGTATTCTGTCAGGGACGGGACTGGCGGGAATCAGTTCATTTTTAGATTTGACTTCTTTTTTAATCGTCACAGGCGGCCTTGCTGCGGCGATCTTTATCAGTTTTCCGCCGAGGGATTTAAAGAAAACCCCTTCTGTTCTGAAACAGGTATTCTCCCGTCAGGATGACAATGTGAAAGAGCTTGTCAGAGTATTTGTCAGCCTTTCGGAGCAGGCGCGCAGGCAGGGGCTTCTGTCTCTGGATGACCAGGCGCGTGAGATCAAGGATCCGTTTTTAAAAAAAGGGCTTTTGCTTGCAATTGACGGCTGGGACGAGGAAACGATCCGGCTGGTGATGGATTCTGAGATCGCCGCGATGGAAGAAAGACACAGAAAAGGAAGACGCGTTTTTGAAAAAGCCGGTGATTTCGCACCCGCCTGGGGAATGATCGGGACGCTCGTCGGGCTCGTTCTCATGCTCAAAAACTTAAATGACCCGCATACCCTCGGACCGAACATGGCCGTTGCGCTATTGACGACGCTGTACGGAGCGCTGCTTGCCAACTTGGTGTTTATCCCAATCGCGGCAAAGCTTGAAGAAAAAACGGAAAGTGAAATTTTCATCAAACAGGTCATGATCGAAGGGGTTGTCGGCATCCAATCGGGCAAAAATCCCCGCAATCTCGAAAGTCAGCTCGTTGTCTTCAGCTCAAGAGAAGACTGGCGTAAAGGACAGCCTGCGAACAAGAAAAAGGGCGCTGTCCATGAAGCTTAGAAAAGAGCGTTTTGAAAGAAGAAACAAATCGGAACATTCCGGCGGTTCACCGAGATGGATGGTGACGTTCGCTGACTTGATCACGCTCATTCTCGTGTTCTTTATATTGCTTTTTTCGATGTCGCAAATAGACGCGGAAAAATTTCAATCTGCCGTTTCATCGATTCATACAAACGGCAGCGGGGGTGAATCGGCGTCATCAGACAAAGCAAACGAAAATAAAGAACAGGATTTGCTGTTACAAAACGTGAAGACATACATAAAAGCGCATCATTTGAGTTCGAAATTGACGGCGAAGCGCGATGAGCGCGGAGTGGTTCTTGTGCTGCAGGAGGCCGTTCTGTTTCAGACAGGAAAAGCGGATGTGCTGAAAAACGCCGAGCCGGTTCTGCATCAGATCGCGGTGCTTTTAAAGACAATTCCGAATGACATACAGGTAGAAGGCCATACGGACAGCCGCCGGATTTCCACCTATCAATTTCCGTCAAATTGGGAGCTGTCGTCTGCAAGAGCGGCGAGTGTGATCCGGTATTTTACCGCGAATGAAGACTTTTCCGCCAAACGGTTTATCTCTGCCGGGTATGCGGATACGAAACCTATGAAGGACAACAAAAGTCCCGGACATATGAAAGAAAACCGCCGTGTAGAAATTGTGATCAAAAAAACGACCTCCTCATAAGGTCGTTTTTTATTTTGTTTTATACCGCTGCTCAGACCGGATGGCAAAAAGTGCTTTTTCCACGGTTTGGGCATTTTTTTCTGAAATTTCTTCTTTGCGGGGAATCGGAGGATATAATTGTTCAGGATCACTCCAAAAAGCGGGCAACGTGCATGGGGAG
The DNA here is from genome assembly GCF_011008975.1 of Bacillus sp. LUNF1. Classification (NCBI taxonomy): domain Bacteria; kingdom Bacillati; phylum Bacillota; class Bacilli; order Caryophanales; family Bacillaceae; genus Bacillus; species Bacillus sp. LUNF1. The sequence continues at coordinate 2,880,135 of NZ_CP048876.1, read as the reverse complement.
TGCTTTTGCCATTTATCGATCCATTTCTGCGGTATGCACTCCCCGGGATCAATCCCTTTCATCTCAAGCCAAATGCGGCTCCATGCTCTCGGGACGACTCTCCAAATATCGTATCCGCCGCCGCCGACCGCGATCCATCTGCCGCTGCAATATTGATGGGCTAATGAATGAGCGAGCCGCGGGATCTCCTGATAAATGGAGATTGTATTGGACAGGTGTGTCAATGGGTCGTAATAATGGGCGTCTGCACCGTTTTGGGTAAGAATCACATCCGGCTTAAAAAAAGCCGCGATTTCTGAGGCGGCCGTATTGTAAGCGTGAAGAAAGGAATCGTCCTCTGTGAAAGCATCCAGCGGAATGTTAAAAGAATAGCCGTAGCCTTGCCCGCTTCCTTTTTCCAGTACCTGTCCCGTCCCGGGAAATAAATAACGCCCGGTCTCGTGAAAAGAAACAGTGCAGACATCAGACCTGTCGTAAAACGTAAATTGAACGCCGTCGCCGTGATGGGCGTCTGTATCAATGTATAACACTTTTGCCCCGTAGTTCTTCTGGATGTATTGGATGGCCACGGCGCTGTCATTATAGATACAAAAGCCTGAGGCTCTGCCGCGGAAGCCGTGGTGAAGGCCGCCTCCTAAATTGCAGGCGTGCCTGGCTTGTCCCGTCATGACATAATCAGCCGCTGTTAAGGTGCCGCCCACCAGAAGTGACGCGGCTTCATGCATGCCGGCAAAAACGGGGGTGTCTTCCGTTCCGAGACCGTAGCTTTCTCCTTCTGCGGCAGGGAGCCGGCCCGCACCCGCTAGTTCCACCGCCTGTATATAATCCTCCGTATGAACGAGAGCCAGCTCTTCTTTAGCGGCCGTGCGCGGAGTGACGATGTCTCCCTCGTCAAACGCGTCCGCCGCCTGAAGCAGATCGTATGTTAAAAGCACGCGCTGCTGATTGAACGGATGATCCTGATGAAATTGATACGTCTGATAAGAAGGCGAGTAAACAAAAACGCTGTCTCTCATGGCTGATCCCTCAAATGTTTCGGCCATAAGACATTGTATCCGGCTTCTTGAACGGCACGGATAAAAGGGAGCGGATTCATCGTCTTCACCCGGAAGACGAGAATGTTCGACCCGGCGGAATCATGGGGATAGACGAGCACACTCAGGATTTGCAGCTGAAGATCACGGCACATGCAGCTGAGATCAGCAAGGCTTTTTGTCATATCCGTCACCAGGATTTCCACCTGTGATCCCGGCTGGGCCGCGCCTGTCAGGCTGACGAAAGTCCGGAGCACGTCAGTTTTCGTTAAAATGCCCGTCAGCTTATGGTTTACCGTAATCGGCAGACAGCCGATGCCGTGCTCATAAAAGGAAGCGGATATTTCTTCCACAAAGTCAAGCGGATGAGCGCAGATGACATTCCGCTTCATAATGGTCTCCACTTTGTTTGTCAGAAACACGCCGCGTTCCTTTTGTTCAAAGCTGCCGGGGCCGGCCTGTTTAATGTCTCTGTCTGTGACAATACCGATGACGTGCAGCTCGTCGTCGATGACAGGGAGATGGCGGATATGATATGCCTTCATTTTACGGACGGCTGTTTCAATGGAGTCGTGTTTTGAGACGGTGATGACGTCCCGTTTCATGATTTGTTCTGCAATCATCTTTTTATCCCCTTTGTATGTCAGTCAATACATAAATCGCTGATAAAAACGAAGCCTGTCGAACTGTTCAATTGACTCCTGACTGACGTGCCTGCCGATGCGGGCCATCAGACAATTGGCCGGATGAGAGCTGATTTCCGGTTCATCCGTTGCGAACCAGACAAGACCCCCGGCATTCATCATCTTTTCCATGATCTTTCTGTATTCCCACACATCTTTTTTCATTCCTTTTAAATCCCAATGCCAGTAATATTCCGTCGTCATGATGATGTACCGTTCCATCTGTTCATCCATCATGCTGACTGTCAGCAGCGTTTTTCCGACAGAACAGCCCCTGTAGCCGGGAGCGACCTCGATCGCCCCGAGTTCAAGGAGGTCTTCCATATTTCCGTCAGACCACCGTTCAAGCGGATCAGGATATAAATACGTCACATAGCCGATAATCGTCTGTCCGTCCCTGGCGATAATGATCCGACCTTCAGGAAGCCCGGCGATCTCGATTAACGCTTTGTGCTGTTCATGAGGAAGGCGAAAGGCTGTCAGGCCTTCATGAAACTCATACTGTGCTAGGTCCTCTGGAGGTACGGGCCCTTCTACTAAAAGAGGGCCGGCTGCTGTCTGAATTGATGAAGAATGGTACGTTTTATGATGTTTCACTGATTCACCGCCTGTCGGTTCTTAATAAAAACACATCTCTTTTAAGCATAACAAAATATAAAGCGTTTTCAATAGTGTTGTAATTTATATTTTAAAAATTGAGAAAACTGTGAACATCTACTATAATTAGTCTATAGATAAGCAAAGGGGGATGTTGCATGAATTTGAAAGCGTTGCCGGCGGAAAAGGGGAATTATCATCTGCGAAATTATGAGGAAACGTACCGCAGCTTCGATTGGAAAGAGGTCGAAGCGGAGTTTTCCTGGCATCAGACGGGAAAGCTGAATGCCGCGTATGAAGCGATTGACCGTCATGCCGAATCATTTCGAAAAAACAAAGTAGCGCTGTATTACAAGGACGCGAACCGGGATGAAAAATACACATTTAAAGAAATGATGGAGGAATCGAACCGGGCGGGAAATGTACTGAGACGGTATGGAAACGTGGAAAAAGGGGACCGCGTTTTTATTTTCATGCCGCGTTCGCCGGAGCTTTACTTTATCATGCTCGGCGCAATTAAAATCGGTGCGATCGCCGGCCCTTTATTTGAAGCGTTTATGGAAGGCGCCGTCAAAGACCGCCTCTTGAACAGCCAGGCGAGGGTTGTCGTGACGACACCTGAACTGGCCGGACGGATTCCGGCGGACAGCCTGCCCGACCTCGAGCATATTTTCATTGTCGGCGGCAGCAAAGAAGCGGGAGATAAAATCATCCATTATGATAAAGCGGCTGAGGGAGAAAGCACGAGACTTGATATTGAATGGATGGACAGAAGAGACGGCTACCTGCTTCACTACACATCAGGATCTACCGGAACGCCCAAAGGTGTGCTCCACGTTCATGAAGCCATGATTCAGCAATACCAGACCGGCAAGTGGGTGCTTGATCTTAAAGAAGACGATATTTACTGGTGCACTGCGGACCCGGGCTGGGTGACCGGGACGGTGTACGGGATATTTGCGCCGTGGCTGAACGGAGCGGCGAATGTGATCGTCGGCGGCAGATTCAGTCCGGAAAACTGGTACGGCACGATTGAGAAGCTCGGTGTCAGCGTCTGGTACAGCGCTCCGACGGCTTTCAGAATGCTTATGGGGGCCGGAGATGAAATGGCATCCAAATTTGACCTTACTTCACTTCGTCACGTCCTGAGTGTCGGAGAACCTTTGAACCCCGAGGTCATCAAGTGGGGACATAAAGTATTCGGCAAGCGCATCCACGACACGTGGTGGATGACAGAAACGGGCGGACAGCTCATCTGCAATTATCCTTGCATGGAGATCAAGCCGGGTTCAATGGGAAAACCGATTCCGGGAGTGGAAGCGGCGATCGTTGACAATCAGGGAAATGAGCTTCCGCCGTACCGAATGGGAAATCTCGCCATTAAAAAGGGCTGGCCGTCGATGATGGATTCCATTTGGAACAACAAAGAGAAATATGATTCTTATTTCATGCCGGGCGGCTGGTATGTTTCCGGAGATTCTGCTTATATGGATGAAGACGGTTATTTCTGGTTCCAAGGCAGAGTCGATGATGTCATCATGACATCCGGCGAGCGCGTCGGCCCGTTTGAAGTCGAAAGCAAACTTGTTGAACATCCGGCGATTGCCGAAGCCGGCGTCATCGGAAAGCCGGACCCTGTCCGGGGAGAAATTATTAAAGCGTTTATCGCGCTCAGAGAAGGGCATGAGCCATCCGATCAGCTGAAGGAGGACATTCGCCTCTTTGTAAAACAGGGGCTTGCCGCGCATGCAGCACCGCGGGAAATTGAATTCAAAGATAAACTTCCGAAAACAAGGAGCGGAAAGATTATGAGACGTGTGCTGAAGGCGTGGGAGCTGAACCTGCCGGCAGGCGACCTGTCCACAATGGAAGATTAAAGACGGCGTTGACATCGTATCTTATTTATGTTAAAAATGAGTAAGCTTCATACGAAAAGGTTTTGATTGAGACAAGTAGGGTATCTGATTGTTCAAGAGAGCTGATGGCCGGTGAAAATCAGCACATAAGATATGCCGAATACACTCATGAACCGCTTTTGCGAACAAAGCCCTTCCAAGGCTTTCAGTAGTGAAAGAACGGACACGGTCCGTTATCAAAAAGAGTGATAAAAGCTTTTTTATGCTTTTATTAGTAGGGTGGTACCGCGATTATATCGTCCCTTCGTTTTAAACGAAGGGGCGTTTTTTATTTTCATAAACAAAGGAGCAGACAAAATGACTAACTTATTAGAGGATTTATCATTCCGCGGCTTAATCCAGCAAATGACGGATGAAGAAGGACTGAATAAACAGCTGAACGAAGAAAAAATCCGTTTATACTCAGGGTTTGACCCGACGGCTGACAGCCTGCACATCGGACACCTTCTGCCGATATTGACACTGCGCCGTTTCCAGCTTGCAGGCCACCATCCGATTGCGCTTGTAGGCGGCGCGACGGGACTGATCGGCGATCCGAGCGGCAAAAAAGCGGAACGTACGTTAAATACTCAGGATATCGTTGTCGAATGGTCGCAAAAAATTAAAAATCAGCTTTCCCGATTTTTAGATTTCGAGGCCGGAGAAAACCCCGCTGTCATAGCGAACAACTTTGACTGGATCGGAAAGCTGAGCATCATTGAATTTCTCCGCGACGTCGGAAAGAACTTCGGAATTAACTACATGCTTGCGAAAGATACTGTAAGCTCAAGGATTGAAACCGGAATTTCTTACACGGAATTCAGCTACATGATCCTGCAATCCTACGATTTTCTGAATCTGTACAGAGAAAAGAACTGCAAACTCCAAATCGGAGGCAGTGACCAGTGGGGCAACATCACGGCCGGTCTTGAACTGATCAGAAAATCTGAAGAAGAAGGGGCGAAAGCTTTCGGTCTTACCATTCCGCTCGTCACAAAAGCTGACGGCACGAAGTTCGGCAAAACGGAAGGCGGAGCCATTTGGCTTGATAAAGAAAAAACATCGCCGTACGAATTCTACCAGTTCTGGATCAATACAGATGACCGCGACGTCGTCAAATACTTAAAATACTTCACTTTCTTATCAAAAGAGGAAATTGAAGCTTATGCTGAAAAAACGGAGACGGCTCCTGAGAAAAGAGAAGCGCAGAAACGTCTCGCTGAAGAGGTGACTGTTCTTGTACACGGCCGCGAAGCGCTTGAGCAGGCCGTTCATATCTCCCAGGCGCTGTTCAGCGGCAATATTAAAGAGCTTTCTGCTCAAGACGTCAAGGTAGGATTTAAAGATGTACCTTCGTTTGAAAAAGACCGCTCTGAAGAACTGTCTTTAGTAGACGTGCTTGTGGAATCTAAATTGTCGCCTTCAAAACGGCAGGCCCGCGAAGACATTCAAAACGGAGCTGTTTACATTAACGGCGAGCGCCAGACGGACATCGGGCATCTTCTGACTGCGGAAGACCGCATTGAAGATCAATTTACCGTACTGCGCCGCGGAAAGAAAAAATACTTCCTGATCACGTACTGAAAATAAAAAGCAGTCCGGCCGCTCAATGCGGCAGGCTGCTTTTTTATGTTTTGTGAATACTGCACGGGGAAATGAGTACAGTACATAGTATAAGCAAAACAGGGAAGGGGTGCTGCGCCGTGAATTTCATGTTTACCATTGCAAAAGAAAGATTGCAGCGGGATCATTGGGAACAGCAGCAAAGCATAAACGCCGAAGCCAAAGCCGAGGAATCAGAGACGGAAGAAGAAAATCCGACATCATAAAGGGAAAGCCTCCATTCTGCGGAATGGAGGCTTTTGATTGTCACCATATCAGCCTGACGGCGGCCATCAGCACGACTCCTGTGATGACCGTGATGGATAAGCTTTTTGTCCGCATTGCGCAAAGCAATGTCGGGATGAGAACGATCATGGCTTGCCAATCAAAGGTCAAAGCGCTGTTTGTTTTCACAATCATGCTTTCCGTTACCAGAGCCGTCAAAATGCAAAGCGGAATAAAGGAGAGCCATTTTAAAGCCAATTCAGGCATCTGAATGTTCCGGACAAATATAAACGGAACAATGCGCGGCACGAGCGTAACAATCATGCAGCCGAGTATAATCCAGATCATTTGTGTGCTGATGCTCATTTGTCCGTCACCACCCCGATCGTTGCCACAATCACGGTTGAGGCGATGACCGCGATGTGTGACGGGACGAAATACGATAACAAGACCATAAAAATGATCATATAGAGAATTAAGGAGAGGCTGTGCTTCAGCTTTTCCGAAGCGGACGACTGCAATTGCAGCACAAGCAGCGCCGCAAACATAGCGGGCAAAGCAAAGTCCAGGCCGAGCGCGTAAGGATCAGATATCCATTGTCCGAGAAGCCCGCCCATCACGCAGGAAATAACCCAGCACATGTAAGCGGTTATATTGAGGCCGTTCATCCACTTATCGTATAACCTGCCGTTCTGAGCCGCTTTGTTCACCGCTACCCCGAAAGATTCGTCAGTAAGCAAAGCCCCGAAGCCGATATTTTTCAGCAAAGAGTATTTCGTGAAATAAGGCGCGATGGTCAGGCTCAGCAGAAGGTGCCGCAGATTGACGATAAACGTCGTTAAAATAATGGCGGAAATCGGACTCCCGGAAACAAGGAGTGAGCAAATAATAAATTGGGCGGCGCCGGCATAGACACACAAGGATAACAAACAAATTTCAAGAATGCTTAGATGAGAGGCAACGCCAACGATGCCGAAAGCAAAACCGATGCTCATATAGCCCAGCAGCGTAGGCACACAATCCCGCACCCCCTGTAAAAACGTATCGTTCATTTCCCGGGAAACGGCGGTTTTTTGCACTTCTGTGTTAATCATTTTTTATACTCCTTTCATAGAGATTATAATGATAACGACTAATGAAAAAATCAAAGAAAATACGGTTCACATTTATATGAACCGATTTCCGGTGACGACATGAAATAACGAATGGTTTTGTTTCATCAGGCCTTCAACTTTCTCAGCCCCTACTTCTTTCACAAGCTCCGCGAACATCAGATCGTGCCTCATATATTCCATAGCCACGAGAACGAGAGCGGGATCTTCTGATTTAATGGCCCAGGCATTCGTCTGCGGAGAAAAATTGGCGATTAAGACTTCTTTATTATCTCGGGCAGCTATCGTTAATCTTCCGCCCATCCGTTTCTCCGCCACTTCAGGAGACATATTATGATGTGTCGTATTTCCGAGCTTCACTTCCGGAGGGCCGAACACAATCGAAAAGACGGGCAATTTTTCGGCGGCGCGTTTGTTAGCGGCTTCTTGAATAAAGGGAATCTGCTGTTCCCAGACAGACAGCCACAACTCTTCCTCGGCTTTTTCAATCATATCCTTCATCTCATTGATGACATGATCATTCGTGCTGATGCGGCGGATGACATTCATCTCCTGCTCGCTTTCCAGTGCCAATAACTTTTCCTCAAGGTAGCCGAATGAACTCTCGAAATCGTGCCGGAGCCGGTCGATTAATTCCTTTCCGGCCAGCGGGGCATATGTAACCGGATCAGACGGCACAATATGGACAGCGCCTTTATCAACTAATTTCCCCAATACTTCATAGATCATTGAGCGGGGGACGCCTGACCTTTTGCTGATTTCATATCCGGTAACAGGCGAGTGTTTCAACAAGCCGATATATGCTTTACATTCATATTGAGAAAATCCAAATTTCTGTAATTCTTTCAGAACATCCTCCATAAACATCCTCCGTAGTGGTTATTCATGAAACTACTATAATGTAAGCGGTTATATCTTGTCAATGGGACTTGAGTGCTGAAAGAAAGTTGCACCTGTTTTGTCGCTTTCCAACTTAGTTTATGGCCAGTTACATGTATGGCTTTTGTGAAAAACGTTGCCGTAGACCCACACGAATGCCGTTTGATACGATAAATTCAAGAAGTTAAAAAGAGGAGGATCACGGTGGAAAACACCTCTAAAATCGCTTTTTTATCGGTTATAAGCAATTCCCTGGTCGTCATGCTCAAAATAGTGGTGGGGATAATAACCGGATCTGTCGCGATACTTTCTGAAGCTATTCATTCTTTTTTAGATTTGATCGCCGCCTTCATCGCCTTTATCTCCGTCAAGATTTCAAAAAAGCCGGCTGATACAGGGCATCCGTACGGTCATGGAAAAGTCGAGAATCTGTCGGGGACTATCGAGACGATTCTGATTTTTGCGGCAGGGATTTGGATGATATATGAATGCGTTCAAAAACTGGTCAACCCCGCGCCGGTTCATCTGCCTGTATTGGGAATTGTTGTGATGCTTGCGGGGGCTCTCATTAATTTGATCGTTTCGAAGTTCGTAAAAAGAGAAGCCGAAAAGGTTAATTCCGTGGCAATGAAATCAAATGCCCTGCATTTACTGACTGACGTGTACACATCATTAGGCGTAGCGGCAAGCCTTTTGGTCGTTACCTTAACGGAGTGGTACATACTTGATCCCATTATAGGTATGGTGCTGGCGGTGTATATCATATATGAAGCGTTTAAGTTAATGAAAGAAGCATTCCCGCCGCTGATTGATACCCGTTTGTCGGAAGAGGAAGAAAAAACAATTTTAAAGATTATTGAAACATTTCAACAGGAATTTATTGAAATTCATGATTTTCGTACAAGACGCTCCGGCCCGCAGGAGTATATTGATTTTCACCTGGTCGTAGCATCTCACGTGACGATTAAAGACGTGCACGACCTGTGTGACCGCATTGAAAGAGATATTACGAATGAATTCAAACAAGCACAGGTAATGATTCACCCCGAGCCGGAGAGCGAGAGGAAGAAATAAATCGATCTTATGTTTGCGTTTGTTCCCGGCAAAATGTCTTCTTTACAGAAAGGCCCGTCTACACGGGTCTTTTTGTTGTGTAAATGACCATTTCTCGCTCATATGAGAGAGAAGCTTATACACGTGAGGGGTTCATTTCATACGTTATGTTGTAAAGAAAAAGGGAGGTGAACAGAATTGAACGCTATTTCTGTTAAAGAAATTGAACATGGAGTTGCCGTTGCGGAAAGAGAAGGTTTAGGGGAGTATTTATACCAAGAACCGGTTTCTAAAAAATGTTCGCGCCGTTCCCGCAGCAGAAAACGGACACACCGTTCTCGCAGCAGAAGACGGAGCCATCACCGGACACACCGCTCCCGCAGCAGAAGACGGACGCATCACCGGACACACCGCTCCCGCAGCAGAAGACGGACGCATCACCGGACACACCGTTCCCGCAGCAGAAGACGGACGCATCACCGGACACACCGTTCCCGCAGCAGACGGTCCCATCAAAAACGTACCCGCAAACGCTGTTTTAAATGCTGACTGCAGACTCTGTTACAAGTAACGGGGATCTGCTATAATGGCAAGAGAACTGCATAAAAGATCCGGTATTCATCATCTGCGGACACTGAACTGACAACATGGCGCTGTTTGTTCGTGTCCGTTTTTTATGTCAAAAAAGATGCCGGAGGATAAAAAGGAAGGGATGACGCCGAATGAAGCTGAATGAGGATTTTTATAACTCTGCAGGAAAGACAGTCTCTTTGCCAAACATAAGCAGCAAGCTTTTGCATATCACGGACAGCGGGCATATCAGCGTTGACTTCATCAGCATAAGCAGGCTGCGGAAGGCTTCAAAAATCGCGATCTTAGGTGACAGCGTCGCTCGGGGGCTGCGTGCGGAATACGGCTTTGGTGACATTCTGAAAGACCGGACAAACGCTAAAATAACCAATCTGTCTGTCAGCGGCGTTAATATGAGCAACAACGGAAGCGATAACATTTATCAGCAGGCGCTTAAAACAAAGGGACATGATGTCATCATTGTCCAGGGAACAGATGATGATTGGTGCAACCACATTCCCATCGGCACAGATGAAAAGGATATCACCACATTTTACGGAGGCTTCTGCCAAGTGATCCAGCAGCTGCGGAGCGGAAATAAAGGCGCGAGCATCATTGTGGTGACCCCAACGAGACAAGCAAAAATATCAAAAGGAAAAATCGTCCGCCGTGATACTGATAAAAATAAACTGGGCCTGAAGCTGGCTGACTATGTGAAAGCCCAAAAAGAAGCCTGCACACTCCTCTCTGTCCCGTATGCCGATCTGTTTGATACCGATCTCATCGACCCGTATAATCCCGCTTTCCGCAGCATGTGCATGTCAGAAGGTCTTCATCCGAACGAGAAAGGGCATCAAATCATATTTCAGGAAATCTGCCGGAATTATTATTACTATTATGGGTAACACAGCGCTAACAAATTATTTTCGGCTTTGCTTTTCTAAAAGCTCAATTATTCTTTGAGATGCGTGTTTTTGCGCTCTCAAAAGCGAGACGATATTACCGGTAAAACCGATTAAAATGATAAGCAGCAAAATGATCATCCACATAAGTGAACCTCCCGTCGGGTTTTAAAACATCCTCTCTTTATTTTACTTATTATGGATGGGCCGGAGAATAGGTCTAAACGAACGGTGTTTCTTTAAGAGTCCATAAAAAAGCACAGACTGAACGGGTCTGTGCTTTTTTCTCTTATTTCAGCAGGTTCAATGATTCACGATTAAAGGCTTCCAAATCGTCAGGTGTTCTGCTCGTTACGATGTTATGGCTCACGACGACTTCTTCATCTTTATAATGTGCGCCGGCATTGATTAAGTCTTTGCGGATGCTGCGGAATCCCGTGATATCTTTTCCTTTAAGAAGGTCGGTATCAATCAGCAGCTGCGGGCCGTGGCAGATTGCGAAAACGGGTTTCTGATTTTCCACGAATGCTTTAGTGAATTCACCCGGGCGGTCATCTCCGCGCAGAAGATCCGGTGAAAAGCCTCCGGGAATCAATAACGCATCGAATTCCTTGGCGTCTGCGTCTGAGATCGCTTGATCGATCTTTACTTTCTCACCGTGCTTGCCCGTCACTTCTTTCCCTGCTTCCAAATCTATTGTCACCACACTGTGGCCCGCTTCTTTAAATGCTTCCGCCGGGCTTGTATATTCAATATCCTCAAATTGATCTGTCATCAGAACTGCGATTTTTTTGCTCATACATCATGCCTCCTGTGAATTTGTATATGACAAGAATATCAGGCAGATTCCCGCCTCACAACGTATTTGCTTATGAAAAAAGACTCCTCTGAAAAAGAAGAGCCAAAAGGTACGGAGGTCTGCTGAAACTTACGTGTTTAACCTGAGATAAGGCAAGAAATCGAACCAATTACTTTTTGTGTCTTTTTTTATTCTTTTTACACCCGCATTTCCCCGGATCTCCCGGATCAATGACTTCGTGAATTGTTTCTTCCTGATAAACGTGGCGGGGAACATAACGGATATGCTCTCTGTTAATGTGTTTGATGGGATGGACGTAAACCACTTCTTTGTCAGTATACTTGTCAGTCACAATATACTTAGGGTCACAGTAATACACTTTCGATTTTTTACCCATTCATCTCACCTCCCGTACTTTATTAAATGCTGACAAGGAGGATTTTGCATCGGACAAGTACACCGTGGCAAGTCCACAATTTTTCATATGCAATTTCGTTTTTCTGGTTTTTCCTGAATCCGCCTCAAATTGGAACGGTTAACCCTTTTTGAGCGGGGAAATCTATAAAAAAGAATTCAAAAACGATTCTTTTCTCAGGTCAATCGAGATGCATACATCTTTAGGGGGATTTCAGAATGCTCGATGAAAAAACGATTGAAATCATTAAAAGCACAGTGCCGGTCTTAGAAGAGCATGGTGAAGAAATCACAGGCCGATTTTATGACCTGCTGTTTCAGCATCACCCTGAGCTGCTGAATATCTTTAATCAGACAAATCAAAAGAAAAAAACACAGCGTACGGCCTTGTCGAATGCTGTGATCGCGGCCGCAGCCAATATTGACCGGCTGGAAAACATAGTCCCCGTCGTCAAACAAATCAGCCATAAGCACCGGAGTATCGGTGTTAAGCCCGAGCATTACCCAATCGTTGGAAAGTACTTGTTAATCGCGATAAAGGATGTGCTAAAAGACGGGGCCGCTCCTGAGGTCATTCAGGCATGGGAAAAAGCATACGGCGTCATTGCAGACGCTTTTATCGGAATTGAGAAGGACATGTATGAACAAGCGGAAACGCAAAAAGGCGGCTGGAAAGACTATAAAGCGTTTACAATTGATAAAAAGGTAAAAGAAAGCAAGGAGATAACGTCGTTTTATTTAAAACCGGAAGACGGACAAGTTCTCCCCGAATTCAAAGCAGGGCAGTATATCAGTGTAAAAGTATACATTCCGGACACGGGCTATACGCATATCCGCCAGTACAGCTTATCCGACGTGTCCGGTAAGGATTATTACCGGATTTCCGTTAAAAAAGAAGGGGTTGTTTCCTCATATCTGCATGACCAATTACACGAAAAGGATTCAATTGAGATCAGCGCTCCGGCCGGGGATTTCGTATTAGACCCTGATTCCAAAAAGAATCTTGTTCTCATCAGTGCCGGTGTCGGAATTACTCCGATGATCAGCATGTTAAAGACGGTTGCCAAAACTCAGCCGCAGCGAAACGTTCTCTTTATCCATGCGGCAAGGAGCGGAGAGTATCATGCGTTGCGGCATGAAGCTGAAGAAGCCGCGGAACACTCATCCGTTGACACCCTCTTTATTTACAGCGAGCCGTCCGAACAAGACCGTTCAGAAAACATTCGTTTTCGGGAAGGCCGGATTGACAAACAGCTGTTAGAAGAAGTGATGACAGATAAAGATGCTGATTTTTACCTGTGCGGATCACCGTCGTTCATTAAAGAAATGAAAAAGCTGATATCTGAATTCAATACACCGCCGGAATCCATTCACTATGAATTATTTGAACCCCAGCTGAGTATGGTGTGACGGAAGAAGGAAGGCCGATTTTAAGCACCCGAATTGGGTGCTTTTTTATTCTCTTGCGAGGAAAGTTTGCTGCTCAACATTTTATGTTAAGCTTGCTTAATTAATGAAATAAAAGACACATGGCTCGCGCATCAAAGAGTACGGGCTTTTTGTCAACCGGGAGCGGCAATTTGACGATTAGAGAATGGTATGAGGCAGCGCTTCGATACAATTATTACTCACAGTTATTACTCACTTATCCTGCTGATCGAATTTTTGGTGTGCGAGAAAAAAACGGTGCGGCTGCAGGATTCGGAAGAGGTGCTGAATTTTTATTTACAAGAGAAATTTAAAGACGGGATGAACGCTTATTTGTTGGTATACGAACAACGGATTTAAAGGAGGAAACAGTATGAGATTAATCAGTTTAGATCATATAAAGAGATAAACTTGTCATAGACACGACACAGTACGGTTACTTTGCGGTTATTCTATCCAATGGAGCTGCAAGGATGGCTCCGCTCCCCACATACAGGGAAACAAAGATAATTACAAATCATGGCAAGGTCACCCGCGTTAAAAGGGACGAAGGCTATTTCTTCTATGCATACTGCACATGGCTTTTTTTCTGATAATAAGACGCTCCCTATTTCCACGCTATCTCCTCCTCAGCGCCAACAGGCTTTCCGTCTTGGACTTGTATCCAATTAAACAATTCTGGAAAGCAGGATGAGTCCCTATTTCTTTGTGATTCCTTAATATAAAAACAATATCTCGCAATAGCAAGCAATAGGAACGATAATTAAATTGGATTGCAGCATACTATCCGATAAATCTCCGTCAAACAGACTGGACAGAAAGCACCAAAAAGAATATTTGCACACAGAATACTCCTCTTTTTACATCATAATAGATAGTATTCAATAATCCATCTCTAATTTGTTTTTTAGACAAAAAAGAAGAACCAGTCACGCATCAGCAACTCGTTCAATTTTTGTTAGGATCAGAATGATTTTAAGTACTGTTGTACTTCAGTTTCCCCTTGCTTATTAAATTCTCATTTCTGGCTTCAGCCGCTTAGGCATTATTAAGAAAAGTAAAACTCAAAACTGATGTTACTAAAAGACTCAATGCGATTTTTTCATTTGTTTCTCCTTTTTTGGAATTGTGGTACTATTATCCTGTAATTACTTTAAAAGGACAAGTCAATGCGTTTTTTGGAGGTTGTTTATGACGAACGAGTATAAAAAGCCCATTTTATTTACAGTTTCTGCATTGGTGATCATTTTCCTAGTGTTTTTCTCATTAAAAATCTATAACTATTACAATCTCGAATATCCTAACTGGGAAGGTAAAAGTAAGGATCACAACTGGGAAGTAGTCTTTAAAAAGAATGAAGATACTCCAAAAGAGTTTAGCGGGGAGATTCTTTGGATTGGCGATAAAGATAAAACTGATAAAACTTATATAGAATCCATAACAATAATGAAAGATAATAAAGCACTTCTTGATTCTTCAGATTTTAACAGCGATATCCCTATGAAGGATTATTCAGGTGGTACGTTTAGCGATGGATCAGCTAAAGAAAAATCATTTTCATTTTTAGAACGCTTAGAAGAATCTGATCTAAAAGGATCTAAGATAACGGTTCAAGTGAAATGGAAACAAGATAACCAATCATTCAGTACGGAAAAGTTCATTCTTTCAAATAAAACTATATTTAATCACTAAATTTATTGAGTTTATTGTAACCAGTTCTTAATCTGAACTGGGAGAAGATTTAATTAAATAAGTCCAAGACAGCAAGCCTTTGGACTATGATCATTGTACAGAATTACTGTGCTCTGATTGGTGTCCGTTTTTTGTTTTTGGGAAGCATCGATAAAGAAGTGCTGAATATTGCGTAGGGTTCAATCTGAGGGCTTTTCCCCAAAAGTGGGGGAGTCGGGGAATTGGCAAAGGATGAAACGAGCTAGGAGCGGCATATTTAAGGAGAAATAACAGAAGGAAACATATGCAAGATTTAATCATTGAATATAAAAGCGCATTGAAACATGTTAAAAAGATGTACCGGCAGTTATGGGCGGTTGCTGACAGTCTCTTAACCGCTGAACAAAACAGCGATAAAAAGATTATTGGCGGCATGATAAGCGACATTGAATACAATCGAATGGCTGCAGAACGGAAGACAACCCGGCGCCCACCGTGGTGCTGATCGCAGGGATGCGTATAAAAGAACGATCCTTTCTGATCCGCGTTTAATTGATGCGCTGCCGGAAGAATATGCAATCGTTCAGGACCCTGATGGAGAGGCAAGCGATTGGAACAGGGAAAGAATAGCGATCTTTATCTGTACTGACAGACCCCGAGAAAGATATTTTTATCATGCACGCTGTGCAAAATATGTTTATGAAGAAATAGCTGCTTTACTCAATATAAAAAAAGGAACCGTCCAAAAGAATATTGAACGATCCCTCTTAAAAATGAAAAATAGAGCAAATGACAGCCTTTTTGTTTAGCTTAACAGGCTGTCTTTTTTATGATGATCTTTTATTAATGCCAAGCCGCTCACGTAATGCAAATTGAAGAAGCTGCGAAAAGTTGACACCTTCTTTTTCTGCTGCTTCCGCCAGCCATTTAGGTACAGTAAGTGTCTTTTTCACTGCTTTGTTTTCCATTTCATCACGGACAATATCTGTCCAGGCGCTTACCATAACAACAAAACCGGTTGCCGGCACTTTGATATATTTTGGAGCGGAGGGGGAAGGGATGTCTTCGCCGCCTTCTTCCATGCCATATAGAAAGCCTTCGAGCGCATCTTTTGCCATGCTCATAGCATCATCCACGTTCTCGCCTTCTGAAATGCAGCCGGGTAAATCGGGAAAGGTAATTGTGTAGCCGTCGCTTCCGTTTTCTCCTGCATCAAAAATCGCCGGAAATAAATACTTTGCCATATATATAAAACCTCCTTACAAGGGGGTTGTTTAAGTATAGAATTTAGTGTGCTGGGTTTGAAGTCTTTTTTGGATGTGGGACTGTTACCGTGCCCGGTTTGGTTGGATGTTTAAAGTGATGATGATTACCAACAACCCGCTTTAAATACCACCCATCTTTTGTAAGTATCTTTATGATATCTCTTGAAGACTTCATGTTTCCCTCCCTTCATATATATTACAACACGTATTAATTACACGTGCCAATACTTATTTTAGAAAAAAGCATTTTTTGTCTTACGGTTGAGACTAATTTATGAAAAGAACTTTTGTTCGACAAATTTCGCAAGTAGTTGCATTGTCACTCTCTTTTGCCGATAAAAGGGATTGAGGTGATAATATGCAAAACAATTCTTTGATGGAAACAAAAGCAATAGTGAAATACCTAGAAAAAAGATACGGGAAACCATACAAAGAAAACTTGACCATTCAACAGATTTTTAAAGAAGCATTGAAAAGAGATCACAGTAAAGACCAATTGAAACTGATGGTTAATAGATTAGATTCGAATCTCAGTGTTTCAAATGATTTAAGTTCTCTCAAAACTATTCCTTTTACAATACTTACATCAGTTACTGCCGGAATAATTAGTATCTTTGTCGTTATGTTCACTTTCTATTTCAATACTACTAATAGTTTTTCCAACACTATGTTACAAAAGGATAAAGAAAATAAGATAAATCCTGGAGACATCCTTAATGCTATTGTTGAAGGTGGAGAGAAAATAGCTTCGTCACTAATATATTTCAGCATCTTTACGCTTGTTCTTATGGTTGGGTTGTGGATTTTTATTACAATTGTAAGTAAGAAATATTATCAACAGCTGCGGGGTTTTAAGTTGTTATTAGACGAGGTAATGGAAGAGTTAAAAGAAGTTAAAGATAAGCATTGAACAGTTTGCATCATTCTACGGGATGGTGCTTTTTTATATTCTCTTTAAACTGCTTCCGGTAAATCTCAGAAATACTACTGGCGGTTAACGGTCTGAGTACGGGGGCAGTTTAGAAAGAATATGATTGGAGGGATCACATGAAAACAATTAGTCAAGCCTTTTAGGAATTAGGAAAGAATCTGAGGTGTGCGGCTGAAAAGATGCCAACGCCCAAGCCGCTTTTCATGGAAGCTTTTATTATGTTGAGTAAAGGAGATAGAGCATGGAAACAATTTATGCTCAATTTGAGACGTTATGGGTTATTTCGCTCACGTTCTTCTGCTTGTCGTGTGTAGTCTGTTCAGATAAATCAGAAAAGGAATAAGCATGGCAAGGCAACGTGACGAATATATAATACAGCACGCTGGAAGCGAGTAAGGAAAGTCGTTCTGATAAGGGACGGCTATTTGTGTTGTGAGGACGTTGTCGTGGATTAATACCGCAGGCAAATACCAACACATCAAGAGATGATCCAAGCGTGGCATTTAATCTTGATAATCATAAAACGATCTGTTTAAAGTGCCACAACAGGAGGTACCCGGAAAGAAGCGGCGGGGAAGGAGGAACAAACGATTATACGTAAGTAACACTTATAGCGGAAAATATGGAAGGGTTTTTCTCCATAATAGAGAATTTTTAGGGAAGGATATTAAAGCAGGTAAATCATATTCAAAGTCGTATTATCCTAAAAAGACAAAGTTTTTTATGTCCCAACATACTTCGGTAGCCGGCTGGAATGGTTCACTTCCTGATACTTCAACTGGAACATTGGCTCCTGCTCTTGCGAATAAAATAGCAAAGCCGTATCCAGAGATAATAAATACTCACAGCAAAAAAACAATGCCTTTACTGGCTAAAGCAAATTTCCCGGTTGTATCTGTCGATAAAAGAGCAACTGGGATAGCAGAACTGATCGAGGTACACCAAAATCTATTAAATTCTTGGTGGGGTAAATATTAATAAGTAAGAGGTGGCTCAATGGCAGTTTTTGTTGAAAAAACGCTCCAAGGTCTAAAAGAATTAATTGATGAAAAAGGCCGCTTAAAAATTTTAGGGAATGAAGGAGCGCTTTTAGAAACAGAATGTACTTTCTTTAAAGGTGCAACAGATCTGGAGATTGAGAGTTTTGAGAAGAAAATAAAAGTATCACTTCCTGAAGATTATAAAACCTTTTTAAAATTGCATAACGGAGCCAGAATATTTGATTTGTTGATTTACGGTGAGAATGTGGGTGGGGGTTTGCATATTCTTAATGTAGAAGAGATTGAAAAGTATATGCAAAATGGTTTTTTAGAGCCTCAGTTTATTCCCGTCGCACATCTGTTAGACGGATGTTATTTGTTAATTGACAAAACCAAAATATCCACAGATCCAAACTATTTATGGTTCCGCGGATTTATTGAGTATGAACCAATGCAACTTAATTTTGAGATATTCTTAGATAGGTATATCTTGTCTCAAGGAGCAAATTTTTGGGAGTGGAATATCTATACTGCTGAAAATTATTATAGGACTCACCAGGGTGATGAGGATTAACCTTTCCTACAGTTGGGTTGGTCCATTTTTACTATTAGACTTCGATTTGAACTTTTAAAAATAGGTTTAATTTGGAAGGCGAACCGATTAATTGGTGTATAGAGGATTTATAAAAAGCGCAGATACTCTGCGCTTTTTTATTTAAGTATTTTCCTAATCATTCGCAGCCCGTTTTTGGAAGAAGGATAACGGAAAGCGAAGTCGAAGCGGTTCGTTTGTTTGACGACGCTTTTTTTGTGCGTAAACGTGTTAAAGCTGTCAAATCCGTGATAGCTGCCGATGCCGCTTTCCCCGACGCCGCCGAATGGCAAATACGGTGTCGCGACGTGCATTAACGTATCATTGACACAGCCGCCGCCAAACGACAGATTCTCTAAAACAGTTCGCTCGATTCCTTTGTTTGTTGTGAAGAGATACAGGGCGAGCGGCTTTGGGCGCGATTGGACTTTCTCAATGACTTCCCCGATATCACGGTATGTAAAGAGCGGAAGAATTGGCCCGAAAATCTCCTCCTGCATCACTGGAGAGTCATCCCTCACTTGTTCGAGAATGGTCGGCGCAATTTTATGATGAGCGGGATCAGATTGTCCGCCTGTAAGCGGGACGCCATCATTCAGAAAGCTGAGCAGCCGCTGATAGTGGCGTTCACTGACGATTTTGCCGTACTGCGGATTTTGTTCAGGCTGAGGGCCGTAAAATTCACTGATCGCACGCTTCATTTCTTCTGTGAGATTCGTCTTGATATCTTGGTGGACAAATAAATAATCCGGTGCGATGCAGGTTTGCCCTGCATTTGTAAATTTCCCGAAGACGATGCGTTTGGCGGCAAGCTGTATATCAGCATCCTTATGGACAATGCAGGGACTTTTGCCGCCGAGCTCCAAGGTAACGGGAATTAATTGTTTGGCGGCGGCCTCCATGACGATTTTTCCCACGGCAACGCTTCCAGTGAAGAAAATATAGTCAAAGGGCTGCTGTAATAACACAGTGCTGACGTCGGGCCCGCCCTCCGCCATAGCGACATAGTCACTCGGAAAAACGCTGCTGATGAGTTTGGAAAGAACAGCGGAAACCGCCGGCGTGTATTCTGACGGTTTAAGAACGACTGTGTTTCCGGCCGCAATGGCTCCAATCAAGGGTGAAAGCGCCAGCTGCAAGGGATAATTCCAAGGCGCAATCACCAAAACGGTTCCATATGGCTCAGGGATAATGATGCTTTTCGAGCCTAGGTGAGTCAGAGGCGTTTTGACTCGTTTCGGTTTGATCCATTTTCCCAGCCGCTTCATCACAAAACTGATTTCCTCCAGTACAATTCCGATTTCTGTCGTGTACGACTCCTGTTCGGATTTGTGGAGATCCTGATAGAGAGCGGCTGTTATATCGGCTTCTTGTGTTTTGATGGCTTGTTTCAGCTTTTGCAGCATGTTCAGTCTCATTTCTAGCTGTCTCGTATGCCCCGCCGCAAAATAGGCTTTGTGCTTGCTGACGATAGAGGGGATGCTGTTCATTTCGTCTCTCCTTTTTGTAAGGTATGGTGATTTATTATGTGGAAAGTTTCTTCTGCTTGTCAAATGGGGGTTTCTAATGTACATATAGCTGAAAAGCCAGTAGGCACATAAAAAAAGCCCCGGACAGGGGCTTTTTTAATAAAGAGAGGGAGCATCTGCCCATTATTCTGACAGCCCAAAAGAAAAACCCCGGAAACATTGTCCTCACAACATGTCCGGGGTTTAATCCAATGCTCTTTAAAGAGCGTTTTACTTAACGGGAGTAGAACTCAACGATAAGCGCTTCGTTAATTTCCGGAGCAAGCTCAGAGCGCTCTGGAAGACGAGTGAATGTACCTTCAAGCTTTTCAGCGTCGAAAGTAAGGTACTCAGGAACGAAGTTGTTTACTTCTACAGATTCTTTGATGATAGAAAGGTTTCTTGATTTTTCGCGAACACCGATTGTTTGACCAGGTTTTACTTGGTAAGACGGAATGTCAACGCGGCTTCCGTCAACAAGGATGTGACCGTGGTTAACTAATTGGCGAGCTTGACGGCGAGTGCGCGCAAGACCGAGCTTGTACACAACGTTATCAAGACGTGCATCTAAAAGAATCATGAAGTTTTCGCCGTGTTTACCAGTCATTTTTGCAGCTTTGTCAAACAATGTGCGGAATTGACGTTCGTTTACACCGTACATGTGACGAAGTTTTTGCTTTTCTTGCAATTGCAAACCGTATTCTGATAGTTTTTTACGCTGTCCCGGACCGTGGGGGCCTGGTGCGTAAGGGCGTTTTTCTAATTCTTTACCTGTACCGCTAAGAGAGATTCCTAAACGGCGAGACAGTTTCCAAGATGGACCTGTATAGCGAGCCATAATGTGACTCCTCCTTTGGTTTTATTTTGTGGAAAATAAAAACCGTCTGTTCGATCCGACCGTGCACATTTTGTTTTCATGTATCCTCGCTCCAGCAGCAGAGAGTTACACGATACACCTTACAGCTAAGGAACAAAATGCAAACACAGAAGCTGAACAAAAAGGCTGCAATATTTCACACAAAGAACATTATATGATTTTTCCCCGCCGCCGTCAACCATTTCTCCATGAAGAGTGCCGGTTTATGATATAATGTACAAAAATGAGTAGTACATGTTTAGGTGATAAAAATGAAAAAACAAACAATTGATGAAGTGACGGCCTTTCATCAGAAAATGCTTTCTTTTTTCTTAACGAAATCTGAATCCGTCTCATTATCCGACTCGCTGTTATGGCTGGCCTCAGCTCTAGAATCCTGCTTTACATCTCTTTCATTGACCCTTTCACCGGCAGAATCAACACGTTTCACCATAAAAACAGAAGATGAACCGCATTATGCTCCGCTGAAAGAGAGTGACGGCCGTTTTATGATCAGGAATCAGACGTCCGGCAGATCCTTTTATCTGCGCTCGGAAGGCGGGCTGCCGATCCCGGAATCATTGCCTGAGATCGTTACTCAGTTTATTAATCAATCTGTGAGACAAAGCGGGCTGTTTGACAAAACGAAGCATCAGCGGAAAATTCACAGAATGACAGAAATGTTCCATTCGCTTTTGGACCAAAATGAGGTTTTGGAAAAACTGCAGGCAAGTTTGAGTACGGCTTTCCGGTCTTTCCGTTTTTCACTGTTTATCACGCAGGATCAGGATACGGACAGACAGCTTCCCGCAAAAGAATTACATATGGACGGAAAAGATGCCGATCCGTCTGCCCAGAAGGTTTATTTATCGGGGAGACTGCTCAGAAAAGGCAGGTCATCTGCTTATCTGCCGATCAAAGGCCAGCAGGGGACTTACGGGGTTCTGAAGACGGAGGGGCTGCAGGATGCCGTTCTTTCGTGCAGTACTCTCAGTGAAATGCTGCTGCTTGCGGGCGCAGCGGGAAAAGCATTTGAAAATGCGCAGCTCTATGAGCAATCGAAAAAAAGCATTGCGAATCTGGAGCTCATTAATGAAACATCGCGCCAGCTGAATCAGCGCCTCAGACTTACTGATACGATGCGGGAGCTCGCCGCCATTATGACCCAATCGTTTCATGCGGAAGAAGTGGCTTTTTTTCATATTGATCATTTTGAGACGCAAAATCTGCTTCCGGGACATACCGCTTTTTTTAAGACAGAACGTGCGAACCCCTATATCAGCATTGTGAAAGAAAAGCTCTTCGAGGGAGAAAAGGGCGTATTTATCGGCAGCGGAAAGACTGTATTCGGCGAAAACGGTTTCGGCTCGCTGATGGCGGTGCCGATGATCGAAAATGACACCGTCTTCGGGTTCGCGATTTTATTGAAAAAGGATTTGTATGCTTTTACTTTTGAAATGTATAAGCTTTTTCAAGCGCTCATTCACCATGCGACATTGGCGGTCACGAACTCCATGCTGCGCGACAGGCTTGAGCATCTTGTTCAGACAGACCAGCTGACGGAGCTGTATTCAAGAACCTATCTGGATGAGAAAATTCAATACAGCATGAAAATTCATAAACGGGGTGTATTCATCCTCGTTGATATCGATAATTTCAAAAATATTAATGATACATACGGTCATCAAACGGGAGATTCGATCCTGATTCAGGTGGCCTCCGTTATGAAGAACCATATTCGTGAGCATGATGTCGCTGCGAGGTGGGGGGGCGAGGAGCTGGCTGTCTATCTGCCGAATATCAACGTGTCATCCGGAGAACGCATCGCTAAAAGGCTGGTTCGCGCCATCCGGGAAAACACCGAGCCGCGCGTGACGATTTCCTGCGGCGTTTCCTGCTGGTCAAAGACCGGCCCGATGCCGTTGAAATTGCTCGTTCAGCAAGCGGATGAGGCGCTTTATATCGCCAAACGGAACGGCAAAAACCGGCTGATCATCCATCAAAACAGTACGACGACATAAAAAAGGAGCCGGCCTGCCGGCCGGGCTCCTTTTTTTATCCTAATCGTTTTTCAAGCGTTTCAACAAACTTTGCTAAATAGGTTTCGTCCGTTTCATCAAAACGGTTTTTCACGGGGCTGTCAATGTCCAGCACACCGATCACTTCACCGTTTACACGGATCGGGAGGACGATTTCTGACTGGGAAGCCGCGTCACAGGCGATATGTCCCGGGAACGCATTCACATCGGCAATCCGCTGCACGTCGCCATTAGAGTAGGCAGTGCCGCATACGCCTCTGCCGAACGGAATGCGCACACAGGCAGGAAGTCCTTGAAACGGTCCGAGCACGAGCTCGCCCTCTTTAGCGAAGTAAAACCCCGCCCAGTTGACTTCATGTAATGAATGGTATAAAAGCGCTGACGCATTCGCGTAATTTGCGATCGCATCCGTTTCATCTTCTGTCATGGCTTCGAGCTGTTTAAGCAGAAGCTGATAACTTTTTTCTTTATCTCCGGATTGTTTTTCGACATGAAACATGGAAAACCCTCACTTTTTCTATAATATCAAACAAAGTTCCGGCCGTTCTGCCGGCATTTGTCGAGAAGTTCTTACAGGAACGGCGCCTTTCTGCTTGAATTGTTACACATAAAGGGGTGAGCCGTATGAAAGTAAGCACCAAAGACAAAATTATTAACGCCGCTGTCCAGCTGTTTAACCAAAAAGGTTATTCCGGCACGTCCGTCCGTGAAATCGCAAAGTCAGCTGATGTAAATGTTGCGCACATCTCCTACTATTTTAAAGGGAAAGGCGGATTAATGGAACATTTAGTTTCCGAGTTTTACGAAGGCTATACTGAAGCGCTGGAAAAAGCCGCCGTCAGTATGAACGGTGAAGACGCGCAGGAACGCATCCTGCGGGTGATTTTCGATATTTTATCCTATCAGCACGATAACCGTCAATTAACGCGGTTTGTGTACCGGGAAGTGACGATTGATTCCGTGCTGATCAGGGAAATTATGTCTACTTACTTAATGAAAGAAAAATATATTTTCCAGCTGGTGATTGAAGAAGGGCAGTCACGCCACAGACGGCTGACGCTGCCCGTGCCGCATTTTATTCTGCAGTTGAAGTCCCTCTTGATGATGCCGTATCTTCAGCCCCAATACATTACGGAGGTGCTCTATATGCAGCCTCATGAACCGTACTTTTATAAAAGGTATTTTGAAGAGATGAAGATCTGGATCAAAAGCGTGTTCCGACGGCCTGATGCGGCGCTTATGAAGTAATGATGCTTTTGTACGTTTCGTAGGAACTGCCGACATCTTCCGCTTGATGGGCGTCCGACCCGAATATGAGCGGGATTTTTTTTTGCTTCGCCGTCTCAGCCATCCAATCCTCCATGTATACTTCCCCGGCAAACTTCTTTCTGAGCCCGGATGTATTCACATCCAGCTCCATTCCGTGTTCTTTCACGGCGTCAAGACAGCGGGCCGCAAGCTCTCTTATTTGAGGTGACATGCTGTAAGGGAAAAGGCGCGCGAATTTTTTGACGAGCGTGATATGGCCGACCCGTTTTGGCTTAAAGGGGCCGAGCGGTGTTACAATGGAAGAATACACAGTTTCATAGTATTGTTCATATACGGCTTCAACGCTTCCGAATTGCGCGACAAGCTGCTGAAAGGCGTGCTCGTCAAAATCCAGGCATATATAAGACGGACCGGTCTTCAAAAAATGAACGGATAAAATGCCGTCATCCAGTGAGGGGCCGTACGTGTTCAGAAACGCCGCGGTTTCCTCTTCATACCCTGTGATAAAATCGGTTTCCAGCCCGGTCAGAATGCTGATTTGTCCATCGTATTCCTTTTTCAGGTGTGACAGCCGCTCCAAATAAACCTCCATCTGTCTGAGATCCATCGCGCTGTCCTGAAGCGGTACGGGATCTTGAAATGACGGAGGAAGGGGGGCGTGCTCTGTAAATGTGATCGAGTCAAAGCCTCTTTCCAGGGCCTTTTCGACATATTGTTTCAGCGCATCCTTCGAGCCGTGAGGGCAAAAAGGCGTGTGGATATGAGCGTCTCGTTTTTCCATTTGTGTCACTCCATTAAAAAATTGCAGAATCCTGCCGAAATTATGCAAAAAGTTTTTGATTTCTGGTCAAAAAATGTTGGTTACATGGTATCATAATAACAATGAAAACGACAGATTTTCTCAATACATATATTGAAATCTTTCTGAATACATAAAACACCCTGACAGATTAAGAGAACAACAAGGGGGCTCATTATGGAGTTAGTCATCGGATTATTGGTTATACTGCTCGCGCTCTTTGCGGCGGGCTACTTTTTCAGGAAAAAAATTTATACGGAAATTGACCGGCTGGAGTCATGGAAGATTGAAATTTTAAACCGTTCGATAGTGGAAGAAATGTCCAAGATCAAACATCTGAAAATGACCGGAGAGACGGAAGAGTTCTTTGAAAGATGGCGCGAAGAGTGGGATGAAATTGTCACAGCCCATCTGCCGAAAGTAGAAGAGCTCCTTTATGATGCCGAAGAGAACGCCGACAAATACCGGTTTAAAAAAGCGAATCAGGTGCTTGTCCACATTGACGACCTTCTCACTGCAGCCGAATCAAATATAGAAGGCATACTGCGTGAGATCAGCGACCTTGTGACGAGCGAGGAAAAAAGCCGCGGAGAGATTGAACAGGTGCGTGAGCGGTATTCAAAAGCGCGAAAAAACCTTCTGGCGTACAGCCATCTCTACGGAGAGCTTTATAACAGCCTGGAGACGGATCTCGACGAAATCTGGAGCGGCATAAAAGAGTTCGAAGAAGAGACGGAAAGCGGCAATTACATCAAAGCGAGAAAAGTGCTGCTTGAACAGGACCGCAGACTGGATCAGCTTCAGACATACATAGATGACGTTCCGAAACTGCTTGCGGACTGTAAACAGACCGTGCCGAACCAAATTGCCAAGCTGAAAGACGGCTACCGGGAAATGACGGAAAAAGGCTACAAATTAGAGCATATTCAAATCGAAAAAGAGCTGGATACACTCACAAATCAATTGAAACGGGCCGAAAACGCGCTTTTGGAAGAATTGGATGTCGACGAAGCGTCCGCCATTCTTCAGCTGATTGATGAAACCATTCAATCGATGTATGACCAGCTGGAAGGCGAAGTGGAAGCCGGACAGTCCGTATTAAGCAAAATGCCTGAGCTGATCATCGCGTATGAGAAGCTTGAGGAAGAAAAAGACCGAACAAAAACCGAAACGGAGCTCGTCAAGGAAAGCTATCAGCTGACGGCGGGTGAAATCGGCAGACAGCATGCCTTCGAAAAACAACTGGAAACGATCGGCCGGCTCCTTGAGCAGGCGAGAGAAAAGCTTGATGGTGAGCATGTCGCTTACTCTCTATTGATTGAAGAAGTCGAGGCCATCGAAAAGCAGATGGAAGAGGCTCAGAAAGAACATGCCGAATACCGTGAAAATCTGCAGGCGCTCAGAAAAGAAGAACTGCAGGCGCGGGAAACGCTGATGCATCTTCGGAAAACCATTTCTGACACGGCCCGAATGCTGCAAAAAAGCAACGTGCCGGGTATTCCTGAACAAGTCAAGGACAAGCTCGAAACGGCAAATCATCATATAGAAGAAACCGTCAGCCAATTGGAAGTGCTGCCGCTGAATATGGAGGAAGCCGCCAAACATCTGACCGAAGCCGAAAAGGCGGTTGAGGAAGTCAGCGAAGAGGCGGAAGATCTTGTGATTCAGGTGAAGCTGATTGAGCGGATCATCCAGTACGGCAACCGCTTCCGAAGCCAGAATCATATTTTATCCGAACAGCTGAAAGAAGCGGAACGGCTGTTTTACGCTTTCAGCTATAATGAAGCTTATGAGATGGCGGCAGATGCTGTTGAAAAAGCAGCTCCCGGCGCCGTGAAAAAAATTAAAGCTGATCAATCTGCTTCATAGACGCATAAGCAAAAACTGCACCCTGATGGAAATCAGAGGTGCAGTTTTTTAGTTTCTCACGGAATATAAAAAGCGCCTGCGGCTGATAAACGTCAAGCCGCAAGCGCTGAATGTTACGATTTTGCTTTATTTAATTCGATGGGCGGGCTGGTAAAAAACGTGATGATGCAGCCGATGATCGCTCCGGCAATGCCCGGAAGCACCCAGCCGATTCCCATGCTGTAAAGCGGAAGATTTGCGTTTAAGAATGAATCTAATGATCCGAGCGGAATGCCTGCTGCCTTCAAACCGTCCAAGATACTGAACAGCCCCGTTCCGATCAGGCAGGCGATATAGACTTCCCGTCTTTCCTTAAAGATTTTATCAATAAAGGAAAGGACGATAATGACAATCGCCAGCGGGTAAATCGCTGATAAAATAGGAACTGAAAATGCAATAATCTCAGCAAGTCCGAAATTTGAAATCGCCAGACTGAACAGCGTGACAATCGTAACCACCATTTTGTAT
This sequence comes from Bacillus sp. LUNF1, assembly GCF_011008975.1. NCBI lineage: Bacteria > Bacillati > Bacillota > Bacilli > Caryophanales > Bacillaceae > Bacillus > Bacillus sp. LUNF1. The sequence goes on along the minus strand of NZ_CP048876.1, from coordinate 2,852,656 downwards.
GATAAAGCAGGAATCAATTTTGAAAAATATTCGCCGCAAGATGTGACAAGCCCGATGCTTGTCGTTAAACACGCAACGGTGATGGCAGAGCCGAGAACGATGTTTCCCAGTGAACCGAACAGGTAATCTGATGAAGCTGATAAAATCTTTGCGCCTTCGCCGATCGGACCTACAGCGTCCGTGCTTGTCGCTCCCAAATAGGCCAAAGATAAATAAATGAATGTCAAACCTGCCGCTGCAATCAGACCCGCTTTAATACAAGCGGCCGCGAGCGCTTTACGCTGGGTGACGCCCCTGCTTTTAACAGCGTTGACGACAACGACGCCGAAGACGATTGAGGCGAGCGCGTCCATTGTTTTATAGCCTTCCAAAAATCCTTTGAACACCGGCGTTCCGGAATATGCCTGATGTACGGCGCCCAGTCCGCCCATCGGAGTGACAATGGCTTTTACGACGATGATTAGAATAATACCGAATTTAATAGGAGTCAAAATCTTTCCGACTCTGTCAACGATTTTGGAAGGATTAAGAGCTAAATAATACGTAATAGCAAAAAAGATCAACGTGAAAACAAATAAAGATAATCTTTCCGGAATGCCGCTTAAAAACGGAACTGCACCGATTTCATATGAAACGGTTCCGGTTCTCGGAATCGCGAAAAGCGGCCCGATTGATAAATAAAGCACAACGGTGAAAATAGTCCCGAATACCGGATGAGCTTTATCGGCAAGCCCTTTCGCGTCTTTGCCCGTTAATGCGATGGCGATAATACCCAAAAGCGGCAGACCTACGCCGGTCAGTAAGAAACCGCCCATCGCTTTCCAGACATTATGCCCCGCCGCTTGCCCGAGCTCCGGCGGATATATCATATTTCCTGCCCCGAAAAAAAGTGCGAAAAGCATGAAACCGATAATAACGGTATCTTTGACAGGTAGTGAGTGTTTCATAAAAATCCTCCTAAATACTATGTTGAAATATTCTGTCAATTAATTGTCAGATAATATAACAAAACGAACATTACTTATTATATGGCAATGTACAGAGAAGTCAATACTCGATTTATTGCGAATTTATATTTACTTTTGTTATGGTAGCATAAATATCATACGATGTACCGTTTTCATTAAAGGAGTAAAAAAAATGATATATTTAGACAACAGCTCAACGACCGAGCCGTATGAAGAGGTTTTGGAAGTGTATAAACAGACGAGCAGCCGTTATTTCGGCAACCCTTCGTCTCTGCACCAGTTAGGAACTGAGACGGAACAGCTCCTTGAAGCGGCCGCTCAGCAAATAAAAAAAACCTTGCGTTTAAAAAATTATGATATTGTATTTACATCAGGCGCGACTGAAGCGAATAACGCGGCGTTAAAGGGAGCAGCCTGGGCAAACATGAGTAAAGGAAGACATATCATTGCTTCGGCGATTGAGCATCCTTCTGTGACGGAGACGCTTGATCAGCTGACAGAGCTGTTCGGCTTTGAAGTCACATATCTTCCGGCCGATCAAAACGGCTTCGTTTCTTTGAAAGACGTCAAATCGGCTATCAGGCCGGATACGATAATCGTCAGCGTCATGCATGTCAATAACGAAGTCGGCTCCATTCAGCCCGTAAAGGAAATCGGCGGGTTTTTGAAGCAGCACCGGAATATTCTGTTTCATGTTGATCATGTGCAGGGTATTCATAAAGTTCCTCTGTCTATAGAAGAAGCGGGCATTGACCTTTGCACCGTTTCAGGGCATAAGTTTCACGGCTTAAAAGGGACCGGAGCGCTTATCGTCAAAAAAGGAACGCGGCTCATTCCGCTTATAACGGGCGGCTCGCAGCAAAAAGGCGTCCGCGCCGGAACAGAACACACGGCAGGCGCCGTTTCCCTTGCGAAAGCGATCAATCTTTCCGCGCGTGACATGAACGAGCGGCTTTCTTCCATGGAGGCTGCCAAGAATGCGCTCATGGAAAGGCTGAGCGGGACGGACGGGGTCGTCATCAACACTCCCGCCGAAAACAGCGCGCCGCATATCATTAATTTTTCCGTTCCGGGCGTGAAGGCGGAAGTGCTGCTGCACATGCTTGAGGAAAAAGGAATATATGTCTCCACAACCGCGGCATGTTCGGCAAGAGAGCACAAACCGAGCCGTGTTCTTCTGCAAATGAATAAAGGCGAACAGATTGCATCAAGCAGCATCAGAGTCAGCCTGAACTTCAGCCATACGGCTGACATCACGGAGCCGTTTATGGCCGCGCTGGCGCCGGCTGTTCAAAAACTAAAAAAAATGATGAGGTAGCATATGAATTACGATCATATTTTAATCCGTTTTGGTGAAATATCCACAAAAGGAAAAAACAGACGCAGTTTTATTGAAAGATTAAAACAGAATATCCGCCTGGTATTAAAGGATTATAAAAAAGTAAAATACTTTTCAAACCGGGACCGGATGTCAATTACACTTAATGGAGAAAACCCGGAGGAAATTTGTTCCTTATTAAAGAATATATTCGGCATTCAAAGCTTTAGTCTCGCAATTAAATGCGAAAGCAAGCTGGAAGACATTAAAAAAACGGCTTTAGCCGCGATAGAAGGCGAATATAAACCGGGGAATACGTTTAAGGTCGAGACCAAACGGGCTTACAAGCAGTTTGAATTAGATACGAATGCGATGAACGCTGAAATCGGCGGCCATATTTTGAAAAACACGGATGGATTAACCGTCGATGTGAAACATCCCGATATTCCGCTTCGGATTGAAATCAGGGAGGAAGCGACATTCCTGACTATTCGTAACGAAAAAGGCGCCGGAGGCCTTCCTGTCGGTTCCGCGGGTAAAGCGATGCTGATGCTTTCCGGCGGTTTTGACAGTCCGGTCGCCGGTTTTTACGCGATGAAACGGGGATTATCTGTTGAAGCCGTACATTTCTTCAGTCCGCCGTATACGAGTGAACGGGCAAAGCAGAAAGTCATGGATCTCGCGGGATGCCTCGCAAAGTTCGGCGGCAGTATGACACTCCATATCGTGCCGTTTACAAAGACGCAGGAACTCATCCAAAAACAAATCCCGGAAAACTATACGATGACGGCGACGCGGCGTCTTATGCTGCAAATCGCGGACAGAATCAGAGAAGAACGAAAAGCGCTCGCGATCATTACGGGAGAAAGCCTCGGGCAGGTAGCGAGCCAGACGCTTGAAAGCATGTATGCGATCAATGCCGTGACGGCAACGCCGGTTTTGCGCCCTTTAATCGGAATGGACAAAACAGAAATCATCGAGAAATCAAAAGAAATCGGCACTTATGAAACAAGCATTCAGCCGTTTGAGGACTGCTGCACCATCTTTACGCCGCCAAGTCCGAAAACACGCCCGAAAAAAGAAAAAATCGAGCACTTCGAAAGCTTCGTTGATTTTGAACCGCTGATTGCAGAGGCCGCTGCCGGCATCGAAACCATCACTGTTTACTCAGAGCAGGAAGCTCACGATAAGTTTGCCGGCCTGTTTTAAAACTGTATACAATTACCAAAGTTTTTTTGAATGAAGACATGTGTTTTATCACATTCTATACTCACAAGGAGGTGATACACATGTCACAACAATCAAACAGCGGAAACAGCAACCAGCTTTTAGTGCCAGGCGCTGCTCAAGCTATCGACCAAATGAAGTATGAAATCGCTTCTGAATTCGGTGTAAACCTTGGACCGGAAACAACTTCTCGCGCTAACGGTTCTGTCGGTGGAGAAATCACAAAACGTCTTGTCTCTTTTGCTCAGCAAAGCATGGGCGGAAGCAGCCAGCAGCAGTTTTAATCACAACTTCACATAATGGCTAAGAGAGCGGGGAATTCCCCGCTCTTTTTTCATGAGTATAGATAGAAGGCGGGAAGCAATTTATGCATATTTTTATTGTAATGGCCTATGTTTATGTATAATGGGGAAAGAAAGTGAGGAGTTGTTCGTGTTAAAACGAGAAGATTTAATCGCCCCAAAGAACTATAACCTTGTAAATGAAATCGAAAAGTTCAGCCGTTCTAAAGAGAAGAACGCGCTTATATGGGAAGATCAAACAGGCGGCAAGAAAGTCTGGACGTATGAAAAATTGATGGAAGAAACGAATAAAATCGGAGCCCGCCTGAAAGGTCTCGGATTTGAAAAAGGCGATAAGCTGATTGTCATGGTTCCGAGAGTGCTTGAAGCGTATGCCGTTTATTTAGCGATCTTAAAAGCGGGGATGGTCGTCATTCCTTGCTCGGAAATGCTGCGCGCCAAAGACCTTGAATATCGGATCAAACACGCCGAAGTGAAAGGCGCTATCGTTTATCCTTCATTTATAAACGCGTTTGACGAGGTGAATACCGAGCAGCTGGTGACATTGTCAATCGGTGAAAATAATGTCGGCTGGAAAAACCTCCTAACGATTGAAGCGGACGGGGACAGTTTTCAAACAGCTGATACAACAAGAGAAGACATGGCGTTTTTGTCCTATACTTCAGGCACGACCGGCCAGCCTAAAGGCGTTGTACATACACACGGCTGGGCCTTTGCCCATTTAAAAACATCAGCCGGTGCATGGCTGGATATTTCTGAAGACGATACAGTGTGGGCCACCGCGGCGCCCGGCTGGCAGAAATGGGTGTGGAGCCCGCTGCTCGCAATTCTGGGAAGCGGCGCGACAGGAGTCATTTATCACGGCAGATTCAACGCCAAGACGTATTTAGAGCTGCTGGAGCGCCATCAAGTAAATGTCTTCTGCTGTACTCCGACAGAATACCGCCTGATGGCAAAAGTGGAGGAGTTGGACAAATATGATCTTTCTGCCCTTCACAGCGCAGTTTCTGCGGGTGAGCCATTAAACCGGGAAGTCATTGACGTATTCCGGAAGCATTTCGGCATTAAAGTGAGAGACGGATACGGCCAAACGGAGAGCACCCTGTTAGTCGGCGTCCTGAAGGACATGGATATTAAGCCGGGAAGCATGGGCAAACCGACCCCTGGAAATCAAGTGGAGATTATAAACGATAAAGGCGAAATATGCGAAACTGGCGAAACGGGCGATATCGCCGTGCATTTGAGCACACCGGCTTTATTCAAGGAATATTATAAAGATCCTGAAAGAACGAAAAAGCAGATTCGCGGAGATTACTTTCTTACAGGAGACCGCGCGAAAAAAGACGAGGACGGCTACTTTTGGTTTGAGAGCCGCAATGATGACATCATCGTCAGCTCCGGATATACAATCGGGCCTTTTGAAGTAGAGGACGCGCTCGTGAAGCATCCGGAAGTGAAAGAATGTGCCGTCGTGGCGAGCCCGGATGAAATCAGAGGTTCAATCGTAAAAGCTTATGTCGTTTTACAAGACGATGAAAAGCGCAGTGACGAACTTGTCAAAGAACTGCAAAACCACGTAAAAACGATTACGGCGCCTTACAAATATCCGAGAGAAATTGAGTTTGTCGAAAGCCTGCCGAAAACGGCGTCCGCAAAAATCAGACGTGTGGAGCTGAGACAGCGTGAAGAACGGCTGAAGGCTGATAAAAAAGCATAATACAGGATAAAGGGTGAGCGGGGATGAAAGCGATTTGGCACGGCGGCACCATCTATACAATGCTGGACAAGAATCATGTCACTGAAGCCGTTTATACCGAAGAAGGCGTCGTCAGGCAGACGGGCAGCTTCCGGGAGCTCCAAGGAACATACGGTTCGCCTGATACGGAGGAAATCGATTTACATGGAGCTGTCATGTTCCCGGGGTTTACGGACAGTCATATGCATTTAATCGGACACGGGGAAAAACAGCTTCGCCTCGATTTGTCGCAGCTGACGTTAAAAGAAGCGATACTGCGGGCCGCAAAAGAAGCAGAGCGTGAATTGGAAGATGGCGAATGGCTGATCGGCGAAGGCTGGGATGAAAATCTGTTTGAACGGCCGGTTTACGTCACGAAGCATGACCTTGACCCGCTCTTTCCCGACCGCCCCGTCCTGCTGAAGCGGGTATGCCGGCACGCCGCGGCGGTTAATTCGGCCGCATTGCGCGCGGCGGGAATTACAAACGAAACACCTGATCCAAACGGCGGGATTATCGTCCGGGATGGCACCGGTCCGACAGGCCTTCTGCTGGATAAAGCCCAAGAGCTTGTGACACAGGCCCTGCCGCCCGTCTCACTTCACTATGTCAAACGCGCGCTTCAAACGGCGATTACGGACTGCTGGTCAAAAGGCCTGACCGGCGGGCATTCAGAAGATCTGGCATACTACGGCGACGCGTCCGTTCCCGTTGCCGCGTACGAGTCATTAACCGGCAGCGGCCTTTATCCTTTTCGCGCCCATCTGCTCGTTCATCACGAAGCCGTCGACAGCTGGAGCGCTCTGGATAAATCGACCGGACCTTATCTGGAATACGGAGCGATGAAAATTTTTGCTGACGGCGCGCTCGGCGGCAGAACCGCTCTATTGAAAAAGCCTTATCACGATGATCCGTCAGTTTCCGGCGTTCAGGTGCATGATGACGAAACCCTTGCCGCTCTTGTTTATAAAGCGAGAGAGAAAGGGATGGAGATCGCCGTGCACGCGATTGGCGACCTTGCATTTGAAAAGGTGCTGGATGTTATCGAAAGATACCCGGCAAAGCCCGGACAGCTAGACAGGCTCATTCATGCGCAAGTATTAGATGACGGATTGATTGAAAGAGCCGCCCGGCTGCCGATCGGACTTGATCTTCAGCCGCATTTTGTGGCCAGTGATTTTCCGTGGGTGATTGACAGGCTCGGAGAAGAGCGGATGAAAACGGCTTTCGCCTGGAAAACACTGCTGTCAAAAGGGCTGTTGTGCGCCGGAGGTTCAGATGCCCCGATAGAACCGGCCGATCCGCTTCTGGGCATTCAATCGGCTGTGCTCCGTACGAGCAAGCAGCACCCGGAAGGTCCGGCCTATTATGAAAAAGAGTGCCTGACCGTGTACGAAGCCATTCAGCTTTACACGGAGGGAAGCGCGGCCATCATCCATAAAGAACATAGCCGCGGACGGATCGCCCCCGGCTATGATGCCGACTTTACCGTACTCAGCGGTGATCCGTTCAGGACGGACCCGAAAAAGCTTCATGAATTGGAAGCTGTCAAAACTGTCGTCGGCGGCCGTATCGTATATGAAAAAGAGGACAGGCAGTGATGCCCGTCCTCTTTTTTTATGATAAAAATGATCGTTTTACTTTTTCCCAGAAAGAGTTGTCTTTCAGTTTCACCGTTTTGATTTTTTTATCGGATAGTCTAATCTCAACCTTTTTGACATTCCGCGTGCTGAGCGCTTCATTATCAAGCCCGATAATCGGATGCTCATTGCCGTCTTGCACCACCTGCAGTGTCAGCTTCCGGTCTGAGCTTAAAATAAACGAAGATCCGAGTGTACGGTATGTGTTGTTGTTCAACGACGCCAGTTCGGATACCTGCATGCAGGAAATCAAAGGATCAACAACGGCGCCTGAAACAGATTTATTGTAGGCGGTGCTGCCCGTCGGGGTGGAAATGATCATCCCGTCTCCTCTGAATGTCTCAAAATGAAGATCATCAATTAACACATCCATCACAAACGTTTTAATAATGCTTGAACGGATGGAAACCTCGTTTAAACAGTGAAAATGATTGCTGCCGTCCACCGTGACGTGAATGAGCGGGTATTTTCTGACCTCAAGCTGTTCCGCGGTCATGCTGGCCGCCATTTTTTCAGGCTCATCGCTGTGAAAATCACAGTACAAATGGGCTTTCCCTTTTTTAGCGATGCCGACATACAGGCAGTCATCACGGAATCCGGTTTTTCTGACGGCTTGCAGAAATGAGCCGTCGCTGCCGATGCTGGCGATAATTCCGGCATCCTCCGGTTGAGCCGCAACTGTAAAACCGTGCGATTCAGCAAGCTGCTTCAAAGAGCTGACTTGTTCTTTTGTTTCGTTGTTTTGTTTGTGGAAAAAATAAACATTGCGGCGAAGATCGGTCATATCCCCATTCCCCTTTGCTGTCATATTTACGTTTTTCTCCCAGCAGGTATTGTGTTAAAATACCTGTGGCAATAGTGTAACATGTTTCCTGTTTATCCGTTAAGGGAAAGCGCTTCATGAAAAAAATGAATCTTTTTTTACGGGGGAACGTACGAATATTGACAGAAAAGGAGGAGAACAAATGAATGCAAAAAGATGGATTGCGCTCGTCATCGCGCTCGGCATTTTCGGCGTATCAGTCATTGCAAGTGTGACCGTCGGGGTGCTGAAGAATATCGGAGATACAGGGTCTGACTTTGCATCACTGACAGATGACACAGAAGAAGTGACACTGGATAAGGGCAGCCCCGGCAGTAAAATCGCCGTGCTTGAAGTGGACGGCACGATTGAGGATAACGGCGGGTCCGCTGGCCTGCTCAGCTCAGGCGGGTATGATCACAGATCATTTTTAAAACAGGTTGAGCGTGCGAAAGAAGATAAAAGCGTCAAAGGAATTGTACTGAAAATCAATTCCCCTGGCGGAGGCGTGTACGAAAGCGCGGAAATACATAAAAAACTGGAAGAACTAAAGAAAGAAACGAAGAAACCGATTTATGTATCCATGGGCTCCATGGCGGCTTCGGGAGGCTACTATATTTCAACGGCCGCCGATAAAATCTATGCTTCACCGGAAACGCTCACGGGTTCACTGGGCGTCATCATGGAAAGCGTCAATTATTCCAAGCTCGCCGATGAACTCGGCATCAAGTTTGAAACCATTAAAAGCGGCGCGCATAAAGACATCATGTCCCCGACCCGCGACATGACGAAGGAAGAAAGAAAGATCATGCAGACAATGGTCAACGATTCTTATGAAGGATTTGTCAATGTCATTTCAAAAGGCCGGCACATGTCAAAAGCGGATGTGAAAAAAATTGCCGACGGCCGTGTCTACGACGGCAGACAAGCGAAAAAAATCGGCCTCGTTGATGAGCTCGGTTTTTACGATGATACGATCAGTGCGATGAAAAAGGACCATAAAAATATGAAAAACGCTTCAGTCATCACATACGAGGAAGGATTCGGATTAGGCTCGCTCTTTTCCATGAGCGCAGCGAAAATGTTTAAAAGCGAAATTGATTTTCTGAATATGAAAGAACTCATTTCGCAATCCGGTTCGCCGCGGATGATGTATCTCTATGCAAAGTAGGGGGGAAGAAAGAATGGACGCGACTTACGAAGGCTTTCACGGCAAAGAAGAGGAAGCTGAACAACAGAGGGCGCCCGAGCAGGCATATGCGGGCTTTTGGATCAGGTTTTGGGCGTTTCTTCTTGATTGGCTGGTGGTCTGGGGGCTAAACCATCTCATCGTTTCACCGATTTTCACGCTGATGAAGCTCCCGGCAACAAGCGGAATGTTTACAATCTCAGCTTATTCCGTCACAACCCTGATCGTCTACCTCGCCTATTTTGTGTTCATGACGAAATGGTTTCATCAGACACTCGGCAAGATGGTCTTCGGGTTAAAGGTCACTTCTTTGACGCCCGGAAAGCCGCTGACTTGGAGCACCGTCATTTTCAGAGAAGCGGTGGGGCGTTATATCGATAAAATCTGGATTCTCTATATCGTCATTGCGTTTACGCCCAAAAAGCAGGGCATTCATGATCTGATCGCCGACACAACGGTGATTCACGAAGCGCTGTACCGCAAATAAAAGCAGTAAACCCGGAATAAACGTCCGGGTTTATTTTTTTTGGTTTTGGCGATAATGCTGCTAAGGAAGTGAAGCTTATGGGATATGCCGCAGCAGCTGTTATTCTCATTCTCATTTTGGCCTGGCTGCTCATGAGGATGAAAATTCATCTGACGCTCGAATATCTTCATGATAAAGATAACGACAAACTGACGTTTAAACTCTCGGCCTTATACGGGCTGATCCGTATTAAAAAAACGCTGCCCGTCATTAAGGTAAACAGCGAAGACGCGTCAATTGATGTCAAACAGGACACAAAATCAGAAATGAAAGGTCAGAAAAAAGAGAAGAAAAAAATCACATATGAAGATGTCAAACAGAGCATTCACAGAATAGAAATGATTCTGCACCAAGTCTTTCAGATGCGTCAAATCGGCGCCTCATTTCTTGCGGGAGTCCGTGTTACGAAGTTCGAATGGGTGACGGTTATCGGAATAAAGGACGCCGCCGTTACGGGAATCGCCGCCGGCGGGTTGTGGGCCGTAAAGGGAGGCCTTACGGCGATGCTGTATGATCATCTGCGTTTCATACATAAACCGGTGTGCGAAGTCATTCCGTCTTTTCAAGTGCCTGCATCCAAGACGCATTTGCAGTGTATATTCTTTTTTCGTTTTGGACATCTTATAGGTGCAGCTTTCAAATTGCTCAAATACGGGCGGAACGGACTTTCTATCATACGAAAGAAACAGCCGGTTCCGGTTGCTTCAAAGAATGATTCATCAGTTTAAGGAGGAGCGCATATGGCAGACCATCCCATTCAAGGTTTAATGAAAACCGCTATGGAAAATTTAAAAGAAATGATTGACGTGAATACAATCATCGGCGATCCTGTTGAAACGCCTGACGGCAGCGTAATCTTAACGGTTTCAAAGGTCGGATTCGGATTTGCGGCGGGCGGAAGCGAGTTTGGAGGAAAGCCGGCTGAAAAAAGAACCGATGATGATGAAAGAAAAGAGCAGAAGCTCCCGTTCGGCGGCGGAAGCGGCGGCGGAGTATCCATTACGCCGATTGCGTTTCTGATTGTCGGAACAAACGGGGTGCGTATGCTTCATTTAGACGAAAACACCCATCTGATTGATAAACTGTTAGACTCCGCGCCTCAAACGATTGAACGCATCCAGCATATGTTTAAAAAGAATGAAAAAGGCCGGAACCAAAAAAGAACGGATATCGATTTATAACAGAAAAGTTAACTGCCGCCCGCAGTTAGCTTTTTTTACGATGCGGCATAACCTTTGCAGTTTGCATAAAACTCGACTATGATAGAGCTATACATAGATAAAGGGAGGAATCAGAATGGCTGAAATTACATTTAAAGGCGGAGCCGTGACGCTGATCGGACAAGAAGTGAAACCGGGTGACCAAGCTCCTGACTTCACGGTTTTGACAAACGGATTAGAAGAGAAGACATTAGCAGATATGAAAGGGAAAGTAACGATCATATCCGTTATTCCTTCCATTGACACAGGCGTATGTGACGCGCAGACACGCCGCTTCAACGAAGAAGCCGCAAAACTCGGTGATGTGAACGTTTATACTATCAGCGCCGACCTTCCGTTTGCACAAGCGCGCTGGTGCGGAGCGAACGGAATTGATAAAGTTGAAACATTATCGGATCATAAAGAGATGTCATTTGGTGAAGCATTCGGTGTTCACATCAAAGAACTTCGTCTTTTGGCGCGTTCCGTATTCGTCCTTGATCAGGACGGAAAAGTCGTTTACGCGGAATACGTAAGCGAAGCGACAAACCACCCGAATTATGAAAAGCCTATCGAAGCTGCAAAAGCGTTAATCAAGTAAAGAGAGAAAAAGAGCTCCGGGTGCTGCCGCGGAGCTCTTTTCATGGCAAGGAGGAAACAGCATGCAACATGACCATGTCGGTCAGATTTATGAACTTTTAGATGAAGCCGCCCAAGTGATAGCAGAAGGCCTTCAGATTTCTTATATTGAGGGGCTTGCGGAAGCGGGAGAGATGTATTTTCTTGAAAAGGCCGACCAGCTTCCGCTTCAGGAAAAGAAAACCGGCGAGCTTAACAGCCTGCTCGCGAAAGCAGACTTCAGAAAATGGGAGCATGAATGGATCCGCAAGGCGTTCCAGCTCGCCATTTTAAAAGGGCTCAAAGATAAGTCCCATCCGAACAGACAGATGACGCCTGATACGATCGGCCTTTTCATCAGTTACCTCGTGAATAAATTTACGGGCGGCCGAAAAGGCCTGACATTGCTGGACCCCGCCTGCGGCACCGGAAATCTTCTGCTGACCGCGGCAAACCAGCTTTCTGACAAAGCGGGAAAAAGCTTCGGCATTGAAATCGACGATGTCCTTCTGAAGATCGCTTATGCTCAGGCGAATCTGCAGGAAAAAGAAATGGAGCTGTTCTGCCAGGACAGTCTTCAGCCGTTATTTATCGAACCGGCCGATGCGGTCATCTGCGATTTGCCGGTCGGCTACTATCCGAATGACGAAGGCGCTGAAGCGTTTGAGCTGAAAGCGGATGAAGGCCACTCATTTGCCCACCACTTATTTATTGAGCAGAGCGTCAAACATACAAAACCGGGCGGATACTTATTTTTTATGATTCCGAACCATCTGTTTGACAGCGCGCAAAGCGATAAACTGAAGCGGTTTTTTGCGGAAAAAGTGTATATCAACGCCCTTCTTCAGCTGCCGGCTACTATGTTTAAAGACGAAGCGCAGGCAAAGAGCATTTTAATCTTGCAGAAAAAAGGCGAAGACGCAAAGCCGCCGAAACAAGCGCTTTTGGCGAATCTTCCTTCTTTTGCGTACCAGCAGGCGATGCGGGAGATGATGGCAAAATTGGATCAATGGATTCAAACAGAAAAATAGTGGCGAAAAAGCAGTGCGAGATGCAAAATCCCGCGCTGCTTTTGCTTTTTAAAATGAATGGAAATCAGGAGGATAACACAAATTAAGGAAAGAAAATAACATTCCGTAAGGCCGTGCCGTCCATTTGGCACAAATAAAATTTATCAGAAAATATCGACTTCATATTGTAAGCGGTGCCAATATGGATGTTGACTTGAAATGCTGAGTTGACAATGTTTAAATGGAAAAGTCAGATATTTTTTGGACTGCAGTTATGGTCTGGGAAAAAAGAACGAACAAACGAAGAAGAATTTTGATAGGAGCGTCATTTATGTCTAAAATTATTGCAATTAACGCAGGAAGCTCATCTTTAAAATTTCAGTTATTCGAAATGCCTTCAGAAAAGGTGCTAACAAAAGGTTTAGTAGAACGGATCGGTATCGCCGACAGCGTTTTCACAATCTCTGTTAACGGCGAAAAAAATACAGAAGTGACAGATATTCCGGATCATGCGGTTGCGGTGAAGATGCTGCTTCACAAGCTGACTGAATTCGGTATTATAAAGGATTTAAATGAAATTGACGGAATCGGCCACCGTGTGGTTCACGGCGGAGAAAAATTCAGCGATTCTGTTTTGCTTACGGATGAAACAATCCGTGAGATTGAAGAGATTTCAGAACTTGCGCCGCTTCATAACCCGGCTAACATCGTCGGCATTAAAGCCTTTAAAGAAGTGCTTCCGAATGTGCCTGCGGTTGCAGTGTTTGATACGGCGTTCCACCAAACGATGCCTGAGCAATCTTACCTGTACAGCCTACCGTACGAATACTACGAGAAATACGGCATCCGCAAATACGGTTTCCACGGCACTTCTCATAAATACGTGACACAGCGCGCAGCTGAGCTTCTCGGCCGCCCGCTTGAAGATTTGCGTCTGATTTCCTGCCACCTCGGTAACGGCGCAAGTATCGCGGCCGTAGAAGGCGGAAAATCCATTGATACGTCAATGGGCTTCACACCGCTTGCGGGTGTTGCGATGGGAACACGTTCAGGAAACATCGACCCTGCATTGATTCCGTACATTATGGAAAAAACGGATCAGACGGCAGATGAAGTATTAAATACGTTAAATAAAAAGAGCGGACTGCTTGGCGTATCCGGTTTCTCCAGCGACCTCCGCGATATCGTGGAAGCTTCAAAAGAAGGAAACGAAAGAGCGGAAACGGCTCTTGAAGTGTTCGCAAGCAGAATCCATAAATACATCGGTTCTTACGCTGCGAGAATGAGCGGCGTTGACGCGATTATTTTCACTGCGGGTATCGGTGAAAACAGCGTTGAAGTCAGAGAACGCGTGCTTCGCGGCTTAGAATTCATGGGTGTATATTGGGATCCTGCGCTGAACAACGTGCGCGGCGAGGAAGCGTTTATCAGCTACCCTCACTCTCCTGTCAAAGTCATGATCATTCCGACTGACGAAGAGGTCATGATCGCACGCGACGTTGTCCGCCTTGCACAGTAATGATCGAAAAAAGCACATCCTTTAGGGTGTGCTTTTTTATTGAATGCCCCAGAATCAAACGTTACGATATGTTTAATACATAAACGATGAGGTGAAGCAATGAGTGTGCATGAACATAAACAAGAAGCCCCGTCAGCCGTGCGCTGCAAGGTGATTACAGTCAGCGACACGAGAACGAAAGAAACCGACAAAAGCGGGCGCGTCATGATGGACTTCCTCAGGGAAGCGGGATTTGAAACGGTCGCTTATGACATTGTTAAAGATGAAAAAGATGAATTGCAGAAAGCCGTTTTATCCGGCTGTATGGATGAATATACAGATGCGGTGCTGTTAAACGGAGGGACGGGCATTGCCGAAAGGGATGTCACAATTGAAGCGGTCACGCCGCTGTTTTCAAAAGAACTCCCGGGATTCGGCGAGCTGTTCCGCATGCTGAGCTATACGGAGGACATCGGTTCCGCCGCCATTTTGTCCAGAGCGGCAGCGGGTGTGATCCAAAATACCGCAGTCTTCTGCACGCCCGGCTCCACAGGCGCCGTAAAGCTTGCGATGAGTAAACTGATTATACCTGAACTGCCTCATGTGCTCCGGGAAATTCGAAAAGATTTATAAATGTATAAAAAGGCTCTGCTCCGCTCAAAAAATTGGGTGGGGTTTTTTTTATAAAAGGCTTGAAAAAACAGAATTTACTTGTTACAGTGTATACATACAAAATGCATTTTTATTAATTAAAACTAATTTTTATACAAAAGGGAGCTTTTAACATGGCAGAACAAAAAAAGGTTGTATTGGCATACTCAGGAGGTCTTGATACTTCTGTAGCGATAAAATGGCTGCAAGAACAGGGATACGATGTTGTTGCCTGCTGCTTAGACGTAGGGGAAGGAAAGGATTTGGCATTCGTTCAGCAAAAAGCGCTGGAAGTAGGTGCCGTAAATTCCTATGTGATTGATGCGAAAGAAGAATTCGCCCGGGAGTACGCGCTCATTTCTATGCAGGCCCATACAATGTATGAAGGCAAGTATCCGCTCGTATCTGCATTATCCCGTCCATTAATCGCGAAAAAACTCGTTGAAGTCGCGGAAAAGGAAAAAGCGGTGGCCGTAGCGCATGGCTGCACGGGAAAAGGGAACGATCAGGTTCGTTTTGAAGTATCCATTAAATCATTAAATCCTGATCTGGAGGTCATTGCTCCGGTCCGTGAGTGGCAATGGTCGCGTGAAGAAGAAATTGAATATGCTGCAAGCCGCGGCATTCCGATTCCGATCAATCTTGACAGCCCGTATTCCATCGACCAGAACCTATGGGGACGCGCCAACGAATGCGGTATATTAGAAGACCCGTGGGCGGCGCCGCCTGAAGGGGCATATGACCTGACAGCATCTCTTGAAAACACGCCGGACGTTCCGGAAATCATCGAAATCGCATTTGAAGCCGGTGTTCCGGTTTCAATCGACGGCGTAACCTACCCGCTCGCTGATTTAATTCTCAAGCTGAACGAGACTGCCGGAAAACACGGCATCGGCCGGATTGACCATGTGGAGAACCGCCTGGTCGGCATTAAGTCCCGTGAAGTTTACGAGTGCCCGGGCGCGATGACTTTGATTACGGCTCACAAAGAGCTTGAGGATCTGACTTTAGTGAAAGAAGTGGCCCATTTCAAACCGGCAATTGAACAAAAACTGTCTGAAATCATCTATAACGGTTTATGGTTCTCGCCGTTAAAAGACGCGCTGCTTGCATTCCTGAAAGAAACTCAAAAACACGTCACCGGCGTCGTGCGCGTCAAGCTGTTTAAAGGCCATGCCATTGTAGAAGGACGTAAGTCGGAATATTCACTCTATGATGAAAAACTTGCGACATATACAAAAGACGATGCTTTTGACCATCACGCGGCAATCGGTTTCATTGAGCTTTGGGGGCTGCCGACAAAAGTAAACAGCATTGTGAAAAAGAAGGAGCAGATTGAAGCATGAAGAAGCTTTGGGGAGGCCGTTTTCAAAAAACACCGGAAAAGTGGGTCGATGAGTTCGGCGCATCCATCACATTCGACCAAAACTTAGTCAAAGAGGATATTACAGGGTCTCTCGCTCATGCGGCAATGCTGAAAAAATGCGGCATTCTGACGGAAGAAGAAGAAGGCGCCATCCGACAGGGGCTGCAGACCCTCCTGCAAAAAGCAGAGGAAGGAACACTTGAATTCTCTGTTGATTATGAAGATATCCATTTGAATATTGAAAAAATGCTGATCGAAGAAATCGGACCGCTGGGCGGCAAGCTTCATACCGGCAGAAGCCGGAATGACCAGGTGGCGACCGACATGCATTTGTATTTGAAAGATCATGTCTCACATATCATCGTGCTGATTGAACAGTTCCAAAAAGCGCTGATCGAAAAAGCGGAGGCCAATGTCGAGACCATTCTGCCGGGGTACACCCATTTACAGCGGGCTCAGCCGATTTCTTTCGCCCACCATCTGCTTGCTTATTTTTGGATGCTTGAACGGGATAAAGAGCGTTTTCGCGATGCTATGAAGCGGATTAACATATCGCCGCTCGGATGCGGGGCGCTTGCCGGAACCACGTTTCCGATAGACCGTAACTATTCGGCGGAGCTGCTCGGTTTTGACTCCATTTATGAGAATAGTCTTGACGGAGTCAGTGACAGAGATTTTATTCTCGAGTTTTTAAGCGGCAGCAGCATGCTGATGATGCACCTTTCGCGTTTATCAGAAGAAATCATTCTATGGTGCTCGCAGGAATTCAGATTCATTGAACTGGATGATACGTATGCGACGGGAAGCAGCATGATGCCGCAGAAGAAAAACCCCGACATGGCGGAGCTGATCCGCGGTAAAACCGGACGCGTATACGGTGATATGATGGGGCTTTTCACGATTATGAAAGGGCTCCCGCTCGCTTACAACAAAGACCTGCAGGAAGATAAAGAAGGCATGTTTGATACGGTGAAAACCGTTGAAGGAAGCCTTCAGATTTTCACGGGCATGATTGAAACGATGAAAGTAAACAAAGACATCATGAAACAAGCGACAAAACAAGATTTTTCAAACGCGACGGAACTTGCCGATTATTTAGCTAAAAAAGGCATGCCGTTCAGAGAAGCGCATGAAGTGGTCGGCAAGCTTGTGTACAGCTGCATTGAAAAAGGAATCTATTTAAGTGATATGGCATTTGAAGAATTCCTTCAAGCCAGCAGTCTCTTTGAAGAAGACATCTATACCGTGCTCGATCCGCATCATGCGGTTGAAAAAAGAATGAGCGCCGGCGGAACGGGTTTTCAGCAGGTAGAACAGGCGCTCGTAAAAGCAAAAGCCTGCGCCGGCATTTAATTTGCTGAAATTCCCTTCATATTTTCCCGTCATATCAGACACCCTACATCTATAAAGATGGGAGGTAGAAGGAATGCGCAAAGAACAAGACCGTTACATCTATGATGAAAAAGAAAGTGAAGAAACGGCCAGGCTCATTTCAGAGGCATACGAAAGCGGTTATGTCGGCATGGAGGAAGCCTCTGCTCCTTCAGAAAATTAAGCTGTCTGTAAAGACGGCTTTTTTTTCGTGCGGACGAAGTGCAAAAAAGTGATATTGCCGTTTGTTTATAGTAAAGTAGAGGGAGAAACGTCTTGATTTTATTGAAGCGGCTACGTTGCCTGGGGAGGGTATTCAATGTGCGACATGCTCTAATCACTGCCGGTACAAAGGGATTGGGCCGAAAAGTGACTGAAATGCTTCTGGAAAAAGGCTTTTCTGTCACAGTGAATTACAGACAAGACGAAGAAGCGGTCGCCTGTCTGAAGGCGGATTATCCCGGGTGCCATGACAGATTGCAATTCGTTAAGGGCGATGTAACCCGGAAAGAAGATCTCATGCGGATCGCCGATGCAGCCCTTCAGCGGTTTGGAAGGATTGACATACTGATTAACAATGCCGGGCCGTACATATTTGAGCGCAAAAAGCTTGCCGATTATTCCGATGACGAATGGTATGACATGCTTGAAGGGAATTTAAGCGCCGTTTTCCATCTGTTTAAAGCGGTTATCCCGGTCATGAGACAGCAGCGGTTCGGCCGGATTATTACATACGGTTTTCAAGGAGCGGACCATGCCCCCGGCTGGCTTCACCGTTCCGCTTTCGGAGCGGCTAAAGTCGGATTGGCTTCGTTAACGAAAACCATTGCGATTGAAGAAGCTGAATCAGGCATTACGGCCAATATGGTCTGTCCGGGTGATATTGTAGGAGATATGAAAGAAGCGTCTATAGAGGAAGCAAGACGGAAAATCGGCAAAGAAAAGACGCCGATCGGCAGGTCCGGAACCGGAGAGGATATTGCGAGAATCATCGCCTTTTTATGTGAAGAAGATTCCGATCTTGTAACCGGAACGGTCATTGAAGCAACAGGCGGGCTGAATGTGATTAACAGGCATCAATCCCTGTAAGTTTTTTCGTTTGTCAAAAAGGGAACTTGATAAATATTAATTTTTTATGAGGTGAAAACAATGAAAGTGACTTATCACGGACATTCTGTCATTCAAGTGGAAACGAAAACCCATAACATTATTTTTGATCCGTTTCTGACCGGAAACAGTCTGACAAATTTGAAACCGGAAGAAGTGAAAGCGGATGTCATCCTGCTTACTCACGGACACAATGACCATGTCGGAGATACAGAGCAGATCGCCAAACAAAACGATGCGCTCGTCATTGCGCCGAATGAGCTGGCCGTTTATCTCGGCTTTAAAGGTTTAAAGGTCCACCCGATGCATATCGGCGGGGCGCGCCAATTTGATTTCGGCAAAGTGAAACTGACACAGGCATTCCACGGATCGGCGGTCACTGATGAAGAAAACAAAACTATTACGTACACGGGGATGCCGGCCGGGATTTTATTGACGATTGACGGCAAGACGATTTTCCACGCCGGGGACACGGCGTTGTTCTCAGATATGAAACTGATCGGGGAACTGAACCACATTGACCTGGCGTTTCTGCCGATCGGTGATAACTTCACCATGGGCCCTGAAGATGCGAAACTCGCGGCTGAGTGGCTGAGAGCGAAACAGGTCGTTCCCGTTCATTACAATACATTTCCCGTCATTGAACAGGACCCTGACGCTTTCGCCGAAAGTCTGCCCGGAGGCGTCGGCAAAGTCATGGCGGCCGGCGAGACCATTGAGCTTGCCTGACATATGTGTCAAAGACCTTCTGAATCAAGCATTCAGAAGGTCTTTTTGTGATGCCGCCTTTTTTCGGGCGTCTCATTGCGAATGAATCCCCCGTACCCTTATAATAAAAGCAGAAGACTGTCCTTAGAGGTGAAACGCTTGGCAACAAAGCATGAACAAATCCTATCATACATAGATTCGCTTCCTGTCGGTGAAAAAATTTCGGTCAGAAGAATTGCGAAAGAAATGAAAGTCAGTGAAGGAACGGCTTACAGAGCCATTAAGGAAGCCGAAAACAAAGGATTCGTTTCCACTATTGAACGTGTGGGGACCATCCGGATTGAACAGAAGAAAAAAGAAAATATTGAAAAGCTGACATACGCCGAGGTCGTCAATGTGATAGACGGCCAGGTGCTCGGCGGAAAAGCCGGTCTGCATAAAACGTTGAATAAGTTTGTGATCGGCGCGATGGAGCTTGACGCGATGATGCGTTATACGGCGGCGGGGAACCTGTTAATCGTCGGGAACCGAATCAACGCCCACCGCCAGGCGCTTGAAGCGGGCGCGGCTGTTTTGGTAACAGGAGGGTTTAATACCGACGACAGCATTATCGAGCTGGCCGATATGCTTGAGCTTCCGATTCTCTCCACGAGCTACGATACCTTTACGGTAGCCGCGATGATCAACCGGGCGATCTATGATCAGCTCATAAAAAAAGAGATTGTGCTCGTGGAAGACATTTTGACGCCCGCAGATCGGACAGTGACGCTGTCCCCTAAGGATAAGCTGGAGAAATGGTACGAAAAAAACTATGAAACCGGACACGGCCGCTTCCCGGTTATCGATCAGCAGATGAAAATCCACGGAATCCTCACATCGAAAGATATCGCGGGGCATGACCGGTCAGTTCCGATTGAAAAAGTAATGACCAAAAACCCTGTCACGGTGATCGGGAAAACATCTGTCGCCTCAGCGGCTCAAATGATGGTTTGGGAAGGAATTGAAGTGCTTCCGGTGACAGACGGGCATCACAAAATGATCGGAATGATCAGCCGCCAGGATGTCTTAAAAGCGCTTCAAATGGTTCAAAAGCAGCCTCAGGTCGGGGAAAAGCTGGATGATATTGTTTCAAGGGGATTTAAAGAAGAGGAAGATGACAAAACGCCGGCCGTTTATCAATATGAAGTCACGCCGCAAATGACCAATCAGCTCGGCACGATTTCTTACGGGGTGTTTACGACGATTTTAACCCAGGCCGCCAGCCGATTTTTACGCTCCCGCAAACGCGGCGAGCTGGTCATTGAAAGCATTACGATTTTCTTCCTGAAGCCCGTACAGATGGAGTCGGTCATTGAAGTGAAACCGCGCATTTTAGAGGCGGGCCGGAAATTCGGGAAAATGGAAGTGGAAGTGTCAAGCCAAAGCGGCATCGTTTCAAAAGCGATGCTCATGGTGCAGCTGATGGAGAGAAGTTAAGGGACGCACCCGGGTCCCTTGGCATTCATTATGCGTGGTCTCTCTCCGCTTCCTTTGCATGGATGGGCTCATAGTGCTTATAGGCTTTATACCCGGCCCATGCGCTGCCTGCTCCGATTAAAATGAAGACGCCGCCGATGACCAGGGTCAGGACAGAGTGAAACAGAATCATTTGGTTTACTCCGTACAAAAGCACCAGCGCGCCTAATGCCATACTTGATTTAGCCGAAAAACATTCCTTCTCCAGCGCCCGTTTCGTCTGGATTCCTTTTACTTTGTAATACACGTAAAAGCAGGCAGAAAGCCCGATGAGAAAAACAAAAACCAGCATAAATGAAATCCTCCATTATATGAGTTTGCAAAACCGTTTATACCGTTGCTGAAAGATTTTCCTTTTCCATGGATAAAGAGTATGATTAAATGAATAAAAACAAAAAGGAGAAAACGATGAAATCCGAACTGATCAGAACCATATCATTATATGACACCATTATCTTACATAGACATGTGAGGCCTGACCCGGATGCCTACGGTTCACAGTGCGGCCTTACGGAAATCCTGCGGGAAACGTATCCCGAAAAAAATATTTTTGCCGTCGGACAGCCTGAGCCGTCCTTGTCTTTTTTATATTCCCTCGATGAGGTGGATGACGAAACCTATAAAGATGCTCTTGTCATCGTGTGCGACACCGCAAACCAAGGCAGGGTCGACGATCAGCGCTACCATTCCGGCGCAAAGCTCATGAAAATAGACCACCATCCAAATGAAGATCCGTATGGCGATCTGTTATGGGTCGATACGAATGCAAGCTCCGTAAGCGAAATGATCTATGAACTGTACCTGGAAGGAAAGCAGCACGGCTGGAAACTGAATACGAAAGCAGCTGAGCTGATCTACGCGGGTATCGTCGGTGATACGGGGCGTTTCTTATTCCCGAACACCACAAAAAAGACATTAAAATACGCGGGAGAGCTCATTGAGTTCCCATTTTCATCGTCAGAGCTGTTCAATCAATTGTATGAAACAAAATTAAATGTGGTGAAGCTTAACGGCTTTATTTATCAAAATGTGTCACTGTCTGAAAACGGCGTCGCTTCCGTTTTCATTAAAAAAGACATTTTGGAGACATATGGAACCACCGCTTCTGAAGCGTCGCAGCTTGTCGGAACACTCGGAAATATTTCGGGTATCCGCGCTTGGGTGTTTTTCGTAGAAGAAGACGATCAAATCAGAGTCCGGTTCCGTTCAAAAGGTCCGGTCATCAACGGAATTGCCCGGAAATACAATGGCGGCGGACATCCGCTTGCGGCCGGCGCATCCATCTTCAGCTGGGATGAAACCGATCAGATTCTTGCTGATCTGGAAGAGGTATGTAACGAACACAAGTAGAGGGGAGACCCTCTTTCTTAGTGTTCATCTGTCACGGGGATGAACCAGCAGCCGAAATCAGTCAGGTCTTCGTAGACGCGGAGATTACAGATTTGGAGTTCTTTTTTTATGAGGGAAGCGAGTGTGTCTGTTTCTGCATATGCGGAATAGCCTTGTCTGATTCGGGCTGCATGATCTTTTGCCAAGCGGCGTTCACTAAAAACCTCCATTTTCCCTTCCTCCCTTCAGAATCTTGAAAATGTCTCATCTACAGTTTATAAAAAAGCGGAGAAAAAAGCGACAGGTCTATGGAAATTTTTTAAAAATGACATAATTACGTCGCAAAAGAAATATGAATTTCGACAGACAATCTCGTATAAATCGTCAGTTCCTTTACTTCAGCCTTAAATTCCTTCTCATTTATGGTGTATATCTTGTTTTCGATCGTCCGTTTTAAAAGTTCCTTTGTTTTATACACACTTTCAATATCCTTTGTGATGACTTCAGAAATATTATCTTTCACTTGTTCCTCAAATTTCATCTTGTCAGGCTGAGCGATTCTGTATTTTTCCCCATTGATCAGCTTCACATCAACACTTTGGATGAGAAGTCTTTGCTTATTATCCTCATTTAATTTATGAAGATCCTTCTGATAGATCGAGATTTGGTTTTTTAAATCCCGCGCGTGCTCACGCTGCTTTTCAATTAACGTCACCTGTTCTTCCTGAAACGTTCCGTATGTAAACAGAAAGAACAGCCAGCTGACGATGGCTCCGCACATCATTCCCGCAAAAAAACGCTGCCATCCCGGTTTTTTATAATACTCGGGAATTCTCATGATGACATATTCTCCTGGGTCAGCCATGAAATAATCAGCCAGCCGGTCTGCGCGCCGCCCATTGCTGAAATAATTAAAAGAAGCTGTTTGAAGATGTCGCGCGTGTTGCCTTCAAACAGCCCCCGCTCGAAACTGTATACCGCGTCAAATGTTCCCCCGATGGCCGCGACAAGCGCCCAGATCTTCAGCCTGTTCGCCAATTTTGTGATCGCTGTCAGCGGAGGCTCACCTGATAAATAAGCTCCGAGTCCGCCGATCAGCGCGCCGCCGAGCAACACACCGAGGGCGATAAAATAACTGCTGATGAAATTCGCCATAAATCCGGCTTCCTGATCCATATATACACCACCTCACTTTTCTATCATATTGAGCGAAACGGACAAGTATGATGATGAGTCAAAAAAAGAACATTTGTTTCTTAAGAAAACCCGTCTTATAATGTAGAAAGGCAAAATGAACGTATGGGAAAGGAGTGGCGGCATTGTCTTTTGTTCACCTGCAAGTACATAGCGGCTACAGCCTGTTAAACAGCGCCGCTTCTGTAAAAGAGCTTGTTACTCAAGCGAAGGAACTCGGATATTCATCATTGGCGCTGACGGACGAAAATGTGATGTACGGCGCCATTGAGTTTTATAAAGCATGCAAATCAAACGGAATTAAGCCGATTATCGGTCTGACGGCTTCTATATACACGGACGATACGGAGCTTGAAGCACACCCGCTCATTCTTTTAGCAGAGACAAACACCGGCTATCAGAACCTGGTGAAAATCTCAAGTGCGCTGCAATCCATGGCAAAGGGCGGCATGAAGCGAAAATGGATGAAGAGCTATCGTGAGGGGCTGATCGCCATTACGCCCGGTGAAAACGGCTACATTGAAAGCCTGCTTCAAACCGGGAAGTTTGAAGAAGCGGTCCGGGCTGCCGAAGGATTCCGGGAGCTGTTCGGAGACGGCCGTTTTTATTTAGGATACCAGCCGTTTAAAGGACATGAGACGTTATCAGAAGAGATTCTCCGTCTGTCAGCCGAAACGGAAATCGCTGTCTGCGCTGCGGGGGATGTCCGTTATATCAAGAAAGAAGATCAAGATGCGTACCGCTGTCTGTGCGCTATTAAAGCCGGAGAGAAGTGGGAGGATCAGAGCGGGGATCTGCCGGACTTATACTTGAGGACGCCTGAAGAAATGGCAGAGCTTTACACGCGGCATCCGGAAGCGATTGAAGCAGCCGCGCGTATCGCCCGGCAATGCCGGGTCGATGTCAGCCTCGGACAGACACAGCTTCCGTCTTTTCCGGCACCGGACGGCAAATCAGCCGATGACTATTTGGCGGAGATCTGTCATGAGGGGCTGCGCCTCCGTTTCGGCACTCCTGATGAGCGCGCTGTCCGCCGGCTTGAATATGAGCTGGACATCATCAGGCGCATGAAATTCAGTGATTATTTTCTCATCGTATGGGACTTTATGAAGTACGCGCATGAAAAGGGCATTGTGACAGGCCCGGGAAGGGGGTCCGCGGCAGGCTCGCTTGTCGCTTACTCCCTTTTCATTACCGACGTGGATCCGCTTAAACATTCTCTGCTGTTTGAGAGGTTTCTTAATCCCGAGCGGATCAGCATGCCGGATATTGATATCGATTTCCCTGATACGAGAAGGGATGAGGTCATTCAGTATGTACAAAATAAGTACGGGGCCATGCACGTCGCCCAGATTATCACCTTCGGGACATTGGCCGCAAAGGCGGCGTTAAGGGATACCGGGAGAGTGTTCGGAATCAGCCCGAAAGAAGCCGACCAGCTTGCCCGCCTGATTCCGTCAAAACCGGGAATGACGCTTGAGGAGGCGAGGCGGCAGTCCGCTCAGCTGAACAGGCGGCTGTCCGAATCCGCCGTTCTTCATAAAGTGTTTCAGATCGCAAGGAAAATTGAAGGTCTTCCGCGGCACACGTCAACACACGCGGCCGGGGTCGTTCTCAGTAAAGAGCCGCTTTCGGAAGTTGTCCCTCTTCAAGAAGGGCATGACGGCGTGTATTTAACGCAGTATGCGATGGATCACTTGGAAGATCTCGGTCTTTTAAAAATGGACTTTTTAGGTTTGCGCAACTTGACGCTTATTGAATCCATTAAAACGATGATTGAAAAAGAGACGAATACGAAAATTGATTTTTCCGAGATTTCTTATCAGGATGAAAAAACGTTCTCACTATTGTCAAACGGTGATACGACGGGTATTTTCCAGCTGGAATCATCAGGAATGAGAAACGTATTGAAGCGCCTGAAGCCGTCAAGACTGGAAGACATTGTCGCGGTTAACGCGCTTTACAGGCCGGGACCGATGGAAAATATTCCGTTATTTATCGACCGGAAACACGGGCGGGCGCGTGTGGAAGTGCCGCACGAGGATGTAAGAAATATTCTCAGTGACACTTACGGCGTCATCGTCTATCAAGAACAGATAATGATGATCGCCTCGCGCATGGCAGGGTTTTCATTAGGTGAAGCGGATCTGCTCAGACGGGCTGTCAGCAAAAAGCAAAAGGACATTCTGGACAGAGAGCGAAGCCATTTTGTTGAAGGGTGCATAAAAAAGGAGTATTCTGTAGTCACTGCAAACGAGGTCTACGATCTGATTGTAAAATTCGCTAACTACGGATTCAACAGAAGCCATGCTGTCGCATACAGCATGATCGGCTATCAGCTCGCCTATTTAAAAGCGCATTATCCGTTATATTTTATGTGCGGGCTGTTGACGAGCGTCATCGGCAATGAGGACAAAATATCGCAATATCTGCATGAAGCGAAGGGGAGCGGGATTCAAGTCCTTCCGCCGTCAATAAACAAAAGCGGTTTTCCGTTTGCGCCGGAAAACGGAGCCGTCAGATACAGTTTGCGGGCCGTTAAAAACGTAGGCGTCTCGGCAGTGAAAGATATTTATAAAGCAAGAACACATAAACCGTTCGAGGATCTTTTCGATTTCTGCTTTCGCGTACCCGCAAAAAGCGTGAATCGGAAAACCATCGAAGCCCTTATATTTTCTGGCGCCATGGACGAATTCAATCAAAATCGCGCCGCCTTGCTGGCCTCCGTTGATGTGGCTTTAGAGCACGCTGAACTTTTTCGTGCAGACGATGACCAAATGGGATTGTTTTTGGAAGAATCGTTCTCCATTAAGCCAAAATATGTAGAGGCTGAGGAATTTCCGCTCGTGGACAAGCTTCGGTTCGAAAAAGAAGCTCTCGGTGTTTATTTCTCAAGCCATCCTTTATCTGCTTTCAGGGATCTCCTGAAAAAAAGGGGGGCGCAAGCGATCACAGCAGCGCGGCAGATGCCGAAGGGACAGCTGTCAATCGGCGCTTTGCTCGCGGGCATCAAAACGATTCGGACAAAGACAGGTCAGCATATGGCGTTTCTCACATTAAGCGATGAAACGGGAGAAATGGAAGCCGTCGTGTTTCCTGACCAATATAGAAGGCTGTCTCCGCTGTTAAAAGAAGGCGCGCTTTTATTCGCCGCCGGAAAAATGGAAGAGCGTCAGGAGAAGACACAATTCATCATGTCATCCGCCTCTCTTCTTGAGCAGACGGAGGCAGACAGAGCGCCGTCTGTTTACATCAAAATCGAAGGCAGCCGGCACAATCAGGAGTTTTTGGAAAAGATGAAGCGTATTTTACTGGAGCATAAAGGGGAAACCGGCGTTTATCTTTATTATGAAAAAGACAAGCAGACGATCAGGCTGCCGGATACTTTTCATATTCAGGCGGACCATCAGGCGTTATACCGCTTAAAAGAGCTGCTGGGCCGCGAAAACGTCGTGTTAAAATAGTGGTAACAATAATCATTTTGTTATACAATTGAAACAATTGTGCTATCTTATTTAAAGATTCTGAAATTTTTCACCTCCAGCGATTGTACCAGTCTATGCGGCAGAATATGTAACAAAGTACTTAAAAGGAGTGTTTAGAATGTCATTAAGAGAAGAAGCGTTACATTTACACAAAGTAAACCAAGGAAAGCTGGAATCAAAAGCAAAGGTAGAAGTCAGAAACGCGGACGACTTAAGCCTTGCCTATTCTCCCGGAGTAGCTGAGCCTTGTAAAGAGATTTATGACGATAAAAACAAAGTATATGATTATACAATGAAGGGGAACATGGTAGCAGTCGTAACAGACGGATCAGCCGTTCTCGGTCTCGGTAATATCGGGCCTGAAGCTTCACTTCCGGTCATGGAAGGGAAAGCGGTGCTGTTCAAAAGTTTCGCGGGCGTGGATGCATTCCCGATCGCGCTTGACACAAACGATGTGGACAAAATCATTGACACTGTGAAGCTGCTTGCACCGACATTCGGCGGTGTCAACCTTGAAGATATTGCGGCGCCGAACTGCTTCATTATCGAAGAGCGCCTGAAAAAAGAAACAAACATTCCGGTTTTCCACGATGATCAGCACGGCACTGCCATCGTAACCGTTGCCGGACTTGTAAATGCGCTGAAATTATCAGGAAAATCCATGTCATCCATTAAAGTTGTGGCAAACGGAGCGGGAGCGGCAGGCATCGCGATCATCAAGCTTCTTTACCATTTCGGCGTACGCGACATCGTGATGTGCGACTCTAAAGGGGCGATTTACGAAGGGCGTCCGGCCGGCATGAACGCAGTGAAAAACGAAGTGGCCAAGTTTACAAACCAAGACCGCAACGACGGTTCGCTGCAGGATGTCATTAAAGATGCAGACGTCTTTATCGGCGTATCAGTCGAAGGCGCGCTGACGAAAGAAATGGTGGAAAGCATGGCGAAAGATCCGATTATCTTCGCAATGGCCAACCCGAATCCGGAAATCATGCCTGAAGACGCGCGCGCAGCCGGCGCAAGCGTAATCGGAACAGGCCGTTCTGATTTCCCGAACCAGGTTAACAACGTGCTGGCATTCCCTGGAATTTTCCGCGGGGCGCTTGACGTTCGCGCGACTCACATCAACGAAGAAATGAAAATTGCTGCGGTTGAAGCGATTGCTTCCCTCGTTTCAGAGGAAGAATTAAGCGCTGATTATGTCATCCCGGCTCCATTTGACAAACGTGTGGCTCCTGCCGTTGCGAAAGCTGTTGCGAAAGCAGCGATGGAAACGGGCGTCGCCAGAATTACGGTCGATCCTGAGGAAGTGGCTGAAAAAACAAGACAGCTCACGGTTATCGGCGAATAATAACACAAAAATGAAATGGCAGCGCGTTGGAAAAAAACAACGCGCTGCTGTTCAATATACGGACTGCTGGCATTTTTTTAAGGGCAGGTCTTAAAAAAAATTCAGCAGAATCCTTATTTCTTTTGAAAACGCTGACAGATAAGGCTGAACAACGCTTTTTACGGTATGAAATCCGTCCGTTTCCGTCTGTTTTGCAGCAAAAAATGTCGAATGGAGGATGACACCGTTTGACAAAAAAAGTACAATAGTTTCGGTAAAGTTATTATTAAGTCTATCTAATCGGAAGACATGCAGTGAAGAGAACCCTTCACAAAAGGGAGGTAATCATTTGTTAAAGGATATATTCACAAAAAAGAAAAAATATGCTTCCGTGCCGTCTGAGCAGGCAAAACATGATGTTCCGGAAGGCATTATGACAAAGTGCTCCAAATGTAAAAAAATCATGCTCACAAAAGAGTTAGATAAAAACCTGCGCGTCTGCATGAACTGCGGGCACCATTTCCCCATGAATGCAAAGCAGCGCATTGAAAGCCTCCTGGATGAAGATTCATTCGAAGAATTCAACCAGGGAATGATATCTGAAAACCCGCTCGGTTTCCCGGAATACTTAGAAAAAATCGAAAAAGACCGTGAGAAAACATCGCTGAATGAAGCGGTGGTTACCGGAAAAGGAACCATCAGCGGATTCCCTGCCGTGATCGCGATCATGGATTCAACATTCCGAATGGGCAGCATGGGTTCGGTTGTCGGCGAAAAAATCACGCTTGCAATTGAAAAAGCAAAAGAGGAAAAAGTCCCATTTATCATCTTTACCGCTTCCGGCGGCGCACGTATGCAGGAGGGGGTCTTAAGCCTTATGCAAATGGCCAAGACAAGCTCTGCATTAAAACTGTTCAGTGAGGAGCAGGGACTGATTATTTCTGTCATGACCCATCCGACGACAGGCGGCGTATCGGCCAGTTTCGCGTCTCTCGGTGATTATAATTTCGCTGAACCGGGCGCCTTGATCGGATTTGCCGGAAGACGTATTATTGAACAGACGATTGGGGAAAAACTGCCGGAAGATTTCCAGACGGCGGAATTTTTATTAAAGCACGGCCAGCTTGATGCGGTGATTCACCGAAACGACATGAAAGACAAACTCGCATTTCTGCTGGACATGCACCAAACAGGAGGTGAGCATGAGTGGCTGCAAGATTAGAATTTGAAAAACCAGTGATTGAACTGCAGACGAAAATCGCCGAACTGAAAAAATTCACCCAAGATTCGGAGATGGATTTAAGCGCTGAAATCGCAAGGCTTGAAGACCGGCTCAGCAAGCTCCAGGATGAGATTTATAAAAACCTGAAGCCGTGGGACAGAGTGCAGATCGCACGCCTTCCCGACCGGCCGACGACGCTTGATTACATTCAATACCTGTTTACCGACTTTTTTGAGTGCCACGGAGACAGAACATACGGAGACGATGCGGCGATTGTCGGCGGAGTCGCCAAATATCACGGCATGCCGGTCACCGTCATCGG
This sequence comes from Bacillus sp. LUNF1, assembly GCF_011008975.1. Lineage (NCBI taxonomy): Bacteria > Bacillati > Bacillota > Bacilli > Caryophanales > Bacillaceae > Bacillus > Bacillus sp. LUNF1. Next base: position 2,823,024 of record NZ_CP048876.1, on the reverse strand, counting down.
TCATCAGCGCGGAAAAGACACGAAAGAAAACCTTGTCCGCAATTTCGGGATGCCTCACCCTGAGGGCTACCGCAAAGCGCTTCGTCTCATGAAGCAGGCGGATAAGTTCAACCGCCCGATTATCTGCTTCATCGACACGAAGGGAGCGTACCCGGGTAAAGCAGCGGAGGAACGGGGACAAAGTGAAGCCATCGCCAAGAACCTGTTCGAGATGGCCGGCCTGACTGTGCCTGTCGTTTGTATCGTCATCGGGGAAGGCGGCAGCGGAGGCGCGCTTGCATTAGGTGTGGGCAACCGCATGCTGATGCTTGAGAACTCGACGTATTCCGTTATTTCTCCTGAAGGAGCCGCGTCCATTTTGTGGAAAGACTCCAGCCTTGCGAAAAAAGCGGCCGAATCCATGAAGATTACTGCGCCCGATTTATTAGAATTAGGAATTATTGATGATATGATTAAAGAAGTGAAGGGCGGAGCTCACCATGATATCAAGCAGCAGGCGGGCTATATTGACGGTATTCTTAAAGAAACGTTAAAATCTCTTCTTCAATTGAACGCCGAAGAATTGATCTCACAGCGCTATGAAAAATATAAAGCAATCGGGAAAGTTTCGGTTGAGGATCAATATATCGGGGTAAACTGAATAGACGTGAAGCCTATGGCTCACGTTTATTTTTTGTGATTTTTGTGATATTCCTTAAATTTTATTTAAAAACAATTTATTTAATTGTATAATAGGTAAGGTTTCATGGGAGCTCAGGCGTCCCTTTTCATTGTTTTAGGGCAATGATCATGATATGTTTAACATATATATGTTGCTGAGGTGAATAGGAAATGAAGCGTATAGGAGTTTTAACGAGCGGCGGGGATTCCCCGGGTATGAACGCTGCGGTGCGCGCGGTTGTGCGGAAAGCTATCTACCACGACGTCGAAGTGTACGGAATTTATAACGGTTATTCAGGATTAATCAGCGGAAAAATAGAGAAACTGGAGCTTGGTTCGGTCGGTGACATCATCCACCGCGGCGGAACAAAGCTGTATACGGCCAGATGTCCTGAATTCAAAACAGTTGAAGGCCGTGAAAAAGGAATCGAAAATTTAAAGAAACTCGGCATTGAAGGTCTTGTCGTCATCGGCGGAGACGGTTCATACATGGGTGCGAAAAAATTAACGGAACACGGGTTTCCGTGTGTAGGTGTACCGGGTACGATAGATAATGACATCCCGGGAACTGATTTTACGATCGGATTTGATACGGCGCTAAACACCGTAATTGATGCGATTGATAAAATCCGTGACACCGCTACGTCTCATGAGCGTACATACGTTATTGAAGTGATGGGGCGCCATGCGGGCGACATTGCTTTATGGGCAGGTCTTGCAGGCGGAGCGGAATCAATTTTAATTCCTGAAGCGGACTACGATATGCAGGAAATTATCGGCCGTTTGAAGAGAGGGCACGACCGCGGCAAAAAACACAGTATCATCATCGTTGCAGAAGGGGTAGGCAGCGGAGTTGAATTCGGAAAACGCATCGAAGAAGAAACGAACCTTGAAACACGGGTATCCGTTTTAGGGCACATCCAGCGCGGCGGATCTCCAAGCGCTTCTGACCGGGTTCTTGCAAGCCGCCTCGGCGCTTACGCGGTTGAGCTTCTGCTTAAAGGAAAAGGCGGACGCTGCGTAGGTATACAAAACAACAAGCTTGTAGACCATGATATTATAGAAATTTTAGAATCAAAACATACTGTTGAACCAAACATGTATCAGCTTTCAAAAGAACTGTCTATTTAAGGCGGAAGAAGCTGAAGATTTCAGAAGGAAGTGAACGAGTTGAAAAAAACAAAAATCGTTTGTACAATCGGTCCGGCCAGTGAAAGTGTAGAAATGCTGACAAAATTGATGGAAGCGGGTATGAACGTTGCTCGTCTGAATTTTTCACACGGTGATTTCGAAGAGCACGGCGCAAGAATCAAAAACATCAGAGAAGCAAGCAAAAAGCTCGGCAAAAACGTGGGGATTCTCCTCGATACGAAAGGTCCGGAAATCCGTACGCACGATATGGAAAACGGCGCGCTTGAGCTTCAGGCGGGAAATGAAATTATCGTTTCTACGAAACAGGTGCTGGGAACGCTTGAAAAATTCTCAGTTTCTTATGAAGGCCTGGCAGACGACGTGTCAGCAGGGTCTATCATCCTGTTGGATGACGGTTTAATCGGATTGGAAGTGCTGGAATCAAATCCGGAAAAACACGAAATCAAAACAAAAATCTTAAACAGCGGCACGCTGAAAAATAAAAAAGGCGTAAACGTTCCCGGCGTCAGCGTCAACCTTCCCGGAATTACTGAAAAAGACGCCAAAGACATCGTATTCGGTATCGAGCAAGGCGTTGATTTTATCGCTGCGTCATTTGTACGCCGTTCTACGGATGTCCTGGAAATCCGCGAACTGCTTGAAGAGCATAACGCGTCTGACATTCAAATCATTCCTAAGATCGAGAACCAGGAAGGCGTGGACAACCTGGATGCGATCCTGGAAGTATCTGACGGCTTAATGGTAGCGCGCGGAGACCTCGGCGTAGAGATTCCGGCCGAAGAAGTGCCGCTCGTGCAAAAAGAAATGATCAAAAAATGCAACGCGCTCGGCAAACCGGTTATTACTGCGACACAAATGCTTGACAGCATGCAGCGCAACCCTCGCCCGACACGCGCTGAAGCAAGTGACGTTGCCAACGCCATTTTCGACGGCACAGACGCTATCATGCTTTCCGGTGAGACGGCTGCGGGACAATATCCTGTTGAAGCGGTTCAAACAATGTTTAACATCGCCACACGCACGGAAGAATCTCTGAACTACAAAGAAATTCTGTCTAAACGCAGAGATCAGGTCGGCATGACGATTACCGATGCGATCGGCCAATCAGTTGCGCACACGGCGATCAATCTGAGTGCGGCAGCTATCGTTACCCCTACAGAAAGCGGGCATACGGCGCGTATGATCGCCAAATACCGTCCGCAGGCTCCGATTGTAGCGGTTACGGTCAATGAGTCTGTATCACGCAAACTCGGCCTTGTATTCGGTGTATTCCCGGCAAGCGGCCAAAACGCGACTTCAACCGATGAAATGCTTGAAGACGCGGTTCAAAAATCACTTGACAGCGGCATCGTGAAACGCGGTGATCTGATTGTCATTACAGCAGGTTCTGTCGGTGAATCAGGCACGACGAATCTGATGAAAGTCCACACTGTCGGCAGCATTATCGCAAAAGGACAAGGCATCGGACGCAAATCTGCATTCGGGCCGGTCGTTGTTGCAAAAAATGCGAAAGAAGCTGAACAAAAAATGACAGACGGCGCAGTATTGGTTGCTTCAAGCACTGACCGCGACATGATCGCTTCACTTGAAAAAGCATCAGCGCTCATCACTGAAGAAGGCGGTTTGACAAGCCATGCAGCCGTTGTCGGTTTAAGCTTGGGCATTCCGGTTATCGTCGGTCTGGAGAACGCAACTTCAGTTTTAACAGAAGGACAGGTTATCACAGTTGACGCTGCCCGCGGCGCTGTGTATGAAGGCCGCGCAAGCGTTCTTTAAACAGCTTTAAAAAAGAGAGGGGGGGGTTTTCCCTTCTCTTTTGTCTTTAGGCTGATTTTCCTATTCCCATGCGGGCGGTGACGCGCTTTTAGAAGGGCAGGAGGGCAGAAAAATGAGAGTGTTATTCTTACTGTTTATCGTGTGTCCGGCAATTGAAATCGGCTTGTTTCTGCTGGCGGGAAAATGGCTCGGTATTTTTCCGACCTTCCTTCTCATCATTTTGACAGGCGTGTTAGGGGCCTTGGTGGCAAAAAGACAGGGAACCGATGTGTATCATCGGGTGATGCGCGACCTGCAGCACGGCAAAATGCCGGGGGAAGCGCTTCTTGATGGAATATGCGTCTTTTTCGGAGGCCTGCTTTTGATGCTTCCGGGTTTTCTGTCCGATATTGCAGGGGCCTGTCTTCTGATTCCGTTCACTCGGAACCGCATGAAGCCGCTTTTGTTCAAATGGCTGAGAGGAATGTCAAAAAACAAGCGGATCATTATCAAATAAAAACGGCAGCCTTCTTACAGGGCTGCTGTTTTTATTTAGATTGAACAGTAATATAGGCCCATATTTCTTTTAAAGCGCCCGTTGTGATAAAGGCCTGAATGAAAACAAGCAGCGCGGGCCCCGCAGCCAGTCCTAAAATTCCGAACAGTTTAAAGCCGGCAAACAGGGCGATTAAGGTCGCAAGCGGATCAAGTCCGATTGACCTGCTTAAAATTTTCGGCTCCGTCAGCTGGCGCTGAATGAGAACCACAATATATAAAACACCGAGACCGATCGCTTGAGGAAGCTGACCGGCAATGGCCAAATACATAATCCAGGGAACAAAGACCGACCCGGCGCCGAGATACGGGAGAAGGTCCACCAAGCCGATAAAAAAGGCGATGGTTGCCGCATGCTCAATCCCTAAAAGAAAAAGTCCGATAAAGACAATGATCATCGTGAAAAGTATGAGCACGGCCTGCGCCTTAATGAAACCTGCCATCGCTTTTTTCAGCTCTCCCGATACGGCCTTGGCGTTTGCCGAAACCCGTTCCGGAAGAATGGAATAAAGCAGCGCTTTCAGCTTATGCCAGTCCTTTGTCATAAAAAAAGTCGCCAGCATTGCGAAAATGAAGACGGCAGCTGTATTGGGAAGGAAGGCAATCCATTTCGGCACCAGCTCCAAAAGATGTGAAAGCATCAGCCCCGCATTTTTAGCGGCTGTATCACCGAGGGTCTGAATATGCGTCACGATGGATGCCTGCTGATTGGTTTCCAGTCCGTTAAATAAGACGGTCAGCTCGTGGTACAATGGCTGAATGCGGGAAGTGAACAGCTCTTCACAATACGTCATAAAGGCGCTGATATGAGGAGGGAGCGTTTTGGCCAGATAGGCGGTTCCCGAAATGATTTCCGCAACGAGAAATGTCGCCGCGCCAAGAAGAATAAGCAAAAAGAAGACCAGGACAATGACTGTATTGACTGACCGGGGCATCCCCGTCAGTTTGTCCAGCCAGTCAACTACGGGAATGATCGCTGATGACAGAATAAGGGCGATCAGAAACGGATAAGTTAACGGAAATGAGGCGTAACCGGCCGCCAAAGCGCCGCCGGCCGCAGCGAGTACAAACAGCGCGCGGAAAAAAACAGTTGCATAGTGCGGGTTCACATCGATCCTCCTCTCGGTCGGCACGTCCTATTACATTAGTTTATTCGTCAAAAAAAAGGATATGAATACAGATATGATGAAAGAAGGTGCTTTCAGGATGTTTACACAAGCGAATTTATTTTTACTATTATTGCTGGCCATCGCATTGGTAGCCAAAAATCAGTCATTGCTTTTTGCCGTCGGCTTTCTCATTGTGATAAAAGCTGTCGGTCTTGATCAGAAACTATTTCCGGTTATTCAGTCAAAAGGCATCAACTGGGGGGTCACCGTCATTACAATCGCCGTTTTAGTGCCGATTGCCACAGGTGATATCGGTTTTAAACAGCTCGGAGAAGCGATGAAATCATATTATGCGTGGATCGCTCTCGGTGCCGGGATCGCGGTTGCCTTAATCGCCAAAAACGGTCTCACCTTATTGGAAAACGACCCTCATATTACAACGGCGCTGGTCATCGGCACGATACTTGCCGTCGCGCTTTTCGGAGGCGTCGCCGTCGGCCCGTTAATCGGCGCCGGAATCGCCTACTTGGCCATGCAAATCGTTAAAATATTCACTTCGTAAAGTAAAAAAGCGGCGTAAAGCTGCTTTTTTTTGTGGAGAAAATTAGAGTTTGCACTTGCGCATTTTGTAGTTCAGACAAATGCCATTTGCATTATTCCGATGAATGAAGTGGCTTACCATGTAACAAAGAACTTCGGGATTGACGGCGCACATGGAGCGAAAACAGCGATTGCATTAATTCCAATTGATGAATGGATTAAAAGCTGATGGAATTTATGCGCTGATACCAAAGCAAAACTTGAAGTGTTGTCAAAATAAGCGGAGACCCTTTCCTTCAATTTGAAAGTTTGTTAAATTTATAATGAGAATGAAAAAACACAATTCGGTTGGTAGTCCGGATGCATGATTTAAAATGTCAGTAACCTTCCCCTCCTCGGGATGTCCATCATTCTTCAGTAAATTTAGGAGGAGGGAATCGTTATGAAATTAACGGTTTACTATGATGGTCAGTTTTGGGTAGGAGTCATTGAAGTTGTGAATGATGGGAAATTAAGAGCAATTCGTCATTTGTTTGGACAAGAGCCAAAGGATTCAGAAATAATGCATTTTGTTAATAATCAACTTTTACAGACTCTCTCCCGCACTGAACAAGAAGGGGTTTGTGTTAAAGCAAAATCTAAGAAATTAAACCCAAAAAGATTGCAACGGCAAGCTTCTAAAGAGATGAAAAATATCGGGATATCAACTAAGGCACAAAAAGCGATAAAACAGGAGCTTGAAGCAAGAAAAGAAAAGAAAAAACAACTGAATAGAAAACAAAGAGAAAAAATAAAGGAACAAAAATATTTAATCAGAAAACAAAAAGCAAAAGAAAAGCATAGGGGCAAATAGTTGGAGAACCCGATGAAGCCCTTCGATTTAAAGTTGAGCGGCATCAGTTTGTTTCTTCGGACTGTTTTAGAAAAAAGAAGTAGAAATCGAGCCCTTCTCGAGATGAGGAGGGTTTTTCTGCAATTTATTTAAATTCACTTACATCAGTAAATGAGTCAGTTTCAATTGATGAACGGTTTGATGATGATATTTACGGCCCGAAAACAGCGCAAATGCAGTCAAACGATTCCAGTCCATGTACGGCCTTACTGCTGACGGCATTCATGGGTCAAAGACAAAGATGAAAATCAGCGTTAAAGAAATAGGAAAAATTAGATAAAGAACGAAAAAATTTCTAAATATAGTTGGATTGATATATTATTGAACTCTGCATATGTGATAACAATAGCAGCTTTAAATAGGTGTAACAGGAGGTAGATTACTAAAGAATCTAAGGTTAGTATTTGGGTTTTAATATTTGATTAGGGGGAAATAATGCTATCACTTAATAGAGCTTTAAAATTACGTGATTTAGAAGTTTTTCGTGTGCTGAAAGATGGTAACATTTTATCTTACGTAATAATTGAAGATACTCGAAAGCCATTTACAGAAGAAGACAAAAAATTAGAACCATTGTGTTATATGGACGAAGAAGATATTAATGCGATTTTAAATGTTTTTAAGATTTCAATTGTTAATGATGAAAAATTAAATGAAGATAATTCAATTTTTATAAGATCTTACTTTTCTGAATTTGTTAATCATACAAATTTAACGAATTTTATTATTAAAGAATATGTTCAAAAGGATTTATATAATTACGATGATGAAGATGACATCATTTTCTTTAATAGAATTTTACGTAGTATAGGATCAGATTATGTTATCAAAGAATTTGACGATATAAATTGGATTTATTTATCTCAAGATTGATTTCTTATTTAGATTTTGAAGGAGTACAGAAGATAATTTCTGTACTTCTTTTTAAGGCGAAAAATAGACTTCTAGTTTCTCTTTATAGCATAAATTCACTTGACGAAAATCGTAAGTTTAGCACCCGCAAAAGCAATTTGTTTCTCTGTCTCTGCTTTCGCTATTACGTTCGGTGTAATTGCTTTTGTAGGAAACACGACTCATCTTCATCATAATGCAGCCAAAACTGATAATGAGGTAATACAACTAGCTGCACGACTGCAAACATGACTTAAAAGATGTGGCCTTTTTAGGGCTGCATCTTTTTTTGTCATGTATTTTCGTTTTTTCTCTTTTTAGGCGGGGCTGCGGCTGCTGCATTTATAAGCATGGTAACAGGTTATGTGAAGTCCGCAGAAAAATACAAATGGATCGTTATATACACAAAAGCGAAATACGAAGTAACAACAAAGATATATAGAAAATTTGAGCCAACTAAAACCAAGACAGGGATTTCTGAAGCTGATCCGAACATTGATTCAGTCGAGTAAACAAAATAACCCTCTTCTCCGGTAAAGAAGGAGGGGGAATTTGCGGTGAAGTTGTCGCGCCTGTCCTTTTAAAGTCACCTCCAAAACTCCCCCAATTGAAAACATGAGAATACATGGTTTTACAAAGCGCCTGAAAGCAAGCGATTAAATTTATCAACGCAAAACCTTGATATATAGGGCTTTTAAAACATTTTTAGTTAAAAGTCTACAAATTAATCAGATTATTGTTTATAATAAGAATAGGCTTAAACTTAAATAAGCTTATAAGAATTTGTTATATTCCTCTATAAGCATATCGGTTATGTAACCGCAATCAGTGAAATGTAAGCATTTTCTTAAAGGGGAAAGGGATTGTTTGCATGACTCATTTTAAGTAAGCCGTATGTTTTATATACTCTTTAAAGGGGAATTTTGATTGAAAAGGAGAGGTTGAATATGACAGCAACACGCGGTCTTGAAGGGGTTGTAGCAACAACATCATCTGTAAGCTCTATTATCGACGATACCCTTACATATGTAGGGTACGATATTGACGACTTGACAGAGAATGCAAGTTTTGAAGAAATCATTTATTTGCTGTGGCATCTGCGCCTGCCGAATAAAACGGAACTTGCTGAACTGAAAAAACAGCTTGCGAAAGAAGCTGCCGTTCCACAAGAAATCATTGAGCACTTCAAATCTTATCCCCTCAATAACGTACATCCAATGGCTGCGCTCCGGACGGCGATTTCATTACTCGGTCTGACTGACAGTGAAGCCGATGTCATGAATCCGGAAGCGAACTACAGAAAAGCCATCCGTCTGCAGGCGAAAGTGCCGGGCATTGTCGCCGCTTTCTCAAGAATCCGCAAAGGACTTGATCCTGTTGAACCGAAGGAAGAGTACGGAATCGCGGAGAACTTCCTTTACACCTTAAACGGTGAAGAGCCTTCTCCGATCGAAGTGGAAGCGTTTAACAAAGCGCTCATTCTTCATGCGGATCATGAGCTGAACGCATCAACATTTACGGCGAGAGTATGTGTCGCCACCTTATCTGATATTTACTCAGGCATCACTGCCGCCATCGGCGCTTTAAAAGGACCGCTTCACGGCGGAGCCAATGAAGCCGTCATGAAAATGCTGACAGAAATCGGCGAAGTGGAAAACGCCGAGCCTTATATCCGCAGCAAAATGGAGAAAAAGGAAAAAGTAATGGGCTTCGGACACCGTGTGTATAAGCATGGAGACCCGCGCGCCAAACACTTAAAAGAAATGAGCAAACGCCTGACGAATCTGACGGGTGAAAGCAAATGGTACGAGATGTCAATCCGTGTCGAAGAAATCGTGACGTCGGAGAAAAAACTCCCGCCTAACGTTGATTTCTATTCCGCATCTGTATACCACAGTCTCGGCATTGATCACGATCTGTTCACGCCGATCTTTGCGGTCAGCAGAATGTCAGGATGGATCGCCCATATTCTTGAACAGTACGATAACAACCGCCTCATCCGCCCGCGCGCTGACTACACGGGTCCGGATAAGCAGACTTTTGTTCCGATTGATGAAAGAGCCTGATCAAACGGGAGGCTGGTGATTTTCATGTCGTTAGCCTCTTGTTAATCAAGCCCGGATTGGTTTACAATTTTGATAGAATCTTGAGAAAAGTCATTTTATTTTCTATACAAGAAAAATAAAATGTTTTCTAAATATGAATTACATACTGGGAGGTAATATTGTGTCACAAGGTGAAAAAATTACAGTCTCTAATGGAGTATTAAACGTACCAAATAATCCGATTATCCCGTTTATTGAAGGCGACGGCACAGGCCCTGATATTTGGAACGCCGCTTCTAAAGTATTGGAAGCCGCTGTTGAAAAAGCATATAAAGGCGAGAAAAAAATCACGTGGAAAGAAGTTTATGCCGGTGAAAAGGCTTATAATAAAACAGGTGAGTGGCTTCCTGCCGAAACGCTGGAAGACATCAGAGAGTACTTCATCGCCATCAAAGGTCCTCTGACGACACCGGTCGGCGGCGGTATCCGTTCTCTGAACGTGGCGCTGAGACAGGAGCTTGATTTGTTTACGTGCCTGCGCCCTGTCAGATATTTCACGGGAGTGCCTTCTCCGGTTAAACGTCCTGAAGATACGAATATGGTCATTTTCCGCGAGAATACGGAAGATATTTACGCCGGAATTGAGTATGCGAAAGGTTCTGAAGAAGTTGAAAAGCTGATCAGCTTCCTGCAAAATGAAATGGGTGTTAACAAAATCCGTTTCCCTGAAACGTCAGGAATCGGCATCAAACCTGTTTCTGAAGAAGGCACAAGCCGCTTAGTCAGAGCTGCCATTGAGTATGCGATCGAAAACGGCCGTAAGTCTGTCACGCTTGTCCACAAAGGAAACATCATGAAGTTCACTGAAGGGGCATTTAAAAACTGGGGCTACGAGCTTGCCGAAAGAGAATACGGAGATAAAGTATTCACTTGGGCTGAATATGACCGCATTGTCGAAAAAGACGGAAAAGAAGCGGCTGATAAAGCGCAGAGCGACGCGGAAGCGGCAGGAAAAATCATCGTCAAAGACAGCATCGCTGATATTTTCCTTCAGCAGATCTTAACCCGTCCGAGCGAATTCGACGTCGTGGCGACAATGAACTTAAACGGAGACTATATCTCTGATGCGCTTGCCGCTCAGGTAGGCGGAATCGGAATCGCGCCGGGAGCGAACATCAACTATGAAACAGGGCATGCGATTTTCGAAGCGACTCACGGAACGGCTCCTAAGTATGCCGGCCTTGACAAAGTCAACCCGTCATCCGTCATCCTTTCAGGAGTGCTTCTTCTTGAACACCTGAACTGGAATGAGGCTGCTGACTTGATCATTAAATCTATGGAAAAAACGATTGCTTCAAAAGTAGTAACGTACGATTTTGCTAGATTAATGGACGGTGCAACTGAAGTGAAATGTTCAGAGTTTGGTGAAGAGCTAATCAAAAACATGGACTGAACCTAAAGCAGACTTCTAATGAAGCCAAAAAAGGAGAAGAGAATCATGGGAAAAACACGCAGTAAAGTTTCTGTTATCGGAGCAGGATTTACGGGAGCGACAACAGCCTTTCTTACAGCTCAAAAAGAGCTTGCAGACGTTGTGCTCGTTGATATTCCGCAATTAGAAAACCCGACAAAAGGAAAAGCGCTAGACATGCTCGAAGCAAGTCCGGTCCAAGGATTTGACGCGAAAATCACAGGCACGTCCAACTACGAGGACACAGCCGGTTCTGATATCGTCGTCATCACAGCCGGAATTGCGAGAAAACCGGGCATGAGCCGTGATGATCTCGTATCTACAAACGAAAAAATCATGAGAAGCGTCACACGTGAGATCGTGAAATATTCTCCTGACTGCATTATCGTTGTATTGACAAACCCTGTTGATGCGATGACATATGCGGTGTACAAAGAATCAGGCTTCCCGAAAGAACGCGTCATCGGACAATCCGGAGTGCTTGACACTGCGCGATTCAGAACATTCGTCGCTGAAGAATTAAACCTGTCTGTAAAAGATGTGACCGGTTTTGTTCTTGGCGGACACGGTGACGACATGGTTCCTCTCGTCCGTTATTCCTATGCGGGCGGCATTCCGCTTGAAACGCTTATCCCGAAAGACCGTCTTGATGCGATTGTAGAACGAACAAGAAAAGGCGGCGGGGAAATCGTCAACCTTCTCGGCAACGGAAGCGCCTACTACGCGCCTGCTGCGTCACTGACTGAAATGGTAGAAGCCATTTTGAAAGATCAGCGCCGCGTGCTTCCGACCATCGCTTACTTAGAAGGCGAATACGGTCATGAAGGCATTTACTTAGGCGTACCGACGATTATCGGAGGAAACGGCCTAGAGCAAATCATCGAGCTTGAACTGACAGACTATGAAAAAGCGCAGCTGAGTAAATCAGTTGAATCTGTCAAAAACGTGATGAAAGTATTGTCATAAGAAAAAAGGGAAGGCTTCCGAATCAGAAGCCTTCCTCTTTTTACAATTAATGAAAGCGTTTTCTTTTTCCCTGAGCGATCCTTTCTCTGAAAATGATCAAAAAGGCGAATTGTCTGAACGGGCAGTATTGGATAAAATGAAATCATAAAGTGATATGCAGCACATAAAATAGAGAAAATTGGATGTCGGGGAAAATAGACAGCGGAGGGCGCAGCATGAACAAAAAAATTTTAGTTGTAGATGATGAACAATCTATCGTTACTCTTTTACAGTATAATCTGGAACGGTCCGGCTATGATGTCATTACCGCATCAGACGGCGAAGAGGCTCTGGAGCAGGCAGAGAACGAAAACCCGGATTTAATCGTACTGGATGTCATGCTGCCGAAAGTGGACGGAATCGACGTCTGTAAACAGCTCAGACAGCAGAAAATGATGGTTCCGATCTTGATGCTGACAGCAAAAGATGAGGAGTTTGATAAGGTGCTGGGACTCGAGCTCGGAGCGGATGATTACATGACAAAGCCGTTCAGTCCGCGGGAAGTCACTGCGCGGGTGAAAGCCATTTTAAGAAGGGCTGACATTTCTTCGCTGTCATCACAAGGCAGAGAAGAGGAAAAGGACGGGCAGATCCTCATCGGCGAGCTGAAAATTCTTCCGGAGCATTACGAAGCGTACTTTAAGTCAGAACAGCTGGAATTGACGCCTAAAGAATTTGAACTGCTTCTGTATTTGGGAAAACATAAGGGAAGAGTGCTGACGAGAGATCTTCTGCTGAGCGCGGTCTGGAACTATGATTTTGCCGGGGATACCCGGATTGTTGACGTTCATATCAGTCATCTGCGCGACAAAATCGAATCAAATACCAAAAAACCGATCTATATTAAAACAATCAGAGGTTTGGGGTATAAACTGGAGGAGCCAAAAATGAATGAATAAAGTCCGTGTGCGTCTGTTCGCTTTACTCGTTGTATGTATCATATTGGTTTTCAGTGTTCTCGGCCTTTTTTTACAGCAGCTTATTTCTTCATCCGCTGAAGAAAGAACGGCGGATCAGCTGAAAAAGGAATCGGTATACATAGCGGGTCTTCTTGACACCGGCCGAATCGGCAATAAAAGCAATGAAACGGTAATCCGTGACGCCGGCCGCACCCTCGGTATAAACGTCTCCGTGCTCAACGAGAAGGGTGACGCCGTATATCATTCCGGCAGTCATGCTGATGATTCAGCCGTAAAGGAGTTCATTTCTCACAATAAAAGCGAGGAAGCCGTACAGTCGAAAAACAAAGTCATCCGCGGCACTGCCGTAAAAAATGACGCCGGGAAAATTGCGGGGTATGTACTCGTTTCCTCTGAGATCAACGGCGGTTCAAGTGTTACCGGAGAAATGTGGGGCATGCTGGCAGCAAGTCTTTGTACCGCTTTTATCATTATCGTTTTCTTTTATACAAACATGACGTCCCGTTACAAAAAATCAATCGACGCCGCGACAAAGGTGGCGACGGAGCTGTCCAAAGGGAATTACGACGCCCGCTCCTACAGCGGCTACGCAAGGCGGTCGGACCGTCTCGGGCGTGCGATGAACAGCCTGGCGGTCGATTTAATGGAAATGACGAGAACGCAGGATATGCAGCGCGATCGTCTGCTAACCGTTATTGAAAATATCGGATCCGGTTTGATTTTAATAGACGGGAGAGGTTTTATCAATCTCGTGAACCGGTCATATACGAAGCAGTTTCATACAAAGCCTGAACGTCTGCTTCGGCGCCTTTACCATGATGCGTTTGAACATGAGGAGATCATTCGGCTTGTCGAAGACATTTTTATGACGGAGACGAAAAAATGCCAGTTGCTCAGACTTCCCATCAATATTGAGCGGCGCTACTTTGAAGTTGACGGCGTTCCGATCATGGGCCCCGACGATGAATGGAAGGGCATCGTCCTCGTCTTTCACGATATGACGGAAATTAAAAAATTGGAGCAGATGAGAAAGGACTTCGTCGCCAATGTCTCCCATGAACTGAAAACACCGATCACCTCGATTAAAGGATTTACGGAAACACTGTTAGACGGAGCGATGAAAGACGAAAAGGCGCTTTCAGACTTTCTGTCTATCATTCTGAAAGAAAGTGAGCGGCTCCAATCTCTCGTGCAGGATTTATTGGATTTATCCAAGATGGAGCAGCAAAACTTTACGATGCGCGTAGAGTCCTTTGATGCTGCAAAAATTCTGCATGAAATTGAAGCGCTTTTGCGGCATAAGGCTGAGGAAAAAGGCATCAGCTTTCAGCTCGATCTCCCGGAAGAGCCGATTTTTGTGACGGGTGACGCGCACAGGCTAAAGCAGGTGTTTTTGAATCTGGCGAACAATGCCCTGACCTACACGCCTGAAAAAGGGACAGTGGGGATTTCGGTACATGTGAAAGAAACCGTTGTCGATATCAAAGTGTCCGATACGGGAATCGGCATTCAGAAGGAAGAGATCCCGCGGATATTTGAGAGATTCTACCGCGTGGATAAAGACAGAAGCCGCAACTCGGGAGGAACCGGGCTCGGCCTCGCCATCGTGAAGCACTTAATAGAAGCCCATGAAGGTAAAATCGAGGTCACAAGCGAGCCGGGACAGGGCACTGTATTTACCGTGACGCTGAAGCGGCAGCCGGAAGCGTGATCAGCTTTACAAAGGATTAACAATTTCTTCATGACCTGTTAAACCTATCTTGTTAGGATATAACAGAACCCCTTCATCCAAGGAGCCAATTTTGACGGCGGGAACGTGTTTTCTTGTTCCCGTCCTTTTTTGCGTTTTCGCAGGGTTCGCTCATTTTCCTTTCAAATTGAACTTTGTTAAAATAAGAGGAGCTGTGAGATTAAAAAATAGAGGAATGACGAGCTTTTGCTCTTAGGAGGATATTGAATGACGGAACGAAAAAAATTAGTGCTTGTCGACGGAAACAGTCTGGCATACCGGGCGTTTTTTGCATTGCCGCTTTTAAGCAATGAAAAAGGCATTCATACAAATGCCGTATACGGGTTTGCGATGATTTTAATGAAAATGCTGGAAGATGAAAAGCCGACCCACATGCTGGTGGCTTTTGATGCGGGAAAAACCACTTTCCGCCACAGCACGTTTAAAGAATATAAAGGCGGAAGACAAAAAACGCCGCCGGAGCTTTCAGAACAGATGCCGTTCATCCGCGAGCTCCTTGATGCCTATAACATCAGCCGCTACGAGCTTCCTGAATATGAAGCGGACGATATTATCGGCACCCTTGCCGTATCTGCTGAAAAAGACGGCTTCGAAGTAAAGGTAGTGTCGGGGGACAAGGACTTAACCCAGCTTGCAACCGGGAAAACGACCGTTGCCATTACGAGAAAAGGCATTACCGACGTGGAAGATTACACGCCGGAGCACGTGCAAGAAAAGTACGGTCTGACCCCTTTGCAAATCATTGATATGAAGGGATTAATGGGGGATTCATCCGATAATATACCGGGCGTCCCCGGCGTCGGAGAAAAAACCGCGATTAAGCTCTTAAAGCAGTTCCATTCGGTTGAGAAACTGCTTGATTCCATTGATGAAGTCAGCGGAAAAAAATTAAAAGAAAAGCTTGAAGAATATAAGGAACAAGCCCTGATGAGCAAAGAGCTGGCGACGATTATGACAAATGCGCCGATTGAAGTCAAGCCCGAAGATTTAGATTACAAAGGGTTTGACCGTGAACAAGTTGTTGCCATTTTTAAAGACCTCGGTTTTAATACGCTTCTTGAGCGGCTCGGTGAAGAAAGCGGGGAAACGGCGGAAGAAAATTTTGAAGACATCAATGTCGAAACGGCAGAAGAAATCACCGAAGATATGCTCGTTTCGCCGTCCGCTTTGGTCGTCGAACAAATCGGTGATAACTATCACGAAGAACCGATCCTCGGCTTTTCCATCGTGAATGAAACAGGTCTTTATTATATTCCGAAAGAAATCGCCATTCAGTCTGAAGCTTTTAAATCTTGGGCTGAAGATGAATCGATGAAAAAATGGGTGTTCGACAGCAAACGTTCCGTCGTCGCTTTGCGCTGGCAGGGAATTGAGCTGAAGGGAACGGAATTTGACGCGCTTCTTGCTGCCTACATTATAAACCCGGGCAATTCGTACGACGATGTCGCGAGCGTAGCGAAAGAATACGGGCTGAATATCGTTTCAAAAGATGAAGCGGTATACGGAAAAGGCGCAAAGCGCGCTATTCCGGCTGAAAAAGAGCTTGCTGATCATCTCGCGCGGAAAGCGTCTGCCGTTAACAGCCTTCGTGACAAACTGCTTGACGCTTTGGAAGAAAATAATCAGCTTGAATTATATGAAGATCTCGAACTCCCGCTTGCGCTTATTCTCGGAGAAATGGAATCAATGGGCGTCAAAGTGGATGTTGAAAGACTGAAGCGAATGGGCGAAGAGCTCAAGGCGAAGCTGAAAGAATATGAAGAAAAAATCCATGACATCGCCGGTGAACCGTTTAACATCAATTCACCAAAACAGCTCGGCGTCATTCTGTTTGAAAAACTCGGCCTGCCGCCAGTAAAGAAAACAAAAACAGGCTATTCCACTTCAGCCGATGTGCTTGAGAAGCTCGCCGACAAACATGATATCGTCGCGTACATTCTGCAATACAGACAAATCGGCAAACTCCAATCGACTTATATTGAAGGGCTGCTGAAGGTCACGCGCAAGGATTCTCATAAGGTGCATACACGATTCAATCAGGCGTTGACTCAAACCGGACGCCTCAGCTCAACGGATCCGAACCTGCAAAATATTCCGATCCGGCTGGAGGAAGGGCGGAAAATCCGTCAGGCTTTCGTACCGTCCGAACCGGACTGGCTTATTTTCGCCGCCGATTATTCACAAATTGAATTAAGGGTGCTTGCGCATATTTCAAAAGATGAAAATCTGATCGAGGCGTTTACGAATGACATGGACATTCACACAAAAACCGCCATGGACGTGTTTCATGTCAGTGAAGATGAAGTGACACAAGCGATGCGCCGCCAGGCAAAGGCCGTCAATTTCGGCATTGTTTACGGCATCAGTGATTACGGACTATCACAAAACCTCGGCATCACCCGGAAAGAAGCGGGCGCTTTTATAGACCGCTATTTGGAGAGCTTCCCGGGCGTCAAGGCATATATGGAAGAATCGGTGCAGGAAGCGAAGCAAAAAGGATATGTCACGACACTTATGCAGCGCCGCCGCTATATTCCTGAGCTGACCAGCCGCAACTTCAACCTGCGGAGCTTTGCGGAACGGACGGCCATGAATACGCCGATTCAGGGAAGCGCCGCCGATATTATTAAAAAAGCCATGATTGACATGGCAGCTGAGCTGAAAGAAAAAAACTTGAAGGCACGACTGCTGCTTCAGGTGCACGATGAATTGATTTTTGAAGCGCCTAAGGAAGAAATTGAAATATTAGAGAAGCTGGTTCCTGAAGTGATGGAGCATGCTTTGGCGTTAGACGTGCCGCTGAAGGCGGATTATGCTTCAGGGCCGTCTTGGTACGATGCAAAATAAACAGAGAAAAAGGAAGTGATGATTGTGCCGGAATTACCAGAAGTTGAAACGGTCCGGCGCACTCTGACCGGTCTTGTGAAGGGGAAAACGATTGAATCGGCGGATATCAGATGGCCGAATATCATCAAAAAACCCGCCGAGCCGGAGGAATTCGCGCGGCAGATTGCAGGAGAAACCATCCGATCCATCGGAAGAAGGGGAAAGTTTTTGCTTTTCCATCTGGATCATTATGTCATGGTGTCCCACCTGCGGATGGAGGGGAAATACGGCCTTCATCAGGCCGATGAGCCTGACGATAAACATGTGCACGTCGTGTTTCACATGACGGACGGAACACAGCTCCGCTACAGGGATGTCCGGAAATTCGGCACGATGCATTTGTTTGCGCCGGGAGAGGAATTGAATGCATTACCGCTTTCACAGCTCGGGCCCGAACCCGATGATGAAGCATTTACCGCTGCTTATTTAAAAGAGCGGCTTGCAAAAACGAACCGCGCGGTGAAAACAGCCCTGCTCGACCAAAAAGCGGTCGTCGGCCTCGGCAATATTTATGTCGATGAAGCTTTATTCCGGGCGCGTATTCATCCTGAGACAAAAGCGAACAGTCTGTCAGACGGGCAGATAAAAACGCTTCATACAGAAATTAAAGACACCCTTCAGGAAGCGATTGACGCGGGCGGGAGCACCGTCCGGTCTTATATCAATTCTCAAGGGGAGATCGGAATGTTTCAGCTCAAACATTACGTATACGGCAAAAAGGATGAACCGTGCAAAACGTGCGGCACGATGATTTCTAAAATCGTGGTCGGCGGAAGGGGGACGCATTTTTGCGCCCGCTGCCAAAAAAAATCATAAACTGAAGCTGTACAAGCAGGCGGCAGCAGAATGACTTTTTTCTAACACAGTTGATGACCTTTCTCCATATATATATTGTGATTCACCCAATAGGCATATGTCACAATTGCCGATCAAGAGAAAGGGAGAAACGGATATGGAGATTGCTTCTTTGCTGCTTTTGGCTTTTGCTGTCAGCTTGGACAGTTTTTCAGTCGGGTTTACGTATGGTTTGAGAAAAATGAAAATCCCGTTCAAAGCGATTGCCGTGATCGCTTGCTGTTCAGCCTCTGTGATGTTTATATCCATGCTGATCGGCCATTTTCTGACAAAGATTTTTCCCGTATCCGTCACGGAAAAACTGGGCGGGCTGATCTTAATCGGAATCGGGGCATGGGTCATCTGGCAATTTTTTAAACCGGCTAAAGAGCCGGATTACTTATTGCATGAAAAAACGCTACTTAATCTTGAAGTGAAATCGCTCGGCATCGTCATTCACATTTTGAAAAAACCGACCAGCGCCGATATTGATCAATCCGGAACCATTAACGGAGTCGAGGCGCTTCTGCTCGGTATCGCCTTATCCATTGACGCGTTTGGCGCCGGGCTGGGATCGGCCATTCTCGGCTTTTCTCCGGTTATGATGAGCGTGACTGTCGGGCTGATGAGCTCGCTGTTTGTTTCACTCGGCATAAACGCGGGGCATTTGCTTTCAAGATGGAATTGGATAGATAAAATGACATTTTTGCCGGGAGTCCTGCTGATTATCATCGGGATTTGGAAAATGTAAGAAGGAGTGGGCTTTTTGAGCTTGGTCATCGGTTTAACGGGAGGCATCGCAAGCGGCAAAAGCACGGTAGCGCGTATGCTGATCGACAAAAAAATAACAGTCATTGATGCGGATGTCATCGCAAAACAGGCGGTGGAAAAAGGAATGCCGGCTTACGGACAAATTGTGGAAGCATTCGGAAAAGACATCCTGCTGGAAAATGGCGATATTGACAGAAAAAAACTCGGTTCTATCGTTTTCACTGACGAACAGAAGCGTCTGAAGCTGAATCAGATCGTTCATCCGGCGGTACGTGCGGAAATGCTGAAACAGCGGGATGAAGCCGTTGCGAGAAAAGAGCAGTTCGTCGTTTTGGATATACCGCTTTTGTATGAAAGCGGGCTTGATTATCTTGTCGGCAAGGTGCTCGTCGTCACCGTACCGGCAGACATTCAGCTCAAACGGCTGATGGAGCGGAATTCCCTTACAGAAGAAGAAGCGATGAGCCGGATAACGTCGCAAATGCCTTTAGCGGACAAAACAAAAAAAGCTGACGCCGTCATTGATAACAGCGGCAGTCTTGAATATACAAAGCACCAGCTTGAGGAAGTATTGAGCGGCTGGGCATAAACAAACACCGCTCGGAAAGCCGAACGGTGTTTTTCTGGTTAAAAATCAAAATTGTCAGGGTCAGGACCGACACGGAGGTTTTCGTTCAGATCATCAATCCGCTTCATATCGTCAGCTGACAGTTCGAAATCAAAGACATTTGCATTTTCTTCAATACGGTGTTTTTTAGTTGATTTCGGAATGGTGATGACACCGTTTTGCAAATCCCAGCGCAAAATCACTTGAGCGGCTGATTTGCCGTACTTCTCAGCGATCTCCTGTAAGACGGGATGATCAAGCAGCTGCCCTTGCATCAATGGCGACCACGCTTCAAGCTGAATGCCTTGTTCAGTGCAGAAAGCAAGCAGTTCTTTCTGTGTCAGACGCGGGTGGTACTCCACCTGGTTGATCATCGGCTTGATTTCCGTTTCTTTCATGAGATGTTTCAGATGGTGAATTTGGAAATTGCTGACCCCGATCGCCTTGATGCGTCCATCCCTGTAGAGGGTTTCGAGCGCCCGCCACGCATCGATGTACTTTCCTTCGACAGGCCAATGAATCAAATATAAATCCAAATAATCTAAACCGAGTTTTTCTAAGCTTGTGTCAAACGCTTTTAACGTTTCTTCATATCCTAAATCGGCATTCCACACTTTTGACGTGACAAAAATGTCTTCACGTTTTAATCCCGCTTCTTGCAGTCCTTGGCGGATGCCTTCGCCGACACCCTCTTCATTTCCGTAAATCGCGGCGGTATCAACGCTGCGATAGCCGTGCACCAATGCCGTTTTCACCGCGTTGACGAGTTCCGCGCCTTCCTCTACTTTGAAAACGCCGATGCCGAACCAAGGCATCTCTACTCCGTTATGCAATGTTGCTTTTGCTTGTAAATGTGTTGTCATGTATATATTCCTCCTATTAGTTGTCTGTTGAAACAATCAAAATGCGCTGAAGAAAAACTCACCTCCTTTCAAGAGCAGTGCGATCCCGCTTTTCAAGCTTCCTGCTCCATCCGGTTAATACGACCGCGCTGAGCACCATCAGCGCCCCGATCCAAGCGGTATGAATGATTCCGATTGAGTCTGTAATGATTCCGCCGGCAAACGAGCCGATCGCGATTCCGGCATTGAATGCCGCGATGTTTAAGGCTGATGCTGTATCAACGGCGCTTGGCGCAAAACGTTCACTCAGCATCACAACATATACCTGAAGCCCCGGCACATTCATAAACGCCAACAGCCCCATGAAAATAATGGTGATCAGCCCGGCTGTTTTAAACGGCGCGGTAAAAGTCAGAACAAACAGCACAGCAGCCTGGACAATGAACATATAAAACAAGGCTTTCAGCGGATTCCGGTTTGATAAACGGCCTCCAATCATGTTTCCGATAGCAATCGCAATTCCGTAAATGAGCAGGATGGCCGCGACGGTTTCTTTCTGAAAACCGGTTACCTCCTGAAGAAGCGGAGATAAATACGTAAACACGACAAACGTTCCGCCGTAGCCTAACGCGGTAATAATAAATAAAAGCAATAACCGGCCGTTTGTGACGAGTTTGACCTGCTCGGAAAATGCGGTTTTCGTCCCTTTACGCAAATGCGACGGAACGAGAAGCGCGTTTGTGAGGAATGCGATGATTCCTACCGCCACAATGACGGCAAATGCGATTCTCCAGCCGAATTGCTGGCCGAGATAGGTGCCGAACGGAACGCCGGTCACCGTAGCCACCGTCAGCCCCGTAAACATAATGGAAATCGCGCTTGCTCTTTTATGCTCCGGCACGATATTGGCGGCGATTGTTGCCCCGATTGACATGAAAATGCCGTGGGAAAAAGCCGAAATAACCCGTGCCGCCAGTAAGACGCCGATTGAGGAAGCGCTCGCTGCGAGTGTATTTCCGGCGATAAAAATTAACATCACCCAGAGCAGCAGCGTTTTCCGTGACATGCCGGATGTGAGAGATGTTAAAACCGGCGCGCCGATCGTTACGCCCAGAGCATACATGGAAACGGTAAGCCCCGCCGTTGTCACAGGTATATGCAGATCTTGAGATATAAGCGGCAGCAGCCCGACGCTGATAAATTCGGTTGTGCCGATCGCAAAAGCGCTGACGGCTAATGCCAGCAGCGCTGGTAAATAGCTTTGGCGATGTGAAGACATCTGTTTTCCTCCTTGAACGATAATGTATGGTTGAAATGATGCCGGGTAAACGATATAAGTATAAGAGTACATTCCTTTTCAGCCGGCAAATGTCATTATGATCGATAGAAGTGTCATTGAAAAGAACGTACTTTTAAGTGCCATAGGCACTTTTTAGTTCCTATAGATGAGGAGGAATTACCGTTGCTGAAGAAAAAATACAATATATCCGTAGAAGCGGCGCTTGAAGTGATCGGCGGAAAATGGAAGTGTGTGATCCTCTGCCACCTCATGCGCGGGAAAAAACGGACAAGCGAATTGAAGCGGCTTATGCCGGACATCACCCAGAAGATGCTGACACAGCAATTGCGGGAGCTGGAAGCTGACGGCGTCATCAACCGGATCGTGTACAATCAGGTGCCGCCGAAAGTGGAATACGAGCTGAGTGAATACGGGCACAGTCTGGAAAGAATTTTAAACGCGCTGTGCGACTGGGGCGCGATGCATATTGCTAAACGGTACGGCGAGGTGTCTTCCGTTTTAGAGGACAGCATTTTAAATGACAAATTCAAAGAACCGGGACAAATATAAGAAAAAAGCAGGCAGCCTGAGACGCTGATCCTGCTTTTTTTATGGAAGAAAGATCATTTTATATGCAAAAAAACCGATTGAACAACATATTGATCGGTATAAGGGTGGATTTTTATCAAGTTGTACTGGCGGATTTCTTTTAATGTGTTATACTATATATAAATAAAGGTAAATTAGAGTGGCATATTAAAAAGGGGTGACCTGAGTATGAAGGTAAATGTAGCAATCAACGGGTTTGGAAGAATCGGAAGAATGGTGTTCAGAAAAGCAATGGAAGATGATCAAATTCAAATAACAGCCATTAATGCAAGCTATCCCCCGGAAACGCTTGCTCATTTGATAAAGTATGACACAATTCACGGCAAATACGATCAAGAAGTTGAGACCTCCGACGACAGTCTGATCGTCAATGGAAAACATATTATGCTGTTCAATCGCCGGGACCCGAGAGAGCTTCCGTGGAAAGAATGCGGAATAGACATCGTCGTAGAGGCAACGGGGAAATTTAATTCAAAAGAAAAAGCAATGAGCCATATTGAAGCAGGAGCGAAAAAAGTTATTTTAACGGCTCCGGGCAAAAATGAAGACGTTACCATTGTCATGGGAGTAAATGAAGAGCAGTTCAATCCCGATGAACATGTCATTATTTCAAATGCATCCTGCACGACAAACTGTCTTGCGCCGGTCGTCAAAGTGCTTGATCAGGAATTCGGGATTGAAAGCGGCCTGATGACGACTGTTCACGCTTACACGAATGATCAAAAAAATATCGACAATCCGCATAAAGATCTGCGGAGGGCGAGAGCGTGCGGAGAATCCATCATTCCGACTTCTACAGGCGCCGCCAAAGCGCTGTCGCTCGTGCTGCCTCATTTGAAAGGAAAACTTCACGGTCTTGCTTTGCGTGTTCCCGTTCCGAATGTGTCATTAGTGGACCTTGTCTGCGATCTGAAAACAGATGTGTCGGCCGAGCAAGTGAACGCCGCTTTCCAAAGAGCCGCAAAAACGTCGATGTACGGAATTCTTGATTATTCGGATGAGCCGCTCGTTTCTTCGGATTATAATACGAATTCACACTCTGCGATCATCGACGGACTGACAACGATGGTGATGGAAGGCCGAAAAGTAAAGGTGCTCGCCTGGTATGACAATGAATGGGGATATTCCTGCCGGGTCGTTGATCTTATCCGTCATGTCGCCGCGCGAATGAAACACCCGTCAGCTGTGTAGACTAAAGATCATGGACATTTGTTAGAAAAAAACCCTTAACGGCATATTCGCAAAAAACACACCTTGCAAAATAAACTTAAACACAGTATACTATCTTTCGTGAACTTCTTGCTCGTGACTGCTTCGGAATTACTTAAAGGGTTAGGACCTCTCCGGACTAACTTTCCCCCGTGGTAAATGGCCGGGTCAGTTCTCGGAAATTCACTTTTTTAATTCTTGTTAAGGGGGGTCCATGATTATGGAAACAATGGGGCGTCACGTCATCTCCGAGCTGTGGGGATGCGATTTTGATAAGCTCAATGACATGGATTTTATTGAAAAAACGTTTGTAAATGCTGCTTTGAAATCAGGAGCTGAAGTGCGTGAGGTCGCATTTCACAAATTTGCACCGCAAGGCGTAAGCGGAGTCGTTATCATCTCTGAGTCACATTTAACGATTCACAGTTTTCCTGAACACGGATATGCAAGCATTGATGTTTATACTTGTGGAGACCTGGATCCTAATGTGGCTGCGGATTACATTGCGGACGCATTACATGCAGATACAAGAGAAAACATTGAAATACCGAGAGGAATGGGGCCTGTACAGATTAAACAGGCACAAGCGAAAGTACTGTAATTTTCAAAACGCAAACACAAGGGAGCTAAGCTGAAAAAGCCATTACGCGCTTTGAAGCTGATGCTCCTTTTCTAATGTAAAAAAACAGCATTGCTTTTTCTTTAAGCATTTTTTTTGTAAAATAGAAAAGATAAGGCCGGTCTATCGGCTCTCCCAACAAATAGGCTCATCCTAGAAACGTTGGCGGGCATTTACCGGAAGCTTGCGAACCGCATTACAGCAACGAAACAGATGGGAGCTGATCCAATTTGAAATGTCCTTCATGCCAGCATAACGGTTCCCGCGTACTTGATTCACGGCCTGCGGACGAAGGGAAATCAATCCGCAGAAGGCGGGAATGCGAAGCCTGCCATTACCGCTTCACTACATTTGAGAAGTTTGAAGAGATGCCTCTGATCGTCGTGAAAAAAGAAGGCGTCCGGGAAGAATTCAGCCGTGAAAAAATGCTGCGCGGGTTAATTAAAGCTTGTGAAAAAAGGCCCGTTCCTTTAAAAACATTGGAAGACATGTGCTTTGATATTGAAAAAGAGCTGAGAAACCAAGGCGTATCTGAAGTCAAAAGCGAACTTGTCGGAGAAATGGTAATGGACCGTCTGGCGAAAATCGATGAGGTGTCTTATGTCCGCTTTGCCTCCGTCTACCGGCAGTTTAAGGATATAAACGTGTTTATCGATGAATTGAAAGATTTAATAAAGAAAGAACGCTGAGAGAGCTAAGAGATTGTGTCTGGCTCTTTTCTCATGAGCAAAATTGGCATTTGATAGATCGCAGAAACGGTGTAAAATGAGAGTAGAAACATATCGGAAGGTTTGAGAATCATGGCTGACTATTGGAATGACGTATTGCCTGTAGATCCTTATACGGTCAAAAGCCGTTCGCTTCTTCAGGATGTCGACAGACAGGTTTTGACACATCTGTACCAGCCGCTGATCGGTTCTTTTGCATTCTCCCTTTATATGACCTTATGGGGGGAGCTTGAGCAGAACCGCTTGTGGGGAGCGGAATCCACGCACAGGCAGCTGATGGGCATGATGCAGTCAAATTTAAAAAAGATTCATCATGAACAGGGAAAGCTTGAAGGAATCGGGCTGCTGAAAGTGTATATCCGGGAGTCCGAGCAAAAAGAGCGGATGTTTATTTATGAGCTGCTTCCCCCGCTCAGACCGAATGATTTTTTTGAAGACGGCATGCTGAATGTCTTTCTTTATAACAGAGTCGGTAAAACGAAATACCAGCAGCTGAGACAATTTTACACGCATCCTTCCGTCGGCGCGGACGCAAGGGAAATTACCCGTCCGTTTAATCACGCCTTTGCCTCTTTTCAGCCGAGTGAATGGAAAATGACGCCTGATATGGAAGAGGCGATGAAGCTCCCCGAGGACTATGAGACGGCGTCTGTCGGACAAGCGCCTTCCTATACGGTGACGGAGGAAGTGTTTGATTTTGAGCTTTTCATGGCGGGACTGTCAGAAACGATGATACCGCGTAAATCAATCACACAGGACGTGCGGGAGAGCATTAAAAAGCTTTCATATTTATACGGAATAGATCCTATCTCCATGCAGCACGTCGTCATGACCGCAATTAATGAACAAGATACGATAACGGCCGAAGCGCTGAGGAAAGCGGCCAGCGACTGGTACCAAATTGAAAGAAGCGGGAAGCTTCCGGAACTGATTGATAAAACACAGCCTGTCACCTTGAGAGAAAACCGGACGGAAAAGGACGATTCATTGAACGGCGAACTCATCGCACAGCTTGAGACCATATCACCGAGAAAGCTTCTTCAGGACATTGCGGACGGGACCGAGCCGTCAAAAGCCGACTTGCAGATTATCGCCGATATTATGTTCGAACAAAAGCTTGAGCCCGGCGTCACCAATGTGCTGATTTATTATGTCATGCTGAAAACGGATATGAAGCTGTCCAAAAACTATATCCAAAAAATCGCCGCCCACTGGGCCAGAAAGAAAGTCAAAACGGTACGGGAAGCAATGAAGCTCGCAATAGAAGAGCACAGGCAATATCTTGATTGGGCGGACGGCAAAACAAACGGCGCGGCGCGCAGCAAAAAAACCGTCCGGGAAGAAAAGCGCCCTGATTGGATGAAAGAAGAAGAAACCGGGAAGAAACAAGAACAGCCGGCTCTTTCCGCGCAGGATCTTGAAGAACAGAAGAAAAAAATGATGGAAGAAATGAAAAAACTGAAAAAATACTCTGCCTATTGAGACAGAGAAGCGGGGTGATATTGAATGGAACCGATCAGCCGATCATTAGAAGGCGTGACGAAAAGACCTGACTTTCAAAAACGCCTGGAACGAATGCAGCAGCAAGTCATGGCCGACGAAGACGTCCAGGCTTTTTTGAAGGAACAGAAAGATGTAATCAATCAAAGCATGATTGACAGAGGATTAAATAAACTGTACGAATTCGTTCAGCAAAGCAAGCAGTGCGCCTTCTGTTCGAAAGACAGCCGGACGAACAGCCTGCTTGAAGGCTATCATCCGAAGCTTGTGATCAACGGGCGTTCCATCGATATTGAATATTACGAATGTCCGGAAAAGAGAAAGCTCGACCGCCAGAAAAGGCAAAAGTCCCTGATGAAGAGCATGTATATCCAGCAGGATCTTCTCGGCGCGACGTTTCAGCAGATCGACATTACCGATCCGAGCAGAGTCGGCATTTTCCAGCATGTGACGGATTTTCTGAAGAGCTATAATGAAACGGGAAAAGGCAAAGGGCTGTACCTGTACGGAAAATTCGGAATCGGAAAGACATTTATTTTAGCCGCCATTGCTAACGAACTGGCGGAAAAAGAGTATTCATCAATGATCGTATATGTTCCCGAATTTGTCAGAGAGCTGAAAAACTCGCTCCAGGATCAGTCATTGGAGGCGAAACTGAATATGGTAAAAACGACGCCCGTACTGATGCTTGATGACATCGGAGCGGAGTCAATGACAAGCTGGGTCAGAGATGAGGTCATCGGCACCGTGCTTCAGCACAGAATGAGCCAGCAGCTTCCCACTTTCTTCTCGTCTAATTTTTCACCAGACGAGCTGAAGCATCATTTTACGTATTCACAGCGGGGAGAAAAGGAAGAAGTAAAAGCGGCAAGACTGATGGAGCGGATTTTATATTTGGCTTCGCCCATCCGTCTTGACGGGGAAAACCGCCGCCGTTCATGATGCCGGCGTCCAATGGGAAGGATTTGAGGGAATGAGGAATAAGAAGGCTGTCACTTGGGCTGCGGCTGCGGCGGGAGCGGGCCTTTTGCTGTGGGCAAACCGCAAATATCTGAATCTGTCGCCTAAGGAGATCCGGCTGTGGGTATTATCGTTCGGTATTTTTGCGCCGCTTGTGTTTATCGGAATTTCCATCGTCAGGCCTTTTGTGCTGTTTCCCGTATCAATCGTTTCCGTCGCCGGAGGATTGGCGTTCGGCCCGTTTTTCGGCACCGTGTATACGCTGGCGGGCTCAATGGGCGCTGCCGCCGCGTCTTTTTTTGCGGCGTGGCTGTTTGCCTTTAATGAGAAAAACCGTCATGGAAAAATGGAAGCCATTCAAAAGCAGATGAAAACCAATGGCTTCTTTTATATTTTTATCCTGCGCATTCTGCCTGTTAACTTTGATGTGATCAGCTATGCCGCGGGCCTATCGAAAGTCAGGCCGATGACGTATTTTTTGGCGACCGCAGCGGGCATCATTCCGGGGACGATCGTCCTGAATGTGCTCGGCGCGAGCTTTATGTCCGGCAATGTGCTGACCGTACTCTGCGTGATCTGTCTTTACATCGTATTTTTATCGCTTCCCGTTATATTTAAAAAGAAGGTGCGCCATTTGTTCGGCGGTGAAAGCTAACCTTTACGTCTATTTTAAAAACATCCCCCATATACTTGTAACAGATGCCGTAAGGGGGGACAAATATGCTTGAAGTGATCTTTGAAGATGACCACGATACCGCCGCTTTTTTACATCTCATTCAGCAATCGGACGACCGGAGACATTTTATTGTCCGTGAAGGCATAAAAAAAGTCGGAATCGCAAGGTCTGAAACGGCTTTTTGCGTTCAGCGCTTTATTGAGCCGATACTTGTCAGGTTTTTTTTGGAATGCAAAGAAGACGAGCATATGCTTTCGCTTATTGAGGATGCATACTGCTTCACCGATCAGGATGAACAGCAGCAAATCCTTCAGCTTGCACACAGCATTATGGAAGGAGAGCTTGATGATCATCCGTTCGAGCCGAAGAAAGAGCCGCGCACACAGTTTATTTCAGATGCACTCCGGACGATTTCACTTGATGCGGGTGTTTTTTCCGTGCGTTCGTTTCAGACGTTCCGGCTCGGCAGGTATTATGAGCGGCTCAGAGAATACGCGGAGGCTGCGATAGATGAATACCGGATGGAACAGGAATATCAAAACTTTATCCAGTCTCTGAGAGATTATGTGACATCCAATCCGCCGCGGATGAAGAAAGTCCGCATCGTACATGACCGGGCTTTTACGCTGTGGGAGCTGCGCTATTTGTCAGAACGGGAACAGAAAAAATACATAGACAGACGGTTTGTGCGGGAGCACCCGATGTATATAGATTCCCATCTCCTTGCGCCTCTGATCTCCATTGCGCCTGAGACGGTAGAACTGTATACGGACAAACCGGAGCATATGATGTCCAGAACGATTCAAAACGTGTTTCAGGAGAGGGTGCGCCTTTTCCCGCTGGGCGCGTTTGCAGCCGAGAAGACGGAAGGATAGCCGTACGGACGGCCTTGCGTAGGCGGCAGGGCTGTCTGTGCGAAATCAGACGGAAAAAACCGAGTTGCATTTTTCTCGCAGACATTTTATAATACATAAAAGATTAATGATTGCTACACGTATTGATAAGGACATGAAGCATTGATACCGGCTTTATAAGAGAGGAGAGCCCTAGGCTGAAAGCTTTCCAGCTATGGATCATTGTCTTTACCGCCTTTGAACTTCAGCTGTGAACGCCGGAAGAAGCGCCAGTAATAGCTGACGGGAACTCCCGTTACAGAGTTTAGAGCCGCAGGTGCCGAAACAATCGACCGCGCGGAAAAAAGGGTGGAACCACGATTCCGTTTATTTAACCTCGTCCCTTTCATAGGGGGCGGGGTTTTTGATTTGCATAAAAAAAGGAGTGACGAAGATGTCAGATATGATCAACATCACATTTCCGGACGGAGCGGTAAAGGAATTTCCGAAAGGAACCACAACAGAAGATATCGCGGCATCCATCAGTCCGGGATTAAAGAAAAAGTCTTTAGCCGGAAAACTGAACGGACAGGAAATTGATTTAAGAACGCCGATTCAAGAGGACGGTGCCGTAGAAATCATTACAGAAGGCACAGAAGAAGGCTTGAACATCATGCGGCACAGCACGGCGCATTTATTGGCCCAGGCGATTAAACGCATTTATAAAGATGTGAAATTCGGAGTCGGCCCCGTCATTGAAAACGGGTTCTATTATGACGTTGAAATGGAGCAGGCGCTGACGCCGGATGACCTTCCGAAGATTGAAAAAGAAATGAAACGCATCGTCGGTGAAAATCTGCCGATTATCCGAAAAGAAGTGAGCCGTGATGAAGCAAAAGCCATGTTTGCGGAAATCGGCGATAATCTGAAGCTTGAACTGCTGGATGCCATCCCAGAAGACGAAACGGTCTCCATTTATGAGCAGGGCGAATTTTTTGACCTGTGCCGCGGCGTGCACGTGCCGTCTACAGGCAAAATTAAAGAATTTAAGCTGTTGAGCCTTGCGGGCGCGTACTGGCGCGGCGACAGCAAAAACCAAATGCTTCAGCGCATTTACGGCACGGCCTTCTTTAAAAAGGATGACTTGAAAGAGCATTTGCGGATGCTTGAAGAAGCGAAAGAGCGTGACCACCGAAAACTGGGCAAAGAATTAAAATTGTTCGCCAACTCTCAAAAAGTCGGACAAGGCCTGCCGCTCTGGCTGCCGAAAGGCGCGACCATCCGACGCGTGATCGAGCGCTACATTGTGGATAAAGAGCTGAGCCTCGGTTATGAGCACGTCTATACGCCTGTTCTCGGAAGCAAAGACCTGTACGAAACATCAGGGCACTGGGATCATTATCAGGATACGATGTTTCCGCCGATGGAAATGGACAATGAAACACTCGTGCTCCGTCCGATGAACTGTCCTCACCATATGATGATTTACAAACAGGACATTCACAGCTACCGCGAGCTCCCGATCCGCATCGCCGAGCTGGGAACGATGCATCGTTATGAAATGTCCGGGGCGCTTTCAGGTCTTCAGCGCGTACGCGGCATGACGTTAAATGACGCGCACATTTTCGTCCGCCCTGACCAGATTAAAGAAGAATTCATCCGCACGGTCCGTTTGATTCAAGACGTATACGAAGACTTCGGCCTGAATGATTACACATTCCGCCTGTCTTACCGCGATCCTGAAGATACGGAAAAATATTTTGATGATGATGAGATGTGGAACAAAGCGCAGTCCATGCTGAAAGCGGCAATGGATGAGATGGGGCACGACTACTATGAAGCGGAAGGCGAAGCGGCGTTTTACGGCCCTAAGCTTGACGTGCAGGTGAAAACGGCGATCGGCAAAGAAGAGACATTGTCAACTGTACAGCTTGACTTCCTTCTTCCGGAACGCTTTGATCTCACTTACGTCGGAGAAGACGGCAAACAGCACCGTCCTGTCGTTATTCACCGCGGCGTCGTGTCAACGATGGAGCGTTTCGTTGCTTTCTTAATCGAAGAGCACAAAGGCGCCCTTCCGACATGGCTTGCGCCGGTGCAGTTCCAAGTCATTCCTGTTTCACCGTCCGTGCATCTTGACTATGCGAAAAAAGTGCAGGAGCGCCTGCAGCGTGAAGGCCTGCGTGTCGAGCTTGACAGCCGGGACGAAAAAATCGGCTATAAAATCCGTGAAGCGCAAATGCAAAAAATCCCGTACATGCTTGTGGTCGGTGACCAAGAAGCGGAAAACGGCGCGGTAAACGTCCGGAAATACGGCGAGCAGAAATCAGAAACCGTCTCATTGGACGATTTTGTGAAAAAGGCTGTAGCCGAAGCGAAAAAATAACCAGAAATACAAAAAACCCCGTTCATCCAGAATGGGGTTTTTTTGCGTATAAAATTATCTTTCTTTTTGTTTCTCTATAATTGCAAACAGCTCGTGAAGATCGCTGATCACGTAATCAGGCGCAATGTCCGTATCATTTTTCTTTTGCGTCCGGTTTACCCAGACTGTTGTAATACCTGCCCGTTTCGCTCCCAATATATCAGTATTGAGGTTATCTCCGACCATAATGGCGTCTTCTTTTTCCAGGTTCAGGAGGCCGAGGCAATGTTCGAATATGGAGGCGTCGGGTTTCCCTTTTCCGAAAGCGCCTGAGATGACGATTTCATTAAAATAAGGCGCGAGCTCAGGAACGCCGGCGAGTTTTTCTTTCTGCAGGCTGGGATCGCCGTTTGTCAGCAGAAGCAATTCATAAACACCTTTCAGCTTATCAAGCACTGCAAACGTTTCATCATACACGTACGGCCGCTGTCTGCGTTCCGCCGCGAAAAACTCCGCCAAATATTCGCCGTAAGCCGCATCGTCTATACCGACACTTTTTAAGCCGTTCGTCCAGGCGTTTCGTCTGTATTCCGGCGCAATCCGATTCAGCTGTTTAAATCCTTCGCTGACCGGCTCGGAAAAATTCGCCCATAATCCTTCAAACGGATTAATGCCGATCATGACCGTATAAGGATAGGTTTCGTATGACATATACAATTCCCGTGCCGCTTTCCGAACCGCCTCTTCAAATGTATGCGGGTCAAGGCCATATTTTTTTTCCGCTTGTAAACATGTTTCCCTGAATGTTGTTCTGACGCTTTTTTCATCCCATAACAGTGTATCGTCCAAATCAAAAAATACGGCTTTCATGATCTTCTCCTCTTTGTTATATTCTGAAACTCTCTGCCGCAAGGCTCCCGTTTATTCTACAATAGATATATAGACTGTGAAAGATTTGTTTTCAGATGATTTGAAAAAAACAGGCAGGTTTGTGTCAGATTCTGTCTCAGGCTCTAAAACGTGATAAAATAAAATTTGAAAGAACAGGTGAAAAGTATGCTGCATTTGATCATCATGATGCTGGAAAGAGTCGGAATTATCGTCATATTGGGATTTGTTCTGGCTCATACCAGATTGTTCAGACAGGCGCTCCAGCAGCCTGAGAGCTATAAAGGCAAAGCGGTGCTGATTTCAATTTTCTCGCTGTTCAGTATCATCAGCAACTATACGGGAATAGAAATTCAGCGGAATACAATCATGAATAATGACTGGGTGTTTCAAATTAATCCGTCCGGTTCAATTGCCAATACAAGAATTATGGGCGTTGAAATCGGCGGACTCTTAGGCGGCCCGTATGTGGGGATCGGCGTCGGCATACTGGCCGGCCTGCATCGTTTATCACTCGGCGGCGCGACCGCAGTCAGCTGTGCCGTCTCATCCGTTTTAGCGGGCATTTTGTCCGGCTGGATCGGACGGTATTTCAGAAAACGCTATGCGATGCCGACACCGCGGGTGGCCGCGCTTGTCGGACTCGGGATGGAATCACTGCAAATGCTGCTCATCCTCTTGATGGCCAAGCCGTTTTCTGATGCTTGGACGCTTGTGAGCATCATCGGCATCCCGATGATATTGGTAAACGGGTCAGGGACTTTTATTTTTCTTTCGATCATTCAGTCGATTATCAGGAAGGAAGAACGGGCGAGAGCCCTTGAAACCCATAGGGTGCTGATGATTGCCGATCAGACGCTTCCGTTTTTCCGCCAGGGGCTGAATGAAAGCTCATGCAAAAGCGTCGCCGCCATCATCCACAGGCAAACAGGAACGGACGCGGTATCGCTTACGGATAACGAAAAGATTTTGGCGCACGTCGGCGCGGGTGCCGACCATCATATTCCGTCTGAAAGCCTGATTACCGGATTGTCAAAGCGCGTCATTAAAACGGGTCATATTATGAAAGCGACATCAAAGGAAGAAATTGAATGCACGCACGATCCTTGTCCGCTGCATGCGGCGATTGTATTGCCGCTGACGTCAAACGGCAAAACGATCGGGACGCTGAAAATGTACTTTAAAAGCCCGTCAGGTTTAAGCCGGGTTGAAGAAGAGCTTGCAGAAGGACTCGCCATGCTGTTTTCCACCCAGCTTGAACTCGGCGAGGCGGAACTGCAGAGCAAATTGCTGAAAGACGCAGAAATAAAGGCGCTTCAAGCACAGGTCAATCCGCATTTTCTGTTTAATGCGATCAATACGATTTCTGCTCTTTGCCGTACGGATGTGGAAAAAACCCGAAAGCTTCTGCTGCAGCTCAGCGTCTATTTCCGTTCCAATCTGCAGGGGGCAAGGCAGCTGCTCATCCCGCTTTCTAAAGAACTAAACCATCTGCAGGCATATTTATCATTGGAGCAGGCCCGTTTTCCCGGGAAATATAAAATCAGCCTTGAAATCGAACGCGGTTTGGAGGACATCGAAATTCCTCCTTTTGTGCTGCAGATCCTCGTCGAAAATGCGCTCCGCCATGCATTTTCAAGAAAGCAGGACAGCTGTGCCGTCAATGTCAGCGTGGTATCCGCCCGTCAGTCGGTTTTAATGCGGGTTGGAGATAACGGGCGGGGAATTGATCCGGAATTGCTGTCCGTGCTCGGAAACCGTCCGCTCCCGTCTAAAGAAGGGACGGGAACCGCGCTTTACAATTTAAATCAGCGGCTGATCGGGCTGTTCGGCCCCAAAGCAGCCCTGCGATTGGAAAGTGAGGCCGGCAAAGGTACGGACGTATCATTTGAGCTGCCTTTGAAACTGATGACTAAAGGAGAAGAACATGCTGAAGGTGTTAATCGTTGATGATGAAATGCTGGCAAGAGATGAATTAGCTTATTTGCTGAAACGGACGAATGAAGTAAGTGACATAAACGAAGCAGAAAATATTGAATCCGCTTTTGACAGCATGATGGATCAAAAACCGGATCTGCTGTTTTTGGACGTTGATTTGTCAGGAGAAAACGGATTTGACATTGCCAAACGGCTGAAAAACATGAAAAATCCGCCGGCCGTCGTTTTTGCGACGGCGTATGACCAATTTGCTTTAAAAGCTTTTGAAGTCGACGCGCTCGATTATTTAACGAAGCCTTTTGATGAAGAAAGAGTGCGCCAGACGATCAGAAAGT
Source organism: Bacillus sp. LUNF1 (assembly GCF_011008975.1). Taxonomy (NCBI): domain Bacteria; kingdom Bacillati; phylum Bacillota; class Bacilli; order Caryophanales; family Bacillaceae; genus Bacillus; species Bacillus sp. LUNF1. The sequence goes on along the minus strand of NZ_CP048876.1, from coordinate 2,788,400 downwards.
TTAAAAGAGTGAAGCAGGACAGGGCAGGAGGCGTCTCAGAGCAGCCGTCCGCAGCCGGAGCGCATAAACTGGCTGTATCAGCCGGTGAATCTATTGTCATTTTAGATACGAAGGACATTATTTTCGCCGGCATGGAAGACGGGCACGTTTCCGTCAAAACGTTTGCCGCGTCTTATTCCGTTCATGAAACTTTGGCTGTCATTGAGAAAAAACTGCCTGATACGGGGTTCTTGAGAGTGCACCGCGCGTTCATCGTGAATACGGAGCATATTACGGAAATTCATCCGTGGTTTAATTCGACGTACAATCTTATCTTAAAAGACGGCTCTAAAATTCCCGTCAGCCGTACATACGCCAAGGACTTAAAAAAGCTGCTTCATATTATATGAGGCGGCTTTTGCATTTCAGCAGCCGTTTTTTGCATTTCAGAATGAATATTCAGCCGTTTACTATGAAAGCGCTTTAAATATCGATTTCTCTTTTATAATGGACCTAACAAAGAGAAAGAGGTGAAGAAAATGAGTGCGAAAAAAGTGTACGGATTTCTGACACAAGCATTTATTTTTGCCGTAATTATGCTCATATCTAATGGGATTGCAGCGATTGTCCCCATTCCTATACCCGCTTCCGTAGTAGGTTTGGTGTTATTATTTGTCCTCTTATGTCTGAAAGTGATTAAGCTTGAACAAGTAGAAACGCTGGGAACATCATTAACGTCACTGATCGGATTTTTATTTGTCCCGTCGGGCATCTCCGTGATGAATTCACTTGGCGTCATGCAGCAGTACGGCGTGCAGATTGCACTCGTCATCTTACTCGCCACCATCATTCTGTTAGGGGCGACGGGCCTTTTTTCTCAGCTGATCTTGTCTGCCAGCCAAAAACGTCAGAAGGCAGCTCCTGAAAAACAAACGGTGCGCCGTTCCAATCAGGAAAAAGAACTTGTGCAGCATTAGGAGGGAAATCGGATGAGTCCATATTTCGGTATTGTCGTTTCACTTGCGGCCTTTGGCATCGGCACGTATTTATTTAAAAAAACGAGAGGCTTTTTCCTCTTCACCCCGCTGTTTGTCGCGATGGTGCTTGGAATCCTTTTTCTGAAGCTCGGCGGTTTTTCATATGAAGATTATAAAAGCGGAGGAGACATTATTAAATTCTTCCTGGAGCCCGCGACGATCGCTTTTGCCATCCCTTTATACAAACAGCGTGACAAACTGAAAAAATACTGGTGGCAGATCATGTCTTCTATCATTGTCGGCTCTATCTGCTCAGTGACGATTGTCTATTTGATCGCAAAAGGCATTCATCTTGACGCGGCCGTTATGAAAAGCATGCTTCCGCAGGCGGCGACAACGGCAATTGCCCTTCCGCTGTCAAAAGGAATCGGCGGCATCACCGATATCACCGCTTTCGCCGTTATTTTCAACGCCGTTATCGTCTATGCTCTGGGTGCTCTATTCTTAAAACTGTTTAAAGTAAAGCACCCAATCTCTAAAGGACTGGCTCTCGGCACATCAGGACACGCACTCGGTGTTGCGGTCGGTATTGAGATGGGGGAAGTAGAAGCGGCAATGGCAAGTATCGCGGTTGTCGTCGTAGGAGTGGTGACAGTGCTGGTCATTCCGGTATTCGTTCAGCTCATCGGAGGATAAACCCGGGTCATAGACCCGGGTTTTTTATTGTCCGGCAGCATCTGCAGGCGGCAAAGAACGAAATTTCACATTTTTCCTTGCGCTCACACTGGCATCGTGTTAAAATGAAAAAGTTGATCCGGAGAAGTCATTCTTGACTAATGATCCGGTATTGTGTAAAATAGTTATTGAATTGAATATAAATCACAAGCAGAGGCACCCGCTTCTCACCTGATTGACACATTCATGTAGTTGGCAGGTTGACCGTACATTTTTATTTATGCAGATGTTCGTAGTGTGGGTGTGTTGTCATGCCCGCACTTTTTGTTTGCCTGCAGAATGCAGTCAAAAAGCGTTGTGAATCAATTCGAAGAAACTATGGAGGTGGCTCATTATTAGCAAAGATCAATTGGTTAATGAGGGTATCCGTGCACGTGAAGTTCGTCTGATCGGACAAAATGGCGATCAGCTCGGCATCAAGTCCCGTCAGGAAGCACTTGAAATCGCCGGCCGCGCAAATCTTGACCTTGTGTTAGTTGCAGCAAATGCAAAACCGCCTGTCTGCCGCATCATGGACTACGGTAAGTTCAGATTCGAGCAGCAGAAAAAGGACAAAGAAGCACGCAAAAATCAAAAAATCATTAACTTAAAAGAAGTTAGATTAAGTCCGACGATCGATGAGCATGACTTTAACACGAAATTGCGCAATGCGATTAAATTCCTTGAAAAAGGCGATAAAGTGAAAGCTTCTATCCGCTTTAAAGGGCGCGCAATCACTCATAAAGAAATCGGCCAGCGCGTATTGGACCGTTTCTCTGAAGCATGTGCGGAAGTTGCGACAGTCGAAACAAAACCAAAAATGGACGGCCGCAGCATGTTCTTAATGCTCGCGCCGAAAAACGAAAAGCAATAAGGAGGAAATCCCATGCCAAAAATGAAAACTCACCGCGGATCTGCTAAACGTTTTAAAAAGACAGGTTCTGGGAAGTTAAAACGTTCTCATGCATATACAAGTCACTTATTCGCCAACAAATCCCAAAAGCAAAAGCGTAAGCTTCGCAAGGGTGCTATTGTAAGCGCAGGAGACTTCAAACGTATCAAACAACAGCTTGCTAACATCAAGTAATCGGACAAGGAACAATTAGGAGGGAAATATAATGCCAAGAGTAAAAGGCGGAACTGTGTCGCGTCAGCGTCGTAAAAAGGTTCTTAAATTAGCAAAAGGTTATTTCGGTTCAAAACATAGATTATACAAAGTAGCAAACCAGCAGGTCATGAAATCAGGAAACTATGCATTCCGTGACCGCCGTCAGAAAAAACGTGATTTCCGTAAGCTTTGGATCACTCGTATCAACGCTGCTGCACGTATGAACGGTCTTTCTTACAGCCGTTTAATGCACGGTCTTAAGCTTTCAGGCATCGAAGTAAACCGCAAAATGCTTGCTGATCTTGCTGTAAACGATCTTACTGCTTTCAATCAGCTTGCTGATGCTGCTAAAGCTCAGTTAGACAAGTAAGTTGAAAAAGCCGCTCTCTTTCCGGGAGCGGTTTTTTTACGTAAAGGGTGACAATCAATGGCTCTCTTCATTTACGCCGTATTGATAAACGGATACGGCTTTTGGATCATGGGCGCTGATAAAAGAAGAGCAAAGGCACACCGGTGGAGAATATCAGAGAAACGAATATGGCTCACAGCCGCCATGTTCGGCTCACTCGGCGTATGGATCGGCATGCGCACCTTCAGGCATAAGACGAAACACAAATCCTTTTTATACGGGGTGCCGCTGCTTTTTCTCACTGAAGCCGCCCTTGTGCTGATGTATTTGATGTATAAAACATAAAAAGCAGGAGAGCTTATCGCTCGCCTGCTTTTTTCGCTTTTTTGATGGGCTGGTCCCAATCAATCTTGCAATTCGGATACCGCTCCAATACCTTTTTTTCGACTTCTTCAAAATCACCTGCAGAAAAGCGGTTCAGCTTTTCCGGATTTTCGGTCCATACAAATATCGTATGAATAAACAGCGGATGATCTTTGGAAGGGATATGCTTTTCTCCTTCAAAGAGCACTCCTTTATAAGTAAGCTGGAGATTTTTTCGCGTGTTTTTCTGTTCGTCAATAAAATAAAAATTCTCTTTTGATTGTGCCAGTCTGAGCCTTCTTTTCGGGTTTGCGTAAAATTTGACGCACATGTAAATAAAATAAATAAGAAGTGCAAGCAAGACAATCCTCAATACTGTAATGGCCATATGTGTGAAGGCACCTCCTCACCTTTGTCATGATCTGATGTAATACGAAAAACAAAACAAAAGGTTTCATTTTTTTAAAAGAAATAGATAAAAACATTTACCCGTTTTTCAGGCGAATTAATCGTATGCTTCAGCATTGGTTTTGTATAATAAGAAGGGTAGTGAAAAAAAGGAGGTTTATTGATGACAAAATTAGATGAAACGCTCACCATGCTGAAAGCGTTAACGGATGCAAAAGGGATACCGGGAAATGAGAGAGAAGTAAGACAAGTGATGAAATCATACATAGAACCATTTGCCGATGACGTCACAACAGACCGGCTGGGAAGCTTAATCGCCAAAAAAACCGGCAAAGAAAACGGTCCGAAAATCATGATCTCAGGGCATTTAGACGAAGTCGGTTTTATGGTGACGCAAATCACTGATAAAGGCTTTCTCCGCTTTCAAACCGTCGGCGGCTGGTGGTCTCAGGTCATGCTGGCCCAGCGCGTCACCGTCGTGACAAAAAAAGGGGACATCACGGGGATCATCGGTTCGAAACCGCCTCACATTCTGCCTCCTGACGCCAGAAAAAAAGCCGCCGATATTAAAGAGATGTTCATCGATATCGGGGCGTCCAGCCGTGAAGAGGCAATGGAATGGGGCGTTCTTCCGGGTGACCAGATTGTGCCGTATTTTGAATTTACAGTGATGAACAATGAAAAGCATTTATTGGCGAAAGCATGGGACAACCGTATCGGCTGTGCGATTGCCATCGATGTATTAAAAAATCTGAAAAACAGTGATCACCCCAATGAAGTATACGGGGTCGGAACCGTTCAAGAAGAAGTCGGGCTGCGCGGGGCGAAAACAGCGGCACATACGATCCAGCCTGATATCGCGTTCGGTGTGGATGTCGGAATTGCCGGAGATACACCGGGAATTTCTGAAAAAGAGGCGCAAAGCAAAATCGGCGAAGGGCCGCAAATTATTCTGTATGACGCATCAATGGTATCTCACAAAGGGCTGCGCGACCTTGTCGTGAACACGGCGGAAGAAGCGGGAATTCCGTATCAATTCGATTCCATTGCCGGAGGGGGCACGGATTCAGGTTCCATTCACTTAACCGCAAACGGAGTGCCGGCGCTGTCCATTACGATCGCGACGCGCTACATTCACACTCATGCCGCTATTTTGCATCGGGATGATTATGAGAATACGGTAAAATTGATCACAGAAGTGATTAAAAAATTAGATCGGGAAACGGTTGACCGTATTACTTATCAATAAAGATACGGAAGAATCTGCTTTTTTAAGCAGATTCTTTTTTTTATATGTACAAATATGAGCCCTGCGTCTACAATAAGAGAAGACATAGAAAAATTTGACAACACGTTTTTGAAAGCGCTTTAAAAAAGGGGAGGATTTACAAATGAAAAACAGATTCAGACGCATGATCCGCTTTTCGTGCGCAGCCGTTACAGCCGGGCTGCTGATGATGTCTTCATCTCCGGCATCTGCCGCGTTTTGGGGGGCATCAAATGAATTGCTTCACGATCCGACAATGGCGAAGGAAGGAAACACGTGGTACGCTTTCGGAACCGGTTTGGAAGGGGAGAGGGGACTTCGCGTCTTAAAGGCGGGCAGCGGCGGCGTATGGACCGTTCAGAAATCAATTTTTAATTCTCCGCTGTCATGGTGGGGCAATTATGTGCCGAATTACGGGCTGAATCAATGGGCCCCCGATGTTCAATATTTTAACGGAAAGTATTGGCTGTATTATGCCGTTTCTTCATTCGGCAAAAATACCTCCTCGATCGGTCTTGCATCATCTGCAAGCCTCAGTTCGGGAAACTGGAAGGACGAAGGGCTCGTCATCCGTTCAACAAGCGCCAATAACTACAATGCAATTGATCCGGAGCTGACAATTGATAAAGACGGAAACCCTTGGCTTGCCTTCGGTTCTTTTTGGAGCGGCATTAAGCTGACAAAGCTTGATAAAAATACAATGAAACCGACGGGATCACTTTATTCCATCGCTGCCAGACCGAATAACGGCGGAGCTTTGGAAGCGCCGGCGATCACTTACCAGAACGGCTACTATTACTTAATGGTGTCGTTTGATAAATGCTGTTCAGGCGTGAATAGTACGTACAAAATCGCTTATGGAAGAAGCAAAAGCATCACCGGCCCATATCTCGATAAAAGCGGGAAAAGCATGTCTGAAGGCGGAGGGACGATTCTTGATTCCGGCAATGACCGCTGGAAAGGCCCGGGCGGTCAAGACATTGTGAACGGGAATATTTTAGTGCGTCATGCGTATGATGCCGAAAACAGCGGAATTCCGAAGATGCTCATCAATGATATCGATTGGAGTTCAGGCTGGCCTTCCTATTAATTGAGCAGCCGGGCATGTGTGTCCGGCTTTTTTACTTGCAATAAAAGATTGACAGTTTGATTCCTCCTTAACTATAATAAAATTGTTCGTACAAATAAAAGGATTAAAGTTTTGTAGTTTATATTCGTACGTATGTTTTTTTTAAAAATGCAAGCGCTTTATTTTGATGGGAAGGGGAAATGAATGTGCTTCAGAACAAAGAATATGAATTTTGGTTTGTAACGGGAAGCCAGCACTTATACGGAGAGGAAACGCTGAAGCTTGTCGATAAACACGCAAAGGGAATATGTGACGGCCTCAGCGGGGTGTCATCAAGATACAAGATCAGGCATAAACCGGTTGTCACGTCATCTGAAACAATCAGAGAGGTTTTGCGGGAAGCGCAGTATCAAGAAAACTGTGCCGGGGTCGTGACGTGGATGCATACATTTTCCCCTGCGAAAATGTGGATTGAAGGTCTTTCCGCTTTTCAAAAGCCGATGCTTCATCTGCATACCCAGTATCATCGCGACATCCCGTGGGAAACGATTGATATGGACTTTATGAACAGCAACCAATCCGCTCACGGAGACCGGGAATACGGATATATCCAGTCAAGAATGGGGCAGACGAGAAAAGTCATCGCAGGCTATTGGGATGATGAGGAAGTCAAACATGACATTTCGCAATGGATGAACACGGCTGCCGCTTGGAATGAAAGCAGGAATATTAAAGTAGCCCGGTTCGGCGACAATATGCGGAATGTGGCGGTTACTGACGGAGACAAAGTCGGCGCCCACATTCAATTCGGCTGGCAGGTTGACGGGTACGGAATCGGCGATCTTACCGAGGTGATGAACAACGTCACCGACGCAGAAATTGAGGCGCTTTATGAGGAATACGACAACTTGTATGTCATCAGCGACGAAACAAAACGGGATGAAGCAAAAGTTGCTTCCATTAAAGAACAGGCGAAAATTGAACTCGGATTAACGGCCTTTCTCGAACGGGGCGGATATACAGCGTTTTCGACCTCGTTTGAAGTTTTGCACGGAATGAAGCAGCTTCCGGGTCTTGCCGTTCAGCGTCTCATGGAAAAAGGGTACGGATTTGCCGGCGAAGGCGATTGGAAAACGGCTGTCCTTGTGCGAATGATGAAAATAATGGCGGACGGAGAACAAACCTCCTTCATGGAAGATTATACGTACCATTTTGAACCGGGGCGTGCGATGATTCTCGGATCACATATGCTTGAAGTATGTCCGACGATCGCCCTTGATCAGCCGAAAATCGAAGTTCATCCTCTCTCAATCGGAGGGAAGGAAGATCCGGCCCGGTTGGTCTTTAACGGAATCGGCGGTTCAGCCATCATCGCCAGCATCATTGATATCGGCGGGCGATTCCGTCTCATTCTGAATGAAGCGGAAGGCAGGGAAATTGATCATGATATGCCGAATCTCCCTGTGGCGCGGGTGCTGTGGAAGCCGGAGCCATCGCTGAAAACAGCTGCGGAAGCATGGATTTTGGCGGGAGGCGCCCATCATACCTGTATGTCCTTCCGGCTTACGGCTGAACAGATGCTTGACTGGGCTGAGATGGCAGGCATTGAAAGCATCTTTATTTCCCGCAATACCGAAATACATGAGCTGAAAAAAGAGCTGAAATGGAATGACGTATTATACCGGTTGGGAGGGAATTGATATGGCGTATACGATTGGTGTTGATTTCGGCACATTGTCCGGCCGGGCGGTGCTTGTCAATGTCCGCACGGGCGAAGAAATCGCGTCTGCGGTAAAAGAATATACTCATGCCGTCATCGACCGCACGCTGCCGAAGACGGGTGAAAAACTCCCTCGGGACTGGGCGCTTCAGCATCCTGCCGATTATATCGAAGTTCTGGAAACGGCGATTCCGAACCTGCTTGAGCAGGCGGGCGCTGATCCAAAAGACGTGATCGGCATAGGAATTGATTTTACCGCCTGCACGATTTTGCCGATAGACGGCGCGGGGCAGCCGCTTTGTATGCTGCCGGAATTTGAACGGGAGCCCCATAGTTATGTGAAGCTGTGGAAGCATCATGCGGCTCAAAAACATGCAGACCGTTTGAACACGATTGCCGAAGACACAAATGAAACATTCCTTAAAAGATACGGCGGTAAAATTTCTTCCGAATGGATGATCCCGAAAATCATGCAAATCGCGGAAGAAGCGCCGCATATATACAAGGCGGCAGATCAGATTGTGGAAGCGGCAGACTGGATCGTCTATCAATTGTGCGGTTCATTGAAGCGAAGCAACTGCACGGCCGGCTACAAAGCAATCTGGAATGAGGATACGGGGTATCCGCCGGATCATTTTTTCGAAAGGCTCAACCCGTTAATGAAAACGATTACAAAGGATAAATTAAGCGGCTCCATTTATTCAGTCGGGGAAAAAGCAGGAGGTTTGACCGAAAAAATGGCGGAGCTGACCGGGCTTCTGCCGGGGACGGCCGTTGCCGTCGCCAATGTCGACGCTCACGTGTCAGTGCCCGCGGTCGGTATTACAGAGCCGGGGAAAATGCTGATGATCATGGGAACGTCTACCTGCCATGTGCTGCTCGGCGACGAAGAACATATCGTCCCCGGTATGTGCGGGGTCGTCAATAACGGCATCTTGCCCGGATATGCGGGATATGAAGCGGGGCAGTCCTGTGTCGGCGACCACTTTGAATGGTTCGTCAAAACGTGCGTTCCGAGAGACTATGAGAAGGAAGCTGAGGATAAACACATAGACATTCACGAGCTGCTCAGCAAAAAAGCAGCTGAACTTGTTCCCGGGGAAAGCGGCCTTCTCGCGCTTGACTGGTGGAACGGAAACCGGTCAACCTTGGTGGACGCAGATTTGACGGGCATGATGCTCGGCATGACGCTGCATACGAAGCCGGAAGAAATCTACAGGGCATTGATTGAAGCGACAGCGTTCGGAACGAGGATGATTATCGAAACGTTCCGGGAAAACGGCGTTCCGGTCGAAGAGCTTTACGCAGCCGGAGGAATCGCCGAAAAAAATCCGTTTGTCATGCAGATTTATGCAGACGTCACAAATATGGATATTAAATTATCCGGGTCTCCGCAGGCGCCTGCACTCGGCTCCGCGATTTTCGGAGCGCTCGCCGCGGGACGGGAAAACGGGGGATTCTCCAATATTGCTGAAGCATGTGCGCATATGGGGAAATTAAAAGACGGCTTTTATGCCCCGAACCGGGAAAGAGCTGAGATTTATGACAGCTTATATGCGGAATATAAAGAGCTCGTACACTACTTCGGCAAAGAAAACAATGTCATGAAACGCCTAAAAGCCATTAAAAACCGTGATTTTGCGAAAGGAGGGAGCCGCCATGCTTGAAGCGTTAAAAGAAGAAGTGCTCGCTGCCAACCTGAAGCTTGAGGAACATAACCTTGTCACGTTTACATGGGGGAATGTCAGCGGCATTGACAGAGAGAGCGGGAGAATCGTCATTAAACCGAGCGGTGTCGATTACAGTGAGCTGACCGCTGACAAACTGGTCGTCCTGAATGAGGACGGAGACATTCTCGAAGGCTCGCTGAAACCGTCTTCTGACACGCCGACCCATCTTTATCTGTATAAAGCGTTTCCGGCGATCGGCGGAATCGTTCATACTCATTCCCGCTGGGCGACGAGCTGGGCACAGTCCGGAAGAGACATACCCGCTCTCGGAACGACTCACGCGGATTACTTTGAAAGCGCTATACCCTGTACGAGGGAAATGTATGAAGAAGAAATTGTGAAAGATTACGAATATCATACAGGCAAAGTCATAGCCGAAACCTTTCAAAACGAACCGTATGAACAAAATCCGGGTGTCCTCGTCCACAGCCACGGCCCGTTCTGCTGGGGAACGGACGCGCTGAATGCCCTGCATAACGCCGTTGTGCTCGAAACGGTAGCGGAAATGGCCTACCATTCGCTTATGCTGAACAAACAGCTCAGTCCGATCGACAGAGTGCTGCACGACAAGCATTTTTACAGAAAACACGGGGCGAATGCTTATTATGGCCAAACTTGACGCAGCCGGGTTTCTGATTGATTTAGACGGAACCGTATTCAGGGGGCGGGAGCTGATTGACGGCGCAAAAGAAGCCGTTCATACCCTTCAGTCACTGGGCAAAGCCGTTGTCTTTTTAAGCAACCGCGGCAATCTATCAAGAGCAATGTGCCGAAAGAAACTGCTGGGTGCCGGTATCCGCACGGATGAACGGAGCATCGTGCTGTCCTCCAGTGTGACGGCATCATTTTTAAAGAAGCATTATCCTTTGTCAAAGGTGTGGGTGTTAGGAGAGAAAGGGCTGACTGATGAACTCGCTTTAGCGGGTGTCGCCTTGGCGCAAAACCCGCAGGCGGCTGACTGGCTTGTCATCTCCCTGCATGAAACCGTCACCTACGAAGATCTGAATCTCGCTTTTAAGGCGGCTTCCTCCGGCGCGCGCATCATCGCCACGAACCGGGACCGCTCCTTTCCGAATGAAAGCGGCCATGCCATGGACGTCGCGGGAATGATCGGGGCCATTGAAGCATCCGCCGGAGCAAAAACGGAGCTTGTCATCGGCAAACCGTCTTGGCTGATGGCTGAGGCGGCATGTGAAGCGCTCGGACTTCCCCCTGAGGAATGCGCCATTATCGGAGACAGCCTCGAATCTGATATCGCAATGGGCAGGCTGTACGGAATGAAAAGCGTATTGGTTCTGACGGGGTCGGCCAAACTTGGGGAGCCCCGTCTATATGAACCTGACATCGTCCTTGATTCTATTAAAGACCTGACAGGATTAGCGAAGGAGGGAATCCTTTTATGAAACGTTCTCCTGAGGACATTCAATCCGAGTTTGACAAGGAAGGGGCCAGCCGCTCACCGATTCAAATAGAAGATATCGTGATCGGGGCGAATGCAAAAGAAGAGCTTCTCAGATTTCTGCAAAAAAAATGCTGGAATCATCCGCTCATCGTCTGTGACCGGAACACTTACGAGGCGGCGGGACGTCTGCTTGCGGAAGAATTGAGGGCAGGCGGGATCAAAGCGTCAAAAGTCATCATTCCGGAGCATGAAGCCGGGGCCGCCGCGGCTGATGAGAGGACATTGGTCTATACGCTGATCAATCTCGCGGAAGAGACGGATGTCATCATTGCGGCCGGTTCAGGAACGATTCACGATATTACGCGGTTTGCCGCTTATCAGCGCGGATTGCCGTTTATCTCATTCCCCACCGCTCCGTCAGTCGACGGTTTTACATCGGCTGGAGCGCCGCTCATAATAAACGGAATCAAAACGACGATTCAAACGAAAGCGCCGATCGCCTTATTTGCCGATACGAATGTATTAAAAGAAGCGCCCCGTTCAATGACAGCCGCGGGCTTCGGAGATATGATCGGAAAAATAACATCGCTGGCAGATTGGGAGATTTCCCGCAGGCTTGCGGGTGAGCCGTACTCAGAAGCCGGGGCGAAGCTTGTGAAAGACGCGCTTTGGCAGTGCATTGATCACCGCGCTGACATTGCCATGGGAACGGAGGCCGGCATTCAGATACTGATGGAAGCGCTGATCGTTTCGGGTCTTGTCATGCTTGCGCTTGACCACTCCCGCCCCGCCTCAGGAGGAGAACATCACATCTCGCATTGGATTGAGATGGAAATGCTGAAGGCAAAACAGCCTCCGATTCTCCACGGTGCGAAGGTCGGCTGTGCGTGCGCGGTGCTGAGTGATATTTACAAAGAACTGGCTTGTCACGAAAAGCTTGCTGAACTGCCGCCGCACTTTCGCGAGGCGATTCATTCTGCATATGAAGGGCTTCCCGACGGCAAAACAATTGCCGGGTGGCTCGCATCTGCGGGAGGTCCCGCCTGTTTCGATGAGATCGGTGTAAAACAGGACCTTGTCAGCGATGCGCTTAAGCATGCGCACACACTGCGAGACCGTTATACCGGTTTAACCATCATAAATGAAAATGCAGCACTCTTTGCACATCATTTGCATCTATAGCCGCGCGGCCTAAAGTGGAAGGGGTAATGACATGAAAAAAACGACCGCTGTATGTTTGGTGCTGATGATGCTCTTCTTGTTTACCGCCGGCTGTTCACAAGAACGGACTGCCGGCCGGCCGGGAGAAACGGAGCTGACGTTTTGGACGTTTAACGGTCTGCACGAACAGTTTTATCAGGAAATGGTCAAAGAATGGAATCAGAAATATCCGGAGCGCAAAATCAAGCTGAATACCGTTGTTTATCCTTATGGACAAATGCATGATAATTTATCGGTTTCGCTGATCGCGGGTGAGGGGCTTCCCGATATAGCCGACGTGGAATTAAGCCGGTTCTCGAACTTTCTGAAGGGGAAGGATATCCCGCTTGCCGATCTGACGCCGCTGATTGAAAAAGACCGCGATAAGTTTGTGGAAGCGCGTCTGGCCTTGTACAGCAAAAACGGAAAATTGTACGGCCTTGATACACATGTGGGGACGACCGTCATGTTTTACAACATGGATATCATGAAAAAAGCGGGCGTTGATCCCGCCTCCATTAAGACATGGGAAGATTACCGGCGGGCAGGGAAAAAAGTGCGTGAAGCATCTGGGAAACCGATGGGAACGGTTGAAACAAACGACTCCGCCACATTCCTATCCATGATTTCGCAGCAAGGGTCAGGCTACTACAGCAAAAACGGAAAATTGATTCTGAACAGCAAGACGAATACAGACACACTGAATTATGTAAAGGACATGGTAAATGATAAAACCCTTCTGCCGGCTCCCGGCGGCGGCCATCACAGCGAAGAATACTACGGTTTTATGAATCAGGGCGGGGCAGCCTCAGTGCTGATGCCTATTTGGTACATGGGACGGTTTATCGATTATATGCCTGATTTAAAAGGAAAAATGGCGATTTACCCTATGCCGGCCTGGAAAGAAGGCGGTGACAGATCAGCGGGTTTAGGCGGAACAGCCACCGTCGTGCCGAAGCAGGCTGAACATCTGAATCTCGCGAAAGAATTTCTCGGTTTTGCGAAAGGTTCAAAGGAAGGGAACATAAAGCTTTGGACGGTGCTCGGCTTTGACCCGCTCCGCTGGGACGTGTGGGATTCAAAAGAATTGAAGGAGAAAAACAAGTACACGGATTTCTTCCGGAACGGTACGTCAATTTTTTCCTCGCTCCTTGAAATAAAAGATGAGATCAATCCGATTTATCTGCATGAAGACTTCTCTAAAGCGGCTGATCTTGTTGTCAGACAAGTGCTGTTCGATGCGCTGAAGACGCAGGAAAAAACACCTAAGGAAGCCTTGGACGAGGCGGCAGAGCAATTAGAGAAATAGGAGAAGCCGCCCTATTTAACAGTGAAAGCGGGGGAGCTTTTATGAGACCTGTAAAGACAGAGACAGCGCAAACCGTTTCTGCAGTCCGGAAGAAGCCGCGCCGGCGCAATGTGCTGTATTCAAAAAAAGCGGCGCCTTATCTTTTTACGGCGCCATTTATCATTTCGTTTCTCGTTTTCTTTTTGTATCCGATCATCAGCGTGTTTATCATGAGCTTTCAGCGGATACTGCCGGGAGAAATTACATTTGTCGGGTTTTCCAATTATACCGCTCTTCTTAATCCAACCTTTTACACCGCACTGTTTAACACATTGGAATATACCTTCTGGACGCTGATCGTGCTGATTCCGGTGCCGCTTCTTTTGGCGGTGATTCTGAATTCGAAGCTCGTCAGGTTCAGAAATGTATTTAAATCGGCTCTGTTTGTACCGGCTTTAACATCGACGATCGTAGCGGGGATTATTTTCCGTCTGATGTTCGGAGAAATGAATACGTCGCTTGCAAACGAGCTGATGATGAAGCTTGGCGCATCACCCCAAAACTGGCTCAACAACAAAGGTACCGGCATGTTTTTAATGGTGCTGCTTGCGTCATGGAGGTGGATGGGCATTAACATTCTTTACTTTCTGGCGGGATTGCAAAACGTGCCGAAAGAATTGTATGAAGCGGCTGAAATTGACGGGGCGAGTACGTGGAAAAAGTTCCGTCATATTACCCTTCCATTTTTAAAGCCGGTGTCCGTTTATGTGTTAACGATCAGTATTATCGGCGGTTTCAGAATGTTTGAGGAAAGCTATGTGCTTTGGCAGAATAATTCCCCGGGCAATATCGGCCTCACGCTTGTCGGTTATTTATATCAGCAGGGGCTTGCATACAACGAAATGGGGTACGGGGCCGCAATCGGAATTGTCCTTTTGCTTGTCATCTTACTAGTCAGCCTTGTTTCACTGAAACTGTCCGGTTCGTTTAAAGGGGAGGGATAAGCGTTGCGTAACAATCACATGTTTTCCGTGTACAGAGTCGCGTTTACCTTGTTTTTTATCATGCTGAGCCTGTTGTATATCTTTCCGATGATCTGTCTATTGCTCGGTTCTTTAAAGCCGTCATCTGAGCTGATGCGCATCGGGCTGAATCTGCGTCTTGATCCGGATGTGATGAGCCTTGATAACTACACCTATTTGTTCAACGGGGGGAGCATTTATTTCAAATGGTTTTTTAACAGCCTGCTGCTCGGCGTTCTCACCACGGTTCTCACGCTGTTTTTTTCCTCTTTGATCGGCTACGGACTCGGTGTCTACGAATTTAAGGGCAGAAATATTATTTTCGTTCTTGTGCTGATCATTATGATGGTGCCTCTTGAAGTGATGATGCTTCCGTTGTTCAAATTGACGGTGGGTCTTCATTTGATCGATTCTTATACGGGGGTGATTCTGCCGTTTATTGTGTCGCCTGTCGCCGTGTTCTTTTTCCGGCAATATGCGCTCGGACTTCCGAAGGATCTGCTTGATTCAGCGAGAATGGACGGCTGCACGGAATTCGGCATTTTTTTCAGAATTATGGCGCCGCTCATGAAACCGGCATTCGGGGCAATGATCATTCTTCAATCTTTAAACAGCTGGAATAACTTTTTATGGCCGCTGATCGTGCTTCGGTCGAAAGAAATGTTTACGCTTCCAATCGGACTTTCAGGGCTGCTGAGTCCGTACGGCAACAACTATGACATGCTGATTTCCGGGTCCGTTTTTGCGATACTGCCGGTGATCATCATATTCTTGTTTTTCCAAAAATACTTCATTTCCGGCCTCACAGTAGGCGGAGTGAAGGGATAGAGAGAGGGAGGAAATAATGAAAAAAGCGGGGATTACAGCAGATAAAGAATATATCATCGGTGAAGTGGACAAACGGATGTACGGATCATTTATAGAACATATGGGCCGGGCGGTGTATGAAGGCATTTATGAGCCCGGACACCCGAAAGCCGACAAGGACGGCTTCAGAACAGACGTGCAGGAGTTAATCAAGGAATTGCAAGTGCCGTTCATCCGCTATCCGGGAGGGAATTTTCTCTCAGGCTACAATTGGGAAGACGGCGTCGGGCCGGTGAAGGACCGCCCGCGGAGGCTTGATTTGGCATGGCAGACGACAGAAACGAACGAAGTAGGGACGAATGAATTTTTAACGTGGGCGAAAAAAGTGAACGCCGAAGTGAATATGGCGGTCAATCTCGGGACGAGAGGGATCGATGCCGCCCGGAACCTCGTCGAATACTGCAACCATCCTGAAGGGTCGTACTGGAGCGACTTACGAAAATCACACGGATATGAAAAACCTTACGGCATCAAAACATGGTGCTTAGGAAATGAGATGGACGGCCCTTGGCAGATCGGTCATAAAACGGCGCATGAATACGGACGGCTCGCCGCTGAAACGGCAAAGGTAATGAAATGGACGGACCCGACGATCGAATTGGTGGCTTGCGGAAGCTCAAACAGCGGCATGCCGTCCTTCATCGAGTGGGAGGCCGAGGTGCTTGAGCATACGTACGAGCATGTGGATTACATCTCACTGCATACGTATTACGGCAACCATGAAAATGATCTTGAGAACTATTTGGCGAAGTCGATGGATTTAGACCATTTTATTAAATCCGTCACAGCCGTATGTGATTATATGAAAGCGAAAAAACGCAGCAAAAAAACGATTCACCTTTCTTTAGATGAATGGAATGTGTGGTATCACTCAAATGAAGCGGATAAAAAAGTGGAGCCATGGATTACGGCCCGGCCGATTCTCGAAGACATCTACAATTTTGAAGATGCACTGTTGATCGGTTCACTGCTGATTACGATGCTGCAGCATGCGGACAGACTAAAGATCGCCTGTCTCGCCCAGCTTGTCAACGTAATTGCGCCTATTATGACTGAAAAGGGCGGAGAAGCATGGAGACAGCCGATCTTTTACCCTTACATGCACGCCTCTGTCTACGGGAGAGGGACTTCAATGAAGCTGCTGGTCACTTCCCCGAAATACGACTCAGCGGATTTTACGGATGTGCCGTATGTTGATGCCGCGGCCGTTTACCATGAAGAGGATGAAGCACTGACCATTTTTGCCGTCAACAAAAGCAAGGAACTGATGGAAACGGAGATAAAGCTGAGAGGGTTTGAAGATTACCGCATTATTGAGCATATCGTGCTGGAGCATCAGGATATGAAAGCGACCAATCAAAAAAACAGAAAAGAAGTTACGCCTCACTCCAACGGAACGTCTTCGGCAAATGCTGAAGGGATAACGGCTCATTTTACGCCGCTGTCCTGGAATGTCATCCGTTTATCAGGAAAATAATGTTCCGAAAAGCCGGGCTTAGCCGCCGGCTTTTTTTATGTAAAAATCATCTACTGTTATCTGATAATTGTGATAATATTTAGAAAAAGAGAAAAGGGGCTGGGATTAAATGAATGCGATTACAATCGTCATAGCGTCTATATGTATTTTGGCGATCGCCTATCGGCTTTACGGTACCTTTATGATGGTCAAAGTATTAAAAATCAATGATCAGACACCGACTCCGGCCCATGTGCTTGAGGATGGGAAAGATTATGTGCCGACGAATAAGTGGGTGTCATTCGGCCACCACTTCGCGGCAATCGCCGCTGCCGGCCCGCTTGTCGGACCGATTCTGGCAGCTCAGTTCGGCTATCTGCCCGGGCTTTTATGGCTGTTAATCGGAGCGGTGATCGGAGGAGCCGTGCACGATATTGTCGTATTGTTTGCATCAATGCGGAAAAACGGGAAAACGCTTTCTGAAGTCGCCAAAGAAGAGCTCGGCCCAGTGGCGGGTTTTTGCACGGGTCTCTCGATGCTGTTTATCATTACGATCACGATGGCGGGGCTGTCCATGGTTGTGCTGCACGCGCTTGAGAAAAACCCGTGGGGAACGTTTGCGGTGGGGATTACGATTCCGATCGCGATGGGGGTCGGCCTCTATTATAAAAAAACGGGCAATCTCAAACTCGCATCAACTGTCGGGTTTCTTTTGTTAATGGCCGGTGTTGTCATCGGGCCGTGGCTGCAGACAACGGCTCTCGGGGACATGCTGACACTGGATGCGAAAACGCTTGCAGTGGCGCTTCCTGTCTATGCGTTTTTCGCCGCGGCGCTTCCGGTTTGGCTTTTGCTGGCTCCGCGTGACTATTTAAGCAGTTTTATGAAAATCGGGGTTTTTGCCGCTTTGATCGCAGGCGTCTTTTTCGTCAATCCCGCCATTAAATTCCCGGCCGTAACGGAGTTTATTCACGGCGGAGGGCCGGTGATCGCGGGTCCTGTCTGGCCGTTTATTTCAATAACGATTGCCTGCGGCGCCATTTCGGGCTTTCATGCATTTGTCGGTTCCGGCACAACGCCGAAAATGCTGGATAAATGGAGTGATATAAAGCCGGTTGCTTTCGGAGCGATGCTTGTGGAATGTCTCGTCGGAATTATGGCGCTCATTGCAGCTGCCGCTCTTGAGCCCGCCGATTATTTTGCCATTAACAGCACGCCTGAAATATTCCGCACCCTCGGGATGAATGTCGTCCATCTGCCTGAATTGAGCAAAGAAATCGGGCTCAGTCTGGAAGGAAGAACGGGCGGCGCCGTTACGCTTGCCGTCGGAATGACGTATATCTTTACGGAGATTCCGTTTTTCAGTCATTTGGCTTCATACTTTTTTCAATTCGTCATTATGTTTGAAGCGGTGTTTATTTTAACGGCGATTGATGCGGGAACCCGTGTCGCCCGGTACTTGATTCAAGAGTTTTTCGGAGAGGTCTATAAGCCGTTGAAAAAAACAGACTGGCTGCCGGGCTCGATTTTCTCAAGCGCGCTCGCCTGCCTGCTGTGGGGCTATCTTCTGTATTCGGGCGACATCAGCTCCATTTGGGCGCTGTTCGGCGTATCCAATCAGCTTATGGCGTCTGTCGGCTTAATTATCGGTGCGACCGTCGTATTAAAAATAGCGGATAAGCGGCGCTATATGCTGACATGCTTGATTCCTCTCGCTTATTTGTATGTGACCGTCAACTATGCGAGTTATTGGATGGTGCGGTATGTGTATTTGAACCCCGAAGCGGCGGGATACAACGTGCTGAATGGCGTTTTATCCATTATCATGCTCATTCTCGGGCTTGTGATTATCATTGCGGCTGTGAAAAAATGGGCGAATGTATGGCGTGATCCGAGTGCCAGACTGGAAGCTTCAATACCCGGATAAATCCGCGGCCGTCCGAACATTGCACAATCATAAAAAAAGCAGAGAGCCGATCGGTCTCTCTGCTTTCATCTTATGACAAATCCGCCGCTTCCAAAAGGTAATCCGCCAAATGAACCGCGCGGACACGGCCTGTTAATCCTTCGCGTAAAATGCCGAGCTGCATTTGCAGAAGGCATCCGGGATTGGCTGTCACGATGACGGCCGCCTCCGTTTTTCCGGCGGCTTTCATCTTGCTGTCTAATATTTTCATAGACATCTCTGACTCTGTTATATTATAAATTCCCGCCGACCCGCAGCAGCTGTCGGCCTTTTCCATTTCTCTGTACTCAGCCCCTTTAATGCTTTTCAAAAGCGTGCGCGGTTCCTCTGACGTATGCATCACATTGCGGAGATGGCAGGAGTCCTGATATGTGACGATATGAGGAGACTGTGCCCGCAGGTTTTTTTGATGGAACTTCAGATCAACCAGTACGGATGAAAAGTCTTTGAGCTTCCGGACGAATTGTTCGGCACGTTCCGCCCATCCGGGTTCATCTTTCAGTAAATGGGGATATTCCTGAAGAAAGGCGCCGCATCCGCCGGCGTTTGTAATGATATAATCAGCGTCAAGCGCTTCAAAAGCCGCGATATTCCGCTTGGCCAGTTCTTTTCCCATCTCTTTTTCTCCGCTGTGCCCGTGAAGCGCGCCGCAGCACGCCTGGCCGTCCGGAACCGCGATTTCACATCCGGCCGCCTGTAAAAGCGCCGTTGTCGCATGATTTGTCGCTAAAAACATTGTATCCATTAAGCAGCCCGAGAAAAAAGCGGCCCGTTTTTGGACGGGACCCGCGGCAGGAAGAAAACGCGGCCTTTCCTTCATGTCTTTCCGTTTCGGGGCGGGCGGGAGCACTTGTTCCATTGTGCGCAGATGTTCAGGCAAAACGCGCAGCATACCGGTTTTTCTGACGGCGGTCTGCAGTCCCGATCTTTGGTATATTCCGAGAAGATTCACGGCTGTCTGCATGCGATTTTGGTGTGGGAAAAGCCCGGTGAAGGCGGCTTTCCGCAAGAGGCGCACGCCCGGCTTATGTTTTTTATTTTGATGAATGATATCCCTCGCTTCTTCAAGCAGCTGTCCGTAATTGACCCCTGCCGGACAAACGGGCTCGCATGCCCGGCATCCGAGACACAGCGAAAGTGAGCGCTCGACATCTTCATCAGGCTCGATCAGTCCGTCAGTGACGGCTTTCATCAGGGCGATCCGGCCGCGCGGCGAATGGGATTCTTGAAATCCCGATTCGATATAGGTCGGACAGGAAGGAAGGCAGAAGCCGCAGCGCATACAGTTCAGCAATTCACCTTCATCCATGCGGTTTTTGAATTCTGTTTGAATTTGTTTCTGCTCTTTAGCCGTGGTCATTTCATCACCACCACGCGTTTCCTTGATGAATTGGCGAATATTTTTCCCGGATTCAGCAGATTTTGGGGATCAAGCGCTTGTTTGATCGCTTTCATGGCGGTGATGCCTTCTGTTTTCAGTTTCATTTCTAAATACGGCGCTTTTACGATGCCGACCCCGTGTTCACCCGTTATCGTTCCGCCCAGCTCAATCGCTTTTTCAAAAATGGCGGCAAAAGCTTTTTCGACACGTTCCATCTCCTCTGTATTTCGGATATCGGTGGTGCACGTCGGATGGAGGTTGCCGTCTCCGGCATGGCCGAATGTGCAGATGGACAAGCCGTATGTTTCTGCAATCTCGTTAATGGCTTTGACCATGCTGGCAATTTGCGATCTCGGCACGGTCGCATCTTCCAGAATCGTTGTCGGTTTCAGCCGGGCAAGGGCTGATAATGCGGACCGTCTGGCCTCTGTAAGCGCGAATGCCTCTTCCTCGGTTTCAGCCGTTTGGACGGATACGGCTGCTCCGTTTTTACAGATGGCTTCGATTTTTTCCATATCTCGTCTGACCGTGTCGCTGTCACCGTCCTGTTCGATCAGCAGCACCGCTTTTGCGTCGGTCGGAAGCCCGATCTTGGCGTAATCTTCAATGACCTGCAGTGTCGGCTGATCCAGAAATTCGAGTGTCGCCGGAATGATTTTTTCAGCGATGATGGCAGAAACAGATTCCGCAGCCGCTTCAATATGTTCATAGAGTGCAAGCAGCGTTTTTTTCGTTTCCGGCTTCGGAACCAGCTTTAAAGTCGCTTCCGTCACAACGCCGAGCGTCCCTTCTGATCCGACGAAAAGCCGGGTCAGATCATAACCGGCGACATCCTTTGTCAGCTTTCCTCCTGTGCGGATGATATCGCCTGAAGCCAAGACGGCTTCAAGGCCGAGAACATAATCCCGGGTGACGCCGTACTTCAAACCGCGCAGCCCGCCGGAATTTTCATTAATATTCCCGCCGATCGTCGATATTTTCATGCTGCTCGGATCAGGCGGATAAAATAAACCTTTTTGTTCAACCGCACGGATCATATCTTGCGTGATCACGCCCGGCTGGACGGTTGCCGTCAAATTTTCTTCATCGATTTCCAGAATGCGGTTCATATGTTTGAATAAAAGCACAAGCCCGCCTTCAGACGGACATGTGCCGCCGCATAAGTTTGTGCCTGAACCCCTCGGCACGATCGGAATGTCATGCCTGCTGCAAATCGTTAATATACGGGACACGTCATCCGCGCTGCGGGGGGCGATGACCGCATCCGGCATGGCTTGCAGCTGAGGAGCTGCATCATAAGAATACACAAGACGGCCCGCCGCTGAATCATCATAATTCTCCTTCCCGACCGTCCGGATGAACGCTTCTTTTGCCTCTCGTGAAATCATGTTCTCCCAACCTCCCTGATAAGAAAAGCGTTTTCATTTAATTGTAAAGAAAAACGATTCCGCACACTATGGAGAAACATATGAAAAATGATGATATGATTACGTGCTTTTTGTATGTTGATCTAAAAAGCGCAGCGCCAAATAAAAAGCTGTTATGTCTTCAGGGCGGTCGAGATTCATATTTGTCAGTGATTCCAGTTTGGAAAGGCGGTAGCGCAATGTATTGATATGAATATGCATGTCGTCGGCGGTGCGCTTTAACGATAATTGCCGGTCGAAAAAGGCGCGCAGCGTATCCAGAAGTTCTTCCCGGCCGAGTACATGCTCGAGAACCCGCCGTGAAAATTCCGACCTCGTGCCGGGTGTGATATCGGCAAGACACATATCCAGTTTTAAATCTTCTTCAAAGACGGCCTGCTTGTCACCGATTCCGGCTGAAAGTGCTTTATCCGCCTGTTCGTATGATTCCGTGAGGCGCTCTCCCGGAACGATCCGTCCGATGCCGGCGGTGACAGGCTGCCCGAAAACGACGCCGATCTTTTTAATGAGCTGTGTTTTGGAAGCCGAATTTGCTTCATGATTAATGAGAATGCGTTCATTTCCCCAGCGGACAAACAGGTCTTCAGGGCATTCGTACTGCCAGAGCCGCCCGAGCTCCTCCGCTTTATATTGCTCATAACGGCCTTGAATGAGTATGATCCGGCGGTATGCGTGAAGGTCTGCGCCGATGAGCTTTGCTTTTTCTAAAAAGCCCGGAGACCATTCTTTCAGCTGCAGCCAATCAACCATAAAGGATTCAAGCATTCTCGCACGCCACTGCGCTTCTTCCATATGGCGCGTTTCTTTAATAAACAGCTCCGTCATTTTTCTGAGCAATTCTCCGAAAGGCAGGATATCGTCAGGGTCTCCTGTCAGGCCGAATACTCCGATCACTTCATGGCCTGAAAAAACGGGGAGGTTCAGTCCTGCTTTTACGCCCTCGAGCCGTTTTTCATCTTCTTTTGTAATGATGACATTCCGTTTTTCGCGCGCGCAGATCAGTGCGCCTTCATGAAACCATCCGGCGCGCGCCTCATTGGTGCCCGCGATGATCATTCCTTTTGTATCGGCAATAATCACTTCGCGGCTGTACATATGTTTGACTTCGGCAATCAATTTCTTTGCCAGTTCCGGCTGTAACTGCATGGCGATCCCCCTCGCCATTATTATACAAAAAAAACCGGGTGTCCCATCACCCGGTTCATGTTTATTGCGCAGGTTTTAATCCGCCTTCAAGTGTTTTGAGCATTTCATTTTTTTCTGAGTCCGACGCATGCTGCCAAAGAACTTCGAATAAGACGCCGAGGCCCGGAAGCATTTTTTCTTCACCGCTTTGGATGGCGTCAACGATAGTATGCTCCAGCTGATCCTGGTTATTGCCGGTTACATTGGCAATAACGGCGTTGCGTAAATTAAGATCCATTACAACCGCTCCTTTTTTCTGAATGTGATACGCATATTCTTACCGCGCACGCGGTTTATTATGTGCTGTTCTTAAGATATAATAACAACATGCATGAAAAAAGGAGAGCACAGACATAAAGTGAAACGAATCGACTCTGCAAAAAACCAAAAAGTGAAGGACTGGAAAAAACTTCACACAAAAAAAGAGAGACTTAAAACGAATACATTTCTGATAGAAGGAGAGCATCTGGCAGAAGAAGCGCTCAAATCAAAGGGAACGGTAAAAGAAATTCTCGTAAACGATGAGAGCGCCATCCCGGCCGATCTGGACATGAGCATTCCGTGCTACGTGCTGAGCGAAGACGCGTTTTCAGCCGTGACGGAAACAGAAACGCCGCAGCGGATCGCCGCGGTCTGCCATATGCCGGATAAGCAGCCTGATCAGCTGAAGCGGCTGCTTCTGATCGATGCCGTGCAGGATCCGGGGAATTTAGGAACAATGATCAGAACGGCAGATGCGGCGGGGATCGACGCCGTTGTCCTTGGTGAGGGAACAGCAGACCCGTACAATGGAAAAACGCTGCGTTCAGCACAAGGTTCTCATTTTCATATTCCCATTTTGAAACGTCCGCTTGATGAGTTTACCGCTGAGCTGAAATCACAAGGCGTCGCGATCTACGGCACGGCGCTTGAAAACGGTGCGGCTTATCAAAGCGTGAAGCCTGAAGAATCGTTCGCGTTAATCGTCGGGAACGAGGGGGCGGGAGTGGACGCCGGCCTTCTGCAAAAAACGCATCTCAACCTGTACGTTCCGCTGTACGGACAGGCGGAATCGCTGAATGTGGCGGTGGCGGCCGCCATCCTCGTTTATCATCTCAGAGGATAGGTTGCGAAAAGCCTTGGATTTCACTATAATAGATAGCAATAATGTAAAAACCGTGACAGAGGACGTCAATTTTTGCACACACTGCCTTCCAGGGAGAAAATGCCGCTGACTGAGAGCATTTTTATCGCAGCACAGAAATTGATTTTCACCTCTCGAGTTGTCACCGGGACCGCGCCAAACGCGCGTAAAGGTGAACCGGAACGATCGTTTCCGTTATGTCAATGAAGCTGTCGGCAGATGAAGTCTGCCTTAAAAAGGGTGGTACCGCGGCCACAACTCGTCCCTTCTCTCAAGGGACGGGTTTTTTTGTTTTCTGAAAAAGGCATAGAACGGTTTGGTTTACATAAAAGGAGGATGCATGATGGAAGAGAAGCTTAAACAGCTTGAACTGGAAGCTGCAGAAAAAGTAGAAGCGGCGGGTTCATTAAAAGAAGTTAACGACATTCGGGTGCAATATCTCGGAAAAAAAGGGCCGATTACAGAAGTTCTCCGCGGCATGGGCAAACTGTCCGCCGAAGAGCGCCCGAAAATGGGAGCGCTCGCCAATGAAGTGAGAGAGCGCATTGCAGCAGCCATTACGGCGAAAAATGAACAGCTTGAACAAGAAGAAATGAATAAAAAACTCAGCAGCCAGACGATTGACGTCACATTGCCGGGCAGTCAGGTAAACATCGGCGGGCGCCATCCGCTGACGGTCGTTATTGAAGAAATTGAAGATTTATTTATCGGCATGGGATATACCGTCGAAGAAGGCCCTGAAGTGGAAACGGATTATTACAACTTTGAGGCGCTGAACCTGCCGAAGGAACATCCGGCCCGCGACATGCAGGACAGCTTTTACATTACAGAAGAAATGCTGATGAGAACGCAGACGTCACCGGTGCAGACGCGCACGATGGAAAAGCATAAAGGAAAAGGCCCCGTCAAAATCATTTGTCCCGGTAAAGTGTATCGCCGCGACAACGATGACGCGACACATTCCCATCAATTCATGCAGATCGAGGGTCTCGTCGTCGACCGCAAAATCAGCATGAGCGATCTGAAAGGCACGCTTGAATTGGTCGCCAAAAAAATGTTCGGCCAAGATCGTGAAATCAGGCTCCGTCCGAGCTTTTTCCCATTCACAGAGCCTTCTGTCGAGGTGGATGTGACCTGCTTTAAGTGCGGCGGACAAGGCTGCTCCGTCTGCAAAAAAACAGGCTGGATCGAAATTCTCGGCGCCGGCATGGTTCATCCGAACGTGCTGAAAATGGCCGGATTCAATCCTGAGGAATACCAGGGTTTTGCTTTCGGAATGGGTGTTGAACGAATCGCGATGCTGAAATACGGCATTGAAGATATCCGCCATTTCTATACCAATGATGTCAGATTCATTTCGCAGTTTAAACAGGCGTAAGAGGAGGATACACATGTTTGTTTCTTATAAATGGTTAGAAGATTACGTTGACTTGCAGGGAATCGACCCGGCCGTGCTTGCAGAAAAAATTACGAGAGCCGGTATTGAAGTTGAGGGTATCGAGTATAAAGGGGAGGGCGTAAAAGGCGTTGTCATCGGACACGTGCTTGAGCGCGAACAGCACCCGAATGCCGACAAGCTCAACAAATGCCTTGTTGATATCGGTGCGGAGGAACCCGTGCAGATTATCTGCGGCGCCCCGAATGTTGATAAAGGACAGAAGGTTGCCGTTGCAACGGTCGGAGCCGTGCTTCCCGGCAATTTCAAAATTAAAAAAGCCAAGCTGCGCGGCGAAGCGTCTCACGGTATGATCTGTTCCCTTCAGGAGCTCGGCATTGAAAGCAAGCTCGTGGCGAAAGAATATGCGGAAGGCATTTTCGTTTTTCCGAATGATGCTGAAACGGGAGCTGACGCAATGGCGGCCCTTCAGCTTGATGATGCGATTTTAGAATTGGGCTTAACGCCGAACCGCGCCGACGCGATGAACATGCTTGGCGTGGCTTATGAAGTTGCGGCTATCCTCGGCGCAGAGGTAAAACTTCCGGAGGCTTCATATGAAAAAGCGGCAGAAAAAGCGGCGGATGCTGTTTCCGTTAAGGTTGAAGATACGCAGGCCAATCCGCATTATGCCGCAAAAATCATTAAAAACGTCAAAATCGGCCCGTCACCGCTTTGGATGCAGACGAAGCTAATGAATGCAGGCATCCGCCCGCATAATAACGTCGTGGACATTACAAACTTCGTCCTCCTTGAGTACGGACAGCCGCTTCACGCTTTCGATTACGACCGGTTCGGTTCAAAAGAGGTCGTCGTCAGAAAAGCGGCGGAAAACGAAACCATCGTGACGCTGGATGAACAAGAGCGCAAGCTGTCAAGCAGCCATTTGGTCATCACAAACGGAAAAAAAGCGCAAGCCGTTGCGGGAGTCATGGGCGGAGCTGAGTCTGAAGTCCGCGAAGACACCACTGCGATTTTACTGGAGGCCGCTTATTTCGACGGACAGACCGTCCGCAAAGCGTCGAGAGACCTCGGACTGAGAAGCGAAGCGAGCGCCAGATATGAAAAAGGCATTGATCCGGCCCGCGTTTTGCTGGCGGCTGAACGGGCCTGCAGTCTCATTCAGGCATATGCCGGCGGAGAAGTGCTCTCAGGCACGGTTGAAGAAAACCATCTGAAAATCGAAGCAAACAACATTCACGTGTCTGTTGAAAAAGTGAACGCCGTGCTCGGCATGACAATCGCTAAAGAAGAAATCATCAGCATTTACAAGCGCCTCGGGTTTGCAGTCGGTGAAGCTGAAGACGTTCTCGTCGTAACGGTGCCGTCGCGCCGCGGAGATATTAGAATAGAAGAAGACCTGATTGAAGAAGCGGCGAGATTGTACGGGTATGACAATATTCCGTCCACGCTTCCGGAAACGGCCGGCACGACAGGCGGCTTGACACCGTATCAGGCAAAACGCCGGAAAGTGAGACGTTTCCTTGAAGGAGCGGGTCTTTCACAAGCGACCACTTATTCATTGACGAATGATAAAAAAGCGGCCGCTTTTGCGATCGAAAAATCATTCAACACGATGCTTGCTCTGCCGATGAGCGAAGAAAGAAGCATTCTCAGACACAGCCTCGTGCCGAATCTTCTTGAAGCCGTTTCATACAATCTGGCCAGACAGACTGATTCCGTTGCTTTATATGAAACGGGTTCTGTATTTCTGACGAAAGAAGAAAACACAAAACCGGTTGAAAAAGAACGGGTTGCCGGAGCTGTAACCGGATTGTGGCGCAAAAATTTATGGCAGGGTGAGAAAAAGCCGGTTGATTTCTTCGTCGCCAAAGGAATCGTTGAAGGCCTGCTGCATCAATTGAATGTGTCAGACCGGGTTGAATTTGTCCAGTCGGAACGCAAAAACATGCATCCCGGCCGGACGGCAAACATTCTATTGAACGGTTCGCTTGCCGGATTTATCGGCCAGGTGCATCCGGCAATGGAAAAAGAGCTGGATATCAAAGAAACGTATGTGTTCGAGCTTGATCTGCACGCGCTTCTGACCGAGGAAACAGAACCTGTCGTGTATACGCCGATTCCGAAGTATCCGTCCGTCACGCGCGACATTGCGCTTGTGGCAGATAAAACCGTTACAAGCGGACAGCTCGAAGCCGTGATCAAAGAAGCCGGCGGCGCGCTGCTGAAAGAAGTCACCGTATTTGATGTGTACGAAGGTGAGCATATGGAAGAGGGCAAAAAATCCGTCGCCTTCTCGCTCCAATATGTTAACCCTGAACAAACATTGACAGAAGAAGAAGTGACAAAAGTACATGAAAACGTGCTGAAAGCGCTGGAAGAAACGTATCAGGCCGTATTAAGAGGATAAAGAAAAAGCTTGCAGATCACTCTGCAAGCTTTTTTATTATGACCGCTTCCGTTCAACAAGGCGTTTCGCTTTTTGCGTATTGGCAAAATGAAGTTTGGTGAACGTTCTGAGCGCACCTTCTCCCTTATTGATGATCAGCTTGGCGGCAGCTTCATCGACGTGCGGCCCCGCGCCTTTTGGAATCGTCATCCCAGCCTCTCGGGAAAGCTTATCCATTTCAATTAAGAAAGAATATCGCGCAATGATAGAGGCTGCGGCGACGGAAAGATGTATGCTTTCCGCTTTCGTGCTGAAAAACGTTTTTTCTTTTACGATATCCCGTCCGGAAAGATGCTTAAAATAAATGCCGGGCTCTGCGAATTGGTCAATCAGAATCGCTTCCGGTTTAACGCCGTTCATTTTTCTCAGCAGATTGGAAATCGCCTGATTATGAAGGAGCGCCTTCATTTTTCCTTGGCTCATGCCTTTTTCCTGCATCTGATTGTATTTTTCGTTTTTTAACACAAGCAGGCTGTAAGGAATGGTTTTAATTAACAGTTTGGCGATTTCAATAATCTGCGGATCTTTTAAATCCTTCGAATCCTTCACACCGAGTTCTTTCATTAAAGAGAGCTTTGATTTGTCGGCGTAGGCGCAGGCAACTGTTATCGGCCCGAAGTAATCGCCTGTTCCGACTTCATCAGAGCCGATCACTGACATGGAGGCAATGCCCGCCGGGGGAGCGTAGAGCGGGTCGGCCGCTTTTTTGACGGTTTTCTTTGCCTTCGGCGCCTCAGCCGTTCCCCAGCGGGCCGCTTCTGTGCCGGCGTTTTTTCCTTGAAAGAGAACCTTGCCCGAGCGGTAGGCTGTAATGGTACAGCCCGGAGGCTTAGCCTGGAAGACGGCGCCCTGCGGAACGGCGGGAGTAAGGGAGCCGGCATAGGATTGTTTCATTTGTTCCATAGCGGAAGCGGATACTTTTATAACAGAATGGGACACGATATAATCTCCTTTTTTGGCACTTTTCACTGTATATACCAGTGTATCATAACAGCCTGAGGCTCGTCTTTCCATTCAAACGATAATCGTGGTATGATAGGAACTAGGATTCTCGCGGAATGGAGGAGAAACGTTGTCTGACGGCAAAAAAACCAAAACGACAGTAAACATTTACGGCCAGCACTTCACCATTATCGGGGAAGAAAGCAAAGCGCACATGCGCCATGTGGCCGGAGTGGTTGATGATAAAATGAGAGAAATCAACGAGAAAAATCCATATCTTGATATAAATAAGCTCGCTGTATTGACTGCGGTCAATGTCGTGCATGATTATATGAAACTGCAAGAAAAATATGAAATACTGGAGCGGCAGCTTAAAGAAAAGGAATGAACACCATATGATAGATATCATCATCTTAGTTTTGCTCTTAATGGGCACATTGCTTGGATTAAAAAGAGGATTTATCCTCCAATTTATATATTTAACGAGTTTCATCCTCTCGATTGCGTTTGCGGCGCTTTTTTACAAAAACCTGGCCCCGCATCTGAGCTTTATACCCGCGCCTGATTTTTCCGGCGGGCAGGCGGCTCTGTCTTTTATTAAAGGAAACGTAGAGACGGCTTATTACAACGCGATCGCGTTTGTCATTTTGTTTATCATCGCAAAGATTCTGCTTCGGATTATCGGAGCGGCGCTTAATATTATCGCCAGCATTCCGGTCATTAAACAGATCAACAAACTGCTGGGCGGGGTGCTCGGATTTCTGGAAGTCTATTTATTTGCGTTTATCCTGTTATACGTCGCATCCGTACTGCCGGTAAGCGCTCTTCAGGATATGCTCGCACAATCGACGCTTGCAAATATCATCACACATCATACGCCGTATCTGTCAGGGCTCCTGCAAGAACTGTGGGCCCAGTACGGGGCATAAAAAACTTCTCTTGACCGGAGAAGTTTTTTTCAAGCTCTGCGTCAGTTGTGCCGGAGGAGAAAAATTTGTATGATGAAAAGCAGGAAACGACTGGGGGGTTAACAGTATGCATAAAAAAGATATCATCAGGCTGCTTGAAACGATTGCGGTCTACATGGAACTGAAAGGGGACAACCCGTTTAAAATATCAGCCTTCCGAAAAGCGGCAGCGGCGCTTGAGCAGGATGACCGCAGCCTGTCGGAAATCGACGACATGATGTCTATATCCGGCATCGGAAAAGGCACTTACGGCGTCATTCGTGAATATATGGAGGAAGGTGTGTCCGGCACGCTTCTCCAATTGCAGAAAGAAGTTCCGGAAGGCTTGGTTCCTCTTTTGAAGCTTCCGGGCCTCGGCGGCAAAAAAATCGCCAAGCTGTATCAGGAACTGGGCGTTCATGACGCGGAATCGCTGAAAGAAGCGTGCGAGCAGCAAAAAGTACAGGGGCTCGCCGGTTTCGGTAAAAAAACGGAGGAGAAAATCCTTCAGGCTCTCGGAGAAGCCGGAAAACAGCCGGAACGTTTTCCGATCGGCTATGCGCTCGGCATTGCTTCAGTAATTGAAGAACATTTGGCCCGGCTGACGGATATTCAGAAATATTCCCGGGCCGGCAGTCTCAGAAGAGCGCGGGAAACCGTAAAAGATCTGGATTACATTATCGCTACAGATCATCCGGAGGCTGTCAGAGAACAGCTTCTTTCCCTCCCGAACGTAAAAGACGTGATAGCGAGCGGGGATACAAAAGTATCAGTCATCCTGACCTTTGAATATGAGACGAGTGTGGATTTCCGGCTTGTGACAGAGGAACAGTTTGCCACCACGCTGCATCATTTTACCGGTTCTAAAGATCACAACATTAAAATGCGCCAGCTGGCGAAAGAGCGCGGTGAACGGATCAGTGAATATGGAGTAGAAACCATAGAAACGGGAGACGTCAAAACATTCCCGAGCGAAGAAGCGTTTTACGCCCACTTCGGCCTGCCGTTTATTCCTCCTGAGCTCAGAGAAACCGGGCAGGAGGTCGACACGTACCGGGAAGAAACGGATCTTGTGGAGCATAAAGCGATAAAAGGCGATCTCCACATGCACTCAGCCTGGAGTGACGGCGCTTTTTCCATCAGAGAAATGGCAGAAGCGTGTATGGCAAAAGGCTATCAGTACATGGCGATCACCGACCATTCCCAATATTTAAAGGTAGCCAACGGGTTAACAGCCGAACGGCTCAAAAAACAGGCGGAAGAAATTGACGCGTTAAATGCTGAATTTGAAAATTTTCATATTTTTAAAGGCGTAGAAATGGACATTCTCCCCGACGGTTCGCTCGATTATGATGACAGTGTTCTGTCTGAAATGGATCTTGTCATCGCGTCTATTCATTCAAGCTTCAGCCAGCCGGAGCATGTCATTATGAAACGGCTTGAACAGGCGCTGACGAATAAGCACGTGGACATTATCGCCCACCCGACGGGACGCCTGATCGGCAGACGGGCCGGCTATGAAGTCGACATCGACATGCTGATTGAACTCGCCGCCAAAACAAATACGGCGCTTGAACTGAATGCAAACCCCGCGCGCCTCGATTTGCGGACTGAGCATCTTATCAAAGCAAATGAAAAAGGCGTGACTTTGGTCATTAATACCGATGCCCATAATATCGAGATGCTCGATGATATGAAAACGGGCGTGACCGCTGCGCGCAAAGGGTGGACGGAGACAAAACATGTGTTAAACGCCCGGCCGCTACACGAGGTCAAAGCATTTCTGACGCGCAATGATTAAGTAAGGAGGATCACAAAACCGTGCAGCAAAAAGTGTTATCATCACTTGAATTTCATAAAGTAAAAGAACAAATTACCGCACATGCCGCCTCATCGCTCGGCCGGGAGAAGCTTCTGCAGCTGAAACCTTTGACGGATCTCTCAGACATCCAAAAACAGCTGGATGAAGTCGAAGAAGCATCCGCGGTCATGCGCTTGAGAGGCCATGCTCCGTTCGGCGGCCTGACCGACATAAGATCTGCTTTACGGCGGGCGGAAATCGGCAGTGTGCTGACGCCGGCGGAATTTACCGAATTGTCCGGGCTGCTGTATGCCGTTAAACAAATGAAGCATTTTATCAGCCAAATGACAGAAGACGGCGTCGGCATTCCGCTGATACAAGCCCATGCAGAAGAGCTGATTACATTAGGCGATTTGGAAAGGGAGATTAACTCCTGCATTGATGACCATGGTGAAGTGCTTGATCATGCGTCTCCCGCTTTAAGGGGAATCCGCACGCAGCTCAGGACGCTTGAATCAAGAGTCAGAGATCGGCTTGAATCGATGCTGCGTTCATCTTCCGCTTCTAAAATGCTGTCTGACACCATCGTTACGATTCGGAATGACCGCTTTGTCATCCCGGTCAAACAGGAATACAGATCAAGCTACGGCGGAATTGTCCACGATACATCTTCATCCGGTGCGACACTGTTTATTGAACCGCAGGCGATCGTAGATATGAACAACTCGCTTCAGCAGGCGAAAGTAAAAGAAAAACAGGAAATCGAACGGATTCTCCGAATGCTGACGGAGCATACGGCTGAACACACACAAGAAATCGCTCAAAATGTGGAAGTGCTGCAGACACTGGATTTCATTTTCGCCAAAGCGAGATACGCAAAAGCAATGAAGGCGACAAAACCACTCATGAACGGAGACGGTTTTATCCGGCTGAAAAAAGCGCGCCATCCGCTGCTGCCCCAAGATCAAGTCGTGGCCAACGATATTGAACTGGGCGGAGATTACTCAACGATCGTTATCACGGGACCGAATACGGGCGGTAAAACCGTTACGTTAAAAACACTCGGGCTGCTGACGATAATGGCGCAGGCAGGATTGCACATACCGGCTGATGAGGGATCGGAAGCAGCCGTATTTGACAATGTGTTTGCCGATATCGGCGATGAACAGTCGATCGAACAAAGTCTGAGTACGTTCTCATCCCACATGGTCAATATCGTCAATATTTTAAAAGACGTGTCTGAAAACAGTCTTGTGCTGTTTGATGAACTCGGTGCCGGAACAGATCCGCAGGAAGGAGCGGCGCTTGCCATGAGCATCCTTGACGAAGTTCACCGGACAAACGCCAGAGTGCTTGCGACAACCCATTATCCGGAACTGAAAGCATACGGATATAACAGACAAGGCGTCATGAATGCCAGCGTTGAATTTGACATCGAAACGCTTGCGCCTACTTATAAGCTTCTGATCGGAGTGCCGGGCCGAAGCAATGCATTTGAAATCTCAAGACGCCTTGGGCTTCCGGAGCATATCATCGGCCAGGCGAAGTCAGAAATGACCGCCGAACATAACGAAGTCGATCTGATGATCGCATCGCTTGAAAAAAGCAAAAAAAGAGCGGATGAAGAACTTTCTGAAACCGAATCAATCAGAAAAGAAGCAGAAAAACTGCACAAAGAGCTTCAGCAGCAAATCATTGAGCTGAACGCCCAAAAAGATAAAATGATGGAAGAAGCCGAACAGAAAGCTGCGGAAAAACTGGAAGCCGCCGCAAAAGAAGCCGAACAGATCATCCGCGAACTCCGGTCCATCAAGCAAGAACACAGATCCTTTAAGGAACACGAGCTGATTGACGCCAAAAAACGTCTCGGAGACGCGATGCCGGCTTTTGAAAAATCAAAGCAGCCGGAAAGAAAAACAGAGAAAAAACGCGAGCTCAAGCCGGGCGACGAAGTAAAGGTGCTCACATTCGGACAAAAAGGGGCGCTGCTTGAGAAAACCGGCGAGAAAGAATGGAACGTCCAAATCGGCATCCTCAAAATGAAGGTGAAGGAAAAAGATCTTGAGTTTCTCAAATCGGCTCCTGAACCGAAAAAAGAAAAAGCAATCACCGCCGTAAAAGGGAAGGATTATCACGTATCCCTTGAACTTGACCTCAGGGGAGAGCGTTACGAAAACGCCCTCAGCCGCGTCGAAAAATATTTAGATGACGCGGTGCTTGCCGGCTATCCGAGAGTGTCCATCATTCACGGAAAAGGCACGGGCGCCCTCCGAAAAGGGGTGCAGGATCTTCTGAAAAACCACCGCAGTGTGAAAAGCTCGCGGTTCGGGGAAGCGGGAGAAGGAGGATCAGGCGTAACGATTGTCGAACTAAAATAAAAAGGGAGTAAACGTCATGAATGCTTTTTGGGAAAATGAGCTTGTTGAAATCGCGGCTTATTACAGTGTAGCCGTCTTGTGTCTCGTCATTTTTCTGACCGTGTTTGAATTGGTGACATCCTATAAAAACTGGGTGGAAATCCAAAAAGGCAATCTTGCGGTGGCAATGGCGACCGGAGGGAAAATTCTCGGTATCGCAAATGTCTTTCAGCACAGCATCGCCCAGCATAATTCGCTTTTGCAAATGATCGGCTGGGGCGTATACGGATTTATTATGCTTTTAATCAGCTATTTTATCTTTGAATTTCTGACGCCCCGGTTTAAAATTGATAAAGAAATTGAAAAAGATAACAGAGCTGTCGGCTTTATTTCATTTGTCATCTCAGTCGGCCTGTCATTTGTGGTGGCCGCCGGGATTTAAGGGGACGGGGAAAAATGGAGAAGCTTGCGAAAGTGCTGCTGTCGGCAGCGGGAATTTTTCTGTTCATCGGACTTATTTATCTGGTCATGACATCTTAATACTGAAAAAAGGCTGCCGAACTAGAATCGGCGGCCTTTTTTATTGAGAATACCAGTTTATGCAGGCCGTATCAGAGCAAATGACGGCTTCCCAACTCATGGCGCGGATGACAGACGGCATGTCTTGATCTTCCATGAGAAAGAGTGTCATAAAAGAATCATATATGCTCATAAAAGCGGCGCGCCGTTTTTCGTCGGCAATGATCATGTCAGCCCGCAGCAATCCGCATACATCCGAAGCCGCCGTTTGATTGAGTGAAAATATGCCTTTCTCTTCGACAGGCTCATAATAAGTGCAGCGCTTTATGCCTTTTGAACGGAACACATCCAAAAGTCCCGGAATTAAAAATGGTGAAGTGACATCATCGCTCGGCAAGTACAGATCGGGATGAAGCCGATTAAACAGCCTGGCGGATTCTGGATGTGCATATTCATCCCGAAGTGCCATGACAGCGCTCATAAGCGCAATCCGCAAACGGTCATGACGGATTGCCAGGAAACGGGTCTGCCCATCGCGATGATCTCCTCATCACTCGGATACATATGTTCATAAGGCCGCTTGCGCTTTTGCTCTTCCCACCCATCAGGCATCCGGACAAAGGGATGAAACAAAAAGGCGGCCGACGTAAACGGCTTCGGCAGCTGGCGCAGGATAGGAACTCCCTCTTCAAAATGCAGCGTTTCCAACAAACTCAACACCTTCTGAAACTCGAAATTTCACATGAAACGCTTTCCAATTCCAATCACCCTTCTGCTATAATAATAGCGTATAGGAAAACAGAAGGGAGAGGTATTATGCAGTCTGAAAAGCCATGGCTTTCTCAATATCCCGAAGAGATTCCGCATGAGCTTGAATTTACCGATCAAACCCTGC
The DNA here is from genome assembly GCF_011008975.1 of Bacillus sp. LUNF1. Taxonomy (NCBI): domain Bacteria; kingdom Bacillati; phylum Bacillota; class Bacilli; order Caryophanales; family Bacillaceae; genus Bacillus; species Bacillus sp. LUNF1. The sequence goes on along the minus strand of NZ_CP048876.1, from coordinate 2,753,093 downwards.
CATCCAATCTGACAAACTCCGCAGCTCAATTCCCGAACCACACCGCCATTTATTTTCTCGGAAAAAAACTCACATTCCAAGACGTTCTCACAGATTCGTTAAAGCTAGCCGCTTTTTTACGCAAAACAGGCCTGAAAAAAGGGGACAGAGCCGCCATTATGCTGCCCAATTGTCCGCAGTCGGTCATCGCTTTTTACGGCGTATTGTTTGCCGGCGGCATTGTCGTTCAGACTAATCCTCTCTACACGGAACACGAGCTTGAGTATCAGCTGAAAGACAGTGCGCCGCGCGTGATCATCACCCTCGATATGCTGTTTCCGAAAGTGATAAAAATGAAAACGTTATCACTCGTCGAACGCATTATTACAACGAGTATAAAAGACTTTTTGCCGTTTCCGAAAAATATGCTGTATACGCTCACACAAAAACAGCAGGTTCATATTGATTATGACGGATGCGAACAAATTCACAAATTAGCGGATATTTTAAAAAACGAAAGAGCGGAGGAAGCAGAGCCATTTGATATTGACCCTGCGCATGACATCGCCGTGCTTCAATACACGGGCGGAACAACCGGCTATCCGAAAGGCGTCATGCTCACACACCGGAACATTCAGGCCAATACAGAAATGTGCGCCGCCTGGATGTACAAAATGAAAAAGGGAGCCGAAAAGGTGCTCGGCATCGTGCCTTTTTTTCATGTGTACGGATTGACCGCCGTGCTCAATTTTTCCATTATGCAGGGATGTGAAATGATCCTTCTTCCCAAATTCAATCCTTTGGATACCTTGAAAACAATCGACAGGCTAAAGCCGACGGTTTTTCCCGGGGCGCCGACGATTTACATCGGGCTGTTGCATCACCCGGAGCTGAATAAATATGATCTGTCCTCCATTGAAAACTGTCCGAGCGGTTCAGCGGCGCTGCCGGTTGAGGTCAAACAGAAATTTGAAAAAGTGACCGGAGGAAAGCTTGTGGAAGGCTACGGATTATCCGAAGCATCACCGGTTACCCATTCAAACTTCATCTGGGGAAAAAACAAACCCGGCAGCATCGGCTGTCCTTGGCCCAATACCGACGCCGGAATCTATTCAGAAGAAAAAGGCGGGCTTGCGGAGCCGTATGAACACGGCGAGCTGATCGTAAAAGGCCCTCAAGTCATGAAAGGGTACTGGAATAAGCAGGAGGAGACGGCGCGTGTCATCAGAGACGGCTGGCTGTTTACCGGAGATATGGGATATATGGATGAGGAAGGATTTTTCTACATCGCCGACAGGAAAAAAGACATCATCATTGCCGGCGGATACAACATTTACCCCCGGGAGGTGGAAGAGGCGCTTTATGAGCATGAAGCCGTTCAGGAAATCGTCGTAGCGGGCGTTCCTGATTCCTACAGGGGGGAAACGGTGAAAGCATTTATCGTTTTGAAAAAAGGCGCCGAGGCAGATGCCGATGAGCTTGATGCGTTTGCAAGAGAGCGGCTTGCGCCGTACAAAGTCCCGAAGCTTTACAAATTCAGAAAAGAGCTTCCGAAAACGGCCGTCGGAAAAATATTAAGAAGGCGTTTAGTCGAAGAGGAAGATGCTTCCCGTGAAAACAAGGTGCCTTAAAAGAAAAACTTGACAAAATCCGGATTCCTTTTTATCATGAAGTTATGAATGAATAGTCATTCATTTATCGAAGGAAGGAACGATGACATTGAACCAAAAACGGCCAAAGTATATGCAGATTATTGATGCAGCAGTAGAAGTCATAGCGGAAAACGGCTATCACCAATCACAGGTGTCCAAAATCGCCAAGCAGGCCGGCGTTGCGGACGGCACCATCTATTTATATTTCAAAAACAAAGAGGATATACTCATTTCTCTTTTTAAAGAAAAGATGGGCCAGTTCATTGAACGCATGGAAGAAGAAGTGAAAGAAAAAACGACGGCAAAAGAAAAACTCGCTCTCGTTATTAAGCAGCATTTCACACTGCTCGGCAATGACCGCCACCTTGCGATTGTGACCCAGCTTGAGCTCAGACAGTCGAATATCAAGCTGCGCCTGAAAATCAATGATATTTTAAAAGGTTATTTAAACATGCTGGACACCATTTTGACCGAGGGAATCAAGTCGGGGGAATGGAAAGACAATCTCGACGTCCGCCTTGCCCGGCAGATGATATTCGGGACGATAGATGAAACAGTGACAACATGGGTGATGAACGATCAGAAATATGATCTTCCGGATTTGTCAGACAAGGTATTGGAGCTGTTGGTGTCAGGAATTCATCAAAACTAAAGGGGGTTGACGGATGAACAGCCTTTCGATGGCGGTAGAACAATCTGTTGCGGTGATCACCATTAATCATCAGCCGGCCAACGCGCTGTCCGGTGCGGTTTTAGATGAGTTGTCCGGTCTGTTCGACAGGTGTGAAACGGATGACAGCGTCAGAAGCATCATCATTCGCGGTGAGGGAAAATTTTTCTCGGCGGGCGCCGATATAAAGGAATTTACGTCGCTTGAAAATCTTGAGCAATCTTCTGCCATGGCGGATAAAGGCCAGCAGCTGATGGAAAGAATTGAAGGGTTTCCGAAGCCCGTTATCGCAGCGATTCACGGCGCTGCGCTCGGCGGCGGTCTTGAGCTAGCCATGGCCTGCCATATCAGAATCGCTACATTGGATGCAAAGCTCGGCCTGCCCGAGCTGAATCTCGGCATTATCCCGGGCTTTGCCGGGACGCAGCGGCTTCCCCGGTACGTCGGTACGGCGAAAGCGCTTGAAATGATCGGCACTTCAGAACCTGTGACCGGAGAAGAAGCGCTCAGCCTCGGCCTTGTCACGATAGGCGCCGAACATGAGGATGAGCTGCTGCAAAAAGCGAAAACGCTCGCGGGCAAATTTGCGGAAAAAAGCCCGCAGTCGATGGCTTATCTGCTTGAGCTCCTTTATTCAAACAAGATCTATTCTTATGACGGCGGCTTAAAGCTTGAAGCAAAGCGCTTTGGGGAAGCATTTGCATCAGATGACGCAAAAGAAGGCATTCAGGCATTTCTCGAAAAAAGAAAGCCTCAATTCGGTGGGCGAAGATAAAGGGGATAAGATTATGAATCTATTTGTACTGATGAAACGGACGTTTGACACAGAAGAGAAAATCGTCATTGAAGCAGGAAAGATTCAGGAGGACGGGGCCGAATTTATCATCAATCCGTATGATGAATACGCCATTGAAGAAGCCATACAGCTGAAGGAAGAGCACGGCGGAACCGTTACCGCCGTAACCGTCGGCGGAGAAGATGCGGAGAAAGAACTGAGAACCGCCCTTGCGATGGGCTGTGACCAGGCGGTGTTAATCAATATTGAAGATGATCTGAGCGATCCTGACCAATACTCCATTTCAACTATCTTATATCATTATTTCAAGGACCGGGAATATGATCTGATTCTCGGCGGAAATGTCGCGATTGACGGCGGTTCAGGCCAAGTGGCTCCAAGGCTTGCCGAACTGCTGAACATTCCTTGCGTCACAACGATCACAAAACTGACAATCAGCGGCGATGAAGCTGTGGCAGAGAAAGACAATGAAGGGGATACCGAAATCATTAAAACCTCACTTCCTTTAGCCATCACGGCACAGCAAGGCTTAAACGAGCCGCGCTATCCGTCGCTTCCGGGCATTATGAAGGCGAAGAAAAAACCGCTGGAAGAACTTGAGCTCGATGATCTCGACATTGATGAAGATGAAGCCGCACCGAAGCTCAAAACGATCGAACGTTTTCTGCCGCCGCAAAAAGAAGCGGGCAGACTGATCGAAGGAGAAGCCGCTGATCAGGCGAAAGAGCTTGTGTCACTGCTGAGAAAAGAAGCCAAAGTCGTATAAACCGATATTAAAGAAACTGGGGGATGTCAGAATGGGAAAAAAAGTGATCGTACTCGGAGAAATTCGTGACGGCGCCTTACGGAACGTCACCTTTGAAGCCATAGCCGCAGGCAAAACCATTTCCGGCGGAGGAGATGTCATCGGCGTACTGATGGGAAAAGGCGCGGCTGATGCAGCACCAGAACTCATTCAGTACGGCGCCGATAAAGTATTTACGGCCGATGCGCCGGGGCTTTCTCAGTATACGGCGGACGGATATGCCGCGGTTCTCGGGGATCTGATCGAAAATGAAAAGCCTGATGCGGTCATTTTCGGCCACACTTCTATGGGAAAAGATTTGTCACCTAAGCTTGCGGCCCGGTTTGAAACGGGGCTGATCTCAGACAGCACGGATGTAAGCGTTACCGGAGACAACATCGTTTTTACAAGACCGATTTATTCGGGCAAAGCCTTTGAACAGGTGATTTCAACCGATCCGTTCATTTTGGCGACAATTCGGCCGAATAATATTCAGGCATTAGAAAAAGACGCGAACCGGACGGGTGATATTGAAGAGCTTGCGGCGCCTCCGGCAGATTTGCGGACGGTCATTGAAGAAGTAGTCAAAAAAACGGCGGACGGCGTGGATTTATCAGAAGCGAAAATTATCGTAGCAGGCGGCCGCGGTGTAAAAAGCAAAGATGGATTTGAACCGTTAAAAGAACTTGCCGAGGTGCTCGGAGCAGCGGTGGGCGCTTCACGCGGCGCGTGTGACGCGGACTATTGCGATTATTCTCTTCAAATCGGCCAGACGGGAAAAGTCGTCACGCCGGATTTGTATATCGCCTGCGGCATTTCCGGAGCGATTCAGCACTTGGCGGGCATGTCAAACAGTAAGGTCATCGTTGCCATTAACAAAGACCCGGAAGCGGAAATATTTAAAATAGCGGACTACGGAATTGTCGGCGATTTGTTCGAAGTGGTTCCGCTTCTGACACAGGAATTTAAAAATGCCAATATTCATTCATAATCAAAACCCTCTGGCTGATTTGTCAGAGGGTTTTGATTTGTGTTAATTGGTTCGTACAAATTAAATATTAATAAAACAATAGATTGACATGTACGAACCAATGTAATAAGCTTTTGTAAAGCGCTTACAAACTTATCCATTCAGCACACATCCCAGATACATAGATCGTCTCTAGTGCTTTCATTCTTATTAAGGGGAAGGAATGATCAAGTTTGTCTCACAATACGGCAGTCATTCAAACTGATATCACACGGGGAACCATTAATAAAAACATATACGGACATTTCGCGGAACATCTGGGAAGAGGCATATATGAGGGCATCTGGGTCGGAAAAGATTCCGATATTCCGAATACCGGCGGGATCAGGACGGATGTCGCCGACGCCCTCAAACAGCTTCAGATTCCCGTCCTCAGATGGCCGGGCGGCTGTTTTGCAGATGAATACCATTGGGCAAACGGCGTAGGGAAACGCAAAACCATGCTGAATACCCATTGGGGCGGAACGATTGATTCCAATGAATTCGGCACGCACGAGTTTATGATGCTTTGCGAACTGCTCGGCTGCGAACCATACATCGCCGGAAACGTCGGCAGCGGAACGGTTAAAGAAATGGCTGATTGGATTGAATACATGACGTTTGAAGCGGGCACGCCGATGTCCGACTGGAGAAAAGAAAACGGGCGGGAAAAACCGTGGAAGCTGAAATATTTCGGAATAGGAAATGAGAACTGGGGCTGCGGCGGAAACATGCATCCTGAGTATTATGCCGACCTTTACAGAAACTTTCAAACCTATGTCCGCAATTACAGCGGTAATGAAATCTATAAAATTGCCGGCGGCGCGAATGTCGACGATTACCGCTGGACTGAAACTTTAATGAAAAAAGCCGCGGATCTCATGGACGGGCTGAGCCTGCATTATTACACAATACCGGGCGACTTCTGGAAGGGGAAAGGGTCAGCGACGGAGTTTACGGAAGATGAATGGTTCATCACGATGAAAAAAGCGGCGCATATGGATGAATTGATCACAAGGCACAGTGCCATCATGGATCAGTACGATCCCGAAAAAAGAGTCGGGCTGATCATTGATGAATGGGGCACGTGGCTTGATCCTGAGCCGGGCACGAATCCGGGCTTTCTGTATCAGCAGAATACGATCCGCGACGCTCTTGTCGCAGCCACGCATTTTCACATTTTTCATCAGCACGCAGACCGCGTACAGATGGCCAATATCGCGCAAACCGTCAATGTGCTTCAGGCAATGATCCTGACAAAAGGGAAAGAAATGCTGTTGTCGCCGACGTATCATGTGTTTGATATGTTTAAGGTGCATCAGGACGCATCTCTTTTGGCGACAGAAACAAAAGCAGCCGGGTACGAATGGAATGACGGCCGGCTCCCGCAAGTCAGCATTTCAGCGTCCAAACAGCAAAACGGAGACATACATATCAGCATTTGCAATATCGATCATCTGCACAAAGCTGATGTGAAGATTGAACTGCGGGGCATGAAAAAGACAGGGAAGCCTTCGGGAACGATTCTGCACGCGGAAAAAATGAATGCCCATAATACATTCAGCAGTCCGGAAAACGTCAAACCGAAGACGTTTTCCGGGTTTGCTCAAAAGGGCGGAAAACTTGAGGCGGAGCTTCCTCCGATGGCGGTTGTATTAATCACGCTGCCTGCGGGTCCATCTTAAGTTTTGAACGCCCGCCGCCCGGCTATAATATACTGTATAAAAAAGATTATTTCCGGCGGTATCGGGAGAAAATAATATAAGCATTAAATTAGCATGAACGAATGGGAGATGCTATACTAAAAATCATCATTTGACAATTGGAGGAATAACAAAATGGCTATCGTAAAAGCAACTGATCAATCGTTCTCAGCTGAAACAAGTGAAGGTGTCGTATTGGCTGATTTCTGGGCTCCTTGGTGCGGACCTTGTAAAATGATCGCGCCCGTTCTTGAAGAGCTTGATCAAGAAATGGGAGACAAACTGAAAATCGTTAAAATCGACGTGGATGAAAACCAAGAAACTGCCGGTAAATACGGCGTCATGAGCATCCCGACACTTCTCGTATTGAAAGACGGAGAAGTCGTTGAAACATCTGTCGGTTTCAAACCGAAAGAAGCTCTTGAAGAGCTTGTAAACAAACATCTGTAAGCCGAAAGCTTCCGTTACGGCAGGGCGATTCCTTTGAAGGGAATCGCCTTTTTTGATCTTCCAAAAGCTGAGAATGGAGAAAAACAAATGTTCGTGATACACTGAATGGACACGAGAAATGAATGTAAGGAAGGGTAACGTATGAATAAACAACTGAAAGAAAAGCTGGCCCTCCTTCCCGATCAGCCGGGCTGTTATTTAATGAAAGACCGTCAAAAAACAGTCATCTACGTGGGGAAAGCGAAAGTCTTGAAAAACAGGGTGCGGTCTTATTTCACCGGTTCTCATGACGCAAAAACCCAACGGCTTGTGACGGAGATTGAGGACTTTGAATATATCGTGACTTCCTCCAATCTTGAAGCGCTTATTTTGGAAATGAATCTGATTAAAAAATACGATCCGAAATACAATGTCATGCTGAAAGATGATAAAACCTATCCCTTTATTAAAATCACCCATGAACGCCATCCGCGGCTGATTGTCACTCGGAATGTCAAAAAAGACAAAGGACGCTATTTCGGCCCGTATCCGAATGTGCAGGCGGCGCGGGAAACGAAAAAACTGCTGGACCGCCTTTACCCGCTCAGGAAATGCTCAAAGCTTCCGGACCGCGTCTGTCTCTATTATCATCTCGGACAATGCCTCGCCCCATGTGTAAAGGATATATCTGAGGAGACAAACCGCGAGATTGTTGAAGACATCACCCGTTTTTTAAAGGGAGGGCATAACGAAATCAAAAAAGAGCTCAAAGCGAAAATGGCAGAGGCGGCGGAAAAGCTTGAATTTGAACGGGCTAAAGAATTCCGCGACCAGCTTGCTCACATCGAATCGACGATGGAGAAGCAAAAAATGACCATGAATGACCTTCTGGACCGCGATGTGTTTGCATATGCCTACGATAAAGGCTGGATGTGCGTCCAAGTCTTTTTCATTCGCCAAGGAAAACTGATCGAACGCGATGTCAGCATGTTTCCGATGTATCAGGAAGCGGACGAAGAGTTTCTGACCTTCATCGGCCAGTTCTATTCCAAAAACAATCACTTTCTGCCTAAGGAAATTCTGGTGCCTGACAGCGTTGACAGGGACATGATCAGCGAGCTGTTGGAAACCGCCGTGCATCAGCCGAAAAAAGGCCCGAAAAAAGAGCTGCTTTTGCTTGCGCACAAAAATGCGAAAATCGCTCTGCGGGAAAAATTCTCGTTAATCGAGCGGGATGAGGAACGGTCAATCGGTGCAGCCGAACGGCTCGGCGAAGCGCTGAATATTTACACGCCGCATCGGATTGAAGCGTTTGACAACTCCAATATTCAAGGCACAAACCCCGTATCGGCCATGATTGTCTTTATTGACGGAAAACCGAATAAAAAGGAATACCGCAAATATAAAATTAAAACCGTAACAGGGCCGGATGATTACGGTTCAATGAGGGAAGTCGTCAGAAGAAGGTACACGAGGGTGCTCCGCGAAAACCTTCCGCTGCCGGATTTAATCATCATTGACGGCGGAAAAGGGCAGATTAACGCGGCGCGCGACGTGCTCGAGAATGAGCTCGGCCTTGATGTCCCGGTAGCGGGATTGGCGAAAGATGATAAACACCGAACATCCAACCTTTTGATCGGCGACCCGCTTGAACCGGTGTTTTTGGAGCGGAACAGCCAAGAGTTTTACCTGCTTCAGCGTATTCAGGACGAAGTTCACCGTTTTGCGATCAGCTTTCACAGACAGATCCGAGGAAAAAGCGTCTTTCAATCCGTTCTGGATGATATCCCCGGAATCGGCGAAAAACGCAAAAAAATGCTCTTAAAACATTTCGGATCTGTCAAAAAGATGAAGGAAGCAAGCCTTGACGATATCAAAAAAGCGGGTGTGCCGGCCGCGGCGGCCCAGCTGCTGTTTGAAAAATTAAAAAAATAGTATTGTGCTTTTCTGAAAAATCTGCTAGAATGTGAACTAATTTCATAAGATCGTGTTATATGGTGAAGATAGAGGTGCGAACTTCAATAGTAAGCCTTTGGAGAATGATGGATTCTGCGAAAAAGGCTGAAAGGGGAGCGTCGCCGAAGTGTATCACATCCCATCGGTGTGATTTGCTGGCCTTGCATTAAATAAATGTAAGGCTGTCAAGAATTCATTTTCTTGGAGGGCTATCTCGTTGTTCATAATCAATCGTAATGATATGAAAAAGCAATGAGAGCTATTCCTCTCATTGCTTTTTTTATTGTGGACAAAACGCTCTTTTCTCCTCACCCGCACGAACCAAAATGTAAAGGGTGGTCTAGTATGGGTCTTATCGTACAAAAATTCGGAGGCACTTCCGTCGGCTCTGCCGAAAAAATTCAAAATGCCGCAAATCGCGCCATTGCTGAAAAGCAAAAAGGCCATGATGTCGTAGTCGTCGTTTCGGCAATGGGAAAATCAACCGACGCGCTCGTTAACCTCGCGGCTGAAATCACATCTGAACCAAGCAGACGCGAGATGGATATGCTTTTGTCTACGGGAGAGCAGGTCACGATTTCGCTTTTGGCCATGGCGCTTCAGGAAAAAGGATATGACGCCGTCTCTTATACGGGCTGGCAGGCGGGTGTCCGCACGGAAGCCGTTCACGGTAATGCGAGAATTACGGATATTGATATCACGGCGATTCGTTCGCAGCTTGCAGAAGGCAAAATTACAGTCGTTGCCGGTTTTCAGGGCGTAACGGAAGACGGCGGCATCACGACGCTCGGACGGGGCGGTTCCGATACGACGGCGGTCGCTCTTGCCGCAGCATTGGAAGCGGATAAATGCGACATTTATACAGATGTTCCGGGCGTATTTACGACAGATCCGCGGTATGTCCGGTCAGCGAGAAAACTGGCAGGAATTTCTTATGATGAAATGCTGGAGCTTGCAAATCTAGGAGCGGGTGTTCTTCACCCGCGGGCGGTTGAGTTCGCGAAAAACTACCAAGTGCCTTTAGAAGTGCGGTCAAGCACAGAACATGAAGCTGGAACATTAATTGAGGAGGAATCATCAATGGAGCAGAATTTAATCGTCAGAGGAATTGCATTTGAAGACCAGATCACGAGGGTGTCCGTTACAGGCCTTGCAAGCGGATTGACAACACTTTCAACAATCTTCACCGCGCTGGCAAAACGAAACATCAACGTTGACATTATTATTCAGACACAGTCGGACGATGGGGAAGCGGATATTTCTTTCTCAGTGAAAACGGAAGATGCCGCGCAAACGGTCGCCGTGCTTGAAGAATATAAAAACGCGCTTGACTATGAAAAAATTGAAACCGAAAGAAAACTGGCGAAAGTCTCTATTGTCGGGTCGGGCATGGTTTCAAATCCCGGCGTCGCCGCGGACATGTTTGCCGTACTGGCGGAAAAAAATGTACAAGTCAAAATGGTAAGCACATCTGAAATAAAAGTATCAGCGGTTGTCAGCGAAAATGATATGGTGAAAGCGGTCGAAGCGCTTCATGATGCGTTTGAGCTTTCTAAACAGCCGTCTGCCGTATAAACGGGCAGGCAAAAAGGCGGGACTTGGAGTCACCGCCTTTTTTCAATTATACAGGGTCCTTCATATCCCATTTTACGGTCAGGACGACTTTATCCGCTCTCTTTTTTACCTGTTCATAAGATTCTGCAATCTGATCGTTCATCAATTGAATCTGTTCGGCTATAAAACCGGCTTCAAGCTGAAAACAAGGCTCTTTCTGATGTTTGAGCCTGCTGGATACGAGCGGTCCTTCCAGTTCGAATTCCAGTTCTTGTTTTTTTGATCCTGCGTTTGTCAAAGTTCCCCAGCCGGCTTTTTCAAAAAAGGCGGGGATTTCTTCCCACGATTGAAGAGGAAATTTGCGGGCGAGGCGTTTTCCCGCCCAATACATCATGGATGAATGCTCCGGGCCGAGGATATCCGGAAGCACGATTTCCCGGATTAATTCGTAGCCGTATGCGCTGACGTCGAGTTCAGTTAAAGGTTCTAAAGCTGCTTCATAATTATTCTTCATATTATGTATTCCCCTCTCTCCTTCGTTTATTATAGCTTAAACATGGGGGAGGATTACAGGATGATCCTATAAAACACGCGAAAAAATGTGAGAAAGATATCGCAGGAAAATAAAATTTTCCCTCCAGATAATCAATTCCGAAAATTATAATTTATGTACACGTTTTCTTGACGCCCTTTTGAGGGAGGAGTAAAATGAAATTGTCAATAAATTTTAATAAAGTGCTTACAATTGAAACGAAGTGGGGGCAGAGATTTTAGTACATTTCGCACTTAAATCAAACAGGGGGTAAAGTAATGTCTGGGAACAGAGAGTTTTATTTTCGAAGATTGCATTCCTTGCTCGGTGTTATTCCGGTCGGCATCTTTTTGATCCAGCATTTAGTCGTCAACCAATTTGCCGCAAGGGGAGCGGATGCGTTTAACAAGGCGGCCGGCTTTATGGACAGTCTGCCGTTCAGGTATGCGTTAGAAATTTTTATTATTTTCTTACCTTTAATTTATCATGCGGTTTACGGTGTGTACATAGCATTTACTGCGAAAAACAACGCTGGCCACTACAGTTATTTCAGAAACTGGATGTTTGTGCTTCAGCGTGTCACTGGTATTCTCACCCTTATTTTCGTCAGCTGGCATGTGTGGCAGACGCGGATTGCCGCGCAGATGGGCGCTGAAGTCAACTTCGATATGATGGCGAATATTCTGAGCTCGCCGTTTATGCTCGGTTTTTACATTGTAGGCGTTTTATCGGTCATTTTCCACTTTTCAAACGGCTTATGGTCTTTTGCGGTCACATGGGGGATCACGGTCACGCCGCGTTCTCAAAGAATTTCGACTTACGTGACGCTGATTATATTTTTAGCGCTTTCATACGTAGGTTTAAAAGCGATTTTTGCGTTTGTGTAAGAGAACTAGATTACTAGAGGGAGAGGGGCTATCATGAGTCAATCAAGCATTATCGTAGTCGGCGGGGGTCTTGCCGGCCTCATGGCGACAATTAAAGCAGCGGAATCAGGCACGGCCGTTAAATTGTTTTCCATCGTTCCGGTCAAACGCTCTCACTCGGTCTGCGCGCAGGGCGGGATAAACGGAGCTGTCAACACAAAAGGGGAAGGAGACTCTCCGTTTGAGCATTTTGATGACACGGTATACGGAGGCGACTTTTTGGCAAACCAGCCTCCTGTAAAAGCGATGTGTGAAGCGGCGCCGTCCATTATCCACTTATTGGACCGCATGGGGGTTATGTTTAACAGAACGCCGGAAGGGCTCTTGGACTTCCGCCGTTTCGGGGGTACACAGCATCACAGAACCGCATACGCGGGAGCGACGACGGGTCAGCAGCTGCTTTACGCACTGGACGAGCAGGTGCGCAGATATGAAGTGGCAGGTCTCGTCACAAAATACGAAGGCTGGGAATTCCTCGGCGCCGTTCTTGACGATGAGCGCACGTGCCGCGGTATCGTAGCCCAAAATCTGACCAATATGCAAATCGAGTCATTCCGTTCTGACGCCGTTATTATGGCGACGGGAGGACCCGGAATCGTATTCGGAAAATCAACAAACAGCATGATCAACACGGGATCTGCCGCATCAATCGTTTATCAGCAGGGCGCTTATTATGCAAACGGCGAATTTATCCAAATTCACCCGACAGCAATCCCGGGGGACGATAAACTGCGTCTGATGAGTGAATCGGCGCGCGGCGAGGGCGGAAGAGTCTGGACGTACAAAGACGGAAAACCTTGGTACTTCCTTGAGGAAAAATATCCGGCTTACGGAAACCTCGTGCCCCGGGATATTGCGACACGTGAAATCTTTGACGTGTGCGTGAATCAGAAACTCGGCATCAACGGTGAAAACATGGTGTATCTCGATCTGTCGCACAAAGATCCGAAAGAGCTTGACGTTAAGCTTGGCGGCATTATCGAAATCTATGAAAAATTCATGGGCGATGACCCGCGCAAGCTTCCGATGAAAATTTTCCCTGCCGTTCACTATTCAATGGGCGGACTGTGGGTTGACTATGATCAGATGACAAGCATCCGCGGACTGTTCGCAGCGGGTGAATGTGATTATTCAATGCACGGAGGAAACCGTTTAGGGGCGAACTCTCTGCTTTCCGCTATCTACGGTGGAATGGTGGCCGGACCGAATGCGGTGAAATATGTTTCCGGACTTGAAACATCAGCGGAAGACCTGTCTTCTTCATTATTTGATTCCTATGTGAAAAAAGAAGAAGAAAAATGGGCCGATATCATGAAGATGGACGGCGACGAAAATGCTTACGTGCTTCACCGTGAGCTCGGAGAATGGATGACGGCCAACGTCACGGTGGTCCGCCACAACGACAAGCTTTTGAAAACGGATGACAAAATCCAAGAGCTGATGGAACGCTTTAAGAAAATCAATATCAACGATACGACAAAATGGAGCAACCAAGGGGCGATGTTCACCCGCCAGTTCTCCAATATGCTTCAGCTTGCCAGAGTCATCACGCTCGGCGCATATAACCGAAATGAAAGTCGGGGAGCGCACTATAAACCGGATTTCCCTGAAAGAAATGACGATGAGTGGCTCAAAACGACGATGGCTAAACATGCCGGTCCGTTTGAAGCTCCGGAATTTGAATATCAGGATGTCGATGTATCACTGATTGCGCCCCGTAAACGCGACTACTCGAAGAAGAAGGTGGCGAAATAATCATGAGTGAGAAAAAGATACGGTTTATCATTACACGTCAGGATACGCCCGAAAGCGCGCCATACGATGAAGAATTCGAAATCAATTACCGCCCGAATCTGAACGTGATTTCCGCCCTGATGGAAATCCGCAGAAACCCCGTGAATGCAAAAGGAGAGAAAACCACTCCGGTCGCATGGGACATGAACTGTCTTGAAGAAGTATGCGGCGCCTGCTCCATGGTCATCAACGGAAGACCTCGCCAGTCATGCACGGCGCTGATTGATAAGCTGGAACAGCCGATCCGTCTGAAGCCGATGAAAACATTCCCGGTTGTCCGTGACCTTCAGGTTGACCGCAGCAGAATGTTTGATTCACTGAAAAAAGTGAAAGCATGGGTGCCGATTGACGGAACTTACGATTTGGGGCCGGGGCCGAGAATGCCGGAAAAACGCCGCCAGTGGGCATATGAATTGTCTAAATGCATGACATGCGGCGTCTGCCTCGAAGCCTGCCCGAACGTCAACAGCAAGTCGAAATTCATGGGGCCTGCCCCGATGTCACAAGTGCGTCTGTTTAACGCCCATCCGACGGGCGCGATGAACAAAGCAGAACGTTTAGAAGCGTTAATGACAGACGGCGGCCTCGGAGATTGCGGGAATTCACAAAACTGTGTTCAATCCTGCCCGAAAGGCATTCCGCTTACGACTTCAATCGCTGCTTTGAACAGAGATACCAATTTACAAGCATTCCGTAATTTCTTCGGAAGCGACAGAGTATAAGAAAGAGAAAAAGAGCCTCTTCCGCACGGGAGAGGTTTTTTTATAAGGAGCTGAAGGTGATGAAACAACCGCAATATATTGATATCCCGTTTGAAGAATGGAGACAGTCGTTTTCTTTCTTTACTGAAGTATCGGTCCGTTTTTCAGAAACGGATATGTTCGGCCATATGAATAATGTAACCCCTTTCATCTATTTTGAAGAAGCCCGGATCGCTTATTTTAAACAGCGAGGCATGACGGCGCAAAACTCGGAAACGATGACCGTCGTCGCAAGCCAGCAGTGCGACTATATGCGTCAGGTGATGCCGTATGAAAATCTGCGGATTTATGTGAAAGCAAGCGCTGCCGGAAATGCGTCCGTCACCCTTCATTACCTTGGAGAAAATGAGTCGGGCCTCCCGTGCTTTACAGGTTCCGTCGTTATGGTTCAAGTGTCGAAGGAAAGCGGCAAAGCGGTCAGCTGGACGGAGCGGGAGAAAGGCATTCTGCTCGCCTGAACGGATAACTATTTCTCTAAGAGACGTCACCTCCGAAGCGTCCTTTACATATGATATCTTGACTATATAAACCCATTCGTTTCAGATTCGCTCTCACCTTAGCAAGGAGGGTTACAATACTTGAAGGAGAAAGATTTTCAATCAAAGCCGCTGCTGACCAAAAGAGAAAGAGAAGTATTCGAATTGCTCGTTCAAGACAAGACAACAAAGGAAATTGCAAGCGAGCTATTTATCAGTGAAAAAACTGTACGGAATCACATTTCAAATGAGATGCATACCTGTTGCAAACAAAGAGCCTGAAAAGGCTCTTTTTATATGATCAGCCTGGCTTTGTTTAAGTACATATTTAAGCGGAGATATGCAAATGATTCAGGCACTTTGAATATGTCAGCAATGACCTGCGCCGCGAAGTATTGATTATGAGGGATTTCAATTTGCCGGAGCATAAATGTTGGGATGCAGAAATGATATGCAAAATAATTCGCCTGACACTCTAAGTATTCTTTCCAATAAATCGGCATGATCTTATCATTATTTTCATGTCTGAACTCGTGGCAAACTTCATGAGCAAAATCCAGCCACTGTTCCTGTCGTGCCTTTCGCGAATCTAAAGAAATTGTATACATGCCGTTGAATCGCAAAGCAAAGCTCGTTTCTGGATTGTAAACAATTAAGATGTCCAAGGCCTGTGCAATCCTATCAAAATTAATCTCATGTGGCTTTGTAATATTGATGTCTCTGTATAACTGTTCAATCCAATCCTCTAAATGGCTGTTAGTATATCTCAAAGATGAAACCTCCCTTAAATAACCAAAGATGTGACTTTTATCATGGGCTTTATTGTATCTTATCACCTATTTTGCTGAAAATAAACAAACGTATGTTCTCTTTTTGGCGAAAAGAAAAGCCCAAAGTGGGCTTTTTATTTTATTTGGTCTCTTAAAATAGATACTATTCTATCAAGAGAATGCTCATCAATATTTCTAATGGTACGCTTGCTGCTCATTCCGAGCTTACCTTTGATTTTTAAGTGGAGAATACCCAAATGCATTGTAGCCATTCCTAATGGATTTGGGGCAATGTCAAAGTCAACTTCTTTGATACTTTTAAATTCAACAACTTCAGTATCGGCACCACCAAAAATACCGCCTTTCATAATGACAAATAAAAGTTTCTTTTCAGTGATAACCATAAAACCAAATTTAGTCAACTTCGGATCGGCAGAAGTTATATGTAGAATCTTTTCCTTTTTACCAACTTCTTTTTTTAAAGCTTTAATTGCATATTCGTAAAACTTTCTTTCTGATTTAGGGAATTCTTTAATGATAGATTCAAGCTCTTTAAGAAATATTGGATAGTCTATGATTCCATACTTATAGTTTAGTTTTTGAAATTTTTGTGCCATCACTAATCTCCTCTATTCATCGCTCACAAGCATAGTTGTCGTGATCACGATCCATTTTCGATTGGTATGCTGGATGTGAACTCGGAACACCATTAGGATATTTTTTTCTTAGTTCAGTGCAGTTCGCAAAGCTCTCTGATCCACTTGACGAAACGGCAGAAGAAGTTTGCGTATCATTTGTATCATCTGATGTTTCTTTTGAATCAGCATTTGAATTTTTTGAAGCTGATGACTGTGATATAGATTGTTTAGATGTTGTGGATTTTTTTACATCTGTGGTTTTATCTTTGACACATCCATTAAACCCTTTATCAGTAACATACCCACTCTTACTCCAGATGGACAATTTCTCTGTTTTTGCTTGCTGTTCGTCTTTTTCAAATTGATCTATGTATTTTGTGTTTGGTTCGTACACATAGGCTACTCTTGCTAGACCTTCTTTTAATAATGTTTCTTGTACAGATTTACCGTCTACATAAACGTAAGCAAGCATTCTTCCATATTTGTCTCTTTGGTCACCTTTATCAAACTCTAATTGCAGTTTGCCATAGCTAACCAATTCTTTGTTTCTCTTAGAGGCGTCCTCCCCATAAGGTTGAACACATGAGTTGGGTTTTTTAGTTTCTGGCGTGTCAATTAATAGGTAACGAACTGTTTCGGATTTCCCATTATATTTGACTTTGATTGTATCGCCATCGACTGATTTTTCTAGAGTAACGTCAACTAAATTCTTTTTGTTTTCTGTACTTTTAGTCGAGTTAGATTTGCTTGTCTCATTTGATTGTTTTTCAGCAGTCTGTTGTGATGACTCAGTGTTTTTCTCAGAGGATGTTGTCGAGCCACAAGCAGCTAAAGAAAAACTGAGAGTGAGAGCTCCAATACCTAATAACCATTTTTTCAATTGTAATTTCCCCTTTTATAATGAAGTGCAATCTCTCTCTTTGTATCGACTAAATAAAGGATTTTTTTACTTTTTCTCTCTGTCAACTGATCAAAAACCCTGAATGTTTCACCTCAAAATTTGCGGTTGAATGCAGAAATAACCTCACGTATCACCTCAAAAATTGAGGTTGAAATGGGTTCAACTGAATAGTTTACCTCAAATTTTGAGGCGAAGTGTTCAGCATTAATTAAACTAAACTAAACTAAACAATAATAATAAATAAAGATAAAGAGATCGTTATGTAATTATTTTTTGTTCCCGTTTTTTATATCTCCGGGTTGTCTACCTGATTTTAATTGCTCAGCAATAATTCTTTGAGCTGCTTCTAAAATTGAAGCTGTTATCTTTCCATCAGCAGCAGCGACCAATGTATCAGGATCTTCAAGAATCCTTCTTGCTTCTTCGTTGAAGATATTATCCTGAGCCTCCTGACTTTCTCCCCTTAAAAGAAAATCAGTTGTTACGCCATAATAGTCAGCAAGCTTTATTAGCATGTCATAGTCAGGTTTTCTTTTATTTATCTCGTAATGAGCATATGTGCCTCGTGAAATCCCTAGAATTTCAGCCAATTTATCTTGAGTGAGTTTCCTGGATTCTCTAAGCTCTTTTAATCGATTGCCTAGCATTTTCCCTCCCACTTTCTATGTAAAAGATTATAAAACTTTCTTGTTCTGCCTTCTGAGTTAGCTTTATAACTACACAGGCACACACAGGTACACACAGGTACACACAGGGCTATTATAACGTAGCAAAATGCTACAATGAAAAATTGTTGCAAAAAAGTACAAAAAGGTGTTGATTTGTAGCATAAGGCTACAGTATAATGAAAACAACAAGTAGCGAAACGCTACAAAGGAGGTGCGAAAGTGAAACAACGTACTTGGTTGCTCCATATTCGAACCAAAGCAGAAATGACCCAAGAAGAGGTTGCTAATCGGGCAGATATAAAAAGACCTTACTACAGCCAAATTGAATCTGGGGTGAGAAGACCTAGCGTTCAAGTGGCGAAAAAAATCTCCGAAGTTTTGGAGTTTGATTGGGCTCTTTTTTTTGATAGTGAATGTAGCGAAAAGCAACAAAATGCACATTCTGCTTAATTTCTTGGTTAGTCCAACGCAACGGACAAATACAGTATAGGAGTGAAAACATGAATCAAAGAAAGATAGATCAATTAAACGATTTGTTGAATGGTATGTCTCAGTCTGAATGGAATCGGATCAAACAACATGTAGATATGTTGTTCAGTTCTAAAGTCGCCAAAGTGCAGTTTGACGACTCAGAACTATTAGAAATTAACTTAAAACGTGAATTTAGAATTTCTTAATATGAACCAATAAAAGGAGTTAGATTCAAATGAACAAAGCAAAAGTAATTGCTTCAGCCACGAACTGGACCATCAATGAAGCCGCCAACTTCATTGAAAAATCCAGTCCCGGCCAAGTTGAATTTTGTCTTATTTCTTGTTTGGAATTTCTAAGGATTCAAGGTCGATGTCGTATTCCTTCAGTTTCTTAGCAAGCTCAGAATGATAGCTTTTGACAGTTAGTAAGCTGATATCTTGAGCGAATTTTTGAAGAAATAAGTGAACATCTTTTTCATCTTTCATGAATTCCGGTAAGTCTTCCTTACCGTACATGCTGAGATTACCAGCGTGTTCTGTAAACCATTCAAGATAAGCATTGTCACTGATTTTCTTAAAATCCATATATTCTCCCCACCTTTCACGTAGAAGATTTTACCACAAGTGAAAGGTTGATAGATTACAAAGTAAGCAAAATTCTTGGTTAGTCCAACCGTCCAACACGAATACACTGACGTGAGGTGATCACATGGCGAAACAAACTAAGAAAAAAACAACGAACATCAAAATCGGCAAAGAGTATTACGGAACAATGGACAGAGAAGAATGCTTTCGTAAAGCTCTGGAACCGTATTTCACTTCAAAAAAAGACCTGAAGTTAAACGCTTAAAATTTTCTGCTTCACCTTTTTTTGGTGGACAAGCAAAGGAGGCCACAACAACATGAATCAACTGCAAAACTTCTCCCATCAACAGTTTGGAGAACTGCCAATCATTCAAATTAACAACAAGGATTATTTCGGTGCAACTGAAGTGGCTGAAGCACTCGGCTACGCAAATCCACATGACGCCATATCAAAACATTGCTTGGAAAGTGGGGTCGCGTTTCACGAGGTCACCGATTCAATGGATCGGACACAACAGAAAAAATTTATCAACGAAGGAAATTTGTATCGGCTGATCGTGAAATCAAGGCTTCCCGCCGCAACTCAGTTCGAATCATGGGTGTTTGATGACGTGTTACCAACATTACGCAAAACAGGCCAGTACGGCGGCCCGAGAGTTTTATCCGATGAAGAACAGCGAATCGAATCGCTGAAACTCACTTTACAAACAGCAGAACAACAACAAAAAATGCAAAAAGTGTTGTTCCATCATGAAAAACAGATCGGTGAACTCAGTCAAAAAGTGGACGAGCAAATCACTCTGGATCACGGAGAACAGCGCCGGCTTCAAAAAGGCGTAGCGCGCCGGGTTTATAGTATCACGGAAGATAAGACAGAAGCGGCCAGGCTTTTTAGAGAATTATACCGTGAGATTAAAGACCGGTTCGGCGTCTCAAGCTACAAAGACGTGAAGCGCCGGGAGCTGTTAACCGCAATCAAATATATTGAAAATTGGGTTCCTCGCAAGGTTTCCTAAAGCCTTCCGAGTTCCTTCATTAATTAAATTTTATCATTGAAAACTAAATATATCAGGAGGCGAACATATGTCGAACAATCCATACAATATGGACAATTTATCCACCCTTCTCAGAATCGAGCGGCAAAGGGCAAAGCTGTCACAGTACCAGATGGGGAAGATCATCGGGAAAAGAAATCAATCGTTTATTTCCAACGTTGAGAACGGTGTTTTTCCTTTAACACCTGAATTGTGTATCAAGTGGTTTGAAGCGTGCGGAGCTTACGAACATGTTGACCTCGTGCATTATCTTTTCAGGCTGCACCCAACAGCGGCGGCGCCTATTGATCCGGCTCTAAACGAGAGCGCTAGCGCCGCAGTGATCAATATGATTCATCAGCTTGAAGAGGCATTGCAAGCAACAAGGCATTTAGCGCGCTGGCTGGCAAACGATAGGCCGGGCCGGCAGGCGGAAGAATTGCCAATGGCTGATATTAAACAGATTTTTGATCTGATTCCGGCAAACAAAACACTGATATATTCGCTGGCCCGCAGTCATGGCCTGAATATGAAGGAACTGGCCGAAAGATGGACGCGGAAAGCGCTAGTGAGTCAGGTTGCAATGGCAAAAACAGAGGAAAGGCAGGCGTTGTTGGTATGAAAATCAATCAGTTTCTTAAATCGGATGCAGATTCAGCAAAAAGAAAAATCGAGTCGGCGGAAGAGCTCTCTATCATGCTTTCGGAGGCATTACGGGATGGCGATTACGAAGAAGCTATCAGTCTTGCAGGGAGCATCAAGGTTCTTACAGAGGATATCAGCCGACTGGCGAATAAAGGACGCTTACACCAAACCGTTTTAAATATGGCGGCCCGAGGGATTCACCTGAGTGTTGTAAGTAGGTGTTCACAATGAATATTGAAAATCCAATGGTCTTGAACAACTGGCATGACAAGACGACAGAACCGGAAACAAAAAAGGACTTTTTCGGGGATGAAGTAACGTCAGCAGATAATTATGTAATCGACAGCGGCGAGGTAATTTTACAAGACAATCTTAAACGCTATCTGAAGGAACAACTTGGTTTTAGGTTTCATTCAGCACAATAAAAAAGCCCACTTGGCAGAGTGGACTTCAAAAGGTCTTTTGGTAAAGAAATGTTCTTTTAATTATATCAAATTACCTGTCTAAAAACAATTAGAAATCGGGGGAAATAACAATGATTAAATTAAACCTTGAAAACAATATCGGTAAAAAAGCGAATTTTGAAGCTGACAGTTTAACAGCTCGGGAAGCAGGCTCAATTATCCATCAAATTATTACTTACATGAATGCCAATGAAATGCCTGGCCGCATCCGTCCCGAACAAATATCTACGGCAGCCCGTCAAACAGCAGAGTCTATTACTGCTATTCCTCAAAAGGATGACGTAGAAAAAAACACCGATAAGGCAGGCGCGGCAGATGCGAGAGAGGCAACAAAAACAGTGACAAATCGGCTTGCTGAAAAAGCTGAACCTGCCGAAAAAATCAATTCAAGACCAAGACAGGTTCAATTGTTGAACAGTGAACGCCGTTTGGCGACGCCAATTGTTTTCCCTACAAACGACAAGGGGGAGCGTGAAAAATGGAAAACGAGATTTTCATGTCCTTCATGTGGATTAAGTGAAACAAAACACGTCCCCCAAGGATTCCGTTTTACACCATGTGATAACTGCGGAACGCGTGTTCAAATCAAACCTGCAAACGCTGCGTGGGGGCAGGAAGATTCAGAGGGATTCGTATACAGAGCCAATAACTTCTATGAGGAAAAAAAGGAGGAAAGATACGATGCCTAAACCAGTAACAGCATCTTTCAGCGACCGAGCGGACGATCAGAAGCGTTTGAGACAAGTCGGCGGCTCGATCATGTTCAGTAAAGGAAAACCCGTATTTTCTTTCCCATCAATGGCCGCATACCGAGAATGGCAGCAACTTGGTGCGGAAGCATACAAGAGAAGGGTGGGGCTGCTCTGATGCAGGCTGAGATATTTGCAAAAACTGCAGATATGAGCCGTGAAGAATGGCTAATGGAAAGACGGAAGGGCATCGGTGGTTCTGATGCCTCCGTAATCCTGGGGTTAAACAAATGGAGAACCGCATTTGAATTATGGCTGGACAAAACGGGACAAGTTCCGGTCAGTGAGTCAGCCAGCGAGGCGGCTTACTTCGGCTCAATCCTTGAGGACATTGTCGCAAAAGAATTCGAAGTTCGGAGCGGAAAAAAGGTTAGGCGTAAAAAGTCCATGCTCAAGCATCCTGAATATGATTTCATTTTGGCGAATGTTGACCGAATGATCGTTGGAGAAAAGGCCATTCTGGAATGTAAGACCACATCGGAATACAACTTGAAAGAATGGGAGAATGACGAGATCCCTGCTGACTATATTGTTCAGGTCCAGCACTATCTTGGCGTGCTTGGTCCCGAGTATAAAAAAGCATACTTTGCTGTTCTGATCGGTGGCAATAAATTCGTCTGGAAAGAAATTGAGCGGGACGATGAATTAATCGAAATGATATTCACTGCTGAAGTAGAGTTTTGGAATGCTGCGGTATTGGGTGGGGTTGCTCCGGCGTTGGACGGCTCAAGCGCAGCAGAAGAATATCTGAAAAAACGGTATGCGGAAACGGAAAGCAACAAGGTTATTGATCTTACCGCGGTAAACCGTGAACGGATAAAGCAGTATTTGCAATTAAAGGAAAGTATCGCTGAATTGCAATTGCAGGCGAAAGAATTAGAAAACCAAATCAAACACGAAATGAAGGAAGCGGAATATGGATTCATTGGAAACTATCAAGCTAGTTGGAAACCGGTTGTATCTAACCGGATCGACACCAATAAACTGAAAGAGCAGTTTCCAGATGTATATGAGAAAGTCACAAAAGAAGTGCAATATAGACGCTTTGGAATTAAGGAGGTTAGCTAAATATGGCTACAAATGAATCACTTAAAAATAACATTCAAAAACAGAATAACGCGCCAGGGCAGCCGCAGGGAACAACGATGAAGGGCCTGCTTTCTTCTCCGGCAGTCATGAACCGGTTTGAAGAAGTTCTGGGGAAAAGGGCGTCTCAATTCACAGCATCAATTTTAAGTCTGTACAACAGTGAAAATACTCTTCAAAAAGCAGAACCTATGAGTGTAATTTCATCGGCTATGGTGGCGGCAACGCTTGATCTGCCAGTGGATAAGAACTTGGGTTATGCCTGGATCGTTCCGTATAAAGGGCGGGCACAATTTCAGCTTGGTTACAAAGGATACATTCAGCTTGCTTTGCGGACAGGCCAATATAAATCTATCAATTGCATATCTGTCCATAAAGGAGAATTGCAAAAGTGGAACCCACTAACCGAGGAAATAGAGATTGATTTTGAAAAACGGGAATCAGATGCGGTTATTGGCTACGCTGCTTACTTTGAGCTTTTAAACGGTTTCCGGAAAACAGTGTATTGGACAAAGGCGCAAGTAGAGAAACACAAAAAGAAGTTTAGTAAGTCGGACTTTGGTTGGGGCAAGGACTGGGACGCAATGGCCCTTA
Organism: Bacillus sp. LUNF1; assembly: GCF_011008975.1. NCBI lineage: Bacteria > Bacillati > Bacillota > Bacilli > Caryophanales > Bacillaceae > Bacillus > Bacillus sp. LUNF1. The sequence continues at coordinate 2,729,465 of NZ_CP048876.1, read as the reverse complement.
AAACCGTTCTTAAATCCATGCTTAGTAAATGGGGGATTCTCTCCATTGAAATGCAAAAGGCAGTCATCGAGGATAACGAGGAACGTGAGCGAATTGACATTACTGACGAAATGGCAGAGCCGGAAATCATTGATGCCGAAGTGTCAGAAGAAAAGCCAAGCGCGCAGGATGTCGATCCCTTTGACGGTAAGCCTGTAGACATTAGCGAAAATGACCTGCCATTTGATTGAGGTTAGCATACCCTTCTGTTACAAGTGGATGACAGAAGGGGCGCCTAACCGGGCGCAACTGTTCCGTGATTATGTTCAGGGTTATATCCGAACAAATGAACCGGGCTTGCGTTTAGTCCGCATCAGCGGCATGACAGCACTGTGTGAAAGGAAGTAGGTGAGCCATGAACTACCTGAAAGAAATGAACGGCTTCATGAATTGGTTAGAAACGAATCCGTTGTCTGCAACAACACAAGCGTTATGGTTCCATCTGATGCACATCAATAATAAAACCGGGTGGCGGGAGTGGTTCACCACTTCAAATACCACTCTTCAAGCAAAAATCGAGATAACAGAAAACACGTTGATAAAGCACCGGAAAATTCTGATCGAGCTCAAACGAATAGAATATGAGCCGCAGGGGAGAAAGGCCGGAAAATACAAGCTGATCTCTTTTGAAAATCCAGTACGTAATGAGGAAACGGACAACCGTAAAGCGGATATGCCAGACGCGGCGGCATCGCCAAAAGAATCAGCGCCAAAAGCACAGCAGGAGGTTGACGAAAAAATGAAAAACGCATTTGAACTATTCGAAAACAAAACAGCCCGCACAATTGGCACAATGGAGGTTCAGCGGCTCGGGTATATGGTGGATGATTACGGCGAAGAGAAAGTCATGGAAGCAATGAAACAGGCTTTCAGAAGCAAGGGCAACAACGTCAATCTGAATTACATTGAAGCAATCCTCTCAAACCCATTCAGCCAGAGACGAAAGGAGAAACAGCAGTATGGAAGCTCGCAAAACGCAAGATATGGACGCGGCAATGAAGGCCATTCTAACCAAGCTCCGGGATCGGTCAGCAGCATCTTCAGTGGGACAGGCCGCCTCAGAAGAAAAGGCTGAATACGAGTGCTCTGACTGCAAGGATAAGGGCATTATCGTTTACCGGATTCACCAAGACACAGAGCGTCAGCTGAGAAAAGAGCATAAGACAATGGAAAGCCTGGCCCCCGATCAAATGGTAAGAGAAGAGGATTATCTTGCGGGGAAAGTATGCTTGCCGGATAAGGCCCGGGAATGGAAAACCACATTTTCAAAGCAATGCGAGTGTGTAAAACGAAAAAAGATCGCGCGGCTTATGAAGGCCAGCGGCATTACGGAGGAATTTGAAATGCTTTTATTTGGTAATTTCATTACAGACGGCAAGCCGGACATGATCAAGGACGCTTATGAGTGCGCAGTGGAATACTATAAGGATTTTCTCAACATCATGGGAAAACGTTCAAACAGTATCGCTTTGCTCGGGCAGCCGGGCAGTGGAAAAACGCACCTGTTAACGGCGATCATGAACAATCTGATCAAGAAAAAATCAATTTACTGCATGTATTTCCCGTACGTTGAGGGAATGGGCGATCTGCGAAATGACTTTGACCAGTTGGAAACAAAGCTCGACGCCATGCGGAAAGCCGATGTCCTGTTCATTGATGACTTATTCAAGCCAGTGAAGGGGGAGCCGCGGGCGACGGATTGGCAAGTGGAACAAATTCAATCGGTTGTGAACTATCGGTACCTGAATCATAAGCCTCTGCTAATCTCTTCCGAGCTTGATACGGGCGAAATTTTGGATATTGACGAGGCGCTGGGCTCCCGGATTCATCAAATGTGCAGAGATTACACGGTGATCATTAAGGGCGACCGGATGCAATTAAATCATAGGTTAGGAGATTGGGAATGACCGAAAAAGCGAACTTCACAGCAACCGGCGGCATGTATCTGTTCGGGCCCGCCGAGCAATCGGCCGGCCAGGACCTTACCCCGGCGATCCGGGTGCTTGAGGAAAAAATCAAACAAATGGAGCTGATGCACAGTGCTTAAAGCGGTTATTCTGCTTCCGGCCATCATCTTCACGGCGCCATACAAGGAAAAGCAGATTCAGCACTGGGAACAAATTGACGGGAGGTAACGACGGCAAGCGGAAACGGGCCGATAAGGAAATAGTCAGAGATATGGAGGCGGAAGAATGAGAGAGATTAAGTTTCGGGCTTATCATACAGAGAAAAGAGACGGTCAAGAATTTCCGCGAATGCTTGACTGGGATGAACTTCTCAATAATGACGAAGAGGAGTTAGCTTGTTATTTCAAAAACGAGTTTTCAAATGTATCACCTTTAATGCAATACACCGGATTGAAGGACAAAAACGGCCGGGAGATTTATGAGGGAGACGGCTTTATAGCAAAACATAAATCAGGAAAGGTTCATAAGGGAACGGTCAAATATGACTTATCGTTTGTTTTCGATATTAAGGATTTTGAAGAATTGTTCATTAATGGCGTAGGAGCCGTGAAAACTAACCGTAACTTTAATATTCATTCGTTTGTTGAATGGTTTGATGAATTTGAAGTCATCGGAAACATTTATGAAGATCCAGAGCTTTTGGAGGCCTCACATGCCAGCAAATAAATACGGAGCCAGAAAAACACAGGTGGACGGCATCACGTTCGATAGCCGGGCTGAAGCCAAATACTATGAACAGCTGAAATGGCTCAAGATGAGCAAGCAGATCAAAGATTTTAAGCTGCAGCCGCGGTTCCTGCTTCAAGAGGCATTCAAAAAGAACGGCAAGACTTTTCGGAAGATTGAATATATTGCAGACTTTGAGGTTCATAACCTTGACGGCAGTATCGAGATCATTGATATCAAGGGCGTGGAAACAAAGGAATTTGCCATCAAACGCAAGCTGTATGAGCGGCTTTACGAGACGCCACTCAAGGTGCTGGCGCTGGATAAGGCACTCGGCTTCATTGAGCTGGACGAGCTGAAAAAACTCAAAAGAAAGGCGGGGAAGACCACTGCGAAACGTGGTAATCGTAGACGATCGGCCGTTGTGGGTGCAGGAAGAAGATAAGCTCATGGCCTGCATGATGCTCTGTTCCGATTACAAACGATGCGCCAGCCGCATGGGAGCGGATTGCAAAAAGCTTGGAGGTTCAGAAATTCCCAAAATCAATTCAGGAGGTTATCGCTATGCAAGAAAAAATCGATCCATACAAGCCTGGTCCAGTTAAGGAGTGGAAAATGACGGCGGAGCAGTTGGCGGCATACGTCGAAAAGCATCCAATCATCTACCGTGAGGAATTAAAGCCATCTGCCGGCTTAACGATGCGGCTGCCGTCGTAAAACGTAAAAAAGCACCGAAGCTGCGCCTCAGTGCCTTTGATATGAACTGGTACTTCTATCATAGCACAGGGGGCGGCCAGAGTGAACAAGCCAACAGAAATAAAAAATCATGAAACAACTATTCAGCAAAGCATCGAGCCGGGGAAAGTTCGCATCATCGTTTTAGATGGCACTGAAGGGACTGCTCATTTAATGGACGCCCCGGAACACGGTAAAACAATCATTCAAACAATAAAAGGCGGCCTGGCTCGTTGTGATTACGAGATCGGCCACAAATTCAAATAGCAGGGGTTTCCCCTGCGGGGGAGGAACGGGCATGGATAAATTACAGGAAATTAAAGCGCGTATTTCAAAATTAAAAGGCTATGAAAATGCTAAGTCAACAGATCAATACTGGATGACTAAAGAACATGTTGATTTTCTGATTGATAGAACTGAACTGTCTGTTAAGCAGCAGGCAATCATTGAGGAACACCAACGCCAGCAGGAAGTCACGGTCAATCAGTTTCGGCAGGCGCGGGAAGAGATTCAGCGGCTTACTAAGGAAAAAGAACACTATCGAAAATCTCTCGATATAATAGCCGGAAATCCTAAAGTTGATTCTCTTGAAATAGCTGAACATATTGCAACTCAGGCACTGGAGGGGGCTGCGGAATGATGCCATTACAAGTAGAACTGCAACGGAACGTGAAGGCCACGAAGGACGAAGCAATGACCGTCGAGCAGGCGGCCGAGCTTTTAAAGGTTCACCCGGACTACATCCCGACGCTTGTCGCTCGTTCTGACGATCTCAAAATGATCGGCGATACCATTATCGCTAAACGGGATAAAACAAGTATCTGGCTGGTCGGGGCATGCGTGGGGCTTTTCTTCTTCGCTGTCGCTGTCCTGCCGGGATTGATGGGGTGACGGGATGATCAAGCAACAACTGGGACTTTTCAGAGAAATCATTGTCGATAACTTCGCGGGCGGAGGCGGAGCCAGTACCGGAATTGAATTGGCTACCGGGCTTTCGGTGGACATTGCGATTAACCATGATCCGGCGGCCATTGCCATGCACCAGGTAAACCACCCGGATACAGAACATTATTGTGAGTCTGTTTGGGAAGTAGACCCAAGGGAAGCAGCCAAGGGGCGGCCGATTGGTTTAGCCTGGTTCTCCCCGGACTGCAAGCATTTTTCGAAAGCCAAGGGCGGCAAACCCGTTGAGAAGAGCATCCGGGGGCTTGCATGGGTAGCGGTCAGGTGGGCGGCAACGGTAAGTCCGCGGGTAATCATTCTTGAAAACGTCGAAGAATTTAAAACGTGGGGGCCTCTTGGGAAAGATGGAAGGCCGGACCCGGACAAAAAAGGATATACGTTCCGTTCCTTTGTCAGAGCGTTAAACAGACACGGATATAAAGTCGAATGGAAAGAGCTGAAGGCGTGCGACTACGGCGCCCCGACAATACGGAAAAGGCTGTTCTTAATCGCTCGGCGTGACGGGCGGCCGATCATATGGCCCGAGCCGACACATGGCGATCCAAAAAGTGCGACAGTGAAGTCCGGAAAGCTTAAACCGTGGCGGACTGCCTCCGAGATTATGGACTGGTCACTGGAAACGCCGTCAATTTTCAACAGGAAAAAGCCTCTTTCAGAAAATACAATGCGGCGCATCGCTCGAGGTATACAACGTTTTGTCATTGACAGTAAAAAACCTTTTGTTATAGGGGAGCGCGGTAATTCACTCATTCAAATGGGATACGGCGATCCGGAAGGCCGGCGGGTGCTCGATCTGAAAAAACCACTCGGCACCATAACGGCCGGCGGCAATAAATTCGCCATTGCCACAAGTCACTTGATCAAGCTCCGCGGCACATGCAGAGACGGCCAAACGGTGACGAACCCAATGCCAACAATAACGGCGGGTGGCCTGCACGTTGGCGAAGTCAGGGCTTTCCTGACGAAATATTACGGGTCAGATACGGGGCAGGCTCTCAGTGACCCTCTGCATACAGTCACCACAAAAGACAGATTCGGCCTGGTCACGATTAAAGGTGAAAACTATCAGATCGCCGACATTGGGATGAGGATGCTTCAGCCTCATGAATTATTTGCGGCTCAGGGATTCCCGACTAATTACGTGATTGATAGAGATATAAACGGTGTAGCGTATTCGAAAAAGAAACAGATTGAGCGATGTGGTAACGCAGTTCCGCCGCCCTTCGCCGAGCAGCTTGTCAGGGCAAACCTTCCTGAATTCTGCGTAAGTGAACATATGACCAAGTTTACAAGACTAAAGGCTAATTAGGAGGGAATAGTGTGACTTTACTTGATGACATCGGCTTCACAGAGGAGCAATATCGAGAGCTTCGTGAACGCGGTATGTCTGATACGGAAATAGCGAGAGAGGAACTCCATTGCTCTCCATCCACTCTTTCCGTCTGGAAAAAGGCTAACGGGATAGTAATCCAGAAACCGTATCGCCTGTTCACTCTGGAAGAATGGGCGGAGCTTCGTAACCAGAATTGGACACACTTCCAAATTGCACAGCATTTCGGTTTCAAATGTATTGATACTTATTTCTATCATGCAAGAAAAATAGGCATTCCGCGTAAACGGAGAAGGGAGAAAGTTGAATCATGAATCTACAAAAAATGTTTGAAATGCAAAAGGTGCTTGACGATCGGATCATCAAAGAAAAGGGGCTTGAGGGGAAGGACCTGCTGCCAAACCTCATTCTTGCTCTACAGGTGGAACTTGCCGAGTGTGCGAATGAATGGCGCGGCTTTAAGCATTGGAGTAATAACCAAAAGCCAAGAACAAAAGTATCAACAAATGTTGGTGCGAATCCTGAAAACGCAGCCTTTTTCCGATGTGAAAATCACTATTGCGGAGAAAATTTAAACAAAGATGATTTTAAACACTTATTAGATCCGGATTATGAAATATGTCCTGTTTGTAACGTGGGTGATGTAACGGCTTTTCGTGATAAAAACCCACTACTTGAGGAATACGTGGACTGCCTGCATTTTATCTTGAGCATTGGGAACAAGTTGGGCTTAAATAGCAAAAAGATAATATCCTCCATCCATTTAAGTTACTTGAGTTCTACCATTGGTTTTAACACTGAGCGGCTTTTTTCTTCTTTGATGTCTACTGCTTACCGTTTACAGGTGATGAATGGAAAAGAAGCGCAGTTTCTCGACCTTTGTGTAAGCTTCTTCATTCTCGGTGAGCGGCTCGGATTTAAATGGGAGCAAATCGAAGCGGCTTACATGGAGAAAAACGCCGTCAATCACCAGCGGCAGCAGGAGGGGTATTGATGGATATTCAAAAAATCCAATCGGCGGCAATCAAAGTAATCAATAGCATTCGTAATCGAGGTTTCGAGGTGGATGTCATTCAGTTTAGGGGTGATGTCTGGGATGCGATTGTTGAGGATAACAAGCGTATCGGTTTCCGGAACGAGTCTAACCCGAAATTCGCAGGGTGTAAAGCTGAAAGCCAGGAGTTATTAACGCTGTTTGCATTCCGAATCATAGCAGCAGGGGCATATAAAGGCGGAATTCATGAAATTGACATCATTGATGGAACAAATGATATTTATTCACTCGTCACACCAAAATGAGCGACTATCCAAACAATTGAAGGAGGAAGAACAATGAAATTAGAACAAAAACACATTGATTTAATGAAATCATGTGAGAGCGGCGCGACGATTTGGGGATATGGTGATGCTTTGTTGGCAAGGGAAATACAAAAATTCGATCCGTTCTTTTTGGAATTTATTGGTAATGATGAATTAGGGAAATACGATCCGGAAGTTGAGAAGCTGACAGGGGCGGAGAGGATGCCGTATTTCGGATTAATTTTGCAGCCTGATGGAATGGCTTATGTCGAGAGATGGGAGGGGGAAAGAACAATGAAATTCTACGAAATCCATGATCCATATTACGCGCTTATTAAAGCAACAGACAAGGCAGATGCCGAAAAAGTTTACATCGAGAGCGTCGCCGACACGGACGATTACGAAAATTTTCAAGAGGATGAAATCCGAGAAGTAGAACGAGATTATGCGCTTGTTATGTTTTCTCAGATACAAGATCATGACGGCACTTGCGCGGGCTATGACTTTATTTCGAAAGCGTTCCATGACCCTGATTTCAAACTTCTTAAGATGGACGGTTCGCTCCTATGAAAACAGCATACAGAGTTTGGGACGGCGAGCAGATGCATTATGGGGATGACGTAAATCTGAACCTGTTCATAAGAGGCAAGGTATGGACGTTGTATAAAGATTCCACAGGTTTATGTCCTGATATAGTCGCTACTAATCCAGATGGAAAATCCGTTCTCATGAATGGTTCTGATCAGTTTGAAATAGGACAGTTTGATAGTGATGGAAAAGGAGCCTATAGATCTGGAAAAAGAATTTATGCAGGAGATATTGTTCGACAGCACGATCTTGATCCTGACTTATATGGGAATCCAATTCTCATTGGCGAAGTGAAAATGATTGATGGCTCATGGCGTATTGTTAATGAGAAAAAACAAGAGGTTCGCAATCTGTTTTCAGAAACGGCAATAAATTCAGTCATCGGCGACGTTTATCAAAATCCTGAGTTATTGGAGGGCGCGGAGTGAAATTTGCATTTAGAGTGTTGATAATTCTCATAATGTCGGCCGTTGCCGATTCCATAGGAATAATTCTGGCGTATTATTTCGACAATCAGAGTTTGAGATTAAATTGTGTGTCAGTTACCGCGGCGATCAGTGGGTACTTGGTTCGTGGATGGTGGCCGCCGGAAAAGAAGGAGGGCGCGGAGTGAAGACTACATTATTCCCTAAGCCGTACAGCTCCATGATGGCTATAACAGCCAAAAAGCCGAATGATGAACCCTTGACGGCTGCTGTTCTTTTTAAATCAATGGACCAAGTATTTGCGGAAATAGAACCTGAAGCGCAACCGGAAATATTTGCCGACACAATAACTCAGAGGGAATACGAAAGAAAAATGAGCAAAGACATTAAAATCTGGCACGGCTCGGAAATAATATGGGCTTTTGACAGAGAGGATATAGCGGCCATCAAAGAAATTCCCGGTGGCTCTCGGTTGGAATTGAAGAACGGCGACTGGTTCAATAGCATGAATTCGGTCAAAAAAATGAAAGAGATTCTGGGATTGGGGGAAACAAAATGAAGAAAAATGAATCAGTTTCAGTTATTGACGCAATCAAATGCCCGCATTGCGAGTATTTAATGGACTATGACCCTTATCTTGATGAATACGAGATGTCAGGCGAATTCGAAATGGATTGTGAGAAGTGCCGCAAGCCTTTCCATGTCAATTTTTGCAGTTCGTTTCATTTCACTTCTGAAAAACTAAATGGAGTAACCGAAAGGACGAAGGATTAATAACTATGAAAAAACTATTAAAATCAATCATTCTATCAGCAGCATTACTTATGGGAGCGGCGGCCGTTGCGCCGTCTGCTTCCGCAGCATGGTCCGGCTGGCAAAACGAATCCGGGTACAGCGGCCGGGTGTTTACGGATGCCGCGACCTACACGGCCGGCGCCTCAACGGTGGACTGGAAAGCCGAGAAAAAAGGCTCAAGCACTCTTTATTACACGGCCGGCGTATACAAGAAGCGCAGCGGCGGCGGGCTGACTGATACGAATCTGGTACAGCGGGGCAGCTTCAAAACGGCAACGCCTCTGAAATCATTCAACGTGAAAACGATCCGGAATAAGACCGGAAAGGGAACCTATGTCATCCAGCTTGACTGCTACTCTGATTCCGGCAAGCGGAACTACATCGGAACATTTGAATCAGCAAAATTCATTGTGAAGTAAGATAAATTCAAAGAAGAACCGGAGGAAAGTACAATGTTACAATTAACAAAAGAGCAGGCTGCGGCTTTTGAGAGCCTACGGAAAAGTGTTAGCTTAGGGAATTGGCAGGGAGAATGGGCCCCGTTAAACAGTCTTGATCCTGTCGCTCTTGCGACTGCCCTCGCTACCAACGAATACCAGATATTAAAGACGCCTGCCGATGAATTCGAAGAGGCTTTTGACGCAATTCGAGAAGAGGCTGAAACCAAAAGCTCCGAGGCCACAAGGTACTTGGATGAAGTGAACGGCTTTTGGGAGCAATATAAAGAGAAAGCCGGTCTTTAATGGTTTGGTAACCCTATTGAACCCGGATTATGGTAAAATATAAGCATATGAAGAGTTAAAAATGAGCCTGCTGGCATTACGCAGCCAATGAGCTTAAAAATAAATACGTCCAAGACGGAAAGCCTGCGGACACTGATCATTGCACAGAATTTTTTCTGCGCTCTGGTTGGTGTCCGTTTTTTGTTATCAGGAGGGATGACATGAAGCGGAAGAAAAAGGAGCCAGATAAAAACGTTTCTGAGCGATCAGATCGCTTTTGGCAGCGGATGATGGGACAAAATATGCAAACTCTGAAAAGAGGCAAGGGCGGCGCTTTGAGACGCAAATAAAGGGAGTGTTTGGTGTGAAGTATGGATTCGCCTATCAAAATGGGAAAATCGTGAATCTTTTGTGCGGAAAAGAAGATTTATTCGAGAATATGAAAAGTTTCTTGATGGAAAAGTGCAGCCTAACAATTCAGGAAGTATCTAAAACTGAATATCTGGCAGAACAAAAAAAGAACGGTTGGAATGAGAAATATTCTATTTACGGACAAAAGGAGAGTTTATAATGTCTGATCAAATGATGGCTTGGGAGATCGAAGAATGGATTCGTGATTATAATTTTATGCTGCGGGAGATCAGTCGATTGAGCCGCATTCTTAACAAGGTGGAGTTTGCCGGGCAGAAGCTTGTGGCTACTTACGGTGACGAAGCCGGAATGCCGAGAGGGTCAGCCGGAATAAGCCAGGCGGAATTACGTCAGATGGATCGTCGGGAAAAGCGGCTCCGTAAATACGAAACTATCGTTGATTTTCTTGAGCGCTCTACTGAAGAAATAGAAGACGAAAAAAACCGGATTGTCTTTGATTGCATGTTAGAAGGGATGAAGTTTCGTGAAATCGCGCTGCATCTTGGCGTTTCCCGCGAAACAGTCAGACGCATTAAAAATGATATTGTGTGCCATTTGTGCCAAATGTGCGAAACGTGTCAGCTTTTGCAATTGTTGAATCAGATTAAATCCGCAGTGTAAACTGGAAGGCAGGACGGGGAGGCGAAATATTCCTGCGTCCCCACCAATTTCATATAGTGATCATTAAGCTCTATGCCCTTATTGGGTGTAGGGCTTTCGTTCGACAAATTTCGCGAATTGTTCCTTTCTCTTACTCCTTAACCGATAATAAGGTGGGAGGTGAGAAGATTGAAAGTGAATTTTAGAATTCATGATATGAGCGATGACCCTTTGACAGACAAAGAAATGGTCTATGACAATTTTAGTGCTCCGATTCCTGACGTGGGGGAAACAATTTCTGTTGAAGGTCAATTTCATAAAGTGAAAGACAGATTATTTGTGTATATGTCAAATTTAGATGTTGATTTACAGATCATTTTAAGATGCGAATTAATTGATACAACACCAAAAAGACAAGGCGGTAATATCGGAAGCTATCGTTATTGAAGAGCGGGCACCTTTTGAGGGTGTCTTTTTTATGTTCTCTGTAAACTGATTCCGGTAAATCTCAGAAAAACAATTGGCGGTTAACGGTCTGAGTGCGGCGTCGGTTTAGAGAGAATATCTTTTTCCAAAACAACTCAATTCAAAAGGAGGCGGCGGTGGATGTAGATGGCTGAAAAGCACATTCAGGCGTATAAGGATTACGCCAAAGGCATGAAATACAAGGACCTTGCCGAAAAATACGGGGTGTCAATGAACACCATTAAATCGTGGAAGCAGCGGCATGGTTGGGAACGAAAAAAGGGTGCACCCTCTGAAAAAAGTGTGCACACAAAAAAGGCAGGCGCCCCACCCGGTAATAAAAATGCATTGGGAAACAATGGCGGCGCCCCGGAGAGAAATCGAAACGCGGTTTCGCATGGGTTTTTCTCAAAGTATCTGCCAGAAGAAACGCTTGAAATCATGGAAGAGATTCATGAGCGTTCCCCTGCTGATATGATATGGGATCAGATTCAGATACAATATGCGGCAATTATTCGGGCGCAACGCATTATGTTTGTGCAGAATAAAGACGACCTTGCAAAAGAGCTTAAAAAGGCGAAATACACTTATCTTCCAGAAGAGGACGAAGAGGGCAACGAATATTTTGAAAAAACTGCCACTGAAGAAGAGTTTGAAATACAATTCGCATGGGATCGCCACGCAACATTCCTGAACGCTCAATCTCGGGCAATGGGCGAGCTCCGGAGCCTGATCAAGCAGTTCGACCAGCTGGCGCATGAGCAAGATGAGCGGCGTCTTAAATTGGAACAAATGCGCTTGAATATCGAGAAGACTAAGAAGGCTATTAACGGCGGCGATGAAAACACCAAAGAAAATGAGATTGCTACAATGTTGAGAAAAATGGTGGATGCCGATGGAACTGAATAAAAAGCAAAAGGAAGTTTGGGACAGCTTCATAAAAGAGCAGCCCAAAATTTTAATTTGTAGCGGCGCAAAGAGGGCAGGAAAAACATTCGTGCTCCTTTTGGCGTTTCTTGCTCACGTCAGCAAGTATCAAAACATGGGTTTGAATTTTGTTATTGGCGGGGCGAATCTCGGAACTATCAGGCGGAACGTTCTGAATGATTTAGAACAGATTCTCGGCAAGGAATTGAAACTCAATAAGTCGAGCGCCGTTGAGATATTCGGTAATCAGGTATATTGCTTTGACGGAGCAAACGCAAATTCATGGAAAAAGGCGCGGGGGTTCACGTCAGCCGGCGCGTTTCTGAATGAGGCGACCGCCCTGCATGATTCATTTGTAAAAGAAGTCATTTCCCGGTGCTCATACAAAGGCGCTGTGGTCATGATGGATACAAACCCCGAAAACCCGATGCACACCGTAAAAACCGATTATATCGACAAAGACGGGCAAAAGTTGAAGAGCGGCCGGCTGAACATCCGGTCATTTCATTTCTCGCTGTTCGATAACAATTTTCTCGATCCGGAATATGTGGAGAGTATCGTGGCATCGACGCCCAGCGGCATGTTTACCGATCGAGATATAAACGGTTATTGGGTGGCGTCTGAAGGAGTCATTTACCGGGACTTCAATAAGGACATTCACTATATCAGTTCTGAGGAATTGGAGAACAGGCGCGTCAACTTCAAGAAGTATTTCGCCGGCGTTGACTGGGGATATGAGCACCCGGGTTCTATTGTCGTAATCGGGCAAGATGACCAAGGGTGTTTTTATTTGCTCGAAGAACATGCCAAGCAGCATGAGGAAATTGACTACTGGGTGAAAGTAGCGAAAGGCGTAAAGGAGCGGTACGGCAATATTAATTTCTACTGCGATTCTGCGCGGCCAGAGCATGTGCAGCGCTTTAGGCGGGAGAAGTTGCGAGCCCTGAACGCCGATAAGGCGATCATATCCGGTATTGAAGAAGTGGCCCGGCTGTTTAAACGAAATGAGTTATTCGTCGTGAAAGACAAGGTTGAGCGCTTCAAAAAAGAAATTTTCATGTATGTATGGAATCCCAAGACCGGCGACCCTGTGAAGGAATGGGACGACGTGCTGGATGCTCTCCGGTACGCTCTGTATACCCACAACAAGCCGAAACACAGAAAGGGGGAGTGACCAATGAAGGAATATATAAATCTAATTCGCCAGAGTGGAATCAACGGTGACATTATCAAGATGATGATTAATGAACACGTCCCTGTTCGTGAAAAATTGATGAAGCTATATGCAAGATATAAGGCTGATCCGGCAGGCGTTCCCATATTAACACGGTCCATCATTGATTATGGTAGCGCGGGAACCGATAAGGTGCAGCGTATTGATGACAAGGTAAACAATAAGCTGAACAACTCATTTGATTCTGAAATCATTGATACCAAGACAGGCTATATGTTTGGACACCCCATTTCTTATGAAACTGAAGATAAGCAATTGAAAGACCAAGTGAGCACTTTCAATACGAGAAATAACATCGAGGACGCCGATTCCGAACTCGGGAAAATGGCTTCCATCTGCGGTTACGGCGCCCGCCTGCTGTTTGTTAATGAAGAAGGAAACGAATGCCTGCGAAACGTTGATCCGTGGGAATGCATTATTCTCGCTTTAGACGATATAACAGAGCCTACGTACGCTTTGCGATATTATTCAGTGTTTGAGTGGGTGAGCGGGAAAAAAGTCGAGTCATATCGGGCTGATTTCTACGATGAAACGTTCATTTATTCGTTTAAGTCGTCTGATAAAGCGAAGTACGATCTTATTGAGACGAAGCCGCATCTTTTCAATGGATGCCCGTTGTTTGGTGTTCCGAACAATAAAGAAATGAAAGGCGACACTGAAAAAGTCATTTCTTTAATTGATGCATACGACAGAACTTTGTCAGACGCATCGAACGAAATCGAACAGTTCCGGCTTGCATACTTGATTGTAAAAGGGGCTTCACTCGATGATGAGGATATGGAAAAGTTGAAAAATAATGGCGTGTTTGAAGTCTTCGACGATAACGGCGACGTGAAGTTTTTAACCAAGGAGATTAACGACGCCATGATCGAAAATCATTTGAACCGTTTGGAAGAAAATATTTTACGTTTTGCGAAGACAGTCAATTTTTCTGACGGCTCTTTCGGGGGCACTATTACAGGCGTTGCCATGCGGTATAAGCTTATGGCGTTGGAACACAAGGCAATTACCATGGAACGCAAAATGACAGCGGCATTCCGTTATCAGTATAAGATACTCTGTTCGGCATGGTCCAAAAGGATACTGGCCGGTAAAGACGCATATCTGAAACTATGGTTTCAATTCAAGCGGAATCTTCCTGCGAACATTCTCGAAGAGGCTCAAGCATCCGCGGAACTCAAAGGACTGGTAAGCGAAGAAACGCGGCTTGCTCTACTATCGTTCATTGATGATGTGCGTTTTGAGATTGAAAGAATGAGAGCGGAAGCAGATGCTTACACCATTGATGATAATCAGGATGAAGACGAGGAACAGGAGGCGAATGAGGATGATGAAGCTTTTCAAAAGGATGAAAGAAAAAAACAGCCATCTGAATGAAGAGTTTAGGATTAATTCTTTGTTGAGTATGCTGGAAAACGAAAACCTGCTGCATGAATCTGAAGAAATATATGCTGAAGTGAAAAAGTCTCTGTTTCTGAACGTGAAGAAAGAAAACGTATCTGACTAATTGAGCAGCAAGCTACTCTTTCGAGTGGCTTTTTTTTATGCCTTTTTTTCGCGTTGTAGGCGTTAAAGAGCAACCGAAATACTTTTGAACTTGTTAGGGGCTTCGGCAACTGATAAGGGCAAGGAGGACACACAGAAATGAAACGATTAAACACGGATAAGTCAGTCAGTCCGTCAATGAATTTCATGAAAAAAGAAAGGCTGCCACTGCGCATTAACCTTCAGCATTTTTCCGAACCTGGGGGCGCGGCTGATCCAACACCGGGAGCCCAGCCAGCAGGTGGAACCGGTACCGATCCGGCACCGCAGCCGAGCGGCGGAGAACTCTCGCTGGATGCAGTACGGGCTTTCCTAGAAACAAATGATGAGGGAAAGAAGCTGCTTCAATCAACATCTGATGCAAGGGTGACAGAGGCGATCAAGACGTATGAGAAAAATACGTTGCCGAAGAAACTTGAGGAAGAGATTTCAAAGCGGTTTCCTCCTGAAACAGAGGAACAAAAGCAATTACGTGAGTTGCAGGAAAAATTCCAGAACCTTGAGCAAGAGAAAACGCGGGAGTCGTTGAGAAATACGGCCCTTTCAATTGCAACGGAAAAGGGCTTGCCTACTAATCTTGTTGACTTTTTTATCGGTCAGGACGATGCGACCACAGAACAAAATTTGAATACCTTGGCCGAAGCCTTCAAGACTTTTGAACAAAGCATCGTAAACGATCATTTCAAAAAGAACGGTAGCACGCCGACACCATCAGGCGGAGCATCAGCCCCGTTAACAGAAGAAGACATTAAAAAGATGAGTACCGAGGAAGTCAATCAAAACTGGGATCGCATCCAAGCTCTTTATAAGAATCAATAGGAGGATAAAAACACATGGCATTAGATAATTTTATTCCGGTATTATGGAGTGCAAGACTGCTGAGCAATTTACAAAGAACTTTGGTTTATGGTCAAACGGGAGTCATTAACAGAGATTACGAGGGAGAAATCACTGCTGCTGGTGACTCTGTGACAATCAACAATATGGGGCGCGTTAGTGTGGGCGACTACACTAAAAATCAAGACATGGATAACGCGCAAACACTTGATTCTACAAGCCGTAAGCTTCTCATTGACCAGTCAAAATATTTCAACTTTCAGATTGATGACGTTGATAAAATTCAACAAAATCCAAAGTTGATGGACGCGGCTATGCAAGAGGCAGCATACGCTCTGAAAAATACTGCTGATTCATATATTGCTTCTCATTATGTGGATGCAGCTCATACGATCGGCAGCGATACAAAAGTTGTTTCACCAACAAAAAACGACGCGTACGAATATCTGGTTGATCTTTCGGTGAAATTGGATGAAGCAGACGTGCCGGAGCAGGGGCGCTGGGTAGTTGTAACGCCTTGGTATGAAGGATTAATGCTAAAAGATGACCGTTTTGTAAAGGCTGGGAACATGTCTTCAGAACAACGCCTTTTGAATGGTGTTATCGGACAAGCGGCCGGATTCACGGTATTAAAATCAAACAATGCTCCACTTTCTAAACCAGAGGGTGGCACAGAAAATCATAAGATTATTGCTGGTCATGGCATGGCGTGGTCTTATGCAGACCAAGCAACCCAAGTCGAGGCTTATCGCCCAGAGAAACGTTTTGCTGATGCAGTAAAAGGGCTTCACTTGTACGGCGCGAAAGTAACAAGACCGGAAGCGCTCGCGGTATTAAGCGCAGCCCGTCCACAATAGGAGGGGCTTTTTTATGTGGATTCAAAATACTGATACCGGTTCAACTTGGTTTGTTGAGGATGAACACGGTAATAAGCTTTTGAAAGAGGACAGATACAAAAAAGTACAGTCGCCCATTAAAAAAGCTGAAAAAAACAGCAAAAAGGCAGCGGACAAAACAACAGATGAAGAGAATCAAGAATCTGCTGACGCTGGTGAAAAACCATCTGACGAATAGGAGGGATAGCGGTGGATAAAGAACAAACTGAAAAAGAGCTTTTGAAGCCGTTAACCCGTAAGATGCAGGAGTTTTTACGGAAGCTGAAGCGGCTTTTTCGTGGTACTTCCGAAAAAATACTTTCCAAGTTGACTGCCCTGTTTGTCAAGCTTGATAAAGGGCGCGAAATCAGCCTTGCTGACGCGAATCGGAGTAATGATCTTTCTCAGATTAAGAAGGATATAGCATCATTGATTACTGCCCTTTCTGCAAAGGTTAAAACGGCTGTTCTTGATTTTCTGACTGAAACCTATGAGTCATCGTATAACTGGCTCATGCTTGGTATCTTATCGGCCGTCGGCTTTAAATTGTCCCGTTCATCGAAAGGGAAATTGCCTGTCGCATGGGCGGCGCCCGCGTCAATCTCGCAGACTATCACAAGTGAAAATATGCTCAAAGCAATCGAAACGGACCGTAAAAAGACAGTTCAGAAGATCAATCATACGATTGAACGCGGCTTTATTGAGCGGAAACGCTTTGTTCAGGTAGCGAAGGAACTGCAAGCTGATGTGGGTGTCAGTTATAACCGCGCGCAGCGCATTGTCAGAACAGAAATGCATCGAGTGCGGGAGAAAGCTACACTGGACGCAGCTACGAAAGCTGATTCCAATGGTATTGCCATGAAAAAGATATGGCACAACATGGGTGACGAGCGGGTTCGTGAGGGAAGAAACGCGGATCATGTTCATTTAGAAGGCCAGGCCAGGTTTGTAAATGAGCTGTTTGATCTCGGTCAAGATAAAAACGGCAAGTCTGTGAGGGCGCCGGCACCGGGACAAAGCGGAGATCCTTCAAATGATATAAATTGCAGGTGCTTCGCGACATATGAACCCGTGCTTTGAAAGGACTGAGAGAAATGGACCTGTCAGAATTAAAAATACGATTGGGAATCCCCGAGGATGACACCTCGCAGGATGCAAAGCTACAAATTGACCTTGAAGACGCAATTTCTTTTGTTAAGGAGGATTGCAATAACTCTTTTGTGGGGCCGGATGGAGTTGAATTATTACCGGGCCCTGTGAAAAAAGGAATTGCCCTCATGATTGAAATAGACCGGGATAGCCCGAAAGGCGTCCAGGCTGAATCAATTGGCGGAATGAGCAAGACATACACGGCGGATGACGTAAGGTATAAACCCGCGTTTGATCTTTTCCGGCCATACAAAAAAATTCGTTTTAAACCATTGAGGTGATCAGATGGGACGCCGAAATATCCGGGTGCGGGATACAAACCGTATACCGGAATTACTGAGGAACCTTGAGCCAAAAGGGAAAATGAAAGTCGGTGTGCTGGACGGCGACCGCCAAATGATCGCGGCTGTTCACGAGTTCGGTTGCCGTATTGCTGTAACTGAGCGCATGCGGAATTATCTTGCTGCCAAAGGTCTTTATCTCAAGAAGGATACACAATTTATTAATATCCCTGAACGGTCATTCTTACGGGCTGGATGGGATGAAAATGAAGCCGAGATTGTCCAAAAGGTAGAGGAACTGGTCAACAGAGCCATAGAGAACGGCGATGCTATTAATGACATCATGAACGCGGTCGGATTGCTGGCAAAGGGCCGGCTGCAGACTTATGCAAGAGACTTGCGGAGTCCTGCCAATCATCCTTTTACAACGGAGGAAAAAGGCTCTTCAAATCCGTTAGTAGATACCGGGGAAATGATCGGTTCTATGGATTACGAGGTTGAAAGCTAATGAAAAATCACTTTCAGTTCGGTGATCTGATTGAGAAATACAGCGTTGATTTTACATTGTTGCTCCCGGCGTCTGAGGGGTTTTATGACGATCTCGGAAAATGGGTAGAGGGCCAGCCGGTGGAATCGGAAGAAAAAGGCGCTATTGTCCCATTGCAGGCGCAATTAATTTATCAATCCGGCGGACGGCTTACACAGATGGACAGGCAACTGTACTTCCAGAAGAAAATCCCTTTCAAGGCTCAAGTGGTTTTTGATGGAGTAACCTTTTTGGTGGAAGCGATGACGCCATACGAGACATACGCCGATTTCAATTCCTATATCTTAAAGGCGGTGAGCAATTCAGATGGATTACAACAGCATAATCAGAACGGTTCTCAGAATGATTAAAGAGAAAACCGGCCATGTCGTTATCGAAGCAAACGGGACAGGTAAACAGCCTGAATACCCTTTTTGCACGTATACCGTTACTTCTCCGTATTTGCCGCAACACAGGGGTGTTGAGGAACAAGGAGTGTTAACGGAAGACATTGAGCTGGTTTTTTCTTTTACATGGATTTCAAATAGTCACATTGAAGTCATTTCTCTTGTTCAAGAAACAGCCTCTTACTTCAAAACTGCTGACGCGCGCCAGACGCTTCATGACAACGGCTTGGCGTGGGTGAGAAACGACGGTTTCGGTAATCGGGATACATTTATCACGATAGACACAGAACGCCGTCACGGCTTTGATATGCGTCTTAGAACGCGAGCGGCTTATGGCGAGACACAAGCGGAGTTTTTTGATTCCGCGCAAATAGAAACCATAGGAGGTTAAACACATGCCACTTAGTGATGTAACGGTCAAAATCGACCTAGTGAAACCGTCGAATCTTAAAGGGTTAGGAACACCCCTAATTCTTGCGAAGGTTGCCGGACACAACACCTATAAAGAATATGGCTCAATAGAAGCTGTCAAAGCGGATTACCCAGAAGGAACACCCGCATATAAAAAGGCTGCTGCTATTTATGCACAGGGCGACAATGCTCCATCAAAAGTAGCCATCGGTACTTACGGAGGTAACCCGGAAAACGGGGAAAGCGACGGAGCGGGAGCGGCTGCCACATTTACGATTCGGAATGCTTTTGACGAGTATTTTGATAATGATTGGCACTTCCTCATTCTTGCTGATGCGACGGCAGACGAGAAGCTGGAAGCAGCAAAAGCGATGGAAGAAAAATCATACAAATTCCTTGTTCTGCAAGTAACAGATCGGGAAGAGGTCACTTCATATACCGGGAAGGACCGGACAATCGTTTTTTATCACCCGATAACAAGCGAGCATCCTGATGCCGGGCTGGTTGGTGCCGTCGGCTCCCTGACAGTGGGTTCAGTTACTTGGAAGTTCAAAAACATTGTGGGCGTCACCCCGCAAGACCTGAAAGCGGACGAGCTGCAAAAGCTCCACAAAGAGGGCGCTATCGCTTATGTGATCAAAGCAGGCCATAGCGAGACGTCAGAAGGCATTACTGCTTCAGGTGAGTACATCGACGTCCTGCACGGCAAAGACTGGGTGAAATTAAATATTGAAACATCCATTCAATCGGCATTCTCAAATAACGGTAAAATTCCGTTCTCGAATGCCGGTTTTTCATTGTTGAGTGTTCAGGTTACGAATGTACTTCAAAAAGCCTTTTCGAATGGGATTGTCGCTTCTGATGAAGACGGTATGCCTGTTTACACCATCAGCACAAAAAAACGCTCTGAAGTATCGGACGAGAATAGAAAAAATCGCGTGTATGACGGCCTTTCTTTCACGTTCAAATTAGCCGGCGCGGTTCATTCCGCCTCAATTACAGGCGAAATTTCAATCTAAAGGGGGAGAATAGTCAATGGCTGCTTATGTTTATGATGCGAACGAGGTCAATACGAATATCGACGGGAAAATCGTCACGGGTTATTCAGAGGGAACCATGGTTTCGTGTGCAAAAGACGAAGAAAAGTTTTCAACAAAAGTCAGCGCTAAAGGTGATGTGAGCGTTGCAACAAAAAACAATCCGTTAGGCACAATTACGCTTACTCTGTCCATGGGTTCGCCGTTTGTGCCTTATTTAAATGGCTTGGCAAACACGGCCAAAACATTTCCGATTTGGGTTACTGGCGGACAGGAGAAAATCGGCGGCACTGAAGCCATGGTAAAAAAGCCTGCTGATGCAGAATTCAGTGATGAAATCGGAGATCGTGAGTTTGAAATTCAAGTCTTCGATTATACAGTTTTAGAGCAGTAAGGTATTAATCATGTCGAAAAGAAAAAAATCAAATGCAAAAAAGCAGTCCACTCGGGCTGCTTTTCAATATATGCAAACCAAACAATCGGAGGGAAAACCTATGTCAAAATTCGGTAAACAAAAAACAGTTAAAATTCAAGGAGTCGAGTACACTCTTCAGCACCCAGGAACAAGACGGATGGTAGAAATTCAAGATGAGGCAATTAACATTAACACAGGCCGCCCAACCTCTTCACAATTGTATGAGCTGTACATGAAAGAAGTTGTGGTAAATCCGAAAGTAAACTTCGAATACTTCGATGAACATCCTGGATTCAATGAATTAATGTATGAGGTTTCTACCTTTCTTAGCGATGAAACCGTCGAAACCAAAGCAGTTTTACAAAAAGAGGGCGAGTGACAACTGGCCCATGTATCGGCTTGTGATGTCTGAGAAGTTTTCTTTCGCAGAGGTTGCATCTATGGACCTCGATACGTTACTCGAAGCCAATGCGGCTTTGGACATTCACCTGGCCGAAGAAAACAAACGAAACAAAAGGAAATAAGGGGGGTTAAACGTTGACAGACGCTTTGCGGAGTACACATATTGATGTGGAATTAAACGTTGATACCTCCCCTCTTGAACGAGCAAATCGTCAGATTGATAGACTTGTTGATCATACAGATAATGCGGCCGGCCATTTTTCTCAAATGCGAACGCAAATGTCCAATATGCACAGGGAGCAGCGAAGATTCAGGAACATGAGTATGATTCTGGACAGTTCTTCTTTACAAACTGCTGCGCGGACAATTGAAAATCTTGGCCCCGCATTTGACCTTATGACGTCCCATGTCGAAAGCCTAAACCGGACCATTCAACAAACGAACAGGTTAGTGCAAAATATACCGTCACGCGTGAGCATCGACGTTGACCAATCATCATTGAACAATGCAAATGATCAAGTTGACAGGCTGCGAAACAATTTGCATAACGTGGACATGCGCCGGGTTAACGGAGGATCATCGCAAAGCACGGCGGCCATGCCTGCTCCTGATTACCGGGGTATGCGTTATTATGGGCGGGAAATGGACTTTTTGCGCGGCTCAACACGCGGACTTGAAGCAGATACTATTCAAATGGTCAATGAAATGCGCCGGGCTTGGTATGAGGAAAGATACGGAATGAACGGTTTCCGTAATGAGCTTATACGGGCAAGATATGGCTTCTTTCAGTTAGGCCAAGAAATGGACAACTGGACCGGGACAAATGAACAGTTCATGGATGAAGTGTACAGGCTAGGCCGTGAGCATAAAGCGGTTACTGACAACATGATCAAGAATAATAAAATGATGCGCATGAGCATGTTGCAGTCCATCGGTACGATTATGGCAATGTCAACACAATCGGAAAAGATCGCTGCCAATTATGACAGGATGGCAAACCCGTTATATCAAGTCAACAAAGCGGGGCTTGCCGTCTCAAATACCCTTGAAAATATGGCGAAGCAGGGAACTGCGGCACACTTGGCCTTGAAGATGCTCGGGCCTACCGCAAATATGAAACAGCTTCAAGATATGACAGGTATGATTACACAGGGGTATATGCGTTTTCAGATGGTAGCGCTTGGCGCGGCCTTCACAAACTTTTTCCTATTCCAAGGGTTGCACAAGGCGGCCACACAGACCGTTCCCGGTTATTCAAAGGCTTGGGAACAAATGTGCAGCACTCTTTTAAAAGCAATTCAGCCGGCCCTTGAAGTATTCGGCACCGTCGCCATGTCAATTTATAAAGGCGTTACCGCGATCGGAAAGATGATCATTCAGTTCAATAAAGCTCATCCAGTGCTGGCTAAAATGATCCAAGGATTTTTATTGCTCATCCCTGTTTTAACCCTGCTTTTATCGCCTTTGGCAATAGGAGTGGGGTTATTTAATGGGTTTCTCGGGGCTCTGAGCAGTCTTTGGATGTTCATTGGCCCGGTAGTAACGGGGCTTGTTGCCATGTCCGGAACAGTCTATGTAGTCGCCGGCTCAATTGTCTTGCTTGTAACAGGCGTTTATATGCTTTACAAGAATTTTGACAAGCTTCAAGAGCGATTCAAACCGGCGACGGATGCCATGAAGCGCTTTGCGGATACCGGAAAAACTGCGGTAGTCAGTGCTTTCCATACCATGATTAAAGAGGTGCAGGGGCTTAAACCTGCATTTATGAAAGGATTTGAGGATTCACAAAAGGTTGCTGTATCCGCAATTCATAAGATGCAAGCTGAATCCTTAAAATTATGGGATCGGTTGGGCGAGTCACACCCTCATTTGGTCGCCGGGATCGAGGCTGCTTACAAAACGGCAGTTGATACTGTTTCCTCATTTGTTCAGAATGCAGGAAAACGAGTAACCGACTTTTTCGGAAAGGGATTAACCGAAGGGTTGAACAGCTTTATTAAAGGGTTCATGAATCAACTCAAGATCGGTCTATCAAGCTTTCAAGGGATTGTGTCAATAATTGCTCCTATTATTGCGTCGATTGGTCTTTCTTTCTTAGGAGTCACCGGGCCGATAGGAATAGCAATTGGGGCGATCCTTAGTTTTGCCGGATATTTGTATCGTTTGAAAGATGCAAACCAAGTTGTCGGCAATGCAATTCATTCGGCCTGGGCGACTGTTCAATCTGTGCTGACAACGGTATTCACGGCCATTCAGCCGATTATCACGACAGTTCAGCAGGTTTTCGGTCAACTGGTAGCACAACTGACACCGCAATTTCAGCAATTAGCCGGCCAAATGCAACAGACGTTCATGCAACTTGCGGGAAATCTTGTTCTTTTAGCTGCGGCGGTTTCACAAACACTTTCAACGATTGGCCCACAATTGATTCCATTGATCCAGCAGTTATTATCGGCATGGATGCAGGTATCAGGGCAATTAATGACAAGTGTATTGCAGATTGTCAGTTCAATTTTGCCATTGCTTGTTCAAGGATTCCAGACTGTTTTTCCGGTCATTCTCAGTGTGATAAATGCGGTCTTACCTATCATCATTCAATTAGTCAGCAGTTTTTCAGGGGTTATCGTTACGATAATCCAGACTGTTCTGCCTATCCTTGTTCAGACAATTCAAATGGCCTTTCCGTTGATTATGAATATCATCCAGCAAGCTCTGCCAATTGTCGTTCAACTGATTCAATTACTCGGCTCAACGATCGGACAAATTGCCATTCAAATCCTTCCGTTGATTTTAACGGCGGTGCAACAGGTATTTCCGATCATAGGACAGGTCATTCTGGCGGTTCTCCCGGTTGTCGCCCAGCTTCTTACTTTAGCAGCAAATATTATTTTGCAGCTTGCGCAGGCGGCTTTACCAATTTTAATTCAGGTGGTCCAGCAGGTCTTTCCGCAAATTGTGCAGATCATTCAGATGGTGCTACCTATTGTCGTTTCACTACTGCAAGCCTTGGCAAATATCATCACCACTGTTGTAATTCCAGCAATTCGTTTTATTCTGAACATCATAAATGCAGTTTTTCCAGTAGTGCTTATTATTGTGCAGACTGCCCTTACGAACATCATTGCTATTATCAACGGAGCGATAGGGATAATAATGGGGATTGTAAAAATCTTCAAGGGTCTTTTTACTGGAAATTTCAGTATGATGTGGGACGGCGTGAAACAGATTTTTTCTAGCGCGGTCGGAATGGTTACAAAACTAGTATCCAATTCAGCAGATGGAATCATCAAAGGATGGCACTATATTAGAGATAAGGTTGGTGATTTGGCTCACAGTCTATGGAAGAAAGTCACAGACAAATTTTCTGATATAGTCGAGGGAGCCAAGGCGTTACCGGGCAAAATGGGCGACGGAATCAAGAGCATGGCAAAACATGCTTTGAGTGGAATTATCTCGCTCAGCAACTCAATGACCGATAAAATGGCGGATGCGGTAAACGGCGTTGTCGGCGGGATTAATACCGTTTTAAAGGCCATTCACGTTCCAGAAATCCCACTTTGGAAACCAGAGCATTTTAAAGTACCTAAATATGCGCATGGGACCGGTGCTCATCCTGGTGGCCCTGCTATTCTCGGAGACGGAAAAGGATCAAATGCGGGCCCTGAACTTTATAGGACGCCAAGCGGGCATATGGGACTGAGCCCGGCAACTGATACTGTTATGAACCTTCCAAAAGGGACGGAGGTACTTTCAGGGAAACAAACAAAACAAATGATGTCCATGCTACCAGCCTATGCAAAAGGTACAGGCGGCAATTTCTTAACGAAGGCTTGGAATGGGGCGAAGACTGCGGCCAGTAAGGTAAAAGATGTTGCTTTAGATGTCTTTGATTATATAGGGCATCCTTCAAAACTATTAAATAAAGTTTTGGAGAAGATGGGCGTAACGGCGCCGTCAATGCCCGGAGTTTTTGGTGATTTTTCAAAAGGTGCATTCACTTTTATCAAAGATAAGGCTGTAGGCTTTATTAAAGATAAAATGTCCAGCTACGCTGGGAGTTTTTCTGGTGGCGGAAGCAAAGCTGTGAAAAAATGGGTTGCTCAAGCTCTGAATATTAAAGGATTGGTCCCTGAATATGCGGGGGCGCTCGAAACAATTGCCATGAAAGAATCTGGCGGTAACCCCAATGTTGTTAACAATTGGGATTCCAATGCAAAAGCCGGCCACCCATCACAAGGGTTAATGCAGTTCATCCCAAGCACCTTTAACGCCCATAAAGAACCAGGACACGGAAATATTAAAAATCCGGTTGACCAAATTCTAGCGGCTATTAACTATCTGAACAGCAGATACGGCGGCATCATGAAACATCCCGGCTTGGTATCAATGGCGCACGGCGGGCCGTACAGAGGATATGCGACAGGCGGCGTAATCAATAGCCCGCAGGTTGCGGCACTCGGGGAAAACGGCTGGCGGGAATATGTCATCACGACTGAACCGCGTTACCGGAATCAATCACTGGGAATGTATGCAGCGCTCGGCAAAGAGCTTGGGGCTGAAACTGGATATACACCAGAAAAAGCAGCAAGCAGTAGCGGTGGAACGTCTGTAAATATTACATTCAGCCCGTCTATCAATGTAAAAGTTGAGGGCGGAAGTGCAAAAGTTGAAACTGATATTTCAAAGGCTATCACCCAATCACTGGAAGACTCTTACGACAGCCTGGCGGCTCTTTTTCAAGCGGAGGGGGTTTATTAATTGGCGAAGCTTGGGAAGGTCAATCTTGTTAACGAAAAAGAATCAGACGGGGCGGATGTGGAAGTCACATCTTATCCCGTTGAAAAAGGCGTGCCGATTACCGACCATGTGCAGAGAAAACCGGAAACCACAAGTGTTTCCGGTTATTTGCTTGGGAAGACGGCAAACAGCGACTATGAATATTTAAAAAAGCAAGCATATGCCGGCAATCTCCTAACCTATACCGGGCGAAAGGTCGCAAAAGACGTGATCATTACGAAAATCGACCGCGATACAGGGGAATTTTCAAACGGGTTTGCGATAACAATCTCTTTACAAGAAATCCGTATTGCAAAAAGCCCGTGGGTTAAGAAGAAAGTGAAAACAGCCGGGAAAAAGAAAAAGGCAAACAAGAAAAAAACCACAAAAAAATCAAGCAAGGTTTATCACAAGGTGAAAAAGGGCGATACGTATTGGGGCTGCGCCCGCAAATATGGAACTACTGTCAGCGCATTGAGGCGGCTCAATCCATGGCCTGACAGAAGAATACCTATCGGGGTAAAGATGCGGATTAAATAGGGAGGGTACGGGAAATGGCTACGAGGGACTATATTCCTTTTGATAAGGAGGATATTCCGCAGCAGTTCGAATTTGATTTAGCGGATGACACGTTTATTCTGCGTATAAATTACAATCAATCCGATGATAGTTTTTCACTGGATTTATACGAGCAAGATATGACGCCTATCGTTCTGGGCGAGAAGCTTATACTCAATGTTCCTTTGTGGGATGACATTGTAAATGAAAACCTGCCGGCCCCCGCCCTTATCCCTTTAGATGAATCAAATTCAGAAACACGGGTTACATATAAAAATTTCATGGAAACCGTGTTTCTTTATATTGATGATGTAGCTGACGGGTCGGAGGGGGATGACATTGGCGACGACGAATAAAAAGTTGTTTGGCCGGGTTGTCAAAATAACCATTGATAACGGCAGTTCGCAGACCACATTTGATTACAAGGATTTAGAAATTCATTTTGAAGTGCCCTTCGACGATGATTTCAAACCTAATGAAACAAAAGTTGAGATTTACAATCTCAGCAAAGATTCGATCAACAAGATAAAAAAAGGCAGCACGATAACGGTTCAGGCGGGTTATCGAGACGACTACGGCGTTTTGACGATTGGCAAAGTGACAAAGGTTCTGAATAACTGGAGCGGCTTGGACAAGGTGACGTCGATCTATTCAAAAGACGGCGACGATTATACCCATATGAAAGTGACAACCGCCAATGCTGATCCTGCTGAGAAATATTATGTCAAAAAAAGATATAAGCTTGCAAAACCGGTTGTTACTGTCAGGAAAGACAAAAACGGCCGAACGTACAAGACTGTCAGGAATTACGGGACGCGGGAAGAGGTTAGGTATCGCAAACGATACATGAAGATTACTTTTAAAGCAGGAACCACATCGAGGCAAATTGTAGATAAACTGCTGCGCGTTCTCGGAATTAAAGTGAAAAATATTATCCTGCCGAAAAATAAGGTGTACAAAAAGGGTTACCGGGTGACTGGCTTAATAGAAAATAATTTAGAAGAAGTCATACATGATGCCGGAGCCGTTATGTACTATCGACGAGGGAAACCGGTTATTCGCCCACTTAATCAGGGCGATGATGAGCGTTTCAAATTAGAAGAGGCCACCGGATTAATTGAGACACCTGAGCAGGTTGAGGAAGATAATTTCAAAGGTTATAAGGCGAAGTGTCTTCTTCAGCACCGTATCGCTGTTGCTTCAATTATTGAAATCAACAGCAAAACAGCAAAAGGAAAATATCGAGTGAAAGAAGGCACCCATTCGTTTGATGGAAGAGACTTTTTCACAGAATGCAAGGTGATGTAATGAGTAAAGCGACCAGGTTTTTCGATGTTTTTGAGAAAAGAATCAAACTATCTATCCATACACTGGCCCCGGCTCGCGTTGTGAAATACAATGCGGAAAAGCATACTGCTGATCTGCAATTGTTGTTCCTTATGAATGATGGTGAATACCTTCATGAATACCCGTTGATCGAACACGCTCCAGTTTTAAAGCATGTTGAGCCTGATATAAAGGTTGGTTCCTCGGTCTTTGTTTCATTCGCTGAAAGATCCCTTGATAACTTGGATGGAAACAAAACGTTTGATCCTGATTCTCGACGAACGCACAGTATCAATGATCCGGTGGTCATAGGAGTGTGGGAAGGATGAAAACGCTCAAGCTTGTAGATGGTGATCTATGTTTTGAAAACGGCACTCTTCAGATGGTCGAGGGTAACGAGGAAATTGCTCAATCAGTCGAATTAACATTAAAAACACGGTTAGGGGAATTTACTCTGGATGAACATTTCGGCTTGGATCGGAGTAACATTCTCGGGAAAGGCTTTGACCAAGAAGAGGCGCAATACGACATTATTAATGCTGTAACACAAGACGAGCGAATTGCTAGCGTTGAATCAGTTGAGTTTTCTCATGATAAAGAGACACGAAATCTATCTGTCCACTTGAAAATGAAGAAAGAGGATGATCAAACAATCGAGCTTGGGGGTGTTGATCTTGCTTAATGAAACAGGATTCCAACGGCAGACCTATTCGGAGCTTCTTGACGGCATGGAGGACAAAGCGAAGGAGCTGTTTGGCGAAGATATAAACACGTCAAGCAAAACGCCATTAGGCATTATCCTACGTATTTTTGCTTGGTTTTTGGCGGGAATTTGGGACATTGCAGAGCGGGTTTATAATAGCGGTTTTGTCAGTAAGTCGGAGGGTGTTCAGTTGGACAGGTTGGGAAGTAATTTCGGTATAAGCCGGGAGCCGGCGGCCGAGGCGGTCACTACTCTGTTTTTTACCGGGGAACCCGGATTCGTCATAGAAGAACAAACCCAATATACAACGGAATCCGGTATTTATTTTGAACTAATCGAAGATGTTGTAATCGGGGATGATGGAACGGGCACAGGGGCGGCTGTATCGCTGTCTAAAGGGATTATTAACAATGTCGCGGCCAATACCATTACTGAACAGGCTGAGACGTTAGAGGGAGTTTATTCAGTGAATAATCCGGAAGCTGCTTCCGGCGGCACTGACGAAGAATCTGATCCGGAATTTCGGGCGCGAATTAAAAAATCAGTTGAAGGCAGTTCTGCTTCTACGAATAGCGGCATCATTTCGGCATTGCTTGCCGTTTCGGGTGTTCGTTCAGCGAATATAGTCGCGAATAATACCATGCAAACGGATGCAGACGGCAATCCACCGAAAAGCATTCATGCTTATGTTCTCGGGGGAACAAAAGTAGACGTGGCTCAAGCTCTATTTGACAGCGTAGCAGCCGGTATTGAAACAGTTGGAGAACAATCGGTCGTCATTACGGATGCAAGCGGTTTGGATCATGATGTGAAATTTGATTTTGCAAAAGAAGTGAAAATTTATGTGCAGCTTGATTTAAAAACAAACGCTTCATTCCCTGCCGACGGTGTGAGTCAAATCAAAAACAATCTCGTATATAAAATTGGCGGGATTGATGAAAATGGTTCATCTTTTACCGGCTCGCAGATGGGTGACGACGTTATTCTGTCGCAACTTTTTAACGCTGTATATCAGGTGAATGGGGTTTCAGATGTGACTATACAAATCGGGAAGGATACGGCGGCTCTCGCTCAGTCAAATATTACAATTGAACCGAGAGAAGTTGCGCAAGTTCACTACTCTGAAATAGTGGTGAATCTGATATGATCAAAGATTTAATAGGAAAGCTGACTGATGCGTTCTTGAAAGATGAAAAGAGCAATATCGGAAAGCTTTTTTTAATAGTCGATGAACAATTGACAGCATTAAAAAATTCACTGACAACGGCAGAACAATGGCGGGATATTGACGCGGCGCGCGGGAAATCGCTGGACCTTCTCGGCGATAACGTTGCCCAGGATCGGGGCCGGGCCACTGATGAAATATACCGTGTGCTCATTCGTGGAAAGGTAGCCCGGAATGCCTCAGACGGGACAACGAATCGGATTATTGAAGCGCTGGCGAAAACATTGAACTGCAAGCAGAGTGAAATAAACATTGTGAGCAGCAAAGAGAACAATCAGGATGAACCAGCTGCAATCATTGTGAAAAAGGCGCCGATCGAAGCATTAAGTAGGGTAGGAATGAGCGAAACGCAATTTTCGAATATTGTTCAAAAAACGGTGGCTGCGGGTGTTCGAGTTGCTTATGTAGATTTAAACGGGACTTTCTGTTTTTCATCATCAGCCAGCACCATAGAAACAAGCGAATATGGGTTTTCTTCTGATGGAAAAGACGGCGGGACCCTGGGGGGCATCTTCCGGCCAGAAGATGATTATCCGTTACCAATTTAAGGAGTGTGAAGCAGATGCCTTTTACAAAAGAATTACCAGAATGGGGGAACCCCGGTCAGCGGCCGCCACAAACCTCCATTGATCAAGGGTATAAGCCGATGGACCACCCGCCGGCCGATTGGTTTAACTGGTATCAATATACGGCCTATCAGGCTTTGAAAGAGCTGCAAACGATCGGAGCAACGAAGGAAGATGTTTCTTCTGCTGTATCTGATGCCAAAGCTTATACTGACAAGCACGAAAAACGAATTGACAACCCACACAAGACAACCAAAGCACAAGTAGGACTCGGTAACGTTGACAATGTACTGCAGGCTTCCAAAGCCGATTTTGACGCCCATACAAAGGATAATGACCGGCATATTACAGCCACAGAGCGTACTAACTGGAACGCGAAGGAAACGACAACAGGAGCCCAAAACAAAGCTGATGCTGCTGAAGAAAACGCTAAAGCATATACTGATGAACTGGCTGCCCGGAGAGATAATCCACATGAGGTTACAAAGGAGCAGATCGGGCTTAGCAACGTTGATAATGTGAAACAGGCCGACTATTATGCGTTTCGCCAACACGATAACAACGGCATTCGCCATATTTCTCAAGTGGAAAGGGACAAATGGAATGGCGGGCAACTCTATCCCCTGACAACACAAGACGGGCAACGAATAAAAATAATGAAAGGGCAGAATCTTTTTGATTATCCGACAGGCTTTTATTTTGGTGCCGGCGTTGTAAACCATCCTGGTGATGATGATGCAGCTTGGTATTATTATGATATATCGGATGTGCCTGCTGACTTGGCTCCGCCACAAGGATTAAAAAAAATAGTAGCCACACGCTCTTATGATAACCGTACATGGATTTCAACAATTCACAAGGAAGGTGAGTTTACGGGTTGGCGGGAGCTTATTACTGACATTGATATTCCTTGGTTAGATGTGACGTACAAAAACGGTGCCAAAACAGGGGATCGACCTGTTCAATATCGAAAAGTAGGGAATACGCTTCACTTAAATGGTCATGTTCTTACTGACAGGGAAATTGTCTTCGGCAGCATACCCACTTCCTGCGCTCCAAGTAAAGGTGTGGTGAAATTGGTTGCAACCAGCGGAACAACTGGGTACAGCAAGATAATTGTATACGCTTCAGGCGACATGAAAATTACTGGTATTATGGCAACAACCGAATCAAAGGCCAACGGTTACTATATCGACATAAATATTCCACTAACTTAAAGAAAGGAAGGTGATTTCATGAAACTGATATTCCCTTACGGAAGCGACAATATTTATATTGGAAAGCCGGCTGAATTATCACTCGATCCGGAAACCGGAGAGTATAAGATGCCTGATAACGCTACGGACATCCCACCATTATCGGCTGATGGTGCGGGAATGTGGCGGCCTAAATTTGATAAAGAAAAGAATACTTGGATCGAAACGGCTGATCAAGAATATAAAGACAGCTTGAAAAAAGAGATAGTTACCGATCCCGATCCAGTTAAAGATCAGCTTTACAAGATCGGGCAACAACTTTCGGTCGAAGAGCTTGCAAGAAAGCAAGCTGAAGAAGGCCAGCAAGCTCTTGGGATGCAGCTTACAAATGAAATCATAGCACGAAAGCAGGCGGAAGCAGTAAATGTTTCAATGGGTAAACAGCTTGCTGCCTTAAAGCTTAAAGTATTGGAATTGGAAGGAGGGGTGACCAGTGAATCTTAATTTCTGGGTTTATGCCTTGTTCTACAAGTGGGCGACAACCGCAATGGTAAAGCAGGCAATGGGTTTTAACGATTGTACCATCGACGATATGAAAGAGGGTGTGGATGCGGCGTATGTTACACCGGATCAGTTTCAGGAAGTAACAGGGCAACCTTACGAGGAACAAACAGAAGCCAATAAATAAGGCTTTTTTATTTTGCCTCGAAGGAGGTGATCAAAATGGAGGGAATACATGTGTGGATGAATTTTGAAAGCTTACAGATCGCAAGAACATATCTTTTCGGGGAGGTGAAATACCTTGACTTGCTTCTGATCCTCAGCATCTTGGATGTCATCACCGGCATTATCAAAGCGTGGAAAATGAAGCAGCTTCGGAGCCGTAGCGCGTGGTTTGGATATGTCCGGAAGATGCTCAGTTTTATGGTGGTCATTGTCGCAAACATTATTGATACGATAACAAATTTGAACGGTGTCCTGACCTTTGGAACCGTTCTTTTTTATATCGCAAATGAGGGCCTGTCCATCACGGAAAATTTGGCGCAGATCGGGGTTAAGATACCAGCCGTTATCACCGACAGGCTTCATGTAATTGAAAGCGACAACGATCAGAAAACAGAAAAAGACGATCAGGCAGCTGGTTAATCCGGCTGCTTTTTTTTTGAATCCAAAAACAGAATAGGAGAGATTTTTATGTCAGCATACAGAAACCAATATATTGATATTAACAAATGGACGCGGCCGGGAATCAAAAACAACGGCGTGAAGAAACTGGTGGTGCATTACACGGCAAACCCCGGCGCGCCCGCTGCCAATCATTATAGATACTTTGGTCAAACGCTCCCCGCACAGAACAGAAATCTGTCTGAGAAGAAACAGACGTTTGCTTCTGCACATATCTTTGTCGATCGTACAGAGGCTATTTGTATCATTCCGTTGAATGAGGTGGCTTATCATGCGAATGATGTCCAACAGATTGTTAACGGGCAGCCTTACCGGGGTGTCGCGGCGCTGAAGCCGAATGCGAATTTCTTATCTATCGGCGTGGAGCTTTGCATTGAAAAGAACGGCACTTTCCATCCGGATACCATTGCCCGTGCAGAACAAGTCTGCGCTGAGCTATGCAAGAAGTTTAAACTTGATCCGATCAATGACATCGTGCGGCACTATGACATTACACACAAAATCTGTCCGGCCCCATGGGTAAGCAGATCCCAAGGGTTTACTGATTTCAAGAATGGAGTAAAAGCGCGATTAGGTGGGGTAGTAATTAACAAACCAACTAACAACAAATCGAAAACCAACACCGATTCGAATAAAGGCCGTTTTATCAAAAACACGGTGGTTTCAAGTGACGGCCTTGTTTTACGTACGCAACGGAACGCCTCTTCTTCCATGGTGCTTAACCTGCCGAATGGTACGGTTGTAAAATATCAGCTTGGATCAACTGTCAACGGATGGGGATATGTTGAATACACCAATTCAAAAGGCCAGACATTCCACGGGTATGTGAATGTCTCCTATATCAAAAGTGATAACGAGCTGAAAAGCGGCGGCAAGAAGAAGGTAACAGCCTCAAAGCCTAAAAACACTCAGAAATCAAAATTCAGCCTGCCTGCGGGTACTTTTAAAGTCACAAGCCCATTGACCCGAGGAGAGGCCGTAAAACAGATTCAAACGGCGCTGGCGGCTCTTCATTATTATCCCGATAAGAGCGCAAAGAACTTCGGAATTGATGGCGCATATGGCCCGAAAACAGCAAACGCGGTCAAACGATTTCAATCTATGTACGGGTTAACTGCTGACGGCATCTATGGGCCGAAGACCAAAGTGAAGATCGAAGCGCTTTTGAAATGAAAATGAGCAGGCATTAGGCCTGCTCATTCTGTTTTAAGTCATTTGTTAGGTATTCTATATCTTGTATGTACCGTTGTATAGTTTCCTCAATGGCATCCCTTACAACACGAGGATAACCCTTTTCACTTTCTTGTTTCTGCTCCTTCTTCAGTTCTTCTAAATCCTCTTTAAACAATTTAATAGCAGTCTTTTTTTGGTCAACGTTCATATGATTGTAAATTTTTCTCATGATAATTCTCCTTTTTTAACTAATTTTAAACAAAAATTATAAATTTTAGTATATAATACTATATTGGAAGGAGGTGGTAAAATGAAAAAGATTATGTCAAGCGTAATTATTCTTTCTCTCACAGGCTTACTTTTAGTATCAACACTATTACCAAGCGTTGCAAGTGCCGCAACTCCTAATAGTCAAACTGAGACTAAAGGAACAACACAGAGTGTTAATGTTCAAACTAACACTGTGAACAATTTGGCTGAGGAACAGAGTGAGGAGCCAGTGTTCCACACTACCGGCATTAAAGGCTATCTAGTCAAATTAGCTGCAAATACAGTCTCCTTAGGAATTAGACATGGTGGAGCAGCGGTTGGCCAAATATTAAAACATGCCGACGCTAAAGCAGCAAAAGCATTTAAAAAGAATTCAGGCTACATAGCAGATAAGATAGATGAAATAGCTGAACTTCCCGATGTTACTGCACATATGATTTCGGACAAGCTATTTAAGGCTTTGAAGGGTAAGATTGGCGGGGGATCGGCCAAAATAATTGCTGATGGTGTTTATTATGCTATTAATCTATTGTTGTTCTAAAAGCAGGTAAATGCCTGATTTTCCTCTTGGTGAATGTATAAGCTCTGAAAAAAAAGATCCAGAGCGTTAAGAAGTATCGTCCGTATAATGAATGAATCCCTTCTTATGACGAGAAGGTTTTTTTGTTTTTTAAGTCAATGTATGGCCTGACTGCTGATGGCAGTTATGGGCCGAAAACAAAAGTGAAGCTTGAAGCTCTACTAACATAAGAGAATCCCTTCTCGTTATGAGAAGGGATTTATATTTTTATTCATCGTATAGTTTATTAACCAAATCAGTAAATGAATCAGATATATGACTCAAAGCTCCATCAGGATCTTCATATGCAATTTCATGATCCCAGAATACCACCGTGGGATTCTCTTTATTCTGACGATAATCGAAACAGATTTCATTACCGAAAGGATCACAGGCGAAAGGGACTATCCCTGAAAGCATTCTTCCATCCTGATAATCTTCTAAAACCTCTAAAATAAAACTTGAACTACCCTCAGTTAGACCATGTAATCGATTAAAAACCGCGCCTTTTGTATTTTCATAGTCAAAAATCTTTTTACTTGGGCGTGCTCCATTGTTGTTTAATATAGTTGAAATGTAGTCGTTTGGAAACTTAATATCTAAAGCCTTTTCGATTTTTTTAACAGTTGTTTCCCCGATGGGTTCTTCGGCGAATCTCCACTCTGTCATATTGACCAACTCCTATCTGTTCTTACTTCCACCACCCCAAAGGTGCCGACCTCCTGTATGACCTGTTTGCCGATGCACCTTCTGGTCAACTAATTGCATTCTCCCTGAATCTTGGTGATGATGCCAAGTATATCCGTCTGGTGTTTCACCAGCTTTTATCATTTCGATTTGAAGGTCATTGAATTGATTTCTAAGTAAAGGATCTTTTTCAATTTTTTCTTTTAATTTTAAGGTTGCATCTTTAAATTGTAAATAATCGCTTTCCTTATAAAGTTTAGAATCAATCTTCGTATCAAATTTTGCTTTGAAAATTGGGAAACCGTCTTTATTATATGGAACTCCAGTTTTAGGATGTTTTTGGTTTTTAAGATGGCCCATTTTTAAGTTAACTGTTTTGATGTTTCCGTATTCATCTCTGTAAGTATAAGGTGCGGCTTTAGTAAACAAATCATCCTTTGATTGAACTAATCTCTTTAAAAGCGGCGTATTTTTAACATTAATAGTATTCCCGGCGTCTTGTAAAATCCCTTCTAATGCAGGGGTATATCTATCGGCATAAGGCTTGACAGATGGATTGCCATTTTTAATCTTTTCGCTAGCCGCCTTCCCAACTTTAGCAAGATCTTTTGATCCTGTTGAGACAGAGGACTTTCCGCCTTTCAATAACAGAAGACTTCCGCCCAAGTAAGTAACATAGTGCATCCGTGTATATGCATCCCCGTGAATCATCTTTTTATCCCAATCATCCTTCAATGTGTCAACCATACTTTGAAAGACACCTAGATAGTCGTATTCCAGAACAGTATCCAGAACTTTTTGAGGATCTTTGTTTAAGTTGTCAATTGTCCAACCGATATTCCGTCCGAGTTGAAGTGCTCCTTCACCGGTATCCTTGGCAAGATCGTATACACCAACAAGCAGACCTTTGGCGCCATCACCTATGATTTGCAATGCTTCTTTTCCGTTATCCATGAAAGCTTTACGCTGTTCCAGAAATGAAACAAATTCAAGCTGTTCAGGGGTGAGATTCTCATAGCCAACCTTTTTGGCGATTTCTAAGTATTCATCCGGGTCGGTTACGCCATCAGCCAGCTTTTTCTTCAGATCCTTGATTTCACGCTCTTTCGCTTCTTCCTTTTTAATCGTCAAATAAGCATCCGAATGTCTTGCGATATCGCCTTTTTTCTTATGGATGTCGCTTTCACGGTACGCTTTGGCGTTGTAGTGAAGCGGCGTGGCGCTTTTTCCTTTGCCTGTGGCGTTTTGGAGCTGCTGAAAGTCGGCTTGGATAAACTGTTCGTTCGCTTCGGTTTCTGCGTATTCTTTCGTTAGATCGTGATCAAGCTTGCCGAGCTTATGTATTGTTTCGCTTCTTTTTTTGTCAGCTGAAGAGAGCTTCTGATCCGTGTTTTCGGTTGAAAACAGATCAAGCGAGATGATGTCTTCGATCTCTCCGAGGATGGAGCGCATGTCCTTTTTCTGCTCTTCCATAATCGCCTTTGATTTACTGAGGGCGTGGGTGAGCTCATGCTCCAGAAATGATTCCTCCACATGCGAATTGGAAAGTCCGGCATCTTCGACCTTACCGGGAAGGCTTGTGAGAAATGCGATTTTCATATCGATCAGATCAAGCCAGCTGTCTATGACGCCGGCGTGGTCTTGGAAAAAGGCTTTGATGTTGTCAGCGCCCCGGCCTGAAAAGTCGCTGTCACCGAGGTCAGCCATACCTTGAAACGCTTTTTTTAGATTGACCATCTGGCCGCGCAGTTCTTTGTATTCACTCGCACGCTGTTTGGCAGCGGTCAACAAGCTGTTTGCTTCAAAAACTTTCATGACCATATCCTTTCTTTTAAAAAGCTTCAACAAGATATTACCATGGAAGAATGAAGAAAATGGTCGCTGTACGATTGAAAAGGAAAAAATGAATCATTTGGTCTGCGTCTTTATTCCTTGTGTTGCTCTTGAATAGAGATAAGAGAAAGCAGATTTGATGTGGCTGGGTAAAAATGACTAGCGGAGCATCCGTCTCTTTAGAGTGGTTTTTTTATGAAATATATTGGTGTCTCGGATAAAAATGGTATAATTCTTGTGTTAGGAGGTGGTTAAGTGGATGAGTTTAAAGACTGGGTACTTTCCATTGCAGGGATTGTCACAATTGGCAAACAGCTTTATGACATATTCCAAAATGAAAAGAAGCAGCGAGGAGAAAAGGAGAAAAAGCGCTTCCGCCGCCAAAGCTAGAAGCGCAACTGCAGGTTTCAAGGTTTTTAAGGGGGGAAACCCCCTGTTTCCTCGAATATACACTCAGTATACATCAAAAGTGATTGCGGTATGCCGCAAAAGCGTATTGCGGTATACTGTAACTCATCCATTTTTTGTATGATGAAAGATTATTTCAGCAAGTACAGCACATCAGATATGGCCATACTTCTAATAATGTTATTTGGCCTTGTCGCTATTGATTCTAAAAACTTGTCGCTTTCGGGAATGATAGCGAGTGTAATTTTATATTTGGCTGTGATCCTCACAATTTTTAAAGGTCTTATTATGATTTGTTCAGAAAAACGACATGAAAGAAAGCGCAAAAGTTAACTTTATCCAGGAAAAAGTTTTGACTGCAGCGGAAGAGCTGCCTGAAATCACTCGGTAGCCGTTGAGCACTCTTATGACTTTTGGAAAGCTCTAGCCGTTAAAAGGTTCGAAAAGTCACATTGTTTTTGTTTGGACATTACAAGCCCTAAAAAAGAATTAGAAGCCGGCCGGAAGTAATACCGACCGTATGATGAATGAAGCCCTTCTCGAGATGAGAAGGGTTTGTGTTTGTCGTACGTTTGCCACTTAACTAAAAAACCTTTAAAAAATATCCAAATTTTTCTTTGTTTTGGTGTATAATTGCATTAAAAACAAAAAAGAGGGGTATAATTGCAATCAATTCAGAATATATCACTTATAAAAGATATCGTAACATTACCGAAGGATTCATTAGTTGATATTTGTAAACAAGCTGGTTTGCCAACTGACGGAACTATAAACGACCTATCCAGTAGAATTTGGGAAAAAATAAAGGGAGATAGAGACGTTCAAGATGAGGCATTAAGCGTTGTAAAGTCAAGAATTCTTTCGGGAAAAACGACTGTAACGTGGTATAAAGCTCAGGATTCCCTTGTAGGTGCAAGAAATCTTATAATCAAAAGTCTGAGTTTTAATCCATTTCATACAGTTAATTTACCTGATCGTAATGAACTTACAAATGAACCAGTTTTATTTGCTGCTGCTGATGGCAATAATGAGGGCGAATATTACTTAAGGTTTATTTATAAATCAGGAGACGTTAGGGACTACTATAGTGAGGTTGAAACAAGACCTTTAACTAAAATGTGCACAGTTTATGTGAATGAAGAAAAGGGAATTGTCGAAATAAGAACGGATCATAAAGCTGCAAAAGAAATCACTTCAGTACTTTTTAGAATGCTAAGACAAGAAAAATTCATGGAGCAACAACGTGTCTTAGCTCCTTTTGGTAATGATGTTGAAAAACTTGCAGACGCACTTAACGGAGCAGTAATTGATACAATATCTAAGCCTGAATATTTGTTGGAAGAATTTTCAGACGAGCAAGCAGAAGCGACAGTCAACATTTTAGCAGCTTTGGATGAATTTTTTGGAGAAAATGATTTAGAGCAATTAAGACAAAATTTAGAACAGGCCCAGAAAATTTTCGGAGAAAACTTATTGGAAACGCCTTTTACGGCAATAATCCTAACAGGACTTCAAAAGGTATCTATGGGGTCTCATAAAGAGTTAAGAGGTCAGCCCCTTTATGATTTTTTAAGACCTTATTTGCAACACCAGACTGGATTTATTCGCTTCCCTTTCAGAGAACCGGAAACTGGTACTGTTGAGGAATATACTATTAGGGTAGGCTTAAGAGTGAACAGCATTTATTTCGTTACACCGGCTACAGAAAATGTAATGAATTATGTGCGCGAAAGAATAATTATATGATATTATTAACACAGCTTTTAAACTGAAGGAGGGATCTGTTGTGTCGGATAAATGGGAAGTTGATTATTGGATTGAAGATAAAGCCAGATCAATGATAAAGAGCTTTTACCCCACTATTGTATCTAGGGACACAGATATACCCCTTTCAGTGGTTTTCGGTAGGCTATTAGAGTTATCGAGGGATAACAAGTTGAACTTAAAATGGGAAATAAGGTGCCCTGAATGCTATTATACGATAGCCACACTTGATGATTTCCCTGATTTAGTTAATGGAAAGACTGTTTATTGTAATGAACTTTGTCATGAAGAGCATGAAATAACAGCAGATTGCATTTTTCCGGTTTTTGAATTTTCTCCGGAATACAAAACATCGATAAAAAAAAAAGCAGTGGCACTAAAACCAAGGAAAGAAACAGAAATAGAGGACAAAGTTCTGGTCCCGTGTCTATCATAGATAATGGATTGTTTGATCAAGACGCAGTGAATATTCTTAAGGAAATGTCACCAAATTTTGAGAAGACTTTAGACAAAGGGCTATTGCCACACATTACTATGTATTTTGGAGGAAATCATATGAATGATCATAGAAATATCGGCGATGTTAGTGTTAACGGAGACAATGTAAATGTAATGGGAGATCATAACCAATTCAATAAAGTAACTATTACAGAAAAACAAGAGATTGATAAAGCATATGAAGAACTCTTAACTGAAGTCAAAAAAATTCAGGATGAGAACAAACGAGATACTATAGAGTTTATGACACAACAATTAAAAGAAGCAATCGATAAAAAGGATTCAGAAAAAGGAAAGAAGATAATTCCGTTAATACAAGGAGCTATTGGGACAATTGGGTCGCTAACAACCATTGCAAAGTTTTTTGGTGTAACAATTTAAAGCCCTTTTAGGGCTTTTTTATATTATCCACTTTTTCTTTAGCTTATCCCACTTCAAAATGCGCTGCCTCATCAAATTTTTCACCGCATCACGGATCGTCTGTTCATCTTTCCCGGTTTTCCTTTTCAATTGTTCCATGGAGGGATTTTTTCCAAAGCGGGTCATGTTTAAGATGATCCTATATACTTTCCTCTCAAAGTCATTCATTTGAATTACCTCCTGAAGAGAATAATACCAGAACAAACATTCCCTTTTCAACTTGAAATAGAACAAAAGTTCGTATATGATGATAGTAAATAAGGAGGGGCAGCAGCATGAAAGCATTGTTAAATCGTTCGTTAAATGAAAAGTCAGCACTGGACATGATCTATATAAAAGCTGATGGGAC
This sequence comes from Bacillus sp. LUNF1, assembly GCF_011008975.1. Taxonomy (NCBI): domain Bacteria; kingdom Bacillati; phylum Bacillota; class Bacilli; order Caryophanales; family Bacillaceae; genus Bacillus; species Bacillus sp. LUNF1. The sequence goes on along the minus strand of NZ_CP048876.1, from coordinate 2,688,918 downwards.
AGTCTCGAAAAGAACCATCATAGTGCATCAGGTAAAACAGAATTTTATCCGGGCATTTTGTTTTAAGAGTAGGCAGACAAAAACATTTAGGATAGACAATATTCTTGCCGTTGCCCCGGTCAACTATAAAAAAGGGGTAAGGAATCATGCGTGATATGACGAAAAGGCAATCCGAAACATTGCAAGCGATTATTCATTTCATTAATGAACACGGTGTGGCTCCGACTTATAGGGAGTTAATGAAACACCTTGGTTTAAGCTCTACGAGCACAGTGAAGGGGCATCTCGACAAATTAAAGGAGAAGAATTACATCACGTGGCAGAATGGTTGCCCGCGTACGCTGAAATTAGAAAAAAGAGCTCAGCAATTCTGAAGCTCTTTTTCTATTGACTGCACTTTTTCCGCGCCAGCATAAAATTGGACAAGAACTGACGTTCGTGAAAGTTGTAGGCTGCCCGCAACCATTATGATATAATTTTGAAAAATGTACCTTTTGCAAACGGGGTGATATTTTGTTTTTTGAGGAAAAAAACACAGAGGAATTGATCAGATATGAAGATTATCCCTACGCGGTTTATGCCAGGGTTTCGTCTGAAAAGGATAGCCAAACAACATCCATACAAAACCAGATAGACATATGCCATCACTGGATTGAAAAAAACAACTATGAATGGAAAGACGAGGCTATCCAGCTGGACGATGGTATAAGTGGAACAATTCTTCTCGACCGTAAAGCCATGCAGTTAATTTTAAACAAGGCCAAGAATCACAAATTGAAAATGGTTGTATTTAAATCCATCAGCCGGCTTGCAAGGGATCTGAAGGATGCGCTAGATATAAAAGAGGTTTTGCTGGCGCACGGCGTTCGTGTAGTTACGCTGGAAGAGGGATATGACAGTTTATATGAAGGAAAAAACTCAATGAAGTTCGAAATGTTTTCCATGTTTGCTGCTCAATACCCACAGACAATATCGGTTTCAGCAAGTAGCGCGCTCGCAGCGAAAGCAAGGCGCGGGGAACATTCAGGCCGGGTTCCGTATGGGTATAAGAAAAACGGCAAGTTTCTTGAAATTTACGAAGAACAAGCAAAAGTGATTCGCATGATTTTTGATTTATACAATAATCACGGTTACGGCCAAAAGAGAGTTGTGCACAAATTAAATGAAGAATTGCTGCTCGGCAATATTCCCAAGCCTCAGCAGAATGAGCGATGGCAACTATCAACTGTTCAGAGGATTTTACAAAATCCGATCTATTGCGGTGTGTTCATTGCAAACCGGTATACTCAAGTGAAAATCGGGGGGCGAAAAAAATTCATCCGTAACCCAGAGGAAAAATGGACGATTTATAAAGATTGGGCGCCGAAGATCATTACACTGGAAGATTACGAAAAGGCGAATAACAAAAAGCATGTTCTGAAAAAACGGCGTTTCAATCCGAAGAACGAACTTCGCGGCTTAATGAAGTGCGGTGTTTGCGGCGCGAACATGGTCATCCTGTTCAGTTATAGACGCAGGAAAAAAGACGGCGTAAAAGTGGAGCATAATTATGTGAAGTGCAGCGCCTACCGACGCGGAGGGAAAAACATGTGTATTTCTCACCCGCCCATCCAGTATAAAGATTTACGCGAAATAGTTATTGAAAAGCTCAAGGAGAAAGGCCGTAAATTAAAACTGAATGTGAAATCAGATTATGAAGAGAAAAAGAAACGGCGGATCAGAGAAACAAAAATTCAAATTGAAGCTGCTGAGAAAAAACATAAACGGCTGCTGGAACTATTTCTCGAAGATCAAATGATTTCTAAAGCCGAATTTCAGGCAAAGCGGAAAGAGATCGAGGATCAATTGGAACAGTTAAACGATAAGCTGTTTCTGCTTGAGCGTGAAGAAGAAGAATCAATTGACATAACAAACATTAAAATAGCCTTCAGTCTCCTGAAGAAAAAGGACCAGGATTTGTATGAGGCGTTTCATGCGCTTATTGAAAAGTTAGTCATTCATGAAGATGGAACCGTTGATTTCCATTATAAATTCCAGTGATCATTCTCATTTATGTTTGCAAAAGATATGCATAACAAATGCCATGCAGAAGTTAGGTGTGAAAGGGCGTTCGCAAGCTGTTGTCGAGCTTCTTAGAATGGGTGAGCTAGAGCTCTGATTCTTGCCGGTTTTCCTTCTTTTCGAGAAGGAGCCGGTTATTTGCGTTGGCGCCCGGGCTGATGGGCATGCGGTGAAAATCCCGTTTTTCCTTTTTCTCCGTCAGTCTTGCATTTTCTTAAAAAAAGAAGGAAAATAGACACGGAGCGCATAGCCCAGAAAGATCCTTGAGTGAGGGATGGACAAATGACATCAAAATCTGTAGAGCATGTTGCGGATATCGAAAAATCACTCCGCCATATCGCTGCGATCATTAAACAAAAAGGAAGAGAAATCCTTAACCAATATGCAATTACACCGCCGCAATTCGTGGGGCTTCAATGGCTTTATGAATTGGGGGATATGACAATAGGCGAATTATCAGGCAAAATGTATTTGGCTTGCAGCACGACGACGGATCTGATAGACCGCATGGAAAAAAATAAGCTTGTCGAGCGGGTCAAAGACCCGGCTGACAGACGGGTCGTCAGAATTCATCTTCTCGCTGAAGGAGAGCGCATTATCCAAGAAGTGATTTTGAAAAGACAGGCTTATTTGCGGGATATGTTTGCGACATTTTCCGAAGAAGAAACAGCCGCTTTCGAAAAATCATTATTGAAACTGCAGCATGAAATGAAAAGAAAATGAGGCGATTTTGTTGGAACAGCCGATAGGAGTCATTGATTCCGGGGTTGGCGGGTTAACCGTTGCTAAGGAAATTATGAGACAGCTACCGAAGGAAAATATCATCTATGTGGGAGATACAAAACGCTGCCCGTACGGCCCGCGTCCTGAAGAAGAAGTTCTTCAATACACGTGGGAAATGACCGATTACCTGCTGGAAAACCACCATATCAAAATGCTCGTGATCGCCTGCAATACGGCCACGGCCATTGCCTTGGAGGATATTCAGCGCAAAACGGATATTCCGGTTGTCGGCGTCATTCAGCCGGGTGCGAGAACGGCGATAAAGGTCACGAAAAACCAGCATATCGGCGTCATCGGCACGGTCAATACCATTAAAAGCAGAGCGTATGAGCAGGCGCTGCTCGGATTAAACGCAGAACTTCAAGTTGAGAACACGGCTTGTCCGCTGCTCGTACCGTTTGTGGAAAGCGGACGGTTTCTTCAGGAATCAGCGGAGGAAGCGGTTGAAGCATCGCTTGAGCCTTTAAAAGGTACATCAATTGACACCTTGATTTTAGGATGTACGCATTATCCGATTTTAAAAGATCCGATTCAGAACTATATGGGAGAGCATGTGAAAATCATTTCCTCCGGAGACGAGACGGCGAGAGAAGTGAGCACCATCTTGTCTTATAAAGGTTTGTTAAACCAATCGAAACATGCACCGGAGCATCAATTTCTTACAACGGGAGAGCGGAACGGCTTCGCAAAAATTGCCGAAGACTGGTTCGGCCACGAAATCGGCCATGTCGAGTGCATCTCCCTTCAAGAGCCGGTCAGAAAATAAATCAAAAAACCCGCTGTTTACGGCGGGTTTTTTTACGCTTCCCGGTCTATTTCCCGGACAGGGCTCGTATACATCATAGTACAAACAGCCTTAGGAGGGAAAAGTATGCTGAAAAAAGGACCTGCAGTCATTGCTGCAACATGTCTTACTTCGGCTTTTGTGTTATCTGGATGCGGTTTGTTTCAATCCGATAAAACAGCCGGGGAAATTGACCCGCCTCAAGACATTTCATATGTAAAGGATGAAGCGGGAATTCAGGCAAAACCAAAGCAGTCAGAGAAAAACGGCACTTCTAAAGCCGACCAGCCGGCCAATACAGTCATGCGAGAGCTGTATCTGATTGATAAAAACGGCTATGTCGCAGCACAGACACTGCCTCTTCCGAACAGTGAGGGAACCGCAAAGCAGGCCCTTGAGTATTTGGTTCAGGGAGGGCCTGTGTCAGAAATCCTGCCGAACGGCTTCAGAGCGGTGCTTCCTGTTGATACGACGGTAAATGTCGATATTAAAAAAGACGGCACTGCCGTCGCTGATTTTTCGAAGGAATTTAAAAACTATAAAAAAGAAGACGAACAAAAAATCCTGCAATCGATTACATGGACGCTTACCCAATTCAGCTCAATAGATAAAGTCAAAATCAGAATCAACGGGCACGAGCTGAAAGAAATGCCGGTGGGCGGCACGCCGATTACGGGCGACTTAAGCAGAAAAGACGGGATTAATATTGAAACGGCCGGAGTGAATGATCTGACAGACACCCACCCGCTGACTGTATATTATCTGGCGGAAACAGAGACGAGCGAATACTACGTGCCTGTCACAAAGCGGATTGACAATTCGGAAACAAATGACATCACCGCTGCCGTTGAACGGCTCGCCGACGGACCGGGCAAAGCAAGCGGGCTTTTGACGGACTTTAATAACGATGTTAAACTTCTCAGCAAGCCGAAAGTGAAAGACGGCCAGGTTACACTGGACTTTAACAGCTCCATTTACGGAAGCGCCGACGAAAAAACAAAAATGGTATCATCGGGCGTACTGGACAGCATCGTCCTCACGTTAACCGAACAGCCGTCGATCAAAAGTGTTTCTATAAAAGTAAACGGAAAATCAGAACTGGTGAATGAAAAAGGAGAATCCCTTTCAAAACCTGTTTCGAGGCCGTCACAAGTGAATACGGGTAGTTTTTAATTTGCGATTTTTGATATACTAGTAAAAAAGAGGTTAGCGTTCCGGCTGCCTCTTTCTTTATTCACAATCCGGAACAAAAGGTTTATGTACATATAATCGGAGGTAAAATATGAGACACGACGGAAGACAGCACGATGAGCTGCGCCCTATCACATTTGATTTGGATTTTATCACTCACCCGGAAGGCTCTGTTTTAATTACAGCGGGAAATACGAAGGTCATCTGTAATGCATCTGTGGAAGACCGGGTGCCGCCATTTTTACGCGGCGGAGGAAAAGGCTGGATCACCGCGGAATACAGCATGCTTCCCCGCGCGACGAATCAAAGAACGATAAGAGAATCTTCAAAAGGAAAGGTCTCCGGCAGAACGATGGAAATTCAGCGGCTGATCGGGCGCGCGCTCCGGGCCGTCGTTGATTTGGAGAAGCTCGGCGAACGGACGATCTGGATCGACTGTGACGTCATTCAAGCTGACGGCGGAACAAGAACGGCTTCCATTACGGGCGCCTTCTTGGCAATGGCCATTGCGATCGGCAAACTCGTAAAAAGCGGCGTTATCAAAACCTCTCCTGTGACAGATTATCTCGCGGCCATTTCTGTCGGGATGGATAAAGAAGAAGGCCTTCTTTTGGATCTGAATTATGAAGAGGATTCGGCAGCTGAAGTCGACATGAATATTATCATGACGGGAAGCGGACGTTTTGTAGAGCTTCAAGGGACGGGCGAAGAAGCCACATTCTCCCGTGAAGATTTAAACGGACTGTTAAGTCTTGCCGAAAAAGGAATCCAGACGCTTATTCAAAAGCAAAAAGAAGTGCTGGGAGAAATATTGCCTGAACTGAAATAAGAAAGAGAGGCCTGATCACCGTGAAAGAAGCCATTATTGCGACACATAATCAGGGAAAAGTGAAAGAATTCAAGGAAATACTCGAACCGAAAGGCTACAGCGTCTCTTCTTTGGCGGAAATCGGATTTACGGAAGAAATTGAAGAAACCGGACATACCTTTGAAGAAAACGCCATCTTAAAAGCGGAAGCCGTGGCAAAAGCCGTAAACAAAATGGTCATTGCAGACGACTCCGGTTTATCGGTGGACAACCTTGGAGGCAGACCGGGCGTTTATTCAGCCCGTTATGCCGGAGAAGCAAAAGATGATAAGGCGAATATGGACAAGGTGCTGTCAGAATTAAAAGGCATCGAAAAAGAGCAGCGCACGGCCCGTTTCCGCTGCGCCCTTGCCGTCAGCATGCCGGGGCAGGAAACAAAAACGGTCGAAGGTCATGTTGAAGGGTATATTGCGGAAGGACCCGAGGGGGATAACGGGTTCGGCTATGACCCCATTTTTATTGTGAAAGATAAAGATAAAACCATGGCCCAGCTGACAAGCGCTGAGAAAAACAAAATCAGCCACAGGGCTGAGGCGCTCAAGAAACTGTCAAAGCTGCTTGATTCATAAGGGGGAGCGTATGCAATGAAAGTGCTGATAATAAGTGACAGTCACGGCCTTGAAGACGAGCTGGAGACGATTGCAAAGCGGCACGAAGACGAAGCGGATCTGATGATTCATTGCGGTGATTCAGAGCTTGACGCCGCACATCCGGCGCTTACGCCATATCACACGGTAAAAGGCAATTGCGACTTTGGCGGCGGGTTTCAGGATGAACTCCTTCTGGACGCCGGTTCAAAGAAAATTCTGGCCGTTCATGGGCATCTTCACGGCATTAAACAGTCACTTTTAACTGTTTTTTACCGGGCGGAAGAGCTTGGGGCGGATATCGTCTGCTTCGGCCATTCACATATTGCCGGGAGTGAAGTGCTCCGGGGCAAGCTTTTGATTAATCCGGGCAGCATCCATCTTCCGAGAGTCCGCAATGTGAAAAGCTATGCCATTCTTACTCTTACAGAAAGAGAAGGCGCCGTGACATTTTACGACGAAACGGGTCGGGAATTGAAGGACTTGGGGAATACAATCAGTTTTTAACAAGTGATGGGGGAGATTTCATTCTTCCCCATCAAAAGTTTTTAAAAAAATATTGACTTATGATTTGAACCTGTATATAATAAATCTTGTCGCTGATACATAAAGCAAAAGCTGTCCCAGTAGCTCAGCTGGATAGAGCAACGGCCTTCTAAGCCGTCGGTCGGGAGTTCGAATCTCTCCTGGGACGTACAAAAAAAGAGCTGGTGACATCAGAGTGAAAACTGATGCCGCTGGCCTTTTTTATCGGATGACTATATTGTCAATTCGCTGATATCATGGTAAAATGATCAGCAGAACAATTTGATTTTCATGTCCCAGTAGCTCAGCCGGATAGAGCAACGGCCTTCTAAGCCGTCGGTCGGGAGTTCGAATCTCTCCTGGGACGTATAAAAAAACCTCAAGCCCTGACAATGGGTTTGAGGTTTTTTTGTATTTTATTTTTTATTTTACGAAACAAAAGTTCCGTATTTGATGAAAATTGTAAAGTAATTTTAATATAAATGAAACTTAATGTAATATTTACCGTGATAAATATATGTATAAAGATACTTAAGGCGCCCTTGAGTAATAAATTATCTAATTTCTATCATGCATTTTGTCAATAATCGATAGAAAGACAGCGGGAGGAATTAGCTTTTGAAGTACGCATTTGCATATAAAAATCACAATATAGAAACGATCTTTTGCGGAAAAGACAAGCTGTTTGAGGAACTGAAGCAATTTTTAATCACTCAATGCGGTTTAATCATTGTTGAGGTTTCAAGGGCTGATTACTATACGGAGCAGGAAATGAATCAATGGAATGACCGTTATACTTTGTGAATATGAAAAGAAACCGGCCGTGTGAGACCGGTTTTTGTATCATCTGAATCCGCTCGGAGCACTGAAGCTTCCTGCATGGCCGCTGAAACCGCCTCCGAGCGCGCCGGGATGTGCCCCGGCGCCGAGGCTTCCGCCGACGTCACTGAAGGTTTGGCCGTAGTACCCGGATGTATAAGGGTACGGAACGAATTGCTGTCCGGCGAATGACAGCGTGCTTTGCGGGGTCTGCTGTCCGTATCCAGATGACGGGAATCCCTGCTGAAAAGAAGGGCCGCCTTGATATGGAGCTGTATGCATCGGGGCCGGGGGATAATAAGACTGCGGCGGTAAGACCGGTAAAGGCGGAAATCCAGGAGGCAGGCCCTGCATGCCTGATAACATCTTATTCATGACATCACTCATTTCTTACGAGATAAGAACAGTGTATGCGTATGTCTGTATAAAGAGCCTGTTCAATCGAACGGAATATCTGACAAGCATGCCGGAAGGACAGAGAAAAATCGTGTAATAAAATGTGACATATTCGTATATGAACGGAAAAATTTCATGTAATCTTGAGAGATTAATAAAAAAATGATAAAAACTTTTAATATTTACAGATCCCTTTGTACCAGTAATGAAAGCGTATACAAAGTAGATTGATTAATCTAAATTGTCTAATAATTATAAAAATGCTGTTGACACTGCCTGCAAACGGGCGTAATATGAGTTCAAACAAAAATAAATAAATGATTCACGCTAAAAAGAAAAATCATAAAACACTGAAAAAACAAACAAATGAAGGTTCTTTTTTAATAAAAGAGCTGCCATAATAAAAAGCGCAGAAGAGGATAAGTAGCTTTGCTGAAGTTTTTCACAGAGAGCCGGTAACGCTGAGAGCCGGTAAAACAAATCAAAGTGAACTCCCCTCAGAGTGCCGGTCTGAAATGTAAAGAGTAGGACTCGGCCGAGTGAACGCAATGTTTACTCGTTATCAAAACGGATAATCATTATCCATGAGACGGTCTGCATATGACCGTAAACAAGGGTGGTACCGCGGAGAGCAAAGCCTTTTCGCCCCTTTTGGCTATCGCATGAAATGCTTGGCTGAATGTGGGTGGGAAGGCTTTTTTATTTGCGTCAGCCGGCGCTGCGTTTTATGAATTGGATTTTAGAAGGGAACATTGAAAAGGAGGAACTGAAAATGGGCACAAATGTACAGGCGGATTCTTTGTCTGCCGAATGTACAAAAACAATGAACGGGGCTCTGATGCTGATTGAATCATTAAAGAAAGAAAATGTCGAGATGATCTTCGGCTATCCGGGGGGAGCCGTCCTTCCGATTTACGATAAACTGTATCAATCAGGATTGGTTCACATCCTGCCCCGCCACGAGCAAGGCGCGATTCATGCGGCAGAAGGGTATGCGAGAGTCTCCGGAAAGCCGGGGGTTGTGATTGCTACTTCAGGGCCCGGCGCGACAAATTTAGTTACCGGTCTTGCGGATGCGATGATTGATTCACTGCCGCTCGTAGTATTTACCGGGCAGGTGGCCACTTCGGTCATCGGCAGCGACGCTTTCCAGGAAGCCGACATTTTAGGAATTACGATGCCGATTACGAAACACAGCTACCAAGTCCGCCGTCCGGAAGATCTCCCCCGTGTGATTAAAGAGGCGTTCCATATCGCCACGACGGGAAGACCTGGTCCGGTATTAATTGATATACCGAAGGATGTCGCAGCATTTGAAGGAGAGTTCAGATATGATCATGAGATCAGCCTTCCGGGTTATCAGCCGGTAAAAGAGCCTAACTATCTGCAGATCCGAAAGCTCGTGGAAGCTGTAAGCAGTGCGAAAAAGCCGGTTATTTTAGCCGGAGCGGGTGTTTTGCACGGTAAAGCTTCAGAAGATTTAAAAAATTATGTCGAACAGCAGCAAATACCGGTAGCGCACACGCTCCTCGGTCTGGGCGGTTTCCCGGCAGACCATCCTCTATTTCTGGGAATGGCGGGGATGCACGGCACATACACAGCGAATATGGCGCTTTACCACTGTGACTTGTTGATCAGCATCGGAGCGCGGTTCGATGATCGTGTGACCGGAAATCTGCAGCATTTTGCAAAATCGGCCAAAGTAGCGCATATCGATATTGATCCTGCTGAAATCGGAAAAATTATTGAAACGCAGATTCCGGTGGTCGGCGACAGTAAAATCGTCCTTCAGGAATTATTGAAGCAAAACGGAAAACAGGGACAGACAGAGGAATGGAAACAGCAGCTTTCAGAATGGAAAGAAGAATATCCGCTTTGGTATACAGACAACAGAGAAGAGGGCTTGAAACCCCAAAAGCTGATTGAGTATATTCACCAATTCACAAACGGAGAGGCGATTGTGGCGACGGATGTCGGCCAGCACCAGATGTGGGCGGCTCAGTTTTATCCTTTCCGAAAGGCTGATAAGTGGGTGACCTCGGGGGGACTCGGCACAATGGGCTTCGGCCTTCCGGCGGCTATCGGAGCACAGCTGGCTGACCGTAACGCCACGGTCGTTGCCATCCTCGGAGACGGCGGTTTTCAGATGACCCTTCAGGAATTAGATGTCATCCGGCAGCTGAATCTTCCTGTCAAAGTGGTTATCTTGAACAACGAATGTCTGGGCATGGTCAGACAGTGGCAGGAAATCTTCTATGAAGAACGCTATTCTGAATCCAAATTCTCGGCGCAGCCTGACTTTGTCAAATTGTCAGAAGCCTACGGCATTAAAGGCGTCCGGATTTCATCGGAAGAAGAGGCGGAAGAAGAGCTTAAAAAGGCGCTTTCATCAAAAGAACCGGTCGTTATTGACGTCCGGGTCGCCAAAAGCGAGAAAGTATTCCCGATGATTGCGCCGGGTAAAGGACTTCATGAAATGGTGGGGGTGAAACCTTGAAACGCATTATCACATTAACGGTGGTCAATCGCTCGGGAGTATTAAACCGGATCACCGGCCTGTTTACAAAAAGACACTATAATATCGAAAGCATCACTGTAGGCCACACGGAAACAAGCGGTGTTTCAAGGATTACATTTGTCGTCCATGTGGAAGGCGAAAATGACGTAGAGCAGCTGACAAAGCAGCTTAACAAACAAATTGACGTCCTTAAAGTGACGGATATTACAAACCAATCGATTGTACAGCGTGAGCTTGCACTGATTAAAGTTGTTTCCGCACCGTCGGCCAGAACGGAAATCAATGGAATCATTGAGCCGTTCAGAGCTTCCGTCGTTGATGTCTCAAGAGACAGCATCGTCGTTCAGGTTACCGGCGAATCTAATAAAATCGAAGCCCTTATAGAGCTTCTCAAACCTTACGGCATTAAAGAAATCGCGAGAACGGGCACAACGGCTTTTGCGAGGGGAACCCAGCAGAAGGCGTCATCCAATAAAACAATTTCAATTGTATAACACAAAAAAGGGAGAGATTAAAATGGTAAAAGTATATTATAACGGTGATATCAAAGAGAACGTATTGGCGGGTAAAAAAGTAGCGATTATCGGTTACGGTTCACAAGGTCATGCACACGCGCTGAACTTAAAAGAAAGCGGAATTGATGTCATTGTCGGCGTCAGACAAGGAAAATCATTTACACAGGCCCAAGAAGACGGTCATAAAGTCTTTTCGGTAAGAGAAGCGGCTGCCCAGGCTGATATCATTATGGTTCTTCTTCCGGATGAACAGCAGCAAAAAGTATATGAAGCTGAAATCAAAGATGAATTGACGGCTGGCAAGTCATTGGTATTCGCACACGGATTTAACGTCCATTTCCATCAGATCGTGCCTCCAGCTGATGTAGATGTCTTCCTTGTCGCTCCTAAAGGACCGGGACACCTTGTCAGAAGAACATATGAACAAGGCGCAGGCGTACCGGCATTGTTTGCCATCTACCAGGATGTATCAGGAGAAGCGAAAGATACGGCTCTTGCTTATGCAAAAGGAATCGGCGGAGCGCGTGCGGGCGTTCTTGAAACAACATTTAAGGAAGAAACGGAAACGGATTTGTTCGGTGAGCAGGCTGTTCTGTGCGGAGGTTTAACGGCGCTTGTCAAAGCGGGTTTTGAAACGCTGACAGAAGCCGGCTACCAGCCCGAACTCGCATACTTCGAGTGTCTGCACGAACTGAAGCTGATCGTAGACTTGATGTATGAAGAAGGCTTGGCGGGCATGAGATACTCTATCTCCGATACGGCTCAATGGGGAGATTTTGTATCAGGACCGCGTGTAGTCGATGCGAAGGTAAAAGAATCGATGAAACAAGTATTAACAGATATTCAAAACGGTACATTCGCAAAAGAATGGATCGTGGAAAACCAAGTGAACCGTCCTCGTTTCAATGCGATCAATGCAAGTGAAAACGAGCATCAGATTGAAAAGGTCGGCAGACAGCTTCGTGAAATGATGCCGTTTGTCAAACAAGGCAAAAAGAAGGAAGCGGTGGTCTCCGTTGCGCAAAATTAATGTTTTCGACACGACCCTTCGTGACGGTGAACAATCCCCCGGGGTCAACCTCAATTCCCGGGAGAAACTGGCGATAGCCAAGCAGCTTGAAAGACTCGGGGTGGACATTATTGAAGCGGGATTTCCCGCTTCATCCCGAGGTGATTTTTTAGCCGTGCAGGAAATCGCAAGAACAATTAAAAATTGTTCGGTAACAGGGCTTGCCCGATCTGTCAAAGGTGACATCGACGCAGCCTGGGAAGCGCTGAAAGACGGGGCCAGCCCGCGGATTCACATCTTTATCGCCACCTCTGACATTCATCTGAAGCATAAGCTGAAAATGACGCGGGAAGAGGTTAAGGAAAAAGCGGTTGAAATGGTGAAGTATGCAAAAGAACGCTTTCCGATCGTTCAATGGTCAGCAGAAGACGCATGCCGCACAGAACTTCCGTTTCTGGCTGAAATCGTAGAAAAAGTGATTGATGCCGGCGCGAGCGTCATCAACCTGCCGGACACTGTAGGTTACCTGACGCCGGCTGAATACGGAAACATCTTTAAATATATGAAGGAACACGTTCCGAATATCAGCCGGGTAAAGCTCTCAGCCCATTGCCACGATGATCTCGGAATGGCGGTTGCCAACTCACTTTCGGCAATTGAGAACGGCGCTGATCAAATTGAATGCGCCATTAACGGCATAGGAGAAAGAGCCGGGAACGCCGCGCTAGAGGAAATCGCCGTTGCGCTTCATGTCAGAAATGACGCGCATCAAGCCGATTCATCTCTCAATCTTCATGAATTGAAGCGGACGAGTGATCTTGTCAGCAAACTGACGGGAATGGCCGTTCCCCGCAACAAAGCAATCGTCGGAGATAACGCTTTCGCACATGAGTCCGGCATTCACCAAGACGGTTTCCTGAAAGAAAAATCAACATATGAAATCATTTCACCGGAACTTGTCGGCGTGACTGCTGATGCGCTCGTACTCGGAAAGCATTCCGGGCGCCACGCGTTCAAAGACCGCCTGAATACGCTTGGATTCCAGTTTGATAGTGATGAAATCAATAAATATTTTACGATGTTTAAAGAACTGACCGAAAAGAAAAAAGAAATCACCGATGATGACTTGATTTCTCTTATTTTAGAAGAAAAAGTGACGGACAAAAAAATCGGCTATGAATTTTTGTCTCTGCAAGTGCATTACGGGACGTCTCAGGTGCCGACTGCAACAGTCTCTTTAAAAAATCAGGAAAACGAACAGCTGATGCAAGAGGCGGCAACGGGGGCGGGCAGCGTAGAAGCCGTTTATAATACGCTCGGGCGCTGCATCGATAAAAATATTGAACTGACAGACTACCGCATCCAATCCAACCGAAAAGGCGAAGACGCGCTGGCTCAAGTTTACGTCAGAGTGACCGTGAACGGAAAAGAATCATCAGGGCGGGGAATCGCGCAGGATGTTCTGGAAGCTTCTGCAAAAGCTTATCTGAACGCTGTGAACCGGCAATTGGTGCTGGATTGCAATATAGACGGATTAAAGAGACAGACTGCGGTCGGCTCGTAATAGAAAGGAGAACGTTTGATTTGAAAAAACGCATTGCTTTGCTTCCCGGTGACGGAATCGGACCGGAAGTGGCGGAATCAGCGGCAGATGTATTGAAAAGCGTTGCCGAACAATTCGGACATGAATTTGAATTTGAAAACGGACTGATCGGGGGAGCGGCCATTGACGCCCATCAAAACCCCCTTCCTGAGGAGACGGTGGCTCTTTGTGAAAGATCCGACGCCATCCTGCTCGGGGCAGTCGGCGGACCGAAATGGGACCAAAATCCTCCGGAGCTCAGACCGGAAAAAGGCCTGCTCGGCATCAGAAAAAAACTCGGCCTGTTTGCCAATCTGCGTCCCGTGACCGTATTTGAAAGCTTGTCTGAGGCATCTCCGCTGAAAAAAGAATATATCAGCGGCGTCGACTTTGTAATCGTCAGGGAACTGACGGGCGGCCTCTACTTCGGAGAACCGAGCAGACAGTATGTCAATGAAGCGGGAGAAAAGGAAGCGGTCGATACCCTTTTTTATAAGAAAGAAGAAATCGCACGTGTTGTCAGAGAAGCTTTTAAGATGGCTGCCGACAGAAAAGGAAAAGTGACGTCCGTTGATAAGGCGAATGTGCTTTCTTCAAGCAGGCTGTGGCGTGAAACAGCGGATGAAATCGCAAAAGAATTTCCTGATGTGACGCTTGAACATATGCTTGTCGATAATGCCGCGATGCAGCTCATCTACGCTCCGAGCCAATTTGACGTCATCGTAACTGAGAATATGTTCGGCGATATTTTAAGCGATGAAGCCTCCATGCTGACAGGCTCGCTCGGCATGCTGCCGTCAGCCAGTTTATCAAGTTCAGGTCTTCACTTGTTTGAACCCGTGCATGGATCTGCGCCTGACATCGCCGGTAAAGGGATGGCCAATCCGTTTGCGGCGATTTTATCAGCGGCGATGCTTTTGAGAACATCTTTCGGGCTTGAAAACGAAGCTCAGGCGGTGGAAAAGGCGGTCGCAAAGGTGCTTGCAGACGGCAGCCGTACACGTGATATCGCCCGGGACGGCCAATATGCCGGAACGCATGACATTACTGAAAAAGTAAAAGCCGCATTAGCCGGCTCGAATACAAAATCTATAGTGTGACGCTTTAAAGAAAGCGGTCTTAGTTCATAGGTAGAGGGAGGAAACAAAGATGATGCCTCGAACAATCATCGAAAAGATTTGGGATCGGCATGTTGTAAAAAGCGGTGAAGGAAAACCCGACCTTCTCTATATTGATCTGCATCTAATTCATGAGGTGACGTCTCCTCAGGCGTTTGAAGGGTTAAGGCAGAAGGGAAGAAAGGTCAGACGGCCGCAGAACACATTCGCGACGATGGACCACAATATTCCGACCGTCAACCGTTTTGACATTAAAGATGAAGTCGCAAAGCGCCAAGTAACCGCGCTTGAACGGAATTGCGAGGAGTTCGGCGTCCGTCTTGCGGATCTTCACAGCGCAGACCAGGGGATCGTTCACGTAGTCGGACCTGAGCTTGGTCTGACACTACCGGGGAAAACGATCGTTTGCGGAGACAGCCATACATCGACTCACGGCGCGTTCGGAGCGCTTGCCTTCGGTATCGGCACAAGTGAGGTGGAACATGTTCTTTCCACACAGACATTATGGCAGCAGCGGCCGAAAACGCTTGAAATCCGCGTTGACGGAACGCTCCAAAAAGGAGTGACCGCGAAGGATGTCATCTTGTCGGTCATCGGAAAATACGGGGTGAGATTCGGTACCGGATATGTTATTGAATACACCGGGGAAGTATTCAGAAACATGTCTATGGACGAACGCATGACCGTCTGCAATATGTCAATAGAAGCGGGAGCACGGGCGGGACTGATCGCTCCTGATGACACGACGATTGAATACTGTAAAAACCGTAAATACGCGCCAAAAGGCGAAGAGTTTGACAAAGCCGCCGCAGAATGGAAAGCGTTAAAAACCGATCCGGGCGCCGTATACGATCATTCCATCGTGTTAGACGGCAGCGAGATTTCTCCAATGGTAACATGGGGCGTCAATCCCGGCATGGTTCTCCCGGTCGATGCCCAAATACCGGCGCCGGAAACGATTGATTCTGAAGACGGTAAAAAAGAAGCCATCCGCGCGTACGAATACATGGGAATCTCACCGAATCAAAAAATTGAAGATATTAAAGTCGAGCATGTGTTTATCGGCTCCTGTACAAATTCGCGGATGACCGATCTTCGCCAGGCTGCGGATATGATCAAAGGCCGAAAAGTCGCCGACAGCGTCAGAGCCATTGTAGTGCCGGGTTCTCAAAGCGTGAAACAGCAGGCCGAAGAAGAAGGGCTGCACCGCGTGTTTCTCGAGGCCGGATTTGAATGGAGAGAATCAGGCTGCAGCATGTGCCTCAGTATGAACAATGATGTCGTGCCTGAAGGGGAACGATGCGCTTCCACTTCCAACCGCAACTTCGAAGGCAGACAGGGAAAAGGCGCGAGAACACACCTTGTCAGTCCGGCGATGGCGGCAATGGCAGCCATTCACGGGCATTTCGTCGATGTAAGAAAGTTTTATCAAGAAAAAACAGTTGTGTAAGGAGTGCGCAAAAAGATGGAACCTTTAAAAACGCATACGGGAAAAGCGGCTGTCTTAAACCGGATCAACGTCGATACGGACCAGATTATTCCGAAACAGTTTTTGAAAAGAATTGAAAGAACAGGATACGGCAGATTCGCGTTTTTTGATTGGAGATACCTTGAGAACGGTGAGCCTGATCCTGAATTTGAATTAAACCGCAAAGTCTATGAAGGCACGTCCATATTAATTGCCGGAGAGAATTTCGGCTGCGGATCATCCCGTGAGCACGCTCCTTGGGCGCTGGATGATTACGGCTTCAAAATCATCATTGCTCCGTCATTTGCCGATATTTTTCATCAAAACTGTTTTAAAAACGGTATGCTTCCCATCCGTATGCCGTATGATCAGTGGAAAAAACTCGCCGGTCAATATGAAAATCAGTCTCTTAACATGACGGTTGATTTGGAAAACCAGCTCATTCACGACAGTGAAGGAAAAGAGATTTCATTTGAAGTCGATCCTCACTGGAAGGAAATGCTGATCAACGGTTATGATGAAATTTCATTAACGCTTCTGCTGGAGGACGACATTCAGCAGTTTGAATCGAAAAGAAGTTCTTGGCTTCAAGCCTGAAAAAAGCCGACCGGCATCTGTCCGGCGGCTTTTTTTACCGTGCGCGCCATCCTTTCTTGTGTTTCCTGACGCGTGTTGATACACTTGAAAAAAATAGCGCCTGAAAGGAAATAAAGTATGACGCATGACAAGAAAAAAGCTGATATCATTCCTTTCCCCCGTCTGAAAGAACGCTTGGTTGATAAAGGGATGGCCGCCATGAAGGATAAACAGTATCAGGAGGCCCTCGAACTGTTCTCAGAGGCGGTAAGCCACGGCGATACCGAGTCCGACGTACATTTAGGCATGGCGATTTGTTTTCTGGAACTCGGGGAATTGGAAGAAGCAAAACAAGTTTGCGAGAAAATGCTGAATGAAGGGTACGGCCATTATTTCACCGTACTGCAGGTGTACATGACCATTTTAATTCAGCTGAAACAATATGAAGAAGTCAAAAGCACGATTGAAGCTGTGCTGGAAGAAAACCAGCTGCCCGCAGAAAGTGCGGAGCAATTCTACCGGCTGCTCGAATTCAGCCGCAAAATGACCGATCCCGACCAGCAGGATGAAGCGTGGGAGGAGGAATACGAGGACATTCTTGATGCGGAAAAAGTGCTGAACAGCCCCGCTGAACAAATGAATCTGATTCATTCTCTCAAAGACCGCAATATTGCAAAATACACGGGTCTCTTAAAAACGATTCTTCAAGATCCGGGCGCACATCCGCTTATCAAGACGATGATTTTGACGCTGATGGCGGAGCATGACTACAGCAAGCCGGTTCATATTACAAAATTCGGCGATTCAATGACCGCGGTTCCGAGTGAAACGGTTCAGCCTGATGCGGCTCCGGTTTTGCATCGCGTTCTACGGGTGCTTGATGAAACGCTCGGCAATGAAAACCCTACATTATACGCTGCCGTCGAGGAGCTGTGGAGAAGGCATCTGTACGTCCTGCACCCTTTTATGCCGAAGTTTTTGAACGCAGATTTATGGGCGGCGGCGCTTCATAAGGTCGGTTACGAGATGCACGGTATTGACATTGAGCCGGAGGAACTTCATATGATGTACGAGTTTGACAGCCGCGAACTTGAAGAAGCCTGCACGATGATTAAGGATATTGAAGAAATTTCTTATTTGTAAATCACACCATATAGTTGAAAGCGGTAGGCGTTATGTTATAATATAGTGGTTGTATTTATGTATAGCGGTTTAACTGAAATGAGAATTACGGTTGGACAGGCTGCCAGTTCATTACATAATGATTCTGATTCAAAGCGGTTTTTTCTTTGACAAAGCCGCGGATTGCTTTAGAATGGAAGACCGACACAACCTGAATAGATTTTTGGAGGGAAACACATGTCTGTAAAATGGGAAAAACAAGAAGGCAACGAAGGCGTATTAACGGTTGAAGTTGATGCGGATACGTTCAAAACAGCTCTTGATGATGCATTTAAAAAAGTAGTAAAACAGGTTTCTATTCCTGGATTCCGTAAAGGGAAAGTTCCCCGCGGTTTATTCGAACAGCGTTTCGGCGTTGAAGCTCTTTACCAGGATGCTTTAGATATTTTACTTCCTGTAGAATACCCTAAAGCGGTTGAAGAAGCCGGCATTGAACCTGTAGACCGCCCTGAAATCGATGTTGAAAAAATCGAAAAAGGCGAAAGCTTGATTTTCACTGCAAAAGTGACTGTAAAACCGGAAGTGAAACTTGGCGACTACAAAGGCTTAGGAATCGAAAAAGATGACACTGCCGTTACTGACGAAGATGTACAAAACGAACTTAAAGCGCTTCAAGAGCGTCAGGCTGAGCTTGTCGTGAAAGAAGAAGGCGCTGTTGAAAACGGCGATACAGTCGTTCTTGACTTCGAAGGTTTTGTTGACGGCGAAGCGTTTGAAGGCGGAAAAGCTGAGAACTACTCACTTGAAGTAGGATCAGGTTCATTCATCCCGGGCTTCGAAGAGCAGTTAACAGGCCTTGAAGCAGGAGCTGAAAAGGATGTTGAAGTAACATTCCCTGAAGAGTACCACGCTGAAGAGCTTGCTGGAAAACCGGCTGTTTTCAAAGTGAAAATTCATGAAATCAAAGCGAAAGAGCTTCCTGAGCTTAACGACGAATTCGCAAAAGACATTGACGAAGAAGTTGAAACGCTTGCTGAATTAACTGAGAAAACAAAAAAACGCCTTGAAGAAGCAAAAGAAAACGAAGCTGACGCTAAATTGCGTGAAGAGCTTGTTCTGAAAGCATCTGAAAACGCTGAAGCTGATGTTCCTCAAGCGATGATCGACACTGAGCTTGACCGCATGCTGAAAGAATTCGAACAGCGTCTGCAAATGCAAGGCATGAACCTTGAGCTTTACACTCAATTCTCAGGCCAAGACGAAAACGCGTTAAAAGAGCAAATGAAAGAAGATGCCGCAAAACGCGTAAAATCAAACCTGACTCTTGAAGCGATCGCTCAAGCTGAAAACCTTGAAGTAACAGACGAAGAAGTTGAAGCTGAGCTGACTAAAATGGCTGAAGCTTACAACATGCCGGTTGAAAACATCAAGCAGGCAATCGGTTCAACTGACGCGATGAAAGAAGATTTAAAAGTTCGAAAAGCAATTGATTTTCTTGTAGAAAACCGTTAATATGGTTCATAATAATAGACATAATAAAACAGGGCGCGATTAATTCGTGCCTTGTTTTGTACAATTATGATATAACTCTTTTTCTTGGGGCAAGATAGTCATTGCCGGGCTGTTTTTCGTCATACATATAGAATGTGCAAGTGCGAAACACATTGTTACCGTCTTACTGGAAAGTATGGTAAAATGCAATACATACTCGATCGTAGCAAGAACCGTTTTCTTTTGCCCTTCAGGTAAAAGAAAAAGTGAGACAAGATTAAGGGGTGAAAGAATGTTTAAATTCAACGAGGAAAAAGGACAATTGAAATGCTCGTTCTGCGGAAAAACGCAAGATCAGGTTCGTAAGCTGGTTGCAGGACCGGGTGTATATATATGCGACGAATGTATTGAGCTCTGTACAGAAATCGTAGAGGAAGAGCTTGGTACGGAAGAAGAAGTCGAATTTAAAGACGTTCCGAAGCCGCAGGAAATCCGTGAGATTCTGAATGAATATGTCATCGGACAGGATCAGGCGAAGAAATCACTTGCGGTTGCGGTATACAACCATTACAAACGCATCAATTCCAACAGTAAAGTGGATGATGTCGAGCTTTCTAAAAGTAATATTTCTTTAATCGGACCGACTGGAAGCGGGAAAACACTTCTTGCCCAGACGCTTGCGCGTATTCTGAACGTGCCGTTTGCGATCGCGGACGCTACATCTCTGACTGAAGCCGGATATGTCGGTGAGGACGTAGAAAACATCCTCCTCAAGCTGATTCAGGCAGCAGACTATGATGTGGAAAAAGCAGAAAAAGGCATTATTTATATCGATGAAATCGATAAAGTAGCGCGAAAATCTGAAAACCCGTCCATTACACGCGACGTATCAGGCGAAGGCGTTCAGCAGGCGCTGCTGAAAATTCTTGAAGGAACGGTTGCAAGCGTGCCGCCTCAAGGAGGACGCAAACATCCACATCAGGAATTCATCCAGATCGATACGACGAATATTCTGTTCATTTGCGGCGGTGCATTTGACGGCATTGAACAAATTATCAAACGCCGTCTCGGACAAAAAGTCATCGGTTTCGGCTCAGATAATAAAGCGGCAGACCTGGAAAAAGAAGAACTGCTTTCTAAAGTTCTTCCGGAAGACTTGCTCCGTTTCGGTCTGATTCCTGAATTCATCGGCCGTCTTCCTGTCATTGCAAGCCTTGAGCAGCTTGACGAAACGGCACTGGTTGAAATTCTGACTAAACCGAAAAACGCACTCGTCAAACAATACAAGAAAATGTTAGAACTTGATGATGTCGAGCTTGAATTTGAAGACGAGGCATTATCTGAAATTGCGAAAAAAGCGATCGAGCGTAAAACAGGCGCACGCGGCCTGCGTTCTATCATTGAAGGCATCATGCTTGACGTGATGTTTGATCTGCCGTCCCGCGATGATATTGAAAAATGTGTCATTACCGGAGCGACAGTCGCAGACGGTGAAGCACCGCGTCTTGTATTAAAAGACGGCACAGTTGTCGGCCAAGATAAAACATCAGCATAACATGACAAAACCTCCTGACTCGAATTGATCAGGAGGTTTTTTTCTTGTCCTGACCCTTCTGAAAATGTTTATTCCGGGCTTTGCTGGGAGATACTAGCGGACAGAGGAATGAATTGGATACATAAATTGTTTTTTCAGGAGGGACCAGCATGAGTTGGACAGGGATCGCATTATTTGTACAGCTGTTTTTCGGGATAGTCATCGGATTATATTTTTGGAATCTGCTCAAAAACCAGCGTACACAAAAAGTGACGATAGATAAAGAATCAAAAAAAGAAATGGAACAGCTGCGCAAAATGCGCGCCATCAGTTTATCAGAACCTTTATCAGAAAAGGTGCGGCCGAAAAGCTTTCAGGACATTGTCGGCCAGGAAGACGGAATTAAAGCGTTAAAAGCAGCGCTTTGCGGACCGAACCCGCAGCACGTCATTATTTACGGTCCTCCGGGAGTCGGAAAAACGGCTGCGGCGCGGCTGGTATTGGAAGAAGCGAAAAAACATAAACAGTCACCGTTTCAAAAGCAGGCTGTTTTTGTTGAACTTGATGCGACGACCGCGCGGTTTGATGAACGGGGGATTGCCGATCCGCTTATCGGTTCAGTGCATGATCCGATTTATCAGGGAGCGGGTGCGATGGGCCAAGCAGGCATTCCGCAGCCGAAACAGGGGGCTGTGACCCATGCTCACGGCGGGGTATTGTTTATTGATGAAATCGGTGAGCTTCATCCGATTCAGATGAATAAAATGCTGAAGGTGCTTGAAGATCGAAAAGTATTTTTAGACAGTGCGTATTACAGTGAAGAAAATACGCAAATACCGAATCACATTCATGATATTTTTCAAAATGGGCTTCCGGCAGATTTCCGTTTGATCGGAGCGACAACGAGAATGCCGAATGAAATTCCGCCGGCCATCCGTTCGCGCTGTCTTGAAGTATTTTTCCGCGAGCTGGAAAAGGATGAACTTAAAATCGTTGCGAAAAAAGCAGCCGACAAAATTCAGAAAGAGATTTCTGACGAAGCTCTCAGTGTGCTGACCACATATACGAGAAACGGACGTGAAGCCGTCAATATGATCCAGATCGCCGCCGGCATGGCGGTGACTGAGGACAGACAAGAAATTACGACAGAAGATATAGAATGGGTTGTTCATTCCAGTCAGCTTACACCTAAAAATGAGCAGAAAATCGCCGATGAACCGCAAGTCGGCATCGTGAACGGACTTGCTGTCTACGGGCCGAACAGCGGCGCATTGCTGGAAATCGAAGTGAATGTCACACCTGCGCAGGACAAAGGAAGCCTGAATATCACGGGAATTGCAGAGGAAGAAAGCATCGGCAGCCAATCGAAGTCGATCCGCCGCAAAAGCATGGCGAAGGGATCTGTGGAAAATGTTCTGACGGTTCTGCGCACAATGGGCATCAAACCTTCAGACTATGACATTCACGTCAATTTTCCGGGCGGAGGCCCGATTGACGGACCTTCAGCAGGTATCGCGATGGCCGCGGGGATTTTTTCCGCGATTCACCGCATCCCGATCGACCATACGGTGGCGATGACGGGAGAAATCAGCCTGACGGGGCTTGTCAAACCGATCGGCGGCGTCATTCCGAAAATTAAAGCCGCAAAACAGGCCGGAGCAAAAACGGTCATTATCCCATATGAAAATCAGCAGTCCATTCTGAAACGAATAGACGGAATCACCATTAAAGCGGTAAAAACGTTCCAGGAAGTGCTGGACGTCATATTGGTTGACCCTCCTTCTGAACAAAAACCGTTTGATATCCAAATGAATAAAGAATCCGTATAAACCCCATTTTTATAATGGGGTTTTTTTATGGAGGACATCTTTTCCTTTTTCAGAACAGAAAGAAAGGGTATACTACGAAGAGACTGTTTTATATACAGGGCAGGCGGATAAGCCGATTTTGCCCGATCCCGGAATTGTACAACGATGAAAAAGTTGTATTATAATGGTTCATACTAAAGTCACGGAGGTGTCAGTCACATGGCAGAAGATACAAAACGCAGCATCCCGCTCCTCCCTTTAAGAGGCTTATTGGTATACCCGACAATGGTTTTACATTTAGATGTAGGCCGTGACAAGTCGGTTCAGGCTCTTGAACAGGCAATGATGCATGATCATATGATTTTTTTAGCCACTCAGCAGGATATTTCGATAGACGAACCGGGTGAAGAGGATATTTTCGCCGTCGGCACTTATACAAAAATTAAACAGATGCTGAAGCTGCCCAACGGTACGATCAGAGTGCTTGTAGAAGGAATTCAGCGGGCGCAGATCCTTGAATACACCGAGCTCGAAGATTATACTTCGGTCGATATACAGCTGATGCATGAGGATGATTCAAAAGACGTGGAAGACGAAGCGCTTATGCGGACGCTGCTGGACCATTTTGACCAGTACATAAAAATTTCTAAAAAAATCTCCGCAGAAACGTATGCGGCTGTGACTGATATTGAAGAGCCCGGCAGAATGGCGGATATCGTCGCTTCTCATCTCCCGCTGAAATTAAAGGACAAGCAGGACATTTTAGAAACGGCGGATATTAAAGAACGTCTGAATAAGGTCATCCGTTCCATTCATAACGAAAAAGAAGTGCTGGAGATTGAGAAAAAAATCGGTCAGCGCGTCAAACGTTCGATGGAACGCACTCAAAAGGAATACTACTTGCGTGAACAGATGAAAGCCATTCAGAAGGAGCTTGGCGACAAAGAAGGAAAAACCGGCGAAGTTCAGTCGCTCACGGAAAAGATAGAAGAAGCAGGCATGCCTGAGCGTGTCAAAGAAACGGCGCTTAAGGAATTAAGCCGTTACGAAAAAGTGCCGTCAAGCTCAGCGGAAAGCTCTGTTATCCGCAACTATATTGACTGGCTCATCGCCCTTCCGTGGTCGGATGAAACAGAAGATAAACTTGATATTAAAAAAGCCGGGGAAATCTTAGATAAAGAGCACCACGGCTTAGAGAAAGTGAAAGAGCGGATTTTGGAGTATTTGGCCGTGAAACAGCTGACGAAAACGCTGAAAGGGCCGATTCTTTGTCTGGCCGGACCTCCGGGAGTCGGTAAAACATCTCTTGCAAAATCAATCAGTACGAGCATGGGGCGCCGTTTTGTGAGAATTTCACTGGGCGGAGTGCGCGATGAGTCTGAAATCCGCGGGCACCGGCGCACATACGTCGGAGCGATGCCGGGCCGTATTATACAGGGGATGAAAAAAGCCGGCAAACAAAATCCGGTCTTTCTCCTGGATGAGATCGACAAAATGTCGTCTGATTTCAGAGGCGATCCGTCTTCAGCGATGCTTGAGGTGCTGGATCCGGAACAAAACAGCACATTCAGCGACCACTATATTGAAGAGACGTTCGATTTATCGAAAGTGCTGTTTATCGCGACTGCGAATAACCTTGCTTCCATACCGGGACCTCTCAGAGACAGAATGGAGATTATCAGCCTGTCAGGCTACACTGAAAACGAAAAGCTGGAGATCGTGAAAGACCACCTGCTTCCGAAACAAATCAAAGAGCACGGGCTCACAAAGAGCAACCTGCAGATTCGGGATCAGGCGATTACGGACATCATCCGCTACTATACGAGGGAAGCCGGCGTGAGAACGCTTGAACGCCAGATTGCCGCCATTTGCCGAAAGGCTGCAAAAGCCATTGTGTCTGAGGAGAGAAAACGCATTACCGTTACAGAGAAAAATCTGGCCGACTATCTCGGAAAACGGATATTCAGATACGGACAGGCGGAAACCGAAGATCAAATCGGGGTTGTCACGGGGCTCGCGTATACGACGGTCGGCGGAGATACGCTGTCAATCGAAGTGTCATTGTCGCCGGGAAAAGGAAAGCTGATTCTGACCGGGAAGCTAGGAGATGTCATGCGGGAATCAGCGCAGGCCGCTTTCAGTTATGTCCGCTCGAAAGCGGAACAGTTCGGAATCGACCCGAAATTCCATGAGAAGTATGACATTCATATCCATGTCCCTGAAGGAGCGGTGCCGAAAGACGGCCCTTCTGCCGGAATTACGATGGCCACGGCGCTCGTTTCAGCATTAACGGACCGTGCGGTAAAACGCGAAGTCGGTATGACGGGAGAAATCACGCTGCGGGGCCGCGTGCTTCCGATCGGCGGACTGAAAGAAAAGGCGCTCGGTGCGCACAGAGCGGGCCTGACTACTATTATTGCGCCTAAAGATAACGAAAAAGATATAGAGGATATTCCGGAAAGCGTCAGAGAAGGACTGAAGTTTATATTCGTTTCTCACCTGGATGACGTTTTGGAACATGCCTTAGTAGGAGAGAAGAAATGAAAGTCACAAAGTCAGAAATCGTGATCAGCGCGGTCAAACCCGAACAGTACCCTAATGGGGGGCTTCCGGAAATCGCGCTGGCGGGAAGATCAAATGTAGGAAAGTCATCTTTTATCAATTCATTAATCAATCGGAAAAACTTGGCCAGAACGTCATCAAAACCGGGGAAAACACAGACCTTAAACTTTTACATCATCAATGATGAATTGCATTTTGTCGACGTTCCCGGGTACGGATTTGCGAAAGTTTCCAAAAGCGAGCGGGAAGCATGGGGGAGAATGATTGAAACCTATATGACGACCCGTGAAGAGCTGAAAGCCTGCGTGCAGATTGTCGACCTCAGGCACGCGCCGTCTGCTGAAGACGTGAACATGTATGAATTCCTGAAGTATTACGGCATTCCCGTCATCGTTATCGCGACAAAAGCGGATAAGATTCCAAAAGGAAAATGGGACAAGCACTTAAAGGTTGTCAAACAGACGCTTGATATGGATCCTGAAGATGAGCTGATTTTATTTTCCTCTGAAACGAAAAAAGGCAAAGATGAAGCATGGGGAGCCATTAAAAAAATGATCAGCCGGTAATGAAAAACCCAAAACGCAGTGCGTTTTGGGTTTTATCGTATAGTTTTGTTCCGCTTGATAAACAATAATAAAAGGCTGATTCCGATGAAAACATACGGCCAGTATGTTTTGAAGTGTTCCGTCGGAATATGGACGGACTCCAGCCATGCCGTAATTTGTTTAAAGAAGTATAAAAAGAGGGAAAAACCAATCATGGCAACCGCTTCGTATACATATTCTTTTCTGGCTGCCGCAAATAAGGAGAATCCGAAGACGAAGAGAATCATTTCAAAATCTCCCGGCCACCATGAGAGCTCAGGTTTGGCGAAAAAGTGTAAACCTATGCCGAAAAGAAGCATGCCGATCAGGACGTGAGGCCCGGCCGCTTCCTTTTTGCCCTGGTACGAGAGCATGGCGCCCAAGAGCATAAGGAGCACCGGCCATTCCCCCTGATTCGCAAACAGGTGAACCTGTCCGCTCTGAAGCCATGCGAATAATGAAGCGGCAAGCAGAAGTCCCGGTAATAAAATTGATGTTTTTTTCATCCTGTCACCTACCCGCAGTAAAGGATTTTTAGTATGATGATTACAGTGGAAACGAGCTTTTTATACTATAGCACAACATTTTTGAAATCTGTTCACATTTTTTCCGAAGAAACTATGTTATAATCATTCTAAATAATAAATTCTATGTTAGAATGATTATAAATAAATTGCGATGTACGGGGGTGCATGAAAGCGATGCATATTCTTGTTGTGGGAGTAGATTATAAATCCGCCCCTATTGAAATACGCGAAAAAATAAGTTTTCAGCCGGATGAGCTTGCAGAAGCGATGCTCCGTTTAAAAGAAGAAAAAAGCGTTCTTGAAAACATTATCGTGTCAACCTGCAACCGCACCGAAATATATGCGGTGGTCGACCAGCTTCATACCGGCCGTTATTATATAAAGACATTTTTATCCGAATGGTTCTCGCTGCCGAAAGAAGAGCTGTCTCCGTTTCTGAAATTTTATGAGAGCGACGCGGCGATCGAGCATTTATTCCGTGTGGCGTGCGGTTTGGATTCCATGGTCATCGGAGAAACGCAAATACTCGGCCAGGTCCGCTCGAGCTTTAAAACGGCGCAGGCAGAAAAGACGATCGGCACCATTTTCAATGAGCTGTTTAAACAGGCGGTGACCGTCGGCAAACGCACGCATGCCGAAACCGATATTGGCGCCAATGCCGTTTCCGTCAGTTACGCCGCCGTTGAACTCGCGAAAAAAATCTTCGGCTCATTGTCAAATAAGCACATTTTGATTCTCGGTGCGGGAAAAATGGGCGAGCTCGCCGCAGAAAACCTGCACGGTCAGGGTATCGGCAAAGTAACGGTCATCAACAGAACGTTTTTGAAGGCAAAAGCGCTTGCTGACCGTTTCTCCGGAGAAGCGCGCAGCTTAAACCAGCTTGAACATGCACTTGCTGAAGCTGATATTTTAATCAGTTCGACAGGCGCAAGTGATTTCGTCGTGTCTAAAGAAATGATGGAGAGAGCGGGCAGACAGCGGAAAGGCCGCCCGTTATTTATGGTGGATATCGCTGTGCCGAGGGACCTCGATCCGGCGCTGAACGATCTTGAAGGTGTTTTTCTGTATGATATTGATGACCTTGAAGGAATCGTTGAAGCCAACTTACAAGAACGCCGTGAAACCGCTGAAAAAGTCGAGCTGTTTATTGAAGCGGCAATTGTTGAGTTTAAGCAGTGGCTTAATACGCTCGGCGTTGTGCCGGTCATTTCGGCGCTGCGTGAAAAGGCGCTGTCCATCCAGTCCGATACGATGCAGAGCATTGAGCGTAAGCTGCCTCATCTGACGGTAAGAGAGAAAAAACTTCTCAGCAAACATACGAAAAGCATCATTAACCAAATGTTGCGCGACCCGATTCTGAAAGCGAAAGAGCTTGCGGCTGAAGCGGATTCAGATGAAAAGCTGAAGCTGTTTATGCAGATTTTCGATATTGAGGAAGAGGCCGGCCGCCAGCTGGACAAAAGCCTGGATAACCGCCAGACGGTTCATTCGTTTCAAAAGGCAGAAGCAAAAACGGGCTTACGTCCGCTTGTAAGTGAGTGAGGGCTGTATGATTGATACAGCAATGGCAAGACTTAATGAAGCGACAATTGTTATTTATGCAGTCAGCGTCCTTTTTTACTTTATAGATTTTCTTCAACACAACCGGAAGGCTGGGAAAATGGCCTTCTGGTTGCTTTCTATTGTCTGGACTCTGCAAACCGTCTATCTTTCTTATTTCATGTGGCAGACGGGCAGATTTCCGGTCTTGAATATTACGGAGGCCCTTTACTTTTATGCGTGGGTGCTTGTCACGCTCTCACTTGTGGTCACGCAGATTCTGCGCGTTGATTTTATCGTGTTTTTCACGAATGTCATCGGTTTCTCGATGATTGCGATCCATACGTTTTCACCGACGGATCAGCATTCGGCCGCTTTTTCCGGCCAGCTGGTCTCAGAGCTTTTGGTCATTCATATTACAATGGCGATTCTGTCTTACGGCGCTTTTTCCCTTTCTTTTGTTTTTTCGCTTCTTTATCAGTTTCAATATTCTTTATTAAAGAAGAAAAAGTGGGGAAAATGGCTGTTGAGAATTGAAGATTTGTCAAAACTTGATTATATGGCTTACGTTTTAAATGTCATCGGGGTTCCGATGCTGCTGTTGAGCCTGATATTAGGCGTGATCTGGGCGTATGTGTCGCTGGAAACGCTGTACTGGTTTGATTCAAAAGTGCTCGGTTCGTTTATTGTGCTGCTTTTATACAGCTACTATTTATATATCAGAATGATTAAGGAACTGCAGGGAAAAGTGGCGGCGTTATGGAATTCAGCATGTTTTCTCGTGCTGATGATTAATTACTTCCTGCTCGGAAGCCTGTCGCAATTCCATTGGTTCAGTTAACGCACGCGCCCAAACAGATTCGGGAGGAAAGAAAATGAGAACGATTAAGGTAGGTTCCAGACGGAGCAAACTGGCTATGACCCAGACAAAATGGGTGATTAACAAATTGAAGGAATTGAACCCTTCCTATAACTTTGAAATCCGGGAGATTGTCACAAAAGGCGACCGCATCCTCGATGTTACGCTGTCAAAAGTGGGCGGCAAAGGTTTGTTTGTCAAAGAGATTGAACAGGCGCTGCTGCATCAGGAGATTGATATGGCGGTTCACAGCATGAAAGACATGCCCGCCGTTTTGCCTGAGGGTCTTGTCATAGGCTGCATACCGAAACGTGAGGATCCGCGTGATGCGCTGATTTCAAAGGGGCATCAAAAGCTGGACGACATAAAAGAAGGGGGCATCATCGGCACCAGCAGTTTAAGAAGAAGCGCCCAGATTCTTGCTGAACGCCCTGACCTTACAATTAAGTGGATCAGAGGCAATATCGATACGAGACTTCAAAAGCTTGAAACGGAAGATTACGATGCTATTATTTTAGCGGCTGCGGGGCTTTCGAGAATGGGCTGGAAAGATGATGTCGTATCTGAATTTCTCGAACCGGACCGCTGTCTGCCTGCGGTCGGCCAAGGCGCTCTTGCCATTGAATGCAGAGAGTCGGATGAGGAGCTTTTGAAGCTGTTTGCGCAATTTACCGATGAGTATACGCAGCGCACGGTGGCAGCCGAACGGGCTTTCTTACACGCGATGGAAGGCGGCTGCCAAGTGCCGATAGCCGGGTATGCGTCCGTCAATGACCGGGATGAGGTTGAATTGGTCGGTCTTGTCGCGTCTCCGGACGGAAAGACGATTTATAAAGAAACAGCGGCGGGACATGATCCGGAAGAAATCGGAAAACGCTGTGCGGCGATGATGTCTGAAAAAGGAGCCAAAGCATTAATCGACAGTGTAAAACAGGAGCTCGATCAGGATGGCAAATGACCTTCCTTTACAAGGAAAGACCGTGCTTGTCACCCGGAACAAAAGACAGGCCGCACCGTTCCGAAAAAAAGTAGAGGCGCTCGGCGGAACGGCTGTTTCCGCTTCGCTGATCGCTTTTCAGGAAGCACTCCCGGATGAATGTGCGGACAGTCTCCGGGAAGACCTTTCTGAGCCGGGATGGCTTGTGTTTACAAGCGTAAACGGTGTCCGGTTCTTTTTTTCCTATCTTGATCGTCACGGTCTTGCGCTTTCGGGACGGAAAAAAATCGCAGCCGTCGGTGAAAAGACTGCGCGCGCCCTGAAAGAGCGGGGAGCCCGGACGGATGCGATGCCTGACGAGTATGTGGCGGAATGTCTGGCTGATACTTTAAAACGGCACGCATCAGCTGCCGAACCCATTTCAGTGATAAAGGGCAATTTATCACGCGATGTCATAAAAGCGGAGCTTGAGCCGCTTGGCTATCAAATAAGGGAATGGGTGTTATACAATACCATTCAGGATGAAAAAGGCATGGACGAGCTGAGACTGGCTGCATCCCGCTCTCATTTTGATTTTATTACGTTTACCAGCTCATCGGCGGTGCATACGTTTATGCACGCGGTCGGAGACGGGGAAAAAGCGTGGGAAAACAGCGGTGCGAGCTATATCAGCATCGGCCCTTTGACAGAGAAAGCGCTCTTGGAATACGGGATCTCATCCCATGTGCCTGTCACTTATACGATTGAAGGCATGCTGGACGTCATGTGCAGCATGTCGGGAAAGGATTGATAATGATGAATCAAACATTTAACAGACACCGCCGTTTGCGCGCGAACGCTGCGATGAGAGATTTAGTAAAAGAAACACGTCTTCACCCTTCAGATTTTATTTACCCGTTATTTGTCGTTGAAGGACTCGAAGGAAAAAAAGAAGTTCCTTCCATGCCGGGGGTTTATCATGTATCACTCGATTTGTTAAAGGATGAAATGGCTGAGCTGATATCGCTCGGCATTAAGTCGGTCATCGTTTTCGGCGTGCCGGAAGAAAAAGACGCCTGCGGAACCCAGGCTTTTCATGATCACGGCATTGTGCAGAAAGGGATTGCTGAAATTAAAAAGCATTATCCTGAAATGATCGTAATCGCTGATACATGCCTCTGTGAATACACGGATCACGGCCATTGCGGCGTCGTGAGAGACGGAGAAATCTTAAATGACGAGTCGCTTGAGCTGCTGGCGCAGACAGCCGTCAGCCAGGCCAAAGCCGGCGCTGACATCATCGCTCCTTCAAATATGATGGACGGTTTTGTCACAGTGATCAGGGAAGCGCTCGACAAAGAAGGATTCACGAATATTCCGATCATGTCTTATGCCGTGAAATATTCAAGTGAATTTTACGGTCCGTTCCGCGACGCGGCTGACAGCACGCCGCAGTTCGGAGACCGAAAAACATATCAGATGGATCCGGCCAACCGCTTGGAAGCGCTCCGTGAGGCTGAATCAGACGCGGCAGAAGGCGCTGACTTTTTAATCGTCAAACCGTCTATGTCATACTTAGATATTATGCGTGATGTGAAAAACCGCCATCACCTGCCGCTGGTCGCATATAATGTGAGCGGGGAGTATTCCATGGTGAAAGCGGCAGCCCAAAACGGCTGGATTAAAGAAAAAGAAATGGTGCTGGAAATTTTAACGAGCATGAAACGTGCAGGAGCCGATCTGATTATGACGTATCATGCAAAAGACGCAGCAAAATGGCTTGCTGAGTAACGATTTCATTTGACGGGAGCTGAGGCAGATGAGAAGCTATGAAAAATCAAAAGCCGCTTTTAAAGAAGCGCAGAAACTGATGCCGGGCGGAGTGAACAGCCCGGTGCGCGCGTTTAAATCAGTTGATATGGACCCGATCTTTATGCAGCGCGGAAAAGGATCGAAAATTTTTGATATTGACGGCAATGAATATATCGACTACGTCCTGAGCTGGGGGCCGCTCATTTTGGGCCACACGAACGACCGGGTCGTTGAAAGCCTGAAAAAAGTAGCCGAGAACGGGACAAGTTTCGGGGCATCTACTGAAGTGGAAAACGAACTGGCCAAATTGGTCATTGACCGTGTGCCGTCTGTTGAAATCGTGCGGATGGTCAGCTCCGGCACAGAGGCGACAATGAGCGCCCTGCGTCTTGCAAGAGGATATACCGGACGCAACAAAATTTTGAAATTCGAAGGCTGTTACCACGGCCATGGTGATTCGCTGCTGATCAAAGCGGGATCCGGAGTGGCGACACTCGGCCTTCCGGACAGCCCGGGCGTGCCGGAAGGAATAGCAATGAATACGATTACTGTTCCATACAACGACTTGGAAAGCGTTGCACTCGCATTCCGGGAGTACGGTGAAGATATTGCCGGGGTCATTGTTGAACCGGTAGCAGGCAATATGGGCGTTGTTCCGCCGCAGGAAGGCTTTTTACAAGGACTTCGCGACATTACGGAACAGTATGGCGCGCTGCTCATTTTTGACGAGGTCATGACCGGTTTTCGCGTGGATTATAACTGTGCGCAAGGGTATTTCGGCGTGACGCCTGACTTAACGTGTCTCGGCAAAGTCATTGGCGGCGGTCTTCCTGTCGGTGCGTATGGCGGAAAAGCTGATATTATGGAACGAATCGCGCCGAGCGGTCCGATCTACCAGGCGGGAACATTGTCAGGAAATCCTCTTGCCATGACAGCGGGACTTGAGACGTTACAGCAGCTCACACCTGAATCTTACCAAGAATTTGTGAAAAAAGGCGATATGCTTGAAGAAGGCATTTCAAAAGCAGCTGAAGCACATGGCATTCCGCACACGTTTAACCGGGCGGGTTCAATGATCGGCTTCTTTTTCACAAATGAGCCTGTCATTAACTATGAAGCAGCCAAATCTTCTGATTTAAAGCTGTTCGCCAAATATTATAAAGGGATGGCTGACGCAGGCGTATTTCTGCCGCCGTCTCAATTTGAAGGATTGTTTCTCTCCACTGCGCATACAATGGAGGATATTGAAAATACCATTCAAGCCGCTGAGAAAGTGTTCCAGGCGATCAGCCGCTGATACAGAAAAGCCGATGCAAGCAAGACTTGTATCGGCTTTTTTCAATGCCTCCATTATCATATTTCCCCGGATTGCGGCATACACCTTTAGTGACATCTAATTGTATGGATTAGATGAAAGGAGGATATGAACTTGCCGCATAATCACCGATTGCAATTTTCTGTTGAAGAATCAATCTGTTTCCAAAAAGGACAGGAAGTTTCTGAATTACTTTCGATTTCATTAGACCCTGACATCAGGGTGCAGGAAGTAAATGATTATGTCTCAATTAAAGGATCACTAGAACTTACTGGCGAGTACAACATAGATCACAGCAGTCATTTTGAAGAGCTTGATAGGGAGCTGAGGCATGTAGAGGAAGTGAGGGCGAGGGAGGATGGCACGGCCGAGCTCATTCATTGTTTCCCGGTGGACATTACGATTCCGAAAAATAAAGTGAGCCACCTCAATGATGTTTTCGTATTTATTGATGCCTTTGATTATCAGCTGACGGATTCAAGGATCTTAACCATTCAAGCTGATTTGGCAATTGAAGGGCTGCTTGAGGAATCCGAGCCAAAAGAGCCGGAGATCCCTTTGTACGTGGCGCCTGAATTTGCCAGAGAAGAAATGATCAATCTTGCCGGACATCATTCTGAGGGCGAAAACGAACCAGAATTAATGATACGCCATGAGCCTGAAATACCTTTGACTGTATCAGAAGAAGCAGCACAAGAAACCGAGAAGAACGAGGAAGAAATCCCGCCTTTAATCAGGCTGGAGGAAGAAGAGCAGGAAGCAGCCCCGATTCTGAGGGAGCGGGAAGAAGAGCAGGAAGCAGTCCCGATTCTGAGGGAACGGGAAGAAGAAGAGCAGGAAACTGCCCCGATTCTGAGGGAACGGGAGGAAGAAGAGCAGGAAGCAGCCCCGATTCTGAGGGAGCGGGAAGAAGAGCAGGAAACTGCCCCGATTCTGAGGGAGCGGGAAGAAGAAGAGCAGGAAACTGCCCCGATTCTGAGGGAACGGGAAGAAGAAGAGCAGGAAGCAGCCCCGATTCTGAGGGAGCGGGAAGAAGAGCAGGAAGCAGCCCCGATTCTGAGGGAACGGGAAGAAGAAGAGGAAGAAGCTGCCCCGATTCTGAGGGAACGGGAAGAAGAAGAGCAGGAAGCAGCCCTGATTCTGAGGGAGCGGGAAGAAGAAGAACAGGAAGCAGCCCCGATTTTGAGAGAGCAGGAAGAAGAAGAGCAAGAAACTGCCCCGATTCTGAGGGAGCAGGAAGAGGTGCCGAAACCTGTTTCCTTTACTGAGCCTCCTCCTCCTGTTTCCTTCCAACACGAAGAAGAGCCGGAAGAAGCTGAGGAGCCTGCAATCATGTCGGCTGTGAGGAATGAACCTGTATTTGAGGATGATTCAGCAGAAGTCCAGGAAGAGCCAAAAGATGATATCGAACCGGTTTTCCCTGCGTTCACTCTGACTCCGCATGCGGAAAAACCAAAAATTGCGGAACAGCCCTTCCTTCAAAAAGAAGAGCAGCCAGAGGCCGAGCCGCTTCTCCGTCAGAGCGATCATGAGGCGGCAGAAGACGAAGATGAGCCTGCGGTTTTTCAAGAAGAGCAGGCGCCCGTTTATCGCGAGTTCGTTCCGGAACAGCAGGAAGAGGAGTTTTACAGCGCTCCTAAGCTGCTTGAAGAAGAGGCTCAGGATGAAGAAGGGTTTGAAATTGAGGTAAGGAAGATGGCGCCGCCGGAGGAGGAAACCGGGAAGCCTCTCGATTTGTCATTTCAGTTTTCCAAACTGCCGCCTGAGGAGCCGGCGCAAGCTGAACAGCCTGAGCCGCTTAAGCCTGAAAGAAAGAATGAAGAAGCGGCACCGGGAACCGAGCAGAAGGAAAATGACAACTCTCATTACTTGACAAAATTATTTACAAGGGAAGAAGAAAAGTTTTCAAGAATGAAAATTTGTATCGTACAGCAGCAAGATACTATCGACCGGGTGTGTGAACGATATGACATAACATCCCAGCAGCTCATCAGAACGAATGCTTTATCGTTTGATGACGAGCTTGAAGAAGGTCAGCTTCTGTATATACCTGAATATAATAACAGCCATGCGTAAGCACAAAGAGGCCGTAAAAATGTGGTGAATGGAATGGAAGCAGTCCAATCAGTGCTTCAGGAATACGGGCTGGCGGCTGAGTATATTGAGCCTGTCAGCCCGCATGTTTGGAAGGTCTACTCAAACTACGGCATTTTTGCTTTGAAACAGCTCAAGCCGGCCCGCAGCAGTGAATTTACGGATCTTATGATTGAGATTGAGGAGAAAGGCTACCGATCATTTGTGCCGATCTGCCGCACGTATGCCGGCGATTTTTTTGCGGGAAGACAGACGGAGAATTCTTATTATTTAATGCCTTGGCTTCAGTACGATCAGGAAGAGGAACGGGATCAAAAACATGTTTACCTTTTTAAAGAGGTCGCGAAGCTCCATTCTGCGACTGTGCGGGACATCCAAATCCGGACTGAAGATATCAGCGGCTTTTATGAAGCAACGAAAAGAGATTGGGAAAATGATAAGCTTGTCTATGAACAATTCGCCGACCGGGCGGAAAAAGAGTGGTATCTTTCACCTTTTGAACTGCAGGCTGTTACGTATCTTACAGAAACGGTTTCCGCCGTCAATTTTGCTCTGGAACGTCTGGAAGAATGGTTTGACGCGGCAAAGGATCATGACAAGACGAGAGCGGTGATCAACCACGGCAGCTTATCGAGCCGCCACTTTCTGTATAATGATGCGGGATCGGGCTTTTTCACGAATTTCGAGAAAGCTGCGCTGGGCCC
Source organism: Bacillus sp. LUNF1 (assembly GCF_011008975.1). Lineage (NCBI taxonomy): Bacteria > Bacillati > Bacillota > Bacilli > Caryophanales > Bacillaceae > Bacillus > Bacillus sp. LUNF1. Next base: position 2,653,251 of record NZ_CP048876.1, on the reverse strand, counting down.
TCCGCAAAATGACCTGCTCGGCTTTTACTCCAGAATGTTCAGAAGCTATCCGAAAGCATGCCCGGAATGTCTGGACTGGTTTTATACGTATCACAAATCATTCCCGCTCCGTGAAGCGGAAATCAGCCTGTTTCTCAGCTATATGGCTTATCCATCCGCCATGTACAAAGTGCTGAAACGGTATCAGACCGGCCAAAGGGGCTCTGAAAAAGAAGAGTGCACGCAATTATTAAGAGCGTTTTGGCAGATGAAAAATGTTGAGCCTTTTCTCATGAAGGTTCATCAGATTGAACGGGAGAAAAAAATAAAAGCGGAAAACGAGTCCTCTTCATAACGGGACTCGTTTTTTTATATCCATTCCAAATGCAGGGCGCACGCTAAAAACAGCAGGATGGCAAGCAGCAGGACATCAAAAGTGGTCGGAAAGAAAATCGTCCTGATCCCCTGAAAGATCGTAATCGGGATTATGACTTGCGCGGATACAAGGCGGACCTGTCTGGCCCACTGGGGGAGCGAATAAGAATTGAATTTTTTTCTCACGGGCAATTCCTCCTCACATTCGCCTTTCTATGTATCGTATGTAAGGGAAAGGGCGGGGTGCATGCCCATTTATGTATGACGGCAGCGGTTTTTGGAAAAGATGATTGACGAATCAAAAACACTTTTACTATAATAAAGAACATAATAAATAAGATCATGAGCTGATATAAATACACCTGCTTTGAACGGGAAGAGTACAAGAAAGACGCATGAAGAGAGAGAAGCTACTGTGCTGAAAGGCTTCTTATGCCGTCTCATTGGAAGGTCGCCCGGGAGCATAATTTCTTGAACATACAGTAGAGAAATTCGGGCCGCACCCGTTATCCGTTTAAGTGCATGAACAAATCTGTTCATGAAAAAAGGTGGTACCGCGAAAGAGCTTTTCGTCCTTTATCAGGATGAAGGCTCTTTTTTAGTTGCTCAGCCATTTCTAAACATGCTGGAGGGTTATCATGGATACAAATGAACAAACAATGCCGACAAAATATGATCCGTCTGCGATTGAAAAAGGCCGCTATGATTTTTGGCTGAAAGGAAAATATTTTGAAGCGGGCGGCGATCAAACGAAACAGCCGTATTCTGTCGTCATTCCGCCGCCGAATGTGACGGGCAGGCTGCACCTCGGACATGCGTGGGATACGACGCTGCAAGATATCGTTACGCGTATGAAACGCATGCAGGGCTATGACGTGCTCTGGCTTCCGGGCATGGATCACGCCGGCATCGCCACTCAGGCAAAAGTCGAAGCGAAACTCCGCGAACAGGGCACAAGCCGTTATGACCTCGGCCGTGAAAAGTTTCTGGAAGAAACGTGGAAGTGGAAGGAAGAGTATGCTGATTTCATCCGCAGCCAATGGGCCAAGATGGGACTTGGACTCGATTATTCACGTGAACGTTTCACTCTTGATGAAGGGCTGAACAAAGCCGTGCGGGAAGTATTCGTCAAGTTGTACGAGAAAGGCTTGATTTACAGAGGCGAATATATCATCAACTGGGACCCTGCCACAAAAACGGCTTTATCCGATATTGAAGTGATTTACAAAGACGTACAGGGCGCGTTTTATCATTTGCGCTACCCGTTAGCAGACGGTTCAGGCTCAATTGAAATCGCGACCACCCGTCCGGAAACGATGCTTGGCGACACGGCTGTCGCGGTTCATCCTGAAGATGAGCGCTACAAGCACTTAATCGGCAAAACGGTGATTCTGCCGATTACAAACCGCGAAATTCCGATCGTCGGCGATGATTATGTTGATATGGAATTCGGATCAGGCGCCGTTAAAATCACGCCTGCCCATGATCCGAATGACTTTGAACTCGGAAACCGCCACAATTTAGAGCGGATTCTCGTCATGAATGAAGACGGAACAATGAATGAAAAAGCGCTGCAATATAACGGCATGGACCGGTTTGAATGCCGCAAAAAACTCGTCAAAGATCTTCAGGAATCCGGCGTTCTCTTTAAAATCGAAGACCATATGCATTCTGTCGGCCACAGTGAGAGAAGCGGCGCCGTTGTTGAGCCGTACCTGTCCACACAATGGTTTGTCAAAATGCAGCCGCTGGCCGATGCTGCGGTTGACCTTCAGTCAAAAGAAGAGAAAGTTCACTTCGTTCCTGACCGGTTCGAGAAAACGTACCTGCACTGGATGGAAAATATCCGTGATTGGTGTATTTCCCGTCAGCTGTGGTGGGGCCACCGCATCCCGGCTTGGTATCACAAAGAAACAAAAGAAGTGTACGTCGGCCTTGAGGCGCCTGAAGACAGCGAAAATTGGGAACAGGATTCAGATGTGCTTGATACATGGTTCAGCTCCGCGCTTTGGCCGTTTTCTACAATGGGCTGGCCTGATGAAAACGCTGAAGACTTTATGCGGTATTACTCAACCGATGTTCTTGTAACGGGATATGACATCATTTTCTTCTGGGTATCCCGGATGATTTTCCAAGGCCTTGAGTTTACCGGCGAGCGTCCGTTCAAAGACGTGCTGATTCACGGCTTAATCCGTGACGAGCAGGGCAGAAAAATGAGTAAATCCCTTGGGAACGGCGTGGATCCGATGGATGTCATCGACAAGTACGGAGCGGATTCCCTGCGCTATTTCCTGGCAACCGGAAGTTCACCGGGACAGGATCTCCGTTTCAGCTATGAAAAAGTGGAATCCACATGGAACTTCGCAAATAAAATTTGGAACGCCTCCCGTTTTGCATTAATGAACATGGACGGCATGACGTATGACGAGCTTGATCTGTCCGGTGAAAAATCAGTTGCTGATAAGTGGATCCTCACAAGACTGAATGAAACGATAGAAGACGTAACACAGCTTGCGGATCGTTATGAATTCGGTGAAGTCGGACGCCACCTGTACAACTTTATCTGGGACGATGTGTGCGACTGGTATATCGAAATGGCGAAGCTTCCGCTGTACGGGGAAGATGAAGCGGCGAAGAAAACAACCCGTTCTGTTCTGGCATACGTGCTTGACCAGACGATGCGTCTTCTTCACCCGTTTATGCCATTCTTAACGGAAGAAATCTGGCAGCACCTTCCTCATGAAGGCGAGTCAATCACGATCAGCTCTTGGCCGGTTCCGGTGCCGGAGCATACGGATAAAGAGGCAGCGGCGGATATGAAACTGCTCGTTGAATTAATCCGTTCTGTCCGCAATATCCGGAGCGAAGTCAACACGCCGATGAGCAAGCAGGTTGAGCTTTACATTAAAACAGCTACCGAAGACATTGCCGGCCGCCTTGAGAAGAACCGTTCTTACGTTGAACGCTTTACGAATCCGAGCACGCTGAAAATCGGGACGGATATCACTGCAGCAGACAAAGCGATGACAGCGGTCGTCACCGGAGCGGAAGTCATTCTGCCGCTTGAAGGGCTGATTAACATTGATGAGGAGATCGCCCGTCTGCAAAAAGAATTCGACAAGCTGACAAAAGAAGTCGAACGCGTTCAGAAAAAACTCGGCAACGAAGGATTCATTAAAAAAGCTCCTGAGCATGTCATTGAAGAAGAACGCGGAAAAGAGAAAGACTACACGGCAAAACGCGAAGCTGTCCGGCAGCGGATTGCAGAGCTGAAAGGCTGATAAAACAGCGGGGCGGTTTCCTAAGAAACCGCCTTGTCGTATAAAAGAGGGGATTTCATTGTTTAATACGTACAAAGAAGCGATCAGCTGGATTCACGGCAGACTCAAGTTCGGCGTTAAGCCGGGCCTTCTCCGTATGGAAAAGCTGATGGAAAAACTGGAACACCCGGAAAAGAACATTCGCGCTATTCATGTGGCGGGCACAAACGGCAAAGGATCGACCGTCGCTTTTATCCGTTCCGTGCTTCAAGAAGCCGGTTATACGGTCGGCACGTTTACATCGCCTTACATTATTACGTTTAATGAGCGTATCAGCGTCAACGGCACGCCGATTTCTGATGAGGAATGGAGAACACTCGTTAATGACATAAAACCGATAGTCGATGAGCTTGATAAGACCGATGCCGGAACGGTGACAGAATTTGAAATCATTACAGCGTGTGCATTTTTATATTTTGCGAAGCGGGCTGATATCGATTTTGTCATTTTTGAAGCGGGGCTCGGCGGCACATTTGATTCAACCAATATTGTGAATCCGCTCCTGTCGGTCATTACAAGTATCGGACATGACCATATGGCGATTTTAGGCAATACCATCGAGGAGATCGCCGGGCAGAAAGCCGGTATCATTAAAAATTCCATTCCGGTCATTACGGGCGTCAATCAGCCGGAAGCACTCGGCGTTATTGAAGCGGAAGCCGAAAAAAAGCAGGCTCCGTATCAGTCACTATATAAAACGTGCAGACTGTTTAATGAAGCGGCGCTTCCGTCCGGTGAAAGCTTTTCGCTGGAAACGGAAACGAAATGCTATGAAAACATTCAAACGTCGCTGATCGGCATTCACCAAAGGCAGAATGCGGCATTGGCGATATTGGCCGCTGAATGGATGAATCGTCTGGGAGCCGCAGCGATTTCTGAAGAAGCAATGCGAAACGGACTGAAAAAAGCATCATGGCCGGGCCGGTTTGAACGTCTTCAAAACCGCCCTTTAGTGTTTGCGGACGGCGCACATAACGAAGAAGGTGTTGACACACTGACAGAAACGATCAGGCAGCGCTTTGCCGATAAAAACGTTCATGTCGTATTCAGCGCATTAAAAGACAAACCGTATCAGGAAATGATTAAAAAGCTGGAAACCGAAACGGACTCCATTCACTTTGTATCATTTGACTTTCCGCGTGCTTCAAGCGCCGAAGCCCTTTATAACGCAAGCAGTCTAGCGGATAAGAGCTTCGATGAGAACCCGGACAGTGTGAAAGAATGGATAGAACAAAAAGACGGGGCGGATGATGTCATCATCATTACCGGTTCCTTATATTTTATTTCAGAAATGAGAAAGCGGCTTATCTGACAGCCCCTCGGATGCCCGGCAGACCCTTTTTAGGTTTTGCCGGGTGTTTTTATGCTGAAAATATATTTTCAGCCATTTCAGTCATGGTGTTTTTCTTTGCTATAATCTGAGCCAGATTGATAGTAAAGGTGTGGTCTGAGTGCTTTTGATTCTGTTTTTTCTCGGTTTGATTTTCGGTTCTTTTTTTTATACAGCAGCGTGCCGTATCCCGCTTCGAATCTCGGTTATTTCGCCGCGTTCAGCCTGTTCGTTTTGCCGCTTGCCGCTCTCCTGGGGGGAGCTTGTGCCCGTCGTTTCTTATATTCTGCAAAGAGGCAGATGCAGAAACTGCCGTGCAAAGCTGTCGGTTATGTATCCGGCGGCGGAATGCTGGACGGCGTGTTTATTCACGGCTGCAGGCATTCATTTCGGTTTCTCAAAAGAACTGTTAGTCGCGCTGTTATTTCTGTCTCTGCTCATGATTGTTACTATGACGGATCTGCAATATATGCTGATTCCTGACAAAGTTCTGCTGTTTTTTCTTCCGCTTTTCATCGCCGGCCGCATGTTTTCTCCGCTGGATTCATGGTATGCAGGGTTTGCCGGAGCCGTTTGCGGATTTTTTCTGCTTGTTTTTATCATGTTTGTCAGTAAAGGAGGCATCGGCGCAGGTGATGTGAAACTGTTTGGGGTGATCGGCCTGACGCTCGGCGTGAAGCTCGTGCTCATTGCATTCTTTCTTTCCGTTATGATCGGAGCCGTATACGGCATGTGCGCCGCAGCCCGGGGCAGGCTTGGTAAAAAGCAGCCATTTCCGTTTGCGCCGGCCATCTCAGCCGGGAGCGCTTTGAGTTATTTATACGGTGAAGAGCTGTTTTCGTTTTACATCAAGCTCGCTTCAGGCGGAGCTTAAAAAATTTGGCGAACGTTTTTTGGACAAGACGACAAAAGTCTTGTTCTTTTTTTTTACGCCTATGCTAAAGTGTGAACCATGATCAGTTCAAGGTACGGCCAAGACGAATGCAAGGGGGAAGAGACGTTGAAAAAAAGGAAGAGCAAAAAGCACAGCAAAGCCAAAAACAATGCCCTTAAAGTAACCATTAACGGACAAGAAGAAACGATGTATGGACAAGAAGATGTGAATGAAGGCGGGGAGAAGACCGTCACATTTTCCAATTGGGAAGAAACAAAAAAGGCGGAGCAGGAGACCGCCGCCTCCCATGAAGATCCGAAAGAAGAAGATTTCAATTGGGATCATGAGAAGAATTCTGAGGTATTTGAAGATGACCCGAAAGTCGTGCCGCCATACCAGAAGAAAAAAACAGGCCCTCATTTTCCGCAAAAAAAGCAGCCGTCTTCTCCAGTTAAAAAAGCGGTCACGACAATTGCCGTTGCGGCTGTTTTAGGCACCGGGCTCGGCCTTGTCGCCTTAAATATGTCGGGAAGTAAAGAAGCCGCCGCTCCAGCATCAGCTGACAAAGGTTCACAAGGGCAGACGGTGAAAGCGGGAGATGTTTCTAAAGACAAATCTGAAACAGCCGGCACAGGAGATGCGGAATCTTCAGAGGGAAACTATAAAACATATGCGGTGCAGGCCGGAAAATTTTCATCAGAAAAAGGAGCGAAGACGCTTGTTGACCAGCTGACTGAAAAAGGATACTCGGCCGTTTCTTTGGCAAAAGAAGACGGGTACACTTATGTGATCGCCGGGCTTGCCGCGGAAAAAAGCTTATCACAGCAATTGGGCCAGACGCTGATAGACCATGATTTTGAGGCTTGGGGCGGAAAAGAGCTCAGCTTTGCGGTCGATTCAGGGCTGAAAGACTCTTTTAAACAAGCATCTGAGCTCTCCGCCAAAGCGATTACCGGCAAAGATCTTTCAAAAACGGAAGTAGCTGAAGCGGCAAAAGCGGCAGACGGCGCAGACGCCGCTGACAAAAAGCAGAAAGAGGCCGTGCTCCAAGCGCTGAAAGAACTGGAAACGTCGGGTTCAGAATCCGGCTGGAAAGCCCAAAAAGAGCTTTTAAGTGTTGTAAAATAGTATCTTATTTCCCGTCATCCGGCGGGATTTTTTATTTTGTCATCAAAAAGTTATTTTTCTGAAATTGTGGTTGCCCGTTAGATTTGGTAGGATAGACAAGTATCTTTTTTTCTTAAGCAAACCCTGAAAGGATGACAACCATGACAAAACGCTTAATACTCGCATCACAATCTCCGCGAAGAAAAGAACTCCTTAATCTTCTTCAGATTCCTTACAGCATTATTGCAAGCCGCACAGAAGAAAAATTAAATCGAAACCTTTCGCCGGAAGAAAACGTCCAATGTTTGGCCGAGCAAAAAGCCGGTGCTGTATTGGCCGAAAATCTCGATGCAGTCGTTATCGGGGCTGACACGATGGTGTGCATAGACGGCGAATGCCTCGGCAAACCGCATGACAGAGAAGAAGCGGCACACATGCTGCGGAGGCTTTCCGGCCGAAGCCATCAAGTCATTACGGCGGTCAGCATTCAGACGCATGACCGGAAAGAAACGTTCTGTGACACGACGGAAGTGACGTTTTGGCCGCTCAGTGAAGACGACATACAGCTCTACATTGAAACAAAAGAACCGATGGATAAAGCAGGTGCATACGGCATCCAAGGAAAAGGCGCGCTTTTAGTGAAAAAAATAGACGGTGATTTTTATTCTGTCGTCGGGCTTCCTGTCGCTAAAACAATGAGAGCCTTGAAAGAATTTAATATAAAAGCTTGATGTTCAAACCGGGAAGGGGAACAAGGAGGGGTTGATCATCCGTGATCTGCCGTTAAAATTAAGAGATTTCCCCGAAAAAGAAAAACCGAGAGAGCGGCTTCTGCACTTCGGAGCCGAACATCTCTCTAACAATGAATTGCTCGCCATCCTGCTGCGGACGGGAACGAAACATGAGTCCGTCATGAACCTCGCTCACCGGCTGCTGCGGACGTTTGACGGGCTGCGACTGTTAAAAGGCGCCTCTGCCCAGGAGCTTTCCAGCATTCCCGGAATCGGCACGGTGAAAGCCGTTCAGATTCTTGCCGCAATTGAGCTGGGGAGCCGCATTCATAAGACATCCGCCGGGGAGCATTGCGTCATCCGCTCTCCGGAAGACGGGGCGAAGTATGTGATGGAGGATATGCGCTTTTTATCCCAGGAGCATTTTGTCTGTTTATATTTAAATACCAAAAATCAAGTCATTCATAAACGCACCGTTTTTATCGGAAGTCTGAATTCATCTATTGTCCACCCGCGGGAGGTGTTTAAAGAAGCTTTCAAACGATCCGCCGCGTCCTTCATTTGTGTTCACAATCATCCTTCAGGAGATCCTACACCGAGCAGGGAAGATATAGAGGTAACCAGGCGGCTTTTTGAGTGCGGAAATTTAATCGGCATCGAGCTGCTGGATCATTTGGTCATTGGTGACAAAAAATTTGTGAGTTTAAAGGAAAAAGGATATTTGTAACACTTTTTTTTTCGTTGATTTAAGATATAATAGATTTTATGAGTTTTTCCCTTTAGGGTATTTTTGCTTTAAGAAAGGAAGATACATACATATGTTCGGAATTGGTACAAGAGACCTTGGTATAGATTTGGGAACCGCGAATACGCTTGTGTTTGTTAAAGGAAAAGGAATCGTAGTGAGAGAGCCGTCTGTCGTTGCTCTGCAAACGGATACGAAGTCCATCGTTGCGGTCGGTAACGATGCGAAAAACATGATCGGAAGAACTCCGGGCAATGTGGTTGCGCTCCGTCCGATGAAAGACGGCGTTATCGCTGACTATGAAACAACTGCGACAATGATGAAATACTACATTAATCAGGCTGTGAAAAATAAAGGATTGTTTGCGAGAAAGCCTTACGTTATGGTGTGTGTGCCGTCAGGTATTACGGCCGTTGAAGAACGGGCGGTCATCGACGCGACAAGACAAGCGGGCGCACGTGACGCTTATCCGATTGAAGAACCGTTTGCGGCAGCAATCGGCGCGAATCTTCCGGTATGGGAGCCGACGGGCAGCATGGTCGTTGATATCGGCGGCGGAACAACTGAAGTGGCGATCATTTCTTTAGGCGGCATTGTTACGTCTCAGTCAATCCGCGTAGCCGGTGACGAAATGGACGACTCAATCATCAGCTATATCAGAAAAACATATAATCTGATGATCGGTGACCGTACGGCGGAAGCTATTAAAATGGAAATCGGTTCAGCAGAAACCGGTGAAGAAAATGCGTCAATGGAAATCCGCGGCCGCGATCTTCTGACAGGTCTGCCGAAAACGATCGAAATCACGGGAACGGAAATTGCAAATGCACTGCGTGATACAGTTCTCTCAATCGTTGACGCGGTGAAGAGCACGCTTGAAAAAACACCGCCTGAGCTGGCCGCTGATATTATGGACAGAGGTATTGTATTAACAGGGGGAGGCGCCCTGCTCCGCAATCTCGACAAAGTCATCAGTGACGAAACGAAAATGCCTGTTCTTATCGCTGAAGATCCGCTGGATTGTGTTGCGATCGGCACTGGAAAAGCACTGGAGCACATCCATCTTTTCAAAGGAAAAACAAGATAATCAGGAGTTAAATAGAAGAGGTGTATCACGATGCCGAACAAACGGTTAATGCTATTACTTCTGTGTATTATCATATTGGTGGCTATGATTGGATTCTCGCTGAAGAACGGCCGTAATACCACCTGGCCTGAAAAGCTGATCGGTGATACGACGGGAGTATTTCAAAACATTTTTCACACGCCTGCCGAATATTTTGCAGGGTTCTTCGGGGACATAAAAGACCTGAAAAACACGTACAAGGAAAACGAACGCTTAAGACAAAAGCTGGACGGACAGACACAATATGAAGCGAAGCTCCAAGAACTCAAAGATGAAAACAAGAAGCTGCGTGATGAACTCGGGCATGTCAAATCAATTTCCGACTATGATCCGATTTTAGCGACCGTTATCGCCAGAAACCCTGATCAATGGTACAAGCAGATCATGATCAATAAGGGAACGAAGCAGAAAGTGGCCAAAGACATGGCTGTCACGAACGAAAAGGGTGCGCTGGTCGGGAAGATCAAAAGCAGCGGACTCAACAGTTTCACATCCGCCGTTCAGCTGCTGAGCGATGTTGACCGCAATAACAGAGTGGCCACCAAAATCTCCGGCAAAAAGGGAAGCAAAGGCTACGGTTTAATTGAAGGGTATGATAAAAAGAAACAGACTCTGAAAATGACCATTCTTGAGCCGGATGAAAAACGTGAAGTGAAAAAAGGCGACCTCGTGGAGACATCCGGGACGGGCGGCGTATTTCCTCAAGGGCTGACGGTCGGGGAAGTGACCGATGTAGAATCAGATGCTTACGGCCTGACGAAAATCGCTTACGTGAAACCGGCTGCCGACCTGTACGATCTTGACCATGTCATCGTCGTGAACCGAAGCGTAGCAACAGGGGAGGAAGGATCGTGAAACGTTTCCTTCTCCCTTTGATTATGATTTTGGTCTTTTGTGCGGAAAGCATCTATACCGATCTGGTGCGTTTTCCTTTCGTTTCCGTCGAGCAGCAGGTCGTTCCGCATTTTCTTTTGCTTGCGCTGATTTTTATGTCCGCTTATATCAACCAAAAGCATGCGGTGATCTACGGTTTGATTTTCGGATTTCTTTATGACATTAATTATACGGGTGTTTTAGGCGTTTATATGTTTGGTTTTGCCGGTTTATGCTATCTGGCGGCCAAAGCGTTTAAAGTGCTTCAGACAAACGCCCTGATGGTCATTTTGGTCGCGGTGCTGAGCGTATGCGTGCTTGAATTTTACGTTTACGGCATTCAGACGTTAATCCGCAGCGGCACAATGACGTTTAACGATTTTGTCATTCAGCGGTTCTTGCCCACCGCTTTGCTGAATATTGCGGGAGCCGTTATATTAGTCCTGCCCTTCAGGCTGTTTTATATAAGTCTGAAGAAAGAATTAAGAGATGAGTAAAAAGGATTTTATCTTTTTTTGACGAAAAGAGTATGTTGTTGAGGTGAACATTGATGAAGACCAAAAAGCAGCAATATGTAACAATAAAAGGAACAAAAAACGGCTTAACATTGCATCTGGATGATGCGTGTTCTTTTGATGAGCTTCTCGATGGTCTTCAAAACATGCTGTCGATTGAACAATATACTGATGGCAAAGGCCAAAAAATCAGTGTTCATATTAAACTCGGGCATCGGTATCTGTATCAGGAACAGGCAGAGCAGCTGACTGATCTGATCGCGTCAAAGAAAGATTTAGTCGTGCATTCAATTGACAGTGAAGTCATCGCCAAAGAAGAAGCGCAGCGGATGATAGAGGAGCAGGAAATTGTTTCTGTTTGCAAAATCGTCCGTTCGGGCCAGGTGCTTCACGTGACGGGAGATTTGCTTTTAATCGGAGATGTGAATCCCGGCGGTACGATCAGAGCCGGAGGAAATATATTTGTTCTCGGTTCATTAAAAGGGATTGCCCACGCGGGTTATAACGGAAATAACCGGGCTGTGATCGCCGCATCCGAAATGATGCCGACACAATTGAGGATCAATCACGTGTTAAATCGCTCCCCAGACCACATTCAAAAAGGGAACGACATGGAATGTGCTTATTTAGATACTGACGGAAATATGGTCATTGAACGCCTTCAGCAATTGGCTCATTTAAGACCTGATCTAACAAGGCTTGAGGGAGGAATGTGAAATTGGGTGAGGCTATCGTAATAACTTCGGGAAAAGGCGGAGTAGGTAAAACAACAACATCTGCAAACCTCGGTACCGCCTTAGCCATTTTAGGGAAGCGCGTCTGTTTGGTAGACACAGATATAGGACTGCGCAACCTTGATGTCGTAATGGGTCTTGAAAACAGAATTATTTACGACTTAGTAGATGTAATTGAAGGCAGATGCAAGACGCATCAGGCGCTTGTCAAAGACAAACGTTTTGATGATCTGCTTCATTTAATGCCGGCTGCCCAGACAAGCGACAAGACGGCTGTTGTCCCTGAGCAGATCAAATCGCTTGTGCAGGAGCTTAAGCAGGAATTTGATTATGTCATTATTGATTGTCCGGCCGGAATTGAACAAGGCTATAAAAATGCCGTCTCCGGAGCTGATAAGGCGATTGTTGTGACGACGCCGGAAATATCAGCGGTGCGGGACGCTGACCGCATTATCGGACTTTTGGAGCAGGAAGATATCGAACCGCCGCGCCTTATCGTGAACCGCATCAGAAATCACCTGGTGAAAAACGGTGACACGATGGATGTGGATGAAGTTGTTCATCATCTGTCTATTGATCTCCTCGGAATCGTTGCTGACGATGATGAAGTGATCAGGGCTTCAAATATCGGCGAACCGATTGCCATGAATTCCAAAAACCGCGCCAGCATTGCGTACCGCAATATCGCCCGGCGCATTTTAGGAGAATCCGTTCCTTTGCAGGTGCTTGAAGAGCAGCAAAAAGGGATGATGGCGAAAATCAAGTCATTTTTCGGCGTGCGTTCATAATATATACCAGAATACAAAGATCTGATGAAGCCCAGCTTATCAGGTCTTTTTTGTTTTTCAAGAGCGCATATTTGCAATGGACAAGACATAGGATGTACAAACCCAACGATTGCAAAGGATGATGGCGATGAGTCACAGAGCTGATGAAATTAGAAAAAGACTGGCCAAAAGAAGAAAACAGCGGCCTGAATCAAAACGGACTTTCGTTCAAAACGCCCAAACGCAGAATTTTCCCGCGTGGCAGACGGTCAAGGAGCAGGAAAAGCACAAGCTTCTACCGGACTACGAATATCAAACGGAACACCCGCCCGAATTTAACGGACGGCATCCATTGATCAGCGCTCATTCTATTATTTTAAAATGCCTGCTGGCCGCCTGTCTCGTACTGATCTCCGCTATTGCCTATAAAACTGACAAACAGCCGCTGAGTCAGATCAAACCGGCGATCGCACAAACCTTTCAAAAAGAATTTCAGTTTGCTGCCGTAAGCAATTGGTTCGTATCTTCCTTCGGAAACCCGCTCGCTTTTCTTACGCCGGGAACGAAAAAGAAGGACGGTCAGGTGGCGGTCAGTCAGGATATGGCTGTTCCTGCCGCGGGGAAAATCCAGCAGGACTTTCAAAATAACGGAGAGGGCGTCGTCGTCGAAACTGCCAGTGAAGCCATTGACAGCGTAAAAGAAGGCTACATTATGGAAGTGAGCAAAGATAAAAAAACAGGACTGACGGTGAAGGTGCAGCACGCCGACAATACAAGCAGCATTTACGGCCGGCTAAAAGATGTTAACGTTTCATTGTACGACTTTGTCGATAAAGGGAAAAAGATCGGTTCGATCAAGCTCAACGATAAAAGTAAAGGCCAGTACTATTTCGCGATCCAGGATGGCGATAAATTCATAGATCCGATCCAGGTGATCACTTTTGATGAATAAATGGCTCAGCCTCCTTTTCAAAGTTCATGTCCATCCTTTTCTTTGGATTATCATGGGGCTTGGTCTTATGACGGGGCACATCAAAGCGCTGCTGTGTCTTTTGCTGGTCGTATCCGTTCATGAGCTGGGGCATGCTGCTCTGGCTGTGTTTTTTTCGTGGCGCATTAAACGAATCTTTCTGCTCCCTTTCGGCGGGACGGTTGAGGTGGAGGAGCATGGAAACCGGCCGCTTAAAGAGGAATTCGCGGTCATTCTGGCGGGCCCGCTTCAGCATGTGTGGCTTCAGGCGGCAGCCTGGCTCTTTTTCATGTCAGGTTTTGCAAGTGAGCAGACATTTGAGATGTTTACCTTTTATAATCTCTCCATTCTTTTCATCAATCTTTTGCCGATCTGGCCGCTTGACGGCGGAAAGTTTGTGTTTTTATACTTTTCTAAACAAATGGCTTTTCAAAAAGCGCATCTCCTCAGCCTGCAGACATCGGCCGTTTCCGCGCTTTTGCTCTGCTGCTGGATTGTGCTGGCCGTCCCCCTTCAGGTCAGCGCATGGGTGCTGTTCGTCTTTCTCACCGCTTCTTTATGGGATGAATACCGGAAGCGGCACTATATTCAGCTGAGGTTTCTTTTGGAGAGATACTACGGCAAAAACCGTGATGTCGCCATGCTGCATCCTTTGACGGTCGCGGCCGATGCCAAAGTAAAGCATGTCATGGCCGAATTCAAACGGGGATGCAAGCACCCCATTATCATTGAAAAAGCCGGCGAAAAGCTCAGCCAGCTCGATGAAAATGAAGTGCTTCATGCGTATTTTGCCGATAAACGGACAGATTCCTCTATGGAAGACCTGCTGCTGCCTTACTAGAAATAGATTGACATATCCTTTTGGTTCTGATATATTTTTTAATGTTATGGATGTAGCACCAATGCTACAACCGCTCGGGACAGGTGATAAGAGCTTTAAAGCCCCCTGTTGCTGGCGAGTCTTAGTCTAATAGGAGGTGCAGAGAATGTACGCAATCATTAAAACAGGCGGAAAACAAATCAAAGTTGAAGAAGGTCAAACTGTTTACATCGAAAAACTTGCTGCTGAAGCAGGTGAAACAGTGACGTTTGAAGACGTATTGTTTGTTGGCGGAGACAGCGTGAAAGTCGGCAACCCAACAGTTGCAGGCGCGACAGTTACAGCTAAAGTTGAAAAACAAGGCCGTGCGAAAAAAATCACTGTTTTCCGTTACAAGCCAAAGAAAAATGTTCATAAAAAACAAGGTCATCGTCAGCCTTATACTAAATTGACAATCGAAAAAATCAACGCGTAAGCATGATTGAGGCAACAATTCGAAGATCCCGGAATGACGGGGGCATTTTGTCCTTTGAAATGACGGGACATGCCGATTTTGCTGAACATGGACGAGATCTCGTATGTGCCGGGGTCACAGCTGTCGTTTTCGGAGCGGTCAATGCGGTTATCGCGCTGGCTCCTCTCGAACCGATTCTTGATATAGGCGAGGACGGGGGTTATTTCTACTTTGAATTCCCTGAAGCCGCTGATCAGGAAGCTTTGCAAAAAGCGCAGCTGCTGATTGAAGGCATGATTGTTTCTCTTGAAACGATCGAGCGGGATTACAGTGAACACTTACGGTTGACTGCAAACCAAATATAGGAGGTGAGTTACATGCTTAGATTAGATCTTCAGTTTTTCGCTTCTAAAAAAGGTGTAGGTTCTACAAAGAACGGACGTGACTCTGAATCTAAACGTTTAGGCGCTAAACGTGCAGACGGTCAATTCGTAACAGGCGGATCTATCCTTTACCGTCAACGCGGAACGAAAATCTACCCAGGTGAAAACGTGGGCCGCGGAGGAGATGACACTCTTTTTGCTAAAATCGACGGAACTGTTAAATTCGAACGTTTCGGCCGTGACCGCAAAAAAGTGAGCGTATATCCTGTAGCTCAATAATGACACAAAAAACTCCGGTCGTTGACTGGAGTTTTTTTTGCAGTAAGCGGAGTAACATCAAGAATGAAAAGCAGAGGATGCGTGAGTGAACCCCGCCTTGAATGAGGACATCAGCTTCCCATACCCACTGGATATGTTCCCCAAGCAGTGATACCAAAAATGTTTCTGCCTGGCATCCGCATTGTATGCGATCCGAAAAAGGAACATGATGAACCAGGAAAAACAAGTGTTTTTTTAACAAAGCCTTCTCTGTTATAATTCATAGTACACACTTATCAAGACTCCTAAAAAGAAATTAAACGATTGGGAGTGCGAAAATGAAGGATGTATCGAAGAAACAAGAAGAACCTGTAAGCGATGCGGCTCTGATCAATGAGCTGATCCAATTAATGGGCCATTTCCGTCATGATTGGATGAATAAGCTGCAGCTGATAAAAGGAAACTTAAGTTTGCAGAAGTATGACAGGGTCGTTGAAATTATTGACGAAATGGTCATAGATGCAAAGCACGAATCAAAGCTCTCAAACCTGAAAGCCCCGCACTTGGCGTTTGACTTTCTTACATTTAATTGGAAGTCCCGTTATATGAGACTCGAATACGAAGTGCTCGGAGAAATTAAAGATTTATCGGCATATGATCAAAAGCTGTCGAACCTGATGAGAAAACTGTTTCATCTGTTCGGTCTGGCAGTAAGCAATGAAAGTGAAAATCATCTGACCGTATCGCTGCAGACGGATCACCCTGACAGACAGCTTATTGTATATCTCGATTTTCATGGAACGATTGCAAATGCAGATGTGTTTGATGAATTTCGCAAATCCCGGTATGAGGACTTTGATGTCATGCAATTTGAGCTGACCGGCCATGAATGTGTGGCCGAAATTGGAATGAACTAGCGGTTTTTTACGGTTTAGAACGGAGGATATTATGTTTGTAGATCAGGTGAAAGTATATGTAAAAGGCGGCGACGGCGGTAACGGAATGGTTGCGTTCCGCCGTGAAAAATATGTCCCGAAAGGCGGGCCTGCCGGCGGTGACGGAGGTAATGGAGGCGACGTCGTTTTTGAGGTTGATGAAGGACTGCGCACGCTCATGGACTTCCGGTACCAGCGGCATTTCAAAGCGATACGCGGCGAGCACGGCATGTCTAAAAACCAGCACGGCAGAAATGCGGACGATATGGTTGTTAAAGTTCCGCCCGGCACAGTCGTAACGGATGACGATACAAAACAGGTCATTGCCGATCTGACTGAGCACGGGCAGCGCGCCGTCATCGCAAAAGGCGGACGCGGCGGACGCGGAAATACCCGCTTTGCGACACCGGCCAACCCGGCACCGCAGCTGTCAGAGCACGGAGAGCCCGGAAAAGAGCGCTATATCGTGCTTGAACTGAAAGTGCTTGCAGACGTAGGTCTCGTCGGCTTCCCGAGCGTCGGAAAATCTACGCTTCTGTCTGTCGTTTCATCGGCAAAGCCGAAAATCGCCGATTATCATTTTACAACGCTTGTTCCGAATCTGGGCATGGTGGAAACGGATGACGGAAGAAGCTTCGTCATGGCGGATCTGCCCGGTTTGATTGAAGGAGCGCATGAAGGAGTCGGCTTAGGCCACCAATTTCTCCGCCATATCGAACGGACGCGTGTCATCGTTCACGTCATTGACATGTCAGCGATCGAAGGCCGCGATCCGTATGAGGATTATGTGACCATTAATCAGGAGCTCAGTGAATATAATCTGCGGCTGACGGAGCGTCCGCAAATTATCGTTGCGAATAAAATGGACATGCCCGAAGCGGCTGAAAATCTTAAAGCGTTTAAAGAAAAGCTTCAGGATGACCATCCTGTCTTCCCGATCAGCGCGGTGACGAGAGAAGGGCTCCGCGATCTTCTGTTTGAAGTCGCCAACCAGCTGGAAACAACGCCTGAATTCCCGCTGTATGATGAAGAAGAACTGGCGGAAAACCGCGTAATGTACACGATGGAAGACGAAGAAATTCCATTTAACATTACCCGTGATCCGGACGGTGCGTTTGTGCTTTCAGGTGACAGTCTGGAACGCCTCTTTAAAATGACTGACTTCTCCCGTGACGAATCCGTCAAGCGTTTTGCAAGACAGATGCGCGGTATGGGCGTTGATGAAGCGCTCAGAGAACGCGGTGCTAAAGACGGCGATATCATCCGGCTTCTGGAATTTGAATTTGAATTTATTGATTAAAAAAACGGAGAGCTTGCATTGCAGGCTCTCTGATGTAAAAGGGAGGGGTGCAGGTGAAAGAAGAGACATTTTATTTAGTGCGTGAAGACGTTCTGCCTGATGCGATGCGGAAAACCCTTGAAGTCAAAAAGCTGCTGGACAGAAAAAAGGCTGAATCGGTTGCAGATGCCGTGCAGAAAGTTGATTTAAGCAGAAGTGCTTTTTACAAATACCGAGATGCGGTTTTCCCTTTTTACACGATGGTTAAAGAACAAATAATCACACTTTTCTTTCATTTGGAGGATCGGTCAGGCGCGTTATCCCAGCTTTTGCAGGCGGTGGCTGACTCAGGAAGCAACGTGCTTTCCATTCACCAGACGATTCCGCTTCAGGGCAGGGCGAATGTCACGCTCTCAATCAGTACGTCCGCAATGGAAGAAAACATTCATACGTTAATGAATAAACTGAGAAAATTTGATTTTATAGAAAAAGTTGAGATCTTAGGGTCAGGCGCGTAAGGAGAGAAGAGACATGAAAGTCGGTTATTTAGGGCCAGAAGCCACATTTACACATCTAGCAGTCAGTTCCTGCTTTCAAAACAGCGTGACACAAGCACCTTATCAAACAATACCGGCATGCATGGATGCGGCGGTTGCGGGAGAAGTTGATCTTGCATTTGTTCCTTTGGAAAACGCGCTGGAGGGCTCGGTTAACTTAACGATTGACTATTTGATTCATGAGCAGCCTCTTGCGATTGTGGGGGAAATGACGCTGCCGATTCACCAGCATCTGCTCGTTCACCCTTCGAGAGAAAATGAGTGGAAAAAGCTTGAGAAAATTTATTCTCATTCCCATGCGATTGCGCAATGCCACAAATTTCTTCACCGGCATTTTTCGTCCGTTCCTTATGAGTATGCGAAGTCAACAGGTGCGGCTGCCAAGTATGTCAGTGAGCATTCGGACCTTCCGATCGGCGTGATTGCAAATGAAATGGCCGCCGCTACATACGGATTGAGCATCGTGAAGCGGGATATTCAGGATTATCAGGACAACCACACGAGATTTGTCATTCTTTCACCTGAAAAAGACGTCTCATTCGAAGTGAATGCGAAACTGTCTTCACGGCCGAAAACGACGATGATGGTAACGCTTCCCCAAGATGACCAATCAGGTGCGCTGCACAGGGTGCTGTCCGCTTTTTCATGGAGAAACCTGAATTTATCAAAGATCGAATCGCGCCCGACAAAAACCGGTCTCGGCAACTATTTCTTTATTATTGATATTGAACAGGCGATGGATCAGGTTCTCATTCCCGGTGCCGTTCAAGAGATGGAAGCCCTCGGCTGCCGGGTCAAGCTTCTGGGAACATATCAATCCTATTCGATATAAAAAAAGCCCTTCAGGGGGCTTTTTTTTAATCTTTTATTAAAATACCCGCGTCGTTCAGCGCTTGGCAGGCTTGGTCAATCCGCTCTTTTGTCGGGGCGCTTAACGTATGAAGGTGCACGCCTCCGGTCAGCTGTGAAAGGTAAGCGGCATTTGTCGAGTTAATGTGATCCATGAATTGTTTGACTTCTTTCCGTGTGCTGACTCTTATGGCGGCGGTTAAATCGCCGTACACGGGGTGTTCAATAATTACGTCCTTTATGGTGACGCCTTCATCGACAATGAGTTCAAGCTCTTCTTCCGTCCGCTCCGGGCCATGCAGACAGGCGACAATCCGTTCGGCGTTATTTCCGCCGCCGGCATTCATGCTGATGTATAAGTAGCCTTGGCTCGTCGCGATGATCGGCTCGTTTTTTGCTTTCAAGAGTGATATGTCCTGCACGATCACCTGTCTTGAGACATTTGCTTTTTTGGCCAATTCGCCTCCTGTTAATGGCGAGCCGGCTTCTTTCAGCCAATGAAGCAGCATGTCGCGTCTTTTCGCCCCTGTAAGCTTCGTTCCTTCTGTCAAATTGCTGATTCTCCTTTCTTTTGCTCCCATAGCGCCGTAAATGTATGTATCAGCATATCGAGCTGTTCACATGTTGTTTCGTTTCCGAATGAGATCCGGAAAAACTGCCGCGCTTCCCGTTCGGTTTTTCTCAGCGCCTTCATAGCTGAAGAAGGGCCGTGGCTGCCGGCGGAACATGCGCTCCCGGTTGAGATGCAAATATCGTTACGATTACATTCTAACATAATATATTGTCCTTCAAAGGATTGAAAAAAACACCCGACAATGTGGGGCAGGCATTCACCGCCGGTTTCTTCCTCTGAAAATGAAATGGGGAGGCCTTGACGCCGAATTTGGTCATACAAATAATTCCTCAGCCTGTCAGCATGCTCACGGTGTTCCTCCATATGTTTCACTGCATACTCCGCAGCAGCGGTAAAAGCGCCGATTGCCGGTACATTCACCGTACCGGGCCTGAACCCGTTTTCATGCACGGTATGCGGATAAACCGGGTTCCAGCTGACACCGGGCCGAATGTAAACAGCCCCGGTGCCTGTCGGGCCGTATACTTTATGACCGGAGACGGAAAGGGCGTCGATTCCCGCCTGATCCGCATCAATCGGCAGTTTGCCGAAACTTTGAACACAATCGCAATGAAGCAAAATGTTTCTCTGGTGAAGAAAAGCGGCCAGACGATTCACAGGCTGGATGAGGCCGGTTTCTGAATTGGCGTGCTGTATGGAAACGAGCCCCGTGTCAGGACGGATATGAGCCGCCAGTATGTCTTCGGTTATAAGGCCGTTTTCGTCGGGATATATGATGGTGACATCAATTCCCCGGTCAGCTAAAAACGCCGCGGCATTATGGATCGAATGGTGTTCCATTGCGGTCGTAATAAAATGTTTTTTGTGATCGGGCAGACCGTGCAGCAATGATTGGACGGCCAAGATGTTCGCTTCCGTTCCGCCGCTTGTAAAGTAAATGCCGTCTGCCGCTCCGCCGATCAATTTTCCTGCAGAATGTCTGCAATATTCCAGCACGTCCGCCGCTCTTCCTCCGGCGTCATGAAGGCTGCTTGCATTGCCGTATACCTCTGTGCTGAGATGCTGAAAGACTTTCGCGGCTTCTTTGCTTAAAGGCGCTCCCGCCGCGTAATCAAGATAAATCATACAGCCCGTCTCCTATCCGTTTATGTTAAAAAAAAGCTTGAGTTTATTTTATCGTTGTGTAAATATATGTGTCAAGACAGGTGTAAATAACAGGAGGGTGATGTATGTCTGAAAAAACAATTATCGTCATTGGTTCGGGGACGGCGGCCCTTGCCTGTGCTTCCTCATTTCCTCCGTCATACCAAGTGACCGTCATCACAAAGAGAAGCGTAACGAACAGCAATTCGCATTATGCTCAAGGCGGGATTGCTGTTTCATACGCAAAAGATGACTCTTTAGAATCCCATGTGAACGATACACTGTATGCGGGATGCGGACACAATGACGTGACAGCCGTGCGGCATTTGCTGAAAAGCGGACAGAGCATGATAAACAGGCTGATAGAAGGCCATTTCCCTTTTGATACGAAGTCGGACGGAACGTTTTGTCTCGGCAGGGAAGGCGCTCATTCGAAAAGGAGGATTCTGCACGCCGGGGGAGATGCGACCGGACGGATGTTGGTTGAGTTTCTGGTTCAGCAGCTGAGGGACGGCATACGGATCATTGAACACGAGACGGTTGTTGATCTTCTGATTGAACACGGACGATGCGCAGGCGTTGCCGTAATGGATGCTTCAGGCGCTGTTTCTTACAGAAGAGCGGATTGTGTAGTGCTTGCATCAGGCGGCTGCGGCAGTTTGTACCAATATCACACAAATGATTCCGCCATAACGGGAGACGGCATCGCTCTTGCCTTCCGCGCTGGAGCTGAGATCACGGATATGGAGTTCACCCAGTTCCACCCGACCCTCCTTGTGAAAAACGGGACTGTGTACGGCCTGATTTCTGAAGCAGTGAGAGGAGAAGGCGGATATTTAGCGGATCGCTTCGGGCGCAGGATCATGGCTTGCAGACACGCGCTAGAAGATTTGGCGCCCCGGGATGTGGTTTCACGGGCGATTTATGAAGAAATGATGAAAGAAAATCCTGTTTTTATAAATTGCAGCAGAATAGCCGATTTTAAGAAACGTTTTCCGACCATAACAGGTATTTGTCAAACAGCCGGTGTTGATCTTGAAAGCGGGATTCCTGTAGCACCCGGAATGCATTTTTTAATGGGCGGAGTAAAAGCCGATACCTGGGGGAAAACGTCCGTGCCTGATTTGTACGCCATAGGCGAGACCGCCTGCACAGGATTGCACGGGGCGAACCGCCTTGCGAGCAACTCACTGCTGGAAGCGCTGGCAAGCGGGCAACGATGTGCTGAACATATCACTCAAACGCCGTTAAACGGAAGATATAAAAAAACCCCGAAGAAATCTGACGTCATCTTAGAAGTGCCGGACACATCGCTTCATGTGCTCCAAGCCAAAATGACAACCGGAGCGGGCATCGTCAGGGATAAAGAAAACATGCAGGCGCTGGCATCCTGGCTTAACAACGTATCTGTGCGTCATATAAATGTGAAGGATATCACAATAGAACAAGCCGAGCTATCCTGCCTATGGAAGACTGCGCAACTTGTTGTGACCTCAGCCCTTATTCGGGAAGAAAGCAGGGGCGCTCATTTTCGCGCTGATTTTCCCGGGACGGAGAAAGAGTGGCACGGAAAACAAATCATTCATTCAACATCTGGAACAGTTATCAGAAAAAACGAAAGGATTGGGGAACTATGGACATTCTGCAGCTGAAACAAATGCTGACTTATTTTTTTCAGGAAGATATCGGAACGGGTGATGCGACGTCACAAGCGATTTTTTCTGATCAGCAATGTAAAGCGCGAATCATCGCAAAAACAGACGGCGTGTTTGCCGGAGAAGCCGTTATCCGTGAAGGATGGAAGCTTTTACACGATGACATCCGCATCCGCTCCCTGAAAAAAGACGGAGAACGGATGAAAAAAGGAGACGTGCTCGCTGAAATGGAAGGCCAGACGGCGGCTCTTCTTACGGGGGAGCGGGTCATTCTGAATCTCATACAAAGAATGTCAGGCATTGCGACAATGACGGATGAGGCCAAAAGGCGTCTTGATGATCCGTCCATTAAGATTTGTGATACGAGAAAAACGACACCCGGGCTCAGAATGCTGGAAAAATACGCCGTTCGGGTCGGAGGCGGCTTTAATCATCGCTTCGGCTTATATGACGGCATCATGATAAAAGATAATCATATTGCCGCCTGCGGATCGATAAAGGCGGCCGTGGAGCGGGCAAGAAAAACGGCGGGGCAGATGCTTGCGGTGGAAGTCGAAATCGAATCCGAACAGCAGCTGCTTGAGGCAATAGAAGCGGGCGCAGACGTTATTATGTTTGACAACTGTCCGCCTGAGTCCGTCCGGCGTTTTGCAGACATGACACCTGGCCATATCAAAACGGAAGCATCCGGAGGCATAACGCTCGACACATTGCCCGCTTATAAAGGAACGGGCGTCCAATATATTTCACTCGGATTTCTGACTCATTCAGTAAAAAGCGCCGACATCAGCATGGATGTTGAGGCTGCGGAACAGGGGGATTTTTAAGATGTCTATTTTTGACGTGCTAACTGCATCAGCCGAAATGATGCCGAGCCATTATAAAGACATGAGCACCGGAGAAATGGAAAAGCGGGTCGCCGCCATTAAACGGGCTTTCGGAAAGCGTCTGTTCATTCCGGGGCATCACTATCAAAAAGACGAAGTAATACAATTCGCCGATACGGCAGGTGACTCCCTGCAGCTTGCTCAAGTGGCAGAAAAAAATAAAGAGGCGGAATATATTGTGTTTTGCGGCGTGCATTTTATGGCGGAAACCGCTGATATGCTGACTGATGATAACCAAACCGTCATTTTGCCCGACATGCGCGCCGGATGCTCGATGGCTGATATGGCAGATATTCAGCAGACGGACAAAGCATGGCAAGAGCTTCAAGAACTGTACGGTAACACCATCATTCCGTTAACATATGTTAACTCGACGGCGGAAATTAAAGCATTCGTCGGACGGCACGGGGGAGCGACCGTCACCTCTTCGAATGCCCGGAGTGTGCTGAAATGGGCTTTTAAACAAAAAGAGAGAATTTTATTTTTGCCGGATCAGCATTTAGGCAGAAATACGGCCTATGACCTCGGCATTCCGCTGACAGAAATGGCTGTATGGGACCCGGTGCAGAACCGATTGCTTACTGACCATCCGGAAAACATTAAGGTTATCCTTTGGAAAGGGCATTGCTCCGTACACGAAAAGTTTACAGCGGAAAATATTTCTCAGCTGCGGCAGAGGGATTCCGGCATCCGCATTATTGTTCATCCGGAATGTTCGCGGGAAGTGGTCTCGCTCAGTGACGACAGCGGGTCTACCAAATACATTATTGATACGATCGAACAGGCTGAACCGGGAAGCAAATGGGCGATCGGCACGGAAATGAATCTTGTTCAGCGCCTCATTCAATCGCATCCGGATAAACAGATTGAATCATTGAATCCCGATATGTGTCCGTGTCTGACAATGAACAGAATCGACCTGCCGCATTTATTGTGGTCGCTTGAGCAGCTTGAAAAAGGCGAGCCGAAGGGTGTCATTAAAGTTCCGGAAGCGGTTCGGACAGATGCGCTTCGTGCTTTGAACAGAATGCTGAGTCATACGTAATTATAAAAATTTCCCCTCCTTCCCAAAATTTTTTATCATCATGCCCAGTCCACCGGCATATAGTGTGAAGAAACGTATTGTAATGACAAATGTACCGTTCACGTTTTGTGCATAGGAGGGGAAAACGTTGAAAATTCATATCGTTCAAAAAGGCGATTCGCTCTGGAAAATAGCTGAAAAATACGGAGTTGATCTTGAAGAGCTAAAAAAACTGAATCATCAGCTTAGCAATCCAGACTTAATTATGCCTGGAATGAAGATAAAGGTGCCTTCAGAAGCCGTTCCGGTCAGAAAAGAACCTAAGGCCGGCTTCGGAACGTCTGCGCATAAGCATGAGCATCCATATGCCAAAGAAAAACCGAAATCAGTTGTGGACATTGAAGACACAATACCGGAAGAACCAAAGCCGTCAATTCCGTATGTGCCGCCAATCCCTGAAAAGCATGAAAATGTGCTGCCGGAAGCTGATATGAACCAATATTACCCGTCCAATCAGCTGTTTCAGCCGTGGTCGCCTCCTAAGCCGGAGGAACCGGTGACACATTTTGTCGAGCCGAAAGAAAAAGAGCATGACAATAACATTCCACAACAGGAGGAAATGATCAACATGGAAAACGCGAATTACCCGAATATGCCAAAGGCGCCTGAAGCCGGAAAGATGGAAGAAGAAAACGCCGCTTATCATCTGCCGAATATGCCAAACATTCCGAATGTCCCGTTTCCGAATATGCCGGCCGTTGAACCGCCTTTTATGCATTACCCGATGCCGTGCATGCCTTGTCCTTGTCCGGTTCCGGTGACACCGATGCTGCCGGGTTCTGGATTATGCCACCCTTGCTTCCCGGTAGGCGGAGGTTTCGGCGGTTTTGGAGGAGGTTTTGGAGGCTTTCCGGTAATGCCGATGCCGTTACCGTACGGATTCCATCATCCGGGATTTGGGCCGCACGCGGGTTACGGTGAATATGAAAACCAGGCCCATGAAAATGCAGAGCATTATGATGGTTCTGCATCTGGTTTCGGCGGTGCTCCTTACGGTCAAATGCCGTATTACGGCGGATATTCGTCACATTACGCAAACGCACCTCATCATGATGGAAAATATAAGGATGATGATTGCGGCTGCCATGATTCACATCATCACCATCATCACCACCACGGTTCACATCACCATCACGCAAATATGCCTGTGCAGCCGTATCCGAATATGGATGCAAACGCAGGACATTTTATGCCTTACGGCGGAGGAAATCCCAATGTCGCGCCGAATCAGCCGAGTCCAAATCAAGTATTCGGACGGCCGGAGGAAGAAGAAGATTAATGTTTCGGGACGATGTATGTCGTTCCTTTTTTTATGTCCAACTGAGGAATGGACATAACTGACAAGCTTAAACCCGCCGCCCGCCGCACATCCTAAACATGAGCGGAAAACGCTCAAACAGCGATGAATCCACGGGGGGTTTTTCCATTGGGTAAAAAACTGATGACGATCGCGGGCGTTTTAGCCGTGACGGCAAGCTTAACGGCATGCGGAGCAAATAATGCCATGAATGACGGACGCTACAATCAGTCAACACGTCCGGTCGGATATTATTCGAATGATAATGGTAACGGCAGAGGCCAGTACGGAATGGACCATCAAGGACCCGTTTCTGAAATGATGGAAAACCGAAACGGCCGTCATAATACGACAAACGTGTCCGACCAGTACGCGCCTAATGACGGGGTTCCGTTAACGACGGACGGCACATATAACGGCCGAAATGTCAATACGCCGCCGGCAGCAATGTCTTATAATGGGTATGACAACGCCGAAAACATCAGGTTGGCAGCAAAAGTTGCAAACCGCGTGAAAAAAGTAAAAGGCGTACAGGATAGTCAGGTCATCGTGACTGACACGAGAGTCGTCATTGCCGTCAGAACAAATCATCCTTTTACGAAAAATGATGATAAACATGTCAAACATGCGGCCAAAAAATTCGCGGACGGCCGTACAATTCAAGTGTTTACCGACAACGCTACTTTTACAAAGCTGCAAGACATGAACAGAAACAGCCGTTAAACGGACTGCCGGATGATTTCATCCGGCAGTATTTTTATGGATAAATCTTCATCATTTCTTTACATATTCTTAAAACGCTCTTTATATTGCGGTGTTAACATAAAAGTAATAAAACGTAACGGAGGGCCGGGATGAAAAAAACGGAGCATGACAAAAGCCGCGGAGCAAAAACTGTGTATCTGACCGTAAGGGGATACCGGCTCAAACTGACGCCCGGACAAATGAAACTGATTTCAGCCGGCCGGGCATAATCATCGAGGCAGCCCTCATATAGAGGCTGCTTTTTTTCGGCCTGAAACAGACAAATGAAAGAAAACGATTAAGCACCGGCATCTTTGGTCAAACTAGCATCAAGAGTTTGATTGAATAAAGAGGTGTTATTGGTGAAACGAATTTGCGGTGCGCGTCTATTGTTTATGCTTATCTTATCGGCTGCGGCCCTGATTTGCGGAGGAAAAGGCGCATACGGGGCGGAGGTCGAGCATTACGGGCCGCTTCGGGTGCATGTCCAGCTGGAAAAGGTCTATCTTGACGGTGATGTCGGCATTGAACATACGGATGAAACCGTTTTAGCGATGGAGGATTTTTGGGCCGCATACGCCGGCTGGACGCTCGTTGAGCAGAAAAAAGGCTTCGTCCTTTTCCGTAAGCATGTTGATGACATTTCCCCGCTCAGTAAGGTTAACGGTTATATCGGCGTCACGGACGGAGGCGTCATCTCCACATTTCACGGCCGTCCCGGATCGCTGGCTGAGCCGATTCAGTCTTTCTTCCAGATTGATATAGAGCGGCTGGAAAGCCGATTGCAAAAGCATTTGGAACACGGTATACCGTACAGGACAAAAGCGGAGTTTGAGAGCGTGATCGATCATATTAAGACTTACAGCGGCTGACTTTGACGCAAGACATGTGACACATGTCTTTTTTTTCTGAATGGAAGGTGTCAAAGCGAACATACGTTAACTTTTCTATAAGACTTTGGCTGTTTTTGTGTTACAATGATAAGCAGTCAAAGAGGTGAATAGGTGTGATTGAATTCGTGAAGGGGACGATTGATTATGTATCTCCCCAATACATCGTGATTGAAAACGGCGGAATCGGCTATCAGGTCTTCACTCCGAATCCGTTTATTTATAAGGTAAGCAATCAAGAGACCATTTTTACGTATCATCATATAAAAGAAGACGCCTTTTCTTTGTACGGTTTTTCAACCCGGGAAGAAAAAGCGCTTTTCACAAAGCTGCTGAACGTCACCGGCATCGGGCCTAAAGGGGCCCTCGCCATCCTCGGTTCCGGTGATCCCGGAGCCGTCATCGAAGCGATCGAACAGGAAGATGAGGCCTTTTTGGTGAAATTTCCGGGTGTGGGCAAAAAAACGGCGCGGCAGATTATTCTTGATCTGAAAGGCAAACTGGCCGACGTCGTGCCTGAAATGATTGACAACCTGTTCAATCATGAAGCGCGCATTGAAAAACAAGAGGCTGAAACGGCGCTTGACGAGGCGCTTGAAGCGCTCCGGGTTCTCGGCTACGCCGAAAAAGAAATTAAAAAAGTGCTTCCTCACTTAAAAGAGGAAACGGCGCTTTCAACAGATCAATATGTGAAAAAAGCATTGCAAAAATTATTAAAGTAAGGTGATGTTCATGGATGAACGGCTCGTTTCAAGTGAAGCAGACAGCCATGAATCAATAATCGAGCAAAGCCTCAGGCCGCAGAATCTCGCCCAGTATATCGGCCAAAAGAAGGTGAAAGAAAATCTGCGCGTGTTTATCGATGCGGCGAAAATGAGGCAGGAAACGCTGGACCACGTTCTTTTATACGGGCCTCCGGGTCTCGGGAAAACAACGCTTGCGTCTATCGTGGCCAATGAGATGGGTGTGGAGATGCGGACGACGTCAGGTCCCGCCATCGAAAGACCGGGAGATTTGGCAGCCATTTTGACGGCGCTCGAACCAGGGGATGTGCTGTTTATAGACGAAATTCACAGGCTGAACCGCTCAATTGAGGAAGTTCTGTACCCGGCGATGGAGGATTTCTGCCTTGATATCGTCATTGGAAAAGGCCCGTCCGCCCGCTCCGTCCGTCTCGACCTTCCCCCTTTTACGCTTGTAGGAGCTACGACAAGGGTCGGATTATTGACCGCACCGCTCAGAGACCGGTTCGGGGTGCTGTCGCGCCTTGAATACTATACGCAGGAAGAGCTGACAGATATCGTGTCAAGAACGGCTGACGTTTTTGAAGTGGATATCGAAGAAGCTCCGGCTCTGGAAATCGCCAGACGGTCAAGGGGAACACCGCGGGTTGCAAACCGGCTGCTCAGAAGGGTGAGAGATTTTGCCCAGGTGCTCGGCGACAGCCGCATCACGGAAGAAATCGCTCACGATGCGCTCGAACGTCTTCAAGTCGATGCGCTCGGCCTCGATCATATCGACCATAAGCTGCTGATGGGCATGATCGAAAAATTCAGCGGCGGTCCCGTCGGCCTTGATACGATTTCCGCGACAATCGGCGAAGAACCGCATACAATAGAGGATGTGTACGAACCGTATCTGCTGCAGATCGGATTTCTCCAGAGGACGCCGAGGGGACGGGTCGTGACTCCGGCTGTGTATGAACATTTTCGATTGGAGGCGCCCGCCCGTGACTGACTTTCCGAAGGTTCTCATGGTTCTCGGTGCCGTTTTGCTTCTTGCCGGCGCAGTCTGGCACTTTGTCGGAAGGCTGCCCGGAGATATTTTCGTTAAGAAGGGAAATGTTACGTTTTTCTTTCCCGTTGTCACTTGTATTGTGATCAGTGTGATACTATCCATTCTGCTTAATTTTTTCGGCAGAATGAAATAACAATAGACAGAATTAAGGTGAAATGATGAAAGTCGATTTATTTGATTTTGAACTGCCTGAACGCCTCATTGCCCAAGTGCCGCTGAAAGAGCGTGACGCATCGCGGCTGATGGTGCTCGACAAACAGACGGGCGGGCTGACGGACAGTTCATTTAAAGAGATTGTAAGCTTTTTTAATGAAGGGGATTGCCTCGTCTTGAACAATACCCGTGTGCTGCCTGCAAGATTATTCGGCACAAAAGAAGATACGGGAGCGAAAGTGGAGCTTCTGTTATTAAAACAGGAAGAAAATGATACATGGGAAACGCTCGTAAAGCCGGCGAAACGCGTAAAAAAAGGAACGGTCCTGACATTTGGCGACGGCCGGCTGACAGCGGTCTGCACGGAGGAGCTTGATCACGGAGGCAGAAAAATAGAATTCCGGTATGACGGGATTTTTTACGAAGTGCTTGAATCACTCGGTGAAATGCCGCTGCCTCCTTATATTAAAGAGCAGCTTGATGATAAAGAACGGTATCAGACCGTCTTTTCAAAAGAAATCGGATCTGCCGCAGCTCCGACGGCCGGACTTCATTTTACGGAAGAGATTCTGGACGAGCTGAAGCAAAAGGGTGTGCGGATTGAATTTATCACACTTCATGTGGGACTCGGCACATTCCGCCCGGTCAGTGCGGATGATGTGGAAGAACATAACATGCACGCGGAATTTTATGAAATGACGGAAGAAACCGCCGCCTCTTTAAACGAGGTCAGAAAGGCGGGAGGGCGCATTGTGTCGGTCGGGACGACATCAACGCGCACCCTGGAAACCATTGCCGGCGAGCATGACGGCGTATTTACAGCTTCAAGCGGCTGGACGTCCATCTTCATTTATCCGGGATATGAATTTAAAGCGATTGACGGCATGATCACCAATTTTCATTTGCCGAAATCTTCGCTTATCATGCTCGTTTCTGCGCTTGCCGGCAGAGAGCATGTTCTTTCCGCCTACCGTCATGCGGTAGAAGAGGAATATCGTTTCTTCAGCTTTGGCGACGCCATGCTGATTATCTAATTTGAATGACAGGAGGCCTCATACAAAGTGGCTGAACAACCGATACGTTATGAATTTATAAAGGAATGCAAACAAACGGGAGCGCGACTGGGCAGAGTCCATACGCCCCACGGCTCCTTTGAGACGCCTGTATTTATGCCGGTCGGCACGCTTGCTACGGTAAAGACGATGTCTCCGGACGAGCTGAAATCTATGGATGCGGGCATTATTTTAAGCAATACGTACCATTTATGGCTCCGCCCGGGACATGACATTGTAAAAGAAGCGGGCGGGCTTCATAAGTTTATGAACTGGGACCGCGCGATTTTAACGGATTCCGGCGGTTTTCAGGTCTTTTCATTGAGCAAGTTTCGTAATATAGAAGAAGAAGGCGTTCATTTCCGCAATCACTTAAACGGAGACAAGCTGTTTTTATCTCCGGAAAAAGCGATGGAAATTCAAAACGCCCTCGGCTCTGATATCATGATGGCGTTTGATGAGTGTCCGCCGTATCCGGCAGAGTATGATTACATGAAACGCTCTGTTGAACGGACCAGCCGCTGGGCGGAACGCTGCCTGGAGGCGCACGGGCGCTCAGATGAGCAGGGGCTGTTCGGAATCGTACAGGGTGGAGAATACGAAGATCTGCGGACACAAAGTGCAAAAGACTTGGTTTCGCTTGATTTTCCGGGTTATGCCATAGGCGGATTATCTGTCGGCGAGCCGAAGCACGTCATGAACCGAGTGCTTGAGTTTACAACTCCGCTTTTACCGAAGGACAAGCCGAGATATTTAATGGGTGTGGGTTCACCGGATGCCTTAATTGACGGCGCCATCCGCGGCGTGGATATGTTTGACTGCGTACTGCCGACCCGGATTGCCCGAAACGGCACGGTGTTTACGAATGAAGGGCGTCTGAATATGAAAAACGCCAAATATGAGCGTGATTTCCGTCCGATTGACGAAGAGTGCAGCTGCCATACATGCCAAAATTACTCCCGCGCTTACATCAGACATTTGATCCGCTGTAATGAAACGTTTGGAATTCGATTAACAACTTACCATAACCTTCATTTTCTGTTACACTTAATGGAGCAGGTCAGACAAGCCATCCGGGAGGATCGTCTTGGTGATTTCCGAGAAGAGTTCTTTGAGCGTTACGGCTATAATAAGCCAAATGCGAAAAGCTTCTAAATAAAACCATTCTTGAAAGGAGGGAAATAGATGGGTACTTTAGGCACAATCGTTCCTATTATTTTAATGTTTGCAGTGCTTTATTTCCTGCTCATCCGTCCGCAGCAAAAGCAGCAGAAGGCCGTACGCCAGATGCAGGAAGAACTGAAAAAAGGGGATACAGTGGTGACAATCGGAGGATTGCACGGCACTGTTGATTCAATTGATGAAAGCAAGGTCGTCATTAAAACAGGTGATAACACCCGTTTAACATTTGACCGCCGCGCAATCAGAGAAGCTTCCGCTGAATAACAGCGAAGCTCATACATACAAAAAAAGAGCGGAGAATCCGCTCTTTTTTTATTACGCTGATCTGCTTCCTTTCAAATTCACTCCGAAAATGCCGCCCAGCATGCTGACTCCCAAAAAGCCGAGATGAAACAAAAGCTGACCGGATGTAAACGTTTTTCCGAACCCTAAATATTGAAACAGCAAGATGATTAATGAAAAACAGACGGCGGTTAACGCTCCGATCATCCAGCCTTTTTCCTTCGCTTTGCCGCCCGATATAAAACCGCCCGCAAATAAAGAAAGAAAGGAAAGCGCGGTGATCAGCCAGCTGAAAGATGATTCTTCCATTGAGGTAACCGTCAGTAAAAGCGAAATCGCCAAACTCGTAAGAAGCATCACCGCAAAGATAGCCACTAAGCCATACAAGACGCCTCTTCCCACTTGTTTCGTTTCTTCCATTTTTATCTCCTCTCCGCCCTGCGGCCTGATATATGACAAGCCGGAGCCCGTCTTTTTCTAAATGTATTCTCTGAATGTTCGAATTAGACGTAAATGCATGATGTTCAGCCCGTTTCTTACATAATTCAGAGCCGATGGCAAATGCTATGACCGTTGGAGGTGCGATATGGAAGATATTATCATTATTACGTTTCGTACGATTGTGCTTTATTTTATCATTCTTGTGATTTTCAGACTGATGGGAAAACGGGAAATCGGAGAACTGAGCATTTTAGACCTTGTCGTCTCCATTATGATTGCCGAGATTGCCGTATTGGCAATTGAAAATGTAAAAGATAAGCTTTTGCATACAATTGTGCCGATTGTCGTTTTAATGATTATTCAAGTAAGCCTTGCTTTTATTTCGCTCAAAAGCCAAAAAATACGGCAGCTGCTTGACGGAAAACCCACCATTATTATAAAACAGGGAAAAATTGATGAACGGGCGATGAGATCGCAGCGCTACAATTTTGACGATCTTCTTATGCAGCTGAGGGAAAATAACATCGATAGAATCTCTGACGTGTCATACGCCATTTTGGAGTCTTCAGGCAAACTGTCGATCGTCAAAAAGAAAAACAATAAGGATAAGCAGATGGAAACATCGCTTATCGTTGACGGGGTCATTCAGAACGAGCATCTGGACAGAATCGGGAAAGATAAACACTGGCTCGAAAAAAATTTAGCAAAAAGAGGATATCGCGATCTTTCGGTTATATCATTCTGCACGTTTACGGACGGCGCTTTTTTTATTGATCTTAAAGATGAAAAAGGGGAGCCATAAATGGGTTTTACCGCGTCACGAACTTGCCGATGACCGGAATCCGGATCAGCTCTTCCCTTTTAATCAGCCTGAATAACAGAAGAAGCGCTATGTACAAAATCGCGGTCATTGCAATCCAGCCTGTGAGATTAACAGCCTCTGACCCTGAAAAATGAACGGCGTGTTTGATGATGCGGCTGACATAACCGCAAATGAATATGACGGCAAAACAGAGCGCGTATTCTTTTATTTTAATGCTGATCGGAAGCACCTTGCTTACGGTGGCCGCATGTAGCAGGGTGACAAGGACCATCCCCGTTACAATCGCAAGTGCGGCGCCCATGATGCCCAAGGAAGGCCTGGTCGCCAAAACAAAAATTAGGCCGGTTTTGACAGCGGCGCCGATAAAACTGTTCATCATGGCGGCCCCGGCTAAATTGAGAGCCTGCAGCACCGCCTGAAGTGGCCCCTGAAAATAGTAAAGCAGAAAAAATGGCGCCATCACTTTAACAAATACCGCCGCATTAGTTGATCCGTACATGACGGACATCAGTTCATCAGCGAAAGAGAATAAAATAACCACCGAAATGCCTCCGCTTAAAAGACACAGCCTCATCGCCTGTTCCAGACGGTATTCGACAACTTGCAGCTTTTTTTGCTCCATCCCTTCACTGATCGCAGGAACAAGCGCCGTTGACAGAGAATAGGTTATAAAGCTGGGCAGCGTCAAAACCGTCATGGCAAATCCGGTCAGCTCCCCGTACTGGCTGGTGGCGGCAGCGGTGGCCACTCCTGCAATCGCAAGGCTCTGCGCGACGACAATAGGTTCAAAAAACCAAGATAAATTTCCGATGAAGCGGCTTCCGGTTGTCGGGAGCGACACGCTCATCAGCTGGCGGAAGGTTTCTTTTCCATTTGCAATCGACTTGAAAAATTGTTTTCTGATTCTGATTGTTTTATTTGCTTTAAAACAAATGAATAAATAAATAAGAGAGGCAAGCTCCCCGATGACAGACGAAATCATGGCTCCGGCTGCGGCATATTCAATCCCGTACGGCAGAAACACCGTCGTGCAGACTGCGACAAGTGAAATCCGCACGATCTGCTCAAGCACTTGGGAAAACGCCAGCGGGTTCATATTCTGCCTGCCCTGAAAGTAACCGCGCAGCACGCTGGAGATCGCGATAATCGGTACGACAGGCGTAATCGCCAGAAGCGGGTAAACCGTGCGCTGATCTGTCAGCATCGTTTCGGACATAATCGGCGCAAAGCATAAAAACAGCGGCGTGAAGATGAGACTTAATATCCCGGTGACGGTAAGCGACATCACTAAAATGTGTTTCATTTTCTGCCGGTCCCCCCGCGCGCTTGCTTCAGCGACAAGTTTGCTGATGGCAACGGGGAGGCCGAATTGAGTCAAAGTGGTGGCCAAGAAAAATGTCGGGGCAGCCATCATGTATAAACCGACCCCTTCTTCACCGATAAACCGGGCGATAACCACCCGGTTGACAAAGCCGAGCATTCTCGTAATCATCCCGGCTGCGATGAGAATAAGAGTGCCCCTTAAAAAAGTCTGTTTTGCCATTTTATAAACCCCTGCCTTCTCAAACTACCTGGAATCATATACAATAAAGATATGCGCCGATGTCGTCCGAGCATGACAAGTCTTCGAGAAAAATGGAAAAAGGAGCGAGCGCCCAGTGGAGAAACATCCCGCCGAAATGTACAAAGATCATTTGCGGCCTTTCTTGTACAGTAAACTTGAAGAGTTCAAAATCCTCGGATACGATGATGTTGAGCACGAGAGTTTATGGTCATACTTAATACATAAAAAGTGGAAACAGAAAAAGGAACTGCCGCTGCATGAATTGGCCGGTCATATTTTATCAGTTAAAATTGGCGATTTTATGAACTATGCAACCGTTGAAGCTTTTAAGTCGTCTAATTGGCTGGAAAGCGATGAGGGTCAGGAAGCTTTAGATGAACTGCTGAGATAATGATTTGACGGCATAGGTTTAAGGAGGAAATACATAATGAAAAAAGGACGCTTGATTGCGTTTTTCCTGATCGTATTATTGATCGGCACAGGGCTGGGGTATTTTACAAAACCGGCTGCCAATAATATTACGTTAGGATTGGATTTACGCGGCGGGTTTGAAGTTCTGTACGATGTGCAGCCCGTCAAAAAAGGCGATAAAATCACAAAAGACGTGCTCGTCAGCACGGTGCAGGCGCTGAACCGCCGGGCTAACGTTCTCGGCGTAAGCGAGCCGAACATTCAGATTGAAGGAAATAACCGCATCCGCGTACAGCTGGCGGGCGTCACGAATCAGAACAGGGCGCGCGAAATTCTGTCAACGGAAGCGCAGCTCTCGTTCAGGGATACGAATGATAAAGAGCTGTTAAACGGCTCTGATCTCGTGGAAAACGGCGCGAAGCAAACCTTTGATCCGACGACGAACGAACCGATTGTCAGCGTTAAGCTGAAGGATGCGGATAAGTTCGGAGAAGTGACGAAAAAAGTCAAGAAAATGGCGCCTAATAATCAGCTTGTGATCTGGCTTGATTACCAAAAAGGCGATTCATTTAAAAAAGAAGTCGGCAAAAAACATCCGAAATATGTATCCGCTCCGAATGTGAGCCAGGAATTAAACACGAAGGATGTCACGATTGAAGGCCAATTCACCGTTCAAAAAGCGAAGGACTTGGCCAATATTTTAAACGCGGGCGCGCTGCCTGTGAAGCTGACCGAAAAATACTCTACTTCAGTAGGGGCGCAATTCGGACAGCAGGCTTTGCATGATACGGTAGAGGCCGGCATCATCGGTATTGCAATTGTTTTCTTATTTATGCTGCTTTATTACAGACTGCCTGGACTCATAGCGGTAATTACGCTTTCTGTATACGTATATATTACGCTTCAAGTGTTCGACTGGATGCAGGCGGTGCTGACGCTTCCGGGTATTGCGGCGCTCATTTTGGGTGTCGGGATGGCGGTTGACGCCAACATCATCACCTATGAACGGATAAAAGAAGAACTGAAACTCGGCAAATCCGTCCGCTCAGCTTTCCGTTCAGGGAACAGACGGTCATTCGCGACGATTTTCGATGCGAACATCACAACGATCATCGCAGCGGTCGTGCTCTTTATTTTCGGGACAAGCTCTGTAAAAGGGTTTGCGACGATGCTGATTCTGTCAATTCTGACAAGCTTTATTACAGCTGTCTTCCTTTCAAGATTCCTGCTCTCCCTTCTCGTGGAAAGCAGATGGCTTGACCGGAAAAAAGGCTGGTTCGGCGTCAAGAAAAAACATATTATGGACATTCAAAAAACGGATGAAAATACTGAACCGCATACGGCATTCCAAAAATGGGATTTCACGAGCAAGCGAAAATATTTCTTTATTTTCTCAAGCGCTGTAACCATTGCGGGAATTATCATCTTACTGGTCTTTAAGCTCAACCTGGGAATCGATTTTGCAAGCGGCGCGCGGATTGACGTGCAGAGCAATCATGCATTGACGGCGCAGCAGGTTGAAAAAGACTTTGACTCTCTCGGCATGGAACCGGAAAACATCGTGCTTTCTGGTAAAGAGAACCATGTTGCCGCGGCCCGGTTTGTCGGAGAGCCATCTAAAGAAAAAATCGCTGAAATCAAAACGTACTTTAAGGACAAATACGGATCTGAACCGAACGTCAGCACGGTATCGCCGACAGTCGGAAAAGAACTGGCCCGTAATGCCTTATATGCCGTCGCCATTGCATCAATCGGCATTATTATTTACGTGTCAATCCGTTTCGAGTACAGAATGGCTGTCGCCGCAATTGTATCCCTGCTGTATGACGCTTTCTTTATCGTCGCGTTTTTCAGCATTACCAGGCTGGAGGTCGATGTCACCTTTATCGCCGCAATTCTCACCATAATCGGTTACTCGATAAATGATACGATCGTTACATTTGACCGGATACGTGAGCAGATGAAAAAACGTAAGCCGAAGTCATTTGCCGATCTGGAACATATCGTGAATCTGAGCTTGCAGCAAACCTTTACACGTTCGATCAATACGGTCTTGACCGTTGTGATTGTTGTCGTCGTGCTGCTCATTTTGGGCTCATCGTCAATTACAAACTTCTCCGTCGCTTTATTGGTCGGTTTATTGACGGGCGTTTATTCCTCTCTTTACATCGCCGCGCAGCTGTGGCTTGTATGGAAAGGTAAAGAATTTAAAGGGAAAAAATCAATCGAAGAGTAAAATGGGAACAGGCTGTCTTGCAGAAGGCAGCCTGTTTTTTCAGGCCGCATTGAACTTAAAACCTGCATTTGCTATAATGACATACGCTTACATAATCAATCATCATTGTAAAAACATGTAGGAGGGTTCTTATGAACGTTCGTGAGTCGGAGCTTCCGGGCATCGGCCAGAAAGTAGAAGTCATTACGAAAAATCACGATAAAATCAGTATTATTCTTCATGATGACGGCAGAAAAGAGCTCTATTACTTCGATGAGAATGATCATGACGAATGCTTGGCATCCGTTGAATTTAACGACGAAGAGGCGAGACAGATTTCCGCTATTTTAGGCGGGATGACGTATAAGCCGAAAGCGCTGGAATCTGTGGAAGTTGCGCTTGATGACCTCGTCATTGAGTGGTTTAAAGCCGAATCTCATGCACCGGCTGTCAGCCGTACAATCGGAGATTTGGAGATCAAGAAACATTACAACGTCCAGATTATTGCGATCGTAAAGAAAAACCGGCAAAAACAGCTGAGCCCCGGCATTGATACCGTAATTGAAGCAGGGGACACCCTCGTTATATCGGGAGAAAGAAGCGGACTGAAAAAGCTGATCCGCGAGCAGTTAACGGCCCGGATTTTCTGAGACCGGGGTTTACTCCCGGGAAAATGGGGGAAAAGATAAGAATGAACAATTGGGGGCAGACGCATGAATAAACAATGGACTATTATATTCGCTTTACTATTTACTTTGATTGTCGCCATCTTTGCTGTCATTAACGTGCGGGCGGTTGAGGTTGATTATCTGTTCGGAACCGCTGAATGGCCGCTGATTTTAGTCATTTTAGGCTCTGTGTTAATGGGAGCGCTGATCGTGTTTTCAGCCGGTATCTTTCAAGTGATGAAACTGAAGCGCGAAATTAAAATGCTGCGGAAAGAAAACAGATCCGCAGGTGAATTGACGGCTGATTCGGACGGCCAAAAAACAGCCGCGCCGCCGGAAGAAATGCTTGAAGAGAAAAAAGGATCAGAATAACATTTGAAACCCCTCAGTCCGCTCTAGTATAATAGGGTGGTTGAGGGGTGAATTTATGTTAGCGTCAAAAATGCGCTGGGAAATCCAGCAGCCGGATCAGGAAAAAGTCAAATCACTCACAGAACAATTGGACATAACACCTCTTGTGGCATCACTGCTTGTAAAAAGAGGTTTTGATACTGCCGAAAGCGCAAGGCTGTTTTTACATACAAAGGATGCAGACTTTTATGACCCGTATGAATTAAAGGGAATGCGGGAAGCAGTTGATCGGATAAAACTGGCGGTTTCTCAAGGGGAACCGATTATGATTTACGGAGATTACGATGCAGACGGCGTTACAAGCACGTCGGTGATGCTGACGGCACTCAGACAGCTGTCGGCGGACGTTGACTTTTATATTCCCGACCGTTTCACAGAAGGCTACGGCCCGAATGAACAAGCTTTCCGCTCCATAAAAGAGCGGGGATTTTCGCTAATCATTACAGTGGATACGGGAATCGCCGCCGTCCATGAAGCTGAAGTCGCAAAAGAGCTGGGCTTAGACGTCATTATTACCGACCACCATGAGCCGGGACCCGAGCTTCCTGACGTATTTGCGATCATCCACCCGAAGCAGCCGGGATGCGGCTATCCGTTTAAAGAATTGGCCGGCGTCGGTGTGGCGTTTAAGCTTGCCCACGCGCTTACGGGTTCTTTGCCGGAAGCTATGCTGGACTTGGCGGCAATCGGTACGGTTGCAGATCTGGTGCCTCTTCATGATGAAAACAGATTAATTGC
The DNA here is from genome assembly GCF_011008975.1 of Bacillus sp. LUNF1. NCBI lineage: Bacteria > Bacillati > Bacillota > Bacilli > Caryophanales > Bacillaceae > Bacillus > Bacillus sp. LUNF1. Next base: position 2,614,259 of record NZ_CP048876.1, on the reverse strand, counting down.
GTCACTCGGAATCGAAAGGCTTAGGACGACAAATCGGCCGGGCCTCAAAGCTCTGATTAAGCTTTCCGGCGGAGATATCGGACAAGCTGATGAGGAAACGATCGGATTTCAGGTCGCGCCGAGGCTCAATGCCGTCGGAAGAATAGAACAGGCCGATCCCGCCGTGCACCTGCTGATGACTGAAGATCAGTTTGAAGCGGAGGAACTGGCTTCGGATATTGACCGGCTGAATAAAGAGCGGCAGAAAATGGTGAAAACCATGACCGAAGAGGCTGTTGAAATGGTTCAGCAGCAAGGCGGAAACCCGTCTGCCATTGTAGTGGCAAAAGCCGGCTGGAATCCGGGAGTCGTCGGTATTGTCGCATCGAAGCTGGCTGAACGTTTTTACCGGCCCGCTGTTGTGCTTGGGATAGATGAGGAGCAGGGAATCGCTAAAGGGTCGGCGCGAAGCATCAGAGGCTTCAACCTGTTTACGAGCCTTTCACAGTGCAGAGACATTCTTCCTCATTTTGGCGGGCATCCGATGGCGGCAGGAATGACGTTGAAGGCTGAAGATGTGGCGGAATTAAGGGACAGGCTGAATCAAATGGCTGAAGAAACCCTTACGGAAGAGGATTTTATTCCCGTTCAGGAGGTTGATCTTGTCTGCGGCGTTGAAGACATAACCGTTGAAAGCATTACAGAATTGAATATGCTGTCGCCGTTCGGCATGCTTAACCCTAAACCGCATGTGATGGTGAAAAATGCGGTGCTTGATGATGTGCGCCTGATCGGAGCGAATAAAAACCACGTGAAAATGACGGTGAAAAGTGATTCCGCCGTCCTTGACTGCGTCGGCTTTAACAAAGGAGAGCTTGAAGCCGGAGTTGTCCCCGGATCAACGATTTCCATTGTCGGCGAAATGTCCATTAATGAATGGAACAACAGAAAGAAGCCCCAGCTGATGATTAAAGATGCTGCGGTGCCGGAATGGCAGCTTTTTGATATCAGGGGCAAGCGGACGTGGGAAGACACGGTCACCGCGCTGCCGAAGGAAAAACGGGTGCTCATCAGCTTTAACGAAAAAACCGCTCAGAAGCTCCGTGAAAAAGAGCTGTCGGGCGAGTTTGCCGGGATCACATCGGAATCCGAGGCGAAAGCTCTCCAGCTTGACGGAAAATATGCCGTTTTTCTGGATGTGCCGCCGTCAGCGGATCGCCTGCAGCATTTGCTTGACGGAAAGAAGCCGGAACGGATTTATTTTGTTTTTATCAATCATGAAGAACATTTCCTGTCCTCATTTCCATCGCGGAATGATTTCAAGTGGTTTTACGCATTTCTCTTGAAAAGGGGCGCTTTTGACTTCGGCAAGCATGGTTCAGAGCTTGCGAGACACAGAGGATGGTCAATTGACACAATCAATTTCATGACAAAGGTGTTTTTTGATCTCGGTTTTGTTAAAATAGAAGATGGTGTGCTGTCTGTCGTGAGCGGCGCGAAAAAACGCGACCTGGCAGATTCGCAAACCTATCAGGTAAAACAGCAGCTGATGGAATTAGACCAGAAGCTCAATTATTCCGCAGCCCATGAGCTGAAGGAATGGCTGAATAAGCTGATGAACCAAGGTTCAGAAGCTTATGAAAGTACGAGGAGGACATAGAACAGATGGATCTTAAAAAATACGTAACAATTGTGCCCGATTACCCGAAAGAAGGCGTACAATTTAAAGATATTACGACATTGATGGACAAAGGCGACGTATACCGTTACGCCACTGACCAGATTGTTGAATATGCAAAAGAAAAAGAAATTGATTTAGTTGTCGGGCCTGAAGCGCGCGGCTTTATTATCGGCTGTCCGGTTGCATACGCTCTCGGAGTCGGCTTTGCGCCGGTTCGGAAAGAAGGAAAACTTCCGCGTGAGGTCATTAAAGTCGATTACGGTTTGGAGTACGGAAAAGACGTACTGACAATTCATAAAGATGCGATTCTGCCGGGACAGCGCGTGCTGATTACTGATGACTTGCTTGCAACAGGCGGCACGATCGAAGCAACGATTAAGCTAGTCGAAGAACTGGGCGGCGTCGTAGCCGGTATTGCGTTCTTAATCGAGCTTTCTTACCTTGATGGCAGAGACAAGCTTGACGATTACGATATTTTAACATTAATGAAATATTAACCGCATATGGAAAAAAGCACTCGTGTCAGGGTGCTTTTTTCCTATTATTTCATCATCCTGACAGATTCTTTAGGTGTTTTGAACTTCTGCCCTTTACATCTCTCGTTTTTTTCTTGATAATAAACTAATACAGTTTACATTTAAAAAAGGTGATTCCATGGCGAACGAACAAGTATTGACTGCCGAGCAAGTAATAGATAAAGCGCGCACTTATCTGCCGGAGGAGCAGATTGCGTTTGTTGAGAAAGCTTACCTGTATGCGCAAAACGCGCATCGCGAACAGTACCGCAAATCAGGTGAGCCGTACATCATTCATCCGATTCAGGTGGCGGGGATCCTCGTCGATCTGGAAATGGACCCTTCCACAATTGCGGGCGGATTTCTGCATGACGTGGTAGAGGACACGGATGTCACCCTCGACGACCTGAAGGAAGCATTTTCTGAAGAAGTGGCGATGCTTGTCGACGGCGTGACGAAGCTCGGTAAAATTAAGTATAAATCTCAAGAGGAGCAGCAGGCGGAAAACCATCGAAAAATGTTTGTCGCTATGGCTCAGGATATCAGAGTCATATTGATCAAGCTGGCGGATCGCCTTCACAATATGCGGACGTTAAAGCATCTTCCGCAGGAAAAGCAGCGGAGAATTTCAAATGAGACGCTGGAAATTTTCGCTCCGCTGGCCCATCGGCTCGGGATTTCTAAAATCAAATGGGAGCTGGAAGACACCGCTCTCCGTTATTTGAATCCTCAGCAATATTACAGAATCGTCAACCTCATGAAGAAAAAGCGCGCGGAACGCGAACTTTATGTCGAAGAGGTTGTCAATGAAGTGAAAAAACGCGTCGAAGAAGTGAATATCAAAGCGGACTTTTCAGGACGTCCGAAGCACATCTACAGCATTTACCGCAAGATGGCGCTGCAAAATAAACAGTTCAATGAAATATATGATCTGCTCGCCGTCCGTATTCTTGTCGGAAGCATTAAAGACTGCTACGCCGTACTCGGCATTATTCATACGTGCTGGAAGCCGATGCCGGGCAGATTCAAAGATTATATTGCGATGCCTAAGCCGAATATGTATCAGTCGCTGCATACGACCGTAATCGGGCCTAAAGGCGATCCGCTGGAAGTGCAGATCAGAACGTTTGAGATGCATGAGATCGCTGAATACGGGGTGGCTGCACACTGGGCATATAAAGAAGGCAAGGCTGCAAACGAAGAAGCGACATTTGAGAAAAAACTGTCCTGGTTCCGTGAAATTCTGGAATTTCAAAACGAGTCTACCGATGCGGAAGAATTTATGGAATCGCTGAAAATCGATCTGTTTTCTGACATGGTATACGTATTTACGCCAAAAGGCGATGTCATTGAACTGCCGTCAGGCTCTGTGCCGATTGATTTTTCCTACAGGATCCACTCGGAGATCGGCAACAAAACAATCGGGGCGAAAGTGAACGGAAAAATGGTGACGCTTGACCATAAGCTCCGGACGGGCGACATCGTCGAGATTCTGACGTCCAAGCATTCATACGGTCCGAGTCAAGACTGGGTCAAACTGGCGCAGACGTCCCAGGCGAAACACAAAATCCGCCAATTCTTTAAGAAACAGCGCCGTGAAGAAAACGTCGAAAAAGGCCGTGAGCTTGTCGAGAAAGAAATTAAAAATCTTGATTTTGAAGTGAAAGATGTTTTAACACTCGAAAATCTTCAAAAAGTTGCCGACAAGTTCAATTTCTCTAATGAAGAGGATATGTATGCGGCGGTCGGGTATAACGGCATTACCGCTCTTCAGGTGGCCAACAGGCTCACCGAAAAAGAACGGAAGCTGCGTGATCAGGAAGAGCAGGAAAAAATCGTTCAGGAAGTCACTTCAGAGCCGAAACATTATCCGCAAGGGAGAAAACGGGAAGCGGGTGTGCGCGTAAAAGGCATTGACAACCTTCTCGTCCGCTTGTCGAAATGCTGCAACCCGGTGCCTGGCGACCATATTGTCGGTTTTATTACAAAAGGCCGCGGTGTATCCGTTCACCGGGATGACTGTCCGAACGTCAAAACGAATGAAGCGCAGGAACGTCTGATCCCTGTTGAATGGGAGCATGAATCACAGGTTCAAAGACGCAAAGAATATAACGTTGAGATTGAGATTTTGGGGTATGACCGTCTCGGGCTTTTAAATGAGGTGCTCCAAGCCGTAAATGAGACGAAAACCAACATCTCCTCTGTCTCCGGCAAATCCGACCGCAATAAAGTCGCTACGATTCATATGGCGATTTTTATTCAAAACATCAACCATCTGCATAAAGTGGTCGAGCGGATTAAGCAGATCAGAGACATCTATTCAGTCCGGCGGGTAATGAACTAAAAGGAGCTTGCTATGAAATTAGTTGTTCAGCGTGTAACAGAAGCAAGTGTGACGGTTGACGGCGCTGTCGCCGGCCGGATCGGACCCGGCATTATGGCGCTTGTCGGCATCACTCATGAAGATACAGAAGAAGATGCCGTTTACTTGGCGGATAAAATCGTGAATCTCCGGATTTTTGATGATGAAAGCGGCAAGATGAATTTATCGCTTTTGGATACGGGCGGGGAGATTTTATCCGTTTCCCAGTTTACGCTTTACGGCGAAACGAAGAAAGGGAGACGCCCGAATTTTATGAATGCGGCTAAACCGGATCAGGCAGTGCTCCTTTATGAAAAGTGGAACGAGCTCCTTCGGGAAAAAGGAGTCAAAGTGGAAACCGGAATATTCGGAGCCATGATGGATGTTCAGCTGACGAATTCCGGGCCGATTACATTGATTATGGATTCTAAACAATAAAAAAGCTGCCGTTCGGCAGCTTTTTTTATGATTGAAAATAATGTTCCAATCCGCTTTCAATTCCGTCTGTCACTTTTTCCTGATAAGAGCCGCTATGTATGATTGTTTCTTCTTGCGGTTGGCTGAGATAGCCGAGCTCATACAGCATGGCAGGCCGTTTATTTTCCCTCAGGACGTAATAATCGCCAAACAGAACGCCGCGATCCGGGATAGGGGAACGCTTCACTACTTCAGAATGGACGTCTGAGGCAAGCTGGCGATCCTTAGACGGACTGTAATAATAAGCCGTGCTTCCCCGCGTTGACGTATCGGCATAGCTGTCATAGTGAATGCTGATAAAGGCATCCGCATTCCGGTAATGAGAGGTTGAAACCCTGGCCTGCAGGCTGATAAAAGTATCATCCTGTCTGGTGATATACACGTTTGCACCGGATGCCCGCAATTTTTGGGCCAGCAGCTTAGCGGTTTTAATGGTTACGTTTTTTTCAAACTTTCCGGAGTAGCCGATCGTTCCGCTGTCTTTTCCTCCGTGTCCGGGATCAACGACAATCGTTTTGTTTTTAAGTGAGCCGCTGCCGCCTGACGTGTTGGGAGAAGGTGCTTCGCCTGTTACCTCACCGCTTTTTGACGTTTGTACGACCCAGTTTGCCACGTATGCAGTTTGTCCGTTTTCAAGCCGGACTTCATACCATTTGCCGCTTGAGCCGACAATCGGGTAGGCTGCGCCTTTATCTGCTCTTTTTACGATAGAAGCGGAAGTCGAGGCCGAGCTCCTTAAGTTGGTGCCGCCGTAAACAATATACGCTTTTTTCGAGGAGCCTGAGCCCGCAGAACCGTCTCCCGAGCTGGATGCGCTGTCCGATGAGTCAGAATCCTTTATGATGTAGTGGCTTGCTGCCCAGCCTTTTTGCCCGTTTGCTTCAATTTTCAGCCAGCCGTGGTCTTCACTTAAAATGGAAACCTTTGTTCCGCGTGATAATTTAGTCATAATCGCTGAATCATGTGACGCTGCACTTCTGACATTCAATGAAGAAACGCCGACCGTTCCGCTTTTTGACCCGCTTCGGGCCGAAGTTGCTTTCGTATCCGATCCGCCGCTGTCCGCGGTGACGTATTCGGAAGAAACCCATCCGGTTGTGCCTTGATAAGAAATGTTCACCCATCCGCTGTTCTTGTCCAGCACGGATGCATGTGCACCTTGCGGAAGTTTGCCGATGACTTCATATGATGTCCCCGGGCCTTTTCTGATGCGGAGGTCAGGATCGGTCGAAGTGACCGTTCCGCTTGTTGCGGATGAATTGTCTGCTCCCCCGGCTGTTTTTGATATCAGCCAGGAAACGACCCATCCGGTTTTACCGGGGCTCAGCTGAAGCTGCACCCAGTCTCCCTCTTCTTTAGCGATCGGGTATCTTTCCCCTTTTTTTACTTCAGCCTTAATTCCATAGCTCAGGCCGGGACCGCCTCTGACATTGATCTTGTCTGTCGCGATGACCGCTTCTCCCTCTGCGGCGATTGCGGTGTGGAATGACGGAAGAAGCGCTGTGATGATGACGCCGCATAAAATAAGAGCAAGAGTTCTCTTCTTCATGGCTGTCCTCCTTTCTGAACTAACTAAAATACATTCTTGTATAATATCGTATTTTCCTTGCTGAATGTTAAATAAAAATAAAATGGTTTGTTTATACTAGTCATAAATACAGCGAAAAGGTGTGCAAATCATGAAATATCAACCAAAAATGGGACGCGCGCTGCACGATGCGGAAGGAAATCTGCATTTCAGTGATCAGAGCGATAGAGAAAAGACGGGTTTTCTTGAAGAGACGGCGACGGAGTTCGGTCTCTTATCGAAAGAAGCGGTCGCAAGGAAAAACAGACGGAATAAAACTTGACAGGGGAGTGCAATCCCATTATTATAATAGAAATTGATGTACATAAGTCATGATAACGATTTTGAACCGATAATGGAGAAGAGTAGGTCAGAATGCATGGAGAAGAGAGGAACCGTCCCGGGCTGAAAGCGGATCCGCACTGCATCTTTCTCGAAACAACACTCCGGAGGTTCCCTGCTGAACGCTTTAGCAAGTCATTAGGCAGCGGACGTGAACCTGCGTTAAAGGTCAGAGCGGGGATGCTTCGGCATTCCAACTAGGGTGGCACCACGGGTATAACTCTCGTCCCTACTATACATGTATAGTAGGAGCGGGAGTTTTTTTATTTGAAGAAAGACATTAAGGAGGCCTGTAACATGGCATATCACATTCCAAGAGGCACACAGGACATACTGCCGGGTGAATCAGACAGATGGCAGTTCGTCGAACAAATTATGAGGGAGACGTGCCGCACTTATCAATATAAAGAAATCCGCACGCCGATCTTCGAACATACGGAATTGTTCGCAAGAGGCGTCGGTGAGTCTACAGATATCGTGCAGAAAGAAATGTACACGTTTGAAGACCGTAAAGGGAGAAGCCTGACGCTTCGGCCGGAAGGAACGGCTGCCGCAGTCCGCGCGTTCAATGAAAATAAATTATTTGCGAACCCGGTGCAGCCGACGAAGCTTTATTATGTCGGACCGATGTTCCGTTACGAACGTCCGCAGACGGGGCGTTTCCGCCAATTCTATCAATTCGGAATTGAAGCGATCGGCTCCAAAGATCCGGCCGTGGATGCAGAAGTCATTGCGCTTGCGATGAGTATTTACTGTAAAGCCGGTTTGAAACATGTCAAGCTTGTGCTGAACAGCCTTGGTGACCAGGAGAGCCGCAAATCCTATCGGGAAGCGCTCGTCAAACATTTTGAACCGCGCATCGGAGAATTTTGCTCGGACTGCCAGTCGCGTCTGCACACGAACCCGCTCAGAATTCTTGACTGCAAGAAAGACAGAGAGCATGAACTGATGAAAACGGCTCCGTCCATTCTTGATTACTTAAATGAAGAATCAGCCGCTTATTTTGAGAAAGTAAAACAATACTTAAACGATCTCGGCATCCCGTTCGAAATAGATCCGAACCTTGTCAGAGGGCTTGATTATTATAACCATACCGCTTTTGAAATTATGAGCAATGCCGAAGGATTCGGAGCGATTACAACACTTGCCGGCGGGGGCCGCTATGACGGGCTTGTTGAACAGATCGGCGGACCTGAAGCGCCGGGTATCGGATTTGCGATGAGCATCGAACGTCTGCTGGCAGCCATTGACGCTGAGAAAACAGAGCTTCCCGTCAATCAGGGGATTGACTGCTACATCGTGACGCTCGGAGAAAAAGCGAAGGATTATTCCGTTTCCCTCGTGTACAAACTGAGAGAAGCGGGCATCTCAAGTGAAATCGATTATGAAAATAAAAAGATGAAGGGCCAATTCAAAACGGCTGACCGTCTCGGCGCACGTTTTATTGCGATTTTAGGGGAAGATGAGCTTGCCCAGAATAAAATCAATGTAAAAGATGCGGAAACAGGAGAGCAGCGTGAAGTGGTGTTAGACGAGCTGATACAAGTGTTAAAGGCAGATCAAAAGCAGTGAAGGAGAGGAACGCTATGTTTGGAAGAACATATTATTGTGGCGAGATAACTGAAAAAGCGATTGGCGAAACCGTCAAACTGAAAGGGTGGGTGCAGAAGCGGCGCGATCTCGGCGGCTTGATTTTCATTGATTTGCGTGACCGCTCGGGTATTGTGCAAGTCGTGTTCAACCCTGACGTATCGAAGGAAGCCCTTGCCGCAGCGGAAGCAATCAGAAACGAATATGTGCTTGATATCGAAGGCACGGTTTCTGCCCGTGAAGAAGGCACGGTGAATCCCAACCTGAAAACCGGTAAAATTGAAATCAAAGCTGAAGCGGTGACGGTGCTCAGTACGGCGAAAACGCCTCCGTTTCCGATCAGTGACCAGGCGGCTGACGTTTCTGAAGACGTCCGGTTAAAACACCGCTATTTGGATTTGCGCCGCCCCGCGATGTTTCAAACATTGCAAATGCGCCATCAAGTCACAAAATCCATCCGCCATTTCTTGGATGAAAACGGATTTCTTGATATTGAAACACCGATTTTAACAAAAAGCTCTCCCGAAGGCGCCCGTGATTACTTAGTGCCGAGCCGGGTGCATGAAGGAGAATTTTACGCCCTTCCGCAATCGCCGCAGATTTTTAAACAGCTTCTGATGGTGTCGGGTTTTGAACGGTATTATCAAGTGGCCCGCTGCTTCCGCGATGAAGACTTGCGTGCCGACCGCCAGCCGGAATTTACGCAGATTGATATCGAAATGTCCTTTATGAGTCAAGAGGACATCATGGCTCTGGCGGAAGAGATGATGGCGAAAGTCATGCTTGAAACAAAAGGTGTTGAAGTACCGCTGCCGCTTCCGCGAATGACATATGAAGAAGCGATGAACAGCTACGGTTCCGACAAACCCGATACCCGCTTCGGCATGCTGCTGACGGACGTGTCAGACATAGTGAAAGATACTGAATTTAAGGTGTTCTCATCAGCCGTGGCAAACGGCGGTGTTGTAAAAGCGATCAATGTCAAAGGCGCTGCCGGCGACTATTCCAGAAAAGATATCGATGCGCTCGGCGTTTTTGCCGGAAATTACGGCGCGAAAGGTCTCGCTTGGGTGAAAGTTGAAGCTGACGGCGTAAAAGGCCCGATTGCGAAATTCTTTGATGAAGAGAAGCAGGCAAAACTGGCTGAAGCGCTTGATGCTTCTGAAGGCGATCTGCTCCTGTTCGGCGCTGATAAGTTTGAGGTTGTGGCTCAATCCCTCGGCGCGCTTCGCTTAAAGCTCGGCAAAGAACGCGGCCTGATTGACGAAAGCCTCTTCAACTTCCTGTGGGTTGTGGACTGGCCGTTACTGGAGCATGACGAGGAAGAAGGCCGTTTCTATGCGGCTCACCACCCGTTTACAATGCCTGTCCGTGAAGATCTTGACCTGATTGAAACGGCGCCTGAAGATATGAAAGCGCAGGCTTATGACCTTGTCTTAAACGGCTATGAACTCGGCGGAGGCTCAATCCGTATTTTTGAAAAAGACGTTCAGGAAAAAATGTTCGGGCTTCTCGGCTTTACAAAAGAAGAAGCGGAGGAGGAATTCGGATACCTTCTTGAAGCCTTTGAATACGGCGCCCCTCCGCACGGCGGAATCGCGCTCGGCTTAGACCGTTTGGTTATGCTTCTTGCAGGCCGCACAAACTTAAGAGATACGATCGCTTTCCCGAAAACGGCAAGCGCAAGCTGCCTTCTTACGGAAGCGCCCGGCGAAGTGAGCGAGGCCCAGCTTGAAGAACTTCACCTTTCTGTCAAAAGAAAAGTGAAACAGTAAAGATCAGCAGTTTGTTTCTTGAAAATCAAAATCTGCTGTGATATGATTTTGACAAGTTAAATAAAGTCCTGATGTGTTAGTTGTACACCTAGTTTTGACCGAACATTTTTTTGATTTGGGAGCCCGCATTTTTAAATGGCGTACATGCCTCTTTTCATTCGTTAAGAGGACTTACAAGATTTAAAAAAGGGCACCCACCTGCTGAGAGCGGGTTCAAAACGAAGGAAAGCTGCAACGGCACAATTGGGACTTTATTTTTTGTGCGCTAAAACCAGCGGCTTTTTGACAAGCCGAGTTTATAAAACCAGAATGTGGAGTGAGGTTCTTGTTACATCAGTTTTCCAGAAATGAGCTAGCGATTGGAAAAGAAGGGCTGGACACGTTAAAAAACAGCACGGTGGCCGTTCTCGGCGTCGGCGGAGTCGGTTCATTCGCAGCCGAAGCATTGGCGAGGTCCGGAGTGGGGCGGATCGTGCTTGTCGATAAAGATGATGTTGACATTACAAACGTAAACCGCCAGCTGCATGCGCTCTTGTCGACGGTGGGACAGCCGAAAACAGACTTGATGAAAGCGCGGATCGCGGATATTAATCCGGATTGCGATGTCGTTGCCTTAAAAATGTTTTATACAGAAGAGACATATGAGCAGTTCTTTGAGTATCCGCTTGATTACGTCATTGACGCGTCGGATACGATTCATTATAAAATTCATCTGATGAAAGAATGTCTGAAACGGAATGTTCCGCTGATTTCAAGCATGGGAGCGGCGAATAAAACAGACCCGACACGCTTTCAGATTGCTGATATTTCAAAAACCCATACCGATCCGATTGCCAAAGTCGTCCGCATAAGGCTTCGCAAAGAGGGCATTAAAAAAGGCGTACAGGTCATTTTTTCTGATGAAAGCCCGATCGTCATCCGTGAAGACGTCAGAAAAGAAGTCGGGAATGATGAAGCGAAAATCCGCAAAGCGCAAATGCCGCCGTCTTCCAACGCCTGGGTTCCGTCAGTGGCCGGCCTGATTATGGGCGGACATGTTGTCATGGAGCTCTTAAAGGACATCGACATTAAACGGGTTAAAGATAAATAAAAAGAAAAACAGCCTTCTTCAGGAAAGGCTGTTTTTTATTTGAATCCGCCGTTTACACGAAAGATTTTGGCCGGTATCAAAAAAGACAAGAACACATAGGATGTCCTTGTCCGGTTATTTTTTCTGCTTCATCAGTTTTTCATACACTTGCTTTATGGCGGCTTCAAATTTCCCCGTTTGTTTCGGTTTATAGTATTGCTTGTTTTTTAACGGATCGGGCAAATATTGCTGTTCGACCCATCCGTTTTCGAAATCGTGAGGATATTGATAGCCGATCCCGCGTCCGAGCTCTTGGGCCCCTTTATAGTGGGCGTCTTTTAGATGTTTCGGCACATCGCCGATTTTACCCGTTCTGATGTCTTTGAGCGCCTCATCAACGGCTGAGATGGCGGAGTTTGATTTTGGCGAGAGGCATAATTCGATTACCGCATTGGCCAGCGGAATTCTCGCTTCCGGAAAGCCGATCCGTTCTGCGGTCTGAATCGCGCTCAGCACCCGGGGGCCTGCCTGCGGGCTTGCGAGGCCGATATCTTCATAGGCGATCACGAGAAGCCTTCTTGATATGCTTTCAAGGTCTCCGGCTTCGATCAGACGGGCCAGATAATGAAGGGCGGCGTTTGCGTCCGAGCCTCGGATCGATTTTTGGAAGGCGGATAAGACGTCATAATGCGCATCGCCGTTTTTATCATGAGTATAGCTTTTTTTCTGCAGACATTCTTCCGCCGTTTCCCGTGTAATCCGGACCGTGCCGTCGCTTGATTCCTTTGTGGAGAGCACGGCAAGCTCCAGTGCGTTCAAAGCGGAGCGGACGTCTCCCCCGCACCCTTGTGCGAAATGATCCATCGCGTCGTCGTCCACCGAAACGCTGTAAGAACCGAGTCCCCGGTGTTCATCTGTGAGCGCTCTTTTCAATGCCTGCTTGATCAGATCGGGTGTTAACGGTTCAAGCTCAAATATCTGGGTACGGCTTCTGATGGCCGGGTTAATGGCATGATAAGGGTTGGCGGTCGTCGCGCCGATTAAAATAATCATGCCGTTTTCTAAATAGGGCAGCAGAAAATCCTGCTTTCCCTTATCAAGCCTGTGCACTTCGTCAAGGATTAAAATGACCTGGCCTGACATTTTCGCTTCCTGTACGACAATCTCCATGTCTTTTTTATTATGAATGACGGCATTCAATTTCCTGAATGCGATGCTTGTCGATCCTGCGATCGCTGTGGCGATGGATGTTTTTCCGATGCCCGGCGGTCCGTACAGGATCATGGATGATAAGTGCTTTGCACGCACCATTCTGCCGATGATTTTATCTTCTTTGACCAAATGTTCCTGGCCGATAATGTCTTCAATATTGGCAGGCCGCATCCGATACGCCAGTGGTTTCATGAACATCTCTCCTTACATATACAGGGTAACGGAAAACGGACGATTAGAAAAGCGAATTGCGGCGGGCCCCGTGTTTCAATGAAAATTAGGATAAGTTATGTTATAATAACAGTTGGTCTATAAGATACTAAACAGATTATTCATATCCATTTACTTGTATAAATTAACAATTAGAATTGACTGGGGTGTTCATATTGAAAATATCGACAAAGGGAAGATACGGGCTCACCATTATGATTGAATTGGCGAAAAAGCACGGAGACGGTCCGACGTCGCTCAAAAGCATCGCCCAAACAAACAGCCTTTCTGAGCATTACTTGGAACAGCTTGTATCACCGCTCAGAAACGCCGGACTCGTAAAAAGCATCAGAGGCGCTTACGGGGGTTACGTGCTCGGGGGCCAGCCTGAAGAGATAACGGCCGGAGATATTATCAGAGTGCTGGAAGGGCCGATCAGCCCGGTAGAAGTGCTTGAGGATGAAGAGCCTGCCAAGCGGGAGTTATGGATCCGCATCCGCGACGCTGTAAAAGACGTGCTGGACAGCACGACGTTAGAAGACCTTGCGAGCTACACGGACGGCGAGCAGGAAGCTTATATGTTCTATATTTAAACCAGAGGTGTACAGACAATGGAACGGATTTATTTAGATCATGCCGCGACTTCCCCGATGGATGAGCGTGTGCTCGAAGAGATGAAGCCCCATTTCTTCGGCAGTTTCGGCAACCCGTCAAGCATTCATTCATTCGGGAGAGAATCCCGGAAATGGGTCGATGAAGCGAGAGCGGACATCGCGCGCGAAATCAGTGCGAAAGAACAGGAAATTATTTTTACAAGCGGCGGCACGGAGGCTGATAATTTAGCGATTTTCGGAACGGCTGCCGCCCGGAAGAATGAAGGAAAGCATATCATTACGACCGCTGTTGAGCATCATGCTGTGTTGCACGCCTGCGAAAAGCTGGAAGAAGACGGCTTTGAGGTGACATACCTCATCCCCGGCCCTTCAGGACGGATCAGTGCAAATCAGGTGAAAGAAGCGCTCCGTGATGATACAATCCTTGTTACCGTCATGTATGGCAATAACGAAGTCGGAACCATTCAGCCGATTGACGAAATCGGAGAGCTGTTAAGCGGGCATCAGGCCTATTTTCACACAGATGCCGTCCAGGCATTCGGTTATATGTCGATTGACGTGAAAAAAAGCAGAATTGACATGCTGTCTGTTTCAGGTCACAAGCTTAACGGGCCTAAAGGGACAGGCTTTTTATATGTAAATCAAGAGGTGAAGCTGTCACCGATTCTTCTCGGGGGAGAGCAGGAACGAAAGCGCCGCGCGGGGACGGAAAATGTACCGGGCATCGCCGGCTTAAAAGAAGCGGTCGTCCTTTCAAACCGTGAGAGGGAAGAGAAAACAGCGAAGTATAAGGAGTTTAAGAACATTATCATGAGCACGCTGGAAAAATCCGGCGTAACAGCGGAGGTGAACGGAGATGCCGAGAAATGCCTGCCTCATATTTTAAACCTTTACTTTCCCGGTGTGCCGGTGGAAGCGCTGCTGGTCAATCTTGACATGGAAGGCATTGCCGTCTCCAGCGGATCTGCTTGTACAGCGGGATCCGTTCTTCCGTCCCATGTGCTTACGGCCATGTTCGGAAGTGAGAGCGGCAGGCTGACTTCGTCAATCCGTCTCAGCTTCGGCCTCGGCAATACGGCGGAACAAATCGAAACAGCCGCCGAAAAGCTTGCCGCCGTCGTTAAACGGCTTGCTTAAAACGGCGGACTTACGTTTTTAATGGAGTGAATGCAAATGGAAAAACGGCCGGAGGATACAAGAGTCGTAGTCGGCATGTCCGGCGGCGTGGACTCTTCCGTGGCGGCCCTTCTGCTGAAGGAGCAGGGCTACGATGTAATCGGAATCTTTATGAAAAACTGGGATGATACGGACGAAAACGGTTTTTGCACGGCGACGGAAGATTATGAAGACGTCATCCGGGTCTGCAACCAGATCGGAATTCCGTATTATGCCGTCAATTTTGAAAAGCAATATTGGGAAAAGGTATTTCAATATTTCCTTGATGAATATAAAGCCGGAAGAACCCCCAATCCGGATGTCATGTGCAATAAAGAAATTAAGTTTAAGGCTTTCTTGGATCATGCTCTGTCACTCGGCGCGGATTATCTTGCGACGGGCCATTACGCCCGCGTGGACAGAAGCGCAGGTACAGTGCGCATGCTCCGCGGCCTGGATGAAAACAAGGACCAGACTTATTTTCTGAATCAGCTCAATCAGGAACAGCTCAGCAAAGTCATGTTCCCGATCGGTGATCTGCAAAAAAGCCGCGTGCGGGAAATCGCCAAAGAAGCGGAACTTGCGACAGCTGCGAAAAAAGACAGCACGGGAATCTGCTTTATCGGCGAACGCAACTTTAAAACGTTTCTCAGCCAATATCTCCCCGCTCAGCCGGGCGATATGATGACAATGGACGGAGAAGTAAAAGGGCGTCATGACGGTCTGATGTATTATACAATCGGACAGCGCCACGGTCTTGGAATCGGCGGAAGCGGCGAGCCGTGGTTCGCCGTCGGTAAAGATCTTGAAAAAAACATTCTGTATGTTGATCAAGGATTCCATAATCCGCTTCTGTATTCCGATAAGATCACGGCGACAAATGTCAGCTGGACGCGTCCCGGTCTGATGGACGGCGGCGAAATGACATGCACGGCGAAATTCCGCTACCGTCAGGAAGATCACAAAGTAACGGTGAAAATGACGGGTGATGATGAAGCGGAAGTCATTTTTGACGGGCAGGTACGCGCCGTTACGCCGGGACAAGCCGTCGTTTTTTATGACGGAGAAGAGTGCCTCGGCGGCGGAACGATAGATGACGTTTATAAAGACGGAACAAAACTGTGGTACGTATAACACATGTAAAAAACCTCAACTCGCATGTTGGGGTTTTTTAGCGAAAGGAAGTTAAAAATGGATTATAATAAAATCGGGATTG
Organism: Bacillus sp. LUNF1; assembly: GCF_011008975.1. Taxonomy (NCBI): domain Bacteria; kingdom Bacillati; phylum Bacillota; class Bacilli; order Caryophanales; family Bacillaceae; genus Bacillus; species Bacillus sp. LUNF1. The sequence goes on along the minus strand of NZ_CP048876.1, from coordinate 2,598,495 downwards.
ACGCCATGCAGGAGGGCGATTTTGAAAAAGCGGCAGAGGCTTTTACGAAAGCGATTGAGGAAAACGGGCAAGATCCGGTGCCGTATATCAACTTCGCAAATCTGCTTTCTTCTGTGAACGAACTCGAACGGGCGCTTGCATTCTATAACAGAGCGCTCGAATTGGACAATTCGGCGGCAGCCGCTTATTACGGTGCGGGAAACGTATATGTGATGAAAGAATCGTTTTCCGAAGCGAAGGATATGTTTGAAAAAGCGCTTCGCTCCGGAATGGAAAACGGAGATTTGTTTTATATGCTGGGGACCGTTCTCGTTAAATTAGAGCGGCCGAAGCTTGCACTGCCGTATTTGCAGCGTGCCGTTGAATTAAACGAAAATGACACGGAAGCACGCTTCCAGTTCGGAATGTGTCTCGCAAATGAAGAAATGCTGGATGAAGCTCTGACGCAGTTTGAGACGGTGATCGAGCAGGACCCAAGCCACGCGGACGCATTTTATAATGCCGGAGTCGCTTACGCGTACAAAGAAAATCGTGAAAAGGCGCTTGAGATGCTGGAAGGCGCAATCGGCATACAGCCTGATCATATGCTTGCGCTTCATGCGAAACAGCTTATCACCCAGTCGTAACAAAAGGAGGGAAGGCTCGTGGATCAGCTGAACATCGAAGAACAGCCGTATGTAAAAGGCATCATTCATACGGTCATTTATCATAATGACACCAACCTGTATACAGTGCTGAAAGTCAAAGTTGCAGAAACGTCTGAGGCGATCGAAGACAAGGTCGTATCCGTAACGGGCTACTTCCCTCTGCTGCAAGAAGATGAGACCTACACATTTTATGGAAAAACCGCCACGCATCCTAAGTTCGGCCTGCAATTTCAGGCTGAACACTTTAAAAAAGAAATTCCGACCACAAAAGAAGGGATCATTCACTACTTATCAAGTGATCTGTTTGAAGGAATCGGAAAAAAAACGGCGGAAGAAATCGTCAAAAAGCTCGGAGACGGCGCGCTCAATAAAATTCTGACGGATGCGTCGGTGCTTTACGATGTGCCGAAAATGTCGAAAAAGAAAGCGGATAAGCTTGCCGGAGAGCTGCAGCGGCATCAGGGGCTGGAGCAGATTATGATCTCTCTGAACCAATACGGTTTCGGGCCCCAGCTATCAATGAAAATATATCAGGCCTACGAAACGGAAACCCTGGAGAAAATTCAGGAAAATCCTTATCAGCTTGTAAAAGACGTTGAAGGCATCGGCTTTGTGAAAGCTGACGAGCTGGGCGGAAAAATGGGTCTGTCAGGAAACCACCCGGAGCGGATCAAAGCGGCAATCTTATATACGATTGAATCGACCTGTCTTTCAGAAGGCCATACGTACATAGAGACAAAGCAGCTGATTATCAATACGCAAACGCTCCTGAATCAGTCAGCTGAAGGCGGCCGCGTCACAGAAATGGATGCGGCTGACGGCATCATCGCCCTCGGGGAGAGTAAGGATATCGTCATTGAAGGAGAGCGCTGCTATTTTCCGTCCTTGTTTTACGCCGAACAAAATGTCGCAAAACGCGTGCTCGACATTGCGGCTCAGACGGAGTATGCCGATCAATTTCCTGAATCGGAATTTCTGCTTGCACTCGGTGAACTGGAAGAACGGATGAATGTTCAATACGCACCAAGCCAAAAGGATGCCATTCAAAAAGCGCTGTCTTCACCGATGCTTTTATTGACCGGAGGACCCGGGACGGGGAAAACGACCGTTATTAAAGGAATCGTGGAATTATACAGTGAACTGCACGGAGTATCGCTTGACCCCGGTGATTATAAAAAAGACGAGGCGTTTCCGCTGCTGCTTGCCGCGCCGACGGGAAGAGCCGCAAAACGGATGAGCGAATCTACGGGTCTGCCGGCTGTTACGATTCACAGGCTGCTCGGCTGGAATGGCGCTGAAGGCTTTACCTACAATGAAGATCAGCCGATTGAAGGGAAACTGATTATTATAGACGAAGCGAGTATGCTCGATATCTGGCTCGCCAGCCATTTGTTTAAGGCGCTTCCTAAGCACATTCAGCTCATTGTCGTCGGTGATGAAGACCAGCTTCCTTCAGTCGGACCGGGGCAGGTGCTCAGAGACCTTTTGGCTTCTGAGGTGCTGCCGACCGTGCGCCTGACAGATATTTACCGTCAGGCTGAAGGATCATCCATTGTGGAACTTGCGCATGATATGAAAAAAGGACTGCTTCCAAAGGGGCTGACCGCGCCGACAAAGGACCGCTCATTTATCCGCTGTAATTCTTCACAGATTAAAGAAGTCGTGGATCAGGTCGTTTCGAACGCGTTAAAAAAGGGGTATACCTCCAGGGATATTCAAGTGCTTGCCCCGATGTACAGGGGAAAAGCGGGAATTAACGAGCTGAATATGCTTCTTCAAGACATCATGAATCCGCCGAAAGAAAAAAGGCGGGAGCTGAAATTCGGTGATGTCGTCTACAGGACGGGCGATAAAATATTACAGCTTGTCAACCAGCCGGAAAACAATGTGTTTAACGGCGATATCGGCGAAATCGTGTCCATTTTTTATGCCAAAGAAAATACGGAAAAAGAAGACATGGTCGTCGTCTCGTTTGACGGCAACGAAATCACCTTTACGAAAAAGGATTTCAGCCAGTTTACCCACGCTTACTGCTGTTCCATTCATAAGTCGCAGGGAAGCGAATTCCCTATTGTCGTCCTGCCTGTCGTCAAAGGCTACTATCGAATGCTCAGGAGAAATCTGCTTTATACCGCCATAACAAGAGCGAAAAAATTTCTGATTCTTTGCGGAGAAGAAGAAGCGCTTGAATGGGGCGTCAAAAACAATGATGCCACCGTCAGACAGACGTCGCTTAAAAACAGGCTCACAGAGCAGACTGAAGAGATGGATGCAGAACTGGCCGCCCTGCAAAAAGAGCTGCCGTTCAGTGTACATGATGCGAACATCGGAATGGAAGGCATCACGCCGTTTGACTTTATGGAAGAAAAAGCGTAAATAAAACCCGGAGCATAAACATGCGCCGGGTTTTCGCCTGTGGAAGTCATTTCAAAGTATGCTGCCCGGCTTCTTGGCAAAACCTATACGTGTTCAACAAAAGGTGGTTGATCACACTTTGAGAACATGCCATGCAGCTGAAGGACGAACAGTATATGACGAAAACGGGCGCAGTCTCGGGATGATATCGGATGTATGTTTCTCTCTGGACGGCCGGTTTCTCGGTTTCGTTCTGGAGCAGAAACGCCTGTTTCACAACCGCCATCTTTTTTTAGAGGCAAGTGATATAAAAGAGATGGAACAAGAAGCCGTAGCTTCCGGTCATGCTCATTTGCAGCCTTTGCCGAAGAGCTGTTTCACCTTTGAACAGATTAAGATGCAGCCGGTGAAATCGCCTGATGGTGAAATGTTCGGTTTACTGGAAGATGTATACTTTTGTTTGGACAAGGGCATAATCGTAGCATATGAACTCTCGGACGGCTTCTTTTCAGATCTGGCTGGCAGACGCCAAGTGCGCCGCGCCGCCGATACGCTTATTGAAGCGGGGAAAGAAGGCATCGTCCTGAACGGATAAGAGGTGTAGTCTGTGCTTGTATGTCCGAACTGCAAAAGTAAAGATATCGGCAAAATCGGCGTAAACCAATACTATTGCTGGGGCTGCTTCATTGAGCTGACGGTGGCCAAAGGCAAAATTGCAACACATCAAGTAGAGGAAGACGGTACATTAAGCAGTCTTGATGATTTGTTTTCTGAAGACGAACGCAGTATCAATTTTTAAAGTTGAAAGGAGATACGCGCGATGGGCAGAACAATGACCTCTCTGTTGGCTTTAGGAGCTGGAGCCGTTATGTATCGTATGGCTTCTCAGTCCGATATGCTGAATAAAAAAGGTATGAAACGGATGAGAAGACGAGTCATGAAAATGTTTTAAGCAGAAAAAAGGATACTTCTCCGGAAGTATCCTTTTTACGTTTGTCTCGCTTCCAGCCGTCTGGCCGCGAGAGACAGGCTGTAATTGACCGCGAAATACATCAGGGCCGCCAGCAGAAAGATCGGGAAAAAATACCCTCCGTCAGCGCTTTGTCCGTTTAAAATCTGCGCGTTATGAATCAGTTCGGGCAGAGCGATGACGACCGCAAGTGACGTATCCTTTAATAAAGAAATAAACTGGCTCACAATCGGAGGAACCATACGCCTGAGCGCCTGCGGCATGACGACGAGAAAAAGAGTCTGCGTGTACGTCAGTCCTGAAGAACGCGCCGCTTCAATCTGTCCTTTGTCAACGGATTGCAAACCGCTTCTGATGATTTCTGACAGCATGGCCGATTCAAAAATCGTAAGCGCCGTAATGGCGGCCGCGGTAATTTCCAGTTTGATCCCGATTTCCGGAAGGGCAAAAAACGTAAAGAAAATGATTAATAACAGCGGCAGGTTGCGGATGGTTTCCACAATGGCCGCTATACTGCCCGAAACGATAGGAATTTTCGCATAGCGCAAAGTGCCGGCGGCAAGCCCGAAAATAAAACTCAGGACAATGGAGATCAGCGCAACATAAAGTGTGACCAAAAAGCCGTCCCATAAAAACAGCAGATGGTCAGGTGTATAGGCGCCGCTAAAATCCATGTTTTTCACTCTCCTTTTCTAATAACTCTTTCCGAGACGTCTTTCCAAATAGTGAACCCCGATGCTGAGCGGGATCGTTAATACCAAATAAAAAAGCGCGACGAAAATATAGACATCAAACACGACAAGAGTGCTTGAGGAAACGAGATCCGCCTGATACATCAAATCGAGTCCCGCCACCACTCCGAGTATTGATGAGTTTTTGACAAGGTTGAGAAATTGGTTTCCGAGCGGGGGAATCACGATTTTTACGGCCTGAGGAAGAATGACGTATCTCATCGCCTGACTGTAGGTGAAGCCTGACGATCTGGCCGCTTCCATCTGCCCTTTGGAGACAGTCTGAATTCCGGCTCTGATGGCTTCTGCGATAAAGGCGGACGTATAAATCGTAAGCGCAATCGTTCCCGCCTGAAAGCCGTCCAGTCTCAGCCCGGCGTTCGGAAGTCCGAAATAAAAAACGAATGTGATGAGGAGAAGCGGGATGTTCCGGATAAATTCCACATACGCAGTGCCGATCCATTGAAGGGGTTTGAAAGCCGTGATTCTCATGACTGCGATCAGAACGCCCAGCGCAAAACTGCCTGCCAGCGCGACGAAGCTCGCAAGCAATGTGTGCAGGAAACCGTCCATATACATATCGAAGTTTTCCGTTAAAATTGAAAAGTTCATCTATGTCACTCCTTATAAAACGGGGATGAGCATGGCTGCTCATCCCGCGGTCCTTTCTATTTTGCCGGTTCTTCTTTAATCCATTTTTTATAGATTTTTTCGTACCTGCCGTCGGCTTTCATTTTTTTCAAAGAGGCGTTGATTTCCTTGATGAGTCCGGATTGGCCTTTTTTGACGGCGATTCCGTAAGGTTCATCGGTGAAGGTTTCGCCTGTCAGCTGATATTGTTTATTTTCATCTGCCATGCCGTATAAAATCGCATTATCGGTTGTGAGCGCATCTCCCTGTCCCGCTTTAAGCGCAGTGAACGCTTCGGCGTAATTTTCAAATTCCAGCACTGAGGCGTCAGGCGCTTTTTCTCTGATGTTTTGTGAGGAAGTAGAGCCTTTTACCGCCAATACTTTTGAGCCTTTTCCCAGGTCTTCGGTGCTTTTGATGCTGCTTCCTTTTTTGACGAGCAGGGATTGCCCGGCTTCAAAATAAACATCCGAGAAATCAACTTCTTTTTTCCGCTCATCCGTTATCGTCATCGTGGCGGTGATGGCATCGATATCGCCGTTTTGCAGCATCGGAATTCTCGTTTTTGACGTCACTTCTTTAAATTCCGCTTTCTTCTCATCCCCCAGAATATCTTTTGCGAGCTGTTTTGAGATATCAATATCGAAGCCTTCAATATCACCGGAGCTTGGGTTTTTCAGCCCGAATAACCTCGTGTCGGTTTTGACGCCGAAGATGATTTTGTCTCTGTCTTTAATAGAGGCTAACGTGTCTTTTCCCGTTCCTTTTGAATCCCCGGACGTTTCTTTCCCTCCGCAGGCTGCCAGCATAAAGACGGCCAGCAGTGATATTAATCCGAATGACAACCATTTTGTTACGCGTGACATAAGCGCTCCTCCGTTTCTTTTCAGTGATTTAAAATACGGCTTAAGAATAAACGCGCCCTCTCTTCACGGGGGCTTTCGTAAAATTCAGCCGGTGCAGCTTCTTCTAAGATGGCTCCGCCGTCGATAAACACGATGCGGTCCGCCACTTCTTTTGCGAATCCCATTTCATGTGTGACGACTGCCATGGTCATGCCTTCCTTTGCGAGTGTTTTCATGACATCCAGCACTTCCCCGATCATTTCCGGATCAAGCGCGGATGTGGGTTCATCAAACAGCATAATTTCGGGCTTCATCGCAAGCCCCCTGGCGATGGCGACACGCTGCTGCTGGCCGCCCGAAAGCTGTGAAGGATAAGCGTCCGCTTTTTCCGGTATACCGACTTTTTTCAAATAGTATAAGGCCGTTTCTTTTGCTTCTTCTATTGATTGCTTTAGCACTTTGATCGGTGCGAGCATGATGTTTTGCAGAACGGTTTTGTGCGGGTACAGATGAAAATGCTGAAACACCATGCCGATATTGCGGCGGACCTGATTTATATCCGTTTTCTTGTCATGGATGGAGACGCCGTTTACCGTTAAGGCGCCTCCATCAACTGTTTCCAGCTGATTAATGCAGCGGAGAAGCGTGCTTTTTCCCGATCCTGAAGGTCCGATGATAACGACGACTTCCCCTTTTTTAATGTGCAGATTAATGTTTTTCAGCACGTGGAAATGTCCGTAGTGCTTATTTACATCCTGAAATGAAATCATGGCCATCCTCCTTAAAAAAACATGAGTCATATTGACTGGACAGTTTTTGAAATCCTTTAACACATTACGATGGTTATACAGATTTTTATGAATATTATTTAGATTATTTCGTAATTTCTGATAATTATTTCCGTCAAGAGGTCTGCGTCATAAGGCGGAGTTTATGAAACGGGAATAATTCCGGCTTTCTGTCAAAAGATAAAGCAAGAGGTGAAACGTCATGCTTCAAAAACCGCTGCAGCTCTTAATGTGGACGGCTGTATGTCTGCTCGTTTTGTTAACAGTGTATGTCTTTTGCATGCTCGATATGTTATGGTCTCCCATTTGGCTTGTTATAAAATCTCTCTTTATTCCTATATTCATCGCAGTATTTATTGCTTATCTTTTACTTCCGATTACTGAATGGCTTCATAGAAAAGGGATGCCTAGAACTTTAAGCCTGCTTCTGATTTATTGCCTGTTTTTCGGCGGAATCGGCTGGGGGGTTTATAAAGGGGTTCCTGTTTTAATTGAACAGCTGCAGGATCTGTCTGAGAGCATTCCCGGTCTTGCCAAAAACTACAACAGTATACTGAAGCATCTGCACAATCACACGGATCATTGGCCTGACGGCATGCACCATCGGATGGACAAAATGATTCAGCAGACAGAAACGTTTCTTGCCGGCACGATTGAAAGCACGATCAGAAGCATCCGTTTCGTGCTTGATTATATCCTGATCGCGGCGACGATTCCTTTTCTCGTGTTCTATATGGTGAAGGATATAGACGTCATGAAAAAGACAGTCTGGTATTTGACGCCGAAGTCCTGGAGGAAAAGGGGGAGTGAATTTCTGCGGGATGTGGACGATTCTCTCGGTGATTACATCCGCGGTCAGCTTCTCGTTTGTTTTTTGCTCGGGTTAATAGCCGGCGTTTCATTTTGGCTGTTCGGGCTTCCTTATCCGCTGATCTTAGGTCTTGCCATCGGGATTACGAATGTCATCCCGTATTTCGGTCCGTTTATCGGCGCTGTACCGGCGCTGCTCCTTTCGCTGGCGATTTCTGCTAAAGCTGTGATCATCGTAATCGTCACCATTTTTATTCTGCAATTTATAGAAGGAAACATTTTGAGCCCGCTTATTGTCGGGCGCAGTCTCAGAATGCACCCCGTCGTGATCATGCTGGCGCTCCTTGCCGGAGGAGAGCTCGCGGGCATTCCCGGCATGATTCTCGCTGTTCCGGCGGCAGCCGTTTTAAAAGTGACGGCCATACACTTTTTGCGGATCAGGACGGAACATTGACATTCGGGTTCTGCTTGTCTATAATTTCGAGTAGAATACATACGAATCTCGAGTGACGGATATGAGTACGCCGAAGCCCTGTTTAAGAGAGAAGCTCCGATACGCTGAAAGGAGCTTCAGCAGAAGATCGGCGGAAGCTAATCCTGAGTGCAGTTAAAGGCTGCCGCAGTCCTGCGTTACGGGATGAAAGGTGACAGGCCTTTTTCGGCCTGTAATCAGGGTGGTACCGCGAGACAGCTCTCGTCCCTGTGTGAACGCATGGTTTGCATAGGGAGAGAGCTTTTTTGCTGTCGCAAAAGAGAATTTCGGGTAGTGATAAGGAGGAATATAGATGAAACACTTAACTTCTGCTGAAGTGCGTCAAATGTTTTTAGATTTCTTTAAAGAAAAAGGCCATGCCGTTGAACCGAGCGCCTCATTGGTTCCGCATGAAGATCCGTCTTTATTATGGATCAACAGCGGCGTTGCGACGCTGAAAAAATACTTTGACGGCCGCGTTGTGCCGGAGAATCCGAGAATTGTAAACGCGCAAAAATCAATCCGAACAAATGATATTGAAAATGTGGGGAAAACGGCGCGCCACCACACGTTCTTTGAGATGCTCGGAAACTTTTCCATCGGTGATTATTTTAAAGAAGAAGCCATCACGTGGGCATGGGAGTTTTTAACGAGCGAAAAGTGGATCGGCTTTGATCCGGAGCTGCTGTCTGTAACGGTTCACCCTGAGGATGAAGAAGCTTATACGCTATGGGCGGAAAAAATCGGCGTTCCGGAAGAAAGAATCATTCGTCTGGAAGGGAACTTCTGGGATATCGGCGAAGGCCCGAGCGGACCGAATACGGAAATTTTCTATGACCGCGGCGAGAAATACGGCAATGACCCGTCAGATTCTGAATTGTATCCGGGCGGCGAAAATGATCGTTATCTTGAAGTATGGAATCTGGTATTCTCAGAGTTCAACCACAACCCGGACGGCACATACACACCGCTTCCGAAGAAAAACATTGATACGGGCATGGGGCTTGAACGGATGGTCTCCGTGATTCAGGATGTCCCGACAAACTTTGACACTGATTTGTTTATGCCGATTATTGAAGCAACAGAGCGCATTTCCGGAGATGCTTACGGAAAGGATGCAGTGAAGGATACGGCCTTTAAAGTGATCGCCGATCATATCAGAACGGTCGCATTTGCGGTAAGCGACGGAGCTCTGCCGTCAAATGAAGGGCGCGGGTATGTACTGAGACGCCTCTTGCGCCGGGCAGTGCGATACGCGAAAACCATCGGGATCAGCCGTCCGTTTATGTACGAGCTGGTACCGACTGTTGCAGGAATTATGGACGCTTTCTATCCGGAGGTGAAAGAAAAGCAAGAGTTTATAGCCAAAGTCATCAAAACGGAGGAAGAGCGCTTCCACGAAACATTAAACGAAGGTCTGGCCATTTTATCCGACGTGATAAAGAAAGAGAAGGAAAAAGGCAGCGGCATCATCTCCGGAAAAGACGTATTCAAACTGTACGATACGTACGGATTCCCGGTTGAATTAACGGAGGAATACGCGGAAGATGAGCAAATGAAAGTTGACCATAAAGGCTTTGAAGCCGAAATGGAAAAACAGCGTGAACGGGCGAGAAATGCGCGCCAAGATGTAGGAAGCATGCAGGTGCAGGGCGGCGCATTGCGCGACATTACCGCAGAAAGCACATTTGTCGGCTACAGTGCCGTAAAAGCTGAAGCGAAGGTGATCGAGCTTCTTCATGACGGGCAATTAATCAGCGAGGCGCATGAAGGGGATACCGTCCAAATCCTTCTCGACAAAACGCCTTTCTATGCTGAAAGCGGCGGACAGATCGGTGACAGAGGAGTGCTGAGAAGCGAGCAGGCTGTCGTAACCATTAAGGACGTGAAAAAAGCTCCGAACGGTCAGCATGTACACGAAGGCACGGTGGATAGCGGCACGATTCAAAAAGGCGCAAGCGTGACGGCTGAAGTTGAAGATCAAATGAGAAGCGGCGTGGTGAAAAACCATACGGCAACCCACCTTCTGCACCAGGCGCTGAAAGACGTTCTCGGCACACATGTCAACCAAGCGGGTTCACTCGTTACCGAAAATCGCCTGCGTTTTGACTTCTCTCATTTCGGTCAAGTGACGAAAGAAGAACTTGAACGCATTGAAGGAATCGTCAACGAAAAAATCTGGGAGAGCATTCCGGTAGCGATTGATTTGAAACCGATCAATGAAGCGAAAGAAATGGGCGCGATGGCCCTGTTCGGCGAGAAATACGGCGATATCGTCCGCGTCGTACAAGTCGGAGATTACAGCCTTGAGCTTTGCGGCGGATGCCATGTCACGAATACGGCAGAAATCGGCCTGTTTAAAATCGTATCCGAATCAGGGATCGGCGCAGGGACGCGAAGAATCGAAGCCGTAACAGGAAAAGGCGCTTATCAGGAAATGAACAGCCAGCTCAGCCTTCTGCAGCACGCTGCGGACGAGCTGAAATCAAACGTAAGAGACGTACCGAAGCGAATTCAGTCTCTTCAAGCAGAGCTGAAGGAAGCGCAAAGAGAAAATGAATCATTGCTCAGCAAACTTGGCAATGTGGAAGCCGGAGCCATTTTGTCTAAAGTAAAAGACATCGGCGGCGTAAAAGTGCTGGCTGAAAAAGTAAATGCGAAAGACATGAACCACCTTCGCACTATGGTGGATGATCTGAAAGCGAAGCTCGGTTCTGCGGTCATTATTCTCGGCGCCGTGCAAAACGAGAAAGTCAACCTTTCAGCAGGCGTGACGAAAGACCTGATCGAAAAAGGCCTTCATGCCGGCAAAATGGTCAAACAAGCTGCTGAAGTCTGCGGAGGCGGAGGCGGAGGCCGTCCGGACATGGCGCAGGCCGGCGGAAAGCAGCCTGAAAAATTGGAAGAGGCGCTGGCATCTGCGGAAGATTGGATAAAATCCGTTTTATAATCCTTTCAACTAGTGTAGAATGATGATAAGATGAGGACCTCAGGCTGAACTTTGCCTGCGAATTTGGGAAAGAGGTGCAAAACGGTGAGCTCGTTTGATAAAACGATGAAATTTAATTTCTCCGATGATTCTGCTGAAACAAACGTCGAAGAAGTGCTGAATACGGTATATGATGCGCTTCAGGAAAAGGGGTACAATCCTATCAACCAGATTGTCGGATACTTGCTGTCTGGAGATCCTGCATACATTCCTAGGCATCGCGACGCCCGGAACTTAATTCGCAAACTGGAACGTGACGAATTAATCGAGGAATTGGTAAAATCCTATCTAGAACAGCATAAAGAGGCGTAAATACATTCATGAGAATATTGGGACTTGATCTTGGAACGAAAACACTCGGCGTAGCTTTAAGCGATGAAATGGGCTGGACCGCTCAGGGCATTGAGACGATAAAAATAAACGAGGCTGAAGGAGATTACGGTCTGGACCGTTTATCCGAGCTGATGAAAGACTATAATGTAGAGAAGATCGTGCTCGGTTTTCCGAAAAACATGAACGGGACGATCGGTCCGAGAGGCGAAGCCAGCCAAACATTTGCGAAACTGCTTGAAACAGCGTACAATGTCCCTGTTGTGCTATGGGACGAGCGTCTGACGACGATGGCGGCTGAAAAAATGCTGATCGCGGCTGACGTCAGCAGGCAAAAACGAAAAAAAGTCATTGATAAAATGGCGGCTGTCATGATACTTCAAGGATATCTGGACAGTTTAAACTAAGAGGTGAAAAGAAATGGAACACGGCGAAAAACACATTACAATTGTCGATGATCAAGGCAACGAACAGCTTTGCGAAGTACTGTTCACATTTGAAAACGACACATTCAACAAATCTTACGTACTTTATTATCCGATTGATGCTCAAGACGATGATGAAATCGAAATTCACGCTTCAAGTTTCGAACCGAACGAAAACGGTGAAGACGGCGAACTGATGCCGATTGAAACCGATGAAGAGTGGGAAATGATCGAAGAAACGCTGAATACGTTTTTAGCGGAAGAAGACGAAGAATAAAATGAACGGAAAAAGCCGGAGCTCATATGCGCTTCGGCTTTTTTTTTGTAATAAATTGCCGAATGCACATGAATCATGTAGTATAAGAGCTGTTGGGAGGAAAATACTTGTATGAATATCAATCAGACTAAAAATTCATTTCCGCGTAAAAACAAAAAAACGACGATAATACTGTCCTCCGTGATCGCTCTGCTTATCATCATTTGCGGTGCTTTTTTCTATGGAAAATCTCTGCTGTCCCCGGTTGACAAAGGCAGCAAAACGGCAGTCAATATTAATATTCCGAGCGGTTCTTCCGTTTCGGCAATCGCTGAAATTCTTGAGGATCAGCATGTCATCAAAAGCAAAAAAGCATTTCAGCTGTATGTGAAGTATAAAGGCGCTTCCGGGTTTCAGGCGGGATTTTACCACCTGAATAAAGGAATGGATGCGGATGCGATTATCAAAAAACTGACCGCGGGATCAACGGGATATGCCTTTCAGATCTCCGTTCCTGAAGGAAAACAGCTTACACAGATTGCGGATGCGATCGCAAAAGAAACATCATATTCAAAAGAAGAGATCATGGCGAAACTGGATGACAAAACATTCATCGGCAAACTGAAAAAACAGTTTCCTGATACGATAACGGACGCGCTTTCAAACAAGAAGCTCAAGCATCCGCTCGAAGGCTATCTGTATCCGGCCACATATCCGTTTAATGATCCGGATGCATCGCTTGACACGATTTTGACGGCAATGGTTCAGGAAACAAACACCCGTATCGAAACGTATAAATCTGAACTGGAAAAAAAGAAACTTTCCGTCCATAACGCGCTGACGATGGCATCGCTTATTGAAGAAGAAGCCACCGCTAAAGCCGACCGTCACAAAATCGCCAGCGTTTTTTACAATAGGCTCGAAGAAAAAATGCCGCTGCAGACTGACCCGACGGTATTATATGCGGCCGGTAAGCATAAAAGCCGGGTCTACTACAAAGACCTGAAAATTGATTCCCCGTTTAATACGTATAAACATAAGGGGCTGCCGCCGGGACCAATTGCAAATGCCGGTGATTCATCATGGGAAGCGGCTCTCCGCCCTGACAAAACGGATTATCTTTATTTCCTTGCAAAATCAAACGGCGAGGTCGTTTTCACCAAAACATTAAAAGACCATAATAAAGCGAAGGAAAAGTATATTTCCAAAAAAGACAGCGAATAAAAGGAGGGCAAAAGCTCTCCTTTTATTCCATTCTGAAAGGTTTTATGATAAAATATATCGGGTTGTTTACTTATGGATAAAGAAGTGTCTTAAGAGAGTGTCCCCGCGGATTCGTCAGGGGCACTCCTTTTTAGAACGGAGGCTGTTTGCCGTGAATGATCGGTATGAACAAATAAACGAGTATATAAACGCGATGCTGAAGCCTCGGCCTGATAAAGTGAAAAAGCTTGAAGCCTATGCAAAAGAGCACCATGTTCCGATTATGGAAGAAGCGGGCATTGAAGTGCTGCTTCAAATGCTGTCGATTCAACAGGCGAAAAACATTTTGGAAATCGGCGCGGCAATCGGATATTCCGCCATACGGATGGCGCTTGAGCTTCCGGATGCGAATATTTACACGATTGAACGGGACGACAAACGCTATGAAGAAGCTGTGAACAATATAAAAGACTTTGAAATGGAAAACCGGATTCACGTAATGCACGGGGATGCGCTGGAACTTTCTGAGTCTGTCCGTGTCACGGCTCCTTATGATGCCATTTTTATCGACGCGGCCAAAGGCCAGTACACGAACTTTTTTGAGCTCTATGAACCGATGCTTGCGCCGGATGGAGTCATTTTTACGGACAATGTTCTGTTTAAAGGGCTGGTGGCACAAAATCACTCGGACATTGAGCCGAAAAGAAGACGGAAGCTTGTTGAAAAAATTGATCAATATAACCAATGGCTGATGGACCGGCCTGACTATCAAACGGTCATACTGCCGGTCGGAGACGGCATCGCCATCAGTAAAAAGAAGAGGTGAAGGATCATGAAAAAACCTGAACTTTTGGTGACTCCGACTTCTGTACAGGATATTCTTCCGCTCATTCAAGCGGGCGCAACGGCCCTGTTAGTCGGAGAACAGAGATACGGCCTGAGACTGGCCGGTGAATTTTCAAGAGAAGATATAAAAGAAGCCGTAAAGACAGCTCATCAGGAAGGCGCGAAAGTGTATGCCGCCGTCAATGCTATTTTTCACAACGAAAAAGTGGACGAGCTGAACGGCTATCTTGCCTTTTTGCAGGAGGCCGGCGTTGATGCGGCTGTTTTCGGTGATCCGGCCGTTTTAATGGCGGCGCGTGAAGCGGCTCCCGAGCTTAAACTGCACTGGAGCACGGAAACAACGGGAACCAACTACTATTCCTGCAATTACTGGGGACGCAAAGGCGCACGGCGGGCAGTGCTGGCTAAGGAATTAAATATGGACAGCATCATTGACATAAAAGAAAACGCTGAAGTGGAAATTGAAATTCAAATCCACGGCATGACTTGCATGTTCCAATCGAAGCGTTCTTTAGTGGGCCATTACTTCGAATACCAGGGTAAAGTCATGGACATCGAACAGAAGAAAAAAGAAGCGGGGATGTTTCTGCATGACAAGGAACGGGGCAATAAATACCCGATTTTTGAAGATGAAAACGGCACGCACATCATGAGCCCGAACGATGTGTGCATGATTGATGAATTAGAGGACCTGATGGACGCCGGCATCGATTCTTTCAAAATCGACGGAGTTTTGAAGTCTTCTGAATACTTAACTGAAGTGACCCGCATGTACAGAGAAGCAATCGATTTGTGCTTCGAAAGCCGAGAGACATACAAAGAGAAAAAAGAGAGCTGGATAGAGCGGATTGAAAGCATTCAGCCTGTGAACAGAAGCATCGACACAGGATTCTTCTTTAAAGAAACGGTCTATTAAAAAGGAGGGTGCAACGGATGACAGCCGTAAATCAAACCATTTCCAAAGTCGTAAACGGAAAACGCGTCATTACGAAAAAACCTGAACTCCTTGCTCCGGCAGGAAACCTTGAAAAATTAAAAATTGCCGTTCATTACGGAGCGGACGCGGTTTTTATCGGAGGACAGGAATACGGACTCCGCTCAAATGCGGATAACTTCTCAATAGAAGAAATCGCAGAGGGCGTAGAATTTGCCAAAAAATACGGGGCGAAAATATATGTGACAACAAACATTTTCGCCCATAATGAAAATATGGACGGTCTGGAAGAATACTTAAAAGCGTTGGGAGACGCAAAAGTTGCCGGAATTATCGTCGCTGATCCGCTGATTATTGAAACATGCCGGAGAGTGGCCCCGGACGTAGAAATTCACCTCAGTACACAGCAGTCCCTTTCCAACTGGAAAGCGGTGCAGTTCTGGAAAGAAGAAGGGCTTGACCGCGTGGTGCTTGCCCGTGAAACGAGCGGACTGGAAATTAAAGAAATGAAGGAAAAAGTGGATATTGAAATTGAAACCTTTATCCACGGCGCTATGTGTATTGCTTATTCAGGCCGATGCGTGCTGAGCAATCACATGACAGCCCGGGATTCCAACCGCGGCGGCTGCTGTCAGTCCTGCCGCTGGGATTATGACCTGTATCAGACAGACGGTGCAAACGCGGTCGCGCTCTATGGCGAAGAAGACGCTCCGTTTGCGATGAGCCCGAAAGATTTAAAATTGATTGAATCCATTCCGCAAATGATCGAGATGGGCATCGACAGCCTGAAAATTGAAGGCCGGATGAAATCGATTCATTACGTTGCGACGGTTGTCAGCGTGTATCGCAAAGTCATCGACGCATACTGCGCTGATCCTGAAAACTTTGTCATTCAAAAAGAATGGCTGGATGAGCTGGACAAATGTGCAAACCGGGATACCGCGCCTGCTTTCTTTGAAGGCACGCCCGGGTATGAAGAGCAGATGTTCGGTGAACACGGAAAGAAAACAACATTTGATTTTGCCGGTCTCGTGCTCGCGTATAACGAGGAAACTCAAATGGTGACGCTCCAGCAGCGCAATTTCTTTAAACAAGGTGACGAAGTGGAATTTTTCGGTCCTGAAATCGACAATTTCACATTCACAATCGGCACTATTTGGGACGAAGACGGAAACGAGCTTGATGCTGCCCGCCATCCCCTGCAAATCGTTACATTTAAAGTAGACAAAAAGATTTATCCGAGCAACATGATGAGAAAGGGGAAGTAATCACCAATGGGTAAGAGTCCTGTAGTTATAGGCATCGCAGGAGGTTCCGGATCAGGAAAAACAAGCGTCACCCGTTCCATCTATGAGCAGTTTAAAGGACACTCGATTTTAATGATCCAGCAAGACCTTTATTATAAAGACCAAAGCCATCTTCCGTTTGAAGAAAGGCTGAACACAAACTATGATCACCCGCTCGCATTTGATAATGACTATTTAATCGAGCATATTCAAGAGCTTTTGAATTACCGGCCGATAGAAAAGCCGATTTATGATTATAAACTGCATACGCGATCTGAGGAAACCATTCCGGTTGAGCCGAAGGATGTCATTATTCTGGAAGGCATTCTCGTTCTCGAAGATAAAAGGCTTCGCGACCTCATGGATATGAAACTTTATGTTGACACGGACGCGGATCTCCGTATCATCAGACGGATTATGAGAGATATTAACGAAAGAGGCCGTTCAATCGATTCTGTCATTGAGCAGTATGTGTCCGTCGTCAGACCGATGCACAATCAGTTTGTTGAACCGACGAAACGCTACGCGGACATCATTATTCCGGAAGGCGGGCAAAACCACGTCGCGATTGATCTGATGGTCACGAAGATTCAAACGATCCTTGAACAAAATGCAATTTTGTAATACCATAGCATAGACATAAATAACTCAGACCATATTATGTATAGGCTGGAAGGGAATGAGACAGTTCCCTTCTTTCCCTGTTTATAAACCGAAACATTTGCAGAAAACACATATTCAGTTTAAGATAAACAGTACCTATATGGGAGAGAAGAACGAGGACTGCCCTGTGTTCTCATTCTTGATTTTTTCGTTTATGCTCTCATACATAATCACACGTTATTGTTGAGGGACAACCACCAAGGAGTGAAGGAACATGGCACAAGAAAAAGTTTTTCCGATGACTCACGAAGGAAAACAAAAACTTGAACAAGAATTAGAGCAATTGAAAACGGTTAAACGTAAAGAAGTAGTAGAACGCATTAAAATCGCAAGAAGCTTCGGAGATCTGTCAGAGAACTCTGAGTATGATTCCGCAAAAGAAGAACAGGCATTTGTGGAAGGGCGCATCACGACGCTTGAAAACATGATCCGCAATGCGAAGATCATCGAGGACGACGGCGGTTCAAATGTAGTCGGTTTGGGAAAAACCGTATCATTCATCGAATTGCCGGACGGTGAAGAAGAATCTTACACGATTGTCGGAAGCGCTGAAGCTGATCCGTTTGAAGGGAAAATTTCAAACGACTCGCCAATCGCCAAAAGCCTGCTCGGCAGAAAAGTGGACGAAGAAGTGACAGTTCAGACGCCGGGCGGAGAAATGCTCGTGAAAATTGTGAAAATTTCATAAGATCCGTTTAACAATGAAACACCTCGTCCAAAATGTGGATGAGGTGTTTTTTATGATCGTATCAAAAAGGCTGAAAGCGGCCGTGATTTGTTTTCTGCTCGTGTTTTTCTTTCTGCTTGCGAGGCTGGCTGAAATTCAGCTGTTTTTCACAGAATCTTTTTCAAAATCCAATATTAATCTGATTCAGGAGAGCGTCAAGCAGCGGACGGAAGAAGTCCTTATTTCAGACGGACGCGGCTCTTTTCTTGATCGGAACGGCAAAGAACTGACCGGAAAAAAGCAGCCTGCCGTCATACTGTTTCCCTTTCTCGTGACGCAGGATTGGCCGGTTGACCGGGTATCAGACATTCTCGGAATGAAACAGGGGGAGCTCAGGCAGCTGCTCACGGAAGCAAAAAAACCGGTGATCCTGAACAGCAGAAAAATAAAACATTTGACGAAACAATCCGTGTCAAATATCAATTCTTTGAAATATCCCGGCATTTACGGCGTATATATGAAAGACAGCAAAGAAACAAACATAGCCGCTCATTTGTTTGGCGCGACAAACCAGGACCCTGAGCTTTTGAAAAAGAAATACCCCGGCAGGAAGGAACTGCCGATCACGGCAAAAATCGGGACAAGCGGGATGGAGCGGACGTTTGATGAGTTTTTACTTGCGGATCAGGACACAAAACTTTTGTATCATGTCGACGGAAGGGGAAACCCTTTATTCGGAATGGACGTCAAATATACGGCTGAAGCAAACGCGTTTTATCCGCTGCAAGTCAAAACCTCCATCGACCGCAATATTCAAAAAGCAATGGAAGATGTATTGAAAGACCGCGGGTTAAAAAAGGGGGGAGCCGTCCTTTTAGACATTGAAAAAAGCAGTGTGCTCGGAATGGTATCAAAGCCTGACGCCGACATGTCAAAGCAGCAGACACTGCAAAATTACATGCTGACGCCGATTTATCCGGGATCAGTATTTAAAACGGTGATCGCCGCAGCCGCAATAGAACAAAACGAAGTGAAGCCGGGCACATCCTTTAACTGCAATCTCAACCTGTACGGAGAGCCGGGGGATGACAAAGGCACGCTCAGTTTTGGAGAAAGCTTTGCCCAAAGCTGCAATTATACGTTTACAAGTCTTGCGGAAAAATTGATCAAAAAAGATGATTCCGTTATTGAAAACATGGCAGAAAAACTCGGTCTCACCCAGCGGGCGGGCTGGGAAGGCAAGCTGTACCGGGAAGACGGATTCAGGCAGCTGTATAATGAAAAAAGCGGGGTCATTTGGGGAGATGACAAAGACAAAACCGTAAAAAAAGCCGTCGCACAGACGGCGATCGGGCAAAAAAACGTGAAAGTCACGCCTCTTGAAGTCGCCAATATGATGGCGGCGATCGCGCGCGGCGGTGAAAAAAAACAAGTCAAAATCGCGGACAAAATTGAATACAAAAACAAAACGACGATGGCGTCATTCAAAGATCAGCCGTTAAAAGGGGAAAACATCGACAAATATACGGCGCAGCAGCTTCAAAAAATTCTCAGAGAAGTCGTCACCTCACCGAAAGGAACCGGCCGAAGGTTTCAGGATCTGCCGTATGAGATAGCAGGCAAATCGGGAACGGCCCAGACGGGAATGTTCACAAAAGAAAAACAGACGCTTTACCACAAATGGTTTGCGGGATACTTTCCCGCGGACAAGCCGAAATACGCTCTCGTGGTGCTGCACATGGACACGCCGGGGGATAAGGCTCTGACAAATACAGTGTTTTATGATATTGTTAAAAAGGTACATGAAAATGAAATAAATCAGACATAGAACAACCGCTCAGCCCATGTTAAAATATATGCTGAGCAAGAGGGATAAAGGAGTGCAGAATGATTGAGCAATAAACAATCTCGTTTTGAAAACCGTGATAAGCGCAGAAAAGCAAATATGGTGCTTAACATTTTAATTGCTATCGTATCTATTCTTATTGTCGTCGTTGCCGTCAGCCTCTTCATCAACAGTCCGTCGGGCGACGTGAGCGAAAAAGCGGACACGAGCCAGAAGCAGGAAACACCTGCATCAGGCAAGACGAAGCAGACATCGGATGAAGACATAAAAGACAGCAAAAAAGATACGGCATCAGACGATGACAAAAAAGATAAACAAGATAAGGACACATCTGATTCATCTTCAGACTCTGACAGCAAAAAAGACGATGATTCATCGAAAAGTGATGACAGCAGCAAAAAAGACTCTGATTCAAGCGATCCTTTTAAAGGCGCAAAAATAACAGAGGGCGGCTCATCAAGCGATGTCGAGAAAACAATTGTTAACCCAAAATGGAAAGCGGTCGGCACAAAGCAGACGGGAGAACATGCGGCGACGTATGACTCAAGCTCTGAAGACTGGGCCGAAATGCTTGACGCCATCTCTTACGCAACCGGCGTGTCAAAAGATCACATGACAGTGCTGTGGCTCGGAAACAATGGAAGTCCGCAAGATGCGAAGGGTAAAGTTTTAGACAAAACGAACGGCAAAAAGTATCAGGTCACCATCACTTGGAAAGACAAAAAAGGCTGGAAGCCGACAAAAGTAGAAACCTTAAAATAACCGCAAAAAAGCAGCTGATTATTCAGCTGCTTTTTTCTGTCATACGTCAGCTGAAAAATGCACCGACGCGCTGTAAAGGATTCTGCCGTCAACGGCCGTCACCTGATGGGATACGGAACGGACGCGAAGCATAATCGCCTGGTTGTTTTCAATCTGAACGTTTATTTTCTTTTCAAGCTCCTGCAAAGATGCCGCTTCGAAAAATTCTACTTTATCTTTGATTAAATCCAATTGAAAATTCATCAGTACAGATCCTCCTGATTTTACTTCTGAGTCAATGAAAGTATAAGCCTTTCTGCCGTAATTGCGCAATAATCCCAGAGTATTTTAGTACCCTTCCATTCTTTTTTGTGATAGGATAGGAACTGTTCCACGATTAATCCATACTATACTCATAGGAATTATAAAATATGGAGAGTGAAAAATATGGGCCGTGAATTTATTCCTTTATTTGAAGATTGGGCAGCGACTTATGACGCCACAGTGCACGGGGCTGACAAACAATATGCTGCTGTTTTTAAAGGATATGACAACATTCTTGACAGCATTGTCGCACTTTCAGGTTCAAACGTTTTAGAGTTCGGACCGGGAACGGGGAATTTAACGGCGAAATTAGCCGCCGCGAACAAAAAGGTGTTTGGTGTAGAACCGTCTCCGTCAATGAGAAAACTGGCGGCTGACAAGCTTTCTGACAAAGCCGTGTTCAGTGACGGAGATTTTCTGGAGTTTCCCGCTCCGCCTTTTCAAATAGATACCATCGTCAGCTCGTACGCCTTTCATCATTTAACCGATGAAGAAAAGCGAACGGCTGTAAAGCAGTATGGCGCAATCCTTCAGAAGCATGATAAAATAGTGTTTGCCGATACTGTCTTTAAAGATCATGAAGCTTATGATGAAGCCATTCAAAAAGCAAGCCGAAACGGCTATCATCAATTAGCGGACGATTTAAAGACGGAACATTATCCGACACTCGCGACAATGAAAAACATCTTTTCAGAAGAGGGATTTGCCGCGCGGTTTACGCAGCAAAATGACTTTGTCTGGATAATGGAGGCGATTAAACGGTAAATCGAAGGGATTGTGTATAAATGAAACTGGCAGTCATCGGAGCAATGGAAGAGGAAGTTACGATTTTAAGAAGCAAACTGAAAGACGCAAAACAAGAGATGATCGCTCACTGTGAGTTTACAACTGGCAGCTATGAAGGCATCGAAGTCATCTTGCTGAAATCAGGTATCGGGAAAGTCAACGCGGCGATCAGCACGACGCTTCTGCTTGACCGTTTCAAACCTGATTATGTGATTAACACAGGCTCAGCAGGCGGTTTTCATCATACATTGAATGTAGGCGACGTCGTCATCTCAACAGATGTCCGCCATCATGACGTGGATGTGACGGCGTTTGACTATGAATACGGACAGGTGCCGGGTCTTCCGGCAGCATACAAAGCTGATGAAAAGCTGATCAGCATTACTGAGGAAGCGGTTTCTGAACTGAACGGCATTCAAGTCGCCAAAGGCACAATCGCTACGGGTGATTCTTTTATGAATGATCCGAAGCGGGTTGAAGACGTACGCGCCAAATTTGCGGATTTGTACGCGGTTGAGATGGAAGCTGCGGCTGTCGCACAGGTGTGCCACCAGTTCAAAACGCCTTTTGTTGTCATCAGAGCTTTATCTGATATTGCCGGAAAAGAATCTGACGTTTCATTTGATAAATTTTTAGAACAGGCTGCCGTTCATTCAACTGAGCTTGTCCTGAATGTCATCAAACGAATTCACTAAGCGGGGGATTCTCGTTCTCCTCCGCTTTTCCAGGAGGAGGACATATCTTGAACGTGATAACAGATATTACAGAACTGATCGGAAATACACCGCTGCTCCGTCTCAAGCATTTTGATATACCGGAGGGAACAGCGGTTTATGCTAAGCTTGAGATGATGAATCCGGGCGGAAGCATTAAAGACAGGCTGGGCGGGATGCTCATTGAAGATGCGCTTCGCACTGGAAAGGTGAAACCGGGCGGCGTTATCATTGAGGCGACTGCCGGAAACACCGGGATCGGACTCGCTCTGTGCGCCAGAAAGCATCAGCTTCGCGCCGTTTTTTGCGTCCCGGAGCATTTCAGCAGAGAAAAGCAGCAAATTATGAAAGCTCTCGGGGCGGACATCGTGCATACGCCGAGAGAAGAAGGCATGCAGGGAGCCATTCGAAAAGCGGTTGAACTGGAGAGAGAGATTAATAATTCTTATGCCGTTCTGCAATTTAAAAACCGAGTAAATCCATTGACTTACTATAAAACGATCGGGCCCGAAATATGGAACGCGCTCGGCGGGGATATCCACGCTTTTGTCGCAGGAGCTGGTTCCGGCGGCACTTTTGCCGGTACGGCAGCTTATTTAAAAGAGAAAAATCCTGCCGTCAAAACGGTGATCGTTGAACCGGAAGGCTCGATCCTGAATGGCGGAGAGCCGCATGCCCATAAAACGGAAGGCATCGGCATGGAGTTTATCCCGGATTATATGGATGAGAACCATTTTGACGCCATTTACACGGTGGAAGACGATACGGCGTTTTCGCTTGTCAGAGAAGCGGCCGAGAAAGAAGGCCTCTTAATCGGAAGCTCTTCAGGGGCGGCTCTTTATGCAGCGCTTGAAGAAGCGAAAAAAGCGCCCGCCGGATCAAATATCGTCACTATTTTCCCTGACGGCAGCGATCGATATATAAGCAAAAACATTTTTCAAGGAGGTCAGTAAGATGAAGAAAAAAACGCTGATGGTGCACGGAGGAATTACGGGAGATGAAAAAACAGGAGCGGTTTCCGTACCGATTTATCAAGTAAGCACGTACCGGCAGCCGAAAGCGGGCGAGCACACGGGTTATGAATATTCAAGAACGGCCAATCCGACGCGGACGGCGCTTGAAAGCTTAATTGCGGAGCTTGAAGGCGGTGCGGCAGGATATGCGTTCGGCTCAGGCATGGCTGCGATTACTGCCGTCATGATGCTGTTTGACAGCGGCGATCATGTTATTTTGACGGATGATGTATACGGCGGCACTTACCGCGTGATGACAGGCGTGCTGAACCGCTTCGGCATTGAAGCGGACTTTGTCGATACGAGCAGCAAAGAAAAAGTCCAAAAAGCCATCCGTCCGAATACGAAAGCCATTTATATCGAAACACCGACAAACCCGCTATTGAAAGTGACTGACCTCAAACTGATGTCTGACATAGCAAAAGAAGCGGGCGTATTGCTTATCGTCGATAATACGTTTTACACGCCGTATTTCCAGCAGCCGCTCAGCTTCGGGGCGGACATCGTGCTGCACAGCGCGACAAAATATCTCGGCGGCCACAGCGATGTCGTCGGCGGCTTAGTCGTCACGGCTGATAAAGAGCTCGGTGAAAAGCTTCATTACGTGCAAAACTCAACAGGCGGCGTTTTAGGACCGCAGGATTCATGGCTCTTAATGAGAGGCATTAAAACACTGGGACTCAGAATGGATGCTATCAATCACAGCGCCGGGAAAATCGCCGAGCTGCTTGAAGCGCATGATGCCGTTCAAACGCTCTACTATCCGGGATCAGCGAAACATCCGGGCCATGAGCTGACAAAAGCGCAAAGCTCCGGTTTCGGCGGAATGATTTCCTTTGATGTCGGCAGCAGCGAACGCGTCGACGCGTTTTTAGAAAAATTGAACCTGTTTACGATCGCGGAAAGTTTAGGAGCGGTTGAAAGCTTAATCTCCGTGCCGTCCAGAATGACGCACGCTTCGATCCCGCGCGACCGCCGGCTTGCGCTTGGCATTACCGACGGGCTCGTGCGGATCTCAGTCGGTATTGAGGATACTGAGGATTTAACGGCGGATGTGAAACAGGCGCTTGATTTCACTTTTATAAAGAATGGATAGATTTACATTCTCTGTCGGCTGTCAGCTTGTATTATAATGTTGGTAGACTATAAAACTGGCAGGTGACCTTATATGGAGAAGAAAAGACTGAAATCACTACTAGAAGATTTTAAGCATTACGCATTTATTCTGCTTGCAGTCAGCACCTTCATTTATATCGGCGCGGTTCTTCCCGGACAAGGGCTGACTGCGGGCCAGAAAATGCTGATGTTTGTAACGGATTGTGTATTTTTAGCGGGCGCTTATTTCTGCGTTGACCGTTCACTTATTTATAAAAAGAGGCTGGAAGAGGCCGAAGAATAAAAAAAAGCCATTGTCTTTTGACAATGGCTTTTTCGTTTCTTATTCAGACGGGGTTTCGCGTAATTCTTTTCCCATTCCTTTTAAAAACTGCAGCCCGAAGCCGAGCGCGCGGTTAATATCAGGATCACCGACGGCTTTCATCAGTTCAAACATACTGACTTTCCTGTCCTCTTTTAAAAATCTTTGCGCCTGATCCGTCCCGGCCATGGCGCTTTCTAAAAGTCTGCCCATAAATTCGGGATCAGCTTTTGACAGCGCGCCTCCCGCGGCCATCATCGTATTCAGGAGATTGGTGACAGGTTCCCGGGAAATCTGTTCGAGTGCAATTTTGGCAATCTCCTCTTTTGCCTGGAGCATATAGCCGGCGGCATCAAAAATGCCCAAGCTATTCAGCTCTGCCATGATGGACATCGTTTTCGCGACGGCTTCTTCATTTTCTGCGAGAAGCGTCTTCAGCTCTTCCAGTTTTTCAGCTTTCAGCTGTTCCTCTGTTTTCGTTTCTTTTTGAATTTCAGTAATTGGGCTTGCCATAATGTTTCCTCCTTTCCTTAATCAGTTAAGTGCACATAGCCCGGACGGTTCCATTTTCGCTGAGCTTCCACACCGTTTTGCGGATGACGTTTTTTGTTCCGCGGATTCGTTTTCGGAAGCGGCGGAGTATCACAGGAACCGAGCACTTCCATGCGGACTTTTGTCTGCTTATAGGCAGGTGTATGTGTCCGTGAATCATACGCAGGCCCGGTCAGGAAATTAATCGCAGAATCTTTATCTGTAGAGTTCATCGGCAGATAAAGCTCATTTGCGCGGACACGGTCTGTCACAAGCGCGTTCAATTTAACCGCTCCAAAAGGAGAGACGAGCCGGATCATTGTCCCGTCGCAAATTCCGCGTTCAGCCGCGAGCTCCGGCGATACTTCAACAAATACATCCGGAACTTTAGACTGAATGCCTTTTGACTTGTTTGTCATGTTTCCTTCGTGGAAATGTTCAAGCATCCGTCCGTTGTTAATATGCAGGTCATATTCTTCAGGGAATACAGCAGGCTCCACCCAATCGCTCAGCGCAAAACGGGCTTTTTTGTCCGGGAAGTTAAAGCCGTCTTCATAAAGAAGCGGAGTGCTTTCTCCCGTAAAGCTTCCCCACAGGAAGCTGTTCCAACCGCTAAGGACGTCGTAGCTTGCTTTTCCGAACAGCGGAGAAAGGCTCGCCATTTCTGAGAAAATGTCGCTAGGATGCGTGTAATTCCAATCAGCGCCTAAACGATTGGCGACTTCCTGAATAATCCACCAGTCGGGTTTTGCATCGCCGAGTGTCGGAAGCGCCTGATACAATCTTTGCACACGCCGCTCTGTGTTTGTAAATGTTCCGTCTTTTTCAAGAGATGGAACCGCAGGCAGGATGACATCCGCGTATTGCGCCGTTCTTGAAAGGAAAATATCCTGCACAACAAAGAAATCAAGGCTGGATAAAATGTCATGAACATGGTTGGCGTTTGAATCGACGAGCGCCATATCTTCACCGACAAGATACATGGCTTTCATGTTTCCTTCTTCAATCGCATGGAGCATTTCGATATTATCAAGACCCGGCTTGCCGTCAATTTCAACACCGTAAGCTTTTTCGAATTTAGCGCGTGCCGCATCATCGGTAATATGCTGATACCCCGGAAGCCAGCCTGGAAGAGTTCCCATATCGCAAGCGCCTTGAACGTTGTTATGTCCCCGCAGCGGATAGGCTCCGGCGCCCGGACGGCGGTAGTTTCCTGTGGCAAGCAGCAGGTTGGAAATCGCCGCTGATGTATCAGAGCCGCCTGTATTCTGGGTTACGCCCATGCCCCAAAGAACACAAGTGCCGTCAGCATCACGAATCATTTCGGCAATACGGATGATCGTATCCTGAGAAAGTCCGGTGATGCGCTCCGCATATTCCAATGTGTATTTTTCCAGCGTTTCTTTATAATCATCAAAGTAGTTGACATTTTCATCAATAAACGCTTGATCGTGCCAGCCTTGGTCAATCATATATTTCGTTACTGCCATGAGCCAGACCTGGTCAGTCCCTTGTTTCGGGCTGATAAAGAGGTCGGACCGTTCAGCCATTTCATTTCTGCGCAGATCGGCAACAATCAGTTTTTGGCCGTGCAGTTTATGGGCGCGTTTCACGCGTGTGGCCAGAACCGGATGTCCTTCCGCCGGATTGGCGCCGACGATGAGCACGAGGCCCGCTTTTGCGATATCTTTAATTGTGCCGGCGTCTCCGCCCATACCGACGGTGCGGAATAAGCCGTCCGTTGCCGGTGACTGGCAGTAGCGTGAGCAGTTATCCACGTTGTTGGTTTCAAATACTTGGCGCGCTAATTTTTGGATGACATAGTTGTCTTCATTCGTAATTTTAGAAGAAGAAATAAAGCCGACAGAACCATTTCCGTGTTCGGCCTTGATCGAACCGAGTCTTGAAGCGACAAGATCAAGAGCTTCTTCCCATGACGATTCAACAAATGCGCCGTTTTTCCGGATAAGCGGTTTTGTAATCCGTTCTTCCGAATTCACGAAGTCCCAGCCGAATTTCCCTTTCACACAAGTGGAAATCGCGTTAACCGGAGCATCGGAAACAGGCTGAATTTTAAGGATGTCACGGCCTTTTGTCCATACTTCAAAAGAGCATCCGACGCCGCAGAACGTGCAGACTGTTTTTGTTTTTTTCGTCCGTTTATCGCGCATAGCCGCTTCCACTTCAGACACGGCGAAGATGCTTGTATAGTCGGGTTCAACATTTTTTACTAAATCAATCATCGGTTCCATGACATCTTCTTTTATTCCTGTCATAAATCCGGCTTGGCCGAGCATTGATTTTTCCATCAGTGCGTTACAAGGACAGACAGTGACACACTGGCCGCAGCTGACGCAGGAAGATTCATTAATGGCGACGCCTTCATCCCAAATGACCCGCGGGCGGTCGCGCTCCCAATCAATTGAAAGGGTCTCATTCACCTGAAGGTTTTGACACACTTCCACACATTGGCCGCAGGCGATGCATTGGTTCGGATCATAGCGGTAAAACGGGTGAGACATATCAACCGCGCACTTTGAATCATCTTTCGGCGTATACGGATATTTCTGATGCTCAATTCCCATCATTTCCGCTGTATTATGCAGTGTGCAGTTGCCGTTGTTGTTATCGCATACCGTACAGTAAAGCAGGTGATTCTCGAGCAGGCGGTCCATGGCCTCTGTCTGAGCCTCTTTTACCCTTCCCGACGTAAGCGAGATGGACATCCCGTTTTCTGCAGCCGTGGAACAAGAGCGCTGCAATTTCCCGTTTACTTCAACAATACAGGTGTCACATGTTTGAATCGGATCCACTTCCGGTACATGGCATATTTGCGGAATCTCAATTCCGTTTTGGTTTAAAATATCTAAAATCTTAGACCCCTCTGGTGCTTCATACTCCGTGCCGTCAATTTTGACACGGATAGACTGAACGTCTGTCACTTCCAATTCCCCTCCATCTTGTAAACTCGAAAAAAAGCCATGCACATAGATACCGGCCTCCTGTCCGGAGAACGGTATAAATACGCATGGCGGAATAGTTCACTAGCAAGTCTTACTAACAGACCAATCCTATTTGTATAAAACGATAGACTCATAACACGTTTCCTATTACAAATCCATCTTCACTGCTTTTATTATAAGGTGATATTTATTATAATACAATACGAAAGGAAAACTTTAACCAAGTGAAATGTCACAAAGGGGAACCGGGAATGTCTTTCATAGGCTAAAATCGGAGGGGACAATATGTCTAAAAAAATTCATGAATTTAACGATATTATCCGGAAATTGCGCAAAGAATTATTTGGAAAGGGGCCTGAACGAATTCACACCGTTTTTGTGGATAACATGGCGGTATCTACACTTTACGGCAATCTAAGCGCAAGTGAGCAGTTTATCGCACGCACGCCTGAAGGAAGAGAAATGGTTCATGCGGCGCGAACCAGCTTAATTCAGGAGCTGTATTCAAAACAAACGCCTGACGGAATGGAAGAGCTCATCGGAGCAAAGCTGGTGCATCTGTTTTCAGATATTAAAATAGAGGAAAATATTGCCGTATCGGTGTTTGTCTTTGACCGCTCAATTGAAGAGCATAAAGAAGAAATCAAAAGCTGACAATATTCAATTGACACGAAATTGTCACATTTGATATGATATGAACTGCCAGCAGTGGCCTAAGGACGATTTTTTATGGAATGTGTGCATGATCTGTACATATTCTATACCGCATATTTTCATTCTGCTTGATATTGTTGTATGGGTATGCATACAAGTTAGGCAGCATTCAAACCCCGTTTTTTCAGACGGGTTAGTTGAATGCTGCCTTTTTTGTTAGGTGTCTTTGGAAACTGCGGGCTGAAATGATAAATGGAGGGGTTATTATGGCTTTTCGTAAACCGGACGAAATAGCGGAGCTTGCGGTCGAATCAGGGGTAAAAAAGGTGCATTCACCGCTTTCAGCACTGATTGTATTAGGATTTTTGGGAGGAGCGTTTATCGCACTCGGTTATTTGCTTGATATCCGTGTCATCGGCGACCTTCCGAAAGAATGGGGAAGCCTGTCGAGTTTAATCGGGGCGTCCGTGTTTCCTATCGGATTGGTGCTCGTCGTTCTTGCCGGCGCGGAGCTGATTACGGGAAATATGATGTCGGTATCCATGGCGCTGTTTTCCAGAAGAATATCCGCCGGTGCATTAGTGAAAAATTGGGTGATCGTGACGTTGATGAATCTTGTCGGCGCACTGTTTGTCGCTTACTTTTTCGGACATGTTGTCGGATTAACCGAAACAGGACCGTATTTGGAAAAAACGATTGCGGTCGCACAAGGCAAATTGGATATGCCGTTTGGAAAAGTCATTGTTTCGGCGATCGGCTGTAACTGGCTTGTCTGTTTGGCCGTCTGGCTTTCTTTCGGCGCAGAAGACGGAGCCGGAAAAATCGCGGGTATATGGTTTCCGATTATGGCGTTTGTCGCAATTGGTTTTCAGCACGTTGTAGCCAATATGTTTATCATCCCGGCTGCGATTTTTGCAGGTTCTTTTTCGTGGGGTGATCTGATTGGCAATCTCATTCCGGCTTTTATTGGGAATGTCATCGGCGGGGCAGTGTTTGTCGGTCTTATTTATTTTATTGCATATTCAAAAAAAGATCAGAAAAAGCAAGGGATGAAAAGAGTTTCCTGAGGTAATAAAGATGCCGGAAAACACGGACAATTGAAGCGGAATGCCAGCACATTTTCCGTCCAAATCTTGAAAAAAATGTTTACAAAATGGAAGCTGATGGATATACTTACAAAGTAAGAAAAAAGCAAAGGGAGGTTGAATCACATGACGACGTTAAACGGCAATCAAAATCTACAATTGAACCGATTCAGCCTGTGGAAGAGTTCGTGTCCTTCCTTAACCTCTGCCCGTCAAGCACGTTAATTTCGGAGTATCAGGACATTCGCAGCTCCCCGCAGGGAAAGAAGCACCGTCTTCTTTTGTCTGCGGATTTAGTCTGCCCGCAGCGCATATGAACTTTGCTGCGGGTTATTTTCGCTTGTGCGGATATTGAAAGGGGGTGAGCGATAATGACCATTAATCTTTTCTTTTTAACACTGACCATTTCAAAGCGTTTTAAAAGTGCGGAAGAGTATGAACGAGAACAGCAGGTCGAAGAGTTTTATAATGAAGCGAAAGAACGCCAGCTGAAACATTTTTATATGAACTAACGGACACGAAGGGCCAAAACGGAGGAGAAGGAGGAGATCATCATGTTCAGAATTGAACTGCTGAATCATTACACAATGGAGAAGGACCAGGTTTAGCGAGGATGTTGCTGTCACGTCGCAGACGGCCTGCATACCATGGTAAAGAAAGAAAAATTGGTAAGCGGGTGATAACATGCAAGGCGGTCAGAACAGAATTCCATCCATCGGGCACGGGTATGCGTCAATGCCCCATTCATTTAAACACGGCTACGGCAACCCGTACCGCCGGCAGAGAATGGCGGCGCTTTCCCGGCAGACAAGATATATAGCACCGTATTATTGGTACTAGAGCAGGCGGAAAACCTACGTTTTCCGTCTTTTTTTTATGAAAACAAATATAAATTTCAAATAAATCGAAACGTTCATAAAGAGAAGTGCGTCTAGTTAGTACCTCATACTAATACGAGGTAATATTATTTCTGAATAATAAATCACAGGAATGGAAAAGCGGGTGTTATACAATGTTGCAACATACATCTTCAGCATTAAAACGAATGCGCGCGAAATACTTTGCTGCATCAGAACCGGCAGAGTCAGTCATTCAGCAAATCTTGATGGACATACAGGAATACGACCGCATTCTGGAAATCGGGACCGGAAACGGCTCAATGTTTAAACAAATCATCGGACAGCTTGAAAAGGGCAGTCTTAAAAGCATAGAAACATCGAAACGTAAAATACGGAAAACACAGCGCGCAAACCGTTCGGTTATAAAAGCCGGGCTCGGAAACATTCAGCAGGGGAGGCCGGAAAGCATACCGTTCCGCGACCGCAGTTTTCATAAAGTCTTCTCATTACATACTGCTGAAACAGTCAGCGATTACCGGACAGCATGTAAAGAAGTGTACCGCGTTCTTCAAATTGACGGGTGTTTCTATATGGTTTTGAAACCTTCGCGGATGAGTGAGAAGGATGTGATTGAGGTGCTCTATGATCAGCATTTCAGAGACATTTCAGTTGTCAGCAGAGATTCATTCCATTTTATTACTGCCATTAAATAGAATATTTCTTGGGAAATAAAAAGAGCTGCTTAAGTCACTGCAGCTCTTTTTGTGAAATTGGGCATATTTCCTTATTTTTGGTTACTTCACATATATTTTATATTAAAAAAAGTTTTTTTCTTATACAATGGTAATCAGATGACCGTACATTTTAAATATTTTGAACAAACGGAATGAATATTCATTCCGCATTTAGAAAGGGGGATGAAATGACAGCTTCAAACAAGGTTGAACTCATTATGAAAGCGTCGCTTACTTTGTTTACAGATAGAGGATTTGACGCCACGACGATTCCGATGATCGCCGCTCAGGCCGATGTCGGAACCGGCACAATTTACCGTTACTTTGACAGTAAAGAGACACTTGTGAACGTACTGTATCAGGAAAGTGCGCAGCGTTTTATGAAAAAAGTCAAAACGGACTTTCAGGGGATATCTGTAAGAGAAGGGTTTCATCACCTGTTTTATTGTCTGATTGATTTTACGAAGGAAAGTGAGTATGCATTGTTTTTTCTTGAAACGAATAAGGACGCCTACTTTCTGAATGAAACGAGCCGTAAGCTTCTTGATGAAATAACACAGATGCTTGACGTCTTTTTTCAGCGCGGCAAGTCTGAAGGCGTGCTCCGCAATCTGCCGTCCAATGTGCTGATGGCGCTGCTGCTCGGGGCATATCTCAAACTCTATCAGCTTATCCGGACGGGAAGCGTCGAAATAACTAAACCGTTTCTGAAAGAGTTGGAACAATGTTCTTGGGATGCCATCAGAACTCATTAATTATACGCCGAAGGAAGGAAGATCGATATGAAACAGCTAAGCGCTATACCGCAGCCGAAAACATACGGGCCTCTGAAAAATCTCCCTCACTTGGAAAAAGAAAAACTGTCACAATCGCTTTGGAAAATTGCCGAAGAATACGGCCCGATCTTTCGTTTTGAATTTCCGAGCTCTGTCGGGGTCTTTGTATCAGGCCGCGAGCTCGCGGCAGAAGTCTGTGATGAAAAGCGATTTGACAAAAATCTCAGCAAAGCCCTGCTGAAAGTCCGCGAGTTTGGCGGTGACGGACTATTTACGAGCTGGACTCACGAAAAGAACTGGCAGAAAGCGCATCGGATTTTATTGCCGAGCTTCAGCCAGAAGGCGATGAAAGGCTATCATTCAATGATGCTGGATATTGCCATGCAGCTCGTGCAGAAGTGGAGCAGATTAAATCCGAATGAAGAAATTGACGTTGCCGAAGATATGACGCGCCTGACGCTGGATACAATCGGCCTGTGCGGATTTCATTACCGCTTTAACAGCTTTTACCGCGACACACAGCATCCTTTTATCACAAGTATGCTTCGTGCCCTGCAGGAGGCAATGCGCCAATCGCAGAGACACAGCCTGCAGGACAAGCTGATGATCAAAACGCGACATCAGTTCCAGCAGGATATTGAAGAGATGAATTCGCTTGTAGACCGGATCATCGCTGAGCGGAGGGAAAATCCGGATGAGAATCTGTCTGACCTTTTAGCATTGATGCTTGAAGCGAAAGACCCTGTAACGGGGGAAAGGCTGGATGATGAAAATATCCGTTATCAAATCATTACCTTTTTGATCGCTGGGCATGAAACCACAAGCGGGCTGCTTTCTTTTGCGATATACTGCCTGCTGAAAAATAAAGATAAATTGAAAAAAGCCGTTCAGGAAGCCGAGCGGGTGCTGACGGGAGAGACCCCTGAATATAAGCAGATTCAGCAGCTGACATATATCCGCATGGTGTTAAACGAGACTTTGCGGCTGTATCCGACTGCCCCGGCATTTTCTCTGTACGCGAAGGAAGATACGGTTCTCGGCGGGAAATATCCGATTGCGAAGGGACAGCCGGTGACGATTCTGACTCCGCAGCTGCATCGGGATAAAAGCGCGTGGGGAGAAGATGCCGAGTTATTCCGTCCGGAAAGGTTCAGTGATCCCGCGGCCATTCCGGCTGATGCATATAAGCCGTTCGGAAACGGACAGCGAGCATGCATCGGGATGCAGTTTGCCCTTCAGGAAGCGACAATGGTGCTCGGCCTTGTCCTGAAACACTTTGAACTGATTGATCATACCGATTATGAGCTTACGATTAAAGAAGCTCTAACCATTAAGCCCGGTGATTTTAAAATCCGTGTGAAAAACAAGGACGTGTCCAATCATCAGCCCGTACAAAACCATAAAGCTGAAGGAAGCGGTCACAAAGAAGAAACGAAAGAAATCCCGTCCCACGGAACGCCGCTTCTCATTCTTTACGGATCAAATTTAGGAACTGCGGAAGGAATCGCGGAAGAGCTGGCTGATATCGGAAGAAGCAAAGGATTTTCAACTGAAACCGGCCCGCTCGATGATTATGCCGGGAAACTGCCTGTAAAAGGCGCGGTCGTTATTGTTACGGCTTCTTATAACGGGGCGCCGCCTGATAATGCGGCGGGTTTTGTGAAATGGATGGAAACCCTTGAAGATCAGGAATTAAAGGGTGTTTCTTACGCCGTTTTCGGCTGCGGAGACCGCAACTGGGCCGCCACTTACCAGAGGATCCCCCGCCTGATAGACAAAGTGCTTGAAGAAAAAGGGGCAAAACGGCTGACCTCTATCGGGGAGGGCGACAATGCCGATGATTTTGAGTACAGTCAGGAAGCCTGGGAAGACTCATTCTGGAAGGACATCATGAAGGCTTTTCATATAGAGGCCGCTCCAAAACAGACAAACAAATCACAGTTATCAATCGAATACGTAAGTGAAGCAGCCGAGACGCCGATTGCCAAAACGTACAAAGCATTTGAGGCGGAGGTCATCACGAACAAAGAGCTTCATACCGAAAGCAGCAAGCGCTCAGTCCGGCATATTGAGCTGCGTCTCCCCGAAACAGAAACGTATCAGGAAGGAGATCATCTCGGGGTGCTTCCGCAAAACAGCGGGGAACTGATCAGCCGTGTTATTCGCCGATTCGGTCTTGATCCGAACCAGCACTTTAAGATCAAGGGCCGGCAGCTGCCTCATCTGCCGATGGACCGGCCGGTTAATGCGCCGGAGCTTTTGGCGTCCTATGTAGAGCTGCAGGAGCCGGCAACGAGAGCCCAGCTTCGCGAACTTGCCGCACATACCGTGTGCCCGCCGCACCAAAAAGAATTGGAGCATCTTTATTCTGATGATACGGCATATAAAGAAAACGTGCTGAAAAAACGAATGACCATGCTGGACCTGCTGGAAGATTATCCGGCTTGTGAACTGCCGTTTGAGCGCTTTTTAGAACTTCTGCCGTCCTT
This sequence comes from Bacillus sp. LUNF1, assembly GCF_011008975.1. NCBI lineage: Bacteria > Bacillati > Bacillota > Bacilli > Caryophanales > Bacillaceae > Bacillus > Bacillus sp. LUNF1. Next base: position 2,563,737 of record NZ_CP048876.1, on the reverse strand, counting down.
AAAGGCGCGCTATTATTCAATCTCAAGCTCACCGAAGGCAGCCAGCGGGGAGCTCAGTATCACGGTCGGCGTTGTGACGGCTCCGGCATGGAGCGGCCGTGGGGAATACCGGGGCGTGGCTTCGAACTATTTAGCCGGATTACAGAATGGCGATTCTGCCGTCTGTTTCATTCGCTCGCCGCAGTCGGGTTTCGCATTGCCTGAAAATCCGAAAACGCCTCTCATTATGGTCGGAGCAGGCACAGGAATTGCGCCGTTCAGGGGATTTATCCAGGCGCGCGCTGCCGAAAAAATGTCCGGTAACATCCTGGGCGAAGCTCATTTATACTTCGGCTGCCGGCATCCTGAACAAGACGATCTGTACAAAGATGAATTCGACCATGCGGAGAAAAACGGCCTTGTCACCGTGCACCGAGCGTATTCCAGATTAGATCAGGACTGTAAAGTATATGTACAGGATGTTCTGCTTCGCGAGGCTGAACAAATTATTGCTCTTCTTGACCAAGGCGGCCATCTCTATATATGCGGTGACGGAAGCAAAATGGCTCCGGCCGTAGAAAATGTACTGCTTCAGGCGTATGAAAAGGTGCATAACACTGATTCAAAAGTTTCCTTGGAGTGGCTTGAACAGCTGCAGGCGGAAGGAAGATATGCGAAAGATGTTTGGGCAGGTATGTAACAGAAGAGTGAGACAACTGAAGAATGTTTTTTAATTGAAGAAAGCCGGCACGATATTTGAAATCTACTGAATCAAAAGGAATAGTTATAGGGAGTATCGTGCCGGCCTTATCTTTAGTATCGGACAAAAGGCACAAATCTTTAATGTTTTTATTGATTTACATGCAGGCGGCTATGTCCCTTTTTTCTGAATTCCGCCAGAAATAAAACCGGATAAGACAGCAATAGCAAAACCGAAATAAATGAAATGATACCGATCCAATGAAAATGCGTCCAAAAGAAACCGCCGCAAGACCCGGCCACACTTGAACCGATATAGTATGCAAGCAGATATAATGAAGAGGCTTGCGCGCGATGATCACCGGCTGCGCGGCCGACCCAGGCGCTTGCGATCGAATGCGCGCCGAAAAAGCCGAAGGTAAAGACGGCAATCCCCGCGATTTTAAGCGCAAGCTGGGGCAAAAGTGTCACCGCTGCGCCGGCAAGCATAACAAAAATCGCAATCTTAATCATTTTCGCGCTTCCGAAAAGATCTGCTTTTTTCCCCATATAGACCGAGCTGAACGTTCCCGCGAGATAGACAATAAAAATAAAACCGATCACAGTCTGCGACAAATGGTAAGGAGCCGCCATTAAATGAAAGCCGATATAATTATATAATGTCACAAAACTCCCCATTAATATAAATCCCAGAGATATTAACAAAAGCAGCCGTTTGCGGTGCAGAACCGCTCCGTATTCCTTACATGCCGCTTTTACGCCCGCATGCCGCTCAGACGAATGGCGCGGAGCCGGAAGAAAACGCCAAAACAAATAGCTTAATACAATAGAAAGAATGCCGATGATGGCAAGCGCGGGCCGCCAGCCGAATACATCGGTCAGAAGCCCCGTTAACAGCCTGCCGCTCATTCCCCCGATGCTTGTGCCGCTGATATACAGGCCCATCATTTTCCCGAGTCCCTGCGGATCAAACTCCTCGCCTACATATGTCATAGCGACAGCCGGAACGCCTGCCAGGAAAATACCGAGCAGACCCCTCATCGCCAAAAGCGCCGGAAAAGCCGGACTGAACGCTGTTAATAACCCTAAAACAGAAGTAGCTGTTAACGACAGCACCATTAATTTTTTTCTGCCGAATCCGTCAGACAACGAAGCGGCGGCCAATAATGAAAATGCCAAAACGGCTGTTGAGATGGATAAAGTTAAGCTGGCAGCCGCAGCGGAAATATGAAACTCTTCCGAAAACAAAGGCATAAGCGGCTGTGTCGTGTAAAGCGTGGCGAATGTCACAAAGCCGCTGATAAACAGAGCCAAGCTGGCCTTTCTGTAAGCCTTTGTATGAGGCTGAATAAACGTCATGAATGTCCCTCTTTTCTCACTGTTGGTTATATATGTATCGTACGCTTTTCATTTCAATGTGTCTAATTTATAATAACTATAGAATTAATGCGTGTAGGTTATGAGAAAGGGGAGAAGGAGAAAATGGAGCTTCATCAAATTGACAACTTCATTGCGGCGGCAGCTCATCAGCATTTCACAAATGCGGCAAAAGAAAGAATGATTTCTCAGCCGGCATTAAGCCGATCGATTATCAGGCTTGAAGAAGAATTAGGCGCGCTGTTATTTTACAGAGAGACAAAAGCCGTCCGGCTGACAAGGCACGGAGAGCAGTTCTTAATAAAAGCAAAACAAGCGAGACGAGCTCTAAATGAAGGCGTTGAACAAGTGAAAAAGAATATGAGCCTGGAGCACGGCGAAATATCTGTATCATTTCTTCATACGCTCGGGCTGCGCTTAATGCCTCAGCTGATTGCCGAATTTAAAAAGCTATACCCAAACGTGACCTTCCGGCTTTATCAAGGCGCAAATGAAACGCTTCGCAAAATGGTGGAAACGGGAGATGCGGATATCTGTCTCAGCTCCCCGCCGCTTCCCAGCGAGCTTTTACAATGGACAGTGCTGGAGAAAGAGCCTCTTTATGCGGTGCTACCTGAGAACCACCCGCTTGCAGGAAATAAAAGCATTCAAATGAAAGAGATGCAGGACGAGGATTTTGTGGGTTTTAAACCGGGATACGGGCTGAGGTATATGTTTGATCTGATGTGCCGGGATTTGAATATACACCCGCATCTCGCATTTGAAGGAGAGGAAGTGTCAACCATATTAGGACTGACCGCCGCGGGTCTGGGGGCTGCAGTGCTGCCGAAAACCGCGGAGCATTCATACTTTCCGGTCGTTTTTCTTCCGGTGGCAGATTACCAATGCGAACGCACCATAGCGTTAGCCCAGCTGAAAAACCATGCTCTTTCTCCCGCTGCTGAGCGTTTTAAACAGTTTGCACTTGAGTATTACAAAGCACGCAACTGAGCGGTCATTTTATTAAAATCGAAGTTGAAAATAAAGCAGAAAGAAATACAGAAAACGGAGGAAAACCATGGCGAAAAAAACAGTGAAAACAAATGCTGTCCGTATCATTGAGCAGCAAAACATTCCCTATGAGCTATTAGGTTACAAAACAGAAGGTGGACAGCCCGCAGACGGTCTTTCCGTTTCACAAAAAATCGGATACTCTGCCGAATATGTTTATAAAACCTTAGTGGCATCTGCAGGAACTGATCGTTATTACGTCTTTGTCGTTCCCGTTGCAAAAGAACTGAATCTGAAAAAGGCTGCGAAGGCGGCAGGTGAGAAGAAAATAGAAATGATTGCCATGAAGGACCTTTTGGGAGTAACCGGCTATATGCGCGGCGGCTGCTCTCCGATCGGAATGAAAAAAAGGTTTCCGACTTTTATTGATAGATCCGCTGAAACACTGGAGTTTATGATTGTCAGTGCGGGGAAAATCGGAATGCAGCTGAAAGTAGCGCCTCAAGATTTAGCCGAAGCAAGCGGGGCGGTATTTACAGACATTGTATAAATGTCCGATGAATCTAATGGAATACACGTGTCAAGGGAGAATGATAATGAAAAAAAGATATGAAAACTTGAATGGCGTGAAGAATGAACATGGATTCAGGGACATGTGGAAATGGATGAAAGAACGAAGAGAGAAAAGTAAAGACTTAAGCGAGAACATTCCGAAAGCGGTCACTAGGGATGTCCGTGATGTTGCCGTCAATCGGACGGAAACCGCCATAACATGGATCGGCCATTCTTCATTTCTGATCCAAATACAGGGGCTTAACATAATGACCGACCCTGTATGGGCGCGGCGGATGGGTTTTCAAAAACGGCTGACAGAGCCGGGATATGAATTGAGCGAACTGCCTGACATTGATGCCGTGCTCATTTCACACGGGCATTATGATCATCTTGATTTTCCGAGTATAAAAAAACTGAGAGGAAACCCGGATTTTTACGTGCCTGCGGGATTGAAAAAGCTGTTCAACAAAAAAGGCCGCAAAAACGTTCATGAAATGAATTGGTGGGATCGTTTTGAGATGCGGGGGGTCAATATATCATTTGTTCCGGCCCAGCATTGGACACGGAGAACGCTTTGGGATACCGATACCTCTCATTGGGGAGGCTGGGTCATAGAAAGCGAAAACGGCGAGTCCATCTATTTTGCAGGAGATACAGGCTATTTTGAAGGCTTTAAAGAAATCGGAGAGAGGTTTCGTATTAAGGCGGCCCTGTTGCCGATCGGGGCATACGAACCGGAATGGTTTATGCAAGTGTCACATATCAATCCGGAAGACGCCGTGAAAGCGTTTTTGGAGCTGAAGGCTGACAGCTTCATTCCCATGCATTACGGGGCATTCCGGCTTGCTGATGATACAGGACCGGAAGCATTAAGCAGACTGCACGGCGAGTGGGACCGGCTTGCATTACCTCCTGAAAACCTGAAATCATTAGCGATTGGCGAAACATTTTGGCTGTAACAGCAGGTTTTCGCTGCCGACACCAATCGTTTAAAAACGGTTGGTGTTTTGCTGTCAATCAAAGGTGAACAGCCTCTGTATAAAACATGATTTTTCCGGAACCTGCGGTAAAAAACAAAACTTTTTACTCTTTTGTTTCACTATAAAATGAAAGCGGTTTCGTATGCGCAGTATATTTAACCTATCACAATTGCTCCAGCAGAAACGGACAGGAAGGATAGAAAAACAGATGAAATACATGAATTCAAGGCAGAAAAAGATTTTGTATCTGTTGTTATCTGAACCTGATGACTACTTAGTTGTGCAAGATTTCGCAGACAGGGTCCGCTGTTCTGAAAAAACGATCAGGAATGATTTGAAAACGATTGAAGATTTCCTGAATGAACATGCTCAAGCTCAGCTGATCCGCAAACCGGGATTAGGCGTCTATTTACATATATCTGAACAGGAAAGGTCACGGTTAAGCCGGCAAATTTATAATGAGCACTTTACATGCAGGCACAAGACCGATGAAGAAAGAATACTTCACATCGCTTATGATTTATTAATGAATTCAAAGCCCGTTTCCGCAAAAGAAATTGCCGCACAGCATTTTGTAAACAGAGCTTCCATTAAAAAGGATGTAAGTGCGGTTGAAGAGTGGCTGAAGCGATTTGATCTCACGCTGGTTTCTAAACAGCGGCTCGGCTTAAAGATTGAAGGAGACGAAAAAAACAAAAGAAAAGCATTGGCGCGAATTTCAGATTTGATTGATAATGCGGAATTTACAAGCCAATTTATAAAAAGTAAGTTTTTAAGTCATGAAGCGGACTTTGTGAGAAAAGAAATCAAGTTATTACAAAAAAACCATTCTATCTATTTTACGGATGAAACATTTGAAAGTTTGCTGCTGCATACATTGCTGACGATCCGCCGTATCAAAATGAAACAGCCGGTCGCCATTTCTGCAAGACAGCTGGACGCGGTAAAAAAGAAGAAAGAATATGAATGGACACTGGCTTGTTTAAAACGGCTTGAGCCGGTATTTGCCATACGGTTTCCTGAGGAAGAAGCCGTCTATTTAACTTTACATATAATAGGCGGGAAAGTCCGCTATCCATCGCAGCAAGAAAAGAAGCTTGATCTTGAAGATTCTGAGCTTTCCAAAGTCGTCAGGCATTTGATCAATCGTGTTTCAGAACTGCAAAAGCTGGATTTTCATAAAGACCAGGAACTGATCAATGGATTGAACATTCATCTCGATCCGGTGTTGAAGCGGCTGAGCTATGATCTCTCTGTTTCAAACCCCATGCTTCACGACATCAAAAAAATGTACCCTTATTTGTTTCATCTTATCATTGACGTTTTAGAAGACATCAATCAAACATTTGATCTCTGTATTCCTGAAGAAGAGGCGGCATATTTGACGCTGCATTTTCAGGCAGCGATCGAACGGCTGCGCCGAAGCAGTCATAACCCTAAAAGAACGATCATCGTCTGCCATATGGGCATTGGCATGTCGCAATTGCTGCGGACTAAAATTGAACGCAAATTTCATCACATTACGGTAAAAGACTGTATCGCAAAAGCGGAGCTGACAGAGTATATCAAAAAGCATAAAGATATAGATTTCGTCATTTCTACGATAGGGCTTGGAAATGTAACGATCCCTCATATTGTCGTATCACCGCTTTTGGAGTCTGCTGATGAAAAGAAGCTCAGCGCATTTATGCAACAGCTTGATACATCACACCGCCGGGAGCAAAAAACGTTTAAAATGCTGAACGACACGACTCCGTTTCTCGTTTTTTTACAGCAAGAGACAGAGCACCGTTATCAGGTCATTGAAAAGCTGGCGCAGGCTTTGTATGAAAAAGGCTATGTAGAAAAAGAGTATGGCATTCATGCAGTAATGAGAGAAAAAATGTCGGCGACAAATATCGGGGCGGGTATTGCTATCCCTCACGCGAACTCTAAATATATCAAACAATCAGCCATTGCAATCGCCACCTTAAAAGAGCCGATTGAGTGGGGGACGGAAAAGGTGTCGCTCGTTTTTATGCTTGCCGTCAAACATGAAGATCAAAACAAGGTAAAGCAATTATTCAGTGAGCTTTCCTATCTTAGCGAGCAGCCGGCATTTATTCAAAAACTGACGGAAGAAAAAAATGTAATGACGTTTTTATCGTATTTAAACTATTAAAAGCAGGGAATGGCTCCCTGCTTTTTTTCTGTTTATAGGGAAAAATGCCGTTATTTCCGGAACTTATGGTAAAAAAACGCGCTTATCACAGGCTGATTTCAGTATAAAGTTGAGACAAGATCTTGAAATTCAGACTGCAAAGGAGGATTTATATGAAACTGTTAGCGATTACATCATGTCCGAACGGCATTGCCCATACGTATATGGCTGCTGAAAATTTACAAAAAGCAGCCGGCAGATTAGGCGTTGAGATCAAAGTGGAAACCCAGGGCGGAATCGGGGTGGAAAATAGGCTGACCGAAGAGGAAATCCGGGAAGCAGACGCAATCATTATCGCGGCGGACCGTTCGGTGAACAAAGACCGATTCGCGGGAAAAAAGCTGTTGGCCGTCGGGGTTCAGGAAGGCATCCGCAAACCGGAAGAATTAATTCAAAAAGCGCTTAGCGGTGAAGTGCCGGTCTATCAATCTGCTTCAAAAGCTGAATCCGCAAGTCAGCAGGGCAAAAAACAAAACCCGATTTACCGTCATTTAATGAACGGCGTTTCTTTTATGGTTCCTTTCATTGTCGTCGGCGGATTATTGATAGCGGTTGCATTGACGCTTGGAGGAGAAAAAACACCAAAGGGCTTAGTCATTCCGGACGAGTCTTTTTGGAAAACGATTGAACAGATCGGCAGTGCTTCTTTTTCATTCATGATCCCGATTTTAGCCGGGTACATCGCGTTCAGCATCGCTGATAAGCCGGGTCTTGTCCCCGGAATGATCGGCGGATATATTGCGGCATCCGGCAGCTTTTACGACGGTGCAAGCGGCGCAGGATTCCTTGGAGGAATCATTGCGGGATTTTTGGCGGGATATGCGGCGCTTGGAATCAAAAAATGTAAAGTTCCTAAAGCAATACAGCCGATTATGCCGATCATTATTATTCCGGTGTTTGCCTCACTGATCGTCGGTTTGGCGTTTGTATTTCTGATCGGCGCCCCCGTCGCTCATATTTTCGCATCATTAACGGTGTGGCTTGCGGGAATGAAAGGTTCGAGCTCAATTCTTCTGGCATTGATTTTAGGAGCGATGATCTCCTTTGATATGGGAGGACCCGTAAACAAGGTGGCCTTTCTTTTCGGATCGGCAATGATCGGAGAAGGAAATTATGAAATTATGGGCCCGATTGCCGTTTCCATTTGTATACCGCCGATAGGGCTTGGGATTGCGACGTTTTTAGGAAAAAGAAAATTCGCCGCCGCAGAAAGAGAAATGGGAAAAGCATCATTTACGATGGGCCTTTTCGGTATCACGGAAGGAGCCATTCCATTTGCGGCCCAAGACCCCCTTCGAGTGATCCCGAGTATTATGGCGGGTTCTATGACCGGCTCGGTGATAGCGATGATCGGACATGTGGGGGACAGAGTGGCACACGGCGGCCCCATCGTTGCTGTACTTGGAGCAGTAGATCATGTACTGATGTTTTTTATCGCTGTAACAGCAGGCTCTCTTGTCACCGCTCTGTTGGTTAATGTACTGAAGAAAGATATGGCGAAATCCCCCGCGCCCGGCGAGGTGCTGCCGTCTGCCGAACCAAATGAAGCTGCAGCGGCAAAAGAAACAAAGGAACCATCTCAGGCTGACAGCCGAAAAGCCGGGATGACCGAAATCAAAAAACTGACTGACATTATCAGTACAGACTTGATTGAACCGCATTTATCCGGCGAAACGAGGGATGACATTATCGATGAAATGATCGAGAAAATGTCCCGTAAAGGTATGCTGCTGTCTGACAGCGGATTTAAGCAGGCCATTTTGAGCCGGGAACAGCAGGGAACCACGGCGATAGGTATGAATATCGCCATTCCGCACGGAAAGTCTGAAGCCGTCAAAACGCCGGGTGTCGCATTCGGAATAAGACGTTCGGGTGTTGACTGGAACAGCCTTGATGGTTCTGATGCAAAACTGATTTTTATGATTGCCGTACCGAAGGAAAGCGGCGGAAATCAGCATCTGAAAATATTGCAGATGTTATCCCGAAAACTGATGGATGACAGCTATCGGGAAAGGCTGCTCGCCGTGCAGACAAAAGAAGAGGCGTATGAGCTTCTGGAAGAAATCGAATAAAGCGGGGGATGATCATGTCTACTGAACCGATATTTTTCAATCCGGTTTTCAAAGAAAGAATTTGGGGAGGCGCCGCCCTGCGTAATTTTCACTATAATATTCCGTCCGAGCGGACAGGGGAGTGCTGGGCCTTCGCCGCTCATCAAAATGGACAGAGCACAGTTCGAAACGGCATGTATAAAGGATGTACGCTCGGTGAATTGTGGGAGCATCACAGAGATTTATTCGGAAACCTTGAAGGAAGCCGTTTTCCTCTTCTTACAAAAATTTTGGACGCGGACCAAGACCTTTCCGTCCAGGTGCATCCGAATGATGACTTTGCCAAAATGCATGAAAACGGGGAACTTGGAAAAACCGAATGCTGGTATATCATTGATTGTGCAAAAGAGGCGGAGATCATTTTCGGCCACAACGCAACAACAAAAGAAGAACTGATATCCATGATTGAGCGCGGAGAATGGGACGGGCTCCTGAACAGAGTTAAGGTAAAGCCGGGAGATTTCTTCTATGTTCCAAGCGGCACCGTTCACGCGATTGGAAAGGGCACACTTATTTTAGAGACGCAGCAAAATTCAGATACGACTTACAGATTGTATGATTACGGAAGAAAAGATGCGGACGGCAGGATGCGCGAGCTCCATCTGGAAAAAGGTATAGACGTGATAGACGTTCCATCTGTCCGTGAACGGCCGACCATTCACTATAAACAAACAGATGATCTGCTGGCAGCTGTTTTAATAGAATGTCCTTATTTTTCAGTCGAAAAGTGGGTTGTGAAAGGTGAAGCAAATCTATTCCAGCATCATCCTTTCCTTCTTGTCAGCGTGATCGAAGGAGATGGAATAATGATTGCAGGCGGGCATGAATATCCATTTAGAAAAGGAGATCATATTCTCCTGCCTTCCGGTTTGGGAGAATATAAACTGGCAGGCCATGCAAATTGTATTGTGTCTCATCTGTGATCCTCAAAACCCTTCTCTTGCATCAGAGAAGGGTTTCTCATCACTTTTGCAAAAATACCGAAATTTCCAGCGTATCAGTGTTTTCGTTCCTGAATTTATTCTCTCAATTTGTATATCTCCCGAGCCATCGATTCAAGTATGTACATAGCGGGGATTTGGGTGGTGACATTCGCATTTTCAACCCATTCTTCCGTCACGTAATATGAAATATTCACATCGGACATTTTGGCAATGGTTGAATGTTTATGATTTGTAATACTGATGACCCGGCTGCCTTCTTGTTTCAGCTGATTCAGATGAGTCACCGTAGAATCTCCTTCACCTGAAACCGATAATGCGATCGTGATGCTGTTATGACGGAAATGGGAATGGGCCGGAAAGTAAGGATCTTTAATATACATTGAAAGTTTTCCTAAGCACGAAAAATATCTGGCTCCGTATTCGGCGAGAATTCCTGAACTTCCCACTCCGATAAAAATGACGCTTTCTGCATCGGCCGCAAGGGCTGCTGCTTCCTTCAGCTTTTCTTCCATCCCTCCGCTTACTGTTCTTTCAAAAAACTCGGCAACGGAATGATGGGGACTCTTTAAAATCGTTTTTTTATTTGCCTCCGTATACATTTTCAGCTTCACCTTAAACTCCGAAAACCCTTCACAGTTTATTTTTTTGCAGAAACGTAAAATAGAAGCCGTAGATACATGGGTTTCATTTGCCAATTCACGGATTCGCATATAGACGACTTTCTCGCTGTTTTGGGAGATGTAGTTGTATAAAGAAGTTTCAAGCTCGTTAAATGAAGCAATCATTTCGTGTGTGAACATGCAGGGGGATTCTCCTTTTTATGAGAATGGTGAATGTACATCTAATCGTAACATATCATTTTTAAAAGAAACATAGTGTTATATTTATGTGACAAATCACTTTTTGTGTCATTCAAAACAAGACGTCAGCCAATGATTTACGGCGCAAAACAACTGCGGATATAATTCGTTCATACGCTTTATGCATGATCTCTTTAAGGGTCTCTGACAAAAGCGGCCGAAAAAAGGAGGACAATATGAGTATCAAACTGATAGCGGTTGATATGGACGGAACGTTTTTGGATGATGAAATGGCATACAACAAAGAGCGTTTTATGAATCAGTATCGTGAATTAAAAGCGCGGGGAATTAAATTTGCCGTAGCAAGCGGAAACCAGTATGCGCAGCTTACATCCTTTTTTCCAGAGATCGAAAGTGAAATCGCTTTCGTTTCCGAGAATGGCGCTTTCGTCGTGAATGCCGGAGAAGAATTATTCGCGGGTAACATGTCTGAAGACACTATAAAAGCAGTGATCCGTGCTTTAGAGCAGTATGAGGTGAAAAACGTCATTGTCTGCGGAAAAAAAAGCGCGTATATTCATGAAAATGCCAGTGAAGATGAATATCTGCATGCCAGTAAGTATTATTATGTGTTAAAAAGGGTGCCGCATTTTGAAAACATCGATGATGACATTTTGAAATTTTCCATCAGCTTTCCCGCCGAACATTGTTCCGCACTTCTGAGGCATTTAAAAGACGCCATCGGGTCTTTCGTCACGCCTGTATCAAGCGGGCACGGTGACATAGATCTGATCATACCGGGGCTTCATAAAGCAAGCGGGATTAAGCTTCTCCAGAAACAATGGGGGATAAATGATGAAGAATGCGCGGCCTTCGGAGACAGCGGCAATGATTTGGAGATGGTGTCTGCCGTGAAATACGGAGTCGCTATGGATAATGCGCAGGAAAGCATTAAACAGGCTGCCACGCATATCACGCAATCAAACAATGAAGAAGGGGTCTTAAATGCGATTGATTCCATTCTCAAATGTGAAAAACCCTTTGTCTGAAAAAGACGTTTTAACTGCGGAGGTGCTGAACGATGATTAAATTAGTGATTACGGATTTAGACGGCACATTTTTAAATAATCAAGGCGATTTTGACAGAACGTTATTTGAAAAGACAAAACGAGTAATGGAGGAACAGCATGTCGCTTTCGCCATCTGCACCGGGAAGCAGTGTGAAAGGGTGGAAGCTTTATTCGGAGAAGATGCGAAAGATTTTTGGATTTTAGGAGACAGTGCCACACGTATAAAAAAGAACGGCAAATTCGTATATGAATCTTTGATCAGCAATGAAGCGGGACTGTCAATTATAGGCGCTTTAGAAAAAATCAGCTGCGGGCATAGCATTATCGCATGCACAAAAAATGGCGCGATCGTAAAAGAAAATCTGTCTGAAAGTGAGATGAAATATGTAAATGCCTCTTATGCACATGTAACGAGAATAACTGATTTTACTGAGATAAAAGACGATTTTATCAAGATTACGGTTCATGATCCCGACGCCAACTGTCCGGAAACGAGAGAAAAGCTGCATGAATTTTTTCACCAATTATATATCGTAGCATCAGAGGATACCTGGATGGACATATCAAATATCGGAATACATAAAGGAACAACAGTACAAGAACTGCAGCGATTATTAGGGGTTTCGGCTGATGAAACAATGGCGTTCGGTGACGGCCGCAATGACAAAGAATTGATGGAAGCGGCATCCTACAGCTTTGCGGTTAAGAATGCCATTGACGAAATAAAAGATGCGGCGCACTTTGTCATCAAATCAAATGAGGAAAGCAGCGTCATGCACACGATTATGAGAATATTAGCGCTGCAAAAACAATGATGGGCTAAAGCCAATGCGGCAGGACTTACTAGGGAAAGAAAAAGCGGGCTATCCTCAGACTTTAATTCACTCTTGATTTCCCTAAAATATGTTAAAAATGAATAAATATCTATATTTGACTCGATTGTATTGGTATAATATGTATAAAATGAATGAAACGGCATAATATCAAGATGAAAAAAATCATTTCATATCAGACAAAAAGCAGGAACTTCCTCGTTTTTAAATAAATTGGGAGGTGTTTGTATTAGCCCGCTGTTGAGTCCCGCGTATATCATTCTTATTTTTCTTCCGGCAGCTTCTTTTCTGTTAGGGATATTAGGGTATTTCATCTTTAAAAAAGTATGGATGATGGTTGTTATTGTCTTCATTTTGTCCTTGATATTTATGTTTATTGTAATAGGTGCCGAACCGACATTTTTCATTTGGGTGGCTATGATGACGGGGAGCTGTTTTGTCTCCGGTTCAATCACTAAGACGATATGGACTTTTGCAAAGCGAAAATATTAGACAGAAGAATCCTGTTTGAACAGCTATCTTTTTTTTGTCGATTGAAGAAAAAGAAGGATAGAGTTATCCGTTATGTTCTTATATTTTGTCTGTTGTTGTCAGATCGGGCTTTCTGTTAAAAATGTCTGTCTATCGTTTTGTTCTTTTTTAACTAAGCGGAGCACTATAATTGAACTGTAGATACATAGAAAAACAAAAAAGGATAAGGAGGATTTTTATGTTTCAAACCTTAGACCATTTTTTGAAATCTTGGGAGTTCGAAGCCGATGCGACACAGAAACTGCTGAATCATCTGACTGATGAATCACTTAAACAAGAAATCACTTCACAACATTGGACTTTAGGCCGTATTGCATGGCATACTGTCGCGGCCATTCACATCATTACCTCAAACACAGATTTAACGTTTCACGCTCCGGCTGAAGATTATCCTGTTCCTGCATCGGCGCGGTTTATTGCTGAGAGTTATCATCAAGCCAGTAATGCATTTGTACAGGCGTTAAAAACGCAATGGACTGACGATACACTTCAAGAATGTGTCAACTTTATTGGTCAGCAATTGCCGAATGGTTCACTTTTGATGTTTTTAATTCAACATCAAAACCATCATCGAGGACAAATGACTGTCCTTATGAGACAAGCAGGTTTACCTGTTCCGGGTATTTATGGTCCGGCAAAAGAGGAATGGACAACATTCGGTTTGGAAGCTCCGAAATAGGATGTTGATGTAAGGGCTCGAATGAATAGATGATACCAATCGATGTTGGTATCTTTTTTGTTTTTTAGAGTTATTAAACCGGTATCCATGACATGCAGACGAATCAACAGTTCAAAAGATGTAAATTAAGGTCAATAAATGCAGAAAGGTGATTATGATGATAACTAAAATGACTCGATTCAATATGAAAGACTTCAATAAACCAAACGAACCTTTCGTTGTTTCAGGGAGAATAATCCCTTCATTTGAGGACAATGTTTGGACATATACAGAGGAGAAATTTGCTGAACCTTATGTCAAAAAATATGACGATGAAGACATTGATGTCAGTTATATTGAAGAAGAGGATAAAGCTGTCTTTTTTTATTACGCAGAGAACGACTGTGTCGGCCGGAGTAAGCTTCGTTCTAATTGGAATGGATACGCACTGATTGAAGACATTGCCGTTGCAAAAGATTATAGAAAAAATGGTGTCGGGACGGCTTTATTACATAAAGCGATTGAGTGGGCAAAGGAGAATCATTTATGCGGTCTTATGCTTGAAACACAAGATATTAATGTTTCAGCTTGTCATTTTTATGCCAAAAATAACTTTGTCATAGGAGCGGTCGATACAATGCTTTATTCCAATTTTTCAACAGCAAATGAAATTGCGGTTTTTTGGTACTGTAAATTTTAAAGATAACAGTATTTGATGTTTCGTCATTTAGCGAGTGTGTGTCGCAAAGTATTCAAAACATCGGCTTGAGGATTTATAATAAGGTATATCAACCAATGCAGGGGGAGTTAAGTATGAAGTGCAAAAAAATGAACAGGGTACAATTAAAAGAGGGAAGCGTATCAATGGCCCTATAAACTGCGTCTGCCCTCATTAATGGAGGGGAAATTGTGAATACGCCTTATTCACAATCAACTTTACGGCACAACCAAGTGTTCATTTGGCTTTGTGTTCTGTCATTTTTCAGCGTATTAAATGAAATGGTTTTGAACGTCTCGTTACCTGATATCGCCAACGACTTTCATAAACTGCCAGCGAGTGCAAACTGGGTGAACACGGCCTTTATGCTCACCTTTTCCATCGGAACTGCTCTGTATGGGAAGTTATCGGATCAACTGGGCATCAAAAAGCTGCTCCTGTTTGGGATTATGGTCAATGGCTTCGGATCAATCATTGGATTTGTCGGACACTCTTTCTTTCCTTTACTCATTCTGGCCCGATTTATTCAAGGGGCTGGTGCTGCCGCATTCCCGGCACTTGTAATGGTTGCAGTCGTACGCTATATTCCGAAAGAAAACAGGGGTAAAGCATTTGGTCTGATCGGGTCTCTGGTGGCAATGGGGGAAGGTGTCGGACCAGCTATTGGCGGAATGATCGCTCATTATATTCACTGGTCATATTTGCTGCTTATTCCAACAGCAACAGTTATCACCGTTCCATTCCTGATAAAACTGCTTGAAAAGGAAGAAAGAATCAGCGGACGCTTTGATATGGCGGGGATTATATTAATGTCTGCAGGCATCGTATTTTTTCTGCTGTTTACAACGTCATATAGAATGTCTTTTCTGACCATCAGTATTCTAGCTTTCCTGATATTTGTGAAACATATTAGGAAAACTCAAGATCCCTTTGTTGACCCTGCACTGGGGAAAAATGTCCTGTTTATGATGGGCGTCTTTTGCGGAGGCCTGATATTCGGCACTGCTGCAGGATTTGTGTCTATGGTTCCTTATATGATGAAAGATGTTCACCATTTAAGTACTGCGGCAATTGGAAGCGGGATTATGTTCCCCGGGACGATGAGCGTCATCATCTTCGGTTACATTGGAGGATTGCTTGTTGATCGGAAAGGTTCTTTATATGTGCTCACCATCGGGATTGTATTGATGTCTTCCAGCTTTTTAATCGCTGCCTTTTTTATAGATGCGACACCTTGGCTCATGACCGTTATAATTGTTTTTGTTTTTGGGGGGCTCTCCTTCACAAAAACGGTTATATCTACAATTGTGTCTGGCAGTTTGAAACAAAAGGAAGCCGGCGCCGGAATGAGTCTGCTTAATTTTACGAGCTTTTTATCAGAGGGAACGGGTATTTCGATTGCAGGCGGTTTATTATCGATCCGCTTGCTGGATCAAAGGCTGCTGCCTGTTAACGCTGATCATTCCGCTTATTTGTACAGTAATATGCTCATTCTTTTTGCAGGAATCGTTGTTATGAGCTGGCTGGTAACCGTGAATGTCTATAAACGTTCGCAAAGAAATGACTAAAAAGGGAAAAGGATCAAACTTGATAGAAGTTTTGATCCTTTTTTTGAGGAGCTTCCTTATTCCGAAACCTTTTGGCGATCAATGAAAAGGGAGTTAAAGTGAATTACATTTATAAGAAAAAGGAAAAGAAAAATGGAAATTGTATCATTTCAATCAGAGATAAATGGGAGAATGCACTTATTGAGTTTGAACAAAAAAATAATCAAATTGAGATCATGATCAATTATCGTAACGAGAAAACAACCAAGTTTTCACTGCCAATCGAGACTTTTGAGAAAGTGTAAGAGGATATTAAAATAACCCGGAGAGAAAGTTAATTATTCTGTTTGAAAATGACCATGAAGTTCGTAAGCAGTATGGTTTTAACACGCATTTGGATTCCCTTGGCAAAGTAAAGGTTTTTGGGGATTTATATTAAAATAATAGTAAGAACCTTGTGCAGCGGACAGGGAGTTTCGTTGCTTTATAAGGAGAGGGAACTATGAAAAAAAATATTCACATACTGGGAGCCTCCGGAGTCGGAACTTCAACATTGGGTGTTGCATTATCAAAGCATTTGCCTCATACGCATCTTGATACTGATGATTACTATTGGACAGATAAATTCACTAAGAAAAGAGAAATTCCTGAAAGAAGAAAGCTGCTTGAAAAAGACTTTACAATAAATGAGAAATGGATTCTTTCTGGCGCAGTGTGCGGCTGGGGCGATGATCTAAAAAGTTATTTTGACCTTGTCATCTTCTTATGGATTCCGCAAGATATACGGCTTGAGAGATTAAGGCAGAGGGAATTTCAGCGTTATGGAAACGAAGTGTTAGCCGGCGGCAGTAAATATGAACAATCAAAAACATTTTTAGAGTGGGCTTCTTTATATGATAATGCCGGAATGGAAGTTAGAAGCAAAGCTTTACACGAACATTGGATGGCAGATTTATCTTGTCCGTTGTTAAAAATTGAAGGAGATTACTCAGTAAATGAAAGAGTTGACCGTGTCTTGGATTATCTGAATTCAAACTAACGGATGGAGATAACTGCAAAATCCAAAATTCAAAGGCAGTTCCGGCCATTTTAACGGAGCTGTTTTTTTATACCGCTTTCAGTTTCTCTGTTGTGAAGTGATTTATTTTCGGCAGCATCCCACAATAGAGAAGTGATTTGTTCTTCGTTAAGTTCTCCGTTGGAGTATTTCTCTAAAATTCGTATAAATCGTTCATCACTTAATTAATTATTTCTTTGTTTATTTTTATTCTCCATTTCATTTTCAGACCGAATTAAAGCCCTCTCATAACGAGAAGGGCTTTCCGCCTTTAATACTTTCTCCTCAAAAAGAAGGGGAAGGCTTTATCCGTTTATCCCTCGTATCGTTTATTAATCAACTCTGTAAACATAGGGAATTATTGGTTAACTTAGAATTTTTTCGATCCAAACAAATATCTTTAAAAAAGTTACCGGCAACTTTCTGCGGCATATCGCAGTGTTCAATTGTTTAGTCCTTTTTTTTCATAATCTTTACAAATCTGAAAAAGTCATCATCATCCGGCAGGGGCTTGTCATCTTCGCGTCCATTGCGATGCATATGCGGATCAGAGTGATGTTCATTGTAGAACTCTACGATATGGAATCCGCACTTATTCACATAGAAGTTGATATTTCGCTTTTCAAAATAAGGTGTCACGGTTTCCCAAAGCACAGTATCCGGATACTGTGCTTCTATGGCTTTCCAAGCAGAAAGACCAATCCCCTGGCTGTGATGTTCTGGAGATACATAGAATAAATCTAGCGAATTATGATGTGTTTCGCTGTTGATACGTACTACTGCACCACCTACCTTCTCACCATCCCGAAAAATATGATATACGACTGCTCCGGGAGCGTCGAAAGACTCCTGAACATCATTGTCCGATGGAATCGGTCCATCTTCGCAATCACCGAACGTTTCAATCACGGCGATCGCAAAGGCTTCTTGTAATTTTTTTTGGAATTCTGGCAGATCAGATTCCTTTGCTGGTTCCAGAATAACTTTTGGTTCCTTTTTTGTTTTCATGATTGCTCACTCCTTCAGTTGCTGAAATAACGAGTTCAGTCGTTCAGTAAAACATTCCACCTGCTCTGCCGCTTTTTCTTCCGCGGTAAATTTGGCGTTAAAATACTTCAAAAGCTTTCTCCTGTCTTTTTGTATGATGTCTTTTTCTTTGTTTTCTTGGAAAATAAGCTGCATGTAACCCTTATTTACTATCGTTCACTGCCGTATTAAGTGTGGTACGCGGGATTTGCAATCATTCTCAAACTTTACCTGCGAAAAGTTGCAAAAATAGTCGAATGTGGCGCCTTTGCCTATGAACATGCGTAAAAGATTCAAATTCGATCATGAGCAATGCACATTGAGTAAACTCCGGTGAATTTATTAGCCCAAAGAAGCCTAATAGATATAAAAATAACTAGTATATATATCAAATCTGTCCGTTTAATGCCCACTTCTCAACAACTAATTTGAAGTCATGCAATCTGTGCAAAGGGGTTATTTCGGAATTGATTTTTCCGAATGCAGCGGAGTCGCTTTGGGACTTCCGTTTACTTTGCCGTACGTCAGCTTGCGCCATATCAATTCCATCGGACCGTACTTAAATCGTTTCAACCACAATGTACTAAAGCTCATAAGCACGAAGTACACGGCCAGACTGAACATGAACGTGCCGGCGGATTGAATATGATCCGCAAGCCCGAATCCGTACCTGAGGAACAAAACTGTTCCAATGATAGAGTGAAGCAGATAACAGGTCAATGACATCCGTCCGACTTTGGTGAAGATCATCATAGGGCCTCGCAGCTGAGGAACGTACAGAAACAGCATTGCAAAAGTGCTCATATAAAACATACTTCCGGTTAAGCCGCCATTTTGACCCATGACAGAGGAAATGTCCTTCCACAGCATATTCTCAGAAAGATTAAACATGTCTAGTAATATACTGCTTTGTGTTATTAGAAAAGCGATTGTGCTGATGATCCAGATACGCTTCCATATGAACTTTTTTGCTTCCATGTCTTTGAAAAATTCCATCTTAACAAAGTACACGCCCAGCAGAAACATGAGAAACATGGAATAGATCATAGAGAAAGAGCCAGCCGCCATCGTGACCATATCTGTCCACCGAGTGCTGATGGATTCCATGTAGGTAAGGCTTGTGTGGCTAAACAAAGTAAACTCTGAAAAATTCGGGTTTTTTGACCCTGCAGTATTGATGACATTGTACAACATTGTGAAAACAGGAGTCAGGAATTGAAACACGATAAGTGCGATAATCCATCTAAGCACCGTTTTGGCCGTGCGTTGATAGAAGGCGAGTAACAGGAAGCCGCTTACGGCGTAAAAGGTCAATATGTCACCGACCCAAACAAATGTGATGTGCAAAATGCCAAATCCCAACAGGATAGATAACCTACGGGCAAACAGCTTGTTGGGACTATCTACCTTCTGCGCGGCTCGATCCATAAAGATCATAAACCCAACTCCGAACAAGAAGGAGAATAATGTAACGAATTTCCCTTCGGCAAACCAGGAAACCAGATTGTGCAGGAGGTCACCGGAGGCCATTTCGAATCCCTTTACTGAATCTACGATCAGAAAATAGTTGACAATAATAATGCCAAGCAAGGCAAACCCACGTACGATGTCCAGAAAATGAACCCGTTCCCGCAGACTCACTGGTTGCCCGCGTTCTTCTTTTTGTACAATCATATCAATACTCCTTTCCCATTTACCATTGCAATATGCAGTGCGGATCTGAAAAACTCGAGCCTTACAATGGATAAATATAAAGACAGAATCTTAACAATTTATGAAGGTTCATCATTTTTTTTAAAATGTGACAAAATTGTGGCGGACATCAGCTTTCATAAACTGTTAAGATTTACGTAGTATCTTATAACGTACGTGTTACTTATGAATGATATATAGTAAGGTCACACGAGAAATAACATCAAGAATCATGAGGTGAAAGAGGCATGACCCATCGAATATTAGTCGTAGAGGATGATCATGATATTGGTGATCTTTTGGAGGAATCCCTTATGCGAGCAGGCTACGAGGTGCTAAGAGCCAAGGATGGAAAGCGAGCATTGCAACTTGTGAATGACTCACTTGATTTGGTTATTTTGGATATTATGATGCCAGGCATTTCGGGAATCGAAACCTGTCAGCACATCAGGGAAACCTCTAACGTCCCAATTCTGTTTCTGACGGCCAGATCGAGTACACTCGATAAAACTGAGGGATTACTCGCCGGCGGCGATGATTATATGACTAAACCCTTCTCGGAAGAGGAACTTCACGCTAGAGTGATTGCCCAATTACGCAGATATACAATCTATCAGGAAAAGAAGGAACAGGAAGAAACATTTCTTATCGGGGGCAAACTGAGAGTGAGCGAAGAATTTAATGAGGTCTGGAAAGAGGAGCAGCAAATCAAGCTGTCAGATCTGGAATATCGTATCCTGAAACTGCTGATGAGCAAACGCAACAAAATATTTTCTGCTCAAAATATATATGAGAGTGTGTGGGGACAGCCTTACTTTTACTGTTCTAACAATACAGTGATGGTGCATATTCGGAAACTGCGCTCCAAAATTGAGGATGATCCGGCACGTCCGGTTTATATAAAAACTGAATGGGGAAGAGGATATCGATTTGGCACATCGTAAATTCACGCTAACCAAAAAACTGGCTTTGCTGATCATGGTTGCTGCGATTGTGAGCGGTGTGATCTTTCTGACGCTGCAAAAGATTACAGATGATCTGATCGAGGGATATCTGAGTTCGGATGAGTATTATCACAAGGAGTCAGCGAGATACATTCAAAAATTCAGTCAGTACGTTTCAGAAAATGGGTTGTCTACATCGGATAGAAAAGCGTTTGGCGAGTGGGTCAAAAAAGAAAATTACATTAACCTCACCATATTCAAGGATCAGGAGTTGCAATATGATTCCGTTTATTCCGAATCCGATTATGGAAAAGAAAAGCTGACTCAGTATGCTCAAAATCATTCACATCCTGTCAAGTTCAGCGATGGTGAAGGACGAGTCATTATCGACGGTTTCTACTCATCCCGATATTATGATCTGGCCTTTACATTGGATTTGCTCGGTGCAACCCTCATCTTTTTAATCATTGTTCTCTTGGGCATTCGCCAAAGTCTTCGCTACCTTAAAACGCTTCACCAAGAGATTCATATTCTTGAAGGGGGCCAGCTGGACTACGAG
Source organism: Bacillus sp. LUNF1 (assembly GCF_011008975.1). Lineage (NCBI taxonomy): Bacteria > Bacillati > Bacillota > Bacilli > Caryophanales > Bacillaceae > Bacillus > Bacillus sp. LUNF1. Next base: position 2,542,467 of record NZ_CP048876.1, on the reverse strand, counting down.
ATGACGATAAAAGGGCATGATGAATTAGCGATGATTGCAAAGAGCATTGAGGATCTGCGGAAAGCTTTCTTGGACAAACTTAAAGCGATCGAGGAATTGCAAGCAGAGAGCCGCAGCCTGGTTACCGAAATGTCGCACGATATGCGCACACCGCTGACGTCGCTGATCATGAATCTGGAGTTTGCCAAAAAAGAAGGAGGCAAAGCGGGTGCCAGCAAAGATCGTTATGTAGCCAATGCTTATGGTAAAGCACTGCAATTAAAAAACTTGTCTGACAATCTGTTTGCGTATTTCCTGCTGAATAAGGAACATGGGGCCGACCTGGAGACCGTTGCAGTGAAAGAAGTGATCTACGATCTAATATCAGATCAGATTGCTATCCTTCATCAGGAGCATTTCCGGGTCCATATTTCAGGCGAGCTGCCGGAAACCTATATTAACGTGAATTTGGAGGAGCTTGGTCGTGTATTTGATAATGTGATGTCAAACTTATTTAAATACGCAGATCCGGAAGAAGAAATCAGCATCACGTTTGTATCGGATCAAGAAATATTTGAGATTCATATCAGCAATACGATTAAACTTGCGGATGTAACGCCGGAAAGCAACGGACTCGGTGAAAGAAGCATTGCGCGAATGATGTCCCGCATGCAGGGGCAGTTTCACAGTATACAAAAGAATTCCAAGTACTGCATCGTGCTGCGATTTTGGAACAGAAAGATGTAGGCTGCGAATCAAAACGACGAAAATATTGAAATAGGAGACAACAAGATGAGATTTTCCAACAATTTTAAAAAGGCGCCTTACCTGTTACAAGCGCTTCTCAATGTCTGTCTGTTCTTCCTGGCGATAGCCTTAAGCGGACTTCTGATCAGCGAGACATGGTACATTGTTCAATTCGTATACAAGTCACTGTTCAACAAAGTGGACAGCTATTATGAGATGCTTGGGGAACTGCTTATATTCTTCATGTATTTTGAGTTCATTGCTTTGATTATCAAATACTTCAAATCAGACTTTCATTTCCCGCTTCGCTACTTTATTTATATTGGCATCACGGCTGTCATTCGTTTGATAATCATCGATCATGATCAGGCGATCTCAACGTTCTGGTGGGCGATGGCCATTCTTGCAATGATTTGTGCATTCTTTATTGTCAATAGACGAAATTCTGTTGTTGAACATTAATAATTAGTTCACTTTATACCGATACGCCACTGAAATGTCCTATGACTTACTTGAATACTGAATAGGTGTAAAGTGGTTATTCATACGGATTGAAAAAGAAGAACACGCAGCAGATTCACTTGCTCTTGTTTGGGGCAAGTGTTGACAACTCTATTACTGGTTTAATTAAAGAAGGAGTATAAAACCTGTATCAATGGTGTTACTAGATATCTGCGACACAGGTTTTATATGTAGGTAACTAATATTCTTATATATGTAACATTGCATTTTTTATTATGCAATAGTTCACTCTATTTCTGCTTTCAATTTCTCGAACCACTCTAAATTAACCAAGTGATGTGAACGGGAATTTTCGTTCATACGGCGAAAGTAATTGATTGTGCCGGGAATTTCTTGAGTGGTGGACAGGTATTCATCAAGGAGCTCGATTCGAGTTTTAGTCTGATCGATTTGTGATTGGATCAGATCCAGTAATTTACTTTTGTCGAATTCATCAGCAAAGAGTAACGCCCCATAAAATTGAAGGTTCACATATTCCGATTTGGTGCCGTATTTGATCATTAATTTTTCAAATTCTGCCCTTCCCGAATCTGTGACGTTAAAGTTACGGATTTCACGCCCGCTGGTTGAGGGTTTCTGCTGAATCTGTTCAATCAAACACTTTTCTTCAAGTTGCTGCAGATTGTAATAAAATGAACCTTTCGTGAAGTTAACAATGTATTTGTAATGACGTTTTTCCATTAAGGCCAGAATTTCATAGCCGTGAGCTCCGGGGTTTTGGATGAGCAAGCCAAGGATAAGTAAGGGAATCACGGTTTCATCACCTTCGCCATCCGCGCCTCAAATTCCGCGTACGTGATTTTACCCGAAGCCAAATCCATACTATGAAGGTAAATCTGTTCTGTTTTAGAATAGTCACCATTCACTTTCAGTGATTGCTCCTCTCCCGAAATGGGTTTCAGGATATGGTGCTTTTTCGAAAAAGCCTCGAAATAGCGGTAACCGAATTTGCGTTGTGAAACTGCGTCTAAATGAATGCCATCAGGATTCGCAGTCAAACCTGCCGCAGTAACAAAATAACAATTCTGTTGTTCATTAGCAAAACGCAGCAATTGTTCATTAACTTGTCGAAATTCAGTCGCGTGCTGTCCAAAACCAGTCTTCTCAAGAAAGTCACCAAGCCCTCCAATAATCAACGGTACCTCATCAAGTTTCAACTCGTTTCTTAGCGTCTCGATGATAAGAGTTAATTTCTCGTAATAAGTTTCATGCAGCGAACGATAACTGTCACTCTCACCTTGGTGCCAAAGGATTCCGCAAATTTGACTGGATTGGAGGGCGAAGCGGGCTTCGGACAAAGCATGCTGAAAAAGGATGCCTTCCGGATGCCAGTCATTCAATGAACTGCCGCCTTCCGCACACGGGATCAAGCCAATTTCTTCATCGGGATAAGCTTTCGACCAAGCATCTGCAAAAGATGCCGCCAAGCCAACGCCGGAAACCGGACGGTCGTAATTAATCGGCTCTGTCATCATCTGCCACTGTCCATTGCGCAGCATTTTTATTTTTTCATTATAGATAGGGTCTACTTCATTCAAAAATCCACGGCCCGCCATATTCGACTGCCCCAACATTAAAAAAGACTTTATCATTTAATTTTTCACTTCTTTACATCAATATTTTAGTCTAATTAGACTATAGTCGATTCAGCTTGTCTTGTAAAGTTTTAATAAGGTTTTACTTTTATTATTAGTATGTATGAAAAGCAAATTAACATTGAAAATTTGGTGGATGTATTTGAGAAATAGCAAGTTCTTTTGCTTTAGATCTTGATAAACAATGAAAAACAACTAAAACCTTGTCATGTAAGGGTTCCTATGAGGTTCAAAATCATTTTTCATAGAAAATACATTCAAGGATGGGGGTGAGCCCAAATGAAATGGATTGTTAAAAAGGGAGGGCTGTGTTGAAGGGGTTAAATATCAATAAAAAATTATTGAAAAGGTTAACAATTGTACCAATTCTATTCATTTGTTATGTTTTACTTTTAAATCCTGAAGTTATACTTGAAGAGGAATGTCCTAAAATGCAGAAAAATGATCCGGCTTTTCGCTCACTTTCCCTTCTTCTTCCGCTTCTCCTTTTTTACGCCCGGTAAAACTCATGAAACATCTTCATCAATGCGCGTTTTTCAATCCGCGACACATAACTCCTTGAAATGCCGAGCTCCTTTGCGATCTCGCGCTGCGTTTTTTCTTTTTTTAAATCAAGCCCGAAGCGGCCGACGATGACTTCCTTTTCGCGGTCGTCTAAAATATCGATATATTTTTTGACCTTTTCAAGTTCCATGTTGAGCTGAATGGTGTCGATCACATCCTCGCTTTCCGACTTGAAGACATCGATCAGGCTTATTTCATTCCCTTCTTTATCCTGGCCGATCGGATCATGAAGGGAGACGTCTTTTTTCGTTTTTTTCAATGCGAGCAGATGCATTAAAATCTCATTATTAATTACAAAAGGGGGGGTGCATAGATTTCCCGTAACTGTTTGATTAAATAAATGTTGAGTCAGTTTCCTGTAAGGACCGTGGAATTGTCGTTTATCGGGTCCATAAGGACACTTCATGGCATTTAGATGAACAGTTAGACCTTATGGTTCCAGACGATATGGTAGTGGAAGATGATTTTCTTTTAGGTAAGGTTTGTACGCCGGACAAAGCTAGTGAATCAATAGGCCTGATTTTAAGGTGCAAATTATCCAATAGTAAATCTCTGTATAATCAATTATAATTTTGGTAGTAAGAAATATTATGGATTGAGGGGTTTTAAATGAAATCAATATTCAAAGAGTTTTATTTTGATAATAAGAGCTCTGATATATGGATAAACTCAGTAGTTATTTTAGATGCAAATGTTTTATTAAACCTTTATAGATATTCGAAGGAAACTTCAAAAAAGCTGCTCTCATTATTAAAAAAATCACAAGAGCGTCTTTGGCTACCTCATCAAATAGCTTTAGAGTTTCATTTAAATAGAACAAATGTAATTCTAGATCAACAAACATCTTATGAAAAAATTGAATCAATTTTAAGTAAAAAGTCAATTGAGATAGAGACTAGTCTAAAAAAAGAGTTATCTACATACAGAAAAAAACATGTAACTTTAAGTATTGACTCAATAATAGATCAAGTTAAAGAATCGATTAATACTTTAATTTCTGAGATAAAACAGGAAAAAGAAGACCATCCAAAGTTACTTAGAAATGATCACATTAAAGCTGAAATCACTGATATATTTGAAGATAAAGTAGGAAAGCCATACGAAAAAAAGAGGCTTGACGAATTATCAAAAGAGGCGGAGCAAAGATATAAGCTAGAAATTCCACCAGGATATAAGGATGCATCTAAAAAGGGAGCTAAATTTTACAATGGCGAAATCATATTAGAGAAATATGGGGATTACATTCTGTGGCAACAAATTATGGATTTTGCAAAAGAAAAACAAACAAATATTATTTTTATAACGGATGATGATAAAGAAGATTGGTGGTATTACTCAAAAGGAAAAACAATTGGCCCGCGAAGTGAGCTATTAAATGAATTTTCAAATAAAACTAATCAAGAGTTTTATATGTTTAAACCGGAAGTTTTCATGAAACAGGCCGGTAAAGTTTACAGTGAAAATTTCTCTGATAACACGATTACTGAGGTAAAAGAGGTTAGCAAGGAAAGTGGGGATTATCCTTTATTTGTTAGGGATGGAACGAATTATATGAGTACGTTGAGCCAATTAAATCAATTTTATTATGGCGAGCACACATTTGAATACATAATATTACTTCACCATAATAAATACTTATCAGATTCATTTTTAACCGATTTAACTGAGGGTTTCCCTTTTGGTGAAGAGTTTAGTTGCCGCATAATTGACTCAAACATTCCATCTGCTAAATCTGTTAACTATAGCTTTGAGAGTAAGCTAGCTATCAAAGTGTATTTGGACGATACATGGATAGTTGGTAAGAGTGAATACTTTAAAAATTTAACTTTAACGTATTTCAATATGAAACTTAATGATTGCCAAGTGGAAATTTTGGAATAGTCCTAGACGGAAAGCCTGCGGACACTGAACTTACAGCATTTACGCTGTTTGTTTGGTGTCCGTTTTTAATTTGATTATATAGGAGGACTACTCATGAAGCAAAAAGACATTGAAAATCTAATCAATAGCTATCACTGGATGGTGAAAGAGGTTCAACGGTTGCAAAGAGTACTTTACGGTTCAACAATTCCTATGAAAAATTGGGGTATTGCTAAATATGGATTAGAGGCAGCTATGCCGAAAGGGAGTCTTGGAAAGAGTCAGGATGAATTGCGGCAAATGGATATGAGAGAGGAACGTCTTTTTAAACGTCTTAAGTACTATGAGGAACGAGTATATGCAGTTGAGTTGGGGGCAGAAAAGATCAAAGGAGAGCAACATAAAGTCATTTATAATTGCAAGATGGAGGGTATGAGCTACCGCGCAATAGGTCTTCACCTTGGCATTTCACGGGAAACTGTACGCAAAATGAAAGACGAGTTGATCCAGCCAATTATGCCAAGATTTCCATTTTGAGGTTTGTTGAATCTGAAAAAATCTGTGGTGTAAAATGGGAGGCAGGTCGGCGCGGCGAATTATTCCTGCGTCATCACTAAATTTTTACATAGTGAATGGGTGATAAAACAGCAACAGTATTGCGTGCTTATTCAACAGTTTCGTTCGACAAATTTTGCAAATGGTTAATCATAACAATTAATTTCCGATATTAAAAATGGGGGTGATTTGTAAAATGAATAAGAACAAAAAGAACGATAATAGAAAGAATAATAAGAAGGATTTAGAAGAACTGGAGAATGTTATTTATACTTATTCCAAAAAGGAGCTACTCGCTTTCTTTTTTGAAAAACTCAAGGTAGGTCAAAGTAAGAGTCATTACAAGGACTTTCAATCTCTTGTATATGAGTTAGATATTGAATGTTTAGAATTTGCGATATCAAGATTTTCTCATATAGATATTGTACATGATCATTCAAAATATGTGCCTGCATTTATCCCTTTATTGGCAGCGTATCTCACTATGTTCTTTAATTTTTATGAAAAACATTGGGGAGCTTTAGCTTTCGCTGCTGGTACAATTGCTGCTATTGTTTGGATAATTGCAGTAGAAAGAAAATATAGAAATCAAGCGATTTCAATTTTGGAAACATTTAAACAAATCAAAGAGAGAAAAGAGAAAGACAGATCTAAAGGCTGAAAGGAGAAATTATGAATAAGGATAAATTAAGGTATGCAATCTTAAAAGAGATTTTTGAAGGCCATACCCCTTTGTCAGAAAACGATATTGGAGTTACTGAAGACCAATTTAATGATGCTGTGAACTTTTTGAAACGCGAAGGGTATATAATTGGGGTTCATTATTCAGATAATAGGCCCCAATTATTCAAATTAGGACCTGAGTTGACAGAGAAAGGTGAAAACTACTTGGAAGAAAATGGAACATGGTCGAAGGCGTATAAGACCATTAAAGAGATTAAAGATTGGATTAAATAACATCTGCACCCTTAGGGGTGCTTTTTTGTTAGACAAATTCTGCAAATTATACTTTGTCCTTTTCTTACACCGATAATAAGGTGGGAGGAGATTATATGAGTTTTGAAACAAAGTATTTAATAAGGTGGGGCATATCAGGATGGATGTTAATTTTCTGGATAGGAGCCTATTTTGCACTTACTGAAGCTGACTATATATCAGCTCATATAAAGTTTTCTGAGCACGGGAAATTAATAGGGGTTTTCATTTCTCTGAGTATATTTGGCATGGTAGTGGGCTATATAATTCATCATTTATACTTTGTAGCGAATTGGATATTTAATAAAAATCGGATTTTTGATAATGCAATTAAGCGGGTTGAAAATTTTCCGATACCTGACAATTGGAAAGATAACAATAAGAACGATTATTTAGAAGAAGATAAAAGAATCGTTGAAAGGTATAGATACCTGCTATCAAAAATTCATGCCTTGGGTACTGTATTCGTAAGTCATTTTTTAGCCGTTTTGTTTACAGTGATAGCAACACTGTATAAGTATGGCTGTTTTTCTTACCCGCCGATGTTAATTATACAACTTGTAATATTGTTTATTTCGGAATCAAGTTTCAGATACTACTCTGCAAACTTAAATTATTTTCAAGGAAGTTTTTTTAGACAAAATGTTAAAAAATAAGATTTAGCATCCTACGGGGTGCTCTTTATATTCTCTGTAAACTGCTTCCGGCGGGATTATGAATCCTACTCAAGCTTCAACTTTTATTCGAATGGTTCAAGACACGCCAACGATTTTAAGAGATGCGCTAACTAAGAATCAAAAGTCTGTTCCATCAACTAGCACAGTTAACTTAAGCACAAAAGAAGTAATTGCTGAAGTTAACATTACCTATGCCACACTTGAAAACAACATCGAACAAGAAGTCACATACAGATGCGACTTCTATAAGTTTCCGATTAATGGAAAGTAATCTTAAGAAAAAATTTAAGGACTTGCAGCCCTATAGCCGTATAAACAAATTTAATCCCTCATAATATGTCATCAAACTTAGCATACTCAATATGGATTCCAATTTAGGAGTTTAAGAGCCATTGATGTGCTCATAAATATCTTTCACATCTAGCGGACAGTGGGCGAGTAAAATACGTCACTATGCATATGCTGTATTTTTTCCCAGTTGGCGGGATTGGTTGTATCAAAAGAGCGGTGCTCTAAAATGGCCTGATATAGGGCGGTTTTTTGTTCCAAATGGGCAATGTGCTGTTTGGCTTCTTCGAGCTGGGCGAGCGCATCTTCTTTATGCTCCATCATGAGTGTGTACCGTTGTGGAATGGTCGAATCTCCTTCAAGACAGAGATTCACGTACGTTTTAATGACTTCAATCGGCATCCCGGATTGCCTGAGGCATTTGACACCAAACAGCCAGTTGATTGATTCTTCGTCGAACAAACGAATATTGTTTTTATTGCGCTGTACGCTCGGCACCAGGCCTTTATCTGTGTAAAAGCGCACCGCATGCTCGGTGAGTCCGGTTATCATCGCTGCTTCTTTGACTGTATGCATGGGTAACCCTCCTTTAAAAACTTTTTAAAAAAGTGCTTGCCTTCGTGTTACACGAAGGTAATAAGCTTATTATAACGCAAACCAGCCGCAGCGGAATTCATTCTGCAGTGCCCGATTTTCGGGATGCGTGCCGTTTGTCGTTTCTACATTTGAACAATAGGAGGAATTACAATGCAAACCGTAACATTAAACAATGGAGTGAAAATGCCAATTATCGGCTTCGGTGTATACCAAGTCCCCGATGCTCAAGAATGTGAAAACGCGGTATATGAAGCACTGATGGCCGGTTATCGCTTGATTGACACTGCTTCCGGCTACCTAAATGAGGAGGCAGTCGGACGTGCAATCAAGCGGAGCGGCGTACCGCGTGAGGAGCTATTCATTACGACCAAGCTCTGGATTCAGGATGCCGGCTATGAAAGCGCCAAGATAGCCTTTTCCAAATCATTGAGTAAGCTGCAGCTGGATTATCTTGATTTATACCTTATTCACCAACCATACGGCGATTACTACGGCGCTTGGCGCGCGATGGAGGATCTGTATCGCGAAGGAAAAATCAGGGCAATCGGAGTCAGCAACTTCCATCCCGACCGTCTAATGGATCTGATCATGCATAATGAAATCGTGCCAGCCGTCAATCAAGTCGAAACGCATCCATTCTGCCAGCAAAAAGAAAGTGCTGCTTTTATGAAAGAGCAGGGAGTTCAACACGAGTCATGGGCACCGTTCGCTGAAGGACGCAATAACATGTTCAGCAACGGCGTGTTGACTTCCATTGCGGAAAAACACAATAAATCCGTCGCCCAGGTCGTGCTGCGTTGGCTTGTTCAGCGTGAAGTCGTTACGATTCCAAAATCGGTGCGCAAAGAACGGATTGTCGAAAACTTTGACATTTTTGATTTTGAGTTAAGTTTAGAGGATATTGAAAAAATTTCCACACTTGATAAAGGAGAAAGTCTTTTCGGGTCGCACCAAGATCCGGAAATTGTAAAATCGATAGGCGCCATGAAATTCGATCTGTAAGCTTTGTCTAATAAAACAGTTAGGTTTAATGAACTTAAAAGGTTAATCCCATGGATTACACAGAGAATATTGATACGAAAACTTAGAGAATTAGAACCTTATCGGGTATGAAAATTATTCGAAAATTCCAAGTTTGTTCATAAGGAAGGGTTAATGCTAAAAAGACTGCGTGCAACTTACATTTTAACGGAAGAACAATTTGATGAGATGGTTAAACCAGAAAATCTGAAACCTAATATTTGAATCTTTTAAGATAAAAACTAGTTACTAATCAGTAACTAGTTTTTCTTTCAGCCAGATCGAGGTCTGCATAAAGAAAGCAGGGAATGAAGTATGCCTGTGAAGGATTTTCTGAGGAGCTTTTTAGAGCGCCCGGCGTTGAATCGTTTGAGAGAGGACGCAAGTTAAGGACTTATAAGTCAAGTCATTTGATACCAAAATGCAGTAACGAATGAGAAAAATGATATTTTCATAACTGTCATATCTCTTTTTCTATATTCTTACTTTATTGAATGTGAGTCACCGGTGGATATTATGCCGGCTGAAGTGATTTCCGTTTCATCTATTGAAATAAGGCTTAATGAAAATGACAAATTAATAATACCTGCTGATTTGATTATTATTCCTAAACGGTTGCGCTCTGGAGAAGATGAAGAACTGAAAATGGGTGAGAATTTGATGGTTTTCTCCTTAAAAGGCGGACAATCATTTTTTATTCTCGATAAAATTTAATGATAATAATCCTGAAAAAATAAATAATTGTAAAGACCTAATCTATGCTATAGAATAACTATAATATTTTGAAAATTTCATCCGAGGTGGGTTATGAAAACTATTGGTCTTATTGGCGGAATGAGTTGGGAATCTTCAGCTGAGTATTATCGAATTATCAATGAAGAAATAAAAAAGAAGTTAGGAGGGCTTCACTCGGCAAAATGCCTTTTATACAGTGTTGATTTTAAGGAAATTGAACATTATCAATCCATAGGAGCTTGGGATAAAGCAGGTGAAGCTTTAGGTCAAGTTGCAAGATCATTAGAAAAAGCAGGTGCAGATTTTATTGTAATATGTACAAATACTATGCATAAAGTTCTTGGATATATCCAAGAAATGATCACTATACCTATTTTGCATATTGCCGATGCAACTGCAGAACAAATTATTAGACAAGACATTCGCTCAGTAGGATTGCTAGGTACTAAATATACGATGGAACAAGATTTTTATAAATCACGTATTGCGTCTCATGCGATTAATGTCATTGTTCCTGATGATGATGAAAGAGAATTAATAAATAATATTATTTATCAAGAACTATGTCTGGGTGAAATTAAACAGTCTTCCAAAAACATTTATAAGAAGATCATAAATAATTTGGTGGATAAAGGAGCAGAAGGAATCATTCTTGGATGCACTGAAATTGGCCTATTAGTAAAGGCAGAGGATTCAAAAGTGCCATTATTTGATACGACTTTAATCCATGCTCAAAAAGCAGTAAATAAATCCCTTTCGATTTCTTCTTAGAATGATTACTTCCTATATGTTAAAACCGCTCTTTAGGAGCGGTTTTTATTATGGTTCATTCAATCAATAAATGGAGGAACGTTATAGGAATGATCTTATCATGCCCCTTTCCTCAGAAATTGAATTTGATGATATTGAAGATGACAGCGAAGTTATAGAGACCTCGCAAACCTACAAAATTGATTTTGAAAATGGCCGTATCACAAATGAAATGATCACAGGCCTTGAAGCGATCAAGCAGTTTGTATATTTATCCCTTCATACTGAGCGCTACGCATATTCTGTTTATAGTCATGATTGAAAAAGATAAAATAGAAAAAGCCGGGATGTCAGATCCGGCTTTTCGCTCACTTTCCCTTCTTCTTCCGCTTCTCCTTCTCCGCCCGGTAAAACTCATGAAACATCTTCATCAATGCGCGTTTTTCAATCCGCGACACGTAACTCCTTGAAATGCCGAGCTCCTTTGCGATCTCGCGCTGCGTTTTTTCTTTTTTTAAATCAAGCCCGAAGCGGCCGACGATGACTTCTTTTTCGCGGTCGTCTAAAATGTCGATATATTTTTTGACCTTTTCAAGTTCCATGTTGAGCTGAATAGTGTCAATCACATCTTCGCTTTCCGACTTGAGGACATCGATCAGGCTTATTTCATTCCCTTCTTTATCCTGGCCGATCGGATCATGAAGGGAGACGTCTTTTTTTGTTTTTTTCAATGCGCGCAGGTGCATTAAAATCTCATTTTCAATACATCGTGCGGCATATGTGGCAAGCTTCGTGCCTTTTCCGGCTGAGTAGCTTTCAATTCCTTTAATCAGCCCGATTGTACCGATGGAGATCAGATCTTCTGCGTCCTCTCCCGTGTTTTCGAATTTTTTCACAATATGGGCGACTAAACGAAGATTATGTTCGATCAGCATGTTGCGGGCGTGTTCATCTCCTTCAGCCATAAGGTCTAAGTATTTTTTCTCCTCATTATTTGAGAGCGGTTGTGGAAAGGCATTATTTTTCACGTATGATACTAAAAACACAAGTTCTTTCACAATAAACCCGAGCGCTGCAAAAACACCTGTCACCATCCTCACCTCCACAAAGTTATGTAGGCAATCGCCTATATGTAACTGTATGTGTCGGTAGGGCTGTTTGTGTCTGTACAGGGAAATTAATCAAAATCGGGTTTTATTTCTTACAGCCTCTTGATTTTTGCTGATTGAGCCTGTATATTGTTAAAAAAAGTAAGGGTGAAAACAATATAAACGAAAAGCGCTGAAGAGACGAGTAGACAGATATCATTCATGACAGAGAGCTCCGGGAGCTGTGAAGGAGTATGAATGGATGTGTTGAAACAAACCTCTTAGCTTCGCATCGGAATCATGCAACACGAGGATGATGCGGCGGATACTCCTGTTACCGAGTAAGCTTTGTACCCGGCAAGGCCGGCACCAAACCGAATTGAGGTGGCATAGCGGGCTGTTTCCCGTCCTCAAGACTTTATTGTCTTGAGGGCGTTTTTTATTTCTAAGGGAGGGATAAGATGAAAAACCTGAAGTCTTGGCGGTACCCGATGCTTCTGTTAACCGGAATCGGGATAGCAAATATTGGTGAATGGATCTATTTTTTGTCTCTTAATCTTATTGTCTTAAAAGAAACGGGGTCTGCTTTTGCGGTTTCCATCCTTTATTTAATCAGGCCTGCGGCTGTTTTGATGACAAATGGGTGGGCGGGGAGCATCATCGACCGGTGCAACAAACGGAATATGATGATGTCGCTTGATTTCATCCGGGCTGCATTCATTGCCGTTCTGCCGCTGATGTTTACTGCACGGTCTTTATTTTCCGTTTATTGTATCGTATTTTTGATTCAAATGGCCAATGCGATGTTTCGTCCGTGTTCCATGGCGTATGTGACGATGCTTATCCCGGCTGAAAGGAGAAAACGATTCAATTCACTAAGGGCTTTGTCGGAATCAGGGGCTTTTCTCCTCGGGCCGGCTGCGGCCGGGCTGCTTTTTATCGCCGGCACGCCGATTTTTGCGATTTGGGTGAATGCGGCGGCTTTAGTGCTGTCCGGTTTCATTACGATGATGCTGCCGAACCTTGAAAATGGGCCTCACGTACATTCTCCCGCACAGAAGCTTTCTTTGGCAATATACAAAGAAGATTGGAAGCTCGTCTATCGCTTCAGCCGAACAGCGCGTAACGTCATGATCATTTATTTTTTATTCAGTCTGGTCATGACTGTTATGCCATCAGCGCTTGATTCGCTTGAAGCCGCTTTTGCAAAAGAGGTTCTTCAGCTGACTGATGCCGATTACGGTTTTCTCGTCAGTGTCTCAGGGGCAGGCATTATTGCGGGGGCGCTTGTCAATGTATTCATTAATAAAAAAATGCCGGCTTCTTTATTGATGGGAATGGGCTCTTTATTCACAGCGGCCGGATATATGATTTATGCGTTTTCTGACGTTTTTTGGACGGCTGCTTTCGGATTTTTCCTTCTCGCTTTTTTTCTGGCGTTTGCCAATACAGGCTTTCTGACGTTTTATCAAAAGAATGTTCCGGTGGACATCATGGGGAGAGTGGGGAGCTTTTATTCATTAGTCGAAGCCGTCTTCATTATAGTAGTAACGGCGGTTTTCGGAGCGGCTTCTGTCAGTTCTTCCGTCCGCGGCATCGTCATCGCAGGCGCTGCTGTTATGCTGGCGTTGGCAGCCGTTTTATGCTCGTTCTTATTTGCGGCCGCAAAAAGGAGGACTCCTGATGTATTTCAAGCGGATCAATTTAAACAAACATAAAGAGACGGCCGTTTCGTTTCGTGAGGATTCGTTTTTCGTCAGCTTTGGCACGGCGGATCATTTTAATAAGGATGAATATCTCAGGTTGCTGTCATCCCAAATCAAATGCTTTCCCGACGGTTTTATGCTGCTTTTTCATACCGGGCAGCCGATCGGACAGCTTGAAGCTTCCATCAAATTTTACCGCAGCCAAAAAATCGGTTATGTGCACCTTTACTATATGACTGAGCAGCAGAGGGGAAGGGGTTGCGGAACGAAACTGCATCAATACGTGAGGCAGTTTTTCAGAGCGGCTTTGTCATTTTACAGAAAGAAAAATATGGTAGTGGTCGGTTCAGAATGAGAGGAGCCGTACCGCCGGAATAGGGGGCGGTACGCGCTTCATTTTTTCGTTGTTTTTAAAAGGCCGGGAAACTTCTTATAAATGACCGCCATTAAGACGAGCATATACATTCCGTAAATCCCGAAAGACAGCAGTTTGTTGCTTGTAAATGAAGCGCCTGCGACGGTCACGATCACAATGTTCGGAATTTTGCCGAGCACCGACGCAGAAAAAAAGATCGGCCATCGGATATTACTCAACCCGCAGACGGTATTCATGGCAAGCGACGGTATAATCGGAATCAGCCGCCCGAAAAGCACCGCCGTAAACGCGTGCTGATGAAATGAATCTTCATATTGGGCCGCTGCCGGGTAAGCCAGCAGCTTTTTTCTGGCCCAGTCTCTGAATCCGTACCGGACGAGAAAAAACAATGCCATTGTTCCGAGCATCGCGCCTGACAATGTAATCCACACCCCGTTTACAATCCCGAAAACCGCTCCGTTTAAGGCCGCGATAATGGCGAATGGAACGATCGGAAAAAATACGTCAGCTGCGACCAGAAGGATACTCATAAGCACGGCGTACATGCCGCCCGCGCGAATCATGCTGAGCCAGACGTCTTTTTGCATAAAGCCGATCATCACGACAGCAATGATGACGGCAAGACTGAATCCCTTTTTTATCATCTGCACGTTCACCTCTTTTTCAAATAGTATACAGCACAAATCTATCTCCTTCTATTAAAATAAGCTGTCCGATAAGCGTATTTGATTTATCAGCATTTGCCGTTTGATGAGAAACGGCTGGCACCCGGGTTTGGACAAAAACAAGCGGGAAGCGGGTGATGTGCATCATTTGATGCAGAGAATGATTTTTTATAAAAGGGGACACGTTAACAGTAGTGTTTACTGGAGGTGTAAACGTTGAGATGCTTTCATCTGATCATCATGATATGCGTCCTCACGAGTCTCACTGCCGTGTCCGCCGATGCGAAATCTTTAAAAAGAAGTGACATGGAGAAAACGGGAAACGTGTACTGGGATATAAGGTCTGAAAAAAAGAAACTATCTTTAACCTTCGATGACGGCCCCCATCCTGTCTATACGGAGGCTGTGTTAGACGTGCTGAAACAGCACAATGTTAAAGCAACCTTTTTTTGTGTCGGGAGCCGTATAGACAAATACCCCATAACGGCAAAACGCATCGTTGAAGAAGGGCATGAAATCGGCAACCATACGATGAACCATGTTTATTTTCACCGACTGAAACGCAAAGACATTTTACAAGAGCTTCACAGCTCAGCGCATCATATCACATCGCTGCAGCCGGAAGGGGACAAGTTATTCCGCCCGCCGGGAGGGTCGCTGAATCATACGGCTTTCAAAAGCATCTTAAAAGAGGGCTATCATATCATCATGTGGTCATGGAACCAAGATCCGAGGGACTGGAAAAGGCCCGGGAAAGGAAAAATCGTCAGGCACGTTGTTTCACATGCCAGAGATGGAGATATCGTTCTTCTGCATGATGGCGGAGGAAACCGGCGCCAGACGGTTGAGGCTTTGAAAGAAATCATTCCCAAGCTGAAAAAGCAGGGCTACACGTTTGTTAAGGTTTCGGATTTGATCGGACAGGATTCCGGTCCTTTTCATATCCAGTAAAGAGAGCGCCGCGTTGAAAGCCGCCAAAGAGATGTGTACCATAGGAGGTAAGGTTTGGGGGGGAGAGAAAATGAAGTTTGCTGTTCTTTTTATTACGATAATCTGTCTGTTATCAGGATGCGCCGCGGGCAAAGAAAAAAGTGTTGTCGCATTCGGCGACAGCAATACGCGCGGTTCCAACTGGGATTATCGTGATTATCCGAAGGCGCAGCAGTGGGTAAACATATTAAAGACAGCGGAACGCGGCCGTCTTACGGTTATAAATGCGGGAATAGGCGGCCAGACGACTGAGGATGCGCGCCTGCGCTTTCAAAGCGACGTGCTGGAGCGTAAGCCCCAATATTTATTTATCATGTTCGGAACAAATGATGCGGGCATTTTGACGGGCGATCAGCCGCGGGTATCAAAGAAACGGTTTAAAGAAAACCTGACTTATTTCATAAACGAAAGCAGAAATCACGGCATAAAGCCGATTTTAATGACGTGCATCCCGGTTATAGAAGGAAACGGAACGAATCATCTCTATTACTATTCGAGATATAAAGCCTCAGCCTTTAAAGAAAAAGGCGGTGCGAGAAAATGGCATAATTCCTATAACAGCGTTACGAGGCAGGTTGCAGCTGAGTTAAAAGTGCCGCTGGTGGATAACTGGAAACACTTTATACGCGCGGACGGCGGCAAAGATACAGACCGGGCGCTGATCCAATCCGGACTGATAGATCCTTCCGGAAATCATATGACGCCAAAAGGCGCCAGAATCTTAATTGAAGGCATAAAAAATGGGCGGGTTTTGGAACGCTGACGCCGTCAGCTGCCTAAACCGTTTTGCTTCTGCTTCATAGGCTGTAGAAAAAACATCTTTTTGGAGGCGATTGCTATGAACCGCGGTTTCCCTCCGCAACATCCTGTATGCCCGCCTCCTCGGGTGAATGCGGGGTACTGGTACGCATTTTTTGTTGTGCTGCTCGTCGTCATTCTCGTCCTGGGCGGTCTGTATTGGTTCAATATATAGCAGCCGTCCTCTTAAACACCTCTATTTTAGGGGTGTTTTTTGTTGAAAGTGGTAGTAATGCGCATAACCGAAGTGATATAATATCAGTCATCTGAGTAAAAAAAGGAAATTCGCCCGGGAACTTTTTTCTGTTTAAGAAGAAACGGAAATAATGTGTCCGAGCGATCTTCTTTTGATTTCGTTTTCAATTAACTCGATAAATTCACGGCTCAAATTCATTTCATTGGCTTTGAAATAAGATTCTATTAGTAATTCATCAGAAAGCTTTCTCATGCCGGGGACCCAATTAATGGGAGTGGCACCTCCTTACAATTGTAATCAATCATCAGACGCAAGCATATGATGGAAGGTTGCGTTTCAATCATGGTGAGGTTATCTTTAATCTACCATGAAATACAAATAAGAACAATCGTTCTGTTATCCACACTCGTACGTGGATAACTTGTTAGTATCTTGTTTATAATCTGGATAAATCCGGATGTAATAAGAGTGGATAATGTGTGTAATTTTATCCACAACTGGTGAAGAAACCCAATTTTTGTCGAAATTTTTTTACTGTGTCCGACTTTGTTTTTAAATCTGACAGGTTTCGACATATAGATGATAGAAAGAAAAGGAAGGGTGCGGGTTTTGTTAAAAAAGTTTTTTTTACCTGACGAATTTGTGAAAAATATATTTCATATCACACCGGAAAAGCTCAAAGAACGCAATGTGAAAGGGATTATTACAGACCTTGACAACACGCTTGTGGAGTGGGACAGACCGAGTGCGACACCTCGATTAATCGAGTGGTTTGAAGAAATGAAGGAGCACGGCATTAAAGTCACGATCGTCTCCAATAATAATGAACGAAGAGTGAAATTATTCTCGGAGCCGCTTGGCATACCGTTTATTTATAAGGCAAGAAAACCGATGGGGCGCGCCTTTAAAAGAGCCGTCAGCAGCATGGATCTGAAAAAAGAAGACTGTGTGGTCATCGGCGATCAGCTGCTTACTGATGTTCTCGGCGGAAACAGAAACGGGTATCATACGATCCTCGTCGTGCCTGTCGCTTCCTCTGACGGAGTCATGACGCGCTTTAACCGCCGGATTGAACGGAGAATATTGAGTTCTTTGAAACGTAAAGGCCATATTCAGTGGGAGGATTAGAAATGGAAAAGGTTGTTTGCATCGGCTGCGGAGTAACGATCCAAACCGAGGATAAACAAGGTCTCGGATACGCGCCAAAGGCATCTCTCACAAAGGAGAATGTCATCTGCCAGCGCTGCTTCAGACTGAAAAATTACAATGAAATTCAAGATGTTTCATTAACGGATGATGACTTTTTAAATATCTTGCACACAATCGGCGATACTGACTCTCTTATTGTCAAAGTCGTTGATATTTTTGATTTTAACGGAAGCTGGATAAACGGGCTGAACCGCTTTGTCGGCGGTAATCCGATCATTCTTGTCGGTAATAAGGCCGATATCCTGCCGAAATCCGTAAAACGGGAACGGCTCGTTCAATGGATGAAACGCGAAGCGAAAGAATACGGCTTAAAACCCCTTGATGTCTTTTTAATCAGCGCTTCCCGCGGACAAGGGATGAAAGAAGTCATTGACGCCATTGAACATTACCGCGAAGGCCGCGATGTGTATGTGGTGGGCTGTACCAATGTCGGCAAATCCACATTTATCAACCGGATTATTAAAGAGGTCTCAGGGGAAGAGAATATTATTACTACCTCTCAATTTCCGGGCACGACGCTTGATGCGATTGAAATCCCGCTTGATGACGGATCTGCGCTTTATGATACGCCGGGAATCATTAACCATCACCAGATGGCGCATTACGTGGACAAGCGTGACTTAAAGGTGCTGACACCGAAAAAAGAACTGAAGCCGCGCACTTTTCAGCTGAATGAAAAACAAACGCTTTATTTCGGCGGGCTTGCCCGGTTTGACTATGTATCAGGCGATAAAACGGCGTTTGTCTGCTATATGCCGAATGAATTGATGATTCACAGAACAAAGCTTGAAAATGCTGATGCCTTATACGAAAAGCATGCGGGAGAACTGCTTACCCCGCCCGGAAAAGATCATTTGGATGAATTTCCGGAGCTTACACCCCATACGTTTTCGATTAAAGAAGGAAAGACGGATATCGTTTTTTCCGGTCTCGGCTGGGTCACGGTGCAGCAAGCAGATAAAAAAATATCGGCATACGCTCCGAAAGGCGTACACGTATTTGTCCGCCGTTCATTAATATAGAGAGAAGGGGAGAGGGAGCATGAAACAATTGTACGGAGTAATCGGAAATCCGATCGGGCATTCAATGTCACCCGATATTCATAACGCGGCTTTGCAAGATAAGAACATCAACGGGCAGTATTTTGCGTTTCAGGTGGAACCTCATCATCTCAAGGACGCCGTTAACGGAATCAAGGCGCTTGGCATCTGCGGAGTGAACGTCACAGTCCCGCATAAAGTCGCGATCATGGAGCATCTGGATGAAATACATGAAAGCGCGAAAGTACTCGGGGCCGTAAATACCGTCAAAAGAGAGGGAGACAGGCTCATCGGGTATAATACTGACGGAGATGGGTTTTATAAATCCTTAGTCAAAGTATTGGACAAACCGATATCAGAGCTCTCCATCCTTATGATTGGGGCGGGAGGAGCGGCAAGAGCGATTTTTACGACGATCGTCCGCAGAGAGCCGAAACAATTTGACGTTTGCAACCGCACGCCGGAAAAAGCAGAAAGTCTGATTGCGGCTGCTCCCTCTTTTCAGCAGAAACGCGTCCTTACTTTAAAAGAAGCTGAAAATCAGCTTGAACAATATGACGTCATTATTCATACAACATCTGTCGGCATGTATCCGAAAACGGATGCCGTGCCGCTCTCATTGGAACGGGCCAAAACGGGCGCCATCGTTTGTGATATCGTATACAACCCGATTCAAACGGCGTTCTTAAAAGAAGCTGAAAAAAGAGGTTTAACAACCCTTGACGGTGTCGGCATGTTTGTGGAACAGGCCGCACTGTCTTTCAAGCTGTGGACGGAACAAGAGCCTGACAGCGGCTTAATGAGAGCAATTGTTGAAGGAAAACTAGGAGGAACACAATGTTAACAGGAAAACAAAAACGGTTTTTGCGTTCAAAAGCGCATCATTTAACGCCTATTTTTCAAGTGGGAAAAGGCGGAGTCAACGAAAACATGGTGAAACAGATTGCCGAGGCTTTAGAAGCAAGAGAGCTGATTAAAGTCAGCGTGCTTCAAAACTGCGAAGACGATAAAAATGATGTCGCAGAAGCCCTTGTGAAAGGCAGCCGCTCACAATTGGTGCAGACGATCGGAAATACGATCGTATTGTATAAGGAATCAAAGGAAAATAAACAAATCGAGCTTCCGTAAGGTGGTTGACATGAAGAAAATCGGAATATTCGGGGGCACATTTGACCCTCCGCACAACGGACATCTTCTGATGGCTAATGAAGTCCTTCATCAGGCGGAGCTCGATGAGATTTGGTTTATGCCCAATAAAATCCCTCCGCACAAGCAGAATGAAGACTTTACAGACAGCCGGCACCGGGTGGAGATGCTGAAGCTTGCCATCAGCTCGAATTCCGGCTTTAAGCTTGAGCTTGCGGAAATGGACCGGAAAGGCCCTTCTTATACCTATGATACTGTCCGTTTACTGAAGGAGCGGCACCCGAACGACAAGCTTTTCTTTATTATCGGGGCGGATATGATTGAATATCTGCCGAAATGGTACAAACTGGACGAACTGCTCACGCTCATTCAATTTATCGGAGTGCGGCGCCCGGGGTATCATATTGAGACCCCGTACCCGCTGCTTTTTGCCGACGTTCCGGAATTTGACGTTTCGTCAACGATGCTGAGAGAACGTCTCAAAGCAAAAAAGCCGACGCAATACTTAATGCCGGATAAAGTGAGGCAGTATATAGAGGAGAATGATTTATATGAATCGTGAGGAAGCACTTGCCTGCGTCAAAGAACAGCTGACCGAGCATCGCTACATCCACACAATCGGCGTGACAGATACGGCGGTTATTCTCGCAGGCCGGTTCGGAGCAGACCCGAAAAAAGCGGAAATGGCTGCTATATTTCATGATTATGCGAAATTCCGGCCGAAAGAAGAAATGAAGCAGATCATCGTGCGGGAAAAAATGCCGGCTGAGCTCTTGGATTACAATGCCGAGCTGTGGCATGCCCCTGTGGGAGCGTATTTGGCTGAGAAAGAAGCGGGGATCACTGATCCTGAGATCTTGGATGCAATCCGCTATCACACGTCAGGGCGTCCCGGAATGACCCTTTTAGACAAAGTCATTTATGTTGCGGATTACATTGAACCCGGCCGCCATTTTCCCGGAGTGGAAGAGGTGCGCCGTCTGGCGGAAACAGATCTGAACGAAGCGCTCATACAAGCGATGAAAAATACAATGATATTTCTGATGAAAAAAAACCAGCCGGTCTTTCCGGAGACGTTTGCAACCTATAATTGGCTGGTGTCTTTAAAATTGACAGGAGGAATTTGAAGAATGAATCAAGCTTCCGTATTAAAAATCGCGGCAAAAGCATGCGACGATAAACGTGCAGAAGATATTTTAGCGCTGGACATGGAAGGAATCTCACTTATAGCGGATTACTTTTTAATCTGCCACGGGAATTCTGATAAGCAGGTTCAGGCAATTGCGCGTGAAATTAAAGATCAGGCAGAAGAAAACGGCATTGATGTGAAAAAGATGGAAGGGTTTGATGAGGCCCGCTGGATTTTAGTTGATCTCGGCGACGTCATTGTCCACGTTTTCCATAAAGATGAAAGAAGCTACTACAACCTTGAAAAGCTATGGGGCGACGCGCCGCTCGCAGAGCTTGAGCTCGGCTTGAACTCATGATTTACCAAGGCTTCGCCGGCGTATATGACGAGTTAATGTCACATGCGCCGTATGATGAATGGGCGGGCTGGATCGAAGCGTCTCTTCCGGAAAAGGGAAGGGTGCTTGATCTTGCCTGCGGAACCGGAGAAATATCCATCAGGCTTGCTGAAAAAGGCTGCGAAGTCACGGGGATTGATTTGAGTGAAGATATGCTGAGCTGTGCCCAGCAGAAAAAAACGGGAAAGCCGATTCTTTTTCTCCAGCAGGATATGAGAGAGCTTTCCGGTTTTGAAGAACAGTTTGATGCTGTAGTCATCTGCTGTGATTCCCTAAATTACTTAAAAACGAAAAATGATGTCTTAAGCACCTTCAAAAGTGTTTTTCAAGTTTTGAAGGAGGACGGCCTGCTTCTGTTTGACGTCCATTCCCCATATAAAATGACGGAGCTTTTTCCGGACAGCACCCATGCGGATCAGGATGAGCAGATCAGCTATATCTGGCAAAGCTTTGCCGGCGATGAAGAGCTTTCTGTCATCCATGATATGTCCTTTTTCGTATGGAACGGACAATCTTATGACCGCTATGACGAGACGCATGAGCAAAAAACATTTTACATTGAAGAATATGAACAAATGCTTGCAGAGACCGGATTTGAACTGAAGAAGGTGACGGCTGATTTTACAGACCGGCCTCCTTCAACAGAGTCTGAACGTCTTTTCTTCACGGCAGGCAAACCAAAAACCATCGTTTAAACGGAACGATGGTTTTTAAAATGCATTTTTTGCGATTGGCGAGATAAAGCACTTTATGGCATACTCAGTTACACGTGAAATTGCTTCTTCACTAACGATATATCTTCATCGTATTTGTCATGTGTACGCTGAAAGACACGGTTGAACATATCCTGAACACCGCTTTCGAGAGCCTTCAGTCCTTCCCCGGTGACGCCGCCTTTTACGCATACTTTTTCCTGCAAGGCGGGAAGTGTGTAATGCCCTGTTTCCAGAAGCTTTCCGAGACCGACAAGCATTTCCGTCGACATTATCACGGCTTCTTCTTTGGTGATGTCCGTTTCTTCCACTGCCGCGTCAATAAAGCGCTGAACGAGATAACTCATAAAAGCGGGCCCGCAGCTGACAATGTCTGACGCCGCTCTTGTAATGCCGCTGCTGATTTCCACAGGTTTTGAAATATGAGTGAACAGCGTTTGAATATCCGCTTTTGCAGACTCGCTGCAGCTTTTGCCGAACGTAACAAGCGAGACGCCGGCCAAGGCGCGGTTCGTAATGCTCGGAATGACGCGGGCCGTCTGACACGGAACCGTATGTTCAATCTGATCCGTCTGAACGGGACTGGTAATGGAGATTAAGATGTGATCTTTCCGTAAATGCGGTGTGAGTTTCTTCAGCAAAGGATATATATCCAGCGGTTTTACACAAATGAATATTATTTCATTTTCCTGTACGAGCTTTTCCTGATCCTCGGTGACATGGATGCCGCTGAAACGTTCTTTTAGTTTTAATGCTTTTTCGATTGTTCTGTTTGTGATGGTGATATGTGAGGGATCGGCAGCGTTTGATTCGATAAACGATTCAATCAGGATCGTTCCCATGTTTCCGGTGCCGATAAAGCCTATTTTCAATGAATTCCCCTCCTTTTTCCCTTAATCCTCTAAACCTTATGCGGGGAGGCAATGCAATATGACGAAAGCGATGATGACGGAGCGGCTGCGGCGGAACCTGAAAATTCTGGGCGCTTGTCTTGTAGCAGGGGCGGTTTTTATCTGCATTTGGCTGTTTCGTTCTGAAAAGGAAGAGCCGGTCAAACAGCAGTCCGTGCTCGGCCAAACAGCCTCAGCATCCGTCGCGGACAAAAAAGACACCGCAGACGACAAGATTATGATTGATTTGAAAGGCGCGGTCCGAAATCCCGGCGTGTATGAAATGAAAGCGGGAGACAGAGTGACTCAAGCCATTGAAAAAGCCGGCGGCCTGAAGAAAAAGGCGGATGAATTGAACGTTAATTTAGCAGAGCAGCTGCAGGACGGGACGATTGTTTATATTCCGAGTGAAGGCGAAGAGGAGAATCGCCCGAAAACAGCAGCGGGTGAAAAGGAGAATGCAGCTGTCAATATCAATACGGCATCTCTGGACGAACTTCAGGCGATTTCCGGGGTGGGGCAGAAAAAAGCGGAAGCGATTATCGCCTACCGAGAAGAAAAAGGACGGTTTCAGACTGCTGAAGATTTGATGAATGTATCAGGCTTTGGAGAAAAGTCATTTGAGCGGATAAAAACTTCCATTACGGTAAAGTGAATTGACGGTTCTGCTTAAATCTATGTAAACTTAGAAAAGCAACAAGACTTTTTGGAGGGAACACTTGTGGAACGAATCTCATGGAATCAATATTTTATGGCGCAAAGCCATTTGCTGGCGCTGAGAAGCACATGTCCGAGACTGTCAGTCGGGGCAACCGTAGTCAGAGATAAGCGGATGATTGCCGGCGGATACAACGGCTCAATCGCCGGCGGCGTCCATTGCGCTGATGAAGGATGCCTTTTAATAGATAATCATTGCCAGCGGACCATACATGCAGAGATGAATGCGATTCTGCAATGTTCTAAGTTCGGTGTTCCGACGGAGGGCGCCGAAATTTATGTGACGCATTATCCTTGTATTCAATGCTGCAAATCAATTATCCAGGCAGGCATCAAAACGGTTTATTATGCCGAAGATTACAAAACACAGCCTTATGCAAAAGAGCTGTTCAGCCAAGCCGGAGTCAAGGTGGAGCAGGTCGAACTTGATGAAA
Organism: Bacillus sp. LUNF1; assembly: GCF_011008975.1. Taxonomy (NCBI): domain Bacteria; kingdom Bacillati; phylum Bacillota; class Bacilli; order Caryophanales; family Bacillaceae; genus Bacillus; species Bacillus sp. LUNF1. Next base: position 2,518,109 of record NZ_CP048876.1, on the reverse strand, counting down.
TGATCATCGATCTGAAAAACCGCGAAAAATTGTCTTTTGTAGCAGGTCTGATTCAGCAATTATCTGATGCGGGGGTTAAGGCAGATGAACTGAAAAAAATTCATGAACAGGCCAATGAGCTGTTTACCAGTTACGTATAAATGAAATATAAATACCTTCTTCTGCCTCTGGCGGCGGTTTCTGCAACTGCGGGAATTGCCGCCGCTCATGTCTTCTGGGTTCTGCTCCTTTTTCTTCTGTATCTTCTCTTTATTATTGTAAAAACAAAGCACCATGCTCCGGTTATCGTCTGCCTCGTTTCTTTTTGTGTTTATTTCTTTCTTTATACGGTTTGTGACGCTGCGAATGTAACGCGGTATCAGGCCGGCAGTTATACTGAACAGGCCGTCATCACTAATATTCCGAAGGTTGACGGAGCGAAAATGTCAGCCGTTATCCGTACACATGACAAGGAAAAATGGGCGGCTTCGTACAAAATCCGTTCTCTTGAGGAAAAAAGACTTATTGAACAGCTTGAACCGGGGATGCGCTGCACGTTTACAGGCTCTCTGGAACAGCCTGCACATGCGACGGTTCCCGGAGGTTTTGATTATAAGGAATATCTTCACTCTCAGCAGATTCACTGGTTATTTTCCGTGACTTCCATTCAGCAGTGTGAAAAATCCAAACAGCCGCTGTTTAAACTGCTGAACATCAGAAAAAATTTGATTTCGATCATTCGGAATCACGTGCCTGAATCTTCCGCCGGAATTGTTGAAGCGCTGACCTTAGGTGAAAAATTTTCTATAGAGGACGATATACTGAGTGCATATCAAAATTTGGGAGTCGTTCATTTAATGGCGATTTCCGGAATGCATGTCGGTCTTATTACGGCGGGATTATTTTATGCTCTGATCAGAATCGGGCTGACAAGAGAAAAAGCGGGAATTTTGCTGCTGCTGTTTTTGCCGGTGTATACGCTGCTGAGCGGTGCCGCCCCATCCGTATTGCGCGCATCCCTCATGCTGGGATTTTATATCGCCGGAACTCTTGTTAAACGCGGCATTCATTCCTCTGCTGCATTGTCCCTGTCTTATCTGCTGCTCCTGATGTTTAATCCTTACTTCCTTTGGCAGGCGGGCTTCCAGCTTTCCTTTGCGGTAAGCGCCTCTTTAATTCTGTCATCCTCCATTTTAAAGAAAGCGGGGAAAAGCAGACTTGCCGGGCTTGCGATGGCTTCATTCATTGCGGAGCTCAGCTCACTTCCGTTTCTTCTCTATCATTTTCAGCAGATTTCACTTGTCAGTTTTCTGATGAATATGGTGTTGGTGCCATTTTATACGTTATTTGTCATTCCGGTTTCTGTTATCGGTTTCCTTCTTCTTTTACTTTCAAGGCAGATGGGAGAATGTTTGTTTGATATGTTCGACCTTGTGATGAAGCCTGTGCATGATTTCATTACATATGCGGCATCCGTTGATTTATTTACTATGATTGTGTCAAAGCCTGATTTTGTTTCCCTTCTTCTGCTTGCGGTTTCAGTTTTTACGCTTTTTGCGGCTTTGGAAAAGGGAGGTTTTTTAAAACTCAGGAAATCGGCTCTTTTTTTCTGCGCGGTTTTGGCTTATTTAATATGCCGTCCGTATTTCAGTCCATGGGGAGAAGCGGATATGCTTGATATCGGGCAGGGAGACTCACTGTTTATAAGCGCGCCGCACCGCAAAGGGACCGTAATGGTTGATACAGGGGGAGTGATTTCTTATCCCGGAGAATCATGGAAAGAAAAACGCCACCCGTATTCTATCGGCGAGAAGGTTTTGATTCCGTTTTTAAACGGAAAAGGGGTGAAAAAGCTGGATGCGCTGATTTTAACCCATGCGGATCAAGATCACATCGGAGAAGCCGGAGTGTTAATCAAAAATCATAGAGTCAAACGGTTAATTGTCCCCGTGGGATTCGTAAAAGAACCGAAAGATCAGAACATATTAAATATGGCGAAAGAAAACAACATTCCCGTTGCCGAAGCAAAGCGGGGCGACACCATTACAGCCGGTGATCTTCAGTTTCAGGTGCTGTCTCCGGAGTCGTCTGACGGAAGGAGTAAAAATGATTCGTCACTGGTGCTTTGGACGGTTTTAGGCGGAGTGAGCTGGCTTTTGACGGGAGATTTAGAATCGGACGGCGAAACGGAAGTGCTGAAAACGTATCCGAAACTGAAGGCTGATATATTGAAGGCGGGTCATCACGGCAGCAAAAGCTCTACGAGTGAAGCCTTTTTGAAACAGCTTCAGCCGGAAGCAGCGCTGATTTCAGCAGGAAAAGAGAATCGATACCATCATCCGCATGAAGAAGTGCTGGATCGTTTGAAGGTGTACTCTGTCAATGTGCTTCGCACCGATGTCAGCGGAACGATTCAATACAGATTTAAAAAAGGCGCCGGAACGTTTTCCGTCTTCCCTCCATATGATATAGAAGAAACCAGGGCGCAAGAAGTAAAAAAGACTGCCGATTGACAGCAGCCCGGAATGCGGCTAAGAGCCGATAAGATGGATGGCTGTTGCCATCACGAACAAAAAGGCGAAAAATCCGAAGGACACGACAAAACCGACAGCTGAGTCAACAGCATCATTTCGTTTGCTTTGAACGTTTTTTTCAAAATCATTCAATTTCATCCCTCCTGACTTCCCTAAGTATACTGGAATTGTTTTGAAAAATCTAGAAGTGATGGTAACGTTTTCTGTTCTTGTGATTATCGCCTTTTTACAAGCAGACCCGGGAGCATGTGAATCAGGCGTTTATTATAAATGAGGAAGCTGTCCTTAAAGCTTCCTCTTTACTATTTGCCGAACTCAATTTAGGATAGAAGGGGATCAAGAAAGAGAGGAAGTCATACGATCATGGTATTTGATGTTTGGAAAGCCCTGAAAAAAGGGGATGTCCGCTCCGTTTATTGCTTATACGGAAAAGAAACGTATCTGCTCCAAGAGACTGTCAGCCGGATCAGACAAGCTGTCGTTGATGAGGAGACAAAGGATTTTAACCTGTCTGTTTTTGATCTTGAAGAAGATCCGCTTGACCAGGCCGTAACCGATGCGGAAACGTTTCCGTTTATGGGAGAGAAGCGGCTGGTCATCGTAAAAAATCCGTCTTTTTTAACAGGGGAAAAAAAGAAAGAAAAAATAGAGCATAATACAGCCGCTCTGGAGACTTATCTGAAGGAGCCTGCACCTTACACGGTCTTTGTGATTGTGGCTCCGTATGAGAAGCTGGACGAACGGAAAAAGCTGACGAAAGCGCTGAAGCAAAAAGCCCTTATGATTGAAGCTAAGGAGCTGAATGCAAAGGAGACGACTGATTTTACGATTAATCTGGCGAAATCCGAAAATAAAATGATCGATACAGAAGCTGCCGAGCATTTGGTTCTGCTTGCAAACGGCCATCTGTCTTCCATATATCAGGAAATACAAAAACTCTCCGCCTACACCGGTGACAGACATGAGATCACACTTGAAGATGTCCGGGAGCTCGTCGCAAGAAGTTTGGAGCAGAATATTTTTGAGCTGATCAACAAAATCGTGAACCGAAAACGGACGGAAAGTCTTCAAATATTTTATGATCTTTTAAAACAAAACGAAGAACCGATCAAAATTATGGCGCTGATCGCCAACCAATTCCGTCTGATTATGCAGACGAAGTATTTTGCAGGACAAGGATACGGCCAAAAGCAAATCGCTTCCAACTTAAAGGTGCACCCCTTCCGGGTAAAGCTGGCGATGGATCAGGCGAGGCTTTTTTCTGAAGAAGAGCTGCGGCGTATTATAGAAAGACTCGCAGTGATGGATTATGAAATGAAAACGGGGAAAAAGGACAAGCAGCTCTTGCTGGAGCTCTTTCTCCTTGAGCTTCTCCGGACTGAATGAAAAAAACGATCCCCGTTAAAGGGATCGTTTTTGTATTATGCAGAAAGTCCGTTCACTTGTTTCGCAAGTCTAGATTTGTATCGAGCTGCGGCATTTTTGTGTACAAGACCTGTTTTCACTGCTTTATCAATGCGTTTCGCTGCTTCAGAAAGAGCAGTTTTCGCTTTATCCGCTTCGTTGTTAGCAACAGAAGCTTCAACTTGTTTGATTGCAGTACGCATAGCAGATTTGATTGTCGCGTTATGAGCGCGGCGTTCGTTGTTTGTTTTTGTACGTTTAATCGCTGATTTAATGTTTGGCATGTGTTTCACCTCCTAAGATACAACCTGTAGCACAGTGTCTTAAGGTTAAATCTTCTTCACAATAGAACAAATTGTATTCTATCAAACAGAACTTTAGATTGCAATATAAATGTAAAGTATTTTTCGTTGATGGGTAAATTCGCATGATTCGTTTTGTAAATGGCCACACTATGTACCACGATGATTGAAGGAGGTCTTCCCCGTGAAAAACAACGAACTGGATGTCAATCAATTTCTGATACGGACGGATTTAGCGGTAGAAACGAAACAGGCGGTAAAAGACGGACAAGCCGGTCAGAAAAAAGAAATAAACGGGTTTATTGAAAAAGAACGCGACAAGGGCGGCATTAAAGTCAGAACCGTCGATATTACCAAAGAAGGCGCCGAGCTATCGGGGAAAAAGCAGGGACGCTATGTCACGATCGAAGCTCAAGGGGTTCGGGAACACGACTCTGACATGCAGGAAAAAGTAACGGAAGTGTTTGCCGAGGAATTTTCCGCCTATTTGTCTGCATTAAAGATTCCAAAGGATGCAAGCTGTTTGATCGTCGGTCTGGGCAACTGGAATGTGACGCCGGATGCGCTCGGCCCTCTCGTGACCGAAAACCTACTTGTGACAAGGCATCTGTTCAGGCTTCAGCCTGAAAATGTGCAGGAAGGGTACAGGCCGGTCAGCGCGCTTGCTCCCGGTGTGATGGGATTAACGGGAATTGAAACGAGCGATATTATTCAAGGTGTCATCAAAGAATCAAAGCCGGATTTTGTGATCGCGGTAGACGCTCTTGCGGCAAGAGCCGTTGAAAGGGTGAACACGACCATCCAATTTTCTGATACGGGCATTCACCCGGGATCAGGCGTCGGCAATAAGAGAAAAGAATTAAGCAAGGAAACGCTCGGCATTCCCGTCATCGCAATCGGGGTACCGACTGTCGTTGATGCGGTTACGATCGCAAGCGATACGGTGGATTATATATTAAAACATTTCGGCAGAGAGATGAAAGATGACAGCCCGTCAAGATCTCTGGTGCCCGCCGGAATGAACTTCGGCAAAAAGAAGGTGCTGACAGACGAAGACCTTCCCGGAGAAAAAGAACGCCAATCCTTTCTCGGTATTGTCGGCACGCTGGACGAAAACGAAAAGCGCCAGCTGATTCACGAAGTGCTTTCTCCGCTCGGCCATAATCTGATGGTCACGCCGAAGGAGATTGACACCTTTATTGATGATATGGCGAACGTACTTGCAAACGGGTTAAACACCGCCCTTCATGAAAAAGTGTCACAAGATAACAAAGGTTCTTATAATCATTAAAGTGGTTCTACCTCCTCTAGCTTGTTCATAGAGTAATTACTAGACAAGCGCTGGAGGGATTCAAATCATGAGAAAAAAACGCAGAAACCGTCAAATTGTCGTTGCAGTAAACGGTGGAAATGCGCTCAAGGGCATGTTTTTGTTTATGACAAGCCTTATCGTTATTTTCGTATTATCGGGTGTGCTCACATCGCTTCGCCCTGAACTGAGGCTTTCTTCGGATTCTCTTCACGGAATTGCCGGAGAACTTCCGGGTGACGCGTTTGCACACCTCCTCGGCATGGAAAATCATTATTTCGCCTCAGAGCTTCCTGAAAAAGACTCTTTTCAGCTGTCCCGGCTTTCCTTAAAACTGGCGACAAGCATTAATATGGAAGACCCGCGGAGTTTCTTGGGACGTGAGCTGCCGGGATTTGCCCAATATGATACGGAGATCCTTCTGGCGGGGCAGGGGACGGATTATACGAATATGCCGGCTGAATCTCCGCCGCCGTCAAAAGTGATGGAAAAAGAAAAAGAAGTGAACCTGGCAGAAATCGAAAACAAAACGAAAAAAGAAGAAACGGCGCCGCCGAAACATTCAACAGGCAGCAAAAAAGTCGTCTTTATTTACCACACTCATAATACCGAATCCTACCTTCCTCTGTTAAAGGGGGAAACAAATCCGGATAACGCCCGCCATTCGAAGGCCAATGTCACGCTTGTCGGAGATATGTTCGGAAAAGCGCTTGAAGCGCAAGGTGTAGGAGCGACCGTAGATAAAACCGACATTCAGGCCCGCCTGAACAAAGACGGCTTAAATTATGCGCGAAGCTATGACGAATCAAGGCCGGTCGTAAAAAGCGCGCTCACCAAAAATAAAAACCTGCAATATACCATAGACATTCACCGGGATTCCCGCCGCAAGAAAAATACGACAGCCGACATCAAAGGAAGAAGCTATGCCAGAGTCGCCATCGTCGTCGGCAAAAAAAGCGCTAATTTTGAAGAAAACTATAAACTCGCAAGTGAACTTCATAAGCTCATGGAGAAAAAATACCCCGGCTTAAGCGTCGGTGTTTTATCTAAAGGCTCTCCGGGAGATAATGGAGTGTACAACCAGGATTTAAACGACCGGTCGCTTCTGCTGGAATTCGGGGGCGTGGATAACAATCTTGAAGAACTGAGGCGCGCATCAGATGCCGTGGCCGATGTGTTCAGCGAACTGTACTGGGATGCAGAAAAGGTCAGTTCGCAATCAGGAGAGAAGAAAAAACAATAGAAATCAGGTGATTCGAATGATCCGTTTTACCGGCAAATGCCTGCTGATCGCCATTGTCATGTTTTTCGGCGTATTGTTCGGCATGCAGCAGGCAAACAGCGGAATGCTTGATATGAAAGGATACAAAGATCCCTCCTTAAAAGGAGCGTTCACGCTCGGCGGCGGAGAAGGACAGGAAAAAGAAGCTTCCATTTTGGGGCAAACCGTTACGGCGAAAGATCTGGAAGAAAAACAAAAACAGCTGGAACAGGCGGAAACCTTCAACTTGTTTTCAAAAGCCGGGGAAACCCTTTCAAATACCGTGACGGACTCGGCGCAGGCGATGTATGAGTGGGTTTCGAAACTGAACCGTTAGCATTGATGAAGAGAAAAGCGGATGATTCCTTAAAGGAAGCTTTTCTCTTTCTTGTTTTAATTGAATGTTTACAATCCTATTGATATAATCTAAGCTAGTGTATTTTGCGTTTAATAGTAGGAGTGATAGATTGTGACAGATAAAGAAAAGCGTTTAGAGAGGCAGTCAAGAATCCGGAATTTCTCCATCATCGCCCACATAGACCACGGCAAATCGACCTTGGCGGATCGGATTTTAGAAAAAACATCGGCGATCACCCAGCGGGAAATGAAAGAACAATTGCTTGATTCAATGGACCTTGAACGCGAACGGGGAATTACCATCAAATTAAATTCCGTTCAGCTGAAATATAAAGCAAAAGACGGAGAAGAATATATATTCCATCTCATCGACACGCCCGGACACGTCGACTTTACATATGAAGTATCGCGAAGCCTGGCTGCCTGTGAAGGCGCGATTCTCGTTGTTGATGCGGCTCAGGGAATAGAAGCGCAGACATTGGCGAACGTCTATCTGGCGCTTGATAATGATCTTGAGATTCTTCCTGTCATTAATAAAATCGATCTTCCGAGCGCAGAGCCAGAACGTGTGCGTCAAGAGGTTGAGGACGTTATCGGCCTTGACGCTTCAGACGCCGTCCTCGCTTCAGCGAAAGCGGGCATCGGCATCGAAGACATTTTAGAACAGATCGTAGAAAAAGTGCCGGCTCCCGCGGGAGACCCGGAAGCTCCGCTGAAAGCGCTCATCTTTGACTCGCTTTATGACGCGTACCGCGGAGTCGTCGCGTATATCAGAGTCGTAGAAGGAACGGTCAAACCGGGCCAGAAAATTAAAATGATGGCAACCGGAAAAGAGTTTGAAGTGACAGAAGTCGGTGTGTTCACGCCGAAAGCAACTCCGACAGATGAACTGACTGTCGGCGATGTAGGCTTTTTAACTGCTGCGATTAAAAATGTCGGTGACACACGCGTCGGTGACACGATAACAAGCGCGGCCAATCAGGCTGCCGAAGCATTGCCTGGATATCGCAAGCTGAACCCGATGGTGTATTGCGGTTTGTATCCGATCGATACGGCCAAATACAACGATTTAAGGGAAGCTCTTGAGAAACTTGAACTGAATGACTCATCGCTTCAATATGAAGCAGAGACATCCCAAGCGCTCGGATTCGGTTTCCGCTGCGGATTTTTAGGTATGCTTCACATGGAAATCATCCAGGAGCGGATTGAGCGTGAGTTTAAAATCGACCTGATCACAACGGCACCGAGTGTTATCTATGATGTGTATATGACAGACGGCGAAAAGGTTGTTGTCGACAACCCGTCCAACATGCCTGACCCACAAAAGATCGAAAGAATCGAGGAGCCGTATGTAAAAGCGACAATGATGGTGCCGAACGATTATGTCGGTGCGGTGATGGAGCTTTGCCAAGGAAAACGCGGCAATTTTATCGACATGCAATATTTAGACGCAAATCGTGTCAGCATTGTCTATGACATGCCATTAGCGGAAATCGTCTATGAGTTTTTTGATCAGCTGAAATCAAGCACAAAAGGCTACGCGTCCTTTGATTACGAGCTGATCGGCTACAAACCGTCCAAACTTGTCAAGATGGACATTATGCTGAACGGAGAAAAAATCGACGCCCTTTCATTTATCGTGCATCGCGATTACGCGTACGAACGCGGAAAAGTAATTGTGGAAAAACTGAAAGAGCTTATTCCGCGCCAGCACTTTGAAGTACCGATTCAAGCAGCGATCGGCCAGAAAATCGTGGCCCGCTCTACCATTAAAGCGATGCGTAAAAACGTATTGGCTAAATGTTACGGCGGAGACATCTCGCGGAAACGGAAGCTTCTTGAAAAACAAAAAGAAGGAAAACGCCGGATGAAGCAGGTCGGCTCAGTAGAAGTGCCGCAGGAAGCGTTTATGGCCGTTCTTAAAATGGATGACAGCCCGAAAAAATAACGGAAGCCGCCGCAGTCCCGCGCTGCGGCTTCTTTCTGTAAAGAAGAAGGTGTTTCAAAATGAAATCAGCTTATATTCATATTCCGTTTTGTGAGCATATCTGCCACTATTGCGATTTCAATAAATATTTTATTCAAAGCCAGCCTGTCGATGAGTACTTAAACTCACTCGAAAAGGAAATGATAAATACAATAGAACGGACGGGACGGCCTGATCTCCGTACGATTTTTATCGGGGGAGGCACGCCGACATCGCTTTCACCCGTCCAGCTGGAAAAATTGATGGATTCCATTCACCGCGTGCTGAAGCCTTCTGACGGACTCATAGAATTTGCCGCGGAAGCGAATCCGGATGATTTGTCCCCGGAAAAATTAAAAATTATGAAAAATGCCGGTGTCAACCGGCTGAGCTTCGGTGTTCAAACCTTTGAAGATGAGCTTTTACAAAAAATCGGCAGAGTGCATAAACAAAAGGACGTATTCACTTCCTTTGAACGTGCGAGGGCTCTCGGCTTCGAAAACATCAGTCTCGATTTGATGTTCGGCCTGCCGGGGCAGACGCTGGCCGATCTTGACAATTCCGTCAAAACGGCTTTATCTCTTGATGCGGAGCACTATTCCGTTTACTCGCTGATCGTAGAGCCGAAAACGGTGTTTTATAATTTAATGCAAAAAGGCCGCCTGCATCTCCCGGCGCAAGAACAAGAGGCCGAGATGTATGAAACGGTCATGAGGCAGATGAGTGAAGCGGGCATCCGTCAATACGAGATCAGTAACTTTGCAAAGCCCGGATACGAGTCGCAGCATAATCTGACGTATTGGAGCAATGAAGAGTATTTCGGTTTTGGCGCAGGCGCTCACGGATATATCAGCGGGACGCGCACCGTCAACGCCGGGCCTGTGAAACATTACATGCAGCTCATCGAAGAAAAGGCGCTGCCTTACCGTGACACGCACAAGGTGACACGTGAGGAGCAGATTGAAGAAGAAATGTTCCTCGGTCTCAGAAAAATGTCCGGCGTACAAAAGCAAGCTTTTCTCGATAAATTCGGACGCTCGGTCGACGAACTGTTTCCCGATGTTCTCAAAGATTTAACCGAAAAAGGCCTGATCTGTGACGCGGAAGAATCGGTTGCATTAACGCATGAGGGCAAATTATTAGGAAATGAGGTTTTTGGTGCTTTTTTGGGTGAGTTATAATTGACATTTTTCTTTTGGTTTGTTACTTTTGATATAGAATTAGCACTCGCTGACCTTGAGTGCTAACAGGGGTGATGATGATGTTAACAAATCGTCAGCTGTTGATCCTGCAAGTGATCATTAATGATTTTATACAATCAGCGCAGCCTGTAGGATCAAGAACTCTTTCAAAAAAAGACGAGATTACATTCAGCTCTGCAACGATCAGAAACGAGATGGCTGACTTGGAGGAATTGGGCTTTATTGAAAAAACCCATTCATCCTCAGGACGGATTCCGTCGGAAAAAGGGTACAGGTATTATGTCGATCATTTGCTGTCACCCGTCAAGCTGACAAAAACCGATCTGGATTTAATTCACTCGATATTTAAAGAAAAAATCTTCGAGCTGGAAAAAACAGTCCAAAAATCAGCGCAAATCCTGTCCGATCTGACAAACTACACATCGATTGTCCTCGGGCCGACGCTGAGCGAGAACTATCTTAAACAGATTCAAATCGTTCCGATCCAGCCGGATAAGGCGGTCGCCATCCTCGTCACGAACACGGGGCATGTCGAAAACCGCACCATCAATTTCCCGGCTAAAGTGGATTTGGCCGATATTGAAAAACTGGTCAATATATTAAACGATCGATTAGCGGGCGTGCCGATGGACGAACTGAATGAGCGCATTTTCAAAGAGGTTGTCACATATTTAAGGCAGCATATCGCCAACTATGACAGCATACTTGAATCGCTCCGCTCCACATTCCATCCGGCGGCCCACGTCGAGAAATTGTTTTTCGGCGGAAAGATCAACATGCTGAATCAGCCGGAGTTCCATGATATTGAAAGGGTCCGCTCGCTCTTATCTTTAATTGAAAAAGAGCAGGATGTTCTGAAGCTGTTTCAGTCATCAAAAGCCGGGATTTCAATCAAAATCGGGAAAGAAAACGACTACGAAGAAATGGAAAACTGCAGTTTAATCACGGCCACCTATACAGTTGATACGAAACAGATCGGATCAATCGCGATTATCGGGCCGACGCGCATGAATTATTCAAGAGTCGTCAGCCTGCTGCAGCACGTGACTTCGGACTTGTCAAAAGCATTCACAAGTTTGTATGATGAATAAGGGAATTTTGGCAATCATTTTCAGTCATCTTTTTACAGCATTTGAGGGAGGTGAACACAATGTCAGAAGAAAAACAAACCGCAGAACAGGTTGAAGCAGCAGAACAAGAAGAAGTGACAGAACAGGCAGAACAAGCCGCTTCACAAGAGCAGCATGAAGAAACGGCAGGTCAGGAAGAAGCCCTTCAGCACCAAATTGATGAATTGCAGGGTTTGCTTGATGAAAAAGAAAACAAGCTTTTGCGTGTTCAAGCAGACTTTGAAAACTATAAACGACGCAGCCGCCTTGAAATGGAAGCTGCTCAGAAATACCGTTCTCAAAACGTCGTAACGGAAATCCTTCCGGCTCTCGACAACTTTGAACGGGCGCTACAGGTAGAAGCTGAAAGCGAGCAGACAAAAAGCTTGCTGCAAGGTATGGAAATGGTCCGCCGCCAGCTGATGGACGCACTTGAAAAAGAAGGCGTAGAAGCCATCGAAGCTGTCGGTCAGGAATTTGATCCGAACCTTCACCAAGCCGTCATGCAGGTGGAAGATGAAAACTTCGGCAGCAATATTGTTATCGAAGAACTGCAAAAAGGCTACAAACTGAAGGATCGCGTCATCCGTCCTTCAATGGTAAAAGTGAATCAATAACTACATAGCAGGAGGTAATTCAAAGTGAGTAAAGTAATCGGAATTGACTTGGGTACGACAAACTCATGTGTGGCAGTGCTTGAAGGCGGAGAGCCTACAGTCATCGCCAACGCTGAAGGAAACCGTACGACTCCGTCAGTCGTTGCATTTAAAAACGGCGAGCGCCAAGTAGGGGAAGTGGCGAAACGCCAATCAATCACAAATCCTAACACAATCATGTCTGTTAAACGCCATATGGGTACTGACTATAAAGTGGAAATTGAAGGAAAAGACTACACGCCTCAAGAAGTGTCAGCTATTATCCTTCAGCATCTGAAAGCATATGCTGAAAGCTACCTCGGCGAAACAGTTTCAAAAGCCGTTATCACGGTTCCTGCATACTTCAACGATGCTGAGCGCCAAGCGACAAAAGATGCCGGTAAAATCGCCGGTCTTGAAGTAGAGCGTATTATCAACGAGCCGACTGCAGCAGCGCTTGCATACGGACTTGATAAAACGGATGAAGACCAAACAATTCTTGTTTACGACCTTGGCGGCGGTACGTTTGACGTATCTGTTCTTGAACTTGGCGACGGCGTGTTTGAAGTCCGTTCAACTGCCGGTGACAACCGTCTTGGCGGGGACGACTTTGACCAAGTCATCATCGATCATCTCGTAGCAGAATTCAAAAAAGAAAACGGCATTGATCTTTCAAAAGACAAAATGGCGCTTCAGCGTTTAAAAGATGCGGCTGAAAAAGCGAAAAAAGATCTTTCCGGCGTATCATCCACACAAATTTCTTTACCGTTTATCACGGCGGGAGAAGCAGGTCCTCTTCACCTTGAGCTGACACTGACCCGCGCTAAATTCGAAGAGCTTTCCGCTCACCTTGTTGAGCGCACAATGGCTCCTGTCCGTCAGGCTCTTCAAGATGCGGATCTTTCTGCAAGCGAAATCGATAAAGTTATCCTTGTCGGCGGATCAACACGTATTCCTGCCGTACAGGAAGCAATCAAAAAAGAAACGGGTAAAGAAGCGCATAAAGGCGTAAACCCTGATGAAGTTGTAGCGCTGGGTGCAGCGATTCAAGGCGGCGTCATCACTGGAGACGTAAAAGACGTTGTTCTTCTTGACGTTACACCGCTTTCTCTCGGTATTGAAACAATGGGCGGCGTGTTCACGAAACTGATCGACCGCAACACGACAATTCCGACGAGCAAGTCTCAAGTATTCTCAACCGCTGCTGACAACCAAACAGCTGTTGATATCCATGTTCTTCAAGGTGAGCGCCCGATGTCTGCCGACAACAAAACGCTCGGCCGCTTCCAGCTTACTGATATCCCGCCTGCACCGCGCGGCGTACCGCAAATCGAAGTTTCTTTCGATATTGACAAAAACGGTATCGTAAACGTAAGAGCGAAAGACTTAGGCACAGGAAAAGAACAAAATATTACAATCAAATCTTCTTCAGGTCTTTCTGATGATGAGATCGAACGCATGGTAAAAGAAGCGGAAGAAAACGCTGACGCTGATGCGAAGAGAAAAGAAGAAATCGAAGTCCGCAACGAAGCTGACCAGCTTGTGTTCCAAACGGAAAAAACATTAAAAGATCTGGAAGGCAAAGTGGACGAAGAGCAAGTGAAAAAAGCAAACGACGCGAAAGACGCGCTGAAAGCCGCTATCGAGAAAAACGAAATTGAAGACATCAAAGCGAAAAAAGATGAACTTCAAACAATCGTTCAAGAGCTTTCTATGAAGCTTTACGAAGAAGCGGCGAAAGCGCAGCAGGCTGAAGGCGGAGCAAACGCTGAAGGCAAAAAAGCGGACGACAACGTTGTCGATGCGGAATACGAAGAAGTAAAAGACGACGAAACGAAAAAATAAGTTCTTTCCCGCATAGGCTATAGGCGGAAGAACACACAGCATATTCTGATTCAACAGACAGAAAGTCAAAGTCAGGCATCTCTTGGCTTTGACTTTTTTTCTTGCCCGGGATAAAAGGAATTGAAAAAACATAATTCAAAATGATACAATCTAATTTATGTGAGAAATTCGGGAGAGTGAAGCGAGATGAGTAAGCGTGATTACTATGAAGTGCTTGGGGTAAGTAAGAGCGCTTCAAAGGATGAAATCAAAAAAGCCTATCGGAAGCTTTCAAAAAAATATCATCCTGATATCAATAAAGAATCCGGAGCAGATGAAAAATTCAAAGAGGTAAAAGAAGCGTACGAAGCGCTCTCAGACGACCAAAAACGCGCTCAATATGACCAATTCGGCCATACAGACCCTAACCAGGGATTCGGCGGCGGTTTCGGAGGCGGCGGAGACTTCGGCGGCTTCGGTTTCGATGACATCTTCTCAAGCATCTTCGGAGGCGGCACGAGACGCCGTGACCCGAATGCGCCGCGGCAAGGCGCGGATCTGCAGTATACAATGACCCTGTCATTTGAAGACGCGGCTTTCGGAAAAGAAACGATCATTGAAATTCCGCGCGAAGAGAATTGCGAAACATGTAAAGGGTCTGGCGCGAAGCCGGGAACAAAGCCGGATACGTGCTCGCACTGCGGAGGTTCAGGCCAGCTGAACGTCGAACAGAACACGCCGTTTGGCAAAGTGGTTAACCGAAGAGTCTGCCACCACTGTGAAGGAACAGGAAAAATCATCAAAAACAAGTGTTCTGACTGCGGCGGCACGGGCAAAGTGAAAAAACGGAAAAAAATCAATGTCACGATTCCTGCCGGTGTGGATGACGGACAGCAGCTGCGCGTTCCGGGCCAAGGTGAACCGGGCGTGAACGGAGGGCCTGCGGGAGATCTGTTTGTCGTATTCCATGTGCGCGCCCACGAGTTCTTTGAGCGCGACGGAGACGATATTTATTGCGAAATGCCGTTAACGTTTGCCCAAGCGGCACTCGGAGACGAAGTGGAAGTGCCGACGCTTCACGGAAAAGTGAAATTGAAAATACCTGCCGGCACACAAACAGGCACGAAATTCAGATTAAGAGGCAAAGGCGTTCAGAACGTCCGGGGCTACGGACAAGGCGACCAGCACATTGTCGTCCGCGTCGTCACACCGACGAATCTGACAGACAAACAAAAAGACATCATCCGCGAGTTCGCTGAAGTCAGCGGAAACCTGCCGGATGAACAAGAAATGAGTTTCTTTGACAAAGTAAAACGCGCATTTAAAGGCGAGTAATGATTGGATAGGAGTTGGTAGTTTTGAAATGGTCCGAAATCAGCATTCACACAACACATGAAGCGGTCGAACCCATCTCAAATATTTTGCATGAAGCTGGTGCGAGCGGGGTTGTCATCGAAGATCCGCTTGATTTAATGAAAGAGCGTGAGAATGTTTACGGGGAAATCTACCAGCTCGACCCCAATGATTACCCCGATGAGGGTGTCATTGTCAAAGCGTATCTGCCGATCAACAGTTTCCTCGGCGAAACGGTGGACGGCATTAAAGAGACGATTAATAATCTGCTTTTGTACGACATTGATTTGGGCAGAAACAAAATCACCATTTCTGAAGTGAATGAAGAAGAATGGGCAACAGCTTGGAAAAAGTATTATCATCCTGTGAAAATTTCTGAAAAGTTCACGATCGTTCCCACATGGGAAACGTACACACCTGTTCATACAGATGAACTGATTATCGAAATGGACCCGGGTATGGCATTCGGTACCGGAACGCATCCGACAACAGTTCTGTGCATTCAGGCGCTTGAACGTATCGTTCAAAAAGGCGACCGTATCATTGATGTCGGCACCGGTTCAGGAATTTTAAGCATCGCGGCCGCCATGCTTGAGGCCGAATCGGTTCATGCGTATGACCTTGATCCGGTCGCTGTTGAAAGCGCGCGTCTGAATGTGAAATTGAACAAAGTGAGTGATACGGCCGAAGTGAAGCAGAACAATTTGTTAGACGGCATCACGGGCGAACATGATGTCATTGTCGCAAATATTTTGGCAGAAGTGATTCTCCGCTTTACATCACAGGCGTACGACCTGCTCAAAGACGGAGGCCATTTTATCACTTCAGGCATTATCGGCCAGAAAAAACAGGAAGTAAAAGAAGCGTTGGAAAAAGCCGGCTTTACTATCATAGAAATTCTGTCTATGGAAGATTGGGTCAGCATCATCGCGAAAAAATAACAGTTAGTAGGTGTCACAGCGTATGCAACGATATTTTATCGAGCTCACGAAGCAGGAGATGGACGAAACTCCTGATTTTCAAATCACGGGGGAAGACATCCACCATATAGCGAACGTCATGAGAATGAGTGCGGGAGACCGGATTATCTGCTGTTCGAAAGACGGCCATGAAGCGTTTTGCCTGCTTAAAGAGGTTTCTAAAGATCATATATCATGCAGCATTGCTGAGTGGACGGGTGAAAACCGTGAACTGCCTTTGAAGATCAGGATCGCAAGCGGCCTTCCGAAAGGTGATAAGCTTGAATGGATTATCCAAAAAGGGACCGAGCTGGGGGCAAGTATGTTCATCCCTTTTCAAGGCGCCAGATCCGTTGTTAAGCTAGACGACAAAAAGGCAAAGAAAAAACGGGAGAGATGGGCGAAAATCGCGAAGGAAGCGGCGGAGCAATCGTACCGCAATGAAATTCCCGAAGTGAAAACCGTTCATACGTTCCGGCAGCTGCTTGAAATGGCGGAGAATGTCGATAAATGTGTCGTTGCATACGAGGAGTCATCAAAGCAGGGAGAAACGGGCGCTTTCGCCGCGGAGCTCAAAAGCCTTCCGCAAGGTTCGTCTCTTTTAATCGTATTCGGCCCTGAAGGCGGTCTGACTGAGTCTGAAGTTCATCAGCTTTCAGAAAAAGGCGCCGTCTTATGCGGCCTCGGACCGAGAATTTTACGGACTGAAACTGCGCCTCTTTACGCGTTAAGCGCAGTTTCCTATCATACAGAGTTATTAAGAGGTGATCAGTAATGGCAACTGTTGCTTTTCATACCCTTGGCTGCAAGGTCAACCATTATGAAACAGAAGCAATCTGGCAGCTGTTTAAAGATGCGGGTTATGAACGAAAAGAATTCGAACAGACAGCAGATGTATATGTCATTAATACATGTACGGTAACAAACACGGGAGATAAAAAAAGCCGTCAAGTCATCAGACGGGCGATCCGCCAAAATCCTGACGGCGTCATCTGCGTAACAGGGTGCTATGCGCAAACCTCTCCGGCAGAAATAATGGCCATCCCGGGTGTTGACATCGTCGTCGGCACGCAGGATCGTGAAAAAATGCTCGGTTACATTGAGCAGTACAGGGAAGAGCGCCAGCCGATCAACGGCGTCGGCAATATTATGAAAGCACGCGTGTTTGAAGAGCTGGATGTTCCCGCTTTTACTGACCGCACAAGAGCGTCGTTAAAAATCCAAGAGGGCTGCAACAACTTCTGTACGTTCTGCATTATCCCTTGGGCGCGCGGCCTGCTTCGTTCCCGCGATCCGGAAGAAGTCATTAAACAGGCGCAGCAGCTGGTGGATGCCGGCTATAAAGAAATCGTCCTGACGGGGATTCATACGGGCGGCTACGGCGAAGATATGAAAGATTATAATTTCGCCAAGCTTCTCCGCGAGCTTGATACACGTGTAGAAGGATTGAAGCGGATCAGAATTTCATCTATTGAAGCAAGCCAAATCACTGATGAAGTAATTGAAGTGCTGGATGCGTCTGATAAAATCGTCCGTCACCTTCATATCCCGATTCAGTCAGGATCAAACACCGTTCTGAAACGGATGAGACGCAAATATACGATGGAATTTTTCGCGGACCGTTTAAATAAGCTGAAAGAAGCGCTGCCGGGTCTAGCCGTCACATCTGATGTCATCGTCGGTTTCCCGGGTGAAACGGAAGAAGAATTTATGGAAACATACCGGTTCATTAAAGAACATAAGTTTTCAGAGCTTCACGTATTCCCTTACAGCAAACGCACCGGAACACCTGCGGCCAGAATGGAAGACCAGGTTGACGAGAACGTGAAAAACGAACGGGTGCATAAGCTGATCGCGCTGTCTGACCAGCTTGCAAAAGAATACGCCTCCGATTATGAAGGAGAGGTTCTGGAAATCATTCCTGAAGAGACGTTTAAAGAGTCTGATGAAGACGGCATGTTCGTCGGCTATACGGACAATTACATGAAAGTCGTCTTCAAAGGCACGGAAGATCTAATCGGCAAACTTGTCAAAGTCAAAATTCAAAAAGCGGGCTATCCGTACAATGAAGGACAATTCGTCCGCGTCGTTGAGGATGAAATGACCCGAAACATGCGCATGTCTTCATAACATATGTAAAAAAACCGGTGCCTTCCCGCATCGGTTTTTTTACGGTTTCGGAGGAATCAGCCTGTCAATCAGCCGGTAAAACAAATGTGTGAACGGCAGAAACAATAGGGCGGTGACTACGTTAAATAACAGGCTGAAATGCGCAATCATCTGCGCGGGATCATCAGACAGGCGCTCCGTAAAACCTGCTGATGCGGACAGGAAGGGAAATACGAGCAGCACGCCGAGAATATTAAACACAACGTGAGCACCGGCGGTCTGTCTGGCGGCATAACCGCCTGAAACAGCAGCCATGACGGCCGTGACGCATGTCCCGATATTAGATCCCAGAACGACGCTGACCGCTTGTTCAATGCCGATCACCCCTTCGTTCATAAAACTCATCAAAATGCCGATGCAGACGGAGCTTGAATGAATGATTGCCGTCAATATCATACCGATAAAAAGAGCGGACCAGCTCGAATCATTCACATGTCGCAAAACCTCCGCCCCCGCCTTCATTTCTGTCAGCGGAACGGCGAGCCGGCTGAAGCATGTGATGCAAAAAAAGATGATGCCGAGACCGAGGAAGCTTATGCCGATCTGCCTGAACGGATATTTACGGAGGAGGATAAACACAAGGCCTCCGATAAAAAGCACCCAAATGAGCACATCCATCTTTATGGCTAAAAACTCCGTCGTAAACGTGGAGCCGACATTCGTGCCGAGAATCATCGGAATGGTCCGTTTAAAAGATAAAGCGCCTGCGCTGACAAAGCCGATGACAATGACCATGAAGGCTGAGCTGCTCTGAAGAAAACCAGTGAACACGATGCTTATGAGAAAAGCTTTCAAAGGGTGGTCGGTAAATAAGAGCAGGCTTTTCTCAATTTTTGAATACGTTAATGCGATCAGCCCCTGCCTGAGCAGGCTCATTCCGAGTAAAAAAACCAGGATAAGTGCGGTAAAGAGAATCAGTATCATCAAACGAAACACCCCTTTCCATCATTATATAGACAAGCAGCCTTATTCATGACGGAAAAGTGAGCTCGCTTAGTTGACCTGACTGATGGCTTATATTATAATGTCAAAGTACATGTTTATATATGTATCTTTTTAAAGGTAGTCGATTGGTGTATTCGGAGGGAGGGAAAGAGAATGTCAAAAACGGTCGTTAGAAAAAACGAATCGCTTGAAGATGCTCTTCGTCGCTTCAAACGCAGTGTATCAAAGACAGGTACTTTGCAAGAAGCAAGAAAGCGCGAATTTTATGAAAAACCTAGCGTAAAGCGCAAGAAAAAGTCAGAAGCTGCTAGAAAACGCAAATTCTAAAAGAGGGTGGATTTATGAGTCTTCTTGAGCGACTTAACCAAGATATGAAGCTGTATATGAAAAGCCGTGAGAAAGACAAACTGACTGTCGTTCGAATGGTGAAAGCTTCACTTCAAAACGAAGCAATTAAGCTTAAGAAAGACAGTTTGACCGAGGATGAGGAACTTACTGTCCTATCTCGTGAACTTAAGCAACGTAAAGACTCCCTCCATGAATTTTCAAACGCTAATCGTTTAGATTTAGTAGATAAAGTTCAAAAAGAGCTGGACATTTTAGAAGTTTATTTACCGAAGCAGCTTTCTGAAGAAGAGCTGCAGACAATCGTAAATGAAACCATCGCTGAAGTCGGTGCGAGCTCCAAAGCGGACATGGGCAAAGTGATGAGTGCTATTATGCCTAAAGTAAAAGGTAAAGCTGACGGCAGCGTAATTAACAGACTCGTCAGCAGTCAATTATCTTAATTGACAAGAAAAAAGACATCTTTCCTTGAGAGATGTCTTTTTTTATACATAAAAAAATGAAACTAAAGTACATTTGTTACGTATATAAAGAAGAACGAAACGGGAAGGAGGGTATATTTGCCTTGTTCCGAAAAAAAACCGGAATTGCTGTTGCTCTATTGGGCTTATTTGTATTATCTTTATTAGGGGTTCAATTGAACGTGAAAGCTGATCACCCATCGGTTTATGTCATCCCGGTTGAGAAAAATGTCGAACAGGGGCTCGCCTCGTTTTTATCGCGTTCTTTCAAAGAAGCGAAGGAGTCCGGCGCGTCACACATTATTCTTGACATCAATACACCGGGAGGCGCCGTTCAATCAGCCTTGGATATTGCGGATATCATCGGCCGCGCGGATGTGCCTGTTACCGCTTACGTTAATAAACGGGCGCTTTCTGCCGGAGCGTATATAGCGCTTCAGGCAGATGAAATCTACATGGCGCCGGGCGGAAAAATGGGTGCCGCAGCCATCATCGACGGAAAAGGAAACGCGGCGGACAAAAAGGCCCAATCACTGTGGCATGCAGAAATGGAGGACGCAGCGGTTAAAAACAACCGAAATCCGAAATACGCCCTGGCCATGGCAGATCCCGCCATTAATGCAAAGGAAGCGGGCGCCCCAAAGGGAAAACTGCTGACACTGACAGCTGAAAAAGCCAAGGAAGTCGGATATTCGGAGGGCACGGTTTCAAACCTTGATGCTCTATATACAAAGCTCGGTTTTGACAAAGCGGATGTTCACCATGCAGAAGAAGGTTTCGTCGGCAAACTGGGCCGATGGCTGACAAATCCGTTTGTTGTCCCCGTCTTATTAACGCTTGCTTTGCTTGGTTTGACCATTGAATTGTTCTCGCCGGGCCTCGGGATACCGGGTGCCGTCGGACTGACGGCCATGCTGCTGTTTTTCACCGGGCATATCGCTGCCGGATTCGCCGGCTATGACAGCGTATTCTTATTTTGCGCGGGCTTCGTTTTTATCCTTTTAGAGATATTCCTGCCCGGAGGCATAATCGGTCTTATCGGTATTGCAGGCGTCATCGCGAGCCTCTTTCTCGCTGCGGGTAGCTTTACCGTAATGGCGGTTTCTCTCTTGATCGCCATTGCTGTGTCTATTACAGCCTTTATCATATTAACAAGGGTGTTGGGGAAACGAATGAAATTCTTTAAAAAATTAATATTAACTGATTCAACAAGCACGGAGAGCGGTTATGTTTCAAATCAGAACCGGACGGAGCTGTTGGGAAAAGTCGGCGTTACCGCTACAGCCCTCAGACCGTCAGGCACCGTCATTATTGATGATGAACGTCTGGATGTCGTCTCGGAAGGATCATTCACTGAAAAAGACAGACAGGTGAAAGTAGTGAAAGCGGAAGGCTCACGCATTGTCGTGAGAGAAATATAGATGATAACCTTGAGGAGGAATTAGATGGAACTGTCAAGTTTGGCGATTTTAGCATTAGTTGCTGCTGCCATTATTGTGTTAGCCATATTCTTCACCTTTGTACCGGTGATGCTATGGATTTCGGCGCTTGCGGCAGGAGTCAGAATCAGCATTTTCACTTTGGTCGGGATGAGGCTGCGGCGCGTCATACCAAGCCGCGTTGTCAATCCGTTAATTAAAGCGCACAAAGCCGGCCTATCCGCAACAACAAATCAGCTCGAAAGCCATTATCTGGCCGGAGGTAATGTCGACAGGGTGGTCAATGCCCTGATTGCGGCACAGCGCGCCAATATTGAGCTGACATTTGAACGCTGCGCAGCCATTGACCTGGCCGGGCGTGATGTATTGGAAGCCGTACAGATGAGCGTCAATCCGAAGGTCATTGAAACACCGTTTATCGCGGGTGTCGCCATGGACGGAATTGAAGTAAAAGCAAAAGCCAGAATCACGGTAAGAGCCAATATTGAGCGCCTTGTCGGAGGAGCGGGAGAAGAGACGGTTGTCGCCCGTGTCGGAGAAGGGATTGTCTCGACAATCGGTTCTTCACACAATCATAAAAAAGTACTTGAAAACCCTGATATGATTTCGCAGACCGTACTTGGCAAAGGGCTGGATTCAGGCACTGCATTTGAAATTCTTTCGATTGACATCGCCGACGTTGATATCGGCAAAAACATCGGAGCGATTCTTCAGACGGATCAGGCAGAAGCAGACAAAAACATTGCGCAGGCCAAAGCGGAAGAGCGCCGCGCCATGGCGGTCGCCCAAGAGCAGGAAATGCGCGCTCGCGTAGAAGAAATGCGTGCGAAAGTCGTGGAAGCAGAAGCCGAAGTGCCGCTTGCGATGGCAGAAGCGTTGCGTGAAGGAAACATCGGCGTCATGGACTATATGAACATAAAAAATATCGACGCGGATACGGACATGAGGGATTCTATCGGCAAGCTGACGAATGACCAGCAAGATGAAGACCAACAATAACCTCTCTATTAAGGAGGGAGCCGCTATATGCACGAGATTCTGACAAATCCGCTCGTCATTGCCGCCGTCATCGGCATTATATCGGCAATATTCGGCAAGAAAAACAAAGATGAAAAATGTCCGCCGGGTACACGTCCCGGAAATCAGGCAAAAAAGCAGGATCAAAAACAGCCGCAGAAAGAGCATAAGCCGGAAGCGGAAGAATTGCCTGCCGTTTCAGAAGAGAACCCTTTTGAGCAAAAAAGAAGGGAAGCTGAACAGCGCCTTTCGGAGACGGAGCAGATGTTTAACGGGCTTGAACATAAGCTGACATCCCCACGCGCACGAAACGCGTCTCTGAAGAAATCAGCCCTCAAAATAAATAAAGAAACTGCGGTCCAAGGCATTATATTCAGTGAGGTTTTGGGGCCGCCCCGTGCAAAAAAACCGCACCGGACCATGCGGAACATCGGTAAAAAATAAAGTGTTAGAACCCCTTTTCAAATCATACATATGAGATGAAAGGGGGTTCTTTTTTTATGGGGCAAAGAAAGAATCGTGTAAAGGCATGGCTGACAAGAGCATTGGAAATTCCCCCGGACGTTATGATGGATCTGCCTCGTATTACGATGGTCGGCAGACTTCATATCTACATAGAGAATCACAGAGGCCTCCTGCTGTTCAGCGAAGAAGAAGTCAGGCTGATGCTCAAGCAGGGGCAGTGTATCATATCAGGAAAAAACTTGGTCATTAAGGCAATCCTTCCTGAGGAAATCCTTTTGGAAGGCACGATAGATCACGTACGATATGTCGATTCATAAAGCCGGGGGGAAATAATGTGAAAAACAAATGGCTGTCATTTTTTTCGGGTAAAGTCCAAATGGAAGTCAAAGGAAAAGGAATTGAACGGCTGCTGAATGAATGCACGAGAAACGGAATCGCCATCTTTGCGGTGAAAAAAAAGCAAGACTGTGTTCTGCTGATGATTCAGCTTCAAGATGTACATGCTTTCAGAAGAGTCATCAGAAAACATGAATGCAAAGCAAGCTTTACAAAAAGAAAGGGTCTTCCCTTTCTGCTTCTCAAATCAAAATTAAATCTGGGTTTCACTGCGGGATTTGTGATATTTTTTGTTATATTGTTTCTTTTGTCCAACATGATTTGGGAAATTGATATTAAAGGGGCCAAGCCAGAGACCGAGCATCAGATGGTAAAGCACCTTGAAGAAATCGGTGTAAAAAAAGGCCGTTTGCAATTTTTAATGATGACGCCGGAGAAAATTCAAAAATCATTAACAAACGGTATCGATAATATTACGTGGGTCGGTGTGGAATTGAACGGGACAGCCCTTCATATGAAAGTGGTCGAAAAAAACGAACCGACAAAAGAAAAGTACGTGAGCCCCCGCCATATCGTTGCCAAAAAGAAGGCGGTCATCAAAAGGATGTTCGTGCAAAAGGGGCAGCCGATGGCTTTTGTGAACGATCATGTTGACAAAGGACAGCTCCTCGTCTCAGGACTGATCGGAAATGAAGACCGGAAAGTTGCCTCAAAAGCGGAAATTTACGGAGAAACATGGTACAAGTCAGAAGTAACCGTGCCTCTTGAAACATCATTTACGCTATATACGGGTAAAGTAAGGACGAAGCACAAGCTGTCTTTCGGATCATGGGGCGTGCCTTTTTGGGGCTTTGAATTTAATGAGAAGCCGCTGAAACATCCGAAAACAGAGGAAGAAAAGCATCCGTTTCAATTTCTGGGGATGAAGCTTCCGGTTTCTTACGTTCAAGAACAGACAAGAGAAAGTGAAACATCCGTGCGGACTTATACGAAAGGCGAAGCGGTTCAGGCCGGTATCAAAATGGGAAGACAAGATGTAGAAAAGCGATTAAACGGCAGCGGAGAGGTGGAAAGTGAAAAAGTTTTGCACCAATCCGTTGAGAATGGTAAAGTAAAGTTGATTATTCTCTACCAAGTTATAGAAGATATCGTTCAAACCACACCTATTGTTCAGGGAGACTAAAGAATGGCAGAACATTTACTTGCGATTAATCACAAACTGAAAAGCCCGGACGAAGCACTTTCTTTGTTCGGCAGCCAAGATGCTTTTTTACATTTAATGGAGAAGGATCTGGGCATTAGCCTCATCACACGCGGTGAAACCATTTACGTTTCCGGGAATGATGAAACATTTGAGATCGCTGACAGATTATTGGGCTCGCTCCTTACTTTAATTCGCAAGGGGATCGAGATTTCGGAACGTGATGTGCTGTATGCCGTGAAAATGGCAAAAAAAGATGAACTGGACTATTTTGAAAGCATGTATGAAGAGGAAATAACGAAAACGGCTAAAGGCAAACCGATCCGTGTCAAAACCATCGGCCAAAGAGAATATGTGGCGGCGATGAAGAAAAACGACATGGTGTTCGGCATCGGGCCGGCGGGAACCGGCAAAACTTATTTGGCGGTCGTAAAAGCGGTGCACGCTTTAAAAAACGGCCACATTAAAAAAATCATTTTAACAAGACCCGCTGTGGAAGCCGGCGAGAGCCTCGGCTTTCTGCCCGGAGATTTAAAGGAAAAAGTAGATCCTTATCTGCGCCCGCTGTATGACGCGCTCCATGATGTGCTCGGAAGCGACCATACGGAGCGTCTTATGGAAAGAGGGGTTATCGAAATCGCCCCGCTTGCCTATATGAGAGGGCGGACGCTTGACGACGCGTATGTGATTCTTGATGAAGCCCAGAATACCACTCCCGCTCAAATGAAAATGTTTTTGACGAGATTGGGTTTTGGCTCTAAAATGATCATTACGGGCGACGTAAGCCAAATTGACCTGCCGAAAGGCGTCACATCGGGACTTGCAGTAGCGAAGGACATGCTGAAGGACGTAAACGGCATCTCCGTGATTGAACTTGACCAGACAGATGTGGTCAGGCATCCGCTTGTTGCAAAAATTATTGAAGCTTATGATAAGCAAAAGTAATGCAAAAATGACCCGATCTCCCGTTATCGGGTCATTTTTATATGATGTGTTCCTGATGTTTCAGGGAGGAGGTTCTTGTTTTGAAAAAGAAGGGAAAGGGCAAAAGCGCCCGGGAACGGTTCCGCAGTTTCAGACATGCCCGCTCAGCCCATGTGCTGCTGTACCTGCTGCTTTCAGCGATCATGTTTGGTTTGCTCTTTATTCATGTAAAACCTGAATCACTTAATTTGGATTTGTTTGCAGTCAGTGATAAGACGATTTACGCGCCCGCCACAGTGGAAGATCAGCAGGCGACGGAATCGAAAAAGCAGGCGGCCGAAGATGCGGTGGAAGACCAATACACTCTGAAAAAAGGCTATACCGACAACCGGCTTGACCTGATCACTTCCATTTTTGACAGCATCGGCGAAGTG
Source organism: Bacillus sp. LUNF1 (assembly GCF_011008975.1). NCBI lineage: Bacteria > Bacillati > Bacillota > Bacilli > Caryophanales > Bacillaceae > Bacillus > Bacillus sp. LUNF1. The sequence continues at coordinate 2,492,179 of NZ_CP048876.1, read as the reverse complement.
AAAAAAGATGCGGAAAAAGACAAAAAGTCACCTTCGGAAAAATCACTGGTAAAATCGGTGAAAAACAAGCTGACACAGGATGTCAATGAATCCGTCTCGGAAGATGCCATTAAATCGCTTCTCCATGCAAACAATGAAGATTTCTCATTTGTGAGGGATTCCGTCATTACCGCGGTGAATACGGTGATGAGCAGTGAAATTCCTTCTGAAAAGCTTGCTGAAGCGAAGGATAAGGTCGCAAAAGAGCTGAAAAGCGCTTCTGTGCCGTCAAAATATTTAGCGGCTGCGACTGAAATCGGAAAATACGCGGTCATCCCGAATTACGTATTTGATCCGAAAGCGACCGATGAGAAACGCCAGGAAGCGTCAGACAGCGTCCAGCCGGTACAGATCAAACAGGGACAGGTTCTCGTGGAAGAGAATGATCTGATCGACCGGGAAGTATACAGGAAGCTTGAACTGACGGGTCTTTTGAATAATTCCAACCTGTTAAAACCGATCAGCGGTCTGCTTCTGATGATCGGTCTGTTTATCGCCACGCTTGTCTACTATTTTGAGAAACAGCAGCAGGAGCTTAAGCTGAAAAATAAATCTCTTTTGCTGTTTTCTATCATTACAACGCTTATTCTCGTCATTATGGAAGTCGTCAGTCTCTTTCAGAAGATTGAATACACCAATATCGGCTATCTTGTGCCGATCGCCGCCGGCGCGATTTTAATCAGGCTGCTGCTCAATGAAAGGCTCGCCATTTTAGGAAGCATCATTCTGGCGATCTGCGGCAGTATGATGTTTAATCAGGGTGTGACGGGAACATTTAATTACGTCATCGGCATTTACTATTTAATCAGCAGCATTTCAGGCATTCTGTTTTTGGGAAAACATAATGCGAGATCAAAAATATTGCAGACGGGACTGTTCGTCTCATTTATTAATATGATTATCGTGCTGTCGCTTTTATTAATACAAAATACGGCGCTGTCACCGGTTGAAATCGGAACGCTGATGCTGATGGGGGTCGTCTCGGGACTTGCTTCATCCGTTTTGATTATCGGTCTGATGCCGTTTTTTGAGACGGGATTCGGCATTCTTTCAACGATGAGACTGATTGAACTGTCTAATCCGAATCATCCCCTGCTTCGAAAGATTTTAACGGAAACACCCGGTACATATCATCACAGCGTCATGGTGGCAAATCTATCGGAAGCGGCTTGTGAAGCCGTAGGGGCAAACGGTCTTTTAGCACGGGTCGGAGCGTATTATCACGATCTCGGCAAAACGAAACGTCCGCAATATTTTATTGAAAATCAGATGAATATGGATAATCCGCATGACAAGCTGTCTCCGCAGCTCAGCAAAAATATCATTATCGCACATACGACAGACGGTGCGAATATGCTCAGAAGCTATAAGTTTCCGAAAGAGCTTGTGGATATCGCGGAGCAGCATCACGGAACGTCCCTTTTGAAATTCTTTTATTATAAAGCGAAAGAAAAGGGCGACCAGATTACAGAGAAAGAGTTCCGCTACCCGGGGCCGAAGCCGCAATCGAAAGAAGCGGCTATTATCTCAGTGGCCGACAGCGTTGAAGCCGCCGTCCGTTCCATGCATAACCCCAATCCCGAGCGGATCGAAAAACTGGTGCGGGGAATTATATCCGACAAGCTTCAGGACGGACAATTCTCAGAATGTGATCTCACGTTCCGAGAACTGGATACGATCGCAAAAACACTATGTGCGACTTTAAAAGGAATTTTCCACTCCCGGATTGAATATCCGGAGGCTACGAAGAAGGTGAAATAAATGGGTTTACTCATAGATATTATTGATGAAACGAACAGCGTCTCAGCTGATGCGCTCCAAGAAGTGGAGAAGCTGCTCCAATTCGCGGCGGAAAAAGAAGGCGTTCAGGATCAGGCTGAAGTATCGGTCACGATTGTGACAAATGAGGAAATCAGAGAAATCAACAGAGACTACCGGGGAAAAGACACTCCGACTGACGTCATTTCGTTTGCGCTTGAAGAAGAAGGCGAAGACGAGGTTGAAATCGTAGGCGCCGACATGCCGCCTGTTTTAGGAGATATTATCATCAGCGCTGACAGAACGAAAGAGCAGGCGGAAGAGTACGGCCATTCATTTATGAGAGAGCTCGGTTTTCTGGCCGTCCACGGCTTTTTGCATTTGCTTGGCTATGATCACATGACAAAAGAAGAAGAGGAAGAAATGTTTTCAAAGCAAAAGGATTTGCTGGATGAGTATGGACTCACGAGATCATAAAAACGAGTGGAGCAGGTTCCTGAAGAGCTTTGTCCATGCATGGAGGGGAATCTGGAAAACGGCGCGGTCAGAGCGGAATTTTCAATTTCATATTACCGCGGCCTGCGCCGTTATCGTTTGCGGTTTTCTCACCGGGCTGAGCACAGCCGAATGGGCCGTTGTTTTGATGCTGATCGGAGGGATGCTTGCTTTGGAGCTTTTAAATACGGCGATAGAGCATGTTGTGGATTTAGTTACCGATCAGTATCACCCGCTCGCAAAAGCGGCAAAGGACGCGGCCGCCGGAGCCGTTTGCGTCTTTGCCGTAATATCGTGTATCATTGGTTTACTCATCTTCTTGCCGAAGATATGTTAGCAGAAGATTCTTACAATTATTTTACATTGCCAAAAATGGGCGTGAAAAACCAATCATAATTATGTAAAATAAAAGTGACAGCGGTATCATACAGGATAAAGGTAAGAGAGGAATTAAGTACACATGAACAGACAAGAATTGATTGCAGAAGCATTAAAAGCGCGGGACACAGCGTATGTGCCGTATTCAAATTTCAGAGTGGGAGCCGCTCTTCTTACCAAAGACGGAAAAGTGTACAGAGGCTGCAACATTGAAAATGCGGCATACAGCATGTGCAACTGTGCTGAACGCACGGCGATATTCAAAGCTGTTTCCGAGGGGGATACGGAATTTGCGATGCTCGCCGTGGCTGCGGATACTCCGGGACCGGTTTCGCCGTGCGGAGCCTGCAGGCAAGTAATTTCCGAGCTGTGCTCAAAGGATATGCTTGTTATTCTGACCAACTTACAAGGACAAATAAAAGAAATGACTGCGGAAGAATTATTGCCGGGCGCATTTTCATCGGAGGATTTACATGACGAACGAAAGCTTTAAATCAGGATTTGTATCTATCATCGGAAGACCGAACGTAGGAAAGTCTACCTTTTTAAACAGGGTCATCGGTCAAAAGATCGCCATCATGAGCGACAAACCCCAGACGACAAGAAATAAAGTCCAAGGAGTGCTGACAACCGGCACGTCGCAGACCATTTTTATTGATACACCGGGCATTCACAAACCAAAGCACAAGCTTGGCGACTTTATGATGAAAGTGGCGCAGAATACGCTGAAAGAAGTTGACTTGGTGTTATTTATGATTAACGCCGAAGAAGGGTACGGAAAAGGCGACGAGTTTATCATTGAAAAGCTCGGACAGACGTCCACGCCGGTCTTTCTGATCGTAAACAAAATTGATAAGATCCACCCTGACCAGCTGCTTCTGTTAATTGATGAGTACCGTACGCGCTATCCGTTTAAGGAAATCGTGCCGATCTCAGCTTTGGAAGGGAACAACGTCGAAACCCTTCTCGCGCAGATTGAAGCGTATTTACCGGAAGGGCCTCAGTTCTATCCGAGCGATCAGGTGACTGACCATCCCGAGCGGTTCATTATTTCTGAACTGATCAGGGAAAAGGTGCTCCATCTGACAAGGGAAGAAGTGCCGCACAGCATCGCTGTCGCCATCGAGTCCATTAAAGGGCAGGAAAACGGCTCCGTCCATGTCGCCGCCACCATTGTGGTCGAGCGGGATTCTCAAAAAGGCATTGTCATCGGCAAAAAAGGAGCGCTTCTGAAAGAAGTCGGCAAAAGAGCGCGGGCTGATATTGAAGCTCTTTTGGGCTCACGCGTTTACCTGGAATTATGGGTGAAGGTGCAGAAGGACTGGCGGAATAAAATGTCTCAGCTGCGTGATTTCGGCTTTAAAGAGGATGAATATTAATTCATCTAAGGCGCATGCCTGAGGTGTGAGATTACCTCACAGAAGCAGGGATTCGTTAGCAAAATTTGTTTAACATGAAAAGGAGGACATCAGGTCAAGATAAGGGTAAGAATTTGGATTGCAAAGCTAGTTTAATGATGAAAGGTGGGTTTTTTGTGTTGAATTTTACCTGGAACGTATTTTCTCAAACAGGAAGTGTTGATACGTACCTTCTTTTTAAAGAACTGGAAAAAGAGAACCTGGAAAGACCCGAAGAACCGGAAGATGAGCTAGCCCGAATTGATTTTCCAATTTTGTAAACCTCTTGGCCCCTCCCGTTGTTGGAAGGTGCGGAAATGCTGACTAAATGTGAAGGAATCGTGCTCCGTACGAATGACTACGGGGAGACGAATAAAATCGTGACATTGCTGACGAGGGAACACGGCAAAATCGGCGTCATGGCAAGGGGCGCCAGGAAGTCAGCCAGCCGGCTGTCAGCAGTCAGCCAGCCGTTTTTGTACGGGTCATTTTTAATGCAAAGAACATCCGGACTCGGCACGCTCCAGCAGGGTGAAATGATTCTCAGCATGAGAACGATCAGAGAAGATTTATTTTTGACGGCGTATGCCGCTTTTATCGCTGAACTCACTGACAAAGGAACGGAAGAGAAGAAACCGAACCCCTATTTATTCGAATTGATTCTCGAATCCTTTAAGAGGCTGAATGACGGGACTGACCCGGACGTGATCACCTTCATCGTGCAGATGAAAATGCTCGGCGTCATGGGGCTGTATCCGGAGCTGAATCATTGTGTCCACTGCAAAAGCGGGGAAGGGACGTTTCATTTTTCGATAAGAGATAACGGGTTTATCTGCCACCGCTGCTTTGAAAAGGATCCGTACAGAGTTCCGATTTCGCCGCAAACGGCAAGGCTGCTAAGGCTTTTTTATTACTTTGATATCGGAAGGCTCGGCAGCGTCTCGTTAAAACAGGAAACCAAAAACGAAATTAAACGGGTCATTGATCTGTATTACGAGGAATATTCAGGACTTTATTTAAAGTCAAAACGGTTTTTAGATCAGATGGAAAGCATGAAGAACCTTTTGGATGAAAACAAAAGTTGACATTCTGCCCATCTTTTTATATGATCATTTATTATAAAATATGTTGCAGTGACAGAAAGAAGTACTTGCGTCCAACTCATACAAGCGACCTTAGGGCAGTGTAAGCTAAGGATGAGCGCGCAACGAAAGGCATTCTCGAGCAACCCTTTAAAAAGAGGCTGAGTGATTCACATCCTCAGCAACTAGGGTGGAACCGCGGGAGAACTCTCGTCCCTATGTTTGCGGCCGGCAAGCATAGAGACGGGAGTTTTTTGGTTGCCGCCGCACTTGTAAAAGAATGGAGAAAGTGGAGGTGCTTGAAATGAACATTCAAGATATGATTTTAACCTTGCAGAAGCACTGGTCGAATGAAGGCTGTGTGCTCATGCAGTCGTATGATGTGGAGAAAGGCGCAGGCACAATGAGCCCGTATACATTTTTACGAAGCATCGGGCCGGAACCGTGGAGAGTGGCTTACGTTGAGCCGTCCAGACGGCCTGCGGACGGACGGTACGGTGAAAACCCGAACAGGCTCTATCAGCATCACCAATTCCAAGTCATTATCAAGCCGTCGCCTGATAACATTCAAGAGCTTTACCTTGATTCATTGCGTGCGCTCGGCATTGACCCGCTTGAACATGATATCCGTTTCGTAGAAGACAACTGGGAAAACCCGTCTTTAGGCTGTGCAGGTCTCGGCTGGGAAGTATGGCTTGACGGGATGGAAATTACTCAGTTTACATACTTCCAGCAGGTGGGCGGAATTGAATGTAAACCGGTATCCGTTGAGATCACATATGGTATTGAACGTCTCGCGTCATATATTCAGGATAAAGAAAACGTCTTTGATCTTGAATGGACGTCAGGATTTACTGTGAAAGATTTATTTATGATGGCTGAATATGAGCATTCCGTTTATACTTTTGAAACATCTGACGTGGATATGCTTTTCCATTTGTTCAGCACCTATGAAAAAGAAGCGATCAGACAAATGGATAACGGGCTCGTGCATCCGGCCTATGATTATGTGCTGAAATGCTCTCACACATTTAATCTGCTCGATGCAAAAGGCGCGATCTCGGTGACAGAGCGGACGGGTTATATCGGCCGTGTCCGCAACTTAGCGAGAAAAGTGGCAAAAACGTATTATGAAGAACGGGAAAAATTAGGGTTCCCAATGCTTAAAGAGGAGGGCTCTTCCCATGAGTAAACAAGACTTGCTTTTAGAGATCGGACTCGAGGAAATGCCGGCGCGGTTTTTACATGACAGCATGGTGCAGCTCGGTGAAAAGCTGACCGGCTGGCTGGCTGAAAAAAATATCGCCCACGGCGAAGTGAAACTTTTTAATACGCCGAGACGTCTGGCAGTATATATAAAAGACGTAGCAGAAAAACAGGCTGATATTCAGGAAGAAGCAAAAGGCCCGGCGAAAAAAATCGCTCAGGATGCTGACGGAAACTGGACAAAAGCCGCTATCGGATTTTCAAAAGGCCAAGGCGCCGAAGTGGATGACCTGTATATAAAAGATGTAAACGGCACGGAATATGTCTTCGTTCAAAAATTCCAGGCGGGACAAGAGACGAAGACACTTTTACCGCAGCTGGAAAATTTGATTGCCGGAATGCATTTTCCGAAAAACATGCGCTGGGGCACGCAGGATCTGCGCTATATCCGTCCGATCAAATGGATTGCCGCTCTCTTTGGGAAAGACGTCATCCCGTTTGAAATCACAAATGTCGAGACGGGCCGGCACACGCAGGGACACCGCTTTCTCGGCCAAGAAGTATCTGTTGATGCACCGGCATCATACGAAAAGCTGCTGAAAGAACAAAGCGTCATTGCTGACCCGAAAGAACGCAAACAAATGATCCAAAGCCAGCTGGACGCGCTTGCGGCCGAGAAGAAATGGAATATTCCGATCGATGAGGACCTGCTGAACGAAGTCAACCATCTGGTGGAATACCCGACAGCGCTTTACGGATCTTTTGAATCCGAATTTCTTTCTATCCCTGAAGAAGTGCTTGTAACAACAATGAAAGAGCATCAGCGCTACTTCCCGGTAAAAGATGAAAACGGAAATCTGCTGCCTCATTTTATTACGGTAAGAAACGGGAACAGCCATGCAATTGAAAATGTTGCCCGCGGAAACGAGAAAGTGCTGAGAGCAAGGCTTTCAGATGCTGCGTTCTTCTACAAAGAAGACCAAAAGCTGAACATTGATGAAAACGTGAAGAAACTGGAAAATATCGTTTTCCATGAAGAGCTCGGCTCCCTTGGAGATAAAGTAAGAAGAGTGGCCGCCATTGCGGGCAAACTTGCCGTCCGCCTGAAAGCGGATGAACAGACGCAAAAACTTGTGAAGCGCGCCGCAGAAATTTCTAAATTTGACCTGGTTACACATATGATCTATGAGTTCCCTGAGCTTCAAGGCGTAATGGGAGAAAAATATGCGCGCATGCTCGGTGAAGATGATGCCGTCGCTGCCGCTGTCAATGAGCACTATATGCCGAGAGCGGCCGGGGGAGAAGTGCCTTCAACCTTTACCGGCGCGGTCGTGGCTTTAGCTGATAAACTGGACACGATTGCTTCCTTCTTCAGCATTGACGTAATTCCGACAGGTTCTCAGGATCCGTACGGATTGCGCCGTCAGGCAAGCGGCATCGTTTCCATTCTGATCGACCGCAATTGGAGCATTTCGTTTAAAGAGCTGCTGTCATTGACAGAAACGGAAAAAGAAAATGAGCTCCTCGATTTCTTTACACAGCGTCTGAAATACGTCTTAAACGCTGAAGACATCCGTCATGACGTTATTGAAGCCGTTCTGGACAGCACAGAGCTTGAGCCGTATGCAGCCGTTCATAAGGCAAGAGTGCTTGAGAAGCACCTTGGCACACCCGGCTTTAAAGAAACGGCTGAATCACTCGGCCGGGTCATCTCCATCAGCAAAAAAGGCGAGAGCCGCGATGTCAAGCCGGATCTGTTTGAAAATGAACAGGAGAAAAAGCTGTTTGACGCTTATCAAAAAACAAAAGACAGTGTCGGGGAAAGCTTTGCCTCCAAAAACTATGAACAGGCGCTTGCCGTGCTCAGCGGATTAAAGGAGCCGATCGAAGACTACTTTAATCACACGATGGTAAATGCGGACGATGAAACATTAAAAACCAACCGTTTAGCGCAAATGACCGCTCTTGCAGATGTGATCAAGTCTTTTGCTAATATGAATCATCTTATTGTAAAATAAAGAAAAAGACGGTTGCTGTGTGATCGGCAATCGTCTTTTCCCCTTTTACATAAACATCACAGAATGAAAACATAGATAAAGAAACCCTTCCATAAAGGTGGTGAGTACGATCGAATTAAATAAACGGCAAGAACAAATTTTACAGATTGTAAAGGAAAACGGCCCGATTACCGGAGAGCATATCGCAGAACAGCTCAATTTAACGAGGGCCACGCTGCGGCCGGACTTGGCCATACTCACCATGTCAGGCTTCTTAGAGGCCCGTCCGCGGGTCGGTTATTTTTATACGGGGAAAACGGGAAATCAGCTGCTTGCGGATAAACTGAAAAAGCTGCAAGTGAAAGATTTTCAATCGATCCCTGTTGTCATCAATGAGAATGTCTCGGTATACGATGCCATCTGCACCATGTTTTTAGAAGATGTCGGCACGTTATTTGTCGTAGATCGTGATGCTGTCTTAGTCGGTGTGCTGTCACGCAAAGATTTGCTGCGGGCGAGCATCGGCCAGCAGGAACTTGCCTCAATACCGGTTCATATTATCATGACAAGAATGCCGAATATCGCCGTCTGCCGGCGTGACGATTATGTGATGGACATCGCCAAGTATTTAATTGAAAAACAGATCGATGCCCTGCCCGTTATTAAAGATACGGATAAAGGCTTTGAGGTCATCGGCCGGTTTACCAAAACGAATATGACTAAGATACTTGTCAGTTTATCAGAAAATGAAATCATATAAGCTTGAAAACTAACGGGGGGATAACATGGACAATCGCATCATTTATGTAGTATCAGACTCAGTCGGAGAAACCGCCGAACTCGTTGTAAAAGCCTCGCTCAGCCAGTTTAACGGCTCAGCCGATGATACGCATATCAGAAGAATACCTTATGTGGAAGATATCGGCACCATTAATGAAGTCGTGTCTCTCGCCAAAGCGGACGGCGGCATTATTTGTTTTACGCTCGTTGTTCCTGAAATGCGCAAATACCTGGTTGAACAAGCGGAAAAAGCGAATGTGCTGTATTACGATATTATCGGTCCGCTCATCGATAAAATGGAATCGGCTTACGGTCTGACCGCCAAATATGAACCGGGCCGCGTCCGTCAGCTTGATGAAGATTATTTCAAAAAGGTCGAGGCGATTGAGTTTGCCGTCAAATATGACGATGGCAGAGATCCAAGAGGCATTTTAAAAGCCGATATCATCCTGCTCGGAGTATCCAGAACGTCTAAAACCCCATTATCACAATATCTTGCCCATAAGCGTCTGAAAGTGGCCAATGTGCCGATCGTTCCTGAGGTCGATCCGCCGGAAGAACTGTTCAGCGTTGATCCGAAAAAATGCATCGGCTTAAAAATCAGCCCTGATAAACTGAACCATATACGAAAAGAACGGTTAAAATCTCTCGGCTTAAATGACAAAGCCATTTACGCCAATATCAACAGAATTAAAGAAGAGCTGGAGTATTTTGAGAAAATCGTGGACCGGATCGGCTGCCAAGTCGTTGACGTTTCGAATAAAGCGGTCGAGGAAACAGCGAACATCATTCATCATCTCAAAACAAAGGGCCGATAACTCAGGACGCTTTATCCTGGGTTTTTGGGTATGCAAATAGGGAATAAACAAAAAGGATGGCATCTTCGCGAAGTTTGTATTATAATAAAAAATTGTGATAAAATGTTTATTTTTAGGTTTAAGCTTCGTGTGATACGAATAAACTATTATGGGTAAGATGTCAAGAATAACTCCCGGAAATTTTTCGACAAAGCTCAAAATAGATCCGCAGTCATGGAGCATATGCGATTTCGCTTGTTTTTATGCAGGAGATTGATGGAGGGATGGAGAATTAGTCTTCTAAATGAAAAAGAAAAGACGATTTTTGTCGATGCAGACGCATGCCCCGTAAAAGAGGAAATAATGCTCATTGCATCGCAATACAGCGTTCGGGTTATTTTCGTCGCATCATTTGAACACTACCAGCTTTCCAGAAGCAAAGACGAGAACTGGGTATACGTTGATCCTCATAAAGAAGCGGCAGATTTATATATCGCAAACCATGTGAGATCGGGAGACGTCGTAGTCACGCAGGATATCGGTTTAGCCTCTCTTTTGCTGAACAGAAATATTGCCGTCTTATCGGAAAGGGGCCGTTCTTATACTGAAGACACGATTGACTTCGCTCTGATGAGCCGTCATATGTCAGGCAAAATGAGAAGAAGCGGCATTCATTCCAAAGGACCTAAAAAATTAAATAAAGAAGATCGGAATCGATTTGTTACCCTGCTTAAAAAAATCCTGTCGAATGATGAAGGGATTTCAAATCAAAGCATCGAATAATGTACGACGGAGTGTTATAAGATGGGAAACCGCATACCAGATGAAGTAGTTAATCAGGTGCAGCAGTCAGCAGACATTGTTGAAGTCATAGGTGATTATGTCCAATTGAAAAAGCAAGGCCGCAACTACTTTGGGCTCTGTCCGTTTCACGGGGAAAACACGCCCTCGTTTTCCGTCTCCAGCGATAAGCAGATCTTTCATTGCTTCGGATGCGGTGCGGGCGGGAACGTTTTCTCTTTCTTACGGCAGATGGAAGGCTATTCATTTACGGAAGCTGTTTCTCACCTTGCGGATAAATATCAGATTGATTTCCCTGATGATATAACGATTCACTCTGCATCCAGGCCTGAATCTTCCGGAGAGCAGAAGATGGCGGAAGCCCACGAGCTTCTGAAGAAATTTTACCATCATTTGCTAATAAATACAAAGGAAGGCCAGGAAGCGTTAGATTACCTTTTATCAAGGGGTTTTACGAAAGAGCTCATAGATGAGTTTGAAATCGGCTACGCGCTGGATTCCTGGGATTTCATGACGAAATTCTTGAAAAAGCGCGGTTTTGAGGAAGAACTGATGGAAAAAGCGGGTCTGCTGATCAGAAGGGAAGACGGCAGCGGGTATTTTGACCGTTTCAGAAACAGAATTATGTTTCCCATTCATGATCACCACGGAGCCGTGGCGGCTTTTTCAGGAAGGGCGCTCGGAAGCCAGCAGCCGAAATATATGAACAGCCCGGAAACGCCGCTGTTTCATAAATCTAAGCTGCTGTATAACTTTCATAAGGCGCGCCTGCCGATCAGGAAAGAGGAGAGAGCCGTTCTGTTTGAAGGCTTCGCTGACGTCATATCCGCCGTCAGCTCAGGCGTAAAAGAAAGTATCGCCACAATGGGGACGTCGCTCACCGAAGAGCATGTGAAAATCCTCAGGAGAAATGTTCAGGAGGTCATTCTCTGCTACGATTCGGATAAAGCCGGGTACGAAGCTACGCTGAAAGCGGCCGGCCTGCTCCAGAAAGCCGATTGTAAGGTAAGAGTAAGCATGCTGCCTGACGGGCTTGATCCTGATGATTATATCAGAACCCGGGGCGGAGAAAAATTCCGGACCGAAATCATTGATGCAAGCGTTACGGTCATGGCTTTTAAAATGCAGTATTTCCGCAAAGGGAAAAACTTATCTGACGAAGGAGACCGGCTCGCTTACATGAAAGAGGTGCTGAAAGAAATCAGCGCTCTTTCCGGGTCGCTTGAGCAGGAAATGTATGTGAAGCAGCTCGCCTCGGAATTTTCTCTTTCGGTAGAATCTTTGACGGAACAGCTTTCCATCTACGCCAGACAAAACGCCCCCGGCGACAAAAACGCCGAACCGCAGACAAGACGGGCCCGGGTGACGACAAAAGCGAAACGGCGCCGTCTCCGTCCCGCCTATGAGAACGCGGAAAGACTTCTGCTCGCTCATATGCTGAGAGACCGAAACGTCATAAAGAAAGTGATTGAGCGTGTCGGCTTTGAATTTAACATTGACGGACATCGTGCGCTGGCAGCATACCTGTACGCTGTTTATGAAGAGGGCGCTGACATGACGCCGCAGCATCTTATGGCGAGAATGCAGGATGAGGAAATCAGCCAGCTGCTTTCAGATATAGGGATGCTCCAAGTAAACGAGGAGCTCTCAGAGGCCGAGTTATCCGATTACGTAAAAAAAGTGTTGGATCACCGAAAATGGTCAATGATAAAGGAAAAAGAAGCAGAAAGAGCGGATGCGGAGAGGCAGAAAGACTTCGTGAAAGCTGCGTCTCTGGCTCAAGAAATTGTTGCATTGAACCGATCATTAAAGTAACACCAAAAAGAGGCTTGCGTTCTGATTGGCAATGATTCCTTGCGGAGGAGCAAATAGATCGCTTAACCTCATCATGAATTGTCATTTATTATCCGCAGCCCTGCATGCTGAAAAAGAGAGAAGGCTTCCGGGGCGGATAAGAAACATACCGCTTTTAGAATTCGTTGCAAGCTTTGGAAGGAGGGATCCATAATGGCTGATAAACAAACCCACGAAACAGAAACAGAACTTACATTAGACCAGGTAAAAGAGCAGCTTACTGAAACTGGAAAAAAACGTGGCGTTTTAACATATGAAGAAATTGCTGAACGCATGTCCAGCTTTGAAATTGAATCAGACCAAATGGATGAGTATTATGAATTTTTAGGAGAACAAGGTGTTGAATTAATTAGTGAAAATGAAGAAACGGAAGATCCTAATATTCAACAGCTTGCCAAAGCCGAAGAAGAATTTGACCTTAATGACCTCAGCGTACCGCCTGGTGTAAAGATCAATGATCCAGTCCGCATGTACCTTAAGGAAATCGGACGGGTAAATCTTCTTTCTGCTAAAGAAGAAATCACCTACGCTCAAAAAATTGAAGAGGGTGACGAGGAATCTAAACGCAGACTGGCTGAAGCAAACCTTCGTTTAGTTGTCAGCATTGCTAAACGGTATGTCGGCCGCGGCATGCTTTTCTTAGACTTGATCCAAGAAGGAAACATGGGTCTCATGAAAGCAGTCGAGAAGTTTGACTACCGTAAAGGATATAAATTCAGTACGTATGCGACTTGGTGGATCAGACAGGCGATTACACGCGCCATCGCTGACCAGGCGAGAACAATCCGTATCCCGGTTCACATGGTGGAAACCATCAACAAATTAATCCGGGTGCAGCGTCAGCTTCTTCAGGATCTTGGCAGAGAGCCGACACCGGAAGAGATTGCTGAAGACATGGATCTGACGCCTGAAAAAGTCCGTGAAATATTAAAAATTGCTCAAGAGCCTGTTTCTTTAGAAACGCCGATCGGTGAAGAAGACGATTCACATCTCGGTGACTTCATCGAAGACCAGGAAGCGACATCTCCGTCGGATCATGCGGCATATGAGCTTTTAAAAGAACAGCTGGAAGATGTGCTGGATACGTTGACAGATCGTGAAGAAAACGTGCTGCGTCTCCGTTTCGGTCTGGATGACGGGCGCACAAGAACTTTGGAAGAAGTCGGCAAAGTGTTTGGAGTAACGAGAGAGCGTATTCGCCAAATTGAAGCAAAAGCGCTTCGCAAATTGAGACATCCGAGCAGAAGCAAACGTCTGAAGGATTTTCTCGAATAGAATGGAACGGGTCTTTTTGATCCGTTCTTTTTTATGTATAAGATATATGGATAATATACCTTTATTTTACTGGATAAGCATATGTTTTGCAAATGAGTTCGGAAAAAATGCGGCATGTCCTGAAAGGGGGAAAATGAGATAAGTTTATTTATATTCTTTATTGTAAGCGTATACAATTCATTATACAATAGAATAAAGATAATTTTGTGATAAACAAAACAGTTATTTTGCTTTTTGTATAAATTGTGAAATCAATGAAATTGCTGAGCAAGACCATTTACTTTTTGTAAAAATAAGTTAGAATTAGAAGTGTTTACATAGGGGGAGAATGAAAAAGGGGGATGGAGATATGAAGTGGAATCCGCTGATTCCTTTTTTGCTCATTGCAGTGCTGGGAATAGGGCTGACTTTCTTTTTAGCTGTAAAAGGCAATGGAGATGCGCATCAGATCGCAAGCGGCGGTGAAAGCAAAAATGCCGAGAAGGAAACTGCAAACGCTTCACCTGAAGAGATTTATAAAGCGAACTGCATCACATGTCACGGGGAAAACTATGAAGGTGTGTCAGGGCCGAACTTAAAAGGCGTCGGCAAAAGAAAAGATGTCGCTGAGATTAAAACAAAAATTGAAAAAGGCGGCAACGGGATGCCCGCGGGCCTTGTGCCGGCCGAAAAGCTGGATGACATGGCAAAATGGGTTTCTGACATTAAATAAAGCTTTACCGGTCCCTATATAAAAGACATATGAAAAACTCTATCCGCCGCTTGGATTCCGGGCGGTTTTTTTATATGATAGTAAAGGAAAAAGAACCTGAGAAAAGTTGTGATATTGTGAATGAAATGAAGTTATCTAAAAGATTGCAGTCTGTGGCGGAATATATCCCTCCGGGTGCCCTGGTTGCTGATATCGGGTCAGACCACGCGTATCTTCCTTGCTATGCCGTTTTGAATCATTTGGCAAGCCGGGCAATCGCCGGTGAAATTACAGACGGACCGTTTCTATCCGCCAAACAGCAGGTGGAAAAACTGGACTTAAGCACTCTTATCTCCGTAAGGAAAGGTGACGGGCTGAGCGTCCTTGAAAAAGGAGAAGCCGGCGCCATTACAATCGCTGGCATGGGCGGAGCGCTGATCGCTCATATTTTGGAGTCCGGAAAAACGAAATTGACGGGGCGTGAACGGCTGATTCTGCAGCCGAATATTCATGCCGTTCATATAAGAGAGTGGCTGTATCAGGAAGGCTATGAACTGCTTGATGAAGTGATTCTCGAGGAAGACGGAAAGTGTTATGAAATCCTCGTTGCGGAAACTGGCGACCGTGATGCGCCGTATCGGGACTTGCCGATGGCTGCCGGAATGCTTGCGGGTCCGTTTTTATTAAAAGAGAGGAATGAAGTGTTTCTTCGGAAATGGAGCCAGGAACTTAAGCATACTGAACAAATTTATGAACAGATCAGCCGCAGCGCAAAGCATGAAAATCATGAAAAATTAGCTGAATTGAAAGAGCGGATTTCTCTGCTGAAGGAGGTAATCGGACATGCCTAAACATGTGAACGGACAGGAAATCATCCAGCTGTTTGAACAATTTTCACCGAAGGCTTTTGCGGTGGAAGGAGATAAAATCGGTCTGCAGATCGGTACATTGAATAAGCCGGTGAAAAATGTCATGGTGACACTGGATGTTCTGGAAAAAACGGTAGATGAAGCCATTGAGAAAAAAGTTGACTTAATTATCGCCCACCACCCGCCGATTTTTCGGCCGCTTAAACAGATCACCACTGATCAGCCTGGCGGAAGACTGATTGAGAAATGTATAAAGCATGATATTGCTGTATATGCCGCTCATACGAATCTTGATGTAGCGGACGGCGGTGTGAACGATCTGCTTGCCGAAGCTCTCGGCCTGACAGACACAGAAGTGCTCGTCCCGACATATTCGGACCCGCTGAAAAAACTTGCCGTATATGTTCCGAAAGACTATGAAGAAGCTGTAAGAACTGCACTTGGCAACGCCGGAGCGGGACATATCGGCAATTACAGCCATTGCGCGTTCTCCTCTGAGGGAATCGGCAGCTTTAAGCCGCTGGACGGGGCAGAACCGTTTATCGGACAGACGGGAGAACTGGAGCTCGTCCATGAAGTGAGACTTGAGACCGTTTTTCCGGCAAGTATGGAGAGAACCGTCATAAAAGCGCTGAAAAAAAGCCATCCGTATGAAGAGGTGGCATATGATATTTATCCGGTGGAGCAGTCTCCGCTTGAAAAAGGACTCGGCCGCATCGGAAAACTTCAGCAAGACATGACGCTTGAAGAGTTTGCGCTGTTTGTGAAAGAAAAGTTTGACGTTAACGGAGTCCGGATGGTCGGAGAGCGAAACAGCAAGGTGAAAAAAGTCGCGGTTCTTGGCGGGGACGGAAATAAATATATTTATCAGGCAAAGCGGAAGGGTGCAGATGTTTACGTGACGGGCGATCTTTATTTCCATGTAGCGCATGATGCGATGATGATGGGATTAAACGTCGTAGACCCGGGGCATTATGCTGAAAAGATCATGAGAAAAGGCACGGCTGAGAAGCTTACGGCAATGGCCGGAGAGAAAAACTATGATGTGCGCATTTTCGCTTCCGAAACAGATACAAACCCATTTACTTTCTTATAAAAAAAACTGAGGCCCCGGGCCTCAGTTTTTTATTTTTACTTTCGGAAGGATTTTTTTAAGCGGCACACTGTGTTCAAGCTGCCATGTCGATTCATCGTTGTGGTCAAACTGCTCTAAAAAGCGGATGACTTCCTTTGTAATCGGTGTCGGTGTTGATGCGCCTGCGGTAACGGCGACGGTATTGACGTCTTTCAGCCATTCGAGCTTCAGTTCACTGATGTCTCCGATTCGGTAGGCTTTTGTTCCGGCGATTTCTTCTGACACTTGCGCCAGTCTGTTGGAGTTATTGCTTTTCGGATCACCGACAACAATGGTTAAGTCCGCTTTCTTTGCCTGCTCTGAGACAGCTTCTTGACGAACCTGTGTAGCCAGGCAGATTTCCTGATGATATTCCACGTGCGGGTACTTTTCTTGAACTGATTCCATAATATCATGGACGTCCCACTGGGACATGGTCGTTTGGTTTGTAACGATTAATTTCTCAGCCTGAATATCGAGGTTTCTCACGTCTTCCTCTGTTTCAACGAGATGAACGATTTCAGGAGCGACGCCGACGGCTCCCTCAGGCTCGGGGTGGCCTTTTTTACCGATGTATATGACGTGATAGCCTTCAGCTTTTACTTTTCGGATTAAGTCATGTGTTTTCGTGACGTCCGGGCATGTGGCGTCAATCGTAACAAGCCCTTTTTCCTCAGCGGCTTTTCTTACTTCGGGAGATACCCCGTGAGCCGTGAAAATAACGGTTCCTTTTTCCACCTGCTTTAAAATCTCCAGACGGTTTGTGCCGTCAAGCGTGTAAATGCCGTCTTCCTCAAACGCATCTGTGACATGCTTATTATGAACAATCATTCCCAGTATATATATAGGTCTTGGCAGTGTTTTATCGAGTGACGCGTTTTTGGCTATGACCATGGCATCAACAACGCCGTAACAGTAGCCGCGCGGCGATATTTTGATAACGTCCAATGTAGATGTCCTCCTATCAAAAGTGAGTGTAGAGGCAATATAAAAAGCCGTAGTTAAACGGCTCAAATCTTGCATTCTTCTGATCTCATTATAGCTAATCTTTCGTGAGATATCAAAGAATGTTAAATATATAATTTCGGCTTTGATCTGCCCGATGTTCTTTTTGGACGCGGCTGTTCCGCTGAGTCTGCCTGTGCGGCGTCTTTTTCTTTTGAAGCGGATGCTTTTTCAGACGTCTTCTTTGATGTTTTGGATGAGGCGTCTGATTTGTTTTCATCTTCTGTTTCATCTGTTTTTTCAGCTTCATCCTTTTTGTCCTGTTCGTCTGTTTCTTTCGTCTCGTCAGATTCATTCTCGTTATCACTGCTGCTTAATTGGCTGTAAAGCTTCATCATGGCGGGCAGACTCCGTACTAAAGGACCGTACTGCTGGATCATCGGCGTAACCTGCTGCGCCACGCCGAGCACCTTCTGAACGTTGCCGAGCATGCTCGACAGGGATGCCGGACTTGCCAGGTTCTGTATTCCCTGCAGTCCTGCACCTGCTCCTCCGCTGGCCGCCGCCGGTGCCGACGCGGCAGCGCTTCCTCCTCCTGAACCGGGTAAAAAACGGGAAAGCATCCCTTTTAAGCCCCCTCCGCCGCCCGTGCCTGCGTTTCTCAGGCCCGCTCCGGCCATCTGCTGCTGAGGGAAAAACTGCCGTCCCTGCTGCATCAGCTGCCGTCCCGGCAATGACGGTCTTCCTCCCATCATCATACGCGGATTCATAAACGGCCGGCCCTGCTGCGCCATATTTCTCATCGGCTGCTGTGGAAACATACTTGTACCTCCTTTCTGTCTCTCTGCTATTACAATATGCATCGGAGGGGGCATTTGCTTTTCTGTCTCGAAAACAGGATTCCCCCAAGACATGGTGTTTTTAAGTAAAATCGGTTATAATGTGATGATGGACACAGAATGTGCCGCTTTAAGGAGCTGGGAAAAATGAAAGAAACTAAATTTGATGGATACAACTTAAAACCGTTTATTATAGATGCAGTTCACCGCCTTGGTTTTTATGAACCGACAGATATTCAAAAGCGTCTGATACCTGCCGTACTGAAAAACGAAAGCGTGATCGGGCAGTCCCAGACGGGGACGGGGAAAACCCACGCCTATTTATTGCCTATTCTGAATCGGATTGATCCGGGTTCTGATACGGTACAGGCCGTTATCACGGCGCCGACGAGAGAACTTGCCAATCAGATTCATCAGGAAGCGCTCAAAATCACACAGGGTGCGGAAGATGAGCCGATCCGGACAAAATGCTTCATCGGCGGGACGGACAAGCAAAAATCAATTGATAAGCTGAAAACACAGCCTCATCTCGTCGTCGGAACGCCGGGCCGGATCGCGGATCTGATTAAGGCGCAGGCATTGAACGTCTATAAAGCGCAGTCTCTCGTCATTGACGAAGCTGATCTGATGCTTGATATGGGCTTTTTAGAAGACGTTGATTATATCGGATCGCGTATGCCGGAAGAACTGCAGATGCTTGTGTTCTCAGCTACGATTCCGGAAAAGCTGAAGCCGTTTTTGAAAAAGTATATGGAAAATCCGAAGTATGCGCATGTTGAGCCGAAAAGAATCACAGCCGAAAAGATTGAACATGTGTTGGTTCCTTCTAAACAGCGTGATAAAGACAAACTGCTTTTTGATATGATGTCTCATCTGAATCCTTATCTGGGCATTGTGTTTGCAAATACGAAAAACACGGCTGACCATATTGCGAAATACCTGACTGAAAA
This sequence comes from Bacillus sp. LUNF1, assembly GCF_011008975.1. Classification (NCBI taxonomy): domain Bacteria; kingdom Bacillati; phylum Bacillota; class Bacilli; order Caryophanales; family Bacillaceae; genus Bacillus; species Bacillus sp. LUNF1. The sequence goes on along the minus strand of NZ_CP048876.1, from coordinate 2,472,912 downwards.
AGGAATGAGGGTCGGTCTTCTGCATGGGGGATTAACGCCGCGTGAGCGCAAAAAGGTAATGAAGCAGATTAATGATCTGGAGTTCACTTATGTCATTGCGACAGACCTTGCGGCTAGAGGAATTGACATTAAAGGCGTAAGCCACGTCATCAACTACGAGCTTCCGGACGATCTGGATTTTTATGTTCACCGCGTCGGGAGAACTGCACGCGCCGGTTCATCAGGCCAAGCACTGACCATTTATGAGCTTTCTGACGAAGATGCGCTCGTAAGACTCGAAAAGATGGGCATTGTGTTTGACTATGCGGAGCTTGTAAACGGCGAATGGAAGAAAGGCGATGACCGCCACCGCCGTAAAAATCGCAAAAAGACGACAAATGAGGCTGACCAAATTGCGAAACGCCTCGTGAAAAAGCCGAAAAAAGTAAAGCCGGGCTATAAAAAGAAAATGAGCTACGAAATGGAAAAAATTAAAAAGAAGCAGAGAAGAAACCAATCTAACAGAGGAAAGTAGGGGGAATCGGGTTGCTGAAAATAGGTTCACACGTCTCAATGAGCGGAAAACATATGCTCCTTGCCGCAAGCAAGGAAGCTGTTTCGTACGGGGCGAATACATTTATGATCTATACGGGCGCTCCCCAAAACACGCGCCGCAAAAAAATTGAAGACTTGAATATCGAAGCGGGCCGCGCCCATATGAAGGAAAACGGCATCGACGAGATTGTCGTGCATGCGCCGTACATCATTAACATCGGAAATACGACAAATCCGGCAACGTTTGAGCTGGGCGTTGATTTTCTGCGTTCTGAAATTGAAAGAACGGCAGCGATCGGCGCGAAACAGATCGTGCTTCATCCAGGAGCGCATGTCGGAGCCGGGGCTGAGACGGGCATCAAAAAAATCATTGAAGGTTTAAACGAAGTGATTGTTCCCGATCAAAACGTGCAGATTGCGCTGGAGACAATGGCGGGCAAAGGATCAGAATGCGGAAGAAGCTTTGAAGAGCTGGCCGAGATCATTGCGGGAGTCACGCATAATGAACATCTATCCGTCTGCTTTGACACTTGCCACACCCATGACGCCGGGTATGATGTCGCTAATGATTTTGACGGTGTTCTTAACGAGTTTGATAAAATCGTCGGCATCGATCGGATAAAAGTCCTTCATGTGAACGACAGTAAAAATATTAAAGGCGCCCGGAAAGACCGCCATGAAAATATCGGGTTCGGAGAGATCGGTTTTGACGCTCTGCAGTACATCGTTCATCACGAGCAGCTTGCCGATATTCCGAAAATCCTCGAAACACCGTATGTAGGCGAAGACAAGAAAAATAAGAAGCCGCCGTACCGTTTTGAAATCGAAATGCTGAAAGAAAAGCAGTTTGATAAGGAGCTTCTTGAAAAAATATCAGCTCAATAAGAAAGAAAGGAGGGGCGGGTGTCCCTCCTTTCTTACCCTGAGAATTGATTGAAAAGTTCGTCAACTTTCCGCGCCGTTTCTTTTGAGGTTATCGTTTCCACTTTTTTCAGCAGGCGCAGCCGCTCCTGTTCATCAAAAATATTAATGTTTTTTCCGTGCATCAGAGCCGCTACCTCAGCCGCTTGACTTCTTGTAATGCTGATTCCGTATTGCTTGGAATATTTCAGCAGATCGTCCGCAGTGACTTGATTGAGCCGCTGCAAAATAATTCTTTGTATTAAAATCATCGATACTTTCACCTCTTTAGACATAATGTATTGAGCAGATCATTAAAATGTTACAGCTTTTAATGGTAAAATAAAGTTGCTTACTGTTTAAAATAGTTATTATAGGAAAGGAGATTTTATGACCCCAAATAAACAGCATAAAAGAGAATCATTTTTACACTTTATCTTCAGGGTCATTATGATTCTGATCGGGGCGGGTTCAGCCGCCGTAAGTATTGAATTGTTTCTGGTCCCTAATAATTTTATCGACGGAGGCATTATCGGTGTTTCATTAATTTTAGACCACCTCTTTATGTCCAATCCCCTCCTCAATTTTGCCTTATTCGTTGTGTTACTCAACATTCCATTTATGATTTTCGGATATAAATATATCGGAAAAACATTTCTCATCTCTACTGTTATCGGAATCGTCGGTTTAGCGCTGATTGAATCCTCATTGCACCATGTGGAGGCCATTACGACCCAGCCTATTTTGGCGACGGTATTCGGCGGGCTTTTGCTCGGTTTCGGGGTAGGCCTTGTCATCCGAAACGGAGGCTCGATGGACGGTACTGAAATCCTCGGTATCCTTCTCACGAAAAAGCTGCCCTTTTCAGTCGGGGAATTCGTTATGCTCATCAATGTGTTTATTTTCATTTGGGCCGGTTTTGTGTTCGGTCCGGAGCAGGCAATGTATTCTTTCATGACTTATTATATTGCCATGAAAACGATTGACGCCGTCATCCAGGGGCTTGATGAAACAAAAGCGGTCATTATTGTTGCAGAGCAATATGCTGAGATCTCAGATGCTATATTGCACCGGCTTGGACGGGGAACCACCAAACTTCAGGGTAAAGGCGGATATACGGATGAAACCAAAGAAGTCATTTACGCGGTCGTGACAAGGCTTGAAGTGACTAAATTGAAATCCATTGTGTTTGAAATTGATAAAAACGCCTTTATTACGATCATGAATACCCATGAAACGAGGGGCGGTAAGTTCAAAACCGCGATTCACTAGGCTTTCATTTACTTTTCATCATTTTATAGGTATAATTTGATACATCATAAGAAAATGGCCTGCTGTTCAGACAGCTGCCATTTTCTTTTTGGAGCGATACCGTGTTGTAAAGGGGAGGTCCTCATGAACGTACAAGAAGCGTTGAACCTGCTGAAAGAAAAAGGGTATAAATATACGAGTAAGAGAGAAGACATGCTGCAGCTTTTTGCTGATTCTGATAAATATCTGACCGCCAAAAACGTGCTTGCCGCATTAAATGACAACTATCCGGGTCTGAGCTTTGATACCATATACAGAAATCTTTCGTTATATGAAGAACTCGGCATTTTGGAAACGACGGAGCTATCCGGAGAAAAACTGTTCCGTTTTACATGCTCTTATACCCATCATCATCACCATTTTATCTGTTTAACCTGCGGGAAAACGAAGGAAATTGAGTCCTGTCCGATGGATAAGCTGCACGATGATTTGGAAGGGTATGAAATCAGCGGCCATAAGTTTGAAATTTACGGCACCTGTCCGGCGTGCCGATAAAAAACCTCCTGCTTATACAGGAGGTTTTTTTCAGCTTTTGACATGCTGGAAGCTGTGTTTGTTTTTATTAATCCAGGCGACGGCTTCAAGCCAATTCTGCACCCTGATAATATTGGAATCGATGGGGAGCTGATTATATGGGGAGTTAAAAAGGATAACCGGAATGCCTGCTTCTTTTGCGATCATTGTCGCATTGCCGTGGTGATCTTCGAAAAATAAATCAATGCCGTGTTTTTTGACGGCTTCCACTTTGTGATGGCCTCCGACAAGCTCAATGTGATCGTAATGAATGTCCCGGTTTGCAAACCAGTCCAGCGTAACATCTTCTAAGTGGCCGCGTCTTGCCGTAATGTAGATCAGACGGTGCTCTTCTTTCAGTCCGTCCAGTGCCTGCTTGGCAAATTCCGCGAGTTTCGCTTCTTTATATATGGCTGCTTCATGAACGTTCATCCATTCCCAAAATTCCTCGTCTGTAATGTTCAAAAGCTTCGTCAGATCATAATCAGTCATATCATCCAAGGTAATGGAAAGATGAAATGAGCGGTTTAAATAAGGGACAAATGTATCCTGTGCCGTAACTGTGCCGTCAATATCTATACCTAACCGTAACATGTCCACACTCCTATAAATTCATCCCTTCAAGTGTAACATAAACAATTAACAATACCAGAAAAGTTTAGCAAACATGAATCCGTAAAAAACGCGGAAACTAAAAAAGCTCCTTTCATAAAAGAAAAAGGGGGAATTGAAGGTGGCATACGATTACGAAAATCGAAAAGGCAACGACTACTATGTGGATCATGGATCGGAAGGAACCGATATCACGCGTGATGTTTATTCAGAAGAAACAGCGGCCGAAATCTCAGAGCCATATCGTGCTTCTGACCGGGCAGCAGACCGTGATGATAATCGGGACGGAGTAAGTGAAGGCCGGGGGATAGGGTATGCAGCATTGGCTATTTCTATCATTTCCCTGTTTGTGCTCCCTGTTTTATTAGGGGCATGCGGCATTATCGTCGGCTATATCGCCAGAAGAAGAGGAGCAGGCGCTTTAGGCGGATGGGCGATGGGAATCGGTATTGTTTCTCTTGTGCTCGGCATCTTCATTACACCGTTTTTTTAACACAACGCAAAAAAAAGCTTGGCGGAATATCCGTCAAGCTTTTTGTGTTTCTTGTTCTGCTTTTGCTTTTTCCGCTTCAAGCTTTGCGTAGTGTTCTTCTGCCAGCTTGTCGATTTCTTTTTTCAGCTCTTCGACCATGGTTTCTTCAGGGACTTTGCGGACGATTTGGCCTTTGCGGAAAAGAAGTCCTTCGCCGCGCGCGCCGGCAATCCCGATATCGGCTTCTCTTGCTTCGCCCGGTCCGTTAACGGCACATCCGAGAACCGCTACTTTAATCGGCGCTTTGACTTTAGAAATGTATTCTTCCACTTCATTTGCGATGCTGATGAGATCAATTTCGATCCGTCCGCATGTCGGGCATGAAATAAGCGTAGCCGCGTTTGAAGCGAGACCGAATGATTTCAGCAGTTCTCTGGCTACTTTTACTTCTTCAACCGGGTCGGCGCTCAGAGAGATCCGGAGCGTGTTTCCGATTCCTTTGCTTAAAATCGCTCCGAGTCCGGCCGCGCTTTTTACCGTTCCGGCAAACAGCGTGCCCGATTCTGTAATTCCGAGGTGGAGCGGATAATCAAATGCTTTTGACGCTTTTTCGTATGCTTCTATGGCGAGATTGACGTCAGACGCTTTCATGCTGACGATGATGTCGTGAAAGTCAAGGTCTTCCAGGATTTTGATATGATGAAGCGCACTCTCAACCATTCCGTCAGCAGTCGGATAGCCGTATTTTTCTAAAATGCGTTTTTCCAAAGAACCCGCGTTTACGCCGATCCGGATCGGAATTCCTTTTTCTTTCGCCGCTTTTACGACGGCTTCCACTTTTTCGCGCCGGCCGATGTTACCCGGGTTGATTCTGATTTTGTCGGCGCCGCCCTCAATTGCTTTTAATGCAAGCTTGTAGTCAAAATGAATATCGACAACGAGAGGGATGGAAATTTGTTTTTTGATGTCGGCAATCGCGTTAGCGGCGCGTTCGTCCGGACATGCTACCCGGACAATTTGGCAGCCGGCTTCGGCTAAACGGTTGATTTCCGCAACTGTTGCTTCTACGTCGTGTGTCTTGGTCGTCGTCATACTCTGAATAACGACTTCGTTATTTCCGCCTATTGTTAAAGGTCCCACTTTGACGGGACGCGTTTTTGTACGATGTGTGATTTCACTCACTTGTCAATCGCTCCTTAATTGTAGTTACCGCTTTTGCAGGCTGAGCCTTTTACATGTCAGGCAACTTCTATTTACATGTTATATTGTAACAGTGTATTTGCCGAACTGACAAGAAATTAACGTTTAATTGCGGTAGACGGGGAATTTATAAGCGGTGCCTGCCCGAATGGCGTTTGCTTTTACATTCGGATTCAGCGCTTCAAAATCTTGTGCAATATCATCAGGAGCTTTATGTGCGCCGACTATCGACATCACCGTATCGCCTTTTTTGACCGTAACCGTTCTGTATGAAGCTTCCTGTTTTGCTGGCTGTGCCGCCGCTGCGTATGCTGGAAGGTCTTGAGAAGGGATCGTGCCGATTTTAAGATCGTAAAAGATAATGAATATCACAAATAAACTGCCGAATACAAAAGTAAGCCGCTTCATTCCAACCGCCTCCCGCATACATTTTTACTTCATTGTATGCTTGTCCCATTTTGTTCATGACAAAAAAGAAGACCGCCGGGGGCAGTCTTTGTTACACAGCTGTTTTTCTTGGCGGTATCTCTTTTAAGACGAGGAAAAGGATGATAAAGTTTACAAACCAATTCACTAAAAATTCACTCGGCACTGTAATAACAAGCGCGCGCATGATCGTAAAGAATATGGTCGAAAGTGTAATGGAATAAGCCGAAAGCTTCCAGAGCTGCTGGTAATTCAATGTCTTTCTTTGCGCATTTTTCAATATCAGGCCGATGACGGCGAGAAATGATACTTCAATGAATTTTCCGGCCGCTGTCATGATGAACAGCAAAACGGACAGGACGGTGACGATCATTGTTTTATTTTGGTTTAATGCTGATATGATTTCTTTTTTTGTGATATCAGCAGGCATCAGCGAATAATTCATTTCTGTCGCCTGTCCGTCTACAGCAAGCACCATTTTATTTTTTAAAATGCCGATCGCGTTTTGTTTCGCCGCTATTTGTTTCGCGCCGTAAGCATCTGTCGGATCAAACACGATGACAAAGCCGTTAGCTTCCGTTTCCTTAGAGGCGGACGCTTTCGTCTGCAATTCTCCGTTTGAAATGCTGAAATCAGGGAAATCTTTCTTTAACACGGTTTTGAAACCGTTCATTGAGTTTACGGTGCCGGAGCAAAGGTAATAAGCGCTTGGCAGCGTAAAAAGGACAGACAGCAAAAATACATAAAGGATCGCTTTTCCTATCCCCTGAAACCGTGTTTTTGCAATATCCGCCGGAGAGTATGTACTTTTCAATAAAGCCGTAAATATGTTCAACATCTTCACTTCCTAGCCTAAACTGGTATATGTTGCTTATTGTATCGTTCACAGGGGATGAACACAAGTGAGAGTATTTAAAGCGGTGATAAGGAATCATACATAATAAGATAAAGCGGGAAGCTGTGATCGCCCGCAAAACAAAGGAGGGTGTTTTTGTCATGAGTGTTTTGTATTGGCTGATTATCATTGCGGTCTTCGTCATTGCTTTTATCGGACTTGTATACCCGGTGATTCCAAGCGTTATTTTTATTGTGGCCGGTTTTCTTCTCTACGGATTTTTGTTTTCCTTCAGTCCTTATTCTTACCTGTTTTGGCTCATTGAGGCGGTATTTGCGGCCGTTTTATTCGCAGCTGACTATGTGTCAAATTTACTTGGCGTTAAAAGGTACGGAGGAAGCAGGGCGGCAATCTGGGGAAGCACGATCGGATTATTGATCGGGCCCTTCGTTATTCCCGTGGCGGGCATTATATTAGGCCCGTTTATCGGTGCTCTCTGCGCTGAGGTGTTTGTTCATCAAAAGGATATCAAGGCCGCGGCAAAAGTGGGGCTCGGCTCGTTAATCGGCTTTTTAACAAGCGTCGCGGCAAAAGGCGTCATTCAGCTCTTTATGATCGGATATTTCTTATGGACGGTGCTTTAGAAAGGTTTAATTTCGGCCGTGAACGGATAAAGTGTAATATGTCTGCTGGAATCGCCGGATTGTGAGCTTTTTCATTGATTACCACGCTTTCTTTTGTTACATTGAGATTAGAAAAGTTCGCGTTAAGCGGCATTTCAGTACATATATTTAAAGGAGGAAAAAATTATGGCTTACAAACTTCCAGAATTGCCTTATGCTTATGATGCTTTAGAACCGCATATCGATAAGGAAACAATGACGATTCACCATACGAAGCACCATAACACATACGTGACAAACCTCAACAAAGCGATCGAAGGATCAGCGCTTGCAGAGAAATCTGTAGATGAGCTTGTTGCTGATTTGAACGCAGTGCCGGAGGACATCCGCACGGCAGTCCGCAACAATGGCGGCGGACATGCAAACCACTCTTTATTCTGGACTCTTTTATCTCCGAACGGCGGAGGCGAACCGACTGGTGAGCTTGCTGAAGAGATCAAAAGCACGTTCGGAAGCTTCGATCAATTCAAAGAAAAATTCGCGGCAGCAGCTGCAGGCCGTTTCGGTTCAGGCTGGGCTTGGCTCGTTGTAAACAACGGCAAACTTGAAATTACAAGCACGCCAAACCAAGATTCACCGCTTTCAGAGGGTAAAACACCTGTTCTCGGTCTTGATGTTTGGGAGCACGCTTACTACCTGAACTACCAAAACCGCCGTCCTGATTACATTTCAGCTTTCTGGAATGTTGTGAACTGGGATGAAGTTGCCCGTCTTTACAGCGAAGCAAAATAAATAGTTCGATCAAACAAGGTCTCCCGCGGGAGACCTTGTTTTTTTATTGACTTTGATTCCTTTTACATATCTCAGTTTGAGTGAGACAAACTAATGTGTAGTAAAGGGGAGTCAATGATGAGCAAAATAAAAAAAATTATCGGCGACATCGAAATAAATAAAGGGCTGCTGCTGTTATTGACGATTGGCGGTCTTTACTCATTGGGCATCGCGCTGTCAAATACATTTGTCAACGTGTATTTGTGGAAGCAGTCGGGAAAATTTATTGATTTGGCCATATACAATTTGTCGGTCGTAACGATGCAGCCGATTACCTTTCTGCTGGCTGGCCGGCTGGCTAAAAAAATTGACAGGGTGTTTATTCTCAGGTTCGGCGTTATCTTTTTGGCCGCTTTTTATTTAAGTGTGCTGCTTGCCGGAGAAACTGCGGCTTCCCGTCTCGTTTTGATAGGGGCCGTGCTCGGAGTTGGATACGGCTTTTACTGGCTGGCTTTTAATGTGCTGACTTTCGAAATCACGGAACCGGAAACGAGAGATTTTTTTAACGGGTTTTTAGGCATTTTGTCTTCATCGGCGGGCATGATCGGTCCGATTGTGGCCGGATATGTCATTTCAAGACTTGAAAATAATACGGGTTATACAATCATTTTCAGCCTGTCGCTCGGCTTATTTGCCCTTGCCGTGGTCATGAGCTTTTTTCTGAAGCGGAGGGAGTCGAAAGGCCGGTTTATGCTGAAAAAAGTTTTTGGTGAGCGCCACACGAATCTGAATTGGCGCCGGATTACCAACGCGCACTTTTTTCAAGGCTTGAGAGAAGGGATTTTTGTTTTTTTAATCAGCGTATTTGTATTCATTGCGACAAACAGTGAGCTGGCGCTCGGAACATTCGGCCTCGTCAATTCCGCGGTTTCTTTTTTTGCCTATTATTTTGCATCAAGGCTCATCAAAAAAAGAGCGCGAAAAAAGGCGATTCTTATCGGCGGATTGATCTTGTACGGCGCCCTGTTTCTCATCATTTTTAAAATGAGCTTCACGACGCTCCTTTTGTACGGAGTGTTTATTGCGATCGGCTATCCAGTTCTGCTCGTGCCGTATGTCTCGCTTACATATGATGTGATAGGCCGGGCGCGGCTTGCCAGAAAAGCCAGAATTGAATACATTGTGCTCAGGGAGTTATTTTTAAATGCGGGCCGGATCGTTTCCATCCTTTGTTTCCTTGTAATCGTTACATTATTCAAGGAAAAAGTGGGAATACCGGCGGCGCTCGTGCTGCTCGGAGCCGGCCATCCGCTGATTTATTACTTTATAAAAGACATCAAACTGGATACGGAAACTTCTGATGAAACAGTAGAAGAAGACCGACAAAAACAGGCGGCGGAACCGAATTTTATAAAAGGAGAAAGATAAAAGGGTTATCTGTAGAAAAATATCGAAAAAACCTTTAGAATGAAAAATGGCACCTGAACAGAAGGTGTCATTTCTTTCTGTAAATAAGAAAAGGTGATGTCATGAGGAGAAATAAAAAGAAAATAGCTGTAAACAAAGAAAAGAAAAAATCACTGCCGATCCGGCTTAATTTTTTGTTTTTGGCCGCGTTTCTTATTTTCACTTGGATTATCGTCGAGCTTGGCATCAAGCAGATCGTTCAGGGTGATGATTATAAAAACGCCGCTAATAAGCAGGAGGAGTCTGATGTCAGCACGGCGGTTCCGAGAGGGAAAATATACGACCGGAACCTAAATCCCATCGTAACGAATAAAGCATTAAATGCGATTACATATACACGTTCAGCCTCAACCACCCAGGCGCAGCGTTTAAAAATCGCAAAAAAACTGTCGGGTATGATTAAGGTAAGCACCAAAAAGGTGACTGAGCGGGATAAAAAAGACTATTGGATGTTAACGAGGCCTGATGAAGCGAAAAAACTGATTACGGCCGAAGAAAAGCAAAAAGCTGAAGACAAAAAACTGTCTGACGATGATTTATATCAGCTTCAGCTGAAACGCATCACAGACAAACAGCTGAATGAACTCACTTCAAAAGACATGCAGATCCTTGCGATTAAAAGGCAGATGGATTCAGGCTACTCCCTGACGCCTCAATACATCAAAAATGAAGGCGTGTCGGCAAAAGAAATGGCCGTCGTCAGCGAACATTTAGATGAACTGCCGGGAGTTGACGTGACGTCTGACTGGGAACGGTCTTATCCTTATAAAAGCCTGATCCGGACATTGCTCGGCAGTGTATCCAGTTCGAACGAAGGTCTTCCGTCCAACCTGCTGGATCACTATCTGTCACTCGGCTACAGCCGGAATGACAGGGTCGGAAAAAGCTATTTAGAATATCAATATGAAAGCCTGCTGCAGGGTCAAAAAGAGAAAGTGCAGAACTTAACCGACTCATCCGGAAATGTCACGGGCAGCAAAGTGATTTCAAAAGGACAGGCCGGCAAAGACCTTGTTTTATCCATTGATATGGACCTGCAGAAATCCGTTGAAAAAATCATTGAGAAAAATTTAAAATCGGCAAAAGCGAGACCGAGCACGAAGCTTCTTGATCGGGCCTTCGTCGTCATGATGAACCCGAAAAACGGAGAAGTGCTGACGATGGCCGGCAAACAGATTACGAATGACCATGGAAAGTACAAAATTAATGATTATGCCCTCGGCGCAATGACTTCCTCCTATGCAATGGGATCGGCGGTCAAAGGAGCGACGGTGTTGACCGGACTGCAGACGGGCGCGATCAATTTGAACACCGTTTTTCAGGATGAACCTATGTATTTCAAGGGAAGTAAAAACCCGAAAAAATCATGGACGAATTTAGGTCCCGTAGATATCGAAAAAGCGCTTCAGGAATCATCAAACGTGTTCATGTTCAAAACGGCGATTGCTGTCGGTAAAGGGGAGTACAAAAAAGGCCAGTCCCTGCCGCTTGATATGAAGGCATTCGATACTTTCAGATACTACTTCAATCAGTTCGGACTCGGAGTTAAGACGGGAATTGATCTCCCGAATGAAGCGACCGGGTACCAAGGGTCACAGCGAATTTCCGGTCTTCTGTTAGACTTTGCCATCGGACAGTATGATACGTTTACACCGCTGCAAATGGCGCAGTATGTATCTACAATCGCCAATGGAGGCTATCGTTTGAAGCCTCAGCTTGTAAAAGAGGTCAGGCAGCCTGATTCGAAAAAAGGAATCGGAGCCGTTGTAGAGTCTGTTCAGCCCCAAGTACTGAACAAGATTGATATGAATAATGCAGATATTAAAGAAGTGCAGGCAGGTTTCAGACGCGTCATGACAAAAGGGACAGCCGCAACTGATTTTGCGACGGCGACATACAGTCCTGCCGGTAAAACGGGTACGGCGCAATCTTTCTATGACGGTCCGGACAAATCAGAGACGGGTGAAGGAACGTATAATACGACTCTTGTCGCTTATGCACCTGCGGATAATCCGGAAGTGGCTATTTCTGTAGTCGTTCCTTGGGCCTATATTGATTACAGCGATCGATATTCGATTACGAATGATATAGGAAGAGCAGCTCTGGACAAATACTTTGAGCTGAAAAAGAAACAAGAAGATAATAATACGAAGCAGAAAAACGAAGATAAAATTCAGGAAGACGCTGAAAACGGCAATACAAATCACTAACAGAAAAACGCTCACAACTTGTGAGCGTTTTTTTTATACAAAAAAACATCCGGATTTACAAAACCTTAACACTTGATTTATACGCATTTTACAAGAACCCTTTACTCTAGACCTGTAGGACAAATTACACATTAAATGCAGGGGGAATTCAGGAAATGAAAAAAAACAAATGGATGCTTATGCTTCTGATGGCTGCTGTTATGATTGTTGCTGCAGCATGCGGAAATGCAAAGGAAAGCGGCAAGACAGACAGTCAATCTGCAAGTGAGGATAAAAAAGCATCAGGTTCTTTAACCATTTCTGGTTCATCAGCCATGCAGCCGTTAGTACTGGCAGCGGCAGAAAAGTTTATGGAAAAACATCCGGATGCTGATGTGCAGGTGCAAGCGGGAGGTTCAGGAACAGGTCTTTCGCAAGTGTCTGAAGGGGCAGTGCAAATCGGCAACTCAGATGTCTTTGCTGAAGAAAAGGAAGGCATTGATGCAAAAGCCCTAAAAGACCACCGAGTAGCGGTAGTGGCGATGGCGGCTGCGGTCAACCCCGGTGCGGGCGTAAAGGATATAACCAAAAAACAGCTGACAGACGTCTTTACAGGAAAAATTAAAAACTGGAAAGAGCTTGGCGGTAAAGATCAAAAAATTACACTTGTGAACCGTCCTGATTCATCAGGAACACGCGCTACGTTCGTCAAATACGCGCTTGACGGAGCAGATCCTGCTGAGGGCATTACAGAGGATTCCTCCAATACAGTCAAAAAAATCATTGCGGAAACGCCGGGAGCTATCGGTTATCTGGCATTCTCTTATATAAACGATGACAAAGTAACGCCTTTATCGATCGGAGGCATCAAACCGGAAGAGAAAAACGTCGTCACAGGCGAGTATCCGATTTGGGCTTACGAGCACTCTTATACGAAAGGTGAAGCGTCAGGCCTTACAAAAACGTTTCTTGACTATATGAACAGCGATGAAGTACAGAAAAGTATCGTAAAAGATCAGGGCTACATTCCGATCTCTGATATGAAAGTCACACGTGACGCAAACGGCAAGCAAAGCTGAGGGGAGGGCGGGCTCCCCGCCTCTTCTTCTTTATAGGAGTGTAAACAAATGATAAATCACAGAGAAAAAGAGTCTGTAAGCGAACGCTTAATAAGCTCAAAACAAAACAGGCAATTGGATGAAGTCCGCGGAAGGGTGATTGTGTCTGTGTGTGCCGCGATTATCATTGCGGCATCAGCGGCGATCACAATTTTTCTCGGCATAAAGGGGCTGCAATCTTTTTTTGTAAATGGTGTAAGCCCGATTGAGTTCTTAACAAGTCTGAATTGGAATCCAACCCAGGCAAAACCTGAGTTCGGCGCGCTGCCTTTTATTTTCGGATCATTTGCGGTCACGGTTCTGTCGGCTCTGATCGCAGCGCCCCTCGGTATTGCGGGTGCCGTGTTTATGACGGAAATTGCGCCGACTTGGGGGAAAAAGGTGCTGCAGCCGGTAATTGAGCTGCTTGTCGGCATTCCGTCCGTCGTTTATGGATTCATAGGTCTTACAGTATTGGTTCCGTTTATCGGCTCTTTTAAATCAAGCGGAACGGGTCACAGCCTTCTGGCGGGGACGATCGTACTCTCGGTAATGATTCTGCCGACTGTTACATCGATTTCCGCTGATGCGCTTGCGTCACTTCCGAAACATCTTCGCGACGGTTCATACGCGCTTGGTGCGACGAGGTGGCAGACAATCAGAAAGGTGCTTATCCCGGCGGCGTTTCCGACATTGCTGACCGCTGTCGTGCTCGGGATGGCAAGAGCATTCGGAGAAGCACTCGCCGTACAGATGGTTATCGGAAATACAAAGCTTCTGCCGGAAAGCCTGCTTGATACGGCGGGAACATTAACGACGATTATCACGTTAAACATGGGCCATACCACATACGGCAGTATTGAAAATAATACGTTATGGTCTATGGGGCTTGTTCTTCTTATCATGTCGTTTCTGTTTATATTGCTCATACGCTACTTGTCATCTAGGAGGAAAGTGTAATGAACCGGAAAATAACGGATAAATTGGCCACCGGTGTATTCGGGTTATGCGCTGCTGTAATCGCGGCGATTTTGGCAGGATTGTTTTTGTACATTCTTATTCACGGCGTCTCTGAAATCTCCTTGCATTTTCTTACGTCAAAATCGAGCGCTATTGCGTCAGGCGGCGGAATACGGGATCAGCTTTTTAACTCCTTTTACATTCTGTTTATCACCATGCTGATCACGATACCGCTTGGTGTGGGGGGCGGCGTCTTTATGGCTGAATATGCGCCCCAAAATAAAATCACCGATTTTATCAGAACGTGTATTGAGGTGCTGTCTTCGCTTCCGTCCATTGTCATCGGGATGTTCGGCATGCTGATGTTTGTAAACCTGACCGGATGGGGCTACACGATTATCGGAGGCGCGCTCGCATTAACGGTCTTTAACCTTCCCGTTATGGTCCGGGTGACAGAAGGCGCGCTCACTGCAGTTCCTAAGGAGCTGAAAGAAGCTTCTCTCGCTTTAGGCGTATCGAGATGGCATACCGTCAAAACGGTGCTGATTCCGAGTGCGATTCCTTCGATTTTAACCGGAGCCATTCTCGCATCAGGAAGAGTATTCGGAGAAGCGGCCGCATTGTTATTTACAGCGGGACTGACAACGCCGCGGCTGAATTTTACCGATTTAAACCCGTTTTCTGAATCATCTCCTTTCAACATTTTCAGGCCGGCTGAGACGCTGGCGGTTCATATATGGAGTGTCAATACGCAGGGAATCATCCCTGACGCCGAAGCGATTGCAAACGGCGGCTCGGCGGTGCTGGTGATTTCGGTGCTCTTGTTTAACCTTTGTGCAAGATGGCTCGGGTCTGTCATTTATAAAAAGCTTACGGCAAATTAATCGGAAAGAGGCGAAAACATGATTGATTACATCATCAGGGAACAAGCGGAACAGACAAAGCGTTCGCCGGAGTCTTCGATTTTGGAAGTGAAGCATCTATCAATTCATTACGGTGAAAAACAAGCGGTTAAAGATGTAAACATGGATATTGAAAAACATGCGGTGACGGCTCTGATCGGTCCGTCCGGCTGCGGGAAATCAACATTTTTGAGACAGATTAACAGAATGAACGATGCCATTCCTTCGGCAAGAAGCGAGGGAGAGATTCTTTATGAAGGGCTGAATATTTTGGGGGAAGCGATTAATATCGTGTCTCTCAGACGGGAGATCGGTATGGTGTTTCAAAAACCGAATCCGTTTCCGAAATCCATTTACAATAACATCACACATGCGCTGAAGTATGCGGGTGAACGCAGGAAAGCCGTTTTGGATGATGCGGTCGAAGAAAGCTTAACGAAGGCTGCGCTTTGGGATGAAGTCAAAGACCGGCTTCATTCATCGGCTCTGTCGTTATCAGGCGGCCAGCAGCAGCGCCTTTGCATCGCCCGTACGCTTGCGATGAAACCTGCCGTACTTCTTTTAGATGAACCTGCTTCAGCTCTGGACCCTATTTCAAACGCCAGAATCGAGACGCTTTTGACAGAACTGAAAAAAGATTATTCGATTATTATCGTTACGCATAATATGCAGCAGGCGCTTAGGGTGTCAGACCGAACGGCTTTCTTTTTAAACGGGGAAGTGGTGGAATACGGGCAGACAGAACAAATTTTTACGAGTCCTAAAGCGCAAAAGACAGATGACTACATTAACGGAAAGTTCGGATAGGGGGAAGGACTGTGAGCCTTGTGAAGGAAGCGGTGCACACACATAATTTATTTGATATTCACGGCATGAACGTATGGTACGGAGCCCATCAGGCTTTAAAAGACATTACGATCGGTTTTGAGGAGCGGAAGGTAACTGCGATCATCGGTCCGTCCGGCTGCGGGAAATCCACTTTTATTAAAACATTAAACTTAATGCTGCAAATGACCCCGAATGTCAAAGTGACAGGCGACATGATCTATAACGGGCGCAATCTGCTGAAAGAAAAGACGGATGCGGCAGAATTAAGAAAACAGATCGGTATGGTGTTTCAAAAAGGCAATCCGTTTCCGCAGTCAATATTTGAGAATGTCGTGTACGGACCGAGAATCCACGGCGAAAAAAATAAAAAGAAACTGCTTGAAATCGCCGAGGAATCTTTAAAGGCAGCAGCGCTCTGGGATGAAGTGAAGGATCGCCTTCACCAGCAGGCGCTTTCACTGTCAGGCGGTCAGCAGCAGCGGCTGTGCATCGCAAGGGCGCTCGCCACCAAACCGGACGTCCTTCTGATGGATGAACCGACGTCCGCTCTCGACCCCGTATCCACGCGGAAAATAGAAGAGCTGATTTTGACATTGAAAGAAAAGTATACAATCGTCATTGTGACGCACAACATGCAGCAGGCTGCGAGGGTCTCTGATCAAACCGCGTTTTTCTATATGGGCGAACTGGTAGAGTGGGGGGATACGGGCAAAATATTTTCTCAGCCGGATCATCAAAAAACACATGATTATATCACCGGAAAATTCGGATGAAAAAAACGGGCCCGGCCATTGACCGGGTCCGTTTTATACTGTCTATTAAAAAAGCCTGCCGGCCGTATCCATCTGAATGGACGATGCCTGCAAGCTTTTTTAGCGGGTTAATGTTTTGACGATTTTTTTAAAGCTCATATCTGAGTCGACTTTGAAATGGCCGGCGCGGATTTCTTTATGGTAGCCTGCGTCAATGACGTAATCATTAAAGTCCTTCGCTGAAGGAATAATCCCTTCTTTTTCAAGAATGGATGACACATCAGCAGTGCTCATTCCGTCTTTAATCGTCAGTTTGTATGTTACTTTTTTCTTTTTGGCGTCTGTGTTTTGGTCGTTGTTTAACGATTTTTCTTTAGAATCAAGCAGTTTTTGATAGTCATCCCGGTTGACGGAGACTTTTTGCTGATCGTCGAGGTAGCTGTTTACTTCTTTTTCTGTCAATGCTGTTTTTTCGGTTTTAACGGCGGCTGCCTGGTCATGGTCAGTCAAGTAGAAGACAGCGGCGAGGACGGCCGTCGCTAAAATCATGCCTGCTGCAAAAGCCTGAATGCCCCGTTTTGTCATACGAGCACCTTCTCATTATCTTTAATAATGGTATTGACGTCCTCGACAGACACGTGCTCCGCTTTTGCGATGGCTTCCGCAGACATTCCGTTGTTATATTTTGAAATGATTTGTTTGGCGATTTTTTGATTAATGCCGCTGCTTTTGGCTTTGCGGATCACGAGGTTGGTTTCCAGCAATTCTTCTTCAAGCACCGTCATTTTCTTTTTCAGCTTGTAAATTTCCTGCATGGCGGAAAGCTGAAGCGTTTCAAGCTCCTGTTCCACATCTTTCATCGGATCTCTTTGAGAATATGAGAATGCAATAAGCGCTATACTGACGATAAACAACGCAATAATAGCAATTTCCACGTTTCATCACCTTCTATTATTAATTTGCCCTTCTTTTTTATACCATAAAACGCCGCCATTCTAAAGGAAATAGAGAAAAAAACGGAATTTTGTCGGGAAATCTTTTTTATTCGGGGAGCAAACGGTTATTTCTCTATAGATTTCGCATCAGAAAGCCCTTTTTTGTCCTGTTTCGTCATATTTTCCCTTCATCTGACGCAAGCTCATTCAGAGGATCAGAAGCGTAAACTGATGTTTTCTGCACTTAAACAACATTTCATGTAAATCACTCTAGCATTCCGTCCATTATAGTGGTATTATATATAAGTCTGAATAAGTAAATGATATTTAGTTTGGAGGGAAAATAATGCGCGTTAATATTACTTTGGCTTGCACTGAATGTGGTGAGCGTAACTATATTTCTAAAAAGAACAAACGCAACAATCCGGACCGCGTTGAATTTAAAAAATATTGCCCACGTGATAAAAAATCTACGTTACACCGTGAAACAAAATAAGCTGTTTAAAACAGCGGAAAAAGCTGGAGCTTTCAATAAAGTTCTGGCTTTTTTGTCTTTCAGGGAGGTTTGAGAAACGTGAAAGCACAAATCAGAACCGATATAAAAGCAAAGCTTTCTGACATGTCAGAAAGTGAATGGGAGAAAAAATGCCGCAGCATGCGTGAAACGCTGTTTTCTTTAAAAGAATGGAAACAGGCCCGCGTGATCGCCGTTACCATCTCGACACGCCTGGAAATTCCGACACGGCCGATTATTGAACAGGCCTGGAAAGAGAAAAAACAAGTCTGTATCCCAAAATGCTTTCCGCAGACGGGAGCGATGGAGTTCCGTACATTTTCTGCGTATGATCAGCTGGAAACCGTATATGCGGGCCTCAGTGAACCGATCGAGAGCCTGACGGAAAAAGCCGCCCAAAATGACATTGACCTTGTGATTGTGCCCGGCGTGGCTTTTGACCGGGAAGGCTTCAGAATCGGATACGGCGGAGGATATTATGATCGGTACCTCTCCGGTTATAAAGGCCGTACTGTGTCGCTTCTCTTTGACTGCCAGCTGACAGACCGCATTCCCCGCATGCCCCACGATATTCCGGTCGATATGATCGTGACTGAATCTGAAACCATCGCTTAATCGCATAAAAAACTTCTTGCACCGGAATAATTCTCGCTGTTTGACAAACGATAGGGGCAGGAGGGATAAGATGAAAAAATTGTTGATCTACTCATTATGCGCCGTATCTGTTTTAGCCGTTTACCAAAACCGCTACCGTCTGATGAACAGCGTGCTCAGCCAGCCGGGGATCAGACGGTCATTCATTCATTTCTTTTTAAAAATACCGTTTATCAGAAACAAATTCATTCAGCAGGCATTTTAAACAAATCCCGTTTTTCAGCGGGATTTTTTGCATAAGAAAACCTGCCGGTAAAAAACGGCAGGTTTTCTCGTATTGTCAGCTTTTTTTCAAGAAACCGAGCAGAATTGAGATCATAGGAGAAATGTACAGAAAAAAGGTAAACGGCAGGTAGTCGATGACGGAAACCCCTAATGCGCTTGCCATAAAAGCGCCGCTTACTCCCCAGGGAATCAGCGGGTTGATCAATGTTCCGCCGTCCTCAAGCGACCGGGCAAGGTGAATCCGCTTAATGCTGAGCTTGTCATATAATGGTTTATAAGATTGACCCGGAATTAAGATCGATAAATACTGCTCACCTGTCGCAAGGTTTACGCCTATACTTGAGAAGACGGTCGCCATGATAAGACGTCCTTTCGTATGCACGCCTTTTATCAATCCTTGAAGCAGCGCCGCGATCAGGCCCGTTTTTTCCATCAGGCCGCCGAGCGCAAAGGCGATCATGATCAGAGAGACTGAACCCATCATCGATTGGAGCCCGCCTCTGTTGATAATGCTGGCCACAGCCTGGTCGCCGGTTTTAAACGCTGTCCCGCTTTGCAGGGCGGATATAAATCCTTGAATGCTGCTGTCAGGAATAAAAACAGCAGTCAGAAGCCCTGCGGAAATAATACCGGCGGTAAGCACCGGAATCACGGAAACCCGTCTCACAGCTAAAATGATCACCAACAGAGGTGAAAGAAGCGACCAAGGCGTAACGTGCACGGCCTCTTTCATTCCGGAAATGACCGCCTCAATATTTTGCGTTGAAGCGGCATTTATTGAAACCGATGAACCGAGAATATAAAAAAGAACAATCGTGATCAGCAGTGCCGGAACGGTAGTGCCCATCATATGGCGAATATGCTTAAAAATCGGAATTTCGCCGATTCCGGCGGCAAAATTCGTCGTGTCGGACATCGGTGACATTTTATCACCGAAACAAGCCCCGCAAATGACTGCTCCCGCCGTCCATTCGAGCGGAACTCCCGCCGCGCTTGCTACCCCTAACAGCGCGACGCCGATTGTACTGACAGTTGTCAGACTTGAGCCGACAAGCGTGCTGATGATCATGCAGGAAAATAATGCGGTCAAAAGCAGCTGACTCGGCTGTATAATTGACAAAGCGTAAACGGTGACGGTGGGAATGGCGCCGCTGTACATCCAGGCGCCGATCAGCACACCGATCAAAGCCAGCACGATAATCGGCTGCACACCGTTTTTCAATCCGCTGACAATTCCTTTTTCAAGACTGTCCCACGAGAAACCGAGCCACAAACCTGCCAGAGACAGAATAATGACGCAAAAGAACAGCGGCATATGCGGCTCTGTATGAAAGAAAAACAGGCAGGACATAATGACTGCTAACATCAAGACAAATAAACTGATGGCTGAGATGAACGTCAGCCTTTTTTCTTGTTTCAAAACAACACCCCATCAAACTTTAATCCTTTTGTGCTTTTGGGCACGAAAGTATTGTAACAGAAAAACGCATAAATGAGTGTTTTTTTACAATTATGAATATACAATTTATGAAAATGACACAAGGATATTTTCTCCAATCGTTTTTTGCTTGACGCCCGGATCAGTGATGAAATACGCTTATATTAAGAAGAATAGAAATGGTGAAGCAGATGAATTCATTTTATGACGTGCAGCAGCTGTTTAAGTCATTCGGACATATCGTTTATTTCGGTGACAGACAAGCCGAAATTGACTTTATGAAAGATGAATTAAAGGAAATGTACTTGTCAAACGTGATTGAAAGAGAATTATGGCAAAAAGCCGCCGGAGTTCTTCAGAGAGAATCGGAGCGGATCAAAGGCAGATAACAAAGCAGGATTTTAATAAGAAAAGGGAGATTATTATGGAAGATACATGGTTTGCGGGGATTGATCTTGGCGGGACAACCATCAAGCTGGCCTTCATCAACATGTACGGTGAAATTCAGCATAAATGGGAAGTTCCTACCGATAAATCAGGAAACACAATTACGGTCACGATCGCCAAAGCGCTTGATCAGAAGCTGGAAGAACTGAACAAGCCGAAACGGATCGTAAAATGGATCGGAATGGGAGCGCCCGGACCCGTGGAAATGGCGACGGGAATGGTCTATGAGACGACAAATATGGGGTGGAAAAACTATCCGCTGAAAGACCATCTCGAGGCGGAAACGGGTATTTCGGCCGTCATTGAAAACGATGCCAATATCGCGGCGCTCGGAGAAATGTGGAAGGGTGCAGGTGACGGGGCCAAAGATGTCATTTTAGTGACGCTCGGAACCGGAGTCGGCGGAGGCATCATCGTCAACGGAGAAATCGTTCACGGTAAAAACGGGGCCGGCGGGGAAATCGGTCATATTTGCAGTATTCCGGAAGGAGGAGCTCCGTGCAACTGCGGAAAATCCGGCTGCATCGAAACGATTGCGTCCGCAACAGGCATCGTCCGCATCGCGAAAGAAAAGCTTGCGGCGGTTTCCGACTCTTCGCTCTTACAAGTGGATGATCTGACGGCACGTGACGTGTTCGAAGCGGCTAAACAGCAGGATAAGACAGCGCTTGAAGTCGTCGATTATGTCGCAAAACATTTAGGCCTCGTGCTCGGAAATCTGGCAAGCGCCATGAACCCGACGAAAATCGTGCTCGGCGGAGGGGTCTCTAAAGCGGGTGAAATCCTGCGGTCAAAAGTGGAAGAGACTTTCAAAATCACCGCGTTCCCGCGTTCTGCGGAAGCGGCCGATATTTCGATTGCGGCACTTGGAAATGACGCCGGAGTCATCGGCGGGGCGTGGATTGCCAAAAATGAATGGCTCAAACATCAAAACTGTTGAAGAAAGTCTGCCTGCCCATATCGCGGGCGGCTTTCTTTTTTTATCTCCCCTGTCATATAGTTTTTAAAAAAGGGGGATGAACATGGCGGGAATTCGTGTCAAACCTGAATTGAAACAGCATATGACAGATATTGCAAAGGTGCTTTCAATTGATGAAAAACTGTTGAAAGCCGCTGATAAAACGGCGGAAAGCGATGAATTATTTTGTCCCGGCTTTGCCGTGAGCGGGCAGTCAGAGGGTCCCCCGCTTGAGACGCTGAGCGGGCTTTCGCGATACATCCGGCGCTGTGAAAAGATTCTTTCCGCTGATCAATGGGTGAAGGAAGAAAAGGTGT
Organism: Bacillus sp. LUNF1; assembly: GCF_011008975.1. Taxonomy (NCBI): domain Bacteria; kingdom Bacillati; phylum Bacillota; class Bacilli; order Caryophanales; family Bacillaceae; genus Bacillus; species Bacillus sp. LUNF1. The sequence goes on along the minus strand of NZ_CP048876.1, from coordinate 2,451,032 downwards.
ACGGCTCCCAATCGGTTTATGAAGAAATTGAGAAAATAACAGATGTCTTTCCGTTTGTCACGTACCGTAAAATCGGCAGTTCCGTATTGGGAAAGCCGCTTTATGAGCTGAAAATAGGTGCGGATACGGCTGAAAGAAAAGTCCATGTAAACGCCTCATTTCATGCCAATGAATGGATCACCACCTCGGTCGCGCTTAAATGGTGTAAAGAATATTGCGCGGCATTATGCGAAAATAAAACCGTTTTCGGGCACTCTGCGCTTGATATATTCAGCCGGACATCATTGTCATTCGTTCCGCTCGTAAATCCCGACGGGGTTGATCTCGTACTTTACGGATGTGAAGATTTATCAGAAAAAAATGAATTTCTTAAACAATTAAATGAGCACCGCCCCGATTTCCGCGAATGGAAGGCGAATATAAACGGTGTGGATTTAAATAAACATTTCCCATCCAATTGGGATATTGAACAGAGGCGCAAACCGAAAGCCCCTTCATACCGTGATTTTCCGGGGACGGCGCCGCTCACTGAACCGGAGGCGCAGGCGATGCACCGGCTGATAACGGAACAGCCGCCTGACAGGCTGATCGCGCTTCATACGCAGGGAGAAGAGATTTATTGGGGATACGAAGGATGTGAACCGGAGCAATCATCCCGGATGATTCGGGAGTTTGAAGCGATAAGCGGAAACCGCTATCAAGGCGTTAAAACCATTGACAGCCATGCCGGTTTTAGGGATTGGTTTATACAGCAGTATGGAAAAGAGGGCTATACCATTGAGCTCGGGAAGGGAAAAAACCCTTTGCCTTTTCATCAGTTTGCTGATATTTATCAAGCGACGGAAGGTATTTTGTGGAGGTCGCTTGTTTTTTGAGACATCTGTGAAATTTCTCATTTGTTTACATAAACAAATATGGGACAATAGAAAAGAATGGGGGGAAGGCTGGTGAGATACTTGGTTTGTGTTCTGCTGTCCGCATTCGTTCTGTGTTTAGCGGCTTGTGAACCATCTCATCAGCAGCAAGACACAGGCGTTTCGGCAAAATCGGCAGAACAGAAAATCGTTCCGCTCAGTAAAAAAGAAGCGGAGAAAACGGAAGGATGGCTGGATAACAGAACGATCCTGTATACAGCACATCATCAGCTGATGAAATATGATCTTTTCAGCGGAAAATCCGAACGGCTCTATGAAACAAAGGGCAATATTGTCAATGTAAAGATCAGCCGGAAAAAACAGCTGATTCTCGTACAGGTGACAAGCAAAGGTCAGACTGAGCTTGTGCTTATGAACAAGCAGGGGAAAAGACTTTATCACAAAGCCTTTAACTCTTATGAGCTGGAGACGGCTTGGAATCCGTATGACCCGTATCAAATGATGATTACCGTTTTTACTGAAACATGGGACTTCACAGCCTATACGGCCGATATGAACAACGGCATTTTAAAAAAGAGTCCCGTTCAGGCCCCTTTTGTCCATTGGACCTCCACTGATGAATTCCAATATATCAAGCAAGGAAAAACGGAGGAAGAGGGTCCTTTATATTCTTATGACTTGCAGACAAAAAAAGAAAAAAGAGTGCTTCATCACGTCATCTGGGCTGATTCCCGCCCGGGCATGACGATTGCCGTCAGACAAACGGATCAATCGGACGGAGACGGCGAGTTCCTTTTCCAAAAGCCGGCATCCGTGACACACCGCTTTCCTCTCCAAGAAAAGTATGAGAGCTTTGCGCCGATGGAATATGATTACGATCAGACACATAAGCGGTTTTACATATTCAAGCCTGAAGGCCGCTCTTACAATCTGATCAGCTTTGACTTAGGAGACGAACGGGAGCGGACGGTGCTCAAAAACACGGAAATGGAGCCGATTCAGATCTCTCCGAACGGGGAATACGCTTTATACGGCTTTACGTATGACCGTCTGATTTCACTGAAAACAGGCATGACAGAACCAATCATAACAAATGAAAAAGGAGTTTGAACCAAATGGCAATTGCAGATGTGACAATCATTCCGATCGGAACAAAAACACCGAGCGTCAGTGAGTATGTAGCGGATGTGCAAAACATTTTGGAGGGTTACAAAGCTGCCGGCAAAATCAAATTTCAGCTCACGCCGATGAACACGTTGATTGAAGGTGAGCTGAGCGACTTATTCGCAGTCATTCAGGACATTCACGAAGCCCCGTTCCAAAAAGGGCTGCACAGAGTGGCGACAAATATCCGCATTGATGACAGACGTGATAAAGAAACGACGCTGGAGAGCAAAATCAAAAGTGTCAGCAAACATTTGCAGCAATAAAAAATAAGCCTGTATCCATTGGATACAGGCTTTTAATGTGCAGTCGGATAGCCGCTGGTTACAACGGTCATTACGGTAAACCAGCCAAACACGCCCAGCGTGGCGGCGGCTAACAAAAATCCCAGGATATTTCTCTGTCTGACAGCCCGCAGGACTCCTAATACAGCTAATAATGCGACAAGGCCGAAGATTACAACAAGTAACATCATGCTCCTCCTTTGTCATTGGAACCTGAAAATCTTTCCATTTCATTTTAACCGTTTTCATTTTGTTTGTCGATAGCGTTTTCCCGGACGCATTCATTGAATCTTCCGCAGAAAACCTTCATAATAAGGGCATATACATAAAGAGGTGATGAAAGTGAAATGGAGACGAATGCCGGCCGGTCCGATTCAGGCAAACGCGTATTTTCTTGTCAGTGAGGATCAGTCCTGTCTTATTTTTGATCCGGGCGGGGAAGCGGACAAAATCAACAATTACATAAAAGAAAACAATCTGAAGCCGCTCGCCATCTTACTGACGCACGCTCATTTTGACCATATCGGCGCGCTTGATGAAGTAAGAGACAGATGGGATGTTCCCGTATATCTTCACAAAAATGAAGAAAAGTGGCTGGAGGACTCTTCCTTAAACGGATCAGGCATATTGCGGGGCATCGCCGTAACGGCACGGCCCGCCGAACGGCTGATTGAAGGCGACGGCATATTGGACATCGGACCTTTCCATTTGGAGACATTGTTTACGCCGGGACATTCACCGGGAAGCGTTTCTTATTATGTGAAGGATGCGGATCTGGTGATTTCAGGTGATGTGCTTTTTCAGGGAGGCATCGGCCGAACTGATTTACACGGCGGAAGTCAGGACGTATTGCTTGATTCCATTCATCAAAAACTGCTCACGCTTCCCGGACATACACTTGTATTAAGCGGGCACGGGCCGGAAACGGATATCCAGACAGAGCAGGAGCGAAACCCGTTTATCAATGGTTTTTCACTGTAAATGAAAAAAGACAGACCATAATGGTCTGTCTTTTTCGGTCAGTGGGTTCCGCCGCCCGGTGTCATAATAAAAATAGAGTAATATGTAAATCCGGCGAAAAATACGGTTAAGTAAGCTCCGAAAATATAAATATACATCCGCTCAGTCAGATTCAAATAAGAAAGAAATACGAAAAAGATCGTCTGTCCAAAAAACAAAAGAGAAGCGTCTTTCATGCCCCCTAAAAAAAACATGACTGCAAATATCCCCGTCCAAAATCCTAACACCCGGAACATGCGATTCATTCCTTATCCCCTCCCGAGAATCTATCTGAAGTTTATTATAATAGATCGGCACTCAAAATGTAAACATTTTCATGATTATATTTATTGTGGAATTTATGTCTTTCCCTGTGTTTTATATCTTATGCCGCTCTCTGAAAAAGATCCGAAAAATCTTTTTGAAATATGTTTAATGAAAAAAAGTTCAGGGTACTTATGTTAACAAAGAGACGGATTATCCGAGGGAGGAATTTTTAAAAATGAAAGAACTTATTTTTTATTCATACCCGAGCTGCACATCATGCCGAAAAACGAAACATTGGTTAAAAGCCCACAATGTTGACTTTCAAGAGCGCCATCTATTCAGGGAGACACCGACAATTGATGAATTGAAGCAGATCTTATCATTAACGACCGAAGGAATTGATGAAATATTGGCGACGAGAAGCCAAATATTTAAAAACCTCAACCTGAACATTGAAGAAATGACTGTAAATGAAGTGCTGAAGCTTTTGACTGAGAAGCCGAAACTGCTGCGGCGTCCGATTCTGATCGATCGCAATAAGCTCGTTATCGGATACAATCCAGGAGAACTGATGAAGCTGACGAAGAAAAAAACGGTACATCAATCTGTATCATAAGAGAAAAACGAAGATCCGCTGATCAAATTTATCAGCTAATCTTCGTTTTTTGCGGTTGCGGGACTGGGCTAGCTGGATTCGAACCAACGATCACGGAGTCAAAGTCCATTGCCTTACCGCTTGGCTATAGCCCATCGGATGTAATTACAGTATGTGCGTCAGGCGCCGATTTATACATACAAAGGAATTTGAATGGAGGAGACCTGTGAAACATTTGAATGAAACATTATCTCGAACCTTAATTGAAGAATCAGGTGAAATCACACGCCAATGGCTGCTCATACCAAAATCGGGGCGGCCTTCAGATGATCAGAAAGCGGAAATGCAGCACCGTCTGTTAATTGAAATCGTTGCCGGCATTCTATCGGAAAAAGACGGCGGGGAAGAGGAGCTGACAAAATGGGCGCTTCAGTTCGCAAGGGACCGGGCCGTCCATGAAGTACCGGTCTATGAAAGCGTCACGAGCTTTAAAGAATTCCGGAGATTGGTCTGGAACCGCATACAGACATGCTGTGAAACGATGTCTGAGAAGCCTGGGGCGAATGCGGTATTCCATTGGGGAGAGAAGCTGAACAAAGCAATTGACCATATGATTGAAGTATTTACAGAGGAATATTATAAAGTGACGGTTACACAATTAAACGCCCAAAAAGAAATGATTAACGAACTAAGCGCGCCGATTATGCCGATTGCCGACGGTATTGGAATTTTGCCGCTCGTCGGCGAAATTGACACCTACCGGGCAAAAATGATTTTGGAATCGGTGCTTGATCAATGTTCTTCACTCCGTCTTTCTTATTTATTTTTAGATATATCAGGTGTGCCGATTGTGGATACGATGGTCGCTTATCAGATTTTTAAAGTGATTGACAGCACAAAACTTATTGGCATAGAAACGACAATCTCAGGCATCAGGCCGGAAATCGCGCAGACCGTCGTGAAGCTCGGCATCGATTTTTCTCAGGTGAAAACGGAGCAGAGTCTGGCGAAAGCGCTGGAAAAAAACGGATTTATCGTAAAAGAATCATTAAGATGATAAAAAGCTGAATGGCCGGGAGGGATTTCTCCCTCAGCTATTCAGCTTTGTCAGCTTCAATCGTAATGATATGATGGCTGTCGATTTCTTTTACCGTAAATGTGTAGCCTTCAAAATCAATGGTGCTCCCGGGCTTCGCGTCAATATGCTGAGTAAGAAACCAGCCCCCGAGTGTATCGACTTGATCAGCCGTAATCTCTGTTCCGAGTACATCATTGGCGTCACTGATCAGCAATTTGGCGTTCAGGAGATAGCGGTTCTTCCCAAGCTTTTGAACGGAAGGTGTTTCGTCCGTATCAAATTCGTCGCGGATTTCGCCGACGATCTCTTCAATGATATCTTCCGCCGTTACTAATCCCGCGGTTCCGCCGTACTCATCAATGAGAATGGCCATATGGGCGTGTTCCCGTTGCATTTTAACGAATAATTGATAAATCGGAATCGTCTCAATCACATGGATCGCCGGCTGGATGTAAGGGCTGAGTTCGTGTTTTGTAAACGCCGCTCCTTCTGACAGGAATCTGAATAAAACTTCTTTTATATTGATGATGCCGACTACATGATCTTTATCTTCTTTTACTACGGGATACCGGGTATATTTATTTGTTTTAATAATGTCCCGGAGCATATGTCCCGATCCGCTGTCTAACGGCAGGCTCACCATTTCATTCCGGGGCACCATAATTTCTTTGGCAGTGCGCTTATCAAATGTAAAAATGTTATTTACGTAATGGAGCTCGCTTTTTTTGATCATGCCGCTTCGATAGCTTTCGGCAAGGAGCACCCGCAATTCCTCTTCCGTATAAGCCATTTCATGTTCGGAAGCAGGCTTCAAGCCGAACATGGCTGTAATCAGGCGGGCGGAATGATTGAGCAGCCAGATGAACGGAAACATTAACTTATAAAACAAAATCATCGGTCTGGCAGACAAAAGTGTAATCCGCTCGGCTTTTTGGATAGCAAAACTTTTCGGGGCGAGTTCGCCGATAACGACATTCACATATGTAACCAGCAGAAAGGCGATGATCAATGACAGTACTTGGGCAACCGCTTCGTGAACTCCGGTCTTTAAAAATAACGGCTGAAGCATTGCTTTGACTGTCGGTTCACCCAGCCAGCCGATTCCCAAAGCGGTGACGGTGATGCCCAATTGGCACGCCGATAAATATTCATCGAGGTGTGTAATGACATGCTTGGCTGCTTTTGCTCCTTTTACATCTTCCTCAATGAGCTGATTAATGCGGGAGCGCCTTGCTTTAACGATTGAAAACTCTATGGCGACAAAACACGCCGTTAATAAAATAAATAGTACGATGGCAGATAGTTTGACGATATACAATGTAACGCCTTCCGCGAAGGAAGGCTTGCACCTCCCTTTTTTCGGAATAATACCACTGTAGAAAGCTGCTCAAACATCGAACCTGGTTTAGCCTGCTTCATTTACGGTAATAAAACAAGAAAGCGATACTGGAGGATGACAAGAGATGAAGGTACATTCGGGAGCGGACTGGCTGTGGTACCAGCTCGGTCCGCATGAAAAAACGGAAGCGAAAAAAATGATCCATCACAATCACTGGCCGCAATGCGAAAAGTGGTTTGAACATGAAAATCATATAAACTTTCTGCGCTCAGATACAAATGATCAGAATAATGAAGCGGTTTTCGGTTCTTTAATCTATCATCAAGGATTAGATGATGAAAAAAACCATACCGTATTTCACTTTTATATTACGAGAGAATTCTTTTTTACAATTAATTTTGATTTTTCGCTGCTGCGCGGTGTAAAAGAAAAGCATGCCACACAGCAGATTCAAACCTGTGAAAATCCGATTGAAGGCTTTTTTGTTCTGCTGGGAGAGCTGATGAATTCATATCTGATCGGACTGGATGAATTTGAAGTCAAGCAGCGGACGCTGAAATGGCAGATTCATGATGACAACAGCAAAGGAATCTTGGAAAATGTGCATAAACTGCGCCATGAGCTGTTCATTTGGAAAGGCCTTACACTGGGGGCTAAAAAAGTGGAAATGGCTTTAAAAGAAGCTTTTCTCCCGAAAAATGACAGGCAGAAAGATTACCTCAGAGCTCATCAAAAGATGGAAAGAGGAATTACATATATCAATGAGTTTGATCAGGAATTGAGCAATCTGCTGCACGCCGAGGAAGTCATTACCTCCCAAAGAGGAAATGAAATTGTGAAAGCCTTGACGATCTTTACAACTCTCTTTACACCGATGACGGCGCTTGGAGCTCTCTGGGGGATGAACTTTGATAACATGCCGGAGCTTCATTGGAAATATGCGTATATTTGTTCCATCGTGCTCATTATTGTATCAACCCTGCTGATTTATATTTATCTGCGGCAGAAAGGCTGGACAGGGGACATTTTGAGGGAGCATCAAAAAAAATATTTGCGGAAAGAAAAGAAACGCTAAGAAGAGCAGGCAAACGCCTGCTTTTTTTGATGGCTGGCTGAAAATGGCCGAATGGTTCCCGATTTCATTCGGTAAATCAAAGTCAGGGGGCTTATTTTTTATTTTTTTACGTTTTACACAGTGTAAAACGCATAATCTCTCCTTTGCCGGATTTTGTGTATCTGATTTACAATACGTGCGGAAGGAGGGAAGTCTTGTGAAAAATATTGAAACATACAGCAGGAACATCATAAACGAGGCATATACGGCAAGGGCTTCAGATATACACATTGTACCGAGAGAAAAGGATGCTTTCATTCATTTTCGCATCGGCCATGCTCTTGTGAAAAAAAGAGTCTTAAAAAAAGAGGAATGCGTAAGGCTTATTTCTCATTTCAAGTTTTTATCGGCCATGGATATAGGAGAAAGACGGAAGCCGCAAAACGGGTCATTGTCTTTGCCGCTTCCGACGGAAACCGTTCATTTGAGAATGTCAACCTTGCCGACAATGAATGATGAAAGTCTTGTCATCAGGCTTTTGCCTAAGCGGCAGATTCCCCCTCTGGATAAATTGTCCTTATTTCGGGGGGCGGGCGCCGCATTATTGTCCTTTCTGAAGCATTCGCACGGCCTGCTTCTGTTTACCGGCCCCACCGGATCTGGAAAAACGACCACTCTTTACTCGCTTGTCAACTATGCAAAAAGGCATTTCAACCGGCGTATTGTCACGCTTGAAGACCCCGTAGAAACAAGAGATGAGGATGTGTTGCAAGTTCAGGTGAATGAAAAAGCCGGAGTCACATATTCCGCCGGTTTAAAAGCGATTTTAAGACATGATCCCGATATGATCATCTTAGGGGAAATCAGGGATGCCGAGACGGCTGAAATCGCAGTCCGCGCGGCCATGACGGGACACCTCGTTCTTTCAAGCCTGCATACAAGAGATGCTAAGGGCGCCATATACAGGCTGCTGGAGTTTGGCGTGAACATGACAGAAATTGAACAAACCGTCATTGCTATTGCCGCTCAGCGTCTGGTTGATTTAACATGTCCGTTCTGCAAAGAGGAAAACTGTTCCGTGTACTGCCGGATGTACAGGCAGACACGCCGTGCGGGCATTTATGAACTGCTCTACGGGAAAAACCTCACCCAATGCTTTCAGGAAGCAAAGGGAGAGCACGCCAATTTTCAATATCAGACGCTCCGCAGGCTGATCAGAAAAGGAATCGCGCTCGGCTATGTCACGACCGACAATTACGATCGGTGGGTGTATCATGAAGCGGATTAAACGAACCTGGCCGTTGAAGGATCAAGCGGCTTTTTTGAAAAGGCTCGGTGAAATGACGGAAAAAGGATACAGTCTGATTGAAGGGCTAAGACTGCTGAAACTCCAGCTGCATAAACGTCAGCTTGCAGAGCTGACGGACGGAATCCGCCGGCTGAGGGAAGGTGATGCGTTTTACCAAGTGCTTGAGGCACTGTCTTTTCACAAAGAAGCCGTCTCTATCTGCTATTTCGCTGAGAAACACGGGGAATTGCCGGGAGCGATGAAACAAAGCGGCGACTTGTTACAGAGAAAGCTCATACAGACGAATCAAATCAAAAAAATGCTCCGGTATCCGATGTTTTTAATATCTTCCGTCTGTGTCATGTTTTATATCCTGCAAAGTTTAATTATTCCGCAGTTTTCTGGGATTTATCAATCAATGAATATGAATACATCCGGTGCGACTGCTTTCATCTTTGCGTTTTTTCGGCATTTTCATGAAGCCTGCGCACTGGCGCTGTCCGCCGCTTTCTGCTTGTTTTTGTACGTTTGGTTCTTATGTAAGAAAAAATCCCCGCAAGATAAAATGCTGATTGTTGTGAAAATACCACTATTAGGAAAAGCGGCCGTTCTTTTTAACAGCTACTTTTTCTCTTTACAGCTCAGCAGTCTTCTGAAATCCGGCCTTTCTATCTATGACAGCTTAACAGCTTTTAAAGAACAATCTTTTCTGCCTTTTTATCGTGAAGAAGCAGAGATGCTCATTACACGTCTGAAAGCCGGAGAAACCATAGAATCCGCTCTTTCCGGGCATCCGTGTTATGAAAAAGATCTTGCGGCTGCAGTCAGCCACGGACAGGCAAACGGCCTGCTTCACCGCGAACTTTATACGTACAGCCAGTTTATGATGGAGCGTCTTGAACAAAACGCGGCGAAGTATACCGGCATTCTCCAGCCTGTCATTTACGGTGTTGTGGCCGGTATGATTTTAATTGTCTACATGTCAATGCTGATGCCGATGTACCAGATGATGAACCAAATGTAAGGGAGTGCTTCGTCTGAAAAATCAAGATGGATTTACTTTAATTGAAATGCTGATCGTTTTATTTATCGTTTCCATTCTGCTTTTAATCACCATTCCTAACGTTACAAAACATAATCAAAGCATTCAGCATAAAGGCTGTGAAGGACTGCAGAATATGGTGAAAGCCCAAGTGACGGCGTACGAAATCGATCATGAAGGTAAAATGCCGGATATGAACGATTTACAATCAGAGGGGTATATCAAAAAGAATACAGCCTGCCCGAATGGTAAACAGATCTTAATTAGTGGCGGAGAAGTTACAGTTGAACAATAACAGGCGGACAGAAAATGGGTTTACCCTTCTTGAAAGCCTGATTGTGTTAAGCCTGGCGTCCGTCCTGCTGACGGTTTTGTTCACGACGGTTCCGCCGGTCTGCACCCACCTTGCCGTGCGGCAAAAAACAGAACAGCTCCAAAAAGATATTCAGCTTGCTCAGGAAACGGCTATCGCAGAACATAAAAGAACAAAAATCACTTTTCTTCCAAAAGAGCATAAATACAAACTGCAGTCAGGCGGAAGGATTGTCGAGCGTTCTTTTGATTCGCTTCATATTACACTTGTAACTTTACCGGAGAGCCTTGAATTTAACGAAAAAGGCCATCCGAATTCGGGAGGAAAGATTCAATTGAAGAGCGCCGGGTTCACCTATGAGATAACAGTTTACTTAGGGAGCGGAAATGTCCATGCTAAACGGAAATAAGGGGTTCTCTACTATTGAAACACTATCAGCAATGGCCATTTGGCTGTTCCTTATGACGTCTATCATTCCGGTCTGGACGGACATGCTGACAGATGGTCTGAAAATAGAAGATCGCCAGGAAGCGTACCAGCTTCTTCAGAAACATATCAGCACTTATATGATGACCGGAAAAAAGCCGCCGTCTCCCGGTGTGAAGTGGAAGGAGGATGGTGAGTATTACAAAGTGTGTGCGGCTGACCGCGGTGAAAAAGAAATGTGCCTCAGTATTCTCAAAACAGACTGGCTTTACGCTTCTTAATGTTTTGTTCTCCTTAGCAGTCTGTCTTTTCCTATCAGGAACCCTGGGCCCGATTTTACATCTGTTTTTATCAAACCGGGCCGATAACGGCGGATTAGACAGCCGGGAGCATCAAATTGCCGTTCAGCAGATCATGAACGAATGTAAACAGGCTGAGACTGTGAAGCCGGCGGACGGCGGACGGGCGTTAGCATGCCGGAAAACAGGAGGCGAAGAAGTGAGTTTTGAAATTTATCATAAGATGATAAGGAAAAGAGTAAACGGAAAAGGCCACGTGCCGATCCTGCAAAACGCGGCATCATTAACGGCTGATGTGAAAAACGGCCTGATCTTATTAGAGATCTCAAGCGTTGCAGGTAAAAAGAATCAGGCGGTCATTCCGGTTTACAGCTCTTTGAAAGGTGATTAAATGTCCAAATCTGACGGTTTTATATATCCCGCGGTTCTGTTTGTTTCTGCCGCAGTTTTACTTGTCATCAGCTATACTTCATCTGATTTCATCACCCGAAAAACATTTGCAAAAGAGGCAGGGGAGTACTGGATCGGAGAGAACCTGCTCCAAAACGGCGCGCTGCTGTCAAGCCGCCATATGGCACAGGGAAAAAAGGCCCGAACTGGTACACAGCGTTTTCCGTATGGCACCGTTTCTTTTCACATCTCCGGGAGTGATCGCCGGGAAACGGTTCAGGTTACAATTCAGACGGAAACCACGACAGGTACGAGACGGGAGGCTCACCTTTTGTTCGATCAGAAGAAGAAACAGCTGATTCAATGGACGGAAGTATAAAAAAGAGGCGGCGGGACAACACTTCATAGTAAAGACAGCACTATGAGGTGAGAGCCGTGAAAACAAATGATTATGTAAAATATATGACTGAGCAATTCGTTAAATATTTCGATACGCCGAAACAGGAACGGAAAGAGCGAAAAGAAGTGCGGAAAGAAAAGAAAGTACCGGCTTCTCAGCACTGGTTCGGAATATTGCCGTACAGTTTTAAGCTGTGGATGCAGCGGAAAAAATAAAGTTGAATCACACGAAAGGTCCTCCTGATACAGGAGGGCCTTATTGGTATTCCTCAATGACGGCAATTTTATTTACCTTTTGGCTGTAGGGATTAAAAGAAATCGTAACAAACACGCCAAATTCTTTTGCGCCATCCCGCAATGTCAAGTGGTATTGCTTGACTGCTTCGTCCGTTCTTTTCCGATCCCACACCTTTTGAATAAATAACGTTTGGGCGAGCGGATATCTTTTTTTAGCTTCTTTTTCTGCTAACTTTTCCCATTTTGATTGATGGTGAACAGCATAATAAGGCACCGTTTCCGCATGAGCTGTTCCTGAAACCCCGAAAACAAGAAGAGAAAGGCAAATCAGACTTTGTTTGATCATCATTCTTCGTCCTTTCGCTGTATATACTTTCCATTTTGTTCTAAGCACCTCGTTATTTTCTCACGTTTTATTAGAAAAAATTCCAAAAAGGTGTGTAATTTGAAGCAAAACGATGTTTTTGAAAGATACCATTCTTAAAAACGAACAATTTGACCGATTTTGACATTTTTCAAGACGATAATCCTTGATTATACTTTGTTCATACAGTTCTTTAAAGAGAACGTTTGTCATATTTATTAACAGTTTTACAGGGGGTAAGGCATGTTCCGATTGTTGCGAATGGAAAAAAAGGGCAAGGTGAGATGGCGGAAGATGCTATTTTTACGGCTTTCGTTCATTTTTTGCCTGTCAGTGACGATATGTGCTCAGTTCACAGGTGATACAAGTTCCTCCTTCAATGATGTGAAAAGCTTCAGTCTCCCGGTTCAAACGTGCGGAGATTTTCAATATACGGATGACGATTGCCGTTATGACGAACGCTGGGATCAAAGTGATTTACATATAACAAATCAAACTGATACGTCAGGCACCGTGTGTGCGCCGCTTCAGCTCTATGCCGAGCTGGAGAATAAGGGAAAAGAGCGGACTGTTTCTGACTGGAAATGGGAGCTCCATAAAATCGCTTTTCAGCAGCAGCCTTTACGAAACGGCAATGTTGTGGATAAAGGGCTTATTACTGATAAAAAAAGCAAAACGATTTATAAAATTGAGTCAAAGCGGTCTTTGAAGCCGGGCATATACGCATTCAAGGTTTACAAGCCTGAAGGGTATCCGGCGGACGAAGAAAAATTTGAGTGGTCAAAACCGATGAAACTCGTCAAATGCCGGGAACAGGCGACCGTTTCCGATCTAAATAAAACGGAGAAAGAGCCGGCAGAGCCGGTAAAAGAAAGCGGGGAAGAACATGAAAAAAACGCTGAAACTGATCAGTAATATTTTGTATGCCGTCATCTTCAGCTTGATTATTGTGCTGACGTTAACGGTGATTTCGACCCGGGCTTCCGGGGGTGAGCCGGCCATCTTCGGCTACACGCTGAAATCCGTGCTGTCTGGTTCAATGGACCCGGAATTTAAGACGGGTTCGCTCATAGCGGTAAAGAAAATTTCTGACGTGAATGACTTAGAAAAAGGGGATGTGATCACCTTTACGCAAAATGACGGAACAGCCGTCACACACAGAATAATCGGGATCACAAAAAAGGACGGGAACCTGCTGTTTGAGACAAAAGGGGATCATAATGCCGTCCCGGATGCCGCACCCGTTCAAGCTGAAAAAGTGGCTGCCCAGTATACGGGATATCAGCTCCCGTATGCCGGATATGTCATCCATTTGGCCAGCCAGCCGATCGGAACGGCGATTCTGTTAATCGTTCCCGGCGTCATGCTTTTGATTTACTCCATAACAGTCATTGTCAGCGCCCTCCGCGATATTGAGCGGAAAACGAAAGCGCTGGAAGAACATGCGAAAAAGGGAACCATCTCTACATGAATACGGTTGCAACCTGGCGACAGGATTTGATAACAAAACTAAAAAGTAAGGGGAGAGTACAAACATGGGTATGAAAAAGAAATTAAGCTTGGGCATTGCCTCAGCCGCACTCGGTTTAGCATTAGTAGGAGGAGGCACATGGGCCGCATTTAATGATGTGAAGTCGACAGACGCTACATTTGCATCAGGAACACTTGATTTATCGGCTAAAGAACAATCAGCCAATGTCAATTTGTCAAACTTAAAACCAGGTGATAAATTGACGAAAGATTTCGAATTCAGAAACAACGGTTCACTTGCCATTAAAGAAGTGCTGATGGCTTTGAATTTTACTGACTTTAAAGGAGCAAAGAAAGGAAATGAATCTGCGGAGGATTTCCTCAGCCAGTTTGAAATTACGGTTCTGACAGTCGGTAAAGAAGGGGGCAACGGCTATCCTAAAAATATCATTTTGAAGGCGGCCAGCCTGAAAGACTTATACTTAATGTCAACAAAACAGGATAAAGCAGCTGCCGAAGCGATCAGCAAGCACATTGATCCGAAATTCTTGAGTGAGAGCGGAAAAGTCAATGTAGCAACCATTAACGGCAAAACAGCTCCTGAGTACGACGGAGTTCCGAAAACGCCCGCTGATTATGATCAGGTGAGAATGGAAATCAAATTTAAAAATGACACCGCTAAAACTGCGGACGGATTAAGTGTGCAAAACAAGTTCCAAGGCAATGCGATTTCTCTTCAATTCTCTTTTGAAGCAACGCAATGGAACGGTTTGACCATTACGAAAGATCATACGGATAAAGACGGTTACGTCAAGGAAAATGAAAAGGCTCACAGTGAGGATAAAAACTAATCCGAAAGTCGGACAGTTAAAAGAGGAGTTGTGCACATATGGCGGCACTACTCCTCTTTTTGCGCTTTTCTCCATTTTTGATAATCTAAAAATTCACGAAATTGTTTTTTTGATACCCCGGATGTCATTGCATCGCGAACTAATTTCTCCCATTCACTATCTAATTGACCATCGTATTCGGTTTCATGTTTTTCATCAAGTAAAGTATGAACCGAGACGTCCAGAACAGCGGAGACTTTTTCGAGAAATTGAATGGAGGGGTTCGTCTGTAAATTTCGTTCTATTGAGCTTAAATAAGACTTCGCTACCCCAGCTTTTTCAGCTAGTTCTGATAGTGAGTAGCCTTTTTCTTTTCGGTATTGTTTAATACGCTGGCCAATCAATGTCATCACCTTCCTTGTGATATTATAGCACATTCAGAAAGGATTTACGGTATGACTTCTGGCTGCCTGGACATGTTGAGAAGACTTTTTATTCGAAAGCAGGTATTTGCGTATTTCTTCTAGGCTGATATTTGCTTTTTGGGCTTCTAATATCAGCTCAACCCATTCCTTATCTAATTGCGAAAATTCCATTTTTGCATTTTTCATGCATTTTCTCCTCCTAAAATACTTGTTTATGTATTTCAGCCAATCCGCCCATGACCTTTTCTTTACATGTCTGGAAGTGATTCATCGCATGCGAAACGCCAGAAATTTTTTCTATATACTTTTATTATAATATAGAATTTCCAGAAAAAACGGGAAAGGTGTCGAATGGATAACGCTTACCCAGAAAAATTACTTTGCAGGAAAAATAAACCGCCGTTTTCGATCTGAATGTGAATTTTCGGCTGATATAAGGCTTTCAGCGCTTGTTTTTCCAAATGGTATTCCTCAGGTTTTTCCTCTGTCTGCTCATAAAACTGATCGAGCAGCCTGAGGTCCTTTTTCCATCTGGCGATCGCGCTGTCAGCCCAGGCTGACGGCTCTTTGGCGGCAGCGTCTTTTAAGTAATGCTCCATCCTTTTAATCCCGCTTTCCGGCTTAATCATCGGCGATATGGTAAAGCAATAGTCTGATATTTGCGAGGTCAGCGGAAGCGGTGCAAGCTTCTGCTGAAACCCTTCTATAATGGTTCCAGAAACAAGATGCAGGCCTAAAGACAAAAGTCTGTCTTTTTTCATGTCGGATTGGTATGAAATCACTACATTTAATCCAAGCCAGGGCTGAAGCGGAACTCTGGCTCCGGCTGATACAATTTTCTCATATATTCTTGTAAATCTCCCATTTTGTTTAACTGCTTGAAAGATTTGAAAGAGGCGCGGGGCTCCAAAGTAAATAAATTCGCCGTCCATATCCTCCGGAGCCGTTTCTTTATCAGTGATGAACGTAATCTTCATCGGGTTCGGTTCGCCGCCCGTTTTTTCACGCCAATGCCAATAAAACGGGCGGTTCATAATTTGTTTGTCCATCTCGACCGTCAACTGAACCGTCATAAAACCCGGCCCGTGTTCTGTAATCGGACAGTGGTTCGCTTCAAAAAAGCGCAGTAAAAATTCGTGAACCTCCTGCTGTCTCATGTCGCGCTTCCTCCTTTTAGATTAAGATCCTTTTTTTCTGGCGGGCTTTCCCGTACCGTACGACAGAAAAGAGGTGAGATTGTCCATTTTGATTCTCATTTCTTCCTCTGTCAGCGAATGGCATAAAATATCATGCAAATGGTCTTCGAAATTGCTCACTTTGATTTTTGTTAAGATGTCATCTAATTCTCCGACGACATTTTCAAATAAATGAATTTTGTCATACAGAAGTTTTAAGATATGCTCTTCCACCGTATGTTTTGTCGCCATATTGTAGATATGGACATCTCTTTCCTGACCGAGTCTGTGAATCCTTCCGATTCTTTGTTCAAGCCGCATCGGGTTCCACGGGAGGTCATAATTGATTATATGGTTGCAGAATTGCAGGTTGATCCCTTCGCCTCCGGCTTCTGTAGCGATCAGCACTTGCACTTTGCTGCGGAAGAGGTCCTTCATCCAGTCTTTTTTTCCGCGTTTAAATCCGCCTCTGAACGGAACGGAGCTTATGCCGTTCTGCTGAAGGAACCATTGCAGGTAAATCTGTGTCGCCCTGTATTCAGTGAAAATAATGACTTTATCATTAATCTTTTGGATCAAGTCAACAACTTGAATCGCTTTTGAGTTTTGCGTGACTTGATTAATGCGGTCCATTAAATTAGCGATTGTCTGATCATCGAATGCGGGCGCTTGTTTGTCTTTTTGGTCAAGCATTTTTTTGAGCGTCATATACACGGCTTCCCTGCTTGAACAGCACTCTCTTTGCAGCGTCATAATGGAAAATGCGCTTGCGGGCTTTTCCGTGCCGTTTTTCAGTGCGACGATGTCATCGTAAAGCGCCTGTTCCGTCGGTGAAAAGGTGATCGGCACTGTTTCCACATGGCGCTTCGTCCATGTAAGGCCGGTGTCGCTCCGCGTGTTGCGGATCATCACCTTATTGACGAGCTCTTTCAAATGCTCATGAGCGTCAATCCCGTCCTTCCGATTGAAGGTTTCTTGAAATCCGCTTTCGTTTCCTAAATGGCCGGGTTTTAACAGTGACACTAAATTGAAGATTTCTTCGATTCGGTTTTGAATCGGTGTCGCCGTCAGAAGCAGGCAGTATTTCTTCACAAGACTTCTCGCAAATTCATAATTTTTCGTTTTGCTGTTTTTGAGCTTGTGCGCCTCGTCAATAATGACGAGATCATACGGAATAGAAAGCACAATGTCTTTGTGAGGCGAGCGTTTGGCCGTATCAATAGAAGAAACGACGATATCGCACTGTTCCCACACATAGCTTTTTTTCTGTTCAACAGCGGGTATTAAAAACTTCTCCTGAAGCTCTTTCACCCACTGGGAAACGAGTGATGCCGGCACAAGAATCAGGATTTTTTTGGCCAGCCCGCGAATCATATATTCTTTTAAAATCAGGCCCGCTTCCACCGTTTTTCCGAGCCCCACTTCATCAGCCAAAATTGCCTTGCCGTTCATTTTTTCAACGACTTTCTGCGCGACTTCAAGCTGATGGGGAAGCGGAGTGAAATCGGGAAGGTATAAAGGAGCCCTCAAACCTTCAAATTCAGGAATGGCAAGGGTCTGCTGGACTTCAGCCGACAGTTTGTACATCTCCCAATTTGACCAGGGACCGTCCGTTTTCAGCCGCTCAGAAAACTCTCCCGGCCAGTTTGCATCAAATATGATCTCTGCTGTCATATGTAACAAAACCGCCTTTCTTTTAAAAAACTGATTTATCATAATTTTTGTTGCCGGACGTAAGTGAGGGTGGTAGGATATAAGTAATGATTTCACTAAAAGATATTGCTTTAGTATGTCCATAAAATTGGTAAATATGAGCGGATGACAGCAAGGGGAGAGACTCGGACGAAAGATGGGCGTCCGGGCGCCGAAGGAGCAAACTGCGAGTGAATCTCTCAGGCAAAAGAACTCTTGCTCGACGCAACTCTGGAGAGTGTCTGCGTTTAGAAGAAGCAGGCCACCAAAGGGGACGTCTTTATGATATGTTCATAAAGTAAACTTTCAGGTGCCGGGACAGAGAAACCTTCATTTTCATGAGGTGTTTCTCTGTCCTTTTTTATATGTTTTTACAATGCGCCAATGACTGAAGGGGGAAGATGATGCTGAAACGAACACCGCTTTATGACGTGTATAAAGAATACGGCGGAAAAACAATTGATTTTGGAGGATGGGAGCTGCCGGTTCAATTTTCTTCTATTAAAGAGGAGCATGAAGCCGTCCGCACAAAAGCGGGCCTGTTTGATGTGTCCCATATGGGGGAAGTCGAAGTATCCGGTAAAGACGCCCTGTCTTTTCTCCAAAAAATGATGACAAATGACGTTGCCGATTTAAAGCCGGGAAACGCGCTCTATACCGCCATGTGTTATCCTGACGGCGGTACGGTCGATGACTTGCTGATCTATCAGAAAAGCGAGAGCTGCTATCTGCTCGTGATTAACGCGTCTAATATTGAAAAAGACATCGCTTGGCTGACGGAACATACGGAAGGCGATGTCACGCTGACGAATCAGTCTGACGGGATTTCACTGCTTGCTGTTCAGGGGCCGAATGCTCAGTCGGTTCTTACGAAGCTGACTGAATGTGATTTGTCCTCCTTAAAGCCGTTTACATTTATTGACGAGGCGGACGTTGCCGGACGTCAAGTCCTGCTTTCAAGAACAGGCTATACCGGTGAAGACGGATTTGAGTTATATTGCCGCAATGAAGATGCGGTTCATCTATTTAAGGAGATACTTGCAGCGGGAGAGCATGAAGGCCTCGTTCCGTGCGGCCTCGGCGCCCGTGATACGCTGAGATTTGAAGCGAAGCTTGCTTTATACGGTCAGGAATTGACGAAAGATATTACACCGATTGAAGCCGGAATCGGATTTGCCGTGAAACACAAGAAAGATTCCGATTTTTTTGGGAAATCAGTATTGCGCGAACAGAAAGAAAAAGGAGCCCCGCGAAAGCTGGTCGGACTTGAGATGATTGAAAAAGGGATTCCGAGACACGGGTACGCCGTGAAAAAAGACGGTGTTCCGATCGGTGAAGTCACGACAGGCACGCAATCTCCGACTTTAAAGAAAAATATCGGCCTTGCCTTAATCAAAACGGAATTCAGTGAAGTCGGAACGGAAGTAGAAGTGGAAATCCGTAAAAAAACGGTAAAAGCGAAGATTGTCCGCACACCGTTTTATAAACGTCCAAAACAGAGCTGAAAAAGGAGAGTCATATGAAGCATCGATATTTGCCCGCGACAGAACAGGATAAAAAAGAAATGCTGAAAGCCATCGGCGCAGAAACAATTGATGAACTGTTTGCCGATATTCCGGAAAATGTACGGTTTCAAAAAGACTACCGCATTAAACAAGCAAAGTCAGAAACTGAGCTGACGAGAGAGCTGACGAAGCTTGCGGCGAAAAATAAAGACGCTGTTACATATGCATCTTTTCTGGGCGCAGGAGTGTACGATCACTACCAGCCGGTTATCGTCGATCATGTGATATCCCGATCAGAGTTTTACACGGCATATACACCTTACCAGCCTGAAATCTCACAAGGAGAGCTGCAGGCGATTTTTGAATTTCAAACGATGATCTGTGAATTAACGGGAATGGATATCGCAAACTCCTCTATGTACGACGGGGGAACGGCGCTGGCGGAAGCGGCGATGCTTGCGTCGGGCCATACGAAAAAGAAAAAAATCGTCATTTCCGCAGCCGTTCATCCGGAATCGCGGGATGTTTTGAAAACATACGCAAAGGGCCAATATATTGAGGTTGTAGAGGTGCCTGCGAAAAACGGCGTCACAGATCTTGAAGCATTGGAACATGCCATTTGTGATGAAACGGCCGCCGTGATCGTCCAATATCCGAACTTCTTCGGACAAATCGAGCCGTTAAAGGACATTGAGCCGCTTGCACATAAAGGAAACAGCCAGCTGATTGTTTCTTCAAACCCGCTCGCGCTCGGTATTTTGAGACCGCCCGGGGCATACGGAGCTGATATCGTCGTCGGGGACGCGCAGCCTTTCGGCATACCTGCGGCGTTCGGCGGCCCGCACTGCGGCTATTTTGCAGTAACGAAAAAACTGATGAGAAAGGTGCCGGGCCGGCTTGTCGGCCAAACGGAGGATGAAAACGGGCGAAGAGGTTTTGTTCTCACTCTTCAGGCGCGCGAGCAGCATATCAGAAGAGACAAAGCCACGTCTAACATTTGTTCAAATCAGGCGCTGAATGCTTTAGCGGCTTCAGTCGCGATGACGGCGCTCGGAAAAAACGGCGTCAAAGACATGGCCCGCCAAAATATATTGAAAGCTGATTACGCGAGACGCCAAGCGGAAAAAGCCGGCTTACACGTAGCATTTGATGGCCCGATATTTAATGAATTTGCCGTCAGGCTGAATCTTCCCGTCAAGGAAGCAAACCGGCGGCTCCTGCAAGACGGCATCATCGGCGGATATGACTTAGGCCTTGCGTATCCGGAACTGAATCAGCATATGCTCATTGCCGTCACAGAGCTGAGAACAAAAGAAGAGATCGATTCGCTTATTGCGGGATTGGGGGATCAACATGAATAATCAAGATCAGGCGCTTATTTTTGAAATGTCCCGCGAAGGGCGTGTCGGTTACAGCCTTCCGGAGCTTGATGTGCCGGAAACAGAGCTTGAAAGCCTTCTTCCCGGTGGCTATATCCGCGATGAAGACGCAAAGCTGCCGGAAGTATCAGAGCTTGATATTATGCGGCATTATACCGCTCTTTCTAGGAGAAACCACGGAGTTGATTCAGGCTTTTATCCGCTCGGCTCCTGTACGATGAAATACAATCCGAAATTAAATGAAAAAATCGCCCGGATCGCAGGTTTTTCCGCGATTCATCCGCTTCAGGACGAGGATACTGTTCAGGGGGCGCTTGAGCTTTTATACGATTTAAGCGGACACTTGGAGGAGATTACGGGCATGGACGAGGTGACGCTGCAGCCTGCGGCGGGCGCTCACGGCGAATGGACCGGCCTGATGATGATCCGCGCCTATCACGAAGCGCGGGGAGACTTCGGACGGACGAAGGTGATTGTCCCTGATTCAGCCCACGGCACGAATCCGGCATCCGCCACGGTCGCCGGTTTTGAAACGATTACCGTCAAGTCAAATGAGCACGGGCTGGTTGACATTGAAGATTTGAAAAGAGCGGTAAATGAAGAAACAGCGGCGCTGATGCTGACGAATCCGAACACCCTCGGGTTATTTGAGGAAAACATTACGGAAATGGCTGAAATCGTCCATCAGGCCGGCGGAAAGCTTTATTATGACGGAGCGAATTTAAATGCCGTTTTAAGTAAAGCAAGACCGGGAGATATGGGATTTGACGTCGTTCACCTTAATCTGCATAAAACATTTACCGGGCCGCACGGCGGGGGAGGACCTGGCTCAGGGCCGGTCGGAGTGAAAAAAGAATTCATTCCGTATCTGCCGAAACCCGTTCTCACGAAAAAAGAGGGCCGTTTGACTTTTGACTATGACCGGCCGCAGTCGATCGGGCGCGTAAAACCTTATTACGGCAACTTCGGCATTAATGTCAGAGCCTACACGTATATCCGTTCCATGGGGCCTGACGGCTTAAAAGCCGTGACCGAAAACGCGGTTTTAAATGCAAATTATATGATGAGAAGACTCGCGCCTTATTATGATCTCCCGTATGACCGTCATTGCAAGCATGAATTTGTGTTATCGGGAAGAAGGCAGAAAAAGCTTGGCGTACGAACGCTTGATATTGCCAAACGGCTTTTGGATTTCGGCTATCATCCGCCGACTGTGTATTTTCCTCTCAATGTTGAAGAAAGCATCATGATCGAACCGACGGAAACGGAATCAAAGGAAACGCTTGATGCGTTTATAGATGCCATGGTTCAAATTGCGCGGGAAGCGGAGGAATCGCCTGAAATCGTTCAGGAGGCGCCGCATACAACAGTTGTCAAAAGAATGGATGAAACCAAGGCGGCAAGAAAGCCGGTTTTAAAGTACGAACATACACCTCGCGTCAGCCGCTGACACGGTGTAAAAAAAGAGCTTCCGTATAAAACGGACAGCTCTTTTTTATGATTAGTTTTTTGCTTTAATTTTTCCGCCCCATTTTTTAAATCCGCCTTTCAGGTTGTAAATGTCTTTACAGCCGTGTTTGCGGAGCGTCTGTGCCGCGCGTCCGCTGCGGACATTGTTTTGGCAGTACAGATAAACGGGTTTATCAGGACGGATTTCACTTTTGCGCTGTTTCAGCTGTGACAGCGGAATGTTGCGCGCGCCGAGAATATGGCCGCCTTCAAATTCATTCGGTTCACGGACGTCAATCAGCTGCGCTTTTCTGTAGCCCGCGCGGAATTCCTCTTCCGTAAGTGTTTTCATTAAACGCTGCTGGTAAAAATACGACACGATCATATAAACGATAAACGCCGCAACAATAATTAAAGCAATCATATTAGACAATGCGATTCTACTCCTTTAGCTTATAAAATAAAACCCTGCTTCCTGAAAACAAGGCTTACCGGACGTTTTGGGACAAATACTATTATAGTAAAGCATGAAGCGATTGTCATCCTTAATGAAACGAAATATTTTTCATTTTCAATGCAGTTTGTTAAACTGATTTTATTAAAACGATAAAGAAGGGTTCAGTGTATGGAAAAAGAAACATGGCGGTTTATTGACTCAGGGAATGAAAGCCCGGCATTTAACATGGCGCTGGATGAAGCGCTTTTATATTGGCACAGCCAAAAAAAAATTCCTCCGGTGATCCGTTTTTACGGCTGGAATCCGGCAACTTTGTCTGTCGGGTATTTTCAAAATATTAAGAAGGAAATTAACTTTGACGCAGTACATAAACACGGCCTCGGGTTTGTCAGAAGACCGACAGGCGGACGGGGTGTTCTGCATGATAAAGAATTGACATACAGCGTAATCGTTTCAGAGGATCACCCGGAAATGCCGGCCACGGTGACAGAGGCGTACCGGGTGATTTCAGAAGGTATTCTGCAGGGATTCAGAAACCTTGGACTTGATGCCTGCTTTGCGATTCCGCGAACGGAGAAAGAAAAAGAAAGCTTGAAAAATCCGCGCTCGTCCGTCTGCTTTGATGCGCCTTCGTGGTATGAACTGGTCGTCGAAGGACGGAAAGTTGCCGGAAGCGCACAGACACGCCAAAAAGGCGTCATTCTTCAGCACGGTTCCATCCTGCTTGACATTGATGAGGATAAGCTGTTTGATCTGTTTTTATATCCGAGCGACAGAGTCCGTGAGCGCATGCAGCGGAATTTCAAAAACAAAGCGGTAGCCATCAACGCCTTAGCGCCGAAACGGGTAACGATGGATGAGGCCAGAATCGCTTTTAAAGCCGGTTTTGAGGAAGGGCTGAACATTCATCTTGAGCCTTACACACTCACGTCTGAGGAGCTTGCATTTGTCAATGAGCTGGCTGAGACGAAATACGCGTCTGATGAATGGAATTATAAGCGCTGATAAGGCTTGACAGACCGGAAGCATCCTTGTTTTTTCATGACCGTTAGTGTAAACTTGTAATGGTTTATAAAGTTAAGGTGCTTTTTGGGAGGGTTACTTATGACAACACCAAGTATGGAAGATTATATTGAACAGATTTATATGCTGATAGAAGAAAAAGGATATGCACGGGTTTCTGATATTGCGGAAGCTTTGGCAGTCCACCCCTCCTCTGTAACGAAAATGGTTCAAAAACTAGATAAAGACGAGTATTTGATTTATGAAAAATATCGCGGGCTCGTATTGACGTCAAAAGGCAAAAAGATCGGCAAACGGCTCGTATACAGACACGAATTGCTTGAGCAGTTTTTAAGAATCATTGGTGTTGATGAAGAGAAGATTTACAATGATGTTGAAGGAATCGAACATCATCTGAGCTGGAACAGCATTGACCGCATCGGCGACCTCGTTCAGTATTTTGAAGATGACGAAAGCCGGAAAAAAGAATTGAAATCCGTACAGAAAAAAACCGAAAATCCCGGTGAATAAAGGGCAGCCCGAAATGGGGCGCCCTTTTTTTAATGTCTTCATTCTTTGGTCTATTTCGCCCAGCCGTTTCTTAAAATAATAATACACCTTGAGATGGAAGGGAGAGGGCGCGCTATGCAGATTGACGGCGTATTTTCGGGCGGGGGGATAAAAGGGGTGGCGCTTGCCGGCGCTTATGAAGCGCTGGAAGAAAAGGGCTTTCGCTTTGAAAGGCTCGCCGGAACAAGCGCCGGCGCAATTATTGCCGCATTTATCGCTGCGGGCTATACGAGCAGAGAGGTTCATTCCATCATAGATGAGGTGGACGGAAGGCAATTGCTTGATCAGAGATACTCATTCCTCCCGCTGAAAATCCTGCGGTGGGTGTCGATATATTGGCGCCTCGGACTATACAGAGGCGATATGCTGGAAAAATGGATTGCGGATAAATTAAAAGCGAAGGGCATCATCGCGTTCGGCGATTTGAAAAAAGGCTCGCTCCGTCTCATCGCTTCAGATCTGACGAACGGAACGATGATCGTGCTTCCTGACGATCTTCCCCGCTACGGATTAAATCCGGAGATGTTCCCGGTTGCCAGAGCCGTCAGAATGAGCTGCAGTATTCCTTATTTTTTTGAACCGATAAAACTGAAGACCGAAAAAGGCACCTCGACGGTCGTTGACGGCGGCGTGTTAAGCAATTTCCCGATTTGGCTGTATTCAAAAGAACGCAAACGGCCGGTTATCGGAATTTCGCTTTCGCCCAACGAAAAAGAGCGCCCGAAAAAATCAATCCGCAACGCTTTTGAGCTGTTCGGGGCTTTGTTTGAAACGATGAAAGACGCTCATGATGCCAGGCATATCGCGACAAAGTACGAACAGAATATTATTTTTATTCCGGTGGAACATGTGATGGCGACGGAGTTTCATCTCACACCGCAAAAAAAACTAGCTCTCATTGAGCTAGGAAAAAGCAGAACAGAGCAATTTTTGAAGCAATGGAGCTATTAAAAAAGCGCTCTGTTTTTCTTTTTATTCTTTTTACCTTCTATGACGGTAAGCTGGGTCTGGCTTTTTTTCTTAAGAATCATCGGCTTCGGTCTGCTGCTGCTCGGCACGCTCCGCAAATGGCTGACCCGGCCTCTGTGTCCGGCGCGGTGCTTCGCTTTTTGCTCCTTCATTCGGAGCCGCGATTGTCTGGCCGCTTTTCTGAAAGCGGTTCCGTCACGGCCGGTGCGGCGGTTCAGGACCGTCCTCACGATAAAATAAATAATGATGCCTGCGATAATAACGGTGATCGCTCTTGAAATCATCTGCCCGGGGTTGGTTACCGCCGCATAAATGAAACCGAATGCGCCAAGCGCTATTAATACAGCAAAAAAAGGTTGTACACGATGATTCATAACTGCCCACCTCCAAAATAATAACGGTAACGGTTCAGATTACGTTGTGAGACGGCTTTTCGCTCTGTTCTGAAATGTCTTCCAGTCTGAGAAGCTCGTTAAAGCTTTCTATGGCAACCTCGACCTGGTCATCCGCCGGTTCCTTTGTCGTTAAAAGCTGCAGCCACAGGCCGGGATAACCGAGCACTTTCAAAACGGGGATATTCCGCACTCTGTTCGTCAGCTGGAGCACTTCAAAGGAGATGCCGAGAACGACAGGTATAAGCGCAATCCTGTCTAAAATCCGCACCCAAAGCGGATCTGTCGGAACGAGTAAATAGACGAACATGCCGACAATGATCGTAAATAAAATAAAGCTTGAACCGCAACGGTAATGAAGCCGTGACTGTTTCTGAACATTTTCTATTGTAATTGGCAAATTCTGTTCATAACAGTTTATGACCTTATGTTCGGCTCCATGATATTGAAACACTCTTTTAATTAACGGCGTCATTGATAAAAAATAAATGTAGCCGAGAAGCAGAATCAGCTTAAACAGACTTTCGATTCCGATCTGCGCGGCGTCTGAGGAAAATACGGGCCTTACAAGCTCCGCTAAGAAGACCGGGACGAGCGTGAAAACGAATTTACTGAACAAAAACGACAGAACGCCGATCACCGCCAGGCTGAAAAACATCGATAAGCCCGAACCTTTCTTATCTTCCTGCTCCAGCTTGGCGTCATCTTGAGGATCAAGCCCGTAACGTTCGCTGGAAAAGTTTAAATGCTTTGTGCCGTTGGCGCTCGCCTCAATGATGGCGACGATTCCCCGCAAAAAAGGAATCTTTTTTAAAGCCGAAAGCTTGGCGTTCGGCACTCTCGGAAGCTTGAAAAAATCAATGCTTCCGTCATTCCTGCGGATGGCGGTAACATAATTTTTTCTGCCGCCGAACATGACTCCTTCAACGACAGCCTGCCCGCCGTATGCAGGGGGCGTTTTTTGTTTGGACATTGTTTATCAACCTGCCTGTTTTCTTAGGATTTACTAACCATTTCCTTTCACTCTATTGTACAGGAAACTGCGGTAAACCTCTAGTTAGACAGCCGGAAAATCAATGCTTTTTCTACATGCAGTATACCCCGTTTTTTTAGAATTTACTCATTGAATGAAAATATGGCGCAGCTTTTTATGACTTTTCAATTTTGGGGCAGTCTATGACTGGAGGTGCCATGATGACAAGCGAAAAACATTCAGAACAGGAAGAAAAAAAGAAGCAGGATGATGATCAGCAGCCTGTTTCATTTACCGGCAGAATTTGCGGTATCGGATTTGCCGGCGGTGTATTTTGGAGTTTGATCGGCTATCTCGGGTATGTCTTTCATTTTTCAGAGATCAGCCCCAACATGATTCTCCAGCCGTTTATGATCGGAGAATGGAAAAAACAATGGGTCGGCACGATGGTCAGCATCGTTGTCATCGGGTTGATTTCAATTGCCGGAGCGTTCATTTATTTCGTGTGCCTGAAGCGTTTTAAAACCATGTGGCCGGGAATGGTGTACGGCATCATTTTATGGTGTGCGGTTTTTTTCTTATTCAATCCGATTTTCGAAGATGTGAAATCCGTCACTGAATTGAAATCAGATACAATCGTGACGACGCTTTGCCTTTACATTCTGTACGGTTTGTTTGTCGGCTACTCAATTTCCTTCAACTACAATGAACTTACGTCAGACAAGCTTGCAAGGGCGCTTGGCAACAAGTGAATAAGTGTATAATCCCTGTCCGGTATGGTAAAATGTTCACGAGAAGTGAACATTTTTTATGCTGAAAACCGAGCGGGGATGCTCCCGCGTTGTCAGGCGGCAGTCAAGAATCGGCGAGGAGGAGAAAGGGAATGAAACTTGAGAAATTGCGAAATCTTTTCGGTCAGCTGGATATAGACGGAATATTGGTGACAAGCTCCGCCAATCTGCAGTATATGACGGGATTTACGGGTTCGTCAGGCCTTGCGGTCATATCGAAAGAACGTGCGGCATTTATCACGGATTTCCGTTACACCGAGCAGGCGAAGACGCAAGTGAAGGGTTTTGACATTATCGAGCACGGCGGAAGCTTAATCCAAACGGCTGCGGATACGATTCTTGAGTACGGCATTAAAAAACTCGGCTTCGAGCAAAACAGCATGACGTACGGAACATATGCATCCTACCAAGCTGTGCTGCAGGAAGCGGAGATGGTTCCCGTCGCGGATTCCGTTGAAAAGTTGCGCTTGATTAAGTCAAGTGAAGAGATTAAGATATTAGAGGAAGCTGCGAAGATTGCGGATGATGCGTTTGAACATATTCTGACGTTTATCAAACCAGGCATCTCAGAGATTTCAGTTGCAAACGAGCTTGAATTTTATATGAGACGTCAAGGAGCAGACGGCTCTTCCTTTGATATGATCGTCGCCTCGGGAGTCAGATCCAGCCTTCCCCACGGAGTGGCAAGCGGCAAATTGATTGAAAAGGGAGACTTGGTCACGCTCGATTTCGGCGCTTATTATAAAGGCTATTGTTCTGATATCACACGCACCGTCGCGGTCGGAGAGCCAAGTGATAAACTGAAAGAGATTTATCAGGTCGTATACGATGCCCAAGCGCTTGGTGTCCTGCATATTAAACCCGGCATGACGGGAAAAGAAGCGGACGCCCTGACGAGGGATCACATCACCGCAAAAGGCTACGGACAGTATTTCGGCCATTCGACAGGACACGGGTTCGGAATGGAAGTCCATGAATCACCGGGGCTGTCTTTCAGGTCATCGGCCGTTCTTGAGCCGGGCATGGCGGTAACGGTCGAGCCGGGCATATACATACCGGATGTTGGGGGCGCAAGAATCGAAGATGATATCATCATCACTGAGGACGGCAACCGGACAATTACGCATTCCCCAAAAGAATTAATTATTTTGTGATCGGAATATAGGAGGACATCAAACATGATTTCAGTTAACGATTTTCGTACAGGACTAACGATTGAAGTAGACGGCGGCATTTGGCGCGTCGTTGACTTCCAGCACGTAAAGCCGGGAAAAGGAGCGGCATTTGTCCGTTCTAAATTGCGTAACCTGCGCACGGGCGCTATTCAGGAGAAAACATTCCGTGCAGGTGAAAAAGTCGCGAAAGCGCAAATCGAAACAAAAACGATGCAGTATCTTTATGCCAACGGCGATCAGCACGTGTTCATGGATACAAGCTCATATGAACAGCTTGAATTGAACGAAAACCAAATCGAAGAAGAATTAAAATATCTTCTGGAAAATATGTCTGTGCACATCATGATGTATCAGTCTGAAACGCTCGGTATTGAACTGCCGAACACAGTTGAACTGAAAGTTGTTGAAACTGAGCCGGGAATTAAAGGCGACACGGCGTCAGGCGGCACAAAACCTGCCAAAACGGAAACAGGTCTTGTCGTAAACGTACCGTTCTTCGTGAACGAAGGCGATACGCTAGTTGTAAATACATCAGACGGCTCTTACGTGTCAAGAGCGTAGTCAAAGACTTTCGGAGTCTGCTCCTTTTACGGGGCAGGCTTTTTTTGCGTTCTGCCTCAGAATCTTTCTTCTATATGAAAATAGTGAGACTACTTCCGTCAGCTAGAGCATATAGTGTAACAAAATGCTTGAAGTTGGGGGATTGCAATGAAATTTTTGTTTGGTTCAATCAATTCTACTGTTTTAACGATGGCCGGTTTACGAGTTTTGTCCTCGCTCATTGAATTATCGGCCGCTATTATCATGCTTTTGACAAACGACATCAGAAAAGCGGTTGTGGTGAATAGTATTTTGGCAATCGTCGGCCCGCTGATCTTTATCATCACGATGACGATCGGCATTTATCAGATTGCCGGACAGCTCTCATATGCAAAATTAATATTGATTTTTGCGGGAGTGGTGCTGATTTTAGCCGGTGTGCATAAATAGAGGGCCGGGGTGTCATAAAGTCTGTCCCGGATCATACATTTTAAAGAAGCCAATCGGTAAAAAAGGAGGAGACTCTATTGAATGAAATTACAGAGGTTCTCCCTGAATTATTGAGAGATGCCATCTCCGCCGTGCCCGAAGAAGCGAGGCGGGATACAGAAGAAATCAGAATCCGCGTCGACAGGCCGGTTGAACTGATCCGAAAAGGACAACCTTTGTATTTGTCATATGTGTGCACGGCCGGCGACGCACAGCTGATCCTCAGCCGGCTCAGCAATTACAGTATGTACACGCTGGAAGAAGAGCTGAAAAAAGGATACATCACAATCAGAGGAGGCCACCGTGTGGGGCTGGCCGGAAGAGTCATCGTCGAAAACGGAGCCGTCAAAGGACTCCGGGATATTACTTCTTTTAATATCCGAATCGCCCGGGAGAAGCTGGGGATCGCAGAACCGCTCATTCCTTTCTTATGGAAAGAAAACTGGCTGAACACGCTGATCATCGGGCCTCCGCAAACGGGGAAAACGACCTTGCTTCGTGATTTGGCCCGGCTTTCCAGCACCGGATCAAAACGCATCCCGGCGAAAAAGACAGGTATCGTAGATGAACGGTCGGAAATTGCCGGCTGCCTGCGGGGCATTCCCCAGCACAGTTTCGGCCGCAGAATCGATGTCCTTGATGCTTGTCCGAAGGCGGAAGGGCTGATGATGATGATTCGCTCTATGAGTCCTGATGTCATAATTGTGGATGAAATCGGGAGAATGGAAGACTCACAAGCGCTGCTGGAGGCGCTCCATGCGGGCGTATCCGTTATCGTATCTGCGCACGGGTGGAATATGAAAGACTTGGTAAAGAGGCCGTCGCTGAAAATGCTTTGGGAGGAAAACGTGTTTGACCGGTATGTTGAACTGTCAAGGCGCCGCGGTCCGGGAACGATCAGCAGGATGTACGGAAAGGACGGGGAACCTGTTCCGCATGCTGAAAGCGTGATGACATGCTGAAGCTTTTGGGTGCCGTGTTTATTCTGACAGCGACGACTTGGACGGGATTTGAGATCGCCAAAATGTATATTGAAAGGCCGAGGCAGATCCGCCAGCTGCGCGCGGCGCTCCAATCGCTTGAAGCGGAAATCATGTTCGGGCATACACCGCTGCATACCGCCTCGGGACAAATTGCCGCACAGCTTTCCAAACCTGTATCGTTACTGTTTCAAGCTTTCAGCAGAAGGCTTGAGCAGGGAAGTGATTCCGCCAAAACGGCTTGGGAACAGAGCTTGAAACATAACTGGCCTTCCATGGCGATGAAAAAAAGCGAATATGATGTGCTGAAGCAATTCGGAGAGACGCTCGGGCTCCATGACCGTGTTTCTCAGCAGAAACATATCAAGCTTGCGCTTACACATTTGGAAGCGGCGGAAGCGGATGCCGGACGGGCGCAGGCGAAAAATGAAAAAATGGTGAAAAGCTTAGGATTTTTAGCCGGACTGTTACTCATTCTTCTATTGATGTAAACATGAGGGGAGCAAACATAAAATGGGAGTCGACGTAAATGTCATTTTTCAAATCGCCGGAGTCGGTATCGTGGTTGCGTTTCTGCACACCATACTTGATCAAATGGGAAAAAAAGAATACGCCCAGTGGGTGACGCTGCTTGGCTTTATCTATATTTTATTTATGGTGGCGACGATTGTCGATGACCTGTTCAAAAAGATCAAAGCTGTGTTTCTATTCCAAGGATAGGGGGGCTTACAGATTGAGATTGTTCAAATTGTAGGTTTAGGCCTGATCGCCACATTTCTCTCCCTGATCGTAAAAGAACAGAAACCGACTTTCGCGTTTATGATTGTCGTCTTCAGCGGCTGCGTGATCTTTCTTTATCTCATCGACCAGATTTACGACATTATCAGAATGATAGAAAAAATAGCCGTCAATGCAAATGTCAATATGGTCTATGTGGAAACCATTTTAAAAATTATCGGCATCGCCTACATCGCTGAATTCGGAGCGCAGCTTACAAAGGATGCGGGCCAGGGAGCGATTGCTTCGAAAATAGAGCTGGCCGGAAAAATTTTGATACTGGTAATGGCCGTGCCGATACTCACCGTCATTATTGAAACGATTCTCGGACTTATTCCTTCATGATCATAAATAAAATGGAAAGGGGGGCACAAAAAATGAAGCGCTTTCGGTGGGCGGGAGCTTTTTTGTTCATCCTCTTATTTTTTCAGACTGAATGTGTACAAGCTGCCGGAACAGACGGTGCGTCGCAGGAAACCGCAGTTCACCAAGAATCCGCTGATGAAGTGGCGAAAAAGCAGGCCGAAGCGCTGAAAACAGAAGGCATCGGAAAGTTTTGGGACGACATCATGACAGAATACGGCGGTCTTCTGCCTGAAAGCCAAAAGGGAAGCATCATCGACTTTATTAACGGTGAAAAAACGTTCTCACCGGAGGCATGGCTGAAGGCTTTATTTTCATACTTGTTTCATGAAGTGCTCGCAAACGGAAAGCTTCTGGGAACTTTGATTCTTCTTACCATTTTTTGTGTCATTCTGCAGCTCCTGCAAAATGCGTTCCAGCAGAGCACCGTCAGCAAAGTGGCTTATGCAATCGTCTACATGGTGCTGATTATTCTCGCTTTAAACAGCTTTCATGTTGCCGTTAATTATGCCAGTGAAGCGATCCAGACGATGACAAGCTTCATTCTCGCGCTCATCCCGCTTTTACTTGCGCTTTTGGCGTCTTCCGGGGGAGCCGTCTCCGCAGCTTTTTTTCACCCCGTTATTTTATTTCTGATGAATACGAGCGGCCTTCTCATTCAAAACATCGTCATGCCGCTTATCTTCCTGTCAGCGATTTTAAGTATCGTCAGCACGATGACGGATCAATATAAAGTCACGCAGCTTGCCAATCTGCTCAGAAATATCGCGATCGGCGCGCTTGCCGTATTCCTCACCGTGTTTCTCGGCGTCATCTCCGTACAGGGGGCTTCGGCTGCCGTGACGGACGGGATTACGCTCAGGACTGCAAAATTTATAACAGGCAATTTTATTCCCGTGCTCGGCCGGATGTTTACGGATGCGACGGATACGGTCATCAGCGCCTCGCTCCTATTAAAAAACACTGTGGGAATCCTCGGAGTCGGAATTTTGATCTGCATCTCCGCGTTTCCGGCGATCAAAGTGCTCTCGCTCGCTTTTATTTATAAGCTCGCGGCCGCTATTTTGCAGCCGCTCGGAGGCGGGCCCGTCATTACGTGTCTCGGTGTCATCAGCAGAAGCGTACTGTATATTTTCGCGGCGCTCGCCATTGTCTCTCTCATGTTTTTCCTCAGCATCACAGTCATTATTACAGCAGGCAACCTCACCATGATGATGAAATAAAGGAGGCCCATTGGATATGAGCTTTTTAACAGAATGGCTGACAAGCATTATTTTATTTATCTTATTCGCCATCGTCATCGACATGCTGCTGCCCAGCTCCAGTATGCAAAAATACGCAAAGATGGTTGTCAGCCTGCTGTTAATCATTGTCATGCTCAACCCGATATTCAAACTTTTCAAAACAGACCCGGAAATCATCTTCGATTATTTGACAAAACAAGAGCAATCTCAATCCGCTGATATAAAAAATCAAATCAAATCAGAAAAAAAAGAAATACAAGCATCAAACCGCGCATATGTTTTAGAAGAAATGGCTGTCCAACTAAAAAAGAAAGCGGAGGAGATGTTCAGTCATGACGAATACAAAATAGACGACATCCGCCTTGCAGCGGAAGAACAGGTTCGTTCAGAAGAAGATGTAAAAACGATCAGCGTGTATATGGCCCCATCTTCTGAAAAAACCGTGCAAACCGTCGCACCGATCGACATCCGCACAGACCGCAAATACGAACCGGAAGGCGCAGCCGACAAAAAAGAGGCCGCAGACATCAAAGAAAAACTTGCGGATATATGGGAAATCGGCAGTGAGAAAATTACGGTTTATATGGAAGGCGGGGAGAAAAACGGCCATGAATAAAAACGGACTATGGACCATACTCAAAAAACAGCTGATGATCGGACAGGCGAAAGACGGAGAAAAACCAAAACTGACAAAATATCATTACTTTCTGTTCGTGTTTGTGCTCGGGGTATCTTTTATGCTGGTCAGCCAGCTGTTCTCTTCACCGGAGAAAACCGGGAAGGACCAAACGGCGCAGACCGTCATGTCCGGCCGAACGGAAGACAAAAGCGGGCAAAAAAGCGCACCCGTTTTTAAGGCATCGAAAGACAGCAGCGCCAAAACCACAATTGATGATTACGAAAGAAACTATGAAAACCAGCTGAAAGAAATCCTTGAAACGATTATCGGCGTGGAGGATGTCTCAATTGTCGTAAACGTAGACGCAACATCTTTGAAAGTGTTTGAGAAAAACAAAACGAAAAAAGACACCACCACTGAAGAAACCGATAAAGAAGGCGGCAAAAGAAGCGTAACCGATCAAACCTCTGAAGAACAAATTGTCATGATTCGAAACGGGGACCAGGAAACCCCGGTCGTCGTCCAGACGAAAAAGCCCGATATCCGCGGTGTACTCGTTGTCGCTCAGGGAGTGGACAACGTTCAAATAAAAAAAACCATCATTGATGCCGTCACAAGGGTGCTTGATGTTCCGAGCTACCGTGTAGCGGTTGCCCCTAAAAAAATCAAGGAGGATTCATAAATCATGCTGAAAAAACAAACGGTTTGGCTTTTAACAATGCTCAGTCTCGTCGTGGTATTAAGTGTTTATTATATTATGTCGCCGGAAAGCAAAAATGCCGTGCAGATGAAAAGCGAAAAAAGCAGCGGAGAAGTCGCCACTGAAAAAACGCCGGCTCCTGAAACGAAAGATAAGAGCGGAAGCGGTACGGAAAAAGAAGACGGAACAAAAGGAACGAAAGATTCTAAAGGCACAAAAGAGGATAAAGAAACATCAGCCGAAGCATCGGACAAAGACGGATCGGTCGCCACAGAAACAGCTGATGAAAACTTATTTACCGCATACCGTATGGAACTTGAAGACGCGAGAAGCAAAGAGAGGGAACAGTTAAACAGCATTGTTTCAAGCGATGATGCGACCGCAAAGGAAAAAAGCGAAGCCTACGATAAAATGACGGCGCTGAGCAATGCTGAGGGGACGGAAAAACAGCTGGAAACGCTGATTAAAACACAAGGCTACAAAGATGCGCTCGTGGATGCTGAAGGAGACAAAATCAACATTACTGTCATGTCTGACAAACATTCAAACGCAAAAGCTTCCGCTATCATTGACCTGGTGGAAAAAGAAATCAAGACGATGAAAGACGTCGCCGTCACGTTTGAACCGACAAAGTAAGAGACCTGAAAAGCCCGCACCCGCTGCGGGCTTTTCTGATGTCATTTTAGATCAGTGTTGAATTTACACAAGCGCTCCTGTAAGATAAACATAGTATGTACTTTTAGTAGCAACCCATAAATTTCTATTTTTTATACATAGGAGTGGAAACTGATGTTAAAAATCAACGAAATTCATGAACTGATAAAAAGAATCGATGAATCTTCCATCGACGAATTTGTTTACGAAATTGAAGGCGTAAGCCTCAAACTGAAAAAAAATGAAGCGCCGGCAGTGAATGTAACGGGACAAGCCCAAGCCGTTCCCGCCGCTTACGCACCTGCTCCGCAGGCTGCAAAACCGGAAGCGCGTGAAGCCGCTCCTGCTCAGGAAGCGCCGAAACAAGACGAAAACCTGCACAAAATTACGTCTCCGATGGTCGGAACGTTTTATGCTTCTTCATCGCCGGAAGCCGGCCCTTACGTAAACCAAGGTTCAAAAGTGAGCGAAAATACAGTTGTTTGTATCGTAGAAGCAATGAAACTCTTTAACGAGATTGAAGCCGAAGTAAAAGGAGAAATCGTTGAAGTGTTAGTTGAAAACGGCCAGCTGGTCGAATACGGACAACCTCTATTTCTTGTAAAAGCTGAGTAAGGAGACCTGCTATTATGATTAAAAAGCTATTGATCGCCAACCGAGGAGAAATCGCCGTCAGAATCATCCGGGCCTGCAAAGAGATGGGCATTGAAACTGTAGCCGTTTATTCTGAGGCAGATAAAGACGCCCTGCATGTCCAAATGGCCGATGAGGCTTTTTGTATCGGGCCGAAAACATCGAAAGAGAGCTATTTAAATGTAACGAACATCGTCAGCGTCGCAAAGCTGACCGGCACGGATGCGATTCATCCGGGATACGGGTTTTTAGCTGAAAACGCCGACTTTGCCGAGCTGTGCGAGGAATTAAACGTAACGTTTGTCGGCCCTACGGCTGACGCCATTTCAAAAATGGGAACAAAAGATATCGCGCGCGACACGATGCAGCTGGCGGGCGTGCCGATTGTGCCCGGTTCAAAAGGAATCATAAAAAATACGGAAGAAGCGGTTTCGCTTGCAGGTGAAATTGGGTATCCTGTCATTATAAAAGCCACTGCGGGCGGAGGCGGAAAAGGCATCCGGGTCGCACGCACAGAAGAAGAACTGATCAAAGGCATTGAGATTACCCAGCAGGAAGCCGCTACGGCATTCGGAAATCCGGGTGTGTACATCGAGAAGTACATAGAAGATTTCCGCCATGTTGAAATTCAGGTGCTTGCGGATAATTACGGAAACACGATCCATCTCGGAGAGCGTGACTGTTCTATCCAAAGACGTCTGCAAAAACTTCTTGAAGAGTCACCGTCACCTGCGCTTGATTCTGAAATCAGGGAGCAGATGGGTGAAGCAGCGGTAAAAGCAGCGAAGGCCGTCGGTTACACGGGAGCCGGCACAGTAGAATTCATTTATGACTACAGAGAACAGCGCTACTACTTCATGGAAATGAACACGCGTATTCAAGTAGAGCACCCTGTCACAGAAATGGTGACGGGAACGGATCTGATCAAAGAACAGATCAAAGTGGCATCCGGACAGGAGCTTTCGCTCAGACAGGAAGACGTTGAATTTAACGGCTGGGCGATTGAATGCCGCATCAACGCTGAAAATCCTGCGAAAAACTTCATGCCTTCACCCGGTAAAATTAACATGTACCTGCCGCCGGGCGGACTCGGTGTACGCGTGGATTCAGCCGCATATCCCGGCTACTCGATCCCGCCGTACTATGACAGTATGATTGCTAAAGTCATCACATACGGAACAACGCGTGATGAGGCAGTCGCACGGATGAAACGCGCGCTGAGCGAATTCGTGATTGAAGGTATTGAAACGACGATCCCGTTCCATTTGAAACTGCTTGAACACGAAACATTTGTCAGCGGAGAGTTTAATACAAAGTTTTTAGAAACATATGATGTAATGGGCTCATAATTTTTGCGGGAGGTGAATTGAATGGAAGACAACAGTGTGCTTAAAATGGATCATGATGAGGCTCATTTAGGCAAGGTTGAAATTGCTCCTGAGGTCATTGAAGTCATTGCCGGCATCGCCGCTTCCGAAGTTGAAGGAGTTGCTGAAATGCGCGGCAATTTCGCCACGGGCGTCGTAGAACGCTTCGGCAAAATCAATCACGGCAAAGGCGTAAAGGTCGATTTAGCCGATGACGGGATTACCATAGACGTCTATTGCGTCGTTCAATTCGGGATCTCGATCCCGAAAGTGGCGGCAAGCGTTCAGGAGAATATCCGCCAAACCTTATTAAACATGACGTCTCTGACCATTAATGAAATCAATATTCATATCGTCGGCATTCAATTTGACACGAAAGCCCAAGAAGTCGAAATCGACGAAGAAATGTAATGAGCGTATAAAAACCAAGGGGATGGGCAGCCCTTTGGTTTTTTATACGTTTCCCGTCATTTCAGGCATGAAGAAAGCCGGCTTACAAACGGCAGCCGAGTTTCTTCATGCTGTGAAATCCGAATGAAATTAATACAGTTTGTGAAAATATTCGGCATTAGGGTGAAAAAACCTAAATTTCGACATGCGATTGAGAAAAAAATATGTTATGATCTCTTTAAGCTTAACGACAAGCGGATAAAGCGGATCTGAAGGAGAAAGAAAATGAAAAGAAGAACAGCTAGAGAAAAAGCTTTGCAGGCACTTTTTCAGATTGATGTCAGCGATATTGCACCGAACGATGCCATTGAGCACGCGCTTGATGGTGAAAAAACAGATGCCTTCTTTGAACAGCTGGTGTACGGAGTGATCGAACATCAGGTTCAGCTTGATGAAATGATTTCCGGCCATCTCGTCAATTGGAAGCTTGACCGGATTGCAAACGTAGACCGCGCGATCCTGCGTCTGGCGGTGTATGAAATGGTTTATTCTGACGACATTCCTGCTAACGTGTCATTAAACGAAGCGATCGAGCTGGCAAAACGGTTCGGCGACGATAAAGCTGCAAAATTCGTAAACGGGGTTCTTTCTAACATTAAAACTGATATCGAATCATAGGAGGAAAGAAAATGACTGCAACAATCATCGACGGAAAAGAAACGGCTAAAGAAAAACGCGAACAATTGGCAAAAGAAGTAGAAGAGCTGAAAGCACAAGGCGTAGTGCCTGGCTTGGCGGTCATTTTAATCGGAGACGATCCCGCTTCTGTTTCATATGTGACAGGCAAGAAAAAAGCCGCTGAAACAATGGGAATGAAATTTAAGCTTGACCGCTTTGACTCAAGCTTAACCGAGGCGGAGCTTTTAACAGTGATTGATCAGTATAATCAAAATCCGGAATTCCACGGCATTCTCGTCCAGCTGCCGCTCCCGGATCATATTTCTGAAAAAGCCGTAATCGAGCGGATCTCCCCTGATAAGGATGTTGACGGTTTCCACCCTCTCAACGTCGGGAAAATGCTGCTTGGCGAAGATACATTTCTTCCATGCACGCCGCACGGAATTGTCGAGTTATTGAAAAAGACGAACGTAGATCTTTCCGGCAAAGAAGTTGTTGTAGTCGGACGAAGCAATATTGTCGGTAAACCGGTCGGCCAGCTGCTGCTGAACGAAAACGCGACCGTCACATATTGCCATTCCCGCACGAAAAATATGTCTGAGCATACGAAAAAAGCAGATATTCTTGTGGTAGCGGTCGGTAAAGCGAACTTCATCAAAGCCGATCAAATCAAAGAGGGCGCCATTGTCATTGATGTCGGCGTCAACCGTCTCGAAAACGGAAAACTCTGCGGAGACGTTCAGTTTGATGAAGCGAAAGAAAAAGCATCTTTCATTACGCCGGTGCCGGGCGGAGTAGGTCCGATGACCATCACAATGCTTGCGCATAATACTGTTAAATCTGCCAGACGTACGTTATCATAGATAACCGGAGACAGTCACAAAAAGTGTGACAATGAGCACGATACCCGCTTCTTAAGGCTCCTTTCAGCCAGAGCGGGTTTTCTTAGTTTAGGGCAAAAAGCCTTTATGAAAGGAGTGCAGGATGTGAGTGAAGCGGCATATGTCACGGTTTCCGCGCTGACCAAATACATTAAACGAAAATTCGATGTGGACCCTCATCTTGAAGACATTTGGATTAAGGGTGAGCTCTCCAATGTTAAAATCCATACGAGAGGCCACATTTATTTTACATTAAAAGATGAGCATGCCCGCATGCAGGCCGTCATGTTTCAGAGGCAAAGTTCGAGGCTTGCGTTTAAGCCCGAAGACGGGATGAAGGTCATCGTAAGAGGCGGCATCTCCGTCTATGAACCGAGCGGAAGCTATCAGCTGTACGCGAAAGAAATGCAGCCGGACGGTGTGGGGGCGCTCTACTTAGCATATGAAGAATTAAAGAAAAAACTTGCCGGCGAAGGGTTGTTCGATGACCGGCATAAGCAGGCCATCCCCGCTTTTCCGGCCACGATCGGGGTCGTCACGTCACCGACGGGAGCAGCCGTCAGAGACGTTATTACCACACTCAAAAGAAGATACCCCCTTGTGAAAGTCATTGTGCTTCCCGCGCTCGTTCAAGGTGAAAATGCCAGCAGATCGATTGTGAAGCGCATTGAAGAAGCCAATGCACAAAAAATGTGTGACGTCCTGATCGTCGGAAGGGGAGGGGGCTCGATCGAAGAATTGTGGGCATTTAACGAAGAAATCGTGGCCCGGGCGATTTTTGCTTCCGCCATTCCGATTATATCAGCCGTCGGACATGAAACAGATTTTACAATCAGTGATTTCGTCGCGGATATCCGGGCGGCAACGCCGACAGGAGCGGCAGAAATCGCCGTCCCCCACACGACGGACTTAATGGAACGGACAAAAACGGC
This sequence comes from Bacillus sp. LUNF1, assembly GCF_011008975.1. Taxonomy (NCBI): domain Bacteria; kingdom Bacillati; phylum Bacillota; class Bacilli; order Caryophanales; family Bacillaceae; genus Bacillus; species Bacillus sp. LUNF1. The sequence continues at coordinate 2,411,118 of NZ_CP048876.1, read as the reverse complement.
GGAAGTCCGCCTGACAAGAGCGATGCAGCAGCATATCAGCAAGAAAAAAGAACGGATTCAATCGCTCCAGTCATCCTACGCGTTCCGTTTTCCGAAACGATTGTACACCCAAAAGGAACAGCAGTTTGACCTTTTGTATCAGCAGTTCCAATCACAGCTCACAGGGCTTACGGACATGAAACAAAGGCAGCTGGAGCGAAATACGTACAGATTAACGGCGCTCCACCCTGAAACCCAGCTGAAACAGGCGAAAAAACGGTACGAGGAGCGCTCAAATCAGCTCGCCCGAAGCATGAATGTCCAGCTGAAGCAGCTTCATTCGCAGTTTCAGACGGTTCTTGGTAAACTGAATGCATTAAGTCCCCTTCAGGTGATGGAGAGAGGATACAGTCTGGCCTATAAAGACAAAGAGCTGATCAAAAGCGTTGATCAAGTGGAACAAAATGATACGCTAGAAGTAAAGATGACAGACGGCGTTCTGACGTGTGAAGTATTGCAAAAGAGAGGCGAACGAAAATGACAGAAACCAAAAAAAGTGAAGAGCTGACATTTGAAGAGGCGATGAAAGGCCTTGAAGGCATTGTGGCAAAGCTTGAAGAAGGAGACGTGCCGCTGGAGCAGGCGATTAATTATTTTCAGGAAGGGATGGCCCTTTCAAAAATGTGCCATGAAAAGCTTCAGCATGTCGAAAAGCAAATGGACTTTATTTTAAAAGATAACGGAGAACTTGCACCTTTCAGCGTTCAGGAGGAAGACGAAGGTGACAAATAAACTGGACGCATTTTTAGCATCGCGCAAACAACTGATTGAACAGCAGCTTTCTTTGTATACAGAACGGCTTGCGATGCCGGAAACCCTCAAAAAATCTATGCTGTATTCTTTGGAAGCGGGCGGTAAGAGGCTGCGCCCCCTCGTCGTCTTAGCCGTTCTGAATGCTTACGGAAAAGATGAAAAGGACGGGATTCCGGTCGGATGCGCTGTCGAAATGATTCATACGTATTCTTTAATCCATGATGATCTGCCTTGCATGGACGATGATGATCTGCGCCGGGGAAAGCCCACAAACCATAAAGTCTTCGGAGAAGCGGCAGCCGTATTGGCCGGAGACGGGCTTCTGACAGAAAGCTTTAAATTGATCACATCCCACGTGTCTGAGGCGGTTTCAGCAGAAAAACGGCTCCGTCTCGTCGATGAGCTGATCAGTGCGGCGGGAACGGAAGGAATGGTCGGCGGGCAGGCTGCCGACATGGAAGCGGAACAAAAGCGGATAACGCTTGAGGAGCTGGAATCCATCCACGAGCGGAAAACGGCCAAGCTCCTCGGTTTTTCCGTGACGGCGGGCGCCATTTTGGCAGATGCGCCGGAGGATGAAGTAGAAAAGCTCCGTTTGTTCAGCAGCCATATCGGCATCGGGTTTCAAATCAGAGACGACATCCTTGATATTGAAGGTCATGAGGAGAAGATCGGCAAACCGGTCGGCTCAGACACGACGAATGAAAAGTCAACGTATCCGTCGCTTTTAACGCTTGAAGGCGCGAAAGAAAAGCTTGCGTATCATATCAGCGAGGCGAAACAGATCATCAGCGGCCTTTCCCTTCAGAAAGAATTGCTGCATGACCTCTGTGATTTAATCGCGGCGAGAGATCATTAAAAACGGTCCTGATTTGAAGGGGCTGCTGCTCCTATGGTAAAATGTAAGCAGTTTCGATGAAAATACAAAGGGAGTCTTTTTCTTTTTTCAAAAAGACACTGTTTAATTTGCAGAAATTCATGCTGAAAGTGAGTTGATCCGCTTTGGATCTTTTATCAATACAGGACCCGTCATTTCTTAAAAAGATGTCAATTGAACAGCTGGAAGAGCTGAGTGAGGAGATCCGCAATTTCCTCATCACATCGCTGTCTGCTTCTGGCGGCCATATCGGGCCGAACCTCGGGGTTGTCGAGCTGACAATTGCGCTTCACAAAGAATTTGACAGTCCGAAAGATAAATTTTTATGGGATGTCGGACATCAGTCCTATGTTCATAAACTGTTAACCGGACGCGGCAAGGAGTTTGAGACCTTGCGCCAATATAAAGGGCTTTGCGGTTTCCCGAAACGCAGCGAAAGCGAACATGACGTATGGGAAACAGGCCACAGCTCAACCTCGCTCTCAGGCGCGATGGGAATGGCTGCCGCCCGTGATATTAAAGGATCGAAAGAATATATCATCCCGATTATCGGAGACGGCGCTTTAACCGGAGGAATGGCGCTTGAAGCGCTGAACCATATCGGTGATGAGAAAAAAGACATGATCGTCATCCTGAATGATAATGAGATGAGCATTGCGCCGAACGTCGGGGCGATTCATTCTATGCTGGGACGGCTTCGCACGGCCGGCAAATATCAATGGGTAAAAGACGAGCTTGAATATTTATTTAAGCGCATCCCGGCCGTCGGCGGAAAATTGGCCGCCACAGCGGAACGGATAAAAGACAGTTTGAAATATATGCTTGTGTCAGGCATGTTTTTTGAAGAGCTGGGCTTTACGTATTTAGGCCCGGTTGACGGTCATTCTTACCACGAACTGTTTGAAAACCTGCAATACGCCAAAAAAACGAAAGGCCCTGTCCTTTTACATGTCATTACGAAAAAGGGCAAAGGCTATAAACCGGCTGAGACCGACACAATCGGCACATGGCACGGAACGGGGCCGTACAAAATCAATACGGGTGATTTCGTCAAGCCGAAAGCCGCGGCGCCTTCATGGAGCGGACTTGTCAGCGGCACCGTGCAGGAGCTGGCGCGTGAGGATGACAGAATTGTCGCCATTACACCGGCCATGCCGGTCGGCTCCAAACTGGAAGGGTTTGCGAAAGAATTCCCTGAACGCATGTTTGATGTCGGAATCGCAGAACAGCATGCGGCGACAATGGCGGCTGGAATGGCGCTCCAAGGCATGAAGCCGTTTCTTGCGATTTATTCGACCTTTTTGCAGCGGGCGTACGATCAGGTCGTCCATGACATCTGCCGTCAAAACGCGAATGTATTTATCGGCATTGACCGCGCCGGTTTGGTCGGCGCTGACGGGGAGACGCATCAAGGCGTTTTTGACATCGCCTTTTTGCGGCATATACCGAACCTCGTTTTAATGATGCCGAAGGATGAAAATGAAGGCCGCCATATGGTCAATACAGCCCTTTCCTACGAGGAAGGTCCGATTGCGATGCGCTTCCCGCGCGGAAACGGACTCGGCGTAAAGATGGATAAAGAGCTGAAAACCATTCCGATCGGAACATGGGAAGTGCTCCGTCCCGGAAAAGACGCGGTCATTTTAACATTCGGTACGACCATTGAAATGGCGCTGGAAGCGGCTGAAGAACTGCAAAAAGAAGGCCTGTCTGTGCGTGTCGTGAATGCGCGGTTCATAAAACCGATTGATCAACAAATGATGAAGGCCATTCTTAATGAAGGTCTGCCGATTTTAACGATAGAAGAAGCCGTGCTTGAAGGCGGATTCGGCAGCACGATTCTCGAATTCGCTCATGACCTCGGCATGTATCATACACCGATTGACAGAATGGGCATCCCAGACCGGTTTATTGAGCACGGCAGCGTAACCGCCCTGCTTGAAGAAATCGGTCTCACGAAGGCTGAGGTTATGAACCGGATAAAACTGCTGATGCCCCCGAAGACACATAAAGGAATTGGATCATGACAGCAAAAAAAGAACGATTAGATGTACTTCTTGTAGAAAAAGGCCTTGCGGAAACGCGGGAAAAAGCGAAACGCGCCATTATGGCGGGCATCGTATACTCAAATGAAAACCGATTGGACAAACCGGGTGAAAAAATCGCCCGGGATCTTCCGTTAACGGTAAAAGGAAACCCTCTTAAATACGTCAGCAGAGGCGGATTAAAGCTTGAAAAAGCCTTGGAAGTGTTTCCTGTCTCGGTAAAAGGCAAAACGATGATTGACATCGGCTCGTCTACAGGGGGATTCACGGATTGCGCCCTCCAAAACGGAGCCGAGCGGTCCTACGCAGTGGATGTCGGCTATAATCAGCTTGCTTGGAAGCTCAGACAGGACGAGAGGGTCGTCGTCATGGAACGGACGAATTTCCGCTATTCCGAGCCTTCCGATTTCACAGAGGGTTTGCCGGAATTTGCGACAATCGATGTTTCTTTCATCTCACTCCGCCTCATTCTGCCGGTTTTAAAAACGCTGCTTGTACCGGGGAGCGATTGTATTGCACTGGTAAAGCCGCAATTTGAAGCCGGACGGGAATCCGTCGGAAAAAAAGGCATTGTCAGAGATCCCGGCGTTCATACTGACGTTCTCCGCCGCATGAATCAATTTGCCGCTTCTGAAGGATATACAGTGAAAGGACTGTCCTTCTCACCGATTACAGGGGGAGACGGCAATATTGAGTTTCTGCTTCATTTGGAATGGGGCGGAGAAGACGGAAACGGCGCTGAACTGCCGGAAGAAGACATTCTCCGTACCGTCCGCGAAGCACATGAAACATTAAAAGCCAAAAAGACAGATGTACCGGAATAATAGGGGGCTATTATTCCTTTTTTCTGCCATCATGTACTTTTTATCAAGAAGCGGTTAACATAATGACAAGAACAGCTTGAAAACAGAGGTGCTTACATGACAAAAGGCCAAAGGCATATAAAAATCAGAGAGCTTATTACAAGCCATGAGATTGAAACGCAGGATGACTTAGTTGACATGCTGAGAGAAGAAGGATATAAGGTAACCCAGGCGACTGTCTCCAGAGACATTAAAGAGCTGCATCTCGTAAAGGTGCCGACGAACAACGGCTCCTACAAATACAGCCTGCCGGCGGATCAGCGGTTCAATCCGCTGTCAAAACTGAAGCGTTCATTAATGGATGCGTTCGTAAAAATTGACTCAGCAAGCCATATGATCGTATTAAAAACGATGCCGGGGAATGCTCAGGCAATCGGCGCTCTGATGGATAATCTCGAATGGGAAGAAATCATGGGCACGATCTGCGGAGATGACACGATCTTAATCATCTGCAGGACGCCTGAAGATACGGAAGGCGTTCAAAGCCGTCTTTTGGAGCTGCTGTAGCGTAATTATCAGATAAAAGGTGGAATGCTGTTTGTTAGCTGAACTATCAATAAAAAACTTTGCCATTATAGAGGAACTGACGATTTCGTTTGAACGGGGGCTCACCGTCCTGACGGGAGAAACAGGGGCCGGCAAGTCAATTATTATAGACGCCGTTTCCCTATTAGTCGGCGGCCGCGGCTCGTCTGAATTTGTCCGTTACGGTGAAACAAAGGCCGAGCTTGAAGGACTGTTTCTTTTGGACAGCGGTCATCCCGTTTTTGATGTATGCCGTGAGCAGGGAATAGACGCATCTGATGACATGATTGTCATGAGAAGGGACATCAATGCCGGAGGAAAAAGCGTCTGCCGTGTCAACGGAAAATTAGTGACGATTGCGGCTTTAAGGGAAATCGGCAGACTTTTATTAGATATTCACGGACAGCATGATAACCAGCTGTTAATGGAGGACGATAAACACTTGGAGCTTTTGGACAGGTTTGCGGGCGCTGAGGCCGAATCCGCGCTTCAGGCTTACCATGAAGGCTATGAGCGTTATATGAAGCTGCTCAAAAAAGTGAAGAAGCTGTCAGAAAGCGAGCAGGAAATGGCGCATCGGTTAGACCTGATTCAATTTCAGCTTGAAGAAATCGAGTCGGCGAAGCTTGAATTGAATGAAGACGAACTTCTTCAGGAAGAGCGGAAGCAGATATCCAACTTTGAAAAAATTTATGAATCATTGCAAAACGCCTATAATGCGCTCCGCAGCGAGCAGGGGGGGCTTGACTGGGTCGGAATGGCCTCTGCCCAGCTTGAAGATATTTCGGATATCAATGAACCGCTGCAAAAGCTGTCAGAAAGTGTGTCAAGTTCCTATTATCTGCTGGAGGATGCAACCTTTCAGATGCGCAATCTGTTAGATGATCTGGAATATGACCCGGAACGGCTGAATTTTATTGAAACCCGTTTAAATGAGATCAAACAGCTGAAGCGCAAATACGGAGCGACGGTAGAAGACATTTTGGAATACGGCTCCAAAATAGAAGAGGAAATCGATCAAATCGAGAACCGCGACAGCCACCTTGAAGCGCTGAAGAAGGAATTGGAGTCGGTCGGCAAAGATGTGGCCGTAGAAGCCGCCAATTTATCAAAAATCAGAAAAGCTTGGGCTAAAAAACTGGCGGAAGCGATTCATCAGGAATTAAAAAGTCTGTATATGGGCAAATCAACGTTTGATACGGAATTTCTCGTGAAAACCGATCCGTCAGCCAGTGAAGCACCGGTTGTTAACGGGCAGCCTGTGCAGCTTACCCAAAAGGGGATTGACCTTGTGAAGTTTTTAATTTCAACAAACACCGGTGAGCCTTTAAAACCGCTGTCAAAGGTCGCTTCCGGAGGCGAGCTTTCAAGGGTGATGCTGGCGATGAAGAGTATTTTTTCTTCCCAGCAGGATGTCACCTCCATCATCTTTGACGAAGTGGACACCGGTGTAAGCGGGCGGGTTGCCCAAGCCATCGCGGAAAAAATCCATAAAGTATCGACCGGTTCACAGGTGCTCTGCATTACACACCTGCCGCAGGTTGCCGCCATGGCGGATACACACCTTCTGATCGCAAAAGAATTCAAAGACGGCCGGACGACAACGCATGTCACGCCGCTTTCCAAACAGGACAAGGTAGCGGAAATCGGCCGCATGATTGCGGGCGTTGAAGTGACCGATCTGACAAAACGGCATGCACAAGAGCTTCTAAAACAGGCCGGACAGGTAAAAACGACAGGATAAGCTGCTGATACAGGCAGCTTATTTTTTTGTTCCATTTCTCTAACAGTGTATCCAATGTTTTTCTTCGTATGCCGGTTATAAATCAAGCGCAGGAAGGCAAAAGTATAGATGTAGCAGAAAAAGAAAGTGGTGTGGGATAGGAGCGAGGAGAGTGAAGGAATGAATGCACGATAACATGAGGAAAGCAATAGGTGTAATTCTCCTTGTTTCTTTACTAAGTGTAGGCTTTTTTAAGCCATTTAAAGAATATTTACTGATACCGTCAGAAATGAGCGTCTTTGAAAACCAGACACAGGCCGTTCCGGTCAATGCATCAATAAGCGCTGAAAAGGGCGAATTATCAGAAGCCTTTACGCTGAAAGAAGAGCACGGCCATGCAAACATAACAGGGCAAACACAAGGCCGGTCAGAAGTAGTATATGATCTTGCCGGGTTTCCCATTAAAAAAACAAAAGTGCGTGTCCTTCCAGAATTGAAGGTCATTCCGGGCGGACAGTCCATCGGTGTAAAACTGCATTCAGTCGGTGTTTTGGTCGTCGGTTTTCACCAGGTGATGACAAAGGATGGGAAAAAGTCTCCGGGAGAACAAGCGGGAATTGAATCTGGCGACATCATTATTAAAATGAACGGACATAAAATTGAAAAAATGAGCGACATCGCTCCGTTTATTCAAAAAGCGGGCAAAACCGGTGAATCTTTGGATTTATTGGTGAAACGCGATAAGCAAAAAATCAAAACAAAGCTGATTCCGACAAAGGACGAAGCCGAGGGGAAATATCGAATCGGCCTTTATATCCGCGATTCGGCAGCCGGCATCGGCACCATGACATTTTTTGAACCGAAAACAAAAAAATACGGCGCATTGGGCCACGTCATCTCTGATATGGATACAAAAAAACCGATTGTTGTAGAAGACGGAGAAATCGTCCGTTCAACTGTAACATCGATTGAAAAAGGAAAAGGCGGCAATCCCGGCGAAAAACTGGCAAGGTTTTCGTCAGAACGGAAAACGATCGGCGATATTAACCGCAACAGCCCGTTCGGCATTTTCGGGACACTGCATCAGCCGATTAAAAACAACATTTCCGACAAAGCGCTTCCGATTGCTTTGTCAAATGAAGTAAAAAAAGGACCGGCGCAAATGCTGACGGTTATTGAAAACGATAAAGTAGAGAAATTTGATATTGAAATCGTCAGCACCACGCCGCAAAAATTCCCAGCGACAAAGGGAATGGTGTTGAAAGTGACAGACCCGAAACTGCTGAAAAGAACCGGCGGAATCGTTCAGGGGATGAGCGGAAGCCCGATCATCCAGAACGGAAAGGTCGTCGGAGCCGTAACCCACGTATTTGTCAATGATCCGACAAGCGGCTACGGCGTTCATATCGAATGGATGCTGTCTGAAGCGGGTGTTGATGTTTACGGGAAAGATAAAGCAAGCTGACTGCCGGATGATCCGGCAGTTTTTTTATGTGATGCGTTCTTCACTTCTTTCCGGGATTCATGTAAAATAAGACATGAAGATTTTTCGACAAATTCACGTTTCCTGATTTGTCAAACTTAATTTTTAGTCGAAAAACCTAGAAAATGCTAGAAAAACAAAGATATACCACTATTATTGGTAAATATGGATTTTTTAAAAGGGGAAGTAGTGGTTTTGTCGAATGTAACATATAGCAGTCAAATGGGTTGCGTCCTGTTAATACATTGGGGGAGGAAGAAACGTGGAGAAAATTAAAGTTTGTGTTGCTGATGATAATCGAGAGCTTGTAAGCCTGTTGAGTGAATATATAGAGGGACAGGATGATATGGAAGTGATCGGCGTTGCTTATAACGGACAGGAATGTCTTTCGTTGTTTAAAGATAAGAATCCCGATGTGCTCGTTTTAGACATTATCATGCCGCATCTGGACGGACTTGCGGTTTTGGAGCGTCTGCGGGAATCAGAGCTCGAGAAGCAGCCGAACGTCATCATGCTGACGGCATTCGGTCAGGAAGACGTTACGAAAAAAGCCGTCGATTTAGGCGCGTCCTATTTCATCCTGAAGCCGTTTGATATGGAAAACCTTGTCGGCCATATCCGCCAGGTAAGCGGAAATGTCAGCAGTGTCACACACCGTGCGCCGTCCGCGCAAAGCAGCATTATCCGCAGCCAGCCGGAGCCAAAGCGGAAAAATCTCGATGCCAGCATTACAAGCATTATCCATGAGATCGGTGTGCCTGCCCATATCAAAGGCTATCTTTATTTGCGTGAAGCCATTTCCATGGTGTATAACGACATTGAACTCCTCGGCAGCATCACAAAAGTCCTTTATCCCGACATTGCCAAAAAATTCAACACGACCGCAAGCCGTGTAGAACGGGCCATCCGCCACGCCATTGAAGTCGCATGGAGCAGGGGAAATATTGATTCCATTTCTTCACTGTTCGGATATACGGTAAGCATGACAAAAGCAAAACCAACCAACTCGGAATTCATCGCGATGGTTGCTGACAAGCTGAGATTGGAGCATAAAGCTTCGTAACGCAAGCTTTTGGCTAGATGTCTTTTTCGCGCCTTCTATTCCGTGCATGAACGCGGAAGAGAAGGCGTTTTGAAATTTTGCTGACGAAAACAATGGAAATCACTCACGCCTTTACTTGTTCTATACATAAATGCGGGATCTATGCCGTCTACACGTATAATACCGGAGCTGATATTTTAATGATTTTGCCGTCTCTGAAATAAAAGCGGGGGACGCGGCGGCTTAATACAGATAAGACTTCGTAGCTGATCGTACCGAGCATTTCGGCAATTTCATCAACGGAAATCTCGGCTCCTTGTTGTTTACCGTAGATGACGACTTCTTCTCCTTGTTTGCCCTCATTCTCACCTAAACTGACCATGATCATATCCATTGTCACTCTCCCCGCCACCGGCACCCGTCTGCCGCGGTGCAGAATAAACCCGCGGTTGGACAGGGCGCGGGAGTAACCGTCAGCATAGCCGATCGGAATCGTCGCGATGATTTCACCCGGTTCGGCGATATATGTGGCACCATAACTGACGGTCCGGGGATCTGTCACCATGGCTTTCACATAAGCGATACGCGCCTTTAAACTTAGTGCGGGTGTGAGATCCACGAGGTTCAGTTCCTTTATCGAGGCGGACGGATATAAACCATATAAACCAATACCTAAACGGATCATGTCGGCGCTGAATTCCGGGAATGCGATAGCGGCGGCTGTATTGCACATATGCACGGTAGGCAGCGTAATGTCTTGATTTTTTAAAAAGCTGAGAAAGCTGATAAACTTTTCGTGCTGCAGCATCGTCAGCTCAGTGTCCGGTTCATCCGCTGTTGAAAAATGTGTAAAGATGCCATCCCATGACAGGTATGTACTCGACTTGAGCGCTTTCACCACTGCTAAAAGATCTTCTTCCGTACGCACACCCAGCCGGCCCATTCCGGTATCCACATTGATATGAATGGACAGCCGTTTCGAATCTGCTTCTTTTTCCAATATCCGATTCGCTTTTTTGATCCAGCTGACCTGAAACGCTGATAATGTTATGTTCCAAACGGCAGATTTTTTCACACAGCTGAGAGCTGTGAAGCCGAGCACAAGAATAGGTGCCGTAATTCCCGCTCTCCGTAACACAATTCCCTCTTCGACACTTGCGACAGCGAGCTCGCTCGCCCCGCTTTCCAGTGCCTGCCGCGCTACTTCCACAGAGCCGTGGCCATAAGCGTTCGCTTTTACGACGGCCATAATTTTAGACGTATTCGGAATATGGCGGCGGATCGCCCGTACGTTCTTTTTTATCGCATCAAGGTCAACTTCAATCCAAACTTCCCGGCAAAGTTTTTTCATCACGATTCCTTCTTTCCTTAATGAGTTTCAGTACTCATGCTTTCAATCTGCATTCTATTCACCTTGAACTGAAATCATTCAAAACAAGGGAAGGTGATCGCTGATGTTTAAAGATCAAGGTTTCAGGAAATCAGTGCGCCTGCTTTATTTATGCTGAAAGGGCTGCATGGCAGCCCTTAAATTGACTTTACAATATTCTGATCTGAAAATTGATGTTCAAACATTTTGGTGTGGCTCACAGCATTGTTTTGAATGACAATGCCGATATTTCCCCCTCCGGCACCGAAAACGGTTTTTGATGCAGTCAGCGGACTGATGGATATGGCGCCGCCAACATTGACAACTCCGTTTCCTGATACGTTGTTTATCGTAATCGGGCAACCGCTCATTCTATTTTTTCTCCTTTCTCTCACAGTCTACTAACTATATGTACGCTGTAATATGGAATAAGATTAAACAAAACGGCAAAAAGAATCCGGCTGCTGCCAGCCGGAAAGGGAGGGGAATGGAGATGTCATAGTGTTTTCGTTACATTTTGATCAGAGTATTGAGAGCTTGAAGATTGAGAGGTACTGGATTGATTCATTTGCAGGACCATCCCTGTATTTCCCCCACCTGAGCCGTAGACGGTTTTTGATACGGTTAAAGGACTTATCGAAAACGCACCGCCGACATTGACAACCCCGTTTCCGGAAAGACTGTTAATCGTAATAGGAAAACCAGCCATCATATACGGTCTCCTTTCTATTAATCTATTTACTATATGTACGCTGTGTGTAAGAAATAGGAGTAAACAAAGCGGTAAAAACTTGTGAATCAAAAAAACTGCCGGACATCCGGCAGTTTTTTTAGTCTACTTTTCAAACGGCACCCAGCCGCCTGTATTCTGGATCATTTCCCATAACGGTTCAGGAAGTCGGTATTTCTCAATTTCAGATGCTTGAATGGCTTTTTCGATTTCCTGTTCGCGGCCTTCTTTGACCAGCACCGCCCATTCGGGGTTAATCAAAATGACACGTCCCAGAGCCACCAGCGGAATTCCGCTTTCTAATACAGCAAGCGCTTCCTCCGCGGTATAGATGGAACCGACGGCCATCAGCGGCACTTTATGGCCGACGCGTTCGTTTAATAAATCCATCCGGGTCCGTGAAGTATCCGCTCCGCGGCGGGCTTTGGAATTGACATCCATCAGTGAAATATGCAGATAATCCAAGTTCTCTTCTGCAAGCGCGTCGGCGAGCATGAATGTTTCTTTCATTGTAAGCCCCGGTGTTTCCGGCTCTTCCGGTGACAGGCGGTAGCCGAGAACGAATGGATTTTCAGCGTGTGTATCAATTGCTCGTTTGACAGCGTCAACGACTGCAAGCGGGAACGCAAGGCGCTTTTCATCGCTTCCGCCCCAGCGGTCTGTGCGCCGGTTTGTTTTCGGTGAATAAAATTGGTGAATCAGGTACCCGTTTGCCCCGTGAATTTCAACACCGTCAAAGCCGGCTTCAATCGCTCTGCGTGTCGCTTCGCCGAATGCTTTCACGATGTGCTCAATTTCTTGTTCGGTGAGAGCCCGGGACGTTTGTCTCCCGTCTTCTTCTGAGCCGCTCGGACTGACGACGTCGTTGTTTGGCACGAGTTCAGGAGGGCATTCTAATCCTCCGTGGTGAATCTGCACAACGGCTTTCGCTCCTTGAGACTGGATCGCCTGAGCGAGTTTTTTCAAGCCGGGAATGTGAGAATCATCATAGATGCCGGGCTGGCCTGGAAACGCTTTGCCGTCCGGCGTTACGTTTGCACATGCCGTAATGACCATGCCCATTTCTTTTGAACGGGGAGTAATGTAGCTTAATTCACGGTCGGAAATCGTTCCGTCATCATTTGATGAATAGTGTGTCATCGGCGCGACTGAAATACGGTTTGGTATGGTGACGCCGCTTTCGAACGTAAAAGGTTCAAACAGCGGTTTATAAGTTTGCTTCATCATTTCGCCTTCTTCCTTAGGAGTTTAACTCGTCCGTATTCTAGCTTATGTTTTAATTGTGTGCAATTATTTTGCTTGTTCTTCTTCCTGAGGTTATGACCGGCTGAACCATTTAAACGAATGAAACGGTTTTCTCCGTTCCTTTTCAGGATCTTTATATCCTCCTGAAATTTGATGGCCGATCGAGCTGAATATGACAGCGGCGGCGAAGAGGAGAATGATTTTTTTCATATACATATCTTCTTTCTTATCTTTTACAAGGTTATTTATAAGCATACGCCTGTGCGAAAAAACCGTCAATTTGTTTTTATTTATTCTTTTTTCCACTTTCCTGCGGCGAATATCGTTCCGATCTGAATCACAACACTTAACAGAGCGCACACTGCCACAACTGTGTTGCTGTCCATAGAAGACACCCTCCTTTTTGTTAGGTTGATGTATCATATGACAGCTGTCTCTGTTTTGACAAAACCGTAATGCGGTGTTTCATATTTTTCAACACAAAAAGGGCGCTTTTTTAAGCGCCTTTATTTTTTTTTCAGCCGGTTCAAAGCGATTTGAACGGCGATGGCGTCATCCAGGTAGCCGATCGGAAACATGTAATCCGGAATGACGTCGGTCGCTAAAATATAATACAGAAGCGCGCTCCCGAGAATCGCGCGGTCTTCAGCCGGTGTTGATTCATCCATATACTGATGATGCATGTTTTTCAAATGATCAATAAAAGGGCCGACGCTTTCTTCATTGTCCATTTTCTTTTGAAACTCATCGCAAATCAGGCGATGGCCCTGCTGGGTTTTGGCATATTGTTCATATCTGGTCAGTTCGCGCTCAATTTGCTCCCGGGAAAAAGGCTGATCAAACATCTCGGCCATATTCAGCATATCCTGAATCGCGTGCATCGGGTCTTGCGGCGCAGCTTCTTTTTCATGGCCGATGTCTATGCCTGACGCCTCAAGCAATTCCTCCAGCGGGGTGCGGAGATGTTTTGAAAATTCCTGAAGATGCTTTAAATTGGCCTTCTGCTTGCCGTTTATAATCCGGGAGATGGTGGCCGTATCAATGTTTGTTAAGGCGCCGAGTTTTCTCATGGAGAGCGAGTGCTTATCAAGCAGTGATTTTAAAAGGGGCCCCAGTGTTTTATTTTTATTTTCTGTCAAGGGTGTCACCTCGTTTCCGCCGGAATGATGATCATTAATCAATAATTTTTGCAGAAAAGGTACCTTTTCTGTGCTGCTGAATAGGATAGTGTAGATTCAACGGCACAACATGTTGAAAAGACATCAAAGAATGGAGAGAAACGAACATGGCTTGGTTATTGATTTTAGGTTTGGCAGTGTCCTCGAGCATTGATAATTTAGGAGTGGGGATGTCATACGGCATCAGAAAAATCAAAATATCGCATGCGTCGAATATGATGATCGCTTTTATCTGTTTTGTATTCAGTTATATCGGAATTTATTTCGGCAAATGGATTTCAGCCGTTTTACCGGGCTTTCTTCCTGTATTGCTGGCGGCGTTTATTTTATCTGTCATCGGTATCCGCATCATTCTGCTGGCTGTGCCGAGAAAAACAGCGCGTGTTGGCGCGTCAGGAAAAAAAGGCCGTTTTGCCGGTCTGCTGCAAAATCCGGAGGCAGCGGATGCCGACGGTTCGGGAGAAATCGGTATATTGGAATCCATGGTTCTCGGGGTGGCCGTATCCGCAAATGCGCTGACCAACGGATTAAGCGCGGGTTTGATCGGGCTTTCTCCCGCTGCCATTTCCATTACTGCGGCGGTCGGAAGCTTTTTGACGATATGGATCGGCTGCTCGCTTGGAAAAAAAGCCGCATCATTGCGCATCGGTTCTTTTCACGTCGGACAGTTCAGCACGGTGCTGAGCGGAGTGATTATTCTCATCATTGCCGCCAATACGCTGCTCTTTTAAGTTGTCCCGTTCATTTTATGAAAAGCTCAAAATAAATATGAATGTTTCTATTCGGGAGAGCGCATGACGCGGCTCTCTTTTTTTTGCCGATCTGATATTTTTTCAAAATGAACAGAAAGTCGTCCGTTTCCGTTAAATTCTGCATATTCGGCCTTCAGACAGAACCTTTTTCATAGACTGATCAGCTTGTTTTCTTTCTAAGTTCAGGTAAACAGCAGGTCAGATAGCCTTCATTCCAAATATGGAAAAGCGCTGGAGGAATGAAGGCTCCCTTTACAAATCGGCCATTCTGTTCAAAGATAAAGCCGAATGAGAAAACGTGAGGTGATCTGTGTGAAGTCTGTCATACTTCTGATCTTCACCGCATGGCTGTTATCAGGCTGCGAGTATACCGCGGAGGCTGATGCGGCGCCGTCATTTACACAGGAAGGAACATTTATAAAAGCGGCCGGAAACGATACGATCGCGGTCGAAATTGACGGAGAAAGGCAAGAGGTGAAGGTGCCGTTCGCTAAGCGGTTTGAATGTCAGTCTCTGCCTGAACATACGGCGGTGCAAATCACCTATAAAAAAGAGAGCAACGGACAATTACGGCTTGAGGAACTGAAAAAAGAAACAGATATGTGAAAACGGGGAGGAAAAAACGTGGGTTTACTGACAAAAAGCGCTGCTGCCTTCGGTGCCGCTCTGCTTCTGCTTGCGCCGTCTGCTTATGCAGCTGAACCTTTGCAAGGGAAAACCATTTATATCGATGCCGGACATGGCGGAGAAGACAGCGGGGCCGGGGGAAATGGACTGCTTGAGAAAAACATCAATTTAGCGGTGTCAAACAAGGTGATTGCTAAATTGGAGACAGAAGGCGCAAAACCTGTAGCTTCAAGGACTGACGATACTTTTTTACGTTTGGACGAGCGGGTGGCGAAAGCAAGCGCCAGCCAATCCGATTTATTCGTCAGCCTCCATACGAATTCAGCCGTCTCAACGGCATCGGGCACGGAAACGTATTTTAATTCGACATATGAAGGAGCAGACAGCGAAAGGCTTGCTTCCGACATCCAGCAGCAGCTTGTCACGTCTTTAGGGATGAGGGACAGAGGCGTAAAAGAAGCTCCTTTTTATGTCATTACATATTCAAAGATGCCGAGTGTGCTTGCTGAATTAGGTTTTATCACAAATCCTCAAGATGCGGACAAGCTGAAAAGCGATAACGGCCAAGAGCACGCCGCAGACGCCGTTGTAAACGGAATCGAAACCTATTACAGCGGCCGGTAATTATAAAATATGTGTAAATAGCGCCCTCCTTATGTGCATAACGATTATAATAGAGAAAACCGATGACAAACACCTGAGGTGACACATATGACGAATATTTTTGCCCACCGGGGGGCGTCGGGCGACTGCCCTGAAAATACGATGCCCGCATTCAAAAAAGCGATTGAGGACGGGGCTGACGGAATCGAACTTGATGTACAGATGACAAAAGACGGCCGGATCGTGGTCATTCACGATGAAACCCTCGACCGCACAACGTCTTTGAAAGGATTTGTGAAAGATACGGCGTATGACAAAATCAGAACCGCCGATGCCGCCGGAAAATGGAAAGATTCTTTTAAAGGAGTCAGGATTCCGCTTTTGTCAGATGTGCTGCGTTTTGCGGAACGTGCTGATTTTCTGATAAACATTGAGCTGAAAAACAGTGTATTCCGTTACGAAGGAATGGAAGAAGAAGTGATTAAAAAAGTCAGATATTACGGACTGGAAAAGCGCGTTATTTTTTCTTCATTTAATCATGAGAGTCTCGCGGTTTGCCACGCCCTGGCACCTGAAATTGAACGGGCGGTGCTGACAATGGATGTACTGTACCGGCCTGAACGGTATCTTGCAGCCATTCCCGCTTCGGGTTATCATCCGAAGCTCGGTACGCCGGCGGTCAGCGCTGAAGTGATCAAACATCTTGCAAAACACCAAGCGGCGCTCCGTCCGTTCACCGTCAATCGTCCTGAGGATATGAAGCAGCTGATGAAAGCGGGAGCAGACGCAATTTTTACCGATTATCCAAAGCTGGCTGTTTCTATAAAAGAAGAATGCCGCAGCTGAGAAGACTGTTCAGACAGTCTTCTTTTTTTATGGGCGGGAAAAAGGCGGTGCACTCATAACTCGGTCAGCCGGTTCATATATTGTAACAGGGCGTTTTGTGTAAGCGTTATCTTTTATCTTATTGAAAGTGAGGCAAAATTGTGGGAAAAACGGTTATCGTCAGTGCGGCAAGAACGCCGTTCGGAAAATTCGGCGGCGCATTAAAAGAGGTAAAGGCAGCCGAGCTTGGCGGCATTGCCATAAAAGAAGCAATCAAGCGCGCCGCTATCAGTGAAAGCGAAGCGGAAGGAGCGGTGATGGGAATGGTCGTCCAGGCGGGTGCCGGGCAGATTCCGGCACGGCAGGCTGCAAGATATGCCGGGCTTCCGTGGTCCGTTCCGGCTGAAACCATTAATAAGGTCTGTGCATCAGGGCTCAGGGCCGTTACCATCTGTGATCAAATGATTCGGGCGAAAGATGCGGACGTGCTGATTGCAGGCGGAATGGAAAGCATGAGCAACATTCCGTACGCCATTCCGGCCGGCCGCTGGGGTGTGAGGATGGGGGACGGGGTGTTTCAGGATTTAATGGTTCATGACGGGCTGACCTGTGCGTTCGACCAGGTCCATATGGCTGTCCACGGAAGCACTGCGGCCAAAAAGTACGGCATTTCCCGGGATGAACAGGATCATTACGCTCTTTTGAGCCAGAAACGCGCGGCAGAGGCGGCTGAAGCGGGCAAATTGCATGAAGAAATTGTTCCCGTCACCTGGACCGGCAAAAAGGGCAAACAGCATACCGTTGAAGCGGATGAGGGGCTGCGCCCTGATACGAGCCTTGAGCAGCTTGCAGCGCTCAAGCCAATTTTTACAGCCGACGGAACGGTTACAGCCGGAAACGCTCCCGGTGTAAATGACGGGGCCGGAGCATTTGTGCTGATGTCAGAGGAAAAAGCCGCAAAGCAGCATGTCAGGCCGCTCGCAGCGATACTTGGCTTTGCGTCAGTCGGACTGGAAGCGTCCGAGCTGGCAAGCGCGCCGGGAGAGGCCATCAGCCGGCTCTTGACAAAAACCGGACTGTCCGTTGACGATATTGATTTGTTTGAAGTAAATGAAGCATTTGCGTCCGTCGTGCTGGTGAGTGAAAAAATAGCCGGGTTCAGCCGGGAAAAAGTGAATGTGAACGGAGGGGCAATCGCGTTCGGCCACCCGATCGGCGCAAGCGGAGCGAGAATCATCATGAGTTTAATATACGAATTAAAGCGTCGCGGAGGGGGTTTAGGCGTAGCTGCTATATGCAGCGGAGCGGCTCAAGGAGATGCCGTCCTGCTTGAGGTGTACTGATCAAAGGAGGGAGCGCCGGATGAAGATGAAAACAATCATGGTCGCAGGTGCGGGTCAGATGGGAGCAGGCATCGCGCAGACGGCTGCAGAAGCCGGGTTTGCCGTCAAGTTATACGATTGGGAGCCGGAAACGGTAACAAAAGGTCTTCATCGCATAAAGACAAACCTGGAGAAAGAGCAGGCAAAAGGACGGAAGTCACAGCAGGAGACAGATGCCGTTTTCAGCCGTATTTCCCCGGCAGAACTCAGAGAAGCGGAAGATGCTGATTTTATAATTGAAGCCATTGCCGAAAACAAAAAAGCAAAAGCAGAATTGTTTGACACACTAGATAAAATCTGTCCCCCTCATGCCGTATTGGCAAGCAATACGTCTTCTCTTCCCATTACAGAGCTTGCCGCGGCCACAAAAAGGCCTGAAAAAGTAATCGGCATGCATTTTATGAATCCGGTTCCTGTCATGGAGCTTGTCGAAGTCATCAGAGGACTCGCCACATCGGAAGAAACGGCGGAAACAGTAAAGCAGCTTGCCGTCCGGATGAATAAAACCCCTGTCGAAGTCAATGACTTCCCGGGCTTTATATCTAATCGCATATTAATGCCGATGATTAACGAAGCCGTTTATTGCCTTTACGAAGGAGCAGCTTCAAAGGAAGCGATTGATGCGGTGATGAAGCTCGGCATGCGGCACCCGATGGGTCCTTTAACATTAGCTGACTTCATCGGGCTGGATACGTGCCTTTCCATTATGGAGGTTCTCTATGCGGGGCTCGGAGATCCGAAATACCGCCCATGCCCTCTGCTCAGAAAATATGTCAGCGCCGGCTGGCTCGGCAAAAAAAGCGGGCGCGGTTTTTATGAGTACGGCAGATGACGTAAAGATCATGAGGGGAGACGGCAGCTATGCATTTTACAGAAGAGCACATCATGATGAGAAAAATGGTGCGTGATTTTGCCCGCAAGGAAATCGCGCCGGTGGTTGAGCTCATGGAATCAACAGATGAATTTCCGGAGCGGCTGATTAAAAAAATGGGCGAAGCGGGATTGATGGGCATTCCCGTCCCGGAAACTTACGGCGGGGCGGGTGCTGATACAACATCTTACATTTTAGCGATTCATGAAATATCAAAAGTCAGCGCGGCCGTCGGCGTCATTTTGTCCGTCCACACATCGGTAGGGACAATCCCGATTTTGCATTTCGGGACAGAAGCCCAAAAACAAGCGTATATTCCGAAGCTGGCAGCGGGCGAATATATTGGGGCATTTGCGCTTACTGAGCCTCAATCCGGATCTGATGCGGGAAGCCTGAAAACAAGAGCCGTACAAAAAGGCGGTTCATATATTCTGAACGGTTCAAAAATCTTTATTACTAACGGCGGAGCGGCAGATTTGTATCTGACATTCGCCATAACCGATCCGGGTAAGGGGAGAAAGGGGATTTCAGCGTTTATCGTTGAAAAAAACACACCCGGTTTTTCTATCGGAAAAAAAGAAAAAAAGCTCGGATTGTTAGGTTCCAATACTGTCGATTTGCAGTTTGACCAAGCGGAAATTCCGATTGAAAACCGGCTCGGCGAAGAGGGCGAAGGCTTTTCAATCGCCATGAAAAACCTTGAAGTCGGACGGATCGGCATAGCGGCTCAGGCGCTCGGGATTATCGAAGCGGCGCTCGGCTGCTCGGTGGAGTACGCCAAAACCCGCAGCCAGTTCGGCAGACCCATCGCTTCGAATCAGGCCGTTTCATTTAAATTATCTGACATGGCGACGAATGCGGAAGCTGCCAAATTATTGGTCTATCATGCTGCTGATCTGTATCAGCGAGGGCTTCCGTGCGGAAAAGAAGCATCTATGGCGAAGCAATTTGCGTCCGATGCGGCGATGAAAGCGGCGGTGGAGGCTGTGCAGATTCACGGCGGTTACGGCTATATGAAAGAGTATCCCGCGGAGCGTTTATTTCGGGATGCGAAAGTCACGCAAATTTATGAAGGAACCAATGAGATTCAAAGGCTGATTATTTCTAAGTATCTTCTTCAATAAAAAGTGCGCAAAGGAGCGAAACCATGGAATCTTATTCTCCCGGTTTAGATGGCGTCATTGCGGTGGAAACGGGGATTTCTTTCCTGGATACACAGCAGGGCAGTATTTTAATCAAAGGCCACGATCTGATTGAGCTTTCTAAAACGGCCGGCTATATGGACATTGTTCATCTCTTATTGGAAGACAGACTTCCTGATGCGAAAGAGAAGGCGGCGCTTGAAGAAGACGTTCGGCGCGGCGGACACCTTCCCGAGGAAATCTTGCACATATGCCGTCTGCTGCCCGAACATACTCACCCGATGGACGGACTGAGGACGGGTTTGTCCGCGCTTGGAGGCTTTGACAAGGACATCGATGACCGTTCATCTTCCGTAAATCAGCACCGTGTACGCGGACTGATAGGCAAAATGCCGAATCTGACGGTCAACAGCTATCGAGTCATCAACGGGCTGGAGCCTTTGGCGCCGGTCGGAACCTTATCATACAGCGCAAACTTTTTATATATGATTACCGGAAAAACGCCGTCATCTTTGGAAGAAGAAATCTTCGACAGGTCGCTTCTTTTATACAGTGAGCATGAATTGCCGAATTCAACGTTTACGGCCCGTGTCATTGCTTCGACGCAATCGGATATTTACGGCGCGCTGACCGGAGCCGTCGCCTCGCTTAAAGGAAACCTTCACGGCGGCGCGAACGAAGCGGTTATGTACATGCTTGAAGAAGCGAAGGATACAGATGGGTTTACACAATTATTAACTCGAAAACTCGCAAACAAAGAAAAAATCATGGGCTTCGGCCACCGTGTCTACATGAAAAAAATGGACCCGAGGGCGCTCATGATGAAAGAAGCGTTAAAAAAGCTGTCTGATCTTTCAGGTGATTTCCGTCTTTATCATATGTGTGAAGCCGGCGAAACCGTCATGAGGGAGAAAAAAGGCCTTTATCCGAATTTAGATTACTACGCAGCGCCGGTCTATTACATGCTCGGCATCCCGATACCGCTGTACACGCCTATATTCTTCAGCGCACGCACGGTCGGCCTGTGTGCCCACGTCATTGAACAGCACAGCCGAAACCGGCTTTTCCGCCCGCGTGTCCGCTATACCGGAGCGCGCCTATAAACAGATGAGAAAGGAAGATGAAAACATGACAGAACCCCGCCGAATGGACGCTGTAATCGAAGAGATTTCGGACTACGTGCTCCATCAGGAGATTGACAGTTCAGAAGCTTTCGCTACGGCAGGACATGTGCTTCTTGATACGATAGGCTGCGGAATTTTGGCGCTCAGCTATCCCGAATGTACAAAGCTGCTCGGCCCGATTGTCCCGGGAACCTCCGTGCCCAACGGCAGCAGAGTCCCGGGCACGCCTTTTGTTTTAGACCCGGTCACGGCTGCTTTTAATATCGGCTGTATCAACAGGTGGCTTGATTATAATGATACGTGGCTTGCGGCGGAATGGGGTCATCCGTCTGACAATCTCGGAGGCATATTGGCTTGTGCGGATTATATATCCAGAGTGCGGATTTCAGAAGGGAAAGAACCGCTTATCGTGCGCGATGTGCTTTGCGCAATGATCAAAGCGCACGAAATTCAAGGGATTCTCGCTTTGGAAAACAGCTTAAACAGAGTGGGGCTTGACCATGTGCTGTTTGTGAAAGTGGCGACTGCGGCTGTTTGCGCGCAAATGCTGGGCGGCTCAAAAGAGGAAATCAATAACGCCGTATCTCATGCCTGGATTGATAATTCAAGCCTCAGAACGTACCGTCATGCGCCGAATACCGGATCACGCAAATCATGGGCGGCCGGCGATGCGACGAGCAGAGGGGTATATTTGGCCCTTATGGCGCACAAAGGTGAAATGGGGTACCCGACGGCTCTGACCGCATCTGGGTGGGGATTTCAAGACGTATTGTTTAACCGGCAGGAAATAAAGCTTGCCCGCCCGCTTGGGTCCTATGTGATGGAGAATGTTCTGTTTAAAGTATCCTACCCGGCTGAATTCCATGCGCAGACAGCAGCGGAATGCGCGGTCCGGCTTCATCCGGAGGTGAAAGACCGCATCGAAGACATTGACAGGATCACGATTATGACGCATGAGTCGGCAATCCGGATTATCGATAAAAAAGGGCCGCTTCACAATCCGGCTGACCGGGATCACTGCCTCCAGTACATTACGGCAATCGGGCTGCTTTTCGGAGATATCACGGCGGATCATTATGAAGAGGAAACGGCGTCTGACCCGCGAATTGATACATTGCGGAGCAAAATGGAGGTGACGGAACACAAAGCGTACTCAAAAGATTACTTAGACCCGAATAAGCGATCCATATCAAATGCCGTACAGGTGCATTTTACAGACGGCACGGCTACGGGACGGATTGAATGTGAATACCCGCTCGGGCACCGGTTCCGCAGAAAAGAAGCCGTTCCGAAAATTCTTGCCAAGTTTTCAGCAAACATCAGCACTCATTTTTCGTTGAAGCAGCAGCGAAAAATCGAAGAGGCCTGCGAACATAGAGGCCGAATGCAGAAGCTCAGCGTTAGTGAATTTATGGACTTATTTCTCGTATAAAATAGGAGGGTGACAAACATGACGTGGATCGTCAGCGAGCAGTCGTCTCAAGAGGAGCTTGCAGAGCGGTTCCGTACGCTGATGACAGCGCCGGATCTACTGCAGATCCCCGGCGCCCATGATGCGATGGCCGCTCTTATCGCCAAGAAAACGGGGTTTTCGGCTCTTTATTTATCAGGCGCGGCTTACACGGCGAGCAGAGGGCTGCCCGATTTAGGGATCATCACGTCGGCGGAAATGGCTGAACGGGTTAAAGATCTGGTCCGCTCGTCTGATCTGCCCGTCCTTGTCGATATTGACACGGGTTTCGGAGGAGTGCTGAATGCCGCCCGGACGGCGAAAGAAATGTATGAAGCGCGCGCGGCCGCCGTCCAGATGGAGGATCAACGCCTGCCGAAAAAATGCGGACATCTGAATGGGAAGCAGCTCGTGCCGATTGAAGAAATGACGCAAAAAATCCAAGCGGTCAAGCGGGCCGCGCCGACTCTTCTTGTTGTTGCGAGAACAGACGCCAGACAGCAGGAAGGACTGGAGGGGGCATTAAAAAGGGCGTCCGATTATATAAAAGCGGGTGCTGACGCTGTTTTTCCGGAAGCGCTCCAATCCGAAAGTGAATTCAGAGCGTTTTCCAAACAAATCAGTGTGCCGATTCTCGCAAACATGACTGAATTCGGAAAAACGCCGTATTACAGTGCTGATGAATTTTCCGATATGGGCTGTCAGATGGTCATTTACCCGGTCACGTCACTCAGAACGGCGGCCAAGGCTTTTGAGCGTATTTTCCGCCTTCTGAAAGAAGAAGGCTCGCAAAAAGAGGGGCTTTCGGATATGCAGACGAGAAAAGAATTATATGAAACGATCGCTTACGATGACTATGAAGAACTGGATCAATCCATTGCCAAAACAATACTGCCGGACGACTGAAAAAGCCCTTTTTTTGCAAGGGCTTTTTTACAGCTTTTTTTTCCTGAACCGCGGGCTGACTTGATTGCGTTTCCGATCTCTGTACAGAATAAACCCGGCCAGAACATAAAGGCCGAACAAAAAAAACGCCAATCCGGCCGCCCCCTGAAGAAAAAGGGACGGAAACGGGGAAAACGCATGCCCGAACAATGCATCTCTCATCAGCTTAATGCCGAGCGCCGCGACAGCGCCGGGGAGGACCAGAATCAAAAGCGCAACAAGCCGGCTCATATTCAGAAAACCCCTTTACGATATGTTTTCCTTTATTGTCCAATCGAAAAAATATTTTGTCAAGAGATCAAAACGTGGTAACATAGGGGTTGTGCAAATTATTGCAACGGGAAATACAGGTGTGCAAATTTTTTCATATAAAGGGGTATCGGGATGCAGAAGGTGCTGATTATAGGTGCTGGTAAAGGAGGCACGGCGCTCCTACAGATTTTGATGAAAACAAAGCTGATCCGGATTATTGCGGTGGTTGATCAAGATCCGGAGGCGCAAGGGCTGCAAGAAGCCCGGAAATATGGAATTGCAACCTCATCAGATTGGAAACCCTACATAACTGAAGATATAGATATTATCATCCATACAACAGGCGATAAAGCGGTCATGGATGAGCTGCTCCAAGAAAAAAAAGAACAAACCATCGTCATGCCGGGAAAATTGGCGTACATGGTGTTTCAGCTGATGGAGGAAAAACAGCAGCTTATCCAAATGCTGAAGTCGCAGACGTATAAGCATGACCGGATTTTTAATTCAACGCACGACGGCATGATTTTTATAGACGTCAACGAAACGATCATTTTATTTAATCAGATGGCAGAAAAAATGGTCGGCCAAAAACGGGAGGATGTCATCGGCCGCCAAATTAAAGATGTAGTGCCGAACACAAAGCTGCCGCGGATTCTGGAAACGAGAGAGCCGGAATATAACCAGAAGCAGCTTCTCGGAAAGCACCTGCAGATTGTCACGACAAGACTGCCGATCATTGATGAAGGCGGAAAACTTCTCGGCGCGTTATGCGTGTTTAAAGACATCACCGACGCAGTTGAACTGGCGGAAGAGGTCACGAACTTAAAACAAATCCGCACCATGCTTGAAGCGATTATACAATCATCAGACGAGGCCATTTCTGTCGTTGATGAAAACGGCATCGGAATGTTAATCAACAAAGCGTATACAAAAATGACCGGGCTGTCAGAAAGCGAAGTCATCGGAAAACCCGCTTCCACCGATATCTCAGAAGGGGAAAGCATGCATCTGAAAGTATTGGGGACAAGGCGGCCCGTGCGGGGTGTGAGGATGAAGGTCGGCCCCAATAAAAAGGATGTCATCGTAAATGTTGCCCCCGTTATTGTGGACGGTATTTTAAAAGGCAGCGTCGGCGTCATTCACGATGTGTCAGAAATTAAAACGCTGACTGCTGAGCTGAATCGGGCGCGCCAGATCATCCGCACGCTTGAAGCGAAATACACGTTTGATGACATTATCGGCACGAGTGAACAAATGCTGGTCGCCCTTGAACAGGCGAAGCTCGGGGCGAAAACGCCGGCGACGATTCTGTTGCGGGGAGAATCCGGCACAGGAAAAGAACTTTTCGCCCACGCCATCCATAATGAAAGCGACCGAAAATACAATAAGTTCATTCGGGTCAATTGTGCGGCCCTGTCTGAATCCCTGCTAGAATCCGAGCTTTTCGGCTATGAGGAAGGCGCGTTTACGGGCGCGAGGCGCGGAGGCAAAAAAGGACTTTTTGAGGAAGCGAATAACGGCAGCATTTTCTTAGATGAAATTGGAGAGCTGACCCAAAGCACCCAGGCAAAGCTGCTCAGAGTTCTGCAGGAAAAAGAAATTATCAGAGTCGGCGGCGCTAAAGCGATTTCTGTCAATGTCAGAATTATCGCAGCGACAAACGTCAATATCGAAAAGGCCATGGCGGAAGGCGCGTTCCGTGAAGACCTGTATTACCGGATTAACCGCTATCCGATCTCAATCCCGCCGCTTCGGCAGCGCAAAGAAGATATTGAAGCGCTGAGCATTCGGCTCATTGAAAAAATCAATCAGGATTACGGCCGCAATGTAAAGGGGCTCACGCCGAACGCGCTGCGAGCTTTATCAGCCTACAGCTGGCCGGGAAACGTCCGGGAGCTTGAAAATGTTCTCGGACGGGCAATGATATTTTTAGAGCCGCACATGGAACGGATCGAACAGCAGCATCTGCCTGTTTTTGAATCAGAGCTGAATGAAAAAAACGGCACCCAAAGTGATTTTCCGGATGTGGAAGGGGAAAAGCTGTCTCAGGCTGTTGAAAAATTTGAAGCGCACGTCATTCAAAAAACGCTTGAAAAGCATAAATTCAACCGAACCAAAACGGCAAAAGCGCTTGGTGTCAGCATTCGGAACCTGTACTACAAAATGGACAAGTACGGCCTTGCAAATGACGGCATGCAATAAATTGCAGAGAAAGCGCAAACAGCTGCATGTTTTCTTGAAAAAAGCCGGAATAAACCCTCCCGCATATTTGGCACGGAACTTGCATTGTTAAAAGCGGATTCGCACAAGGAAGGTGGTACAAAATGAAGCTGAGAGACCTAGTTGAAAAAGCCGCGGCAAAAAACGCAAAAACCATTGCAGTGGCCCACGCAGCAGATAAAGAAGTGATCCAGGCCGTCAAAATGGCGGCAGAACACTTGTCGGCACGATTTTTACTGACGGGTGACAGCGGAAAGCTGAAAGAGCTTCTGGCAAATGAGCCGAAGTTCAATGCTGAAATCATCCACGCCGATTCACCCGAAGAATCTGCGGCAAAAGCAGTGCGCGCAGTGCGTGAACAAGAGGCGGACGTTTTAATGAAAGGGAATCTCCCGAGCTCAACTCTTCTGAAATCGGTTTTAAACCGCCATGAAGGGCTTCGTTCAAAAAGGGTGTTGTCACATGTAGCCGTTTTTGAGGTGCCGGACTATGACCGGCTGATGTATGTGACTGATTCAGCGCTGAACATTGCCCCGTCTCTTGAAGAGCTCGGGCATATTCTGCAAAATGCGGTTCATGTCGCACATTCAGTAGGGAATCCTATGCCGAAAGCAGCAGTCCTTGCCGCTATTGAAACGGTTAATCCGAAAATGGAGGCGACCCTGAACGCGGCTGCGATCGTCCAGATGTGCAACAGAGGGCAGATTACCGGCTGCATTGCGGACGGACCGCTAGCTTTGGATAATGCCGTATCCCAAGCGGCTGCGCTGCAAAAAGGGATTTCCGGAAGCGTAGCGGGCCAGGCGGATATTCTCTTGGTTCCTTCAATCGAGGCCGGAAATATGCTTTATAAGTCAATGATTTATTTTGCGAAAGCAAATGTTGCTGCCGTCATCGCCGGTGCAAAAGCGCCGATCGCATTAACGAGCAGAGCGGATACCGCAGAAAATAAACTGTATTCAATTGCGCTTGCGATTTGCGCATCACAAGAACAGTAGGAGGAACGAACCTATGGAAATTTTTAAATATATGGAGACTTATGATTACGAACAATTGGTATTCTGCCAAGATGAACAATCCGGATTAAAAGCGATCATCGCGATTCATGATACGACGCTCGGCCCAGCACTCGGCGGAACAAGAATGTGGACATATGACAGTGAAGAAGCGGCGATTGAAGATGCACTAAGACTCGCAAAAGGCATGACTTATAAAAATGCGGCTGCCGGTTTAAACTTAGGCGGCGGGAAAACCGTTATTATCGGAGACCCGCGCAAAGATAAAAATGAAGAAATGTTCCGCGCGTTCGGGCGCTACATCCAAGGCTTAAACGGAAGGTATATTACGGCGGAAGACGTCGGCACAACCGTTGAAGATATGGACATCATTCATGATGAAACAGACTATGTAACCGGAATTTCTCCGGCATTCGGTTCATCAGGAAATCCGTCCCCGGTTACGGCATACGGCGTCTACAAAGGGATGAAAGCCGCAGCGAAAGCGGCGTTTGGCACTGATTCACTGGAAGGTAAAACAATTGCCGTGCAAGGCGTGGGAAATGTGGCTTACAATCTATGCCGCCACCTTCACGAAGAAGGTGCTTCTTTAATCGTAACGGATATCAATAAAGAATCTGTTAAACGTGCCGTTGAGGACTTCGGCGCCCGCGCAGTTGATCCCGACGACATTTACTCACAGGCGTGCGATATTTATGCCCCATGTGCTCTCGGCGCCGTCATTAACGATGACACGATTAAACAGCTGAAGGCGAAAGTCATTGCGGGAGCGGCCAATAACCAGCTGAAAGAAACACGTCACGGCGATACCATTCATGAAATGGGAATCGTGTACGCTCCGGATTATGTCATCAATGCAGGCGGCGTCATCAATGTGGCCGATGAGCTTTACGGCTACAATGCTGAGCGGGCTTTGAAAAAGGTTGAAGGCATCTATGCAAACATTGAGCGGGTGCTCGATATTTCCGCGCGTGACGGCATTCCGACATACTTAGCGGCTGACCGTCTGGCTGAGGAACGAATTGAGCGCATGCGCCGTTCAAGAAGCCAGTTTCTGCAAAACGGCCAAAGTATATTAAGCAGACGATAGGAATTTGATCTGGAGGTATGAAAATGTTCGAAAAGGAAAAACGCATTCTCATTCTGAATCCAGGCTCAACATCAACGAAAATCGGTGTCTTTCACAATGAACGCTGTATCTTTGAAAAGACGCTGCGGCATCCCGAAGAAGAGCTGAAAACATTTAACACCATCATCGACCAATACGAATTTCGAAAAATAAGCATTCTTGAGTCTTTGCACGAACAGGGCATCAACATTTCAAAGTTCGATGCCGTTTGTGCCAGAGGCGGCCTGCTCAGACCGATTGAGGGCGGCACATATGAAGTGAATGACGCCATGATCACTGATTTGAAAAACGGCTACAACGGCCAGCATGCATCTAATCTGGGCGGAATTATTGCCAGGGAAATAGCTGACGGATTAAATATCCCCGCGTATATCGTCGATCCGGTCGTGGTGGATGAGATGACTCCGCTCGCTAAAGTATCAGGAATGCCTGAAATCAAGCGGAAAAGCATTTTCCATGCTTTGAACCAAAAAGCTGTTGCCCGTCAGGCGGCGGCGTCCCTCGGCAAACGGTATGAACAGATGAAGATGATCGTCACTCATATGGGCGGCGGCACCACAGTCGGTGTCCATGATTGCGGACGGGTGACGGATGTCAACAACGGGCTTCACGGAGAAGGACCCTTCAGCCCGGAGCGCGCGGGAACCGTTCCGGCGGGTGATTTGGTGGAAATGTGTTTTTCCGGCAAGTATTCAAAAGCCGATATGATGAAAAAACTTGTCGGCACGGGCGGACTCTCCGGCTACCTGGGAACAACGGACGCGGTGAAGGTGGAAAAACGCATTCAGGCCGGAGATGAAAACGCGCGTCTCATTTATGACGCAATGGCTTATCAAGTAGCAAAAGAAATCGGGGCGGCAAGCGCCGTTTTAAAAGGAAAAGTAGACATTATCGTCCTGACGGGCGGCTTGGCGTACGGGAAAAGTTTCGTATCCGCCATCAGATCGTACATAGATTGGATTTCGGATGTACTGGTGTACCCGGGAGAAAATGAACTGCAATCTCTCGCGCAAGGCGCGCTTCGGGTTTTAGCCGGTGAGGAGCAGTCAAAGCAATATCAGATCGGCGAAGGAGTGAAAACAAATGGCGACTGAGTATGATGTGGTCATTCTGGGTGGCGGCACGGGCGGTTATGTAGCCGCCATCAGAGCGGCCCAGCTCGGCTTAAAAACGGCCGTTGTAGAAAAAGAAAAGCTCGGCGGAACATGCCTGCATAAAGGATGTATCCCGAGTAAGGCGCTGTTAAGAAGCGCGGAAGTGTACCGAACCGCAAAGGAAGCGGCAGCATTCGGCATTGAAACGGAAGGTGTCTCCCTCCGCTTTGACAGCGTGCAAAAACGAAAGCAGGGAATCGTTGACCGGCTGGCCGGCGGTGTCGCCCACTTGATGAAAAAGGGGAAGATTGATGTATTCAACGGGTACGGACGTATGCTCGGCCCTTCCATCTTCTCACCTCTTCCCGGTACGGTTTCCGTCGAATACGCAAATGGTGAAGAAAACGACATGCTGATACCGAAACAATTGATTATCGCAACCGGTTCAAGGCCGAAAATGCTGCCGGGTTTAGAAGCAGACGGTACTTATATTCTGACATCAGATGAAGCGCTTGAGCTTGAACGTCTGCCCCAATCCATGATGATCGTCGGCGGCGGTGTCATCGGAATTGAATGGGCATCCATGCTGAACGATTTCGGCGTCAATACCACTGTGATTGAATATGCGGACCGCATTTTGCCGACGGAAGACCGTGATATTTCAAGCGAGATGGAAAAACTGTTAACGAAAAAAGGAATTAAGATCGTGACGGGTGCGAAAGTGCTTCCGGATACATTGGAAAAAGCGGACGGCGTTTCAATTGCCGCTGAAAAGAATGGAAAAAAAGAAACGTATCACGCGGAACAAATGCTTGTTTCCATCGGCCGCCAGCCGAACATTGAAGGGATCGGGCTTGAAAACACGGATATTGAAGCGGAAAACGGTTCTATCATCGTGAACGAAGCTGGGCAGACGAAGGAATCGCACATTTATGCGATCGGTGATGTTGTCGGCGGGCTGCAGCTTGCGCATGTGGCCTCCCGTGAGGGCATCATTGCCGTTGAGCATATGGCGGGTCTTAATCCGGCTCCACTTGATGCCGCTCTTGTGCCGAGATGTATTTATTCAAATCCGGAAGCGGCGAGCGTCGGTCTGACAGAAGAGGAAGCTCTTCGAAAAGGGCATGAACTGAAGATCGGGAAGTTTCCGTTCATGGCGATCGGAAAGGCTCTTGTATACGGAGAAAGCGACGGCTTTGTCAAAATCGTCGCCGATCGGAATACAGATGATATTCTCGGTGTTCATATGATCGGCCCGCACGTCACCGATATGATCTCTGAAGCGGGGCTTGCCAAGGTGCTCGACGCGACGCCTTGGGAAATCGGCCAGTCCATACATCCGCATCCGTCGCTGTCAGAAGCGATTGGAGAAGCTGCGTTAGCCGCAGACGGAAACGCGATTCATTTTTAAAAGGAAAGAAGGAGGGGTTTGAATGACTACAAACCGCCATCAAGCATTAGGGCTCTCTGACGAAGAAGCCGTTGAAATGTATAGAACTATGCTGTTAGCCAGAAAAATCGACGAAAGAATGTGGCTCTTAAACCGCTCGGGCAAAATTCCGTTCGTTGTTTCATGTCAAGGACAGGAAGCGGCACAAGTAGGCGCGGCCTATGCCTTAAACCGTGATACCGACTATGTGCTTCCGTACTACAGAGATATAGGGGTTGTGCTTGCATTCGGTATGACTGCAAAGGATTTGATGATGTCGGGTTTTGCGAAAGCAGCTGACCCGAACTCTGGCGGAAGGCAGATGCCGGGCCACTTCGGGCAAAAGGAAAACAGAATCGTAACGGGCTCATCCCCTGTTACGACGCAGGTTCCTCATGCAGTCGGAATCGCGCTTGCGGGACGCATGGATAAAAAGGATATCGTCTCTTTTGTTACCTTTGGAGAAGGATCTTCCAACCAGGGGGATTTTCACGAAGGGGCAAACTTTGCCGCCGTGTATAAACTGCCGGTCATTTTCATGTGTGAAAACAATAAGTATGCCATTTCTGTCCCGTATGACAAACAGGTGGCGTGCGAGAAAATATCCGACCGGGCGGCAGGCTACGGCATGCCGGGAGTCACTGTTGACGGAAACGACCTGCTGGAAGTTTACCGGGTCGTAAAAGAAGCGCGCGAACGGGCGTCTAAAGGCGAAGGCCCTACATTAATAGAAACGGTTTCCTACCGTTTGACGCCGCATTCCAGTGATGACGACGACAGCAGCTACAGAGAACGCGAAGAAGTAGAAGAAGCAAAGAAACAAGATCCGCTTCTTTTATACAAAGCATACTTGCAAGAAGCCGGGCTTCTAGGTGAAGAAGAAGAAAAGACCATGCTGGATGACATCATGGCTATCGTAAACGAAGCGACAGACGAAGCGGAGAAAGCGCCATACGCATCTCCTGAATCAACGCTTGATCACGTTTATGCGAAGTAGGGAGGAATACTTATGTCTGTAATGTCTTATATTGACAGTATTAATGCAGCAATGAAAGAAGAAATGGAAAGAGATCCGCGCGTGTTTGTTCTCGGGGAAGACGTCGGGAGAAAAGGCGGCGTGTTTAAAGCCACGGCAGGTCTCTATGAACAGTTCGGAGAAGAGCGGGTGATGGATACGCCGCTTGCTGAATCAGCGATTGCCGGTGTCGGGATCGGCGCCGCGATGTACGGCATGCGCCCGATTGCCGAGATGCAGTTTGCTGATTTCATTCTGCCTGCGGTCAACCAAATCATTTCAGAAGCGGCAAAAATACGCTACCGTTCAAACAATGATTGGAGCTGTCCGATGGTCATCAGAGCGCCTTACGGCGGCGGCGTGCACGGCGCGTTGTATCATTCCCAATCTGTGGAGGCCATTTTTGCCAACCAGCCGGGCCTTAAAATTGTCATGCCTTCAACTCCTTATGACGCAAAAGGGCTGTTGAAAGCTGCAGTCCGTGACGAAGATCCGGTGCTGTTTTTCGAACATAAGAGGGCGTACCGTCTGATTAAAGGCGAAGTCCCTGCGGATGATTACGTCCTTCCGATCGGAAAGGCGGATGTAAAACGCGAAGGCAGCGACATTACTGTCATTACGTACGGATTATGCGTCCATTTTGCTCTGCAGGCTGCCGAGCGTCTTGAAAAAGACGGAATTTCCGCACACGTATTAGACTTGCGTACGGTTTATCCGTTAGATAAAGAAGCCATCATTGAAGCCGCGTCTAAAACGGGAAAAGTATTGCTGATCACAGAAGATACGAAAGAAGGCGGCATTATGAGCGAAGTCGCCGCCATTATTTCTGAAAACTGCTTATTTGATTTAGACGCGCCGATCAAGCGGCTTGCAGGTCCTGATGTTCCGGCAATGCCTTATGCGCCGGCAATGGAAAAATACTTCATGATGAATCCTGACAAAGCAGAAGCCGCGATGAGAGAATTAGCGGAGTTTTAAAGACGTAAGGAGGTTTTTGACATGGCGATTGAACAAATGGCTATGCCTCAGCTCGGAGAGAGCGTGACGGAAGGGACGATCAGCAAGTGGCTGGTATCCCCCGGTGATCAAGTGAATAAATATGACCCCATTGCGGAGGTCATGACGGATAAAGTGAATGCGGAGGTGCCGTCTTCTTTTACCGGTACGATTACAGAACTTGTAGGAGAAGAAGGCCAGACTCTTGCAGTCGGCGAGATCATCTGCAAAATTGAAACAGAAGAAACGGAAACCGAAGAGGCGCCGAAGCGGGAAGAAGAGCAGAATACCCCTTCAGACACCGATGCAAACCGTCAAGGTAAAGATCAGTCAAATAAAGCGCGTTATTCGCCGGCCGTGCTCAGATTAGCGGGAGAACACGGCATTCAGCTTGAAGAAGTTGAAGGAACGGGTGCAGGCGGAAGAATTACGCGAAAAGACATTCAAAAGATCATTGATTCGGGAATGCAGCAGAAGTCGGAAGCACCGGCGCCGGCTGCCGTTCAAACAACGCAACAAGCGCCGAAACAACAGCAAAAACAAGCACCGGCACCAGCTCTGTCAGCCGGTGATATTGAAATTCCGGTTACAGGCGTCAGAAAAGCCATCGCCGCCAATATGCATAAAAGCAAAACAGAAATTCCACATGCCTGGACGATGATGGAAGTCGACGTCACGAACATGACGGCGTACAGAAACAGCATTAAAGACTCATTTAAACAGAAAGAAGGCTTTAATTTAACGTTTTTCGCTTTCTTTGTAAAAGCGGCGGCGCAGGCTCTCAAGGAGTTCCCGCAGATGAACAGCATGTGGGCGGGAGACAAAATCGTCCAAAAGAAAGACATCAACATCTCCATTGCCGTTGCCACGGAAGATTCGCTGTTTGTTCCGGTTATTAAGCATGCTGATGAAAAAACGATTAAAGGCATAGCCAGAGAAATAACGGACCTTGCGAAAAAAGTGAGAAACGGAAAACTTACCGCGGAAGATATGCAGGGCGGCACATTTACCGTCAATAACACGGGATCTTTCGGCTCAGTTCAATCTATGGGCATTATCAACCATCCCCAGGCGGCGATTCTTCAGGTAGAATCTATCGTCAAACGTCCGGTTGTCATGAATAACGGGATGATCGCCGTTCGTGATATGGTTAATCTTTGCCTGTCTTTAGATCACAGGGTGCTCGACGGGCTCGTGTGCGGCCGATTCCTCGGACGCGTCAAAGAGATCTTAGAAAACATTGATGAACATACTTCCGTCTATTAAAAAAACTCCTTTTGCCCGGGCGGCAAAAGGAGCTTTTTTATTTTCATTGTGAATCCTCGGGAACAAGCATAGTGAGATGATGTTTTTTCACTTCGATCGTACAAGGTGTTGTTCCGTATACCTCGCCATCTGTATCCGCGTCCATTTCACGTCCGGTTTCGATTTCAATTCTGGAGGCCTGAATATAGGACAGCTCCCCTTTGAAATCATCAAATGAACCCTGCTCCATCGTCATCAGCTCCCGCAGCGCGGCAAGGCTTGTGTTGCGGCAGATTAACACATCGGCTAAGCCGTCCCGGAGGCTGGCATCAGGCAGGGGAACTCTGTTTGTCCCGATATAATGCCCGTTCATGACAAGCACCATTACGGCTTCGTCTTCTTTCACCTCGCCGTCAATCGTCAATTTGACAGGAAACGGGTTCGCGCTTGTCATCGTCCGCAAGGCGCTCGTGAAGTAGCTGATTTTACCAAGCCATGCTTTTTCAGTTTCATTGATATGGCTTGATGCTTCGGTGATCAGTCCGATGCCCAAGAAGTTCAGAAAATAGCCGTCATCCGTTTTACAGACGTCAATCATCCGTTTATGTCCGCCCGCGAGCGCTTCAGCGGCCTTTTGAAGGTTTTGCGGGATGCCGAGCGCCCGGGAGAAATCGTTGCACGTTCCTCCCGGCAAAATGCCGACAGCGGGTCTGTGATCAAGCTTGCTGATGCTGTTGATGCATTGATGCACAGTGCCGTCCCCGCCTAAAATATATAAATGGTCAACTGAACTGTCGAGATTTTCACAATACTGACGGGCATCATCCTGATGTTTGGTCGGTTTAATCAAAAGTTCGTCAGCTGACTGGGCCAAAATGGGGACGACCGTGCCGAGCGTTTTATCAATCTGCTTTTGACCGGCGTTTCCGTTATAAATTAAAACTGCTTTCCGTTGGCTCATATGACTGCTCCTTTATTTCAGACAATATCCTTACCAAGTTTCCCGTTTTTAAAGGGTCATAAACTTACATCGGGAACATAAAAGGGACAAAAAACAATTGGATATGAGCGGTGTCATTTGCCGATAGGGAGGTTCCTTGCTATCATAAGAAGAGATGATCAAAAAGGAGAGGTCCCAGTTGAATATGGATTTTAATTTATTTATGAATGATGTCGTGCGTCAAGCCCGCCAGGAAATCACGGCCGCCGGGTATACAGAGCTGAAAACCGCTGAGGAAGTGGACGAAGCGCTTTCGAAAAAAGGAACGACACTCGTCATGGTCAACTCTGTGTGCGGATGCGCAGGCGGTATTGCACGGCCTGCCGCGTACCATTCCGTACATTACGATAAACGCCCGGATCAGCTTGTGACGGTATTTGCCGGACAGGATAAAGAAGCGACAGCCAAAGCGAGAGAATACTTTGAAGGCTATCCGCCGTCCTCTCCGTCATTTGCCATTTTAAAAGACGGTAAAATCATGAAAATGGTGGAACGCCATGAAATTGAAGGCCATGAGCCGATGGCCGTCGTCACAAAACTGCAGGAAGCATTTGAAGAATATTGTGAAGAAGTATAAGTGAAAGAAAAACCCCGGAGCCAAGCGCTTGCGGGTTTTTTTTATATGGAATCTGTATAAATATAAATATTTATACATCGGCGTTCAGCTGTCACTAATCTGAAAAACAATGACTATAATAAACACAGAAAGGAAAATATATTTTTCAAAAATAGTATTGCATCACAATTAAAAAGTGTTTAAAATACAAGTTAACGAATAAATATTCAAATTTAAGAGATCAGTAGATATGGGGGAAATGAATCATGAAGAAATGGCTGTTGGTATTAGCTGCTGCATGTATCACCTTTGCGCTGTCCGCCTGCGGATCAGGCAATTCAGGCTCAGAAGGCGGAAAGAACAAGCTGATTATGGGTACATCGGCTGACTATAAACCATTTGAATATAAAGACGGCGATCAGATCACCGGGTTTGACGTTGATCTGGCAAAAGCTCTGGGCAAAAAGACCGGCTATGACGTTGAGGTGCGGGACATGGACTTCAACAGCCTGATTACAGCTTTGAAGTCCAAGCAGGTAGATATGATTTTATCTGGAATGACACCTACGCCGGAACGGAAAAAGCAAGTTGATTTTTCTGATATTTATTATACTGCTAACAATATGATCGTTACGAAAAAGGGAAGCAGCATTAAATCCCTGAGTGATCTGAAAGGCAAAACCGTCGGTGTTCAGCTTGGCTCCATTCAAGAAGAAAAAGGCAAGAAGCTCGCTTCGAAATACGGTTTTCAGCTCGAAGACCGCAACCGGATCTCAGACTTAACCGAAGAGATCAAATCCGGGCGTTTTGATGCCGCGATTATCGAAGACATCGTAGCACAAGGCTATTTCAGTTCAAATCATGATCTGCAGGGCTTTGCGTCAGCAGATGCGAAATCAGACGAATCGGGTTCCGCGATTGCGTTCCGCAAAGACAGTGATCTGACAGCGAAGTTCAACAAAGCGCTGAAAGAAATGGAGAAAAACGGAGAAATCGAAAAACTGAAGAAAAAATGGTTCACCAACGAGAAATAAAAGAAAGCTCAACTTTTCGTTGAGCTTTTTATCTTGAATAAAGACAAAGGAGATCACACGTATGAATTTGGATTTCTCAGCGACAATCCCCCAAATTCCTTTTATATTGGAAGGCCTTGCGGTCACATTGAAAATCGTGCTCGTTTCAGCGCTCATCGGTCTTGTATTAGGCATCGTGCTCAGCTTATTTAAAATCAGCACGATCAGTCCGCTGAAATGGATTGCGGATTTTTATACTTCGATATTCCGCGGCACGCCGCTCGTGCTGCAGCTGATGATCATCTATTTCGGTATGCCGCAGCTCCTCGGCTTTCAGATCGATCAATTTTGGGCGGCGGTCACCGCATTATCGCTCAATTCAGCCGCTTACGTCTCTGAAATTATCAGAGCGGGAATCAACGCAATTGACAAAGGACAAAAAGAGGCTGCCGTCGCTCTCGGCGTGCCGTACGGAAAAATGATGAAAGATCTGCTGCTGCCGCAGGCGTTTAAAAACATTTCTCCGGCTATTATTAACGAATTAATCACCTTAACGAAAGAATCGGCGATCGTCACAGTTATCGGTCTTGGCGACATTATGAGACGGGCCTACCAGTCTGGCGCCGCAACATACAACTATTTAGAACCTCTTATCGTGGCGGGCTTAATCTATTACGTGCTCGTTTTGATCTTAGCATTCATCGGAAAAGGCGTAGAAAGGAAGCTGAAAGCCAATGATTAAGGTCGACAATCTGTCAAAATCATTCGGGAAACATGAAGTACTGAAAAACATTTCAACACAGATCGAAGAAGGGGAAGTCGTCGCTGTCATCGGCCCTTCCGGTTCCGGCAAATCAACGTTTCTGCGCTGCTTAAATCTGCTGGAAACCCCGAGCGGCGGAACGATTGCCATTAAAGAAAACGAAATTACCGCCTCTAAAACGAATAAACTGAAAGTGCGGGAAAATATCGGCATGGTATTTCAGCATTTTCATTTGTTTCCTCATAAAACGGTGCTTGAAAATATCACATACGCGCCGGTCAGCGTGAAGAAAGAGTCTAAAAAGGAGGCGGAGGAAAAGGCGTGCGCTCTCCTTGAAAAAGTCGGACTGCTTGACAAACGGAACGACTATCCGAACCGTTTGTCAGGCGGACAGAAGCAGCGGGTCGCCATCGCGCGTGCGCTTGCCATGAATCCTGACATCATGCTGTTTGATGAACCGACCTCGGCTCTTGACCCGGAAATGGTCAAAGAAGTTCTTGAGGTGATGAAAGAGCTTGCGCAGACGGGCATGACGATGGTGATCGTAACGCACGAAATGGGATTTGCCAAAGAAGTCGCAGGCCGTGTATTATTTATGGATGAAGGGACGATCGTGGAAGACGGGCAGCCGGAAGAATTTTTTCTTTCTCCGAAGTCAAAAAGAGCACAGGACTTTTTAGAAAAAATATTATAAAATATAACTGGAAGAAAAGAAGAAGGGTGCTCTTCTTCTTTTTTTTGAGAAAGAAACAAACAGAATGGAGCAAGCAATGTTTAAAATCGGTTACCGGACACTAAAGA
The DNA here is from genome assembly GCF_011008975.1 of Bacillus sp. LUNF1. Taxonomy (NCBI): domain Bacteria; kingdom Bacillati; phylum Bacillota; class Bacilli; order Caryophanales; family Bacillaceae; genus Bacillus; species Bacillus sp. LUNF1. Next base: position 2,372,996 of record NZ_CP048876.1, on the reverse strand, counting down.
CCGCACTTGGAACGGCGCTGGCCATTTATTTAGCCCAGCTGTTGCATCTGCAAAACTTCGCATCCGCAGGAATCATCACCATATTGTGCATCCAGATTACGCAAAAGCGGTCGCTTCAGGCCTCGTGGGCCCGATTTGCCGCCTGTTTATTGGCAATCGTCTTCTCATATGTCTTTTTCGGGCTGATCGGCTATTACCCGTTTGCGATCGGAATATTGCTGGTGCTGTTCATTCCGACTACAGTCGTTTTAAGAATAAACGAAGGGATCGTCACCAGCTCAGTAATCATTCTTCATTTATATATGTCCGGCGGCATTACGATGGCGTTTATCTGGAATGAGTTCCAGCTGATTACCGTAGGTATCGGCGTCGCGCTGTTAATGAATCTGTATATGCCGAGCCTCGACAGAAAACTCGCGGCGTACCGGAAAAAAATCGAGGACAACTTTTCCGTCATCTTCGCCGAAATCGAACGGTATTTGTTAACTGGTGAGCAAGATTGGTCGGGGAAGGAAATACCGGAGACGCATCAGATGATTCAAGAGGCGAAAAACCTCGCCTATCGGGACGTGCAGAATCATATTTTGCGCCATGAAAATCTCTACTATCATTATTTTAAGATGAGACAGAAACAATTTGAAATCATTGAACGGCTGCTGCCGAAGATTACCTCTATTTCAATAACGGTGGAGCAGGGCAAAATAATCGCCCATTTCATCCATGAATTAAGGGAAGCCATTCATCCCGGCAATACTGCTCATAAATTTTTAAAAAGACTTGCAGAAATGAGAACGGAATTTGAAGAAATGCCGCTCCCGGCAACGCGCGAGGAGTTTGAAGCTCGGGCGGCTTTGTTCCACCTCCTCGGTGAGATGGAACAATATCTCGTGATTAAAAGTTATTTCAAAGGCATCAAGCTGTAAAAAACATATGGATCAATCGCATGAGTCCACCTTTCATTGGTCATTCTAATGAAAAAAGGAGGGGAGCCCATGCGATTTTTTTTATTGTCAGCCGCCCTGCTGCTGTCTCCGCTTTGACCGCTTGGCGCGAATCCTTTGCCGGGTGACCCTTATATTATCGTCAATAAAGCCACAAATGCGCTTGCTGTTGTGAAGGATAACCGAATAGAAGGCATTTATCAGGTGGCGACGGGAAAAACGGATGATTTGACGCCTGAAGGAGAATTTACGGTAACGGTCAAAGCCGTCAATCCGTATTACCGGAAGAAAAATGTAAAGGGAGGCGCGCCGGAAAACCCGCTCGGCGTCCGCTGGATCGGTTTTGACGCGAAAGGAACCGACGGCAGGATATACGGCATTCACGGAACAAACAGAGAAGAGCTGATCGGGGGGTTTGTATCAAACGGCTGCATCCGTATGAAAAACCGGGATGTCATCCGTATTTTCCGGATTATTCCTCCCGGAACGAAAGTATTGATTACAAAAGAAAACCGCTCATTCGAGGACATTGCAATAGAGCGGAAAGCCCTCATAAAAAAGCAGGAAACCCCCTTGCAATGAGGCGCCTGCTTTTTTACCGCAAATACATCATAATGCCTGAGAGGAGGGTTGAAAGTATAAATACGCCCAAAATGACGATGACGGCGCTTTTCATAAATTTTTGAGACATTGTTTCACTCCTTAAGATTACTGTCTATCATTTTAACGTGTTTTGCTTGTATGAACAAGCCATATCCTATGGCGGAAAGCAGGTGGCCGCGCTATGAAAAAACTTGATCATGTCGGCATTGCCGTCAGCTCTATAGAAGCTGCGAGAGGATTTTACGAACGGATGCTCGGGCTTACGTATATGGGAGACGAGCTGGTAAGCGGCCAAAATGTGAGAGTTGCTTTTTTAGAAGCGGGAGGCACAAAGCTTGAGCTGATTGAGCCGCTGTCGGACGCGTCTCCCGTCAGCTCTTTTTTACAGAAAAGAGGCGAAGGGCTGCATCATTTGGCATTCCGCTGCGCCGATATGAAGGAAACGATCAAGGAGCTTGAAGCATGCCGCATGACTTTGATCCATCATGAACCGCAAAAAGGAGCGGGCGGGAAGAAGATCGCATTTCTCTCTCCAAAAGAGGCGAACGGGGTCCTGATTGAGCTTTGTGAAACAATTGAAAAAGGAGAAACTCAAGATGAGCATGAGTGATCATATCAGACACTTAAACGAAAGACGTTCCTTTTTAACAAATGGCGGCGGTGCGGAAAAAAATGAAAAACAGCACAAAAAAGGCAAGCTGACGGCAAGAGAAAGAATTGACTATTTATTGGACGAAGACAGTTTTTCAGAGCTGCAGCCGTTTGCCAAAAGCCGCATGCCCGGGTCCCGAAATGCTCCGGGAGACGGAGTCGTTACCGGATACGGCACAATTGACGGACGGCCCGTGTATTTGTTTGCCCATGACTTTACCGTACTCGGCGGGACGCTCGGCGAGACACATGCGGAAAAAATCGCGGCGGTAATGGATCTGGCGGCGAAAAATAAAACTCCGATCATCGGGCTGAACGACTCAGGTGGTGCGAGAATTCAAGAGGGTGTGGTATCATTAAATGGATACGGTCATATCTTTAGGCGCAACGTCCTTTACTCGGGAGTGATTCCGCAAATTTCTGTCATCCTTGGGCCGTGTGCCGGCGGTGCTGTTTATTCACCCGCATTGACGGATTTTGTGATTATGGCGGAACATACGTCGCACATGTTTATTACAGGCCCGAAAGTCATTGAACAGGTTACGGGTGAACAGATTGACGCGGCAAGTTTAGGCGGTGCGGGAATACATAATGTGATAAGCGGAAATGCCCACTATTCCGCACGAACGGAAAAAGAGGCTCTTTCCGCTGTGAAAACCCTGCTTTCTTATCTCCCGCACGGCGGACAGACGGCATTGCCCGTTAAAAAGGAAGACGCCAGACCGTTATTAAATACCCTCGTTCCCGCGGACAGTTCGAAACCTTACGATGTGTTACAGGTAATAAAAGAGCTGGCGGATGACGGAACGTTTTTTGACATTCAGCCGTATTTTGCCAAAAACATTGCTGTCGGTTTTCTGAAACTCGGACGGCGTACAGTCGGTGTTGTCGCAAATCAGCCGAAACACTTGGCGGGAAGCCTCACGATTGATGCCGCTGACAAAGCGTCGAGATTCATCCGTTTTTGCGACGCGTTTCATATTCCGTTATTGACGATCGCTGATGTTCCTGGATTTCTTCCGGGCCTTCAGCAGGAGCATGCGGGGATCATCCGTCACGGAGCAAAATTGCTGTATGCTTTTGCCGAAGCGACGGTGCCGAAAGTGACGCTCATCATCAGAAAAGCCTACGGAGGCGCCTATGTCGCCATGAATTCGAAAGGGCTCGGGGCAGATCTTGTATTCGCCTGGCCCAATGCGGAAATCGCCGTGATGGGAGCGGAAGGCGCGGCGTCGATTTTATACAGCAGAGACATACAGGCTTCTGACGACCCGGAGAAAACGAAGCGCGAAAAAAAAGCCATTTACGAAAAGGAAAACGCCGGTCCGTATAAAGCGGCGGCCTGCGGAATGGTGGATGATATCATCCGGCCGGAAGACTCGAGGAAAAAATTGATTCAGGCATTTGACATGCTTGCGCATAAGGAAGAGGAAAGACCGAAAAAAAAGCACGGTAATATACCGCTTTAAACGGAGGGAACTGAAAATGGTAAACGAAAAACGTCTGCTTGAAGAATTTCTTGAACTCGTTCAAATTGATTCAGAGACAAAACATGAAGCGGAAATCAGCAAGGTGCTCAAACAAAAATTCACTGATTTAGGATTGAGCGTAAAAGAAGATGATACAAAAGAAGTGACGGGGCATGGCGCCGGCAACTTAATCTGTACGTTAAAGGGCACAAAAGATGCGGATACGATTTATTTCACATCGCACATGGACACGGTTGTCCCCGGCAAAGGCGTTAAGCCGATTGTGGAAGACGGCTATGTAAAATCCGACGGCACGACGATTCTCGGCGCTGATGATAAGACGGGTCTTGCTGCAATGTTTGAAGCCATTAAAGTGCTGAAAGAACAAAACATCGAGCACGGCACCATTGAATTCATTATCACGGCCGGAGAAGAATCGGGATTAGTCGGGGCAAAAGCAATGGATCGTTCAGACATTACCGCGAAATACGGTTTTGCGCTTGATTCAGACGGAAAAGTCGGCAACATTATTGTAGCCGCGCCGACACAAGCGAAAGTGAGAGCAACCATTTTCGGTAAAACGGCTCATGCGGGAGTAGAACCGGAAAAAGGCATCTCCGCGATTACAATCGCGTCAAAAGCTATCTCTAAAATGCCGCTCGGCCGTATTGATAAAGAAACAACGGCTAATATCGGACGTTTCGAAGGCGGCACGCAAACCAATATCGTCTGCGACCAGGTTGATATTCTGGCTGAAGCGCGTTCATTAGTGCCTGAAAAAATGGAAGCGCAAGTGCAGAAAATGAAAGAAGCTTTCGAATCTGCTGCAGCTGAGATGGGAGGCCGCGCGGAAGTGGACATCGCGGTCATGTATCCGGGTTTCAAATATCAGGACGGCGATCAGGTTGTGGAAGTCGCGAAAAAAGCGGCGGCAAAAATCGGCCGGCCGAGCGAACTTCAGACAAGCGGCGGCGGAAGTGACGCAAACGTCATTGCCGGCCACGGCATTCCGACAGTCAACCTGTCAGTAGGCTATGAACAAATCCATACGAAAAATGAAAAAATGCCGATTGAAGAGCTCGTCAAAACGGCGGAAATGGTCGTTGCCATTATCGAAACAGCGGCCAACTAAAAACGAAGCACCCAATTTGGGTGCTTTTTTCATTCTTCATGATAATTGGCTTAAAGCCTTGCAGATACAAGAAAAAAACCCTGCCGGATAGGTTTCGGGCAGGGTTTCAGTATTATGATTTGGCGGGCTCCGCCTGAGCCGCAGCTTGTTTCTTTTTATGATGCGTCTGCTGTAAAAGTACATTCTGCACTGTCAAAAACAGTCCGCTTGTAAACCAGTAAAGCGGCAGCGCAGCCGGTACGTTAAGTGAAAAAATGGTCATCATGACAGGGAAAATAAAGACCATGATTTTTGCTGACTGCATCGCGGCCGGATTTTGAGCAGCCGGTGAATATTTCTCGTTTAATTTTTGGGAAATATAAGCCTGTAAGAAATACACGGCCCCCGCGCACAGTGATACAAGAATATCAGAATGCCCTAAGCTGAACCACAGAAATGAGTGTGAAGCGATTTCCGGCGTTGAGCGGATGGCGTAATAAAAACCGATCAAAATCGGGAATTGCACCAGCATCGGAAGACATCCCATTGCCATCGGATTCAGATTGTGCTCACGGTAAAGCTTCATCATTTCCATTTGCAGTTCTTTTTGTTTTTCCGCATCTTTCGTTTGTTTTATTTTAGCCTGGATGCTGTCGACCTGCGGTTTGATCACAGCCATTTTTTCCTGGAACACCCGCTGTTTCTTAAATTGGTTCACAAACAAAGGCAATACAACGATCCGGACGATAATCGTCACCAGAATAATCGACAGTCCGTACTCACCGTGGAACAGGCCCGCCACACCTTTTAAAAGTGCCGAAAACGGCTCGATCAGGTAATCGTGGAAAAAACCGATATTCCCGAGGCCTCCCGTCTGAGTCTGAGATGTCGCCGCAAAAGCCGAGCGGCCTGTGCACAGTACGATAAAAAACAATCCGAATGCGATCCATTTTTGATATGTTTTAGACAATTATGTCTCCTCCTTTTTATCTTCACTTGCCGTTATAAAAGGAGGAAGCTGACATCTTCATCATCATTCGCCGGTGAATTCATGCGGATGACTTTACGTATCCAAGTTGTAATGCGATGATATATAATAATAAGAAAGTCTGTTCGGTTCAGCTGAACGACTGCTTGATGTTCATCTATTCGTTTCGTTCTCCAATGCTCGCCTGCGCGGCGCTCACGCAAAAGAAAAGCGATGCCGATCGCGGTCAGAGCGGGAAGAATAATTGTGAAAAAATCGACTAAAAATAAAAAGTCATTCATTGACTCAAGAATCATTTTATCACATCCATTCAGCTCTTATTTTACTACATATATATAAGGTTGTCTATGAAAGGAAAGGAGGCGCCGGGAGTGGCCGGAAAAGGGAGAATTATATTTCATATCGATATGAACAGTTTTTATGCCTCCGTAGAAATGGCGTATGATCCGTCTTTAAGAGGAAAACCTATCGCCGTTGCCGGAAACGTGAAGGAACGGAAAGGAATCATCGTCACCTGCAGCTACGAAGCGAGAGCGCGGGGCGTAAAGACCACCATGCCGGTGTGGCGGGCAAAACGCCTCTGTCCGGAACTCATCGTCGTGCCTCCGAATTTTGACCGCTACCGGAGTTCATCAAAAGAAATGTTCAGCATTCTGAGGGAGTATACGGATTTAGTCGAGCCTGTTTCTATTGATGAAGGATACATGGATATTACGGACACACCGCACAGACACAGGGCGTATGAGACAGCCGAAGACATTCAGGCGAGACTGCAAAAAGAGCTTTTGCTCCCGTCAAGCATCGGCATCGCCCCGAATAAATTTCTCGCTAAAATGGCGTCTGACATGAAAAAACCGCTCGGCATCACCATTTTAAGAAAAAGAGAGCTGCCGGACGTCTTATGGCCTCTTCCGATTGAAGAGATGCACGGTATAGGAACGAAAACTGCGGAAAAAATAAAAACGCTCGGCATCAAAACGATCGGTGATTTGGCAAAAGGAGATGAACATGCGCTGAAAACGCTTCTCGGCATAAACGGCCCGAGGCTGAAGGATAAAGCGAACGGCATCCATCCTGCAGAAGTCAATCCCGAGCGGATTTATGAATTTAAAAGCGTCGGCAACTCATCCACCCTGTCGCATGATTCGGCTGACTGGGATGAATTAACGGGCGTGTTTGAACGGCTCGCGCTGTCTGTGAGCGAACGGCTCCAGCGCAAGGAGGTCATGGCCTGCCGGCTGTTCATCATGATTCGGTATGCGGATTGGAAAACAGTCACAAGAAGCATGACCCTCAGCAATCCGGCTGATCAGAAAAAAGACATCATGGAAGCGGCGATGGAACTGTTTGACAAGCACTGGAACCAAAACCCGGTAAGGCTTCTCGGCATCACCGGAACGGAACTGGTTGAAAAACAGCAGGCGTATAAACAGCTTGATCTGTTTTCATTCAAGGAGGACGCAAAGGATGAGCCAATTTTTCAGATGATGAACGAGCTGAATGAAAAGTACGGCCAAAACCTGATCAGAAAAGGCGCCGTTATAAAAAAAGAAGAAAGTAAAACAAGGGGAACGAGCTTTAACAGAGACTTTTTCCAGGATGAAAAGAAAAGGTGAATAACTTGAAAAAAGGGGTTATGTATGATAATTTCTTTAGTATAAATATCATTTTATTTTAATTTAAATTTTAAAATGGTTAAACGTTTGAAGAAGGGACGTTAGAATATGTCAAAACAACAAATCGGAGTTATCGGTCTTGCGGTAATGGGTAAAAATCTGGCTCTTAACATCGAAAGCCGGGGATTTTCTGTGTCTGTATACAACAGATCAAGCAGCAAAACGGAAGAGTTTTTAGAAGAGGCAAAAGGCAAAAATGTTGTCGGTACATACAGCATTGAGGAGTTTGTCCAGTCTCTTGAAACACCCCGTAAAATTTTATTAATGGTTAAAGCGGGAACTGCAACGGATGCGACGATTCAATCTCTTCTTCCTCATCTGGAAAAAGACGATATTTTGATTGACGGCGGAAATACATACTATAAAGATACACAGCGCCGGAACAAAGAGCTTGCCGAAAGCGGCATTCACTTTATCGGAACGGGTGTATCAGGCGGTGAAGAGGGAGCGCTGAAAGGGCCTTCTATTATGCCGGGCGGCCAAAAGGAAGCGCACGAACTCGTGAAACCGATTCTAGAAGCCATTTCTGCTAAAGTGGACGGAGAAGCTTGTACGACATACATCGGCCCGGACGGAGCGGGGCACTATGTAAAAATGGTGCACAACGGTATCGAATACGGTGACATGCAGCTGATCTCTGAGTCATATTTCATTTTGAAACAGGTGCTCGGATTGTCTGCCGAAGAGCTTCACGAAGTATTCGCTGAGTGGAACAAAGGAGAGCTTGACAGCTATCTGATCGAAATCACGGCTGACATTTTCACTAAAAAAGATGAAGAAACGGGCAAACCGCTTGTTGACGTCATCCTTGATAAAGCAGGCCAAAAAGGAACGGGTAAATGGACAAGCCAAAGTGCTCTTGACTTAGGCGTGCCGCTTCCGATTATCACTGAATCTGTTTTTGCGCGTTTCATTTCCGCAATGAAAGAAGAGCGTGTGAAAGCAAGCAGCCTTCTGTCCGGGCCAGACGTTAAGCCGGTCACTGAAAATAAAGAAGAGCTGATCGAAGCGGTCAGAAAAGCGCTCTTCATGAGTAAAATCTGTTCTTACGCACAAGGCTTCGCCCAAATGAAAGCCGCGTCTGAAGAATATAACTGGGATCTGAAATACGGTGAAATCGCGATGATCTTCCGCGGCGGCTGTATCATCCGCGCGGCGTTCCTGCAAAAGATCAAAGACGCATATGACCGTGAACCGGAGCTTGACAACCTGCTGTTAGACAGCTACTTCAAAAACATTGCAGAAAGCTACCAAGGCGCCCTTCGCCAAGTGATTTCACTTGCCGTAGCCCAAGGCGTGCCGGTACCTTCGTTCTCAAGCGCACTTGCGTATTACGACAGCTACCGTACGGCAGTGCTTCCTGCAAACTTGATTCAAGCGCAGCGTGATTACTTCGGCGCGCATACGTATGAACGCACAGATAAAGAAGGCATCTTCCATACTGAATGGATGAAGTAATGAAGAAGCCCCCGCAATAACTGCGGGGGCTTTTCTGATATTAAAAACCGCGGGCCGTCATGAACGGCGCCGCGGTTTTTTGATGTTTTCTTATATATTCCACCAGTGGAGACCGTCTTTTTCAAGAAGATCGTCCGAAGCTTTCGGTCCCATTGACCCGGCTTCATAATTCGGAGAAAGGGTTTTGTCGGCTGCCCACGTTTCGGAAATCGCATCGACGAAATTCCATGAAAGCGCCACTTCGTCCCAATGGGCAAAGTTTGTCGCATCACCGAGCAGACAGTCATGGATTAATTTTTCATAGGCTTCCGGTGTGTTCATTTCATCACTGCAGTTGCTGCAGTAGTCCAGCTTAATCGGCTGAGCATGTGCGGCTCCGCCTAATTTTTTAGCGTTCAGATATAGTGTGATGCCTTCATCCGGCTGAATATGGATGACAAGCAGGTTCGGATTTACATTCGTTTCATTGCCGTAATAAAGGTTCATCGGAATGTCTTTAAATTGAACGACGATTTTCGTTGATTTTTCTTTCATCCGTTTCCCTGTGCGGATATAAAACGGAACGCCGGCCCAGCGGAAGTTATCGATTAACAGCTTTCCGGACACGAATGTTTCCGTATTGGAATCCGGTGCTACATTTTGCTCATCTGTATAGCTCGGTACAGCGTTTCCGTCAATCGTTCCCGCTTGGTATTGTCCGCGGACGAAGAAGTCACTTACTTCGTTTGGAGCGACAGGGCGGAGGGCTCTCAGCACCTTCACTTTTTCGCTGCGGATTTCTTCCGTGTTCAGTTTAATCGGCGGTTCCATCGCCAAGAGAGCGACCATTTGTAAAATGTGGTTTTGAACCATGTCACGGAGTGCGCCTGATTTCTCGTAATATCTCGCGCGATCCTCAACGCCGAGATCCTCACTTGACGTAATCTGGATGTTTGAGATGTAGCGGTTATTCCACAGCGGCTCAAACAGCGCATTCGCAAACCGGATGACTTCGATATTTTGAACCATTTGTTTGCCTAAGTAATGGTCGATCCGGTAAATTTGATCTTCCGTGAAAGCTTCGCGTATTTCTTTGTTAAGCTCTTTCGCACTCGGCAGGTCATGGCCGAATGGTTTTTCAATGACGAGACGGGACCAGCCATTTGTCGCTGTGACACCTTCGTTTTTAAGTGATTTTGCGATAGTGCCGAAAAACTCAGGAGCCATCGCCAAGTAAAACATTCTGTTGTTCGGGATTTCATATGTATGTTCAAGCTGATCAAGCAGGACATTCAGCTCCTGATAGGAACCCGGATTCGTTACATCAAACGGATGGTAATAAAAATGAGATGTGAAATCGTCTATGTCTTTTTGCCCGGCAGAAGAAACAGACGTTTTAACGGTTTCCCGGAGGTCCTCGTTTGACCAAGGTCTTCTTCCAACACCTACAACTGCAAACTCTTCACCAATTTGACCATTTTTATATAAACGGTGAATGGATGGGTAAAGTTTTCGTTTTGCCAAATCCCCTGTGGCACCAAATATTACAATTACTGCTTTTGGTTTGTCGTTTGTTTTCACTTAGAGTACCTCACTTTATCTGAAGCATGGTTTAAAACCCCGCATATTTCCTTCATTTTAAATCTAAAATTCGTTGAAAGCAAACATTTCAGCCTGTTTTTTGCGGTTTGCGGAAAAAAATTAATCAGGCCGGAGAAGGCCCGGGTGAATTCACATTTTCAGCCTGATCCTGTATCCTTAGTAGTACAAAGATCTAGGAGGAAGCATTGTGGAATTATTATTTTTAGGGACGGGGGCCGGCATGCCGGCAAAGACGAGAAACGTAACGTCCGTCGCGCTGAAGCTTCTTGAAGAAAGGCGTTCCGTATGGCTGTTTGATTGCGGAGAAGCCACTCAGCATCAGATATTACATACAACAATCAAACCGAGGAAAATTGAGAAGATTTTCATCACCCACCTTCACGGCGACCATGTTTACGGTCTTCCGGGTCTGTTGGGGAGCCGTTCATTTCAGGGCGGTGAAGAAGAGCTGACGATTTACGGGCCAAAAGGTATTAAAGCCTTTATCGAAACAAGCCTGAACGTGACGGCGACTCATCTGACGTATCCTCTTACCGTACATGAAATCGAAGAGGGGACGGTTTTTGAAGATGAGCAATTCATTGTTACCGCAGCATCCGTCATTCACGGCGTGGAAGCGTTCGGCTACCGGGTTCAGGAAAAGGATATTCCCGGCGCATTGCAGGCCGGCAGATTAAAAGAAATGAATATCCCGCCCGGACCCGTCTATCAGAAAATCAAAAAAGGCGAAACGGTCACACTTGACGATGGCAGAATCATTAACGGGCGGGATTTTTTGGAACCCCCGAAAAAAGGGAGAATCGTCGCTTTTTCCGGGGATACGAGGGCATCAGAGCGGGTAACGGAGCTGGCGCGCAATGCGGATGTGCTTGTTCATGAAGCGACGTTTGCCAAGGAAGATGCAAAGCTCGCACATAATTATTATCACGCGACGACAGAACAGGCTGCGCAAACGGCAAAAAAAGCAGGCGCCAAACAGCTGATCTTAACTCATATCAGCGCAAGGTATCAGGGTGAATCGCCGATAGAGCGTCTCGAACATGAGGCGAAAGCGGTATTTGAAAACAGTAAGATCGGATTTGACTTCATGGAGGTCACTGTGGAGCGGTCTTAAAAAATGAACGCTTGACATTTTTTTCTGGTGAGATATAATAAAACGTAATAATTACGATTTGTATAAGGGGTGAAAATGATGCGTGTAAATGTTACATTGGCCTGTACAGAGACAGGGGACAGAAATTATATTACGACGAAGAACAAACGGACGAATCCGGACCGGTTAGAAATGAAAAAGTATTCCCCCCGGTTGAAAAAGTATACGTTGCATCGTGAGACAAAATAGATCACGATAACAAAAGCCATTGTGCCGTTGCACAATGGCTTTTGTTTTATCAGTTTACCGCCTGATAGGCAGGAGCATTCATTTGCTGGCGCACCGCGCACCAAACATCATAAATGGCAAGGTGGACGATGTGCGGTTCATCGTGGTGAATGGCATGAGAACTGTTTTTGGCCTGAATCCATCCGCTTTGATAAGAGACATCAAGCATGCTTCTGTGCAGTTTCACCCATTGTTCATGAGCGTGCTTTAAGTGCTCATCCCGCTCTCCCGATGATAAAATCAACAGCGGCATATCGCCGAAATGAATCTGCTGATGCTTGATCTGACGAAGGCTCGTCAAAAATTCCGCGTGTGATCCTTCCAATACGAACTGTTTCAAATAGGCAGCTTTCATTTCTTCGGGAAGAAGCGGAAGCACTTTCGTCTCCTGATCCTCAGAAACCGGATCAAGCATCACCATCCCGAGAATATCCCGGCGGTTCCGGCTCGCCCAAAGTCTGCTGATAATCGCGCCGTATGAATGCGAGACGACAAGATAAGGAGGCTTGACGCCGGCCTTCAGAAGAAGAGTGTTTAATTCCTGTACCATGTGGTCCGCCGTTCTCTTGTTTCGGCTTTGTCCGCTTTTGCCGATTCCGGCTCTGTCATATGTGAAAACCCCAAATTCTTCATCTATGTCAGCGAGTAATGATGTCCATGTTTCAGAAGAAGTGCCGTAGCCGGCTTCAAAGACGATCGTCACTTCGCCGGCGCCTTTACGGTGTTTCGTATAAAACGGACACCCGTCAATCAGATATGTCCTTTCCATCCATGCTGCTTTCATTGGAGTCATCCCCTCTAATTGGTTCTATAGGGAAGACGGAGAAGCTTCGGCAATCGTTTCTCAAAAAATAAAAAAAGAGACAGCCGGATCGAAAAACTCCGGCTGTCACTTCATCACCATGCTCTGTCGTATTGAACCGGTGACGGTATTTCAGTATTCAGCTGCTTCGCTGCACTCCTTGCAAAGTGCGGATCGCGCAGAAGTTCTCTCGCGACAAAAATAAGGTCAGCGCGGTTGTTTTGCAGAATTTCTTCCGCCATTGTTCCCGTCGTTATCAAACCGACGGCGCCTGTTGCGATTTCGGCCTGTTCACGGATTTTCTCCGCGAAGCTCACTTGGTAGCCTGGGAAGACGTTAATATCAGCTTGAACGAGTGCGCCTGAGCTGCAATCAATGAGGTCGACTCCCTGTTCTTTCATCCACTTCGCAAAACCGATATGATCCGCAATGTCCAGCCCTTTGTCTGTATAATCCGATGCAGAAATACGGACAAATAACGGGCCGTCCCAGACTTCCTTGACGGCTTCAATGGTCTCGCCTAAGAAGCGGTAGCGATTTTCATGTGAGCCTCCGTATTCGTCTGTACGGTGATTGGACAGAGGGGACAAAAATTCGTGCATTAAGTAGCCGTGTGCCGCATGAAGTTCAATAATGTCAAAGCCGGCTTCTTTCGCGCGCGCCGCTGCCTGTTTGAATTCCTGAATGGTTTCTTTAATTTGTTCTGTCGTCATTTCAGCCGGTGTTTTGGACTGCTCGTCGAACGGAATAGCTGACGGAGCGTAAATGTCTCCCTCAAGCTCTGCTTTACGTCCCGCGTGCGCGAGCTGAATGCCGATTTTAGACCCTTGCGCTTTCACTTGTTCTGTCAGTTTGGCAAAGCCTTCGAGATGATCGTCGCTCCAAATGCCCAAATCTTGATCGGTAATACGTCCCTGCGGATTAACGGCTGTCGCTTCAACGATAATCAGACCGACCTGACCGATTGCACGCGATATATAGTGCGCCATATGAAAAGGCTGCAGTTTTCCGTCCTTCTCATGTGAGGAATACATGCACATCGGTGCCATAACAATACGGTTTTTGATCGTTACATCTTTAACGGTCCATGGGGTAAATAATTTTCTGGCCATTTATTTCGCCTCCCGGAATGTTTGTAGACATTAATTATAACAATTCATGATCATTCAGTCATATAAACTGCTCACGACTGAGCGCATTGTTATTATTGTTCTGGAAAGGCATTTTTTTATACACAGCGATGCCGTATCTTCATAACAGGCATTTACAGCTGATCATATAGCAAATATAGATGAGAAACGCACCGATGACTGCGTGGCCACCTTTGAACCAGTTTGTCAGGATGAAAATACTGCTGACGAAGATCACTGCGCCGAAGGCACCGAATATTCCGTTTTTTTGAGCGGCTCTGAAATCGTCGGGGCTCATGTTTTTCAGCTGCAAGTGAATATTCAGTAGCGTCATGATCGGCAGCAATGTGATAACGCCTGATAAAAATAAGTATTTCGACTTGCTTAAATACGCGGCGGCCACCATAACGGTGCCGCCGATAAAAAACTGAATGAGAAAACTCATGCTGAAACGCTCACCTTCTGTTTGTTATCAAGTATAATGATGGAGACATTGCCATTTTATTTTTGATTGATATATAAGTAAACTAAATATAACTAATGCATTGGATAATAAAGAATGATATCTGGGAGATGAAGCCGGTTGGATTTAAAGAAGCATTTAGCCTTTATTAAAACGGTTGAAAGCGGCAGCCTGACCCAAGCCGCTGCCATATTGAATTACACACAGCCGAACATCAGCCAAATGATCAGTAAATTAGAGGAAGAGTACGGTTTTCCGCTTTTGATCAGACAGCGGCATGGAGTGAGGCCCACCGCAAATGGCTTGAAAGTGTTACATATTATGAAGGAAATTCAAAAAAACTATGAAAAACTGTCTGAAACCGTTGATAATATTAATGGGTTAGAAAGAGGGGAAGTCCGGCTCGGAACTGTTACGAGCGTGGCCGTAAAATGGCTGCCGAAAATTTTGAGGGAATTTCATGAGCTGTATCCTTCCATTAAGGTGCATTTGTTTGAAGGAAATTCTACTGAACTGGAAGAATGGCTGAAAGATGACCGGATTGATGCGGCGATCGGGACATCCCACAGCGAGAAGTGGTATTTTTACCCGTTGGCCGAAGACCCGATTGTAGCGGTGATGAGCCCGCAGCATGAATTGGCGCAATGTGAAACGGTTCCGTTACATGTCATGGAGTCCGTCAAATGTATCGTGCCTTATCCGGAGACACATTTTGATGTGCTGAAAGTGCTGAAGGAAGAAAAGATTACGCCGCGGGTCGCTTATCAAATCAGAGGGGATGAAGCGATTATTGCAATGGTGCGGAACAATCTGGGGATCAGCATCTTGCCGCAGCTTTTGGTGAATGATTGTGATGTGCTCATCAAACGGTTCGACCGGTATGTCTCCAGGCAGCTCGGCCTTTTGACAGCTCATGCAAAGGAGACGCAGACACCTTCTGTCCGGTCCGTCAGGCTTCTGTCTGAAGAAGCCTGATGTGCGTTTAAGCCGGTTCAGGATAATAGACCAGCATAAAATATGTCACCGATTCATCCGAGGAATTAAAATAACTGTGCGGCATCGCCCGAAGTCAGCACTTGCTTTTCGTCATGAAGCTCAACCGTCAATTCACCGCTCTGGATTTATCTTCCCCTAAATGTGATTTTTGCCTCATGGGCGCAGCACGGCTTCAGGTCAACTATGCCTTGAAAACAAAAAGTCTGACCGTGACGGTGGTGAGCGGAGTTATTTTGGTGTCGGGCTTTCGTCTGTTTATATAAAAAGGGCATCAACGGCACATGCTGTTGATGCTTTTTTTGAAATGCTAGGGTTTGGAGAGCACTTCAATTCCGACGTTGACCATTTTGTCCAGTCCCATAAAAGACAGGCAGATTTTGGCGCGTCTTTTTCTTTTATCGATCTTTTTAATAATGCCTTCCATTCCTTTAAGAGGCCCTGAGGCAACGGTTACTTTTGAATTTTCAATATAGACTTTTGAATAATCTACAGTGTCTCCTTCTCCGATCAGCCTGATAATAGGGAGGATTTCTTCATCCTTAATTGTCGTGAAATAGGTTTTACGCTCTTTGGAATAATATGCGCCGTTATTCACGATTCTGCATGAAATGGGGAGTTCTTTGATTTTATGAAATGTCCGCTCTGTCATCTTCGTTTTAAACAGAACATATCCCGGAAACATCTTTTTGAGTGCCTCGTATTTGATTCCGGCTTTTCGTTCTGTGACTTTTTTCTTGGGTATGATTGAGTAGAGAGCCTGCTCATCAAACTGCAGACGCAGAAATTTTTGCACTGCTTCTTCTTTTCCGGACTCTACAAAAAGTGCGTACCATTTCATGACTGGATCCTCCTTAGAATAATAAGAAATTATTATACAAAGAAAGTATTTAATGGATAGTATTTAAAGTGATTAAAAATTTTTCTAATTCGTCTTTTTTTTACATAATATATGAAAATGAAAAATAAGTATAGACCCAATTGACAGAGAAGCGATGAAATTTTCTTTGACATGAAAAGGGTTCAGGGAATTATCTGACATTTATCCCGAAACAATTATGCCGACTGCCCACCGAATATAAAACTGTGGAATAAATGTCAGAAAATAACGAAATAAAGCCTTGACATTATTATCTATAAATTGATATTATTCTCTTTAAATAGC
Organism: Bacillus sp. LUNF1; assembly: GCF_011008975.1. Taxonomy (NCBI): domain Bacteria; kingdom Bacillati; phylum Bacillota; class Bacilli; order Caryophanales; family Bacillaceae; genus Bacillus; species Bacillus sp. LUNF1. Next base: position 2,356,584 of record NZ_CP048876.1, on the reverse strand, counting down.
AACTATTTGTTAAATTTATTAAATTGATGTAAAGCACCTATTAAATTTCAATCGCTGTTTCGGCACGTTGAAGAGGAAGTAGGGATTATAAAAATGATTGTAGTGTATATATCTACATATACATGATAAGGGAGAAGTGTGCCGTCATGGCTGTTTTCGGGCATATTGGCACTGCAGCTTGTCATGAGAAACATTCAGTAAACAAGCAATATGTTTTAATATAAATTATGTTAGAAAAGGAAAACACAATGCGTTTGCGATTTTTAAACCTGTGCTGAATCGCAAACGCGTTTGTGTTTTTATTTTTATGCCGGTGTTTACACCAGTCAATATATGAAATAAGAGACGTTTTTGTATGGAGAACCACATGTGATGTACAAAATTGGCGATGCGGAAAGGATGAGGATAAGATGCTTACGTTTGTGTTCCCGGGGCAGGGTTCTCAATTTAAAGGGATGGGAGCCGGACTGTTTGATGAATTTCAAGATCTGACACGTCAGGCTGATGACATATTAGGCTACTCTATAGAAGAATTGTGTCTGGAGGATCCGAATCACCAGCTGGGGAAAACGCAATTTACCCAGCCGGCGTTATATACGGTGAGTGCACTCAGTTATTTAAAGAAAATGAAAGAGTCGGGGAGAGAGCCTGATTACGCCGCAGGGCACAGTTTAGGAGAATATAATGCGTTATTTGCGGCCGGCTGCTTTGATTTTGAGACCGGTTTGCAGCTTGTAAAAAAAAGAGGAGAGCTCATGAGCAAGGCAGCTCCCGGAAGCATGGCGGCGGTTTTGGGGTTTACGGCTGAACAAGTAAAAGAGGTTCTATCCGATTATCATCTGACCGGCATTGATATCGCTAACCACAATTCACCTTCGCAAATTGTGATCGCCGGAACGAAACAAGACATTGAAAAAGCGGGCCCCGTCTTTGAAAAAGCCGGCGTGAGAATGTACCTTCCTTTAAATGTGAGCGGCGCTTTCCATTCCCGCTATATGAAAGATGCTGAAAAAGAGTTTGCAGATTATTTAGAAAGAACGGCGTTTTTGCCTCTTCGTTTTCCGGTGATCTCAAATCTTCATGCCGCACCTTATAAGAATGATGAAATCAAAACAAATCTGACTTTGCAAATGACCAATCAGGTAAAGTGGACGGACACGATACGCCGTCTGATGGGACTTGAAAATAATGAAATTGCAGAAGTCGGGCCCGGGGAAGTGCTGACAAAACTGACGCGGCAGATTAAAAAAGATGCCGCCCCATTACCTATGCCGAAAGAAGAGTCTGATACTGCTGATGTCAAAGCATCGGCAGCTGATCCGCAAAAAACGGCGGGAATGAGATTAGGGAACGAAGATTTTAAAAAAGATTATAACATCCAATATGCTTACATGACGGGCTCCATGTACAGGGGAATTGCTTCGGAACAGATGGTCATTAAAGCGGCAAAAGCGGGAATGCTGGGCTTTTTCGGAACGGGCGGATTGAGTATCGAACGGATCGGACAGGCCATCGGAACCATCCGGTCTGCATTGCGGCAAGGGGAAACATTCGGAATGAATCTTCTTCATCATATGATGTCACCTGACAAGGAAGTCAGAATGATAGATTTATATTTAAAAAACGGCATTCATCTTATTGAAGCATCGGCATTTATGGGCATAACCCCCGCTCTCGTTATATACAGGGCAAAGGGATTAAGCAGGAATCATGACGGATCGGTGTCAGTTCAAAACAGAATCATCGCGAAAGTATCCCGGCCTGAAGTCGCTGAGGCCTTTCTGAATCCGGCTCCGGCTCATGTGCTGGAAAGACTTGTGTCTGATAATCGGCTGACAGCCGGGGAAGCGGCGCTTGCAAAAGAAATTCCGATGGCTGATGACATTTGCGTTGAAGCGGATTCAGGAGGGCATACCGACCAAGGGGTTCCGTATACATTAATGCCTGCCATGATCAGACTCAGAGACCGCATGATGGAGAAGCACGGTTATGCGAAAAAAGTAAGAATCGGCGCAGCCGGCGGCATCGGCACTCCGGAAGCGGCTGCTGCGGCGTTTCTGCTCGGCGCCGAATTTATCGGAACCGGTTCTATTAATCAATGCACGGTCGAAGCCGGGACAAGTGATTCAGTGAAAGATCTGCTTCAGGAAGCGAACGTGCAGGATACGTCATACGCTCCCGCGGGAGATATGTTTGAAGCGGGAGCAAGGGTGCAGGTGCTGAAAAAAGGACTGTTTTTCCCGGCAAGAGCCAATAAACTCTTTGACTTGTACAGACAATACAATTCTTTAGATGAAATAGATGAAAAAACGAAAACATTAATTGAAGAAAAGTATTTCCAGCGCGGTTTTGAAGAAGTGTATGAGCAGCTGAAACGTGATAAATCTCCTGAACAGATCGCCAAAGCCGAACAGAATCCGAAACACAAAATGGCGATGGTATTTAAATGGTATTTTTCTCATACGACAAGGCTCGCTCTGGAAGGAAAAAGCGAAAGTAAAATAGATTACCAAATTCATTGCGGCCCTGCACTCGGCGCGTTTAATCAGTGGGTGAAAGGAACCCCGCTTGAAAATTGGAGAAACAGGCATGTCGATCTGATCGGCAAACAGCTCATGGAAGAAACAGCCGGCCTTCTTGCGCAAAGGCTGGTATCGATTACAGGCTGAGTATGACCAGCCATTACATTTTTTCTGCGGAGGACAGACCATGCTGATTGAAAATCATGAATTAACGATGAGCCATGTCGGGTTAGGGAATTTGAATGAGTACGCGCTGCTGCTGTTATTCGGCAACGCACACAGTCACCATTTAACGGCCGGAACGGGATTCCGGCCTGATCAGATGGCCGATCACCAAGGGCTGATTTTGTATCCGGCTTATTTTATGACACATCTCAAAGTTCCTTCAGATCAGCCTCTTGATCAGTACCGATTATGGGACGAGGTTTCCGTCGGAGTCGATATCTCCCGCTTTGGAGAAACCATATTAGAATCTGATTATTTGTTCGGGCCGAAAGGAGCGGTCAGCTCTGATAAAAGCGAGTGGGACCGGGGACGGTTTCCTTCAATGAAAGCCAATAGTTTAATTGTCGTCGACGTCACACAAACAGAAGGTTCGACCCGCAAAGTCTCAGCGCCTAAGGCTGAGTGCATTGCGGAACTTTCTAAGCTAGCCAAGCCGCCTTACGCGCTGATGCGGTCAAAGAAAATCAGAACGGACGCCTTCGGTATGAAGCCGGGCAATCTCAAAACAGCAGACCCCGTTTTATATCGGGTTCCTGTTGATCAGGATGCTGCGCCTGGGCATGCCATGGTGTTTGCGAAATTCAGCAAGATAATGGATGCGGCGGAATTTGAATGGATGACGCGCCGGTCGAAGCCGGGTTTTCCGGTTTCAATCGCGCGGCATTTATTTTTGCTTGAAAGAGAGACGTATTATTACGGAAATTGTTTTGCAGATGAAGAGCTTGATATTTATATGACGGGACACATTGAAGAATGCGATCCCGACTTTCACGGTGAGTCCCTCAGTATGATCTCAGTGGCGAAAATCAGCTATCAGATTGAAGTCTATATGAAAAGAAATCATACATTGCTGGCCATTTCCAAGGTGGATAAGCTGCTGGCGGTGCCGACCTCTTCACAAGATCATATTCCGGATTATAAACGGGTCATCAGAAGTTTATAAAATGAAGAATGGAGCTGAAAGCAAATGGAACAAACCAAGGAAATGAAGCAGATCATCGCTCAAATCATTCAGGACATTCAAGAACAGCAGTCATATCGGGCCGTCGAAGCGGGAGATGATGTGAGAGTCATAGAGGATCTGGGCTTCTCATCACTGGATATCGCTCAATTAGTCGCACAGATGGAGATGGAAACCGGAGTAGATCCTTTTTCCCAAGGAGAAACGATTTCCAGCATTACAACCGTCGGCAGCATTTGTGATATTTATCAAAAATATATGGACAGTGCTCAATCATGAAAACAGAAAGCAGGGGAGATATCAGCTGGGTGACTGATAAGCTTAGGGAAACGCAAGACAGTGAGTTTCTCATTTTTAAAGGGCAGACTTTTACGTATGATGATTTGCTGACACGAATCAGCTTTTTTCAGAAAGAACTTAAACAAAACGGAATACGTGAAGGAGAATGTGTGGCGCTTATCGGGGATTATTCCCCGAACGCCATTTTTTTGCTGATGGCGCTTTTGTTAAACCGAAATATCGTTGTCCCTCTCAGCAATGAATCAAGGGAAAAGCACCTCGATATGTTTGAAGACGCGAAAGTGAATCAAATCATTGAAATAAATGAAAATGACAGCTGGACGCTTCGTGAAGGTTCTGAAAGCGCCTCTCACCCTCTGCTTGATGACCTGCGCGAGAGAGGGGAATCAGGCATTATTATTTTCACATCGGGAACCTCCGGCAAAAGCAAAGCATCCGTGTTAAGCGCCGGCCGGCTGCTTGAAAAATATAAAACGGCGAAGAGAAAACCGCTGCGTACGCTCATTTTTCTGAAATTAGATCATATCGGCGGCATTAATACGCTGTTTGCGATTCTGTTTAACGGGGGAACGATCGTCACATCAGTCAGCAGAACGCCGGAGTCCGTTTATCAGGCGGTCGACAAACATGCTGTCCAAGTGCTCCCCGCCACCCCGACCTTTTTAAACATGCTGCTGATGTCCAAGGCGGATGCCGGCTATAACCTCTCTTCACTCCGGCTGATCACTTACGGCACAGAGCCGATGCCGCAATCAACGCTGCGCGGCATCCACCGGATGTTTCCGGATGTACGGCTGAAACAAACATACGGATTAACTGAACTGGGGATATTCTCAACGAAATCAAAAGACAGCCAATCCACTTGGATGAAAGTAGGCGGCGCCGGAACAGAGACCAAAATTACCGGAGGCACGCTTTGGGTCCGTTCTGAGTCGGCGATGCTCGGCTATTTAAACGCACCGTCACCTTTCGATGAAGACGGCTGGTATGACACCGGTGACCAGGTGGAAACAGACGGCGAATATATAAGAATTCTCGGAAGAAAGAGTGAAATCATTAATGTGGGCGGAGAGAAAGTGTTTCCGGCAGAGGTGGAAAGCGTCTTTCTGGAGATACCGAATGTCCGGGATGTTCTCATAACGGGCAGAAAAAATCCGATTACAGGCGAGATTGTTGCGGCAGAGGCCGTGCTCGAAAAAGAAGAAGATATCAAATCTTTCAGAAAGCGGGCCGTAGCTCATTGCAAACAGAAGCTGCAGCCATATCAGATACCGCAGATCATCTCTGTTACAGATCGAAAACTGTCTAATGATCGATTTAAAAAAATAAGAAACGTGTAAAACAGGAGGCAAATATGAATAACGGAAAAGTAGCGGTCGTCAGCGGAGGAAGCCGGGGGCTGGGAAAAGCGATTGTACAGACGCTTTTGGATGAGGATTACAAAGTAGCCGCTTTCAGCCGCAGTGAATCTGATTTTATTAACACATTGAGAGACAGTGAAAAGTACCGCGGCCGCTTTTATTGGGAAGCGGCGGATGCGGCGGATGATGCCGCCATGAAACAGTTTGTTCTTCAAGTATACCGCAAGTTTTCCAGAATAGACGGCTTGGTCAATAACGCCGGTTTGAACCTTGATCAGCTGCTGCCCCTGACCAATGATGAAGACATTGACCGCATACTCAATCTGAATATCGGTTCAGTCATCAAGCTGACCCGAAACGTTTCCCGTGTCATGCTGAAACAAAATTCCGGATCAATCGTTAACATAAGCTCCATTATCGGCTCAAGAGGATTTAAAGGCACTTCAGTCTACAGCGCATCCAAAGCGGCTCTTGACGGCTTGACGCGAAGCCTGGCCAGGGAGCTCGGGTCGAAAGGAATCCGTGTCAATTCACTTGCGCCCGGTTTTGTGGACACCGATATGACGAAAAATATGCCGGAAAAACAAAAATCGCAGATTATCAGAAGGACGCCGATGGGACGTTTAGGCGAAACAGACGATATGACCGGACTCGTTCGTTTCCTGCTTTCTCCTGAATCGTCCTTTATGACCGGACAGACAATGGCCATAGACGGCGGATTAACTTGTTAAAGCACAGAAAAATTCTTTTGTACAAGGGATGGTATCCTCATGAAATGTATTAACGAATTTTTAAGAACGGTAATAGCGCAAAAGCTGGGTGCCGAGGTGACCGAAGCGGAAGATAAAACCGCTTTTTTCACTCTTGGCGTGACGTCTCTCATCAGTGAAGAAATCATGACCATATTGCATAAAGAATTTACCGGCCTTTCTGAAACGCTGCTTTTTGAATATCCGAACATTGAGAAATTGAGTGAGTTTTTAAGTGCGCAGAAACGAAATCCCGAAAGCGTTCTTGAATTCACAGAAACGGAGCCTGATACGGGAAGCCGGCAGGAAGAAGAATTGCTTCCTGTACAGGCGGCTGAAAAGGTGCCTGAACCGGCAACGGACGGGAGCTCTGATATTGCGGTTATCGGAATGAGCGGGATGTTTCCGAAAGCGGAAAACCAGCATGATTTTTGGGACAATTTAATGGAAAATAAAGATTGTGTCTCCGAAATCCCAGAGGACAGATGGGACAGCTCTTATTACTCGGAAGAGAAAACGGCAGAATACGCGTCATACAGTAAATGGGGAGGTTTTATTGATCATCCGGATCAATTTGACCCGCTGTTTTTTTCTGTTTCCCCGTGGGAAGCTGATTTAATGGACCCTCAGCAAAAATTGTATGTCACGTGCTGCTGGGAAGCGATGGAGGATGCCGGTTACGGGAACCCGGCGGCGAGGCCGACGGATCAAATCGGGGTATTCGCCGGAGTGACCTGGAATGAATATTCATTAATTGCACACGAAGAAGGTTTCCTCAAAGATCAGTACAAAGGCCCCGGCTCCTTATATTGGGGCATTCCGAACAGGGTTTCTTATTTCCTTGATCTCCATGGCCCGAGCATTGCTGTTGATACGGCGTGTTCTTCATCGCTTGTCGCCGTCCATCAAGCTTGTCAGGCCATTATGTCGGGCGACTGTGAAATGGCGCTGGCCGGAGGCGTCAACCTCAGCTTACATCCGCAAAAATACATGTTTTTAAGCCAATCGCATTTTCTGTCTTCTGAAGGAAAATGCCGCAGTTTCGGTGAAGGCGGAGACGGTTACGTGCCCGGCGAAGGCGCGGGAGCCGTTTTGTTAAAACCATTGAAAAAAGCGATTGCGGACAAAGACCACATCTACGGTGTCATTAAGGGGTCCGCCACTAATCACGGCGGCAAAACGACCGGGTATACGGTGCCGAATCCGGAAGCGCACCGGGACCTGATTTTATCCGCTCTAAACAGAGCCGCGGTAAGTCCGGCGGATATCAGCTACATTGAAGCTCACGGAACCGGCACGGCGCTCGGCGATCCGATTGAGATACGCGGCCTGTCTATGGCATTTGATAAACAGACCGATGAGAAAAATGACTGCGGAATCGGCTCGGTGAAATCCAATATCGGACATTTGGAAGCGGCTGCAGGGATCGCCGGTTTAATCAAGGTGCTTTTAAGCATGAAACATGAAACGCTTCCCGCCAGTCTGCACTCCGAGGAACTGAACCGCAAGATTTCTTTTTCTGATTCGCCATTTTATGTCGTCCGAAACAACCGGCCGTGGCCGGCTGAAGGAGATAAACCGAGAATCGCCGCAATCAGTTCATTCGGAGCAGGAGGCTCTAATGCCCATCTGATTGTAGGTGCTTATCAGCCAAAACGGCAAGCGGACGGGAATACTGAGCAAAAACCTCATGCCGTCGTATTAAGCGCACATTCCGAACAACAGCTGAAAGAATATGCCGGGAAATTGAGCATCTTTCTTGCCCGATTGGAAAACTCGCCTTCTGCCGGCGGATACAGTCTGGAAAATATCGCTGCCACCTTATTGTCAGGCAGAGAGCCCTTCTCCTTCCGGCTTGCTGTCATTGCATCATCCCTTTCTGAGCTGAAACAGCGATTGGACGGATTTGTGAGCGGTCACAGCGACGGCAGGCATATGTACTTCGGAAAAGCCTCACCCGGGCGGCCGGACGTTTCAGGCCAGTCCGTTTCAGATCCTGAGAAATTTGCCGCGCTGTGGGTGAAAGGCCTTCAAGGTTGCAAAAAGCCGGAAACGCCGTATCAGAAAGTTCCGCTTCCTACGTATCCGTTTTTAAAGGAAACGTCCTGGCTGACCGATCAAAAAAAGCGGTATACAAAAAAGCCCCAAAATATCAAAAGGCGTGAAGCGCTTCATCCTCTGCTTGATGAGAATGTTTCATCCGTCCGGAAAGGAACGTTTCAAAAGATATTTTCCAAGGATGAATATTTCTTTAAAGATCATTTAGTGAACGAAAAATATGTGCTTCCCGGAGTCTGTCATCTGGAAATGGCGGCATACGGCGCGGCATTGTGGGGAGAACGCCCGGCCGTCTCTCTTCAAAGTGTGTGGTACATGGAGCCGATTGTGACAGGGACAGACCCAAGATCCGTCATGATAGAGTTTGAAGCAGAAAAAGAGCGTATAAGCTATGTCATTAAAGAAAAAGGAGCGGACGGCACCCTCTTTTCGCAAGGAGAAGTGATTTGTAAAGAAAAAGGAGCGTCTTTTGAGGCCCCGGCCTTTCAGCTCCCGGCGCCATTTGCGCAGAGAACGGAGCCGAAAGACATCTATCACTCTTTCTCTGAGGCGGGAATCGTGCAAAAGGACAGTTTTCAGGTCATCCGCGAATTCTCTTATACAGAAAGGAAAGCACTGGCCAAATTAACGCTCCCGTCATACTTGGAAGCCGATTTTAAACAGTACATCCTACATCCGTCCTTAATGGATGGCGCTGTTCAAACCGCAATGGCGCATGTGCTGCAATTTCAAAAAGAGCCTGCGCTTATCGTACCGTTTTCCTTCGGAGAAATACTGCTGCTTGAACCGTTAGCGAAAACCGTATTTGTGCATGCGGAGGTAAAAGCGGCCTCCGTTCACCAATTTGATCTGCATATTTGTGATGAGCGCGGCGTGCTGTTGGCGGCAGTGAAAGATTTTATCATAAAAGAGGTGCAGGAAAGCGCCGGGTTTAACCAAAAAGCCGGCGTCACGCCGAAGAAAAGCCGTGAAACGGAATTGCTTATGACACCGGTTTGGAACACCGTCACCATTCCGGAAACCGGCATGCCTTTCATGCGTGAAGAAAAAATAATCGTCATCGGGGCCGGGCCGGATTTTCAGCAGGCTTTGAAAGAGATGTATTCCGATGTCCGTTTTCCGGACATCACTTCTTTGGACAGCGCGGAACAAATGGCTGAAACACTGAAAACGCAAGGCTCTTTTCAACACATGATATGGGCGGCGCCGGATCATCCCGTTCCATCCGTTTATGATGCGGATACGGCCGACGGACAGGAGCACGGGGTCATGCAGCTTTTCCGGCTGATAAAAGCGCTTCTGCTTCTGAATTTTGATACGGCACAACTATCATTGACAATCTGCACGTTTCAAGCACAGCCGATTCATGAACATGATGAGGTCAATCCCAGTCATGCAAGCATACACGGATTAGCGGGGTCGCTCGCAAAAGAATACAGCAATTGGAGCATCCGGCTTCTTGATTTGGAATCTCAAAGGGGATACCGGCATCTTCCCGATGTCTTCTCTTTACCGGCGGACTCCGAGGGAAACCCGTGGGTCTTTCGTGCAGGTCAGTGGCACCGCCAGCAATTGGCCGTCTGCCGGCCTCAGGCAGATGAGCCTTCATTATACCGGCACGGCGGGGTTTATGTGATTATCGGCGGGGCAGGCGGAATAGGAGAAGTATGGACTGAATATATGATTCAGACCTATCAGGCGAAAATTGTCTGGATCGGGAGAAGGAAAAAAGATACACAGATTGAAAGAAGGCTGAAAAGACTTGCGGCTTTAGGTCCCGCACCGCAATATTTCAGCGCGGATGCTGCGGATTATGACTCTCTCAAACGGGCGTATGACACCATTGTGAAGGAAAATGGAAAGGTCCGCGGAATCATTCATTCCGCCATCGTGTTATCAGACCGAAGTTTTGCCAATATGGAAGAGGATCAATTCCGCGCTTCACTTTCTGCAAAAACCGATGTCAGCTTGCAGATTGCCCGGGTAGCTGAAGGGGAACCCCTGGATTTCTTGCTGTTTTTCTCTTCGATGATGTCGTTTCAAAAAGCGCCGGGACAGAGCAATTATGCCGCCGGGTGCACGTTTAAAGACGCTTTTGCTAAGCGGATCTCACAGAAAGCGCCGTATGCTGTAAAAGTTGTCAATTGGGGCTTTTGGGGAAGTGTCGGCGTCGTGGCCTCAGAACAATACCGGAAACGGATGGAGCGGGACGGAATCGCTTCTATTGAGGCGCCCGAAGCGATGAAAACGCTGGAAACCCTGCTTTCCGGACCTCATGACCAGCTGGCGCTGATCAAAACGACAGATCCGGTTTTTATGAAAGACGATCTGAAAGAACAAGTAACGGTTTATCCGGAAAAGATTCCTTCCGCACTCGGACAATTAGCGGTTAACATCACGCACAATGACGAAGCTGAGCGGTTAAAAGCATCAAGTGTCATGAGCTGCATGAGAGAGTTGGAATCCCTTATTGAAAAAATGCTAGTATCAACCCTTTATGAGATGGGAGCCGGTCTTGATCAGGCTTTGCCGTTATTTCAATCGGCTGCCGGCATAACGGAACAATACAGCAGATGGCTGAAAGAGAGCTTTGTCCTCCTGACTGAATTAGCGCTTGCTCCGGAAAAAACGGATCTAGGGCAGGTGTGGGAGGAATGGGAGCGGAAAAAAGAGACTTGGCTGCGCCAGAAAGACATGAGGGCGCATGTCAGATTGGCAGAAGAGACATTGCGTGTGCTTCCAGACATTTTAACCGGTAAGCTTCCGGCAACGGAAGTGATGTTCCCTGACTCCTCCTTCCGTCTTGTGGAAGGCATTTACCGCAATAATATCATTTCTGATTTTTTCAATGACAAGCTTGCTGACACATTGATTGCAGTTTTGCGGGAACGTCTGGAAAAAGACCCGCAGGCGAAAATCCGCATTTTAGAAATCGGAGCCGGAACGGGCGGGACGAGCGCCGCGGTCATGAGAAAATTGAAACCGTATGAAGCGCATATTGCCGAATATTGTTTCACGGATATTTCTAAAGCATTTCTTTTACATGCAGAAGACATATTCGGTCCGGAATATCCTTATGTCACTTATAAAATATTCAACGCTGAGCAGCCGGTATCAACAGAAGCGCAGGACATCGGCACGTATGACGCAGTGATCGCGACCAATGTGCTTCATGCGACAAAAAATATCCGCTCTGCGCTGCGCCATGCGAAAGCAATGCTGCAAAAAAACGGCCAGCTGTTTTTAAATGAGATCAACAGCCGCACCATATTCAACCATGTGACGTTCGGCCTTCTTGAAGGCTGGTGGCTGTATGAGGATCATGATTTACGGATTCCGGGCTGTCCGGGGGTTGAGCCGGCCGGCTGGGCGGAAGCGCTTTCGCTTGAAGGGTTCGTCCATCCTCTGTTTCCGGCTGAAGCCGCACACGACTTAGGCCAGCAGATTATAGCGGCTGAAAGTGACGGAACGGTCAGGCTTGCCCTCCCGCAGGCGTCAGAAGAGAAGCCGGAGCGCCGTCCGTATGACGCAGATGGTCTTTCGGATGATACTTTGCATTTCAGCCTGAGAGAAAAAAGCGTTGAACTGATGAAGAAGGTCATCGGTGAAGCGCTTAAAGTGCCGGCGCATCGTCTTTTATCCCATGAACCTTTAACCGCATACGGATTGGATTCCATACTGGTCGTCAGACTGACCAACGCGTTAAAAGACGTCTTCGGTTCTGTCAGCAGCACTTTGTTTTTTGAATATCAAACCATTGATGAGCTTGCTGATTACTTTCTGTCTTCCCGTAAAGAAGCGCTCGAGCGGCAATTCGGGAATGGACGGGCTCATCCCGAAAACGCCGGACGGGTGCAGGCTCCCGCAGAAAGCGCCGCGCCGATTCCAAACGTAAGAGAACGGGGCATCGCATATCTGACGGAATTAATAGGAAAAACGCTGAAGATTCCGAGCGGGAGAATGGATCCGTCGGTTTCCTTAACCGCATACGGTTTGGATTCTATTCTGGTCGTCAGGCTCACGAATGCTTTTCGTAACGTGTTTGACCAAATGACCAGCACCCTCTTTTTTGAATATCAGACGATAGAAGAAATTGCGGATTACCTGCTTCTTTCTCAGCGGGGAGCATTTATGAAAGCGATGGGTGTGCGTGAGGAGCAGCTGTCTGATCACACAGATAACCTGAATGTAAAACAAAACAAAATTCCTCAAAACGAGGAAGACAGCAGGACGAACGGAGATCCCTATATCCAGGATATCGCTGTCATCGGTCTGTCAGGCCGGTATCCGGGCGCCGATCACGTTGATGAGCTGTGGGAAAATGTAAAAGCCGGCAGGCATTCTATTACTGAAGTGCCGAAAGATCGCTGGGACTGGAAAACGTTTTATAACGAGGAACGCGGAAAATGGGGGTCCATTTATTCAAAATGGGGCGGTTTTCTCGATGACATTGATAAATTTGATCCGCTGTTTTTCCGTATATCTCCCGCGGAAGCTGAAAGGATGGATCCGCAGGAAAGGTTGTTTCTGCAGACTGCTTATTCAAGCATTGAAGATGCGGGGTACACCCCGGCTACGCTTTGTGACAGCCGGAAAATCGGAGTCTTTGTCGGTGTGATGAACAGCAATTACCCGACAGTTCCCAGCGACTGGTCTATCGCAAACAGAGTATCGTTTTTGTTCAATTTCCAAGGGCCGAGTATGGCTGTGGATACAGCATGCTCTTCTTCTTTAACAGCTGTCCATCTCGCCGCAGAAAGCCTGCGGAGCGGAATGAGTGAAACAGCGATTGCCGGCGGAGTCAATCTTATCGTTGATCCGGCCCACTATGAGCGGCTGTCCGCTTTTTCAATGCTGTCTCCCGGTGATAAATGCAAATCTTTCGGAGACAGTGCGGACGGTTTTGTTGACGGTGAAGGAGTAGGGGCGATTGTGTTAAAGCCGCTTGCTCAAGCGGAGAAAGACGGCGATCATATTTACGGCGTTATTAAAGGAAGCATGCTGAACGCAGCAGGCAGGACAAACGCTTATATGGTGCCGAATCCGAAAGCGCAGTTTGATCTGATCGCAGAGACGTTGAAACGAACAGACATTCACCCGAGAACGGTCAGTTACTTGGAAGCTCACGGAACGGGCACTGCGCTCGGTGATCCGATTGAAATCGACGGGTTAACGAAAGCTTTTCGCCTGACAACAGAAGACAGGCAGTTTTGTTCCATCGGTTCCATTAAATCAAATATCGGACATTTAGAAAGCGCTGCCGGGATTGCGGGAATCACCAAACTGCTTCTGCAATTGAAACATAAGAGGATTGCCCCTTCATTGCATGCGGCGGAATTGAATCCGAATATTGAGTTTGAGCACACTCCGTTTTTCGTACAGCAAACAGAAACGGAATGGAAACGACCTGTCTTGAATATCACGGGTGAAATGAAGGAATATCCGAGAATTGCCGGCATTTCCTCGTTTGGAGCAGGAGGTTCAAACGCACATGTCATCATTCAGGAATATGTGCCGTCTGAGAGCCTGAAACCAATGGAAAACGTGCTCGTTTCTCCGCAAAAACCGGCTGTTATCATTTTATCAGCGCGAAATGAGCAGCAATTGACAGAGCGCGCCCGCCAGCTTCTGGATGATGTCATAAGAAAAAAACGTTCTGACGGGGATTTGGCCAAGATCGCTTACACGCTTCAGGCGGGAAGAGAACCGATGGCTGAGCGGCTTGCATTTACGGCCGAGTCGATAGAAGAACTGAAAATGAAGCTTATGAGTTTCTCAAACGATCATAATATCGAACATGCTCATATCTGGCGGGGCAGGACAGCCAAACATCATTCATTGGCGGCTTCGCTCACTTCTGATGAAGATATGGCGCTTACCATAAATGCCTGGCTGAAAAAAGGGAAATACGGAAAGCTGCTTGACCTTTGGGTTAAAGGACTTGACGTCGATTGGTCAGCTCTTTATCAGCGCAACCCGGGCCACATCAGTCTCCCGGCCTACCCTTTTGCCAAAGACCGATATTGGGTGACAAAAGCTGATGTGTCACTTGACAAAACAGGCTCAGCGGAAAGTGAGAAAGCAGCCAGACTTCACCCGCTGCTTCACGCGAATACATCGACTTTTACCGCCCAGCGCTTTACTTCTGTTTTTTCTGGGCATGAACCGTTTTTTGCCGATCATATCGTCAATGGAAAACTGGTGCTTCCGGGCGCAGCTGCTTTAGAAATGGCCCGGGCCGCCGTTACACTTGCCGCTGAAGACCTGCCGGGCGGGAAAACGGGTGTCCGGATCAAACAGATCGTTTGGCTCCGGCCGGTGACGGCGCTTTCTGAAGGAGTGACGCTTCATGTAAGACTTCAGCCGGAAGAAAACGGAGACATCGCTTTTGAAGCGTATGCCGAAGGAGAAGAGCCGCTTGTCTTTTTCCAGGGAAAGGCCGTGCTCGAAGAGACGGAGCGTGCTCCTGTTCTCGATGTGGAAGCGGTTCAGGCGCGCTGCGGCGGCCGTCACTTGTCAAAGGCTGAGTGCTATGAAGCGTTCGACAGCCTCGGCATCACCTACGGACCGTCTCATCAGGCGCTTGACGCCGTCTATGCCGGAAGCGGAGAAGTGCTCGCAAAGCTCATTCTCCCGCCGTCCGCCCGCGAGGAAAAGGAGCCGTTCATCCTGCATCCAAGCATGCTGGACGCCGCTCTTCAGGCTTCTATCGGTCTCGTGCTTTCAGACGGTTCCGCGTCCGGACGGCCGTTTCTGCCGTTTGCCCTCCAGGATATGCAGGTGTTTTCTGCGTGCCGGGAGACGATGTGGGCGGCGCTTTCCTCAGCGGACGGCGCCTACCATATTGAGCTGTGTGACGAAAACGGCGCGGTATGTGTCCGATTGACGGGGCTCACCGCCCGTTTTCTGGAAGAGGAAACGGAGGAAAAACCGCTCTTGCTTCAGCCAAAGTGGCAGGAATCACCGCCGGGTGAAGGCGGCGGACAAGAAGAGTCTTTCAGATACGTGACGCTGTATGGCGGAATGAATGCTGAGGACATAAGCGGCGCCGTATGTGCGGCTGACGGCGAAGGTCCGATTGAAGACCGTTATGACGCCTGCGCGGCGGAGCTGTCAGCGATCGTCACGCGTCTTATCAAAGAAAAACAGAAGGAAAAAACGCTGATCCAGCTTCTTGTCCCCGACAGGGGGGAAGACAATGTATTGGCGGGGCTGGCCGCTTTCCTGAAAACGGCTCACCTTGAACATCCGAAGCTGTACGGCCAAGTCATCCAAGCCGATCCGGACGAGTCAGCATCATCGCTTCTTGCCAAGCTGAAAGAAAACCGGGCGCATCCTGAACAAGCGGAAATCCGTTATGAAGACGGCAAACGTCTCGTCAGAAACTGGCGTCATCTGCCGGCCTCTCAAAGCGGCGCCGTTCCGTGGAAAGACGAAGGGGTCTACCTCCTCACCGGGGGAGCGGGCGGCATCGGACTGATTTTCGCTGAAGAAATAGCCTCCCGCGTCAAAAATGCCGTCCTCGTATTAACGGGGAGGGCAGAAGTGCTTGATGAAGAGCGCTCCGCCCGCTTACGGCACTTGGAAGCGTCGGGCGCCCGCGTATTTTATCAACCGGTTGACGTGACAGACAGAGCGGCGGTCATCGCCCTCGTCCGCGGCATACAGGAGGAGCACGGAACACTCGACGGGATCATTCACGGCGCAGGCGTGATCGCTGACAACTACATTCTGAACCAGACAGAAAACGAACGGAAGGCCGTCATGGCGCCGAAAGTGAAAGGGCTTATCAATCTTGATGAAGCAGCGAAAGATGTGCGGCTGGACTTTTTCATTCTGTTTTCTTCCTTGGCGGGAGGCATGGGAAATCCGGGGCAGTCCGGTTATGCGGCAGCCAACGCATTTATGGATGTTTATGCAGCCCGCCGGAACCGTCTCGTGCGGGACAACGAGCGGAGCGGGCAGACCCTGTCTGTCAACTGGCCGCTTTGGGAAGAGGGCGGTATGCGTGTGGACAAAGAGACCGAACGGCTGATGTATGAACAGACCGGAATGAAAGCCATGCGATCAGCCTCAGGCATCCAGGCGCTTTACGCCGCTTTTGCCTCCGGAGAACACCAGGTCATGGTGGCAGAGGGCGACGAAAAACGGATTCGAAAAAACCTGATGCCTGAAACGCCGGAACCGTCCCGTAGCATTCATGTGTCAAGGAAGACGCCCGTCCATATGCCGAATAAAGTACAAGCGGAACTCAAACATATGATATCAGGCATTCTGAAGGTGAAAGAAGACGAGATAGATGCTGAATCAGAGATGAGAGATTATGGCTTTGATTCGGTTTCATTCACGCAGTTTGCAAATGAACTAAATAAAACGTATGGGCTTGAACTGACACCGGCCGTGTTTTTTGAATACCCGACAGTCTTTAGTTTTGCCCAATACTTGCTGACGGAACATCCGGATACATTCGGCTCACAGGCAGAAACAGAAACGGAGAAACCGGTTGTGCGTAAAAAAATGAAGACGGAGCCATTCTCGATTCAGTCCCGCCTTCCTAAAACAAAAACCGCAGCTGCACCTGAGCCCGTGGCGATAATCGGAATCAGCTGTGCATTTCCAATGGCTGAAAATCCGGAAATGTTTTGGGAGAATTTAGCCGGAGAAAAGGACTGCATTTCTGAAATACCGCCGGAGCGCTGGGACTGGAGACAGTATTACGGAGATCCGCAGAAAGATAAAAATGCGAGCAATGTAAAGTGGGGCGGCTTCATTGATGAAACCGCTCAATTTGATCCGTTATTTTTCGGTATTTCTCCGCATGAAGCCGAAATGATGGATCCTCAGCAAAGACTTTTAATGATGCATGTATGGAAAGCGATTGAAGATGCCGGCTGCTCTGCCAAAAGCCTGTCAGGTACAAATACAGGCATTTTTGCAGGCACGACAAACAGCGGTTACGCTCAGGAAGCTTCAAAGTTCCATATAGAGATTGAGGGTTCTTCCGCCGCCGGAACGGTTCCGTCAATCGGTCCGAACCGCATGAGCTATTTTCTGAATATACATGGGCCGAGCGAACCGATTGAAACCGCCTGTTCAAGCTCATTGGTCGCTGTTCACCGTGCGGTCAGGGCAATTCAGGCCGGAGACTGCGGCATCGCGATTGCAGGAGGCGTCAATGCTATTGTGTCGCCGGATATGCATATCAGCTTTAATAAAGCGGGAATGCTCAGTGAAGACGGGCGCTGCAAAACATTTTCCGATCAAGCGGACGGGTATGTCAGAGCTGAAGGTGCCGGTATGATTGTTTTGAAAACATTATCCGATGCGGAACGTGACGGCGACCGTATTTATGCCGTTATTCGCGGAACGGCGGAAAATCATGGCGGACGGGCGGCTTCCCTTACATCGCCGAATCCGAAAGCACAGACAGAAGTCATGATAAAAGCGTATCAGCAAGCGAACATCGACCCCCGTACAGTGAGTTATATTGAAGCCCACGGCACGGGAACGGCGCTCGGAGATCCGATAGAAATCAACGGACTCAAAGCGGCTTTTGCAGCGCTTTATCAGAAAGCCGGAGTAACGGCACCCGATCAGCCTCATTGCGGCCTCGGTTCCGTCAAAACGAATATCGGCCACACAGAGCTTGCCGCCGGCATGGCCGGGCTTTTAAAAATTATTTTGCAGATGCAGCACAAAACGCTTGTTAAAAGTCTGCATTGTGAAACCGTTAATCCGTATATCAGCCTCGACGGCAGCCCGTTTTATTTCGTCCGCGACACTCAGCCGTGGAAAGCGGCGACTGATGATAGCGGAAATGAACTGCCGCGGAGAGCGGGTGTCAGCTCGTTCGGATTTGGCGGTGTCAACGCTCATGTCGTGCTCGAAGAATATGTTTCTCCTGTTGAAGAGAAACAATGGACTGCCGGTGAACTTCAGCCGTCCTTATTCATTCTCTCGGCAAAGACGGCGGAACAGCTGAAGGAACGTGCGGAACAGCTGCGCAGATATTTGGAAAAGACACATTCAGCTGACGGAGCTCTTGCGGATATCGCTTATACGCTTCAGCTTGGCCGGGATGAAATGGAAGAGCGCCTTGCCGTCATTGCTGAAACAAAAGAAGAGCTTACGAACGCGCTGAATGATTTCCTCAGCGGCAAGGAGGCGGGGCAGAATTTCTTTACAGGCCGGAACAAAGCGATGAAACAGCTGTTTACAGAGATGACGGACAATGCAGAAATGAGCGGGACCATAGATCAATGGATTGAAGCAGGAAAGTATGCAATGCTTGCAAAATTATGGGTGCAAGGCTTGCATGTCGACTGGAATAAATTATATCCGGACGAAAGGCCAAAAAAAGTCAGCCTGCCCGTCTATCCTTTTACGAAAACACATTGCTGGATACCGCACAGTGCGCAGCATATAAGGCACCGGGAGACTTATGAGACTGATATGTCCCCGCTTAAGACTTATGAACACCTGCTTGATGAATTGGAGAGAAACGAAATAAGCATAGAAGCCGCTGTAAAAAGAACGATCGGTTTTTACAGGGATTAGCGTAATGGAGGAAACCATATGAAAGAGTTTCTGCACCGGGTTTTTTCTGACGTCAAAAATAAAAAAATGACAAAACAGGATGCGATCGGCATTTTGCGCGATTATGATATGCGGATGGGACTTCGCCAAGCGGATTCCCTTCATCCGCTTGCTCAGCAGCATATTTCCGATGAAACGGGACTGGGATTCTCGGCAGCTTTCAGCGGCCGGGAATTTTTTCTCGCTGATGTTTCTTTACAGCGTAAAAAGCTTATGCCCGGAGAACTTCTTTTGGAAATGGCGAGAGCTGCGGCTGCTTTGACAGTAAAGGAGACTGAGGCTGTCCGGCTGACGCATATCGTGTGGTCAAAGCCCATTCTGACTGAGGCTGAGCCGTTCCATATCGAAATCAGGCTGATACCCGCAGAGGGTGAAGCCAAAAGGTTTGAGGTTTATAATCCATTTTCTGCCGATTTAAGTCATTATGATGTGTACAGCCAAGGGACGATTCAGCCAGTTGATGCTGCGCCTGGCATGCTGGATATCAGCCGCTTGAAGGAAAACAGCGGTTCCCTGATGGATCAGCAGCAAATTGAAGCCATCACTCAGAACGATACCGTTCAATACAGTGAGCACATGAAAGGAATTGAGCGTATTTACGCCTCAGCAGGGCGGATGCTGGCAGACATATCAATTCCATTGACAGACCAAAAAGAATCCGCCCGATTCGGCTTCCCTCCCTGTGTGATGCAAAGTGTGACAGAGGCATGCGCGTTGCTTGGCGGCAAAGAATATAAAACGCTCGCCCCGGTTTCATTGGACGAGCTTTTGTTTTATGAACCTTGTCCTGACAAGGTATGGGCCGAGATACAAGAGAAGGCGGGGAGCTTTTATATTGATTTATGTGACGAAGAAGGAAAAATATGGGCTTCCCTGTCGGGGTTGAAGCTGCAGCCTGTCATCAAGACGGGCGCTCCCGGAAAAACCAATGCCGAACACCGCAGTGAACGTTTGTATGAACAAACGCTTCTTCAGCTCAAAACGCTTTTTGCCCTGACTACAAAAATTGCTGTTTCCAACATAGATACTGAAGAGCCGCTGGAAACTTACGGAATCGACTCAGTCACTGTGACGAAATTGAACCGCGAATTGTCTCTGCTTTTCGGTGACCTTTCCAAAACGGTTTTTTACGAATATAAGACACTGGGCTCCCTGGCTGCTCACTTTGTCACGGATTATCCAAAAGAATGCCGAAAGTGGACAAATGATGATGAGCACCGTTCAGGCATATCAGAACAGGTTTTGGCAAATGAAGATTTTCCGGTGCTTCCGTCGTTTATCAAGCGAAAGAAACGGCCTTCTTTTTCCAATGAGAACCAGACAAAAGAAGGGATTGCGATTATCGGAGTCAGCGGACGTTATCCGCAAGCTGAAACACTTGAAGCGTACTGGGATAACTTAGCAGCCGGAAAAGACTGTGTGACGGAAATTCCCGAAGAGCGCTGGGAAAAGGACAAGTACTACAACCCTGATCCCGAAGAGGCCGTGAAAGAAGGGAAAAGTTACAGTAAGCGGGGCGGGTTTCTGAAAGATGCCGCTTTCTTTGATCCGCTGTTTTTTCAAATTTCACCCCGTGATGCTTTGAATATGGACCCGCAGGAGCGTCTCTTTATTGAAATGTGCTGGCAGGTGCTGGAGGATGCCGGTTATACGAAGGAACAGCTTGAGAATCTGTATAACGGCCGGGTCGGCGTTTTTGCGGGCATTACGAAAAACGGGTACGGAATGTACTGGAAAAACGGCGGGACCCTGCAGCCGAAAACGTCGTTCAGTTCAGCGGCCAACAGAGTTTCCTATTTTCTTAATCTGAAAGGGCCGAGCATGCCGGTCGACACGATGTGCTCGTCTTCGCTGACTGCAATCCATGAAGCGTGTGAAAACATCCTTCGCGGCGAATGCGACATGGCGATTGCCGGCGGTGTGAATGTGTATACGCATTCTTCGGCTTATGCGGAGCTCAGCGCCTATCGAATGCTTTCAAAAGACGGAACGTGCAAAAGTTTCGGTGAAGGCGGGGACGGATTTGTTCCCGGGGAAGGCGTCGGGGCCGTGCTGTTAAAGCCGCTGTCAAAAGCGATGGCTGATAAGGACCATATTTACGGTGTGATTCGCGGCACTCATATCAATCACGGAGGCAGAACAAACGGGTATACAGTGCCGAGTCCGAGCGCCCAGGCTGACGTGATTTCCGGCGCGCTTGAAAAATCAGGAATACATCCGCGGATGATCAGCTGTATCGAAGCCCACGGCACGGGCACTGAACTCGGAGATCCGATCGAGATTGACGGTTTGACCCGCGCATTTCAAACGAAAACGTCAGATAAAGGTTTTTGCGCCATCAGCTCAGTTAAATCCAATATCGGGCATTTGGAAGCCGCGGCAGGCATTGCCGGTGTAACGAAACTGCTGCTCCAGTTTCAAAAACGCAAGCTGGCCCCCTCTTTACATTGCCGGAAATTGAATCCGAATATTGTATTCGACCGGACGCCGTTTTTGGTGCAGCGTGAATTGGCAGACTGGAAACGGCCGGTCATTGAGGAAAACGGAGCGCAGAAAGAGATTCCGAGAATCGCGGGCATCTCTTCTTTTGGTGCGGGCGGGGCAAATGCCCACATATTGATAGAAGAATATATTGAACCTGATAGAGAGATTTCTGAGCCATTCACAGATGAAGATCCCGCAGTCATTTTATTATCCGCCAAACAGGAGGCCAGCCTGAAGCAGCGGGCGCAGCAGCTTCTTCAAGCGATCAGAAAAAAAGACGTCACAGACCGCAGTCTCCGGGATGCGGCTTACACCCTTCAAACCGGAAGAGAAGCGATGGAAGAACGTGCGGCGTTTATCGTGACGTCGACAGAGCAGTTAGCGGAAAAACTGCAGCGTTTTATTGATGGCGGGACAGACGGCTGTTTTCTCGGAAAAAGCAAACAGTATAAAGACATTCTAGCCGTTTTTAAGGATGAAGATATGCAGGACGCCGTCCGTAAATGGATGAAACGAAAAAAATTCGCGAAGCTTCTGGAACTTTGGGTAAAAGGGCTGAAGATTGATTGGTCAGAGCTTTATAATGGCAGCCTGCCGCACCGCATCAGCCTTCCCGGTTATCCATTTATAAAGGACCGGTATTGGCCGGTCGATGCAGCGCCGGACAATGTTCGTGATGCTGAAACACATTCTGAAACATTGCGTGAAACCCGCTTTTTACAGAAAAGCTGGGCAGAAAGCAGCAGTGTTTCGGTTAAGGAAGTGCGGGGCGTCATCGGAATAGCCGCCGATCACCAGACAGGAAATTTGGCCGTTGAGCTGTGCCGTTATTTCCCCGAGTCTGAAATCATTGACGCTGCGTCATCGGAAATATCTGGGGACGCGTCCCGGTTTGGCGGTCTGATTGATGTGACCGGATGCGGAACGGAAATCAATCATGATGACGGCTGGATTCATCATCTGCAGTCTCTCATTGACAACAGAAACCGCGGCCGAAAGCTTCAGCTGCTTTGTGTGACAAAGGGGCTTGAACTTTTTGCAAATGAAACGATAAATTTCTCAGGTGCAAAAAAGGCCGGATTGTACCGGATGCTCCAAAGTGAGTATAAGGATATCCGCTCGCGGCATATGGATGCAGAACGGACTGCCGAAGATCCTGAGCTGGCAAACCAGATCGCAGAGGAGTTTTTTCGCGATTCTGAAGACATCGAAGTGTGTTACAGAAACGGTGTGCGCTATCACGCGCGGTTAAAAGAAACAAACAGCTTAGCAGAAAAAGAATTTTCATTTCCGAAAGACCATGTGCTCTGGATCACCGGAGGGACCCGGGGACTCGGATATTTATTCGCCCGGCATTTTGCCGAACGATACGGAGTCACGAAACTCGTGCTTACAGGAAAAGAAACCATGCCGCCGAAAGCGGAGTGGGATGATCATATCAAACGGAATTCCCCGTTTTCTGAAAAAGTGAGAAGAATCAGAGAGTTCGAACAAAAAGGTGTCCGAACGGAAGTGCTGTCTGTATCTTCCGGCCCTGAATATGAGCAGGCCGTCAGCCGGGTGAAAGATCAAATGGGGCCGATAGGAGGCGTGATACACGCAGCGGGAGCCGTAGATCTCGATCATCCGGCCTTTATCCGTAAAACAAGAGAACAGATGATGCCCGTGGTTGAGCCTAAAACAGACGGACTGGACCTGTTGTATCAAGCGCTGCACAAGGAGCCTCTCCGGTTTTTTGCGCTGTTTTCTTCAGTGTCCGGCGTGATGCCGGAATTAGGAGCGGGACAAAGCGATTATGCCATGGCTAACGCCTATATGGATTATTTTGCGGCCGCAAAAGGTTTCCCGGTGCTGAGCATTCAATGGCCGAGCTGGAAAGAAACGGGTATGGGCGAATCAAAAAGCCGGGCCTATCTGAAAAGCGGTTTAAAGAGCATCACTGACAGAGAAGGGCTGAGCCTGTTTGATGCCATCATGGCAGGCGATTGCGGATCTGTTATTATGCCGGCCGTCATTCACCCGGAAAAATGGGAGCCTGACCGTCTGCTGCTTTCATCCGGCCTTACTGAAACAAAGCAGCAGGAACAGGCCGATACAGAAAGCGTTGAGGAGTGGCTGACGGGCATTTGCTGCCGGGAATTAAGACTGGAGCCGTCAAGATTCGAATCTGATACACCGTTTCAAGATTACGGAGCCGATTCCATCATGCTTGCCCAAGTGTCCAGAGCGATCGGAAAGAGGATCAAAGCTGACCTTGACCCGGCGGTGCTGTATGAATACCCTACGGTTGCTGCGCTGGCCGGATGGCTTGAAACAGCATATCCGGAAATCAAAGCTGCCGTTTCAAAACCGGTTCAGCCTAAAATCCCGGACGTTCCTAAACAAACTGCAGCCGCTGTCTTTCAGCCTTCTGGCGCTAGAGCGGCTCAAGACATCGCTGTTGTCGGAATGTCCTGCCGTTTTCCGGGAGCTGAATCAATTGAAGCTTATTGGAAGCTGCTGTCTGAAGGAACGTCGGCCATTCAAAGGGTGCCGAAAGAACGCTGGAAAACGGAGAAGGCGGATTATGCGGGCCTTTTAAAAAATGTAACGCATTTTGACCCGGAGTTTTTCCTTATTCCCGAAGAAGACATCAGGGCAATGGATATCCAGTCCTTTCTTATATTAGAAGAGGCGCTTCATCTGTTCAGAGACAGCGGTTACTCTTTACAAGAAATGAAAGGCAGGTCAGCCGGTGTCTATTTAGGAGGACGCGGCGGCAGTATGCCTGACGCAAACCATCTGAAACATGCAAAAAATCCGATAGTCGCCGCGGGCCCGAATTACTTAGCGGCCAATCTTTCTCAGTTCTTTGATTTGAAGGGGCCGAGTCTCGTTTTGGATACGGCCTGTTCTTCAGCGCTTGTCGGTATGAATATGGCGATACAGGCGCTTTCTTGCGGTGAAATCGACTCAGCGGTGGTCGGGGGAGTCAGTCTGCTGGAATCCGGTCAAACCCACCGGATGTTCGAACTTCGCAATCTGTTAAGCGAAGAGCCTGCGTTTCATATTTTTGACCGCCGCACGGGCGGCATCGTATTGGGAGAAGGCGTCGGAATGGTGTATTTAAAAACAGCGGCCCAGGCTGTAAAAGACGGGGACCGGATTCATGCGGTCATTAAAGGCATTTCCGTAAACAATGACGGCAGAACCGCGGGGCCTGCCACACCGAATATACAGGCGCAGAAAGAAGTGATGGCCAATGCGCTTGCCAAAAGCGGCAGAAAAGCGGAGGATATCAGCTACATTGAAGCAAACGGTTCAGGCTCTGAAGTAACGGATCTTTTGGAACTGAGGGCGATTGAAGCGGTGTACCGTATGCAAAACAGCTCGCCTTGCGAATTGGGGTCGATGAAGCCGAATATCGGACACCCGTTATGCGCTGAAGGGATTGCCGGATTCATTAAAACAGTGCTTATGCTCTCGCGCCGAATGCGTGTGCCTTTCCTTTCCGGCAAAGAGCCGATGACACATTACGATTTGTCCGCCTCGCCGTTTTATTTTTCGCACGCTCTGCGTGAATGGACGGATTCACCGCGGATTGCCGCCGTCAGCAGTTTCGCTGACGGAGGGACGAATGCCCATGTCATAGTGGAAGCCTGGGAGCAAGAGGCGTATACCCCGGTCAGAAAGCCTTTGCCGAGACAGGAATTAAAGCGCCGGCCCATTCGTCCGGACAAAGCCGAAAGCCTGCATGAAAACGCACATAAATCCCGTCCGAATACGTTTTGGAAACAAATGAAGACTTACTGATTGCGCTGAAAATTGAACGTCGATATGGAGGAAGTTCATATGCAAGAGCAGCTTCTTATTAACAATCAGCATCCCGTTCTGAAACATCATAAAGCCTATGGAAAGGAACTGCTGCCGGGTCTGGCTTATATTGACCTGATCTATCAGACTTTCAGAGAAAACGGTTTTTTTTATGCCGGCCTTGAACTCAGGCACTTATCGATTTTTCACCCTTTAGCTCCTGAACAGGGAGAATCAATCCTGCTTTCCGTTGATTGTACAGAGAACGGCGAAGGGCAGTGGAAGGTGGAGGTGAAAGGGCAAAAACAAGGTGACGAAGCAGCAGAGACAAAGGTATATGCCGCGGCGCAAATGCATTCCGTCAAGCCCGCCGGCTTCCAAGAGAGCGTCCGGATGGATGCCGTAAAACAAACGGCGGCAGAAATACCGCTTGAGGACATTTACGCGGAATGCAGGGATCAAGAACTGGTTCATTCAGGAATGATGAAAGGCTGCGGAAGCGTCTACCAAACTGAAAAAGAGATTTATATTGATCTGTCGGTGCAAAAGGATCAGCTGGAACATGCAGAAGAGGCGATGTTTCATCCCGCATTGATAGATGCGAGCAGCATCGGCTCCAATGTATATCTCGCTCCTTTGACGAGGGAGGAGGGGCAATTATTTCTGCCGCTGTTTTATGAATCGTTTTATTGCGCCGAATTGCTGCAGACAACATGTATCACTAAGATAAAAAAAGAATCCGTCACCCGTAAGAAAGATCTCGTTTACGTGACAATGGAGTTTTTCAATGAGGAAGGCAGAAAAGTCGGCGAACTGAAAAACTTCGCCAATAAACTGGTGAGGGACCCGGAACTGATCAATCAGAAACGGCAAAAGAAAGAACCTGACGGGCGGAATGCCGTCCCGGCTCCGCAAGCGGAACCGGCGCCTTCTGAGCCCCGCCATGCGGAGGCTTCCGCCGGCCTTATTGAACAGTGCATCCTTTATTTAAAAGAATTGCTTGCCGCCCGATTGAACAAACCTGTGAAAGAGATTGACCCGGATATCGGCTACTATGAAATGGGCCTGGATTCTCCGGGGCTGTTGGACATGGTAAAGGAAATTGAACAAAAAATCGGAACGCAGCTTCTGCCGACACTGTTATTTGAATACACGACAATCGCGGAATTGGCGGGATATTTGTGCGAACATTACGGAGCCGGTTTCGGCCATGCTCAAAGCGGGCATTCAAGTGCTGAGCCTTTGCACCGGGAAAAAAAGAGGACGACCCAAAACCTCGTGAAAAAATCGGCGTCAGCCGGAACGCAGAATGGAGATATTGCGATTGTCGGGATGGCGGGACGGTACCCCGGCGCCAAAAATCTTCGTGAATTTTGGACAAATTTAAAAAATGGAGAAAACAGCGTAACGGAAGTGCCTCGTTCCCGCTGGGATACGAGGACATATGAGCATTTGCGATCGCCGTCCGGCAAGCCGATTTCCAAATGGGGCGGTTTTATAGACGATCCGGATTGTTTTGACGCGAAATTTTTCCGGATTTCTCCGCGGGAGGCAGAAGCTAAAGATCCGCAAGAACGATTGTTTTTAGAAACATGCTGGGAAACGATTGAGGATGCGGGCTACACCCCGGAAACAATCGTTCAGCCGATAGGGCCGAATAAGAGAATGAACGTCGGTGTGTTTGCCGGGGTGATGCATATGGATTATTCTCTCGCCGGCGCTGAAGCTGCGGCCAAAGGGCTGGTCTTTCCTTATCCCTTGAACTATGCGCCGATCGCAAACCGGGTTTCATATTTTTGCAATTTTCACGGGCCGAGCATGGCGGTTGACACGGTGTGTTCGTCATCTCTGACGGCCGTCCATATGGCGGCGGAAAGTCTGAGACGCGGTGAATGTGAAGCAGCTCTTGCCGGAGGCGTCAATTTATCATTGCACCCGACAAAATATATCACATACGGCTTGATGGATATGCATTCGAGTGACGGGCTGTGCCGCACGTTCGGCGAAGGAGGCACAGGCTATGTCTCAGCTGACGGCATCGGTGCCGTGCTGCTGAAGCCGCTTCACAAGGCCGAAGAAGATAAAGATCATATTTATGCGGTGATAAAAGGCAGCGCCGTCAATCACGTGGGGACCGTCAGCGGGATTACCGTGCCGAGCCCCGTGGCGCAGGGGGATATGATAGCTGAATGTCTTGAAAAGACGGGGATCGATCCCCGGACGATTTCTTATGTGGAAGCGCACGGAACCGGAACTTCTTTAGGAGATCCGATTGAAATACAAGGTCTTGTTAAAGCTTACCGCACGTTTACGGAGGATCGGCAATTTTGTGCGATCGGTTCCGTTAAATCGAATATCGGACATGCGGAATCAGCCGCCGGGATCAGCGGGCTTCATAAAACGGTTTTGCAGCTGTTTCACAAAACGCTTGTCCCTTCTTTGCACTCAAAGACGATGAATCCGTATCTCCGTTTAGAGGACTCGCCATTTTACGTGCAGCAAAAAACCGAGTCATGGAAAAAGCCGGCGTATACAGAGAACGGCATTGAACATGCCTGTCCGAGACGCGCAGGCATCAGTTCATTCGGGGCGACGGGGTCAAACGTTCATCTCATTTTAGAAGAGTACAGGCCCAAAAGCCCCGGCATTACGGAGAATCAAGAGAGACCGTATATCGTGCCTCTGTCAGCGAAAAATCCGGAGCGGCTGAAAGAATACGCTGCCCGCCTGCTGATGTTTCTCAAAGATGAAGCGCCTGAAGGAAGCGGGCCGCTTCATGACAAAATAGATACAATGCAAAATCAGCTGGAAAATGCGCTGCGCAGTGTTCTGGCGGAAGTTCTGCATGTAGAGTCCGGCTCGGTAGATGGTGAACAGGATTGGAAGGAATTCGGCTTGGATGTCATGCAGCTGACACAGTTTGCTGAGCTGATGACGGATCAATACGGGCTGGCAATAGACATGACTGATCTCATACAGCATACTTCCGTCCGGACTTTAGCAGAATGTCTGACAAACGATGAGAAATATAAGAATATTCTTTCCGGTCTTTTCGGTCAGTCCGGCTTAGATAAGCAGCCTGATGAACCTTTTTCCCTGCGGTCACTGGCGTATACGCTGCAAACGGGACGGCTGGCAATGGAAGAACGGCTTGTTTTTTTAGTGAACGATCAAGCGGACCTGATCAGGAAATTAACTGAATTTACAGAACAAAAACGGCAGATTGACGGCTGCTTTCAAGGGCGGTCTGATAGCGGAACGGAAATCAGGGGTTTCCTGAATGATGATCAGGATACGGAGGAGCTGATCCGAAAATGGATGGACAGCGGCACTTACAAAAAACTTGCGGAGCTGTGGTCAAAAGGATTTGACATAGACTGGACGCGGCTGTATCAGGAGGAGAAACCGCGCAGGATGAGTCTGCCGACGTATCCGTTTGCAAAGGAACGATATTGGATACCGGAGCCCGATCATCCCGTCACTTCCGTAAATACAGAAAGCAGGCTTCACCCGCTGCTTCACCGCAATACATCAGATTTGCTAGAACAAAAATTCAGTACGATACTGAACGGAGATGAATTCTTCTTAGCCGATCATATCGTCCGAAACAAGTGTGTTCTCCCCGGGGCGGCTTATCTTGAAATGGCGAGAGCCGCGGCTGAACTGGCTGCCGCGCCGTTAGCCGCTGAATACACGGCTAAAACCGGCATTTCGCTGCGGTATATCAGCTGGATACGCCAGGCCGTTCATAAAAAAGAGCCGCTGCGTATGACGACAGGGCTTTCTTTGGAGGATAACGGCAATGTTTCATTTCGAGTGTACAGCAATGAAAATGATCCAGACATTTATTGTGAAGGCAGTGCTGTGATTGAGCCGCTGTCTGAGGCGCCGGTTTTGCATATTGAACAGCTGAAAGCGCGATGCCGCAAAAAAGTGCTGTCAAAAGAAGACTGCTATGCGGCGTTTGCAAAGGCGGAAATTGTATACGGACCTTCACATCAAGGAATTGATCACATTTATTGCGGGGAGAAAGAAGCCTTGGCTAAATTGGTGCTCCCTGCTTCCGTTTCTGATGAGGCTGAACAGTTTGTGCTCCATCCGAGTCTGATTGATTCTGCTTTTCAGGCGGCCATCGGCGTTATGAATGAAGATCAAGCGGGTTATCCTGAGCAGCCGTTAATGCCTTTTGAATTGCATGAACTGACCGTTTTTTATACGTGCGGTCCAAACATGTGGGCGGCCGTATTTGTGACGCATGAAACACCGGCCGTACGAAGAATGGACATTGATATATGTGATGAACGCGGCAATGTGTGTGTAAGGATAAAAGGATTTTCTGCCCGGATGGCCGAAAGTGCGCCGGCCGTAACCGATAATAAGCAATACGATCTGACGGGTAACCTTACCGGAGCCGTCAAACTAATGCAGGTATGGGACGCGGAACCGATAGACAACCAAACCGGCTTCCACATTTCTGAAGCAAAAGCTGTCATCATAGGCGGTACAGACGGGCAGGCGGACGCGGTTTTACGATTGTTTCCTAAAGCTGTGCGATTTGATATCGGCCAAAGTGCTTCCGTTGAAGTGATATCTGATCGGCTCCGCCGTCTCGGTGAGATTCAGCATATGATCTGGTTTGCCCCTCAGCCGGCTGATTCTGACAGCCATGATCAAAAAAGCGGGGTGCTGCAAATTTTCAGAGCGGCCAAAGCTCTTATCGGTCTCGGGTATGGAAAAGAGCAGCTAGGGATGACGGTGATTACGCACCAAGCACAGCCTATCACCCAATATGATGAGGTGCGTCCCGCTCATTCCAGTGTGCACGGTTTCGTCGGGTCTCTCGCTAAAGAACATCCGAGCTGGCACATCCGTCTGGCCGATCTTGAAGACGGGGGGGATTTCCCCGCAGAAGACATATTCAGCCTGCCCCGCGACCGTACGGGTAAAGCGTGGGTGCGCAGACATCAGGAATGGTACCGGCCTCAATTGCTTCCGGTCCAAAGCGGGCCGTCTGAAAGTGTTCCTTACCGCTATGGAGGCGTATATGTCATCATCGGCGGTGCGGGAGGCATCGGCGAGGTTTGGACAGATTATATGGTGACGACGTATAAAGCCCGAGTCGTCTGGATCGGGAGGAGGCCGCTGGACAGCCGGATACACCAAAAAATAGACCGGTACCGGTCATCAGGCCCGGCTCCCGAATATATAGCCGCAGATGCTTCTGATCTTCCATCGCTTCAGCGCGCCTATGAACAGATTAAAAACACATACGGCACCATCAGCGGCGTCGTTCATTCAGCGATGGTATTTGCGAATGAAAGCGTAAAAGATATGGAAGAATCACAGTTTCACGCCGGCCTTGCGGCGAAAGTGGATATTTCCGTCAACATTGCCGAAGTATTTGCGAAAGAGTCTTTGGACTTTATTCTCTTTTTCTCTTCGGTTATTTCATATATTAAGAATCCGAACCAAAGTCATTATGCGGCGGGGTGCGCATTTAAAGACGCATTTGCCCATGAGCTTTCCGGACGGCTGTCATGCCGGGTCAAAGTGATGAACTGGGGTTATTGGGAGCGGGCTGACAATCACATTTCTGAAGAGTTTGACAGACTGAGTGCAATCGGTCTCGGGCTGATCAGCCGTGCGGAAGGGATGCAGGCGCTGGAAACTCTGCTGACGCAGCCGATCTCCCGTATGGGGCTGATGAAGCTGACCAAGCCGATTCCGATCGAGGGAATGAACCCTCATGAATTTGTGACTATCTGATTGCCTGTCAAAATGACGGAGCAAATTTAATTTTCTTAGGAGGATAAGGTTTTGGGTAAGGGAGACAAACAAAAAGACCGTACACAGTTATCCTTAAGAACAGAAATAAGCAATCAAATGAAAGAATTGAATCGGCTTTTGCTGCAAGTGCTGCGGGTGACGCTGCGTTCAATGGGTCTGACCGGCGAAGCGCCGGCGGCTTCCTGTCTGCCTTTATATGAGCGCTGGCTGGAAGAAAGCATCCGTCTTTTAGACAGCGATTTTAAAAGCGATGAAACGGCCGCGGTTTGGGAAGAGTGGCATAAGAAGAAAAACGAATGGCTGAAAGATCCGGATATGAAAGCGCAGGCTCTGCTGGCGGATACCGTCATTCAAGCTTTGCCTGACATTTTAACAGGCAAAATAAAAGCCACTGACGTGATGTTTCCCGATTCCTCAATGGAGCTTGTTGAAGGAATCTATAAGCATAACATTCTCGCTGATTATTACAACGATGTGCTGGCAAATGAAGCGTGTATTTATGTGGAAAATGTAATTAAAAACAATCCTGAGGCAAACATCCGTCTGCTGGAGATCGGAGCGGGCACCGGCGGAACGAGCAGCACACTGTTTAAAAAGCTCCGCCCCTATCAAAACCATATTCAGGAATACTGTTATACCGACTTGTCAAAAGCTTTTTTAATGCATGCCGAAAAGGAATACGGCGCGGACAATCCGTATTTGACGTATCAGCTGTTTAATGTGGAGCAGCCTGCGGCGGGCCAGGGATTACATCTGAGAACCTACGATATCGCTATTGCCGCAAACGTGCTGCATGCCACCAAAAACATCCGGAAAACCTTACGGACGGCAAAAGCCGTATTGAAAAAGGACGGTTTGCTGCTCGTTAATGAACTGGGCGGGCATACGCCGTTTACACATGTTACATTCGGCTTATTAGAGGGCTGGTGGCTGTACGAAGACGAGGCGCTGCGGATTCCGGGGTGCCCCGGTCTTTATCCGGAAACATGGAAATCCGTTTTAATGGCTGAAGGCTTTCATTCCATTCAATTTCCGGCTGAAAACGAACGTCTGCACACCCAGCAGATTATCACGGCGAAAAGCAACGGAGTCATCAGGCAGAGCAGGAAAGCTTACACCGCGCAAAAGCGCCAATCAAACGTACCGCAAACATCCTCTGATCGTCAGCTCCCCATCAAACAAGCGGGAGAGGGGCTTTCGGAAAAGACAGCGGCTTTTCTGATAAGGGCTGCGGCAAAAGTATTAAAAATGCCGGCAGAAGAGATAAATCCGCTGGCTCCTCTGGATGAATACGGCATTGACTCTATTCTGATCGTTCAGCTGACGAATGAGCTGCGGGATCTTGTCCCTGATATCAGCAGCACGCTGTTTTTTGAATACCGGACGATAGAAGAGCTTGCCGCATACTTGGCTGAAACGAAGGAGCGCGAACTGCATGCGCGATTTTCTGAAGAAGTCCGTCATACTGAAGCGGCATCATCCGGCTCTTTGCTTGAAAAAAGCACAGACTACCTGAAACAGATCGTCAGCGCCATCTTAAAGATGCCGATTGAGGACGTTCAAGCCCATACGCCCCTTGAAGAATACGGAATCGATTCCATCTTAATCGTACAGCTGACCAACCGCGTGCGGGAAGACATACCTGATCTCAGCAGCACTTTGTTCTTCGAGTATCCGACAATCGGCGGATTAGCGGAATATCTCGTCAGCTCAAGACAGGATGATATGGCCGGGATTTTCAAGACAAATAAAGAAGCCGAAAAGGCGCCGCACACATTACAGAAAAAGCAAAGCCGCAAAAAAAGCGCCGGATTGACGAAGCGCCAAGCGGCATCTTTGTCTGAAAAAGCACCGCCCGCTTCCGAACCGCCGTCAAAACACCTTGAAGTGGCAATTGTCGGTCTTGCCGGACGGTATCCCGGAGCTGAAAATGTTAATGAGTTCTGGGAACGGTTAAAGACCGGTGAACACGGAATCACCGAAATTCCGAAAGACCGCTGGGATTGGCGGGACTACTATGATGAGACAAAAGGTAAGGAAGGCCGGATGTATACGAAGTGGGGCGGCTTTTTATCAGATATTGATAAATTTGATCCGCTGTTTTTTAAAATCTCCCCGAAAGAAGCGGAGCGCATGGACCCGCAGGAGAGACTGTTTCTGGAAACCGCTTATGCGGCCCTTGAGGATGCCGGATATACCCCTGATTCACTATGCGCCGGTAAAAAGGTTGGTGTCTTTGCGGGTGTCATGAACGGCAACTATCCGACAGGGGCCCACTACCACTTTATCCCGAACCGCGTATCCTATGTGTTTGATTTTCACGGTCCGAGCATCGCGGTCGATACCGCATGCTCCTCATCCTTAACCGCCATTCATCTCGCCGCAGAAAGCATCAGAACAGGTGCATCTGAATGCGCGATTGCCGGCGGCGTAAACCTGATTACAGATCCGGTTCATTATATCGGGCTTTCTTCTATGAGAATGCTGTCACCGTCAAACGCGTGCAAAGCGTTCGGTGATAAGGCTGACGGGTTTGTTGACGGAGAGGGCGTCGGCTGTATCGTGTTAAAGCCGTTGAATAAGGCTGTTGAAGATCATGATCATATATACGGTGTCATTAAAGGGAGCGCTCTGAACGCCGGCGGCAAAACGAACGGGTTCACCGTTCCGAATCCGAATGCACAAGGGGAAGTGATCGCAGAGGCGATGGAGCGGGCAGGGATTGATCCGAGAGCAATCAGCTATCTGGAAGCCCACGGCACCGGCACTTCCTTGGGAGATCCGATTGAAATCGCAGGGTTAACCAAGGCTTTCCGACGCTATACGGATGCAAAGCAATTTTGTTCCATCGGTTCTGTTAAATCCAATATCGGACACCTGGAAAGTGCGGCGGGCATTGCTGCGGTCACCAAAATTCTTCTTCAGATGAAACACGGATATCTGGTGCCGTCGCTGCATTCAAAGCAGCTGAACCCGGAAATTGATTTTGAAACTTCTCCTTTTATCGTGCAGCAGAAAACGGCGGAATGGAGACGGCCGGTCATAGAATCTGAAGGAGTAACACGGGAATATCCGAGAATCGCGGGTACATCTTCTTTCGGAGCGGGCGGTGCAAATGCCCACCTGCTGATAGAAGAGTATGAACCGGCTGAAATGAGTTCGGCAGACACCGGCCGTCCGGCGCTTTTTGTTTTATCGGCAAAAGATAAAGACCGCTTGCGCGAGCGGGCTCTGTTGCTGGCGGATACCGCCGGAAACGGAACAATTACAGATGCGAACCTGCTTGACGCGGCATTTACCCTTCAAGTCGGCAGGGTCCCGATGGAAGAACGGCTGGCGATGGCAGCGGACTCTGTTTCTGAATTGGAACAGAAGCTGACTGCTTTTCTGAATAATGTTGGTTCTGTAAGCGGGGTGTTTACAGGACGGGGTGATAGTGCTGTCACGGAGACGGAAGGCACAGTCAGTGATTGGACGGAAAAACGTCAATTTAACAGTCTTTTGAATGCCTGGGTTCACGGGACGCCCGTCGATTGGCTATCTTTATATAAAGGCGTGCTGCCGCATCGTATCAGTCTGCCGTCTTATCCATTTGCAAAAGAAAGCTACTGGATGAAGCGGGAAGAACCAAAAACAGGAACAACTGAATATGTGCATCCTTTCCTGCATGAAAATACGTCAACCTTGGCGGAGCAAAGCTATCATACTTCTTTTACAGGCCGGGAACACGTTTTCCAGAATGTGAGAGGGGAGCGGGTTCTGTCGGCAGCCGTTTATTTAGAAATGGCGCTTGCGGCTTATCATCATGCGGCAGACAGCTCTGAAGAAAAAGAGATATGGATCCGAACGGCGGCATGGACTGACCCGATTACCGGCGGACATCACGGTGCGGGCGTCAATCTCTCCCTTCTGTCTGAAGACGAGGAAGGCATTTATTATGAAATATACAGTGACGAAGAGAAGCTGCATCATTATGGAATCATCGGACAAGGGAACATACAGCCATCCCGCGTGCTGGATATTGCCTCCTTACAAAAAGACTGCCGCCCGCTGTCATTCGATTATGAAACACCAGGCACATCAGGTGTAACGATCAGTAAGGAGTTCCGCACCGTTGAAAAGCTTTATGCGGGAGAAAATGCGGTTTGGGCGAAGCTTGCTCTTACAGATGAAAGCGGCCGTAATCCGGGATATCATCTGCCGCCGGAATTTGTTGACGCAGCTTTTCATGTCCTGGCAAAAACGGAGCCGTCAGTCCATATCGTGCCTGAAGCGGTTGAAGAACTGCGCGTCATGCGTCCGTGCTCATCCGGCATGTGGATGTATATTAATAAAAAGAATCAAACCGGCTGTGACATTCAATTTTGTGACGAAACCGGCACTGTCTGCGCAGAAATCAAAGGGATAAGAATGAGACACCCGTCTCAGCAGGATCACGGGCAAGAGGAACAATCCGAGATGATGATATTTGAAGAAATGTGGACTCGGCAGCCTTTGAAGAAATCCATTCATGAAGAGCTGAAAACGGTCATCTGTTTTCTTACGGGAGAAGCTGCCAGAAAGCATGCTTATCAGTCTTTACGATCCCTTTATCCGGGAGCCGGCGTGTTTTTTATTTCACAGGGTGAGGAAACTCAAAAGCTTTCAAACACGCATTATCAAATTAAAATCACTGACGGACAAGCATATCAAGAAACGTTTCGGCATATTGAAACGGCTGCAGGCAAAGCGGATGCCATTTTGTATGGATGGCCGCTTGAAGATGAAAAGGCCGTGAAAGACTATTCCATTCTGTATTATGTGATCCGCGCAGCTGCTTCTTTGCGTTTTAAACCGAGGCGAATCCTTCTTTCCGCTCAGTGCGGGACCGATACCGATATCAGTTACGCCGAGTCATGGATCGGGCTGGAACGGTCGCTGAAACTGATCTTGCCGGAGACGGATACGGCCGCGGTTTATTTTGGACAAAAAGGACCGTTAGAAAAACTGATCCATAACGTATGTGAAGAACTTCACAGCGAGTCGTTCCGCAGTGTCATGTACAGTGGGGAAATCCGTCACGTCATGGAAATGAAGCAGACGGATATTGCCTCTGTTGAGAAGCGTGTGATAAAAAGCGGGAAAACGTACTTGATTACCGGCGGATGCGGGGGATTAGGCTTGTTATTTGCCGGATATTTCGCTGAAAAAGGACCGGTTACGCTCATTTTGACGGGGAGATCAGCGGCAGGCGGCCCGGTGCTGAACAAGATAAAGAGATTGGAAGAATCAGGCGCCAAGGTGTTTTACGTGCAGGCGGATGCCGCAGATCAGGCTCAGATGGAGAAAGGTTTGCAAGAAGCGAAAGAGAAAGGATGCGGGCCGATTCACGGTGTCATTCACGCTGCAGGTCTTCAAGGCACTGAAAGCATTCTGGAGAAAGATCTGCAAACCTTTCAGCAAGTCTTATCGCCAAAAGCGGACGGCACCGCGGTGTTAGATCAGGTTCTGTCACGGGAGCCGCTTGACTTCTTCTGTTGTTTCTCTTCTTCTTCAGCGATTTTAGGAGACTTCGGTTCTTGTGACTACGCGATGGGGAACCGCTTCCAAATGGCTTTTGTCCGTCATCGGGAAAAACTTGTGAGCCTCGGACTCAGAAGCGGCAAGTCACTTGCAATCAATTGGCCGCTTTGGAAAGAAGGGGGGATGCATGTCGGCACGGCGGAAAGCACCGATATGTATTTAAAATCAAGCGGACAGCGTTATTTATACACAGAGGAAGGACTCGACGCTTTTGAAACATTGTTAGTCCAGCCGTCCAGCCAGTATCTCGTCCTGGCCGGTTTTCCGTCGAGGGCCAAACGCTTCCTGCAGATAGATCAAGGCGAACGGCCGATTTCGGGTTCTGTAAACAGGAACGTCCCGTTTTCAGGAAGGCGGAGTGAAATGAAAGGCTTTACACTGGAAGAATGCGTAAGCTGGGATGTGAAAGAATTGGCGGCGAGGCTTTTGAAAATAGACAAGAACAGACTGACGGACGCTGACAATCTGGCTGATTTCGGGTTTGATTCTATCAGTTTGGCGGAATTCGCCTCTTCTTTGTCCGCTCATTACGGAATTGAAGTGACACCGGCCCTGTTTTTCGGACATTCCACACTGGAGAAGGTCGTCCGCTATTTTCTGACGGAACACAAGTCCGTCATGGAGCATGTCTATGAAGAAAAGAAACCTGAATCCGCAGAGCAATCTGTCTTTGAAAAGGCAGGAACGGAAAAGCGAAAGAAGCAGAGGGGAAGAAATAAGCTGAACGCCGGAACCGAGGGCAGTCAGGCAGCTGATTCCATTGCCATTATCGGCATGAGCGGCCGATTTCCTCAGGCGCGCACAGCGGACGAGCTGTGGGACATTCTGTTTCAGGAAAAGGACGTTGTCGCACCGGTCGCAAAAAAAGGCTTCACGAGTTCAAAATGGAAACTCGGCGCTGTACCGGGGGCGGACGAATTCGACCCTTTATTTTTTGAAATATCGCCGAGGGAAGCTGAAACGATGGATCCGAAACAGCGGCTGCTTCTTCAGGAAGCGTGGAGGGCCCTTGAGGACGCCGGCTACGGCGCCAGTCACATCAGGCAGCAGACGATCGGTATGTTTGTAGGGGCGGAAGAAGGAGATTATCACCTTTTAACACGGGACAAAGGCAATGTCACGTCTCATCATAACGGTATTTTGGCGGCGCGGCTGGCTTATCACTTGAATTTATCAGGTCCTGTGATGGCGATAAATACAGCATGTTCTTCGGGACTCGTTTCTGTCCATCAGGCGGTATTAAGCCTGCAGAATAAAGAGTGCACCACAGCTGTTGCGGCCGGGGTGAATATCATGAATACCCCGGACTTTTTTGAAACGATAGATAAAGCCGGAATGCTGTCGGAAAACGGGAAATGCTTCGCGTTTGATAAAAGGGCTGACGGCATGGTTCCGGGGGAAGCGGCCGCGGCGGTTGTTCTGAAGCCGCTGAGAGAGGCGGAAGCGGATGGTGATCCGATTTACGGGGTGATTCGGGCGAGCGGCATCAATTATGATGGGAAAACAAACGGAATTACCGCTCCGAGCGGCGTCGCGCAGACCCGGCTGCTTACTTCCGTTTATGACCGGGGCCGTATCAATCCTGAAGATATCGAATATATCGTCACACACGGCACAGGTACAAAACTCGGTGATCCGGTGGAAATTAACGCGCTTTATGACGCATTTTCTGCCTATACAAACGAAGAAGCATTTTGCGCGCTCACATCAATTAAAACCAATATCGGCCACACGTTTGCCGCATCAGGCATTGTCAGTTTGATCAGTCTTTTACAGGCGTTCTCCCGTGAAATGATTCCCGCCAGTCTGCATTGCAGCGGGGAAAACCGCTATATCAACTGGGAGAAGAGTCCTTTTTATGTGAATAAAACGGGTAAACCGTGGCCTTCTCTGCCGGGTAAAAACCGAATGGGGGCAGTCAGCGCATTCGGGATGAGCGGAACAAACGCCCATGTCGTTATGGAAAGCTATAAGCGCAGCGCTTCACCTCATCGTGATGCCCCTGCATATTTACTTACTTTGTCTGCAAAAACAGAGGAGGCTCTTCACGAAAAAATCGAAGATATGATCACTTGGGCGGAAAATGGCGGACTGAAAGAAAATGATCTGGCCCAGCTCAGCTATACGTTGTTAAAAGGACGGCATCACTTTAACCATCGCGCCGCCATCGTAGTGCAAGATGCTGATGACGCAGTGTATGTATGGAAGCAGGCAAAGCTTAATGAACATCATCCTTATGTGTTTTCGGGAAAAGTACCGCAGCACTTTGCAGGCCGTCAGCATATTCAGGAGCACATAATAGAAGTGCTCGGCAAGTGCAGCGCCTCATATTCTGACCATAGAAAATATCAGGAGCTGTTATGCGTGCTGGCAGATTTTTATTGTCAAGGTTATGAAATCGAAGGGGACTTGCTTTATGGCGGACCTTTGCCGCGAATCGGCAATCTGCCGGGCTACCCGTTTGCCAGGCAGACGTATTGGGCGTCCGATCGTCTTCAGAGAGAGCTTGAAAGCCGGAATTCAGCTGAACGTGAAAAGCTTCACCCGTTGCTCCATACGAATACATCGACCTTTACCGCCCAGCGCTTTACTTCTGTTTTTTCTGGGCATGAACCGTTTTTTGCCGATCATATCGTCAATGGAAAACCGGTGCTTCCGGGCGCGGCTGCTTTAGAAATGGCCCGGGCCGCCGTTACACTTGCCGCTGAAGACTTGCCGGGCGGGAAAGCGGGTGTCCGGCTCAAACAGATCGTTTGGCTCCGGCCGGTGACGGCGCTTTCTGAGGGAGTGACGCTTCATGTAAGACTTCAGCCGGAAGAAAACGGAGACATCGCTTTTGAGGCGTATGCCGAAGGGGAAGAGCCGCTTGTCTTTTTCCAGGGAAAGGCCGTGCTCGAAGAGACGGAGCGTGCTCCTGTACTCGATGTGGAAGCGGTTCAGGCGCGCTGCGGCGGCAGTCACTTGTCAAAGGCTGAGTGCTATGAAGCGTTCGACAGCCTCGGCATCACCTACGGACCGTCGCATCAGGCGCTTGACGCCGTCTATGCCGGAAGCGGAGAAGTGCTCGCGAAGCTCACTCTTCCGCCGTCCGCCCGCGAGGAAAAGGAGCCGTTCACCCTGCATCCGAGCATGCTGGACGCCGCCCTTCAGGCTTCTATCGGTCTCGTGCTCTCAGACGGTTCCGCGTCCGGACGGCCGTTTCTGCCGTTTGCCCTGCAGGATATGCAGGTGTTTTCTGCGTGCCGGGAGACGATGTGGGCGGTGCTTTCCTCAAAGGACGGCGCCTATCATATTGAGCTGTGTGACGAAAACGGTGCGGTATGTGTCCGATTGACGGGGCTCACCGCCCGTTTTCTGGAAGAGGAAACGGAGGAAAAACCGCTCTTGCTTCAGCCAAAGTGGCAGGAATCACCGCCGGGTGAAGGCGGCGGACAAGAAGAGTCTTTCAGATACGTGACGCTGTATGGCGGAATGAACGCTGAGGACATAAGCGGCGCCGTATGTGCGGCTGACGGCGAAGGTCCGATTGAAGACCGTTATGACGCCTGCGCGGCGGAGCTGTCAGCGATCGTCAAGCGTCTTATCAAAGAAAAACAGAAGAAAAAAACGCTGATCCAGCTTCTTGTCCCCGACAGGGGGGAAGACAATGTATTGGCGGGGCTGGCCGCTTTCCTGAAAACGGCTCACCTTGAACATCCGAAGCTGTACGGCCAAGTCATCCAAGCCGATCCGGACGAGTCAGCATCAGCGCTTCTTGCCAAGCTGAAAGAAAACCGGGCGCATCCTGAACAAGCGGAAATCCGTTATGAAGACGGCAAACGTCTCGTCAGAGACTGGCGTCATCTGCCGGCCTCTCAAAGCGGCGCCGTTCCGTGGAAAGACGAAGGGGTCTACCTCCTCACCGGGGGAGCGGGCGGCATCGGACTGATTTTCGCTGAAGAAATAGCCTCCCGCGTCAAAAACGCTGTCCTCGTATTAACGGGAAGGGCAGAAGCGCTTGATGAAGAGCGCTCCGCCCGCTTACGGCGCTTGGAAGCGTCGGGCGCCCGCGTATTGTATCAACCGGTTGACGTGACAGACAGAGCGGCGGTCATCGCCCTCGTCCGCGGCATACAGGAGGAGCACGGAACACTCGACGGGATCATTCACGGCGCAGGCGTAATTGCTGACAACTACATTCTGAACCAGACAGAAAACGAACGGAAGACCGTCATGGCGCCGAAAGTGAAAGGGCTTATCAATCTTGATGAAGCAGCGAAAGATGTGCGGCTGGACTTTTTTATTCTGTTTTCTTCCTTGGCGGGAGGCATGGGAAATCCGGGGCAGGCCGGTTATGCGGCAGCCAACGCATTTATGGATGTTTATGCAGCCCGCCGGAACCGTCTCGTGCGGGACAACGAGCGGAGCGGGCAGACCCTGTCTGTCAACTGGCCGCTTTGGGAAGAAGGAGGTATGCGCGTGGACAAAGAGACCGAACGGCTGATGTACGAACAGACCGGAATGAAAGCTATGCGATCAGCCTCAGGCATCCAGGCGCTTTACGCGGCTTTTGCCTCCGGAGAACACCAGGTCATGGTGGCAGAGGGCGACGAAAAACGGATCCGCAGCCATATTTTCGATCTGGGGGAAGAACAAAGCGCCGCCGGACAAGCTCCGGCAGTGGCAGATGCAAGAGATCTGAAAGATCAGGTTCAAGAGAAACTAAAGCGGCATGTATCAGATCTTTTAAAGGTAAGCATGAAAGATATTGAGGCTGACAGCGAACTGACGGAATACGGATTTGATTCGATCATCTTCACTGAATTTACAAATCTATTAAATCGGACTTATCAGCTTGAGCTCAGCCCGACTATCTTCTTTGAATTTCCGACATTGCGCAAACTGAGCGGTCATTTGATATCTGAATGGAAAGAAGCGTTCAGCGGCTTAGAAAGAGAGAGTTTAAAAACCGCTCCAAAAGCCGGAATAAGAAAAGCTGAAGCTCCGGCGGCCGTTCATGTCAAGCGGGAAACGCCCGTATCCGTAAAAGGAAAATCAGAAGAAAAAACCGAACCGATAGCCATTATCGGAATCAGCGGTATTTTTCCGCAGGCGAAAGACATAGATGAATTCTGGACACGTTTACAAAAAGGGGAGCATTGCATCACAGAAATTCCCCGAGATCGCTGGGATTGGCGCGAATATTACGGCGATCCGGCAGCGGATGCAAATAAAACGTCAATTAAATGGGGCGGTTTTATAGATGGAATCGCCGGGTTTGACCCGCTGTTTTTCGGGATATCTCCGAAAGAAGCTGAAATGATGGATCCTCAGCAGCGTCTATTAATGATGTATGTGTGGAAAGCCATTGAAGACGCGGGGTACTCAGCAAAACGGATTGCCGGAACAAAAACCGGTATTTTCACCGGCACATTGGGAAGCGGATATCAAACCTTAATCAATAAGGCGGGTCTTCCTGTCGAGGGGTATACGATGACCGGAATCGTGCCGTCCGTCGGGCCGAACCGGATGAGTTATTTTCTTGATATTCACGGGCCGAGCGAGCCGGTAGAAACCGCTTGTTCAAGCTCTTTAGTCGCCATTCACCGCGCGGTAAAAGCCATTGAAACGGGAGATTGTGATATGGCGGTCGCAGGGGGCGTCAACACGATCGTCACGCCTGAAGGGCATATCGGTTTTCAAAAAGCAGGCATGCTCAGTGAAGACGGGCGCTGCAAAACATTTTCCGATCAGGCTGACGGTTATGTCAGAGGAGAAGGTGCCGGCATGATTGTCTTGAAAAAGCTTTCAGAGGCAGAGCATGACAGGGATCACATCTACGGCCTCATCCGCGGTACAGCGGAAAATCACGGCGGACGCTCAGCGTCGCTTACCGCGCCGAATCCGCAGGCTCAGACGGATGTGCTGAAAAGCGCTTATCAAAAAGCCGGTATTCACCCGTCAACGATCACTTATATAGAAGCGCACGGAACAGGAACGGCACTCGGAGATCCGATTGAGATCAATGCATTGAAAAAAGCTTTCCAAACAGACGGGGCTCCGGGCGGATATTGCGGGATAGGCTCAGTGAAGACAAATATCGGACATTTGGAGCTCGCGGCAGGTATTGCGGGCGTTATCAAAGTATTGATGCAGCTGAAACATCGGACGCTCGCCAAAAGTCTGCATTGCGAGAACATCAATCCCCATATCAAATTGAAGGACAGCCCGTTTTACATTGTGACAGAAACAAAGGAGTGGGAAGCGCTGCGTGATGAAAACGGCCGGGTCCTGCCCCGCCGGGCGGGTGTAAGCTCATTCGGTTTCGGAGGCGTCAATGCGCATATCGTTATTGAAGAATACATGGGCAGAAGTGAGACGGAACAGCAGGAAACCCGTGAGAAAGCGTCATCTCTTTTTGTTTTGTCGGCTAAAAATGAAGAGCGGCTGAAAGAAAGAGCGCGTCTCCTTCGCGATTTTATCCAAAACGGATCATCCCGCCATATCGATCTTGCAGATGCCGCATACACACTGCAGACCGGACGGGATGCGATGGAAGCGAGGCTGGGAATCATTGCAGGCTCCGCAGAGGAACTGACTGAAAAACTGAACGCGTTTCTATTGGGAAAAAACAGCGAAGATATCATCAGCGGCCGTAAAAAACGCGAGAATAACACGATCTCCATGTTCTCAGACGATGAAGACGCTGCTGACCTCGTCAGCGCCTGGCTTGAGAAAAAGAAATACAGGAAAGTGCTGCGGCTCTGGGCAAACGGATTTGACACAGATTGGGAGCAGCTGTATACGGACAGTAAGCCGCGCCGCATCAGCCTGCCCTCCTATCCGTTCAGAGCCGACCGCTATTGGGTGCCGAAACGGGAGCAGCTGCCGCTTTCGAATCAAAAAACAGTAGTATTGCAAAAAACATGGGAACCGTGCGAGGCAGTGTCTTCATCCGAGCCGTTCAACAGCAAAATAGCGCTCATCGTCTCCGAGGATACAAAAGACCTTGCCGCCGAGGTGAAAAAACAGCTGAATGATGCTGACATTGTGCAGGAAAATCAGCTCATCTCTTTCTTACAGGATCCGAATGCGGCCATCTATTCGGGGTTTATTGACTTCACCGGCTGCGGCTCCCGACAA
Source organism: Bacillus sp. LUNF1 (assembly GCF_011008975.1). NCBI lineage: Bacteria > Bacillati > Bacillota > Bacilli > Caryophanales > Bacillaceae > Bacillus > Bacillus sp. LUNF1. Next base: position 2,313,065 of record NZ_CP048876.1, on the reverse strand, counting down.
AAGCGGCAGGACATCAGCTGGGTGGCATCGCTGCAGCAGCTGATTGAATACGGCCGCGGACAAGAAAACATAAAAATGCTTTATCTTACAAAAGGGCTTGAATCCTTCAAAAATAAGGCGGCCGCTATGCATGGTATTGAAAAAGCGGGGCTTTATCGCATGCTGCGGCATGAATACAGCCATATTCTCACCTGTCACGCCGATATTGATCCTGAAGAGCCGCTGGAGCAGACAGCCGCTTTTATTAAACAAGAAATTGAATCAGACTTAACGGAATCTGCTGTTTGCTGCAGGGACGGCATGCGCTTCAGCTATGTTCTTCGGCAGACTGATCAGATTGAACCAGAAGCCGTGCAAACAGACCGGACTGCGTTTCCAAAAGACGCCGTCCTGATGATAACCGGAGGAACGCGCGGACTCGGCGCTTTATGCGCCAAGCATTTCGTTTCCGCATACGGTGTGAAGAAGCTGCTTTTGACAGGCAGAAAGGAGCTGCCGCCGAAAACCGAGTGGGATATTGAGCAGACAGACCCTGTCGTTTCGGAAAAAATACAGCTTATCCGGCAGCTGGAATCACAAGGCGTAGAAGTGTGCGTCTCAGCAGTTGATCTGACGGATAAGCAGGCAGTCGGACGGCTTATAAAAGAGGTAACCTCAACGCTCGGACCTGTCGGAGGCATTCTGCATTGCGCGGGAATTGCGGACCGTGAAAACCCTGCTTTTCTCCGCAAATCCAAAGACAGTATTGCGCGGGTGCTCGCCCCGAAAGCAGACGGCCTTCACAGTCTGTATGAGAGTGTAAAGGATGATGCGCCGGCATTTTTCGTCCTGTTTTCATCTGTCTCGGCAGCCGTCCCGATTCTTGCGGCGGGACAGAGTGATTATGCGATGGCTAATTCTTACATGGACTATTTTGCAGAAAACAATGAGAGCGACATCATCAGCATACAATGGCCGGCATGGGATGAGACGGGCATGAGCAAGGATATAAAAAGCGGGATTTATGAGCAAACGGGATTGCTGCGGCACTCTGACGCGGAAGGTCTCAAGATGCTTGATTACATTTTAAGAGAAAGACCCGGAGCTGTCGTGCTGCCGGCACAAGTGAAACATGATTGGGACATCAAAGCGCTGGAAAACGCCAAGCCAGCCGCCCATAAAGGAATGAAAGCAGCTTCCAAACCTCCTGAAACAAAAAAACGGGAACATAACCGGATTGATATTCAATCTTGGCTGAAGTCGCTTTTGGCAAAAGAGCTGAGTATCGATGAAACGCATATGGATATCGATGTGCCTTTTCAGGAATACGGAATGGATTCAATCTTTCTGGCGCAAGTACTGACAAAGATTGATCAAAAACTGCCGTCCGTTTCAATTGATCCGACTGTCCTTCTGGAACACCCTACCATAGAACAGCTCGCGGATTATTTAGCCGCACATTGTCCGGAAGCTTTTTCGGCAGATGCAGCAGTTTCCGCGGAGAAGGTTCCTTTGCAGAAGACGCCGAAACGGAGCAAAAAAACGGCAGATAAGCCTGAGAAACGGGGAAAGGTTGCGATCATCGGCATGGCCTGTCATTTTCCGAAAGCGGGGGATATAAAAGAATTTTGGAAGAATCTCCGCAGCGGAACGGATGCCGTCACTGAAGTTCCGCCGGACAGATGGGACACCGGGGAACACTATCAGCCGGGTGAATATCAAGAAGGAAAAAGCATCAGTAAATGGGGCGGTTTTATTCACGATATTGATCAATTTGACCCGGAGTATTTTAATATTTCAGAAACGCTGGCACCGATGATAGACCCGCTGCAAAGGCAGTGGCTCGAAGTGAGCGCGGAAGCTTTGGCCGATGCCGGTTATCAAAAAGAGGATCTCTGGGGCCGCCGTATCGGCGTTTTTGCCGGTGCAAGGGCAGGTGCGTTTCATCAGAAATTTCAATATCTGCAAAAAGACGCGATTATTGGCGCGGGGCAAAATTTTATTACCGCACATATGGCGCACATTTATAACTTTACAGGGCCCAACCTGGTCGTAGATACGGCCTGCTCCAGTTCGCTAACGGCAATTCATTTGGCCGTGCAGGCTATTCAAAATGGAGAAGCGGAAGCGGCCTTTGCGGGCGGGGTTGACATTTTGCTTGATGAAAAACCTTTTCTCACAATGAGCGCGGCGAGAATCTTATCGCCAAACGGCCGTTCAAAATCTTTCGATGCCGATGCGGACGGAACAGGAATAGGAGAGGGCTGCGGTGTGCTGATGCTGAAGCCGCTCGAAAAAGCGATAGAAGACGAAGATAAAATATACGGCGTTATTGACGGCTCTGCGATTAATAATGACGGCAGCACAATGGGCGTGACGACGCCGAATCCCCGGGCGCAGCAGGACTTGATTGAGCAGGCGGTTCAATCAGCGGAAATCGAGCCGGACACCATGACATACGTAGAGACGCACGGAACCGGTACATTGATCGGCGACCCGATTGAATTAAAGGGATTAACCAATGTCTTGTCTGCTTATTCCGATGAAAAACAATTTTGCGGTGTAGGAAGCGTCAAAAGCAATATCGGCCACTTGCTGAGTGCGGCGGGCGCGGCGGGAATCATCAAAGTTTTGCTGGCGATTGCCAATGAAGAACTGCCGCCGACTTTGCATTGCCATAAACCGAACCCCCGCTTTCAATTTAATGATTCACCGCTTTATCCTGTGCTTGAGCTGAAGCGGTGGGACGGAAAAAAAGAGATACTCAGGGCCGGGGTCAGCGCGTTCGGTTTGGGCGGGAATAACGCCCATATCATTGTCAGCAACGAAGGAATTCCGAAAGAGCGAAAAGCGACCATGGAACCGAAAGCCGGCCAGACAGTATACCGAAAACAGCGGTATTGGCCTGAAAAAGCACAGTTGCCCGAAGCAGAAGAAAATGAGGCGGGCACAGAAGCAATGTTTGAAATAAGCGAGGTGTGATAGATTGGCAGTTGCCACCGATCAAGTCAAAACGTTCCTGCAGAAAATCAGCCATACGAATTATATCGTCCGGGATCATCGCGTTCATCAAATCCGCGTCCTCCCGGGCGTGACTTTAATAGATATGCTGTATCGGCTCGCCGCCGGGTATCTCGGTGAACGGCCTATAGAATTAAGACAGATTATTTTTAAGCAGCCTGTTGTAACATCTGAAGAGTTTGATAAACACCTGTATGTGACCTTTACGCCGGCGCGTGACAGCTGGAAAGTTGAGATCACTAGCGAAAAAGCAAAAAATGGCACACCGCTTGGCGGAAACCGGGATGAGAATATGGAATGCCAGCTTTATTTGCAAAAAGACACGCCCCGGGCAAAAGAACTGAATATTGAAGCATTCATGAAAAACGCAAGCCGAAAATGGGACATGCATGACATTTACGGAATTGCAAGAAGAAGCCATATTGAACATGGCGAGTTTATGAAAAATGAAGGGGCCGTTTATCAGCTTCAGGATAAAGAAGAATTAATGGAGCTCACTCTGAGTGATTTGGCTGAAGGATTCCGGGAGAAATTTAAGGCGCATCCGGCTTTTTTAGATGCGTCCACCCTTGCCGGCTCTTCCTTTGCATTGTCGGCCCAAAAGCAAAATGACACACCTTATATTCCTTTTATGATCAATCGTTTTTGCATGTATCAGCCGTTTCCGAAAACGATTTACACTTATTCTGCGAAAAACAGCCGCACTGAAAGCGGCGCATCAGACAGCGAACCTGATGTTTATTCGGCCGACTTCACGATTTACGACAGGGCAGGGAACGTATTGGCCGAATGTGAGAAACTGACAGTAAAAAGGGTCAGACAAGCGAATATGATTACCCATCTGATAGACAAAGAGAAGCCGCCTCAGCAGAATAGAAGCGGCCGTGGTGAGCCCGAAAGTCCTGTGGCCGCAGAAGACGTGTCTGAACAGCAAACGCCGGAACAAAACATGGTGACTTACATAAAGTCGGAAATCGCCAGGCTGATCAATCGTCCGGCACAGGATATTGATGTGAGGAAAGGCTTTTATGATATGGGGCTTGACTCGGCGCATTTGCTGAAGCTTGTAAAGATATTAGAGCAGACTTTTCAGCAGCAGTTTTATCCGACACTGCTTTTTGAATATTCATCAGTCCGCCGCCTTGCGGATTACCTTATCAATGAAGCGGGCTGTGTGCTGAAAGATTCGGCCGAAGAACAGCATACATCAGATGCTGACATCGCTGATGAGGTTCTGTTTTTTGAACCCGCCTGGAAAGATCATCCGCTGGAAACGGCGGTGCAGAACGGGCAAAAACACACCCGTCATCTCATTATCGCTGCCGATGCAGGACCCCGTCTCACCGGTGAACTCGGCGCACATTGCCCGGAAGCGGAAGTGATAGAACTGAAAAGGGAGCATGAGGCTGCAGATGAGCAGTTTGAAGCAGATGCCGAGCGCATATTTCGTATGCTCAAACGGGAACTGACAGACCATCCGAAAGAACATACATTGATTCAGCTTGTATGCGCCGTTGAGAATGGAGCGGCATTGTCTTCCGCTCTCGGGGCTATGCTGAAAACGGCACATCTGGAAAATCCGGCTCTTCGCACTCAGGTGATCACCTTCTGTGACAAGAATGAGAGATTGCCAAGTGAGACGGCCGCAATCATTAGAACAGAAGCAGACTGCTCTTATGCAGGCTGCACAGACATTCGGTATAAAGACAATATGCGGCAGATCAGATTGTTCGAACGTATTGAGAAACTGGACGGGCAGACACAGTCTCCTTGGAAACAAAACGGCGTATATGTCATTACAGGAGGTCTCGGCGGTCTTGGATTTCTGCTTGCCCGTCACCTTGCAGAAAAAGAAAAGGTGAAGCTCGCACTCATCGGCCGTTCGCCGGAACAGTCTGAGAAGATCAGCAGACTGAAAGCATTGGGCGCAGAAGTTCTTTACGTTCAAGCGGACATCGGCAATAAAGCCGAAACAGAGCGGGCATTTGCTCAGATTACAGAAACCTTCGGCCGGCTGACGGGCATTTTTCATTGCGCCGGTGTTTTAAAAGATCAATTTATCATCCAAAAAGACAGTTCTGACTTGAAGCAGGTGTTTCTGCCGAAAATCAGCGGCCTGATTCATGCGGACGAAGCTTCACGGCATGAACCGCTTGAATTTTTCGCCGTATTTTCCTCATTCTCGGCGTTGGCCGGAAATGCGGGCCAGACAGATTATGCCGCAGCGAACGCTTTTATGGATGAATATATGAAATATCGCGATTGCAAAGCGGAAAAAGGCGAACGGACCGGGGCTTCTATGACGATCAACTGGCCGCTTTGGGAAGATGGCGGCATGCAGGTTGACAGCTTGATGAAAGAGATCATGAATGATGCAACCGGCACCAGCCCGCTTCCGACTGGGGAAGGGATGGCTTCACTTGAATATATGCTGCGACTCGGCAAGCTGCAATCTGTTATTTTATACGGGAAGGAGCCGGCTGTAACTGAAAGCATGGGCCGATTGGATCAGGTGGCAGACAAGAACCGCTCTTCATTATCCCATGCAGCTGTCAAGAGAAGGAGCCGAAAACAAGAGAGACACACAGAAGAGCACGATATTGCGGTAATCGGATTGGCTGGAAGATACCCGCAGGCGGGAAGCATCGATGAATTTTACCAAAATCTGCGCTCAGGAAAAGACTGCATCACAACAATGCCGAAGGACAGATGGAAAGGTTATCCTTTCTCATATGAAGCAGATCAGTTCTACCGTTACGGAGGATTTTTAGATCGCATAGACAGCTTTGATCCGCTGTTTTTCAATCTGACTCCGCGCCAGGCTGAAATGATGGACCCGCAGGCGCGGCTGTTTTTAGAGACGGCTTGGGAAGCTTGTGAAGATGCCGGTTTTTATCAGGACAGAACGGCGCGCGGGCCATCTTCACAAAAGAGAAAACGCGTCGGAGTATTCGCAGGTGTGTTTTGGAGCCATTATGAGCTGTTCGGCGCTGAAATCACACAGCGGGGCACACCGCTGTCTATGGGCGTGACGCCTGCCTCTGTTCCGAATATCGTGTCTCACTGCCTGAACTTTACAGGGCCGTCAATGGCTGTTGATACGATGTGCTCTTCTTCGCTCACATCCATACATTTGGCATGTGAAAGCATTAAAAGGGGGGAGTGCGAATTCGCCCTTGCCGGGGGTGTGAATGCGGTCACACACCCGCATAAATATGCGTTTTTGGCGAATGCCGGATTTCTGTCTTCAGAAGGCGTCTGCAAAAGCTTCGCCGACGGCGGTGACGGTTATGTGCCGGGAGAAGGCGTCGGCGCGGTGTTACTGACAACCGTTCAAGAAGCGGAAAGAATGGGCTGTCCGATATATGGCGTCATAAAAGGCTCCGCTTTAAACCATGTCGGAAAAACATCCGGTTTGACCGTGCCTGATCCGGCATCACAGGCGGAAGTCATTACAGATTCTTTTCAGAGTGCCGGCATTGATCCGGAGACACTGAGCTATATTGAAGCCCACGGAACAGGCACCTCTCTGGGTGATCCGATTGAAATTGAAGGGCTGAGCCGCGCATTCCGCAAATGGACAAACAAGAAGCGGTTTTGCGCCATTGGCTCTGCTAAATCAAATATCGGCCATTTAGAAGGAGCGGCCGGAATCGCCGGATTAACAAAGGTGCTTTTGCAGCTGAAGCATGGAGAAATCTTTCCGTCATTGCACACGGACACGCTGAATCCCCATATTCCGTTTCCGGACACGCCGTTTTATGTGGCGGACCGGCTGGAAGAATGGAAACGGCCGTCACATTCTGACCTGCCGAGAAGAGCGGGTTTAAGTTCTTTTGGCGCCAGCGGGAGCAATGCCCATTTTGTCATAGAAGAATATCTGCCGCCGCAGGCTGAAAAGAAATCGGTAAATATACGGGAAGACGAGCCGGTTCTGTTTCTGCTTTCGGCAAAAAATGAAGAACGCCTATTAGAATATGTCAAACGGTATGACCGCTTTTTACGGGAAAAAGAAGTCAACCTTAAAGACCTGGCCTACACGCTTCAAACAGGCAGAGAAGCGATGCCTGAACGGCTGGCATTGATCGTTACATCCGTTTGCGGCCTGCAAGCGAAACTGAAGGATGTGCTTGAACGGAAAACAGAAATTGAAGGATGTTTCCGCGGACGTGCTCAAGATGATATTTCATCAGCAGGAATGGCCGGGCTGCTGAAAAACAAGCAATATTCCAGATTGCTCACTGAGTGGGCAAAAGGAGCCGCCGTTGACTGGAGCCTGTTATACGAAGGAGAGAAGCCGAAACGGGTCAGCCTTCCTGTATATCCGTTCGCGAAGGAGCGGTATTGGGTGCCTGTGCCCGCGGATATCCGGAAACAGACAGACGAACCGGCGGAAAACCAAAAGATTATTCTTCAAAAAGACTGGAAGCAGCAAGATCCGGCGGAATCTGAAGCATTATCAGGAACAGTAATGATACTTGCAACTGATAAGACAAGCCGATTGGCCGATGCTCTTTTTAAAGGAAACAGCCATATTGAAACGATTTGCTTCATCCATCAGGCAAAAGACGGCGCCGATTATTACGCCGCCGCATCGGGGCGAAACCTTTACGGCAGAGTGCGGGAGTCTCTTCAAAACAAACAGATACTCGGGGTCGTCGACATAACCGCATATGACGCGGAATATGAACGGCGGGAAGAGATAGAACACGGAAAGCTTGCCTTTTTACAGCAGGCTCTTGAATCATTCCGTCATAGGGGCGCTGTGTTCAGCCAAGTGACACACCGCCTCCAGCCTTTCAAGGAAAGTAAACCTCTGATGCAAGGGGCGAAAACGGCGGGGCTGTACCGGATGATGGGCGCTGAGTATGCCAACATTCATTCTTTTACGATAGATAGCGATTGTGAGATTGAGCATACAGAAGAATTAAGCAGACAGATTGAGACTGAATTTTTACAGCCGCGGGCCAAAAGCGGCAGTGAATGCTGCTACAGGCTGAATCGCCGTTATGTGCCGTTTCTGAAGCCGGGTACGAATGTGTCTGTGGCGCCTGAGCTTTCCTATTCGTCTGATGATGTGCTGTTAATAACGGGCGGATCGCGCGGGATCGGCGCAATTGCGGCGGAGCATGCCGTTTCACGCGGGTGCAGAAAACTGGTCATCATGGGGCGGGAGCCGCTTCCCGATTCCTCGGAGTGGGCAGACATGAAAAAGGACGGCATTCTCCCGGAAAAAGCCGAGCGGATGCAGAGGTTAGCCGAGCGGGGTGCGGAGATCCGTTATTACAGCGTTTCTCTTACGGATCAAAAGGGGCTCCGGAACATGACGGACAGCATCCGCGGCACGATGGGACCGATTACCGGTGTTTTTCATTGCGCGGGTGCAATGGGAGAACACCCCGCTTTTTATAACAAAACCGAAACTGAGATCGAAAGCGTTTGCACACCGAAAGTAACTGGGCTTTGCGATCTCTATGAAGCCGTTCGGAATGAGCCGCTGTCGTTTTTTATTTTGTTCTCATCCGTTTCGGGTCTGATCCCTTCGCTTGCTGCGGGGCAAAGTGACTACGCGATGGCTAATTCATTTATGGACTCTTTTGCAAATCATCAGGCAGGTAAAGGAAACGTGTTTGTTAAAGCCGTTCAATGGCCCGTCTGGAAAGAAACCGGCATGGCTGAAGGCCTGCCGGAAACACCTGCTTATCAAAAATCAGGACTTTCCAGGCTGTCTGCCGAAGACGGACTGAAGTTTTTAGATTACATCATTTTAAACGGACAAAGCTGCGGAATTCCTTGTGTTCCCGAAGACAGTAAGGCTGATTTTGGTGATCTTCTGAAGGTGAAGAAAACTGAAGCTCACATGAAAAAAAGCACTGCCGGTGACCAAAAGGTGAAGGATATGATTCGTCAATGGGTGCGCACCGTTTTCAGCGAAGAACTGAAAATGACGGATGAGCAGATAAAAGATGATATGCCGTTTGATGAATACGGAATTGACTCAATACTCTTTGCGGAATTGGTTCAATCATTGCAAAAACGGATCAGCATAAAGTTAACACCGTCCTTAATGCTTCAATATCAAACGATTACAGAAATGGTTGACTATTTCGCAGCGCATCATGAAGCCGATTTTGTGACAAAAGAAAATGGTTTCGTTCAAGACGGGGACGTCCAGCCTGATGTAACCGCCGCCTCTGAAGAGAGAACATTCATGAAGCCGAAAGCGGATACCGAAGACGATATTGCCGTTGTCGGCATGTCCTGCCGTTTTCCGGGGGCGGGCGGAACGGATGCTTTTTGGGAGCTGCTGATGAAAGGAAACACCGCCATTCGGCCTGTCCCCGCATCGCGCTGGCATGCAACAGCAAATGCAAAGGATTATGCGGGGTGGATTGATGATATCGACATGTTTGATGCGGGCTTTTTCGGCATCTCTGAAAAAGACGCGGCAGTTATGGACCCGCAGGCGCGGATCATATTAGAAGAAGCGGTTCATTCCGTTTATGATGCCGGGTACGGCCAAAAGGATTTATCGGGCCGGAAAGTCGGCGTGTACATCGGCGGCAGGGCGCAGCCTTCAGCCGGTATGGAACATATCCTGCAGGCGCCTAACCCGATTTTGGGGGCGGGGCAAAACTATTTGGCGGCCAACATTTCACGATTTTTGAATGTCACAGGGCCGAGCCTTGTCGTGGATACAGCATGTTCCTCAGGGCTGATCGGGCTGTCCTTTGCAAAAGACGCCCTTTTGGCCGGAAGGATTGACGCGGCCTTAGTCGGTTCGGTGAGTCTGCTCTTATCTCCGTCCGCGCACCGGTTATTCGGAGCACGCCATATTTTAAATGAGAACGGCGTGTTTCATATATTTGACCGTGAATCAGCGGGAGAAGTGCTCGGAGAAGGAGCGGGGGCGGTTTTTATCAAACGATTGAGCGATGCGGTGCGGGACGGAGACCGTATTTACGGCGTCATAAAAGCCGTCTCGGTAAACAATGACGGCCGGACGCTCGGTCCCGGTTCACCGAATATAAGAGCGCAGAGAGACGCCATTCAAACTGCGCTTGACATGGCGGAAAAGTCGCCCGAAGACATTGGATATATAGAAGTGAACGGAGGCGGTTCCCCAATCGTTGATTCGGTGGAAATCAAGGCGCTCTCAGATGTCTATCAGCTGAACCGGAAAACGCTTCTGCCCTGCCGGATCGGATCGGTGAAACCGAATGTAGGGCATTTGCTTCTGTCTTCAGGTCTTGCGGGCTTCATCCGATGTGTGCTGAGCGTCTATCATAAGCGGATTCCGCCTTTCTTATCAGCGCGTGAGCCATTTGAACATTATGACTTTGAAGCGTCGCGTATTCATTTTAATCGTGAACCCGTTGATTGGCATTCAGAGAAGAAACCCCGCGTCGCAGCTCAGAGTTCATTTCCTGACGGCGGGACAAATGCTCATATCCTCGTTGAAGAATACAGAGGTGAAAGGCAGCGGGAACATCACCGGGCGCCTCAGCCGCCGGAATTCAGAAAAAAACACTACCCCCTTTTGGGCGGCTGGAACAGCACGGAGAATGAAGCAGAAAAAACAAGTAATGAAAAAACAGACATTGCGGATCTTTTAAAGAAATATGAGAAAAAAGCAGAGACAAGCACTGCACCTGCAGACTCGTTTTGGCAGGTGACAACGTGACGTTTTTAAAAGGGGACTAACCATGAAAAAAACAGTGAATCTGCGCCTGACGGCAGAACATCCCATTATGAAAAACCATCTTGTTCACGGCGAATCTGTCATGCCCGGTCTGGCCTATATTGATATGCTGTATCAGCTGGCAAAGCAAAGCCTTGATCTTTCATTCCGTTCCATCTGTCTGAAACGGGTGACCATTTATCATCCTTTATCAGTGAAGCGGTCAGAGCGGCTTGATGTGAGTGTCATATTCAGTAAAGAAAAGGAGTTCTGGACTGCCTCGATTTGCGGGGCGGATTCCGGGACGGTTTTCTTATCAGCGGAGGTGCATGAAGGAGTCTTCTCATCAGATAGGCGCCTTGACGCAGAGGAGAAAAAACAACAAGCCGCACTTCCATCAGTCTCTTTGCATACGGTTTACGAAGACGCGAGAAGCCGCGGACTGACGCATGACGGGCTGATGAAGCCGGAGGGAGAGATCTATGCAAATGAAGAGGAATGTTTCCTTGATATTCGGCAGTCTGATTCATGCCAGGAAAATCTCCCCGGCACTCTCTTTCATCCCGCGCTGATGGACGGTGCCGCCATGGCCTCCGGCGTATTGCAGACAGCTGCAGGCGCCGGTTTGTTTTTACCGATTTATTATGATTCGTTTATTGCCGCTGAGACGGTTACGGAGCGCTGTTACGCGGTGATTTCGAAAAAGTCCGGCACGCCGTCTGAAATGGTGAAAATGGATATTGACTTTTACAACCCCAGCGGTGCGCATATTGCTTCACTGCTCGGCCTGACAGCCAAAAAGGTGCGGACAGACCGGCAGCTGATACCAGGCGTTCAGCAGATGGAGGAAACCTTATACCGCATTTTCTCAACATACGTAGGCCGTCCTGTCACAAGAAATGATGCGCACACCGTGTTTTTTGAATTAGGTCTTGAATCGTCACAGCTTCTGGCCATTATTAAAGACATCGAAGAGGCGTTTGATCTGCGTCTGAATCCGACTCTTTTATTTGAATGCAGCAGCATATCCGAGCTGCTTGAAGACATAAAAACAAAAGGGACAGATGAATCTTCCGGCCTTGTTGCGAATGCAGCACCGGTCTCTGAAACGCAATCAGGCAGTCAGACATTTACTTTCTATGAACATGAAGCATTCCTTCAGGATCATCTGGTTTTCGGCAAACCGGCACTGATGGGTGTAGTGTATCCGTGTCTGGTGCTTGATGCATCCGGAACGTCTCATTCCGACACGTATCCCGCCGAGCTGAAAGATATCCGTTTTACGGGCGGGCCCGTCACGCTGGAGCCGGGAGAGGCCGCACATGTTGACATTTCATTTGCGGCAGAAAAGAGTGCCGAACGCTTTACCGCAAGCTGCTCTGTCTCCGGTAAAGAAAGCCGGAAGACGTGTGCCGAAGGAGAAATAATCAGATATACAGAGGCATCCGTAAAAAAATCATATGACGTTGAACAAATGAAGTCGCATGCACAAAAGGTGGCGCCGGATGTCATTTCCCGTCTGTACGATTCGGTTGCCGGCTTCACGATAGGCCCGATGCTGAAAACGGTAACGGCGGGATACAAAATGAGTGAGAGCTCCTTTTTATTGCAGCTGGACTTATCAGGAAAAAAAGAAAAAGGCGATCTGCATCACTTTGCATTTGACCCGCTTATATTGAATTCTTGTTATATGTCGCTCGGTGAAGAAGAATTGCAGCTGAAAAAGCGGATTCACGTCCCGCTCATGATTGAGAGGCTGACGCTTTACGGACCTGTCATGTCTGATACCGTCTATGTGGTGAATACAATCAAACATAAAAAAGACGGGTTCCTCTCATTTGACGCCGCAGTCCTCAGCCATACCGGAGAACAGCTGGCGGAATTGAAAAACGCGTCTGTGAAAGAAGTGCTTCAGCCAAATCGGCTTGAAAATGCGTCTTTTGCCCCATCCGGGAATCAAAGCCGTCAGAAAACGAAAGGAAACCCGCTGGATATTGCCATTGTCGGAATTTCCGGCAAGTATCCGCAGGCCGATGATATCAATGCGTTTTGGGAAAATCTCAAACAAGGAAAGGATTGTATTACCGAAATTCCGAAAGACCGCTGGAAATGGGAACATTACTTTTCCGAGGACCGTACGGCGCCGGGAGCGATCTACAGCAAATGGGGCGGATTCATTGACGGGATCGCCGATTTTGATCCTGAGTTCTTTAAGATTTCCCCCCGTGAAGCGGAACACCTTGATCCTCAGGAACGGCTGTTTTTAATGCATGCGTGGATGGCGATGGAGGATGCGGGATATACGAGGACATCACCTGAATTGGGCCGTCAGGTAGGTGTGTATGCCGGTGTCATGTATCAGGAATACCCGCTATTCGCGGCTGAAGCGGGAGTGAAAGGACGGCATATCGGGCTCCCCGGCGGGATTTCATCCATTGCTAACCGTGTCTCCTATTTTTGTGATTTTCAAGGGCCGAGCATTTCGGTCGATACGATGTGTTCGGGTTCTCTGACTTCATTGTACATGGCGTGCCGGGATCTGCGGGATCATCGGATTCGCGCGGCGCTTGCCGGCGGAGTGAATCTCACCGTTCATCCTAACAAGTACTTCATGCTGAGCCAGGGGCAGTTCATCTCATCTAAAGGACACTGCGGGAGTTTCGGCGCCGGGGGTGACGGCTATATTCCGGCAGAAGGGGTCGGGGTGCTGCTTCTTAAACGTTTAGAAGACGCCGTACAAGACGGAGATCGGATTTACGGCGTCATTAAGGGAGCTGCCATTAATCACGGCGGAAGAGCGAGCGGTTACACCGTACCGAACCCCAAGGCGCAGAGCGAAGTTATTTCTCAAGCTTTACAGGAGGCGGGGGTATCTCCGGGCCAGATCAGCTATGTGGAAGCGCACGGGACAGGGACAAAATTAGGCGATCCGATTGAAATCCGGGCTTTAACCGATGCATTCGGTGATGTTCCTGAAACATGTCTCATCGGGTCTGTCAAATCAAATATCGGACATGGGGAATCGGCAGCAGGCATCGCCGCTGTCACAAAAGTGCTGCTGCAGATGAAGCACAAACAAATCGCCCCATCTTTGCATGCGGATGTTTTAAATCCGAATATCCAATTTGACGAAGGGCCGTTTTCCGTCTGCCGGGAATTAACAGATTGGAAACGGATTGCCGCAGACGGAGAAGAACAGCCGCTCAGGGCGGGGATCAGCAGCTTTGGTGCGGGCGGTTCTAACGCGCATATCATTATTGAAGAATATGAGGCTCCTGTCAAACAAGCAATCAGCAGCCAAGAGCCGGCTGTCATTCTGCTGTCTGCGAAAAACGGGGAGCGTCTGACAGAATATGCGGAGCGCCTTCTTGCTTTTCTTCAAAAGAAGCATACGGATCAGCCGGACTTATTTGATGTCGCATATACTTTACAAGCGGGGCGGGAAGCGATGGATGAGCGGCTGGCTCTCATTGCGGACTCCCTTAAGGAGCTGGAGGACAAGCTCAGATCGTACTTGGAAAATGAAAATGCACCGCATCTTTACAGGGGGCGGGCGAAGCGAAATCATGAGACAGTGGCTGTGTTTGAATCTGATGAAGATTTGCAGGAAGCCATGGTCAAATGGCTGAAAAAGAGAAAGTACGGTCATTTGCTGAACATGTGGGTGCAGGGAGTCGATGTGGACTGGAACTTGTTATATTCGGGACGAAAACCCCGGAGAATCAGCCTTCCCGCCTATCCGTTTGCAAAGGTCAGATGCTGGATTCAAGATGAAGCCGAGGCGGTTTCAAAAAGGGATGACGGCAAAACGGTGATCCATCCGCTGCTTCATGAAAACACATCCGATCTGTGGGAGCTGAAATTCACATCCGTTTTTACCGGACGGGAATTCTTTTTCACTGATCACACAGTCAATGGGGAGAAGGTGCTCCCGGGAGCCGCCGTGATCGAAATGGCCAGGGCGGCCGTTGAGCGTGCCGCATGCGCTGTGCCGGACGGACGTAAAGGACTGTATTTGAAAGATCTCATATGGATGAGGCCTGTCGTTCATAAGGGGACGGATGTAGAAGTCCATATCAGCCTTATCCTTAAGGAAAATGAAGACATTGAATTTACGATTTACAGCCTATCGGAAGAACCCGGGGGAGAACGGATTTTATACAGTAAAGGCACCGCGGTATCAGGAGAGATAGCAGAGGTTCCGTCAGTTCACTTAGAGGGCTGGCTGTCCGGCTGCGGCCAATCGGTTATGACGTCTGATGAGGTTTATCAGGCTTTCCGGCATGCGGGTATGATATACGGGCCGAGCCATCAAGGAATTGATCAGCTGATGATCGGAGAGAGGGGCGCTGCAGCCCGGCTGTCGCTGCCGGAATCGGCAGACAGTACCGCCGATCAGTTTGTCATCCACCCGAGTCTTCTAGATGCCGCGTTTCAGGCGTCACTGGGTGCCGGTTCAGATACTGCCGGAGACACTCCGATGCTGCCGTTTTCCCTGAGGCAGGCAGAAATATTTCAGCCGACTCAGAAAACGATGTGGGCGCTTGTCCGCAAACAGAGCGATCGGTCAGATAACGGAGCGCTGACGCTGGATATTGATTTATGTGATGAAAACGGCGCTGTTTGTATGAGATTGACAGGATTTGTCTGTCGGGCGGTCCGGCAGACAAACCAAACCGAAAGCAAACGGCAGGAAGTTCAGACGGCGCTGCTTGCCCCTGTTTGGGACAAAACTTTCTTTTCTCTGGAAGAAAATCGAGCGGTTGATCAGGAACAATTGCTGATCATCGGAAAGCCGGGAAATACCATAAAGGCTGCGGCAAAAATGTGGCCCCGCGCCCATCTGGCGGAGACGCCGGATCATTCAAGCGAGCAAACATTACGTAAATTGACAGCCGGGTATCAAGATATCCGCCATTTCTTATGGATTGCGCCGGATCGTTTCGCACCCGCATCCGTCAGTCAGGAAATGCTTGATGAGCAGGAGAATGGGGTGATTCAATGTTTCCGTTTCATCAAAGCGCTGCTGTCACTCGGGTATGGAAATCGAAACATCAGCTTTACGGCGGTCACCCGGCAGACACAGTCCGTGTATCCGGGTGATCTGCCGCAGCCTGAGCATGCAGGTGTACACGGTTTGATCGGTTCATTGGCAAAAGAATATCCGAACTGGGATATCAGGCTGATTGATGCAGAAGAAGACAGTGATTCGTCTGAAATGAAAGACATCTGGCGCCTCCCTCCAGATCCGGACGGAAATGCTGCCGCGTACCGTAACGGAGCTTGGCACAAGCAAAAAACAGTCCGGGTGCTGACAAGTTCCGCTCCGCGTATGTCGTACAGAGAAGGCGGCGTTTATGCTGTCATCGGCGGAGCGGGCGGCATCGGAGAAGCATGGAGCAAATACATGATCACCCGTTACAAGGCACGGATAATATGGATCGGCAGGCGGCCGAAGGATCAGGAGATTCAGAGCAAAATAGACAGGCTGGCGCTATCAGGCCCCGCGCCGCATTATATACAGGCTGATGCTCAAGATGCCGCAGCGCTTAAGGCTGCCGTCCGTTCCGTAAGAGAGCAATACGGCAATATAACGGGAGTCATCCATTCCGCGATAACGCTTGCCGACAAAAGTATGGCGAATATGGATGAAGCTTCTTTCAGAAACGCTTTTTCAGCTAAGGCAAATACGAGCGTCCGAATGATCGAAGCTTTTAAGGGAGAACCGCTTGATTTTGTGCTGTTTTTCTCATCCGTTAATTCTTTCACAAAAAATGCCGGGCAAAGCAACTATGCGGCAGGGTGTACATTTCAAGACGCCTTTGCCCGCCATATCGCTTCCTTGCTTGATTGTGAAGTGAAAGTCATGAATTGGGGATATTGGGGCAGTCTGGGCGTTGTATCAGACCCGTCTTACAGAAAACGGATGGAGGCGTCAGGGATCGGTTCTATTGAACCCGATGAAGCAATGGAGGCGCTGGAAGTCTTACTATCAGAACCGTTCAGTCAAGCGGCATTCATCAAAGCTGCTCCGCACGGCTTAGCCGCACTGACGGATCAAGATGCAATATCGGTTATATCCGGCCCGAAGCCTTCATTTATGGAAAGCGTCAAGCGGCAAAATCCGGATCGGAATGAACGGCTTGAGACTTTAAAACAAGAAATGGAGTTGCGCATATGAACAGCCTTCTTTGCAAACTGCTCTTTTACCAATTACAGTCAATCGGGTTTTTCAGCGAGCCTGTCACTACACCTGCAGCATCCATGCGGAGCGCCGGCGTGATCGGCACATACGGCAGATGGCTGGAAGAAAGCCTGAATCTATTAAAAGAAAACGGATATATCGCGTATGACGGATACACGATCACCCTCCTCACGGATCAGCGTCCGGACAGCCGCACAGTCTGGAATGAGTGGAATGCCCATAAACGCCTGCTTCCCAATGGGGAGCTTGCGCAAGCTGAATTGGCTGAGGCGACGATAAAAGCGATGCCTTCCATTTTAAAAGGGGAACGTCCGGCTACGGATATCGTATTTCCCGATTCGTCAATGCGGCTCGTTGAAGGTGTTTATAAGCATAATCCTGTCGCGGATTATTTTAATGAAGTGTTAGCAGATGCCGCGGCCGCTTACCTGAAAGCCTATCTTACAGAACACCCCGATGCCCGCATCAGGCTGATAGAAGTAGGGGCCGGGACGGGCGGAACGAGCGCCATGCTGTTTACAAAACTGCAACCATTTGCAAAACAGATTGCGGAATATTGTTATACGGACGTTTCTAAAGCTTTTTTAATGCATGCCGAACAGGAATACGGACCTGATGTGCCGTATTTGACAACAGCCTTGTTTAATGCGGAGGAGCCTTGCGAATCACAAAATATCAAAACGGGTGTTTACGATATTGTCATCGCCGCCAATGTGCTTCACGCCACAAAAAATATCGGTTTGACACTGCGCCGTCTGAAAGCGCTTCTGAAATACAACGGAATGATTCTGATAAACGAAATCAGCGATCGTTCTGTTTTTACCCATTTAACCTTCGGGCTGCTTGACGGCTGGTGGTCCTATGAGGATGCTGAGCTTCGGATTCCGGGAAGTCCCGGCTTATATCCAAAATCGTGGGAGCGTGTGCTGCATTCGGAAGGATACAGAGCGGTTTGTTTCCCTGCTGAAACGGCTCATGATTTAGGTCAGCAGATTATCGCAGCTGAGAGTGACGGACTCGTCCGGATGCAAGGGATCAGAGACGGCAGAAAGCCATACGCCGCCCCGGCCGAAGTTTTCCGAAAGCCCGCACAGCCTGTTTCCCGCAGCCGCGCGCCAGAGGAGCATCAAGCTGTTAAGGCTGATGGGGAATCGGTCGTTTCCCATGTCCGCTCAGTCATCAAAACAAGTATTGCCGATGTATTAAAAATGAAAGAAGAGGATATTCAGGAAGAACTGAATTTCTCTGAATACGGCATTGATTCCATTTTGGCCGTCAATGTGATTAACGAGATTAATAAGCGTTTGAATCTTACACTGCAGACAACGATTTTATTTGATTACTATCATGTGAAACTGCTGACCGGTTATATCTCGGAAGAATACGAAACCATCATAGCCTCATCTCTGGAGACCGAAAGAGCGAAAATCCGCCCGGCGCTTCAGGAAGAACGGCCTGCTGAAAAACCTCTGCAGACGGAAAGAAAGGAAAACGGTTATCAGAAACCGAAACAAGAACGTATGCCGCCTTCTTTCGCAAAGTCCGATGACTCGGGAATGTTCCGGGTTGTGATTGACCGTCCGGGCGGCATTGAAGATCTGACGATTGCCCGCAGTGAAGTGCCCGAGACAAAAGATGACGAAGTTCAAATAGCCGTCCGCGCCTTTTCTTTAAACTTCGGAGACTTGCTTTGTGTCAGAGGGCTGTACCCGACGATGCCGCCTTATCCGTTCACTCCGGGATTTGAAGCAAGCGGCGTCGTGATCAAGACAGGGAGGCATGTAACATCCGTCATTCCAGGTGATGAAGTGATTGTCGGCATGGGAGAGGAATTTGGAT
This sequence comes from Bacillus sp. LUNF1, assembly GCF_011008975.1. NCBI lineage: Bacteria > Bacillati > Bacillota > Bacilli > Caryophanales > Bacillaceae > Bacillus > Bacillus sp. LUNF1. The sequence continues at coordinate 2,294,340 of NZ_CP048876.1, read as the reverse complement.
CTCAGGCGAATCTCATCACATGTAAAGAACATCAAGTCTATCATAAACCGGCCCGGCTGACCTTTGAAGAAGCATGCGCTCTTCCCACCGTGGCGGTGACAATGATAGACGCCTTCCGGAAAGCCGGACTTAAAAAAGGCGAAAAAATATTAATTCAGACCGCGACGGGAGGAACGGGGCTGATCGCGGTGCAAATGGCCCGGCATATCGGTGCGGAAATATATGCCACGGCCGGATCACAGAAAAAAATTGAGTATTTGCATTCGCTCGGGGTCCACAATACCATTTGCTATTTAGAAGAAGATTTTGAAACGGAAATCATGCGAATGACCGGCGGCCGTGGGGTGGATGTTGTCATTAATACCCTGGCCGGTGATGCCATGCAAAAAGGAATGAATTGCCTGGCGCCGGGCGGAAGATATATCGAAATTGCCATGACTGCGCTGAAATCCGCTAAATCAGTCGACTTGTCCGTCCTTCATAACAATCAATCGTTTCACAGCGTGGATTTGCGGAAGCTGTCCCTTCAAAATCCGGATCAGGTCAAGGATTATCAATTGGAACTGCAGCGGCTGGCGGAAGAGGGAGTCATTCAGCCTGTCATCTCAAAAATCTTTTCCTTTGAAGACATAAAAGAAGCGTATCACTGTCTGGATGACCGCGGAAATATCGGAAAAATCGTCATCAGCGTTTCTGAGCCGTATCAAATGACGTACCCCCCCGAACAAAAGGATCCGGCCGATACAGTAAAATCAGCAGCTGTGTTACCTGAAAAAGAACCGATCGCGATTATCGGGATGAGCGGGCGGTTTGCTGAATCGGAGAATCTCCAAGAGTTTTGGGAACACTTAGCCGCCGGACGGGATCTGATTAAAAAAGCAGACAGATGGGATGTCTCTGACAGCCAATGCCAGTATGGCAGTTTTATAGAGGACATTGAATGTTTTGACCCCGTTTTCTTTCATATATCGGGACGTGAAGCGACCTATATGGACCCGCAGCAGCGGCTGTTTTTGGAAGAATCATGGAAAGCGCTTGAAGATGCGGGATATGCGGGAGACTCGGTAAGAGGCCGGGAATGCGGCGTGTATGCCGGCTCCTGCGGCGGAGATTACCAGGCCATTTTTAAACAGCAGGGGCCCGCGCAGGCTTTTTGGGGCAATCATAATTCCGTCACTCCGGCAAGGATCGCCTATCACCTTAATTTACAAGGTCCGGCGATCACTGTTGATACGGCATGTTCCAGTTCGCTGACAGCCATTCATTTGGCATGTCAGGGGCTCTGGACGAAAGAAACGGAAATGGCGGTGGCGGGCGGGGTTTTCATTCAATCCACTCCCGCTTTTTATCAGTCGTCAAATAAGGCGAATATGCTGTCACCGACCGGACGCTGCCATACGTTTGATCAAAGCGCGGACGGGTTCGTTCCGGGGGAAGGCGTGGGAGCGGTGGTGCTGAAACGTCTTAGCGACGCCGTTAGTGACGGAGATCATGTGTACGGCGTCATAAAAGGCTCTGCAATGAATCAGGACGGCGCTACAAACGGAATCACCGCTCCAAGCGCGCTTTCTCAAGAACGATTGGAACGGCATGTCTATGACACTTTTCACATTGATCCGGAAACCATTCAAATGGTGGAAGCTCACGGAACGGGCACTGCACTGGGCGACCCGATCGAATTCGGCGCCTTAACGCGCGCTTTCCGCCGCTATACGGATAAAAAAGGATATTGCGCCATCGGCTCTGTAAAAACCAATCTCGGACATGCCGCTGCGGCCGCGGGGATGGCCGGACTGTTTAAAATCCTGCTTTCGCTGAAGCACCGGCAGATTCCGGCTTCCCTGCATTTTCATCAAGCCAATCAGCATATTCAATTTGCGGACAGCCCGTTTTTTGTGAATGAAAAGTTGATACCATGGGAACGGAATCCGGATGCACCGCGCAGAGCCGCCATCAGTTCATTCGGATTCAGCGGAACAAATGCCCATCTTGTGATTGAAGAGGCGCCGCAAACCGTGCGCCGGTCACCGGCAAAACCGGCCTGCCTCATTCCTTTATCTGCGCGGACGGAGCGTCAGCTGGAAATTCAGGCAGAACGCCTGCTGGATTCACTCAGCAAGAACAAAGACAGCGATCTGGGAAATATAAGTTATACGCTCCTGCTCGGCAGAAAGCATTTACATCACCGGTTTGCCTGTATCGTAAGCAGTGCGGACGAACTGAAGCGGGTATTATCGGAGTGGCTTGTAAAAAGAGAGCTTCCGGGTGTGTTTGTGTCCAATTTGAAGGATCAGAAGCCGGCAGAAGAAGCCGGAATGAAAACATTCGGAATGGAATGCATTGAACAGTGCCGCTCGGCGGCTTCGCCCGCACAGTACAGAGAAAGCCTGGCACATATCGCTGACCTTTTTTGCAGAGGGTATGATCTTCCTTTTACACGGCTTTTTGACGGAGGGCAATATTATAAAACGCCGCTTCCTGCCTACCCGTTTTTAAAAGAAAGGTATTGGGCGGCTGATGTAAACAGTTCTTTACCAGGTCAAGCCATGAAAAAGTCTGAAACGCAAACCGTTCTCCCGTCTTCGCCCCAGCCTGAACATGAAGGGCTGATTTCTCTGACTCCTTTAACTGAGATCGAAATGAGAGCGTTTGAACCGGAGATATTGCAAAAACCGATCGTGTTACAGCCTTTGGATGGTACTGTTTCTGTCCGGCAGCCAGAAAAAGCCGTTTTCGAAGACAATAGAACATTGCTTGAAGAATTGAGGATAAGCCTGGCAGATATTTTATTTTTGTCACCGGAAGATATTGATGCTGATGAGCCTTTCATCGACATGGGGCTTGACTCCATTATCGGGGTTGAATGGATACAAACAGTAAATAAAACGCACCACACTGAGATTACTGCCAATAAGGTGTATGAACACCCGACGCTTAAGGAGCTTGCGGAATATATAGCGGGGCAAATAAAGAAACCCGAGTATGCTGAAGCGGAGGAAACAGCGGTACGTCCGCAAATCCCGGAAGCAGAAACTCCCCTTGCCGGCATCTCTGACGGCACTTTGCGCAAAGAGCTCAAAGAAAGCCTTGCGGACATCCTGTTTCTGAAGCCGGAAGATATTGATGAGCATGAGGCATTCATTGATATGGGGCTGGATTCTATTATCGGTGTGGAATGGGTTCAGTCCATTAATAAAGCCTATCAAGCGTCTATTACGGCAAATCTGGTCTATGAATATCCGACAATCGCAACATTAGCCGGGTATCTGACCGGTTCTGTCCAAAAAGACACTGAGGAAGTACATGGGGAACATACGAAACAAAACGATATATCAGAAGAGGCAGATGATCAAGAACCGCCCGAGCTGATCTGTCTTAACCCGGGTGGAAAGGGAAGACCGATTTTCTGGTTTCATTCCGCGCTGGGGGCAGTGGAGCTGTACCAGCCCGTTGCCGAACGGACCGGGCGTCCTTTTTACGGAATTCAGGCAAGAGGGTGGATGACAGACCGGGAACCGATCCGCGGCATTAAAAACATGGCCGAATATTACGTTAAGCTCATACGTACCGTGCAGCCCCGGGGTCCTTACGATGTAGGCGGCTATTCATTAGGGGGCATGCTCGCTTATGAAGTCACCCGGCAATTGCAGCTGGCTGGAGAAACCGTTGAGTCAATCGTCATGCTCGACTCCTTTGACGCGGCGGGTGCGCGGGAAATAAACATTTCTGATGAATTATTTGATAAAAATATGATGCTGCAGACGGTGAACATGGCTTTATTTGCACCGATCTATCAACATCCGGAACGCATATCTGAAACCTTGATTCATCGTGATGAACTGAATGCCGATCTTCATGAAGACATATTTTTAGAGCAATTAATCGCAAAAGCCAAACAGCGGGGGTTAACGAAGACGGACGCGTTGGTGAAAAATCTGATCAGGCAGAATATAAATGTTCAGGACGCTTACGAAATCACTGATTACGAACTCCTGCCGCTTCCGGATCCGAACGGGGTGACATGCTATTATTTCCGAAATAAAAACGGTATTTTCTTGGGTGAGCTTGATCCGTATTTTACAATCAGGGCCGATATTTTATCTGCTGATTTCGTCAACTACTGGAGCCAGTGGGAAGAGCATATGACAAACATCGCCATCATGGATGTGGCGGTATCCAACCATATGACGTTATTGGCTGAAGACAGCGCAGCCGAAACGATTTCTGAATTTTGCGGCGTTTTATATTCGGCAGACGGAATGACAGAACACAGCTTCCTGCAGCTGCAGGAAAAGATACTGAATGTGCATGGTGAGATGCTGAAGCAGCCCGCCAAAACAAGACCGTAAATTCACATATCCGCCCGCCGGGTTTACTCGTAAGCTTCGGCGGGTCATTTCAAATCTTGATCACATCTTGGAGGAATGAAAATGACCAGTTTAACAAAAATCAGACAGCAGCAGCCGTACAAGTGGTACCAAACGATGAGAGAAACCTCTCCCGTTCATTACAATGAAAAGGAAGATTGCTGGGAAATCTTCACCTATGATGAAGTGAAACGGGTGATTTCTGACTACAGTCATTTTTCTTCCGATCATAAATACTTAAGTGCGGACAAACAGGAAAAAATGATTCGGCATATTAACAAAGACAGCCTTTTGAAAATGGACCCGCCTGAACACACCGTCTTCAGAAAATTGGTCAATCAGCCATTCATGCCGAAATCGGTTGAGACTCTTGCACCGCGTATAGCCGCTATCGCTGATGACCTGCTTCAGGCCGTCCGTTCAAAAGGCAGGATGGACATTATTGAAGATTACGCATTTCCGCTTCCGATTATCGTGATCGCAGAGCTTCTAGGATTTCCTCCGAAAGACAGAGATATCTTTAAAAGCTGGGTCGACCAAAGCCAGAATGTAAAAGATGAAAAGAAAATGAATGAAGTGCAAAAGCAGATGATCGGATACTTCATGCAGTTTATTTTACAGCGGAGAAAACAGCCGCAAAATGATTTAATCAGCCATTTAATTTCAGCTGATTTAGACGGAGAGCCGCTGTCAGACAAGCAATTAATCGGTTTTTGCGGCTTGTTGATTGTCGCGGGGCACGTAACGACGGAAAATGTGATCGGAAACTCATTTCTCAGTCTCAAGGAGTTCCCGCACATTCTGCCCCGGCTGCTTGAAAATAAGGCGCTCCTTCCTGACTTTATTGAGGAAGTCATCCGCCTCAGACCTTCCATTCAGCGGGTAACCCGCTACACCGCGGTTGAGAGCGAGATTGGCGGAAAAACGATTCCGGCCGGAGAAAAAGTGTATGCGTGGATTGGATCGGCAAACAGAGATGAAAAGAAGTTTGAAAATCCCGATCAGATTGACTTGGGACGAAAGCCGAATCAGCATCTGTCATTCGGTCAGGGCAGCCATTATTGTTTAGGAGCGCCGCTGGCCCGGCTTGAAGCGAAAATCGCGCTTTCCCACTTTTTTGAACAGATGCCCGCATGGCGTTTTACTAAGGATCAAGAGCCGAATCTGGTTCCGAGCCCTGTATTTCACGGCGTTGACAGGCTGCTTGTTGAATTTTGAACGGAAAAATAAAAGAGGCTTCCGCAGGAAGCCTCTTTACTCTGGGGGCTTGGAGAAATGAATGTAGGAATCGAAGCAATGAATGTGTTTGGCGGAACCGCGTATGTAGACGTCATGGAGCTTGCGGAACATCGGAACTTGGATAAAAAAAGGTTTGAGAACCTGCTGATGAAAGAAAAAGTGGTGGCGCTTCCGTTTGAAGATCCGATTACGTTCGCCGTAAATGCCGCAAAACCGATTATCGACTCTCTGTCAGAAGAGGAACGGAATCAGATTGAAATGGTCATCATCTGTACGGAATCCGGGATTGATTTTGGCAAATCCATCAGTACATACGTCCATGATTATTTGCAGCTGAAGCGGAATTGCCGGTTATTTGAGGTGAAACAGGCTTGCTATTCTTTAACGGCCGGGTTTCAAATGGGTGTGAATTTCATCTTATCGCAAACATCGCCGGGAGCGAAAGCGCTCATCATCGGAACGGATATTTCCCGCTTTTTAGTTGCTGATGGCGGTGACGCGTTGACGGAGGAATGGTCCTATGCCGAACCGAGTGCGGGGGCCGGAGCTGTGGCGCTTTTAGTCAGCAGCACCCCTCATGTCTTTTTGCTTGATCAAGGCGCAAGCGGGTATTACGGGTATGAAGTCATGGATACCTGCCGTCCGATTCCGGATAGTGAAGCGGGGGATGCTGATCTGTCGCTCATGTCTTATTTGGACTGCTGTGAAAAATCATTTCAGGAATACGGAAAGCGTGTGAGCGGGGCGGATTATAAGAATACATTTCAATACCTTTCTTTTCATACTCCGTTTGGCGGAATGGTAAAAGGAGCGCATCGGACGATGATGAGAAAATTGGCAAAGGCTAAGCCGCAAGACATTGAAGCGGATTTTCAGCAACGCGTGCTGCCTGGGATTCAATACTGTCAGCGCGTCGGCAACATCATGGGGGCCACCGTATTTTTATCTCTTGCCAGCACGATTGATAACGGCTCTTTTGAAACGCCGAAACGCGTCGGCTGTTTTTCATACGGTTCGGGCTGCTGCTCTGAATTTTACAGCGGTGTCGTTATGCCGCAAAGCCGTACGCGGCAGAATCAATTTCAGATCAGCCGGCATTTGGATGAACGCGTCCGTTTATCGATGGCTGATTATGACCGGCTGCTCCAAGACAGCGGCATCGTAAAATTCGGCACAAGAAATGCCGCGCCCGCAGCAGACATCCCGAATGCGCATCAAGGAAAAACACGATTGGTGCTGACTGAAATAAAAGAGTTTCACAGAAAGTATGAATGGACGACTTAATATCAGAAACACTCAGAGCCGGCAAGGCTTGAGTATTTTTAAAGAAACGGAGAATAAACATGAATCCAATGATTGATGTACAGGAAACAGAACCGGGCATTGTGCAGGTCACAATGCAGGATACGGCCGGGAAAAACGGGCTGTCAGAAGAGTTTGTCAGAGAGCTGCACCGGGTATTCCAGGACATCAATGCCCATCCGTCCTATAAAACCGTCCTTCTGACGGGTTACGGAAATTATTTCTGCACGGGAGGAACGCAGGAGGGGCTTTTGACCATTCAGAGCGGAAAGCTCCAATTTACAGATTTAAAGCTTCACAGTCTTTTATTGGATTGCAGGATTCCCGTGATTTCCGTCATGCAGGGGCATGCGATCGGAGCCGGCTTTACGATCGGTCTGAGCTCGGATTTCGTGATTTTAAGCAGAGAGAGTTTTTATTCTTGTAATTATATGAAGTACGGATTTACACCGGGAATGGGCGCGACGTATATTGTGCCTGAAAAACTGGGAATTGTCCTCGGGGAAGAAATGCTGTTTACGGCCGCGAATTTCAGCGGCGCCGCTCTGGAAAAACGGGGAGTTCCGTTTGAAGTGCTGCCGAAAAAAGACGCCCTTCAAAGAGGCCGCGAATTAGCCCGGCTGCTGGCGGATAAACCGAGAGCCTCACTGGTTGCGCTGAAAACCAATGTGACCGCACGGATCAAAAGAGAGCTGACAAAAGCGGTTGAGGAAGAGGTGAACATGCACGAAGCCACATTCCATCTTCCTGAAGTAAAAGAGAGAATCAGCCGCTTATACGGCAGTTAAACAGAATGAAAAAAGCATGGGAAGCCCCATGCTTTATCACTGGTCCGTCTTTTGCAGAACGGAGCTTGCGAATTGTTCTTTAATTTCGGCGCTCCGGGCTGCGGTTTCTGCGATGCAGTGCATGATGGCTTCTTCAAAGCGGCGCTCTTCTAATGCGCGAAGGCCTGCTTCAGTCGTGCCGCCCGGGCTTGTGATTTCCTTGCGCAGGCGTTCAGGCCGTTTGCTGCTTGTTCTGAGCATTTCCGTCGCCCCGGCCATGGTTTGTAAAATCAGCTCTTTTGCCGTTTCTTCCGGCAGGCCGGCTTGAAGGGCGGCCTTTTCCATTGCTTCGACATACCGGTACACATAGGCGGGACCGCTTCCGGCAATGGCTGTGACGGCGTCAAGGTGTTTTTCTTCAAAGCGCGTCGCTTCTCCGATTGTTTCCAGAAGCTCTTTTGCCGTCCGGATTTCAGCTTCACTCGCCTCGGAGCTTGCGGAAAAACCGGTCGCCGATTGCTGAATGGCCGCGGATGTATTCGGCATCGCCCGGATGATGGTGAGCTTTCTGCCGAAATATTGCTGAATCGTGTGAATCGTCAGCCCTGCGATGACAGAAATCACAAGCTGATCTTTCACGTATTCGCGAATGTTCTCAATGCTTTCTGCCGCATCTTTCGGTTTAAAGGCGAGAACGATAATGTCGGTATTGCTGAAAAATTCTTCTTTATCCCGGCACGGTTTCACTCCGTACGTTTTTTGGAGCTCTTTCAGCCGGCTGTCATTTGACCGGTTTGTCATATATATATGTCCGGGGGCTGTCATTCCGCTTTGCAGCAGTCCGTTCACCATTGCTTCCGCCATTGATCCGGCCCCGATAAAACCGATTTTCTTCATATAAATCCTCCTTCTTTTCAAAACACAAAAAAACCTTCCCGTCAAAAAGGACGAAAAGGTTTCGCGGTACCACCTTACATTAGCACGAATCAGCCGTGCTCAGCTCAAATCCCGTAACGAGGGGATACGTTTAGGTTTTCCTAACCGCTCTGAGGGCAGGTTCTGTAAACAAGAGGGCCGCAATGTCTTTCAGCCGGGGACATTGCTCTCTGCTGCCGTTGTTTATATACTAGTTCCTCGTCATCGCGTTCCGTGTTTTCTAGTTTGTTGTTCATTATGCTATGCGCAATAGCGGGATGTCAATCTTTTTTTCCGATATGCGGCAATAATGACACAGTGAAAAGAAAACGCTAAAATATGATTATTCAGGAATGAAAAGAACGAAGGAGCGTAAACATGGCAGCGAGAAAGATCATCCCGATACGTGTGCCGACTCCGTTTGCAGTCGGCGACGTTATCGTTTATTTAGTAAAAGATGAAGCCTTAACCCTTATTGATTGCGGCCCGAATACAAAGGAAGCGGCTGAATCGCTCTCATTGCAGCTTAAGGAACACGGGGTTTCTGCGGCGGATATAGAACAGGTGGTGCTCACTCATCATCACGCAGATCATTCAGGTCTGCTGCACCTTTTTTCTGAGGATACGGAAGTGATCGGGCATCCGCTGAATGACAGGTACATTACTCAGGATCAGTCGTATATCGCCCGGCAGGAGGACTTTTTTCTGTCGCTTATGACTGAAATGGACGTTCCCCTGATGCCTGAAGACATACATAAAACAGTTAAGCTGTCATACTTATTTTCTGCAAACCGTCCGTTAACGAAAACAGTGAGGGAAGGCGGAAAAATTGACGGGCTTAACGGCTGGACGGTGCTCGAAATCCCGGGTCATGCCGCTTCTCACATTGCGCTCTACCATGAAAAAAGCGGTGAAATGTTCAGCGGCGATCTGCTTTTGTCCAACAGCTCCACCAATCCGATTCTGGAAGCTCCGGAAAAGGGGGGCGTGCGCGCGGCCCCGATGCTCGACTACTTGAACTCAATGAAGCGGCTGTATGACGTAAACCCGTCCTTTTTATATCCGGGACACGGCGATCTGCTGACAGACGTAAAGCCTGCTTTTGACAGGCGGCTTGAAAAACAGAGAAACCGGTCGGAATATGTGCTGCGCCTGTTGTCAGAGGAAACGCTGACGGCTTTCCAGGTATGCCGGCGGCTGTTTCCGGCTGTTTATGAAAATGAATTGTTTTTAACGATGTCAGAAACGATCGGCCATCTTGACGTGCTGGCCGCCGAAGGGAAGGTTGTATCCTTTCAGTCGGGGAACACTCTGAAGTTTAAAGCTGTGAAGGGGTGAAGGAAATGGGCAGATTAACGGATAAGCGGATTTGGATCACCGGAGCATCCGGCGGACTCGGAGAACGGCTTGCATATTCCTGCACGGCAGAAGGGGCTCATGTTTTTTTATCCGCCAGGCGGGAGGACCGCTTGCAGGAAGTGAAAAAGACGATTACCGCGCGCGGCGGACAGTGTGATGTCATCCCGTTTGACGTCCGGCATGCAGAAGAGGCTGAAAACGTAAGGCGTTTGATCGGTCATGTAGACGTATTAATCAACAACGCCGGCTTCGGCATTTTTGAAACGGCCGCTGATTCATCTTTGGATGATATGAAGGCAATGTTTGAAGTCAACGTCTTCGGATTAATCGCCTGTACGAAGGCCTGTCTTCCTGTGATGCTTCATGCGAAAAGCGGCCATATTATCAATATCGCCTCACAGGCCGGCAAATTGGCGACGCCGAAATCAAGCCTTTATTCCGCAACGAAACACGCCGTGTTAGGGTATTCCAACGCGCTGCGGCTTGAGCTGGCCGGTACGGGTGTAGCCGTGACAACGGTTAATCCCGGTCCGATCAAAACAGACTTCTTTACAATTGCAGATAAAGAGGGCGGTTATGTGAAAAGCGTCGGCAGATGGATGCTTGATGCCGACCATGTGGCAGAGCGCATTACATCCGTGATTCTGACGGATAAACGGGAAATGAATCTTCCGCGATGGATGAGCCTCGGGACGAAGCTGTATCAGCTTTTCCCATCGTTTACAGAAAAACTGGCCGGCCGCGCATTAAAGAAAAAGTAACAAGGGGGAAAAAGGAATGTCCGACCGTGATATACACAAGGCATTGATGGCAGATCCTTTCGTCAGGCAAATGGCGGAGGCGCGTGAAGTATTTTGGATCAACCCGCATAAAACCGATGATCCAGTAAAGCATGGTGCTGAATGGAAAAAGGAGATTGCCGAAGCGGAAGAAAGGCTGCGCCGGTTTGCGCCTTATATCGCGTCGGCTTTTCCGGAGACGGAAGCGGCGGGAGGCCTCATTGAGTCTCCGCTTGTCTTAATCAATGAAATGAAAAAGCGTCTGGAACACAGCGCCGCTCAGGCTTTCCCTGGGCGTTTGCTTTTGAAATGCGACGACGAACTTCCGATTTCCGGTTCCATTAAAGCGCGCGGCGGGATTTACGAAGTGCTGAAGCATGCCGAAGATCTCGCGGTAAAAGCGGGAATGCTCTCAGCAGACGACGATTACAGTATATTGACTGAAGAACGGTTTACCGCTTTTTTCTCAAAATACTCTATAGCCGTCGGTTCTACGGGCAATTTAGGTCTGAGTATCGGCATAATCGGCGCGAAGCTCGGCTTTTGTGTGACCGTTCATATGTCCAGTGACGCAAAGCAGTGGAAAAAGGAGCTGCTCCGGGAAAAGGGGGTTCGCGTCATCGAATATGAAGCAGACTACAGTCTGGCTGTCAAAGAGGGGCGCATGCAGGCGAAGCAGGACCCTTATTGTTATTTTATTGATGATGAGCATTCCCGGGATCTGTTTTTGGGGTATGCCGTTGCGGGAAGCCGTGTGAAAAAGCAGCTCGATCAAATGAACATAAAGCCTGATGCAGATGAACCGCTTTTCGTTTATTTGCCGTGCGGGGTCGGAGGAGGCCCGGGCGGCGTCGCGCTTGCGCTAAAGCTGATCTATGGCGAGCATGTCCATATTTTTTTCGGTGAGCCGACGCATTCACCGTGTATGCTGTTAGGACTGTTTTCCGGCTTGCATGACGGAATCAGCGTGCAGGATATCGGTCTTGATAATCAAACGGCCGCCGACGGACTCGCGGTGGGAAGGCCGTCCGGACTGGCCGGCCCTCTGATGGAACCTATACTCAGCGGCTGTTATACCGCCGATGACGGCACGCTTTTTTCGCTGCTTTATCAATTAAGGGCGGCCGAGAATAAGAGCCTTGAACCCTCTGCACTCGCCGGACTGGCCGGAGCCGTCAAGGTCGTTCAGACCGAAGCCGGAAACCGTTATATAAAAGAGCGGGGGCTTGAGATGGAAAATGCCGTGCACCTTGTGTGGAGCACCGGCGGAAGCATGGTTCCGGAGGAGGAAATGGAAGAGTACAGCCGGATCGGTTCCTCATTTTTGAAAAAAATGGGCAGACAGTGAAGCGGTTTTCCGTTACAATCTTTGTAAGCGTTTGTTTTTTATCGGAAAGCCATACAGAGAGATTGGTGTGAATTGTGAAAAGTAAAGAATTGAATTTACATACATTGTATACGCAGCACAGCCGCGAGTCGTGGGCCGGATTCGGCGGCCATCTTTCCATTGCCGTTTCAGAGGAAGAAGCCAAGGCCGTAGAGGGGCTGAATGACTACCTGTCGGTGGAAGAAGTAGAAACGATTTACATTCCGCTTGTGCGCCTGCTCCATCTTCATGTCACGTCTGCCGCAAGACGGAATCAGCATGTCAATGTGTTTCTGAAGCATCCGCATTCAGCGAAAATCCCGTTTATCATCGGAATCGCGGGCAGCGTCGCCGTCGGCAAAAGCACGACGGCGAGAATTTTGCAAAAGCTTCTTTCCCGTCTGCCGGACAGGCCGAAGGTGAGCCTGGTGACAACCGACGGTTTTTTGTATCCGACAGTGGAATTAAAAAGGAAAAACCTTCTGTCCAGAAAGGGATTCCCGGAAAGCTACGACGTGAAAGCGCTGCTTGAATTTCTGAACGATATAAAGTCAGGGAAAGAGAGAGTGGAGGCGCCCGTATATTCCCATCTTACCTATGACAGGGAAGAGGGCGCCGTCGAGGTTGTCGAAGGTGCGGATATCGTTATTATCGAAGGAATCAATGTCCTGCAGTCGCCGACATTAGAGGACGACAGGGAAGATCCGCGGATTTTTGTATCCGATTTCTTTGATTTTTCGATCTATGTGGATGCCGAAGAAAGCCGGATTTTCACGTGGTATTTGGAACGTTTCCGCCTCTTAAGAGAAACCGCTTTTCAGGATCCGGCTTCTTATTTTCATAAATTTAAGGATTTGTCTGATGCAGAAGCGGATACCATGGCCGCCTCCATTTGGGAGAGCGTCAACCGGCCGAATCTGTATGAAAATATCCTGCCGACAAAATTCAGATCGGATTTGATTTTGAGAAAAGGTGACGGCCATAAAGTTGAAGAGGTGCTGGTAAGGCGGGTGTGATGTGAGGAGGAAGCGGATATTATGATACATCATATTGAGTTGTATGTATCTGACTTGAAAGCCTCCGCCCGGTTTTGGGGATGGTTTTTAGGTGAGCTCGGTTATAGGGAATTTCAAAATTGGGACTCCGGCATCAGCTGGAAAAACGCAGGATTTTATGTTGTGCTTGTACAGACAGAGGAGCGTTTTTTAACACCGGAGTACCACAGATGCCGGGTCGGGCTGAACCATCTGGCTTTTCATGCTGCATCAAGAGAGCAGGTTGACGAGATGACAGAAAAGCTGCTTGCCAGAGGATGCCCCGTGCTTTACAGGGACCGCCATCCATATGCAGGCGGAAGCACGCATTACGCCGTATACACGGAGGATCCGGATCGGATAAAAGTGGAGCTCGTTGCTCCTGCTTCTGAATGAACTATAACTTTTCGTTTTTTTCTTCGCGCAGCGCGTCGAGTTTCTTTTCGATTCTGTCCAATTGTATGCGGCGCTGCTTCAAGCTTCTGAATACGTATATCACGGCAAACAGGAAAACCGCGGCTGCAATAAATGAAATCAATTGAAAAATGACATCACCGATGTTCATCTTTTTTACCTCCGTGTGCGGCGGGCTTCTTCAGCCCGCCGTTTTTTCATTTTGACCGATGTGAAGACATGGGGGATGAATCATTTCTCTCCTAGCCTTGTTTTTTTCTGAGAATGAATAGTTTCTGCATGTGGCTTATGACCACTTTTGCGGCCGCATATCCCGGAATGGCCAGCAGCATCCCGGCAATTCCTGAGAATTTGCCGGCGGCAAGCAGAAGAAAAATAATGGTCAGCGGGTGAATGTCCAGCTTCCGTCCCATAATTTGCGGGGAAATCAGCTGGCTTTCAAGCTGCTGGACAATGACGACGACCGTAATCACCAGCACCGCCTCGGTCGGTGAATCGAACAATCCGACAATGACTCCGGGAAATGTGCCGATCCAAGGCCCGATAAACGGAATCAGGTTTGTCACCATGGCGAACGCGCCCAGAACGAGCGGATAATCGAGCCCGATTATAAAATAGCCGATTGTGACGAGTACGCCGACACAAAAACTGACGAGCAGCTGTCCTTGTATGTATGAACTGAGAGCTTCATCCATGTCCTGAAGGATTTGTTTTCCTTCTTTTTGATGTTTTTCCGGAAGAAGCCGCAGCAGACGCCGGGGGGCTTTGTTTCCTTCTTTTAACATGTAATACAGCGCAAACGGAATAATGGCGGCGGTGATGGCGGCATTGGCAGCCGTACCGGCCAGGCTGCTGAGAGAATCAGCGATTGAACCGGAATAATTTGCGGCTTTGTCTGCTAATTTTTTAAAGGAATCCCCATGCTGAAGCCGGGAGAACCATTTGCTGTCCTGAAGATGCCCGATCCAATTTTCAGCTTTTGCGGAAAGCTCCGGAATATGATCTGTGAAGGCTGTAAACTGTTTTTGAACGGCAGGGCCCGCCGTATAAAGGAAGAGGACAAAAAGGCCGGCTGTTCCCGCATAAATCGCTAAAATCGCGATTCCTTCGGGCAGCTTTAATTTCGCATGCAGCAGTCTGACGAGCGGGCGGCACAAATAGTAGAGGACGCCCGATAATACAATAGGCGGAAATAAGGTTTTAACCGTAATCACCACAGGCTGGAACAAAAAGTCTATTAATGTTCCGAGATAAATGATGAGAAATAACAGAAGAACGGCATAACCGATCCTGAAATAAGGCCCGATAGGCATATCCTGCACCACGCAATCTTTAAGGGTTTACTCTCGGACGTTTCCCTTATCGCCCGGTGCATAAACGTCCGTGTCAGGAAAACTGCCCCTGATTGGTGACGTAATCGTAGATAATATCTTCTACATGGGCATGAAGATCCTCATCGGGTTCTTCATTCCTTCTTTCTTCTAAAGCTTTTTTTAAACTCTGTTTTTCATAGGGGCTCAGCGGATCTGTCGACACATTCCGTCCATACTGGCGGAGGGCTTGTCCCAGCATTTTTTCTATAAATTGATCCATCGTATATTCTCCTATTCTTGTCATTCATCTTTATTCTACTAAATATCATGTGATCCTCCCACTCTTCTATCATATTTTCTGTCAGGCCGGGGTAGGATTTTTATTCCAATTCAGCTGAGAGAATACGATGAAACGGCAGCGTTAACGCATCTTCATCGTTTATGATTTTTAAACGCTTTTCGTCATGCCTCACTTGTTTTACCCATCCCCAAAAGCGGCGGGGACCGTGTGCTGAAGCGTAGGTGACCGAGATGGCCCTGTCTTCTTCAATCGACGCCGCAATGATGCGGTTCATGTCGTTCAGTTGCTCTTCGCTCAGTTCCGGAGGCCGGAATTCCCGTTCTTTTCGTTTTTTTGCAAGCAGCTGCTCCCGATGTTCGGGCAGCATCATCCGGCTTGATTCCCACATGACATTATACCCGGGTGTTAATTTGTTCGGATTCATGTATATCACCTCAAATTATTTGTAATGCCCGCCGATTTTTTCAGCCCGGTGAAAGGCTTGGCCGGCCTCTGTCAGTGAAGCGGCATGGAGGAGTGACGCAGGGCCGTACCGCTCATGAATATCATCCAATACTTTGCCGAGACTGATCTTTTTTTCCTGGGCATCGAACAGGCTCAGCTGAACATAATCACAAGGCTCCAGCTGGGAAAGGGAGACGCCGGCGCTGCGGACGGGCTCACCGTTCCAATGCTCTTTGAAGAGCTTGACCGCCGCTTTAAAAATATCCATTCCGAAATTAGTCGGAGAGATCAGCTTTCTCTGTCTGTGAAAACCTGAAGGGAATTCAAAATCAGCGCCTCTGATGCTGACCGAAACCGTATGGCCGATGTATTGTTTGAAACGGGCGCGGCGGGCCACTTCTTCGCTTAACTCCAGCAGCACGACTTTAATATCCTCAAAGCGGCTGTAGTCTCTCGGGAGGGTCATGTTATGGCCGATCGCTTTTTGCCGGCTGTGCGTGTTGACGGTGACCGGAGAGGGATCGATGCCGCGGGCTGTCCGCTGAAGCAATTCGCCGTTAATGCCCCAGCGTTTTTTCAGCAGTTCGGCTGGGTGCCCGGCAAGCCCGCCGATTGTGCTGATGCCCATCCGTCTTAAATGATGCTCCATCCGTTTTCCGATGCCGAATAATTTTCCGACCGGCAGCGGCCACAGATCCTGCCTGATATTTGACATATCCAATCTGTGGATGCCGGATGCGTTTTTTTTGGCAAAATGGTCGCAAGCCATTTTCGCGAGCGCCTTATTCGGCCCGATGCCGACACGGGCATAAATTCCGAATTCACGCATAATCGCTTGCTGAATGCTTTCGGCAATTGTAAAAGGATCACCGAACAGCCGCCTGCTTCCGGTCACGTCGAGAAACTGCTCATCGATGGAGTAGGGTTCTACAAGATCGGTATACCGTTCAAACAGTTCGGTAATCATGACGGATACATCAATATACCGCTGCATCCGCGGACGGACAATAACGGCGTCGGGACATTTGGCCTGCGCTTCCCACAGCCGTTCGGCATTTTTTACGCCGTATCGTTTGGCGAGCGGACAAGCCGCAAGCACGACGCCGCTGCGTCTTTCGGGATCTCCCGAGACAATCACGGGCCGGCTTTTGAAATGAGGCGCTTCCGCTTTTTCCACAGACGCATAAAACGATTGCATATCTACAAGAAGAATATCAGCCATAAAAAAACCTCCGGGAACGTTTGTTCTGTTTTTCATTGTACCCGAACAATGATCACGTTTATACTGGTAAATCATTCCCCGGCTGGAAGACGTGCTGATTCGTTTGCTTGAAAAGAAATCATTTACAATTGCAAACAACCCACATATAATTTTTTATATTCCAATGAGAAGAGCTGACATTCATTTTGCCGGACGAAAAGGAGAGTCAATCGATAATGGATATTCGAACAATTACCTCTGAAGACTATGAAATGGTTACGTCTGTTTTGAATGAATGGTGGGGCGGCAGGCAGATGAAAGACAAACTGCCGCGCTTGTTTTTTGAACATTTTCAGGACACAAGCTTTATCACGTACGGGCCGGAGGGAATGACCGGTTTTTTAATCGGTTTTCAGTCACAATCAGACCCTGAGACAGCCTACATTCATTTTTCGGGTGTGCATCCGGATTTCAGAAAAATGCAAATTGGAAAACAGCTCTACGACCGATTTATGGAGACCGTGAAGAAAAGGGGCTGCACAAAAGTCAATTGCGTGACGGCGCCTGTCAATAAAGTATCAATCGCTTATCATACAAAATTAGGCTTTGAAGTTGAAAAAGGAACCAAAACCGTAAACGGAATCCCTGTTTTTGCGAATTATGACGGTCCGGGAGAAGACCGGATTCTGTTTGTGAAATACATATGAGGGGGATGAATATGGGTTTTTTAGCTGACACGCCCAAACCGCCCTATTATGCGGTCATTTTTTCATCAATAAAGGGAAAATATGATGAGGAATATGAACATACGGCAGAGCGCATGATGAATTTGGCAGGCGGACAGCCGGGCTTTTTAGGCGCGGAAAGCGTTCGGGAGGAAAACGGCTGCGGCATCACGGTTTCCTACTGGGACAGCCTGGAGGCGATTAAAAGGTGGAAAGATCATACTGACCACCAGGCGGCAAAACAAAAAGGAAAAACCGCCTGGTATGAAGCGTACGCGGTCCGCATTACGAAGACGGAGTCACAGCGGATGTTTGCGTCAAAAGGGGCGGAAGATTGATTACATTTTTACAGCATACACAAGAACAGACCGCGCGGGAAATTGCGGCGGTTCAGCGCTGCTCTTATCAAAAAGAAGCCGAGCTGATCGGCTTTTTCGGCATTCCCGCCCTGCATGAAACACCCGATGATATACAGCGGTCACGGGAGACGTTTGCCGGTTTCAAGGAAAAAGATCAGCTTGCAGGCGTCATTTCGTATGAAAAAAAGGGATATGACCTTGTCATATGCAGGCTGACGGTGCACCCTTCAGGCTTTCGGAAAGGAATCGGACGGGCGCTTATTCAATTTGTGATAGACGAGAACCGGGACGCCCAAAAAATAGAGGCGGCTACCGCCAGCCAAAACGTTCCGGCAGTCTCTCTCTATGTAAAAACCGGGTTCACAGAAGCCGGACAGATAGAGACGGCGGAAGGGCTGACCCTCTCGTTTTTTCATCTTTATCCGAAGAGGAAAGCGGAAGTTGTTCCGTACAAGCCGGAATGGAAAGAAATGTTTGAAAGAGAGAAGGCGGACTTGATCCGAATCTTCGGCTCAGCACTTCATTCTGTCAGCCACATCGGCAGCACCTCCATCCCGGGCATGGCCGGCAAACCCGTCATCGATATACTGGCGGAGGTCAAAGATATTTCGGACGCTGACCGATTCAGTCCGCAGCTGGAAGCACTCGGCTATGAGGCGAAAGGGGAAAACGGGATAGAGGGCCGGCGTTTCTTTCAAAAAGGCGGCAGCAAGCGCACACACCACGTTCACATATACGAAACAGGCCATCCGGACGTGAAGCGTCATCTGCTGTTCCGGGATTACCTCACCGCAAAGCCTGAAAAAGCGGCTCAATACATGGAACTGAAACGGCACCTCGCTGAGACATACCCATACGATATGGCAAAGTATAGTGAAGGGAAAAATGACTGGATCAAGGCGGCTGAACAAGAGGCAAAGGACTGGGAGAGCGGGCTGCTGTAAAGAAAGCAGAAACAATGCATACAGCGGCTCGGTATGCTACAATGGCGAAAATGAAAAACGGAGGATCATCTATGCAAATACATGTGACGGATGCGGCGAAACACACACTTCAGCAGGCGATGGACGCCAACCCGGGGAAAAAAGCGCAGCTCCGCTATGACGCAGAAGGCTGCGGGTGCGCGGTGAGCGGTGTGCCGGCCATCTGGCTGGCGGACGAATTAACGGGACAATGCGAAGCCATTGAAACCAACGGACTTCCGCTTTACATCCAGACCTCACAAAAAGTGTTTTTTGACGAGGAAATGACAATCGATTACAATGAAAAGGCAAAAACGCTCGTCTTAAAAAGCCCGGCAGAGATGCTGAGCCCGAGAATGAGCATATTAGTAAAGCAGGGAGAAACGGAAAGTGAATCAAAAGCTGAAAGCCATTAAACAGACGGCACAGCATAAAACGTGGGTATCCTTTCTGAACAACAACCACCCGTACAGTCTGCTGCACTGGTCTATTGGAGGCGCTGAATCCGTTCAGAAGGATGTCTGGCTGCTTCAGGATGAGATGACCTTCAAAGCGCAGGAGTTTACGACAATCGACCTCGCCATTGACTGGATCGGAGAAAATATGGACGGGATTACCGACGTTTTATGACGGGAAAGCGAAAGAACCAGCATACGTTCTTTCGCTTTTTTACGTTTGCGTCATGGTATCTAAAAAGGTTTGAACGGCTTTACGGTAGCTCTCCGGATTTTTGGTGTACGACATGGCATGCCCGCCCGATTCGGCCAGATAGAGCATCTTAGGGCCGCGTTTTCTGCGGTGCAGCAATTCGGAAGAAGCGGAAGGTATATAATCATCTTCCTTACTGTGAATAAACAGCACGGGCTGCCGGATTCGGCTGATAACCGATAAAGGAGATACATCACGGATACGGTATCCTTCTCTCATCCGCAAAAAGAAATCAGCCAAAGGCAGAAGCGGCCACGGAGGCAGCCGGAACTCCCGCTTCAGCCTGTAGGCGAGCTGATCGCGAAAGCTTGCGAACGGACAGTCCGCAATATAAAAATCAGCGCCGTTTTCATCCTGATGCCCGCCCGCGTATAATAAGGCCGTCACCGCTCCCATCGATTCCCCGTGGATGCCGATTTGACCGACGTCTCCGGTTTTGTGTCTCACCCAATTCACGGCTTCTTCCAAATCATCTTTTTCAAAATAGCCGTAGCTCGTCGTTCTGCCGCCGCTTTTTCCGTGCCCGCGGTGGTCATATACGAGCACATTCCAGCCTAAATCTAAAAATAAACCCATGTATTTCAATGAATTGAACGAATTTACGGTAACGCCGTGACAAATAATCATGGTGTTTGCCGTATGATGCGGGGCGACGTAAAAGCCTTTGATCTCATACCCGTGGCGCGACAGGATGACGGCATCTTCTTTTTCCATGGCCTGAAAGGAATCAAATCTATCATGCCCGTCCGCCGTTTCTTTTTTCATGATTTCTTCATCCGTCTTTTTCTTCATAAACATAATCAGATTCGTAAAAGCGAATCCGGCAGCCAAAAAGACTGCGCAAGCCGAACCGAACACCGCCAGCCATTTTTTCACACAGGTGCCCTCCTTTAATATGAAAAATCCTTCCTCCGGCTTTTCAGGACCGTGAACGTTGCCGGCCTCCGGCGCTCCGTGGTACACTTGCCTCACCATATTCAGATACGGGGGGCGTAATGATGAAAAAGCAGCTGCCTAAAGAAAAACACAGCTTAAAAGACGATCTGGAGGAAGATCTGAAGGCCAGGCTTTTGCAAATGAAAAGTGAGCTGAAGGAAGAAGACGAGAAAAAACAGGCGCAGCAAAAGGCGGAACAAATCAGAAAACGAAAAGAAAAAGAAAAACATAAAAGCTTTGAAGAGCTGCTGAATGAAAGCAGTCTCGATTGGCATAAATATAAATAAACCGGCATCTGAAAAGGTGCCGGTTTTATTGTTTAAGAACGATGGGCTTCGTATACGTCCCGTTTTGTATGGTATTGCAAGGCTTTGATTTCCCGGCTGCTTAAACGCCGGGCCTCTGCAGCCGAACAGTTTTCTCTCAGCTGCTCAAGTGAGCTGGCTCCGGTGATGACAGAAGCGACGGCCGGCTGTGACAGTAAGTATTGAAGAGAAAGCTCCGTCATGCTCAAGTCAGGTGCGGCAGCGCTGATCGCTTTTTTGGTTTCTGCCAGTTCTGCAAAAGAATATGTTAAATAGCCGTTCTCTTTTACGCTTGCGGCCGCTTGATCAAGCGGTTTTTCCGTAAGAAGCCCTTTAGCGACAGGCCCTCTTGCGACTACGCTGATTCCGTTCTCCTCTAAAAGGGGAAGCCACTCCTCGGGACGCCGGTCCAGCAGGCTGTATTGCATCATAACGCTGGTGATATTTGATTTTTTCACATATTCTTTAATAACATTCGGACGAATCGAGGAAATGCCGTAATACCGGATGACACCTTCCTGTTTTAAGTCCTCAAAAGCTTCGATCGTTTCGTCAATATGGTCTTCCATCGTGCCGCCATGCAGCTGATAAAGGTCGATATAGTCCGTTTTCAGCCGGCGCAGGCTGTTTTTGACCGCTTCTTTTATGTATCCTTTGGAAGCGTCCCAATGCCAGCCGTCTTTATCATCATTCCAGCGGTTTCCGGCTTTCGTGGCTAAAATGATGTCGTGCCTGCGGTTTTTGACGGCTTCCCCGACAATTTCCTCATTTCTGCCGAAATCATAAAGATCAGCGGTATCTAAATAATTGATTCCAAGCTCGATCGCTTCATCCAAAATAGACAGCGCTTTAGCTTTATCCGTGCCCAGCGACATACAGCCGAGCCCGATTTCGCTTATTTCTAAATCAGAATGTCCCAGTGTGCGTTTTCTCATCGTTTCGCTCCTTTTAATAGTCTTTTATTGACCGTAATATAAAGGCGCGAAGTTTTCAACTGTTAAGGCCTGGTGATCCAATCTCCGACATAGCGGAATGTCCGTCCGTATTCTTTCAGTTTAGCCCGCACTTCCCACGCCTTTCCGACCAATACGATACTCTTATCCTTCCGGTACACCTTCAATCGAAAAGCACCTCCCTCTCATGCATGTATGATAAAATATATGAGGCATAATAGAGAGACAGAACGGGAGATGACATGATGAAACATTTAGAAGAAAAAACACTTGCGAAAAAAAAGCTGTATGACGGGAAAGTCATAGATCTTTACTTAGAGGATGTAGAGCTCCCGAACGGAAAAACAAGCAAGCGGGAAATCGTCAAACATCCGGGAGCGGTGGCCGTACTTGCGGTGACTGAGGAAGGAAAAATCATTTTGGTGAACCAGTTCAGAAAGCCGCTGGAACGGACAATCGTTGAAATTCCGGCCGGGAAGCTTGAAAAGGGGGAAGAGCCGGAACATACGGCGTTAAGAGAGCTCGAGGAAGAAACGGGATATACGGCGGAAACCTTGACGAAAATCACCGCTTTTTACACATCACCCGGGTTTGCTGATGAAATCGTGCATCTCTTTCTTGCGGAAGGGCTTTCGCCGCTGGAAGAAAAACGAGAGCTGGATGAGGATGAATTTGTCGAAGTCATGCAGGTCACGCTTGAAGAGGCCGTGAAGCTGATTGAATCCCGCAGGGTGTATGACGCAAAAACGGCGTACGCGATTCAGTATCTCCAGCTGAAAGAAGCGCTGAAGGAAAAATGATGAAAACCATCTATGCGGATCTGCATATTCATATCGGCCGCACCTATACGGGAAAACCGGTCAAAATCACCGGGGCCAAAACGTTGACGCTGCACCGGATTTTAGAAGAAGCCAGTGAGGGGAAGGGAATTGAACTATTGGGCATCATCGACTGCCATTCCCCGGAAGTCATAGAAGAAATCGAGCGCGGAATTGATGAAGGCGGATACCGTGAGCTGAAAGAAGGCGGCATCCGGTATCGGAATACGACGCTTCTGTTGGGCAGTGAGCTTGAAATCTATGATCACACATGCCGCGGGCCGATTCACGTTCTCGTCTTTATGCCGGCTCTTGCCGAAATGAAGATGTTTTCTGAGTGGCTCGCAAAAAGGCTTAAAAATATCCATCTCAGTTCCCAGCGCATTTATGAAACCGGTTTGAATCTTCAAAGGAAAACAAAGGAATTGGGCGGGCTGTTTATTCCCGCCCATATGTTCACCCCGCATAAAAGCCTGTACGGAAAAGGGGTCATATCTTCTTTGACAGAAGTTTTCGACCCGGCGCTCATTGATGCGGCGGAACTCGGGTTAAGCTGCGACACCGACATGGCTTCGCGGGTAACAGAACTTGATCCGTATACATTTTTAACAAATTCTGATGCGCATTCCTTAGGAAAAATCGGCAGAGAATATAATGAAATGCTTCTTAAAGAAGCGAATTTCACGGAATTTTCGCTGGCTTTAAAAGGGAAGGACGGAAGAAAAATCACGGCGAATTACGGGCTGAACCCGAAGCTCGGGAAGTATTACCGGACGGCTTGCGACCGTTGCGGCAGCCCGGTTGAAAAAGGAGCTTCCGCCTGTCCGGAGTGCGGGGGGAAAACAATGACAAAAGGGGTCAGTGAACGGCTGGAGGAACTGAGCGGACCGAAAAAAAGCCGCATGCCGCGGCCGCCGTATATTCATCAAATTCCGCTGCAGTTCATTCCCGGGGTCGGGCCGAAAACGTTAGAAAAACTGAAGCGGGCTTTCGGGACGGAGATGGCGATTCTTCATCAGGCGCAAGAAGAGGAATTGGCGCGTGTCGTCCAGCCTAAAATAGCGGCTGTCATTCATAAAGCGCGCACCGGGCAGCTCGTCCTTGAGGCCGGGGGCGGAGGGACGTACGGCAGAATCAAGCCGTAAAAGCCGGTTTTTAGCGGAGCTCCTCCTGCACCTTCTTTTTCGTGCGGACAAACGCAATCAATTCGATGATTTCATCCTGATTAAGCGGCTGTCCGTCAACGGTCAGTGTGCCGAGGCCTTGTGCGGCGTTTGTTAATTCGATGGTCTGGGCAAACGGCTCCGCCTTTTTTTCAGTGCGCCCGAGTAAATCGTCGCACGTCGTGTCAAACAGATCGGCAAGCGTGCCCAGCGCCTCGAATGACGGACGCCGGTATCCTGATTCATACCCGGCGTACGTGCTTTTGGCGATGCCGAGACGGTCAGCCGTATATTGAAGAGACCAATTTTTCTTTTTTCTCAGTTCAGTTAAACGATCTAAATTCATATTCAAAACCGCTCCTTTTCACTTGAGCAAATTATATCATATCGATATGCAAAAGTGTACGCGAATTGAATAATAATCACTTGATTAATTTCATTCGTCTGTCTATAATTTGATTAAAAGTATGCGAAAAGCGAATGCTTAACACATCTTGAGAAATGGATGAAGAGGTGCAGGGTATGAAAAAATTATTGCTGTTAACAACCGGAGGAACAATCGCCTCAGTCGAAGGAGAAAACGGGCTTGCACCCGGGGTGAAAGCAGACGAATTGTTAACCTACGTATCAAAACTTGATAACGATTACACGATGGAAACCCATTCGTTAATGAACATCGACAGCACAAATATGCAGCCTGAATACTGGGCCGAAATCGCAAATGCTGTCAAAGAAAAGTATGACGCATATGACGGGTTCGTCATTACGCACGGAACAGACACAATGGCTTATACATCAGCGGCACTGTCTTATATGCTTCAGCATGCTGATAAACCGATCGTCATTACGGGTTCGCAAATCCCGATTACATTTCAAAAAACCGATGCCAAAAAAAATATCACGGACGCGATCCGCTTCGCATGTGAAGGGGTGGGCGGCGTATACGTCGTATTTGACGGCAGAGTCATTCAAGGCACACGCGCCATTAAATTAAGAACGAAAAGCTATGATGCATTTGAGAGCATTAACTATCCGTATATCGCGTTTATTACCGAAAACGGAATTGAATACAACAAACAAGTGCACATGCCAAAAGACGATGCTTTTACGGTCAATACTTCACTTTGCACGGACGTGTGCCTGCTCAAGCTCCACCCGGGGCTGAAACCGGAAATGTTTGACGCATTAAAGGGCATGTACAAAGGAATCGTCATTGAAAGCTACGGCAGCGGCGGCGTGCCGTTTGAAGGAAGAGACATTCTCGCCAAAGTCAATGAAATGATTGAAAGCGGCATTGTCGTCGTCATTACGACACAATGTCTTGAAGAAGGAGAGGACATGAGCGTCTATGAAGTCGGCCGAAGAGTCAATCAAGATCTCATTATCCGCTCCAGAAATATGAACACGGAAGCCATCGTGCCGAAATTAATGTGGGCGCTCGGCCAGTCTCACAACTTGGCTGAAGTCAAAAACATTATGGAGACACCGATCGCAGACGACGTTGTACTGTAAAAACATGACTACCACAAAGAGAAAGTAGGGTTTTAGCATGACAAACGCGCAAAAAGAATATCGTCAGGAAAAAGATTTCCTCGGAGAAAAACAAATTGAAGCTGATGTGTATTACGGAATACAAACGCTGCGCGCGAAAGAAAACTTTCCGATTACCGGCTACCGCATCCACGAAGAAATGATTAATGCGCTCGCCATCGTCAAAAAAGCGGCGGCGCTTGCCAACATGGATGTAAAACGGCTGTATGAAGGAATCGGAAATGCGATTGTACAGGCCGCAGATGAAATTCTTGAGGGAAAATGGCATGACCAATTTATCGTCGATCCGATCCAAGGGGGAGCCGGAACGTCCATGAACATGAATGCCAACGAAGTAATCGGCAACAGAGCTCTTGAAATCATGGGGCATAAAAAAGGTGAATACATTCACCTCAGCCCGAACACACACGTCAACATGTCACAATCGACGAACGACGTGTTCCCGACAGCAATCCATATTTCAACCTTGAAACTTTTGGATAAGCTCCTTGATACGATGGCGCATATGCTCAGTGTCTTTAAAGATAAAGCGAAACAATTTGATTCTGTCATTAAAATGGGGCGCACACACCTTCAGGACGCTGTGCCGATCCGTCTCGGACAGGAATTTGAAGCATACAGCCGCGTGCTTGAGCGTGACATAAAGCGAATTAAACAATCCCGCCAGCATCTGTATGAAGTAAACATGGGGGCAACGGCCGTAGGTACGGGACTTAACGCCGATCCGCGCTACATAGAACAGGTTGTGAAGCACCTGGCTGACATCAGCGGACTGCCGCTTGTCGGCGCCGGCCATTTGGTTGACGCCACTCAAAACACTGATGCGTATACGGAAGTTTCAGCCGCGTTGAAAGTATGCATGATGAACATGTCTAAAATCGCCAACGATCTGCGCTTAATGGCTTCAGGTCCGCGCGCGGGACTTGCGGAAATTTCACTGCCCGCCCGTCAGCCGGGATCATCCATTATGCCTGGGAAAGTCAACCCTGTAATGGCAGAGCTGATCAACCAAATCGCCTTCCAGGTCATCGGGAATGACAATACGATCTGCCTCGCTTCAGAAGCGGGCCAGCTGGAGCTTAACGTAATGGAGCCGGTACTCGTATTTAACCTGCTTCAATCCATCAGCATCATGAATAACGGGTTCCGGTCATTTACCGATCATTGTCTGGCGGGAATTGAAGCCAACGAAAAACGTCTCAAGCAATACGTGGAAAAAAGCGTCGGCGTCATTACAGCGGTCAATCCGCACCTCGGGTATGAAGCGGCTGCGCGAATTGCCCGTGAAGCCATCATGACGGGGCAATCTGTAAGAGATCTTTGCCTTCAAAATGATGTGCTGACAGAAGAAGAATTGGATATCATTTTGAATCCGTATGAAATGACAAAACCGGGAATTGCCGGAAAAGATCTATTAGAAAAATAAATTTTAAAGCAACAACAGCCGCCTTTTCACGTTTTTTAGTGAATAGGCGGTTGCCATACAAAGGGATGAGGCAGTATAGTATAATTTGTTATATCATTTGATGAAAGCGTTTTAGCTTTTTTCTTCTAGGGGGATTTTCTTGTGAAAGAGGTCAGATTGCCAAATTTATTGGAAATAATTATCTTATTATTCGGGTTTTTAGCACTTGTCTTATCGTTCACAGTGTTTTTAGACTTGCCGATCCAGCTAGCTCTATTAATATCCTGGTTTTTCGCTATTATTCTCGGAGTCAGGCTGGGATATTCATATAAAGACTTGCAGGATTCGATTGTCACCGGGATATCAAACGGTCTTGAAGCGGTGTTGATTCTTGTTTCGGTCGGTGCGCTCATCGGGACATGGATTGCCGGCGGCGTTGTGCCGACGTTAATTTATTATGGTTTAGAGTTTATTAATCCTCATGTTTTCCTTCTGGCTACACTGGTTATTTGTTCCGTTATGTCCGTTGCGACCGGAACGTCGTGGGGAACCGTGGGAACCGCGGGAATCGCCATGATTGCCATCGGAGAGGGAATGGGTATACCGCTTCCGATCGTAGCGGGAGCCGTTTTGTCCGGCGCTTACTTCGGAGACAAGCTTTCACCGCTGTCTGACAGTACGGTGCTTGCCTCCACGCTTTCTAAGGTGGATGTGCTGTCACACGTCAGAGCGATGATGTATCTGTCAATTCCGTCCTATATTATTACGGCCATTCTATTTACCGTAACGGGATTTATATACGGCGGAAAAAATATTGATCTCGACAAAGTGGAATTTTTAAAATCTTCACTGCAGAAAACGTTTGACATTCATATATGGATGCTCATTCCGGCTGTTGTCGTCGTTGTCCTTCTGATTTTGAAAAAGCCGTCTATGCCCGTTATTATCATCGGTGCTTTGCTTGGCGCAATCTGGGCTTCCGTCTTTCAGGGAATGAATTTTGCCAGTGCCATCGCGACTGCTTATAATGGTTTTTCTATTAAAACGGACGTCGAATTTTTAAACGGCCTGTTAAACCGCGGAGGCATTACCGGTATGCTGGATACGTTAGCCGTTATCCTGTTCGGTCTCGGTTTTGGAGGAATTCTTGAGAAGCTCGGCGTATTAAAAGTGATTGTCTCAACTTTTGAGAAAAAGCTGACCACACCGGGAAATGTAACGCTTTCGACATTGATCGTCGCCCTTTTAGGAAACATTTTCGGCTGTGCGATGTACGTGTCATTGATCCTGACGCCGAAAATCATGGAGAACAGTTATGATAAACTGAAACTTGACAGAAGAGTTTTATCCCGGAACGCAGAGGTGGGCGGCACGCTTACTTCAGGGATGGTGCCGTGGTCTGACAACGGAATCTATATGGCCGGCATTCTCGGCGTGTCCACGTTTTCTTATCTGCCGTTCATGTGGCTCAGTTTTGTATCTATCGGACTGGCAATATTGTACGGATACACGGGGAAATTCATTTGGTACACGAAAGAAAAATCCTTGCAATCTCAAAAATTGGGTTAGGAGGTTCATTTCATGATTACAAAGCATATGATTCGGACGTTAATGATTGAAACGCCGACTGTTCCCGGAAATCTCGGAAAAGTGGCAACCGCCATCGGAGTGATGGGCGGAGATATCGGGGAAGTTGAAACCGTTAAAGTCGGCCCGAACTACACAATGCGCAACATTACGGTGCAGGCTGAAAATGAAGAGCAGCTGCAGGAAATCATTCAAGCCATTGAAGCTCTCGGTGAAGGCATCCGGCTTCATACAGTCTCAGATGAAGTGCTCTCTGCTCATGAAGGCGGCAAAATTCAGATGAAAAGCAAAATGCCGATCCGGACATTGGCTGAGCTTGGCCGTGTTTATACGCCGGGCGTCGCCGATGTGTGCAGACTGATTGAAAACGAGCCTGAAAAAGCGTCCATCTATACGACAATCAGCAATTCTGTCGCCATTGTCACCGACGGCACGGCGATTCTCGGCCTCGGCAATATCGGCTCTGTCGCCGGAATGCCCGTAATGGAAGGGAAAGCCGCGCTTTTTGACCAGCTGGCGGGTATCAGCGGAATTCCGATTTTGCTCGATACCTCTGATCCGGAAGAAATCATTCGCACGGTAAAACATATTTCTCCGGGGTTCAGCGGAATTCTGCTTGAAGATATCGGTTCGCCTCACTGCTTTGACATTGAAGACCGCCTGAAAGAAGAACTGGACATTCCGGTTATGCACGATGACCAGCACGGCACGGCGGTCGTCACGCTCGCCGCCGCCATTTCCGCTTGTAAAAGCGCCGGTCTTGATTTAAAAGAAGCGAAGGTCGGTCAGATCGGTCTCGGCGCGGCAGGCGTCGCCATCTGCCGCATGTTTATGGCATACGGAGTCAAAGCGGTCTGCGGAACGGACAAGTCAGAAGACGCAATGAACCGCCTCGCTCAGTACGGAGGTCAGCCGCTTGGAAGCATCAAAGAATTAATGGACACGTGTGACATTGTGATCAGCACCACAGGAGTTCCGGGTCTCATTAAAAAAGAGGATGTCAGAAAAGGACATGTCATTCTGGCCTTATCTAATCCGAAGCCGGAGATTGAACCGGAAGAGGCATTACAAGCCGGAGCCGCTTATGCAGCTGACGGCCGTTCGGTCAATAATGTTCTCGGCTTCCCGGGGATTTTCCGCGGCGCGCTGAACGCCAAAAGCAAGAAAATCGACCATGAAATGCTTGTGGCGGCCGCAGAAGCCATCGCCTCTTGCACAAAACACGGCGATCTCGTGCCTCAGCCTTTGGATGCGGACGTGCATCAGGCCGTATCAGCAGCCGTAGAACGGGCCGCGGCAGGAAAATAAACAACTCTTACAGTACCGGACATGTGCCGGTGCTGTTTTTTTATCATGAATAGGAAGCGGAATTCTTAGGCAGGCTAACGATAGCAAAAGACGGAATAAAGAGGTGTCGATGTGGATTATTTTCCGCTGATCCATACAAATATTTGGGATGCTGTGATCGGCGTGCCGGTCGTCTTATGCGTCACACAGCTGATCAAAGTGTTCTGCCGGGTTCCGGGCATATTCGTTCCCACGATTGCCCTTGCTGTCGGAAATGTTGTGTCTATCGTTTTCGGTCACCATGAACACGTGTATGCGGGGATTTTTATGGGATTTTTTTACGGATACGCCGCAATGGGGAGCTATTCATCTGCGAAAACGTCTCTGCGCGCTTACCGGTCGAAACATGAGCCGTATTCATGAACACATCTGGATTTTTTTGTTATGATAAAGAAAAGGGAAAAAGGAGCGATTGGCACATGGCGAAGAGCAAAACGAAAAAAATGCGGGAGCATCTCAAAAGAAACGGGATGCGTGACGCAGTCCTGTCAAGGGGGACGGCGCCGTCTTTCAGCACCCATGAAAGAGTGACGAAAACCAAAAAAGACAGGCTTGAAAGAATAAAGCATAAAAAAAGGAACCCCTATGATCACCGGAGTGATGACGGGGGTTCTTTTTTTTATGCCCGAATCTCGCGCCTTTCTATGATTTCTCTGTCATGTTTTCTCTTTTCTTTCATACAATCTACTAAATCAAGTCAATAGATTAGCGGGAGGAAAGCGGTATGAGAAAACAATCGTACAAAGAACTGTTTTTTCGCCATGTAAAGGATCATCTGTCACTTTATATATTTGTGTTCGTCTTGTTTTTGATGGGGGTCATTTTCGGGGCGATCATCGTCAACAGCATGACCATCACGCAGAAAGAAGATCTGTATTACTATTTAAGCAAGTTTTTCGGACAGCTGTCTGACGGAAAACATGCCGGCGCTTCAGAAATGTTTTGGCAGGCCGTCTTTCATGATGTGAAATATTTGGGGCTGATGTGGATTCTCGGTATTTCCGTGATCGGTCTCCCGGTTATTTTCATTATGGTGTTTTTGAAAGGAATCGTCGTCGGCTTCACGGTCGGTTTTTTAGTGAATCAAATGGGGATGAACGGGTTTTTCCTGTCATTTATTTCGGTTCTGCCGCAAAACATCGTTCTCATTCCCGCATATCTTATCATGGGGACATGCTCCATCGCTTTTTCACTGAAACTGATCCGGCAGCTGTTTGTCAAACGCAGCCTTCATGACGCGCCGATCCAATGGTTCGGACGCTACGCCTTCGTGCTGATTCTCATCGTTTTCTTCTCGGTCATCGCCTCGCTGCTCGAGGCGTACGTGTCTCCGCTGTTTATGGAAAAGCTGTCATCACGCATATTTTAGAATGATTATCACAAAATAATACTTTTATTTATCAGTTTATAATAATTATAGTTGGAACTCTGCGCGTATTTTGTTATAATGAGTCATGGAATGCGGCGTAGGAGGGAAAGACATGGAAAACCGTATTGATCGAATTAAAAAGCAGCTGCACTCGTCAAGCTACAAGCTTACGCCACAGCGGGAAGCAACGGTAAGAGTGCTGCTTGAAAACGAAGAAGACCATTTAAGCGCAGAAGATGTATACCTCCTCGTAAAAGAGAAATCTCCTGAAATTGGTCTCGCTACAGTATACCGTACATTAGAATTATTAACAGAGCTAAAAGTCGTTGATAAAATTAACTTCGGGGACGGCGTATCCCGCTACGACCTTCGCAAAGAAGGCGCGGCTCACTTTCATCACCATTTGGTGTGCATGGAGTGCGGAGCCGTCGATGAAATTGAAGAAGATCTGCTTGAAGACGTTGAAGAAGTGATTGAACGTGATTGGAAATTTAAAATTAAAGATCATAGATTGACTTTTCACGGAATCTGCCACCGCTGCCGCGGGGATGAAACAGAGTAAAAGCCTACGAACCTTTTCTGCCAGGAAAGGGTTTTTTGCTGTTTTTATGTATAAAAGCCTTTGAAATTGGCATAAGGTGTACTACAGCCGCCAAAAGAAAGGGTCGATCGAAAGATGGGCAGATTCCTAAAAACAGCCGCGGATACGATCAAAGTGTTTATTCTGTTCACAGGTTTTACCGCGCTGTTCTATTATGCTATGATATGGGTGAATTCAGAGTATGAAAACTATCATCGGTACGATAAACCGGAAGGCTCCGCCGTCAAAGTGGCCAAAACGGAACATGAGGAGAAAGACGGCTGGTTCGGCCGATTGATCTTTTTTTACCAAAACGGGGAGTAGATCAAGAGTGAAGGATCAAATTAAGGATTTCATCCATTATGTGAGGGTTGAAAGAGGGCTGTCCCAAAATACGATGATGTCCTATGAGCGTGATCTGAAAAGTTATTCTCTCTTCTTAACTGAAAGCCTTCAGATCACTTCATGGAATGATGTGACCCGTCTTCATATTATTCAATATTTAAAGCATATAAAGGACTCCGGGAAATCCGGCAAGACGTCTGCGAGGCATTTGGCGTCAATCCGGTCTTTTCATCAATTTCTGTTAAGGGAAAAAGCCGCGGATAAAGATCCTTCGGTACATATTGAAACACAAAAAACAGAGCGGACGCTTCCGAAAGTATTGGCGCTTCACGAAGTTGAGCGGTTATTGGACACGCCTAAGCTTGACAGCCCGTTCGGTCTCAGGGATAAAGCCATGCTTGAACTGCTGTACGCGACCGGCATCAGGGTCAGCGAGATGATCGAGCTGAAATTATCCGACGTCCATTTGACGATGGGATTTGTCCGCTGCTTCGGAAAAGGGCGGAAAGAGCGGATTGTGCCGATTGGTGAAGCCGCTTCTCATGCGATAGAAGCATACATTGAAAAAGCCAGAGGGAAATTATTAAAGAAAAACGTAACCGAAGCGCTTTTTCTGAATCATCACGGCAGGCAGATCAGCCGTCAAGGTTTTTGGAAAAACCTGAAAAAAATCGCCCTTGAAGCGGGGATTAAAAAAGAGCTGACACCGCACACGCTTCGGCACTCTTTTGCAACGCACCTGCTCGAAAACGGGGCGGATCTGCGCGCCGTGCAGGAGATGCTCGGACATGCCGATATTTCCACGACGCAAATTTATACGCATGTGACGAAAACAAGGCTGAAGGACGTGTACAAACAGTATCATCCGCGCGCTTAGGAGCCGCTGCCAGAGGGGCCGCGGCTTTTTTTGCCGGAATACAGAGAAGGTTCTAATTATTTGAATCGGCATTGTCAACAAGAATGTAAACGGTTTATACTTGAGTTGTCTGACCTCTGTAAGCTACAATGGACAGATGGAAGAAAAGGAGGTTTTTATGATGTCTGAATACAAATATAACCGGGTATTTTTGATCGTAATGGATTCTGTCGGAATCGGTGAAGCGCCGGACGCCGCCGATTTTAATGATATAGGCGCAAATACGCTCGGACACATCGCAGAGCACATGAACGGCTTACATATGCCCCATATGGCGCAGCTCGGTCTCGGACTGATCGGAGACATTAAGGGCGTGGAAAAAACGGAGCACCCTCTTGCGTACTACGGAAAAATGCAGGAGGCGTCAAACGGGAAAGATACGATGACGGGGCACTGGGAGATTATGGGCCTCTACATTGAAAAACCATTTAAAGTGTTCCCGGAAGGATTTCCGGATGAACTTCTTCAGGAACTTGAGCGGCGTTCAGGACGGAAAATCATCGGCAATAAGCCGGCTTCAGGCACGGCGATTCTGGACGAGCTCGGAAAAGAACATATGGAAACGGGTGCGCTGATCGTTTATACATCAGCAGATTCCGTGCTGCAGATTGCGGCTCACGAAGATGTCGTTCCGCTTGACGAACTGTACAGCATCTGTGAAACGGCCAGAGAACTGACGCTTGATCCGAAGTACATGGTCGGCCGGATTATCGCAAGACCGTTCGTCGGAGAACCGGGCAGCTTCAAACGCACGCCGAACCGTCATGATTATGCGCTCAAACCGTTCGGCCGCACGGTAATGAACGGAATGAAAGACAGCGGATTAGACGTCATTTCCATCGGCAAAATTTCTGATATTTATGACGGAGAAGGCATTACATCTTCCCGCCGCACGGTATCTAATATGGATGGCATGGACAAAGTGATTGAAACGCTCGGTGAAGAGTTCACGGGCCTGAGCTTTGCCAACCTCGTTGATTTTGACGCGCTGTACGGACACCGCCGCGATCCGGAAGGGTACGGAAAAGCGCTCGAGGAATTCGACGCGAGGCTTCCGGAAGTGTTTGAGAAAATGAAAGAAGACGATCTGCTTATCATCACTGCGGATCACGGCAATGATCCTGTCCATCACGGCACGGATCACACGAGGGAGTATGTGCCGCTTCTTGTGTACAGCAAAAAGCACAAACACACTGAACAGCTGCCGCTTGCGGATACATTTGCCGATATCGGGGCAACCATTGCGGATAATTTCAAAACGGAAAAGCCGGAATACGGAAAAAGCTTTTTATCAAGATTACAGTAGGGGGACTTTTTTTGAAACAAAAGATCGAACGTGCTGCTGCATTTATTAAAGAACACGTGAAAGAAACACCAAAGATCGGTCTGATTTTAGGGTCAGGGCTCGGCGTATTGGCCGATGAAATTGAAGGGGCTGTCAAGCTTACATATGAAACGATCCCTGATTTTCCGGTCTCAACGGTAGAAGGCCATGCCGGCCAGCTTGTGATGGGAACGCTTGAAGGTGTGCAGGTCATCGCGATGCAGGGCCGCTTTCATTACTATGAAGGCTACTCAATGGATCAGGTCACATTTCCCGTCCGCGTGATGAAGGCGCTCGGCGTTGAATCCCTTGTCGTGACGAACGCAGCCGGCGGTATCAACACTGAATTCCGCGCCGGCGATCTGATGATTATTACAGACCACATCAACTTTACGGGCACCAACCCGTTAATCGGGCCGAACGAAGCAGAATTCGGACCGAGATTCCCGGACATGTCAGAAGCCTATGACAAAGAGCTGTCAGGCTTGGCTGAAAAAACGGCCGATGAGCTGGGCATTCCTGTTCAAAAAGGGGTGTATACAGCTGTCACGGGGCCGTCTTACGAAACGCCTGCTGAGGTTCGGTTTTTAAGAACGATGGGTTCTGACGCTGTCGGCATGTCGACCGTGCCTGAAGTCATCGTCGCCAACCACGCGGGGATGCGCGTGCTCGGCATCTCATGTATTTCCAACGCGGCGGCAGGTATTCTAGACCAGCCGTTATCCCATGAAGAAGTAATGGAAATGACGGAAAAAGTAAAAGGCGGCTTTTTGAAGCTTGTAAAAGCCGTAGTCGCACGTTCTCAAAAATAAGTCAGCATCAGTCAGCTGTTTCCTCGGAAGCAGCTGTTTTTTTGTGCCCTCAACACGAAACATTTTCCAGATGAGGCGTATAAAACCACCGGATTTGGAAAAAATAAAAAGGATTATGAAATGGAGGGCTTTGGAGATGAAACGTCTTATATCCACTTTGTTGATTGGCATTTTATTAACGGCATCAGCACCGTCCGCTTTTGCAAAGCCGGACGGAAAACATACATCGGAGCTCGCTCATGAAGCCAAAAGCGCCGTGCTGATTGAACGCGATACGGGAAGCATTCTTTATAACAAGAACAGCCGGGAGCGTCTGGCGCCGGCAAGCATGACAAAAATCATGACCATGCTTTTAATCATGGAAGCGCTTGACAAAGGGAAAATAAAGATGAGCGATAAAGTCAGGACGAGTGAACATGCCGCGTCCATGGGCGGATCACAGATTTTCCTTGAACCCGGAGAAGAAATGACGGTAAAAGAAATGCTCAAAGGAATTGCTATAGCTTCCGGAAATGACGCATCTGTCGCAATGGCGGAGTATATCGCCGGTTCAGAAGAGGATTTCGTCAGCCGGATGAACAAAAAAGCAAAAGAATTGGGATTGAAAGATACCTCCTTCAAAAACCCGACGGGACTGCCCGAAAAAGACCATTACAGCTCTGCTTATGACATGGCGAAAATGGCGAAGGAATTATTAAAGTATGATAAAATCACTCAATTTACGGGAACGTATGAGGATTATTTAAGAGAAAATACAGACAAAAAGTTCTGGCTCGTCAATACAAACCGGCTGATCAAATTTTATCCGGGTGTAGACGGCGTGAAGACGGGCTTTACAGGCGAAGCGAAGTATTGTTTAACCGCCACCGCTAAAAAAGGAAATATGAGGGTCATTGCTGTCGTTTTCGGAGCCAGCACCCCGAAAGAAAGAAATGCCCAAGTGACCAAAATGCTTGATTACGCCTTCAGCCAGTTCAAAACACACCCGCTGTACAAACGGGATCAAATCGTCGGAACGGTAAAAGTGATAAAAGGAAAAAAGAAACTGATCAAGCTGACCACATCTGAGCCGATTTCTCTTCTGGCCAAAAAGGGAGAGAACATGGACAAAGTAAAAAAAGAAGTGAAAATCAACGGCAATGTAACGGCTCCGGTTAAAAAAGGAGAGGTGCTCGGCAGCCTCGTTCTGAAAAAAGACGGAAAGGTGCTCGTTGAAAGCCCGGTCACGGCAAAAGACGACATGGAAAAAGCGGGTTTTCTCACTTTTCTGAAGCGGACGATGGGAGATTGGACAAAATTTAAATAATCGTGGCGAACGGGCACTAGTTTTGTCATAGTGAAGGAATTGCTTTCCCGAAAATCGAAACACTCATTATCCGATCATATCAAGGAGGAATGAGCATGAGCCTTGGAATTGACTTTCATGTCAAAGAATCCGTGCTTTGTATTCGATTAACAGGTGAACTCGACCATCATACGGCAGAATCATTAAAACAAAAGGTTACTGAATCGCTGGAGGCTGACGGCATCCGTCACATCGTGCTGAACCTTGAAGATCTTACCTTCATGGACAGCTCCGGCCTCGGCGTGATTTTAGGGCGTTATAAACAAATTAAACAGCTCGGCGGAGAAATGGTCGTGTGCGCGATTTCGCCCGCGGTGAGACGTCTGTTTGACATGTCCGGCCTGTTTAAAATCATCAGGTTCGAACAATCAGAACAAAAAGCGCTTTTAACGTTGGGGGTGGCATCATGAAAAACGAGATGCATCTTGAATTTTCAGCCCTCAGTCAGAACGAATCGTTTGCGCGCGTAACAGTTGCTTCTTTTATCGCACAGCTCGACCCGACGATGGATGAGTTGACGGAAATCAAGACCGTCGTATCAGAAGCTGTAACAAACGCGATCATCCACGGCTATGAAGAAAACTGCGACGGAAAGGTGTACATCTCCGTTACGCTGGAGGATCATGTCGTCTATCTGACCATACGTGATGAAGGCCTCGGGATTACGGATCTTGAGGAAGCGCGCCAGCCGCTCTTTACGACAAAACCCGAGCTTGAGCGCTCCGGAATGGGCTTTACCATTATGGAAAACTTCATGGATGATGTCACGATTGATTCCTCGCCGGAGATGGGAACGACGATACGCTTAACAAAACACCTATCAAAAAGCAAAGCGCTTTGTAATTAAGGAGATTTGTTATGGATGTGGAGGTTAAGAAAAACAGCAAAAACGCGCAGCTCAAGGACCATGAAGTCAAAGAATTAATCAAAAAGAGCCAAGGGGGCGACCAGCAGGCAAGAGACCTCCTCATAGAAAAAAACATGCGTCTTGTGTGGTCCGTCGTTCAAAGGTTCTTAAACAGAGGCTATGAGCCGGACGATCTGTTTCAGATCGGCTGTATCGGATTGTTAAAATCCGTTGATAAATTCGATTTGTCCTATGATGTCCGTTTTTCAACTTATGCCGTGCCGATGATTATCGGAGAAATCCAGCGCTTCATCCGCGATGACGGGACCGTCAAAGTATCAAGGTCTTTAAAAGAGCTCGGCAATAAAATACGCCGGGCGAAAGATGAACTGTCAAAAACATACGGAAGAGTGCCGACCGTCCAGGAAATCGCGGATCATTTAGAAATTGATGCGGAGGATGTGGTGCTTGCGCAGGAAGCGGTGCGGGCGCCTTCATCCATTCATGAGACCGTGTATGAAAATGACGGAGACCCGATCACCCTGCTTGATCAGATCGCCGATCATTCAGAAGAGAAGTGGTTTGACAAAATCGCCCTCAAGGAAGCGATCAGTGATTTGGAAGAACGGGAAAAACTCATTGTCTATCTGAGATATTATAAAGATCAGACACAGTCGGAGGTAGCCGAACGGCTCGGGATTTCCCAAGTCCAGGTATCGAGGCTGGAGAAAAAAATATTAAAGCAGATTAAAGTGCAGATGGATCATACGGAAAGCTGACCTTTTACGGGCCGGCTTTTTTTATTTGTGCATCGGTGGTAATTTATGGTCTTTTGCCGCTGATGAATGAGAACAAAAGTGAACCACATACTACATATATAACCACCCGAAAGATGGTGATGCAAGATGGAAAGACGAATATTTCTCAGACTTCGCCACCGCGTGAAAGCTCATACCGGAGATATCATCACAATCGGCGACGCCGCGCAGATCGCGGGACAGCAAAAGCTGAAAAAAAAACTGTCGGCACTGCCGCTGTATAAGGTCACGAAAAAAGACAAAAATATCGTCGTGCTGGACATCATAAAAGTGCTGAAAACCATTCATACCGTTTTTCCCGCGCTTGATGTACAGACCGTCGGCGGCGCTGAAACGATAGTGGAAATCCATTACCAGAAAAAGCAGCTGTCAGCCGTTTTATTCGTCGGTGTCTGGCTCCTGCTTTTTATCGGTTCATGTCTTGCCATTATGAATTTTCATGAAGATGTCAGTATGAGAGAAGTTCATATCGCCTTATATGAAATCATAACGGGCGAACGGAATGAATATCCGTATCTGCTTCAGATTCCATA
The DNA here is from genome assembly GCF_011008975.1 of Bacillus sp. LUNF1. Classification (NCBI taxonomy): domain Bacteria; kingdom Bacillati; phylum Bacillota; class Bacilli; order Caryophanales; family Bacillaceae; genus Bacillus; species Bacillus sp. LUNF1. Next base: position 2,255,831 of record NZ_CP048876.1, on the reverse strand, counting down.
CAGCATCGGCCTCGGTCTCGGTATGATCGTCTTTTTTAATCACATCTTCAAAAAACGCCTGAATGAAGAGCCAAGCCCGCTGGAAGTCGAGATGTTTAATTATCAGCTTGATCTCGATCACTATGTCGCAATGCACGAAAATGAAGAGACGATGAAAGATCTGCATGATCGTTAGCATTCTTTTCGTTATATTTGTCGGGCTTGGCGGAGGGCTGACCGTGGGTGCGGGCTTTGTGGCTTTTTTAACCGTTATGGGAATCGTCCCCCGCCTTATGCAGCTGACAAAAACAATGCGCTTTGTACAGGCCTACGAAGGAGCTGTTATTTCAGGAGCTGTGTTCGGCGGCTGGGAAACCTTAAATATGAATCATTTTTTTTATCTGAATGGCTGGCCGTTCCGGTCGGGCTTTTGGCCGGCATGTTTGTCGGCATGCTGGCCGCCGCGCTTACAGAAGTGCTGAATGTGCTTCCCATTCTTGCCAAACGGATCGGCTTCGGCAGCAAAATCATCATATTGCTGATGGCCATTGTGTTCGGCAAAATAGCCGGCTCTTTATTTCATTGGCTGTATTTTATCCATCATTCATAAGGAGGAACCGACGTGACAAACTTAAAAGAAAATTACAAAACAAAAGTGAAAGACTATCAGCCGAAACCGCCATATGTTTGGAATTGCGTCAAAGCCTTTCTGATCGGCGGTTTGATCTGTCTGATCGGGCAGGCTCTTCAAGACTTTTACATCCACTTTTTTAATTTTAATGAAAAAACAGCGGGCAACCCGACGTCCGCCACTCTTATTTTAATATCCGCCCTTTTGACCGGATTCGGTATTTATGACAGACTCGGGCAGTTTGCCGGAGCGGGTTCAGCCGTGCCGGTGACAGGTTTTGCAAACAGTATGACAAGCGCCGCTCTGGAACACAGAAGTGAAGGACTCGTGCTCGGGGTAGCGACAAACATGTTTAAATTGGCGGGAAACGTCATTGTATTCGGCGTCGTGGCAGCCTATATCGTAGGCCTGATACGGTTTGCTTGTGAAAAACTGTTTTCGTAGGAGGAGAAAAAATGAAATTGACCGGAAAGCAAACCTGGGTATTTGAAAACCCGTTATTTGTAAATGCGGCGGGGACGGCAGCCGGACCGAAAGAAAAAGACGGCCCGCTCGGTTCGCTGTTTGATAAGACATACGATGAAATGCATTGCAATCAGAAAAACTGGGAAATGGCGGAACGTCAGTTAATGGAAGATGCCATCAACTCCGCTTTGCAAAAACAGAATTTGAAAAAGAGCGATATTGATTTGTTGCTCGCGGGGGATCTTTTAAATCAAAATGTGACCGCCAACTACGTCGCCAGACATCTGAAAATTCCGTTCCTCTGTCTGTTCGGCGCCTGTTCGACTTCAATGGAAACGATTGCCGTCGCATCCGCGCTCATTGACGGCGGTTTTGCGAACCGGGCGATCGCAGCCACGAGCAGCCATAACGCGACGGCAGAACGGCAATTCCGCAATCCGACGGAGTATGGCGGGCAAAAACCGGATACCGCCACTTCAACGGTCACGGGGGGCGGGGCGGTCATTATCAGCCAAAACCCTTCTGATATCAAGATTACAAGCGCAACAGTGGGAAAAGTAAGCGACCTCGGAATAACAGATCCGTTCGATATGGGATCCGCCATGGCGCCCGCTGCCGCCGACACAATCAAACAGCACCTGCAGGACTTGAACCGTACGGCGGATGATTATGATCTGATTTTAACGGGTGACCTTTCAGGCGTCGGCTCGCCGATCGTGAAAGATTTGCTCAAAGAAGAAGGCTATCCCGTGGGAACGAAACACGATGACTGCGGTCTTCTCATCTATACGCCGGACCAGCAGGTGTTTGCGGGAGGAAGCGGCTGCGCCTGCTCCGCGCTTGTTACGTACACACATATTTTTAACCAATTAAAAGCAGGGACTCTAAACAGGGTACTCGTTGTCGCGACAGGAGCGCTTTTAAGTCCGACAATGATCCAGCAGAAGGAAACCATTCCGACCATCGCGCACGGTGTGGTATTTGAGCGGGCGGGAGGTGCATCATAAATGGAATATCTGTTGGCTTTTGTTTGCGGGGGAATCATATGCATTATCGGTCAGCTGCTGCTTGACATTTTTAAACTGACACCCGCCCATGTAATGACAACTTTTGTCGTCATCGGCGCCTTGTTAGATGGGTTCGGAATATATGACAAATTTATCGAATTCGCGGGCGCGGGCGCGACGGTTCCCATCGTCAGCTTCGGTCACAGCTTATTGCACGGCGCCATGCATCAAGCTCACGAGCATGGATTTATCGGGATCGCCATGGGGATTTTTGAACTTACTTCCGCCGGTATATCTTCAGCGATTTTATTCGCATTTCTTGTAGCCGTTATTTTTAAACCGAAAGGATAATGCCTGATGACGAAACGGAAGGTCATTCTTGTGACAGACGGGGACGTATACGCCGCCAAAACAATTGAATATGCCGCGGAACAAGCAGGCGGACGGTGTATTTCCCAATCAAAAGGCAATCCGTCAACGAGAAGCGGCCCCGAACTTGTTCAGCTGATTAAAGCCGCGCCGAATGACCCGGTGTTTGTCATGTTTGACGATTCAGGCCTGCAAGGGGAAGGGCCGGGCGAAACGGCGCTGAAATATGTCGCCTCACATCAGGACATTGAAGTGCTGGGGGTGATTGCGGTCGCTTCTAAGACCCATCAGGCTGAATGGACGAAAGTCGATGTCTCCATTGACCGTGATGGAGAAGTGACGGAGTTTGGCGTCGATAAAACCGGAATGAGAGAAATGGACGAGCACAGAATGAACGGAGATACGGTGTATTGTCTGGATAAATTGGACGTTCCCCTCATTGTGGGCATCGGCGACATAGGAAAGATGGGGAGAAAAGATGACATATCCAAAGGCTCGCCGATCACGATGAAGGCGGTCGAATTCATTTTAGAAAGGAGCGAAAGCCATGCCGGAAAAACCGGAAAACATGATCAAGGTGTACCGGGATCCTAGAAAAAATGAACAATTTTTTAAAGACCGCGTCGGTATGGGAACGAGCTATGATGTCGGCGTCCGCAAAGTTCGAGTATTAGACCGGGAAGTCCAGATTTACTTTGTCAACGGATTAACCGATACTTTGTTTATCGTTCATTTAATGGAACAGCTCGTCGACATCAATAATTATGACGAGAATGCGGATGAAGCGATTGACGTTGTTGAAAACAGGCTTGTTAATCAGCAGGTCCAAAAAGTCAAAACGCTCGACGAAGTAACGGATCAGGTGCTTTCCGGACTTGTCGCCGTTATCGTTGAAGACGCGGGCTTCGCCTTTATCGTTGACGTCAGAAGTTACCCCGGACGCACACCTGAAGAACCGGATACGGAAAAGGTCGTCCGCGGAGCAAGAGACGGTTTTATCGAAAATATCGTCATTAATACAGCATTGATAAGAAGACGAATCAGGGACGAAAGGCTCCGCGTCAAAATTACGAAAGTCGGCGAGCGCTCTAAGACCGATCTTGCCATTGTGTATATAGAGGACATCGCGGATCCGGACCTTGTCAGCATCGTCGAAAACGAAGTGAATGCGATTGACATTGACGGATTGACGATGGCTGATAAAACGGTGGAAGAATTCATCGTCAAACAGGGCTACAACCCGTTTCCGATGGTCAGATACACGGAGCGGCCGGATGTGGCCGCCAATCACATTTTGGAAGGGCACGTCATCATCGTCGTTGATACGTCACCGAGCGTGATCATAACGCCGACAACGATTTTTCACCATGTTCAGCATGCGGAAGAATACAGGCAGGCGCCTTCAGTGGGAACATTTTTAAGATGGATCAGATTCTTCGGTATTATCGCTTCAACGGTCCTGCTTCCGATCTGGTTCCTCTTTGTTCTTGAACCGTCTCTTCTGCCTGAAAGACTGGATTTTATCGGTTTAAATAAAAATACGCATATCCCGATCATTCTGCAAATCTTTTTGGCCGATTTGGGGATTGAGTTTCTCAGGATGGCCGCGATCCATACGCCGACCGCTTTATCCACCGCCATGGGTCTGATTGCGGCGGTGCTGATCGGTCAAATCGCCATAGCGGTGGGGCTGTTTTCAGCAGAAGTGATTCTGTACGTATCGATCGCCGCCATCGGATCATTTACCACGCCGAGCTATGAGCTCAGCCTCGCCAATAAAATGATACGCCTCATCTTAATGGTTCTCGTGGCCATTTTCCAAGTGAAAGGCTTTGTGATAGGCTTTACATTGCTGCTGATCATAATGGCGAATATCCGCTCGTTTCACACGCCGTATTTATGGCCGTTTTTACCGTTTAACGGCAAGGCGCTGTGGCAGGTGCTCGTCCGGACGACAGTGCCGGGAGCGAAAGTCAGGCCGAGCATTGTTCACCCGAAAGACCGTCAAAGACAGCCAAGCGGTTCATAATCGCATTGAAACCGACAGAAGATTATGATATTGTATGTCTTAACTTATACGGGACTTGTATAAGGACAGCTCAAAAGAAGCTGTCCTTATCACCCATATGCGGATCAGAAAGAGGGAATGAGCATTGTTCTTACATGGCACAAGCAGACAAAACAAACTAGGTCATTTGGAAATCGGGGGTGTGGACGCGCTGTATTTAGCGGAGCATTACGGCACGCCTCTTTATGTTTACGATGTGGCTTTAATACGTGAGCGCGCTAAAAGCTTTAAACAGGCATTCATTGATGCGGATTTAAAGGCGCAGGTCGCGTACGCGAGCAAGGCGTTTTCTTCTGTTGCGATGATACAGCTCGCTGAGCAGGAGGGGCTCTCATTGGACGTTGTATCCGGCGGAGAGCTGTTTACGGCGGTTGCGGCTGGTTTTCCGGCTGACAGGATTCATTTTCACGGCAATAACAAAAGCGAAGAAGAGTTGAAAATGGCGCTCGATCATCAAATCGGCTGCATTGTCGTTGATAATTTTTATGAAATATCCTTACTCGCGGAACTGTGCCGCAAATCAGGGCGCACAATGGATGTGCTTCTGCGCATCACTCCGGGGGTAGAGGCGCATACGCATGATTATATTACGACGGGACAGGAAGATTCCAAATTCGGTTTTGATCTGCATAACGGGCAAATAGAAAAGGCGATTGAACAAGTATTACAGTCAGACCATATCCGCCTCCTCGGCGTTCACTGCCACATCGGATCACAAATTTTTGATACGGCGGGCTTTGTGCTGGCCGCAGAAAAAATCTTCACAAAACTGAATGAATGGAGAGAATCATTCGGCTTTGTCTCTGAAGTGCTGAATTTAGGGGGCGGCTTTGGCATCCGCTACACGGAGGAAGATGAACCCCTTCATCCCGCCGTTTATGTGGAAAAAATTATCGAAGCGGTAAAAGAAAACGCAGCGCTGCACGCTTTTGACATTCCGGAGATCTGGATTGAACCGGGACGCTCGCTCGTCGGAGACGCCGGAACGACGCTTTATACCATCGGTTCGCAAAAAGAAGTGCCCGGCACCCGTAAATATGCAGCGGTTGACGGGGGCATGAGCGATAATATCCGTCCTGCGCTGTATCAGGCGAAATATGAAGCCGTATCGGCAAACAGAATCGGAGAACACCACGACAAAACGGTATCCATCGCGGGTAAGTGCTGTGAAAGCGGTGATATGCTCATTTGGGATATAGATCTTCCGGAAGTGAAAGAAGGCGATCTTCTCGCCGTTTTCTGCACGGGAGCGTACGGATACAGCATGGCTAACAACTACAACCGCATTCCGCGTCCCGCCGTCGTTTTTGTGGAAGACGGCGAAGCGCATCTTGTCATTAGAAGGGAAACTTATGAAGACATTGTAAAACTGGATCTGCCGTTTAAGACGGGGGTCAAACAATAAATAAAAAAGAGACCGGAACAATGGCGTCCGGTCTCTTTTTGCATTCAGCTGTTAGAACTTGATCCGCTGTCTCCTGTAAATACAGACACGATCGCATTCCAAATCGAAGCGAAGAAATCAATGACTTTTTGAACAAAGCTTTTGCCTTCATCGGATTGAATGAACTTCGTGATTTTGTCTTTTGCCTTATCGAGCTGGCTGCCGACTTGGCCCCAATCAATCTTGGCGTTTTTCATTTTATTAAACAATGAAACGAGCTGGTCTTTTTGAGCGTCAGTCAGTGTAATGTTAAGATTTGAAGCCGCATCATCGACCTTTTTCTCGATTCCTACTTTTGTATCGGGCACACCGTTTTTCGCGAAATCATCTTTAATGTTTGCGATCAGCGCGGAGGCGTTTTTATCTCCGATTTTATCCCCGAGATCTGATGTCGTAACAAGCTCTTGGTTGGCGACTTGTTTTACATCTTCTGAAATCGCTTTGTCTGATGAGACTTCATAAGCCTTGATGATTCCCGTTAATGCTGCGGTGCCTGATACCTCAAACGGCGCCGTCACGTATACTTTCGCATCTTTCACTCCTGCTGTCATCAGGGCGTTTAAGTACATTTCATCCGTGATGGAATCGATATTATGAGTCTTAACGTCAAGCCCGGACCCTTTCTTTGCCACCGTGATGGATGATGAAGAGATGGCTCTTGTGCCGATTTGGGCATTCGATATATATTTTCCCAGATATTCATGTTCTTCTTTATTCGTGACCGTCACTTTTGTCGCGTTATCAGGGACATTTAATTCGTCAAGCACTTTCTGACGGTTTTCGTTTGACAGATCCGCCCCCAGTGTGACGATGACATCTCCGACTGCGGCATCGGCCAGGCTGATTTTCGGTATTGTGCACAATACAACGGCCGCCGCCAGCAATCCAATCCACATTTTTTTCAAAGCGGTTAACCTCCTTCTTTTCACAAATGCCGTTTTGAAGCGGTTTGTGAGGGCCTGCGTGAAGCAGTTCCGATACATAGACGGCTGTGAAGCTGTTCAGGTTTCATTTTCTTTCTGCGGAAGCGGGGAGATTCGTTTTCCGGCTGAAGGTGTGGTATAATAGCCGCGAAAAGAAGAGCAGAGGCCTCTTCCTTCAAAAGAATATCAAAAAGAAAGCCGGCTTACAATTGAAATTCATATTGAAGAAGGCTTTGACAAAAAACAATACGGAAGTAGGAATGAGAATGAAAACTGGTTACATCGAAATGGAAAACGGCAGCAGAATCGAATTTGAACTTTATCCGAATGAAGCGCCTAATACAGTCGCTAACTTTGAAAACCTGGCGAATACGGGCTTTTATGACGGCGTTATTTTCCACCGCGTGATTCCGGGCTTTGTCAGCCAAGGCGGAGATCCGACTGGGACAGGCATGGGCGGAAGCGGAAAAACGATCAAATGTGAAACAGAAGGCAATCCGCATAAGCACGAAGCCGGTTCTTTATCAATGGCGCATGCCGGTAAAGACACGGGTTCAAGCCAATTCTTCATCGTACATGAGCCGCAGCCGCATTTAAACGGCGTTCATACTGTATTCGGAAAAGTGACAAGCGGTTTAGAGCATGCGAAAAACATGTCTAACGGGGACAAAATGAAAGAAATCCGTGTAGAAGGATAATGAAAACCCGCCTTTTTCAGGCGGGTTTTTTTTATGTATATGAAAATTCTCATGTGTAAATCATGAAAAAATACATATATGAACGATAGCAGTTCCTCTGGTATAGTGATAAAGACCGATTACAACAATGAAAAGAGGTAGAAACGTTGGTTCAATTGGCAACCGTTTTATTTGTCATTATCATTCTCGCACTTATAATTTGGTTCAGGGTGAAAAAGGGGAACAGGCCGATTAAAGGCGGCGGCTTCGGCATCATTCTCCCGCTTTTAATTATCGCCGTCATTTTTACATTCAGCGTCAGCCAGCTCATGAATATCCCGGGAAAGCCGTTTCATTTTCCCGCTCTTTGGGAGCTCGCCATCGCCGGACTGTTAGGCGCGGTATTCGGTGTCATCATGCTGTCGCAAACCGCCTATGAAATCCGGGAAGACGGCTTTGTCTACTCCAAGCGGAATAAAAACTTTAAATATGTCATTATCGCGATTATTGCGATCCGTATCGCGCTCAGCCAATATTTCAAAAACATTGACGCGGCGGAATTCGCCGTTTTAACGATGGAACTTGCTTTTGTGTATTTGTGCATTTGGCGGATCGGAAGCTTCGTGAAATACCGTAAAATCAGCAGATCCGGCTTATAAAATGAAAAAAATGGATGAGGTGCGGGGCTTATTTGCCCTCTGTGCAGGGATTCATGGTAAAATAAAAACGACCATGGCTAATGGGAGGAAATCACTTGAAATCAGAAAAAGAAAAAACTTCTAAAAAAAGCGCCGTACTTGATTGGGCGAAAGCCATTATCATCGCTGTCGTTCTGGCACTGCTCATCCGAAACTTTTTATTTGCCCCTTATCTCGTTGATGGAAGATCAATGGATCCGACGCTGCATGACCGCGAGAGAATCTTTGTCAATATGACGGTCAAATACATAAGCGACTTCAAACGCGGCCAGATCGTCGTTCTGAACGGAGAAAATGAACACTATGTCAAACGGATTATCGGACTCCCCGGCGACACGGTGCAAATGAAAAACGATCAGCTGTATATCAACGGCAAAAAAGTGTCCGAACCGTATTTAGCGGCAAACAAGCACAAGGCGAAGCAAGACGGCTATGACCGGCTGACAGAAGACTTCGGCCCGGTGAAGGTGCCGGACGACAAATATTTCGTCATGGGTGATAACCGCAGAGAATCTATGGACAGCCGCAACGGCCTCGGTCTTTTTACGAAAAAACAAATAGCGGGTACTTCAAAATTCGTCTTCTTCCCGTTTAACGAAATTCGCAAGACGAAATAAACCGTACAGGCAGTTTTCTTATAAGAAAACTGCTTTTTTATATAAATTTATCTTTCCACCCTCAAAAACAGAACATAAATTCGTATATCTATTTAATAGATAGAAAGTTTTACAGATACATGAAACATCTTCCCTTTATGAAACGTTATATGAGTAACTCACGCAGGGAAGAACGGTTTTCTATTCATGAACAAAAGGAATATGACATAGTAATGAATAGATTGATACGGGCTGGAGGTAGAAAAATGGGAAGAATTAAAACAAAAGCAGCCATTTTACTTGTACTGCTGCTGTTATTAGCGGGCGGTTATATGGTCATAAACGATATTGAACTGAAAGACGTGCCGACTGCAATCGGACAAACCCTGTCCCAGGAAAAAGAAGAATATACAGTCAAAACATATAAAATTACGAAAATCGAAGGAACTGAGTACCACGGTACGGCAGAAAACGGCACAAAAATTATTTTTAACGGCGACAAGCTGAAGCAGGATCTCTCCGATGTGAAAAAGGGAGATAAGATTAAAGCGTATTTCAGCAAATCAAACCGGATTGACGGCTTATTGAAGGTCGTCAAAGTGAACGAATAAATAAAGGCGCCCTTTTATGAGAAAAGGGCGCTTTTTATTTTTCTGAATAATTAGGTGCAAATTCATTGCGCCTGCCGCAAAGGATGTTATAATAGCGGATAAGGACAAAAAAATATTGATTGTATCCTTCGGGGCTGGGTGAAAATCCCGACCGGCGGTAATAAGGCGTTTTGCGCTTTACAGCCCGTGACCCGTATGCATCTGTATACGGTGGATTCAGTGAAAAGCTGAAGCCGACAGTGAAAGTCTGGATGGGAGAAGGATGAGAGAAGCTATGCAAAAAATAAACTTACTGTATAGTCTTATTTCCTATGGATTAAAACTGGAAAAGCCCCGAACTGTGTAAACATTCGGGGCTTTTTTGACGCCAAATTGCGCGGAAGAAGGGAGGGATAACGATGGAAGAATATTATATGAATACGGCAATAGAACTTGCCAGACGCGGTGAAGGACAGACACAGTCCAATCCTCTTGTCGGCGCTGTCGTCGTCAAAAACGGACAGATCGTCGGAATGGGCGCCCATTTGCAATACGGAGAAGCGCATGCCGAGGTTCACGCGATTAATATGGCCGGCAGACACGCAAAAGGCGCCGATTTGTATGTGACGCTGGAGCCTTGCAGCCATTACGGAAAAACACCGCCATGCGCCGAACTGATAATAAAGTCGGGGATAAAAAGGGTGTTCATCGCTGTGAAAGATCCGAATCCGCTTGTAGCCGGAAAAGGCATCGGAATGCTGGAAGCAGCGGGCATCGAAGTGAAAACCGGACTTCTCAGGCAGCAGGCAGAAGAGCTGAATAAAATGTTTCTTCACTTCATGCGGACCGGACTTCCGTATGTCACCTTGAAAGCGGCCGCGAGCCTTGACGGGAAAACAGCGACTGAAACCGGTGACAGCAAATGGATTACATCAGAGGCGGCAAGGCTTGATGCCCAGCAATACAGGAAATCGCATCAAAGCATTCTTGTCGGAGCAGGCACAGTCAAAGCTGATAATCCGAGCCTGACCTGCAGGCTTCCCGATACGGTGAAGCAGCCGGTCAGAGTGATTCTCGATACAAAGCTGACCATTCCTGAAACGGCAAATGTGCTCACTGACGGCGCTGCGCCGACATGGATATTTACGGCCAAAGGTGCAGACGTGCAAAAGAAAGACCGGCTGACCGCACTCGGAATAAAAGTTATTCCGCTGGAAACAGACCGCATTCACGTCCCTGAGGTGCTCAGCATTCTTGCTGAAAACGGCATAATGTCCGTTTATGTGGAAGGCGGAGCATCCGTACACGGAAGTTTTGTCAAGGAAGGCTGTTTCCAAGAGCTTCATTTCTATTTCGCCCCTAAATTAATCGGAGGAACGCTTGCTCCCAGCTTGATCTCCGGTGAAGGTTTTCAATCAATGAAAGATGTCCCCCATTTACAATTCACACAAATCACCCAAATCGGGCCGGATATAAAACTGACGGCCATACCTAAAGATGGAAAGGATGGTGACGATGTTTACAGGAATCGTTGAAGAAACAGGCACGATCCAAGCAATCAAAAAGACAGGCCTTTCCATGGCATTAACCATCGCCGCTCCAAAAGTGACAAGTGATGTGAAGCTTGGCGACAGCATTGCGGTAAACGGCATCTGCCTGACCGTAACCGGATTTTCTGACAATCAATTTACGGTTGATGTTATGCCGGAAACAGTGAAAGCCACTTCGCTGAACGGCTTGTCAAAAGGCAGTAAAGTAAACCTGGAAAGAGCGATGTCCGCCAACGGACGGTTCGGCGGCCACTTTGTATCAGGGCATGTGGACGGAACGGCGGAAATTACGCGGATCGAGAAAAAAAGCAACGCGGTCTATTACGATTTAAAACTTTCGCCGGAATTGACAAAAACGCTCGTATTGAAAGGTTCAATTACGGTAGACGGCGTGAGCCTGACGATTTTCGGTTTATCAGACGAAAGCGTAACGGTATCCATCATTCCGCATACCATCTCAGAAACGATTTTTCAGACGAAAACAGTCGGATCGACCGTAAATATTGAGTGTGACATGATCGGCAAATACTTATACCGCTTTTTGCACAAAACAGAACAAACGAAAAGCAATCAAACTATCACGGAAGCCTTTTTAAGCGAGAACGGCTTTTAGAAAGGAAGATCGATATGTTTCATCCGATAGAAGAGGCGTTAGAGGCGCTGAAAAAAGGTGAAGTCATCATTGTTGTCGATGATGAAGACAGAGAAAACGAAGGAGATTTCGTAGCGCTGGCTGAGCATGCCACGCCGGAAGTGGTTAATTTTATGGCGACCCATGGGAGAGGCCTGATCTGCACGCCGCTGTCTGAAGACATCGCCGGCCGGCTGGATCTTCACCCGATGGTTGATCATAATACGGACTCACATGAGACCGCGTTTACGGTCAGTATTGACCACAGGCTGACAAAAACGGGCATCAGCGCGCAGGAACGATCCTTTACCATTCAGGCGCTGTTGAACGAAGAATCTGTGTCTGACGATTTTCAGCGTCCGGGCCACATTTTCCCCTTAATCGCAAAAAAAGGAGGCGTCCTGAAGCGGGCCGGCCATACGGAAGCAGCCGTTGATCTTGCAAAAGCCTGCGGATCTCAGGGAGCGGGCGTCATTTGTGAAATTATGAATGAAGACGGCACAATGGCCAGAGTGCCGGAGTTAGCCGAAATCGCCGAACGCCACCAGCTGAAAATGATTACGATAAAAGACTTAATAGAGTACCGTTACAACATTACGACACTTGTGAACAGAGAAGTTGATATTACGCTGCCGACTGACTTCGGCACGTTTAGAGTTTACGGATATACAAACGAGGTTGACGGAAAAGAACATCTCGCCTTTGTCATGGGGGATGTCCCGTTTAACAGCGAACCCGTTCTTGTCAGAGTGCACTCAGAATGCCTGACGGGCGATGTATTTGCATCCCATCGCTGTGATTGCGGACCTCAGCTTCATGCCGCGCTTGCGCAAATTGCTGAAGAAGGCCGCGGCGTTCTATTGTATTTGCGCCAGGAAGGCAGAGGAATCGGTTTAATCAATAAGCTGAAGGCGTACCGATTGCAGGAACAAGGGTATGACACGGTTGAAGCGAACGAAGCGCTCGGCTTTCTGCCTGATCTGCGCAACTACGGCATCGGCGCCCAGATTCTCCGCGACTTAGGGGTTCAGCATATGAAACTTTTAACCAACAACCCCCGGAAAATCGCCGGCCTCGAAGGATACGGTCTCAGCATTTCAGAACGGGTGCCGCTTCAAATGGAAGCGAGTGAGCATAACAAGCAATATTTACAGACCAAAATGAAAAAACTTGGACATCTGCTTCATTTCTAAAAACAAATCTCACAAAAAAGGATGGATAACATATGAATATCATACAAGGAAACCTAGTAGGAACAGGACTTAAAATCGGAATCGTCGTCGGCAGATTTAATGAATTTATTACGAGCAAGCTGTTAAGCGGAGCGGAAGACACGTTGCTTCGCCACGGTGTAGAATCAAACGACATTGACGTCGCTTGGGTGCCGGGAGCATTTGAAATCCCGTTTGCGGCAAAGAAAATGGCGGAAACGAAAAAATACGATGCCGTCATTACGCTCGGCACGGTTATCAGAGGAGCGACAACGCATTATGACTATGTCTGCAATGAAGCGGCAAAAGGCATTGCCCAGGCGGGAACGGCGACGGGCGTCCCGGTTATCTTCGGCATCGTGACGACTGAAACCATTGAGCAGGCCATCGAACGAGCCGGAACAAAAGCCGGAAATAAGGGAGCGGATTGCGCGGTATCTGCCATTGAAATGGCAAACTTAAACCGTTCATTTGAATAATTTGTTGAAAAGCGTTTAAAACAGCGGCGAAAATGATATAATGTGAGGAAACGGATCGCCTTTATGTATCCGTTTGATAGAACATGAATGGACATTTTGGATATAGAGGGGTTTTTATGTTAATTCGTTATAAAAAATCGTTTGAAAAGATTGCGATGGGTCTTCTGTCATTTATGCCGAATGAAAAAGATCTCAAGCAGCTTCAGCAGACAATAAAGGACTATGAAACGGATACTGGCCGCCAGCTCTTTCTTTGGAAAGAGGATGAAGATATCGTCGGAGCGATCGGAGTCGAAAAAAAGGACTCAGAAGTTGAAATCCGGCATATCAGCGTGAATCCTTCTCACCGCCATCAAGGAATCGGAAAGCAAATGATGGACGCCTTAAAACGTCTGTTCAAAACGGAGGCACTCGTTCCGAATGAATTAACGCAAAGCTTTTTTGAACGCTGTCAACATCAAAAAGATCAGGATATCTCATATAATAACTGACAAATGCTCCCGGAATCTTCACGGTTTCGGGAGCTGTTTTGATATAGAAAAAGCAGGGCTGACCGTCAGCCTCTGCTTTTTTTTCTTCTCTCAATTTCCCGTTCGCGTTCCTTAATGACATCCGTCCTGTCCCGCAGGCGGTGTTTATGAATAAGAAAGGTATCTGATACGCCGTCTTGCCCCCATGTATAGCCCTTTCGGCGGCATTCGGCAAGACATGCTTTTTTCAGGGCTTCATCTGTAATCGGCAGCATAACACTTTTATAAGGCTGGCCCGCTTCTATATCGTCTGCCAGCGTTTCTATCAGCTCAATCAGCTTCGGATGGCTGAGACCGAGAGAACAGACCGCCTGCTTTTCAGACCGGAGAATACGTAAGCTGTTGGCAATCAGCCGTTTCGCCCCGGCTTCATTTCCCCTGCGCTGGTGATACAGAGCGACGGCAAGCTGAATCAGGCCGACCCAATGAATGCTCCGCTTTTCAGCCGTGCTTTCTTTCCAATATTCCTCTAACAGTTCATGACACTCAAAATAATCTCTTGATGCGTGAAATTCGGCCAAAAAGCCGATATAAGCTTTAGGATACAAGCCGCTTCCTCCTTTTATGCTAAAACCAGTGTACCACAGCGCTATGAAAAGGAAAAAAGAGCGGCTTGGTGCCTGAAGCCTGAGGAACTAGCAGATGTAAGATGCTCCTACGACAACGAGCAAAATAAACAGAACGACAATTAATGCAAAACCTCCGCCGAAACAAGCTCCGCTCATGTGAAATCAGCCTCCCTTTGTTTCAAGTTTACACGGCTATCATATGTGCATCCGCCTTTAAAGGTATAGGCGTATATCTTCTTTTTCAGTATTTTCTAAATAACGGAGGACGTGTATAAAAGTATTGGACGAGAGCATTTCGGTGGATTATACTAAAGGGTAGCCAGTTTTTCCGGCAATGAGAGTGATATTGAAAATGGTGAGATAATGGTAGAATATCAAGTGAAAATTGATACGTTTGAAGGCCCATTGGACCTGCTGCTTCATCTGATTAACCGTCTTGAAATCGACATATACGACATACCCGTGGCAACCATTACTGAACAATATTTATTATATGTACATACAATGCAAGAGCTTGAACTTGATGTCGCCAGTGAATATCTGGTCATGGCGGCGACGCTTCTCAGTATTAAAAGCAGAATGCTGCTTCCGAAACAAGAGGAAGAACTGTTTGAAGACGAAATGCTTGAAGAAGAAGACCCTCGGGACGAGCTGATTGAAAAACTGATTGAGTATAGAAAGTATAAAACCGCTGCGAAGGATTTAAAAGAGCGGGAAGAAGAAAGACAAAAGTCATTTACAAAGCCGCCGAGTGATTTAAGTGAGTATGCAAAAGAAATCAAACAGACCGAGCAGAAACTGTCGGTGACCGTTTATGACATGATCGGCGCGTTTCAAAAGGTGCTTCAGCGTAAAAAAATCACGCGGCCGAAAGAAACGACCATTACAAGGCAGGAAATACCGATTGAAGACAGAATGAACGAAATCGTAAAAAGCTTAAAAACGGCGGGTAGAAGAATAAACTTCACGGAGCTTTTTCCTTCTCGGCAAAAGGACCATCTCGTCGTGACGTTTTTAGCAGTCCTGGAACTGATGAAAAATCAGCAGATTATCATTGAACAGGAAGAAAACTTTTCAGATATATACATTACGGGGAGTGAATCCATTCATGGCGCTTGATATCGTGAATTGGAAAGCGATTGTGGAAGCCCTGCTGTATGCGGCGGGTGATGAAGGGCTGACCAAAAAGCAATTGGTGACGGTGCTTGAAATAGAAGAAGCGGAACTGGCCGGAATCATGGAAGAAGTGGCCGCTCAGTACAAGGAAGACGACAGAGGCATCGAGCTTACCGAATATGCGGATACGTATATGCTTGGAACGAAAAAAGAATTCGTGCCTTATTTGAAAAAACTAATCGAAGTGCCGTCAAAAGGGCTGTCACAGGCTTCTTTGGAAGTGCTGGCGATCGTTTCGTACAAGCAGCCGATCACACGGGCGGAAATTGAAGATATCCGGGGCGTGAAGTCTGAACGGATTCTGCACAGCCTCGTGTCAAAAGCGCTGCTGTGTGAGGTGGGCCGCGCCGACGGTCCCGGCCGGGCGATTTTATACGGCACGACACCGGTATTTCTTGAACAATTCGGCTTAAAAACATTGGAGGAGCTCCCGCCGCTTCCTGAAAATGCGGAGGAAGACGTTCTCCAGGAGGAAGCCGATTTATTCTTTGAAAACTTCAACCAAACTTTTGAGGATATTAAATAATAATCGTTTTTCATCATACGATAGTAAGGAAAGGCCATTGATGAATGACGCAAATGACGACGTACAAGAGAGGAAGGAAACGGACGGAAATGGGAAATTCGATTGTGAGGGCCCATACTGAAGAAACTGGTGAATTTTTAGCCGAGGTTGTCACGATGGTCAGCAGCTATTTAAATCATACAACATTGCCGGAGATGCGGGCTCAAGGAGAGGCGGATGAGGCATACTGCCGCGACGTGCTCAGTGTGCTGAGGAGGATGACCGTCTTTTGCGAAGGCGCCCAGGAAGCCTGCAGGCGGCTTTTAATGCAGGAGCCGTTTCATGAGGTGAGAGCGGAAAAAACGCTGTATAAAGTGTATCATCAGTGCGTGGAAGAGTTTTTCATGCCGAAAAAGGATACATGGTACGAAAACAGCCGCGCCGCTTATACAGGCCAAAGCGCGATTGAATTCTACCAGCAAGTGCCGGACTCGCTGCGGAGCCTTCTGCTTTCGCTCAGCAGTGAATTTCTGCGCATGCGGGAAGAATTAGCGCAATATGAAGCATCAGGCTCAAATATGGCATCAGTCAGATAAAAACTCTTCCTTTTGGGAGAGTTTTTTTATGTGAAAGTGACGCAATTGGTATTCATAAGTCATGGACATGCGCATAAACTTGTACAAACCCACAACAAGGACGTGAGCATTCATGCGCTTTCTCAAAAAAGCTGCCGTATTTCTTTTGACTTTTGTTATTCTTTTTTCCATTACAGACGGCAATACGGCACATGCCCAAATACATGTCAGCGCAAAAAGCGCGATTATAATCGACGGAGCATCTGGCAGGGTGTTATTCGCCAAGGATGAACATCATAAGCGGCGGATTGCAAGCATTACGAAAATCATGACGGCGGTGCTGGCGATTGAATCAGGGAAGATGGAAGAGACCGTGACGGTTTCCCCGAATGCCGTAAAAACGGAAGGCTCAGCCATTTATCTTCAGCCGGGACAAAAAGTGAAGCTGAAAGATCTCGTATACGGGCTTATGCTGAGATCAGGAAATGACGCCGCTGCAGCAATAGCTGAATATGTCGGCGGAAGCCTTGACGGTTTTGTATTTATGATGAACAAAAAAGCCGAGCAAATCGGGATGGAAAATACAAAATTTCAAAATCCGCACGGACTGGACGACCATGAAAATTTATATTCAACGGCGTATGACATGGCGCTTTTGACTAAATATGCGATGAAAATCAAGGAATACCGGACCGTTTCAGGCACAAAAGTGTATAAGGCGGAAACGATGGACCGGGTATGGAAAAATAAAAACAAGCTTCTGACTGGGCTCTACCGTTACAGCACAGGCGGAAAAACGGGTTACACAAAAATCGCGAAACGGACGCTCGTCTCGACGGCCTCAAAAGACGGTACGGATCTCATCGCGGTCACCATAAATGATCCGGATGATTGGGATGATCATATGAATATGTTTAATTATGTCTTTGATCACTATAAAACCTATGTCGTCGCCAAAAAAGGCGGCATTCCGAAGCTGAAAAAGACGTTTTACGGAAAGCGCGCTTTTATTGCCCGGGATGTCAAATATTTGTTAAAAGAGGATGAAATCGACGATGTGAAAATCCGCACAACCTTAATAAAACCGAAAAAAGCCTGGAAAAAGGACGCCTCTCTCATTCCTGATGTCGTCGGCCGGATGACTGTTATGCATGATGGGAAAGTGATCGCCAAGATCCCCGTCTATTATGAAAACGAGCGCCATAAAAAACCGAAAAAGCATTTCATTGAGACGTTTACGAGCCTGTTTATGAGCGCGGCGGGCGGTTCGTCATGGTCAATTTAATCTGGGTATGTCTGACGGTAATCGGACTTGTCTTTGCGATGTTTAACGGTACCTTGCAGGATGTGAATGAAGCCGTTTTTAAAGGAGCGAAAGAAGCGGTTACGATCTCGTTCGGATTAATGAGCGTTCTCGTGTTCTGGCTCGGCCTGATGAAAATAGCCGAGCAGTCCGGCCTTTTGGATATATTCAGCAGAATGTGCCGCCCGTTTATTTCTAAGCTGTTTCCCGATATTCCCCCTGATCATCCGGCGATGGGATACATCTTATCAAATCTCATGGCAAACTTTTTCGGACTGGGAAATGCGGCGACACCGCTCGGCATTAAAGCCATGGAGCAGATGAAAAAGCTGAATGGAGGTAAGTCTGAGGCCAGCCGTTCCATGATTACCTTTTTGGCGGTAAATACTTCGAGTATTACATTGATACCGACAACCGTCATTGCCGTGCGCATGGCTTACTCGGCGAAATCACCGACCGATATCGTCGGGCCGACCATCTTAGCGACTTTAATTTCGGGAATCGGCGCGATTTTCATTGACCGCTACTTCTGGTACCGCCGCAAAAGAAAAGGGAGGTAAGCGAATGGAAATGGTGAATTGGCTGTCTTTAGCCATGATTCCGATTATTATCGCCGGTATATTGATATACGGCACGATCAAAAAAGTGCCGACGTATGAATCATTCGTTGAAGGCGGAAAAGAAGGAATTGAGATAGCGTTTTCCATCATTCCCTATTTGGTCGGGATGCTGGTGGCGATTACCGTATTCCGGGCCTCGGGCGCGCTGGATTTTGTCATGGGGCTGTGCAAGCCTTTCTTTACAGCGCTCGGCATTCCCGCAGAAGTCGTGCCGCTTGCTCTGATCCGCCCGATTTCGGGGACGGCGGCGCTCGGCATGACGACAGATCTGATCGCCGTGTACGGGCCTGATTCATTTATCGGCAGGCTGGCTTCGGTCATGCAGGGATCGACTGACACGACGCTGTATGTCCTGACGGTGTATTTCGGGGCGGTCGGCATCAAAAAAATGGGGGATGCTTTAAAGGTTGGTCTTCTCGCTGATTTGATCGGGGTGGTTGCATCAATCATCATAGTTACGTTATTATTTGGAAGCGCCTGAAATCAGGCGCTTTTTATATATCAAAATAACTCTCCTTGAAAAAGCTTGTTTGTTCAGGGGGAAAAAAGTAAGATTATACTTGAGGTGAACGACATGGAAAGACTGCAAAAAGTTATTGCTCATGCCGGCGTGGCATCACGCAGAAAGGCGGAAGAGCTGATAAAAGAAGGAAAAGTAAAGGTGAATGGAAAAGTAATAACAGAACTCGGCGTAAAAGTGACCGGTTCTGATCAGATTGAAGTAAACGGATTAAAGGTGGAGCGGGAAGAACCCGTGTACTTTCTGCTTTATAAACCGAGAGGAGTGATCTCAGCAGCTGATGACGACAAAGGGCGGAAAGTGGTGACCGACTTTTTCAAAGAAGTGCCGCAGCGCATTTATCCGATCGGCAGGCTTGATTATGATACGAGCGGACTTTTATTGCTGACAAATGACGGCGAGTTTGCCAACAAACTCATGCATCCGAAATACGAAATTGATAAGACGTACGTCGCCAAAGTGAAGGGGATTCCTTCCAAGGAACTTTTGAGAAAGCTTGAGCGCGGCATTCAGCTTGAAGAAGGCAAGACGGCGCCGGCCAGAGCGAAAATGCTTTCCCTGGACAAAAGAAAGCAGACGAGCATCATTCAGCTGACGATTCATGAAGGACGGAACAGACAGGTCCGCCGCATGTTCGAGGCGATCGGTCATGACGTGCTGAAACTAAAACGTGAAGAATACGCATTTTTAGATTTAAGAGGCCTGCGCACAGGAGACGCAAGAGAATTGTCGCCGCATGAGGTGAAAAGGCTGCGGGCTTTAGCTGAACACGGTAAAAACGCTTTCTAATTTTCACATAACCTTCAAAAATTACAAAACGTGTTGATGATATAATTGAATGGATTTGCAGGCAGGGGAGGGGAGCAGTGTACAATGAACAAAAAACGGCGGCGTTTATTCATTCGGACCGGCATCCTTCTCATCTTACTCTGCGCGCTCGGATATACCATCTATAATGCTGTTTACACAAACGGCGAGCGTATATCTGAGGGGTCCAAAGCCCCGAATTTCGCGCTGAAAGATACAGAGGGCAGACTCATAGAACTGAGTCAGTTAAAAGGAAAAGGCGTTTTTCTGAATTTCTGGGGAACGTGGTGCGAGCCGTGCAAGCAGGAATTTCCCTACATGGAGAATCAATACAAGCATTTTAAAGACCTCGGTGTCGAGGTGGTTGCGGTAAATGTCGGCGAATCAAAAATTGCAGTACATAACTTTATGAAAACATACGGCGTCAATTTCCCGGTTGCGCTCGATACTGACCGGCAAGTGCTGGACGCGTACGGCGTATCACCTATTCCGACGACATTTTTGATCAATCCCGACGGAAAAGTCGTGAAAGTGGTGACCGGCACGATGACAGAACGCATGGTTCATGACTATATGAATTTAATTAAGCCGGAGGCGTCTTCATGAAAAAGGTCAAATGTGAATGCGGGCACGTGAATCCAGCCGGGACGGTTTTATGCGAGTCGTGCGGGAAGCCGCTTGATGATCAAAAATCGCTGCTTGCGGATATGCGGTACGACGGCAGCGCAAGGCGTTCGCAAACATATAACAAAACAATCGTAGATAAGGTATGGAACTTCTTTTCTTCCGTAAAAGTCGGAATATGGCTGATCGTCATTACTCTGGCGGCGTCTGCTTTCGGCACGGTTTTTCCGCAGGAAGCTTATCTGCCGCCGGGCGCCCAGCCGGATACATATTATGAACAGCAGTACGGCATAATCGGCCAAATGTATTATCTGCTGGGATTTCATCACCTGTACGGCTCATGGTGGTATATGCTCCTGATCGCATCCATTGGCATATCACTGGTCATCTGCAGTCTGGATCGGGTGATTCCTTTGTACAGAGCGCTGAAAAATCAAGGAGTTCGGCGGAATCCGATCTTTTTGAAGAGGCAGCGTCTATACAGCCGGACAGAAACCGAGCTGAGCGGGGATGCGGCTGATAGCCTCAGAACACGATTGAAAAAAAAGCATTATAGAGTGCGAGAACAAGAGGGAAGCATTCTGGCGGAAAAAGGCCGTTTTTCAAGGTGGGGGCCCTACGTCAATCATATCGGTCTGATCATTTTTCTGATCGGAGCCATGCTGAGATTTGTACCCGGTATGTATGTCGATGAAACGCTCTGGGTCCGTGAAGGCGAAACCGCTCAGATCCCCGGCACTGATGGCAAGTATTACTTAAAAAACAACCGGTTCACGATGCAGACATATAACAAAGACACCGAGAAAAAAGTATTCGCCGACGCCATTGACAGAGCCGGAAACGGCAAAGTCGCCAAATCCTTCACAACGGACGCGGTTTTGTACAAGAGGGAAGGCGACATTGTATTCGGCGAAAAGCCGAAGCTTAAAAGAGTCAAAGAAAACAATATCCGCGTCAATGAACCGCTTCGCTTTGACTCCTATTCTGTGTATCAGGTGGACTATAAAGAAAACCAGCTCGATCAGATGGTATTTCAGCTGATCGACCAAAAAACAAAACAGTCATTTGGCAAACTGAAGATCAATCTTCTTGATCCCGACACGGACTATGATCTTGGTAACGGTTACAAAGTGCAGATCGCCAGTTATCTTCCTGATTTTTATTTTAACAAGGACGGAGAACCGAGCACGAAAACGAAGGTTCCTAACAATCCGGCTTTTGTCTTTAAAATCACGGCTCCTGACAAGCCGAAAGGGGAGAAAAGTTTTGTTGCGATTCAGCAGACTGTTGAAGGTTCCGAAAGTAACAAGTACAAATTAAAATTCGACCATGTGGAAACGAAAAACATTACAGGACTCACCGTCAGAAAAGACTTAACCTTATGGGTGCTTGCCGTCGGCGGCGCGATCTTTATGATCGGCGTCATTCAAGGAATGTACTGGCAGCACAGAAGGATCTGGATCAAAACAGGTGATCATGAAGTGCTTGTGGCGGGACATACGAACAAAAACTGGTTCGGTCTGAAAAAGGATATCGAATTTGTTCTTAGCGGGACCGGGATTCAAGAGCCGGCCGATCAAAAAGAATTGGCCAAAAATCAGGCCTAGTGAAAAAGGAGTGGTGTCATGGCGGAGCTGAGCGCAAATTTTCTTTATGCTGCCTTTTTGATTTATTTAATTGCCGTCCCTGTTTTCGGCGGCGCCATCCGGGGAACAAAAGGTGCTAAGGACGGTAAGGGCCGCTGGTCGGCTATCGGAATCACGTTAACCATTTTCGGATTTCTTTGTCATCTCGGCTACTTCATTGCGAGATGGTCGGCAAGCGGACATGCGCCTGTCAGCAATATGTTTGAATTTACGACGTCATTCGGCATGATGCTTGTTCTCGCTTTTATTATTATTTACTTTATTTACAGACTGCCTTCATTAGGCATGTTCACATTGTCTATCGCGCTTTTGCTTATCGCATATGCAAGCATGTTTCCGACAGACATTACACCGCTTATTCCGTCACTGCAGAGCAATTGGCTGTACATTCACGTCACGACGGCGGCGCTCGGGCAGGCGATTCTTGCGATCAGTTTTGTAGCCGGCGTCATTTTCCTGTTAAAGCATGTCGACCAATCCAGACCGGGCAAAAAAACGTTCTGGCTTGAAGTCATCATGTTTATACTCGTGACGACCGTGGCATTTATCGCCGTCACGTCGGCATTCCGGCTGGCGGACTACAAAGCTGAATTTAATTGGGTGGATAAAAAAGAAGCCAAAAGCGTCATGATATATGATATGCCTGCGCTTGTCGGCCCGCATGAGGGAGAACTGCTTACGGAAGGCGCAATGAAGCCGCTTATTGAGCTTCCGGCCATTTTTTCAGGCAGAAAGGTCAATACGGTGATCTGGTCGTTTGGCGCAGGTCTCGTTTTATACGGTGGGCTCAGGCTGATATTCAGAAAGAGAATCAGCGCTCTTATCAGCCCGCTCGTCAAAAATGTGAATCTGGACTTGGTCGATGAAGTCGGCTACCGCGCTGTTTCCATCGGTTTTCCGGTATTCACACTCGGCGCGCTTGTGTTTGCGATGATTTGGGCGCAGCTTGCATGGACGCGTTTTTGGGGCTGGGACCCGAAGGAAGTATGGGCGCTGATCACCTTTTTATTTTACGCAGCGTATTTGCACTTGCGGCTGTCAAGAGGCTGGCATGGCGAAAAGTCCGCGTGGCTTGCCGTCATCGGCTTCGCCATTATTATGTTTAACTTAATTTTTGTGAATCTCGTGCTTGCCGGACTTCATTCGTACGCATAGATGCAAAAAGCCGATACAGTTCTCAAGCTGCCGCACAGTTTGTTAAAATGAAAGTAACAGAAGGAAAGCAGGGGGAAAACGATGGATCAAACAAATGAAACTAAAATATTAGTAGTAGATGATGAAGCCAGAATTCGACGCCTTTTAAGAATGTACCTTGAACGGGAAAACTATGTGATTGAAGAAGCGGAAAACGGCGACGAGGCCATTAAAATGGGGCTGGCATCAGATTATGATCTGGTGCTCTTGGATTTAATGATGCCGGGAACGGACGGAATCGAAGTATGCCGGCAGCTCAGAGAAAAAAAAGCGACGCCGATTATCATGCTGACGGCAAAAGGGGAAGAAGCCAACCGCGTCCAGGGGTTTGAAGCGGGTACGGACGATTATATCGTCAAGCCTTTCAGCCCGAGAGAAGTGGTGCTTCGGGTAAAGGCGCTTTTAAGAAGGGCTTCCCAAACATCTTATCTGACAGCCAATACCCCGACAAAAAATGTTCTCGTCTTTTCGCATCTATCCATTGATCACGATGCTCACAGGGTGACTGCGGACGGCACGGAGGTGAGCCTGACGCCGAAGGAATATGAACTGCTGTACTTCCTGGCGAAAACACCGGACAAAGTGTACGACAGGGAAAAGCTTTTAAAAGAAGTGTGGCAGTATGAATTTTTCGGAGACCTCAGAACGGTGGACACCCATGTCAAACGGCTCCGTGAAAAATTAAATAAAGTGTCCCCGGGAGCGGCGAAAAAAATCGTCACCGTATGGGGAGTCGGATACAAATTTGAGGTAGGCGCTGAATGAAGTTTTGGAAAAGCGTAGTAGGAAAGCTTTGGTTTACCATTCTTTCACTCGTGTTAATTGTTTTATTTATTTTAACGGTGCTGCTTCTGGAATTTATAGAAAATTACCACGTTGAAGAAGCGGAAAAAGATTTAACGCAGCTTGCCGATAAAATTGCGGTCATAATAGAAAATCATGAAGACCAGCCGCTTGCCAGATCCATCACGTGGGAACTGGCGGACAATTTAACGAGCATCGCGATCATTCAGGATGATAAGCATGTCTGGTATTCGCCCAATGACGATAATCATTTATCCTCTATTACATTAGAGCAGATCAAACATGACCGGGATCTGCACAAGGCGCTGACAGACCGCAAAAAAGTAAGCAAACGCGCGGTCCCCAACAATGCCGGTTCGGATAACGAACGGCTGATCGTCGGAGTGCCGTATGAAAAAGACGGCAAAAAAGGCATGGTCTTTTTATCCCAATCGCTGCTTGCCGTCAAAGATACGACGAAACATACAACACGCTATATTTTTCTTGCGGCGGGCATTGCCATCGTCCTGACAACGTTTTTCGCGTTCTTTTTATCCAGCAGGGTGACATATCCCCTTCGGAAAATGCGGGAAGGCGCCCAAGACTTGGCGAAAGGAAAGTTTGATACAAAAATTCCGATTCTGACCCAAGATGAAATCGGGGAACTGGCCATTGCCTTTAATCAGATGGGACGGCAGCTCAATTTCCATATTAACGCGCTGAATCAGGAAAAAGAACAGCTGTCCAATATTTTAAGCAGTATGGCAGACGGGGTCATCACCATTAATATCGACGGCACCATTTTGGTGACCAACCCGCCGGCCGAACGTTTTCTGCAGGCATGGTATTATGAGCAGAACATGAACATTAAAGAAGGAGATAACCTTCCCCCTGAAGCAAAAGAGCTATTTCAAAATGCAGTGAACACAGAAAAAGAGCAAATGATTGAAATGACGCTTCAAGGAAGGTCATGGGTTTTATTGATGTCGCCTCTTTATGCGGAATCACACGTCCGCGGCGCCGTGGCCGTGCTCCGTGATATGACCGAAGAGCGCAGGCTCGATAAATTGCGTGAAGACTTCATTGCCAATGTCAGTCATGAGCTCAGAACCCCGATTTCTATGCTGCAGGGATACAGTGAAGCAATAGTGGACGACATTGCAAGCACCGAAGAGGAGAAAAAAGAAATCGCGCAGATCATTTATGATGAATCTCTTCGCATGGGCCGGCTCGTCAATGATTTGCTGGATTTGGCCAGAATGGAATCCGGACATACGGGCCTGCACTATGAAACGGTAAACCTGCATGAATTTCTGGAGAAGATCTCCCGCAAATTTTCCGGGGTAGCGAAGGAAAAAGGCGTTTCGCTCACAGAAGACATCTCGGTGTCTCAGCCGGAGTGTGTCTTTGACGAAGATAAAATGGAACAGGTGTTTACCAACCTTATAGATAATGCGCTGCGCCACACGGAGTCAGGCGGAAGCGTTCATATCGCGGCTCAGACCGTAAAAGACGGACTGAAAATCGATATCAAAGATTCCGGCTCTGGAATACCGGAAGAAGACCTGCCTTTTATTTTTGAACGTTTTTATAAAGCGGACAAAGCAAGAACAAGAGGCAGGGCGGGGACCGGACTCGGACTCGCCATCGTAAAAAATATCGTGGAAGCCCACGGCGGCTCAATTGCGGTTCACAGCAGCATCGACAAAGGGACGACGTTTACATTTTATATTCCGACAAAAGTGCAGGATGACGTCTGAAATTGACGAACAATCTTGTTCCATACGAAACACCCGCATGTTCTGCGGGTGTTTTTTATTTGTTTCTCCTTTAAAAATTTAAGAATATGTTAATATAAATTCCCTTCCAAATTCCAGTTTCTCGTAATATAGTTGTAATGTAACTTTTCAACGCATTTTTACGACAAAAAAGTGAACGGAGGGGTTTCCCATGGAAGAAACCTTTCAGATATTATATGATGCATACCATCAAGATTTATATCAATTTTTATTTTATATGGTAAAAGATAAGTCGCAGGCTGAAGATTTGACGCAGGAAGTGTATATCCGCGTCTTGAATTCCTATCATACATTTGAAGGAAGAAGCAGTGAAAAAACATGGCTGTTATCCATCGCACGCCATGTGGCGATTGACTGGTTCCGCAAGCAGCAGACGATCAGACAGCGTATTATGGGTACGTTTGATTGGGATACACAAGATGTCAGAGATCAGCATTTGCTTCCGGACGAACTCGCCGTACAGCATGAAAACGTCCGGGAAATTTATACCGCGCTTGATCATTGCACCATTGATCAAAGAGCTGTTATTATCTTGAGATTTATTCAGGGATATTCCATTCAGGAAACAGCCGCCGCTCTCCGCTTCTCGGAAAGCAAAGTCAAAACGACCCAACACAGAGGGCTCAAAATACTTCGGAAACAGATGGAGCTTTTGAGGGAGGAGCTAATGGATGATGAAGTCATATTGGAACGAAGAAAGAGTAGAGGAGTTGTTAAGACAACTTCCGGCGGTTAGAGATCATCGTTCACCCGAGGCCATTTACCGGAATATTGAAACAGGTAAACCGTACAGGAAAAAACCGGCCCGAAGCTGGATCGGCCCCGCCGCAGCCGGCGTCTGCGCATTGTGCATCGCTCTGATTATATCTCCTCACCTGATGACAAACAAATCTTCCGGTGATCTAACCGCTGACAGCCGCCAGACTGAAAAAGCCAGTCAGTCAGCTTCTGTCAAGCCGCCGGATCAGAAGACGTTCGTCGTCTCAAACCAAAACAAAAACAATTACATTACCTTGGCATTTGCCGATTCAGAAACATCCGCCGTCATTCCGGTCAGTTTTGAAAAAAAGAAGCCGGATGAATCGGTTTCAGAGGCTTTATCCGAAGCGGAAAACCTAGAAGTGCCCGAATCCTTCCTGTCTGTGCCGAACCTTTTGGACGGTGTGCAGGTAACGGCGGATAAGAAGGACTTGCTTGTGCAGGTAAACGGACGGTTCTCTATCGAATCAGTTGCCGATGCTGACTTATTGAAAAAGATGCTGAAAGAGACTTTGACATGGAGTCCTTACGAGCGGATTAAATTGAAAAAGGTTCAAAACGGAGCCGGACAGGATTTTTATAAATCTTACGGCATTTCCGCTGAGATGTCCGTACATAAACAGACAAACCGGGCGTATTTTTCTTACAGCGACAGTCTGGGACAAGAGTATCTCATCCCGTCTGAACAAACCTATTATTCAGTATATCAGGCTATTGACGGGATGAAGACAACAGACGGAGGCTCACAGACCGCGAGCATTATAGAAGCAGATGCGATTGCATCGGTATCGGAAAGGGAAGACGGTGAGCAGCTGCGGATTCAATTGTCCGAAAAACATACGGTTGAAGATTCGCTGGAAGGGATTTTAATGATCGAAGGGCTTCTGTTAACTGCGAAGGAATTCGGTTATTCTGAGGTGCTGTTCACACATGCGCATACAAAGAAAATCGGTAATTATGATGTGACAAAACCTATCGCTGTGCCTGCCGCGCCTAATCCGCTTCCAAGCCATTAAACGTAAAAAACCCAAAACATATGAATGTTTTGGGTTTTTTGTTGGTTACGGAAGGTCAATCAGTTTAACGGAAACAATATCCTGAATTGAAGTCAGCTCATTGACGACTTTATCATCTAAATGTTTATCAAAAGAAAGCATCATAATGGCTTCTCCGCCTTTTTCTTTACGGCCTACCTGCATGGTAGCGATATTGATATCGTTATCGCCGAGGATGCGTCCGACGCGTCCGATTACACCAGTCGTATCCTGGTGCTGGATATAAACGAGGTGGCCGGCAGGATTTAAGTCAATATTAAAGCCGTTCAGTTCAACGATTCGTTCACCGAAGTGAGGGATATACGTAGCCGTTAACGTAAATGTGCTCCGGTCTCCGGTTACTTTTACGCTGATGCAGTTATCATATCCTGATTCATTGGAGGAAATCTTCTCGCTGAAGCTGATTCCGCGTTCTTTTGCTACACCGCCGGCGTTCACTTCATTGACCGTTGAGTCTACACGCGGTTTTAAGAAACCGGACAGCAGGCTTTTTGTAATAAATGATGTTTCAAGTTTGGCGATGGTGCCTTCATATTGAATCGCAACATCTTTGACGGGTTCCTTCATACATTGTGATACGAGACTTCCGATTTTATCAGCAATTTGGTGATAAGGCTGGATTTTTTTGAATTCATCTTTCGTCATCGCAGGCAGGTTGATCGCTGACATGACAGGCAGACCTTTTGCAAACTGCAGCACTTCTTCAGAAACCTGTGCCGCGACATTCAGCTGTGCTTCTTTCGTTGAAGCGCCTAAGTGAGGTGTGGCGATCACCAGCGGATGGTCGGGAAGCTTTGATTCAACTGGCGGTTCCACTTCAAACACGTCAAGGGCAGCGCCTGCGACATGGCCGCTTTCCAGCGCTTCCAAAAGCGCCGCTTCATCAATAATACCGCCTCTTGCGCAGTTGATAAGACGGACGCCTTTTTTCGTTTTGGCAATGGTTTCTCTGTTAAGCAGTCCTTTTGTTTCCTTTGTTAAAGGCGTGTGGACGGTAATGATATCCGCGCTTTCAAGCACTTCTTCGAATGTCCGGCTGTTTACGCCGATTTTGCCGGCTCTCTCTTCGGTTAAGAAAGGATCGAATACATGAACCGTCATACCGAACGCTCTGGCGCGCTGGGCAATCTCGCTTCCGATCCGGCCCAGACCGACAATGCCTAAAGTCTTTCCGTAGAGCTCCGCCCCGACAAAAGCCGTCCG
Organism: Bacillus sp. LUNF1; assembly: GCF_011008975.1. Classification (NCBI taxonomy): domain Bacteria; kingdom Bacillati; phylum Bacillota; class Bacilli; order Caryophanales; family Bacillaceae; genus Bacillus; species Bacillus sp. LUNF1. The sequence goes on along the minus strand of NZ_CP048876.1, from coordinate 2,226,845 downwards.
GTTCCATTCTCTAGATTTTACTGAGATATTGGCTTGCGGAATGTGTCTCATTAATGAAGAAATCATCGCGAATGTATGCTCTGCCGTTGAAATGGTGTTTCCATTCGGCGCGTTTATCACGATAACCCCATGTTTTGTGGCCTCATCAATGTCGATGTTGTCTACGCCGACACCGGCTCTGCCGACGATTTTTAAAGAGGTCATTTTTTTAAACAATTCTTCGGTTACTTTCGTGGCACTGCGGACTAACAGGGCATCAAAGGTATGTAATTCTTCTTCTGCATCCGCGACGTTTTTTTGAACAATTTCTATAAAGTCTGATTCCATCAGCGGCTTTAAGCCGTCATTGCTCATCTTATCTGAGACCAAAACTCGAAACATTGTTAGATTTCCTCCTAGTTTAGCTGACTAAATATCTGATAATTTATCATATTCTCAATAGAGTGTCAATGTGTATTGACGCAGTAAAGGAGAAAAGGAAACCGCTGAATCAGCTTAAATTGGGCTTCCCCAATATTTTATTTAAATTTGAGCAGTTCTCTATACAATTGCAATTTGATCATATATAATGTGAATAAATTCATAAGATCAATCTTCGGGGCAGGGTGAAATTCCCTACCGGCGGTGATGAGCATCATGCTCTAAGCCCGCGAGCTGCTTCGGCGGCAGGATCCGGTGAGATTCCGGAGCCGACAGTATAGTCTGGATGGGAGAAGATGGAGGTTCAGCAGACGTTTTGATGCTTATATCAAACGTTTCTTTGCCAAGCCTTAGTAAGCTCCCGCTTTTTAACAAAAGCGGTTTTTTTATTGGGGCGCAAAAGAACCTTTCCTCTTTTCGAGAGATTTGATCGAAAAGGAGAGAGCATTGTGAAAGTAAAAAAATTAGTTGTCATCAGTATGCTTAGCAGTATTGCTTTTGTGCTTATGCTGTTAAATTTCCCGTTTCCGGGTCTGCCGGATTATTTGAAAATTGATTTCAGTGACGTTCCTGCAATTATCGCCATTTTGGTTTACGGGCCTGCGGCGGGGATTGCGGTTGAAGCGATTAAAAATATTCTGCAGTATATCATTCAAGGAAGCATGGCCGGCGTGCCTGTCGGGCAGGCAGCCAATTTTATCGCGGGAACGCTGTTTATTCTGCCGACGGCGTTTATGTTTAAAAAGCTTAATTCTGCAAAAGGTCTTGCGGTGAGCCTGCTGGCCGGAACCGCGGCGATGACCGTGCTGATGAGTATTTTGAACTATATTCTTATCCTGCCCGCGTATACTTGGTTTTTACATTCACCGGCACTGTCAAACAGCCAGTTAAAAACGGCGGTTGTCGCAGGAATTCTGCCGTTTAACATTGTAAAAGGCATTATCATCACCATCGTCTTTACGTTCATCTTTACGAAGCTGAAACCTTGGATTGAACAAAAACGCAGCATCCAAACACAATAAAGATTGAAAGCGTCCGCTCTGTGAAAACAGCCGGACGCTTTTTTGTTTGTGCTGATCGGCAAAAAATAAGACTCCGGCCGATAACAGCCGGAGTCTTATTCAGGACGAAAAAGCTCCTCTCACGGGGAGGGCTTTTTTATTCGTATTTCAGCGGGTCGCCTTCGAACGGTTCATCCGCAACTTTGATTGAATCAGTAGGGCATCCTTCAAATGCGTCAATCATATCTTCTTCCAGAACTTCCGGAACTTCGACGACGCCTTTATTTTCGTCAAGCGTAACGAACGCAATGCCTTCATCATCATAATCATAAATGTCTGGTGCCGCAGCTCCGCAGGCGCCGCATGCAATACACGTATCTTTATCTACAATTGTGTACTTTGCCATGAATAAAACCTCCCAGATTGTTCGTGTTGGAACAAATGGTTTACCTTATATATTTTTAAATATAACACCTATTCCTCTTACTTATTGTAATGATGTTAGTGTCAAATTTCAACAGAAAAATGATTGAGAATGCTTATCACATAAGGGATTCTCTTTAGCACTTCCCCCTAAAAGATGACTTTAAACGTCAAATTTATATGAAAATCTGTTAAAATAAAAAGAACCAAAAAACGAAACTTGTCACAGAAGAAATGTAGGTGTGTTTAGATTGGCGATAAACTACTTTGATACCGTGGTTCTCGACTGTCTGGACAAAATAGACGGCGAACGGACTCCGAGTGCTGTGTTTCATTTATTAAAAGGAAAAAAGTCGTCTCAAACCATTCAGGATGCCGGCTTATTTCAGATCGCTAAATATTTCGGCATGGCTTCACAGTGTGAACGCGGCGATATTGCGGCTTCTTTGCATAAACTCACCGAGAACTCATACATCACAGCCGGAAAAGAAGAGGGAACGTGGAAAGTGACTGCGCGCGGCGTTCAAAGGCTTGAACGGGCGTTTGCCGAGCGGCCTTGGCCGAAGCACTGCCACGGCGCGAATTATCAAACGCCTGCTGTCACCCTGTGGAGGCGGCTTTCCCTGCTCATTCAAGTCCTGTCAAACAAAGAGCATCAATGCAGTCAATATATCCCGGTTACCAACGATGTGCAGACGCTGAGATGGGTCAAACGGTTCATGCGGAAAAACAGAGATGCTAAAGAGCTTTCCGTCCAAATGCATGACGCGCTGTTTCATCTTCTGCAAGGCGTAAGTGAACGGCAGGCGCTTATTTTTGTCTATTCTTTAACTTCATTCAACAGAATCGGCAAAACGAATAAGCAGCTCGCTCTCCAGCTGAACGAAGATGAATGGTATGTGTCCGTCCAGTTTTGGGGAGCGGTACATTATGTTATTCAATCGCTTCCGCAATGTGCATATCCCGCTCTGCGCGAGCTGTTGTCCGATCTGCAGGCGGAAAGCGCGCTGACACAGTCTGCCAGAAAAACCTTTGAGCTGTTGGAAAAAGGGTTTCCGATTGAACGGATCGCCGCGGTCAGAAATTTAAAAACTGCCACAATCGAAGATCATATCGTAGAAATATCATTGCATCAGCCTGCATTTTTTATAGAACAGTATCTTTCTGAAGAGGAACAGCGTATGATAACGGCATTTGCAAAACAGCATCAAACGAATAAAATTAAACGGATTCGCGAAGGAATGCAGATGCGCTTCAGCTATTTTCAGATCAGGCTGGCGCTGGCAAAGACGGTGAACCAGCATGACTGAGCTGCATAAAGCTTTATCCAAGTATTTTGGTTTGCATTCCTTTAAAAAAGGGCAGGAAGAGATTATGACTAGCGTGCTCCAAAAAAAGGATACGATCGCCATGCTTCCGACCGGCGGGGGAAAATCATTATGCTATCAGCTCCCGGGTTACATGATGGACGGGCTGGTGCTGATTATTTCGCCGCTCCTTTCATTAATGGAAGATCAGGTGCAGCAGCTGAAAGCGAAAGGAGAAAAGCGGGTTGCTGCATTAAACAGCATGCTGAATTCCGCAGAGCGGCATTTTATTCTCAGCAACATCAGCAGGTATAAATTTCTCTATATGTCCCCTGAAGCCCTTTCTTCACCTTATGTACTGAACCGTTTGAAAAACGTTCCGGTCAGTTTATTTGTTATTGATGAGGCTCATTGCATATCAGAATGGGGACATGATTTCAGGCCTGATTACTCGAAGCTCGGGCCTTTCAGGCAGGCACTCGGAAAGCCGCCTGTATTGGCGCTAACCGCAACAGCGACAAAAGAAACACTCAGAGACGTGACGGATGTGCTCGGACTTGAGCATGCGGTGCGTCATCTTTATTCAGTCAACCGGCCGAATATTCTCCTGGCGGCAGAACATTTGGCGGATAATGCCGAGAAAATAAGCAGGCTCACGGAGCTTGCCGAAAAGCTTGAAGGCCCGGGTATCATATATTGTCCGACCAGAAAATGGGCGGAAGAGCTTGCGGCTGAGCTGAATGAAAAAACGGGAAAGCGGACGGATTATTATCACGGCGGAATGGATACAGGGGACAGAATCTTAATCCAGCAGCAATTTATCCATAACCAGCTTGATTGCATCTGCTGTACCAATGCGTTCGGCATGGGTGTGGATAAGTCAGATATCCGCTTTGTCATTCACTTTTATCCTCCCCAAACGGCTGAGGCCTTTATGCAGGAAATCGGCAGAGCGGGACGCGACGGCAGCCCGAGTGTCAGTATTTTGCTGAGGGCGCCCGGCGATACCGAGCTTCAGCAGCAGATTATTCAGACAGAAAGCCTGTCTGATTATGATCTGGAAGGCATTCTGGCCGTCATACGGGATGCCGGTACGAGTGATGAACGAAAGCTTCGGGACGTTCTGATCAACAAGGGCGTCCAGGAAACACAGGCGCGAACGGCCGTCCATCTGTATCTGCAAGGAAAAACAACAAAAGAGCAGCTGCAGGAAGAACTGACATACCGCGTGGAAAAGAAGCTGCGTAAAATGAATCGTTTTTCGGCGTTATTAGAGCGGAAAGAATGTATAAGAGAAGCGCTGCTGTCTTATTTTGATGAATCGTATGAGCCTGAAGGTCAAACCGGACAATGCTGCAGCAGCTGCGGACTTGATCTGGCTCCGTACGAGCAAAAAGGAGAACGTAAAAATATGGAACGGTTTGAAGATTGGAAGCTGGAATTAGGCCGGATTTTCGGTTCAGAGTCTGCGGGTGAGTTCAGCTGAGACGGCAAAGCGAATTGATCCGGCAGCTCTCAGACCGGGAGATTGTGATGCAGCTGTATGCCACCCAATTGCTCATATTGGCGGTTTCAGCTGTTATCGGCTTTTTCTTTTTTACCGACATTCACGATTTTTTAAAGCTGTGGCATATACGTGACGATAATATCATATGGTACGGTGTAACTCTTGCTGTCCTTGTCATTTTTGCCGATCTGGCGGTGATGAAATGGTGTCCTTCGCATTTATATGATGACGGCGGCATTAATGTATTGCTTTTTAAGAACAGGCCGGTTTTGCACATTTTGTTTTTGACGCTTCTCATTTCGTTCAGCGAAGAGATTTTGTTCAGAGGCGTTCTGCAGACACATATCGGCTTATGGGCCGCCAGCTTCATTTTTACCGTGCTTCATTTCAGATACTTGGCGAAGTGGCTTCTGTTTATGATGGTTGCGGGCATCAGTCTTTTGCTGGGGCTTATCTATGAATGGACCGGCAATTTATTCGTTCCGGTTACAGCGCATTTTATTATTGATGCGGTATTTGCCTGTCAGATCCGTTTTCAATATGTTAGGAGGGGTTTGCATGACGGAAATGTCAAGAGTTGAAAGAAGAAAAGCTCAGCTGCGTGCCGAGCAGCAGATTGCCGCGGCCGCGGATGAACAAATTGAATATCTTGAAGACAGCCTCCCGACAAGACAATCTGTAAAAGAGGAGCGTAAAAAAAAGGAAGAGCAGGTAAAGGAAAAAACCAAAACAAAAACGCCGCTGTTCACTTTTCTGACCGTCCTGTTCATTATCGTAACAATCGGTGTCTTTTTCGGTCTTCTTTATATGACGAACAGCAGCAGATTTGACCCGAAGGACTATGAAGATGTCTTCATAGACCACAGTGAAAGCGCGCCTGCCGTTATTCCGAAAGGCGCTCAGAAAGAAACGTCAGAAACCGCTCTTTTAGAACAACCGAAAAAAAAGTCTGATGACAAAGATAAAAAAGAAGCGGCTGCATCTGAAAAAACGAAAGAAAAACCAAGTGAAAAAACGGAAACGCCCTCAGAAAAACAAGTAAAGCCGACAGACACCGAATACGCGGAGACAAAACAGCAGTCTCCGCCGGCTGTCCGTGAAAAAGCGGCTCCGGCTGCCGCGAGTGATCAAGCCGGGACTGTCCCGAAAAATGTGCGGACCGTACAGCATACTGTACAGCCGAAAGAAACGCTTTACCGCATTTCAATGAAATATTATAAAAGCCGGGCGGGCGAAGAAAAAATCCGCAGCTACAACGGATTAAACGGAAACGACGTGTACACCGGCCAGGTTCTGAACATTCCGCTGTCTGATTAAAATAAATGCATGTTTTCACCGCGTTTTTCATATAGTGTACCAATGAAAACGGACAAGGTGTGAAGCGCATGGATTCTTTATGGAAGCAATTAGACAGATTTGCTGACGGACCGACGAAACAAATGCTTCAGGCGCTGGTGAAACGGAAATTAAAATACGAAAATTATGCCGCACAATGCCGAAGATGGCAGTGGGCGTCCCTCGTTTGTTTTTCCCTGATGTGCATACTGCTGATGTTTAAAAGCTTTAATGCCCCCCAAGCCTCTCCGCAGCTGATTCTGCAGGAAATATTAGGCCATACGGTTTACTTGTGCTGGATTATGGCTTCCGCTTTTGCGTATTGCACTTCTTATTATTTTAAAAAAAAGGAAGAAAAAGCTGAGGGTGAATTTCATAAACTGAGATGTGAAATTATCCAAAAAAGCACGGATTTATGGCCCCAGCCTGAAAAATGGAGGGCGAGAGAATCTGTTTTTCACTTGATGAAACATCGGTATGATATCAATCTTTATTTTGAAAGCAAATAAAATGAGGCGTTTTCCGGAAAGGATAGAAACGTCTTTTTTTGTTTGTCCGTCTAATGTAAGACAATGACAGAATGGAGAGTGCGTTTATGAAGCTTACAGCGGGAATTCTCGGCTCATTGGCGGGAGCGGCTGCGGTTATGGCGGCCGTTATGTACAAAACGGCAAACGGCAGCCATCTGAAAACACATACATTTACGCTTGATAAAATGAAGGGGATGAAGCCGCTCACCATCTTCTTTATATCTGACGTGCACCGCCGTTTAATTGATGAAAAGCTTCTTCGCGAAGCGGCAGGTTATAAGCCGGATGCCGTTTTGCTCGGCGGTGATTTGGCGGAGGGCGGAGTTCCTTACGCCAGAATTGAAGAAAACATCAAACGTCTGACGGCTCTCGCGCCTGTCATGTATGTGTGGGGAAATAATGATTACGAGGTCAGCCAGCAAAAACTGCTCTCACTTTTACGGGCATATAAAGTGATCCCGCTGAGAAATGAATCGGTTCAGTTTGCTTATAAAGGGGAAACCGTTACGATCTGCGGCGTGGATGATATCAGGATGATGATGGATGATTACGATTCTGCAATCAGATATACGGATGCTGACAAAGTAAACCTCCTGCTTTGCCATAACCCGGACATCCATGAGCAAATGAGGGAGTCAGACGGGATTGACGCTGTGTTCAGCGGCCATACGCATGGCGGTCAAATCCGTTTCGGCCGGTTCGGGCCGTACGAATTGGGCGGGACGGGAACGGTAAAAAAAGCGCATTACCTGATCAGCAACGGCTACGGGACGACAAAAGTTCCGCTGAGGCTCGGGGCGAAACCGGAGACGCATATGATTACGCTGTGCGGACCGGATGAGCCGTCTTCCTGAAACAAACCCGGCCGCTGTGATAAAAAACGGCATTCTGCTTGTCTTCCCGCTGTACACAGTGTAAACTGATAACAAATTAAGAACCTATGACTCATTTATTCATATACTGTGTTATATGATTTGTGTGCAAGAAGAGGCAGGAGGGAACATTATGCGGCTTGAGCGTCTGAACTATAATAAGATTAAAATCTTTTTAACCCTCGACGATCTGACTGATCGGGGACTGACAAAAGAAGACCTCTGGAAGGACTCGTTTAAAGTCCACCAGTTATTTAAAGATATGATGAATGAAGCAAATACAGAGCTCGGCTTTGAAGCGAATGGTCCGATCGCGGTGGAAGTATATTCTCTTCAGGCACAAGGCATGGTTGTGATTGTAACGAAAAATCATGACGCGGACGCAGAAGATGACGAATATGACGATGATTATATCGAGATGCAGGTCAAACTTGACGAAAGCCCGGATATTATTTATCAGTTCCATTCGTTTGAAGATATCATTCAGCTTGCCGGAAGCCTTCACCGAATCGGGATTACCGGCGGCACCGTCTACCACTATGAGAACCAATACTATGTAAGCCTTGAAGACCTCGGCTCCCGTTCCGCCGAAGGCGTCATCGCGGTGCTGGCTGAATACGGACACCCGGCGACAATTACGATTTACAGGCTCCATGAGTACGGAAAACTCATCATGGACGGCAATGCTGTGGAGACCATCCAGAAACATTTTTCATAAAAAAGATTTGAAACGGCAGCTGTTTTCAGCGGCCGTCTTTTTTTAAGCGAAATAATGGAAAAATCATTGTCTTTCTTCTATGCACGGAGATATTGAAGGTGTATACTAGTCACTGAAAGGGAGCATGAGAGAAACAGAAGATTTTAGGAGGTTAACTCAAATGGCAGCCGATCGATTCACCGGTCATAATGAAGAAGACAAACATGATGTATTAAAATCAACCCAAACCGTAATACATAAAGCTCTGGAAAAATTGGGGTATCCAGAAGAAGTGTATGAACTGCTGAAAGAGCCGCTCAGATTATTAACGGTTAAAATTCCTGTTCGGATGGATGACGGGTCTGTGAAAATATTCACAGGCTATCGTGCGCAGCACAATGATTCCGTAGGTCCGACAAAAGGCGGCATTCGTTTTCACCCGAATGTAACTGAAAAAGAGGTGAAAGCACTTTCCATCTGGATGAGTTTAAAATGCGGAATTATTGATCTTCCTTATGGCGGTGGTAAAGGCGGAATTGTTTGTGATCCGAGAAATATGTCATTCAGAGAGCTTGAAAGACTAAGCAGGGGATATGTCAGAGCAATCAGTCAGATTGTCGGACCGACTAAAGACGTCCCGGCACCTGACGTATTTACAAACTCACAGATTATGGCTTGGATGATGGATGAATATTCAAGAATTGATGAATTTAACTCACCCGGCTTTATTACGGGAAAACCGCTTGTACTCGGCGGGTCCCACGGCAGGGAATCAGCGACGGCAAAAGGCGTCACCATCTGCATAAAAGAAGCGGCCAAGAAAAAAGGTCTCGATATTCAGAACGCGCGCGTCGTCGTACAAGGTTTCGGGAATGCGGGCAGCTATCTGGCCAAGTTTATGCATGACGCCGGCGCGAAAGTTGTCGGAATTTCTGACGCGTACGGAGGCCTTTACGATCCGGACGGTCTTGATATTGATTATCTGCTTGACCGCAGAGACAGCTTCGGAACGGTGACGAAACTTTTCAATGACACCATTACGAATCAGGAGCTGCTTGAGCTGGACTGTGATATACTTGTCCCGGCGGCGATTGAAAACCAAATTACAGAAGAAAACGCTGACCGCATCAAAGCGAAAATCGTTGTAGAAGCGGCAAACGGACCGACGACACTGGAAGGGACGAAAATCCTGACAGACAAAGGAACGCTGCTGGTTCCCGATGTTCTGGCGAGCGCCGGCGGTGTAACGGTTTCTTATTTCGAATGGGTTCAAAATAACCAGGGCTTCTACTGGAGTGAAGAAGAAGTCGAGGAAAAACTGGAAAATATGATGATAAAATCGTTTAATAATATTTATGAAATGTCCCAAAACCGCCGGATTGACATGAGGCTTGCGGCTTACATGGTCGGCGTGCGGAAAATGGCGGAGGCTTCGCGTTTCAGAGGCTGGATATAAACGAATCGTTTGCATAAACAAAAAAAATCTCCTATGATAATATAGGAGATTTTTTATATGAGTGGAAACTTATGATGGAAATGCCAATCGCAGGAGTTGAAGGACATGACAGAAGAAAAAGCAATTATAATAGGCGGAGGTCCTTGCGGATTATCGGCGGCTATACATCTGAAGCAAATTGGCGTGAACGCGCTTGTGATCGAAAAAGGGAATGTCGTAAACAGCATTTATAACTATCCGACCCACCAAACTTTTTTCAGTTCAAGTGAAAAATTGGAAATCGGCGATGTCGCCTTTATTACGGAAAACAGAAAACCGGTCCGAATACAGGCTCTCTCTTACTACAGAGAGGTTGTCAGAAGAAAAGAGCTGCGCGTAAACGCCTTTGAAACAGTGGAGCGCGTAACGAAACAGGAAGACGGCCGTTTTCTTGTAGAAACATCAAAAGACCGCTACCTCACTCCGTTTTGTATCATTGCGACAGGATATTATGATCATCCGAATTATATGAACATACCGGGTGAAGGGCTTCCTAAGGTATTTCATTACTTTAAAGAAGGCCATCCTTATTTTGATAAAGATGTTGCTGTGATCGGCGGGAAAAACTCAAGTGTGGACGCGGCTTTGGAACTCGTGAAGTCCGGTGCGCGCGTTACGGTGCTCTACAGAGGACATGAGTACTCCCCGAGCATCAAGCCCTGGATTCTGCCTGAGTTTGAGGCCCTCGTCAGAAACGGCACAATCCGGATGGAATTCGGCGCTTGTCTTGAAGAAGTGACGGAAGATGAAATCATTTTCCGCTCGGGCCGAAATGAGACGGTCCGGCTGAAAAACGATTTCGTATTTGCCATGACGGGATACCATCCCGATCACGGTTTCCTCGAAAAAATCGGTGTGCGGATTGATGCTGAATCAGGCCGGCCGTTTTTCCGGGAAGAAACGATGGAAACAAATGTTGACGGTGTTTTTATCGCCGGAGTCATTGCGGCTGGAAATAACGCCAACGAAATTTTTATCGAGAACGGCCGTTTTCACGGCGGCTTGATCGCAAATGAAATATCAAAACGGCTGGGTGCAGAGAGCATATGATCATTCATATGCTCTTTTTTTAAAAAATTGAAAGATGTAAAAATATGAACAACATGGTACGATAGATATAGGAATATAAAGGAAAGAGGTTGCCTGATGTTTGCAATCATCTCTGCAGGAATTGCTCCCGGCATTGCGCTGTTAAGCTATTTTTATTTAAAAGATCAGTATGACAATGAACCCGTACATATGGTGCTGAGGTCTTTTTTTCTCGGGGTTGTCCTTGTGTTTCCGACCATGTTTATCCAATATGTTCTTGAAAAAGAGCATGTGGGGGGAGGAAGCTTTTTCGTTTCGTTTTTGTCTTCGGGATTTCTGGAAGAATCGGTGAAATGGTTCGTTCTGATGATCAGTGTGTATCCGCATGCTCATTTTGATGAGCATTATGACGGAATCGTTTACGGGGCCAGTGTGTCTTTAGGATTTGCCACGCTTGAAAATATTCTGTATTTATTCGGCCACGGCGTTGAGCATGCTTTCATAAGGGCGCTTCTGCCGGTCTCCTGCCATGCGCTGATCGGAGTGATTATGGGATTTTATCTCGGAAAAGCCCGCTTTTCGCAGAAAAAAGCCCGTGTCAAATGGCTTGTGATTTCGCTGGCTGTGCCTTCATGTCTGCACGGTTCTTACGATTTTATTCTTACCGCCCTCAATCATTGGGTATATTATATGCTGCCGCTTATGCTGTTTTTATGGTGGTTCGGGCTGCGAAAGGCAAAAAAAGCACGCTCCGTTAATATGATCCAAGTGTGAAGAAACCGCGCGTCGCGTGCGGTTTCTTTTTTTATGCCTTGACGAGGGATAAGAAGGAAACGTGCATAAAAATAACCTCGTGACAGACAATACGGGTACACTTTAAATTTTGCAGTAGGAGGCTTGAAGAGATGAAGTGCAAAGGAGCCTTTATGGCATGTCTCATTCTATTTTCTTTCGCCGCCGCTTTCTTCGATCATCATGAAACGGTTCATGCGTTTTCAAATCAAGTGATTCAAAGAGGCGCGACGGGTGATGATGTTATAGAATTGCAGGCCCGTCTTCAATATAACGGATTTTATAACGGGAAAATCGATGGTGTTTACGGCTGGACCACATACTGGGCCGTGAGGAATTTTCAGGAGAAATTCGGCATGAAGCCGGTTGACGGCCTCGTCGGCGCGAAAACCAAACAGGTGCTGATCTCTAAATCAAAATATTACCGTGAATATGTAATGGAGCAGATCCAAAAAGGGAATACGTTCACTCATTATGGCAACGTCCCATTGGAAAACCAAACAAAACCGAGAGCCGGAACGCAGAAGCCGGCTGCGGGAACGAATAAGCCTGCTCAAAAGCCGCAAAACAATACAGGCGGTCAGTCAAATCAAAAGCAAAATACGACAGCGGCCAATATGCCTGGCGGTTTCTCAAACAACGACATCAATCTTTTGGCGCAGGCTGTGTACGGGGAAGCACGCGGTGAGCCGTTTGAAGGACAGGTTGCCATCGCCGCGGTTATTTTAAACCGTATTAAAAGCCCGTTATTTCCGAATACGGTGGCCGGCGTCATTTTCGAACCGCTCGCGTTTACCGCTGTTGCCGACGGCCAAATATACATGCAGCCGAATGAAAGAGCAAAAGAAGCGGTTCTTGATGCGATCAACGGCTGGGATCCTTCTGAAAACGCGATTTATTATTTCAACCCTGATACGGCGACAAGCAAATGGATTTGGGGACGTCCGCAGATAAAAAGAATCGGAAAACACATTTTCTGTGAGTAAAAGTACGCAAAATGAGGTGTTAACATGATTAGAGGAATTATTATCGCTGTTCTCGGTGTCGCGATCGCCGCAACCGGATACTGGGGATATAAAGAGCATCAGGAAAAAGATGCGGTCCTTCTGCATGCGGAAAATAATTATCAAAGGGCTTTTCATGAATTGACGTACCATGTAGATCAGCTTCACGACAAAATCGGGACGACGCTTGCGATGAACAGTAAAAAATCTCTGTCTCCGGCGCTCATTGATGTATGGAGAATAACATCTGAAGCTCATAACAATGTGAGCCAGCTGCCCTTGACTCTTATGCCTTTTAATAAGACGGAGGAGTTTTTATCCAACATAGGAGATTTCAGCTATAAAACATCCGTCCGGGATTTAGACCAAAAACCGCTTGATAAGAAAGAATATACAACACTGAACAGCCTGTACAAACAGGCGGAGAACATTCAAAACCAGCTCCGCAGCGTTCAGCATCTCGTTATGAGCAAAAATTTACGATGGATGGATGTTGAGATGGCGCTCGCCTCTGACAAAAAACAAAGCGATAATACGATCGTTGACAGCTTTAAAACAGTCGAAAAAAATGTAGGCGCTTTTTCTGAAGACAGCATCAGCCCCACATTTACGGGAGCAAATACAGAACGAAAAGGTTTTACGCATCTGAAAGGAAAACAAATTACGGAAAAAGAAGCGGTCAAAATCGCACAACGGTTTGCGCCTGATCATAATTATTCAATTAAAGTGGTCAAAAGCGGCAGGAAGACGAATCGGGACGTATACAGCATCCGCATGAAAGACGCCGACAACAAGTCTTTTATCTATATGGATATTACCCAAAAAGGCGGACATCCGGTCTATTTGATTCAAAAACGGGCCGTGAAGAAACAAAAGATCAGCCTCAATGAAGCATCTAACCGGGCCGTCGCGTTTTTAAAGAAAAATGGATATGAAACAAAAGGTCTCGAAATTGATGAAAGCGCGCAATATAATAACATCGGCGTCTTTTCTTTTATTCCCGTGGAGAAAAATGTCCGCATTTATCCGGAAGCCATCCGAATGAAAGTGGCGCTGGATGATGGTGAAGTCGTCGGTTTTTCCGCGCGTGATTACCTGGCGGCGCACCGCACGAGAACGATTCCGGCTCCCGCTTTGTCAGCTGATGAAGCGAAAGCGAAGCTGAATAAAAATGTTGAAGTGCGGGAGACGCGGCAGGCGCTGATCACAAATGAGCTTGGTCAGGAAGTGCTTTGCTACGAAATGCTCGGAACGATCGGGAAAGACACGTATCAAATGTTCATCAATGCGGACGACGGAAAAGAGGAAAAAATAGAAAAGTTAAAAAGTGCAGAACCTATATATAAAGACCTATAAAAATAAAGGAGGAAAGGACTAAAAGTCTTTTCCTTTTTTTCGTTACATGCTTTAATAAAAGCATAAATAATGAAAGAGTGAAGGCCCATGATAGCTGTCGGAGATTATATTTGGATTGAATACATAGAGAACAATGAGCCCAAAAAAGCGAGGAGCAAAGCAGTAAGCGTTGAAAACGGCGAACTGCACATCTCATATCCCGTCGATCTGGATTCGGGACGGACGGTCTTTTTGCATAAAGGATTGGAAATAACAGCGGAATTTATGGGGGATGGCCAAGTGCCGTATCAATTTAAAAGCATAATCAAAGGAAAGAAAAAAGACCCCATTCCGATGATCGGATTGGACATCCCTCCTCAGAAGAAAATGAAGCGGATTCAAAGACGCCGATACGTCCGTGCAGAAGCAGTATTGGATGTATCCGTCAAAATGGAAGCGAAAAAAACCGCTTTCCAAACGGTTTCCTCTAATATCAGCGCCGGCGGAATCGCTGTTGTGATGCCTGAGCATATTTCCGCGGAACCAGGTGAAAAGCTGTATGTCTCATTTTCTCTTCCCGGCAAGGAAAATACGGCGGATATAACGGCTGAGGCTGTTACCCAGCGGATTTTTTATGATGAAAAGGCGGATAAACAAAAAATGACGCTTGAATTTACAGAAATCGGCCTCGCAGCGCAGCAGCTTTTACTCCAATATTGCATGCGCGCGCAGCTGCAGCAGAGAAGAAACAGTCTGTCGGAATAAACAGCAGCGCACTTTTCCATACTAATCCTAATGGAGGTGCGCGTGTATGAAAACGTTTGAACGTCTGCTGGTCAAATTGGTCTGCATTCAGCTTATCATTTTGGGCGCGGTGCAGTTTTTGCTTCATTATCAGCCTATTGAACCTTATATTTCGAAAGCTGTGAAATATGAGGGAGTTGATAAAATGGAGAAAAAAGAATGGATTGAAACGGTAAAGCGGTAAATCAGCTCAATTTTTTCGCCCCTTTTCCGGCAGTTCATGATACAATCCATAGAGGAGTAAAGAGCAAGGAGAGAGATTATGGACAAGAAATTATCAATTGCGATCGACGGGCCGGCCGCTGCCGGAAAAAGCACCGTTGCTAAAATAGTGGCTGAGAAAAAATCATATGTGTACATTGATACAGGAGCGATGTATCGTGCCATTACATATACGGCGCTCAAGCAGAATGCCGATTTAACTGATGAAGCCGCGCTTACAGAGCTGCTGAAGCGTACGGAAATTGAGCTTGTATCCGCTCCGGAAGGACAAATCGTTCTGGTAAACGGAGAAGATGTGACAGAAGAAATCCGAAAAGACGAAGTCAGCAACCAAGTATCAATCGCCGCCAAGCATAAAGGCGTCAGAGAAGAAATGGTCAAAAGACAGCAGCAGCTCGGACAAAAAGGCGGTGTCGTCATGGACGGCCGTGATATCGGTACTCACGTGCTGCCTGATGCCGAAGTGAAAATTTTTCTGCTCGCGTCCGTAGAGGAAAGAGCGAAGCGCCGATATGAAGAGAATAAGAAAAAAGGCTATGACGTGAATTACGAGACGCTCATTGAAGAAATTTCCAGACGCGACAAGCTCGATTCAGAGAGGGAAGTTTCCCCGCTGCGCAAAGCGGAAGACGCGATTGAAATCGATACGACGTCACTCAGCATTGCCGAAGTCGCGGGAAAAATTCTGGAGATCGTCGAACAGAAATCACGTTAACTTCGGGCGGAGCGCTTTATAATTTTTTTCGAAAGACAAGATGTTATTGCTTGACAAACCAGTCCATTTATTAGAAGTTAATACTAATAAAACTTTTTATTGATCATTCAAAATCTTTTTTGGATGATTCTTTAATACATATTCGGCTGAAAAGCGGACATTCACATGTTCAGCTTTCAAACCGTATTAATTAAGCTGTGTAGGTTTGGACCAAGGAGGTTATTCAAATGACAGAGGAAATGAATCAAATTGATGTTCAAGTGCCAGAGGTTGGAGATGTAGTAAAAGGGATTGTGACAAAGGTAGAGGACAAGCATGTAGATGTCGAAATTGTCAATGTCAAACAGTCCGGAATCATTCCAATCAGTGAATTATCAAGTCTTCATGTAGAGAAAGCATCGGATGTCGTAAAAGTTGACGACGAGCTTGACCTGAAAGTAACAAAAGTGGAAGACGATGCTTTGATTTTATCTAAACGTGCCGTTGATGCTGACCGCGCTTGGGAAGACCTTGAAAAAAAATTCGACACAAAAGAAGTGTTTGAAGCTGAAGTGAAAGATGTGGTGAAAGGCGGCCTCGTCGTTGATATCGGTGTTCGCGGCTTCATTCCCGCATCACTTGTCGAAGCTCATTTCGTCGAGGATTTCACTGACTATAAAGGGAAAACCCTCTCTCTTATCGTCGTTGAACTCGACCGTGATAAAAACCGGGTGATTCTGTCACACCGGGCTGTAGTGGAAAAAGAACAGACAGCCAAAAAGCATGATTTTCTCCAAACGCTTGAGGTTGGAAGCGTGCTTGAAGGAAAAGTGCAGCGTCTGACTGATTTCGGCGCATTTGTCGACATCGGCGGAATTGACGGGCTTGTTCATATTTCGCAGCTGTCTCATTCACACGTCGAAAAACCGTCTGACGTGGTGGAAGAAGGTCAGGACGTAAAAGTGAAAGTACTGTCCGTAGACCGCGATAACGAGCGTATTTCTTTATCTATTAAAGAAACGCTGCCGGGACCTTGGAGCCAGGTCGGCGAAAAGGTAAAGCAGGGAGATGTGCTTGAAGGAAAAGTGCAGCGCCTTGTAAGCTTCGGCGCCTTCGTTGAAATTCTTCCGGGCGTGGAAGGACTTGTGCACATTTCGCAAATTTCCAATAAACATATCGGAACGCCGCATGAAGTGCTTGAAGAAGGACAGACTGTTAAAGTGAAAGTGCTTGACGTGAACGAAAGCGAAGAGCGCATTTCCTTAAGCATGCGTGAGCTTGAAGAAGCGCCGAAAGCCGATCAAGAGGACTTCCGCCAATACCAGGCGAAAGAAGAGCCGAGCACCGGCTTCCAGCTTGGCGATTTAATCGGAGACAAGCTTAATAAATTAAAATAAATTGGTGATAAAACGTGACACGAGCAGAACGAAAAAGAGAACATATAAATCATGCGCTGTCTACCGGCCAAAACCGGGAAACGGGGCTTGATGATATTACGTTTGTTCATGTCAGCCTACCGAACCTAGCATTGGAAAAAGTGGATATATCAACGAAAATCGGCGGACTCACAAGCAGTTCGCCGATTTTTATCAATGCGATGACAGGCGGCGGCGGACAGCTTACATACGAAATTAACAGATCGCTGGCAAGAGCCGCGCACAAAGCCGGCATGCCGCTGGCTGTCGGTTCGCAAATGTCAGCTTTAAAAGATCCCTCCGAACGGTGTTCTTACGAGATCGTCAGAAAAGAGAATCCGGACGGGCTGATATTTGCCAATTTAGGCAGCGAGGCGGATGCTGAGCAGGCGAAAAGGGCAGTTGATATGATTCAAGCAGATGCCCTCCAGATACATTTAAATGTGATTCAGGAGATCGTCATGCCAGAGGGTGACAGAAGCTTTACTGGCGCTCTCGGCCGTATTGAGCGGATTGCGGCGGAAGCGGGAGTGCCCGTTTTTGTCAAAGAAGTCGGCTTCGGAATGAGCAGGGAATCGGCACGGCAGTTATTTGATGCTGGCGCAGCAGCAGTTGATGCCGGCGGATACGGCGGTACAAATTTCTCTAAGATCGAAAATATGCGCAGAGAGAAGGCGCTTCAATTTTTTAATACGTGGGGAATTTCCACTGCTGCAAGCTTAGCGGAAATCCATTCGCTCTCCGCTGATCAATCAATTATCGCATCCGGCGGGCTGCAAAGTGCCCTGGATGTCGCCAAATCGATTGCCCTCGGTGCTTCCAGCGCGGGAATGGCGGGCATTTTCCTGAAAGCTCTCACCTCTAAAGGAGAAGAGGGCCTGTTTGACGAGATGACGGCGCTTTTGCAAGAGCTGAAAATGATTATGACCGCCCTCGGATGCCAATCGGTTTCCCAATTGCAAAAGGCGCCTTTGGTCATAAAAGGTGACACACATCACTGGCTTTCTGAACGGGGAATTGACACGTCCCGTTTCAGCAGACGTTAAAAGGCATGCGGACCCGCATGCCTTTTTCTGTTTTTTACGATTTTCTTTTTCGGAATTCCCCGTTTTGCTCAAGGCTTGTCGCTCCTTTATGGTGAATCGAATCATCGCGATCAGATTCCACCCGGCGGGAGGCTTTCAGTTTTTTCTCCTGTCTGTCTTTTCCCATCCTTATCCGCTCCTTTCAGGTATAATTGGTTTAAAAAATGCGTTCCCGCTCCATACTGATCAGAGGAGGAGCGATTATGGAACCGTTTTATTATTACTGGTCAATGTGGTTTTTATGGATACTTGCGACTTTTATTTTTGCCAAAACAAAAAGCCGTTTTTACGTATCAGTCTTTATTTTGACTAATATGATGGCAAGCATACATCAGATTACGGCTTATTTTACGCTGAACGCGGCATATGTCATGTTTTTTGCTGCGGCATTTGTTTATGCGGGAAGCCTCGGTATGCATAAACGGCTCCGTAATATTGTGATTCATCTGACGGCGGCTGCGGCGTACGGCTTTATTTTTCTTTTTGCATTATATGATCCTGTTTGGTTTATCATAAAACCTGAATGGGCGGCGGTTATACTGCTTACCGTTATTACGCTTTCTGTTGAGGGGCGGTTCCCTGAGAGGCTTTGTCTTTTTGTTCTCGGCATGTGCCAGGGGGAGCTATTGTATGCTGCGGTCATCCGCAATATTGCGGGTGCGGCAGCCGTCGGGGATTATAAATGGCTTTCAGGCTGTTCGGCGGGAGTGATTCTTCTCGTCGGGCTGACTACATATGAACAGCTTGCGGCGCGCATCAGCCAAAAAAGCAAAAAGCAGGGCAAAGGAGCGACGAAAATGTCTTGAAAACAGACGGAGACTGTTACATGAATGCGAAACATTTTGAAGAATACATTGTGATCTCAGTGAAAACTGATATAATAAATGAGTTAAGCCCTTCTGTTTGAAGGGTTCTTTTCATAGCGAAGATGATTTTTAATAACCGGTTGAACAATTTTTTGTGAAAATGTAAGCGGCTGGATTGAAAGGAAGGGTACTATGGGTAAACCTGTCGTAGCCATTGTCGGAAGACCGAATGTGGGAAAATCCACAATCTTTAACCGGATTGCGGGTGAAAGAATTTCAATAGTAGAAGATACCCCCGGAGTGACGCGGGACCGGATATACAGTTCGGCGGAATGGCTGAATTATGATTTTAACCTGATTGATACGGGCGGAATTGATATCGGAGATGAACCGTTTCTGACACAGATCCGCCAGCAGGCTGAAATCGCCATGGACGAGGCTGATGTGATCATCTTTATGGTGAACGGCCGCGAAGGTGTGACGTCTGCGGATGAAGAGGTGGCAAAAATACTGTACCGGACGAAAAAACCGGTCGTATTAGCCGTTAATAAATTAGATAATACCGAAATGAGAGCGAACATCTATGACTTTTATGCGCTCGGCTTTGGAGAACCGTATCCGATTTCGGGCACACACGGCTTAGGATTGGGAGATTTGCTCGATGCTTGTGCTGAGCATTTTAAAAACATTCCGGAGACGAAGTACAGTGATGATGTCGTTCAATTCTGCCTGATCGGCCGCCCGAATGTCGGAAAATCATCCCTTGTCAATGCGATGCTCGGCGAAGAGCGGGTTATCGTGAGCAACGTAGCCGGAACGACCAGAGACGCAGTGGATACGGCGTTCACCTACAATCAGCAGGAATTTGTAATCGTTGACACGGCGGGAATGAGAAAAAAGGGTAAAGTATATGAAACAACAGAAAAATACAGTGTGCTGCGGGCGTTAAAAGCCATTGACCGCTCAGACGTCGTCGGCGTTGTGCTGAATGCAGAAGAAGGCATCCTTGAGCAGGACAAGCGGATCGCCGGATACGCCCATGAAGCCGGGAAAGCCGTCGTCATTATCGTAAACAAATGGGATGCTGTTGATAAAGACGAGCGCACGATGAAAGAATTTGAACAGAATATTCAGGAACATTTCCAATTTCTCGATTATGCGCCGGTGCTGTTTATGTCGGCACTGACGACAAAGCGGATTCATACACTCATGCCTGCGATTATTAAAGCGAGTGAAAACCACTCTCTCCGCGTGCAGACAAATGTCCTAAATGATGTCATCATGGATGCGGTCGCCATGAATCCGACTCCGACGCACAACGGCTCCCGTCTGAAAATTTACTATGCGACTCAAGTCGCTGTTAAGCCGCCGAGCTTCGTTGTTTTTGTCAACGATCCGGAGCTGATGCATTTTTCTTATGAACGCTTTTTAGAAAACCGAATCCGGGACGCTTTCGGATTTGAAGGTACGCCAATTAAAATATTTGCAAGAGCAAGAAAATAAAAAGGTGTGATACAGAGATGAAAAAAGTGGCAATGCTTGGAGCGGGAAGCTGGGGCACTGCACTTTCTTTAGTGCTGGCTGATAACGGACATCAAGTCATGATGTGGGGACATCGTGCCGAATTGATCGATCAAATCAACGAACTGCATGAAAACAAAGATTATCTGCCGGGGGTGGAGCTATCAAGTTCTATCATCGGTACAGCTGATTTAAGCGAGGCTTTAAAAGGAGCTGACTTCATCATTGTGGCAGTCCCGACAAAAGCCATTCGGGAAGTGCTGAAAAAGGCTCTGCCGTACATCCCGAAACAATCGATTTTTGTTCATGTCAGCAAGGGAATTGAGCCGGATTCGCTTCTCCGCATTTCAGAATTAATGGAAGAGGAGCTGCCTGAGGAGTACAGAAAAGACATCGTCGTGCTTTCAGGGCCGAGCCACGCTGAGGAAGTCGGATTAAGACACCCGACGACTGTTACATCATCTTCAAAAAATATCAAGGCTGCAGAAGCGGTTCAGGATTTATTCATGAACCAGCATTTTCGCGTCTATACCAATCCGGATATGATCGGTGTTGAAATAGGGGGAGCGTTAAAGAATATCATCGCTCTTGCAGCGGGGATTACAGACGGATTGGGATACGGAGATAATGCAAAAGCGGCCTTAATCACCCGAGGTCTTGCTGAAATTGCCAGACTCGGCACAAAGATGGGCGGAAATCCGCTCACCTTTTCCGGCCTGACCGGCGTAGGCGATTTAATCGTGACGTGTACAAGCGTTCATTCCCGAAACTGGCGCGCCGGCAACCTGCTCGGCAAAGGATACAAGCTGGAAGCTGTCCTGGATAAGATGGGGATGGTTGTTGAAGGCGTGCGGACGACGAAAGCTGCGTATCAGCTGTCTCAAAAATACCAAGTGAAAATGCCGATCACAGAGGCGCTTCACCAAGTATTATTTAACGGGCAGAAGGTAGAAACAGCCGTAGAATCCTTAATGGCCAGAGTGAAAACCCATGAGATGGAAGACTTGGTCAACACATTCGAAAACCGGGTGAAGTGACAATACCATGCCGTCAGCATATTCTGAAGTGACGAAAGTCCAAAACGCAGAACTCTCCGGCTGAAATCGCTTAAAACATTTGCTGATTTAGGCAGAAGAGGATGCAGACGTACGCATCTACGCATACTATAGCATCGAAGTCCAAGAGAGTGTATCTCAGACGTACAGGTGAATATAGTCAACTTGACTGAAGCAAAGTCCCCCTCTTTGCTTCAGTTTTTTTGTTTTTTCAATAGATGGAAAACCTGTTGATCTTTTCAACATTTGTATATTAAAATGAAATATAACGCTTACAATGATGGGACGGGGGGGCACGAACGTGAGTGTGGCATTGATGAAAATGTGGTTTGCGCTTGGTGCTATGGGATTAATGTTTGTTGCGGTGGCCTCTATTTATGTCAGCAGGTACAAAGTGAAAAACAAACTGATAAAAGCAGCGGTTTCTTCACTCGCTTATGCCTGCATGGTCATCTCGGGATTGATCGTGCTAATGGTCGTTTTCAGCGGGCCTGTCAATGAATAAAGCCGAAAGGGGGCGCGGAATGCATAAGTTAAAAATGGCCGTCATAACGGCAATGGCGGTGCTTCTGCTGTCCGGCTGTCTGTACCCTGAAGCGAAAAAAACTGAAAATAAAGTATCTTACAAACATCAGCTTCAGCAGGTGCAAGCGGCAGTGGATGAATTTAAAAAGGCGAACGGCGGACTTCTGCCGATTCAGACAAAAGATATGAAAACACCGCTCTATCAAAAATATCCGATAGATTTTAAGCGGCTCGCGCCTAGATACATAGAGGAGCCGCCGGCCTCAGCTTATGAAAGCGGGGGAATGTACCAATACGTGCTTGTCGATGTGGAACATAAGCCGACCGTCAAGCTGGTCGATCTCCAAATGGCGGAAGCAATCCGTGACATGAAGCTGCGTGTCAAAATGTATCAGGAAAAGCATACATATCCTCCCTATGAGGACGCCGTTTCAAAAGGGCTGTTCACTTTAAATAAAAAAAAGCTCGGCATGAAAGACTCTCCTTCAGTCAAAAGTCCGGTTTCAGGCACGTCTCTGCCGCTTTTAATCGGCGCTGACGGAGAAATCTATGCCGACTATCGCGTCGATCTCGCCCGCTGCCTGAAGGAAAACAAAAAGAAAATCAAACCGGGCGCGGAAATTCAGGATATTTTATGGAAAGAGACTCCTTTCGTCCCGGCCTTTTCAGTCACTTACACCGTAAATGAAAAACAGGAACCCGTTTTTTTAGAAAGTCAAACGAAACAGGAATGAACCTTTTTCCCGCGCATACAAATAGGGAGAAAGGTTTTTTTGATTTTGATAGAAAAGACTGCCTGAAAATTTTCTAAAGATGTCATATTGAAATAGGACAACGTCATACACATATAGTGTCCTGTATTTGATTGGAGAATGGTGAATGAAAAATGATAAGGATAGGAAGTCCGGGAGGGGATCACTTGGAAAAGGTCGATATTTTCAAGGATATCGCTGAACGAACAGGGGGCGATATATACTTAGGAGTCGTTGGCGCTGTCCGTACAGGGAAATCTACATTCATTAAAAAATTTATGGAGCTCGTGGTGCTCCCGAATATCAGCAATGAGGCCGATCGAGCGCGGGCGCAGGATGAGCTTCCGCAAAGCGCAGCAGGAAAAACGATAATGACCACAGAACCAAAATTTGTCCCGAATCAAGCCATGTCCGTTCATGTCGCAGAAGGACTTGATGTCAACATCCGTCTTGTGGATTGTGTGGGATATACGGTTCCCGGGGCGAAGGGATATGAGGATGAAAACGGACCGAGAATGATCAATACACCTTGGTACGAAGAACCGATTCCCTTTCATGAGGCAGCGGAAATCGGTACGAGAAAAGTCATCCAGGAACACTCCACAATCGGGGTCGTCATTACGACAGACGGCTCAATCGGCGATATCGCGCGGGGCGATTACGTGGAAGCGGAAGAAAGAGTCATCGACGAGCTGAAGGAAGTCGGCAAACCGTTTATTATGGTCATCAACTCGGTAAAACCGTACCACCCGGAAACAGAAGCGCTCAGAGCTGAATTAAGCGCGAAATATGATATTCCCGTCCTGGCCATGAGTGTTGAAAGCATGCGGGAAACAGATGTGTTAAGCGTCCTCAGAGAAGCGCTTTACGAGTTCCCTGTGCTGGAAGTCAATGTCAACCTTCCGAGCTGGGTCATGGTGCTGAAAGAAAATCACTGGCTCAGAGAGAGCTACCAGGAATCAGTGAAAGAAACCGTAAAAGATATTAAACGCCTGCGCGATGTCGACCGGGTTGTCGGCCACTTCAGTGAATTTGAGTTTATTGAAAGCGCCGGTCTGGCCGGAATCGAACTTGGCCAGGGTGTCGCAGAAATTGATTTGTATGCGCCGGATCATTTATATGACCAGATTTTAAAAGAAGTTGTCGGTGTTGAAATCCGCGGGAAAGACCACCTGCTTGAATTAATGCAGGACTTCGCCCACGCGAAAAAAGAATATGATCAGGTATCAGATGCGCTGAAAATGGTGAAACAGACCGGCTACGGCATTGCCGCCCCGGCCTTAGCCGATATGAGCCTTGATGAACCGGAAATCATCAGACAGGGATCAAGGTTCGGAGTAAGGCTCAAAGCGGTCGCTCCGTCCATTCATATGATCAAAGTGGATGTGGAAAGTGAATTCGCGCCGATCATCGGGACGGAAAAACAAAGTGAAGAACTTGTCCGCTACTTAATGCAGGACTTTGAAGATGATCCGCTTTCTATCTGGAACTCCGATATTTTCGGCAGATCATTGAGCTCTATCGTAAGAGAAGGAATCTCCGCAAAACTGTCACTCATGCCGGAAAATGCGAGATATAAACTGAAAGAAACGCTGGAGAGAATTATTAACGAAGGCTCAGGCGGCCTGATCGCCATTATTTTGTAAGCTGAAGGACCTCTTCCTGAAACGGGGGGTCTTTTTTTCTTCTTTTTAGATACTGGAAATCAATCAAGGATTAGGAGGAAAAAAGCAAAAAAAGGAATATTTGTTCGGTAAAACACGTGAAAACCTTGACGAGCAAGGGATTGAGGCTTTAAAATGCTTGATATGGCTTTTTATATGTGTTACTCTACATACAGAAAATCTTCACTTTGTTGGACAAACATTCCTCAAAGTGTCTGTTTTCTTTTGAAAAGCCGTTTACTTGTCTGTTCTTCCCTGCTTTGATTTTTTATCAGACAGGTTTAGAATCAGGCTGAACTGTGAAGAAATGATAATAAACTGCTGATTTGATACCCTTTTGGGAGGAGGTGAAAGGCATGAACAAGACAGAACTAATCAATGCGGTTGCTGAAGCAAGCGAATTGTCTAAAAAAGACGCTACAAAAGCAGTTGATTCTGTTTTTGATACGATTTTAGATGCACTTAAAAACGGTGATAAAATCCAACTGATCGGTTTCGGTAACTTTGAGGTGCGCGAGCGCTCTGCACGTAAAGGACGTAACCCGCAAACAGGTGAAGAAATCGAAATCCCTGCAAGCAAGGTACCTGCTTTCAAACCAGGTAAAGCTCTTAAAGACGCTGTTGCAGGAAAATAATTGTGAATATAGATCGTGTATGCATCTGATACATACACTTTGTTTCTTCACAGAAAAGCCCCTTGATAAAGGGGCTTTTCATATTTAAGCAGCCTCGGTCACCGGGCAGGACTTTCGTTTTGCTTTTGGCGCGGCAAATGTGCTAGAATCGAAATTAAATGTATTCAATGGTGGAGGACACAGACAATGAAAGAAGTTAATAAAGAACAGATTGAACAGGCGGTTCGCCAGATTTTAGAGGCGATTGGAGAAGACCCGGACCGGGAAGGGCTTTTAGATACGCCGAAACGCGTGGCAAAAATGTACGCGGAAGTATTCTCGGGATTAAATGAAGACCCGAAAGAACACTTTAAAACCGTTTTCGGAGAAGACCATGAGGAGCTTGTTCTTGTAAAAGATATCGCGTTTCATTCCATGTGTGAACATCACCTTGTTCCTTTTTACGGAAAAGCGCATATTGCCTACATTCCGCGCGGCGGCAAAGTGACGGGCCTGAGTAAATTGGCGCGGGCGGTGGAAGCCGTCTCAAAACGCCCGCAGCTGCAGGAGCGCATCACTTCAACGATTGCAGAAAGCATCGTAGAGACCTTAGATCCCCACGGCGTCATGGTTGTCGTCGAAGCTGAGCATATGTGCATGACGATGAGGGGCGTAAGAAAACCGGGCGCAAAAACAGTGACTTCCGCTGTAAGAGGTATTTTTAAAGATGACGCAGCGGCGCGTTCCGAAGTGTTAGAACATATTAAACGTGCGGATTAATAATGATAGAGGGTGCAGATATGAATTCAAAGCATTCAAGTGATTTTGTCGTCATTAAAGCGGTCGAGGACGGCGTGAACGTCATCGGTTTAACGAGAGGAACGGATACGAAATTTCACCATTCCGAAAAACTGGACAAAGGCGAAGTGATTATCGCTCAGTTTACTGAGCATACCTCTGCCATCAAAGTGAGAGGCAACGCCCTCATCCAGACCGCTTACGGAGAAATGAACAGCGAAAAAAAATAAGCCGGCTGTTTCCCGCTTTTGCCAAATGCCCGCAAACGGCGGGAGAATACAGCCAATTTCTTTTTTTTATGCTATAATGATACCTGCGTATAATAATGACGAGTAAATCTCATACATATTAGAATAAATGTGAATTTGGGGACAAGGGTGATATTTTTGCAAGACATCTACGGAACTTTAGCGAATCTAAATACGAAATTAAAACAAAAGCTGTCTCATCCTTATTTAGCGAAACATATTTCCGCGCCTAAAATCGATGAGGATAAGCTTCTTCTTTTTCACGCTTTGTTTGAAGAGGCGGACATTAAGAACAACGACAGAGAAAATTACATAGTAACTGCGATGCTTGTCCAAAGCGCCCTTGATACCCACGATGAAGTGACAACAGCCAGAGCGTTAAAGCGAGACGAAAATAAAAACCGGCAGCTCACCGTGCTTGCCGGCGACTATTTCAGCGGACTGTATTATTCGCTTTTATCTGAAATGAAGGATATCTATATGATTCGGACGCTCGCTACGGCAATTAAAGAAATCAATGAGCATAAAATCCGTCTGTACGATCGGTCTGTCAATGACTTGAATCAATTGATCGAAAGCATGGCGATTGTGGAAGCGGCCCTGTTTCACAGAGTGTCAGACCACTTTAATCTTCCGCGCTGGAAAGAGCTGGCGAGTGATTTTTTTGTATATAAGCGGCTGATGAACGGCAATGCTATATTTCTCGATGTCATCGGCAATATTGTAAAGTCAGGGAAATCAAAGGCTGACATAATGGAAGATAGCTTCCGAAAGGCAAAGCAAAGCATTGAAACGCTGCTGCCGCTCAATTCACCAATCCAAAACCTCATGCTGAACCGGCTTAAAGCGATCAGCCAGGACAAAACATATCATCAGAAAGTGGAAGAAGGGTAATCAACATGCAGGAGTCAAAAGAACAGCGCGTACACGGCGTGTTTGAAAAAATCTATAAAAATTATGACCAAATGAACTCTGTTATCAGTTTTCAGCAGCATAAAAAGTGGCGCGACAAAACGATGCAGATCATGAATGTAAAAGAAGGCGCAAAAGCGCTTGATGTCTGCTGCGGAACGGCTGACTGGACGATTGCCCTCGCAGAAGCGGCCGGAAAAAGCGGCGAAATCAAAGGACTGGATTTCAGCAAAAATATGCTGAGCATCGGTGAGAAAAAAGTGAAAGAGGGCGGTTACAGCCAAATTGAGCTTTTGCACGGAAATGCGATGGAGCTTCCTTTCGCTGATGATTCTTTTGATTTTGTCACCATCGGCTTCGGGCTGCGAAACGTTCCCGACTATCTGACCGTGCTGAAAGAAATGCGGCGGGTCGTCAAACCGGGCGGGCAGGTCGTATGTCTGGAAACATCCCAGCCGGAAATGTTCGGATTCAGACAGGCATATTTTCTTTATTTTAAATACATCATGCCTTTCTTCGGAAAAATGTTTGCGAAGAGCTATAAAGAATATTCTTGGCTTCAAGAATCGGCAAGAGAATTTCCCGGTATGAAAGAACTTGCGCGTCTGTTTGAAGAAGCGGGCCTGACGAATGTCAAATACCATTCGTTTACCGGCGGAGTGGCCGCTACGCATATCGGTTGGAAATGATGAATATACAGATGTTTGGGTGAATGATATGAAATTTAAAATGGCCTATTCTTTTTTAAATGACGATATTGATGTGATCGAAAGGGAGCTTGAGCAAACGGTGCGGTCAGACTATCCCTTGCTGAGTGAAGCCGGGCTCCACCTGCTCCAGGCGGGCGGCAAGCGGATCCGCCCTGTTTTCGTATTGCTTTCCGGCATGTTCGGCGACTATGACATTAATAAAATAAAATATGTTGCGGTGACGCTGGAAATGATTCATATGGCGTCCCTCGTGCATGACGACGTCATTGATGACGCCGAGCTGCGGAGGGGAAAACCGACCATCAAAGCCAAGTGGGACAACCGCATCGCCATGTATACCGGTGATTATATGCTTGCGGGCTCACTTGAGATGATGACGAGATTGGATGAGCCGAAAGCCCACCGGATCCTGTCCAAAACCATCGTAGAAGTATGCCTCGGAGAAATTGAACAGATCAGAGATAAATACAATATGGAGCAAAACCTCAGAACCTATTTGCGCCGCATCAAACGGAAAACGGCTCTTCTCATTGCCGTCAGCTGTCAGCTCGGCGCCATCGCTTCGGGAGCTGATGAGAAGATTCACAAGGCATTATATTGGTTCGGTTATTACGTGGGCATGTCCTATCAGATTATTGACGACATTCTTGATTTCACTTCAACGGAAGAGGAACTGGGAAAACCGGTCGGAGGGGATCTGCTGCAAGGAAATGTCACTCTGCCCGTTTTGTATGCACTCCGTCAGCCTGAATTGAAAAATCAGCTGAAATTAATTAACAGTGAAACAACACAGGAGCAGCTCGCCCCCATTATTGAAAATATTAAACGCACAGACGCGATTGAAAAATCAATGGCCGTCAGTGACAGGTACTTAAAAAAAGCGTTTGAAAAACTGAATACACTGCCGAGAGGACGTGCGCGCTCATCATTGGCCGCCATCGCCAAATATATCGGCAAACGGAAATTTTAAATTCCTTTTACGAACAAGATGTGAACATTCTCCGCCCTGGATTGATTAATTGTCAGAAAGATGTTACGATTTCGGTGTGCAACTTGAAAGCCTATACATAATGATGGGGTGGAGAATCTTATGGAAAAAACTTTTATCATGGTAAAACCGGACGGCGTACAGCGCCAGCTGATCGGAGAGATTTTATCCAGATTTGAGCGTAAGGGCTTACAATTGGCAGGAGCCAAGCTAATGCAAGTTTCAGAACAGATGGCTGAAAACCATTATGCTGAACATAAAGGGAAGCCGTTTTTCGGCGAGCTTGTGGAATTCATTACATCAGGGCCCGTATTTGCAATGGTATGGGAAGGGGAAAATGTAGTAGAGATCACAAGACAGCTGATCGGAAAAACGAACCCGAAAGATGCACTGCCGGGCACAATCCGCGGTGACTACGGCATGTTTGTCGGCAAAAATATCATTCACGGTTCAGACTCCTTAGAAAGCGCTGAGAGGGAAATTCACATTTTCTTTAAACAGGAAGAGCTTGTACCGTATCAAAAATTAATGGCCGACTGGGTGTACTAAACCGTCAGCCTTTCTTTTTCTCGTATTATGAAAAGGTTTACATCATTTAAAAAAGACAGAGGCTGCGTTGCCCTGTCTTTTCGTTTCTCACAAATCAGCCCGCGGGCTGATTTTTTTATTGAAATCGTACAATTTCGACAGAAAACAGGCTATACTAGGACAAAAGACAGCGAGATTGGGAGAGAAGCAATGGAGCCTTACGAAACTTTTATCACCAAGTGGAAACAAATAACCGGCGTTGATTTATCTTTATACAAAGAAGCACAGATGAAAAGGCGGCTGACGTCCCTTTATGAAAAGAAGGGGTTCAGAGATTTTCAGGAATTTGCCGCCGCTTTGGAAAAGGACAAGCTTTTATTAAACGAAACATTAGACAGAATGACGATCAATGTTTCTGAATTTTACCGAAATTATAAACGGTGGGAAGTTCTTGAAACCTCAATTCTTCCGTTAATAAAGCATAACAAACCGTTAAAAATATGGAGTGCGGCCTGTTCAACGGGAGAGGAGCCCTATACTTTGGCTATGATTCTCAATCAGCAGACGGGACTGGCCGGATTTGATATATTGGCGACAGATATTGATGAAAAGGCGCTAAGCAAAGCCAAGCGGGGCATCTATCAGGAACGCTCGCTGCAAGAGGTGCCGGCTTCCGTGAAAAGCCGTTATTTCACCAAGCAGGCTGACAGCAGTTATCAAGTAAAACAAGAGATTCAGAACAACATCCGGTTTAAGCGGCACAACCTGCTTGCCGACAGCTATGAACAGGATTTTGATCTGATCGTCTGCCGCAACGTCTTTATTTATTTTACTGAAAAAGCAAAAGAAGAGCTGTATGTGAAAATGGCGGGCAGTCTGAAAAAGAACGGAATTCTGTTTGTCGGCAGTACAGAACAAATTTTCAGCCCGGAAAAATTCGGCCTTGAGAGCACTGATACATTTTTTTATCAAAAAAGATAGAAGACATTTAATGAAAACTTGTGGTATAGTTTTACTTAAAAGCGTTAATGCGATGAAGGGAGAAGAAAGAAATGAGATACTTAACAGCCGGAGAATCACACGGTCCGCAGCTGACGACAATTATAGAAGGTGTGCCTGCGGGGCTTTATATAACTGAAGAAGACATTAATTTTGAGCTTGCCAGACGTCAAAAAGGGCACGGCCGCGGACGCCGCATGCAGATTGAAACGGACAGAGCGAAGATCACAAGCGGCGTGCGGCATGCCCGGACACTCGGTTCACCCATCGCGCTCGTTGTAGAAAATAAAGATTGGACTCACTGGACAAAAATCATGGGCGCCGCACCGATTACAGAAGAAGAAGAAAGTGAAATGAAACGCCAGATTTCAAGACCGAGACCGGGACACGCGGATTTGAACGGTGCTATTAAGTATAATCACCGTGATATGAGAAATGTGTTAGAACGATCTTCCGCGCGTGAGACAACGGTTCGCGTGGCTGCCGGAGCCGTCGCTAAAAAGATTTTAGCGGAGCTTGGCATTAAAGTCGCCGGACATGTCCTGCAAATCGGCAGCGTAAAAGCAGAGAAAACCGATTACACATCCATTGAGGATCTCAAACGGGTAACGGAAGAATCACCGGTCAGATGCTACGATGAAGAAGCAGGCCGTCAAATGATGGCAGCCATTGATGAAGCGAAGGCAAACGGCGACTCGATCGGCGGAATCGTTGAAGTGATCGTCGAAGGCATGCCGGTCGGTGTCGGAAGCTATGTCCACTATGACCGTAAGCTGGACAGCAAGCTCGCTGCTGCCGTTCTGTCGATTAACGCGTTTAAAGGCGTAGAGTTCGGCATCGGTTTTGAAGCGGCCGGCAAAAACGGCAGTGAAGTTCATGATGAAATCGTATGGGATGAAGAGAAAGGCTATACACGCGCCACAAACAGGCTCGGAGGATTAGAAGGCGGTATGACGACGGGAATGCCGATTGTCGTCCGCGGCGTTATGAAACCGATCCCTACTTTGTACAAGCCGCTGAAAAGCGTCGACATTGAAACGAAAGAACCGTTTACAGCGAGCATTGAACGTTCAGACAGCTGCGCGGTTCCGGCAGCAAGCGTAGTGGCTGAAGCAGCAGTGGCCTGGGAAATCGCAAATGCAGTCGTCGAACAATTCGGGCTTGACCAGATCGACCGCATTAAAGAAAATGTTGAAAACATGAAAAAACTATCGAGGGAATTCTGATGAAAGAGCTTGAGGTTCGGACAGCTTCCTCCGCATATCCCGTGTATATCGGTGAAGGCATAAGGAAACAGGCTGCTGCCCTTTTGTCTTCACTGAACAGGCCGCTGACAAAGATCCTTCTCATCATCGATGCTGAAGTTGACCGGCTTTACGGTGATGAGATGTTCCGGCTTTTAAACGAAACATGGCCCGTGAAAAAAGTGATCGTTCCAAGAGGAGAAGAAGCGAAGTCTCTAAAAGAGTATGAACGGATTCAAACGGAAGCGATCGCTTTCCATATGGACCGCTCCTCATGTATGATCGCCTTCGGAGGCGGCGTGACGGGTGATTTGGCCGGCTTTTGCGCAGCAACTTTTATGCGCGGAATTGATTTCATTCAAATGCCGACGACACTGCTTGCCCATGACAGCGCGGTCGGCGGCAAGGTGGCCGTCAACCATAAACTCGGAAAGAACTTAATCGGCGCGTTTTATCAGCCGAAAGCGGTGATTTACGATACGGAGCTACTGAAAACCCTGCCGGAACAAGAGCTGAGATCGGGCATGGCTGAAGTGATCAAACACGCGTTTATCGCCGATCATGCTTTTTTAGAAAAACTTCTCACATTTGACACGTTGCAAGGACTGACAAGCGCTGAGCTGAATGAAATGATTTATAAAGGAATTTCAATCAAATCGGCCGTCGTGCGTGAGGACGAAAAGGAAGAGGGGATAAGAGCTTTTCTGAATTTCGGCCATACGCTCGGCCATGCCGTTGAGGCGGAATACGGCTACGGCCGGATTACACATGGAGATGCGGTCGCCCTCGGCATGCAGTTTGCCCTTTACGTGAGTGAACAGGTTGCGGGTTGCAAGATGAACAGGAAAGAACTCACACAATGGCTGATTGGGCTCGGCTACCCGGGAAGCATCAGACAAGATATTGAAACGCCGGTTCTCTCCGCCCGGATGATGAATGATAAAAAAACGCGCGGAGGCATGACACAGTTCATCGTGTTAAAAGAATTAGGCGAAGCGCGGGACTGCATGCTTTCAAAAGATGAGCTCGAAAAATTGCTGAACAAATGGCGAATGGAGGAAACAGCATGATGATACGCGGCATTCGCGGAGCAACAACGGTGGAACAAGACACCGAACAAGAAATTTTAGAAAAAACACAGCAGCTGCTTGAAAAAATCATTGAACAAAATGGATGCAAGCCGGAAGACGTTGTACAGATCCTGTTATCCGCCACGCCTGATATCCATTCCGTATTTCCGGCAAAAGCGGTCCGCCGCCTTTCCGGGTGGCAGTACGTCCCGGTGACGTGCATGCAGGAAATGGATGTCACCGGCGCTCTGCAAAAGTGTATCCGTGTCCTGATGACGGTTCAGACGGATACGCCTCAGGATGAAATCAAGCATGTCTATTTAGAAAAAGCCGTTGTGTTAAGGCCGGATTTATCATTGACAAAAAATACTGACATGTAATACGATAAACAAAGCTTAGAAATACACAAGAGTGTGTATAGAGCTGGTAAGTAAGATATTGAACAGTTGAGTTTAGAATAGGGTAGCAGAGAATGAGTTTAGCTGAGCTGAGATAAACACGTTTTTATTCTGCCCAAAAGAAGCCTTTCTTTTGGGTTTATTTCTTATACGCAAGACTCCTCTCACTCTTCATCTCATTCTCCTTACCGTAAGGAGGAGAATCATGAATTTACAATCGGATGTTTCTTTATTTTTAAAGGACAGTCTGACACACCGCACCATTCCAATCGCAGAGACTTTTACGGTCGACACGATCACACCCATTCAGATGGTTGAAAAACTGGACAGAAACATTACGTATC
Source organism: Bacillus sp. LUNF1 (assembly GCF_011008975.1). Lineage (NCBI taxonomy): Bacteria > Bacillati > Bacillota > Bacilli > Caryophanales > Bacillaceae > Bacillus > Bacillus sp. LUNF1. Next base: position 2,193,702 of record NZ_CP048876.1, on the reverse strand, counting down.
TTTTAGAAAGCAAGGATGAGTCGTCAAGCTGGTCGAGATACTCTTTTATCGGCCTCGATCCTTTTATCACGATTAAAGAGAGTCATAACACATTCACTGCCGCTGATCCAAACGGGCATACGCTGTTTGAAGCCGGAGAATTAAAAGCCGTGCTTGACTGGATGAATGAGAGCTTCCGCATTAAAACACCAGAGCTTGATATCCCATTTGCGGGAGGGGCGGTCGGTTATCTGAGCTATGACATGATTCCTTTGATTGAGCCTTCCGTGCCAAGCCACGCGAAAGTAACAGATTTCGAAAAATGCATGCTGTTTGTCTGCCGGAAAATCATCGCGTACGACCACGAAACGAAACAAGTGCATTTCATTCAGTATGCGGAGCTTAACGGCCGGGAGACGGAGGAAGAAAAGCGGGCCGTTTTTAAAGAAAATTGCGCGGAGCTTCGTAAGCTTATCGGTATTTTGACAGAATCGAAAGATATGAAAGAGCCGTTTTTTTCTAAAGAAACGTTTGACACGCCAAGTTTTGCCGATGTGACATCCAATTATACAAAAGAAGAGTTTATGGCCGGTGTTAATAAACTGAAAGAATATATAAAAGCGGGAGACATTTTTCAAGGGGTGCTTTCGCAAAAGTTTGACATTCCGGTATCCAGGCATTCATTTGAGCTGTACAGGGTGCTTCGCATCATCAATCCTTCACCCTATATGTACTATATCAAACTGCCTGACAGAGACATTGTCGGGAGTTCGCCTGAACGTCTGATCCGCGTGCATGAAAGGCATCTGGAAATTCATCCGATTGCCGGAACGAGAAGAAGGGGCGCCGGAAACGAAGAGGACGAACGCCTGAAAAAAGAGCTGATGAATGACGAAAAAGAAAAAGCTGAACATTACATGCTCGTCGATCTTGCGCGCAATGACATCGGCAGAGTTGCGGAGTACGGTTCCGTAGCCGTTCCGGAATTCACAAAGGTCGTTTCTTTTTCACATGTGATGCACATCATCTCTGTTGTAACCGGCCGTTTAAAGCAGGGCATCCATCCCGTTGACGCGCTGATGTCGGCATTCCCGGCAGGAACACTCACGGGCGCTCCGAAAATCCGCGCGATGCAGCTTTTAAATGAATTAGAACCGACTTCCAGAGAAACCTACGGCGGATGTATCGCTTATATCGGATTTGACGGGTCAATTGATTCGTGTATTACCATCCGCACTATGAGTGTCAAAAACGGTACGGCGTCGGTGCAGGCGGGCGCGGGAATAGTCGCCGATTCCGTCCCGGAAGCCGAATATGAAGAGAGCTGTAACAAAGCGGGGGCGCTTTTAAAAACGATTCAAATCGCAGAAGACATCTTTTCTGGCGGGGAGGAGAAGACGGATGAACAAATTTCTGCAATCGTGCGTTAATGGCCGTACGCTGAAAACCGGAGAAGCCGAAAAGCTGATGGAAATGATGATGAACGGGGACATGTCGCAGTCTGAGATCGGCGGGATTTTATCGGTATTAGCCCACCGAGGTGAAACGGCGGAGGAGCTTGCCGGATTTGTAAAAGTGATGCGGGCGCGGGCACAGACATCAGGTGGCTTGGCGGATGTCGTTGATACGTGCGGAACAGGCGGAGACGGGGTTTCTACGTTTAACATATCCACGGCAGCGGCAATTACAGCTTCTGCCGCCGGAGCTAAAGTTGCCAAGCACGGAAATCGCTCCGTTTCGTCTAAAAGCGGCAGCGCGGATGTGCTGGAAAAGCTGGGGGTTTCCATTCAAGCCACTCCAGACAGCGTCAAACGCAGCATTGAAATGAAACAAATGGGGTTTTTGTTTGCGCCGCTGTTTCATTCGTCAATGAAGCACGTCGCCGCCGCAAGAAAAGAGCTTGGCTTCCGAACCGTATTTAATCTGCTGGGCCCGCTCAGCAACCCGCTGCAGGTGAAGCGGCAGGTGATCGGCGTCTATTCATTTGATAAAGCGCGCCTGATGGCAAGCGCTCTGGAACAATTTGATGTCAGACACGTCATGCTTGTGTCGGCCCGTGACGGATTAGATGAATTGTCCATCTCAGCACCGACCGATATCATTGAACTGAAAAACGGTGAACGTCTGGAATATTCCGTTTCACCTGAACAATTCGGTTTTACAGAAGGTTCACTAAAGGATATTCAAGTGAGTTCATCGGAAGAAAGCGCGCTCCTCATTCAGAATATTTTTGCAAATAAAGCTCCGTCATCCGCTCTGCATATTACCGCCTTAAATGCGGGCGCGGCCATTTATACGGCAGGTCTTGCAAACGATCTGAAAGAAGGAACGAAAACCGCCATAGAAGCGATTCAAAACGGAGATGCCCAAAGGCAGCTCGAACGTCTGAAACAGAAAGAGGAAGAAATGTATGCTTGATCAAATCATTCAGCAGAAAAAAGAAGAAATCAAATCCATCGTGCTGCCGGAAACCTGTCAAATTGAACGGAGATCCTTTAAAAAAGCGCTCCTGAACCCGAACCGTTTTATCGGGCTGATTGCCGAAGTGAAAAAAGCTTCGCCGTCTAAAGGATTGATTAAAGAGCATTTTGTTCCGGAAACGATTGCGGCGGATTATGAAGCGGCTAAAGCCGACGCCCTTTCGGTTCTCACGGATACCCGTTTTTTTCAGGGGAGAAATCAATTTCTGACAGATGTTAAACAAACCGTGTCTCTTCCCGTGCTGAGAAAAGATTTTATTATTGATTCCCTTCAGGTGGAGGAATCGTTCAGGATCGGCGCCGATGCCATTCTGCTGATCGGGGAAGCGCTGGAACCTTCAGAGCTTCATGAGCTTTATCTGGAAGCCCGCGAGAAGGGCATGGACGTTCTCGTTGAAATCCATGATGAAACTGTGCTTGAACGGATTTTACAAGTGTTTCAGCCGGACATTCTCGGCATAAACAACCGGGACTTAAAAACGTTCCGTACTTCTGTTTCGCAAACGGAAAAAATAGCGCAGCTTGTACCGGACGGCTGCCTGCTGGTCAGTGAAAGCGGCATCGGTTCTTTGGCTGACCTGCAATTCGTCAACAAGCACGGGGCGCAGGCTGTATTGGTCGGAGAATCCTTAATGAGAGAGGATTCGCAGCAAAAGGCGATCCGCGGACTGTTCGGGGAGTGACGACATGAAAAAGCCTGAGTTAAAGTACTGCGGAATACGATCGAAGCATGATTATGAACTTGCGGCAGCTTCAGAAGCGGATTATCTGGGATTTATTTTTGCCGCAAGCAAACGGAGAGTAACGCCGGATGAGGTCCGGAAATGGAAAGAGCAGGTCCGGACAGACAAGAAACATGTCGGAGTATTTGTAAATGAAACGATAGAAAACATCGTGCAAATCGCCTCTGATCTGGCACTTGACGCCATCCAGCTTCACGGTGATGAATCGCCTGAGCATGCCCGCCGCCTCCGTCCGCTTGTGCGCTCGGAGATATGGAAAGCGCTCCATCACGGGGAAGGGACGCTTCGTCAGATGGCTCAATTTGCACCTGCTGTCGACGGCTATGTCATTGACTCTTCAGTAAAAGGAATGAGAGGCGGCACGGGAATCGCGTTTTCATGGGCCCGTGTCCCCTTGTACCGAAAGCAGGCTCAAAATGCAAACAAGCGCTGTTTTATCGCGGGCGGCGTTAATCCTGGAACGATTACAGGCTTACTGAGATCGCGTCCGTGCGGTATAGATCTTGCCAGCGGAATTGAAAAAAACGGACAAAAGGATCAAACACTGATCCGGCTTTTAGAAGAAAGGATGAATCACTATGTATCCATATCCAAATGAAATCGGAAGATACGGCGAATTCGGCGGCAAATTTGTCCCTGAAACATTGATGCGGCCCCTTGAGGAAATCGAAACGGCTTTCACAGAATTAAAGAATGATCCTGTTTTCCATGCCGAATATAAAAAACTATTGTTTGATTACTCCGGAAGACCGACCGCATTAACGTTCGCAGACAGGGTGTCAGAGTATTTGGGAGGGGCGAAAATCTATCTGAAAAGAGAAGATTTAAACCATACCGGCTCCCATAAAATTAACAACGCGTTAGGCCAGATTCTGCTTGCCAAAAAGATGGGCAAAACGAAAATCATCGCCGAAACCGGTGCGGGACAGCACGGTGTGGCTGCCGCGACAGCCGCCGCAAAATTCGGTTTTAAGTGTACAGTTTTTATGGGTGAAGAAGACGTTGCGCGCCAGTCGCTGAACGTATTCCGGATGAAACTGCTCGGCGCGGAAGTGGTGCCGGTCACAAGCGGAAACGGCACGCTGAAAGATGCGACGAATGAGGCAATCAGGTATTGGGTCCAGCATTGTGAAGATCATTTCTATCTTATCGGTTCTGTAGTGGGTCCGCACCCATATCCGTATATCGTTCGCGAATTTCAGAAAATCATCGGCGAGGAAGCGAAAGAACAGCTTCGCCGGGTTGAAGGAACGCTCCCGGATATGGTTGTTGCATGTGTCGGCGGCGGAAGCAATGCGATGGGCATTTTTCAGGCCTTTTTAGACGAAGATACTGAGCTGATCGGCGCCGAGGCTGCCGGAAAAGGAATTGATACACCGCTGCATGCGGCAACGATCGCAAAAGGGACGCTCGGGGTGATTCACGGTTCAATGACCTATTTAATACAAGATGAATACGGGCAGATTATCGAACCGTATTCCATTTCAGCAGGCCTTGATTACCCGGGGATCGGCCCTGAGCACGCCTATCTGCATAAAAGCGGCCGTGTAACGTACGAAAGCGTGACAGACGATGAAGCGATTGCCGCGTTACGTCTGCTTTCTGAAACAGAAGGTATTCTTCCGGCTATTGAATCTGCCCACGCTCTGGCAAAAGCGTTTGAAATGGCAAAAGACATGGATAAAGACAAAATCATTCTCGTCAGTTTGTCGGGAAGAGGAGATAAAGATGTTCATACGCTGATGAATGTTTTGGAAAACGGGGTGGAGACACATGTTTAATCTGCGAGATTCTGAAAAATTATTTATCCCTTTTATTACAGCTGGCGATCCGCTTCCTGACATTTCTGTTGAGCTGGCAATATCATTGCAGAATGCAGGCGCTTCTGCCCTTGAAATCGGCGTTCCTTACACAGATCCGCTTGCGGACGGACCCGTCATACAACGGGCTTCAAAACGGGCTCTGGAAAACGGAATGAATATCGTAAAAACCATTGAACTTGGCGGCAAAATGAAAAAAAACGGCGTTCATATTCCAATTATCCTCTTTACGTATTATAATCCTGTGTTACAATTAGAAAAAGAATACTTTTTCGCTTTACTGCGGGAAAACGACATAGACGGTCTGCTTGTACCCGACCTTCCATTAGAGGAAAGCGCCCTTTTGCAAATGACATGCAAAAAGGAGAACATCGCTTATATCTCACTGGTTGCGCCGACAAGTGAAGACCGTTTGAAAATAATTACTGAACAGGCCAGCGGCTTTGTGTATTGTGTATCCTCTTTAGGAGTGACGGGCGTACGCAGCGAATTCGATCCGTCTGTATACTCTTTCATACGTAAGGTGAAAGAATTCAGCTCTGTTCCGGTGGCGGTCGGTTTTGGCATTTCAAACCGCAAACAGGTTGACGGGATGAATGAAATATCTGACGGTGTCGTTGTCGGCAGCGCGCTTGTCAAAAAAGTTGAAGAGCTTAAAACAAAGCTTGTGAATCCCGGAACAAGAGCTGATGCGCTTCTTGAATTTGAAGAATACGCAAAGACGTTCGGACGACTGTACAGTGTAAAATGAGGTGACTGGATTTGCAGATTAAAGAACAGCTGCGGCAGCTGAAACCGTATCAGCCGGGCAAACCAATAGAAGAAGTGAAAATGGAATACGGACTTGAGAAAGTAGTGAAACTCGCTTCTAACGAAAATCCGTTCGGCTGTTCACAGGCCGCTAAAGATGCGCTGCATCAGGAGATTGAGCAGCTTGCGCTGTATCCCGACGGTTACAGTGCCGCTTTGAGAACGCGGCTCAGTGAGCATCTGCAGGTCAGTGAATCTTCTATCATTTTCGGCAACGGCTCTGATGAGCTTGTGCAGATTATCTGCCGTTCTTTATTAAATGATCAGGCAAACACGATTACCGCCGCCCCGACTTTCCCGCAATACAGACACAATGCGGTGATTGAAGGCGCTGAGGTGCGCGAGGTGCCGCTCCGCAGTGACGGCGCTCATGATTTGGACCGGATGCTGGAAGCAATTGACGGCAAGACGAAAGTCATATGGGTATGCAACCCCAATAATCCGACGGGGACATATACTTCTGAGCAAGAGCTAATTGCCTTTTTAAACAGAGTTCCCGAGCATATACTCGTTGTACTTGATGAAGCGTACTACGAGTATGTCACGGCGGAAGATTACCCAGAAAGCATTCCGCTTTTAAAGCAATATGCGAATGTTATGATCCTCCGCACCTTCTCTAAAGCGTACGGACTTGCCGCGCTGCGCGTCGGATACGGCATTGCGGACGAAGCGCTGATCCGCCAGATTGAACCGGCGAGAGAGCCGTTCAATACGAGCAGAATCGGTCAGGCTTCGGCACTGGCAGCGCTTGATGACCAGACATTTATTCAGGAATGCGTCGAGAAAAATCAAGCAGGCCTTAAGCAGTATTATGATTTTGCAGAAACTCACGGATTAACTTGTTATCCTTCACAAACCAACTTTGTGCTCATTGATTTTAACCGCCCGGCGGATGAACTGTTCCAAGCCCTGTTGGAAAAAGGATATATCGTCCGCTCAGGACAGGCGCTCGGATTTCCGACAGCGTTAAGGATTACGGTCGGTACGAAAGAGCAGAATGAGGAAATTCTCACAATTTTAGCTGAAATATTATAAGAGGTGATCAAGCATCACCTCTTTGCTCTATTAAAATAGTTGAAAAAGGAAATGAGTGAAATGAAGGATACTATATTGCTTGCGGGGATCGGGCTGATCGGCGGATCGATCGCATTGGCCATCAAAAAGGAGCATCCGCATAAACGGATTATCGGTGTAGATATTTCGGAAGAACAGCTCACTGCCGCGCTGAAGCTCGGAATTATTGACGAGCGGGCCGGTTCATTTACGGAAGGGGCGCAGCAAGCGTCTGTTGTCATTATCGCCACGCCTGTCGCCCAAACGCTGAAAATGCTCGATGTGCTGGCCGCATCAGACATCACCCATGAACTCCTGATTACGGATGTGGGCAGCACGAAACAGAAAGTCGTCAGCTACGCCGACAAAGTGCTTCCGGCTCACTATCAATTTGTCGGCGGCCATCCGATGGCGGGATCTCATAAATCCGGGGCCGCTGCCGCGAAAGAATTTTTATTCGAAAATGCGTTTTACATTTTAACACCCGGAAAATCAACTTCTAAAGAGTCAGTAATGCATCTGAAGGAACTCTTGAAAGCGGCAAACGCCCACTTTGTGGAGATGACCCCCGAGGAGCATGACGGCGTAACGAGCGTCATCAGCCATTTCCCTCATATCGTTGCTGCAAGCCTCGTACATCAGGCTCATCATGCTGAAGAAGATTATCCGTATTTGAAACGTTTCGCAGCCGGCGGTTTTCGGGACATCACCAGGATCGCCTCAAGCAGTCCGGCGATGTGGAGGGACATACTTCTTCATAACAAAGATAAACTGCTTGACCGCTTCAAAGAATGGAAACGGGAGATTGACACGATCGAATCTTATGTAGAAAATGAAGATGCGGGCAGCCTGTTCGGATATTTTAAAAAAGCGAAAGATTATCGCGACGGTCTGCCGCTCCGTCAAAAAGGAGCGATCCCGTCCTTTTATGACCTTTATGTCGATGTTCCCGATCATCCGGGGGTCATTTCGGAAATTACGGCGATATTGGCAGAAGAAAAAATCAGTATTACCAACATCCGCATTATCGAAACAAGAGAAGATATTAACGGAATTCTCAGAATCAGTTTCCAGACTGATGATGACCGGAAACGCGCGGAAACCTGCATTCAATCCCGCGCCAAATATGACACATTTTACGCTGACTGAGGTGGAAAACATTGAAAAGAGAAAAAGTGACGTCTTTAAACGGTGAAATTCATATTCCGGGGGATAAATCCATCTCCCACCGTTCTGTTATGTTCGGAGCGCTTGCGGAAGGAACGACAACGGTAAAAAACTTTTTGCCTGGAGCCGATTGTCTGAGCACCATTGCCTGCTTCAAAAAAATGGGTGTCTCCATTGAACAAAACGGAAGTGATGTAACGATATACGGGAAGGGCATTGACGCACTTTGTGAGCCTGACAGCCTTCTTGATGTCGGAAATTCCGGCACGACCATCCGCCTGATGCTCGGCATTTTAGCCGGACGCCCATTTCACAGTACGGTAGCGGGCGACGAAAGTATTGCAAAGCGCCCGATGAAGAGGGTGACGGAGCCTTTAAAACAGATGGGAGCCGCGATTGACGGAAGAGCGGACGGAGGATTTACGCCTTTATCCGTAAGAGGCGGACAATTGAAAGGCATTGATTACGTCTCCCCTGTTGCAAGCGCGCAGATCAAATCCGCCGTGCTGCTTGCCGGATTGCAGGCTGAAGGGACGACGACCGTCACTGAGCCTCATAAATCAAGAGACCATACGGAACGGATGCTGAACGCTTTTGGCGCCGAGCTTGCGGAAACGGAGACGAGCGCTTCCGTAACGGGCGGTCAGAAGCTCCGGGGAGTTGATATTTTCGTGCCCGGCGATATTTCTTCAGCGGCCTTTTTCCTCGCGGCAGGCGCTGTCGTTCCCGGAAGCCGGATTGTGCTGAAAAACGTCGGCCTGAACCCGACACGCACGGGAATGATTGATGTCTTAAAGCAAATGGGGGCTTCACTTGAAGTGATTCCTTCAGAAGCGGACAGCGCGGAGCCTTACGGAGACCTGGTTATTGAAACTTCAGATCTGAAAGCGGCAGAAATCGGCGGAGAAATCATTCCCCGTTTAATTGACGAGATCCCGATTATCGCCCTTTTGGCAACGCAGGCTGAAGGCACAACTGTCATTAAAGACGCTGCGGAGCTGAAGGTGAAGGAAACGAACCGGATCGACACCGTCGTATCAGAGCTCCGGAAAATCGGCGCAGACATTGAACCGACTGAAGACGGCATGAAAATACACGGCAAAAAAACGCTTGCGGGCGGAGCCGATGTGTCAAGCCACGGCGACCACCGCATCGGCATGATGCTCGGTATCGCTTCATGCCTGACAGAAGAGCCGATTGACATCCGTGATACTGAGGCGATCCACGTCTCATATCCGACATTTTTTGAGCATTTAGATCAATTAGCCAAAAAAGCCTGAAGACGATTCTTCGGGCTTTTTTCTTCATGTGTCATAAAATCTTGGGCTTTGACATAGCTTGTCTTAAACAGAAAATAACAGAAAGGGGGAATGCGTTTTCGTTACAGAAACAGCCGGAACAAATTGCGCTGTCTGCGTATAAAGATGCCGTCCCCTTTTTTGCCGTTTTCCTCTTAACTATTTTCTGATAAACTATAATGCCGGGTGAAGCATCTTATTTGCGGGCAGGCCCTGTCTGAATTATGATAAGAATAACCCGAATAAAAACCCTTTTCATTGGTTGATGAGGTATAGGAAAAGAAAGGACCGGTCTGATTTGAATACATTGATTCAAGAAGCCATAAAATTAGTTGAAGCAGGTGAAACCGAAAAGGGACTCAAAGCGCTTTCAAAAGCTGAAACAGAGCTTCATGACGAAGACAAAGCCATTGCAGCCCAGCTCTACTATGAATGGGGAAACGCCGAAAAAGCGTTAGCGCTGATCAGTGATCTGCATGACCTTTATCCGGATGAGTCTGAGCTGACGAATTTTTACGCCGAATTGTTAATAGATATTGATGAAGAAGAAAAAGCTCTTGAGGTGCTGGAGACGATTTCTCCGGAAGACCCGTCTTACGCGGAAAGCCTTCTTTTAATGGCTGATCTGTATCAGATGCAGGGCTTATTTGAAGTAAGTGAGCAAAAGCTGTTACAGGCGAAAGCGATGTTACAAGATGAACCTGTTATTGATTTCGCTCTGGGGGAATTATACTTCACTCAGGGATCATACGCAAAAGCCGTTCCTTACTATGAAGAGACGGCAAAAGAACGGCACGAAATCGGCGGCGTAAATGTTCATCAGAGGCTGGCTGAGTCATTGAGCGCGGCGGGTGAATTTGAGGAAGCGATTTCATGGTATGAAAAAGCGGTGGCAGAACATACAGAACCGAATACGATTTTCGGGTACGGGTTCACAGCCTATCAGGCGGGAATGGTCAAAACAGCCATCAAGCAGCTGTCTGATTTAAAAGGGCTTGATCCTTCCTATTCATCGCTTTATATGCCGCTTGCAAAAAGCTACGAGGCAGAAGGCATGTATGAAGATGCATTAAAAACCGCTAAAGAAGGTATTACTTACGATGAATACAATAAAGAGCTTTTTCTCTATGCGGCGAAAATGGCGTTAAAGCTCGGCAACGAAGAGGAAGGCAAAAAGCTTCTTCAGGAAGCGCTGGCGCTCGATCCGGGTTACGTGGAAGCGCTCCATACGCTTTTAGCCGTCTATCATAAAGAAGAAAGCTTTGAAGAGATTATTGATCTGATTCAGGAAGTCCGCGGCTACGGAGAAGAAGATCCGAAATACAATTGGTATTTGGCGGGTGCTTATACAGGCCTTGAGCAATACGCTGAAGCGAAAAAAAGCTTCGAAGCTGCGTATCTCCATTATCAGGATGATCGGGATTTCTTATATGAATACGCTCACTTCTTATTGGAAGAGGGTCTCCAGAAAGAAGCGCTGCCGCTTTTAAAACAGGTGCTTTCAATGGATGGAACAAACGAAGAGCTTGAAGAAACAATCTTACGGATAGAGGATGAATTTTTAAGATAAGCAGGATTTTGGACCATGCTTGCTGAATGTATAAGTGATGTCAGATTATACGATCGATAGAGGAGGGAATTACATGCAGACCCCTGTTTCTGTCAATGAAAAAAAGGATTTTATCCGTTGGTTTTTAAATCATTATCAGCTTAAACGCCGGGAGTGCGTCTGGATTTTAAATTATTTAATGAGTCATGATTCATTAATGGAAAAAGTCCATTTTGTAGAACAAGCTGAATTTTGCCCGCGAGGCATTATCATGTCTACTCATTGCGTTGATGAGGTGCCGTTTAGGTTTTACAAAGAAAATGTCATGACCACGGACGCGGAAAAATCTTTTCACGACATCCGGTTAAATAAACAGCAGGATTTATTTATCCAGCTGAATTTCCGTTCGGCCTACAGCTCACCGGAATATGCCGCTGTTCTTGAATCAAATCCGCATCTGCCGAAAGACCTGTTTGAAAATAAACAGGATCAGGGGATGGCTGAAAAAATATTAGAACATGCCATTTCCACTTTCCAGCGGGAAAAGCTGCTTAAAGATATCGACGAGGCGCTGGACCGCCACGACAAAGAAACATTTGAAAAGCTTTCCCGCCAATTGAATCAGCTCACATAAATGACAGCCTTGCAGAATATGCAAGGCTTGTTGCGTAAAGAGGAGGAACGAGACATGAGATGGAGGGCCGCTGATGCCGATGCCTATTTACAATCTGCGGATTACATTGATACCGCTGTCATTCCGTTAATTTCCATAACGTCTTCGGGAGGCTTAAAAGAGGCCGTTGAACAGGGGGAAAGCACTCAATTGCTTTCTGAAGAGCTTGAGCGCCAATTGAAGGGACGGGTATATTTATTCCCCTCTTATACATATGTTGATATAGACCAATCACAAATCGCCCTGCTTCAAAAACTCAAAGAAGAGGTGATGACCAACTTCCGGCACGCCTTGTTCCTGACGGCAGACGAAAAATGGAAGGATTCTGAAATAGGGTCTGATGTCATATACATACCTGCCGTTCCGTTTGAACATATGAAAGACTCTTTAAAGAGAAAAATAGCGGATGACAAGTGCGGAGAAATTTTGAACGTTTTGTTACAGAAGTGGAACAATTCTTAAAAACTCCATACATCCCGCAAAACACCCGTTTTGCCTCTGTTGACCTTGCTGAAAGATTCATATATTATGAGGGTGTCAAATCTCTGAATTATTTTCTATTTTAGTTAATTTTTGGTCAATCTTTAGGGGGGGAAGAGATGGGCGGAAAACAAGATATATCGAGAAGACAATTTTTAAACTATGCGCTCACCGGCGTGGGGGGATTTATGGCCGCCAGTGCGCTTATGCCCATGGTCCGTTTTGCGCTGGACCCGGTATTAAAACCGACGGGAGATCAAAAAATGGTGCAGGTTGTCAGTGTGGATGAGCTGACGAAGGAGCCGAAGCGGTTTGACTTTAAAATTCATCAAGTCGACGCCTGGTACGAATCGGAAGAATCCAGGTCAGCCTGGGTTTACAAGCATGGGGATGAAATTATAGCGCTTTCTCCGATCTGTAAACATTTGGGCTGCACCGTAAACTGGAACAATGATCCTAAAAATCCGAACAAGTTCTTTTGTCCCTGCCATTACGGGCTGTATGAAAAAGACGGCACGAACGTTCCGGGCACGCCGCCGCTCGCGCCTCTTGACCGTTATGAGCAAAAAGTAAAGGACGGCTTTTTGTATCTTGGAAAAGCAAAGCCTAGGGGGGAAGGGTGACATGCTGAATAAAATTTATGACTGGGTGGATGAACGTCTCGATATTACGCCGATGTGGCGGGATATCGCCGACCATGAAGTGCCGGAACATGTAAATCCCGCTCACCATTTCTCGGCTTTTGTCTATTGTTTCGGCGGTTTGACGTTTTTTGTAACCGTTATCCAAGTGCTGTCCGGGATGTTTTTAACGATGTATTATGTGCCGGATATAAAAAACGCGTGGGAATCTGTGTATTATTTGCAGAATGAAGTCGCTTTCGGGCAGATTGTAAGAGGTATGCACCATTGGGGCGCAAGTTTAGTCATTGTGATGATGTTTTTACATACGCTGCGGGTTTTCTTTCAGGGAGCTTATAAAAAGCCTCGGGAATTGAACTGGATCGTCGGTGTTCTGATCTTTTTTGTGATGCTCGGTCTCGGTTTTACAGGGTATCTGCTTCCATGGGATATGAAGGCGCTGTTTGCGACAAAGGTAGGTCTTCAGATTGCGGAGGCGACGCCATTGATCGGAGCGCAGGTGAAAACTCTTCTTGCCGGCCACCACGATATTGTCGGCGCCCAAACGCTGACGAGATTTTTTGCGATTCACGTATTTTTTCTCCCTGCCGCTTTGTTTGCGCTCATGGGCGCCCACTTTGTCATGATCCGCAAGCAGGGAATTTCAGGACCGCTTTAATCAAATCTGATATAAAAGGGAGGGGATGACATGCACCGGGGGAAAGGAATGAAGTTTGTAGGAGATTCAAGGATACCGGCTGAAAAAAAACCGAATATACCGAAAGACTATTCAGAGTATCCTGGAAAGACAGAGGCGTTTTGGCCGAACTTCCTGCTGAAAGAATGGATGGTCGGGGCCGTTTTCCTCGTCGGATTTCTCGTTTTAACGATTGTGCACGAGCCGCCTTTGGAACGGGTGGCGGACCCGACGGATACAGGGTATATTCCGCTGCCGGATTGGTATTTTCTATTTTTATACCAGCTATTAAAATATGAATATGCCGCAGGGAGCTACACCGTTATCGGCGCGATGATTATACCGGGTCTTGCCTTCGGATCGCTGCTTTTGGCTCCGTTTCTCGACAGGGGGTCTGAAAGAAGGCCGTGGAAGCGTCCGGTTGCGGTCGGCATGATGCTTTTGGCGCTTTGCGCTACGGTCTTTTTAACGTGGCAGTCAGTCGCGACGCATGACTGGGCGAAGGCGGAGGAGCAAGGGAAAATCAAAAAAGAAGCCGCCATTGATACTGAATCAGACGGTTATAAGGTATTTAAAGAACAAGGCTGTATTTCCTGTCACGGGGATAATCTTCAAGGCGGAAGCGCCGGACCGTCCCTGGTCGATAACGGGCTGAGCCCGGAAGAAATTAAAAAAATCGCCGTCAAAGGGAAAGGGCAGATGCCAGCCGGTATTTTTAAAGGAAATGACAAACAGCTTGATCAGCTGGCGAAGTTCATTTCTGAAACGACAGCGAAATAACGTATTGTGAAGTAGACAATAGCAGGATATACTTTTATGAAAAGAGCTGACCGGATGTCAGCTTTTTTTGCATGATACATACTTTTTACGGACTGAGAGTTGATGGTATGAGGTGGATTTCTTATCTTTTAGGGTTGCGCGGCATGCTTCTGCTTGTTCTTGCCGTTAATTTTATCGGTACGGTGTACGGCTATTATTGGTATGTGCCGCAGCTTGCGGACACGCCGTTCCGATTTCTGATATTTGTGCCTGACAGCCCGACGGCGACGTTTTTCTTCCTGTTCGTGCTTCTGGCATTTCTCATGGGAAGAAACGCGCCGCTGTTTGAAGCGCTGGCTCTTGTAACCCTTGTAAAATACGGACTGTGGGCGGTCGGAATGAATGTCTTTGTGCTGGTCAAAATGGGGCAGATGCCTTGGGAAGGGTACATGCTGATTGCTTCACATTTTGCCATGGCCGTTCAAGGCGTTTTATACAGCCCGTATTTTCGGTTCCGGTTATGGCATCTTGCCGTCGCCGCTGTTTGGACGCTTCATAATGATGTCATTGATTATCTTTTCGGCATGATGCCCCGCTACTCAATGCTCAATGACTATATGCAAGTAATCGGCTATGCTACATTCTGGCTGAGCATATTTTCACTCGGCCTTGCATACTATTTGGTGATTTCCAAAAGACGGATAAAGCTTGACTTACACTGATAGAATCTTGGTCTAACCTTGTCCCGCTCCTCATATTCTGTAAAGAGAAGGAGTGGGAGGGACCTCTATGAAACGAAAGCTGACGATCTGTCTTTTACTTGCTCTTATGTGTTTCATCACAACTGCCAAAGCTGAAGATGAGGGCGGTCTCAAGGAACTGAACGACCTTTCGGATACCGTTTTCCAGATGACGCGGCATTCGCAGTATGATGAGGCTCTGCAAGTGCTTGGCTACTTTAAGAAAAAAATGACACACGTAAACTCACTGAGCGGCGCCGAAGTCAGGCAGGTGACTCTGGGTTTCAATGATTTAGTGCGCGTTCTGAAACAGGCAGACGCCTCAGATACCGAAAAAATCCGGGCTGCCGCCCAGTTCAGGTTGGTAATGGATGCGATGGAAGACCACTCCGATCCGCTGTGGGGTTCGCTTGAAAGACCGATTATGGCGACATTCAGCGCCTTAAAAGAAGATGTCAGCGGAAACGGAAGTGAAAATTTCAATGAAAAGTGGAATGAATTTATATCATTATATGATTTAATTTATCCCAGCCTGACAATGGATGTGTCGGCCGGCCAGCTTGATACGGTGGCGAAACATATCGAGGTGATTGAGCAGGACGGGTTTCAGCAGATGACAAAAGGAACAAAGCTTGAGCGTCTGACGCTCCTGCAGCAGGATTTAAAGCGGGTTTTTGACAAGGTGGAGCGGGATGACGCTGACCCTTCGCTGCTCTGGGTCATTCTGACAACAGGCGGTATCATTATTACTGCGCTGACATATGTCGGCTACCGAAAATACAGAGCGGAAAAAAAGAAAGAGAAAAAGCGTGAGTATCCTAAGTCTAAATAAACAGAAATTGCTGTAAAGGAGCTAAGTCAGTGAAAAAACTCATCCAGCAATTGGCTTCAAAACACCTCCCGCAGCCGATCAGAGGCAGAAAAGGGGCGACTGACGAAGGACCGCGAAACCTCGCGCGTGACTTCCAGAATCCTGACATGCTCGTTCCGCCCTCAACGGATGCAGGAACGGTTCAAAACTTGAAATTCTCATTTTCTGATACGCATATGAGGCTTGAAGACGGCGGATGGTCCAGAGAGGTGACGGTCAGGGAACTGCCGGTATCCAAAAACATCGCGGCGGTGAACGAAACCGGGAGCTGTGCGGGAGCTTCATTGGCATAAAGAAGCCGAATGGGGATATGTGATTAACGGAGAAGTCCGTTTAACTGCGGTTGATCAAAATGGGCGGAATTTTATTGATAACGTAAGTGAAGGGGATCTGTGGTATTTTCCTTCCGGCATTCCTCATTCCATTCAAGGGATGGAACGGGGCAGTGAGTTTTTGCTTGTCTTTGATGACGGCTCTTTTTCAGAAAACAGCACCTTTTCAGTAACGGACTGGTTTGCCCATACCCCGCGCAGCGTGCTGGAGGCGAACTTCGGTGTTCCCGGATATGACTTGGCCTACATTCACAAGAAAGAGCGTTACATGTTTCAGCTGGAACCGCCTCCCCCGATTGAACAGTCAGCAGTTTCTTCCCCGGAAGGCACCGTTTTGGAGCCGTTCAGCTACAAGCTTTCCCGGCAGGAGCCTCTTGTTACCAGCGGGGGAAGAGTAAAGATTGTCGATTCAAAAACGTTTAAGGTGTCAAAAACGATTGCCGCAGCTCTTGTGGAAGTCGAACCCGGAGGCATGAGAGAATTGCATTGGCATCCGAATACGGACGAGTGGCAGTATTATCTTTCAGGAGAAGCGAAAATGACGGTGTTTGCGGCGGAGGGAAGAGCGCGGACATTTAACTATCAAGCGGGTGACGTAGGATATGTTCCTTTTGCAATGGGACATTATGTTCAGAATACCGGTGACACCGTGCTTCGATTTCTGGAAATCTTCAAAAGCGACCGTTTCGAAGACGTCTCTTTAAACCAATGGCTGGCACTGACGCCGCAGCGCTTCGTCGAGCAGACGCTCAATGTCAGTCCGGCATTCGCCCGCCGATTGAAAAAGAAAAAATCACCGGTTGTCAAATGGAAACACGAACAGTAAAGGCGGCAAAAGCCGCCTTTTTATTATCGTCTGATCGGATTTTTATTTTCATCAAGCGTAAATCCTTCGCCGAGCACATCATGGACGTCGCTTACTGCAACAAAGGCGTGCGGGTCAACGGAAGTGATGACGCTTTTCAAAAGCACAATTTCGTTTTTCGGAACGACGCAGTAAAGAACGTCCCTGTCTTCTTTTGTATATGATCCCTGTCCTTTTAAAACGGTGACGCCGCGCTCCATCTCTTCAATGATTTTTTGCTGAATCAAATCGTTTTTCGAAGAAATAATCGTTGCCCCTTTTGCGGCATAACCGCCTTCCTGTATAAAATCAATCAATCTCGCAGCGACAAAAACGGCTACAAGCGTGTACATCGCTTCCTTATAAGAAAGATACGTAAACAAAGAAAGCAGAATGACACAGGCGTCAAAGGCAAACATCGTCCGGCCCATCGGGATTCCGAAAAATTTGTTGATCAGCCTGGCGATGATATCGACCCCGCCCGTCGTGCCGCCGTATTTAAAAATTATGCCGAGACCCGCGCCGATAAATACACCGGCGAACAAGGCGGCCAGCGCTAAATCATGCGACAGCGGCATATGAATTTCGTAGCGCTGAAAAACACTCAGAAAAACGGAAAGAGAGACGGTGCCGATCAGGGTATAGACAAACATCGTCCGGCCGAGCATGCGCCAGCCGATGAAAAAGATAGGAATGTTCAATACCAGGTTGGAAATAGAAGGGCTGATGTGGAATAACGCATATAAAAGCAGCGTAATGCCGGTAAATCCGCCTTCCGCCAAATTGTTCTGCATATTAAAGTGAACCAGTCCGAATGAAAAAACAGCGGCGCCGATTAAAATAAAGCAAATGTTTTTGATTCTGATTTCTCCAAGCATTGCATCAAACCCCTTTTCCTTCCATAAGATTGCGTAAATATTATAGTGGATACAAAAGAAAACAGCAAACTGCCGTTTTTAACATTTGTCAAATGTACTTGAATTAGCTAACATGGAAGAGATGACAGGAGGTATTCGCACAGTG
The DNA here is from genome assembly GCF_011008975.1 of Bacillus sp. LUNF1. NCBI lineage: Bacteria > Bacillati > Bacillota > Bacilli > Caryophanales > Bacillaceae > Bacillus > Bacillus sp. LUNF1. Next base: position 2,175,764 of record NZ_CP048876.1, on the reverse strand, counting down.
AGTGACAAAACGATGAAAGACTTACAAGCTGAGGTCGATGAATATATCGGCCAATTCAAAGAAGGCTATTTCAGCCCGCTTGCCATGATGGCCCGTCTCACGGAAGAACTGGGCGAACTTGCAAGAGAAGTCAACCATTATTATGGGGAAAAGCCGAAGAAAACGACGGAAAATGAGAAAAGCATGGAAGAGGAAATGGGCGATGTGCTGTTCGTCCTGATCTGCCTCGCCAACTCCCTTGATATTTCATTGGAGGAAGCTCATAACCGCGTCATGCATAAATTTAATACACGTGATAAAGACCGCTGGACTAGAAAAGAAGAAGGAAAGTAGGAGAAACCATGTCAAATGAAACCATTAAAGTCGTCATTGCCGGACCGAGAGGCAGAATGGGCCAGGAGGCCGTAAAACTTGCCATCCGCACGCCTCATTTTGAGCTTGTCGGCGCCATTGACCATACATACGATCAGCAAACATTGCGGGAAGTGATGTCAGCTGATTCAGACGCTCTTATTTATACGGATATCCGCGCATGTTTCCAACAAACAAAACCGGATGTGCTGATCGATTTGACAACGCCTGAAATCGGCAAAAAACATACGAAAGCCGCTCTTGAACACGGCGTCCGCCCCGTTGTGGGAACGACCGGATTTTCTGAAGCCGATTTAGAGGAACTTCAAGCCTTGACTGAAGAAAAAGGAATCGGCGCCATCATCGCTCCGAACTTTGCATTGGGCGCGGTGCTGATGATGAAGTTCTCACAAATGGCCGCCAACTATTTTGAAGATGTAGAAATCATTGAGCTTCATCATGATCAAAAGCTGGATGCCCCGAGCGGAACGGCGCTGAAAACAGCGGAAATGATCTCAAGCGTCCGTACAGAAAAGCAGCAGGGCCATCCTGATGAAAAAGAAATTCTGCCGGGCGCCCGCGGTGCTGAATTAAACGGCATCCGCCTTCACAGCGTGCGTCTTCCGGGCCTTATCGCTCACCAGGAAGTCATGTTCGGCATGGACGGCCAGACGCTGAAACTGCGCCATGACTCCTATAACCGGGCTTCCTTTATGTCAGGAGTGAAGCTGTCAGTGGAGCAAGTGATGAAAATCGACCAGCTTGTATACGGACTCGAAAATATTATCGACTGAATCGGCAAGGGGGAGAACATCAAATGAAAATCGCTTTGATTGCTCACGATAAAAAAAAGCAGGATATGGTTCAGTTTACGACCGCATATAAAGATATACTGAGCCATCATGAGTTATACGCGACAGGTACGACAGGCCTGAAAATCCAGGAAGCGACCGGATTGTCTGTTGAACGTTTTCAATCCGGCCCGCTCGGCGGAGATCAGCAAATCGGCGCATTGATTGCGGCAAATGCCCTGGATCTCGTCATTTTTCTGCGCGATCCATTAACTGCGCAGCCTCACGAACCGGATGTCTCGGCGCTGATCCGGCTGTGTGACGTATACGCGATCCCGCTCGCCACAAATATGGGAACAGCGGAAATCCTCGTCCGGACGCTGGACGGCGGGGCATTTGATTTCCGCAATCTTGTGCGCGGAGGAGAGCCGAATGTCTGAACACGTTGATATTCTGGCGTTCGGCGCCCATAGTGATGATGTCGAGATCGGTATGGGCGGCACGATCGCAAAATTTACGGCTCAAGGAAAAACCGCGGTGATATGCGATTTGACCGAGGCCGAACTATCATCTAACGGAACGGTAGGGATAAGAAAAGAAGAAGCGGCAAAGGCGGCCCGAATTCTCGGCGTAAAAGAGAGAATCCAGCTTACGCTTCCCGACCGCGGGCTTTTGAAAAGTGAGGACGGCATCCGCCGGATTGTCAGTGTCATCAGAGCCTGCCGGCCGAAAACCGTTTTCATGCCTTATCCGAAAGACCGCCATCCTGACCACGGAAATGCGGCGGCTTTGGTCGAAGAAGCGGTGTTCTCGGCGGGAATTCATAAATACAGAGATCACCAGGAACTGCCGGCTCATAAGGCTCAGCGCGTATACTATTATATGATCAACGGGTTTCACCGTCCGGACTTTGTAATCGACATAACGGAAACCATCGATTTGAAAAAAGAAAGCCTGCACGCCTATGAAAGCCAGTTTATTCCTACGGCGCAGTCAGTGAATACACCGCTGACCAACGGTTATATCGAAATGGTGGAAGCACGGGAAAGACTGTATGGCAAAGAAGCCGGGACGGGGTATGCCGAAGGCTTCTTTTCAAAACAGCTTCCCGTTTTGAATGATGATGTTTTTGGGGGCGGACAATGAGACCATTAAAAATAGGGATTACATGCTACCCGAGTGTCGGAGGCTCGGGTATTATTGCGACGGAACTCGGCAAGCTGCTTGCGGAAAAAGGGCACCAGGTTCATTTCATCACATCAAGCATCCCGTTCAGATTAAATACATATCATCCGAATATTCATTTTCATGAGGTGGAAGTCAACCAATACGCGGTATTTAAATATCCGCCTTATGACCTTACGCTGGCGAGCAAAATCGCCGAGGTTGCCGCGAGGGAACATCTTGATATCATCCACGCGCATTATGCGCTGCCGCATGCGGTATGCGCTTATCTCGCCAAACAGATGCTCAAGCGCGACATCGGCATCGTGACGACGCTTCACGGTACGGACATCACCGTTTTAGGATATGATCCGTCATTAAAAGATTTAATCCGTTTTGCCATCGAAGCGTCCGACAGAGTGACGGCGGTATCAACCGCGCTTGCCGGAGAAACATATGACTTAATCAAGCCGGATAAAAAAATTGAGACCATCTACAACTTTATTGATGAACGTGTTTATCTTAAGAAAAATACAGAGAGTATAAAAGAGAAACATGGCATTTTGCCGGATGAAAAGGTCGTCATCCATGTTTCGAACTTCAGAAAAGTAAAACGTGTTAAAGATGTCATCCGTGTTTTCCGTAATATCGCAGCCAAAACAAAGGCGAAGCTCCTGCTTGTCGGCGACGGGCCGGAAAAGTGCGTCGCTTGGCAGCTTGTCGAAAAATACGGACTGCAGGATCAAGTGCTGCTCCTCGGAAATCAGGACAGGGTGGAAGAGCTGTATTCCATCAGCGACCTTAAGCTTCTTCTGTCTGAAAAGGAAAGTTTCGGACTCGTCCTCCTTGAGGCGATGGCCTGCGGCGTACCGTGCATCGGAACAAATATCGGCGGAATCCCGGAAGTGATTAAAGATCAAGTAAGTGGTTTTCTGGTAGAAGTCGGCGATATTCAGGCGGCATCAGAAAAAGCGCTTGCCGTTTTAGAAGATAAACAGCTCAGCAAACGATTGACTGATCATGCGCTGAAAATGGTGGAGACCGCCTTTTCTTCGCAAAGAATCGTCAGTCAGTATGAACGGATTTATGACGAATTGGCAGGACCGGAGTGATCTTATGGAACAGGAATTTGTCAAAGCCCTCCCCATCCTTCATCATCTGATGAAGGCGGGCCATCAGGCGTACTTTGTCGGGGGAGCCGTCAGAGACAGCTATATGAAACGAAAAATAGGTGATGTGGACATCGCAACCAGCGCTTCGCCGAATGAGGTGGAGCGTCTCTTTAAGCGGACTGTCGATGTAGGAAAAGAGCACGGCACCGTCATCGTCTTGTGGGAAGATGAAACCTATGAAGTCACCACTTTTCGTGCCGAATCAGAATATAAGGACTACCGGCGACCTGAAGCTGTGCGGTTCATTACTTCTTTATCAGAAGACTTAAAGCGGAGAGACTTAACGATTAATGCGATGGCGATGTCTGCCGAAGGAGAGCTGCTTGATTATTTCGGAGGCGCACATGATATCGGACAAAAGCTGATCCGAACGGTGGGTAACCCTGAAGACCGTTTTCGGGAAGACGCTCTGCGGATGATGAGAGCCGTCCGCTTTATGAGTCAGCTCGGCTTTCTGTTAGAAAAAGAAACAAGAGAGGCCATCATGAAAGACAGGGAGCTTTTGGCACATGTATCAGTAGAACGAAAGACCGTCGAGTTTGAAAAGCTGCTGCAGGGCGTTTCCTCACAAGAAGCGATTCAAACGATGGTGCAAACAGGTCTGATACAAGAGCTGCCCGGTCTTTCCGGTTATGAGCAGCAAATGCTTGAAGCAAGCGGATTTCCGTTTTCTTCTTTAGATGAACGCGAAGAACGCTGGGCAGCGCTGTTATTGCTTCTCGGTCTTTGTCCGAAAAGCGCCGAGGCGTTTTTAAAACAATGGAAACTGCCGGGAAAAGTCATAAAAAAAGCGGTGCAAATCATAAGCGTTTATCCGGTGCAGCTGGAAGCGGAAGCGATGTACCGGGCGGGAGAGGCGCTGTTTTCAGCCGTTAAAATCGGGATGCTGAAAAAGCATAAGACGATTGATGAACAAAAGCTGAAAGAGGTTCAGAGCCTGTATGAGCAGCTGCCGATCAAAAGTCTTCGAGACCTCGACATTTCAGGCGCTGATCTGATGGAGCTCAGAAACCGCCGCGCGGGTAAATGGGTGGCCGAAGAACTTCGCCGGATCGAAGAAGCGGTATTGGCAGGGAAGCTCCCTAACCGAAAACATGACATAAAGGAGTGGCTCGCATCATGGGATCAACATTAAGAACCCGATTAATTGATTTATTTTCTGAGGCGGGTGACGGCTTTATCTCCGGGCAGAAAATAAGTGACGCGCTCGGCTGCTCGAGAACCGCCGTTTGGAAACATATAGAGGAGCTCCGCAAAGAGGGCTATGAGGTTGAGGCGGTCAGACGAAAAGGGTACAGGCTCATTAAAAAACCGGGGAAACTCAGTGAATCCGAAATCCGTTTCGGGCTGAAAACAGAGGTTTTGGGCAAACAGCTTCATTACCGGGACGTCCTGCCATCCACCCAAAAAACCGCTCATGAACTTGCCAATGACGGCGCGCCGGAAGGAACGCTCGTAGTCGCCGATAAACAAACGGCAGGCAGAGGAAGAATGGCCAGAGTATGGCATTCACAGGAGGGAAACGGGATTTGGATGAGCCTCATTCTGAGACCCGACGTTCCTTTGCAAAAAACGCCGCAGCTCACCCTGTTATCTGCCGTTGCGGTCGTACAGGCCATCGAGGCTTTTACAGGCGTACAGCCCGCCATTAAATGGCCGAATGATTTAATGATTCACGGCAAAAAAGCCGTCGGGATTTTAACTGAGCTGCAGGCGGAAGAAGACCGTGTCCGTTCGGTTATTCTCGGGATCGGCATCAACGTGAACCAGCAGGAAACCGATTTTCCCGGCGAGCTTCAGGACATTGCGACGAGCCTCAGGATGGAAGCCGGCGAAAAAATTGACAGAGCGGGTCTGATACAAGAGATTTTGCTGACTTTTGAAAAACGCTATCAGGATTATTTGAACCACGGCTTTACACCGATCAAGCTGCTATGGGAAAGCTATGCGGTCGGACTGGGGAACGAGCTCAGAGCGAGAACGCTGCAAGGGACGTTTTACGGGAAATCGCTCGGCATTGATGATGAGGGAGTTCTTCTCTTGGAAACGAAAGACGGTATAAAGAAGATATATTCTGCCGATATTGAGCTCAATTAATCTTAGTTGGTACAAGCCTCGTGAATTTGGTATACTTCCTATGGGCAGTATCATAATGAACTGCACCTGATCAGCAGAACAGAGATTACGAAAAGTCTGCCTTGATCCAAAAAAGGACTGGGACAGAGGGATGACATTCGCCGAACGTTAAACAAGTGGGGATCCTTCTTATTTTACAGAAGGCTTTTTTGCTTGCGAAAAATTGGCGGCTCATCTCCTCACCGTTTAGAGGAGGAGAAACAGAATGAAAACAAAACTGGATTTCATGAAAATGAAGGAAAACGGAGAGCCGATCGTGATGCTGACCGCTTACGATTATCCGCAGGCAAAGCTTGCGGAACAGGCGGGAGTCGACATGATTTTAGTCGGGGATTCGCTCGGAATGGTCGTGCTCGGACTCGATTCAACAGTCGGCGTAACGGTCAGTGACATGATTCACCATACAAAAGCGGTAAAACGCGGTGCGAAAAATACGTTTATCGTAACTGACATGCCGTTTATGTCTTACCACCTTTCAAAAGAGGATACATTGAAAAACGCCGCGGCCATAATTCAGGAAAGCGGCGCGGACGCGTTAAAGCTTGAAGGCGGAGACGGCGTTTTCGAATCCATCCGCGCGCTGACTCTCGGCGGAATTCCCGTCGTCAGCCATTTAGGCCTCACACCGCAGTCTGTCGGCGTATTAGGCGGATATAAAGTGCAGGGGAAAGATGAGCAAAGCGCGAAAAAGCTCATTGAAGACAGCATCAAATGCGAACAGGCGGGAGCAATGATGCTCGTGCTTGAATGCGTGCCTGCTGAACTGACTGCTAAAATAAAAGAAGAAGTATCCATTCCCGTCATCGGAATCGGAGCCGGTTCAAAAGCGGACGGCCAAGTCCTTGTCTATCATGACGTCGTCGGCCACGGCGTGGACAGAACACCGAAGTTCGTGAAGCAATACGCCAAAATCGACGGCACGATTGAGTCGGCCCTCAGCGATTACGTCCGTGATGTGAAAGAACGGGTTTTCCCGGAAGAAAAGCATTCCTTTCAGATAAACCAAACTGTGCTGCAAGGCTTGTACGGAGGAAAGTAAGCGATGAAACAACTGACAGAAACTCAACAGCTGAAAGAATTGATTGCACAATACCGCTCAGAAGGCCGGACGATCGGATTCGTCCCGACAATGGGTTTTCTTCATGAAGGACATCTGACGCTGGTTGAAAAAGCAAGCAAAGAAAACGATATTGTCGTGATGAGCATCTTTGTCAATCCGACTCAATTCGGACCGGGCGAGGATTACGAGGCATATCCGCGAGATTTAAAGCGCGATGCCCGGCTTGCAGAACAGGCGGGGGCAGATGTTTTGTTTGCGCCGTCTCCAAGTGATATGTATAAAGGCGAGCAAAATGTTGCCGTGCAAGTGAAAAGGAGAACTGACGTGTTGTGCGGCGCCTCCCGCGTCGGCCATTTTGACGGAGTGGCCACTGTGCTGACGAAGTTTTTCAATCTCGTTAAACCGACCCGCGCTTACTTCGGCCTGAAAGATGCCCAGCAGGCAGCGGTTGTGGACGGATTGATTGAGGATTTCTTTATGGATATCGAATTGGTTGCAGTGGACACGGTCAGAGAAGAAGACGGACTTGCCAAAAGCTCTCGCAACGTCTATCTGACTGAGCAGGAACGCAAAGAAGCGCCGATGATCTATAAAGCATTGCAGCAAGGTGCCGAACTGATCAGAGACGGTGAAAGAAATCCGGAAACCGTTATAAAAACCGTCACCGATATCATCGAAAACACAAGCGGCGTCATTGATTATGCCGAACTGTACGCTTATCCGGAGCTGACTCCGCTTAAAACATTAAACGGCAAGGTCATTCTGGCCTGCGCCGTCCAATTTTCTAAAGCCAGACTGATTGATAATATCATTATTGATATTGATGAATGGGAGAGATCATAATATGTACCGCACTATGATGGCCGGAAAACTGCACCGCGCTACCGTGACGGAAGCCAATTTAAACTATGTCGGCAGCATTACGATTGATGAAGATCTTTTAGATGCCGTCGGAATGCTCGCTAATGAAAAAGTTCAGATTGTGAATAATAATAACGGAGCGAGACTTGAAACGTATATTATTCCCGGTAAGCGGGGGAGCGGCGTCATCTGTTTAAACGGAGCAGCCGCCCGTCTCGTCCAAGAAGGAGATAAAGTCATTATTATTTCTTATCAAATGATGTCTGATCAGGAAGCAAAAAGCCATCAGCCGAAGGTGGCTGTTCTGGATGATCAGAATAAAATCGAGCAGATGCTGGGCCAGGAGCCGGCACACACGATTTTGTAATAGAGCCCCCTTCATGGGGGTTTTCTTTTAAGATTTAGGGGCAAAAGCTGTTTTTCCGCTCCATTTCTCAACAAAACGTGTTACACTTTTCTCGTATGCAAGAATTGAGGTGTCCATTTTAATGAACAAACAACGGTTCGTTGTCATAGATGTCGAAACAACAGGAAATTCGCCTAAAAAGGGCGATAAAATCATTCAAATCGCAGCGGTTGTCATTGAAAATGGACAAATAACTGAGCGGTTTTCAAAATATATTAATCCGAATCAAGTCATTCCGCCGTTTATTGAACAGCTGACCGGAATTTCGTCCGGAATGGTTGAAAATGAACTGCCGTTTGAAGCGGTCGCAGAAGAGATTTTTCATCTGCTTGACGGCGCGTATTTTGTTGCCCACAATATTCATTTCGACCTCGGATTTGTCCGGCATGAACTGAGCGAAGCGGGCTATGAGCTGCCGGATTGTGAAGTGCTTGATACGGTTGAGCTTTCGCGTATTGTTTTCCCGGGGTTTGAAGGATATAAGCTCGGTGAGTTGTGCGCGGAGCTGAATATTGTTCATGACCGCCCTCACCGCGCAGACAGCGATGCGGAGGTTACGGGACTGGTCTTTTTAGACATTTTACATAAACTGAAACATTTGCCTTTACCGACATTAAAGCAGCTTAGAAGGCTTTCACAGCATTTTATCAGCGATTTGACGCTGCTTTTGGATTCTTTTATACATGAAAGCAGGCCGGCGGAAGAAAAGAGCTGCATTCCATACGCCTCTTTTTCAATTAAAGAGCCCGATCACATTCCGGTTTCCCGTCCGGTGAATGCGGCCATTGACCTTGAAAAGTGGAACGAAGAAAAAGAACAGATTTTATCCGGCATCATCCCCCGCTATGAAAAGCGGAAAGGGCAGCTTTCGATGATGGATGAAGTGCTTGGCGCCTTCCGCAATCGGGAGCATGCGCTGATTGAAGCGGCACCCGGCATCGGAAAAACGATCGGTTATCTCGTTCCGGCTGTTTTATTTGCCAAAGCGGAGCAGACTCCCGTGATTATCAGCACGTACTCTACTCTTTTGCAGCAGCAGATCATGTCTAAAGATCTCCCGCTTTTGGAGCGTATGTTTCCTTGGCCGGTCAAAGCTGCTATTTTAAAAGGGAAATCACATTATCTGTGCCTGCCTAAGTTTGAACATATTCTGCATGAGGAAGATGACAACTATGATGCGGTTTTGACGAAAGCGCAGCTTCTCGTCTGGCTGACGGAGACTGAAACGGGCGACGCCGCTGAGCTGAATCTTCCATCAGGCGGCAGATTGCTGTGGGAGCGCATGGCTTACGATGAGAATTCTTTTTTTAAAAAAGGGAAGGACTCGGCTGCCGGGTTTTATGAACGGGCTAAAGAAAAAGCGCAGGCCGCAGATCTGATTATCACAAACCATGCTTTGCTGTTTTCAGATCAAAGCAGTGAAACGAAAAAACTGCCTGCAAGCGGAACAATCATCATTGATGAAGCGCATCATTTCGAACGCGCTGCCAGCGAGCACCTCGGGAAGAGAGCTTCATACATCGGACTGCACACAAAGCTCAGCCGAATCGGAACCTTAAAGGAACACGGACTGTTAAAGCGGATGAGAAAACTGTTTTATACGTATGAACTGCCGGCGGAAAGTTTTTTTGACGCCGATGAGTGGATGAAGCATATTCAATCGGAAAGCGACGCATTTTTCAGTTCAGTGCATTCTTTTGTCAAACGAAGAAAACCTAAAGACGATCTGAACCGTCTCGTCTATAGTCTCAATCATAAAAGCCAGGATAAAGGGTTTCACATGATAACGGACGGAGCGGAGCGGCTTTGCGCGATGCTGGATCAGCTGCTTGACATGTTTTCAGTACAGGAGAAACTGTTACATCAAAAGCTTGAACAGATGAAAAGCGGAGCGGCTTTTTTAGCGGCCGAATATGTAAAGTGTATCAGGGGGCTGAAAGAATATCGCGATACGTTCAGCAGGCTGCTGTTTGAAAATGATGAGAAAGAAGCCGTTTGGGTTGAAATTGATGCGAAGGGCGCAAAAAATGCCGTCAGCATCTATGCGCAGCCTTTGGAGCCCGGTGAAATGCTGGCAGACCAGTTTTTCGCCCGCAAAAAAAGCGTTGTGCTCACATCAGCGACCTTAATGGTGGAGCAGTCTTTTCAATTTATGATTGAAAGGCTCGGACTTGCGGATTTTTATCCGCGCACCAAAAGCATCCCGTCTCCTTTTTCTTACGATGATCAGATGAACGTCATCATTCCGAAAGAGATGAAATCCGTTAAATATGACGGAGAGCGGGAAGTCATTGAGCATATTGCCAAGTATGCAGAAATCATGTCAAAGGGAAAACAGCCGAAGATCCTTGTCCTGTTTACGTCTCATGATATGCTGAAAAAAGTGTATCAGGAACTGAAACTCAGTATGGAGATCTCAGGCATTCAGCTTCTCGCCCAAGGTATTTCGGGCGGGAGTCCCGGTAAATTAATGAAAACCTTTAAAACGGCAAGCCGGGCGATTTTGCTCGGGACGAATCATTTCTGGGAAGGCGTTGATTTTCCGGGGGATGAATTGTCAACCGTCATGATCGCAAGACTTCCTTTCAGGGCGCCTGACAATCCGCTTCATGCCGCAAAATGCGAATTTGCCAAGAAACAGGGGAAAAATCCGTTTCAGACGATTTCCCTGCCTGAGGCCGTGTTAACGTTCAGACAGGGGATCGGGCGCCTGCTCCGTACGGCGGGAGACAAGGGAACAATCGTTCTTTTAGATCAGCGTGTAAAAACGGCGGGATACGGACGGCTGTTTCTTGAAGCGCTCCCGACTTCATCTCTTTTGGAACTGACGGATGCCGAAATGGCGGCTTATGTCAGCCAAACGGAATAAAAGCCGCATAAACGCGGCTTTCGTGGTGTGGGATGAGGAATTGTTTTTATAGTAAAAGCGGGTTCATGCCGCCTTGTGATTTTATTATGCCGCGGGCGCATCCCGTTATGACTAACAAAATTTGTTCGACCGATGGAGGGTATAAAAATGGAAAGCAAAATTGAAATTCTGTCAACGATTAATGTGGAGCATTCAGATGATTTATATAAAATCGTCGATACATTAAACCGGACTTTGAAACGGGACAATCTGATGTTCGGCCTTGCGCTCGACGAAGAAAATCAAAATGAAGCGGTCTTCACCATTTATCGCACATAGGTGAAAAAGATGAGAAAAAAAGCATTAATATTTACAGCCGTATTTGGTATTATTTTTTTAGCAGTTCTTTTATTTTCGGCCAGCATTTTTAAATCTGCAATGGCTCAAAAAGAAGAAGGCCACGAAACAGCTGCCGCAGCCGCTAAAGAAAAAACGGAGCTGACAGATGCTGAGAAAGTGGAGACCTTTGTCGGCAAACAGAAATATTATGTTGTTACCGGAACGGATAAACATGGAAAAGATATGTATGTATGGGTTCCGGCCGACAAAAAAGCAAAAATCCTCTCAAAAAAAGCCAGTGACGGCATTTCAAGCGGCAAGGCTGCCAAGATCGTTCGGGACGAAGGGCTTGTTTCCAAGCTGAATGGCGTTCACCCGGCGAGAGAAAACAATGTTCCGTTATGGGAAGTGACCTATATCAACAAAAACGGGCAGTATAGCTTTAGCTATGTGGACTTTACAAGCGGCAAGATTCTCAAAAACATCACACCGTGAGACGTATTAGGGGGAGTTCAAGTTGAAATTGGCAAAAAGAGTATCCGCATTAACACCGTCTGCAACACTTGCAATTACTGCAAAAGCGAAAGAGCTGAAAGCAGAAGGCCATGATGTCATCGGCCTCGGAGCAGGAGAACCGGATTTTAATACGCCTCAGCACATTATAGATGCCGCGGTGCGTTCCATGAATGAAGGCCATACGAAATATACGCCTTCAGGCGGTCTGCCGGCGCTGAAAGACAGTATCGCAAAAAAATTCAAAAACGACCAGGGGATTGAATATAAGCCGTCAGAAATCATTGTCTGCACCGGCGCGAAACACGCTCTGTATACATTATTTCAGGTTATTCTCGATGAAGGGGACGAAGTGATTATACCGACTCCTTACTGGGTCAGCTACCCTGAGCAGGTGAAACTGGCAGGGGGGCGTCCCGTCTATGCAGAAGGGCTGGAATCCAATCAGTTTAAAATTTCACCGGAGCAGCTGAAGCAGGCTATCACTGAGAAAACAAAAGCGCTCATTATCAATTCACCGAGCAACCCGACAGGTGTTATGTATACGAAAGAAGAGCTTGCGGAACTCGGAAAAGTGTGTCTGGAGCATGGCATTCTGATCGTTTCTGACGAGATTTATGAGAAGCTTACATACGGAGGAAAAAAACACGTCTCAATCGCACAGCTTTCAGATGAATTGAAAGAGCAGACGATCATCATTAACGGCGTGTCGAAATCTCACAGCATGACGGGCTGGAGGATCGGCTATGCGGCGGGTTCGGAGACGATTATTAAAGCGATGACGAGCCTTGCGAGCCACAGCACATCAAATCCGACGTCTATCGCTCAATACGGCGCTATTGCGGCCTATAACGGTCCGGCTGAGCCGCTGGAAGAGATGAGACAGGCATTTGAGCACAGACTGAACACCATTTACGCTCAGCTCAGTGAAATTCCCGGATTCACCTGTGTCAAGCCTGAAGGGGCGTTTTACTTGTTCCCTAACGCCAAAGCGGCCGCAGAAAACTGCGGATTCAAAGATGTCGATGAATACGTCAAGGCGCTTCTGGAAGAAGAAAAAGTCGCCATCGTGCCGGGCTCGGGTTTCGGTTCACCGGACAACGTCCGCTTATCTTACGCAACGTCACTCGATCTTTTAGAAGAAGCGGTCGAAAGAATCCGCCGCTTCACGGAAAAACACAGCTGATTCTGAAAAAGCGGCTTTTAAAGCCGCTTTTCACTTGCATTGACCCCGTTAGAGTAGAACGGGTATAATAAAGTGATGAAAAAAGAGATTCAGGCAGATTCCTGAATGTCTTTCTTGTTCTGGAGGGAAAGAGTTTGAAAACAACAATCAACCAAGTGTATAAACACACAGGCGAGGAAGTAACGATTGGAGCTTGGGTCGCTAATAAACGCTCAAGCGGTAAAATCGCATTTTTACAGCTGAGAGACGGTACCGGCTTCATTCAGGGAGTTGTCGTCAAAGCTGAAGTAGAAGAAGACATCTTCCAAATCGCGAAATCAGTGACACAGGAAACGTCGCTTTATGTAAAAGGAATTGTGAAAGAGGACGAGCGTTCACCGCTTGGCTATGAGCTTGCTGTTACATCCATTGAAGTCATTCACGAAGCGACTGATTATCCGATTACGCCTAAAGAGCACGGTACGGAATTCTTAATGGATCACAGACATTTATGGCTCCGTTCGAAACGCCAGCACGCAATTATGAAAATCCGCAACGAAATCATCCGTGCGACTTATGAATTTTTCAATAAAGAAGGCTTCGTGAAAGTTGATCCGCCGATTTTGACGGGAAGCGCTCCGGAAGGCACGACTGAGCTGTTCGCGACGAAATATTTTGATGAAGACGCCTTCCTGTCTCAAAGCGGTCAGCTGTATATGGAAGCAGCTGCAATGGCGCTCGGAAAAGTATTCTCTTTCGGACCGACGTTCAGAGCGGAAAAATCGAAAACGAAACGCCATCTCATCGAATTCTGGATGATTGAGCCTGAAATGGCATTTGTTGAATTTGAAGAAAACCTTGAAGTTCAGGAGAATTATGTTGCATACATCGTACAAAGTGTGCTGGAACATTGTAAGATCGAGCTGAACACATTAGGAAGAGACACATCGAAGCTTGAACAAATCAAAGCGCCATTCCCGCGCATTACGTACGATAAAGCGATTGAATTCCTGAAAGAAAAAGGCTTTGACGATATTGAGTGGGGAGATGACTTCGGTGCGCCGCATGAAACAGCGATTGCAGAAAGCTATGACAAACCGGTGTTTATCACTCATTATCCGACATCATTAAAACCGTTTTATATGCAGCCTGCCAAAGATCGTGATGATGTCGTGTTATGTGCCGACTTAATCGCTCCGGAAGGCTACGGGGAAATCATCGGCGGTTCAGAACGCGTTCATGATATGGATTTATTGGAAGAAAGATTAAAAGAACACGGTCTGGATTCAGATGCTTACAAATGGTATGCTGAACTCAGACAATACGGTTCTGTTCCGCACTCCGGCTTCGGCCTCGGACTTGAGCGGACAGTGGCTTGGATCAGCGGAGCGCCTCACGTGCGTGAAACGATTCCGTTCCCGAGACTTCTGAACCGTCTGTATCCGTAATAGTTTTAAAAAACGAAGTCTCCTGCAAGGGAGACTTTTTCTAAGTAAAGGGGAAAGCTCCCGGAGATAACCTTTTACAGTAAGAGGTGTAAGGATGAAAAAACAGCAATTTATAGATATGCAGGAACTCGGCATTTCAAGCATTCCCAACCTGCTGCTGACACATTACCGGCAGCTCGGGCTGAATGAAACCGAATTGATCCTGCTTTTGAAGATTAAAATGCATTTGGAAAAGGGCTCTTATTTTCCGACGCCGTTTGAACTTCAATCAGGCATGTCCATCTCTGCTGAAGAATGTACAAGCTGCCTGAGAATGTTTATTCAAAAAGGTTTTCTGTTTATTGAAGAATGTGAAGACCATAACGGCATAAAGTTTGAAAAATATTCTCTGCAGCCGTTATGGGCGAAGCTGTATGATTACATGCAGCATTCTCAAAATGAAACGCAGGAAAGAACGTCAGAAAGAGAACAAAAAAGCCTGTATACCATCTTTGAAGAAGAGTTCGGAAGACCGCTGTCGCCCCTTGAATGCGAGACGCTGGCCATATGGCAGGATCAGGATCAGCATGATGCGATTCTGATTAAACACGCCTTAAAAGAAGCTGTTTTATCGGGGAAACTCAGTTTTCGCTATATTGACCGGATTTTATTTGAATGGAAAAAGAACGGCTTCAAAACGGTTGAGCAGGCGAAGGCGCACAGCCAAAAATTCCGTCGTGTTCAAACGAAACAAAATGATCCGCAAAAAGAGTATACGAGGCAGGTGCCTTTTTACAATTGGCTGGAACAATAACATGAGAAGGGGAGAAACGTGTTAAATTTAAAGCAGATTGAATATTGTCTTGAAAAAATCGGCGATATGTTTCCGCACGCAGAATGTGAACTTGTCCATTCAAATCCTTTCGAATTGGTTGTGGCAGTCGCATTATCCGCGCAATGTACGGACGCTCTCGTCAACAGAGTGACAAAAACGCTATTTCAAAAATATAAACGGCCCGAAGATTATCTTGCCGTATCGCTGGAAGAACTCCAGCAGGATATTAAATCAATCGGCCTATACCGTAATAAAGCCAAAAATATTCAAAAGCTGAGCAAAATGATCATCGAAGAGTACGGCGGAGAAGTGCCGAAAGACCGGGATGAGCTTGTGAATCTGCCGGGTGTCGGACGGAAAACGGCAAATGTAGTCGTGTCTGTTGCTTTCGGCGTACCTGCGATCGCAGTAGACACTCATGTGGAGCGGGTCTCTAAACGGCTTGGTATCTGCCGCTGGAAGGACTCTGTTTTGGAGGTAGAGAAAACATTAATGAAAAAAGTGCCGAAAGAGGATTGGTCTGTTACGCACCACAGATTAATATTTTTCGGGAGGTATCATTGTAAAGCGCAATCTCCCCGCTGTGCGGAATGTCCTTTGCTTCCGCTATGCAGAGAAGGGCAGAAGCGTGACAAAAAAGGGCTGGTGAAACGGTGACGGCGATTGACATTCTGGCAGGCTATGAAACATACCTGCGCAGCCTTACGGACTTGGAAAGCCTTGAGATCAAAACGGCGCTGCGCCGCCATCCGCTGTATATGGATTTCAGCGGTCAGCCAACCGTGCAGCCATGGAGGGAAAGGGGCGAATATGTCCCGTTTCTATTTCAGATTTGGAACGAAACGAAAGAAACGCTGCTTCCCGTTTTTCAAACAAGAAAATCGAGATGTGATCAAAATGACATGCTGAAGGGAATTGCCTGTCTGATTGCCGCTTTTCACTGGACGGCAGGGGAGCGGGTCACATCACTTGATTGGTCTGTGCTTGAAACAAAGCATTTTCCCGCCGAACCGATCAATTGGGCGGAGCGAATGGCGTTTATTTTAACAAAACCGACTCAATATCACTCGTTTATTCAGCTTGATGAATTGATGACGGAGATGAAGAAACAATATCATAAATATGAAGCCATGAACAAATGTTAAAAACCTCCTTTTCTCATAAGGAGGTTTTTTTGTATGAAAAAAATCCTTCACCTGTTTGAGGTGAAGGATTTCGTCCGCTAATGAGCGGGGTTTGACTGGATGGTTGACGAATTGGACTGCCCGTTGATATTTGAAGATGAGTCTTTGTTTTTGTCCGTTTGACCGCTGTCAGGTTTATTTGAGCCGTCTGAACCGGAATCGGAATCATTATCAGAGCCGTTATCTTGCTGTCCGTTGTTATCAGTCCCGTTGCCGGGCTGATTCTGATTGTTGTTATCTGTTTGATCCTTATCGGGTTGATCCTGATTTTTATCCGGGTCATCAGTTGGTGTTTGATCCGATCCGTCAGACGTATCTGTCTGATTGTCATCTGTGTTTGAATCATCAGTTTGCGTCTTGTCTTTGTCTTTATCTTCATCAGACTTCTGTTCATCGTCAGTCGCTTTATCTTTATCCGCATCGTCTTCTTCATCTTTCGGGACTTTGAAAGATGCTGATGCCGTATCGCTTTTTCCGTCATCGTTTTCCGCTGTCACCTGGAAGCTGTATGTGGAGCCTGGCGTGACATCTGGGACGACGGCTTCTTTTGCCGAACTGTTTTGAATGTCACTGTAGCTTCCGCCGTCAACGGATTGTTTGACATTGAATGTTGCATCACCGTCATAATTCCAGCTTAAGGTTAATGATTTTTTATCTTTGTCGTATTTCACTTGCAATCCTGTCGGTTTATCGGCTTTTTCTTTCGTGTACGTTTTAGAAACGGCAGTTGGCTGCGTTCCTTTCACGAAGTACTCCGTCACTTTTTTATCATCCGGTGTATTTGGTCCGGCTAAAGCGGCAGGATTCGAGCCTTTCTCAACTGTTTCTTTTACGACGCTGTCAGGCTGCTTGAAGCTTCCTTTACCGTCATCAACGTATGAGATCAGCTTTTGGAAAATCCGTTTTGCGACTTGCTGGTCAGCAGCAGACAGTGATTTCTTACCTGCTTTGTTGCCAGACTCAACTCCGGTCCAAACCGCTGCTGTATATTGAGGGGTGTATCCGACAAACCATGAGTCTGGGACTCCGCCCGGAGCAATGTTATATTTTTGAATATCACCTTTAGTAAAGTTTGTCGTACCCGTTTTACCGGCGACTTCCACGTTCGGTACTTGAGCTAGTCTGCCTGTTCCTGACTGCACGACTGTTTTGAGCATATCGGTAATCATGAATGCCGTGTAATCGCTCATAGCACTTTTCGGTTTCGGTGTTAAATCAAGCTTAGTGCCGTCATTAAATTCAATCGATGTGACCGCATGCGGTTCATTGTACGTTCCGTTATTTCCGAAAGCGCTGTAGGCGCCCGCCATTGTCATAGTAGATACACCGCGGTTATCCTGACCAAATCCTCCGATCGAATAAGATTCGGTTACACTCTCTTTGTTTAATCCTAGTCCTAAGTCATTTGCGAAGTCGACGGCATTATCTTTACCGGCTGCTTGATATGCTTTCAGAGCCGGAATATTACGCGAGTCTGAGAGGGCCTCTCGCATTGATATCATATTTCTGTATTTATTGTCATAGTCGTGAATCGGAGTGCCGTCAGAGTACGTATAAGCTGAGTCGTCAATCTGCTCATACGTCGACCATTTTTTATTTTCAATGACCGGGCCGTAATCAAGAATCGGTTTTATCGTTGAACCGGGCTGGGTTTTACCTTGTGTTGCATAATTGAATCCCCCGGTAGTTCTGTTCCGTCCTGCTCCGATGGCGCGGATTTCTCCGTTTGTCGTATCAAGGAGCGTGACGCCGCCCTGCATGCCTTCGGTAAATCCGGCTGTGTCGCCGTTCATCAATTGATCAAGATAATCTTGTGCTTTCGTATCAAGAGTCGTGTAAATTTTCAATCCGTCAGTTGAAATATCGACGTCTTTCTTTTCTTTTGTCTCAATTTCTTTCATAACTTCTTCGACAAAAGCGCTGTATTTATTTGTGTCCTTTTTATCGTATTCCTTTTGGCTGACGACGCCTTCATCTTTCATGGACACTTTCTTCGCTTTTTGGTATTCAGAATTTGAAATGAATCCTTGTTTTTCCATTAAGCTGAGAACGATGTTTCGGCGTTTTTCGGAAGCCTTCGGATTTTTAACCGGGTTATATCCGGTCGGGCTTTGCGGCATTCCGGCAAGCGTCGCCGCCTGTTCAACCGTAAGCTTGCTCAAATCTTTTACGCCGAAGAATTCTTCAGCCGCTTTACCGACGCCATAGGCGCGCGGTGAGAAATAAATTCTGTTTAAATACATTTCTAAGATTTCATCTTTAGAATAATGGCGCTCCAGCTGCAGTGAAAGCCACACTTCCTGTGCTTTCCGTTTAATCGTTTTCTGATGGGTCAAAAGCGAGTTTTTCACAACCTGCTGGGTGATTGTGCTTCCTCCCTCTGAACCGAATCCATCCGTAAAGTTGGCGACCAAGGCGCCTCCGATCCGGATCGGGTCTATACCGTGGTGCTTATAAAAACGGGCGTCTTCAGTTGCGATAAATGCTTCTTTCACAACATCGGGTATATCCTTAATCGGGACGTAGGTTCGTTTTTCACCACCCACTTCCGCGATTTCTTTGCCGTTTTTATCGTAAATCGTTGAAGAGTAAGGCGTTTTCAGCTTTGCTTCGTCCAAAGAGGGCGCGCCGGAAACCAAAACGGCAAATGCCGCCGCTCCGCCGACTATGCCAAGGACAAACAGAATAACCAAGGACAGCACAATCTTTTTGAATAAACCGCCTTTACGCTGTTTCTTGCCTTTTTTCGGTGAAGAGGGCTTAGTGCTTTTCGTCTGCCTTGCCTTACGGCGTTCTTCACGGCTCGTAAATTGATCTGACATAACATCTCAACCTTTCGTTTATCAACCTTTCGCTCAGTCTACTGTTCCTGCGAAAAATAAAGCTGTTCAATAATACTAATATAATCAATTCTCGGTGAGTATCCAAGGGAAATCGGAAAGGAAGCATCTTCTAATTCGTCTTTGCGAATTGATTTTCTGCCATTGTTCTCCTTTCTCTCCCAAAAGACAAACAGCTTGTCGGCTTCGAGGAAATAAACCTTTCCGAAAGCGGATATAATAACAAAACAAATGCCGTCTTGCCTGACCACCTGCTTCATATGTTCAATCTGATGATCATGAAAATTCTGCAGGGGAAATGCCGTTTTGTTTTTTGTTTCTTTTGCCTCAAAATCAATGTAGCGTCCTTTATAAATGCCGTTGTAGTCGGTTGTGGAAGACTGTTTAAAATAAGCTTCCTTAATGACTGCGGCGCTTCTTTTCGGATAGTGGACGTTTACAATCTGGACGGGTGTCGGCTTTTTGTGAATGACAGCAATTTGGTTAGCCAGATAATACTTATTCGTTTCATTCAGATCGTCTTCGAGGGTCATGCCGCGATTACTGTATGAATGAGACCGTTTCTGGCTGTTTTGGGATGAAACCGTTTTGTTCGGCTGAAAAGTTTTTCCATTCGGGTACCGAATCACTTTTTCCATCCTCCTTATCAAACTAATAGTGACGGAAGTGAATGAACGTGCATAAACGACAGACCGTAACCGCCATTCTTCGCCTGATCGAAAAAGAGACGAAAATAAAAAATGCCGATAATATTTCCCGGACGAATGCCTATAAAGCATATTATGACCGCCATCCTGAGATCAAGTGGCCGCTTTTGGCATCCTTTGTGTCCCGCAATGCGGGCTGGTCGATGACTGATTTAAGAGGCGTCCTTTATCAGGAGGGCCTTGACAGCAGTCAGAAAAACTGGTTTTTCCTTTCGTATGAAAGGGCGAATTGGCTGATTTTTTCTGATGCCTATCCTCAGCTTCTGGTCTACCAGTGGTCAAAACAAATCGGTGAACCTCTTTTCCGTCATCTTCCTTATTTCCGCGTCTCGGCTTTTATGCAGGAAGAATGGTTCCGCTTTTGGCGTGACGGAGATACGGAACGGCTCATGTATGCTCTTATTATAAATGAACAAAACACTATCCAAGCACCTATTATACAAAATCCTTCGTTTAAAAAGAATGTTTTTGGCACGATTCCTTTTTATTTAAGTGATTGGTTTCACTTTAATACGGTGATATTCCCTTCATTTGACGGACATTTATACGGAATTTCCGTCAAACGGTTTTCAAAAACCGAAGAGAGAATTACGCTCGGAAAACAGCTGGCCCGCCTTCTGTTCAGCCCTGATCTTCACGCTTCTTTTTACCGTTTTCTTGATACCGTTCCTCATACCGGTTCACGCTTTGATATGGAGAAAATGATCGGCATCAAAAAAAGAACATCACCGATGCTGAGGACAACCTATCCCATTGTTGCCCACTCATTAGACGGCGAAAGGGCGGATTGGTTTCAAAAAAGGTTAAGAAAAGGGGCTTTCTTACAGGAGAAAATGCCGAAACAGCTTGAACTGACGGACTGGTACTTCCAGAAAAGACGGGAGCTCCATGCGCTCTTCGCAGTTAAAGAGTGGCTGAAGAAATGAAAAAGCCCGAAACCGTTCGCTGGGGTTTCGGGCTGCTGATGTGTTACGTGGAAGGGCGGTTTGGGCCGCCTAATTTTTTATCAAGCGTATCAGTCGTTTTTGCTTCGGTTTTTTGCTGTTTACCTGCATTTTTCGGTCTCGTTTTCATACGGCACCTCCTCAACTGTATCGTTTGCATTAACGTGACGGTTCATACAAAGTTTGCGGCACTTTTTTGTCGAAAGGCACGCCTTTTAGGATAATCTCTGTTTGTTTGCCGAACTGCTTCTAGTTTTGTCATGTGCAGAGGAGAGCGGTATGAAAACGAGAATTATATTCTAAAGAGACGCAAGTGATAAAAGGGAGGAACATGAATGTCTGTTTACACGAGCAAGGCTGATATTCTCCGTCTGCTTTCTGATATCGAAATCCGGATTTCTGCTGCTGAAAAGACGCTTACCCAAGCAGTCAGATCCTGTCAGGCGGAAGCTGAAGAAATCAGGCAGGAGAAACTTTCCCGCCTTGAGGAAGAGACGCGGGAGCTTCATGTTTGTATTGATGACCTGTTTTTGGCTGACCGGCGTAAAAAGGATTTGCCGAGAGCCTGCCGGATCAGCTGATTTTATGCAAAAACTTTGGTACCATATGTACTGAGGTGAGTCCGTTTGCAGACACAGTCGTTATTGGAGCTGACAGAACAAATGATAGAGGCGGTTCTGGAAGCCGAAAAAAGGTATCAGGATGGAAAAGAGTCAGGCCGTTCATATGATTTTTTTGAGATTATTAAACCCGATGTTGAAAAAAGAGACCGGCTTTGCGCGCTTTGGACAGAAGCAGCGCTTGCGTTTATTCAGGAAAACCGTCCGAAATACGTTCATCACGCACAAATTCAGGCCGTTACAGAAAATTTCGGAGAGCTGATGCTCCAATCATATGTTCATCATATTCATAAAAAAAGATACAGGGATTTAACTGAATCTGTTTTATATACGCTTCGTATATTAAGGGATGAAATTGAAAAAGAAGGCAGCTGAAAACGGCTGCCTTCTTTTATATAAAGGGGTCGGGTATGTTATTCATACGCCGGGTTTTCTGCTCCACTTGCTTCGAGAACCTTCATACTGTTTCGAAATTCGGTTGCGGTGAGATGGCCTTGAATATAGAGGAATTTTGCAAAGTCCATCAGTTTATCTGCACAATCTGTTTCATATTTTTTCACTTCAGCAAAACGCTTTCTTAAGTATGATACGTTCATAATGGTGCATCCCCTCTCATGTATGTTGAGATTATGGTAACATAACGATTCGACTTTTTTCTGTTTTTAAAAAATTAAGACTTTCGACAGCATTTGACAAAGATCAGAATCTCCGAAAGCACATAACCAAGGCGGAATTCATACATATATAGCAGAAACTTAGTGAGAGACAAGGGGGAATGTCATATGCAATGGAGAGCGCAGCCATATCAAAATATGTACCAGCAGCCGGCGGGATATTTCTACCCGCAGCAGATACAGCCATTGCAGCAGCCGAGTCCGCAGCAGATACAGCCATTACAGCCGCCGTATCCGCAGCAGATACAGCCATTGCAGCCGCCGCCATATCAACAGCAAGGGCAGTACCCGCAGCAATTTTATCCGAATCAGGAATACGGTCATATGCAGCAGCCGTTTGCTCCCCCTCCTCCTCAGACAGCCATGCCCGGGGGGCAGCCGGGGTTTGTGAATCCTTACCCTGTTCCCAGACCGAATCAGCAGCAGTCTTCCCAATTCTCAGGCATACTCTCCCAGTTTAAAAAAACGAACGGACAGTTTGACTTTAATAAAATGATGGATACAACGGGGCAGATGGTAAGCGCCGTAAATCAGGTCGGATCGCTGGTGAAAGGCCTCACCAGTATCTTCAAATAAAAAGCATGAATGATATCCATCATTCATGCTTATTTTTTAGGGAAAAAGAGGGTAAGCGTCTGTTCATTCCAGGATGTTTCCATATCTTCTTCACTCACCTTATACGGGAGGACAACGGTTCTTGTCATGCTTGAAGACACATGGGATGAATGAGCCTGTTTATGATCGTAGCGGATTGTAACGTGAAGGTAGCACCCTTTCGTTTCCACCAGCATATCCCCGTCACGGAACGTCTCGGGAACGCTGATATCAACCGCGAGGCCCGTCGGCTCTTCTCTGACGTCAATCGTCACTTGCGCTTCAGTAAAAGCCGAATTGACAAGGTGCTGAAAACCCTGCATCAATTCTGCAAAGGGACCTGAGTGAAAAAATTGGTCCATCGCATGGCTGATGATGTCCTCATTTCTTTGCGGATCAAGTTTATCGTTTTGTGATTGATCCATATGACCACCGCCTTTTTACAAACAGACTATGCGATGTTATGCCGTATGGTTAAGAATTGAAGGAAAAAAGAAAGTATGGTTAAATAGTGGAGAATAAACTGGTAACGGATTCACATTTAGGAAGGGGAGCACAACACATTGCTGAAAAAATTATTCGGATTGGGAGACAGCCGGAAAAAGCCGGCCGAGGAAGTGATTTTTTCTCCGGCTGACGGAGCGGTGATGGATTTGGCTTCAGTGCCGGATCCCGTATTTTCACAAAAAATGATGGGGGACGGGATTGCCGTCGAGCCTGCAAACGGAGACATTGTTTCACCGGTTGAGGGAGAAGTGATTCAGCTGTTCCATACAAAACATGCTGTCGGCATCCGCACCCTTTCCGGAGCGGAACTTTTGATACATGTCGGTTTGGATACCGTCAATATGAACGGTGAAGGCTTTGAAGCGCATGTAAAAGAAGGAGACAAAGTGAAAACAGGCGATCTGCTTTTAACGTGCCGGCTGGATTTAATAAAAGAAAAAGCAAGCAGCACCGTCATCCCTATGGTGATTATGAATGGCGATGCCGCAGAACCTTTGCAATTTGCAGGCGCAAATGAAGCGAAAAAAGGACAAACAGAGCTTTTTACGATAAAAATGAAGTAGGCAGGGGCTGATTCCCTGCTTTTTTTCTTGTGAGGATTTTCATCTAGCCAGGCAAACAAATATTCGGTAAACTGTACCTCATAAAGAGGTGTGAACGATGAAGAAAAAATCACTGAGCGAACTGATACAGGAATTAAAAAGTCATGAAAATATTGTGCATTGGCATGAAGAGGAACCGCGGGAGGCGAAAACCATGCCGATGCCGGAGCAAGTAGATCCGAACATTCGGGCGGCTCTCGAAAAGAGGGGGATTAAGCGGCTCTTTACACATCAATACTCCGCTTTTCAGACGGTTCAAAACGGAGAAAGCATTGTGGCTGTCACACCGACGGCCTCCGGAAAAACACTGTGCTATAATCTTCCGGTTCTTCAGTCTATCGCTGAAGATGCCTCAAGCCGCGCGCTTTATTTATTTCCGACAAAGGCGCTCGCGCAGGATCAAAAAAGCGAGCTGAATGAAATCATAGACGAGACGGGCATGGACATTAAAAGCTTCACCTATGACGGAGATACGTCTCCGGCCATCAGGCAGAAAGTCAGAAAGGCCGGGCATATTGTGATTACAAATCCCGATATGCTTCATTCAGCCATTCTTCCCCACCATACAAAATGGGTGAGTCTGTTTGAAAACCTGAAATATATCGTCATTGATGAATTACATACGTACCGGGGCGTATTCGGCAGCCATGTGGCGAACGTCATCCGCCGTTTAATGAGAATCTGCGCTTTTTACGGAAGCAAGCCGTCATTTATCTGCACATCCGCCACAATCGCCAATCCGAGGGAGTTGGCGGAGCAGCTGACGGGAAAATCTGTGCGCCTGATTGACGACAACGGCGCCCCGGCCGGAAGAAAGCACTTTGCTTTTTACAACCCTCCGATTGTAAATAAACCGCTGCATATTCGAAAAAGTGCCACCGTGGAAGTGAACGAGCTTGCCAAAACTTTTTTGAAAAATAAGATCCAGACGATTGTTTTTGCCAGAAGCCGTGTCCGGGTTGAAATTATTTTAAGCCACATTCAGGAGATCGTAAAAAAAGAAATCGGCTCAAAGTCTGTCAGAGGTTATCGCGGCGGATATCTTCCGAAAGAAAGAAGAGAAATAGAGCGGGGGTTAAGAGACGGCAGCATTCTCGGCGTTGTCAGCACAAACGCGCTGGAGCTCGGCGTTGATATCGGCCAGCTTCAGGTCTGCGTGATGACGGGGTACCCGGGCAGTGTCGCGAGCGCATGGCAGCAGGCGGGCCGGGCCGGACGGCGGCAGGGAGAGGCGCTTATCGTGATGGTGGCGAACTCTGATCCGATTGACCAATATATTGTGCGCCATCCTGATTATTTCTTTAAACGCTCGCCTGAATCTGCAAGGATTAATCCCGATAATCTCATTATACTGGTCGATCACCTGAAATGCGCCGCGTATGAGCTGCCTTTCAGAGCAGATGAAACATTCGGAGAAAATGATGCAAGAGACATTCTTGAGTATTTAGAGGAAGAAGGGGTGCTTCACGAAAACCGCGAACGCTATCACTGGGCGAGCGAATCTTTTCCCGCCTCCAACATCAGTCTCCGTTCGGCGTCACAGGAAAACGTGGTCATCGTTGACCGGTCAGAGACGGCTGATGTAAAAATCATCGGAGAAATGGACCGCTTCAGCGCGATGACGCTTCTTCATGATGAAGCGATTTATCTTCATGAAGGGGTACAGTACCAGGTTGAAAAGCTTGATTGGGATCATAAAAAAGCATACGTGCGAAAGGTCGATGTCGAATATTATACAGATGCCAACTTAGCGGTGCAGCTGAAAGTGCTGGACATTGACAGAACGGACAGCAGAAAGAAAACGGCCTTACATTTCGGCGATGTAACCGTGAACGCACTTCCGACAATATTTAAAAAAATTAAAATGACGACATTTGAAAATATAGGATCAGGGCCGATTCACCTTCCAGAAGAAGAACTGCATACCAGTGCTGCCTGGCTTGAATTGAAAGAGACGGATTCGGAGATCGGCGAAAAAACGCTTGAACAGCTGCTTTTAGGCATTGCCCACGTCCTGCAGCATATCGTGCCTGTATACGTCATGTGCGACCGAAATGACGTGCATGTCGTGCCGCAAATCAAAGCCGCACATACCGGACTTCCGACAATCTTTCTGTATGATCATTATCCGGGCGGAATCGGACTTGCTGATGAAGTATATAAGCGATTTGATGAAATCACTGAAGGGGCTGAGCGCCTGATCAGACAATGTCCATGTCAAGACGGGTGTCCTTCCTGCATCGGTTCCGAAATAGAAGGAATAGATGCAAAGAAAGCGATACTCCGGCTCTTGAATTACGTGTAAAAGAAAAGGGGGACGAAAGATGTCCTTGAAAAATAAATTAAAGCGGATGAAAAATCACCTGAATGTGCCGGAAGCTGAAAAAAAGCCGGCAGCTTCACAACTTTCGGTCCCGGATATTCAAGTCCCATTTAGAGAAGAATGGGAGGCATTCGGAGTGAAGCCTTTCTTTTTTGAGGATGAATACTGTCTTATCCGCGAAACCGTCTATCCGCTTTCGCACCGTCACGGACGGTACAGCTTCAGTGAACTTGATGACGTCATGGCATTATGGAATAAAGGCGGTTTGACACATACTTTATCAGCAGAAGGATACGAAAAAAGCCAGCTGTTCTTCTTTGATACTGAAACGACCGGCCTCGGCGGCGGGGCCGGCAATATGATCTTTTTACTCGGTCATGCAAGAGTGTATGAAGACCGTGTCGCGGTTAAACAGCATCTGCTTCCTAAACCGGGAAACGAGACGGCTCTTTACAAAAGCTTTTTAAGTGAGGTTGACATTACGTCTCTTGTTACGTATAACGGAAAAGCCTTTGACTGGCCGCAGGTAAAAACTAGGCATACATTGCTGCGGGACAGGCTTCCGAAACTTCCTGACTTCGGACACTTTGATCTTCTGCACGGAGCGAGACGGCTTTGGAAACATAAATTAGAGCGTGTATCGCTTTCGGCGGTTGAAAATGAAGAGCTTGCTTTTAAAAGGGACGAAGACACCCCTGGTTATTTGGCGCCGATGCTGTATTTTCAATTTTTAAAGGCGGAGGACCCGGCTCTTTTAAAGGGAGTGCTCTCGCATAATGAACAAGATGTGCTTTCCCTCATCGCTCTTTACATCCATATGTCAAAAAAGATTTTTGCATCTTCTGATCAGACGTCAGAACGTCAGGAAGCATACGCCATGGCGAAATGGTTTATCGCTCATAAAGAAACCGATCGGGCTGTTTCACAGCTGGAAGCGCTGCAAGGCAAAGCCTTTGAAGATTCAGATCGGGCCCTTTTTGACTTAGCAATGCTTTATAAAAAACAAAACCGCAGGCAAGACGCCGTGCCCCTTTGGGAGAAACTGACGGGCTCTGATCTTCACATATGCAGACACCAATCAGCGGTAGAGCTGGCGATCTATTTTGAGCATCACGCAAAAGATTACAAAAAAGCGCTGCAGGCCGCGCAGCAGGCGGCAGAAGACGGGGAAATATCGGAAAAAGAAGCCGAGAAGCTCCATGTGAGAATTGCCCGGCTCAAGAGGAAATATTCCTCTTGAAATATTGCCCGGGAAAGCGCAAAAGCCGAGCTGTTTCGCCAAAAATATTTTTTTCTGAATCCGCATCGATTTTGTTGTAGAATGGTGCCGCATCTTGTAAAATAGCGTTAGTTATTTATAGGGGAGAGTTGGTATGTATAAAGGTGTTTTTTACTTGTTCTTTGTCGTGGTTTTTTTGATTGCGTTTGTGTTTTCGAATTTTAAAGACAGCTTGCTGACGCACTTTTAAATTGGGTGATTGAATTAGAACATGCACCCTCTTTTCTTCATAACCTAACAGTGTAATAAAAGTTAATGGAGAGGGGATTTAGCATGTTTCATCATCATTGTTGCAGACCAAACGTGATGCCGCCGATTGTCCATCCGACTCATTGCTGTGAACACCATTGTTTTTCTAACACAGTTGTGCCGCATATTCATCCGCAACATACAACTAACGTAAATCACCACAACTTTGAGCACGTTCATTACTATCCGCACACTTTTTCAAATGTTGACCCGACAACTCACCAGCATTTTCAGTGCGGAAGCCCTTGCTGCGATCATTAGTATTGAACGCTTAAGCAAGATCGGTTAGGATATCAGCAAATCAAAATGGGGCCCGATGGGGAGCCCCATTTTTTAAGCAGGTGATCAATTGAAAGTATTAGCCGTAACAGGATACAAGCCGTTTGAACTCGGGATTTTTAAACAGGATGACCGGGCGCTTGTTTATATAAAAAAGGCGATAGAAACCAGACTCAGAAGCTTTATTGACGAAGGCTTGGAATGGATTCTCATATCCGGACAGCTGGGGACTGAGCTTTGGGCGGCAGAAACGGCGTACGATCTCAGAGAAGAGTATCCGGAATTAAAGGTTGCCGTTATCACGCCTTTCTACGGCCAGGAGGAAAAGTGGAAGGAGCCGAATAAAGAAATGTATGAAGCGGTGCTTGCTCAGGCAGATTATGAGGAGAGCCTGACGCATCGGCCGTACGAAAGTCCGCTCCAATTCCGGCAGAAAAACGCGTTCTTTATTGAAAAGTCAGATGCGCTTTTGCTTTTATATGATCCTGAAATGGAAGGATCGCCGAAATATATGCTGCAGCAGGCAGAAAAACGCCGTGAAACAGACGGATATCCGATTTATTCGATTACGATGGATGATCTCCGTGCCGCCGTTGAAGAAGAAGATTTCTTTACATAACACGTCAGAGAATATTTGACAACGGGACGTGTTTCTGAATAAAATATAACATGATGATTCACGATATGAGGTGAAAAAGATGCTTGCTGATAAAGTAAAGCTTTCTGCGAAAGACATTTTGGAAAAAGAATTTAAAACAGGCGTTAGAGGTTACAGACAAGAAGACGTTGACAAATTTTTAGATATGATTATTAAGGATTATGAAACCTTTCATCAAGAAATTGAAGAACTGCAGCAAGAAAATCTGCAGCTGAAAAAACAGCTTGAAGAAGCAAGTAAAAAACAGCCGGTGCAGTCCAATACGACCAACTTTGACATTCTCAAAAGGCTGTCCAACCTTGAGAAACATGTATTCGGCAGCAAACTTTATGACGAATAAGGCAGATGCACTTGTCAAATGAGACAAGTTGCTTTATAATGAACAAGTGTTCTTAACGTTCGGGTAATCGCTGCAGATCATTGAATCTGTAGAGGAAAGTCCATGCTCGCACGGTGCTGAGATGCCCGTAGTGTTCGTGCCTAGCGAAGAAATAAGCTAGGGCAGCCTTGATAGGCTGACGGCAGGAAAAAAGCCTACGTCTCCGGATATGGCTGAGTATCCTTGAAAGTGCCACAGTGACGAAGTCTCATCAGAAATGGTGAGAGTGGAACGCGGTAAACCCCTCGAGCGAGAAACCCAAATTTTGGTAGGGGAACCTTCTTGAAGGAACTGAACAGATAGAAGGACAGAATACTTTCTGTAGATAGATGATTGCCGCCTGAGTACGAGGTGATGAGCCGATTGCAGTACGACGGAACAAAACATGGCTTACAGAACGTTAAACATTATTGATATGACAAATTAGAGCTCTCCTTAAAAGGGGAGCTTTTATCTTGAATGAAATGAAAGCTTAAAAGAGACAGGGTGATACGATGAAGAAGTACACACTAATAGCGACGGCGCCGATGGGAATCGAAGCGATCGTCGCCAAAGAAGTGCGTGATTTAGGTTATGAATGCAAAGTAGACAACGGAAAAGTCATCTTTGAAGGAGATGCGCTTGCGATCTGCCGCGCTAACTTATGGCTGCGGACGGCTGACCGCATCAAGGTACAGGTCGCCGAGTTTCAGGCGAAAACGTTTGATGAGCTGTTTGAAAAAACAAAAGCGATTGACTGGCGCGCGTACATTCCGGAAAACGCAAAGTTCCCCGTTATCGGAAAATCCGTGAAATCAGTGCTTGCCAGTGTGCCTGACTGCCAGCGGATCGTCAAAAAGGCGATAGCGGAAAAGCTGAAACTGCAATCAGGAAAACAAAATGAATGGATTGAAGAAACGGGACCCGAGTATAAGGTGGAGATTTCCCTTTTAAAAGATAAAGCCGTACTTACACTGGATTCATCAGGAACAGGCCTTCACAAACGGGGATACAGGGTTGATCAGGGAGGAGCTCCGATTAAAGAGACGCTCGCTGCCGCGTTAATTCAGTTAACCAACTGGACGCCTGACCGTCCGTTCGTCGATCCGTTCTGCGGTTCCGGCACGATCGCCATTGAAGCCGCTTTAATCGGACAAAACATTGCTCCCGGTTTTAACCGTGATTTTGTTTCAGAAGACTGGGAATGGATCGGAAAAGAACTGTGGGACAAGGCGCGTCTTGAAGTGGAAGAAAAGGCGAACTATGATCAGCCGCTGCAGATTTTTGCCAGTGATGTGGATCACCGGATGGTAAACATCGCCAAAGAAAACGCAGAAGAAGCGGGACTTGGGGACCTGATTGAATGCAAACAAATGCGGGTGCAGGATTTTACGACAAAACTCGAATTCGGCGTAATCGTCGGAAACCCTCCGTACGGCGAACGGCTCGGCGAAAAAAGGGAAGTCGAGCAGATGTATAAAGAAATGGGCCGGGCGTTTGAATCTCTTGATACATGGTCTGTCTACATGTTAACGTCAAATGAACAATTTGAAGAGGCCTACGGAAGAAAAGCAACCAAAAAACGGAAGCTTTTTAACGGTTTTATCAAAACGGATTATTATCAGTACTGGGCTAAAGTGCGGCCGCAGCGGAAAAAGCCGCAACAAAGAGAAGACGCCTGAAACAGCGTCTTCTCCGGCATCTTTACGTTTATTCTGCCATTACCAGCGGTGCGCTTTTGCGTTGCTCCGTAAAATAATGTTGGTCTGGGACATTTCGGTGTGGCCGTTCACTTGTGATTTAGAGCGTTTCGGCCGCGTCCAATTGTGATGAAACAATTCAGAATGCTGATCTAATCGATCTTTATAACTCATGTAACCATCACTCCCGGGTAGAATAAATTTGTGAAGATGGATATTCGATCGAATATCTGTTGTAGTTTGTGCAGGTCAGGTGAGGATCATTCAGAATGGCATGTATAGAAAGTGAAACATCGGCATAGAATGATGATTATTTCTATTTGAGAGGTGATCTTATTTTATGCTGAACAGCGAGCACTTCAGTAAAATACAAAAGGCGTTAGACGCAACTGCTTTCCGGCTGGAGGAAGCCGGAGCGGAGTTCGGTCCTTCCGCCATGACACACGCACAGGAAGAACTTGAAAATGCGGTAAAACATACACATTCAACAGACCATCCGTTCCTATGTACACATATCATTAACCGGAAATGATCATGACAAAAACTTGGCGAGGCCAAGTTTTTTTGTTGTATTGAAAAGGGTTAAATGATATTATAGATGGTCTGAATGCCGAATAGTTAGGGGTTGGAGTTGGGTGACAACATCACGTTTGCCTTTTGCTTTAACAAAAGAAAAGAATTTTTACGAAGAATTGAACAATTGGATTGGTGACGTGTTTTACGATATCCTTCCCGAGAAAGGCTTTGACCTTCGGGATGAGCAGGTATTTATGGCGTTTCAGCTTGAACGGGCATTTAAAGAGAAAAAGGTCATGTTCGCTGAGGCAGGAGTCGGTACGGGGAAAACGCTGGTGTATCTGCTGTTTGCCATCAGCTATGCCAGATATACGGGTAAACCGGCCATTATCGCATGCGCCGATGAAACGTTAATTGAACAGCTTGTCAAAAAAGAAGGCGACATTTCCAAGCTGACAGAACATTTGGATCTGCAGATTGATACACGGCTGTCCAAATCCCATGAGCAGTATCTGTGTCTGAAAAAGCTTGAGAAAACAATGCAGCGTTCTGATGATGAAAAGTGGCTGGATCTTTATGAGTCGCTGCCTTCATTCGTACACGAATCACAAGCGATGCAGCGCTTTTATCCGTACGGCGACCGCAAACAGTACGCTGATTTGACGAATGAAGAGTGGGCAGGCGTCAGCTATGATTCCTTCCAAGATTGTTTAACTTGTGATATGAGACATAGATGCGGTTTAACACTTTCAAGAGATCATTACAGAAAATCAACGGATCTGATTGTTTGCTCCCATGATTTCTACATGGAGCATGTATGGACGGAAGAATCACGTAAAAGGGAAGGACAGCTGCCGCTTCTGCCGGATCACAGCGCCGTCGTGTTTGATGAAGGACATCTGCTGGAATTCGCCGCGCAAAAAGCGTTAACCTATCGCGTGAAGCAGTCGACGCTTGAGCTGTTTTTAGAGCGTCTGCTTCAAAATGACATCAGAGAGGAATTCGCCGAACTGATTGAAGATGCCCTTGCCGCAAACGATGAGTTTTTCTATGTGCTGTCAGAGGAATCGAAGGAAATCGCCGGCTCTTACCGATTGGACATCCAAAACGACCAGCGTGTTAAGCGTGCGGCTGACGAACTGTGCCGTCTGCTCGATAAAATCGGTGAGGCGCTCGTATTTGAATCGGAAATGTATACGATTGATAAGTACGAGCTGTCAGTCGTAGAAGAATACGTCGAACAAATGGCATATTCGCTGTCGCTGTATCAAAAGGATGCCATCAGCTGGCTTGAAACGCGGGATACAGACTCAACGTTTGTCGTTATGCCGAGAACTGTAGCCGAAGTTTTGGGAGAAAAGGTCTTTTCTAAAAAGATTCCTTATATTTTCTCATCGGCCACTCTTTCTGAGGGCGGTTCATTTGATTATATCGCTGACAGCCTTGGAATCCGTGATCCTTTATCATTTACCGTTGAATCTCCGTACGATTACGAGGAGCAAATGTCTGTTGCGCTTCACGGTGATATGACGTCTGAGCAGAAAACAGCCGAAACGATTGAAACCATTAAGAAGAATGAAGGACGCACCCTCGTTCTTTTCCCTTCCTTTGAAGACATGAAGGAATTTAAAGAACAGGCTGCCGCGTGGGAGCTGCCGTATCCGATATACTACGAAGGTGACGAAGAGATCAGCAGTCTGGTCGAAAAATTCCAGCGGGATGAAGAATCCGTGCTTTGTTCCGTCCACTTATGGGAAGGTCTTGACATTCCCGGTGACTCGCTCCGGAATGTGACCATTTGGGCATTGCCGTATCCGCCTCATGATCCCGTGTTTACCGCAAAGCGGAACGGATCGAAAAAAGATCCGTTTGAGGAAGTTGATCTGCCGTACATGCTCTTGAGAGTCCGGCAGGGAATCGGCCGCCTCATCCGTTCTAATCAGGACAGCGGAACTATATCCATTTATGCGGGCGGAGAAAGTGAACGGGTATTGGACGAAGTCAAAACGATCTTGCCTGTTACACCGAAAATCGTATAAAAACAAAAGCTGCAGGATTCTTATCCTGCGGCTTTTTTAAATCCGGGAAGTTGACTTTATCACGGCATTCCATTAGCCTGTAATTGATAGTGAAAAGGGAGGGGAATGGATATGGATTTACATACATATGAAAAAGAGTTTTTTAATCTGTTAAAAAGAGTATCCCACTATGTCGAAGCCATTGCACTTATGCACTGGGACTTAAGAACGGGAGCCCCGAAAAAAGGCTCTGATGACCGGGCGGAAAGCATCGGACAGCTGTCGGCTGACGTTTTTCAAATCCAGACATCCGACCGGATGAAAGAGCTGATCGACATCCTTCTCGCGCATGCAGAAGAGCTCTCTGAAGATACAGTGAAAGCGGCGGAACTTGCGAAAAAAGATTATGATCATAATAAAAAAATTCCTGAAGATGAGTATAAAGAATATGTCATTTTAACATCGAAAGCTGAAACGGCTTGGGAGGATGCAAAGGCTGACTCTGATTTTTCTATGTTTGCTCCGTACCTTGAGAAGCTGATTGATTTTAATAAGCGGTTTATTTCGTATTGGGGCTATGAAGATCATCCATACAATGCATTGCTCGATATTTTCGAACCGGGTGTTACGGTAAAGGTGCTGGATCAGCTGTTTTCTGAATTGAAGGAAGCGATCATTCCGCTTATCAAAAAAGTGACGGCATCCGGCAATAAACCGGACACAGCCTTTATCACAAAAACGTTTCCGAAAGAACAACAAAGAGACCTCTCCTTGTATTTCTTAAAAGAGTTCGGGTATGATTTTGACGGCGGCCGCCTGGACGAGACGGTGCATCCGTTTGCGACGACAATCAACCGGGGCGATGTACGGGTGACGACCAGATATGACGAAAACGATTTCCGCACGGCGATTTTCGGAACGATTCATGAATGCGGGCATGCGATCTACGAGCAGAATATTGACGAAGCGCTGAGCGGAACGAACTTATCTGACGGTGCATCCATGGGAATTCATGAATCCCAATCGTTATTTTATGAAAACTTTATCGCCAGAAATCAACATTTCTGGACCGCCTATTATGAAAAAATGGTTGAGGCTTCGCCTGATCAATTTCAAGATGTGAAAAGAGAAGATTTTGTACGCGCTGTCAACGAGGCGAAACCGACCTTTATCCGAATTGAAGCCGATGAGCTGACGTATCCGCTTCACATTATTATCCGTTATGAAATTGAAAAAGCGATTTTCAGCAATGAAGTGACAGTGGAAGAACTGCCTGCATTGTGGAATCAAAAATATCATGATTATTTAGGCATTACGCCGCCATCTGACGCAAAAGGCATTTTGCAGGACGTACATTGGGCGGGCGGCGATTTCGGCTATTTCCCTTCCTATGCGCTCGGATATATGTATGCGGCACAGCTGAAGCATACCATGCTTGACGATCTGCCTGAATTTGATCAATTAATAGAACGGGGCGATTTTGAGCCGATTAAACAATGGCTGACAGAAAAGGTTCATCAGCACGGAAGACGCAAAATGCCGCTTGACATCATAAAAGATGCAACGGGAGAAGAGCTGAACGTTCAATATCTCATTGAGTATCTCGTCGGCAAATATTCAAATTTATATTTATAAACGAAACGCCCGGCATACACCGGGTGTTTTTCTAAAAATTCTAAAAACACGAATAATCGAAACCGATTCTTTGTAAAAGTTCGGAAATATTCAAATTTCACTATGCAAAAGAAGTGTATCTTGTTATAATTTGATTAATATCATACGAACACTCATATAATCGCGTGGATATGGCACGCAAGTTTCTACCGGTCACCGTAAATGTCCGACTATGAGTGAGCAATGGGACGGCTTTTATTCGGCCGTTACGTGTAGATCATTCGGCATTGCTTGCTCTTTTTATTGAGAGCGAGCAATGCTTTTTTTATTTTTTTATAAGCGGGGGTAATCATTGTGGAAGCATTAAAACGAAAAATAGCAGAAGACGGAATCGTTCTTTCTGATCAAGTGCTGAAAGTGGATTCTTTTTTAAACCATCAAATTGATCCGGTTCTTATGCAGCAGATCGGCCGGGAATTTGCGTGCCGTTTTGAAAAAGACGAGATAACCAAAATCGTCACAATTGAATCTTCGGGCATTGCCCCTGCGGTGATGGCCGGCCTTGAACTCGGCGTTCCCGTCATCTTTGCGAGAAAAAGGAAGTCTCTCACATTAACGGATGATCTGCTGACGGCGTCCGTCTAT
The DNA here is from genome assembly GCF_011008975.1 of Bacillus sp. LUNF1. Taxonomy (NCBI): domain Bacteria; kingdom Bacillati; phylum Bacillota; class Bacilli; order Caryophanales; family Bacillaceae; genus Bacillus; species Bacillus sp. LUNF1. The sequence continues at coordinate 2,140,385 of NZ_CP048876.1, read as the reverse complement.
TCATTTACGAAAAAAACAGAAAGTCAGATTGCCGTCTCCGGAAATCATCTGTCGAAAGATGACCGCGTGTTAATCATTGACGACTTTTTAGCGAACGGACAGGCGGCAGAAGGACTTTTATCCATCGTAAAACAAGCAGGCGCAGCGGTTTGCGGGATCGGAATCGTCATTGAAAAGTCATTTCAGCCGGGAAGAGATGAGCTGGTGAAAAAAGGATGCCGGGTTGAATCGCTGGCGAGAATTCAATCGCTTGAAGACGGAAAAGTGACATTTGTACAGGAGGTCCGTTCATGAAAAACGGCTATGCCAAAACACTTTCCCTCGGTATCCAGCACGTGCTTGCCATGTATGCCGGCGCCGTCGTCGTTCCTTTAATTGTAGGAGCGGCATTGGGACTGAACGCAGAACAGCTGACATATCTCGTATCAATTGACATTTTTATGTGCGGGGCGGCTACGCTGCTTCAAGTATGGAGGAATAAATATTTCGGCATCGGCTTGCCCGTTGTGCTCGGCTGTACGTTCACCGCGGTAGCGCCGATTATTTCGATCGGTAAGGAATACGGGATTTCAGCCATTTACGGAAGCATTTTGGCATCGGGTCTGCTTGTCATTCTGCTGTCGTTTTTCTTTGGTAAGCTCGTATCCTTTTTCCCGCCTGTCGTAACCGGATCTGTCGTGACGATTATCGGGATGACCTTGATGCCGGTCGCGATGAATCATATTGCCGGCGGGGAAGGCAGCGAGGATTTCGGTGATCCGGCTAACCTTGCCCTCGGATTTACGGTGCTCGTCATCATCGTGCTGCTTTATCGGTTTACAAAAGGATTTTTGAAATCCATTTCGATTTTAATCGGCATTGTCATCGGGACGGCCATCGCGTATTTTATGGGAAAAGTGCAATTTGACAATGTGGCGAATGCTGATGCCATTCAAATGATTAAACCGTTTTACTTCGGGACGCCGACATTTCATGCGGCACCGATTATTACGATGTCCATCGTTGCCATTGTCAGCCTTGTTGAGTCAACCGGCGTCTATTTCGCTCTCGGTGACCTGACAAACCGGCGCCTGTCTGAACGTGATTTAGCAAAAGGCTACCGTGCGGAGGGCCTGGCGGTATTCATCAGCGGCATTTTCAATGCTTTTCCGTATACGGCCTATTCCCAAAACGTCGGCCTCGTGCAGCTGACAGGAATTAAGAAAAACGCGGTCATCGGTGTCACGGGCGCACTTTTAATGCTCTTCGGCCTTTTTCCGAAAATCGCAGCCTTCACGACCATCATCCCGTCTTCGGTACTGGGAGGCGCGATGGTGGCCATGTTCGGCATGGTCATTTCCTACGGCATTAAAATGCTCAGTCAAATTGACTTTAAAAAGCAGGAAAACCTTCTGATCGTCGCATGTTCGGTCGGATTGGGACTCGGTGTAACCGTCGTTCCCGATATGTTTAAGCACCTGCCGTCTTACTTAAATCTGCTGACCACAAACGGAATCGTCGCCGGAAGCTTTACCGCCGTCCTTTTGAATATTATTTATAATATGATTCCTAAAACGAAAAAAACCCTTGATGTGACAAGGGTTCAAGAGGGTTAGTTATCTGTTTTCTTTAAAATAACATCTTATTTTATCCAGATCGAGGATGCTTCCGAAAGTTTGCTGAACTTTTTGTGAGGCATCCTCTTTTTTTATTAGTTTCATTGTTTGAAAAGAAACTAAATTGAGTGATGCGGCATCCGCCTTATTTCGCGGAAAAACCGTCCCGGACTATATGTACGTGAACGAGTATCTTGTGCACGAATTCTTACAAAAGAGAGTAAAAGAAGGGAAAGCCCCTTCTTTTAATTAATCCATCCTTCAAAAGTTGCGCGATAGAACCCTTCGATTATCTCTACTTTCTTAAGGTAATATGTAACACCATTCTTAACAGTTGTATTTGGAATATCCCATCTATGAAGGTAATCCATTGTAAAAGAATCTTTGGTCGCTTGTGTCGAAATTTTTGTTTGAGTTGAGTCGATATTTGTATTACTAGGGCTAGATGCAAAAGCAGGGGCAGCGGAAACGAGTAAAGCGAGAGACAAGGCAAAACCAGTTAAAACTTTTTTTAATTTCATTTTTAACACTCCTTTGTTTTTTTGGTACAATTGTATTATTACATGCAATACAAAAATAACCAAGGGTTTTTTTGTTAATGTTTTGTGAGCGTGAATTTAGTTAGGAGCGATCCTTTCATTCACTGTTGCGGCTTATGTCAGGATATTGATAAGTATATAGAGAAAAAGAGTTGAATATTGCTGGCCTCTGGTGAACTTTAGATATTTCAATGCTTTTCCAACGGGGAAGATGTGATAGTAACTTAATCAATTGTACAAAAGTAAAAACTTTATTTAAAATGTTATAAATACGAATTTTCAATATAGGAGGTTATCTGATGGCAGAAAAGAAAAAAGCTTTAATCATTGTGGATGTACAAAAAGCCTTTGATGATAAAAAGTGGGGAGAACGAAATAACGTAAAGGCGGAAGAAAATATCAGCAAAATACTGAAATTATGGAGAGAAAAAGGATGGACAGTCATATACATACAACATACTTCTGATAAACCTGGTTCTTTATTTTATCCGAAAAATGAGGGGGTTGCTATAAAGGAAATCGTTAAACCTATGGATAAAGAAGTCATTATAACCAAAAAAGTAAACAGCAGCTTTATTGGGACTAATCTAGAAGAGCTTTTAAAAGCAAATGATATAACAACTGTCGTAATCACTGGCTTGACTACGCCGCACTGTGTTTCAACAACCACAAGGATGAGCGGTAATTTAGGATTTGATACATACCTGATTTCAGATGCAACAGCAGCCTTCGGAATGAGAGACCAAAATGATACATATTATGATGCAGAGACTATTCACAATATATCTCTGGCAACATTGCATGATGAATTTGCCACAATATTAACGACTGATCAATTAATCAATGATTTTATAAAAACAAACTGACTAACATTATGGCTAAGGGCGGCGGTGGATATAGGCGGCTGAAAAGCATATTCAGGCGCATACAAGGACCTCGTCGGAAAATACGGGGATTACCGACTCTTTTCATCGTCGCAATATCGATTGAAAAAGGCATCTGCTTCAGATGCTTTTTTTGTTTCTTGTAAACCGGTTTCGGTAAAAAATGATCGGCGGTTAACGGTCTGATTCGGCATCGGTTTTGAATAACAAAAGGCTTTACTAATCAGCGAATTATTCAAGATTTTTTGGCTTGTGCTGAGGCTCTTTGTTAAGACATTTTGGATCGATCACATTTTTAAGATCTTTGATGGTTAAAGGCTTACAGTCATCTTTTAATTCGTAACCTAATTGTCCATTAGCTTCTAAAGTGGCATATATATCGGATCAATTATTAAGGTCAGTGAAACTAAAAAAAGGGGACAGAGCCCCCTTCATATTCGTACCAGCGCTCAAAATTCCCATACCAGATTCCGTTCCATGATAAAACAATTATTGACACCGTCAAAATAGATATTTGGAACTTCTTTTCTGGAAAACAAACATGGAACAAAATGATCTGCTGCACAAGTTCTTAACCCTTAGTTTCTTTAATACAGAACATGTCAATAGTTTTTAATTTTGACACTTCTTTAATATAGAATTGAGAAAAATAATGTCTGGTTGAAAAAAGTAACATGTTAGCAATCATTTATTCTCTTATCGGCACGGTAACATACGGATTATTTTTAGTTGTTACTTAGAACAAACATTCCGCGTCATGAAAAATCAGCTTTTGTAGACGGCTGTCCAAGTGCCATCAGCACCATGGAAGGTGATGTTGTCTAAATAATAGGTGATTCCATTCCGGTAAATTGAAGTAGGATAATCAGGGCCGGAACCATTAAGTATGAACGTCGCCAAAGCAGATACTTCCTTCGTTTTACTTTCTGCAGAAGGTGTATCAGCAGGACCTGCGGCAAAAGCAGGGGCGGCAGAACAGAGTAAAGCGAGTGATAGGGCTGATCCGGCTAAAGCTTTTTTCATTTTCATTGTAAACACTCCTTTTCTTTTTTAATACAATTGTATTATTACATATTATGTTAAATAAGTACATGCTTATCTTTGTTAATTTTTTGTGAACAAACAGATAATCTATTTAAACGCAGAGATGAAATAAGTATGATGATGAAGCAATTATCATCTATAAAAATAAAATCAGGAAGTGGCTGATTTTCTCAAAAATCATCTACTCTTGCGAAATGAGGAGTTGCATGACATTTACAGAACGGGCGGTAGCTATTATCAAACAGATTCCTGAAGGAAAAGTGATGACGTATGGTCAAATTGCCGATCTTGCGGGAAGTCCGCGGGGAGCGAGGCAGGTTGTGAGGATTCTTCACTCCATGAGTAAAAAGCATCGTCTTCCTTGGCACAGGGTCATCAATGCAAAGGGCGAAATCGGATTGAGAGACGAAGAGATGTTTTCTGTACAGAAGCTGTCTCTTGAAGCTGAGGGGGTAGCGGTCACGTCAGACGGACGGATCGATCTCAATTTATACGTCCATGATCCGAATATGTAAAAAAACCTGCCGTATATCGGCAGGTTTTTCAGTTATATGCTGCGAGCCGGCCAGAAAGGTTTTGCCGGATATAAGGCCATTCCTCCCGAAGGATGGAGTAGTAGGCAGTATCTCTGAGGCCGCCGTCGACAGCCGGAATATGCGCGCGGCGGATTCCTTCAAATTGGGCACCGATCCGCAAAATCGCAGTCCGTGAGCGCTGATTGCGAACATCGGTTTTCAGTGTCACCCTGACAGCTTGCCACACGTCAAACGCATGGGTCAGCATCAGAAGTTTACATTCCGTATTGACACCGGTCCGCTGCACGGCAGAGGCATACCATGTGCTGCCGATCTCACACACTTCCGGAGCTGCATCTGTCGGCCGCGTAAACACTTCCACATCCATAAACCTCGTGCTTCCGACGATTCGGTCTGTTTCAAGACTCCGTACTGCAAAAGGCAATGCAAGTCTTTTTTCATAATCGGAAAGCGCGCGCTCAATATAACGCTTTGTTTCTTCGATTCCGTCAGGAACATGGGTGTAAGCGTAAGTCGTCCTATTTCCTGAAGCAGCTTCACAAAGTGCCTGAGTGTGATCAATCGTCATCGGCTCTAACTGAACGAGTGACCCTTTAAGAATGACGGGTTTCAGCATGCTTATCACAACCTTTTTTTATGAATGGGTCAAGTATAGTCGAACGGTTTATCACTCAAAAGGGCCAATTTTAAATTAAAATGGCATGTCAGTGAAATCCTCGATTCAAACTTATGCATACATTCAGGAAAAAAGCGGAAACCTTTATGTGAAGAGGTGATGGGCATGGCATATGTGTTATCGGTCGGAACCAGCATTCCGGAATATCATGTCTCGCAAGAAACGGCGGCAGATTTTGCGAGAGGGATGTTTGCCGATTCATTTAAGGATATTGACCGGCTGTTAAAAGCCTTTCAAAACGGCGAAATTGAATCAAGGCAGTTTGTCCGGCCGATTGAATGGTATAAAACGGCACGGGGTTTTTCAGAGAAAAACCGGCTGTATACGGAAGAAACCGTCAAGCATAGTGCGGATGCGGCACTTGATTGTTTAACAAACCCGGATTGTTTAACAAATCCCTTTCCATATGAAAAAGTGGATGCGATCTTTTTTATTTCCAGCACCGGGCTTTCGACACCCAGCATTGAAGCGAAAGTGATGAATCAGCTTCCGTTTTCTGCGAAAACAAAACGGATACCGATCTGGGGTTTAGGATGCGCGGGCGGAGCGGCCGGCCTGTCCAGGGCGTACGAATACTGCCGCGCGTATCCTGAAGCATACGTGCTTGTTATCGCGGCTGAACTCTGCAGTTTAACGTTTCAGCCGAACGACAAGTCAAAAAGCAACTTAATCGGAACTTCCCTGTTTGCGGACGGAATTGCCGCAGTACTAATCGGAGGAGAAAAGGCGAACCGAAACGAAGTCAAACAGCCGCTTCTTCCGCGGATATTCGCCACTCAATCGGTGATGATGCCGGATGCGGAAGATGTGATGGGCTGGGAATTCACCGACAGCGGTTTTCAAGTCATTTTTTCAAGAGATATTCCCACCCTGGTTTCACAGTGGCTGAAGGACAATGTTGATGAATTTTTATTTGAATATGGCGTCAGTCCTCACGACATTAAAACCTTTCTTGCCCATCCCGGCGGGAAAAAGGTCATTGACGCCTATTTAACGAGTCTTTCAATGGACACCGGTCAGCTTGCGGCATCTCGGAAGGTGCTGCAAAAACACGGGAACATGTCTTCCGCAACTATTTTTCATGTGATAAGAGAACAGTTGCTTCACGGGCGGCAGAAAGAAAACGAAAAAGGGCTGATCGGCGCTCTCGGGCCGGGATTTTCGTCTGAGCTTTTGCTGTTCAGCTGGGAAAAGGGGGCTTCTTAATGTTTTGGCTGTTTATCATGCTGCTTGCGGCCCAGCGGATTGCGGAGATGATTGTGGCCCGGCGCAATGAGCAAAAGGTGAAAAAGCAAGGCGCAGTCGAATACGGAGAAGGACATTATCCCTTTCTCGTCCTGATGCACGTGCTCTTTTTTGTCTCTCTTACAGCTGAGGTGGTGGCGTTTCAAAAAACGCCTTCTCCAAGGTGGGCCGCCATTATATGTATTATTTTATTTGTACAGGGGATCAGGTATTGGGCGCTATTATCATTAGGGCGGTATTGGAATACGAAAATCCTTGTCGTGCCGGATGCGGAGCTTGTCAGAAAGGGGCCGTACAGGTGGATGAAGCACCCGAACTACGCGGTCGTCATCTTAGAATTTATTTTTCTGCCGCTGTTATACGGAGCGTATTGGACACTGTTTCTCTTTTCGATTCTCAATGCCTGCATGCTCACTGTGAGGATTCGCGCCGAAGAGAAAGCGTTAGAAGAAAACACCGCAAAATAGAGATTGAAAATCATTCTCACTCATGATAAGATGTAAATATGAAAATGATTCTCATTCAAGGTGGTGCCGAAAATGACAATGTTATTTTTATTTGCAGCCGTTTGTACATACAGTGTTTTAATTGGTTTCGTATTGAAAAAAGTTTCGAATAAATCAATGTCTTCTTAAACATCTGCGGTTTTTCCTGCCGCGGGTGTTTTTTCTTTATCAGCTGCCGATATCGGCGGCTTTTTTGCGTTTCCTGAAGAAAAGTGAGCCATTCTTGTGTAAAATGGGGGAGAGGTTTTTTTCAGAGCTTTCTAAAAATGAAAACGTCATTTGATGCGACAGACACAAAGGGGTAAAGACACATGACAGAAGAAGAACGCCATAACAGGGAGATTTTCAGCAGAACGGGTGCCTTATACGCACAATTTTTGGATCATCAGGATAAAAAACGGGCCGATCAGCTCGCGGCCATTATGAAAAAAGCGGCTGATGAAGAGGTTTATATCGCGTTTACCGGGCATTATTCGGCCGGAAAGTCCTCTTTATTAAACACATTGCTCGGTGAAGACATACTGCCGACAAGCCCGATTCCTACAAGCGCCAACCTCGTTGTCATCCGGCACGGTGAAGATAAAGTCGTGCTTCATACGACGGACGGGGCTTATGCAGAAATTAAAGGAAGTTACGATAAAGAACAAGTGCAGCAATTCTGTAAAGACGGTGAGCAAATTGAAACGGTGGAAGTCTATGCCGGCTTTAAGGAGTCAGAGCCTCATGCGGCCTACATCGACACACCGGGAATTGATTCGACGGACGAAGCGCATTTTTTATCGGCGGCTTCGGTTCTCCATCAGGCTGACGCTTTATTTTACGTCGTTCATTATAATCACGTTCATTCAGAAGAAAATATGCTGTTTCTCAGCTCCATCAAAGACCGTATTCCAAATTTATTTCTGATCGTCAACCAAATTGACAGACATGATGAAACTGAAACGAAGTTTGAAGAGTACCGCAGGCAGGTGGAAGATATGCTTGAAGGCGCGGGAATACCGAAAGAATCGCTTTTCTTTACGTCTGTCACTGAGCCTGACCATCCTTTAAACGGCATGGAACAGCTGAAAAAACATCTGCAGAAGCTGAAACAGCAGGCAAAAACAAATTTATGGTCTTTAACGGAGAGAAAAGTTGCACACTTAGTCAAAGAGCATACAGAGATGCTCGTAAAAGATGATAAAAACGGCAGCGGAGAGCAGTTTGACAAACAAGAAGCACTTGTCCGTTCTGTTGAAGGTGAGCTTAAAAAAGCCGTTCAACAGGCTGAAACAGCAGAGAAAGACATCAGAAAAGACGTGCAGAACATATTGCAAAACGCTAATCTGACACCCTTTGAGATGAGGGAGCTTGCATCTGCTTATATTGAATCACAGCAGCCCTCATTTAAAACCGGATTATTCTTTTCAAAAGCGAAAACGGCTCAGGAGAAAGAAAGAAGGCATGCTGAATTTTTTGCCGATATTAAAAAAAGAACGGAAGGGGAAGCGGATTGGCATATTATCGACACATTTACGAAAGCGGCCAAGCGGTATGAAGCGGATTCGGACGAACTGATCAGGAAAATCCAGGCGTACCGCACACCGCTTTCTGATGATATCACCGCTCAGGCCCTTAAGCAGGGAGCGGCCTTTTCATCTGAATACGTATTAACTTATACGAAAGACCTCGCTGAAATGATCAGAAGGGAAGCCAAAAGACAGACAGCGGAACTCATTGAGGAGCTGACCGCTTATGTTCAGACAAAAAACGGACCGCTCATTGAGAACTTGAAAAACCGGCTCGAAAAAGAAAAGAAAATAAGGGATGAGCTCGCGCAATCGGTAAAAGAAGAACGCAATGCCTTGGAAAAAGCAGCCCGAGTCCGCGCTTTGTGGGAAGAAGAATTGACCTGTGATACGGGAAGCGGCGACTGGTATACGCGAAAAAAACGCCTTGCAAAAGCGCCCGTCCAAAAGAAACCAAAAGAGGCTGTACAGCATGAAGTAAGCAAGCCCGAAAAAAATGCGATGAAGGAACTTCCTATAAAAGAGCAGACTGATCGGTTCTATGAGCTTGCCGGGATTCTTGAATCCTCGAGCATATTAGGAAAACAGGCAGAAGCCTTTCGGAGTAGGATTGAGCGGCTTGAAAACCGCCAGTTTACCTTGGCGTTATTCGGCGGATTCAGTTCCGGTAAATCATCATTTGCAAATGCGCTTGTCGGTGAATACGTGCTTCCGTCATCACCGACGCCCACAACGGCTACGATCAACAAAATAACGAAACCGCAAGACGGCAAACCGCATAAATCTGCGGAGATCGTTTTTAAAACGGAGGAGGAGCTGGACGCTGAAATGCTTCAGCTGACTGAGCTGAAAGATGCTGATGTAAAAGGGCGTTCACTGAAAGAGAGATGGAATTATGCCATTAAAAAGGGAAAAGTTCCGGATGAACTTATCCCGGTGATTCAGACGATGCTGCAGGCGTTTGATACGTACGAAGAACAGATCCGTCAAAGGCTGACACTGACGGTGCCGGTTGAAGATTTAAAACCGTACGCAGCCGAAGAAAAAACGGCCTGCTGCGTAAAAGAAGTCACCGTGTATTATGATTCGCCTCTCACGCAAAAAGGCATCACCATTGTTGATACGCCGGGAGCAAGCAGTATAAACAAGCGCCATACGGAACTTGCCTTTCAATATATAAAAGATGCTGACGCGTTCTTTTATATGACGTACTATCAGCATTCTTTTTCAAAAGGAGACAGGTCTTTTCTGAAGAAACTCGGCCTCGTCAAAGAATCATTCGGCATGGATAAAATGTTTTTTGTCATTAACGCCGCCGATCTGGCCAAAACCGAAAGCGAGCTGGAAACCGTCAAAGACTATGTCCGCTCGGAACTCTCAAAAGAGGGAATTAACCGGCCGAAATTATATCATGTCTCAAGTAAAGAAGAGCTTGCGGGTAAAAAAGAAGCTTTTTATAACAGGTTCTCTGATGTAAGAACCGGGCTTGAGCACTTTATTGAGGAAGATGTAATGAAGGCCAGCTGCGCCCAGCTGAAAACAGAGGCGGACAAGCTGTGCGATATGGTGGAACAGCTTCACGAATCTCTTCACCAGTCGGCAGAAGAAAAAGAGAAAAAGAAACAGCGTCTGGAGTCTTCCTATGAAAAAGCTCTCGCTGACATTTCAAAGCGCCGTACGTCTGAGGTCATCATTCGAAAAGTGATGAAAGATACGGAAGAACAGCTCTATCACATTAAACATCGCCTGACGTTTTATGCGAATGATATGCTGAAAACCGCCTTCCATCCGGGCCTTCAAAACGGCGATTGGAAACAAAATATATCAGCGGCGCTGAATGAAGCGCTCAAGGAATTCCGTTTTGAATATATTCAAGAGCTGAAAACGCTCGATATCCGGATGACCGGTTTTATTGAGCGCCATATGGCTGAGGAATGGATGGAAAACTGTCAGAAGAAGCTTATGGAAGACGGAGATTTCTCCATTTATGTCAGCGGTGAAAACGAATTTGCCGTTCAGCTGAAAGAGGTCGCTCCGGTCATTGACGTCTCGGCATTCTCACATCACGTAAAGGAAGTTAAATCACCGAAGCAGTTTTTTGAAGAGAACGGAAAAGCAGCGTTTGTGGAAGGGCTCAGGCTTAGCCTGCAAAAAGTGACAGAAAAGTGGCTTGAACAGGAGAAAGAAAGCCTTTCAGAGCGATATGCTGAGCAGGTGCGCCGTCTGCAAGAAGACATGGCGGATAAAAGCCTGTCCCAGATCCGCGAGCAGCGGGACACTTATTTACAAGGTCTTGCGGAAAATACGAGTGCAAGGGAAATTGAACACCTTTACGAAGCCGAAAAAGCATGGAAAAAGAAAGATGAAATGCTGAAAATTTAAAAATCCGGTTGGCGGGCAGATAACAGTCGTGGTAGACTAAAATGAAAAAAAAGCGAGATGAAACCTTTTATGTCAGAAGTCCATAAAGCAATTTCAGCACATTCCGCAAAACAGCATCAGCATGTCAAAACATTTGTACAGCTTGATTATGAGCGTGAACAGGCCATTGACGAAGCCATTGTAAAATGCAGACAGAATCAACCGTTCACGACAGATGCCATCAATGGCATCACGGCAAAAATGAACCAGCTGGCGAAAAAGGGCATCGTGCCGCAAAGACGATTCGTAAGTGAAGAGATGGTGAAAGAATTCGTCAGCAGACAGTAATGGATGAACCTGCCGCGTGTGTCATCAGCGCTTGCTGTACATACTATCCGTATCTTCTCTAAAGGGGGATATGACCATGGGCAGAACAAAACTGGGAAACAGAAATGCTCAGCAGAATAACAATGCCAAAAAGAAAAACGGCTTCGGACAGAAATTTGATTCTTATGCCGGCCGTGAAGCTGAAAAGCTGATGGCAAGCAATAAAAGACACGGTGAGTAAACGTGACGGCAGCATCTTCCAAATGGGGGGATGCTGTTTTTTTACCGCCTTCTTTGGTAAAATAGGAACATTGAATAAAAAGGAGTATCGATATATGAATAATAAATTACTGCTCGTTGACGGTATGGCGCTTTTGTTCCGCTCATTTTTCGCGACGGCCGTTCATCGCAATTTTATGATAAATGAAAACGGAATTCCCACAAACGGAGTCAACGGTTTTTTAAAGCATCTTATTACAGCGGTTGATACGTTTCAGCCCACACATGTCGTCTGCTGCTGGGATATGGGAAGCAAAACGTACCGCAATGATTTGTTTCAAGATTATAAAGCCAACAGAAGTGAACCGCCGCTAGAGCTGATTCCGCAATTTGATCTGGCGAAAGAAGCAGCGCGAGAGCTCGGTTTTTTAAACATCGGCATAAAAGGCTATGAGGCGGATGACTGTATCGGTACGCTTTCTGCCCTATTTTCCGGGGAAGCGGAAATTACGATTGTAACGGGTGATAAAGATCTGCTTCAATTGCTGAATCATCAAGTTCAAGTAGCGCTGCTGCAAAAGGGTATCGGCAATTATAAGGTATATACAGATGAGATATTCAGAGAAGAAACGGGAGTTCCGCCAAAAGCGCTGATTGACATTAAGGCGCTGATGGGAGACACGAGCGATAACTATCCCGGCGTTAAAGGAATCGGGGAAAAAACGGCGTACAAGCTGATACGTGAATATCAAAACATAGACCGCTTATTAGAAAGCCTCGCTCTCTTGCCGAAGGGCCAGCAAACGAAAATTCAGCAAAGCTTGAAAGAATTGGAGCTGTCAAGGCAGCTTGCTGAAATACATTGCGAGGTACCGTTAGTCTGTACGCTTGAAGAAGCGCTTTTTTCATTGAAGATGGAAGAGGCGGCATTAATGCTCAGACGCCATCAGATAAAAGGAATTGAAAGGATGCTCGAAAAGCTGAACGCCAGAGAGATCAGCTGATCCCTCTAGCGTTTTGTATTGCTTTTTTTTGCGTTGTTTTCAAGGGCTGATTTCGGGTCTTTGTGCGCATTTCCTTCCATATTTCCCTGAGGATTCACGCCCCCGGTCAGCCGGCCTTTATTTTCTTTTCTCATAGCTGTTCACCTCATTTGTAGGATGAACAGTGAGACGCAATTTCATTCCGGTTATTTATTCAGCCGAATCGCTTTTTTTGCGAGCTGATCGGCTGTTTGGTTTTGTCTGCCGGGAATCCACTTAATGAAAAACAATGGAAATCCGGCCTTTAACTGGATGATTTCGTCCACAAACGGCTGGAAAGCCTTGTTTTTAACCGCTTCAAGATCTGCGGCCCGCTCCACGATATCCGAATCCGTCCGGAATGACACGGACTCAAATCCGCGGGCGGCACACAGCTTCATTCCTTCAATTAAAGCGAGAAATTCAGCTTCCTGATTTGAATGGTCGCCGATCGGAATTGAGAAAGATTCTGTTTTCCCGTCATGTTTAATAAAAATACCGATACCGGACGGGCCCGGGTTTCCGGCGCTTGCACCGTCTACATAAATTTCAGCGGGCATCATCCGTCACTCTCCATTCGGTGTCATTCGTTTTGCCGCATACGCATAAGGGACAGAAATGAGTGATACCGCAAATTTAATCAGGTAAGTTGAAATGAAGATGCTGAACCATACGCCCGCGGAATAAACGCCGATAAAGGCCACGGCAGTGAAGATAAATGTATCCAGCAGCTGGCTGAGCGCCGTGCTTCCGCTGTTTCTGAGCCAGAGAAGCCTGTCTGAAGGAAAGATTCTCCGAATGGCTGAATATACATAAACATCTATCGTTTGGCTGAAAATAAAAGCCAAGAGGCTTCCGAGCGCAACACGCGGCAGAAAACCGAAAATCGTCTCAAGGGCCGGCTGTGCGATATCTGAAGCAGCCGGTTTATATAAAAGAGCCCCCTGCATGGCGCATGTCAAAGCGAGCAGAGTGGAAAACCCGAGCCAGACGGCTTTGCGCGCTTCTCTGGGACCGTATTTTTCATTCAGCACATCCGTTGCGAAGAAAACGGTGCCGTACATGATATTTCCCAGTGTCGCCGTAAGCCCGAACAGCTCGACTGTTTTGACAACCTGCAAGTTGGCGCACACCGTGGCGAAACCGATCCATACGAATAGGCCCGTTTTGCCAAATCCTTTATAAAACAGAAGAACAATGATAAAATGAATGACCGCAAATAAGATCCATAACACATCGTTAAACAAAACCTGCTGACTTCCTTTCAATTTGAGAATGGTTTGATTATAGCACACGCCCGTCAACTAATGAATGGTAAGGTGATTTCAATGAATCTTAAGCCGTATATCGAAATAGAAGCAAAAGGAACAGGCCCTGTCGCGTTTTTTTCCGAAGATTGGCTGACCGTTCCGAAAGCGCGCATGCTTGCAAGAGAAGTCAGCCGCTTTCCTTATATAAAAGACATTTATTTTGAGGATGAAAAAGGCGCGAGCTGGACGCTTAAAGAATTAGAAAAGCTTACTGAAGAGCTTGCGCACGAACCTGACGACATTACAGTGTATTTCGACGGCGGCTTTGACAAAACAAGCGGACGCGCCGGACTGGGAATTGTCGTGTATTATTCTCTCGGCGGCAAGCGGCACCGCATACGGAAAAACAAAAGCTTAACGCTTCAGACGAACAATGAGGCGGAATATGCCGCTTTGTACGAAGCCCTTAAGGAAGTGCAGGAACTTGGCGCAAGCAGAAATTCAATCACGATAAGAGGGGATTCCCTCGTCGTTTTGCATCAGCTTGACGGCAGCTGGCCGTGCTATGATGAAACGCAAAACGAATGGCTGGATAAAATTGAAGCGCTGCTCGAATCCTTAAAGCTGACACCGACATATGAAGCCGTAAACCGAAAGGAAAATCAAGAAGCGGATGACCTTGCCAGAAAAATTCTCTCGGACCGGCAGATTGAAAGCCGCATAACATTAGAAGGTAACGGAGATGACTGATATTGGATAAAAAAAGCATTTATAAAGAATTGACTGAGCTTCAGGATGAATATTGCAAAGACTGTTTCGTAAAAAAGCATTTTCGCAAAGAGTTTGGAAAAACGCACGCTCATTCTTTCTGCATCAACCAATGTACGGTGGGGGAGAAGCTGAAAGCCTACGGCAAGGTGCTGACAAATCAATAAAAAATAAAACCGCAGTAGTTTCTGCGGTTTTATTTTTCGAATTCATCGAGCTGATGCTGGCAATCGTCGAGAAGCATTCGCTGCTTTTGCAGAAAATCCTGGTCGAGAGCTTGCAGTTCACTGGATTGTGACATCGTTCTGGCATCCTGAATCGCCTGGTAAGCAGATTCCGCCAAAGTTGAATTTTGGCCCCGGGTAGCCGCTCCCGTTGTTTTCTGGGCCGTTTCTACCGCTAATTCAAGCTGGCGTTTATCCGTCAGTCCGTTTGGAAAAAATTCAGAGTCCATTAAAAAACACCTCCGCAAATAGTTTGGAGATTTTTTTTTAGAAATATGTACGGAAAATAGAAAAAATATATAAAATGAGCCGATATAACTATTGAACCTGATTAATTAGGGCTTAATTACTATTATTCAGGGTATCTTGGGAGAGAAGGGAAAAACCAGCCGTGAATGATAATGATTTAAAAACAATCCTTCAGCAGACATTTAAAGAAATATACGGTGATTTGGGAAATTTAGCGGAAATGGCGAAAAAAGGAATGCCGTCAATGGAGAAACAAATTGAAGAAATCGAGCAGCGCTGCAAGCAGAATCTTGTCGCAATTGAGATTCAGACGGCAATCAAATAGGAGAGGCATACGCCTCTCCTCTATTTGTGTCATCTGATCAACATGTATTGAGTTTAGAGTTTTACAACATTAGAAGCTTGAGGTCCACGATTACCTTCGACAATTTCAAAAGAAACTTCTTGTCCTTCTTCTAATGATTTGTATCCGTCTCCTTCGATAGCAGTGAAGTGAACAAATACGTCGTCTCCGCCTTCAACTTCGATGAAGCCGAATCCTTTTTCGTTATTGAACCATTTTACTTTACCGTTTTGCATATTGCTTAATTCCTCCTAGTACTGTAGCACCTTCGTGCTAAAAAAAATTTTGTCATCATTCAACCGTACGTATGTTTACGTTGTTAAATGATGGTTCAACTATACACCATATGGGAGCGGGCGTCAAGCGGCCGCTCTCTATTTTTCATCTTTATTTTTCCAGTGACAAAGCTTATCCGGAAAAAAACAAAAAGCACACGAATCGTCCGTGTGCTTTTCTCTTACGATAATGCCATATCCGCCTTTTCGGCCATCAGTTCAGATTCTTTTATAATGTCCTGCAAAATGACTTCAGAGGAGTTAGGGAGGTGAAGGCTTTTAATATTGTCCTTCATCCGGTTCAGCTTCTCCTCATCCGCGAGAAGGGAGGTGACAGACTCTAAAATTTCTTCGTGGCGGTTGACCACGACAGCCGCACCGCGATCTTCAAAGAAAATGGCGTTTTCCTTTTCCTGTCCGGGAACCGGTTTGTACAAAATAACGGGTACTCCGATCGCCGTCGCTTCCGTCAGTGTGATGCCGCCCGGTTTCGTGATCATGCAGTCCGTAATACGGAACAGCTCGTCAATTCTTTCTACATAGCCCAGCACTTTCAGCCGGTCGGCATTGTCACCTTCCAAGCTGCTGAGGGATTCTTTCAGCGAGCTGTTTTTGCCGCATACCACCACAACCTGCACCTGATCGTCATGAACGAGATTTTCGCACAGTTCTTTTACGTTTTTCAGCACACCATGCGCTCCCGCCATAATAAGAAGAACTTTTTTGTCGGGAGAGAGATTGTATTTTTTATAAATCGGCTCTTTCGGCATCGATTCCTCGAATTGAGGCCTGATGGGAATGCCCGTGATCTTTACGTTGTTCGGGTGAGTGCCGATTTCAATCAGTTTTTCCTTCACGTAATCTGTGGCGACATAATATTTATCAACATTTTCATGAACCCAGATTTTGTGAAGGCAGAAATCGGTCATAACGTTGAACGTCGGGATCACTTTTCCGGTTCTCCGTCTGTATTCCGGTACGACAATCATCGGAAATGTATTGATAATAATGTCCGGCTTATGCTCTTCGACGAGCTGGCCTAAACGTTTATTTCCCATTTTAAAATAAATATTGAATTTGCGTTTATTATAGATTTTGTCAACTCCGTAATAAAACAAACGATAAAACTGTTTCCCGATTGAGAAGCTTTTTAAATAAAGGTATTGAGTAACCTCTGAAACAATCGGATTTGACTCTTGATACAAATTGGAAACCGTCACATCTAAGCCGAGACGCAGACACTGTTCGTAGAGCGTTTTGGCCACTTGAACATGCCCGTTTCCGTAATTTGCAGTCAAAATTAATACTTTTTTATTGGTATTCAAGTAAATTCACCTCAATGTAATCAACAACAAGCAAGCTTCATGCATCGTAAGGAGTTATTGTCTATAGATAAACATAACACAAGTGCATCATTTTATAATAAGCGCGGCAACATATTTAAACTAAATTTAATTGATATGTTCCATTATTTTAAAGTTTTGTTATACGCATACTGAATCAAGAGTATTTTATCATATTTTTGTCACCGTATCACTCAAAACAAAAATTAATCCCATTCATACGGGGTTTCCTGATATACGTAATAATTCAGCCAATTCATAAACAATAACGTTGCATGAGCTTTCCAGCGGTTAACAGGTTCTTTCCCGCCGGGTGCAAAATAGTGCTTAGGAGCTTCTACGTTTGAAAGATTTCTCTCTATGTCTCTCTCATACTCCTGAAGTAGCGTATCGGTATCATATTCCGGATGACCCGTTAAGAAAATCTGTTTTTCGTCTTTTGAAACGATTAAACAGACCCCCGCTTCCTCTGAAACGCTGAGCACATCCAGATCCGAAGCCGATTGCAGCTGCTCCGTATTAATATCTGTATGCCGTGAGTGGGGCACATAGTATAGCTCGTCAAATCCTCTTACCAATCTCTCATGTTTTTTAAGAACGGTATGCTCAAACACACCGAAGATTTTTTTCGGCAGCTCCACTTTCTCAATGCCGTAATGATAGTATAAACCGGCTTGAGCGCCCCAGCAGATATGGAGGGTTGAAGTGACATTCGTTTTGCTCCATTCCATGATTTCCTTCAATTCTTCCCAGTAAGAAACATCTTCAAACGGCAGGTGCTCAATCGGAGCTCCGGTAATAATCATTCCGTCAAACCGTTTGTGGCGGATGCTGGAAAAATCCGTATAAAATTCATCCAGATGCTGCCTTGCCGTATTTTTTGGAGTATGTGTGCTCGGAATTAAGAACGTAAAGTGAACTTGTAAAGGTGAATTCCCAAGCATCCTGAGGAGCTGGGTTTCCGTTTGGATTTTTTTCGGCATCAGATTTAAAATCACGATCTTCTGCGGCCGGATATCCTGATGAAAAGCCCGGCTTTCATCCATTACAAAGATGTGTTCACTTTCAAGCACCTGCTTAGCGGGCAGGTGATTTGGTATATTAATAGGCAACATGCCACCTCCGTTATTCCCCGTTAATTTTCTTCATTATAGAAATTTTTAAGCCATTTTTCAATCCATCCCGGCGTAATAAACCGCATTTAACGCATAATGACAGGGATAAAAGCGGCAAATGGGCATAAATTCGGAGCGGCTCTTTATTATGACGGGTAAAGAGCCGTTTGGTTCCTCGAAAAAAACGTTTTCCGTTAAGTGGAAGGAAAAAGCGGTTTCCGTTTGTTTTGCAGTGTAAAACAGGTAAAATAAATGAAGAATGTAAATAGGAGGGCCGCAGATGACAATTTACGATATAAACGTACGGACCATAACAGGCGAAGACATGATGCTATCGACTTACAGAGGCAAGGTGATGATCATTGTGAATACAGCAAGCAAATGCGGGTTCACATCCCAGCTCAAGCAGCTTCAGGAGCTCTATGATACATATCGGGAGGAAGGTCTTGAAATATTGGGATTTCCCTGCAACCAATTCATGAACCAAGAACCTGGAAACGAAGCGGAAATTCAAGAGTTCTGTGTGAAAAACTACGGAGTCACATTCCCGATGTTTGCAAAAGTCGATGTCAATGGAGCAGACGCTCATCCTCTCTTCACATATCTGACGGAACAGGCAAAGGGGATGCTCGGCACAAAAGCGGTCAAATGGAATTTCACTAAGTTTATCGTGGACCGAAACGGTGAAGTCACCGGGCGTTTTTCACCGAACGTCAACCCAAAAGAGCTTGAAGATACGGTGCAGAGGCTTTTGGCCCAATAAGAGGTGATACGGTGAACGAAAAAGAGCAGCTGGAAAGCGTCAGGAATTGGGTCAGAGAAAAGCTTATTAATGAACGGACGGGCCATGACTGGCTTCATATTTCCCGGGTCGCAACACTTTCTGTTTATATGGCAAAAGAAGAAGGCGCCGACTTATTTATCACTGAGACGGCCGCGCTGGTTCATGATCTGATTGACGCCAAGCTCGAAAAAAGCGAAAGGCTGACGGCAGGCGAAGTGACAGAACGGCTGGCTGCTTTCAACATCGCGGCTGGCTCCATTCAGGAGATCGCGGATATTATCACGAGAATGTCATTCAGACACAGGGAACTGCTGAAAAAGCGGCCGCTTTCATTGGAGGGGAAAGTTGTTCAGGATGCAGACATGCTTGATGCGATCGGCGCAGCGGGCATCGGCAGGGCTTTTATGTTTGCCGGCGCGAAGGGTCAACCGATGTACGGAACTCAAACAAGTGTGCTGGCCCATATAGAGGATAAATTAATCAAGCTTAAAGGCTTAATGAATACAAAAGCGGGGGCCGGTTTAGCAGAGGAGCGGCATCAATTTCTTTTGCAGTTCGCCGCCCGTATCCAAAAAGAGGCCGGCATTTGCAAAAGCTAAGCGGCGCAATAGAACGCTTGTGCCGACTATGTTAGAATAAGTGTCAGATTGCGCATAGGAGGACCAATATGAAGATTAAATCAATAGAACCGACGCCGAGTCCGAACACGATGAAAGTGATTTTGACTGAAGAGCTTCCGGCAGGGAAAAGCAACAATTACAAACCCGATCAGGCAGATGATGCTCCGGCTGTCGTACGTGATATTTTAAACATTGAAGGAGTAAAGGGCGTTTATCACGTTGCCGATTTCCTGGCTGTGGAGAGAAACGCCCGTTTTGACTGGAAGGAAATTCTGCCTCAGGTCCGTTCCGCTTTCGGAATGGAACATACGGAGCAGTCTGAGAGCCGTTCTGAACAGGAATCGTTCGGTGAAGTGAAGGTTTTCGTACAAATGTTCAGCGGAATCCCGATGCAGGTCAAATTGACGGACGGCGAACGTGAAGAACGCTTCGGCCTTCCGGAACGTTTCCAAGAAGCCATTTTAAAGCTGCGTTCCGAAGCTTCAAATGTCGTATTTGAGCGGGCTTGGAAAGAACAAGGCGTGCGCTTCGGAGATTTTACCGAAATCGGACATGATGTCACAGAAGAGCTTCAGGCCGCCTACAGTGATGAACGGCTCAAACGTCTGACAGAAGCAGCCGCACAGCAAAAGGGTGAGGCCAAACCGGCAGTGCAGCGGAAAGCTTATAAAGTGACATTGGAGATGCTCGATGATGAAGACTGGAAACAGCGCTATGCCCATCTTGAGCAAATGGATCCGGATGAAGACGATTTACCAGTATTGGAAAAGGCGCTGCATGATCCGAAGACTTCGATCAGAAGACAAGCCGTCGTTTATTTGGGAATGATCGAAAAGCCGTCTGTGCTTCCGCTGTTATACAAAGCGCTTGAAGACAAAACGGTGACGGTCAGAAGGACGGCGGGTGACTGTCTGTCGGATCTCGGCGATGCGAGCGCCATCCCGGCCATGATGAAATCGCTCAGTGACTCAAGCAAGCTTGTGCGCTGGCGCGCGGCCATGTTTTTATATGAAGTCGGCGATGAAAGCGCGCTGGAAGCATTAAAAGCGGCGGAAGACGATCCGGAATTCGAAGTCAGCCTGCAAGTCAAAATGGCGATTGAACGGATTGAGCACGGAGAAGAGGCGAAAGGTTCAGTCTGGAAACAGATGACTGAAAGCAGAAAAAAAGAACAGTTATAACAAAAAGGTGCGCCATGCACCTTTTTTATTTGAATTCACTTTTTATAAAAATTATTTAGAATATTGTTGAAAAATGATTCAAAACTCTATATAGTAAGTACAATATTAATTGTTGGAGGGTTTTTATCGAAATACAGAAAGAATAGAAAAGCGAGACAGGGCAAAGATACTGTAAAATTTGCAGAACGCGCCCTAGAATAAACTGAAAATTTTAAAAATAATGCACAGTCTAAAAACAGTAGGGGGATCACCATGGCAGAATTACGCAGCAACATGATCACACAGGGAATTGACAGAGCGCCGCACCGAAGCCTTCTTCGCGCTGCCGGCGTAAAAGAAGAAGACTTCGGCAAGCCGTTTATCGCGGTCTGTAATTCATACATCGATATCGTTCCCGGGCATGTTCACCTGCAGGAATTTGGAAAAATCGTAAAAGAAGCAATCAGGGAAGCGGGCGGTGTGCCTTTTGAATTTAACACGATCGGAGTAGATGACGGAATCGCGATGGGGCATATCGGCATGAGATATTCGCTGCCGAGCCGCGAAATCATTGCCGATTCAGTTGAAACGGTCGTCTCGGCGCACTGGTTTGACGGAATGGTCTGCATTCCGAACTGCGACAAAATTACGCCGGGAATGCTGATGGCGGCTATGCGGATTAATATTCCGACCATTTTTGTCAGCGGGGGGCCGATGGCAGCCGGCCGTACAAGCGACGGCCGCAAAATTTCGCTTTCTTCAGTATTTGAAGGCGTCGGCGCATATCAAGCCGGGAAAATCGGTGAAAGCGACCTGCAGGAGCTGGAACAGTTCGGCTGCCCGACGTGCGGATCTTGTTCGGGCATGTTTACGGCAAACTCCATGAACTGTCTGTCTGAAGCGCTCGGTCTGGCGCTTCCGGGCAACGGAACAATTCTAGCAACTTCACCGGAGAGAAGAGAGTTTGTGAGAAAATCAGCGGCCCAATTGATGGAGACCATCAAAAAAGACATTAAGCCGCGCGATATCGTCACCGAAAAAGCGATTGACAACGCGTTTGCGTTAGACATGGCTCTCGGCGGCTCAACCAACACGGTGCTTCATACGCTTGCGCTTGCCAATGAAGCTGGGGTTGAGTACTCTTTAGAACGCATTAACGAAGTGGCTGAACGAGTGCCTCACTTATCGAAATTGGCGCCGGCCTCGGACGTCTTCATTGAAGATCTGCACGAAGCGGGCGGAGTCTCGGCGGCCCTTAATGAATTGGCGAAAAAAGAAGGGGCGCTTCATCTTGACGCGCTGACTGTAACAGGCCGCACACTCGGAGAAACAATTACGGGTCATGAAGTAAAGGATTATGACGTGATTCATCCGCTTGACAATCCGTTTACCGAAAAAGGCGGTTTGGCCGTCCTGTTTGGGAATCTGGCTCCGGACGGCGCCATTATCAAAACAGGCGGTGTACAGGACGGGATTACAAGACATGAAGGTCCCGCTGTCGTCTTTGATTCCCAGGATGCCGCGCTTGAAGGCATTATAAACCGCAAAGTAAAAGAAGGAGATGTTGTCATTATCCGTTATGAAGGGCCAAAGGGCGGCCCGGGCATGCCGGAGATGCTTGCTCCGACGTCTCAGATTGTCGGAATGGGGCTTGGCCCGAAAGTGGCGCTTATTACAGACGGCCGTTTTTCAGGAGCGTCCCGGGGCCTTTCAATCGGGCACGTATCGCCTGAAGCGGCTGAAGGCGGCCCGCTCGCATTCGTAGAAAACGGCGACCATGTCATCGTTGACATAGAAAAACGGATTTTGGACGTACAAGTGCCTGAAGAAGAATGGGAAAAACGCAAGGCCGAATGGAAAGGCTTCGAGCCGAAAGTAAAAACAGGATATCTGGCCCGGTATTCCAAACTCGTAACAAGCGCCAATACAGGCGGAATCATGAAAATATAAAACAGAGGCCTGAACAATTGAATTCCGGCCCCCTCTATAGTATCCTTGACTTCATATAAGGATTTTAGAGGGGGCTTTTTTATGTCAATGGCTTATGAAGAATATATGCGCCAGCTGGTCGTGCCGATGCGCCGTGAGCTGACGGGTGCGGGTTTTCAGGAATTAACGACTGCTGAAGAAGTAGAAAGTTTTATGGAACAGGCAGAGGGCACGACATTGGTCGTTGTCAACTCCGTGTGCGGCTGTGCAGCCGGTCTTGCCCGTCCGGCTGCGACTCAGGCTGTTTTACAGCATGAAAAAGCGCCTGACCATACGGTTACCGTATTTGCCGGTCAAGATAAAGACGCAACTGCAAAAATGCGTGAATATTTTACGGGGCAGGAACCTTCCTCGCCATCAATGGCGCTGTTAAAAGGGAAAGAGGTCGTTCATTTTATTCCCCGCCACGAAATCGAAGGGCATGACATGGAGGAAATTATGAAAAATCTGACGGATGCCTTCGATGCGCACTGCTGAAATGCCCGAATTCCGGGCATTTTCTTTTTGGAGAAAAAAATGATCACAACGAGTTACAGACCAAGCGAATATACGATACACACAGCGCAGTCACTCAGTGTCAAGCTGGGTGACACTTACTGCAGCCGCAATAAACAGCCCATTGAAAAAATGCTGGAACGAGCGGCTGGCGATCTTTTAGTCATCGGAAAGGAACGGTTCGAACTTTACACGAAGCAAGGGGAGAAGTTCTTTTTTCACCCGAATACAGCGATGTTCCGCGCAAAGCGGTTTTTGAGAGGGGAAGCTGAGCCGTTGTTAAAAGCAGCCGGATTACGCGAAGGGGATTCCTTTTTAGATTGTACGCTCGGCCTGGCATCCGATGCGATTTTGGCAAGCCTGGCAGTCGGAAAAAGCGGACAAGTCATCGGCCTGGAGAAAAACAAGCTTGTCTCATTGCTTGTAGAAACAGGACTTCAAACGTGGGAAACCGGAATGCAGCAGCTCCAAACCGCCATGAAACGCATTCAGGTCAAACATGCCGACTGCGCCGATTATTTGCGGGAGCTTCCTGATTCATCGGTAGATGTCATTTATTTTGACCCGATGTTTCACGAACCTGTAGAAACGTCAGACGGCATTGCACCGCTCCGCGCGCTGGCAGAAGAGGGTTTTAACGAAGAGTGCATCACGCAAGCCGTCCGGGCGGCGAAAAAATGCGTAGTGCTTAAAGACCATTGGAAAAGCCCGCGGTTTGAACGATACGGCTTCAAGGTGCTGAAAAGAAAGACGGCGCTTTTCCACTTTGGTGTCATCCATGTGAGCTCATGATATCATGGGCTTCTTTTTCGTTAATCAGTGATTTCCATAACGACAAAATAAAGCAGCGTGAGAAGTGATACAGTCGCAAATAAAGCGTTAATCATCTCATCCCCTCCTTTTTCTCCTTCTTATTGTAAGCGGTTTATCCGCTCGGTCACAGTTACCAATTTCCCATATTGCATGATAATACGCTGCCGGACATGACGCCGCGCTTTCATCTATGCTAAAATAAAGGAAAAGAGGACAATAAAACAGAGGGGAACAATCTGTCATGAAATTGTGGATGAAAAAGACCCTTGTGGTTCTGTTTACCATTGTAACGTTCGGACTCGTGTCTCCTCCGGCTGCTTTGATGACAGACAAGCCTTCAGGACAGTCGAGCAGTCTTGAGCAGAATGATTACACCGCTTTTTATGATGAACACGCCCTGCCGGGAGAAGAGAAGGCAGGGCGGGAGCCTGAATTACTGTTTCAATCGTATCAGCAGCAGCTTCTCGGTGATGCTGAAAATCAATCATTTTTAAAATTCGGCAGCAAAATCTCTCCGGTCATTGAAGATGATTACAGAAGTGAAATTCTGCCGAAAATCGAAGATGTGATCACAGGACATTTGGCCAAGTTTCAAGATGATGAAGCGTATCAGGATGTGGTTATTTCCAGCAAACCGTCGGCCGGAAAAACTGAAAAAATTTTTCATGTGTATAACAGGCTGACGGGTGAAGATCTTTTAAGGTTCCACGTCCGCCGGGATCATCCTCCGCAAGACGGCTACTGGTTTAATTTTCATTACCATACTGCTGAAGACGGATTTCAATCACATCATGAGCTTGGCAGCATTTACTGGGACCGCAATACG
Source organism: Bacillus sp. LUNF1 (assembly GCF_011008975.1). NCBI lineage: Bacteria > Bacillati > Bacillota > Bacilli > Caryophanales > Bacillaceae > Bacillus > Bacillus sp. LUNF1. The sequence goes on along the minus strand of NZ_CP048876.1, from coordinate 2,115,669 downwards.
CCGCCTGACTGGATGAGCGTGTAATAGCGAGAAGAAATAAAAAAATCATTTCTGAGAAATTTTGCAGAAATGATTTTTTATTGTGTTACACTACTAAAAGACTACTTTAAAAGGATGAAAAAAATGAAACAATATAAAGATTTGTGCCGTCATGTGTTAGAAAACGGAGAAAAAAAAGGAGACCGTACGGGAACGGGTACGATCAGCACGTTCGGCTACCAAATGCGGTTTAACCTTCAGGAAGGTTTCCCGATGCTTACGACGAAAAAGCTCCATTTTAAGTCCATCGCGCATGAGCTGCTTTGGTTTTTAAAAGGAGATACGAATGTCCGCTACCTTCAGGAAAACGGAGTCCGCATCTGGAACGAATGGGCGGATGAAAACGGAGAACTCGGACCGGTTTACGGTTCTCAATGGCGTTCATGGCGCGGAGCGGACGGCGAGACCATTGATCAAATCTCCCGGCTGATTCACGACATCAAGACAAACCCGAATTCTAGACGTTTAATCGTCAGCGCCTGGAATGTCGGCGAAATTGATCATATGGCGCTTCCGCCTTGCCACTGCCTGTTTCAGTTTTATGTCGCGGACGGAAAACTGTCGTGTCAGCTTTATCAGCGCTCAGCGGATGTCTTTCTCGGCGTGCCGTTTAATATTGCGTCTTATGCGCTTTTAACAATGATGATCGCGCATGTGACGGGGCTTGAACCGGGTGAGTTTGTTCATACATTCGGAGACGTCCACATTTACCAAAACCATGTGGAGCAGGTGAATTTGCAGCTTACAAGGGATGTCCGTCCGCTGCCGAAACTGCGGTTTGCGCGAAATGTTGATTCTATTTTTGATTTTACGTTTGAAGACTTTATCATTGAGGATTATGACCCGCATCCGCACATAAAAGGAGCTGTCAGCGTATGATTTCGTTTATTTTTGCGATGGATGAAAACCGGCTGATCGGAAAAGATAACGATCTGCCTTGGCACCTTCCCGATGATCTCGCATATTTCAAAAAAGTGACGACGGGTCACACCATTGTAATGGGGCGGAAAACGTTTGAATCAATCGGACGCCCGCTTCCGAACCGGCGTAACATCGTTGTAACCTCACGGGACGAATCTTTATTCCCGGGCTGTATTACTGCCGACTCGGCTGAGGAAGTGCTCAAGCTGATCCCGGCGGATGAAGAATGCTTTGTGATCGGCGGCGCCCAGCTGTACAGTGCGCTCTTTCCTTATGCGGACAGACTCTACATGACAAAAATTCACCATGTCTTTGAAGGAGACCGTTTTTTTCCGGAATTTAATGAAGCTGAATGGGAATTGACATCCCGCAAACAGGGAGTAAAAGATGACAAAAACCCTTATGATTATGAGTACCTTGTATACGAGAAAAAGAATTGATTTAAGCAGGGGGACAAGAATTGATTCGTTACGGCTGCCTTGTGATGTACGTTGTATTTATGTTCATGAAAAATATTCAGGAATATATCAATCAAAAAGAGCTTGACCCGCGGCTTTCTTTTCAAAAACAGATGAGGCTGGTGTATGAGAGGCCGAAAGCCTTTATGAGAGGCTGCATTGACGTGTCGGGATCGGCAATCGGCATTCATCATGATCAGCCGATACCGGACGGCCCCGTTTTGTATGTGCATCCCAGATTGCACCCGGCTGATCTTCTGCTGCTTGCGGGACATCTTGAAGAGCCGGCTGGTTTTATCGCTGGCGAGAAAGCTTTCCGGATGCCGTTTCTCGGGAAATGGCTGCGGCTGATGGGTATCATTTGTGACGGAGACAGCCGGGACGCCGTGTTTCAGGAGGCGGAAGTCCGTCTGCAAAAAGGGCAAAGTCTGATTCTGTCTGAAGACGGCAAAATCAATCCGGAGGAAATGGCACTTCGTTTCGATCTCCCGATTGTGCCCGTCAGCACTTCGGGAACAGACCGGCTGCTGCGGGGCAGATTACTGAAACGGCTGAAACCGGCTGACATTGAATTACATATAAAGCCCGCTTATTATCCGGCCGGTCAGAAACGGCTCCGTGCATAAAAAAAGCACAGTCTCTATAGAGAGGCTGTGCTTTTTTATTTCAGATAAAGGGAACTTTGACGCAATAAAACAAAATACAGAAAAACATCGAGGCGCTGCCGCCTAAAACAAAACTGTGCCAAATGGCGTGATGATACGGAACCTTTCTCCAAATATAAAATATTGTGCCGGCGGAATACAATAAGCCGCCGAAAAGAAGAAGGCCGAAACCGGGGCCTGACAGCGAAGCGTACAGCGGTTTAATGGCGACGATGATCAGCCAGCCCATCAATAAATAGACAAGCGTTGAAAAAATGATAAACCGCTTCACGAAAAAGATTTTAAACACGATGCCTCCGATGGCAAGCGACCAAACAATAATTAAAAGGGTCAGACCGAGCGCCCCTTTAAGGGGTCCTAATAAAAATGGCGTATATGTTCCGGCTATTAATACGTATATCGCGGAATGATCCACAATTTCAAGAATGTCTTTCGTTTTTTTATGCTGAATGCTGTGCAAAAGAGTCGAGCTGAGATACAGCAGCAGCATTGAAGCGCCAAAGATTGAAAAGCTGACGATGTCTGTCGGCGATCCGTATTTCACCGCGAAGATAATGAGAAAAATAAGCGCCGGAATCGACAGCAATACACCGATTCCGTGTGTGACGGCATTTGCGATTTCTTCTTTTATTGTGAACAATCAAATGTCCTCCTTTTTAAAGGATTTGTTTTTGCAGTGACTGCAAAAAGCTCAACCCTTCTAATGTAATTTTTGTTCCTGCGCGTCCTCGGCCTTTTGTCACATAGTGCATCTTTTCTAAGTAATCAAGCCTGTTTCTGACCTGCTGGGGCGATAATGTCATTGTGCTGTTTTCGCTTAATTCGGATATGCTCCGTCTGCTGGCGGGTTCGCCTTTTGTATTTAAGTCTTTAATTGATTCCAAAATAAACAAAAACTCTTCTTTCTCCATCAATGTCAGCCGTTTTTCTTTTTTCTTAGCTGTTTTCGCTTTCTGGCTGTTTTTGATATACAGCGGGACATCATCGGGATAAATCGTGCTGCCGGATGCTGCCGCGGCCATATAGTACGCCGCATTTTGAAGTTCTCTGATGTTGCCGTTAAAGGTGTGCCGCTCAAACAGCGGATAAACGGACGGATCGATATGAACATGCTGCCCGGTGGCTGTCAGCATATGCTGCAAAAGAAGCGGTATATCGCTTTTTCGTTCAGATAAAGCAGGGAGCGGAAGGCATAACACGTGAAGCCTGTAAAATAAATCTTGGCTGAACGTATTTTCTGCGCCGGTATCGCCAAGATCCGCCGTGCTGCTTGCAATGATGCGGGCGGAAATTCCGGCGTCCAGCTCGGAAAGAAGGCGGGTCTGTACCGAGAGCGGCATGTCTCCGATTTCATATAAGAATAATGTTCCGCGGCGGGCCCTGTTTAATGCACCTTCAGCGCTGAACAGTTCATATTCGAGCCGCTCTTCGTTTTGGCTGCAGTGAACGGTAATAAATAGTTCGCTGTTTCTGCGGGATTTATGATGGATCGCTCTGGCCATTTGTTTTTTTCCGGTTCCGACTTCACCTGTTATGAAGACCGGCAAATCAGATAAGGCAAATTGCGAGGCCAATCGTTTCGCTTCTAAAAAGGTTTGATGTTCGCCGGCCAGCTGATAAAAAGGATCAGTTTGTTCAATTACACTCATGAATTGGCTCCTTTTGGTTCTAATTGGTTTAAGTATAACACGTTTGTGCAATCGAAAATATCTTTTTCTCTTGTATCGGTTCATTTATTTTTATTTACAAAATTAAAATAATTATCTTATTGTTTGAATATTCATGTTATAATGGCATATTAAATAGGGATTTAAATAAGAAAGGACTCTGTAAATGAAACCGTTGCTTAAAGAAGACTCTCTCATCCAGGTAAAAGACATTTTAAAAGCGCACCAAAATGTAAAGGACGTTGTGATACATACGCCTTTGCAGAGGAATGACAGACTTTCTGAGAGGTATGGCTGCAATATCTATTTGAAAAGGGAAGACCTGCAGGTGGTCAGATCATTTAAGCTCAGAGGGGCTTATAATAAAATGAGGCAGCTCTCAAAAGAGCAGACTGAAAACGGAATTGTATGCGCAAGTGCGGGAAACCATGCGCAGGGGGTTGCGTTTTCATGCAAACACCTCGGCATTCACGGCAAGATTTTTATGCCGTCAACCACACCGAGACAGAAAGTATCCCAAGTGGAACTGTTCGGAAAAGAATTTGTTGAAATCATATTGACGGGTGACACTTTCGATGATGCGTATAAGAGTTCTGCGGAATGCTGTGAAAAAGAAAACCGCACGTTTATTCATCCGTTTGACGATCCCGATGTCATGGCCGGACAGGGAACGGCTGCCATCGAAATTTTAAATGACATTGACGTTGAACCGCATTTTCTTTTTGCAAGCGTAGGGGGAGGAGGACTCCTGTCCGGGCTCGGCACGTACATGAAAAACATCTCGCCGGATACAAAAATCATAGCGGTAGAGCCGAAGGGCGCAGCCTCCTATTTTGAATCGAAAAAAGCCGGACAAGTGGTTGAACTTGAGAAAATCGATAAATTTGTCGATGGGGCGGCCGTAAAAAAAATCGGCGTGGAAACCTTTCAAACGCTCGAAACCGTCGTCGATGACGTTGTGCTTGTCCCGGAAGGAAAAGTGTGCAGCACGATTCTCGAATTATATAATCAATGCGCCATCGTAGCGGAGCCGGCGGGTGCATTGTCCGTGTCAGCACTTGATCTGTACAAGGAAGAGATTAAAGGGAAAAACGTCATCTGCGTGGTCAGCGGAGGGAATAACGACATCGGCAGAATGCAGGAGATGAAGGAACGCTCCATGATTTACGAGGGGCTGCAGCATTATTTTATCGTTAATTTCCCGCAAAGGGCGGGAGCGCTTCGCGAATACCTTGATGAAGTGCTCGGGCCTGATGATGACATCACCCGGTTTGAATACACGAAAAAAAATAACAAAAGCAGCGGCCCCGCATTGGTCGGCATTGAGCTCAAGCATCGGGAAGATTACGGCGCGCTCATTGCCCGGATGAATCAAAAAGGATTTCATTACGTAGAGGTGAATAAAGATCAGGATCTGTTTCACCTGTTAATTTGACTTTTTTTAGAACGGCCGCGCAAAATGACAGACACGCTTTCTCAGATTGTATATAATAAAAAGAAAACAATCGAAAAAGAAGGATTGATATCTTGTTACTCAAAAGCCTAGAGTTCAAACGACAGGACGGGATTCAGGTAAAAGTGACAGAAATACCGGTTGTCACGGAAGGTGAACATTATTTTTTTCAAATTCATCAGCACCTTGAGCTTTATTTGAGAGAGGTTTTTGCTTCACAAAGTGTGAGAACAGTGTATTCATTCCGACAATATGTCAAGCGCCGTATGAAGTGGAAAGATTACGAGGCCGTTTTCAACCAAGAGATTTTAAAACATAACGCATAACGGTGCATATTCCTTAGCGCCTTCCTTTTGATAGGGGAGGGTGCGGGAATTTTTTTATGATGAATGCTGTAAGCGTTTTATCCATGGGGGGGAATGGAAATGAAAAAAATGAAAATCTTCGCTGCCGTCTTTTGTTTGCTGCTCTTGTGCGCCTGCGGGGGGAAAACGATAAAAGACCCGCTGAACTATCAGATTGAACCGTTTTCATATCAGAACCAAGACGGAAAAACAGTGTCACTGAAAAGCCTGAAGGGGCATGTCTGGATTGCCGACTTTATGTTTACAAATTGTAATACAGTCTGCCCGCCGATGACAGCCCATATGACCGAACTGCAAAAAAAACTGAAGGCTGAGAACCTGGACGTGCGGATTGTGTCGTTCAGTGTAGATCCTGAAAATGATAAGCCGAAACAGCTGAAAGCATTTGCTTCCAAATATCCGCTTTCGCTTCGCAACTGGGATTTTCTGACCGGTTACAGCCAAAAGGACATTGAAGATTTTGCGCTGAACAGCTTTAAAGCAATCGTCAAAAAGCCGGAGGGAGAGGACCAGGTGATACATAAAACTTCTTTTTATTTAGTCGGACCTGACGGCAAGGTGCTTAAAGATTATGACGGTGTGCAGAAGGTTCCGTATGATGATATCCTCTCAGATGTCAAAGCGGCTGAGGAGCTCAAGTAAACTGGCAGATTAGACATTTTCAAAACTGAAAAAACATGTTACACTTTCCACTAGTAGACGGGGAAGGAGCAACCAGATTGAAGCTGCGAATGTTTTCATTGATCGCCGGACTGGCTTTGCTTTTATCAGCATGTTCTGTCCAGCGCACCGGTTCTGACGCTGCAGAACCGAAAACGAAAGATCATATTGTCATAGCTGCGGTCGGTGATTCATTGACTGAAGGAGTAGGAGATCCTGACGGTTCAGGATACGTCGGCAGGGCAGCGGAATCTCTTAAGAAAAAGGGACATGTGAAAACGGTAGATATTAAAAATTATGCGGTGCAGGGCGACAAAACGTCGGACCTGCTGGAAAAGCTTGATAATAAAAAAGTTCAGAAATCATTAAAGAGCGCCGACTATATCTTTTTTACCATCGGCGGCAATGACTTAATGAAGGTGCTCCGCCAGAATATGATGCAGCTGACGGTTCAGCCGTTCCAAAAGGAAGAGAAACCTTTTGAAAAACGGTTCAAAGCGATCGTTTCAAAAATCCGCAAATATAATGAAAACGCAGAGCTGGTGTATGTCAGCATGTATAATCCATTCACGTTTACGCTGCCTGAATTAAAAGAAATTAATGGGGTTGTAACGGATTGGAACAAGATCGCCGCAAAAGAGCTGGAAAAAGATCCTCACGCCGCCGCGGTGAATGTTGAAGACTTGTTCAGTCAAAAAAGCGGCAGCAGACGGATTTCAAAGGATGATGATTTTCATCCGAACGCAAAAGGATATGCACTCATCGCCGATCGATTATACGGCATCATTGAAAAACAAGGGTTACCAGCAGAATAGGGTGAAATGATGAAAAAGTGGAAATCGCTGTTTTTTGTTCTTCTCGCACTCAATGTGATTGCCGCCGCGGTAATTGTGACATTATTGGTTATGCCGGGAGAGCAGGCGAAAATACAAGATCAGACAAAAAGTGAGTACGGCTTTCATATCACAAGCTCCAAAGAATCTCTTGCCAGGTTTGTGAATGCGTACTTAAAAGAGAAGGCATCGAATCAGCTTGACTACAAAGTGGACATCAATAACGATGTGCACGTGGCAGGTAAAATCAAAGCATTCTCAACCTCCATTAATGCGGTCGTCACATTTGAACCGTCCGTACAGGAGAACGGAGATGTGGTTTTGAAAGTGACGAAGTTTTCATTAGGCGAATTAAGCCTGCCGATCAGCTTTGTGCTGAATTATATGGACAGCTTTTATGAACTCCCGTCATTTGTGCACGTTCATTCCGGGGATAAAAGCATCGAGATCCGTCTGTCAGAAATGCCTTTAGACAACGGCATGTATGTAAAAGCGGATAAAATCAATCTCGACACGGATGAAATTGAATTTTCCTATTATCATCCGAAACAATAAGTCTTCATAAAAAAACACAGATCCTTTCAGGGATTTGTGTTTTTTCGCGTCAGCGTTTTTTGTCTAGCTTGCTGAACAGTTTGATTAACGTTGCAAGCTCTTCATCAGAGTAGCAGTCAAACCGTTTAAAAAAGTATTCTGTTTTTTTCTGGTTGAAATGATCGACAATTTTCTCCCCGGCTTCCGTAATATGGATTCTGATAATTCGCCTGTCCTCTTTAGAACGGATGCGGGTGATCCATTCCTTTTCTACTAAAGCGTCGGTCACTGCGGTAATGTGGCTTGCGGAGACCTCAAGAATAGGGGCGAATTCCGTTACTTTTTTAGGCCCTTGTTCACTGAGAATCCGCAAAATGGTGAATTCGTTCCTGGACAGCTCTTTATCTAGAATTTCATTAACTTCATTTCTGATTTGTTTAAACACTTTTCGAAGCAAAGCTTCCATATCATACATCATTTGTGTCCTTACTTTCAAATCATGAACCTCCAATATGTAGTCAGCGTGGCATTCGTTTAGCTTCCCCTGAAAGCAGAATTATTTTTATTCTGTTTATACATGCTATAATATAATAATACCACGTATGAACAAAGGAGGGCACCCGTATGTCAGAAAAAAAAGAAATCGCCACATTTGCAGGCGGCTGTTTTTGGTGCATGGTGAAGCCGTTTGACGAACAGGCCGGAATTGAAAAGGTGGTGTCCGGCTATACAGGAGGTCATACTGAGAATCCGACTTACGAAGAAGTGTGCAGTGAAACGACCGGACACAGAGAAGCCGTTCAAATCACATTTCAACCTGACATTTATCCGTATGAAAAGCTTGTCGAGCTGTTTTGGCAGCAGATCGACCCGACTGATGCAGGCGGCCAGTTTGCAGACCGCGGAAGTTCATATCGGGCGGCGATATATTACCATAATGATGAACAAAAACAAATCGCTGAAGCCTCAAAAAAACAGCTTGAAGAAAGCGGCATATTTAAAAAGCCGATCGTGACAGACATTTTAAAGGCTGAGCCTTTTTATGAAGCGGAAGGCTATCATCAGCACTTTTATAAGAAAAATCCTGATCACTACGGGCGCTACCGTGTAGGTTCCGGACGTCAAGGCTTTCTGGATGAGCATTGGAGGGACAGATAAGATGGCTTTTAATAAAGAAGAAAAAATCAAATCATTAAACCGTATGCAATATGAAGTCACACAAAATAACGGAACGGAGCCGCCGTTTCAAAATGAATTCTGGGATCACAAAGAAGAGGGGCTGTATGTTGATATCGTATCGGGAAAGCCCTTGTTTACTTCTCTGGATAAATTCGATTCTCATTGCGGCTGGCCCAGTTTTACAAAACCGATTGAGGAAGAAGAGGTTGACGAAAAACTGGACACAAGCCACGGGATGATCCGGACGGAAGTGAGAAGCAAAACAGCGGATTCCCACTTAGGCCACGTATTTAATGACGGCCCGGGGCCAAGCGGTCTCCGTTATTGCATTAACTCTGCGGCACTCCGGTTTATTCCGAAAGACAAGCTGAAGGAAGAGGGCTATGAAGCCTGCCTGCATTTATTTGAAAAATAGAGCTCAGCAATGAGGCCTGCCTATCAGACAGGCCTTTTTTCTATGTTTTTTTTTCTTCATGTAATCGTTCAATAATCTTTACGATTGTGTCTTTTGTGATGAGCGGCGCTTGATCGGATTGATATCTGGGGAGATTGACCTTCCGAAATTCCGGATGTTTGGCGGGGTCGGGCAATATCGCGTAAAGATTGCCCCATTCATATAAAGATTCCGTCTCATGAGGAGAGGTCAGTTCTTCATGAAGCTTCTCACCGGGACGTTTTCCCACTTCAACAGCGGCGGGGCGCGGCAGCCCGTGCCGGGACGCATATTCCTCAAACCCGTGAAGCAGTTCTTCGAGCCTCAGGGACTCCATTTTAAAAATAAACGTTTCTCCGCCCTTTGTAATCGCCGCAGATTGCAGGGTGAGCGTTGCGGCATCATCAATCGACATAAAAAACCTCGTCATGTTTTTATCTGTAATGGTGAGCGGACCGCCTGCCATCAACTGCTCAAATAAAATAGGAATAACGGAACCGCGTGAACCTAGCACATTGCCGAAGCGGACCGAACAAAATACCGTACCGCGGTTTTGAACATGATGATTCGCCTGATGAAACAGCTTCTCGGACAACAGCTTCGTAGCTCCCATTGTGTTTACCGGGGAAACGGCTTTATCGGTTTTTTAAGATATTTACTGCATTTTGAGGGACTATCAGTGACGGTGAGGTCGAAAACGAAAAATTAAACCTCAGGATAGGGGTGATTTCAAACTGAGCCGGAATTGGCCCTTTTCTTTTTTGTGTCATAGTAACGATAACTTCTTTGAAGACCATTCTTAGTAGCGAGTTCTTTTTTTCTGTGCTTGATTCAATGTGATATTGATCAATTATCTTATTTATGTTGTTTCTGACTGTATTACTGTCTATTTCTGATTGCGCTTCTTGGGTTCCATTGAGCTCATGCTTGGCAATCTGGAGTTCTTTAAATTCTTCATCTAAAACAGCTTTTCTCTTCAAAAAAAGTTCATCAGTGTAAATGCCGCTCTCATATTTCTCGAAGATAAAATTCTCTTTGTTTTTTAACTCTTGTTCTTTTTGTGAGAGATGTTCAGACATTTGCTTTTTTGTTTTCACATTACTATTTACGTCTTCGTATTTAGAAATCATTGAAATGATATGTTTTGTTAAAATCTTATTATCTAAGTTGCTTAAAGAAGAGAGGTAATCCAGAATGGCATTTTCAACATCGTTATATCTCACATAAGTGCATTTATTCTTTTTGCAAGTGAGTGATTTAACGTGATATACACTTTCCGTGCCGTTTTTGTTTTCTCGCGTTCGCCTAGTTTCGTATTTAGATAATGGTTCACCGCACTTAGAACAAGTGCATACGCCTGCCAATTCACTTAATTCCAATGCGTTTTTATTAGGCAGCAGGGGGACTTTGTTTGCAATTTTCTCTTGTGATTGTTGAAATTGTTCTTGATCTATTATAGGGGCATGTGCATCCGATACTACAATTTGTTCCTTTTCAGGTCTAATTATTCGTTTACCGTCTTTTGTTTTTTCTCTAACCTTATATTTAACAGTTCCGATATACGCTTCGTTTTGCAGAATTGCTTTAATTGTGTATTGATTCCAGCGCTTTTTTCCTGATGGAGTCGGTATTTGTAATTTTGTTAAGTGAGAAGCAATCGCTGTATAACTATAATCTTTTCCATTCAACCCATTTAAAAAGAGGTTAAAGATGAATTGAACGACTTTTGCTTTTTCTTCGACTGGGACTAGTTTGGATGTTTTTTTGTTTAACCGGTATCCATAAGGCGCTAGTCCGGAAATCCATTTCCCTTGTGCCGCATATGTGTATTTAGCGCCTGTCATACGCTCTCTGGTCATTTCAAATTCTTCTCTGGCCATAAACAATTCAAAACGAATCTGACGCATGTCTGCAGGATTTCGAGGGTCATAAACTTTATATGGTGTAATGATAATCAATCGCTTGCTTTGAAGAAGGTTAACAATTTGTCCCGCATCACTGTAGCTCCCGCGGCTGAGTCTTGTTATTTCTTTAACAGCAATTGCCTGGTACTTGCCTTCCTCGAGGTCTTTAAGACATTCTTTAAAAACAGGGCGGCCCTCAATGCTTTCTCCTGACCCGATTTCCATTTTTAATTCATAGGCGATTTCAATCGACTTCAGTATTTTATTCATGAGTTCATTTTGTTCTGTTAGCGTATCTTCGCCTGTTCTTTTTTCTCGCTCCATATCCTGACGAGAGCGTCTGAGATAACCTAAAATATTTGTAATGTTGTAAGAATGAACGATGTTTTTTAACTCCAAAAAATCAGCACCTCCTCTTTATTGTATTTACTGTAAAAACAGAAGTATTCGTACAATATTCTGTCTGACATTGAATACGAAAACAACCTAATATATTGTAAGGATTGTATTGTTTGAATATTGATCTATTCTAATCGGATTCATTTTTTAATTAAACGCCGACTGTAATTAACAGGGTTTTTATTTTGTTCATTTCTTGAAATGTCAACGCAATTCATTAGTGGCAGATAAGAATGTGCGACAATTCTTCAAATCAGTTTCATCTGAATGTCCTGATATTAAATAGTGAAACGGGGGCCGCAGAGCTCGCTCATACGCTTTATGTTTTTTTGTTTAGCCTAAGAAAATATACAAATAAAAAAAGAAGCCCCAGAGGACTTCAAAATAATTAATTCTTCTCACATGCAAAGTTGTCATTATCCCGATCCATTTTAGATGTATAAGCAGGGTGAGTGCTTGGTACACCATGCGGATATTTCTTTCTCAGCTCTGTGCAGTTTGCAAAGTGTTCTGTTCCTCCAGCAGAAGGGGAGGCTTGTGCAGAGTTAGAAGAGCTGCTTGATGCTGAACTGCTTGAGTTCGATTTATGTGTCTCGGATTGGCGTGTTGTAACTGACTTTTGAGCCGGCTTAGATACACTTACTGATTTCTTCGGTTTCGTTTCGCAGCCATTAAATCCTTTATCAGTCGCATATCCATTCTTACTCCAAATCTTCAAGTCTTTATCTTTCGCAGCTTGCTCATCTTTCTTATACGTGTCTAAATACTTCGTGTTTGGCTCATATACATAAGCTACTCGTGCTAATCCTTCTTTAAGCAGTGTTTCTTGTACTGATTTGCCATCTGCATAAACGTAAGCCAGCATTCTCCCATACTTGTCTGTACGATCTCCTTTATCAAACTCCAGTTGAAGTTTTCCCTTGTTAACCAGCTGTTTGTTTCTTGCTGAAGCATCCTCACCATATGGTTGTACGCAAGAGTTTGGGCTCTTAGTTTTAGGCGTGTCAACAAGTAAATAACGAACAGTTTTGACGCCGCCTTTATAGTTAACTTTAATCGTATTCCCATCAACTGTTCTGTTAAGTGTTACATCGACCAGCTTTTTCTTTTTGTCAGACGCCTTTTTATCCGACGAATCCTTCTTTGAAGCATTTTCGGCTTTTTCATTGTTGTCATTTGATTGGGTGTCTGCCTTTGTCTCTTTTGCATCCTTTTCTTCTTGCTGCGTTGTTTTAGCTTTATCTGAATCTGTTTTATCTGTAGAAGCAGAATCAGATCCACACGCAGCCAAAGAAAAGCTTAGAGATAGTGCGCCAATACCTAACAGCCATTTCTTCAATGTAATTCCCCCAATTTGTTTGTTCTGTCTCTATATCGGACAAACCTTCCTTATTATAAATATAAAACCAAAGATTGTAAATTCTGTTTTGGCATTTTAGGACACTAAAATACAGTTGTGTGGTAAAATTTAGTGGCCTAAACACCTTAGAGGAGGGAAATTTAAATGGAAGAAGGAAAGTTAATTCGCATGACTCTTGATGGGATAAAGGAAGCTGTTTCTAAATACGGAACTTTTCCTATGCTCCAACATGGAGGGCATGTCATGGAAGATGCTGCTTTTCAATTCAGAGACCCAGCCAGTCCTCAAGAAATTAGTAGTTTAGAAAAGATGTTAGGGGTAACTTTGCCCAATGATTATAAAGAGTTCCTTTTTAATCACAATGGAATGGAAATGTTTAATGGTATTGAGCTTCTTAGTACAGAAGGGATAATTGAATTTAATGAAGTTCAAGACTTCCCTAAGGGATATGTCCTAATTGGGTACCATTATGATGGCAGGTATGTTATTGATGTAAATAAATCAAATAAAGGGTTGGGGTATATGTTGCATTTGGATTCAATTGATAATATTGAAGATGCGGTATATTTAGACTCTAACTTTGAGATATGGTTTGACATGTTGGTGTCATCAAACGGAACTAAATACTGGGAAGTGAAGCCGGAAATTCAAGAGTATTATAAATATGTTTCAGAATAAAAAGTTTAGATAAGATCAAGTGGAAAGGAGACGTAAATGAAAGTATTTGAAGCAGCCTCGTTTATTTCAGCCGCGGAAAAGCGGGTAAAACAATACGATCAAATTAGAGAACAATTTATCAATCTCAGAAAAGCGTTTCAGGGAATGGCTGACTTAGACGACAGTGAGTTTTCAGGCAAAGGCGCAGACAACATTAAAGCATTCTTCCAAGATCACGCTGGTGTTACAGACAGCTGGCTTAATCTGATCGATATGAAGATTGCGTTTCTTAACAGTATTTCAGGAAAAGTAGCTGATGCCAGATTGGCCGATTCGTTTGTGGAAGAGTCCTTTTTAGAACACGAGCTGATCCATGCGAAGAATAAATCACAAGCTATCATGCAGGAGCAGCGCAATGAAATGAAAGGTATCCTTGATGAAATCAGCGATATTATTCATCTTGATGTTTTCTCTACAGAAGATGTCGATCAAAAGCTTGAGTCAGCAGATAAAAAAAGGAACGATACCATACATAAACTCGGAAAGCTTGATCACGATCTAACGAAAGAATACGCAGAAACCGAGGCAAATGAACATTTCATTCAGGCAGATTTTCAGCAGCTTCAAAATGCCACGGGTAAGGGGGAAAACGCCACTCCGCTTCACTATAATGCCGAGGCGTACAGAGAAAGTGACATCCATAAGAAAAAAGGCGAGATTACAAGACACTCAGACGCCTATTTGACGATTAAGAAGGAAGAAGCGAAAGAGCGGGAAATTAAGGATCTGAAGAAAAAGCTCGCTGATGGAGTAACTGATCCTGATGAATACTTGGAGATTGCGAAGAAGATCGGTTACGAGAACCTTGAACCTTCCCAGCAGCAATATGTGATTAAGCTTGAACAAGCAAAACAGATGGAAGAAGCCGGAGAAGTGACTTGGGATATTTTAAAAGGAGCCGGCGTTGGCCTTTATGATGTCGGGAAAGACACGGTAACCGGTTTATGGGACTTCATAACCGATCCGGGGGAAACGCTGTCAGCACTGGGGAATGCAGTACTTCATCCTGTTAAAACATATGATGCTGTTTCAGCAGCAATCAAGGAATCGTATCAAAAAGATATGGTAAATGGAGATGCGTATTCCCGATCAAGATGGGTGACATATGCAATTGGTTCAGCAGCTGTGGCTGTCGTCGGAACGAAAGGTGCAGGAGCCGTTAACAAAGCTGATGCGGCGGGGAAGGTCATAAACAAGGCAGGGCAGGCAGGGAAGAAAATTAAAGACGTTAAACTTCCAGAACTACTTCCTTATAACTCTAAATATGATCTTGCTCTGGCGGGTGACGTACCATACAATGTGGTTGACAGCCAAAACCTTAAAAATGAACTTTTGACCAATGCAAAGAAAATCCCGGATGGAACGAGAAAGCCATTTACTGGTCAGAAAGTAAATGTCCCTTGGTTAAATAAAGAGAAGTATGAGGCCTATGAAATAGATGGCAAAGTAAAAACAAAAGGGAAAATTAGAGATGTAAGCCGTAGGGTATATACAATGAAAGATATTGATCTTAATCAAAAAAATCGTAAAGGCCTTACGAATCTTCAACTGATGAAAAATGGTAACGCTCCGTTTGCAAAAGATGGGACCCAAATTAATTTGCATCACTTGATTCAAGAAGAACCTGGAAATATGCTCGAGATACCTGAAAGCTGGCATAATAAGTACAGTGATGTTTTACATGGTTTGAAAGGGAATGGACAGAGTTTTAGAAATGACCCAGTACTTGATAAACAATATAAAAGTTTCAGAAGAAGGTATTGGAGATGGAGAGCTCAGCAATTTGAGAACCAAGAATAATGAGGTGAAGGTTTAATGGATTATTCAAAAGTAAAAACTTTCTTTGATGAAAATAAAGAAAATTCAATTCTCACAGGAGGTGTTACTGAAGATCAGATTAAAGAAATAGAAGAGGATCTCAATGTAACCCTTCCAGGCAGCTATAAATGGTTTTTGACTGAGTATGGTTCAGGGGGAGCATACGGGACTATGATACTCGGTTATGACTCTCACGGTGCTGAAGTTGTCGAACAGACCAATGAATATAAAAAGTATTATAACCTTTCTGATGGTCTCGTAGTTATCGAATATGTAGATGAATTTTCTTATTGTCTTGATACTAACAAGATGAAAAATGGTGAATGCCCCGTCATTCTTTGGGATAACCAAGAGGGATATGGTAAACAAGTTAGTAGCACATTCCTAGAGTTTTTAATAGAGGAACTAGAAGAAGCGAAAGACGACTGGATTGAGGATGAAGACTGGGACGCTTAAGCAAAAGTATTACACTTGTGTGATCTATAAAAAATGGTTTTATCCAATAAATAATTTTTTTGTAAATAACTCCAATGGTTTCGTTTAATCTGTTATAATCAAACTGTAAAATATAAACTGGTTATAGTGTATTTCTTTAATAAGAAATGCATAAAATAAAAAGAGTATGGTGTTGATCACACCCCGTCAAAAGGCTTACTCGATGCGGTTTCTTAGTAGACCTATCCCTTCAGGTTTTGAGGCTTAAGGGAGGTCTATTTTTTATTTATATATGTCAACAGGGCGGTTATAAACGACCCGAATGCAAGCATTAACATTAATGCCTGAAATGGTGACATAAGCATCACCCCCCTTTCTATAGGGAGTGAGCAAGACTCCCTTAAGTGAGCATACTTAATGTACAGGAATCATTTATATGTGGTTAAAAACCCATTCAGTTACTAAAATGAAAAGAACCATGTTAGAATCAGGTTCTTTTTTTGTATTTAAGTTAAATACCTCGCTGGAATTACCAATAAATAACATGTGAAATAATACTAAACGGAAGAAATTTGTTATACAAAGGTGAAGCAAACATATACAAATTATGATGCTATACTTGGGCAAAACAGGATAGTGATAGGATGGGACAAATATATTGAAATTCCAATGAACGAACTTCCTTCAAATGAGATTCAAGTTGAAGGACTTGGGAAAAACATGAAAATCATTTACAGCAACGTTGTAAAATTTGAGAGAGGGTGAATGTTATGGAAGGCCTTAATAACTCTTACAACATTACGAAAGACCCTAAGTTTTTAGCATTTTGCAGTTTAGCGACAGAAGGCGCAGGAAGTAATTCGAATCACCAATGTTCAATTAATTTTGATGAATTTAAAGATGCGCTCGAGAACGGAAAAGTGGTTGATAATCAAAACCTTAAAAGCACTTCAGAATTAAATCACCAGTTCGATTACTGGAAATCTAGAATAACGGGTGGACGAGCTGTAACTGAAACAGATAATCAAGTGCTGGATATCATCAAACAAGCATACAATCTTGGAATGGTGACGAAAGATAATATGCTTTTGAGAAATCAAGCCATTAACGCGTATAAAACATCTATTTAATTTAAAATTAAAGCCCCTTCCTGAAAAAGGGGCTTTTGCTTTGCAACTTATTCTTTATGTTTAATCTAAAACCATAAAGTCCTGCACTTTTGTTTCTTCTTCAGGCAAATCAAATTCATTAAGTTTCTTTTTAGTACGAATATCAAAAATCCCCATATAGCCACCAATGCCTTTTTTATTTTCCTCTTGTGAAATCACATAAAGTTTTTGATTTTTAAACTTTGCATTCATATACGGAAATTTTAAATCGAATTTTTCAAAAGAAAAATCTTTATCGTACTCAAGTAAGCAGGCGTATCCGGATTTATTAATATATGTAACGTAAAATTTACCGCTTTTTTTGTCGTAATACACAGCGTCCGCTTGTTCGAGATCATCAGGATATTTTATGAATTTTGATTTCCATGATCCTTTTTCGATTACAGTTAGTTCATGTTCTGAGCTAGCCACAACATATTTTTCAGAGTGATCAAATACATCTCCATAGGAAGCTAATCCAATCGTTTTAATAATCTCTTCTGTTTTTCTATCAATGACGTACAAAGACATTTCTTGAATGACGTAAATATACTTATCATCGCTTTCTCCCATGGTTACTAGGGAGGGCAAAGTCAGGCTATATTTTTTATTGAACTTTTTATCATTTACTTTCAGTTCATTTCCATTTGTGTCGACATTATAGGCTTTTACGGAAATATCCTCTCCTTGATACCAAAAAGCAAATGGATTGGACAATTGATGTTCCTTAATGGTGTTGTTTTTTAATGTGTAATAATATGGTTCATGTTCAGCTAACAAGACGATATCGTCTGAAGAGGGGGTTTTTTTCTGGATATATGGTATATCCGGTACCTTAAAGTATCGTTTATTGAATTTTTCTCCTTGGGATGTGGATATGAGTACGCTTTTCTTGATGAGTGGATTTGAATAGATAAAAAAGATTTTATCCTCGGTTGGATTAATTTTAGAAGTACTTACAGAGTGTTCACCTTTATTTATAAAGAATGCATTGATCAACAATATAACTATTGCACCAATTAGAACTCCTGAAATCCCATATAAAACATAAGACTTTTTCATATAACGCTCCTTATCTTTTATATAAAATAAAAAGACACTTGCAGAATAAATCTGCAAGTAAATTAAATGATTAGGAGCAGACAGTTTTTGATGAGCGGTCAATATCCAGATGTGACAAGTGCTTCTCCATTACTTGTTTAGGTCTGTTCCTTTTGTATTTTTGTATGATTGCCACACAAGTTTAGAGCAATACTATTTATTTGTGCTTTTTTGGTTGCAGCTTTACTACCAAGGACAGCATTTCATAAAGTTTTACAGGTGAACACAGATCATAAAAAAACACCCCCTATGCGGGAGTGCCAAAACATTTATGCGGTTTGCCCTCGGCGTTCCGCTGAGAAGTCATTATGGTGATCAAGCGCGATGTGGATACTGGCTGTATGGCCTCTTCGGGCTTCTTTAAAAACTTTGTGGCCGTCAAGAAGATAATGTCCAACAAGCCCAAGTAAGATAACTAAAAAGATAAAAGCCGATGCAAATTTAAATTTCATAAAGACAATCCCCTCTCTGAATTTGTTTTCGGGCATAAAGCACTTTCTCATAAAAGGCTGTAGCTACTTTATGGTCTTCATTTACATTATAATACATTGCTGCATCAGTCGCTAGGTCTTCCACATCTGAAAGCATAGCTTTTGATTCTAAGTAATCTAAGATTTTAAAAAGTCGTTCTTTGTCATTCTCAACGAATAAACCCATAAGAAAATCAAACATTTTCTCTAATACGTCATCGTTCAAATCCTTTGACAGCATAAGACCTTGTTCACAAACTTGTTTTCCATCAACTGTGTTGGACAACTTAAAGTGCGTTTTTGCCAGCATTAAAAGTATGTCAAGCAGTCGGCTAGAATTGTGAAGAGAATTAGTTTGATAAATTGAGACGCCTTCTTTAAAATACTCCAATGCCTTCTCCATATGTCCTGTTGTAAATGAGCATAAACCGAGATTGTACAAAGAAGAACCTATTAACCGTGGCATATCAATTTCTTGTGCTTGTTTTAATGCATTCATGAAATGCGGTATTGCTTTTTCTGGATACTCCATGTCTAAATAATTCAGACCGATGACGAATGAACATTGGATTACTCTTATTGAGTACGTTTCGTGTGCTTTGTAGGTTTCTATTGCTTGAACGATATGATGCATAGACATGTGGGTTTGCTTCATGTGATAGTACACTTCAGCAACTTTATAGTGAAATTCAGCTCGCTCTATTTCATCGGGGACAATAGATATCTTCTTTTCAGCTCGGTTGTAAAAACTTATTGCTTTAAGATATTCGTACTGTTCAAATTCATACATCCCATGAAAAAAGTTAAAATAATATTCAAGAATTCCTTTTAGATCGCTTTGTTTACTTTCGATCTCTTCTGATAAGTCTGAAATTTCAGGTCGTTCTTCATTCATGGTTTTTGGTTCAAGATAATCAAGCATTAATTGATGTCGAAAACACATGAGCGAATAGTACAACAATAAATCTTGATCTTCTTCCATAAGCTCTATTTCTTGCTTCACTTCTTCCTTCAAGATTTCTGCATCTGCAACACTGAATAACCTTATGTATTTGTACCATTCATTGATTTTTAAGCCAACTTTTGAAGAAGAGATCAATTGCTCCAAAAAAATCACCCTCCTAGTATTTCGTCTGATTATGTAATATTTTATCATAATGTAATATGCTGGGAAGGGTGTTTTTTCTTAATTTCTCAATTCGGTGTGACATGCGATAGAACCCCTCCTCGTTAGAGAAGGATACGTGTTCAGTTTGCTGTTGCTTTTAGTAAGGCAAGCCATTCATCTAATGTTCCTGAGAAACCTTGTTGAACGGCTAATTCATATGCTGATTTTCCATCTTTACCGGCAGCACCAGTAGCTCCTTTAGCTCCAGTACTGCCTTTTTCACCTTTTAATGAAGCTAACCATTCAAAAGTGATGAATATTCAAGGCGGAAGTAAGGGAAATTAACAAAAAAATGTGAGGGAATGTAGATGAAACGATTTATCTTGGTTATACCTTTATTGGCTGCTGTTATTGCCTCTCCAACTCAAATGAAAGCAAGTCCAATGCCTTGTAGTGCAGTACTCGAACCGGTAAATCAAAAACTGAAAAATGCGAAGGGTGCGGCACTAATCTATAAAGTGCAGTTATACCCGCCAAGTGCTGCAAGAACGAATATGAGTATTCTTGCTGTCCACCTTCCTCAGCCATCTTCTTATGGAAGCTACGACGGTTATGAAGGTTTGCCGCCAAAACAGGGGAAATCAGTTGGCGATTTAAACTATATCCGACTCCCGAGGGAGAGAGTCCTAATTGGGCTGGAAGGATTGATTCCATATCAGCTGAAATGACAAATGTTAAAGTGCAAGTGCGCCTTTCAAATTCTAAGACACAAAAGTTGGGACCGAGTGTATTAACAAACAATATTCAATCTTGCTATTAGAAATGTAGAGCTCTTATCAAAGAGAGCAATGCGACTGGATCTTTTGTAAATTGTCAAAAAGGTAATTGATCGAGAAATTCTGGTGAAAAATGAAGAAGAGTCCATTAAGATGGAATGTCTGGAGTCAATTCATCATTTGACAGAAGAGAGCCGGTAAAAGTCGATATTGCGTTTGATTTTGTACATAGAAAGACGGCATAAAAAGAAATGGTTAGCTAAAAAGGCAAAGAGTCAACGCTCTTTACCATCAGGTGTTTTCCTTAAGCGGTCTGCAATATGCTTAATTAAATTCAGCGCAGCAGTCACTAATCCAATAACTAAAACAATTTCAAGTAAGAGGATAAATCCAAAATTTAAACCGCGACTTTCAAAGTAATCATCGGTAAAAAAGAGCAATTGATAAATTCCAAGCATTAGCACAATAAAGGAAGCGCCTATAATCGCCAGAGACTTTTTAGAGAACTCCTTAGTATGGTTGAAATTATAAACCAATAAGAACAAAAATAGACAAGCCATAGCGATCTTATGAGTCAATGAATCACTTGCTGAGAAACCTTGCACAAGTAAGGAGATAATTAATCCGGTCATTCCGATTATTTTGTTCAATATATCACCTGCTTTGTATAAGTATGACCTTAGATGTCAGCTTACCAATTAAAGGTGATATTCTCAACATAATGCAGTTAAAACTTAACTTAAAATCGTAATTTTAAGAACAAATTTAGAGTGGATCATGACATGCTGTTTATTATGCTGTAAACAAACGCAACAATAAATAATGGATAAGAGATAACAGCAATTAGTTTTGAAGATTTGCTCTTTTTTTCAAATGTGTATATTAGTGCAAATCCTAAAAAGAATATTGTGACAAACCAAGAAGAATAGGATGGGTACAATGCAATAAGTAAGACAATAAGAGTGGATAACGCAAAAGAAGAGTCAAGTGTTATTTTCTGATCGTTTTTCAAATAAACCGCCTCCTTACACATATTCCGCCATATAAAAACACTTAAACATTATATTAAGTCAGCATGATTAAATGATAAACATTTTAAGTCAAGAACAAGATAAAGCAATCCGGCATTTCAAGGACAAGCTGAACATGTCTGAAAAACTGTACATATCCTTAGTTAATGTAAACTGCTTATAGATAAGCAAAATGATTAAGCGGAAAGGCTGTATAGACTTATAGAACCTTATATAAACATTAGATCGCTTAAAGAAGGCGATGTGGTTGATCAGCCATTGAATATTTCATGATGCAATTATGCGGTTCTATAGTGGTGAAGACCTCGCCGTGTTCCATTTGTCTAGGGGGAATTTGTTTAAATTCATAAACATGAGGCGTTTTAGTCTGTCATTTCCTAAAATAGTGTTTTATTCTTGTTACAAATATGCAAGAAGGGCGGTTTGAACGTGTATAGAGTGTTTATAATGCTATTAATTTTGTTATGTATAACATTAGGGTGTCAAAACCAACATAGCAAACATTTTATGGAGGCTGAGCAAACTATGGTCGGCTATGTCATTTTAAAAAGAGAGAATCAAGCAATTCTCATACCTAATGAAAAAGCTGATGTTAAAGACTATGAAAATCTTAGTGAAAAAGAGATTATTGAAAAGTATAGATCGGATATAGTTTTACTGGGACTTAGTCAACTTAACAATAAAGATGACTTGAGCAAAGGACAAAAAATTCGTATTTGGTATAAAAAATTAAATGAATCTTCACCTCCAAAAACAAATATATCAAAATTTAAAATTATTCAGTAAGTGGTATTGTTTCCTAGGAATACCGCTGCAAAACTGAAGCGGCATTTTAAACAGAAATAATGTCTTCAAACCTCATCTCATTCTTCATTCGCGGTGGCTTATTCCTGCCCCGAGATTTATTTGACGATTGTTGACTCAGGTGCAGAGAAGGCATATGTCAAGAACACATTTTGAATTACTGGGCACCTTGAATAAAGCCAGCATTCCCATATTTATATGCGAAGAGATCGGTACTGAACGCTGGATAAAGAAAAAAGTAACCATACATTTGAACAAGCTTGCGAGGCTTTGATAAAGAAAGAACAGTCAAGAGACGAACCATTACATACATATAATACTCCTGTGAAAGCGGGGGTGTAGTTTTGGAACCTTACCAACGTTATGAGGAATTGAAGAAGAAAACAATAAAGGTTGTCCATAAAGATAATTACAGTATCCGCTATATAGATCAGGATGAAGCGAGTAATGACTTAGATGAATTTTATAAACAATTTGCTCAGCATTTATTGGAGGCTGCTTTGGAAAGGAGTGCAGAGTAAGCTTCTTTTTTTGATTTATTTGTGGTAAGTATCTTAATAAACGGCTTTATCGGTACTGATGTTAATCACATGCGTTACTTCTTGCAGCAAAGCGGCTTCTGCGACATTTTGTCCGCCGATAAGGTTGGTTTGAATGGCTTCAAAGGGATTATCCTCACATGTCGGAACCTGCTTCAGCGCAGCTGTGTGAAAGACAATATCAACACCTTTCATCACTTGGTTGACTCTTCTGTAGTCACGAACATCGCCGAGCACAAACGACAGTCTTTGTTCATCCGCGTATTTTTGTTTCATCACATATTGTTTGCTGTCATCTTTGCTGAACACAATGACTTTTTTAGGGGTTAAGAGCAAAAGGCGTTTTACTATTTGGCTTCCGATTGATCCTGTTCCGCCTGTGACGAGAACAGTTTTATCGTGAAAAAACGGTTGTAGCTCTACTGCTTGCTGTTTAGGCATGGCTTATCCTCCAACTCTCGTTTCTCTACCATGCATCATATGTTGAACAATTTCAGCGAGTTAATGAAAGAAACCAATAAATCAAAAATTAGAGAAAAACATTAATCTGATGCGCTTTCATATCGCTTTACCCGATTAATAGAATAGAACTTACAAATAAAACAATGTACTAAATATTCATAAAGAATATTTGCTCACGTCAATTTTTTCTCTTCATAAATTCTCACATTTTGACAATCTTCACAAAAACTTAACACTGAACTTCCTGTATGTATTTTACAATTAGAGTGCACGTTCATAAAAGGAGGATGGAAAATGAATCATTCAAAAACACTTTTGTTAACCGCGGCAGCCGGATTGATGCTCACATGCGGTGCGGTTTCTTCCCAGGCCAAGCATAAGCTGTCTGATCCTTATCATTTTACAGTGAATGCGACGGCGGAAACAGAGCCGGTTGATACAGCCGGTGATGCAGCTGATGATCCTGCGATTTGGCTGGACTCCAAGAATCCTCAGAACAGCAAATTGATCACAACCAATAAAAAATCAGGCTTAGTCGTGTACAGCCTAGAGGGAAAGATGCTTCATTCCTATCATACCGGGAAACTGAACAATGTTGATATCCGCTATGATTTTCCGTTGAACGGAAAAAAAGTCGATATTGCGGCGGCATCCAATCGGTCTGAAGGAAAGAATACCATTGAGATTTACGCCATTGACGGGAAAAACGGCACATTACAAAGCATTACGGACCCAGACCGCCCGATTGCGTCAGCAATTGATGAAGTATACGGTTTCAGCTTGTACCACAGTCAAAAAACAGGAAAATATTACGCGATGGTGACAGGAAAAGAAGGCGAATTTGAACAATACGAATTAAATGCGGATAAAAATGGATACATATCCGGCAAAAAGGTAAGGGCGTTTAAAATGAATTCTCAGACAGAAGGGATGGCAGCAGACGATGAATACGGCAGTCTTTATATCGCAGAAGAAGATGAGGCCATCTGGAAGTTCAGCGCTGAGCCGGACGGCGGCAGTAACGGAACGGTGATCGATCGTGCCGACGGCAGGCATTTAACCCCTGATATTGAAGGACTGACGATTTACTACGCTGCTGACGGGAAAGGTTATCTGCTTGCATCAAGCCAGGGTAACAGCAGCTACGCGATTTATGAAAGACAGGGACAGAACAAATATGTTGCGGACTTTCAGATAACAGACGGGCCTGAAACAGACGGCACAAGCGATACAGACGGAATTGACGTTCTGGGTTTCGGGCTGGGGCCTGAATATCCGTTCGGCCTTTTTGTCGCACAGGACGGAGAAAATATAGATCACGGCCAAAAGGCCAATCAAAATTTTAAAATGGTGCCATGGGAAAGAATCGCTGATAAAATCAGCTTTCGCCCGCAGGTCAATAAACAGGTTGACCCGAGAAAACTGACTGACAGAAGCGGAAAATAAACATAAAAAAAGCAGCTTATCCAAGCTGCTTTTTGATGTGAAGAGCGTTTCATGAGAAAGTCTTGGAACGGATAGCCGAAAGCACAGCCGGCAGCCGGTCATACGTGTACGCCGGTACTGTCTCTTGGTAATTAAGCGCCGCGATTTGTTTACGTTCACCCGGGTTTGTCATATAAAATTGGATCTTATCCGCAAAATCTGCAAACCCGCTGTAAGAAACAAATGATGAAAACGGGGGCGCGGGAGAAAGGTCTGTCAGCTGAAAGGCCTGACAAGCCGCAATGTCTAAGCTTCTTGTATTTAAACTGATATTTTCGATGCCGCGTCCGTTCTGATTGAGCGCAAACCGATAAGAACGGTGAGGGTTTAAGACCACGTCTGCGCTGTTGTAATATAATGCGGCACGTTCGGGTGCAATCCATTCATCCATTACGAGCACATTTTGCTGCCTGGCGATTTTTTTAGGCAGATGTCTGCGCCATCCCTTCCCGATAATACGAAGCGTATACGGAAGCTTTGCCGCTGCTTTCACCAGTTCAACGCGGTTCGGATACGGGTATCCGATCAGAAGCAGATTTGTGTGAAGAGAGGCTTCAGCAGGTTGTTTCTTAAAAAGCCGCTGATTAACGGGGATCGGTACATAATATACGTGCTGTAAGCCCATTTGCCGATAAGCATCAAGCGCGTTTTGTTCTATCGTCAAAACGGCATCGGCGAAAGGGGCGATTGTCATGCTCACATCGAAATAAAAAGGATCCTCCGTCATCCATAGATAAACGGGAATCTGTTCTGTCTTCAGCCATTGAAGCCATTCAGACGGAATACGGTCTCCCGTCATCATCAGACTGATGTCTGGTTTGAATGCCCGTATACTGCGGATGGTATCTTCCTCAAACTCAGAAACAGAAAAAAAGCGGACGGAAGACTGTAAAAAGCCTTCCTCGATCCAGCGGTCAAAATACGTGTATATGCCTTTATATCCTGAACGGATATATAAAACGTTCATATGCTGTTACGAAGTGAACGTGACACTTTCAACTTTGTCGACGTCAAGCAATGTTGTAGCAGAGCCTGCCGGTGTAACGGAATTTTCCTGCGTAACAAAAACGATTCCGTGAATTTCGTCAAAGGCAACAAATTGAACCGGGCCGATCATGTCTCCTGAATCCATCACAATGCTGATGACAGTGCCGGGCTGGATTCTTGCAAAAATCCATCTCGCCGCTAATGAAATACCGCTTCCCAATACAGATTGTGCGCTGAGACTGTCTTTCGCCGCTGCTTCATCTACTTTTGCATCAATTGCCGATTCCAATAATTCTTTTACGCTGTTTTTCACGTTATCTCCTCCATCTGTGCCGCCAGATAAAGCGCTGTTGTCAAATACAGGGGCTAAAAGAGTTTTCAATAAGTTCTTTTTAAGCTCCAAACGATCCTCGCTCATGCGGACATACACCTCCTTTAACAATTTCAACCTCACGTTTATTCATATTCCTGATTGAAGAGATTGGTATAAGTCGAATGCCGTTTTGCTTGTGTTTTTTTCAATATTTAATCAAACAGCTGAATTTTCGAATCAGGCTTTGTTTGCCTATGCGGATTGTAAGAGTATGACATACGTTGTATAGATTAAAAAATGAAGGAGAGGAATACTTTGGATTCAGAAGAAACTGTAAAACACGGGGGTTTTGAGGAGGAATTTCAGCTCGTACTGCTTCTTCTTCTTTTGTTATCCCGTCAGCCGTCCGGAGATCATTCAGATTTGCGGCGTCAGCTTGTAATGGCAAAAGAGCTTGGAATTCCTGTATCACGCGTCAATCTGATTAACGGCAGCACACTGCAAAACGTAATTGTCAAAGAAGTGCTGTCAGATTTGGCCGTTTTTCAAAATCCGCTCAATAATACGAGATCAAACGTCGCGATTTCAAGCATCGTCAGCTGGGGTGCTTTTTAATAACGGATATCAGGCTCTGTCTCTTTCGGAGCCGTTTTTTACGTTTTACAGAAGGGGTGACGGGATGGAAAAGAAGATCTCAATTATCTTAACGAGTTACAACAAACCGGATCTTGTGAAACAGGCGATTGAAAGTGTTTTGCATCAGACCTACAGCAATTGGGAGCTGTTTGTGATGGATGATCATTCAAATGAAGAAACCTCGGCTGCCATCAGTACGTATATAAAAGATCCTCGCATATATTATGACAACAGTTTTATCAATCCTGCCGAACGGCTGAAGTCGACCCGGTATGCCGTTTTGATTAATGATGCGCTTTCACGGGCTAAAGGCGAATACATCACTTATTTGACAGACGACACCGTATTTCATCCGGATAGGCTCAGCCGCATGGCGGAAGCGCTTAATCAATGCAGCGGGTTTGATGCCGTCTATTCCAGCCAGAAGGTGATACATGTAAACGGGCGCGGAACAGAACAATTTCACTTCTATCGTTTTGCTGAAGAGGTGCTTGATCAGGCCGCTTTTCTCGTTGATCACTGTTCAGTGATGCACCGGAGATCATTGCTTGAGCGTGTGAAAGAGAAGTTCGGCAGCTTTTGGGATGAAGATGTTATACATTGGAATCACGGAGACTCTGTTTTTTGGAGCAGGCTCAACACATTTACATCATTTCTGCCGATAAAAGAAGTGTTGGATACGACCTATAAAACACCTCACTCATTTCAGAACACGTATCAATCGCTTCCGTCTGTCCTGATCGATGGGTCTTTTGTAAAAGGGACGGACCAGAAAGTATATCAGCTTGACCGAAATAAAAGGAAGCCTGTAAACGAGCGCTGGCATACGTTATATGAAGGGCGAACTGTCGTCATTCCGGATCCGTTTTTATTTCAATATGAGGAAGAGAACTCCGTCAGTATTCCGAATTTTCAGCTCGTCAGGGATCAGTTTCATGTTTATTTTATAGAAGACGGGGAGAAAAGGCTGGTTGATCATAGCGCATTTCGCTTTTACCGATTTAAACGGCATGACATCCCGGCTTTAGAACGGGGCGAAATACAAGCGCTTCCGGACGGTCCGCCGATCAGCAGGGGGACATCGGGCTGTATTCAACATCTGCCCGGGAGAATGCTGTTTCGCATTGAACGGGAATTTTATGTTTATTTGAGAGGGGTTCTCCATCCGATCAGTCATGACGTAGCGAAACGCTTTTTTGCGAATCAGAAGGCGATACCCATTTCCTTTCAGCAAATTAAACAATTACCAATTGGAATGCCGTTCTATCCGGTGTACGATGAAATTATGAGAAATCTCAATATAACAAAAGGTTGAGAGATGCAGTTGGATGTGTAAGGAAAAGGAGAGCTTTTATGACCGATCAATTTGATAAAACCGAGAAGCAGTATATAGAGCTTACTTCCGGCATTCAGAGGTTCGAGCATTTCAGTGTATATACGGACCCTTTTTTGCCGCAGATTTTTTCACATAACTTTGTTCAGCTGCACCGTACATTTCAGTTAGACAAACTGCTGCCGTTTTTTTCGTCCGTTCCGGGCATGCTTCAAGCCAATTATATTCATGTGAAAGCGGCTCCGGAGCACACGTTTCCGCTTCTTCTGAAACAAACTCTGGTAAAACAGGGCTGCGTAGTGGAAGATGAGCTGTTTTTTGCAAGGAAACTGGAAAATGGGGACCTGCAGGCCGGGCACCCGCTCACTGCTTGGGGGACGGAAAAAAGCCTCGCCGACGGGTCGTCTATTATGAACATCTATGATGCCCTTTACATTGGCGAGGCGGCGGCCGAACAAAAGCTTGAGCGGAAATATCCTTTGTATAAGGACGGAACGGTTATGCTTGTCGTGTGCTACAGCGATGCCTCACAAACGATTCCGATCGGCTGCGGAGAGCTTTTCATCAACAAAGCAGATAAAACCGCAAAAATAGAAGAAGTCGCAATTCTGGATCAATTCCAACGAAAAGGCTACGGATCGATATTGATGAATGAGCTGATGGCGGCGGCAAAGCTGAACGGCATGGAAACCGTATACCTTGTGACGTCCGGGATGGACGGTGTAAACCGCTTTTATGAAAAACTCGGCTTCAAAAGATTTCGGCGCGTGCATACAATTTTTCATTATTTTCTTACATAGTTGGGCATTCGCATAAACCAATTGGGAGTTGGCCCGCATACAATGCCGTATATCGTAAGAAGAAAGGATGATTTGCGTATGTACGGATATGGCTACGGTTGCGGCAGTTTTGGCTATGGTTACGGGCACGGCGGCTGCGGAGGCGGAACCAGCACTTTTGTGCTGATCGTGGTATTGTTTATTTTATTAATCATCGTCGGTGCGGCTTTTATTTGTTAGACTGAAAAAAATCCTATAATGAAAATCAGCCTGCAGAGAACATCACTTTCTGCAGGCTTTTTGTTATTTCCATGCTGAAAAATCAGCTTGAAAAACATTTTAATACATATTACCTTTCTGGAGAAGGGGGCGAAAATGTGAACATAACGATTGAAGAATTACCTGAATCAAGAATTGCTTATTTCCGAAACATCGGAGAGTATGGCGGAAAGCAAAACAAAGAACTGATGGAGTCATTTAAAAACTGGGCGCAATTGAATGGTCTGCTTGATCATTCTGTCATTTTAGGAATTCCGCAAGACCATCCGAATCGTACTCCTAAAGAGAAATGCCGCTATGATGTTTGTCTTGTTATCAATCAAGACCATGTGCCTGAACCAGCCCGGATCGGTACATTTTCCGGAGGGAAGTACGCTGTCTTCTTGCTTGACCACACAAAAGAGGCAGTCAGTGGATTTTGGAATACTGTTTTTTCTGAGATCGAAAAAAATAATTTATCAATCAGAGAACAGCCCATTATCGAAAGGTATACTTTACAAAAGGTGAATCATCATTTGTGTGAAATAATGATTCCCATACAGTAAAGAAGACGGGAATTTTCCGCCTTCTGCTTATACTGATTCAGATCAAAAATGATGTGATGATGAGCTGAGCAAAGAATAAAATCAACAATAGGAATAGAATTTCCAGAACGCTCTTCAGGCTGTCGGAACATCACCGGCAGCCTGTTTTACAGAAAGGTATTTTCTGCAAAAAACTTTCTGAAGGATAAGAATGCGGTTATTCATCTGTTCATACAATGAAGCAAATGGGTTTTCGAGGTGGAAAGATATGGGGAGCTATTTAATCAAACCGGAGCTTGACGCAAATTATCCGTCAGTCAGTCATGGAAAGGGATCATATGTGTATGATCAGGAGGGGAACAAGTATCTTGACGGAGCATCGGGGGCGGTCACTTGCAATATCGGCCACGGCACGGAGGATATTATACAAGCTTTAAAAGAGCAGCTTGACTCCGTTTCGTTTGTGTACCGCTCGCAATTCACCAGTACTCCGGCAGAAGAACTGGCTTTATTTCTGGCCGATCATCTGCCGGGCGGGCTGAATTGGTCATTTTTTGTAAACAGCGGCTCAGAGGCAGTCGAAACAGCGATGAAAATGGCCGTTCAATATTGGCAGGAAAAAGGGCAATACCAAAAATCCGTCTTCCTATCAAGATGGGGCAGTTACCACGGCATTACTTTGGGAGCGCTTTCATTATCGGGGTTCTACGAACGGAGATATCGCTTCACCCAGCTGCTCGAACGGTTTCCGGCCGTTTCAGCACCTAATATGTATCGTTCTGAGCTGCAGGGAGAGGAATTTGTGAAAGCTGCGGCGGCTGAACTGGAAACGGCTGTTCAACGGATCGGTTCCTCATTTATCGCGGGATTTGTCGCAGAACCGATTGTCGGAGCAGCCGGGGCAGCCATCACTCCGCCGGCAGGTTATTATGAAGCGCTTGAGGAGGTCTGCCGCCGGCACGGTATTTTGTTTATCGCGGATGAAGTCATGACGGGGCTCGGGAGAACAGGGCGGATGCTTGCTTCTGAGCATTGGGGGATCGCACCTGATATCGCGGTGCTCGGAAAAGGGTTAGGCGCCGGTTACGCTCCGATAGCGGCAGCCGTTGCGTCTGATGACATCATTGAAACGATCAAGCGGGGCTCCGGGGTCATTATGAGCGGACATACGTACAGTGCCAACCCATACTGTGCAAGAGCGGCGCTTGAAGTGCTTCGCTATGTTAAGAAACACGAGCTGCTCCGGCAGTCAGAGGAAAAAGGCGTAATGCTGAAGCGGAAATTAGAAGAAATCAAAGAGCGCAGCGGGGTGATCGGGGATGTCCGCGGTAAAGGTCTCCTGATCGGAGTTGAATTCGTTAAGGATAAAACGACGAAGGACGTTTTTTCGAAAAAACAGGCCTTCACCGAAAAAATCATTAAAGCGGCAAAAAAACGGGGCCTGCTTATCTACCCTGCAAAGCCCGGCATTGACAGCGGAGAAGGAGACGCCGTCATCATCGCCCCGCCGTTCACGATTTCATATGCCGAGCTGGATGAGCTGTCAGATCTATTTTCCCAGGCCGCAGAAGAAGTTGAAAAAATGATGAAGAAGGATTGAGCTGATATGTCTATTTTTCATAAAAAAATCGATATTCATGAAGCAATTGCCGATGTCAAGGACGAATCTGTCATTATGTTCGGCGGTTTTGGGGGAGTGGGTTCACCTCCGTCATTAATCGAAGCGATTTTGGAGAGCGGCGTTAAAGAGCTGACCGTCATCTGCAATGATGCCGGATTTCCGGAAATCGGCATCGGGCCGCTTATCGTTCATAAGCGGGTAAAAAGGCTGATCGCTTCCCATATCGGCTCAAATCCTGTCGCGGGCAGACAAATGACTGACGGAGCGCTTGAGGTGGAATTTTCGCCGCAAGGGACGCTTGCTGAACGGATTCGCGCAGGCGGAGCGGGGCTAGGCGGTATTTTAACTGATATCGGCATTGATAACGCAACCGTTTGTGAAAACAAAGAAACCGTAACGATTGACGGAAAGTCCTATTTAGTTGAAAAAGCGCTGACGGCTGATTTCGCTTTTGTGTCCGCACATACTGCTGATGAATTCGGGAATCTGACGTTTGACAAAACGGCGCGCAACATGAACCCTCTGATGGCTGCGGCGGCCGAAAGAACATTTGCTGAGGCGGCAGAGATTGTGCCTGCCGGCGAACTTGACAGCGAGCATATTGTAACGCCGGGCGTTTTCGTGGAGGGTGTCGTGCAAAGTGAAGGAGTGAAGTGGAGATGGGCTTGGGAATAGCGGAAAGAGAGAGTATCGCGAGGCGGGCCGCCAGTGAAATTACCTCAGGTATGATTGTCAACCTGGGGATCGGCATTCCTTCTTTAGTGCCGAACTTTCTGCCGGCCGGCATGGAGGTAATGCTGCAGGCGGAAAACGGCGTCCTTGGGATCGGCGGCAGTCCGGAGCGCGGAGAGGAGGATGAGCTTTTATGCAATGCGGCCGGGTTTCCTGTCAGTACAGTTAAGGGTGCTTCCTATTTTGATTCAGCTCTGTCTTTTGCCATGATCAGAAAAGGGCTGATAGATATTACCATTTTAGGCGCGCTCCAAGTCAGCAGGACAGGTGATCTCGCCAATTGGCTCGTGCCGGGGAAAAAAGTGCCCGGAATGGGCGGGGCGATGGAGCTTGCCCAAGGCGCGAAAAAAGTGGTTGTCGTCATGAGCCACACCGATCAGAAAGGCCGGCCGAAGCTGGTCGAAAGCTGTTCATTGCCGCTTACAGCAGCGGGCTGTGCAGATCTCATCATTACAGAGAAAGCCGTCATCAGCATAGATGATGGGGCTTTTGTTCTTGAGGAACTGCTGAATGGCACGACCATAGACGATGTCATTCAAACAACGGATGCCGAAATCAGATTGGGAGAATGTTTTCTTAAAAGGGGGTCTGTCCATGGATCAATTAGAAAAGAAAGTCACTGAGTGGGCGGAAGAAAACACAGCAAAAGCGGTAAGCCTGCTGAAACGGCTGATCGGGGAAAAAAGCACGTTCGGCCATGAATTTAACGCACAGGCAGTCGTTTTAGAAAAACTGAGACAGTTCGACATGGATATTGATGTGTGGGAGCCGAGTGTCAAACATTTGAAAGAGCATGCTTATTTTGTATCGGAACGCGAAGACTTCCATGAAAGCCCGAATATCACAGCCGTAAAGAAAGGGGCCGGGGGCGGAAGATCACTGATACTGAACGGACATATTGATGTTGTCCCGGAAGGAAATCCCGCCGCATGGACGTATGAACCGTTTAACGCTGTTGAAAAGGACGGCAAAGTTTACGGCCGCGGTTCAACGGATATGAAAGGCGGCAATACAGCCCTCTTGTTTGCGTTAGAAGCGCTTGAAGCCTGCGGGATTACGTTAAAAGGAGATGTTCTGTTTCAAAGTGTCGTAGATGAAGAGTGCGGCGGCGCGGGAACACTGGCGGCTGTTATGAGGGGCTACAAGGCTGACGGGGCGCTTATTCCCGAACCGACTAATTTAAAGCTGTTTGTTAAGCAGCAAGGGTCTATGTGGTTCCGCATTACGGTAAGGGGATTGTCCGCACACGGCGGCACCCGCTATGAAGGGGTGAGCGCCATTGAAAAAAGCCTGCATGTCATCACAGCCCTTAAAGAGCTTGAACACGTCCGCAACGCCCGTATCACAGACCCGCTTTATCGGGACGTTCCGATTCCGGTTCCCATTAATATTGGCATCGTCCAAGGGGGAACGTGGCCATCATCGGTAGCTGACCGTGTGGTGATAGAAGGCAGGTGCGGAATAGCGCCGGATGAAACGCCCGAAGCAGTAAAAGAAGAGCTCGCAAGCTGGCTGAAAGATTTGGAGTATCGGGATGAATGGTTTAAACACCACCCCGCGGAAATAGAATGGTTTGGGGCTCAGTGGCTTCCGAATGATCTCCCGGATGAGCATCCGCTGATTTCCGCTCTGGAATCTTCTTTTGAGAAAATGAAAGGGGCAAAACCGGTTCGTGAAGCGTCCCCGTGGGGAACGGACGGAGGGCTTTTGCAGCACGCGGGACAGACGCCGGTCATCGTCTTCGGTCCTGGAGAAGTCAAGGCGGCGCATCAGGCGAATGAATACATTGAAATCCGGGCGTTAATCGATGCCGTCAAAATCATTTCTCTTTTTATCATGGAATGGTGCGGGGTGGCAGATGGGGGTGACGGAGCTGATAAAGGAACTGAGGGCTGAAAAGGGAGCGGCCGAGATTGATGCAGACCGTTTCAATGAGCGGCTCAGAGTCATTCGTTATGACGGACAGATCACGGCGCTTATTCCGGCCGTTTTGGCAGAAGCAAAGCAAAAAGGAGCTCAAAAGGTAATTTTCTTTGCCAAGCGCGGCGATGAGCCGGAATTTGTCAAGCATCTTTTTATTGTTGAGGGTGTCATAGACGGGTATTACAACGGGGATGAGGCTGTTGTGATGGTGCGATATTTAGCAGAGGAACGGAGACGGTCAGATTCATATGTATCAGAAGATTCGACTGTTGACCGTTTATATGAGACACCGCGGCGGGGACTGACTCAGACAGAAAGCACGCTGATGTTCAGAAAAGCGGACGAAGATGATGCAGACCGTTTAACGCACTTATATAAACATGTTTTTCTTACCTATCCGACTCCTGTCTTTAATCCCCTTTATATTAAAAAAACAATGAGAGAAAACACCGTCTATTATGCCGCATTCGATCAGGATCGTCTCATTGGGGCGGCAAGCGCAGATATCAATCCGGTATTGGGGCACGCTGAAATGACCGATTGCGCGGTTCTGTCAGATTACAGGGGGAACTCCGTAACGGCACACTTGTTTAAAGCGTTGGAGCAGGAACTCGCTGGCCGGGGAATCATCCATCTTTTTTCCTTAGCCCGTGCAGCGTCTTACGGGATGAATGCCGTTTTGTACCATGCGGGATACGGCTACAGAGGCAGGCTTGTGAACAACTGCCGCATTTCAGAAGGGCTCGAAAATATGAATATATGGTGTAAGACTTTACGTTTGGCCATTCATAAGGAGGAATTCGTTTGACAAACAAATGGTTTCAGCCGAAGCGTCATTGGAAGGAGATTGAATTGTGGAAAGATGTGCCGGAAGACAAGTGGAATGATTGGCTGTGGCAGCTCACCCATACTGTAAGAACCGTCGATGACCTGAAAAAAGTCATTCATTTGACCGAAGAGGAAGAAGAAGGCGTCAGGATGTCTGTAAAAACCATTCCCCTGAACATTACGCCTTATTATGCTTCTTTAATGGATCCCGATAACCCGAGATGTCCGATCCGCATGCAGTCCGTGCCGCTGTCAGAAGAAATGCACAAAACGAAATATGACCTTGAAGATCCGCTGTTTGAAGATGAAGATTCACCGGTTCCCGGTCTTACGCACCGCTATCCCGACCGCGTTCTTTTTCTGGTGACAAATCAATGCTCGATGTATTGCCGATATTGCACCAGAAGGCGTTTTTCCGGACAGATCGGAATGGGGGTGCCGAAAAAACAGCTTGATGCGGCCATCGCTTACATCCGGGAAACGCCGGAAATCCGTGACTGCCTGATTTCCGGCGGAGACGGGCTTTTAATTAACGATCAGATTCTGGAATATATTTTGAAAAACCTGCGTGACATTCCCCACCTTGAAATTATCCGGATCGGAACGAGAGCGCCCGTCGTATTTCCGCAGCGGATAACGGATAATCTTTGTGAGATTTTGAAAAAATATCATCCGGTCTGGCTGAACACTCATTTTAATACGAGCATCGAACTGACGGAAGAATCGGTAGCGGCGTGTGAAAAGCTCGTTAACGCAGGTGTTCCGGTCGGTAACCAAGCCGTTATTTTAGCAGGCATTAACGATTCGGTGCCGATTATGAAAAAACTCATGCATGATTTAGTGAAAATCCGCGTGCGTCCGTATTATATTTATCAATGTGATTTGTCAGAGGGAATCGGCCATTTCAGAGCGCCTGTGTCAAAAGGGCTGGAAATCATTGAAGGACTGAGGGGCCACACAACGGGCTTTGCCGTGCCGACCTTTGTCGTCGACGCCCCGGGCGGAGGCGGTAAAATCGCCCTGCAGCCGAACTACTTGCTCTCCCAAAGTCCGGAGAAAGTTGTGATCAGAAACTTCGAAGGGGTGATTACATCTTATCCCGAGCCGGAAAACTATATCCCGAATCAAGCCGACGACTATTTTGAATCTGTTTTTCCGGGAACGATGGCCAAACACGAGCCGGTCGGACTGAGCGCCATTTTCGCGGACAAAGAGGTTTCGTTCACACCGGAAAATGTATCGAGGATCGACAGGAGGAAAACGTTTACATCAAACCCTGATCATGAAACGCTGAAAGACCGCAGGGAAAAGAGAGATGAATTGAAAGAAAAGAAATTTATTGCACAGCAAAAGAAAGAGCAAAAAGCAGGATCGGAAGTCGGAGGTGAGTCGCCGTGAAGCCATGCGAGTGGTGCGGCAATCAGAAGGCGTCAGCTAGTCAGGCGGCTGTGTACTGGGAGCTTCCTGACGGTACGAGGGCCATAGAAATTACAGAAACACCCGCATTCGCCTGTTCCTCCTGCGGCATGACTTATCAGGAGGAAGCGGTCATAGCGGAAATCGAAAATCAGCTTTTTTTAGTCGATGCAAAAAAATTACCGGAAACACTCACATATCAAGAGCTGATGGAGACAGAACGGATCTTGAAACGAAATTATTTTGACTTCTCCTAGTCTTCTTTTGTTGTAATTTCACACTTGAATTGTATAATAGTACAACAAAAGACAGTCATCAGGAGGGGAAACCCATGAAATCCTTTTATCACTATTTGATGAAATACAGGCATCCCAAGCCGCAGGACGCAATCAGCCAGTTTGCGAATCAGGCATACGAAGATCACGGCTTTCCGAAAACGTCAAGCGATTATCACGAGCTCAGTTCTTATTTAGAACTGAGCGCCGACTATTTAGAAACGATGGCGACATTTGATGAAGCTTGGGAAAAATATGAGACCGAGGTGCATCACGCCTGACGAAAAACCGCACATTGTGCGGTTTTTTTCTGTTGAAATCACTCGCTTATGAGGTGCCGTATGAGCAAATTCCGCAACGCGTCCGTTTTGATCAGCACGTAAACAAATCTTCCTGACGGCACGTATCATAAGGCAGTAGAATGTATAGCTGCAGAGTTCACCGGATCAGGCCTGCTGCCGGCGGGGCCCCGTGTAAGGATCCTCTTTTTCACGGAGAAATAATCAAACTTTTAAATGAAGTGAGGGGAATCAAATGATCCATTAGGTAAGACTGATGAGGCACTGACGTTTGGACGGGAAAGGGGATTTTATGTGACAAGGTTGAAGCGGATTGAAGTTGTGGCTTCATTGAAAGCCGAAGCAAATCTTGAACATTACGGCGGTGATATTGTCAACATGCCTTCGGGCCGGGTATTTTCCTTTGCGTCATAGAGAAAAAACAAAAACTCATAAAAAATAGAAGCTTTTTGTTTCAGCATTGTTACTGCTCAGTCGATCGAGAGCGGAATGTCATCGGACGCTTCTGTTACGGTAAGTGAAAAAACGCACAAGCATATTGCGGTTTTTGACATTTTGAACAGGTGCAGAAATAGATATTTCCTGTGGTTTTCATGCCCATGCGAAATTATGGCGGCCGGCATACGATAGCGTATGACAGTCCGCGGCAAGGGGGAGACAGCATGAAGCCAGATAAACCGAAATTTCAAGTGGGAGACATCGTGGTCGTCGTGATGTACGGAACCGTCGGCACCATTACGAAGGTTCATCAAATTGATAAACATTATCTTTACGAAGTCAATCATAATGAAGTGCTTTATTTTGAATCGTCCATCCAGCTTTATAAAGATTATGAGGGCGTGATCGTCGATATGGAGAAATTGGATATTGAATATGAATTTCTGATCGGCGACGTCGTATATGTAAAGGACTACGGAAAGGAATTATTCCGTGTCATCGGTCACAGAACTGAAATATGGAGATATTTAGAGGATGGCTGGGAGGATATTATTTATGAGCTGACTCGGCTGAAAGACGGAGAGTGGCTTGAAACGGAGGAAGAGGATCTCACGCTGGTTCTGAGAAAATATGAAATGGATCAGTTTGTGCATCAGCTGCTGTTTGTCCACTATGTTGGGGAAGCATCTCATGAGATCGGCGAGGATACCGTCGCGTCTGCTCTTCTTCAGTTTGAAGGCGATGCTGATGATCCCGATGCCCTGCATGTGCTGGCGGTATCGATTGTAGATGAGCTGCTTGATATTTATAACGATTATAAGATTCTTTATCATTTGTTCGGTGACGAAGAATATAAAGATATGATGAATTTTGTGCTGGAAAGCCTGCGGGAGCATTTCAGCTAGCCGGCAAAAAAACGGACGGTGACATATAAAAACCAGGGCAGACAGCCGGCAAAGATTACAAACGACATTCCTTTCAGCACTTTTTCCAATACGATATCAAATCCATCTCCGTCCAATAAAGCCATCATTTTCGTCATCATCTTTTCTCCCTCCGGGGCTTGTTTTTTAAAAGTATATGAGCGGACAAAACGTTTAGAACTTTCGGGTATAATTTGAACGGTTTTTTCATAAAACATAAAAAAGGAGGCGGTGTTTGCATGAAAGAAATAGATCTTGTGATTGACACAGAAGAAATAGCTGATTATTTTTACAGTCAGCTTGCTATGCGCGGGTACATACCGAGTGAAGAGGAAATCTTCGAAATAGCCGACATCACCTTTGATTATTTATTAGAAAAATGTATGATAGACGAAGAGCTTGATGAAGACTGAAACTGCGGAACCGAAGTGAAAAAGCTTCGGTTTTTTCAATCAGCTCGGGAGAATGAAACATGGGGGGAAAACGTTGTACAAGCCAGCAAGTCTTTTCGCATTGTTTATTCTGCTCGCAGCAGCGATCCGGATAGAAGCCGTCCGGGTTTTTGATGAGCGTGTGATAGAAGCGGCTGTCAGGATCAGGGCTGCCTGGCTGAATGAATTGATGTTATGGATAACGGAGCTCGGCACGACCGCGGTGCTTTTGCCGCTTCTTCTTTTGACAGGCGCGGCTCTGTATATGTACAAAAAAACGCCGGATGTTGTTTTTTTGCCGCTTCTCTTTCTCATTGAACGGATTGCAAACATAAAAATAAAAGAATTGATTGAAAGAGCCAGACCCGCTTTTGAACCGCTCGTCCATGAAACCTCATACAGTTTTCCGAGCGGCCACTCCATGAATTCGGCAGTGGTGTATCCCGTCATCGCTTACTTTTTGATCAAGCATGTTCCGTTTTTCACGAAAAGAAAGCGGACCGTCACCGTCTTTACCGGAGTTCTCGTCATTCTGATCGGATTCAGCAGAATTTATTTGGGCGCGCATTTTCCGACGGATGTCCTTGCCGGATTCAGTCCCGGACTTTGCCTCGTTTCGCTTTTTGCGCTCTTTGACGAAAAGTATCATCTGTTTCGACAAAAATAGAGACAGGAGAAATGAGAAAAAACGCTAATACTATTAAGAAATAAGAGGGAGGGATCTTGATGCTGTTATCGCTGCCCGTGTTTAAAAAAAAGACTTGTGCCTATGATGTGACGATTTTTCAAACACCCCGCTACGGCGAGAAAAAGGGATACAGGGTCGTCTATCGGACAGAGCTGGCCGCTGACAATCATCAAGACGCACTGGAAAGGGCATTTTCTGTTTTTAATGTGCCTGATACGGTCCCAAACGACTATCAAGCCAGATTCATAGCGACCGGAGATGTCATACTCATAGACGAAGGAAGAAAAGGGAAGACCTATTACAGGCTTAACCCTGCGGGATGGAGCAAAATTAACCGGCTGCTCGTCCAGCCGAGGTAAGACGGGGCCGGCTGAATCTTCAGCCGGCTTCCGTATTGTCTGGGAAAGACAGTGTTAAGGCTTCCGTTTAGCGGCGGAATGCTCTTTTCCATGCGCTTCATCAGCTGCAATGACGTCTGAAACGGGCACGTGATTGTTCTTTTTCTGGCCGGTCACCCGGTTGCGCTGTTTTTTGCCCATTATGTTCACTCCTTTTTCTTTAGGCTTGTCATCCCGCATATTCTGCCCAAGATCGCCCTGATCATGCTGATGATTGTCTCTTACCGTTATTCAGTGTACAATGGGTGGGAGTTTGAATAGGCAGGAGGAAAAGGAAATGAGTGTACATATAAACGCAGAAAAAGGCCAAATTGCGGATACAGTGCTTTTGCCGGGAGACCCGCTCCGAGCGAAATTTATTGCGGAAACTTATCTTGAAAATGTGGAATGCTATAATGAAGTCAGAGGAATGTACGGATTTACGGGTACATATAACGGCAAAAAAGTATCAGTCCAAGGCACAGGCATGGGTGTTCCGTCTATCTCTATTTATGTGAATGAACTGATTCAAAGCTATGATGTTCAAAACTTAATCAGAGTCGGCTCATGCGGAGCCATCCGTAATGACGTGAAGGTGCGTGACGTGATTTTGGCTATGACGTCTTCAACGGATTCACAGATGAACCGTGTCGCCTTCGGCAGTGTAGATTATGCTCCTTGCGCAGACTTCGAACTGCTTCATAAAGCGTACCAGGAAGCGCAAAAAAACAATCTTCCTGTAGCGGTCGGAAGCGTATTCACCGCCGATCAGTTTTACAATGAAGACTCCCAAATCGAAAAGCTTGCCAGATACGGCGTTCTCGGCGTAGAGATGGAAACGACTGCTTTATATACGCTTGCCGCTAAATACGGCAAAAAAGCGCTGTCTATCCTGACTGTAAGCGATCACGTGTTAACGGGAGAAGAAACAACGGCAGAAGAGCGTCAAACGACTTTTCATGATATGATTAAACTGGCGTTGCATACTGTATCGTAAACTTGAGATGAGGGTTATGCTGATTAAAGCAGCCCTCTTCTTTATGCATCGCCCTGATTCAAAAAAAGAAAGGTAAGTGTAAAATGAAGAAATCCACTAAATGGTTTTCGCTCGCTGCCGCTCTCAGCGTAACCGCAATCGTGGGAACCGGCTGCAGCATTTCAGGCGGCGACAGCCACAAGGACACAAAAACAGCAGCTGAAACAAAACAATCAGATGACACATCAAGCAAAAAAACAACGAAGGCAGAAAACAGCGATTTTGTATTGGAGAGCAAATATTTTAATGATATTAAAGAAGTGAACGGGCTTGAGACCATTCAAAACCCGACAAATACACTTGCGCTCGTGAATAAGACATACACGCTGCCGGGAGATTATAAACCGAATGATCTCGTGATCCCGAAAGTCGAATTTTCTTTTACTGAGAAAATCGAGAAACGATATATCCGCAAACCTGCCGCCGATGCTTTGGCGGAACTATTCAGCGCCGGGAAAAAAGAAGGTTATGACCTGGTTGCCGTTTCAGGATACCGCTCTTATGACAGACAGAAAGTTATTTTCGATAATGAAGTCAGTCTGAAAGGTGAAAAAAAGGCGAAAGAAGCCGTCGCATATCCAGGGCAAAGCGAACACCAGACGGGGCTGGCCATGGACATTTCCAGCAAAAGCAACGGATATGAGCTGAATGAAGCGTTCGGAAACACGGCAGACGGCAAATGGGTGAAAGACCATGCGTATGAATACGGCTTTATCATCCGCTATCCTAAAGGCAAAGAAAATGTCACAAAGTATGAGTATGAACCATGGCATTTACGCTATGTAGGCAAAAAAGCGGCAAAAGCCATCCATGACCATCAATTAACGCTTGAAGAATATTTTAATGAAGTAAAGAAAGTGTAATAAGAAGAAGCCCGCTTGAAAAATAGAAAGCGGGCTTTCTTTATTACCAGAAGAGTAAACCTCCAAGCGCAAATCCGGTAATCAAACCAAGGCCGATACCGTAGGCTGCTCCCCAGCCTCCCCAGCCTCCCCAATAGCCGAACCCGTATCCTCTGTGACGGCCGCCGACAGGGGCGATATACACTTTGCTGTTAGTCACCCGTACGATTCTTCCGACGTGGACTCTGCCGTTTCGTTCTGTAATTCTTGCTACTTTTCCCTGGTGCTGCCGGCAAAGATGATAATAGTTTTGCATCTTTTCTCCTCCTATCCAACCTATCTTTCTATGTCAGCTTATGATAGAGTGCGGTAAAAAGGTTGGACGAAAACAGGAGGACAATCGCCGTTTTACTTGTAAGCGACAAAAGCGCAGTGTCCCATATATTCACGGTACGTCTGCATAAGCTCGTAATGAGCCGTCAGCGTATCGTAGTGAACCGGCTGAATAACGGGCGATAAATCCATTTCTGTAGTCGGCTCCTGCGCATTGTTTTCATAGAGAGCGGGAATGAAATCCGCTTTCTGAAAGCCTTGCTGAAGCAATCTCTGTTTCCATGCCGTTTCATCCTGCAATACGGT
The DNA here is from genome assembly GCF_011008975.1 of Bacillus sp. LUNF1. Taxonomy (NCBI): domain Bacteria; kingdom Bacillati; phylum Bacillota; class Bacilli; order Caryophanales; family Bacillaceae; genus Bacillus; species Bacillus sp. LUNF1. Next base: position 2,073,586 of record NZ_CP048876.1, on the reverse strand, counting down.
AAAACCGTAGAAGTCTTTTATCTGCGTGATGGCGTTTTCCGGCATGGGCTTTTGTAAAGCAGCTTCAATGCCGATCAGCATACCCCCGGGTTTAAGGACCCGCAGGATTTCAGACAGCGATGAATCAAGATTTGAAAAGGTGAGAACTGATTCGGAAAGAACGGCGGAAAATTGATTTTCAGCAAACGGAAGCCGCTCAAGTTCCGCCAAATAGCCCGGAATGGTTAAGCCTTCAGCGGCAAATCGTTTTGCTGCTTTTTCAAGCATAAGGGGATCCTTATCAACACAGGTGACGGGGTACAGCAGGTGGCCGAGATAAGCGGCCGTCTGTCCCGTTCCGCAGCCGGCGTCAAGAATCGGTTCGCCAGGAGGAGGAGCCGCTTTTGTGAGAACGGCTTTGGAAAAAGCGAGCCCGCCGGGGTGAGCCCCTCCGACTCCGAATAAGGACAGCATTTCTAAATATTTGCTCAAAGGCCGAATCCTCCTTTTTTCCTCAGCATATGTTGAGAGAAAAGCATAGGTTTGGGTAAACGGGAAAGAAGGGCGCCTCACGTTTGAAGTTGACGAATGAGCGTTCGTCTATGATAATAATGTAAGAATAAAAAGGTGGTGTTTTCTTGAAGCGGCAATTTAAACTGTTTTTTATTATATTGATCACTGCGGTCGCAGCCTCGGCGCTTACGCTGTTTATCACGGGCAATACGACCATTTTCGGACAAGGCTCGGCTGCTTTGACGAACAGCAAATTTGAGAAATTCAATAAAGCCTACGAGCAGATTAAAAGTGATTACTATCAAAAAACAGATGACAGCAAATTAGTAGACGGAGCGATAAAAGGCATGATCAGTTCCCTGGATGATCCATATTCTTCTTATATGGACCCGCAGGAAGGAAAGTCTTTTGAAGAAACAATTTCCGCTTCGTTTGAAGGCATCGGCGCACAAGTGGAAGAAAAGGACGGAAGCATCCTGATCGTATCGCCGATTAAAGGGTCACCCGCAGAAAAAGCGGGGGTTAAACCGAATGACCAGATCTTGAAGGTCAACGGCAAAAGCGTTAAAGGCCTTAATGTAAACGAAGCCGTCGCATTAATCCGCGGCAAAAAGGGAACAAACGTCAAGCTTGTGCTGCACAGAGCGGGTGTCGGCGATCTGAACCTATCGATCAAACGTGACACCATCCCGGTTGAAACGGTGTACTCTGAAATGAAAAAAGGAGACATCGGCGAAATCCAAATCACATCCTTCTCCGAATCGACGGCAAAAGAGCTGAATTCAGCCATTGACAGCCTCGAAAAACAAGGAGCGAAAGGATACATTCTCGATTTAAGGGGCAACCCGGGCGGACTGATGGATGAAGCCATCAAAATGAGCAACATGTTTATTGATAAAGGGAAAAATATCATGCAGGTCGAATACAAAGACGGCACGAAAGAGGTCATGAAAGCGACGAAAGAGCGCAAAGTGACAAAACCGACAGTCGTCCTCGTCAATGACGGCACCGCGAGCGCCGCGGAAATCATGTCGGCTGCGCTGCATGAATCATCGGGCATTCCGCTGATCGGCGAAAAAACGTTCGGAAAAGGAACCGTGCAGACGGCAAAAGATTACAGCGACGGTTCTACCGTTAAACTGACAATCGCTAAATGGCTGACAGCGGACGGAGAGTGGATTCATAAAAAAGGCATCAAACCGCAATATCAGGTTAAGCTTCCTGAATATGCGAACCTGCCGTATTTAGATGCGAAAAAAACATACAAATACGGGGATTCCGGAACCACCGTCACCAATGCGCAAAAAATGCTGAAAGCGCTGGGGTACAGCGTGAAAGTAAACGGCACGTATGATAAAGCATTTGAACAAGCCGTTAAACAATTCCAAGCAAAAGAGAAACTGAAACAAACAGGCATTGTAACGGGAGACACAACGGCAAAATTGATGACGGATCTGCAAAAACAGCTTGCGGACAACGATACACAAATGAAAAAAGCCGTTGAAACATTAAATAAGAATATGAAATAGTAAAAAACACCCGATGCGTCGCTCGCGCATTGGGTGTTTTCTGTTTGCGAAAAGCCCGTCTTATGTCGTTTCCTGTTCAAAAAGGTGGCTGTTCGCCTGAATGAAAAACTGTGATTGCTCATAGTGATAGGTGACTTTTGAGTAGTCAAACGGCTGGCCGTTGGTTAAATGAAAAATCGTTTCAACGCAAAGCTTAGGCGCTCCTGTAAACAGACCTAAGTACTCCGCTTCTTCTTCATTTAACATCCCCGCGTACAGATATAAATCTGAAAAACCGCGCTTTAACCCGAGACCTTCTCGAATATAATCAAATATTGATTCTGCCACGATCTCTTTATTCAAATACGTAATAATCGATTTGTTGTAAAATGACTCTTCGATACACAATGTCAGCCCGTCAATATATCGGATTCGCTTGACATAATACACGTCGCCGTCAGGCGGCATATTCAGATTTTGGGCAGCCTCAGACGTGGGTTTTCTCACTTCCAGCGCTAATAATTTAGAAGTGACATTAAAATCTTCAAGTGATTCTTTAAATCCCTGATTAGAAAGCAGACTGATATACCCTTTTCTTTTATTCCGTCTGACAAAAATGCCGCTTCCCCTCACTTGAAACACAATCCCCTTTTTTTCTAATAAATCTAAGGACTTGGTGATCGTGCTTTTGCTCACGTTAAACCGGGTCATTAAGGTTTGCAGCACAGGCAGTTTATCCCCTTGCTGCAGCTGATGTTCTTCTATGTATTTTTCAATATCTATCGCGATTTGCTGGTATTTTAACATATACATTCCTCATTCATTTATTGTCCCGCTTCTTTCAGAATTATAGCATAATCGTTTTTAAAAGCCATTTCGTAAATTAACTATAATTGTTTATGTATTGATAAATTATACCGGTACAATTATAATATAAACGTATAATATGAAAGTGAAGGCAGGATTTCTTCTACACTTGCGAAGCGGATGCTTGAAGTGGCTGCAGTGCATTTATTCGGCATGCAAGCGGCAGTCAAATAAAGGAGGATATAAACGATGGGGACATTGCCAAAAGATTTTTTATGGGGAGGCGCTCTCGCCGCCCACCAATTTGAAGGGGGATGGAATAAAGGCGGCAAGGGGCCGAGTGTAGTGGACGTCATGACGGCAGGGGCGCATGGTGTGCCCCGGAAAATAACAGATACAATTGAAGAGCGGGAATTTTATCCGAATCATGAAGCGATCGATTTTTATCATCGTTATAAAGAAGACATCGCGTTATTCAGCGAGCTGGGCCTGAAATGTTTAAGAACGTCCATCGGCTGGAGCAGAATTTTTCCTAAAGGTGATGAAGCCGAGCCCAATGAGGAAGGATTGGCTTTTTACGACCGGGTGTTTGATGAATTGCTGAAACATGGGATTGAACCGGTAATCACGCTGTCACATTTTGAGATGCCGCTGCATTTGGCGAGGGAATACGGCGGTTTCAGAAACAGAAAAACAGTCGGATTTTTTGTGAAATTCGCTGAAGTGTGTTTTGAACGCTATAAACATAAGGTGAAGTATTGGATGACGTTTAACGAAATCAATAATAAGATGGATGTGAATAATCCGATCTTTTTATGGACGAACTCAGGCGTCGCCGTCAAAGAAAACGAAAACGCAAAAGAAGTCATGTATCAGGCCGGCCATCACGAACTGCTGGCAAGCGCATTGGCTGTTTCGAAGGGAAGGAAAATCAATCCCGAGTTCAGGATCGGCGCCATGGTATCACATGTTCCGATTTACCCGTACTCATCTCATCCCGATGATGTGATGCTGGCTGAAGAAACGATGAGACAGCGTTTTTTCTTCCCGGACGTGCAGGTTCGCGGATATTATCCAAGCTATGCGTTAAAAGAATTTGAAAGAGAAGGCTATCAGATACACTTTGAAGACGGTGATGAAGAGATTTTGAAAAACGGCCGAGTGGACTACCTCGGATTCAGCTATTACATGTCTACAACCGTAAAAAGTGATGTATCAAACGATAATACCGGGGATGTCGTAAACGGAGGATTGCCAAACGGCGTGGACAATCCTTATATTACAGCGAGTGATTGGGGCTGGGCGATTGACCCGACCGGTTTACGGTACACATTAAACCGCTTATACGACCGCTATCAGATTCCATTATTTATCGTGGAAAACGGATTCGGCGCCATCGACACATTAGAAGAGGATGGTTCAATTCATGACACAGCAAGAATTGAATATTTATCGTCACATATAAAAGCTTTGAAAAAAGCAATCACATATGATGGTGTGGATGTAATGGGCTATACACCATGGGGAATTATTGATATCGTGTCATTTACAACCGGAGAAATGAAAAAACGCTACGGTATGATTTATGTTGATCGGGATAATGAAGGCAACGGTTCAATGAGGCGGCTTAAGAAAGACTCATTTGAATGGTATAAAAAAGTGATTGAAACAAACGGTTCATATGTATCCTAAAGGTGTAAAAAGGGAAGGCTTCACCGTCGTGTGAAGCCTGCTTTTTATCAGTAATTTTGAAAGCGCATTCATTTAAGCGGGAAGGAGGTGACTGTCCGGCTTTTCATTTAGAATCGCTTATAAAAATAAGGAAAGGGATGGTGGTTCATGTTTTTTAAAAAAGGTCTGCACATGACGCTGGTTTTTCTTATGTTTTTCTTTTTCATATCAAGCAGCATGGAAACCGAAGTGTATGCGGCTGATCAGAGGGCTTCAGACAAAAACAAAGTAAGGGTGTGGTTCAGTTCTGAAAAAGATCCGGCTTCCCGTACGTGGTATGACGGGCCGCTGGAAGTGAAATACGCCTTAGACGAACAAACACCGCTTACATTGACAAAAAAGAAGGCTTCTGACTCCGCCGCTGTGTATATTGATTCGTCGCGCCGCTATCAAAGTGTGTTAGGCGTAGGATCGTCCCTGGAAGAATCCACAATCCATAACTTATCAAAAATGACACCCGCAAAAAGAAAAGAAGTGCTGAAAAAACTGGTTGATCCCAAAGATGGTATCGGAATGGACGTTATGCGCATAACGATCGGGACATCTGATTTTACGGCACAGGAATTTTATACGTATGACGATATGCCTGAAGGCCAAACAGATCCTAAGCTCCGTCATTTCTCGATTCAAAAGGATATTGATTTACACATTACAGCAACCATCAAGGAAGCGCTGGCGATAAATCCGGAACTGAAAATCATCGCCTCGCCGTGGAGCCCGCCGGCTTGGATGAAAACGAATGAAAACCTCAAGCGGGGAAAGCTGAAAGATAAATATATCGGCGAACTGGCCGTTTACTTCCGCAAATTTATTGAGGCGTACGAAAAGCAGGGAATTCCGATTTATGCCATGACCCTTCAAAATGAACCTTTGCTGGAAATCGACTATCCGAGCATGTTTATGCCGCCGTCTCAGCAGCGCAAACTGGCACTGGCCTTAAAAAAAGAAATGAAAAAACACGTAATTGACACGAAAATTTGGATTTATGATCACAATGCGAGCGGGGCGTGGAACTATATTCCGCCGATTTTAGATGATAAAAAAGGAAACCGGGCGGCAGACGGCATCGCTTTTCACGATTATGACGGTGACCTTTCCGTCATGTCGGAAATCGGAAAGAGATATCCTGATCAATCTATTCACTTAACGGAGCGGTCTGTCTGGGGGACGGCAGGGGCGGACCGGATCGCGCAGTATTTCCGCAACGGCGCGTCGAGCTACAATGCGTGGGTGACGATGCTCGACAGTCAAATCAAGACGCATCATTGGATAGGCACCCCAGACCCGACGCTGTTTATTCAGGATGCTAAAAACCCTGACCGCTATTGGAATATCCCGATCTTTCATATGACAGGCAACTTTTCAAAATTTATCGACCGGGGAGCAAAGCGGATAGAAAGTAATTATGGCTCCAAAAACACAGTCTCGAATGTATCGTTCCTTAATCCTGATCAATCCATTGTGACAGTCGTAATCAACCAGACATCCGCCGATCAAAAATTCCATGTCGTTTCAGAAAATCGGCAGTTTGAAGCTGTCATCCCGGCTAAAACTGTGGCTACCTACAAATGGAAGTGAAAAAAGTAAAAAACCGGCACATTTACGTGCCGGCTTCTTTCTGTTAAGCGCCTTTTTGGTTCAGTTGATCAGAAGGCGCTTGATTGAATAAACCGTCTTTGACGGCGTTTGAAGCCGCTTTTTTTACAAAAAACGGGTTAAGGATAATAACGGCTGCCATGTTAGCGGTCAAACCCCAAAAGCCTTCATATATACCGTGGGCGGATTGGGTGATATTTACCGTGAATGTCACGATAAGACCGACGAGAAGACCGATAATTGTCGCTTCTTTCGTTTGATTCTTCCAAAACAGACTGACGGCGATAGCCGGAAAGATCTGAACCATGCCGGAAACACCGAGAAGCTGAAGGGTAACGAGCGCAGTCGGGAACAGCATGCCGAATAAAAGCGCGAGCCCGATGACGACAAATACCATTGAACGGGTGATCATCGTCAGCTTGCTTGGTGACACATTCGGGTGAATCAAATCCCGATATAAGTTATTCGCAAATAAGTTTGATGCTCCGATGGCCATGATAGAGCAGGGAATCAATGACGCAAGGGCAATCGTGGAGTAAGCAAAGCCCTGCGCGACTCCGCCGTAAGACGTTTGAATCAGCTTCAATAAAGCGAGCCGCGGATTGGTATCTTCCGGCAGGACAAGAAACGCGATAAAGCCGAGAAAAATAACAAGAATCAAAACAATATTATAAAGCGGCAGAAACATGCTGTTTTTGCGGACGGCATCTGCGCTTTTTGCCGTAAATACGCCGGTTGCCGCATGCGCCCACATAAAGAGCGCCAGCGCAGATACGATCGAAGCTGTGATAAACCAAGGAATTCCTTTCGGCCCCGAATCCGGGATCGTCAGCATTTGCGGCGCTTTTTCAGCCAGAGTGTGAATCATCGGCGTCCAGCCGTGAAAATGGATCAGCGGGAGTGAGACGACCATAAACAGCATAATCACCCACACCAGAATGTCTTTAATAATCGCCGTAAAGGTCGGCCCTTTAATTCCGCTGAAAAAAGTATACAGCGCTACAAGAATAAAAGAGATGATGACGACCATATTGACATTAATGACACCCGTTCCGGCCACCTGAAGCGTATCTTGAATTCCGCTCAGCTGGAGACAAATATAAGGAATGAGCATAAGAACGCCGACAATGGCGACAAGACTGGCCAAAAGTTTACTGTCAAAACGCTCACGGGCATAATCGGCAAGCGTCGTTAATTTGTGTATTTTTGCCACTTTCCACAGCTTCGGCAGAAAGAAATAAGCGATAAAATACGCCAAAACAGAATACGGGATTGCAAAAAAAGCAACGCTTCCCCCTGTGTAGGCTGTGCTTGTTAAGCCTAAAAACGTATAAGCCGTATAAAGATCCGCGCCGACTAAAAACCAGACGAGGAGCCCCCCGAACCGTCTGCCGCCGACAGACCATTCCTCAACAGAAGTGCGTGATGATTTGTCTCTCCCGGCTATAAAGCCGATGCAGACAACGGTTAAAACGATGATGGCTGTAATGATCAATGCTGTTATATTTGCGGGCATCAGTCCAGTCCTCCTTGTTTCTTCTGCAGCCTATAAATAAGAAACGAACATAATGGAGTGACTGCGATCCATAAAAGCAGCCAGAAATGAAAAAAAGGCAGCCCGATAATGATGGGATGAACCCGATTAGCGACTGACAGCAGGGCCAGCTGGCTGAAAGGGATTAAGATGAGAACGAAAATTAGTGCTTTTCTGACCATTTACTTTCCTCCTGAAACTTGATAATGCTCCTTATCATAGCAGGTGTCAGATAAGATCACAAGATATTTTTCAGAAAAAAAAGAATTCTATTACTTTTTTAACTGAAACACTTTAGTTGCATCTTCATTCATATTAAATTAGAATAGTTAATATCTCGAAATCAAGATATTTAGGAGTGAATACGTTGGATACACAAGGATTGCACCATGTTACCGCATTTGCAAAAGATCCTGCTGAAAATCTACGGTTTTATACTGAAGTGCTGGGTTTGCGGCTCGTTAAAAAAACCGTTAATTTTGACGACCCGGCCACTTATCACTTTTATTTCGGCAACCAAAACGGAGAGCCGGGCACGATTATTACATTTTTTCCTTTTCAGGGAAGCCGCCCGGGAACCGTGGGAAAAGGGCAGGCCGGAAGAATTTATTTCTCTGTGCCGAAAGGAGCACTCGCGTTTTGGAAGCGCCGGCTTGAAGAAAACGGCTTGTCTGTAAAAGAACAGATCATGCTGTCTGAACAAGTGCTTCTCTTTAATGATACAGAAGACCTGCCGCTTGCCATAATGGAAGATGAAAGAAGCGGACAGAGTGAATGGACGCCTCCGGGCATTACCGAAAAAGAAGCGATCACAGGCATGAGAGGTGTTCTTCTGTACTCGTACCGTCCTGAAGCAACCATTCAATTTCTCATAGAACGCTTTGGTTATTCAAAGACAGGAGAAGAACATCAGATTGTCAGGCTGCAATCGGAGGCGCGGATCGGACATATTATAGATGTTGACCTTGCGCCGAAAGAAACAGGTATCGGCGGTTACGGGACAGTTCATCATGTCGCTTTCCGCACTAGCGAAAAAGAGCAGGCGGAGTGGAAGGATATTCTTGCTGATTCTCATCTTGCTTCATCTGACATTCTTGACAGGTCTTACTTTACATCAATCTATTTCAGGGAAAGCGGCGGCATTTTATTTGAAATGGCAACCGATGAACCGGGCTTTATGACGGATGAATCCTTTGAAAATCTCGGAACAGAGCTGAAGCTTCCGGAATGGCTGGAAGAGCATCGCAGCCAGATTACAGCTGTTCTGCCCAAAATGGAGAAAGGAGAATGATGATGAAACATGTGTTTGAACAGGGAACGTCAGAAAATGTTCTGCTGCTTTTGCACGGAACGGGAGGAAATGAACATGATCTTCTGTCGCTCGGACGTTTTATCGATCCGAACGCAAGTCTGCTTGGGGTCAGAGGATCAGTGTCGGAAAACGGCATGCCCCGTTTTTTTAAGCGGCTGAAAGAAGGCGTATTTGACGAGAAAGATTTAATTGAACGGACGGAAGAATTAAAGAATTTTATTGAGGAAGCGGCGCAAATGTACGGATTCAGCAGAGAAAACGTGATTGCTGCCGGCTATTCAAACGGCGCCAATATTGCAGCAAGTCTTTTGTTTCATTATAAAGATGTACTGAAAGGAGCGGTTCTGCATCATCCGATGGTGCCGATACGCGGAGTGAAGCTGCCTGATATGGAAGGTCTGCCTGTGTTTATCGGTGCGGGAAAACGCGATCCCCTATGTACAAAAGAAGAATCGGAGGAGCTTTATCAGTATCTGACAGATGCTCATGCATCCGTCGCTCTTGAATGGCAGGAGGGCGGTCATCAGCTCACACAGCAGGAAGCAGAGCAGGCACGAACCTGGTACAGTGAGCGATTCCTATAAAAAACCCTTAGTCTGCTTAAGCGGACTAAGGGTTTCTTTCATCTTACAGCCAAGTTGACACTTTAGATACAGGCAGCCGGTTGCTTTTATGTGCCGGCTTAACGGCTTTACCGATTGAAATCAGCATGACGGGCACGAAACGCTCGCTCACGTCGAATTCCTTAACGAATTGCTCTTTATTGAATCCGCCGATCGCGCAAGTGTCGTAGCCTTTTGCTTTAGCGGCAAGCATCAGCTGCATCGCTGCTAAAGAAGCGTTTAAAAATGCTGAATCACGGGCAAACTGATCATTTTGGTATGCACCGTTAATCTGGCCTAAAAGCGTTTGTTTAATCTCTTCTGTGATATTGCCTTGCTCAGCCAGTTCAGCATAAACGTCTTCACCATTTTCATTTGCTTTTAAGTCGCCTAATACGGCAATAACTGCTGATGAATCAATAATCTGTTTTTGATTAAAAGCAACCGGAAGCAGGGCAGCTTTTGCTTCATCACTGTGAAAGACTTGAAAATGCCAATGCTGAAGGTTCCAGGCGGAAGGCGCTTGCGTTGTGATTTCAAGGAGTTCTGTTAACTCCTCTTTTGTAATGACCGCGTCTTTATCGTATTCTTTAACAGATGCGCGTTCTTTTAAAACGTCTAATACGGATGTCATCATGTTTCCTCCTTCGGATAAACGTGTTATCATAATAGAAAAGTTAGAAGCTTACTAAATGTAACTCGGAAACTAATTTTAATGGATCACAAAAAACTTGTCAATTCATAGATGAAGGGATGAACTCACGTGGGATATACAATGTGTCCTAAAATGGAATCTGCTTTTTCCCTTTTGGGAAAGCGCTGGAACGGCCTCATTATCCATGTACTGATGGACGGGCCGAAACGATTTAAAGATATGACCGAAACGATACCGACAATCAGCCAAAAAATGCTCGCGGAGCGGCTCAAAGAGCTGGAACAAAATGAAATCGTCGAGCGTCAGGTGCTGCCTGAAACACCTGTCAAAGTCATTTATAAACTGACTGATAAAGGCTTGGCCCTGCAAGCCGTTTTTCAGGAAATGCAAAAATGGGCAGACAGTTTTTGCGAGCCCGGGGGGTCTGCCAACGACACATGTGATGAATAACAAAGGCTGCCCAAGGCAGCCTTTTCTTAATGATAAGGTTTACTCGTCATAAAAACCATTAATATCAAAATTGTTCAGATTGAGGTTCAAGCCTTTTAATTGCTTTAATAAAGCATCGAATGTAAGGAAATGATCATTTTTACATTCCGCCGGAACATCATTTGGAGAAAATAGTTTCATTCCTCCCTCAATCCACTGTTTCCGGTATAACTGAAATGCTGCTTCAATTAAATGATCAGGCGTTACAATAAACCCTAAGCTTACGTCATGGTCCTCGCTGTAGCCGAATTCAAACCCGCAGCAGGGGCAAATATCAAATGTTTTTTGATATTCGCCGTTATAAACGGGACTTGTCTCTAATCCTTTAAATCCGCATATCAAACAAGGATACAACTCACTAACCAACATACATCCCTCTTTTACTCAGTTTGCAATCATTCAGAACAAGCGGGGAGGCCTTTTACAGTTTCCCGGTTAAAAACTGAGCCTCACCAAGCCCGAAGCTCCAATCGGCGTTCCCGTTTTCCGTAATGGAAATCATGACGTCCTCGGGTGATATGCCGCATTCTGTTTCAAGCTGATCAGCCATCAGTTGATATAACGTTTCTTTTTGATGTTCGGTGCGCGCTTTGCTGACAATGCTGATGATGACAAGATCTTTGCTTCTTTTGAAACCGAGCCCGGTATCTTCAATGATAAGCTCATGAGGCCGATGCTGGTGAACGATCTGATAACGGTCCGTTACAGGGACGTCAAAAGCTTTAACCATGGCGTAATGGGCGGTATCCAGTAATTTTTTTAATGCTGCGTCATCCCGGCCTTCAATAACGTCAAAACGAAGTAATGGCATATTTTATTCCCCCTGATGGTTTTATATCATGTCGCAACTTGTAAAAAAGTATAACAGTTAATCAAAATATAATCAAATTATAACCAAAATGTTTATGCGTTAATGCAATATCAGAGAGAGGCACATGTTGTTACAATCGCCCAATCAATTTCCTCATTTTATGAATACGCTTAAGAATAGGCAGACATAAAGGAGGAAAAACATGTACCCTCGTCATGCATTGTATCGCGGGAATTTCGGTCCTGCCGGATTTCCGGCGAGAAGTCCTTTTTTGTTCGGCGCTCCTTTATTCGGCGGATTTTTAGGCGGTCTTCTCGGAGGCGTGATTGCCACAGGTTTTACAAGACCCCGCTATCCATACGGGTTCGCCGGTTACGGATACGGAGGCGTCCCATACGGCGGTTTCGGGCCGGGAGCCGGCGGTTATCCGCCATTTTATTAAAGAAAAAACGGCCTGCATCGCGCGGGCCGTTTTTTTATCTTAAAATCTCCACTTCCGATAGATTGTAGTCTTCCTGTTTTGAAAACATAACTTCAATCATCCCGTCTTTATAGACTGCTTTTGTTCCTTTTCGTTTGACGAGGCTCGGAAGGACGATTTCTTTTTTTCCTTCTCCCAGACTGCTGTTCTCTACAACGAGGCTGTGTGACGTATGCTTAATCCTGATACGGTCGAGTTCTTCTTGTTCGGCAGGAATTTTCGCAAAAACATGATCGGATGTTTCAAAAAGGTCAATTTCCGGCTTGGGCGGTTCCGCTTCGACCGGCTCGGCATTTTTGGACATGGGATCGCGAAAAGGGAACTGTCCGGCATAACCGGCGCCGAATACGCTTTCCATTACTCGGTTGACATATGTCTCGACATCTTTCGGATCAGCATTTTTAAACGTTTCTTTAGAGAACTGATTTTGGAAGGGAAAATATTTGTTCCAATCAAACACGGCATCTCACCCTTTCTTAACGGACAACATAGTATATGCCCGCCGGAAGCTTCCCGTGATATAATATAATCTGTTTACAGAAAGGTAGGGGAAGGCCGTGCAAGGGAATAACGCAAGAAAAGGAATCATTTATACCGCTTGTTCTTTCGCCATGTGGGGGCTGTTTCCGGTCTATTGGAAACTTCTTGAACAAATACCCGCATTGGACATTTTAGCTCACCGGATTTTATGGTCATTTGTTTTCATGTGTGTGCTTTTAACTGTGCTTAAGAAGTGGAAAACCGGATGGCGTGAACTGCGTCTTTTGAAATCGGAAGGGGGCCTGCTGGCGCTTTTTTTCGCTTCCGTTTTAATTTCCGTTAATTGGTTTGTGTACATATGGGCCGTCAATCACGGCTTTTTGCTTGAAGCAAGTCTCGGGTATTACATTAATCCGCTCGTTTCCGTTCTTTTGGGCATCCTATTCTTAAAAGAAAAGCTTAACAAGGTGCAAACAGCAGCCGTTTCTATTGCCGGGGCGGCCGTGATCATATCTGCGTTTCAATATGGCGCGGTTCCTTATATCGCATTGCTGCTTGCATTCAGCTTCGGCCTGTACGGTTTATGCAAAAAAAGAACCCGCATGTCCAGCACGATCGGACTGACGCTGGAGACGCTTTTGATTACCCCGGCTGCACTTATTTATTTAGGATATACAGCTGACGGGAGCGCTTCCGGGTCCTTGGGGGCAGGAACATGGGCGCTCCTATTTTTCGCAGGCGTATTTACGGCCTTGCCGCTGTTGCTGTTTGCAGAGGGGGCAAAGCGTCTGCCGCTGTATCAAGTCGGCATTTTGCAATATATAGCGCCGACCATTACCCTTATGCTCGGCGTATTTGTGTATCATGAACCGTTTTCCGGGCAAAAAGCGTTCACCTTCATTTGTATATGGGCAGCATTGCTTTTGTTTACCTTTTCACAGATCAAATGGAAGCGGCCGATAAAAAGCCGCTAAGCCTTTCGCTTTCCAGCGATAGCTTAAATTATGTATAATCATTACGAGTATGTAAAGGAGCTGTACAATGGGCACTGATAAAGACATAGCAAAAGCCTATCAGGCACTGTGGAATAACCGCACTCTCCCGGCTTCAACCCTTGAAGAAGCGGAGAAGGCAATTGATCTTGAACTGCTTGATCAAAGAACACATCCGAGGCTCCGGAAGACACCCGAGGAAAAGTTTGCTCTGGCGGTGCAGCGAATTGTAGATTCCCGGCTGCGGCCGATTGAGAAATATGAATTGGTTGAACTACATACGAAGCGTTTGCAATTTTTAAAAGAAGAAAGAGGGGAGCAGCTATGAAAGCGATCATAAAAGAAGATGTGCAAACTTCTTTAGAGCGATATGCCGATCGTCCTGTATATATCCATTTGGAAACAACGACCGGTTCTTATTCAGCGCATCTGAATGAGAAAAACATGACGGTTGTAGCCTATATACGCAATGCAAAAGTGACGTACCATCAGGCGAAAATCAAAGGAAACGGCCCGTACCGCGTCGGTTTGAAAACAGAAGAGGGCTGGATTTACGCAGAAGGTTTAACTGAGTATACAGTAGATGACGAAGACCGCTTGTTAATGGCAGGGCATCTGCCGGGCGGAAAATTGGCGATTTCGCTTCAAATCAGCGAAAAGCCGTTTACAGTTTAAAGAAAAGGGTGAAAATCATGAAAGAACATGTACTCGTCATCCTGCCTCACCCTGATGATGAATCATACGGAGTGGCAGGGCTGATTGCTTTACACAGACAAAAAGATATTCCCGTTACGTATGCATGCGCAACGCTTGGCGAAATGGGCCGGAACATGGGAGATCCTTTTTTCGCGAACCGTGAAACACTGCCGCTGTTAAGAAAACAAGAGCTGATCGACGCATGCAAAGCAATGGACGTTACTGACCTGAGAATGCTCGGGCTTCGTGATAAAACACTTGAATTTGAAGATGACGAGTGGCTCGCGGATATGATGGAAGAGATTATCGACGATGTAAAACCGAGTCTGATTGTTACATTCTATCCGGAGCACGGCGTCCATCCGGATCATGATGCATGCGGCGAAGCGGTTATCAGAGCGCTTTACAGAAAGAAAAAAGAGGACCGCCCGCGCACGCTTTGCATGGCAATCACCCGCAACAGGGAGGAAGCCGTCGGCAAGCCTGATGTTATTCTTGATATTAAAGAGGTTGCCGATATTAAAATGAATGCATTAAAAGCGCACCGCACCCAAACGGAAGGCATGCTGAGAGAGCTGGAAGAAAAAATAAAAAATAACGAGCCGGTTCTTCAGACATGGTTTGAAGAAGAAGTGTATTGGACATATCCGTGGAAAGACTGATAAAAAAAAGGATAAGGCTGAAATGCCTTATCCCTTTTTTTGTGTCAGATCGGAAGCGATCGCTTCCGCAAGCGAAGACCGTATTGATAAATTTGAAAAACTCAGTCCGAGCTGCACCGCGGTTTGGGCGATTTCAGGACGGATTCCGGATAATGTCGCTTTCACGCCGAGCATTCCGAGTGATTCAATTAAGGTGAAAAGCTGTTGGGCAACCATCGTATCAATCATGGCTACGCCCGATAAATCAATGTACAGCTGCGTGATGCGCTTCTCTGAACACTGGTGCAGCGTATTCTCCAAAATTATTTTGGCTCTTGCCGTGTCAATATCCCCGATCAACGGCAGCAGTCCGACATTGTCAAAAAGCACAATTACCGGCGAGCTCAGCTCGGTGATCAATTCTTTTTGCGCTTCAAGCTGAATGTTTGTGTTTTTATACATTTCCTCTATGAAAATATGAATCACCACATCAAACGATTTAATCAGCGTATGGAATATATCTTCGGCATCTTCTTCTGTCAAGGTGTCTGAATGAAGTCTGGTAAACTGCTTGACATGGCCGACATACAAATCACGAACTCTGATAAACTCGCGAATAATATAATGGATGGGCGTTTTTAAATGTTCTTCATCCCGTGCGGCTTCAAACGCCCACTTTTCCAATGCCGCTGCATATACTTCCTTCTCTTCAGAAAAAATCCGATTGAGCTGATAATTAAACGCCAGATTTTGTTTTTTCAGATTCGTGAGTACAGCCGGGTCAGTAGAAGCATAAACAGAATCAGGATCCGTATCATGAAGGGTATCAAACCATGTCTGACTGATGTCCTCCGCCCGTTCAGTTAAATAATCGTACAGCAGTTTATGTTTTGGCATTGCTGCTCCTCCTTTATGAAATCATCATTTTTTTCACATAATGCTTTTGCAGTTTCATCAGTCTGAAGAATAAACCGACAGCTCCTGCGGCAAGTCCCGCAATTAACCCGATCCAGTAGCCGTATGCCCCGAGGCCCGTATAAGTGCCGACTGCGTAACCGACCGGAAGCCCGATAATCCAATACGACACAAAAGCCGCGCCGAGTGTATAGTTGACATCCTTATATCCTCTCAGAGCGCCTTGTATCGGAGCTGCTACGGCATCAGAAAGCTGGAAAAACAGCGCATAGATTAAAAAGTGCTGCGTCAACATGAGCACCGCCGGATCTGATGTATACATTCCGGCGATTTGCGGCCTGAAAAGTAAAATGAAAGCCGCCGTGCATAAAGAAAAACTAAGCGCCATCACGATCCCGATATAGCTGTATGAGCGGGCATCCCTGTAGCGATTTGCGCCTGCTTCAAAGCCGACCAAAATGGTCATGGCCATGGATACGCTGAGCGGCAGCATATACAAGAGGGAAGCAAAATTCATTGCCGCTTGGTGGGCTGCAATCGTCACCGTCTGAAAATGGCTCATAAGCAGTGTGACAGCCGCAAAAATGCTCGTTTCAAAAAATACCGCAAAACCGATAGGCAAACCGATTTTCAAAAGCTTTCTGCATTCAGACGGAGAAAAACGGTACAGTTTCCGAAATATAGAGTACCCGGCAAACGGCTCAAATCTGCAGACGATAAAAAAGCTGATGGCGCAAATACACCAGTAAGTCAGGGCGGAAGCGAGCCCCGCACCGACTCCGCCCAATGCCGGCATGTTGAATTTCCCGAAAATAAATACATAATTTAAAACAAAATTAATAGGCAATGAGCAAAGCGTAATAAGCATTGTGACTCGCGTTTTGCCGAGTGCATCAATAAACGAGCGCAAAACGGTGTACACAAACAAAGGAAAAATACCGAGGGATAAAAAGCCTAAAAAGTGTTTGGCGATCGTCCGGACACGAGGTTCCAGCCCCAAATGTCCCAAGATCATATCAACGGTGAAAAAGCCGATCAGGATAACCGCCGCACTGAGAACGGCCGCTACATAAACGGCCTGGATGACGGAAAACGGCACTTCCTTTTGTCTGCCGGCTCCAAACAGCTGCGAAACAACGGGCGTAACGGCCATTAATATTCCTGCAAGGCCCGTATAAACCGGCGTCCACAGGCTTGAACCGATTGCAACCCCGGCTAAATCGGCAGCGCTCACTTTCCCTGACATCACCGTATCCAAAAAGGTGATCAGGGAAAGGCCCGCCTGTGTGATTAAAATCGGAATGAAGATATGTAACAGCTGTTTGACCTTTTGGCCGATCGTGTTCGTTTCTCTCAAGTTAGGTTCCCCGTTTCTTTATTTTAACGAGAGAAATTATAACATTTTATGTATAAAAAGCAATGAAAGCCGGCCTACTCTTTTTTATCCGGTTTCGGCTTTTTAAACATCTTGGCATAAATGAATGAAAGTGAAATGACCCCTAAAAAGGTGCAGATATATTGCATCAGCCGTGCGAATTCCATATGATGTACGCCTCCTTTCATGATTATGGTGCACACAGCGGCGCATATCCATGCGCGCGATGCAGAAAATAAGGGAAAGGAGCTGATGTGACATGCGCCACACTCAAATGACGGAAAGCGCGTTTACCGCTGCCGTTCAAACGTATTTGAAACAAATTACGGAGGATGCCGGAATGATACTGCGGACATTGGATGAAAAAGACCAATGCCTTCTTTGCGAATTAGATGAACTGGGACATACGTTTCAGGAAATGCAGGCTGTCGCTTCGTCGTTTTACCTGCAGACATATATCGAACATTTTACGCCTTCCTATACAGAGCTGGCGAGGGCCGTGCAGCATCTGGCTGAAGAAAAGCACGGAGCGCTGATTGTGATCGAACGTGCAGATCCGCTGGACGGAATAATACAAAAAGGGACCAGCCTGCATGCCGAGATCAGTGCGGCTTTAATTGAGAGTATTTTTTATCCCGGCAATCCGCTTCACGACGGAGCCGTATTGGTCAGAGAAAATCGGGTTGTATCAGCAGCCAATGTGCTACCGCTCACAACAAAACATGTCGATCTCAAATACGGGACGCGCCACAGGGCCGCGATGGGACTTTCGGCCGTGACTGATGCACTCGTGCTCGTTGTTTCAGAAGAAACGGGAAAAATGTCCTTTGCTAAAGACGGCGGACTGTATCCGCTTGTTTCTCCGCAGGCGCTTCATGCGAAATAATAAGAAAATGGGAATATTGTACCCATTTAATATTAATAAGGTGAACATCTTTACCTTTTTCTGTATTGGTGTTATCGTTTAAATATACATAAAATTTAAAAGAATAGGGAGTGGAAAGATGGCAAATGTATTGATGATCGGCTTTCCGGGAGAAGGCCATATCAATCCGTCTTTAGGCGTCGTAAAAGAACTGAAGGCAAAAGGGGAACATGTCGTATATTACGGCGTGAAGGAATATGAGAACAAAATCGCGTCAAGCGGAGCGGAATTCCGTGAATATGAAGATTTCCGAAAAGATGAACAGCGGGACGCTACCGAGTTTTTACTATTAATGATTGAGACTTCCAAAAAAGCCGCACTCCGTATTCTTGAGGAAGTAAAGGATGAATCCTACGACTACATCCTGTATGATCATCATTTTCTGGCAGGAAGGCTCGTGAGAAACCAGCTGAAACTGCCGGCATATTCACTTTGTACGACATTTGCAATGAATGAAGCATTTATTAAAGAAGTGTTTTCAAATACAAACCTTGTATCAGAGGAATCATCTCATTATCCGGCTTATACTGAAGCGGTCAGCCGGCTCAATGAAGAATTCAGCGCAGACATTAAAACGCCGTATGATATTTTCTCAAATGACGGCAGAAAAACCATCGTATTTACTTCAAGAGCGTTTCAGCCGAAAGAAGAAGAGTTTGGCGATTCTTATCTTTTTGTCGGCCCGTCCATTACCGAAAGGGCGACGGCTCAAGATTTCCCGTTTGAACAGCTTGAAGGAGAAAACGTCCTGTTTATTTCCATGGGCACGATTTTTAACAATCAGAAGGAATTGTTTAATAAATGCTTAAAAGCGGTCAGAAACTTTAACGGAAAAGCCGTCATGTCAATCGGCAAACATCTTGATCCGGCGGAGCTTGATGAAATTCCTGAGAATGTCATTGTCAAGCCTTATGTTCCGCAGCTTGAGATCCTGAAGAGAGCGGACTTATTTATCACTCACGGCGGAATGAACAGTACGAGCGAAGGGCTTTACTACAAAACCCCGATGATCGTCATTCCGATGGGCGCAGATCAGTTCGCCGTCGGAAGCCAAGTGGAAAACACGGGCGCGGGCAAGATGTTTAAAAAAGAAGATGTAACAGCGGAACTGCTCACTGAAGCAATAAAAGAATTGAGCGAAAATCCTGAATATCAGACAAAAGCTTCTGAAATCGGAGAATCCCTGAAAGCGGCCGGCGGAGCACAGCGTGCAGCGGAATTGATAGCAGAAGACGTGAAAACAGCCGAGACCCGGGTTCTGTAATCAGCCGTCACCCGCTTCCTAAAGGAAGCGGGCTTTTTTTGATTGTTTTTCGGGAGGATTTTTCACGCCGTAAAGAGAATTGTATGAAAAACAGACAAGAAAGGTGGAATGTCGCGGAAAAAAGCCATGTTATGAAAATGATTCCAAAGTCTTTTGTGAAATGTTCTCAATTTATGTAAAATGTGTGGCATTGGTGATGATCTAAGGCCAAATGAATCGGAATTAATGTCGACTTCTGAATGAATCCTGCATAACAGGCGGCGTCCAAAGAAAAGGAACGTCCCTTTCAGTAATGATAAATAGGAGGTTTTTCGTTATATGAAGAAAAAAATCGCAGCCGGACTGGCTGTATCTGCAGTAATGACTTCAACCTTCGCCGTGCATCCCGCTGAAGCAAAAACCATTCAAGTAAAAAGCGGCGACTCTCTTTGGAAACTTTCCCGGCAATATCATACAAGTATTTCGGCCCTGCAGGCGGAAAATAAACTGAAATCAACGATACTCCACCCAGGACAGCGGCTGCACATTCCTGACGGCAGCGGCAAAACCGGACAAAAGGGAAAACGAAGCACGGGTGCTTACACAGTTACATACGGAGACTCATTATGGGTGATCGCAAAAAAATACAAAATGAGCGTTTCTGAGCTGAGAAGCCTGAACCGTTTGAGTTCAGATGTCATCTATCCGGGCCAGAAACTGAAAATTAAAGGGTCTGCCGGCGGCACGGACGGAGGCGGCAGACAGACAAAGCCTGATAAAGGCGCATCAGGGACTTACACTGTGAAGCCGGGTGACTCGCTGTGGAAAATCGCCAATCAAACCGGGATCACCATCGCCGAACTGAAAAAGCTGAATCAATTAACATCAGACATGCTGTATCCGAATCAAGTGTTAAAGATTAAAGGTTCTTCACATAACGGAAACAGCGGCAAAACACCGCCATCTCATTCAAACCCTTCTGAGAAGCCATCCACTTACAAAGTAAAAGCAGGCGACTCCCTCTGGAAAATTGCTAATCGGTTCGGCATCACCGCTCAGCTCATCAGAGAAAAAAATAAATTGACAACTGATGTGCTTCAAATCGGACAAGTTCTGGTGATTAACGGAACGGGAAAAACAGAAGATCCTGCGCGGCAGCCGGATAACAAACCGGCAAAGCCAAACAAGCCGAATACTCCCGAACCTCCGGTGACAGGGTCAAAGATTGACAGAATGATAGGCGAGGCGAAAAAACATGTCGGCGTTCCTTACCGCTGGGGAGGCAATACGCCTGCGGGCTTCGATTGCAGCGGTTACATCTATTACCTTTTAAATAAGGTAAGCTCTGTTTCCCGTCTGAGCACGGCCGGATATTGGAATACGATGAAACATATCAGCCAGCCGTCAGCAGGCGACTTTGTCTTCTTTACGACATATAAAGCGGGTCCTTCTCATATGGGAATGTATTTAGGCGGAGGAGATTTTATTCACGCAAGCTCCTCCGGGGTTGAAATTTCAAACTTAAGCAATCCATATTGGAAAAAAGCGTATTTAGGAGCGCGCAGTTATTTTTAAAAAAAGCCTTTCGGGGCTTTTTTTTGTTTACCATTTTCACGTTTTGACAAGACTGATGGGTAAAAAAATAAGGGGGAGGAAGCATGAATCGTCTCTTGCTTTTTCTCATGCTCGCATCAATTACGCTTTGCGGCTGCGGGGGGAGACCCGCTCCTGTTCCGCCCAAAAAACATGGGGAAAGCCGCGCATTGGAAGCATCTGCATACCGTGAGCATGGCGGACTCATCAATCAAAACGGAAAAACGATCGGATATATCGAAGTGAGGGAATCTGATGATGAAGGGTCAGACATTCATATATCAGCGGGGCATCTGCCGCCCGGCGCTTCTCTCGGATTTCATATTTATGAAAAAGGGACTTGTCAGGCACCTGATTTTGAATCAGCCGGGGGACCGTTCAACCCTTTGAACAAAGAGCACGGCTTCAACAATCCGATGGGTCATCACGCCGGGGATCTCCCCAATCTTGAAGTGGGGGCTGACGGTAAAGTGGATGTCATTATGAACGCGCCGCAAACTTCATTAAAAGAAGGGAGCAGACTCAGCCTGCTCGACCGGGACGGAAGTGCGTTCGTCATTCATGAACATACGGACGATTATTTAACAAACCCGAGCGGAAATTCCGGAGCCAGAATCGCCTGCGCTCCCCTGACAAAAAGCGCCCGCAGGGAATGAGCCCTTTTGTATTGAGTATACAAGGGCTTTTTTAGTATACTCGGTTATGGAATACAAATGGAAAGGAAACATCACCTATGACTTCAGAATTACAGCACCTATCACTTCCGGAAGATATACAAAACAAACTGCAGGCTTATCAAAATCATCCCATTTCCCAAGAATTCCGGGATTTAATCGGATCATCAGGCTATGAGGCCGAAGATAAAGCGATTGTATTCGATGCCGTCATTGCTTTGACAATGGGAAAAAATATCTTATTAAAAGGACCGACGGGTTCAGGGAAAACAAAATTGGCGGAAACGCTTTCGAACTATTTTCATAAACCGATGCACAGCGTCAACTGCTCCGTAGACCTCGATGCAGAAGCGCTTGTCGGCTATAAAACGATTGAAAATGAACAGGGACAGGCGACAATTGAATTCGTTCCCGGACCTGTAACAACCGCAATGAACGAGGGACATTTTTTATACATTGACGAAATCAATATGGCAAAGCCTGAAACCCTTCCGATTCTAAACGGCGTGCTTGATTACAGAAAAATGATGACAAATCCCTTTACAGGAGAAGTGATTAAGGCAAGCGAAGGATTCGGTGTTATCGCCGCGATTAATGAAGGCTACGTCGGCACCGTTCCGCTGAACGAAGCCCTTAAAAACCGTTTTGTCATCATTGATGTTCCGTATATTAAAGGAAGCCTCCTGAAACAGGTGCTGACCTCTCAGTCTGTCTTAAAAGATGAGAAATTAATTGAGCGTTTTATGACGCTGTCTTCTGATTTAATCGCACAAGCGCATAACGGACAAGTGTCAGAAGAAGCGGCGTCCATCAGGGCTCTCATTGACACGTGCGACTTGGCTGCGTACATCCCGCCGAAACGGGCGATTGAAAGAGGCATCGTGGAAAAACTTGACGACGACAGGGAAAAAGCCGCTGTCAGAAATATTGCAGAAACGCTGTTCGAATGAGGGACATACAATGAAGTTTATCAAATTTAATGACAGCACGATTGATTCGTTTTTGTTCATGATGCTGACTGACCTGGCCAAAACACTGACCAGAAGCAGTGAAGTTGAAGTGGAATACGGCGTGCAGTCTTACTACAATCCCTTTGAAAAGAAAATTTACATGAGCCACTTTTGGAAAGACCGATCAGCCGGGGATATGGAAGCCGGCCTGAAAAGCGATGTCTATTTGCGCGCTGTCGGAACACGCAGCAGCTCATTTCGGGAATTTGCGGGGTTTTTAAATGACGTTCACCGGCACTTTACCCGCCAAAGCTTTGCCAAGCAGCTGTTTATGCTGCTTGAGGATATCAGAATTGAAGAGCTGATCAAAAAAGAACGGCCGGGAACGAAACGTGTTTTTCAGAAGCGGAGGGAGATGTACAGGAAATATTTCACGACGCAGCTGACATTGAATTTAGAACGGAGCATTTTCACCGACGCTTTGTATTGCGGGATGTTTGTCAAGCTGACGGCTGAGTCTCCGCTTGAAGGCATTCCTTCCATGCATGAACATATTGATATGATGATACCGTATATTGAACGTCAGCTCATCCGGGTGTATGAAGCGGATTCTACGGAACAGATTGCAAGAATAACGGAAGACCTCATGGAAGGCCTTGATGAAGTGCTTGAGAAAGATATGCTGAACACGTACTTTTTTCTGCCGGAACTTGATTACGAAAAAGCGGCTGAAGAGCCTTTATTCGAAAGCGTAAAAAAAGCGCCTTCGTTAAGTGACGATCTCACGCTCCCTGAGTCTTCCGACGGAGATGAAGAAATCCTTGAAGAGAAAATGAATACGTGGCACCGGGAAACCGAAGCGCCGGCAAAAAGTTTCCTTCAATTTGATATTGAGCACGGCGCGAAATCAGATCTTGGGAAAGACGCGGCCAGAGAAGGCGATGACGGTGACCAGGCGCTCGGCTCCGTTCAAGGTTCCGCACGTCAGACGAAAAGAGAGGATTACTCCAAACTGGAAGCGCTTGAATCCATTCAGGATCAACATGAGGGCGCGGGGCTGGCTGACGGAAAAGAAAACAAATTTGCCTTCCCGGTTTATCAAACGCCTCATAAAGCGTCTCCTGAAGAGGAGCAGTCTTATAAAGAACAGGCAAAAACGATAGAATCATATCAAAAACGCCTGAAGCAGATGATACAAAAAACACTTGAGCACAAAAAAACGCTCCCGCGGACCGACCTTCACGCAGGCCGGCTGAATCGCAAACTGATCCGTTATTTTACGGAGCGGAACCCGCGCCTTTTCTATAAAAAGCAGGACCCGTCTTCAGACATTGACGCCGTTTTTACATTGCTTGTCGATTGTTCGGCCAGCATGTTCGACAAAATGGATGAAACAAAAAGAGGGATCGTTCTTTTTCATGAAGCCTTGAAATCAGTGTCCGTACCGCACCAGATCGTCGGGTTTTGGGAGGATACGAACGAAGCGACTGAAACGAGTCAGCCGAATTTCTTCAATACCGTCATTCCGTTTGAAGAGTCGCTGCTGCAGGCGGCGGGTCCGCTGATCATGCAGCTTGCGCCTGAAGAAGATAACAGAGACGGATACGCCATCAGACAAATGACGAAACAGCTGATGCGGCGGAGTGAGGCGCAAAAATTTTTAATCGTGTTTTCAGACGGAGAGCCGGCAGCATTCGGATACGAACAAAACGGCATCGTCGATACGAGCGAGGCTGTCATCGAAGCGAGAAAAAAAGGGATAGAAGTCATAAATGTTTTTCTGTCCAATACTGCGATAGAAGAATCACAGATGAAAACCATTCAGGATATGTACGGAAAGTACAGTATTTTTGTTCCGGATGTCGATCAGCTGCCCGATGTGCTGTATCCGCTCTTGAAAAAACTGCTTCATAAAAGCATAGGATAGGCTTTTTCCTATGCTTTTTCGCTTTTTATTTTAAAATGATTTAATTTTTTCGGTATTGATCTGTTTTTTTTACTATTTTGTGAACAATCAAGGTAGAATCCAAACGCAATCAGTGGTAAAATATCCTTGGAAGCGTTTTTATTACATAATTTTGGGCACAGCGTTCAAAAGTTATTTCAAGATAGTGAATTGATCACTTGATTATCTAGGTTGGGGGTAATATTCAAATGTTTCAAAATAATATGAAACAAAGAATGAATTGGGAAGATTTTTACGGACCGAACCTCGGCTATGCACTGGAGCTGTACGACCAATATGCTGAAGATCCAGACAGCATTGATCCGGATCTGAAAGACATGTTTGACGAACTCGGCGCTCCGCCAAGCCAAATAAAAGAGGCATCGGGAACAAAGGAACAGGGACGCGTCACCGCAGATCTGATTCAAAAGATCGCAGCAGCAGTTAAACTTGCAGAAGATATTCGAACCTATGGCCATCTGAACGCTTCCGTCAATCCGCTCAGAAAGGATCCGAAAAAGAGCGAGCTCTTTCCGTTATCCGAGTATGGGCTTACAGAAGAAGAAATGAAAGCAATACCCGCGTCTGTCATCTGTAAAGACGCACCTGCCAATATAACAAACGGCTTAGAAGCCATCCAGCATTTACGCAATACCTATAAAAGAACCATCTCCTTCGAGTTTGACCATGTGCATGATTTCGAAGAGCGCGCATGGATTACAAAAATGGTCGAATCCGGAGAACTGTTCCGGAAAAATTCACCGGAAAAACTGTCAGCCGTTTTAGAAAGACTGACGGAAGTAGAAGGATTTGAACAATTTTTACACCGGACATTCGTCGGTCAGAAGCGTTTCTCAATTGAGGGGTTAGACGCGCTTGTGCCGGTTCTTGACGACATTATCGCCCAGTCTGTGAAAGCGGGCACAACCAATGTCAATATCGGGATGGCGCACAGAGGCCGTTTAAATGTGCTTGCGCATGTGCTCGGCAAACCGTATGAGATTATTTTCTCAGAATTCCAGCACGCGCCGAATAAAGACCTTGTGCCGTCTGAAGGATCGACCGGCATCAGCTACGGCTGGACGGGCGATGTAAAATATCACCTCGGTGCAGACAGACAGCTTCAGGATGCTGAAACCAAAAGCGCGCGGATTACGCTTGCAAATAACCCGAGCCACTTGGAATTCATCAATCCGATTGTTGAAGGAAGCACGCGGGCGGCACAGGAAACAAGAACGCAAAAGGGGTACCCGGTTCAAGACGAAACAAAATCGCTCGCCATTTTAATTCACGGTGACGCAGCGTTTCCGGGAGAAGGCATTGTCGCCGAGACGCTGAACTTAAGCTCTCTGAAAGGCTATCAGGTCGGCGGGGCCATTCATATCATCGCCAATAATATGATCGGCTTTACAACTGAAAGCGATGAATCACGATCCACGAAATATGCCAGTGATTTGGCGAAGGGCTATGAAATCCCGATCGTTCACGTCAACGCGGATGATCCGGAAGCATGCCTGTCAGCCGTTAAATTTGCGGTTGAATACCGGAAGCGGTTCAATAAAGATTTCTTAATCGATTTAATCGGGTACAGACGGTACGGCCACAATGAAATGGATGAGCCGTCAACGACACAGCCGATGCTGTATGACGCCGTCAGAAAACACCCGACTGTCAAGCGGATCTTTGCGGAAAAACTCGTAAGTGAAGGTCTGATCAGCGAGGAAAAAGCGCAAAACATCGAAACGGCAGTGACAAAACGAATTGAAGACGCCTATAAAAAGGTGCCCGCCAAAAAAGAAGACGCCGTACGGGAAATTGAATTGCCGGAACCGGTGTCCAACGGTTTTCCAGACGTTGACACAGCCATTGATTTTGATGTTCTCCGCAAGCTGAACGGCGAACTTATCAACTGGCCGGAATCTTTTAACGTGTTCGGCAAGCTGAAAAGAATCCTGGAAAGACGTTCAAAAGCGTTTGATGATGACCGTAAAGTTGAATGGTCATTGGCTGAATCGCTTGCGTTTGCTTCCATTTTGAAAGACGGCACGCCGATCCGGCTGACCGGACAGGATTCAGAGCGCGGAACGTTCGCTCAAAGAAACCTTGTGCTGCATGACAGCGAAACAGGAGAAGAATTTGTTGCCCTCCATCACTTAGACGACTGCGCTGCTTCATTTACGGTGCATAACAGCCCGCTCTCTGAAGGATCGGTTCTCGGCTTTGAATATGGATACAACGTGTATTCGCCTGAAACGCTCGTGATGTGGGAGGCGCAATACGGGGACTTTGCCAATGCGGCTCAAGTCTATTTTGATCAATTCATATCTGCAGGACGGGCAAAATGGGGACAAAAATCAGGACTGGTCATGCTGCTGCCTCACGGTTACGAAGGGCAGGGCCCTGAACACTCCAGCGGCCGCGTCGAGCGGTTCCTGCAGCTGGCGGCGGAAAACAACTGGACGGTGGCCAACCTGACAAGTGCGGCTCAGTATTTCCATATTTTAAGAAGACAAGCGAAAATGCTGCTTCGTGAGGAAATCCGCCCGCTTGTGATCATGACGCCGAAGAGCCTGCTGCGCAACCCGAATACGGTATCTGAAGTGCAGGAACTGAGCGAAAGCCGATTCAAGCCTGTCTATGAGCAGTCCGGTCTTTCCCATGCTTACGAAAAAGTGACTCGCGTCGTATTATCAAGCGGAAAAGTGTCAATTGATATCAGCGATCACTTCAACAAAATGGAAGGCGATAAGGATTGGCTTCATATTGCCAGAATCGAACAGCTGTATCCGTTCCCGGCAAAAGATACGAAGGAGCTTTTCGCCAAACTGCCGAACCTGCAAGAGATCGTTTGGGTTCAGGAAGAGCCGCAGAATATGGGGGCATGGAGTTATATCAGCCCGTATCTGACGGAAATCGCGCCAAAAGGAGTAAATGTCCAATACATCGGCCGAAGAAGACGATCCAGTCCCGCAGAAGGAGATCCGACAGTCCACAAAAAAGAACAGGAACGCATTGTATCTGATAGCTTGACTCGCAAAAACTAAGGGGGAAATGAAAAAATGGCGGAAATTAAGGTACCTGAATTAGCAGAATCAATCTCAGAAGGAACGATAGCCCAATGGTTAAAGCAGCCCGGTGATTATGTAGAACAGGGTGAGTACTTGCTTGAACTGGAGACGGACAAAGTAAATGTTGAATTGACAGCAGAAGAATCGGGTGTTCTAAAAGAGGTATTGAAAGATTCGGGTGATACCGTCCAAGTAGGAGAAATTATCGGTACCATTACAGAAGGCGCTGGCGAAAGTTCTGCACCCGCCCCTTCAGAAAGTGCTCCAGCCAATGAACAAACGAAAGAGGAAGCAAAAGCTGAACCTGCTGCACAAGAAGTCAGCCAGGAAGCACAATCAGAAGCGAAATCCAGAACGGTAGCGTCTCCGGCTGCACGCAAGCTGGCAAGGGAAAAAGGAATTGATCTATCACAAATTCCGACGGGAGACCCGCTCGGCCGCGTGCGCAAACAAGATGTAGAAGCTTATGAAAAACCGGCTTCAAAACCTGCGGCACAGCCGAAACAGCAGGCTCAAAAAACACAGCAAAGCTTTGACAAACCTGTCGAAGTGCAAAAAATGTCCCGCCGCAGACAAACGATCGCGAAACGATTGGTTGAAGTGCAGCAGACTTCTGCGATGCTGACTACATTTAACGAAGTTGACATGACGGCCGTTATGAATCTAAGAAAACGCCGTAAAGACCAATTCCTTGAGCAAAACGATGTAAAACTCGGTTTCATGTCGTTCTTTACAAAAGCCGTCGTGGCTGCATTGAAAAAATTCCCGCTCCTTAACGCTGAAATTCAAGGCGATGAGCTGATCGTGAAAAAATTCTATGACATCGGTATCGCTGTCGCGGCTGAAGAAGGGCTTGTCGTCCCAGTCGTGCGTGACGCTGACCGCCTGACGTTTGCCGGCATTGAAAGAGAGATCGGCGAACTTGCGAAAAAAGCGCGAAATAATAAATTAACATTAGGTGAGCTGCAAGGAGGCTCCTTCACGATTACAAACGGAGGTACATTCGGATCGCTTATGTCAACACCGATCCTAAACAGCCCTCAGGTTGGGATCTTAGGTATGCACAAAATTCAGCTGCGCCCAGTAGCGATTGATGCGGAGCGCTCTGAAAACCGTCCGATGATGTACATCGCTTTATCATACGACCACAGAATTGTAGATGGTAAAGAAGCGGTCGGATTCCTTGTCACCATTAAAAACCTGCTTGAAGATCCGGAACAGCTGTTGCTGGAAGGATAATTTGAGACAGACAAAAAGTACACTGCCCTTACAAGCAGTGTACTTTTTTTATTGAGAGAAGGGGAGAATGTATATGAAAAGCTGTTATCCGCTTGAGATCGAATTTGAATATAATGAAGAATTGCATTCTATCACTCCGGTTCTTCTGCAAGACGAACATGACACGATATTAATAGACTGCGGATATCCCGGTTTTACAAACCATCTTCAACACGCTGCTGCCCGGCATGGTATGTCGCTTCATTCATTGACAAAAATCATTGTAACGCATCACGACATAGACCATATCGGCTCACTCGCTGCATTACACCGTTTGCATCCGGATATCAGCGTGACAGTACATGAGCGTGAAGCGCCGTATATTGACGGCTCTAAAAAATCTTTACGGCTTGAGCAGGCTGAATCAACGTTTTGTTCATTGCCAGAGGATGCAAAGCCTTATGCAAAACAGTTCATCCGCTCGCTTCAATCAGTCGAATCGGCTCCAGTTCACCGGACAGTTACTGACGGCGAGCTGCTGCCTTGGTGCGGAGGCATTCGCGTTGTAGCCACACCGGGTCATACACCCGGCCATATCAGTCTTTATCTGCCTGCCGAAAAAACTATGGTCACAGGTGATGCGGTCGTCATTGAAGACGGAAAGCTGAACCTTGCTAATCCTAGCTATACGTTACATATGGATGATGCGGTCCGTTCTGTGCGGCGGCTGCTCGATTACGATATCCGCCAATTGATTTGTTATCATGGAGGTCTATTTCAGGGGGATGTGAAAAAAGCGCTTTTGCGTCTGTTTCGTGATCTGCAGAATAAAAAAGGATAGGAGCGGCCAGCCTATCCTATCCTTGTTCAGTTATGAAAACGGAATCTTTGCCGTTTCTTCTTCTTCGGTGCTGTTTTTCTCTTTTTTCTTAGACCAGTAGGTGGCAAGAACAGACCCCGACAGATTGTGCCATATGCTGAAAATTGCGCTCGGCACGGCTGACAAAGGGGAGAAATGCGCTGTCGCAAGCGCTGCACCCAGTCCGGAGTTTTGCATTCCGACTTCGATCGCAATCGCTTTTTGTGAAGCATAATCCATTTTGAACAGCTTTGCAGTCAGGAATCCTAACAAATATCCGATTCCGTTATGTAAGATGACGACAGACACAATCAGCAGTCCTGATTGAAGCAGATGCTCACGATTTACGCTGACGACAGAGGATACAATCGCTACGATGCCGATTACCGACACGAGAGGAAGCGCGTGCACGGCTTGTCCGACCTGTTTTTTGAAGAACAGCTTCACAATCACCCCGAGGACGATCGGCAAAAGCACGGCTTGCATTATGGAAACAAACAGTGAACCGAAAGAAACGGGGAGCCACTCTTTCGCAAACAGCATAATAAGTGCCGGCGTTACAATAGGAGCAAGCAATGTTGAGATCGTGGTGACCGCAACAGAAAGCGCAGTATTGCCTTTCGCCAAAAACGTCATGAC
The DNA here is from genome assembly GCF_011008975.1 of Bacillus sp. LUNF1. Classification (NCBI taxonomy): domain Bacteria; kingdom Bacillati; phylum Bacillota; class Bacilli; order Caryophanales; family Bacillaceae; genus Bacillus; species Bacillus sp. LUNF1. The sequence goes on along the minus strand of NZ_CP048876.1, from coordinate 2,043,355 downwards.
GTTTGATGCCGTACCGCCCGGACAGCATCCGACCAGAATGACGCCCGCGGCGATTTCTGCGGGGAGGCGGAGCCCGATTGATAAACAGAAAGCCGTAAGCGGCATAATCGTAAACTGGCAAGCGACTCCGATCACGACATGCCAAGGCTTTCTGATTAATTCTTTAAAATCGTCTGCTTGAAGAGTTAGCCCCATCCCAAACATAATAATACCAAGGAAAATCGTCATATAAGAACTGATCCAAGAAAACAAATCAGGGCAGGCGAATCCTAAACCGGCAAAGACGATAACCCACAAGCCAAAGGTTTGGCCTGCAAACCCGCTTATTTTTTTCAGCCATTCCATAAACACAGCTCCTTTTACATTCAATCAATCAGTCAGAAAATATGACTGACTTTTCTGTATTCCATTATAAATAATTTTCTGAATAATTCAATATTAAATATAAGTTTTCAATAAAATTATTATGTAAACTAACATCTTCTTGACTATTCAGACATATATTCTTACAATTGATTTTTATACTGAAATGAATTGGGAGTGCTGAAGTGAAAGAAGCTAATCAATGGTCATCTAAGCTGGGATTTATTTTAGCTACGGCCGGCTCTGCAATCGGGCTCGGCGCAATATGGAAGTTCCCTTACGTAGCGGGAACCAGCGGAGGCGGCGCTTTTCTGCTTGTTTTTATTTTATTTACTGTTTTAATCGGACTGCCGCTTTTACTTGCTGAATTTATTATCGGCAGAAAAACACAAAAAAACGCCGTTGAATCCTATAAGGCGCTCGCGCCGGGGAAAAAGTGGCACTGGATCGGATATCTCGGAATCATTACGTGTTTTATTCTATTATCCTTCTACAGCGTAGTGGGGGGATGGATATTAATCTACATTATAAAAGGCTTTACAGGCGGCTTATCGCTTTCTTCGGGATTTGATACGTTATTTATCGATACCATTTCAAACCCTTATGCAGCGGTTTTCGGTCAGCTGCTGTTTATCGTGCTGACGATTTTAGTTGTGGCAAAAGGGGTGAGCAGCGGAATCGAAAAGGTAAGCCAGGTGCTGATGCCGGCTCTGTTTATTCTGTTTATTCTCTTAATGATCCGCTCCGTTACGCTGCATGATGCAGCGAAGGGATTAAAATTCTTCTTTATGCCTGATTTTGGCGCGATGGATGCCAATACCATTTTATATGCGATGGGACAATCATTTTTCTCGTTAAGCGTCGGAGTGTCCGTAATGGTTACATACAGCGCATATTTAGAAAAAGAAGAAAATATTGTTCAATCCGCCGTATCGGTGACGGTATTAAATGTCCTTGTTGCTGTGATGGCGGGAGTGGCGATTTTTCCGGCGGTGTTTGCATTCGGCCTCAAGCCGGATCAAGGCCCGCAGCTTTTATTTAACGTGCTGCCGACCGTCTTTAACCAAATGCCGTTGGGCATCGTGTTTTTACTCGCCTTTTTGCTGCTGTTTTTATTTGCGACGCTGACATCGGCTTTTTCAATGCTTGAAATTTTAGTTGCTGTTTTGTCAAAAGGCGATTCGGCAAAACGGAAGCGGTATGCATGGATCGGGGGACTTGCTATATTTATTGTCGGGGTCCCTTCGGCGCTGTCGTACGGAATTTTGAGTGATGTTTCTATTTTTCACCGCAGTATTTTTGACGCTGCGGATTTTCTGGTCAGCAATGTCTTAATGCCGCTGGGTGCGCTTTTAATTGCCGTTTTCGTACCGCTGAAAATTCCGAAACAGATGCTGTTTGACGAACTGAAAAGCGGTTCCGGTATAAAACGAAAATGGTTTGCAGTCTGGCTCCTATTAATCCGTTATCTGGCTCCTGTAGCCATTATTATCGTTTTTCTGCACGTGCTTGGTATTTTTTAAACCAAAAGAAGCAGGCCCCCGTTCAGGACGGGGGCTTTTTTAATAAAGCGGCCATATCACGCGGTGCGCTTGTTCGAACCGTTTCTCCGCCTCCCGCCAATCAACGACATTCCACCATTGATCCACGTAAGCCGCGCGGTCGTTTTTATATTGTAAATAATAAGCGTGTTCCCACACATCCAGCGGAAGCAAAGGAATGACGTCCCACTGGCTGTAGAGCTGATGCTTCTCAGCGGCCAAAATCTCCAGCCGCCCGGCGCGCGGCGCCCAGACTAGGATAGCCCAGCCGACTCCTTCGACTTTTTTCGCCGCTTGAGAAAATTGCTCTTTAAAAGCGGAATAGCTTCCGAATGACACATCAATCATTTGAAAGAGCGCACCCGTCGGCCGTCTTTTTCCGTTTGGATTCATCGAAAACCAGAAAATACTGTGCAAATAATGGCCCGCGCCGTGAAACGCCAATTGCCGCTCCCAATGCGCCACTAAGTCGTACTGTTTCGTCTGTCTCGCTTTTTTGAGCTCCAGTTCTGCTTTATTCAGACCGTCAACATAGCTCTGATGGTGTTTGGTATGGTGGAGTTTCATAATCTCTCTTGAAATATACGGTTCCAGTGCGGAATAACTGTAAGGCAGTTTAGGGAGGACATGCTTGCCGATCGGCACATAAGCTCTGCGCTCATCCGGCTCTTCGGGTTCAGTAATGTCCCGGTAAAGTGCCGATGCCTGTTCATACCATTCCGCCTCCGTTAATCCATCATCCTGAAGGGTGTGAAAAATCCGGTCGATTTGTGCCGCGAAGCGATCGAACCGGCCTTGCTGAATGACTTGTTCCTTCAAGGTTTCACACCAATTCAGCATCTCGGTTTGATAAGCGTGCCGTTTCATTTTTCTTCCTCCTTTTCACTCACTTTCATAAAAGTGCTGAGCGCAAGCAAAGAAAACACATACGGGTAGCTGTGATACCTGATGTAAAACTGCTTCGGCAGGCCGATTCCGGTCGGATAGCTGAAAGCGGCGCCTTCGTAATGCCGGTTTTCAATAAGAAAAGATATGCCTTTTGTGACGGCTTGATGATGAGTTTTTTCGTATTGCAGCAAAGCTTCGGCCGCCCAAGCCGTCTGTACAAGCGTCCCGTAATAAAGCGGAACATAGGTTTTGACTTCTGCGCTTTTACAGGATTCTCCCCAGCTTCCGTCCTCGTTTTGAATGGACTTCAGCCAGCGGATCGCTTTTTTTACGGCCGGGTGGTTTTGGCTCACGCCGCAAGCCTTCATCCCTGTCAGCGCCGCCCATGTGCCGTAAATATAGCAGACACCCCATCTGCCGTACCACGATCCGTCCTCTTCTTGATGGCGGATCAGCCATTGGACGGCTTTTTCAATCTGAGGGTGATCAGAAGAAAGCCCCGCTTCTCCTAAACAGTGCAGCACCCGTCCAGTTAAGTCGCTTGTTGAAGGATCGATGGCAGCTTCCTCAGCCGATTCCAGCGGCAGCAGGCGGACCAGCGGATGATTGACATTTTTCTCAAAAGCAGAGAAGCCGCCGTCACTGTTTTGCATGGACAAAAGCCAGCTCAGTCCGCGTTCCCATGAGGCGGGATAAAGTTTTCGCGGAATGGCTTTGAGCACTGCGGCTGTGTCATCACAATCAGGATTATTTGTATTAATGTTTGAAAAACCCCATCCTCCCGGTTCAGCATGCGGGTTGTGAACGGCCCAATCAGCGACTTTCGTCTGCTGCCGTTCACGCAGAAACCGGGCGGCGCTGGTTATCATCTGATCGTTATCTGAGATACCGCTTTTCATAAGCGCATAGTTGAGAAGCGCCGTATCCCAAACGGTCGACGTTGAATTTTCCAGGTACGGTATATCGCCGCAAGACGTGAGCAAAGCTTTCGTGCCGGCAAGTGCTTTTCTGATAACGGGGGAGTGGCGCGATACACCGAGAGCGAGCAGGCCGTACACCATAAAAATAGTGGCGCTCGCATAGCTGTATAATGTGCCGTCTTCCTCAATCCGGTCAAGCATATACGTTTTGGCCGTACGCAGACCGAGCTGGTGAAAAGCGGCAGGAATCTGCCAAAGCCGCTTCCAGTGCGCGAAAAGAGAAGAGAGGTCTCTGTTCTCATCCTGATCGGAACGAAGCCATGTAAACGGATTTTTAGTCATATGCCGATCTAAATGCGCGAGAGACGGAACGTTGGGATTTTTCAGCGAAAATCTTTTGTTAAGCGTCACGGCCATCGGTACAAAATGAATACGGGCGTATGTACTGAACTGGTAAAAATGCAGCGGGAAGGATGGGGGAATGACTAAGAAAGATAATGGCAGATGCAGCGCGGGCCATGGATAAAGGCCGTTTGCCGCAAGCATCCACTTTGTCATAAAGTGTACGTTGCGCAAGCCGCCATTTGAGATGATAAAGCGTTCGGCCTGAATCATATGCGCCTCAGAACGGCTATATAAACCGGAAGCCAGCAAGCCGGCATAGCCCTGTACAGTGGCGGTCACATTTCCTTTCCGGTCATCAGGATAGTTGGCAAAAGTTCCGTCCGGACGCTGTTTAGCGCGAATGCCTTCTGCAAGCTCAGCGATCAGTTCTTTATCATTGTCTCCAAGAGAAGTGAGAAGGAGGATCAGAAAGGCGTTTGTCAAAATCGGTCCTTCAAAACAAAATGACCATGAGCCGTCTGCATTTTGCGTTTCTCTTAATAGGGAGATGGTTTTCTTTTGGCGGCTTCTGACGTTTTCATGAATTGTGCTCACACTCGCTCAACTCCTTCAGAAGCATATATATTCATATGTAAAAGGCGGCATGACAAAAGAAAGAAACTGCTGACAGGCAGCAGTTTCTTGTTTGATTTAATCTTCCAGATTGATCCAGACGCTTTTCACTTCTGTATAATTATTCAACGCGTAAGAGCCCATTTCCCGCCCAAGGCCGGATTGCTTATAGCCGCCGAAAGGAGATGCAGCATCGAAAACATTGTAGCAGTTGACCCAAATAGTGCCGGCTTGGAGACGGTCAGCAATGTAATGGGCGTTTTTCACATTCTCAGTCCAAAGTCCGGCTGCAAGGCCGTATTCCGAGCGGTTCGCCCGCTCAATGACTTCATCTACCGTATCATACGGAATGGCGGCTAAAACAGGGCCGAAAATTTCTTCTTTTGCGATGGTCATGCTGTCATCCACATCCGCAAATACAGTCGGGGAGACAAAATACCCTTCTTCAAACGGGCAGCTGCCGCCCGCGACAGCTTTGGCTCCTTCCGCTTTTCCTTTTTCAATATATGAAAGCACGCGCTCATGCTGTTCCTGACTGACGAGCGGGCCGATTTGTGTATCTTGGTGAAGGCCGGCGCCTTGCTGAAGCGATTTCGCATATGAAACCATTTCGCTGACGACCTCATCATATTTGTCTTTGTGAATGAAGACACGGGAGCCTGCGCAGCATACCTGCCCCTGATTAAACATGACCCCGTTTAAAGCGCCGGGAATGGCTTTCTTTAAATTGGCGTCAGGCAAAATGATATTAGGTGACTTTCCGCCAAGCTCCAGTGTCACGCGTTTAATTTTTTTTGCGGCTTTTTCCATGATTTTTTTGCCGATTTCTGTAGAACCGGTAAAAGCGAGTTTATCGACATCGTCATGGTTGGTCAGCGCTTCCCCGGCCGTCTCGCCGAACCCTGGGACAATATTGATGACGCCGTCAGGGAAGCCCGCCTGATCTATTAATTCCGCTAAATAGAGGGCGGTCAGCGGTGTCTGTTCCGCCGGTTTCAAAACGATTGTGCAGCCTGTGGCAAGGGCGGCGCCCATTTTCCACATCGCCATAAGGAGCGGGAAGTTCCAAGGGATGATCTGCCCCACGACGCCGACAGGCTCATGGCGGGTGTAATTAAAATATGAGCCGGCGACCGGAATCGTTTGTCCGGTTATCTTTGTAGACCACCCGGCATAATAACGCATATGCTCAATTGCGAGCGGGATATCCCCATTCGTCGTTTCATTAATCGGTTTTCCGTTATCAAGTGTTTCAAGCTGCGCGAGTTCCGTTTTGTGCTCTTCCATTAAATCGGCAAGCTTATACATCAGCCTGCTTCTGGAAGCGGCCGGCATAGTGCGCCATTCGCCGTGATCAAAGGCTTTGCGTGCCGCTTTCACTGCACTGTCAATGTCTTCTGACTGTGCCTCGTAAAGCGTCATCAGCGTTTCTCCGGTTGCCGGATTCGGTGTGACAAATGTTGATCCTGAAGCGCTCGGAACAAATTTTCCGTCAATATAAAGTTTCTTCGTGCCCTGTAAAAATGTTTCCAGCCTTTTTGTGATCTGCATCGTTAAAGAACTCATTCGTAACAAACCTCCCGAAATTTTTTTATGGTCTGTTTTGAGCATCTTGATGTCCGCGCGAAGTAAGCGCATACAGTCATTTTATAATAACACCTCCGGTAAAATCAATCGATAACCGTTATTGCAATTCACAAGAAAAAACGGCTACAATAAGCTTATCGATTAAGAAAAGGAGTTTTATAAATGATTCATAATAATTGGCAGACAAAAGAAAGCGTCAAAAAGGTCAAATGCGTACATACAGATGCGAAAAAATACATTGTCAAAAATGTGCTGACGTCGGGTAAAGAGTATGAAGTCAAAAATGAAACAGAAGAATTCATTTTTGTTGTAGACAATACAAACAAAGTCGGAGGCTTCTACAAAGAGTATTTTGAAGAAGTTTAAAGCTGAATGAATTTATTTTGCCTGAGCCATACTAAAAAAGACTACATATAAAGGGTGGCTGCAAAATGAAAAAAACAGAGCAAGACAAACAAAATAAAACATTAGATCAGCTTCAGCAAGTGCAACCTGAAGAAGGCACCGACACGACGATGGAACAAATTTCAGATACCTATAAAGAAGGAACAATTGAAGATACGGATCGTTGATGTTTTGTTAAAACCGCGGCATTGGAGAAGCCGCGGTTTTTTATGGCGAAAATAAAAAACTGACTTTTCGAAAAAAATACCGTTTTCTTGAAACCTTTTCTTTCGCTGAACCGTACTACTTCATAACAGCGGCACCTTTCGCGAAGGGCTTTTTTGATGAACGTTCTAAAAATGTAATCTGTTCGTAATGGTTTAAATGCCGTCTATGTCGTATTCTTATATAGGGATAAAGAACTTATTTTTTTATGATTGTAATAAAACAATAGTATAGAAGCAGAAAGTGGGGTTCTTCATTGGGAATTTTTTCTGTCAGCAGATCAACCGACACAAAAAAGCTGGAGGCTTTGCTCGTTGAGGGAGAACGGATCGAAACGATTTATAAACTGCGGGTTGACCAAATATGCTTTACGAATAAACGAGTGATTTTCTTTGATAATAAAATGTTCTCCAAAAAGAAAGTGCGCGTATTTCTTCCATATAAAACAATTGAAAGCTTCGCCATTCAAGAAGCGGGGATGTTTGATCCCGATACCGGGCTTGTATTAATGACAAGGGGAAAAACTTTCGAATTGGAATTTGCAAAAGAAACGGACTTGACTGAGGTTCAAGCCATCTTAACAAAATACTTATGCAGTTAAATATCACATAAAAGCCATCCGAATGCATGCGGATGGCCTTTTTATTATATAATGCTCGTTTTTCCGGAGTTCGAATCAATGAGATCCGGATCAGCAATAGAACTGATGGGGATATAAATCGGCGCCAAATCACCATTTTCTTCACCGAATCCGTAGTTGATCTTATTGGATAAAAAATAATCGATTTGCTGATACGGGCCGATCGTAATGGAAGAACCGCGGTCGACTGCATTTACTTTAAATCCTCCTACATTTACCAAAACCGGCGAAAACATCATAATGGGCCTCCTTTTCCGGCAGGGATTTTATCGCATGCAGACTCAAAGGCAGATGGAGAATCAATTTGATCCCGGTCATCCACTTTGCTGTGCGTGCCGATGAAGCCGCTTGCATCTCCGAAGTTCTGTCCGTATCCCTGATTCTTTTTATCAGAATTCTGCCATTCCGCCAGTAAATTTTGTCCGACATTCACCGCTGAAGCATTTTCAAAGGAATTAATTTTCAACATGAAAATATTAATATTGATATATGGAGTTGGTTGAACCACAGGCAAACCTCCTTTAATACAGGTGTATGCCGGCTGTTATGACCGTATGCTTAGACAGGGGGCGATAAAAATGGATTTCGATAAGATGAAGCAGTGGATGGAAATGGCGCAAAACATGTCCGGCGGCGACTTTTGGAAAAACGTTTTTGATGATGAACAACTGAAATCATTTCAAAACGGCCATTCTCATTTTCCCTTTCAACAGGGAGATGGGCAAATGAGAAGAAATGAGGATGCTTTTCCTCTTATAGATATTGTGGAAACCCATGATGAGCTCCAATTTTTACTGTATCTGCCCGGCTACCGGAAACAAGATGTTCAGCTGCTGTCCTACGGAGAATATATCGTCGTAAAAGGCACGAGAAAATCCTTTTTTAATGAACAGGATTTTAAACAGAAGACCGGAAAATACGGCGATTTTGAAAAAAAACTCGACCTTCCGCATTCCGCTCAGGGGACGAAGGGAATGCAGGCGGTATTCAAAGACGGGATTTTATATATATCGATTGCTAAACATCTGGGGGATGCAAGCCAGATCATTATCGAAGGCTGATCTTGTTCGCGGTGCCATCTATTAAATCTGAATCATCGATACTCATGATAGGGATGACGACAACGGTGCAATCACCGTTTTGTTCACCGTACCCTTCATTTCTTTTATTGGCTGCTGTGTTTCTCACCATAATGGAAGAGCCGGTGTTAAAAGCTGCTCCGCCGCTGATTCCGTTCATTTTTATATACTCAAAGTTGATAACGGATGGAAAAAACATCATGATTCGCCTCCTTTTTGTATATCATGTTTATATATTCGCAATGCGGGACGCATAGAACTTTCCAAGAGTGACGGGGAAAGAAGTGATTTTCTTTGAAAAAAATAATGAAAGAGATTTTCAAAAAAGTGTGTGAAGAAGAATTAGACCGGCTTAAGAAAGTGGAACAACAGCTTGATGAGCTTCAGGATAAGTGTCATTTTGAGCCGCAAACGGTTGAAGGGGAAAAAACATATGTCCATATTGAGCATGTCAAAGTGGACAAGGTTGAATACAATATTGATTTTGAAAAGCTGAGTATAGAAGAGCTGAGCGGTATGCTGAATATCGGCGCCACTTACCATACACCGGAGCATAGGCTTAAACAAGCCTGCGCTGAAGAATTTCGGGACAACCGGCAAAATGATGCTGCGAAAGAAAAAAGACAGACAAAGCAGCAGACACCCAATGTCACCATCAGGGGGAGAAAGCATTGACCTCCGTTGTTTCAGCCTCCTTTTTCTAGGGTATGTATTAACAGATGCAGCGAAGAATACAGACGAAAAAGGAGATGATGAATATGTCATTATCAAAAGAACAGCAGGACAGCCTTTATCATAAATTAATCGATTTAAAGGAAAGTCTTCAGGGAGAATCAAAAGAAAATCATTCAATGAGCGAAGACACAGGAGAACTATCGAACGGAGTAGATAATCACTTAGCTGATCACGGAAGCATTTATTTGGACAGGGTCACGAATCAGACGCTGGACGGTGTCGATCAGAATCTTTTAGATGAGGTGAATGCCGCGCTTGAACGAATGGAAAAAGGAACATACGGGATTTGCGAGAAAACGGGAAAAGAAATTCCTTATGAAAGACTTGAAGCCGTGCCGTACGCCAGAATGACCGTCGAAGCGCAGCGAGAAACAGAAGGGGATGTGAAAACAGACGCTCCGTCATATGAAAGGGAATTTCACGAGCAGGTGAAAGACCTCTCAAATAAAGAAACCGTTGATCAAAAAAGCTCACAAACTTACGAAATCCTGGATCGCGAGCAGGATTCACAATAATAGCAGCAGGTACATTCATATGTACCTGTTTTTTTATTCCATAAAAAATCTCAAAATCGAAATAAAATCATTGACTTTATATAAAAAAGAAAGTAACATACTATTTGTAAGTAAATATTAAAAGATTACCGGGAGGAATTTAGAATGTCTCAAGTATTATTTGTAAAATCAAGTGATCGTACGGCTGAAGAAGGCGTATCCGTAAAATTATACGAAGCGTTTCTGGCTGCTTATAAAGAAAACAATCCGAATGATGAAGTGATCGAACTTGATCTTCATAAAGAAAACCTTCCTTACCTCGGAAGAGATATGATTAACGGAACATTCAAAGCTTCAAAAGGAATTGAAATGACAGACGAAGAGAAAAAACAAGCATCAACTGCTGACATTTACTTAAATCAATTCGTCAAAGCTGACAAAGTCGTGTTTGCATTCCCGCTTTGGAACTTCACAGTGCCTGCTGTGCTTCATACTTATGTTGATTACCTGTCTCGCGCAGGAGTTACTTTCACATACACGCCTGAAGGACCAAAAGGTCTGATGGGAGATAAAAAAGTAGCGCTCTTAAACGCACGCGGCGGCGTATATTCTGAAGGACCGATGGCATCTCTTGAAATGTCATTAAACTTCATGAAAACCGTCCTCGGTTTCTGGGGTGTCCAAGATCTTCACACTGTTGTCGTTGAAGGCCATAATGCTGCACCGGATAACGCTCAAGCGATCATTGAAAAAGGACTGCAAGAAGCGAAAGATCTGGCTGCAAAATTCTAATTTCCATTAACTCTTGCGCCCATACAGGGTGTGAGAGTTTTTTCTATTATAGAAGAAACTGGCGGCAGCTTTCGATCTGATCTTATATTGATATATTGATATTTTGTCGAAAAAACAATTTTTATGTAGAATAAAGCATTTTTCACAAAGAAAAAAGGTTTTCTGTAAAAGAATTAACCCTCTTGCCAAAATACGACTGATGGTGTAGGATATAAGAGAAGCTACATTGTTCGTATTGTTAATTAAGTTTTAACCTTTAAGCTGTAATAGGGAGTTTTATATCGAAGCCGGAATGTCATGCCTCCATTGCAGAGGACGACAGGAACGCTTCTGCAAACACCCACTTTGAGGAGTGGTGGTTTAAAACTTTCTTACTTGCGTACGGCATACGTAGCGAAAGCCATTTCCCTTGCGGAGATGGCTTTTTATTTTGCATTGCCCTTGAGCAGCGTACTTTATCAGTATGATAAAATAAAAGAATCAAAGACAAAGTGAGGTTTTACAACATATGCTGGATAAAGCCCAATCCCTTCTGGCGCATTATTTTGGCTACGACAGTCTTCGCGCGGGCCAAAAGCAGGCGATACAATCAGTTGCAGAGGAGAGAAAAAACACGGTCTGCATTATGCCGACGGGGGGCGGAAAATCAATCTGCTATCAGATTCCCGCACTGCTGTTTGAAGGAACCACAATCGTTATTTCCCCTCTTATTTCCTTAATGAAAGACCAAGTCGACGCGCTTGAAGAAGCGGGTATCGCGGCAGCTTATATTAACAGCACCCAGACAAGCCGTGACATTCATGAGCGCCTGACCGGTTTGAAACAAGGGGCTTACCGGCTCTTTTACATCACACCGGAGCGTTTGACTTCTTCTGAATTCATTCACATCCTGCAGAATATTACGGTTCCTCTTGTCGCCATTGACGAAGCTCACTGTATATCGCAATGGGGACATGATTTCAGGCCGAGTTACCGGAATATCGAAATCCTTTTTAATGAATTAAAAGAACCGCCCGTCATCATCGCATTAACGGCGACGGCTACGCCTGAGGTTCATGATGACATCTGCAAGCAGCTTCATATTAAGAAAGAACAAACTGTATATACCGGTTTTGCCAGAGAGAATTTAACGTTTAAAGTAGTAAAGGGCGAAAACAAAGACCGGTTTATCGAGCGGTATCTGGAAAAAAATAAACACGAAGCCGGCATTATATATACAGCGACAAGAAAAGAAACCGACCGTTTATATGAGAAATTAAAACGCAGCGGCATCAATGCCGGCCGTTATCACGGCGGATTGGCGGATGATGACAGAAAAGACCAGCAGGAGCGGTTTCTTAACGATCAGATACAAGTGATGGTAGCTACGTCCGCTTTCGGAATGGGAATCGATAAGAGCAACATCAGATTCGTTTTACACGCGCAGATTCCGAAAGATATGGAGAGCTATTACCAGGAAGCCGGACGGGCCGGGCGCGATGGTCTTAACAGCGAGTGTGTGCTCTTGTTTTCGCCGCAGGATATTATGGTGCAGCGTTTTTTAATAGACCAATCGGCCGCCGGAGAAGAAAAACAAAAGCAGGATCTCAAAAAACTGAGACAGATGGTGGATTACTGTCATACGGAAGATTGCCTGCAGCGGTTTATTCTGAAGTATTTCGGCGAGAATGAGGCGGCAGCTTGCGGAGCATGCGGCAATTGCACTGATACAAGGACCGCCCATGACGTCACAAAAGAAGCGCAGATGGTATTGTCATGTATTATCAGAATGAATGAGCGCTTCGGAAAAACGATGGTGGCGCAGGTGCTTAGCGGCTCAAAAAATAAAAAAGTGCTGGAAAACGGCTTCAGCAGCCTGTCCACTTACGGCATTATGAAGCATCAATCCGCAGCGGAAATCAGTGATTTTATCGAATTCCTTATTTCAGATGAATATATCAAAATGGCGGACGGCACATTTCCGACGCTTATGGTCACCCAAAAAGGCAGGGACGTTCTGCTTGGAAAAAGCGCAGTCGCGAGAAAAGAAGCCTTACAGGCCGCCGCCGTTACCGAAAATGATGAATTATTTGAGCTTCTCCGGCGTCTCCGCAAAGAGATTGCAGCTGAACAGGGTGTGCCTCCATTTGTCGTGTTCTCAGATCAGACGTTAAAAGAAATGTCGGCGAAACTTCCGAAAACGGATCAGGATCTTCTTTCCGTAAAAGGGGTCGGGGAACAAAAAAGATTGAAATACGGAGCGGTTTTTTTAGAAGAAATCCGAAATTATGTAAGAGAAACAGAGTGAAAAAAAGTTTTTTTAGAAATTTGCACATTGTGTTTTTCATTGGCGCCGGAAAAATCAGAGGCTTGAAAACCCTTGCTGTATCAAGATTTCAGCAAGACTTACCAAGCGAGAGAAATGTTTCATGTAAAGGAACTGTAATCTAATTCAAATCGTTTTGTTATTGAACTGACATTTTCATATGTTACGATATCACCTGTTAGCCGCCAATAAAAAGCTAACAAGGGAGGATTTACTTATGAAGAAGACGATTATGTCCTTTGTCGCAGTTGCAGCAATTTCAACAACTGCATTTGGAGCTCACGCTTCTGCTAAAGAAATCACGGTGCAAAAGGGTGACACGCTCTGGGGGATCTCGCAAAAAAACGGAGTGAACCTAAAGGACTTAAAAGAATGGAATCAGTTATCTTCTGATTTAATCATTGAAGGAGAGAAACTGACTATTTCTTCAGTAGAAACAACCACATCTGGGCAGTACACAGTGAAGCAGGGCGACAGCCTCTGGAAAATTGCTCAGAAATTCGGAACATCAGTCGGCAATCTGAAAAGCTTGAATAACTTGCAATCAGATATAATTTACGCAGGCACAACGTTAAATGTGAAAGGTCAGGCTCAGGCTGCACAGCCGGCTCAAGAAGCCAGCCAGCCGCAAACTGAACAAAAACCAGCTGCCGAGACAGAACAGCCGAAACAAGAAGCTGTCAAAAACGAGCAGCCTAAACAAGAACCTGTTCAAGAACAACAACCTAAACAAGAAGCGAAGGCTGTCGAAGCAAAACAGCAGCCTGTTCAATCAAATACAAACCAACAAGAGCCTAAAAAGCAGCTGACAATGACTGCAACTGCTTACTCTGCTAACGACGGCGGCATTTCCGGTGTAACGGCAACCGGTGTTGACTTAAACAAAAACCCTGATGCAAAAGTCATCGCGGTAGACCCTAGTGTCATTCCGCTTGGCTCTAAGGTTTATGTTGAAGGTTATGGAGTGGCAACAGCAGCAGATACAGGCGGCGCAATTAAAGGAAATAAAATTGACGTATTTGTTGCAAAGAAAAGTGACGCTAACAACTGGGGCGTCAGAACAGTAAACGTTAAAGTATTAGACTAGTTTCATATAGAGATGAAGAACACAAGGCGAAATGCTTTGTGTTCTTTTTTTCTTCCCTTTTTTGACTGTATATAATCGTTATATGCGGAAAAAGAAAAAGCGTTTCTCTAATATAATAAGGAATGGATGTGAAAACGGAATCTGAAGGGATGTATGAAACTGATGGAGCCGGAATTTATATGTTTATGGAATGCCTTCACAGAATCACCGGTGTTTCAAGCAGGTATATGCACCGCTTTCGCCATTGTGCTCGTTATCGGACTGTCTATGCCTGCTGTCAGGCTGTTTCAGGCGCTTGACAGAGGGAGAGGAAGGCCGGCCGTTATTGAAAAGGTGAGACGTACTGGCGTGATGAAGAATGGCAGGCACGAGCTTGTGCTTATTTTAAACGTAAAAAACCAAGACGGAACGCATGATAAACGTGAACTGACACACGCCGTATATAATGAAGAGATCAGCCGTTTTTATGAAGGAGCTTCCGTATGGGTGACGGCAGCGGCTGGCGGACGAATTATGATCGCTCCGCGCACGCCGCGGCATAAGGCGTCAAAATAAAAAGACGGGGCGGTTTTCCCGTCTTTATGTATTAATGCCGATCGATCCATATCCGTCCGCCTTCTGAGCCGGCTTCTATCCTGCATGTTCCTCCGATCGGGAATGTCATCAAAGGGGAGGTATGGCCGAAATCAGCATTTGCGATAACAGGCATGGATGACAGTTCTTCTTTTGTACGGATGACGGCACAGAGAGCCTCCTCAGACACATTTGAAGCATGCTGGAAACGTCCGATGACAATTCCCTTCACGGCTGAAAAAGCGGGAAGATGGATGAGTGACTGCAAATCCCGGTCAAACATATGAATGTCCGACATATGATCATCTTCTATAAACAGAATCACTTGTTCCATCTCCGGAAAGTATTCGGTGCCCTGCAGAAGATTCAGCGTGCATAGATTTCCTCCGATCAGTGTTCCTTCCGCATATCCGGGTTGAATAACGAGCGGTCCCGGATTCCGATAAAAACGTCTGTCCTCCTGGTTCAAATACCATTTATCATCACTCCACTCGGATGAAGGCTTTACCTCATACGGGTTGTCAGAAGCACAGCAGGCCAAGAAAGAGTCAATCGTATAGTCCAGCCCTTTTTTCATGGCAAATGAAGAAAAATGGGGACCGGAATATGTAATAAGGCCGGTTTTTTGATATATGGCATGGCAGAGAGCGGTAATATCTGAATAGCCGCAAAGGATTTTCGGATGCCGCTTGATGTTTCCATAATCAAGATAGCGGAGCAGCTGATTTGATTGGAACCCGCCGAGTGTCGTCAAAATCGCTTTGATGTCAGGATCAGCGAAAGCCTCGTGCAGATCCCGTACACGCGATTTAATGGATGATGAATCAAATTCATTTATTTCTTTCGCATTCTCTGAAAAAGAGACACAAAAGCCCAGCTCCTCCAATTTTGTCTTCGCGGCATTTATATTTTCATCTGACATAACGGACATGCTTGTGGCCGGAGACACAATACGAATGCCGTCACCTTTTTTCAATTTTTCCGGATACAAAAAAAACCCTCCTTAAATGGTTTAATCTATTACACCATATTAACGAGGGTTTATCTATCATTTTTTACAGGTCGACCCATTTAATGCCGCCTGATTGCGTATCATTGTCAATCCAGACATCAAAGTGATGCTTTTCATAAAAATGAATGAGTCTGTCGACATGATCCCAATCACGCTTAGCGATGTCGCCCGTCACTTTCGGGATATTCTGCTCTCTGGCGATATGTTTTAAAAATTTCATGCAGATCGAGCCGTAGCCGTGGTTCGGCGGGCCTTTAATGTCCCCGATATGAATGGCATTGTCATAATAAGAGGCGATCAGTGAAAAACAGCCTCTTCCCCGGTAGGCTGACTCACAGTCAGTCAGCATAATCTTACATGTTTGGCCATCATCAATCGAGGAAACAATGATCCAATCGTCATTGTTCGATTGATCAATACCAAGCACTCGCGCGTCTTTTGATACATCTATCAGATTTTCCCGCATTCTGAAAATCTGAAATTCAAGTTTATGAAGCTCTTTTTCCAGCTCTTTCTGATCTCTTTCTTCTGCAGTAAACAAAATCATACTCCTTTCACAGCGTAAAAGTCTTAGTCAAACACAAGTATCCATTTTAGTAAATGATGTCTTGGTTTGTAAATAGGTTTTGCAAAAACTTTTTTAGAAAAGTCTGCCGTTTATATGTGGATTAACGTTTTTAAGGCGGTGCGGATAGGGAAAGGAACAGTGAGCAGCGGAAAAAGGAGGAATCTATAATGGCAATTGACTCACTCATCGGCAAATTGAAGTACGTAATGACGGAATCTCCTGATAAAATGCTTTCCTTATATGTAAATACGGATATGAGAAATCCGGATCAGCAGGGGGGAGAGTGGAAAATCGCCTTGAAAACCGGTTTTCGGAGATTAAAAGAGTATCTGTCTGTAAGTGATCCGGAAGAAGAAAAATCTCTCGTCCGCATCATGGAACGTGTCTATCAATATATCGATGGGCTTGGTAAAGAGATGCCGCGTAGTCTCGTGTTTTTTGCATCGGGAGAAGGCGGTATCTGGGAGACGATTGAATTGCAGGTGCCTGTCGAAACACGATTTTATTGGGAAGAAACGGCTGTCCTTGATCAATTAGAACTTCTCCGTGAACAATTTCCGAGCACGGCTTTTATTCTCACCCAGCAGAATGAAGTGAAGATCATAGAAACCGTACTCGGAAAAATTGAAGGGGTGGAGCATTATCAATACGACGTCATCAATGAATCGTGGAAACCGCAGGATGTAAGCGGAAACTTCGCATCGATGGACGAGGACGCCGCCAAAGCCCACGTCGAAGAAAACCAAAACAGGCTGTATAAACGATTGGCTTCGAACCTTGATCAGAAGGCCGCTTCACACCAATGGGAGCGTCTCGTAATCGCAGGGGACAAAGAAACAGCCGATATTCTCGATCAGCACATGAATAAACCGATTGATCGGATCATTCCAAAAAATCTGTTGAATGAAAACGAACATAAGGTGATAGAAGAACTGTTGAAGGAAGCATAATATGACGAAAGGCCGGGTCTCAAACACCCGGTCTTTTTAGGGCTTAAGTTTGTCTAATTTCTGACGAAGCGGGCGAAACCGTTGACATCAAAGCTGAATTCTCATACCATTTGGATAGTCAGTAAAATTGAGAGAGGTCATAAGATGAATCAGACAGAAAACAAACCTAAAAGTTATACCGGTATCGTGCTGACATTGACCGTTCTGATCAACGGGTTAATTGCGGTGCTGTTTTTTATGCCGAAGTCGGGACAGGTCAGCATTGCCAATATTCATATTCTGCCGATGTTAAATGCCATTTTTAACAGCTTTACTTTTATCTTTTTGCTGGCAGCGCTCTTTATGATTAAGCAAAAAAATATTCAAGCGCATAAACGCTTTATTTTGGCGGCGTTTACGACGACTTTGCTGTTTTTGATCTGCTATGTCGTGTACCACTCGATAGCTGAGAATACTTTATTCGGCGGCCACGGCATCATGCGCGGGATTTACTTCTTTATTTTAATTACGCATATTTGCCTTTCCTTCATCATCGTGCCGCTTGCGCTGTTTACGCTGATCAGAGGATTCAGCATGCAAGTGGAGCGCCACAAAAAAATCGCGAGATGGACGATGCCGCTCTGGCTGTATGTCAGTCTGACGGGTGTCATTGTATACTTAATGATCTCGCCGTATTATTAAAAAAAGCCGTGCTCCGCGCGGCTTTTTTCTATTGATTGAAAAAAGGCGCCTCATACAGGGCGCCTTTTACTCTTCAAGCGTTTCAAGTGTTGTTACATTTAAGGATTGTTCAACGGTTTTTGTTTTTGCTTTTACTTTTTCTGCGTACGTGTAATCACCATAGCAGTAGGGATAACGGAAATTGTCTTTGTTCCCTCCGCAAGTGTAAAGTTTCGGATTCTTTTTGACCTGCTGCTCGGAGTATTGTTTTGCCAGTTCCTCAGTATGTGATCCTCCATGTTCAGCTACAAAATCAATATAGCCGGCTCCCATGTTGTAGCTTTGTATAATCGTATCCAAGTCTACGCCTTTTTTCTTGCCTGTTTGGTACATGAGAGTGAATTGTTTGATTCCCTGTTTGATACTGGTTTGAGGGTTTTTAATCTCATTTCGCTTTAAACCCAGAGATTCTGAAGACTGCATGGGATCATTTCCTCTTCCTTTTGACTCCTGATATATCATGCCGAGTACAAGCGATGTATATTTGGTGAGTCCTTTTTCATCCAGCTCGTCTTCAACGAGCGGTTTGTAATCTGTCAGCCGTTCAAGCACGATCGGCTTGACATCAAACGGAAGACTTTTGAGCCATTCATTATTTGAAAATAACAGAATGAGGAAGAAGGAAACCATGACAAAAACACATATCATCATAAGACCCGCGGCAGCGAAACAGCCTTTTTTCTTTTTCTCCACTGTGTTTCACCCTCAATTTCAGGAGCATTATGACTTTTTCATTATGACACAGATGAATGCGCGAAACCAAGCGGAAACCCGTATTTGAAACATAAATTTAAAATAACGGTTCTTTTGTCAGGCGCAGGATGTATCTGCATCAATTGACATTTGGTATAATTGGGCTACTTGAGAAAAGAAGGGTGAGGTATATGACTGAATTTCACGAATCCGGAAACACAAATGACCCCGCTGTCGATTTAGATGAGGAAACTTTATTTTTGGTTGCCCAGACTTTTAAGGCGCTGTCTGATCCGACCAGAATCAGAATTCTCCATTTGCTGTCACAGGGTGAGCACGCGGTAAATGATATCGCAGAAAAGCTGAATTTGCTGCAGTCTACCGTTTCTCATCAGCTGCGTTTTCTTAAAAATCTGCGCCTCGTCAAATCACGCAGAGAAGGAACATCCATCTATTATTCTCCTGAGGATGAACATGTGTTAGATGTGCTTCAGCAAATGATTCACCATACGCGGCACGATTAAAAACATCCCTGCTTTTGAGACAGGGATGTCAGCCGTACTGACTGTTATTGGTTTGGTCTCTGCTCGTTTTTAAAACATAAAAAGAGAAGCCGCTGTAATAAACTGCGATGAAATAAAAGATACTGATGGTCAGCGGATCGGCGCCGACCGTTTGGCTGTATGCCTCCGGATGGGTAAAGTCCGCTGTGACCCGGTAAATCTCAATAACGCGATAAACAAATCTCGATAGGAATAACGTTAATAGAATAAGTTCAATCCACAGGTGAGTGCGAAAATATATTTTTCCGCGGCGTTCTTCAAAAGAAATGTTCCGTTTAGCAAACAGGACCAGAAGCCAGCCGCAAAAAGTGCCGAATATAAGATGGCCGTATAAAGCCGGGTGTGTGATGCTGAAAAACGCCAGAGCTGCGGCCAGCAATGAAAACAAAATCATTCTTGTATAAAGCCAGCGGGGTTTCAAAGGCTGAAAGCCGACGGACCGTTTCACCTTTTTATACAGAAAAAAGGCAATCATTAAGACAGGGCAGATGCTTTGAAGTGTGATATGCATGGTGTGGAACTCCCCCTCCGTTGAGTAGTGTATGCTTATCCGGCTGGTTTTAGTAGTCTGATTTATTCACAGGCTGAAAGCATCTTTTATCACATTATGCACGTTTCTTTTTTTGGCATAAGAGAATCGCCCGCGCCTTTTTCAGGATTTAAACATAAAACTCTTGAAAAACTAACGGTGTTAGTTATAATAAAACTAATGATATTAGTTTTAGGGGGATGTTGATGAGAATCTTACAATACGGAAGTGTTTGGCAGCTGACTTTTTTTCCAGCGCTTTTCCCGGTGAATTGTTATTTGGTTGAAGAAGAAGAAGGAGTAACCCTGATTGACGCCGGACTGCCTAACAGTCATAA
The DNA here is from genome assembly GCF_011008975.1 of Bacillus sp. LUNF1. NCBI lineage: Bacteria > Bacillati > Bacillota > Bacilli > Caryophanales > Bacillaceae > Bacillus > Bacillus sp. LUNF1. The sequence continues at coordinate 2,023,413 of NZ_CP048876.1, read as the reverse complement.
AGGAATCAAACAAGCATTGCGGCAGCTTGGGAAGCCGCTGAATGACATATTACTCACCCACGCGCACGGGGATCACATCGGTTCGCTTGACTCATTAGCTGCGGAATTTCCGGATGCTTCCGTCTGTATTTCTGAGCGGGATTCTTTCTTGCTGAAAGGTGACACTTCATTATTTGAGCATGAAGCACAAACGCCGATAAAGGGGGGAGTGCCGAAAAATGTTCAGACCGAACCTGATCGCCTGCTGAAAGGCGGCGAGCGGATCGGATCTTTACTTGTCATTCCCGCTCCCGGTCATACGCCGGGAAGCCTCGCTTTTAAAGATATGAGAAATGATATGCTGATCGTCGGAGATGCCTTTCAAGTACGGGGCGGCCTTGCTGTTTCAGGGAAGCTGAAATGGAAATTTCCGTTTCCGGCTTTTGCTACGTGGAATAAAGAAGAAGCTGTAAAAACAGCAAGAACGCTTATCGCTCATCAACCAAGCAGTCTGGCCGCCGGACATGGAAATGTTCTCTGCAATCCCGTTGAAATGATGGCTGAGGCTGCTGAGGAAGCCGAACGAAGCCTGCCGGGAGGCCGATCATAATGTCACCGAGAGTCGGAATGAGCCTTGACATGATATTGAGAGCCGCAGCAGGCATCGCTGACGAAAAAGGGCTGAATGAAGTGACGCTTGCGGCTGTTGCAAAGTCCTTAAACGTAAAACCGCCTTCCCTTTACAATTTTGTCAATGGCCTTCAAGGAATTAAAACAGAGCTGGCTGTCTCCGGTTTAACTATGTTATATGAAAGAATGGCGGCCTCTGCAGAAGGACTGACGGGCGAAACGGCTTTGCTCAGTCTTGCCGATGCCTATATCAATTTCGCCGAAGCCAATCCAGGATTATATGACGCAACATTTCAAAAGATAAAAGACGGCCGGATTGAGAATCTGTCAAGCCTGCTTGTAGAGCTTGTTGTCAGGCAGCTGACAGCTAACGGTTATGCACAGTCTGACACTGCGATTCATGCTGCGAGAGGACTGAGGAGCCTTCTTCACGGATTTGTCGTGTTGAGAAAACAGAGTGCATTTGAATTAACCGAATCAATTAAGGAAAGCCGGAAGTTTGCAGTTGTTGCTTTCCTAAGAGGTTTGCAGAATAGGGGACAATAATATTATTATGTAAACTAAATAAAAGACGCATCATGTAAAAAGGAGGGACAAATGGATTCATTACAACATATCATTTGTGAGCGGCGCACCTATTCACATATTTTTGATTCTCATGCACACACATACTGCCAAATGCTCTTTCCGCTCGAAGGACAGCTGGACCTGGAGACAGAAAGACGTAAAATCAGATTAAAACCTGATCAAATGCTGTATATTCCGCCCGGGCATGAACATCGGTTCCGTTCTTTGGAGCGAAATGAATGTCTCGTTCTCGACATACCGGCATACTTTTTCAAAAGTTCCTTTGACTCCGGCATTCTGAATAAGCTTGATCCCTTTTGGACATCGATTCGGTTTCTGCTGACAGAAGAGACAAAGCAGCAGTCGGCTCATTCATTGAGTCTGCTTGCAGAATATATTGCTGAAAAGATACAAGAAAACCGTACGAATAATTCAATTGCGTATATCCGCCGAAATCTATCAAAGGCTTTTACAATTAAAGAGCTTGCCGCAATGGAACATTACCACCCGGCGTATTATTCCGACTGGTTTAAAAAGCAGACGGGGAAAAGCCCGCAAGCTTATATTGCTGAGCTCCGTATGAAGAAAGCGGAACAAATGCTTATTGAAACAAAATGCCGGCTGACAGACATCAGCCAGGAGGTCGGCTTTCAAAATTTGTCTTCCTTTACCAGATGGTTTGTCAGACATAAGGGAATAACGCCGCGCGTCTTCCGAAACACCTTTCAATCTGATAAATAATTCTGAAAATCGGTTAAATAAACTGCTTCTTTTTTTGGTATCATGATTGTAAAAAAGGAGTTTTTGATATGGCAGTCATCGAAGATTTTATCAAGCTTGATCTTAGAATAGGAACGGTCGTAAAAGCGGAAGTATTCCCGGAAGCAAAGGTGCCGGCCATTAAGATGACAATAGATTTCGGCGAAGAGATCGGCATGAAACAATCAAGCGCCCAGATTACAAAACGGTACGAACCGGGTGATCTGACGGGCAAACAGGTTACCGCTATTGTCAACTTTCCGCCGCGGCGGATCGCCGGATTTAAGTCAGAAGTTCTCGTACTCGGCGGCATCCCGGAAAAAGGAGACGTTGTCCTGCTTACGCCAGAGCAGACAGTACCGAACGGAACGAAAATCGGATAATAAAAAAAGACGTTTGCAGAAGCAAACGTCTTTTGCGTATTGAGGCGATACACCACACGCCACATTCGTGTGTGCCGCAAGGGCATGTGCATCGGCTTACACAATTCAGCTCATCGCTATATCAATATAGCATGGCGTGTGCGGAAATGCAAGAGATTTTTTAATATATGTTATATCTGGCTTTGTTTTGCCGATCCCCGATCTTTCGTGTAAGGTTTCATTTGAAATTTTATGATCTTGAATAAAGCAGTTCGACAAATGCAAGAGATTCATCTAACCTTATATCTCGTGGTAAAATTTAGGGAGAAAGAAGCGGAAAGGAGACGTAAATGAAAGTATTTGAAGCATCCTCGTTAATCTCAGCCGCAGAAAAGCGGGCAAAACAATACGATCAGATTAGAGAACAATTTATCAATCTCAGGAAAGCTTTTCAGGGGATGGCTGACTTAGACGACAGTGAGTTTTCAGGCAAAGGCGCCGACAATATCAAAGCCTTTTTTCAAGACCACGCAGGCGTTACAGACAGCTGGCTTAATCTGATCGATATGAAGATTGCTTTTCTTAACAGTATCTCAGGAAAAGTAACTGATGCGGGATTAGCCGATTCGTTTGTGGAAGAGTCCTTTTTAGAACACGAGCTGATCCATGCGAAGAATAAATCACAAGCTATCATGCAGGAGCAGCGCAATGAAATGAAAGGTATCCTTGATGAAATCAGAGATATCATTCATCTAGAAGTTTTCTCGACAGAAGATGTTGATCAAAAGCTGGATTCAGCAGATAAAAAACGGGATGAGACCATACATAAACTCGGCAAACTTGATCACGATCTAACGAAAGAATACGCAGAAACCGAGGCAAATGAACATTTCATCCAAGCTGACTTTCAACAGCTTCAAAATGCCACGGGTAAGGGAAAAAATGCAACACCACTTCACTATAACGCCAAGGCGTACAGAGAAAGTGACATACATAAGAAAAAAGGCGAGATTGCAAGACACTCAGACACATATTTAACGTTTAAGAAGGAAGAAGCAAAAGAGCGGGAAATCAAGGATTTGAAGAAAAAGCTCGCCGATGGAGTAACTGATCCGGATGAATACTTAGAGATTGCGAAGAAGATCGGTTACGAGAACCTTGAACCTTCCCAGCAGCAGTATGTGATGCAGCTTGAACAAGCAAAACAGATGGAAGAAGCCGGAGAAGTGACTTGGGATATTTTAAAAGGAGCCGGCGTCGGTCTTTATGATGTCGGGAAAGACACGGTAACAGGTTTATGGCAACTGATCAATAAGCCTGATGAAGTTGTTGAAGGTATCATAGGGGCAGTTGCTCATCCAATTAACACGTATAATGCCATTTCAACAGCTATTGAGGAATCGTATCAAAAAGATATGGTAAATGGAGATGCGTATTCCCGATCAAGATGGGTGGCATATGCAATTGGTTCAGCAGCTGTGGCTGTCGTCGGAACGAAAGGCGCAGGAGCCGTTAACAAAGCTGATGCGGCGGGGAAGGTCATAAACAAGGCAGGACAGGCAGGGAAGAAAATTAAAGACGTTAAGATTGCAGATTTGCTTCCTTATAACTCTAAGTATGATCTTGCTCTGGCGGGTGACGTACCATACAATGTGGTTGACAGCCAAAACCTTAAAAATAAACTTTTGACCAATGCAAAGAAAATCCCGGATGGAACGAGAAAGCCGTTTACTGGTCAAGAAATAAACCTTCCTTGGTTAAATAAAGAAAAGTATGGTGCCTTTGAGGTTAAGGGCAAGGTAAAAGCAAAGGGAAAAGTTAAAGACATAAGCCGCAGAGTGTATACTATGAAAGATATTGATATGAACCAAAAAAATCGTAAAGGCCTTACGAATCTTCAATTAATGAAAAGTGGAAATGCACCTTTTGCGAAAGATGGGACACAAATAAATCTACACCATTTAATTCAAGAGGAACCTGGTCCAATGCTTGAAATTCCAAATAGCTTACATACTAAATATAGCGGCATTATCCATAGGCTTAAATCTGATGGTGAAAGCTTTAGAAACGATCCGGTTTTAAAAGCCCAGTATGATAATTTCCGAGACAGGTATTGGAAATGGAGAGCAAAACAATATGAAAAATAAAAAAGGAATGAGAGATATCAATGGACTTATATGAAAAAACTATAGAGTTTATAACTGAAAATAAAGCAGACAGTTATTTTACTAGAGGAATAAGTGAAAAAGAGATTATTAATATAGAGAAGGAGCTCCAACTACACCTTCCTGATAGTTATAAATGGTTTCTGAGAAACTTTGGCTCTGGCGGCTTATATGGAATTGATATTTTAGGGTATGACTTTGGCGGGGCTTCGGTAGTTGAAACCACAGAGGAATATCGTAATTATTATCATTTATCTGATGGACTTGTGATACTAGAAGATATTGATTTTTTTGCTTATGCCTTAGATACTAATAAAATGAACAGTAATAATGAATGCCCTGTTTTTATTTGGGATAGAGTGCTTGGATATCAAGACAAGCTAGCCGACAGCTTTATTGAATTTTTCTACAGAAGGTTGCTTGAAAAAAAAGAAAACTGGGAAGAAGATGAAGACTGGGACGATTAATAAAGAAAGCTCTCTTTTAGAGAGCTTTTTTTAGGTTTTCAATTTTTAACAGGCTTTATAATGAGCAAACAGGCATTACTCAAAATACTCGCCGCGCCTATCCAAAGCAGCCATTGTGTTGCGGTCAGCCATGAGGCAGTTAGGATAAAGAGTCCAATGGCAATTGATATATAATTGCCGGCTCGGTCCAGTTTGCGTTTGCGATGAAATTTATATTTAGCATGAGAAATAAATTGATCAATTTTATCTTTCAGCTCATAGCATTTTTCCTTTATCGTATCCTCTGTTTCTTTTACTTTTCGATAAAGCATATTATTCATCGTCTGCACTCCCATATCGCCGTTTTGAAAATTCAGCCATGATTTTTTCTTCATAGTCATCTGAGATGAATTGTGCCTGATCTTCAACTTTCAAATGTACTTTTTCTTCAAAACCATCCTGTTCTTCACCATCAAAACGATAAAGTTTTTGCAATAGCCTCCAGAATGTTTCAATTTCATCAGTTGTGAAGTCATGAAACATATCCGCTAAAAAATAGGTGGATTTTTCTGAACAGGAAATTAACGCTTTTTTTCCTTCAGGGGTAATCTCAATATTGATTGCACGTTTATCCAGTTTGCTTGGCACAGTGTGAACATATCCTTTTTTCGCGAGGCTTGAAATTAATTTGTTAGCGGTTTGTTTTGTTGTGCCCAGCTTTTTAGCGATATTCATAAGTGTGGTATCTTCCGTCGGTAAATGGGCAATAGCAATAAGAGTCATGTGCTGTCGGGAAGTCAGCATTTCTAAGTATTCGTCCCCCCGAGCCTGCACTTTATTGACAACCGAAAATAATGATGCGTAACTTTGCTGCATAACATGCAGTTCCTTCATTAATAATTTAATATCCATAAGTTATCTCCTATCTAAATCGTCACCATGTTGACAATGACAATATACATTGAAATGAAAAACAAGTCAACATGGTGACTAATAGTAGCGGCTACGGCTGTTTTCAAAAATGTCACAGGCAGTCGGAGTGTTTACAAAAGGGGAAATAAGTATAATAAATGCGAAAAGGGCATTAATCTAAAGTGAGAAGGTGTTTGGCATGCAGAAAGTGAACTGGTCAGAACAGTATGAATGGTTCAATAAACAAGATGAAAAAGACGGGTGTTTAATGGCGCTCCTTCGTCATGAGCTTACATATGAGGAAGTCATACGGTTATATATGAAAGGGTTTTATTTGAAATCAAAAGAAGGGGATGTTTCGTTACGTAAGAACGATATCTGTCGTATGTTTGGGGTTGAAGAGAGGCAGGGCGGCAAATCTTAATGAACGGGAAGAGAAAAACTCTTCCCGCTTTTCATGGCAGCTGTTATTCTTTTTCCAGCATGGAAGTCAGCCATTCTCTTAATGTATTCTTCTGCACATACCGCTTTCCGTTTCTCGTGATATGCGGAATGTCAGAGGTGTCGGGCACGATTTGTTTTGCTTCTTCCTTCGTAACTCCTAAATAATAACCAATATAGAAGTGCAGATCTTTTTCTTTAATGAGAATGTGGTCAGTGTGTTCATGAGGATCAGGTGATTTAAAGTTTTTCAATCCGTCTCCGATGAAATATCCGGCTAAAGCGATTCCAATGCCGGTAATATATCCAAACCTCCAATAAACGTTATCATTTTGGATTCAGCCTTCAGCAAAACCGTCGGGCGTTTATTGCGGACGGTTTTGATTGCTGAGCTTTTCCACCTGCACCTTTCCGGAGAAGAAAACAGCGCCTCCGCCCATATCCGCCAGCCGATCGGGCGTGAGCGAATTGACGAGCTGTTTTTTATCATCCATATCGGCCCAAAGACCTTGGCTGACTGCAACGCCGGGAAGCACCTGTTCGCCGACCGAAGCTGTTAATTCACACTCGCCGCGGTGATTCCAAACTCTAACGGTTTCCCCGTCTTCTATGTTCCGGCGTACAGCATCCTCTGTATGAATAAAAAGCTTTGGCGCTTTTTCCAGTTTTACGTGTTTTTCATTATTCGAAAATGTCGAATTTAAAAAATTATGATTCGGTCCCGGGACAAATAAAAGCGGAAAATCGTCATCGCTCTCAAGAGGGATATGTGTCGGCAGCGCGGGATAACCGTCCTGTTTCATCTTTTCCGAATATAATTCAATTCTTCCGCTCGGTGTCTTGAGCTTTCCCGGAAAAAGCGGTTTTTTCCGTTTGGCTTTCATGAAGGAATGGCGTGAGAGCGCTTCGTAATCAATATCCTCGATATACGGATTGTCGGGAAAGTCCAGCGCCTGTCTGATCAATTCTTCATCGGAATCCTGAAGCTCCTGCTCGGTAAATCCCATTGCCCCGGCAAGCAAACGGAACACTTCCGTATTCGATTTGCTGTCCCCGTAGGGTTCGATCACCGGTTTTTGCAGCTGAATAAAATGATGCCAGTAAGACGTGTAAAAATCCGTGTTTTCAAAAGCGGATGCAGCAGGGAGCACGATATCCGCATATTTGGCGGTTTCCGTTAAAAACAGATCGTGAACGACTGTAAATAAATCCTCACGCAGCAGGCCTTTTCTGACTTTATTCGCTTCCGGCGCAACCACTGCGGGATTCGTACCGTAAATAAACAGGGAGCGCACGGGCGGTTTTGTTTCTAACAGAACGCTTCCGAGCCTGTTCATATTAAATGATCGTGGCTTTTTGCCGTAAAGCAGATCAGGCCGCTGGAGCGCTTGTCTGTTATAGTTTAATACCGCGCTGTTGTGCTTGATTGCGCCTCCACCGGTGTTGAGCCACTGTCCTGTAACAGCCGGTAGACAGGCAACTGTGCGGACGATCATTCCGCCATTGTCATGGTGCTGAATGCCGTTTCCGATCCTGATAAGGGAAGGGGAGGTTTCCCCGTACATTCTCGCAAGGCGTCTGATATCGTCGGCTTTAACGCCTGTAATAGCAGAAACTGTTTCCGGATCATAGTGTTGAACATGCGCTTTTAATTCGTCACTGCCTTCGGTGTATTCTGTGAGAAATGCTTCATCGTGAAGGTTTTCGTCGAATAAGACATGCATGATACCGAGGGCGAGTGCGGCATCTGTGCCGGGCCGAATGGGAATAAACCAATCGGCAAGCCGGCCGGTTTGGTTCTTATGTACATCGATAACGACAATTTTAGCCCCTTTTTTCCGGGCTTTTTGAGCAATCATGACTTGGTGCATATTCGTGCTGACGGCATTGATCCCCCAAAAAATAAAGAGCTTTGCATGTATGGTCTCCTCCGGATCAGTACCCGCTCCTTCACCCATTGTATAGTTATAGCCTTCAGATCCGGCTTTGCTGCAAATCGTCCGTTCGAGATGACTCGCTCCGAGACGATGGAAAAAACGGCGGTCCATTCCCTCTGCCGCCAGTTTTCCCATGTTGCCGTAAAAGCTGTACGGAAGAATGCTTTCCGCTCCTTCTTCGGCAATAAGCTCTTTCCAGCGCGCACTGATCGTATTGAACGCTTCCTCCCAGGAAATAGGCGCAAACGCGGCTTCACCTTTTTTACCGATCCGTTTTAACGGAACGGTTAAGCGCTTCTCATCATAAATACGCTCAGCCATGTGTCTGACTTTGTTGCAAATATTCCCTGATGTGACCGGGTGATCGGGGTCTCCCTGAATGTTAACGATTTTTCCGTCTTTTTTTGTCACAAGCAAGCCGCATTGATCGGGACAGTCTAGTGAGCATACCGACTTAAAGACCCCGTTCGGCTGTGTTGCAGCAGAATTCATAGCCCATTTCTCCTCTTTGTTTATATTGTAAGCATTATAACATTTCAAAATCGAACGTCAATTCAGAAAAAAAGTGTTGACATCACGGAAAGACTTTTCTATGATGAGTTTATTCTTTTAAACAGCCTGACAATTTCATCATTTTATTTTCTATCCAGAGAGGTGGAGGGACTGGCCCTATGAAACCTCGGCAACATTTATTGTGCCAATTCCAGCAAGCGCATGCTTGAAAGATAGGAAAGAATGATCTATACATATTTGTGCGCTTCAAGCGCATAAAGACGGTATATGAATCTCTTTCCTTCTTTGGGGAAAGAGATTTTTTTATGAAAAAATTTATGTGAAAAGGATGTTTTGCACCATGACGGTTTTAATTACCTCGCCATATCACGACGAGGGGCTGAAGGAGCTGACTGAGCTGTTCGGCCGGACTGTGCACCGGCCGTGGAAGAAGAACGGCCGGGCCTATCGGGAAGATGAATTAATCCGAATGATTCAAGAGACAAACGCGTCGGGGCTTATTACTGAACTTGATGAGGTGTCTGAGCGTGTTATTGACATATTGCCCGATTCCGCTTTTATCGGTGTCTGCAGAGGAACGCCGTCTAATGTGAATATTGCGGCGGCGACTAAAAGAAAAATCCCCGTTTTCTTTACACCGGCCCGCAATGCCCAGGCTGTTGCTGAAATGTTTATCGGAAATGTGATTTCATTTTTACGTCATACGTATTCTTCCCTTCAGTGGCTGAAGGACGGGAAGTGGAATGGTGAATATTTGCAGGCTTACGTCAAATTCAGAGGAAATGAGCTGACGGGGAAAACAGTCGGCCTTATCGGTTTCGGAGCTGTCGGACAGAGAATCGCCCGGCTATTGGCCGCTTTTGACTGCAAGGTGCTTTACTATGACCCATTTGTCCGTCATGAAAACCGGGAGTATGAAAAAACGACGATTGAACGGGTATTTTCTGAAAGTGATATTGTTTCCGTTCACTTGCCGCGCACAGAAGAAACCATCGGCCTTATCGGCGCCCGGCACTTTCAATTGATGAAACAGGAAGCTGTTTTTGTCAATACGTCAAGAGCGGCGGTTACAGACAGGGAAGAGCTGCTGCGGGTGCTGAAAGAACGGCGGATTAAGGGAGCGATCCTTGACGTGTTTTATCACGAACCGCCTGAATCTTCTGATTATGAATTGATCTCTTTGCCGAATGTGTTAGCGACTCCCCATTTAGCGGGCGCAACATTTGAAGTGGAAGATCATCATGTGAAGATTTTAAATGAAGCGCTTTTCAAATGGAAACAAGATCAAACCTGCTCAATACGTGAACTTTATAACAAAAGAGAACTTGAACCGGAAGGAGGAGGCTGTAATGGATGAACAAAAAGGCTACCTTGTATTTGACATCGGGACGGGGAATGCGCGAGTCGCGGTCGTGACTGCCGGCGGCGATGTGACCGCGCTTGAAAGGGAAGACATTGAATATGTGACGGATCCGCTTTATCCGGACGGACGATATTTCTCACCGGAAGAGTTATGGAAGCAAATCAGCGCTATGGCAAGGAAGGTTATTGGCAAAAGCCCTCATATTACATTAATCGGAATCACCTCAACAAGCCAGAGGCAGGGAATTGTTCTGATCAATAAAGATAAAAAGGCATTTCTCGGTCTGCCCAACATTGATAACAGAGGGCGTGAATGGGAAGACGGGATTGAGGCAAAAGAAGAAGTGCATCAGCAAACCGGACGTCTTCCGAGCGCTTTATTTTCCGCCATGAAACTTGTCGGATTAAAAGCTAGACAGCCGTCTTTATGGAAAGAAGTGAAGTACATCACAAGCATCAGTGACTGGGTGACATTTGAGCTGAGCGGTATTTTAAGCTATGAACCGTCACAGGCTGCTGAAACACTGCTGTTTGACGTAAGGAAAAAGGCGTGGTCAGAGACATTATGCAACATCTTCGGTGTGCCTTCTGCCATTCTTCCTTCACTCGTCCGATCTGGGACGGTTGTCGGAATGTTAACGTTTAAGAAAACGGCGGTTCTCGGTCTTTCTGAAAGAGTGCCTGTGATTGCAGGCGGGGGAGACACACAGCTTGCCATCAAAAGTGCAGATGCAAAGCCGGGAGATATCGTCATCGTATCCGGCACGACGACGCCGATTATAAAGATAACAGCTGAGACCGGAACCGAAAGATTAGAGAATGCATGGCTGAATTGCCATACAGAAGAAGGTCAATGGCTTCTTGAAACGAATCCGGGTGTAACAGGACTCAATTATCAAAAATTAAAATCCATTTTTTATCCGAATGAATCCTACGGCGTCATGGAACGGGAAATCGCAAGTCTGCCGAAACATGATCATGCTTGTATTTCTGCGTTAGGCTCCTATTTATCGCCAGAGAAAAACGCACTGGCAAAAGGCGGATTTATTTTTGACGCCCCGCTGTCCCAAAACTTAAGCAGAGCCCATTTTGTCAAAGCCGCACTGCTGGAAATCGCTTTTTCAATCAAATGGAACTATGAGGCGTTAACAGAGGTGGCTTCCTTTTCAAAAGATTATGTGAAGGTGTGCGGCGGCGGTTTCCAAAGTGATGCTTTGACACAGTTTCTTGCTAACCTTCTCCAAAAGAAAATTTATAAGAGAGAGGGGTTCAGCCAGGCATCCGCAATGGGAGCGGCGATGATTTGCAACGAAGCTCTCGGTGTGAAAGCAGAGCTTTCGAGCCGCACAAAGGTAATTGAGCCGGAAGCGGATCAGACGGATCTCTTCCTATATGAAGAATGGAAATATACGCAAAAGTTATTTACTCGTTTTCAGCCGGCGGTGAAAGCCTGACTTGGGGATGAGATGACAACATGAAAGTTTGCTGAGGAGGAACAAAAATGCTTAATAAAATAGGAATTCCGAAACAGCTCGCCTGGGGATTTTTGGGAGTCGTGCTGTTTATGATGGGGGATGGCCTTGAACAAGGCTGGCTCAGCCCGTTTTTAGTTGAAAACGGCTTGACGGTACAGCAATCAGCATCCCTGTTTACGGTTTACGGTATTTCTCTCGCTGTGGCGTCTTGGTTTTCAGGGGTCTGCCTCGAAGCCTTCGGCGCAAAGCGGACGATGTTTATGGGGCTGTTGTTTTACGTTATCGGAACAGCCGCGTTTATCGCATACGGATTTGAAAATCTTAATTTGCCGGTGATGTATGTCACGTATTTTATTAAAGGGCTGGGTTATCCGCTGTTTGCCTATTCATTTTTGACATGGGTGATTTACCGGTCGCCGAAAAACAGGCTCAGTACGGCAGTCGGCTGGTTCTGGATTGCATATTGCTGCGGGATGTTTGTATTCGGTGCTTGGTATTCAAGCTGGGCCATCAAATCCTTCGGCTATTTGAATACACTGTGGAGTTCAATTTTCTGGGTCTGCCTCGGCGCGTTTTTTGCTTTGATTTTAAATAGGGACCGCTTTGAAAAGAAAAAGGCAGATAAGCGGGAAAAGGCGCAGGAATTAATGAAGGGAATCACCATCCTTGCTGAAAATCCGCGCGTGCTCTCTGGGGGGATCATTCGGATCATTAACAGCATTGGTACATACGGATTTCCGGTATTTCTTCCGATGCATATGGCGCAGCACGGCATTTCTACAAATGTATGGCTTCAAATTTGGGGAACGATCTTTCTCGGAAATATCGTCTTTAACTTAATCTTCGGCGCAGTCGGTGATGCCTTCGGCTGGAAAAAGACTGTCATGTGGTTCGGAGGAGTAGGCTGCGGCATTTTTACTCTTTTATTATATTATGCTCCTGTTGTATCACATGGGAACTTGCTTTTCGTCAGCATTGTCGGTTTTATATGGGGAGGGCTCCTCGCCGGGTTCGTTCCGATCGGGGCTATCGTGCCGACGGCGGCCGGCAGCGATAAAGGTGCTGCCATGTCTGTGTTAAATCTGGCTGCGGGCCTGTCGGCATTTGTCGGCCCCGCGCTTGCCTGGGCGTTCATCGGGCTTGTCGGCGCACAAGGCGTTGTATGGATTTTCGCAGCGCTCTATTTCGTAAGTGCAATCTTGACAAATCAAATCAAAATGCCTGAAGAGAAAACGGCAAAACACAATAAAGCATTGCCTGAATACGCTTCTTAACAGCAGCGCCCCGAAAACTCGGGGCGTTTTTTTACAGCTGCTGAAGAAACCCGGCAAAGCGCTGAATTTGTTCACGTAACGATTGTTTGTTTTTGTGAAATTGTTTGAAACGATGTCCGTTTGCTCCGGACGGATGCGGGAAACCTTCCAGAATGACCGCATGACTCATTCTGCCGTTCTTCTTCAGCATGCGGCAGGCTGATTCTGCTGCTTTGCCGAGAGGGATAAGCAGAATGTCCTTTTCCATCATTTCTATTTCATCCGGAAAACATTTCAGCGCGTAACGGCTGAGAAGAGCTGATCTGCTGATTGCCGGCCGATGTCCCGTATAGTTTTTCTGTTTATAAAAAACAGGGTGTTTGATAACGGACGTTGTATGAAGAAGCTCCCGTTTTGAATCAAATAACCGGGATGAATCCTCAACGTGAAGCGCGGCCGGCAGACCGCATTCATTAAGCATTTCGATGATGTTCTGTCTCATTGAACCGGAAAGTCCGGCCGCTTCTTTTGTTTCATACGCTATCGTTTCAAGCGTTTCGCCATCTTTTAAAAGCTGTGCCGCTTTTTTGTAAGCCAGCTGCATTTGAAAAAAACCGGGTGTGATTCCGGAAATGGCAACGACTGCATGAGGGTTAATATATTCATTATGAGGCGAATAATACAAATCCAGATCTCCGTCCTTGGCTAAATGGAAAGCCGGAGTCAGCAAATCCGATTTTGTAAACCCTCCCGAATATGATAGTGCTTTAAGCTGCTGCAAAAAATGCGCAAGCCGCTCACGATCGCAAATCATGTTATGCCTCCTTGAATCCGCCAGTTTCTCTTAGTGTCATCAAAAACGTCGGATGACATGCAGGCTCATACATCACTTTTACCGGCGTTCCAGAGCATTTTTAAGGCGTGAGGCGTTCCTTTAACTTCGGCCGCCGTCGTTTGCACGGCTGTTTTTTTAGTGAGAAAATCTTCCTGCAGTTCTTTTTGCTTTTGCGATAACAGAACGGTTTCTGTTTTGATTTCATCAACGGACGTCTGCATGGACGCTGCTGTGGTGTTAATCTTCTTTATATCAGGCGCTGTGTTTCTTTTAAAACGCACGGCGGATACGCCTGCATAAATGAATGCGGCAGCCGCAACGGCAGCACTGATATACAAAATGATGATCATCTGCTTTTCACTCCTTTTTTTCAGTTGATACCCTTTACGGATCGTGTTGAATCATTTTATTTGCTAATTGTTTTTTTTCTGCTTATAATGTGAAATCGTACATAAGGACATTCAGAAAGGGTGAAAGACGTGGAAAGCTTACAAAACAAAACGGCTCTTATCACGGGTGCGGGCAGAGGAATCGGCCGCGCCGCCGCTATCGCTTTAGCCAAAGAAGGAGTCAATATCGGTTTAATCGGCCGCACAGAAGCAAATGTCGAAAAGGTTGCGGAAGAAGTGAAAGCCCTTGGTGTAAAGGCATCATTCGCTGCTGCCGATGTAAAAAACCAAAAAGAGGTTGAACAAGCCGTCTCCTCTATTAAAGAAGAACTCGGTGAGATTGACATCTTGATTAACAATGCCGGAATCAGCAAATTCGGCGGATTTTTGGATCTTACGCCTGAAGAGTGGGAAGACATCATACAAGTTAATGTAATGGGTGTATACCACGTGACACGCGCCGTTCTTCCTGAAATGATTGAGAGAAAATCAGGAGATATCATTAATATTTCTTCTACGGCGGGCCAAAGAGGCGCCGCGGCGACAAGTGCGTACAGCGCTTCTAAATTTGCCGTTCTCGGTCTGACTGAATCTCTCATGCAGGAAGTCAGAAAACACAATATCCGTGTCAGCGCAATGACTCCGAGCACGGTTGCCAGCGACATGTCTATTGAATTAAATCTGACAGACGGCAATCCGGAAAAAGTCATGCAGCCTGAGGATCTTGCAGAATATATGGTTGCTCAATTGAAATTACATCCGCGCATTTTCATCAAAACTGCCGGTTTGTGGTCAACTAATCCTTAAACAAAAGGGGACCTGTCTTCACGACGGGTCTTTTTTGTTCCCGCAAACCCGAATAAATAGGCATAAAAATCCGTTTTTGCAGAAAAAAGAGTGAAAAAGAAACTGCTATCAGCTATAATTAAACTAAATAAACTATGTACCAAATGTTCATTAAGATTATTTTCCCCGCCTCCAAAAAACAAATCTATACAAACCAAACTGTCCGAACGATAAAAGGGAAAACGGGATATAAAGAGAATATTTAGTACATGGAATAATTTGTTAGAAGGAAGGGTGTGCACATATTGAAAGAAGAAAAAAGAAGTTCAACCGGTTTTTTAGTGAAACAAAGAGCTTTTTTAAAGCTTTACATGATTACAATGACAGAGCAGGAACGGCTTTACGGACTGAAGCTTCTCGAGGTGCTCCGCTCGGAATTTAAACCCATCGGTTTTAAGCCGAATCATACCGAGGTATACCGTTCGCTTCACGAACTTTTGGATGACGGGATTTTAAAGCAAGTAAAAGTGAAAAAAGAGGGAGCCAAACTCCAGGAAGTCGTTCTCTATCAATTTAAAGACTATGAAGCTGCGAAGCTTTACAAAAAACAGCTGAAGACAGAGCTTGACCGCTGCAAAAAGCTGATTGAAAAAGCCATTTCAGATAATTTTTAAATCCGGCCGGAACGCAGCCGGCCTCCCGGGCTCAAAAGGTTTGTAAGGTATGTTCTGTGATTCATTATACATAATAGCAGGCTCGGAACAATACATATCAATAGAACCTTCAAACTTGACATCGACTCTTGAAGTGGTAACATAAAAAACGTGTGAAAAATACGAACAAAATACGAACAAGGGAGATGTTACCGATCTTAGATCAAAAGAAAGTTGCTTTTATCGGAGCAGGATCAATGGCTGAAGGAATGATATCAGGCATGGTCCGCGCAAAAAAAATTCCCAACCAAAACATCTGCGTGACAAACCGCCGCAATACAGAGCGACTCGCTGAATTGGAACATCAGTACGGAATTCAGGGCATTGCTTTTGACAGCATGAAAACCGAAGATATTGATGTCTTTATTTTAGCCATGAAGCCGAAGGATGCCGAAATCGCTCTGGCTACGCTGAAACGGCGTATTCAACCTCATCAAATTATCCTGTCTGTTCTGGCAGGCATAACAACCTCATTTATACAACAATCATTACATGATCGTCAGCCTGTTGTAAGAGTGATGCCGAACACATCCAGCATGATCGGCGAATCGGCAACAGCTGCGGCTTTCGGAGACCATGTCTCTTACGGTTCAGCAAAAACCGCGGTATCCCTTTTGGAATGCCTCGGGGAAGTGTACGTGATCAAGGAAGATCAGATGGACATTTTCACCGGCATTGCAGGCAGCGGACCGGCGTACTTTTATTATTTAATGGAGTTTATTGAAAAAGCAGGTGAAGAAGCCGGCTTAGACAAACGGCTGTCCCGCAAAATCGGCGCGCAAACGTTATTGGGCGCAGCTAAAATGCTGATGGAAACGGGTGAAAAACCGGATGTGCTTCGGGAAAACATCACCTCTCCAAACGGCACGACGGAAGCCGGCCTCGATGCGCTCAGGTCAGAAGGCGGCGGAGAAGCCATTGCCAAAGCCATTAAACACGCGACCGAACGTTCTATTGAGATCAGCAAAACAATTGAAAAAACGGCAGCACTATAATCGTTAAAAAACAGGAGTGATACAGTGACGTCTCGGACGAAGATCAAAAGAGTCGCGGTGAAAATCGGCAGCAGCTCACTGACGAGCCTGCACGGGGAAATCAGCAGAAGAAAGCTGGAAGCATTGGTGGATCAAATCGCACAGCTGAAAGACAGCGGCTATGAAGTGATTTTAGTATCTTCCGGCGCAGTGGCGGCAGGTTATCGGAAGCTCGGATTTATTCAGAAACCGGAAAGCCTCCCTGAAAAACAGGCTTCCGCTTCCATCGGGCAGGGATTATTAATGGAGGCTTATTCAAAGCTGTTTTTAGCGCACGGTTATGTCGCATCACAAATTTTAATTACAAGAAGCGACTTTTCCGATGAATACCGCTACCATAATGTGCGCAATACGATGAACGTCCTTTTGGAACGGGGCATTATTCCAATTATTAATGAAAATGACACGGTCACAGTCAATCGGCTGAAATTCGGAGATAACGATACACTCGCAGCGAAGGTGGCAGGTTTAATTGATGCCGACATGCTTGTGATTTTATCAGACATTGACGGTTTATATGATGATAATCCGCGCAGCAACCCGAAAGCGAAAAGAATCAGACATGTAAGTGACATCACTCCGGAAATAGAAGCAAGCGCGGGAGATGCCGGGAGTGAAATGGGAACCGGCGGAATGCGTTCGAAACTGGATGCTTTTAAAATTGTGATGGCCTCCGGTATTAAAGGCTTTCTCGGGCAGGCCAACATTCCGGACATTCTGCTTCAAGCGGTAGATGAGAAGGCTGAAGGAACTTATTTTGAAGCGGAAGGAACCCTGCCGTTAAACCACAAAGAACAATGGCTTGCATTTAATTCCGGCCCCGAAGGCGAAATTGTGATGGAAAAAGAAAGCAGCCGCGATGTCGCGAACGGAAATATGGAGCTGTCACCGCAGGACATCGAGCAGATTAAGGGCAGATTCAGCAGCGGAGCGGTTGTCAGGCTGCTTGATCAGCAGGGAGAAGAGCTCGGACTCGGCATCGTCAACTATTCCTCAGCCCAGCTGAAGACTTTTAAAGAAACGCCGCATAAACAGACCGATCAATCAGTCATTGATCCGGAAGCGTTTGTCTGCCACGTTGAACTATCCATTCCGATCGGCTGAGAAAGATCTATAAAAATATGAAAAAGCCCGAGGCTTCGTTTTGAAGCTCGGGTTTGTTTTTTATTGATATTGTTCAAGTTTGGAGAAAAATTGAATGACGAAATGATAGAAATCATTTGCAGACGGAGCCAGTTCCCTTCCTTTTGGTTTAATAATACCTACGGTACGCTTCACTTGAGGAAATTCAATCGGAATTTTGACCGTGAACCGGGGTGTGGTTTCTGCAAAGGTGCTTTCAGGTAATAAAGTAACTCCCATCCCCGCGGAGACTAATCCTTTAATGGCATCTAAATCCTCGCCTTCCGTCGATACAAGCGGCGCAAAGCCGGCCTGTCTGCAAGCGTCAATCGCCATGTTACGGAGAATAAACCCTTCAGGAAATAAAACAAATTGGTCGCCGCGCAGATCAATTAAATGAATATTTTTCTGTTTGGCAAGCGGGTGGTGCAGCGGAACAAGCGCGTAAATCTTTTCCGTGAATAAGATATTGCCTGTTATGTCGGGGAATTCCGTCGGAACGGGGCCGAGCAGCGCCGCATCTATATCCCTGTTTCTTACGGCTTCAATTAAAAACTTATAAGACCCCTGGCGGAGCAAAAACTCAACGTTCGGGTATTCCTCTTTAAATGCCGAAATCACCGTCGGCAAAAGCTGGCTTGCAAGGCTCGTCGGAAATCCTATTTTGACGGTTCCGCGATTCGGATCAAGGTATTCATCAATTTGTTCCTTCGCGTAATCAATTGCTTTCATCGCTGTTTTAACATGTTCTAAAAATTGTTTGCCGATCGGCGTTAATTTAATATTTCTGCCTTCCCGTTCAAATAAAGTGACTTTCAGCTCTTCTTCAAGATTTGCAATCTGCCTGCTGATGGCGGATTGTGCGACATGCAGATGATCAGCCGCTTCTGACACATGTTCCCGTTCTGCTACTTCCATAAAATACCGAAGCTGGCGTAATTCCATTGTGTTCACACCTATCTATCTCATTTTGAGATGTATTTGATCTAAATTATATATTGTTTATATTGTTTTGAAAACTTACAATTAATTTAAAGTTGTCAGATTTTATGACCGATAATTAACGGAAACTGATCGGGGGAGAGGAATTATGACTTACAATCAAATGCCGAAAGCACAAGGTCTCTACCGTCCGGAATTTGAGCACGATGCATGCGGAATCGGCTTGTATGCCCATTTAAAAGGGAAACCTTCACATGACATTGTCAAAAAAGGACTGAAGATGCTTTGCCAGCTGGATCACAGAGGAGGACAGGGCAGTGATCCGAATACGGGTGACGGCGCCGGCCTGATGGTTCAGATCCCTGATGCTTTTTTTAAGAAAGAGTGCGGAGAAATGAGACTGCCGGAAAAAGGCCGTTACGGGGTAGGAATGGTCTTTTTCTCGCAAAATGAAGAGGAAAGAAAAAAGATCGAAAAACAGGTGAATACATTCATTGAGCAGGAAGGACAGATCGTTCTTGGCTGGAGAACCGTCCCTGTAAATGTCGGAAAAATCGGAACAGTGGCACAAAGCACTTGCCCGTATGTGCGTCAAGTATTCATCGGCGCCGCAAACGATTTGAAAGACAGCCTTGCTTTTGAACGCAAACTGTATGTCATCCGGAAGCAGGCGGAAAATTGGGGCTTTCAAGAACAGCTTGATTTTTACTTCGCAAGCTTGTCAAGCCAGACTATTGTTTATAAAGGGTTGTTAACGCCTGAGCAAGTTGACGCTTTTTATTTGGATTTGCAGGATGAAACCTTCGTATCTGCATTTTCACTCGTGCATTCAAGATTCAGCACAAATACCTTTCCTACTTGGGAACGTGCCCATCCGAACCGCTATCTGATCCATAACGGAGAAATCAATACGCTCCGGGGCAACATCAATTGGATGAGAGCGAGGGAGCAGCAGTTCGTTTCAGAAAGCTTCGGAGACGATCTTCACAAAGTGCTGCCGATTTTAAATGCTGAGGGCAGTGACTCATCCATTCTTGATAATGCGTTTGAATTTTTCGTGATGGCGGGGCGGAAACCGGCACATACGGCAATGATGCTGATTCCGGAACCATGGACGGAAAACACTCACATGTCTAAAGAGAAACGGGCTTTTTATGAATATCACAGCTCTTTAATGGAGCCGTGGGACGGGCCGACCGCCATTTCGTTTACGGACGGAAAACAGATCGGCGCCATCCTTGACCGTAACGGCCTGCGTCCGGCACGTTACTATGTGACAAAAGATGACCATATTATTTTCTCATCCGAGGCCGGCGTTATTGAAGTTGAGCAGGAGAACATTCTTCATAAAAAACGTCTGAAGCCCGGAAAAATGCTGCTCATTGACTTAGAGGAAGGCCGGATTATTTCAGATGAAGAAGTAAAAACAGAAATCGCCAATGAATTCCCGTATCAAAAATGGCTTGAAGAAGAATTGGTTCAAGTGAATCCTGACCCGGAAATCCGGGAAGAGGAACAATTCGATGATCTTCTCGTCCGTCAAAAAGCGTTTGGCTATACGTATGAAGATATCCAGAAGTATTTAATTCCTGTTATTAAAGAAGGCAAGGACCCGCTCGGCTCTATGGGAAATGATTCGCCGCTCGCCGTTTTATCCGATCGCGCCCAATCACTGTTTCATTACTTTAAACAGCTGTTTGCTCAAGTCACAAACCCGCCGATTGACGCGATCCGCGAGCAGCTTGTGACCTCCACGGTGACATGGCTCGGAGCTGAAGGCGATCTGCTGCATCCAAGTGAAAGAAATGCCCGCCGCATTAAACTGTATACTCCTGTATTATCAAACGAACAGTTTTATGCGCTGAAAACACTTGTGCACCCTGACATTAAGAGCCAGAACATCCGCGCGCTGTTTTCCGATGACCTGGAAAAAGGCCTGAAGGATTTGTTTCAGCAGGCGGAAAAAGCGATCAAGGAAGGCGTATCTCTGTTAATTTTATCTGACAGGGCAATGAGTAAGGAATTGACGCCGATTCCGCCGCTCTTGGCCGTCAGTGCGATGCATCAGCATTTGATCCGCCAAGGCCTGCGAACAAAAGCAAGCATTATCGTTGAATCCGGGGAAGCGCGTGAAGTTCATCACTTTGCGGCTCTCATCGGGTATGGTGCCGATGCTGTCAATCCGTATTTGACTTACGCTACGTATAAGCAGGAAATCGATGAAGGCCGGCTTGATATTCCGTATGAAGAAGCTGTCAGCAAATACGGAAAGAGCGTAACAGAAGGCGTCGTGAAAGTGATGTCAAAAATGGGGATTTCAACTGTGCAAAGTTACAGGGGCGCCCAAATTTTTGAAGCGGTCGGCATCGGTGAAGACGTTATCGCCAAATACTTTACCGGTACTGCATCTCAGCTTGGCGGAATCGATATCGAAACGATTGCGCAAGAAGCGAAACAGCGCCATCAAGCGGCGTACAAGGATGATTACAGCCAAACTCTTGATCCGGGAAGTGAATTCCAATGGCGGAACGGGGGAGAGCACCACGCTTTCAATCCGAAAACCATCCATACCCTGCAATGGGCGTGCCGCAAGAATGATTACAGCCTGTTTAAGCAGTATTCTCATGCAGCGGATGAAGAACGAATCGGATTTTTACGCAATCTGTTCGCCTTCAAAGAAGACCGCAAGCCTTTAAAATTAGAGGAAGTTGAATCAGCTGCGTCCATCGTGAAACGTTTTAAAACAGGAGCGATGTCATTCGGTTCATTAAGCAAGGAAGCCCATGAGGCTTTAGCGATAGCGATGAACAGGCTTGGCGGAAAAAGCAACAGCGGAGAAGGCGGCGAGGACCCGAAACGTTTCGTTCCGGATGAAAATGGCGACGACAGAAGAAGTGCGATTAAACAGATCGCTTCCGGCCGTTTCGGCGTAAAGAGCCATTATCTCGTCAATGCGGATGAATTGCAGATCAAAATGGCGCAAGGGGCGAAGCCGGGAGAAGGCGGTCAGCTTCCGGGCAACAAAGTATATCCTTGGGTCGCGGATGTCCGCGGTTCTACACCAGGTGTAGGGCTGATCTCACCGCCTCCTCACCATGATATTTATTCAATTGAAGACTTGGCGCAGCTGATTCATGATTTGAAAAATGCAAATCGAAGCGCGCGTATCAGCGTCAAGCTCGTGTCAAAAGCCGGTGTCGGCACGATTGCGGCCGGTGTGGCAAAAGGCACGGCGGATGTCATCGTCATCAGCGGCTACGATGGCGGAACGGGCGCGTCGCCGAAAACAAGTATTAAACATACGGGTCTTCCGTGGGAGCTTGGTCTTGCAGAGGCTCACCAAACGCTGATGCTAAACGGTTTACGGGATCGCGTGGTATTGGAAACGGACGGTAAGCTGATGACAGGCCGAGATGTCGTAATGGCCGCCTTGCTCGGTGCGGAGGAATTCGGCTTTGCTACAGCGCCGCTTGTCGTTCTCGGCTGCGTTATGATGCGCGCCTGCCACTTAGATACATGTCCTGTAGGTGTCGCGACGCAAAACCCGGAGCTCCGCAAAAAATTCATGGGCGACCCTGACCATATCGTAAATTACATGCTGTTTGTCGCAGAAGAAGTGCGTGAATATATGGCAGAGTTAGGCTTTAAGACGCTTGATGAAATGATCGGACGGACAGACGTTCTTCATGTCAGTGAACGTGCGAAAGCGCATTGGAAAGCGGGCCAGCTTGATTTATCCACACTGCTGTACCAGCCTGAAGGCGTACGCACTTTCCGTACGGCGCAAAACCATAAAATCGACGAGTCGCTTGATATGACGGTTATTCTTCCGGCGGTGCAGGCTGCAATTGAAGCCGGTCAGGAAGCGGAAGCTGAAATCAAGATTAATAATACAAATCGCGTAGCCGGAACCGTGACGGGAAGTGAAATTTCTAAACGCTACGGAGCGGAAGGCCTGCCGGATGATACGATCAGACTTCATTTTACCGGATCAGCCGGACAGAGTTTCGG
The DNA here is from genome assembly GCF_011008975.1 of Bacillus sp. LUNF1. Taxonomy (NCBI): domain Bacteria; kingdom Bacillati; phylum Bacillota; class Bacilli; order Caryophanales; family Bacillaceae; genus Bacillus; species Bacillus sp. LUNF1. Next base: position 2,000,780 of record NZ_CP048876.1, on the reverse strand, counting down.
GGCATTTGTTCCTAAGGGGATGACGCTTCATTTGAACGGGGATTCAAATGACTACGTAGGCAAAGGGCTTTCAGGCGGAAAAATCATCGTGAAAGCGCCTGATGACTTCAATTGTGAAACTCACGATAACGTTATTATCGGGAACGTCGCATTTTACGGAGCAACAAGCGGGGAAGCGTACATTAACGGGCGCGCCGGTGAACGTTTTGCAGTCCGTAACAGCGGAGTCAATGTCGTTGTAGAAGGTATCGGAGACCACGGCTGTGAATACATGACAGGCGGCCGGGTTGTCGTCCTCGGCGAAGTCGGCAAAAACTTCGGGGCGGGAATGTCAGGCGGTATCGCATACGTCCTGAGTGATGATGCCAAAGCATTTAAACGCAAATGCAATATGGAAATGATTTCATTTGAAAAGCTGACGGATGAGGCGGAGATCAAAGAAGTACAAGAAATGGTCAAACGGCATGCAGCGCTGACAAACAGCAAAAAAGCCGCAGATCTCCTGGACAATTGGGAAAAAGCCGCAGAAACCTTTATCAAAGTCATTCCGAAAAACTATAAACAAATGCTCCTCAGCATCGAAGAACAAAAAGCGGCGGGTTTATCAGAAGAAGACGCAATTATGTATGCTTTTGAAGCCAATACAAAGGTTCACCAAACGCCTGCCAAAGATCAAAAACAAGCGGTAGTACAGTAAGAAAGGGGAGAGGAACATGGGGAAACCAACTGGATTCATGGAAGAAAAACGAGAAAAACCGGCTGAGCGGGACCCTCTCACTCGCTTAAAGGATTGGAAAGAGTATTCGGCTCCATTTTCAGATGAAGCGTCAAAGCGGCAGGGGGCGCGGTGTATGGATTGCGGCACACCGTTTTGCCAAATCGGCGCTGATATCAACGGTTTTACGTCCGGCTGCCCGATTTATAATCTGATACCGGAGTGGAATGACCTCGTCTATCGGGGGCGCTGGAAAGAAGCCTTGGAGCGCCTTCTGAAAACGAATAACTTTCCTGAATTCACAGGGCGGGTCTGTCCCGCTCCTTGTGAAGGATCTTGTACGCTGGCTATTTCAGATCCGGCTGTTTCAATTAAAAACATCGAGCGGACGATCATTGACAAAGGTTTTGAGAACGGATGGATTCAGCCGAGAATTCCCGCGAAACGCACAGGTAAAAAAGTCGCTGTCGTCGGTTCAGGCCCGGCAGGTCTGGCAAGCGCTGATCAGCTGAATCAAGCCGGTCATTCCGTAACAGTCTATGAGCGTGCCGACAGAGCCGGCGGCCTGCTGATGTACGGCATTCCGAGCATGAAGCTTGAGAAAAATGTCGTCGAACGCCGTATTAAGCTTTTGACGCAGGAAGGTATAGATTTTGTAACAAATACCGAAATCGGCGTTGACATAACAGCTGATGAGCTGAAAGAACAATTTGATGCCGTCATTTTGTGCACAGGCGCCCAAAAGCAGCGCAATCTGCTGATTGAAGGCCGGGAAGCAAAAGGCGTCCATTATGCGATGGACTATTTAACACTGGCGACGAAAAGCTATTTAGATTCCAACTTCAAAGACAAACAATTTATAGACGCTAAAGGGAAAGACGTCATCGTGATCGGCGGAGGAGACACAGGAGCTGACTGCGTGGCAACCGCGCTGCGCCAAAAAGCGCGCAGTGTGCACCAGTTCGGGAAACATCCTAAACTTCCTCAGACGCGCACGAACGACAATATGTGGCCTGAACAGCCGCACGTCTTTACCCTTGAATACGCCTATGAAGAAGCGCAGGCAAAGTTCGGCAAAGACCCGAGAGAATATTCAATTCAGACGACAAAAATGGTGGCCGATAAGCAGGGCCGCTTACAAGAGATTCACACCATTCAAATGGAAAAAGTCAGAAACGAATTCGGAAAGTATGAATTTCATGAACTGCCCGGGACAGAAAAAGTATGGCCTGCTCAGCTGGTGTTCATCGCCATCGGTTTTGAAGGGACAGAACAGCCATTATTGAAACAGTTCGGTGTCGATTCGGCAAATCATAAAATTCAGGCGGCATATGGGGATTATAAAACGAATGTTGACGGTGTTTTCGCCGCAGGGGATGCGAGAAGGGGCCAAAGCCTGATTGTATGGGCGATTAATGAAGGCCGGGAAGCAGCGCGCGAAGTCGACAGTTATTTAATGGGGAGCACTGTTTTACCGTAAATAAAGGGGTTTATTTATAAAACCGGCTGGGATCAGCCGGTTTTTCGTATTGAAATGAGTATATAAGGATAACGTGGAAAGGAAGATAACATATGGAATTTTGTTTATCAGAGTGGAGAGATTGTTTTCTCCCGCAGACTGAGACGATTTGCAAGCCTTGAGCAGTCGATCACGGTGCTGCTGACGGGCTCTGTGTGTCTGCAGTCGATTTGCGGGCAGATTTTAATTGATGAAGAAAAACATATTGAATTTCAAGCAGAAACGCTTATAAACAAATAAGGGAACGGACGGGTCCGCTCCTCCTTTTTTAGACATCTATACGAAAGCCGATATTGCCGAACTGCCGTCCTTCCCGCATTCTGTTAAAAGCGGCAGCTGCTTCACTGAGAGGGTACATGCGGTCGATAATGGGACGGATGCCGCAGCGGTTTATCAATTCCAGCATATCCGCGAATTCCTCATTGCTTCCCATTGATGTACCGAGAATATGAATCTGCGGAAAAAACAGCGAGCGAATAGGAAATCCGAGCTGATCGCCTGAACTGGCGCCGAATGTTACGATCCGGCCATTCGGTTTAATAATGTCAAGATAGTGTTGAAACAAGGCGGGGCCTACACCGTCAAGTATGATATCTGCTTTTTCGCCATTCAGTGCCTCATTCCAATCACCGTAGCTGTCAATCGCCCGGTCTGCACCGTATGACAGTGCGGTTTGTTTTTTGTTTTCACTGCGGGAGGTGACGCTGACTGTCGCTCCGATAGCTTTTGCCATTAATAAGGCGTAAGTTGCCACGCCGCTTCCGATGCCCGGAAGGATAAGGTGTTCGCCTTTTTTTAATTGTCCTTTTGTAAATAAGGCGCGATAAGCGGTTAATGCTGATAACGGCAGCACGCCCGCTTCCTCCCAAGTCAGGTGTTCGGGTTTTAAAACGGCGTTTTCCGCAGGAACGATGACATAAGGTGAAAATGTTCCGTCGCTCGGACCGCCTAAAATATCAGGGACGGCTGGTACGTCCTCAACAGTCTTCCAATTCAGCACCGGGTTGATGATGACTTCTGCATGCAGTAAATGAGACCGGACGCCGTGTCCTATTTCGGTTACGATCCCCGCGCCGTCTGAACCGAGAGTAAATTCATGGTTTCCGGTTTCGTGGTTTTTCATTAAAAACAAATCACGATGGTTTAATCCGGCTGTTTTCAGCTTGATTTTTACTTCGCCGTTTCCTGGCCTTTTGTCAGGTGCCTGCCTGAAATCAAAGCCATTTTCGTGTATGATAAGGGCATTCATTATTCTTCTCTCCTTTATGATTGATGAGAAAGATTTTACAGGCTGTATCAGCTGCAGTAAATAAATGAAAATTGATAGCCGGCTATCAATAAAAATCATAGCAAGAAGGTGCCCTTACATGGAAAGCGGAGACTTAAAGATTTTTCAGGCTGTCGCCCGCAAAGGAAGTATTTCAAAGGCGGCAGAAAGCCTGCATTATGTTCAATCAAATGTGACAAACCGGATTCAGCAGCTGGAACGGCAATTGCAAACACAGCTTTTTTACCGCACAAATCGGGGGATGACGCTGACGCCCGCAGGTGAAAACTTATTGAAAGACGCAGACAGAATCCTTCAATTGCTGCATGAGGCGCAAAAAACGGCGCAAGAGGCAGGCGATCCGAACGGCCCGCTTCGAATCGGTTCTCTTGAAACGGCGGCAGCCGTCCATCTCCCTCAATTTTTCACAGACTATTACAGCCGTTACCCGAAAGTACAGCTGTCTCTGTCAACGGGTGATACACATACCTTAGTGCAGCGCGTCTTACATTATGAGCTGGACGGCGCTTTTGTTTATGGTCCGGTCGAATACGAAGATCTTGAGCAAGTCGCTGTATTTCAAGAAGAATTGGTCTTGGTTTCAAATAAGCGGGAAGGCAGTTTGCAAGACTTGTTGCGAGATCCGATTCTGTATTTTGCCGCGGGCTGTTCGCACCGCCGCAAAATAAAAAACATACTGAAAGAAGAGGCAATGCCCGCACATAAAATCATTGAATTCGGTACGTTGGAAGCCATTATTGGGGCGGTGCAGGCGGGGATGGGGGTTTCCTTTCTGCCTGCATCAGCCGTCCGTTATTTTCAAAACAGGAAAAATCTTTTTCTTCATGAGCTTCCTGAACAGTTTCGGGATATGAATATATCATTCATCTACCGGAGTGATTTATTTTTGACATCGGCGTTTGAAGAACTGCTAAATGGATTAAAAGCATTACCGAACGGAAGATGAGAAAACAGGACAGCTGTGTACGCCAATTTTTTTCGTTCTGGTTTTTCTTAAAAAAACTTTCTTTTTCGGAAAATTTATGTATAATAAAAGAAAGTTTTTCGGATAAAGTATCTGCAATGATAAGGACATGAGACATTTTAACCGGCCATACAGAGAGGGAAGGCACGGCTGAGACCTTCCCGGCACGAAGAATGAGCTTACCGCCTTTTGAGCTGTATTGGTGAACGAAAGCAGCCGATACCGTATAGCCGCGTTACGGCAAAAATGAGCCGTCACTTGAAGTGGCGGGAATTTGGGTGGAACCGCGGGTCTGACACACACTCGTCCCTTCTTTTGGGATGAGTGTGTTTTTATGTTTATATAAGAAAAATGGCAATGATAAGGACATGAGACATTTTAACCGGCCATACAGAGAGGGAGGGCGCGGCTGAGACCTTCCCGGCACGAAGAATGAGCTTACCGCCTTTTGAGCTGTATCGGTGAACGAAAGCAGCCGATACCGTATAGCCGCGTTACGGCAAAAATGAGCCGTCACTTGAAGTGGCGGGAATTTGGGTGGAACCGCGGGTCTGACACACACTCGTCCCTTGCTTTGGGATGAGTGTGTTTTTTATTTTATTAAAAATAAAGGAGAGATCAGACCGTGAAGAAGCCACACATTGTGATTACTTTTCCTGATGGAAAACAAAAAAAATACCGGAAAGGCGTTACGTTAGAAGAGATCGCTCAATCAATCAGTCCGAGTCTGAAAAAGACGTCTGCCGCCGGAAAGGTAAACGGATCGTTATATGACCTTAGAAGAAGCATTCATAAGGATGCGGCGATTGAACTGTGCAGTTTTCAGTCTGAAGCGGGACTGGAAGTGATGAGACACACAGCAGCACACGTATTGGCGCAAGCGGTAAAACGTCTGTATCCGAAGGTTTGTTTAGGGATCGGACCCGTTATTGACAATGGCTTTTATTATGATTTTGATATGGATGAAACAATTACTGAAAAAGACCTGGCAGTCATTGAAAAAGAGATGAACCGAATCATTTCGGAAAATCCGGAAATTATCAGAGAAGAAATCTCCAGAGAAGAGGCAGAGCAGCTGTTTGCTCATGAACCGCTGAAGCTTGAGCTCTTAGCGGGTATTTCGCAGACTGATACAATCAGTATATACCGCCAGAGCGAATTCATTGATTTATGCCGGGGTCCGCACTTGGCGTCTGCCGGACAGATAAAAGCTTTTTCGCTCACTCATGTATCAGGGGCTTATTGGCGCGGCGACAGCAACCAAAAAATGCTCCAGCGCATCTATGGAAAAGCATTTTCCTCAGAAAAGGGGCTGAACAGACATTTTCAGGTGTTGAAAGAGGCGGAGATGAGAAATCATCGGAAATTGGGAGCGGAGTTACAACTTTTTATGTTTTCGGAAGAAGCGCCGGGTATGCCTTTTTATCTGGCGAACGGTCAGTTTATCCGAAACACGCTTGAATCATTTCTGCGTTCAAAGCAGGATGACTATGATTATCAGGAAGTGCGCACCCCTATGATGATGAACCAGCGTCTTTGGGAGCAATCCGGCCACTGGGATCATTATAAAGAGAATATGTATTTCTCAGAAGCTGATCATCAGCGCTTCGCGTTAAAGCCGATGAACTGCCCCGGCCACATGCTCATATTTAAAGAAAAGCTTCGTTCTTATCGTGATCTTCCGATTCGGATGGCTGAGTTCGGTCAGGTGCACCGTCACGAATTCAGCGGGGGGCTTAATGGCCTGCTCCGCGTCAGATCTTTTTGCCAGGATGACGCACACATTTTTGTAACGCAGGATCAGATCGAGAGTGAGATCGCTTCGGCGCTGCAGCTGATTCACGAGGTGTACACCGCATTTGGTTTTTCCTATGATATTGAGCTGTCAACAAGACCGGAAGATTACATGGGAAGCGAACACTTGTGCGACAGGGCTGAGAGCGCATTAGAAAAAGTATTAAAAGAACAGGGATATCGTTTTCGGTTTAATCGGGGAGATGGTGCATTTTATGGACCGAAAATTGATATTCATATAAAAGATGCGCTGAACCGGAGCCATCAATGCGCCACTGTCCAACTGGATTTTCAAATGCCGGAAAAATTTGATTTAACATATATTGATGAAAAAAACCAAAAAGTCCGTCCTGTTGTCATTCACCGGGCGGTATTCGGATCTCTCGACAGATTTCTCGGAATCATTACAGAACATTTCGGGGGAGCGTTCCCTTTATGGCTTGCACCGGTACAGGCAAAAATCATCCCAGTATCAAACACCGCACACCGGGACTGCGCAGAACAGGTGCACCTGCAAATGAAGAAAGCGGGTATCCGGGCTGAGCTCGATCAGCGCGATGAAAAACTCGGCTATAAAATCAGAGAAGCACAAATGAAAAAAATACCGTATATTGCGGTTGTGGGGGATCAAGAGTGCCGCCATCAATCTGTACATGTACGGCAATACGGGCGGGAAGACACATTTGAAGAGAATGTGAGTGATTTTATTTCCCGGATCATAAGAGAGGCAAAACAAAAAATAGAGATTTAATAAAAACAACATTGACATATCGTAAAATCACGATATAATAAAGCGTATGAAACCTATTGATGTTTTTAAAGCGTTGTCTAATGAGTCACGGCTTGAGATTTTACAATGGCTGAAAGAGCCGGACCGTCACTTCGCACCGCATGATGGCATTGATATGAATGAGATCGGAGTGTGTGTCAGCCAGATCACCGATAAGCTTCAGATGACACAGTCAACGGCGTCTCAATATCTTTCCATCCTTCAGCGGGCGGGCCTTATCCAAACAAAACGGATTGGCAAATACACCTATTATAAAAGAGATGAAGACGCGATAAAGGCGATGGCCGATTATTTTCAGCGCGAAATGTAGGGCTGAATCCTTTAGAAGAGGGATTCAGTTTCTTTTTCCGACTACACATCGACATATTGCGATTTGTTTCTGTTTGTTCAACTCTTTATATCGATATATCACAATATATCTTTATATAAATCATCAATGAAGGAGTGTGTCAGGTGCAAAATACCTGGAAGATTTACATTTTGGCAATTATCAGTTTTTTAGTGGGGACGTCTGAATATGTGATATCAGGGATGCTTGATAAAATTGCAGGTTCCTTGGGAGTTACTGTGGCAGCGGCAGGGCAGCTGATTACGATTTTTTCGCTTGTTTATGCAATCGGAACGCCTGTCATGATGGCCCTTACAGCAAAACTGGACAGAAGGAAGCTCATGATCTATGCTCTGGGGCTGTTTGTTATCGGGAATATCATTTCTTTCCTTGTGCAGGGATTCGGCTTATTTGCGGGAGCACGGGTGATTATGGCGCTTGGAGCAGGAACCGTGGTGGTCACCGCGCTTACGATCGCAGCAAAAATCGCTCCCCCGGGAAAACAGGCAAGTTCTCTCGCAACCGTCATTATGGGGTTTACGGCGGCGCTCATTATCGGTGTTCCGATGGGAAGAACTGTGTCTGAAGCTTTCGGCTGGAAAGTGGTTTTCGCCGGAATTGCGGCAATCGGGATCATTGCCATGCTTATTATACGTTTCGCGTTGCCTGAGATAAAAGGAGATAAACCGGTGCCGCTCATTCAGCAATTTTCTCTTTTGAAGAAACGAAAGGTGGCTGTCGGGCTGGCCATTACGTTTTTTTGGCTCGGAGGCTATTCGGTTGCGTATACGTACCTTTCTCCGTATTTACTGAACGTCACTCATATCGGCAGCGGAATACTGAGTACATTGCTGCTTATTTTCGGTATTGCAAGTCTTGCCGGTTCTAAAGCAGGCGGTTTCAGCGCAGACAAATGGGGGGCGCGTATGACATTAACCGGCGGAATGGCGCTTCATGCTATCATGCTCATGTTATTGCCGTTTGTGACACATTCTGCTTTTGGAGCGGCGGCAGTGCTTATTTTTTGGTCCTTCGCCGCCTGGTCATCAGGACCTGCTCAGCAGTATCATTTGGCAACGATGGAGCCTGAATCATCGGGTGTATTACTTGGCCTCAACCAGTCTGTGATGCAGCTGGCTATGGCAGCCGGGGCGGGCATCGGGGGCATTGTTGTCACTCATCTGTCTCTTGCGTCAGTGACATGGATCGGATCAGCGGGTGTTGTCATCGCGATGTGCGGCGTGCTTTCGCTTGCGTCATTAACGTCTGAAAAAACCTCAACTGAATACAGTGCAGAATAAACAAAAGCCTCATTTCTCAGCTTGAGAAACGAGGCTTTTTGTCTAGTTATTTTTTCAAGTTTACGCCGATTGCGGCTCCGTTTCGGCTTGAGTCGGCAACTCCGGTGAAGGTGCCGTTTTCACGGTCGATCAGGATGCTTTGCACATTCCCGATATCAACCGGGCTGCTGCCGAATTTATGCCCCATTTCGTTCAGTTTTGTGCGGGCTTCTTCCGGCACTCCTTTTTCATATCGATAGGATGTCATGCTGTTTGTGTAAATTCTCGGCTCTTCGACCGCCGCTTTCAGATCCATGCCATACTCAACTTTGTTCAGGATCGTTTGCAGGACGGAAGAAATAATCGTTGCTCCGCCGGGGGAGCCGACAGTCAGGACGGGTTCGTTATTTTTGAATAAAATAGTCGGAGTCATGCTGCTGAGCGGACGTTTATTCGGCTGCACTTCATTTGCGCCGCCAGGCACCGCATCGAAGTCTGTTAACTCATTATTCAACACAACGCCGTATCCGGGAACCATAATGCCGGAACCGAACAGCTGTTCAATTGTTGTCGTATAAGATACGACATTGCCGAAGCGATCAGTTACCGTGAAGTGAGTCGTTTGGCCTTCTTGTTTGTCAGTCGGCTGCTCCACTTGTTTATAGTTTGCAGAACCTTCCTGATAGGCCCAAGGATCGCCGGCTTTCGGTTTTTTATTGACTTTATCAATATCTATCAGCTGTCTGCGGGCATTGATATAATCTGGATTCAAGAGACCTTTGAGAGGGACGTTGACGAATTCTGGGTCCCCGGCAAATGCGGCGCGGTCAGCATAAGCCAAATGCATCGTTTCTGCGAGAAGCTGATATTTTTGCCAAGAACGGATATCATATTGAGAAAGCTTAAAATCATCCAAGAGGTTCAGCATTTGCAACAGGAAAACACCGCCCGAGCTTGGAGGAGGAGCAGTTGCGATATGATAGCCCTGGTAATCTCCCCAGATCGGTTCGTCAATTGTCACATTGAAGTTTTTAATGTCTTTTTCTGTCATTGAGCCGCCGAATTCCTGCACTGTTTCCGCAAGCTTTTTGGAGAATGCACCGTCATAGAATGCTTTTGTGCCTTTGTACTTAATAGCTGTAAATGTTTTGGCTAAGTCTTTTTGGATGAGTGTGTCTCCTTCTTTCAGAGGTTCTCCGTCCGGAAGAAACACGTCTTTTGCAGCAGTGTGTGATAATTTGTCTTTATAATCTGAGATGGCATCAGCTAAAACCGAATCAATCGGAAAGCCTTTTGAGGCAAGTTTAATGGAAGGGGTGATGAGTTGTTTCATGGAGCGTGTGCCCCATTTGTCGAGCGCTTTTTCAAGTCCTTTTAATGTTCCCGGAACACCGACTGCAGTCCCTTTCGTAACGCGTTCGGAGAAAGGAATGGCTTTGCCGTTTTCGTCAAGGAACATATCCGGCGTTGCGCCTGCCGGTGCGCGTTCCCGGCTGTCGATAATGGTGGTGTCTTTCGTCTTCGCATCATAAACCATCATAAATCCGCCGCCGCCGATTCCCGACATCATAGGTTCAGTTACGTTTAATGCGAATTGAATGGCAACCGCGGCGTCAACTGCATTGCCGCCTTTTTTCAGCACGTCGGCACCGATTTGTGAAGCGAGAGGATGGGCGGTGGCAACCATGCCGTCTTTGCCGACATCTACCTGTTTGTAGTCGTCATAGGAAAACGGGTGTTTCTTAGCCTGAGCGTGATAAGGGATGCTTCCGGCCGCGAGCAAAGTACTGAGCAGAACGATAAAACAGAGATTCATAAACTTTTTCTTTTTCATAGTCTGCCTCCTTTGTTTTCCGCTTACAATTATAGAGTAAGTAAAATGTGCTGTTTTCACAAGTGACAAACGGAATAGTCCGGTGTGCAAAAAGTTGGGGTTTCTGTGTGAATGTAATCAGTCGCAAATAGGCTAAATGGGAAACCGGACTGAAAAAGCTGTGAAACAAGCATAAAGACAAAAAATAAGCTACAATAAACAAAACAGAATTCACTCACATGACATATGAAAGGAACGTGAGCCATGTATTTAACGATCAAAGAGACAGCTGAGTTTACCAGTCTTCCTGAAGAATATGTGCACAATCTTGTTTTGACGAATAAAATAAGGGCCGTCCATGACGGACAGCAATATTTAATCAACAAGGAACAATTTCAAACCCATCTCGAACAGCTGGAAAAATATAAGGAAATGATTCAAGAGTTTTTAAATGAGCCGCTTCCTGAAGACATTGATGTAAAAGATGAAGACTAGGACACAATTTCATATTGTGTCTTTTTTTTGCATTTTTTCGGTTGCTCACAAAAAAACGGATGCTCAGATTTCATTTTAAGGCTGTTGTTTTCATTTTTTAATACCTAAAGTATCGATTTGTTTAAAAGCTTGTCATCGGTCTGAAAATGATGTTTTTGAGTAATTTGTTGAAACTGTGTATCTGATTCACCTTATGTAACACTATGTATATTATGTTACATAAGACCCTTTACCCTTTATCATTCAACGGGTTTCGGCTATAATAGTAACATAACTCTCAATATGTTACTTTACCAATTATAAGGGGTTTTTTAATGCATATCGTACAGCCGATCCGAAGTTTGGAGAAGATCCAGGAAGTCAAACAGTATTTAATGAAGAAAAGTGATCGTGATTATTTTTTATTTATTTTCGGCATGAACAGCGCACTGCGGATTTCTGATGTTCTGCCGCTTCGCGTGAGGGATGTCAGGAACAAAGATCATGTGTGGGCAACCGAAAGCAAAACGAGAAAGAAAAGAAAAATTCTGATACTGGAGTCTTTAAAGGCCGACATATACGCTTATACAAAAGACATGAAAGAGGATGACTATTTGTTTAAATCGAAACGTACGAATAAGCCCATATCCCGGATTCAGGCATACAGAATATTAAAGGAAGCGGCTGCCGCTTGCGGGTTGGAGGAAATCGGGACGCATACGCTTAGAAAGACGTTCGGGTATCATTTTTATCAGAGGACAAAAGACATTGCTGAACTGCAGAGGATTTTGAATCATTCTTCTCCGTCTATTACAATGCGTTATATCGGAATAGATGAAGATACGACGAGAGCCGCCTATAAAGTGTTCGGAGGGCTGTAGACTTGAAAAAAACGGCCGCCAGCGTTACTATAATAGAAGCAGGCTCTAGTAGCACAGCGGATAGTGCAGCAGTTTCCTAAACTGCAGGTCGGGAGTTCGAATCTCTCCTAGAGCGTTTTTTGTATGAGATAGGCGCAGCTTAATAATGTCGGTAAAACAAAACCCCCTTGTTATACAAGGGGGTTTTGAGTTGAATATTTTGTGAGAACCTGGTGGAAATGATGTGAAAAAAGCCCGCTGTAAGCAAGCGGGCTTTTTCTTATATGACAGCATCAAATTGATTGACTTTCCAAACGTTGTTTTCTTTTACGAATGTTACATCGCGTTTTGCTGACGGAGAACCGTCAAGAGTCGGTACAGTGAAGCGGTATGTTTGAGCGCTTCCTTTTTTAGAAAGAAGAGTCATTTTTGCTTTTTTCCAATTCAGGAGGTTATCTCCGTCGCCGACAGGAACAGCCAATTTGCCGTCTTTTACAGTGAAGTGGTAATCTTTGAACCCTTTGTCAATCGCTTGCTTTGTAAAAGCGGGTGTCAGATATTTTACGGCTTTCGCTTTTGTTCCGAGGTCTTTGCACATAAATACATATTGCAGATTTTGATATTCAAACGGTTCAGATGTGCAATTTGTGTTTGATTTAAGAGCACCGCCGCTCATTGTGTTCCAGAAATGTTCTCTCGCTGACAGGGCCAGCTGAAGTGCTTGTTTTTGTGTAAGGTCATTAGGTGCATTTTTTGCGGTCGCCGCAGTGCCCAATGACAGAATCAATGTAATAGTAGTGAGGAATAATAGCCATTTTTTCATGATATAATCTCTCCTTCAATCAATCTCTTTCTCTTATGTTACAAATGTTACAATAATTACGGTAAGATTACAATACCTTTTCAGAAATATTTTCCGGACTTTTTATTTTTATGGTTTATTTCCATGTAAGACGTGAGAAAAAGATAAAGAGTTTCATTGAACAAAAGGTTTTTACAAGCTGTCTGCTGAATAATAAAATGGAAGAAAATCAAAAAAGGAGTCCTACATATGGAAGTACAAGATCATTTAGAAACAGCGGAAGGCCGCGGCCAGTCTGTCTGGCGATCGATGTCACTGTTTTTAGTGCCGCTGCTTTTAAGCAATGTATTGCAATCTGTCGGCCAATTGGTCGGAATGGTATTTGTCGGAAGGTGGCTCGGAGTCGATGCGCTTGCCGCCGTATCGTCTTTTTTTCCGCTGTTTTTTCTGCTGATCTCCTTTACGATCGGAATCGGTTCGGGAAGTTCCATTCTGATCGGGCAGGCTTACGGCGCGAAAAACGAAGAGAGGATGAAGGCGATTGTCGGCACTACACTGACTTTTACCTTTATGATCGGTGTTGTTCTGGCAGTTGTCGGCAGTGTGTTTACGCTTGATATTCTGCGGCTGATGGGAACGCCGGAAAACGTAATAGATGTCAGTGTCCGATATGCGCGCATTTTGTTTTGCGCAATGCCGCTGATGTTTTTATATTTTGCGTATACGACATTTTTACGCGGAACGGGAGATTCAAAGACTCCGTTTTATACGTTAATCGTCAGTACAGTCATAAACATCGGGCTTTTGCCCTTATTGATTCTCGGGCTTTTCGGACTTCCGAAGTTCGGCATTTACGGTTCGGCGTATGCAACCGTAATTTCAAACATCGTGACATTTATCGTACTCATGGTTTATTTGCGGAAAAGGAAACATCCATTGGCATTTGACCGGACTGCGCTCCGTTCTCTTAAAATGGACAAAAAGCTGCTTGCGCTTTTACTCCGTCTCGGTATTCCGTCGAGCATCAATATGATTCTCGTTTCACTTTCTGAAATTGCGGTCATTTCATTTGTCAATCATTACGGATCAAACGCGACGGCTGCTTACGGGGTCGTCAACCAAGTGGCGAGTTATGTGCAGATGCCGGCGGTAAGCCTCGGTATCGCCGTTTCAATTTTTGCCGCCCAATCCATTGGCGCCAATCAATTCGGCCGGCTGAAGCAGGTCATCAAAGTCGGCATCGGCCTGAATTATTTGATCGGCGGGGTTTTGATTGTGCTGATTTATACCTTCTCCCGGCAGATACTGGCTTTGTTTTTAACAGATCAGGATACACTCCACATTGCCCGCAATCTGATTATGATTACCCTTTGGAGCTATCTGATTTTCGGTCACGCTCAGATTGTTTCAGCAACAATGCGGGCGAGCGGTACGGTGTTATGGCCGACGATTATCAGCATTTTTGCGATTTGGGGAATTGAAGTGCCTGTGGCCTTTATTCTTTCTCATTATACGAATCTCGGCATTCTAGGCATTTGGGTCGGTTATCCGGCGGCTTTTGTCGTCAGCCTGCTGCTGCAATACGGATATTACCGGTTTGTATGGAAGAAAAAACAGATTACCCGGCTGATTCAATAAGGTTTTACCGCACATCGCTCAGTTCATACGGGCGATGTTTTTTTAGAGAAGGAAAATGAGTTTAGAAAATGGAATTCCTATACATGCTAGAAAACAAGGAAAGGGCAGGTGCTTATGACGATTGAACATACGACTTATTTAGGGGTTTCAGCCATTAAAGCGGAGACTGATCAGGCTGAATGCATCATTGTGCCGGAGTGGGGATCAAATGTCATATCGCTTCGGGATAAAAGAACCGGTATGCGGCTTCTTAGAGAACCGGAAACTGCGGAGCAATTCCGCGCAAAACCGATGCTGTACGGCATTCCCGTTTTATTCCCGCCGAACCGGATTACGGATGGGACGTTTCGTTTTGACGGCCGCGCGTATCAATTTGAGATAAACGAAGAGGATAAACATAATCATATTCACGGCTTTCTTCACAATCAGCATTGGAAAGCGGCGGCAGCGAAAGAAGAGGGGGATGGAATGAAAGTCGAAACAGAAATTGATCTTTCAAAGATTCCCCGTGTTCACAAACAATTTCCGCACGATGTCATTGTCCGGATGACCTATACATTAAAAGACAATGTGTTTACGCAGCGGGCGCTGATTATCAACAAGGGAACGGAGGCTTTTCCTTGGGGGCTCGGCTATCATTCAACTTTTGTTTTCAATGAAGAGCGATCCCGTCTATTTTTGACGGCTGACCGCATGTGGGAATTAAATGAACGTTTCGTGCCGACGGGCCGTTTATTGGATGTGCCTGATAAAGAAGCGTTCCGTCATGGGATGTCTTTGAAAAATAAACAGTTTGACGATGTTTTTCTTTCTTCCGGACGGAACGGCGGCAATAACGAAGCTGTTATTTATCATCCGGATGAGAAATTATCCGTTTTGTATCAGGCAGACACGTCTTTCAAGCATTGGGTGGTATATAACGGTGACGGAAAGCAGGGGTTTGTCAGTCTTGAGCCTTATACTTCCGTTACAGATGCATTTAATCTGAATCAGCCTGCATCACTGACAGGGCTTCAGATTCTGAAACCGGGCGAAGAAGCGGCTGCGTCATCCAGGATCACCATTTTGCATGACGAAGAATAGGAAAGAGGCGGGATAACATTGAAAACATATGTGAAACGCTTGAGCGCGGTGATTCTGCTTTTGATCATTGCCGCAGTTCCTTATATTGATGATGCGGCTAAGGCGGCTGAACAAAAAAATACTTTGCAAAAAGAGCTGGAACACATTCTGGATGAAGAACCTGCTTTAAAGGGAGCTTCAGCGGGCGTCAGTGTCCGGTCAGCAAAAACAGGGGAGGTGCTGTTCGGCAGCCGGGAAGATATGCGGCTTAGGCCTGCATCACTGATGAAGCTGCTGACGGCATCTGCGGCGCTTTCCGTTCTCGGAGAAGATTACACCTTTAAGACAGAAGTACGGGCAGACGGCGCCGTGAAAGGAAAACAGCTGCGCGGAAACCTTTATCTCAGGGGAAAAGGCGATCCGACCCTATTGGCTTCTGATTTTGAGAAGATGGCTAAACAGGTCAAAGCCAGAGGCATCCATGTCATTAAAGGAGATCTGGTCGGGGATGACTCGTGGTATGACGATACCAGGTATTCAGTTGATCTTCCGTGGAGCGATGAAGGCCAATATTATGGCGCGCAAGTATCAGCTCTTACCGCTTCCCCAAATGAGGATTATGATACCGGAACGGTGATTGCGGAAATCAGCCCGGCAAAACAGCCCGGTAAAAAGCCGCGCATTTCGATTTCTCCCCATACGGACGTCGTTCGTGTGAAAAATGAAGTGAAAACCGTCGCTTCTGATGAAAAGAAAGAATTGACGGTTGAACGGGAGCACGGTGGCAATGTGATTACGATAAAGGGAACTATACCTGCCGGCTCGGCACAGGCAAAAGAATGGGCGGCGGTGTGGGATCCGTCGTCCTATGCTTTAGATTTATGGAAACAAGCGCTTACTAAACAGGGTATAACTGTAAAAGGGAAAATCAGAACAGGGCGAATGCCGCACCGCACCCAGCTTGTCACATCACGGACATCCATGCCTCTTTCAGAATTATTGATCCCGTTTATGAAACTGAGCAACAACGGGCACGCCGAAATTCTGATCAAGGAAATGGGAAAAGTGAAAAAAGGAGAGGGAAGCTGGGAAAAGGGCTCGGACGTGATGAAATCGGAGCTCAAATCGTTCGGGCTGAATCCGGATGAATTGATTGCAAGAGACGGATCCGGCGTTTCTCATGTTAACGGCGTATCCGCCGGCCAAATCGGAGAGCTTTTGTATGCGGTTCAGAAAGAAAAGTGGTACCCGGCTTTCCTTCGTTCGCTCCCTGTCGCGGGCGCAAGTGACAGAATGACGGGAGGAACCCTCCGGAATCGGCTGAAGGGCACCCCGGCGGAGGGCAAAATCAAAGCGAAAACCGGGTCATTAACGTCTGTCAGTTCGATTGCCGGCTATGCAGACACAAAAACAGGAGATACGCTTATTTTTTCCGTGCTTCAAAACGGGCTGCTTGACGAAGATGACGGAAAAGACATTGAAGACAAAATCGCAGTCGTGCTGGCAAATCAATAAGAAGGGCCGAATCCTTAGAGGATTCGGCTTTTTTGATGTCTGTAAAACATTATATTGCGATTATGAATCAATCTTTTCAAAAAGTAATACGGCAATATACTTCCTTTTTTTACATGGCACTGATTTTTCATTTTTAAACGTAAAACTTCTTTTCAGAAGGCAAAACCTTTTTAAAAGTGCAATTAATTATACATTTTATTCCTTATTATAGTGTTTAAGAACCAGTTTACAGTGTGCATACATACCGTTTTACATGGTATAAAGATTATAGAAATGAATAAATGAAGTGAGGAATATATACTATATTCTAAAAAATGTTAGAGAAAATTTAATTTTTTATTGTGATTTCTAAAATATGTTTTAAAATAATGCTATATGGATGATTTAGTCATATGCTGTCGAATTTTAATTGTAATTATTTCACTTTCTTATCCTCTTAAATTGAAATGGAGGGATTCCATTGAAGAACACTGTTTATTCTTTAACTCACGCCCAAAGAAGAGTCTGGTTTACAGAGCTGCTCGAGCCGGGCACAAGTATCTGCAATCTCGCGGCGTGCGTCAAATTCAGGGGGAATATCGACTTTGACGTATTGCGCCGTGCTTTAGATTTCTCTATCTTGCAAAATGATTCGCTCAGGTTTCAACTGACGGAAGGGGACGGCTCAGAACCCCAGCTGTATCTGGCCGGGCATCGGCCGATTTCTTTAGAGACCGTTGATTTTACTCATATTGATCAATCAGAGCGGGAGGCATGGATTGACAAACAGACGCGTGTTCCGTTCAAGCTGTTTCATTCACCGCTGTATCAATTTACTCTGCTTGTCATGTCAGACGAAGAAGTTTGGCTTTATTCAAAATTTCACCATATTATTATGGACGGCATCTCGCTCAATCTGCTTGGCAATCAGCTCATTGAAATCTACCAAAAAATCATGCGAAGCGAGGATTTGGCCGAACACCAAAGCCCTTCCTATCTCAGCTACATGGAAAAAGAACAGCAATACTTACAGTCTTCCCGTTTTCAAAAAGACCGTTCATTTTGGACTGAAACATACCGAACCGTTCCGGAACACCTTTCACTGGCGGAACGAACCTCTCATCTTAGACAAAGCACTGCGGCTTCAAGAGATACAATCACTCTTTCCCACTCCTTAGAACAATCAATCCGGCGTTTTTGCAAAGATCATAATGTCAGCATCATCTCTCTGTTTATGGCTTCGTTATACATATGCATCAGCCGTCTGACGGCTAAAAAGGATATTGCCATCGGTACTTATTACGGAAACCGGGGCTCCAGGCTCGAAAAGGATATGCTCGGCATGTTCGTCAGCACACTGCCGATCAGAATGACGGCAGATCCTGATGCGGAGTTCCTGTCCTTTGTCCGCAGCGTAGGAAAAGAGCAGCTGTCTGTTATGCGGCACCAGAAATATCCTTACAATCTTTTTGTCAATGAATTAAGGCAGATTCATCACGACCTGCAAAATATCATCGGGATTTCGATGCAATACCAGCCTCTCGCGTGGCGTCAGGCAGAAGGTTTCGATTATGAAACGGCGATGTTTTTCAGCGGGCATACGGCAAATGAGCTGTCCATTTTAATTAAGGAGCGGACAGATACGGGATTGATTGAGCTGAATTTTGATTATCAATCCGCTTTATTTACTAAAACATCGATTAAACGAATTCAAACTCATTTGCTGACGATCGTTGAAAATGCCGTTAGAAATCCAAACCGGCTGATTCGGCATATTGATATGGCGGATGAAAAAGAAAAGAAACGGGTGTTAACTGCGTTTAACCGTACAGAAACGGCTGAACCGCCGGCCCCGACGCTTCACGGGCTGTTTACCCGCCGCGCCGAGCTTTCGCCGCATCGTCCGGCGCTCCGTTTTCCGGGCGGTATGCTGACGTACGCCGAGCTTGATCAGTACACGGACAGGCTCGCCGTTCGGCTCCGCCAAAAAGGCATCCGCAAAGAAAGCATGGTCGGCGTACTCGCTGAACGCTCGCCGGAGATGGTGGTTTCAGTGCTTGCCGTGTTAAAAGCGGGCGGCGCCTACGTGCCGCTTGACCCGGAGTATCCTGAGGACAGGCTGCGCTATATGCTCGATGACTGCGGCGCTTGTCTTCTGCTTGCACAGCCGGGATTATCCGTTTCCGGTTTTTCCGGAGAAACGCTAGAAGTGTCTCTTTCTTCTCTGACAGGCGAGACGGAGACAGGGGCTGTCTCTGAAGAAGCGGATGCTGATTCGCTCGCTTATATCATTTATACGTCCGGTTCGACGGGAACACCGAAGGGAGTAGCTGTTGAACACCGTCAGGCCGCCGCCTTTTTATCAGGGATGCAAGGGCAGTTTCCGTTAACGGAAGAGGATGTTATCGTGCTGAAATCATCCTTTTCATTCGACGCCTCTATCTGGCAATTGTTTTGGTGGACGATGTCAGGCGCCTCCGTGTATCTGCTTCCTGCCGGCTGGGAGAAAGATCCTGTGCGGATGATTGAAGCATTTGCCTCAGAAAAGGTGACGACCGCGCATTTTATTCCGGCAATGGTCAACAGCTTTTTAGACGCGCTGGAAACGGAGCCTGAGGAAACAAGAACACGCCTCGGCAGAACACTGACACGCGTGTTTGCCGGAGGCGAAGCTCTTTCACCGCTTACGGCTGCCCGGTTTGCCGATCTGTTGCCGGAGACGATGCTTATTCACGGCTATGGACCGACGGAAGCGACGGTTGATGCGGCGTTTTACGTCTGTGACCGAAAACGGGACAGCGGACGGACAAGGCTTCCGATCGGAAAACCCGTTCCGGGTGCCCGTCTGTATGTATTAGATAGCGGAGGAACCATCCAGCCTGCGGGCGTGGCAGGAGAGCTGTACATCGCTGGGACAGGGGTGGCCCGCGGCTATCTGAACCGACCTGAGCTGACGGAGGAGCGTTTTCTCGATGATCCGTTTTATCCGGGAGAACGCATGTATCAGACAGGCGATATCGCACGCTGGACAGAAGACGGCCTTGTCGAATGGCTCGGCCGTTCAGACGGACAGGTGAAAGTCCGCGGCTACCGGATTGAACCGGGGGAAATCGAAGCGGCGATCCGGCGCATCGACGGCATTCGTGAGGCGGCGGTCACCGCCCGGACCGAACACGGCGAAACCGCGCTTTACGCCTATATCGAAGGACGGGAAAGCGATGACGTGCGGGCGGAGCTTGCGACACGCCTTCCGGCTTACATGATGCCGGCTCAGTTTATAGAGATGACCGAGTGGCCGGTCACGCCGAGCGGAAAGCTTGACCGCCGCGCGCTGCCGGCTCCCGGCGGAGCGGCAGACAGACGGGCGTACACCGCCCCGCGGAACGTCACGGAAATGAAGCTTTGCGGTCTTTGGGAAGAGGTGCTGAAAAACGGCCCCGTCGGCATCCGAGATCACTTTTTTGAGCGGGGCGGCCATTCGTTAAAAGCGACGGCTCTCGTCTCCCGCATTGCCAAAGAGTTCGGTGTTCAGGTGCCGTTACAAGACATCTTCGCCCGGCCGACGGTGGAAGAACTCGCTTCGGTTATTCAGGACTTGGAAGAGAGCCCGTATGAAGCAATTCAGCCTGCGCAAAAACAGGACACCTACCCGGTGTCTTCGGCGCAGAAACGGATGTATGTGCTCCAACAGCTTGAAGACGGCGGTGTCGGCTACAATATGCCGGCTGTGCTGGAACTGACGGGCCCGCTTGACCGCGGCCGGCTGGAGGAGACGTTCCGGCAGCTTGTGGAGCGGCACGAGTCGCTCAGAACGTCCTTTGAAACGGGGCCTGACGGCGAACCGGTGCAGCGCATCCATGACAGCGTACCGTTTCAGCTCGATGAGGCCGAGTCAGCTGACGCATTCGTCCGGCCGTTTTGTCTGGAGGAAGCGCCGCTCTTCCGTGCGGCCCTCGTGAAAGAATCCGACGAACACCATCTTTTATTAACGGATATGCATCATATTATTTCTGACGGTGTGTCCGTCAACACCTTGATAAAAGAATTCGGCGAGCTGTACGCAGGCCGTTCGCTTGCGCCGATGCGCCTTCAATATAAAGACTATGCCGTCTGGCAGCGGTCGTTTCAGGAGAAAGAAGGGTACCAGAAACAGGAAGCGTATTGGCTGAAGCGGCTAGAAGGAGAGCTCCCGGTGCTTGAGCTCCCGGCTGACAAGCCCCGTCCGGCTGTCAGAAGCTTTGCGGGCGGCAGCGTATCGTGCACGCTTGACGCTGAAACGGCATCCGGCCTTCACCGCATCGCCCGGGATCACGGCTCCACTTTGTATATGGTGCTTCTCGCCGCGTACAATACGTTACTCGCGAGATTGAGCGGGCAGGAAGACATCATCGTCGGCTCGCCGATTGCCGGGCGTCCGCACAAAGACCTTGAACCGATTCTCGGCATGTTCGTCAACACGCTGGCCATCAGAACGGAGCCGAAAGGAGACAAACGGTTTACCGATTACTTGGCGGAAGTCCGCCAGGCGGCGCTTGAGGCGTATGAGCATCAGGACTATCCGTTTGAGGAGCTTGTGGAACGGCTCGGCGTGCAGCGGGACATGAGCCGCAATCCGCTGTTTGATGCGATGTTTATTCTTCAGAATATGGAGCGAGAGGAGATAAATCTGGCCGGTCTGAAGGCGTCACGATCAGAGCATACCGAACATGATGTATCAAGTTTTGACCTGACCTTATCAGCGGCTGAATCCGATGGAAACATCCGCTTTGAAATGGAATTCAGCACCGAGCTTTTTAAGAAAGAAACGATTGAACGCTGGATGGGCCACTTACTGAATCTCTTGCGCCATGTTGCCGCCGAACCGGAAGTCACACTATCGAAAACTGACATTTTGAATGAAGAAGAAAAACAAAAGTTACTGATTGAGTTTAATAACACACAAACCGAATTCATGGAAAAACACAAACTGTTTCACCAGTTGTTTGAAGAGAAAGCAGAAGAAACGCCTCATCAGACCGCTGTTATTGAAGGAACACAACAGATCAGCTATTCGCAGCTTAACGAGCGGGCAAATCGGCTTGCGCGAACATTACACAAAAATGGATTCGGTCCGGGAAAAAGAGCAGCTATATTGGCAAACCGTTCGATTGAAGCGATCGTCAGCGTTCTTGCCGTCATGAAATCGGGAGGGGCGTATATACCGGTTGACTCCCATTATCCCGAAGAACGGATTCGCTATTTATTAAAAGACAGCGCGGCATCCGTCTTGATGGTGCAGTCAGAATACAAAGAACTTGCTTCACAGCTGACGGATCACAATTTATTTCTCATTCAGCTCGATCATGAAGATCAATACGATATTTGTGCAAAGAATATTCAGCCGGCAGCGTCTCCGGATGATACTGCATATATCATATATACTTCGGGAACAACGGGAACGCCGAAGGGAGTCGAAGTCAGAAATCTCAGCTTTACGCATGCAGCACTTGCATGGCGGAAAATTTATGAGCTTGATCGTAAACCAGTCCGAGTGCTGCAGATGGCGAGTTTCTCATTTGATGTATTTTCAGGGGATCTTGCACGCGCCCTGCTAAACGGAGGAACGCTTGTCATTTGTCCGGATGACGTCCGGCTTGAGCCACAACAGCTTTATCAGCTCATTGATCAGCACCGTATCACGTTTATGGAGTCGACACCCGCGCTGATTGTTCCGTTTATGGAATATATATATCGCCGGAAGCTCGCGCTGCAAAGTGTAAAAATACTTGTACTGGGTTCAGATATGATCAAGTCGCAGGATTTTTATACGCTTCAAGAACGCTTCGGAAAAGAAATGCGGATCATTAACAGCTACGGTGTAACAGAAGCGACAATTGATTCTTCGTATTATGAAGCTAAAATGAGCGAAGAGCCGCGGGAAGATGATGTGCCGATCGGTGTTCCGCTTCCGAATGTGCAAATGTACGTCTTAAACAAAGACAAACAGGTCCAGCCGATCGGTGTTTTCGGAGAGCTGTATATCGGGGGCGCCGGCGTCGCCAAAGGATATTGGGGACAGCCTGAGCTGACAAAGGGCGCATTCAGTGACCCGTTACAAACGGGAGAAACGCTTTACAGAACTGGAGATCAGGCTTGCTGGCTTCCGGATGGAACTCTTCGTTTTAAAGGGCGGATCGATAAGCAGGTGAAGATCAGAGGATACAGAATTGAGACGGGAGAAATAGAAAGTGTGCTTTTGAAACACGATCAAGTCAAAGAAGCGGCTGTTACCGTGATGAAAGATGCTGAAGGACAAGCCCGATTAGCGGCATACATCGTTCCTAAAGAGGCCGATATCTCATCACTTCGCCAGTCTCTTATGCAGGAGCTCCCGGCTTATATGATGCCGTCTCATATTATCGGCTTAGACAGCATGCCCCTGACACTGAACGGCAAACTTGATAAATCGGCACTGCCGGCAGAAGAGATACATTCATCACAGGCATTTGTCGCGCCCGGCGATGAAAAACAGGAGATGTTATGCCGGATTTGGGAAGATGTGCTTCATGTTCAGAAAGCGGGAATTCATCACTCTTTCTTTGAGCTTGGGGGAGATTCCATTAAGGCGCTTCAAGTGTCAGCCCGACTCGCCGGAGAAGGCTGGAACATGTCGATCCGCGATTTGTTTCAATTCCCAACGATTGCAGAACTCGCAAAGCACCTCACGCCGGCTGTTGCAACGGCTGATCAGGGGCCGATAGAAGGAAGCGCTCCGCTGACACCGATCCAGCAGAGATTTTTTGAGGAGCCGGGTGCGTTTGAGCTTCATTATAACCAAGCGGTCATGCTGTGCAGTGAAGACAGCCTCGAAATAGATGCGCTGTATCAGGCGGTTTGCGCGCTGACAGAACATCATGATGCGCTGCGAATGACCTTCACTGAAAATGAGCATGGGGAAACGGTTCAATATAATCGCGGAATCACAAAGCAGTATGAAGAAATCTTTACGCTTAACGTCATAGATATTTCAGAAGAAACGCAGCCCGAAAAACGGATAGCCGCTGAGGAAAAAGAAATACAGCAGGCTATGCGTCTTGATCAGGGGCCTCTGCTTCATCTCGGAGTGTTCAGGCAGAAGGAAGCCGACCATCTGCTTATAACGATTCATCACCTTATCGTGGACGGCGTGTCATGGAGGATATTGCTTGAAGATCTGCAGACAGCTTATCAGCAGGCATTGGACGGCAAACAAATCGAACTGCCGCCGAAAAGCGATTCTTATATAAAGTATGCCGAAGAACTTTTTGACATTTCCAAAAGCAAAGCATTGCTGGAGGAAGCCGCATACTGGGACAGCGTGATGTCTAGTGAAACAGCGCCGCTGCCGAAAATAACTGATGAAAACGCCGGACGATTGCAGGAAAACGCGTGCACTGCATCGTGGATATTAAGCAGCGAAGTCACGAAACAGCTGCTGTTGGAAACACAGCAGGCATACGGAACGGATGTTCATGAATTGCTTTTAACGGCGCTTGGAATGGCGCTTCATGAGTGGACGGGTTCTGAACAGATGCTTATCAGCACTGAGGGGCACGGTCGCCAGGGGCATATACCTGACATTGATATGTCAAGAACGGCAGGCTGGTTTACATCTGTTTACCCGGTGCTTTTGGATATGAGAGTGCCGGACGGCTCAGGCGAAACAACCGCGCACCGCATAAAGACGGTAAAAGACATGATGCGACGGGTTCCTCACCACGGAACCGGCTACGGGCTGCTGAGATATTCGCGAAACATTCTTTATAAAGACCCAGAAATAAGCTTTAACTATCTCGGTGCGTTTGACGGTCTTGAAGGAACGCTGAAGATGTCACCGTTCAAGCCGCAGCATGATATAGCGGCCGGGCGCATCCGCGAGTTTGATCTGGATATTAACGCGATGGTGGCGGCCGGGCAACTGGAGGTAAAAGCCGTTTATACCGATGTATTTGCACCGGGGGCAATCGAGTTCTTCATGAATCGTTTCCATACTCACCTCGAGGACATCATCGCCCACTGTTCCGGCAAAAAAGAGCGGGAAAAAACATTAACGGATTACAGCCATACAGAATTGACCGCTCAAGCACTATCGAGCATTGAAGATCTCGTAAAAGGACTTTAATTTCATAAAAAGGTGTGTGGCATTCGTGACACAAGCGACAGAAATTCAAGATATTTACCCTTTATCATATATGCAGGAAGGCATGCTGTTTCATTCGCTTCTGGATTCCGGATCAAACGCATATGTCGAGCAGATTTCGTTTACAGTCAGCGGGGATTTATGCATTGATACATTCCAAAAAAGTCTGGATATGCTTGTCAGCCGCTATGATATTTTCAGAACGATTTTCATAAAAGAAGTGCCTGACCTTGAAGGTCCGCAGCAGGTTGTCCTTTCACGCCGTGACACAGCCGTACAGACTGAGAACATTTCAGACTATTCGGAAGAACGGCAGCAAAGCATCATTGAGGAATTCAAGGAAACCGACCGGCATAAGGGGTTTGATCTGCAAAAAGGCCCCTTAATGCGCCTGACTCTTTTTCAAACGGGAGAAAACCGCCATACGTGCGTTTGGACTCACCATCACATTATGATGGACGGCTGGAGCTTGGGCATTGTGCTGAAAGATTTCTTCAGCATGTATTATGCGATCCGGAACGGGCGGCCTGTAAACCTCGGCAGTCCGGCTCCGTACAGCTCTTATATCAAATGGCTCCGAAGCCGGAATAAAGAAGAAACGTCAGCGTTCTGGTCGCGCTGCTTGGAAGATTACGGAGAAGTCGTTTCCGTTCCGCAAACGAAGCATAAGCCGGCGCAAAACGGTTATGCATCTGAGCATTTTCAATTTTCCCTTGAGCCTGAAACCGTACAAAAACTGACAGACATTGCCCGAAGCACCGGGGTCACGCTGAATACTTTATTTACGGGCATTTGGGGGTTGCTTCTCCATCGTTACAACGGCACTGAAGATGCGGTCTTCGGTTCGGTTGTTTCCGGCAGGCCGTCTGCTATCAGCGGCATTGAATCCATGGCTGGACTGTTTATCAATACCGTGCCGGTAAGGGTGCGCGCGGCTGGGGATATGACTTTTTCTTCTCTTCTCAAAAAGGTGCAAAAAGAGTCACTCGCTGCGGAAGAGCACAGCTATTATCCGCTTTATGACATTCAAAACGAGAGCGGTCTGCAAAAAGATCTCTTGAACCATATCCTGGTTTTTGAGAATTATCCGGTTCAGATGCAGGCTGCGGTAAACGGCTGGCAGCAAACGGAAAGCAGTGCGCTCTCACTTGAAAACTTTTCGATGGCGGAGGAAACCAATTACGATCTTAACGTCGTCATCGTTCCGGGAGAAGAGTTTTATGTAAAATTCAGCTACAATGCGGGCATCTACGATCGGGAAGAGATGAAACGGATCAAAGGGCATATTCTGGAGGTCATCTCCTGTGTAACGGAAGATCCGGACAGGCTTTTATCAAGCATCAGTCTCGTGCCTCCGGAGGAAGAAGCCTTGATTCATTCGTTTAACGAAACGAACCGTCCGTACCCTGAGACAACCGTTCATGGGCTGTTTGAAGAACAGGCGGCAAAAACGCCTGACCAAGAGGCGTTGAGATATAACGGGGTATGCTGGAGCTACAAGAAATTAAATCAGCGGGCGAATCAGATTGCGCATGCGTTAAGGGAAAAAGGCGCACGCCCCGACCAGATCACCGCTGTTATGCTGCGCCGATCAATGAGTACGGTTGCCGCTCTGCTCGGAATTTGGAAGTCGGGCAGCGCCTATATGCCGATTGATGCGGAATTTCCGCCTGAACGGATTTCATTTTTACTGAGAGACAGTGAAGCCTCACTGCTCGTGACTGAAAAAGACCTGCTCCCCCTCATCCCGCCGCATTTTAAAGGCAGCGTCGTCATCATGGAGGAAACGGTTTCCCAGCAGACCGCACCGCTTCCGCCGGTCTCTGACAGCGGAAATTGGGCGTATGTCATTTACACCTCCGGAACGACAGGCCGGCCGAAAGGGGTGCTTGTACAACACAAAGCGATCAGCAATACATTGCAATGGCGGCGTGAAGAATACGGGATGACAGAAGGGGACATAGCGCTTCATCTTTTTTCATACGTATTTGACGGGTCATTAACGAGTCTTTTCACTCCGCTTCTGTCGGGCGCCTGTGTATTGTTAACTGATGAAGATGATGCGAAAGACGTCCTTTCAATAAAACAGAAAATCACCCGCCACGGAGTGAGCCATCTTCTGATCGTTCCGTCTCTGTATCGCGTTCTGCTTGATTCGCTGACGAAAAAGGATGCGCAGACGCTTCGGGCGGTGACATTTGCCGGGGAAGCGGCCACCCCTGATATCGTGGAAGCGAGCCGCAACATATGCCCGAATGCCGAGCTGCTGAATGAATACGGCCCGACGGAAAACAGTGTGGCCACGACGATTCTGCGCAACCTGCAAAAAAGCAGCCGGATTACGATCGGGCGCCCGATTGCCAACACTTCTGTCTATATGATGCACGGAGATCGGCTGCAGCCGGTCGGAGCCGTCGGTGAACTGTGTATTTCCGGAAAAGGTCTGGCGGACGGATATTTTCAGCAAAAAGAGCTGACGGACAAAGTCTTTACCCCTCATCCGTTTCGTGAAGGTGAACGGCTGTACAGAACGGGAGATGCAGCCCGATTTTTACCGGATGGAACGATTGAATATATGGGACGCTTTGACGATCAGGTCAAGGTAAGAGGTTACAGAATTGAATTAGGAGAAATCGAAACGGCACTCAGAAGTCTGTCCGGGGTAAAAGAGGCGGCAGTCACCGTGCGCAAAACGGCGGACGGGGAACAGGAGCTTGCAGCTTATGTCGTACTGCAAAACGCGGGTGTGACATTTGACCCTCATGCCGAATTGGCCGGGAGATTACCTGCTTATATGATACCGGGAAGCTTTACGAAATTGACGGAAATGCCGCTGTCTGTGAGCGGAAAACTTGATCGGGCCGCACTTCCTGAGCCGAAAGAAGCTGAGAGAACCGGTGATTATCAAGCTCCGCGCACAATGCTTGAGACCGAGCTGCTGTCTATTTGGCAAGAAGTGCTGAAACGGGAACATATCAGTATGAGAGATGATTTCTTCCAAATCGGCGGACAGTCGCTGAAAGCCGCGTCGCTTGTTTCAAACATACATAAACGGCTCCAAATTGAACTTGCCGTCCGCCATGTTTTTGAACATCCGACCATCGAGAGCATGGCCCGCTTCCTTGAACAGAGGAAAAGAGGAGAATATGCAGAAATCACGCCTGCTGTGGCAAAGGACTTGTACCCGCTATCTTTTGCGCAAAAAAGGCTCTATGCCCTTCATCAGCTTGCAGCGGACAGTACAGGCTATCATATGCCCGCTTGTCTGGAACTGAGCGGCAGACTCAACCGGGATCGGCTGCACGAAGCCTTTTCAGCGCTGTTACAAAGGCATGAAGCGTTACGCACTTCATTTGTTTTACGAAACGGGGAGCCGATGCAGCACATACATTCACATGTCGATCTTGACCTCACAGAGATTCACATGCCATCCGGGAACCTTCTTCAAGAGGTGATGGAAACTTTCGTCAAACCGTTTGATGTGGAAAAAGCGCCGCTTTTGAGAGTGACTTTAGCCAAAGTCACTGAAGAACGTCATTTTCTGCTGCTTGATATGCATCATCTTATCGCAGACGGTGTGTCAATGAGCGTTCTGATTCAAGAATTGACGGATTTATACAGAGGAAAGGAGTTGCAGCCGTTAAAACTCCAGTACAAAGATTTTTCCGTCTGGCAGCATGAGCGGTTTGCCGCTGAAGAATTCAAAAGACATGAGCGTTATTGGCTGGAGACGATCGGGGAAAACATTCCCGTACTTGATCTGCCGCTCGATAAAAAGCGCCCGCAGCTTCCTGATTTCAGCGGGTCCGTTGTTCGAACGCGCCTTCAAAAGGAATCGGCGGAGAATTTGCGCCGGCTCATGGATGAGACAGGTTCGACGCTGTATATGATTCTTTTGGCAAGCTACTCCTTGTTCCTTTCTAAATTGAGCGGGCAGGAAGACATTGTCGTCGGTTCACCTGCGGCCGGCAGAAGCCGCGCTGAGCTTGACGGGGTCATCGGCATGTTTGTAAATACCGTGGCAATGAGAAGCAGGCCGAAAGGGGATAAGACATTCCGCGCTTATTTAGAAGAGGTGAAAATGCTCGCCCTCGGCGCGGCCGAACATCAGGACTTCCCGTTTGAAGAACTTGCCCAAAAGCTTGATACACACCGGGAAGTCAATCGCAATCCGCTGTTTGATGCCATGCTCGTTTTGCAAAACAGTGATGATTTCGAAGTGAACCTTCCGGGCTTATCCGTTTCTTCACATGCAGTGAAGCATGACATTTCAAAATTCGACTTGACGCTTCATGCCGAGGAACGGCCGGATGGCTCACTGGATTTTCATTTTGAATACAGTACCGCCTTGTTTGAAAAGGATACGATCGAACGGTGGGCCGGTCATTTTAAAGAGCTTTTAGGACAAATCGCATCGGATGATGAGCGGAAGCTGTCTGACATTCATTTGCTGGACACAAACGAGCGGCAGATGCTTCTTCAAGCGGGAAATCAAACGGCGGAGTATCCGAGGCATGAAACGATCGTCAGTTTATTTGAAGCACAGGCGGAAAAAATGCCGGATCAAATTGCAGCCGTCATGTCTGATGAGCGTCTCACCTACCGCGAGCTCAATGAAAAGGCGGATCGAATCGCCGATATGCTGTCGGAAAATGGCATCCGCTCCGGACAGATTGTCGGAATTATGACCGATCGATCTCCGGATATGCTGATTGGGATTCTCGGTATTTTAAAAGCGGGAGGAGCTTATCTGCCGATCGATCCTGACTATCCTGACGAGCGGATTTCATTTATGCTGACTGACAGCGGCGCGCGTGTTCTGTTGACGCAATCGGGTCTTGGGATATCCGGAATGGACGGGCTGCCGGTTTTATACATCGATAAGCCTGAATCCGTTTCAGCAGACAGAACGAAAGAAATGATAACGCCTGAACAGCCGGCTTACGTGATTTACACATCGGGCACAACAGGAAAACCGAAAGGCGTTATGACGGAACACCGCAATGTCATCAGCCTTATCACACATAAAGGACTGCCGTTTGATTTCGGCTCTGGAGACGTCTGGACGCTGTTCCACTCCTATTGCTTTGATTTTTCTGTATGGGAAATATTCGGCGCGCTCTTATACGGCGGAAAGGTAGTTATCGTGCCGAAAGAAACTGCCCGTGATCCGCATTTGTACCGGCAGCTGCTGCAAAGTGAAGGCGTAACGGTGCTGAACCAAACGCCGACGGCTTTTTCAGGACTCATTCATGAAGAGGCCGGGCATACGGACAGGCTACAGCTTCGATATGTCATTTTCGGCGGAGAGGCGCTTCAGCCCGGCATGCTGAAAAGCTGGAAAGAAAAGTACCCGGAGACGGAGCTTGTTAATATGTACGGCATTACGGAAACCACGGTTCACGTCACATGCAAAAAACTGAATATGGATGATATTGAGAGAAACAAAAGCAATATCGGCAGACCGCTGGGAACCCTTCATGCTTTTGTCATGGACGCCTATATGAATCTGCAGCCGATCGGAATTCCCGGTGAGCTTTATATCGGCGGGGAAGGCGTCGCGAGGGGGTATGTAAACAGGGATGATTTAACCGCCTCCCGTTTCATCACGAATCCGCACGGCATGCGGCTCTACCGGACGGGCGATATCGCCAAAAGGCTCTCAAATGGCGAGCTGGAATATGTCGGGCGTAAAGATGCGCAAGTAAAAGTCAGAGGCCACAGAATTGAGCTGGGAGAAATTAAATCAGCGCTGCAAGAGCTTTCCTCCGTGAAAGAGGCCGCCGTGATCACACGTGCTGATCAGCATGGTCAGCACTCCATTTACGCATACGCGGTCTTACACGGAAACGAAAAGATAAAAGAAGCAGAGATTCAGGCCTCTCTCAGAGCTTTTCTGCCGGAATATATGATTCCCGCCCGCTTGATAGAGCTTGATGAACTGCCTTTGACGGCGAATGGGAAGCTGGACGAGAAGGCGCTCCCGCAGCCTGAATTAAATGATAGCCTTGGAGATGATATCAGCCTGAGAAATGAAACTGAAGAAATGATGGCTGACATCTGGGAAGAACTCTTAGGTGTTGAAGGACTCGGCCCCAATGCTCATTTCTTCCATCTCGGCGGGGATTCGATTAAAGCGCTGCAAGTATGTGCGAGGCTGAAACAGCAGGGCTATGAAACGACCGTCCGCGAGCTGTTCGAGCATCAGACACTGGGAGAAGTATCGATGCGGCTCCGGAAAGTCCGCCGCGTGATTGATCAGGCTCCCGTCACGGGAGACGTGCCGCTGACGCCGATCCAGCATTGGTTCTTGTCGCAATCATTGCCGCATGATCATTTTAATCAGTCGGTTATGCTCCGCAGTGCGGACAGAATCAATGAATCTGCTATGAGAAAAGCGCTGGCACAGCTCGCGGTTCATCATGACGCATTACGGATGGTATGCGGCACGCAAAACGGATCGGTGATTCAATATAACAGAGCGGAAAACCTTTCTGAAGAAGAACTCTTTATGTTTGAAACGCATGACGTGAGAGGGAAAGGGTCATTACAAGAGGAGCACGCCGCAATTGAACAGGCGGCCGCCCTTATTCAAACTTCCATTCGGCTGGAGACGGGTCCGCTCGTAGCTGTCGGATTATTTCACGCTAATGATGGCGATCATCTGCTGCTTTCCATTCATCACCTTGTCATTGACGGGGTGTCATGGCGGATTTTATTTGAAGATCTCACCGCATGCTACAGGCAGGCGCTCGAAGGAAAAGAAACCGCGCTTCCGGCAAAAACCGATTCCTATCAGACTTACGCGAAGCAAATCTCTGATTATGCAAAAAGCCGCCGGCTGTTACAGGAAGCAGACTACTGGTCCGAAAGAGAAAAAGCGGCGGTCGAACCGCTTCCGAAAGATGCCCGCATCTCTTCCAATCTTCTGAAAGATACAGATGTGATGACCGTTACATTGACAAAACAGGAGACTGAGCAGCTGTTAACGGAAGCGAACAGAGCATACACAACAGAGACGGGTGAATTATTGCTTGCCGCGTTAAGCCTTGCGCTGAACAGATGGACTGGAAACGAGACATTCAAAATCAGCATGGAAGGCCATGGAAGGGAAGAGCATCTGGAGCATCTTGATATCAGCAGAACCATCGGCTGGTTTACGTCAATTTATCCGGTATTGGTTGACGCAAGTTTTCAAGATCAGACTGATGACGGCGAGCAGCTCGGCTATCACATTAAGCGGACAAAAGACATGATGCGCCGCATTCCGCATAAAGGAGCGGGATACGGGGTGCTGAAGTATATAAGCAAACTCTGGGAAGAGACTGAATCTGATGCTCCTGAAATCAGTTTTAACTATCTGGGGCAGTTCGACCGGGAAATCCGTTCCAGCGGCTTCGGTGTTTCTCCCGTAAAAGCGGGAAATGAAGTCAGCCCGGACTGGGAACGTCCGTACACACTTGATATCAGCGGCTCCGTATCGTCGGAATGTCTCAGCATGCATGTCGTGTACAACCGTTTTCAGTATCAAAAAGAAACGATTGAAGTTTTGACGGGACATTTTCATGCCTTTCTCAAGCAGATCATCACGCATTGCACAGGCAAAGAGGAGCGTGAATGGAGCGCCGCTGATTTCAGTGACGAGGAGTTAACGCTGGAAGATCTGAGTGACATTATGGGAGCCGTCAACAAACTATAGAAAAGGAGTGGCGCAATGGGGCAGCAACCGGAAATACAAGATATATATCCTTTATCTTTTATGCAGGAGGGCATGCTTTTTCATTCTCTGTTGGATCATGACTCAAGAGCCTACTTCGAACAAGCGGTGTTTACGATCAACGGACAGCTTGACCGGGAACGATTCCAAAAAAGTATAGATGCTGTTTTTGAACGATACGATATTTTCCGTACGACATTTATTCATAAGAATGTGGCGAAGCCCCGCCAAGTCGTGTTGAAAAACAGACCAAGCCGCGTTCAGTTTCATGATATTTCTCATTTGGACGAGAAGGCACAAGACAAATATGCCGACCGGTTCAGAAAAGAAGATAAAGATAAAGGCTTTGATTTGCAATCAGACCCTCTCATGAGAGTCTCCATTTTGAAAAAAGCGCCTGAACGCTATGTTTGTATATGGAGCCATCATCATATCGTCATGGACGGCTGGTGCTTCGGAATTGTCATGAAGGAATTTCTGATGATCTATCAATCTCTCGGAGACGGACGGCTCCCGTCTCTCGAGCCTGTTCAGCCATATGGAAAGTATATTAAATGGCTCATGAAGCAGGATCGTAAAGAAGCCGAGATTTTTTGGAATATGAGACTTGCCGATCTTGAGCAATCGGCGTCTCTTCCGAAAAAATCCGCGGAACCAAATGGCGAACTTGAGCAGGCGGTTTTCACCATTTCGGAAGAGCAGACAAATGGGCTGAAGAACATTGCGGCAAGGGCGGGAGCAACGCTGAATACAGTGTTCCAGGCACTGTGGGGCATGTTGCTGCAGCGTGTCAGCCGCTGTGATGACGCCGTTTTCGGTTCTGTCGTTTCCGGCCGGCCGTCGGATCTCGCAGGCGTGGAAAAAATGGTAGGACTGTTTATCAATACGATTCCCGTGCGGGTGAAAAGCGGTTCATTTTCTTTTCTGGAGCTCGTCAGGCATTTGCAGCAGGAGACGCTGCAAGCAGAAGCGTACAGCTATTATCCGCTGTATGACATTCAGGCGCAAAGCCCTCTGAAGCAAGCGCTGTTTGACCACATTATCGTGTTTGAAAATGTGCCGGCCCAGCGTGAAATTGAAAATGTGAGTCAGGCCGGTTCATTTGATTTTGCGGTAGAAGATTTCACGATGGAGGAAGTCACAAACTACGGATGCAGCATAAAGGTGATTCCGGAAAATTCTCTTTATATCCGCTTAAACTTTGATACCGGTATATACGATCGTGTTTTTATGAAGAATATTGAAACATTTTTACGGCATATGATGAAGTCAGTCATTTCCGACCCTGAAATGAGCGCCTCCGAGATCGCATTGCTGGATGCGTGTGAAGCCAGAAATATGCTGGATGCGTTTAACCGTACAGAAACGGTTGAACCGCCGGCTCCGACGCTTCACGGGCTGTTTGCCCGCCGCGCCGCGCTTTCGCCGCATCGTCCGGCGCTCCGTTTTCCGGGCGGCATGCTGACGTACGCTGAGCTCGACCAGTACACAGACAGGCTCGCCGTTCGGCTCCGCCAAAAAGGCATCCGCAAAGAAAGCATGGTCGGCGTACTCGCTGAACGCTCGCCGGAGATGGTGGTTTCAGTGCTTGCCGTGTTAAAAGCGGGCGGCGCCTACGTGCCGCTTGACCCTGACTATCCTGAGGACAGGCTGCGCTATATGCTCGACGACTGCGGCGCTTGTCTTCTGCTTGCACAGCCGGGATTATCCGTTTCCGGTTTTTCCGGAGAAACGCTAGAAGTGTCTCTTTCTGCTCTGACAGGCGAGACGGAGACAGGGGCTGTCTCTGAAGAAGCGGATAGCGCTTCGCTCGCTTATATCATTTATACGTCCGGTTCGACGGGAACACCGAAGGGAGTGGCTGTTGAACACCGTCAGGCCGCCGCCTTTTTATCAGGGATGCAAGGGCAGTTTCCGTTAACGGAAGAGGATGTTATCGTGCTGAAATCATCCTTTTCATTCGACGCCTCTATCTGGCAATTGTTTTGGTGGACGATGTCAGGCGCCTCCGTGTATCTGCTTCCTGCCGGCTGGGAGAAAGATCCTGTGCGGATGATTGAAGCGTTTGCCTCAGAAAAGGTGACGACCGCGCATTTTATTCCGGCAATGGTCAACAGCTTTTTAGACGCGCTGGAAACGGAGCCTGAGGAAACAAGAACACGCCTCGGCAGAACACTGACACGCGTGTTTGCCGGAGGCGAAGCTCTTTCCCCGCTTACGGCTGCCCGGTTTGCAGATCTGTTGCCGGAGACGATGCTTATTCACGGCTATGGACCGACGGAAGCGACGGTTGATGCGGCGTTTTACGTCTGTGACCGAAAACGGGACAGCGGACGGACAAGGCTTCCGATCGGAAAACCCGTTCCGGGTGCCCGTCTGTATGTATTAGATAGCGGGGGAACCATCCAGCCTGCGGGCGTGGCAGGAGAGCTGTACATCGCGGGGACCGGCGTGGCCCGGGGCTATCTGAACCGGCCTGAGCTGACAGAGGAGCGTTTTCTCGATGATCCGTTTTACCCGGGAGAACGCATGTATCAGACGGGTGATATCGCACGCTGGACAGAAGACGGCCTTGTTGAATGGCTCGGCCGTTCAGACGGACAGGTGAAAGTCCGCGGCTACCGGATTGAACCGGGAGAAATCGAAGCGGCGATCCGGCGCATCGACGGCAT
This sequence comes from Bacillus sp. LUNF1, assembly GCF_011008975.1. Taxonomy (NCBI): domain Bacteria; kingdom Bacillati; phylum Bacillota; class Bacilli; order Caryophanales; family Bacillaceae; genus Bacillus; species Bacillus sp. LUNF1. The sequence goes on along the minus strand of NZ_CP048876.1, from coordinate 1,965,412 downwards.
TCGTGAGGCGGCGGTCACCCCCCGGACCGAACACGGCGAAACCGCGCTTTACGCCTATATCGAAGGACGGGAAAGCGATGACGTGCGGGCAGAGCTTGCGACACGCCTTCCGGCCTACATGATGCCGGCTCAGTTCATAAAGATGAGCGAATGGCCGGTCACGCCGAGCGGAAAGCTTGACCGCCGCGCGCTGCCGGCTCCCGGCGGAGCGGCAGACACCGCCCCGCGGAACGTCACGGAAATGAAGCTTTGCGCTCTTTGGGAAGAGGTGCTAAAAAACGGCCCCGTCGGCATCCGGGATCACTTTTTTGAGCGGGGCGGCCATTCGTTAAAAGCGACGGCTCTCGTCTCCCGCATCGCCAAAGAGTTCGGTGTTCAGGTGCCGTTACAGGACATCTTCGCCCGGCCGACGGTGGAAGAGCTTGCTTCGGTTATTCAGGACTTGGAAGAGAGCCCGTATGAAGCGATTCAGCCTGCGAAAAAACAGGACACCTATCCGGTGTCTTCGGCGCAGAAACGGATGTATGTGCTCCAGCAGCTTGAAGATGGCGGTGTCGGCTACAATATGCCGGCTGTGCTGGAACTGACGGGCCCGCTTGACCGCAGCCGGCTGGAGGAGACGTTCCGGCAGCTTGTGGAGCGGCATGAGTCGCTCAGAACGTCCTTTGAAACGGGGCCTGACGGCGAACCGGTGCAGCGCATCCATGACAGCGTACCGTTTCAGCTGGATGAGGCCGAGTCAGCTGACGCATTCGTCCGGCCGTTTTGTCTGGAGGAAGCGCCGCTCTTCCGTGCGGCTCTCGTGAAAGAATCCGACGAACGTCATCTTTTATTAACGGATATGCATCATATTATTTCTGACGGTGTGTCCGTCAACACCTTGATAAAAGAATTCGGCGAGCTGTACGCAGGCCGTTCGCTTGCGCCGATGCGCCTTCAATATAAAGACTATGCCGTCTGGCAGCGGTCGTTTCAGGAGAAAGAAGGGTACCAGAAACAGGAAGCGTATTGGCTGAAGCGGCTAGAAGGAGAGCTCCCGGTGCTTGAGCTTCCGGCTGACAAGCCCCGTCCGGCGGTCAGAAGCTTTGCGGGCGGCAGCGTATCGTGCACGCTTGACGCTGAAACGGCATCCGGCCTTCACCGCATCGCCCGGGATCACGGCTCTACTTTGTATATGGTGCTTCTCGCCGCGTACAATACGTTACTCGCGCGCCTGAGCGGGCAGGAAGACATCATCGTCGGCTCACCGATTGCCGGGCGTCCGCACAAAGACCTTGAACCGATTCTCGGCATGTTCGTCAACACGCTGGCCATCAGAACGGAGCCGAAAGGAGACAAACGGTTTACCGATTACTTGGCGGAAGTCCGCCAGGCGGCGCTTGAGGCGTATGAGCATCAAGACTACCCGTTTGAAGAGCTGGTGGAACGGCTCGGCGTACAGCGGGACATGAGCCGAAATCCGCTGTTTGACGTTATGTTTGTGCTCCAAAATATGGAGCGTGAATCCCTGGTGTTAAATAAGCTGCATTTGGCTCAAGCTGCGGATACAAGTCATAAAACCGCAAAGTTTGATGCCACGCTTTACGCGTCAGAAGGGTCTGACGGTTCCATCAGCTTTGATTTTGAATTCAATACAGATATCTATCAAAAACAGACAATTGAAAAATGGCTATCTTATTTTACCCGTATTCTTACAAAAGTAATTGAAAACCAAGCGATACCGCTTGGTGACATTCACGTACTGGATAATGCTGAAACAAATCGCGTCATTTATCAGTTTAATCAGACGAAAAGCGATTACCCAAGACACGAAACCATCAGCCGTTTATTTGAGCGGCAGGCAAAAGAAACTCCCGATGCCCGGGCAGTTGTTTATGATGGACAAATCTTGACATACCGTGAGCTGAACGAACGGGCTAACAGAATAGCGGCGGCTCTCCGATCAAATGGCGTCGGTCCGGAAAGCGTTGTCGCCTTATTAACCGGCCGCACAACAGAGCTTGCCTCCGGAATCCTCGGAATATTAAAAGCGGGGGGCGCCTACTTGCCTATCGGTGACGATGTGCCGCGGGAACGGGCTGAATGGATGCTTAAAGACTGTAAAGCTGATATTCTTCTCCAATCTGATAAACTTGACGGTCTGCCGCTTTCAGGAAAACGTTTATTCATAGAGGATATTCAAACAAAGGCCGGATTGAGTTCGGAAAATCCCGAACCGCTCGGCGGACCTGAATCGTTGGCCTACATGATTTATACGTCCGGGTCAACAGGTGCGCCAAAAGGCGTCATGATTGAACAGCGAAGCGTGATCCGCCTTGTGAAAAACAGCAATTATATTGATTTTACGCCGGAAGATAGACTGTTGTTTACTTCATCATTAGGATTTGACGTTACGACATTTGAAATATTCGGTCCGCTTTTAAACGGCGCTTCTTTATATGTAAGTGACCAGGAAACCTATCTCGACTCTGATGTTCTGGAAACATTTATACAGCAAAACGGCATTACGACACTGTGGCTGACATCGTCTCTGTTCAACCATTTATCAGAACAAAATGAACACGTGTTTTCCGGATTATCCCGATTGATTATCGGCGGGGAAGCACTGTCCCCGAGCCATGTAAACCGGGTTCGGAGTGCGCTGCCGCATCTCTCAGTATGGAATGGATACGGACCGACTGAAAACACGACGTTCTCGACTTGCTTTTTGATTGAACAATCATACGATCATTCAATCCCGATCGGCCGCCCAGTCGGAAATTCAACCGCATATATCATAAACAGCAGGGGAACACCGCAGCCGATTGGCGTCATCGGCGAATTATGCACTGGAGGAGACGGTGTGGCAAGAGGATACTTCGGCCGCCCTGAGCTGACGGAAGAAAAATTTGTCCCTAATCCTTTTGTTCCCGGAGAACGGATGTACCGCACCGGAGATTTAGCCCGCTGGCTGCCGGACGGAACGATCGAATATGCCGGGCGGATGGATGATCAAGTGAAAATCCGCGGTTATCGGGTCGAGCTGGGAGAGATTGAAGCCGCACTGAGGAGCCTGGACGGCGTGAAAGAAGCTGCCGTGTCAGTCAGAACCGGGCAGTCCGGCAATAAAGAACTGATCGCATATATGAGTCTGCAGGCGGACATGGATACAGAAAAAGTGCGTTCTTTACTTTCTCGGCAACTGCCGAATTACATGGTTCCGGCCTATATGATGGAACTTGAGAAGCTGCCGCTTACGCCGAACGGTAAATTGGATCGGAAAAATCTGCCCGAACCGGAGCTCGCGCTTCAAACCGCGTACACAGCTCCCCGCAATGAGCTTGAAGAACAGCTTTCCGTGATCTGGCAGGAAGTGCTCGGCACAAAACAAGTCGGGATTGAGGACTCATTTTTTGAGTTGGGCGGCGATTCAATCAAAGCGCTGCAAGTTTCCGCACGGCTCGGACGCTATGGGTGGAAAATGACGGCAAGTGACTTATTCCGGCACCCGTCCATTAAGGAGCTCGCGCCTCTTATCCGGAAAGCGGAAAGAGTCAGCGATCAGCGGCCGGTAGAAGGAGACATACCTTGGACACCCGTTCAGCACTGGTTTTTATCACAGCGGATGGAAAACAGAAATCATTTCAATCAGTCCGTCATGATGTTCAGCTCTGACGCATTGCATAAACAGCCGCTCAAAGAAGCCTTGAAGCATCTTGTCATTCATCATGATGCACTCCGGATCACCGTCAGTGCAGAAAACGAAAGTTTCAGACAAATCAATCACGGTATTCAAAATGCTGAACTGTACAGCTTGGACATTTGGGATCTGTCTGAGACAGATACTTGGGAAAGAGAAATAGAAACTGAAGTGGCTGCGCTCCAACAGCGGATGGATATTGAAAAAGGGCCGTTATTAAAAGCCGGCTGGTTCAAAACCCGGTCCGGGGATTATTTATTCATCACCGTACATCACCTGGCGGTTGACGGAGTGTCATGGCGTATTCTGCTGGAGGATTTATCTGCCGCTTACACTCAAGCCGTAAAAGGTCAGCCGGTCCAGCTTCCGCCAAAGACCGATTCGTTTAAACAATACGCCGTAAGGCTTTCAGAATACGCAAAAAGCAGCAAGCTGATGCATGAAGAAGAATATTGGCGTTTTATTGAAGAAGAAACAGCCGCCGAACTTCCTTATGAAAAACCGCAGCATCAGACGGGAGCCGACAGCATTCGGCAAACGGTAAGCTTTACGCTTACAGAAGAAGAAACGTCCGTTTTGCTTCAGCAGGTCAACCGGGCCTACCATACCGATACGCAAGATATTCTTCTGACTGCCGCAGCTTTGGCTTTACGGGACTGGACAGGGGGCGGCAGATTGCGCATCGCGATGGAAGGGCACGGGAGAGAGCACATCATGCCGGAGCTCGACATCAGCCGCACCGTAGGCTGGTTTACCTCCATGTATCCGGTGCTCATTGACTTGAACACAGCAGGCGCTGAGCTTGGAACGGCGGTAAAAACGGTCAAAGACACACTCGGAAGAATACCGGATAAAGGAATAGGCTACGGCATTTTAAAATACATGACACCGCCTGAACAAAAAACAATCCGCTTCAGACAAGCGCCTGAAATCAGCTTTAACTATTTAGGGCAATTCAATGATACAGAAGATCAGCACACGTTCAGTCTGTCCGGTCTTGCAAGCGGGCACGACATCACGCCGACATGGCAGCGGGAACAAGCGGTGGAAATGAGCGCGATGGCCGCACAAAACAAACTTCACTTCAGTTTGAGCTATCCGCCGAGCCGCTTCCGCAAAGAAACGATGGAACAGCTGCTGCAAACCTTACAGCAATATTTGCGTGATATTATGGCGCACTGCACAGGGAAAGAGGAAGCAGAAAAAACCGTTAGTGATTTTAGCAGCAAAACGTTAACATCTGATGATTTGGACAGCATAGCGAGTTTTGTCGAGGAACTGTAGAAAAAGGCGACAGGGAGATTATAACATGACAAAAAAGAATGCAATTCAGGATATTTATCCGCTGTCTTATATGCAGGAAGGAATGCTTTTTCATTCCCTCCTGCAAAAGGAATCACAGGCTTACGCCGAGCAGGCCTCCTTTTCAATAACGGGGAAGGTTGACACCCGCGTGTTTGAAGAGAGCGTTCATGCCCTTTTCGAAAGACATGATATTTTCAGAACGATCTTTATCAGCCAGAACGTGTCAGTGCCGCAGCAGGTCGTATTAAAAGAGCGGAACGTCAGCATTATTGAGGAAAATCTCACTAATTTAAATAAGGCTGATCAAATCAAGTATATTGAAGAAGCCAAACGAAGAGACCGTGAGAAAGGGTTTCATCTGCAAAAAGACATGCTGATGCGGGTGACGCTGCTTCAAACCGGTGAATGTGAATATACGTGCATATGGAGTTTCCATCACATCATTATGGATGGCTGGTGTCTCGGAATCGTGCTGAAAGAGTTCTTCCAGATATACGCCTCGCGGCTCCGCCGGACACCGTTAACGCTTGAGCCCGCTGTGCCGTACGGGACCTACATCAAGTGGCTGATGGAGCAAGATAAAGAAAAAGCCGCTTCGTACTGGGAGCGATACCTTGAAGGCTTTGAGCAGCAGACTGTTCTGCCGAAGCAGAAAAAAGCCGGCGAAAGCAGACAAGAGGAAGTGACGTTTTCCTTTTCAAAAGAGGACACGGCTAAGCTGAAAGAGCTGGCCGTGAAAGAAGAGGTCACGCTGAGCACCATTTTCCACACGCTCTGGGGCATTTTGCTTCAGGCGTATAACCAGACAGAAGATGCGGTTTTTGGTTCTGTCATTTCGGGAAGGCCGTCTGAAATCGAAGGCATCGAGCGAATGATCGGCCTGTTTATTAATACCGTGCCTGTCCGGATCAGCGGGGCGGACATCCCGTTTCAAAAGCTGATCAAAAACGTGCAAAAGGACGCTTTGAAAGGACAGGCATACAGCTATCACCCGCTTTATGACATACAGGCGAATTCACAGGTAAAACAAGGCTTAATTGACCACATTCTCGTCTTTGAGAATTATCCGGTTGAACAGGAGCTTGATGTGCTGAACAGCAAGGGAGACACGAAAGACCTTTTTCACATCCATGATTTCAGCATGGAAGACGAAACCAACTACAGTTTTTACCTGATGGTGGCGCCGGGTGACGAGATTCATTTGAAAATGAGATACGATTCAAGCGTGTATGACCGCCAATTTATCGAAAATATCAAAGGCCATTTGGCACACATCGTCTCCCAGGTTCTCGACAAACCGGACATCACGCCGGACAAGCTTGAAATCATCACTCCAGGGGAAAAAGCGCAGCTGCTTGCGCCGATTTCTGAAGAGACCGAAAAACCTGAATATGACACGGTTCATGCGATGTTTGAAAGGCAGGCCGCAAAAACGCCGAATCAAATCGCAATTCGGTATGAATGTGAGTCAGTGACGTACAAAGAACTGAACGAATCGGCTAATAAGCTGGCCCGCCTGCTGAAAAAGCGCGGTTTAAAGCGGGAGGAACCGGTAGGCGTCATGCTTGGCCGTTCCCCTTCTTTAGCGGCGGCCGTTCTCGGTATTTTAAAAGCGGGCGGCGCCTTTGTCCCGATAGATCCGGGCAGTCCAAAGGAGCGTATCCGATATGTTATTGAAAACAGCGGCTGCGTCCATGTTGTAACAGAGCGGCATCAGTCCGTCCCCGTGGAACAAGCGCTGCAAGTTACATACATAGAAGAGGCCGGGACGGAAGCGGACGGAAGCAATGTGCAATCCATTAATACGGCAGACGACCTCCTTTATATGATTTATACATCGGGAACGACAGGGAAACCGAAGGGTGTGCTGCTCGAACATAAAAATATGGCCAACCTGCTTTCTGACCAATTGACGAACACAGACATTGATTTTTGCACAAATGTGCTGCAGTACGCATCTTTGGCGTTTGACGTCTGCTATCAAGAGTTATTTTCAGTACTCTTGAGCGGCGGCACCCTCTGTATCGTACCCGAATCAATCAAACGGGATGTTTCTCAGCTGTTTTCGTTTATTGATCAGCACAACACGGAAGTTGTGTTTTTCCCGACTGCGTTTGTCAAAATGCTTTTCAATGAAGAAGGTTATGCACAGTCTTTTCCCCGCTGTGTGAAGCATGTCATTACGGCCGGGGAGCAGCTGACCGTTTCGCGTTTGTTCAGGCAGACGCTCCGTTTACACGGTATGCATCTGCATAATCATTACGGCCCGTCAGAAACTCATGTGGTTTCAACGTATACGATTTCTGCGGGAGATGACATACCTGAACATCCGCCGATCGGGAAACCGATCCATCATAACAAGATGTATATTCTCAGCAAAAACCGGCATCTTCAGCCTCTCGGAATTGCGGGAGAATTGTATATTTCCGGAGCGAATACAGGAAGAGGCTATGTGAACAATCCGGCGCTGACCAAAGAGAAATTTTTGCCGGATCCGTTCAGAACGGACGCCGTCATGTACCGGACCGGAGATTTGGCAAGACTGCGTGCGGACGGCCAAATCGAATACATCGGCCGGACAGATGATCAAGTGAAGATCAGAGGGTACCGGATTGAACCGAAGGAAATTGAAACCGTCCTGGCAAATCATCACGCCGTAAAAGAAGCTGCCGTTCTGATTCAAACGAATGAGTCGGGCGAAAATGAATTATGCGCTTACTGCAGCGTCTCACAAGCGACTGATCCTTCTCAGCTGCGGAGAGATTTGGCTAAAGAGGTGCCTGAGTATATGATTCCGGTCAAATGGGCTTTTATTGACTCAATTCCGCTCACTGCGAACGGAAAAGTCGATCAGCGGGCCCTTCCGGAAGCTTCGGCATACGCCACAGGCCGTCGATATACAGCTCCCCGGAATGTGACCGAGCTGAAGCTTACCCGCATATGGGAAGAAGTGCTTCAAACCGGCCCGATCGGCGTTCACGATCACTTTTTCGAGCTTGGCGGCCATTCATTAAAGGCGACGGCACTCGTTGCAAAAATAGCTAAAGAGTGCAGTGTGCAAATCCCGCTGAGCGATGTCTTCAGCCATCCGACTGTAGAAGAACTCGCCAAAATCATCAGTGAAGCAGAAGAGAACCCGTTCGCATCCATAGAAAAGACAGAAATGAAAGAAACATATCCTGTCTCATCCGCCCAAAAACGGATGTACGTCCTTCACCAGCTTGAAAATGGCGGTGTCAGCTATAACATTCCAGCCGTTTTAGAGGTGAGGGGGCCGTTTGACCGAGATAGGATGGAAGCCGTGTTCAAGGAATTGATCGGGCGGCATGAACCGCTCAGAACGTCCTTTGAAGAAAAAAACGGCCTGCCCGTGCAGAGGATTCATGACGACGTGCCGTTTGCATTTACAAAAGAACAATCAGCCGAAGCGTTTATCCGGCCGTTCGATCTCGGCAAAGCGCCCCTTTTCCGGGCGGGATTTGTCCAAATAGAAAAAGACCGGCATCTGCTTTTAGCTGACATGCATCATATTATTTCAGACGGCGTATCCGTCAATCTTTTGATACGTGAATTCAGTGAGCTGTATGCTGAGAGAAGCCTGCCGCCGTTACGGATTCAATACAAAGATTATGCCGTCTGGCAGCAATCATTTATGGCGGGCGCCGCATATCGGAAACAAGAGGAGTACTGGCTGAACCGGCTTGCCGGTGAGATTCCCGTGCTTGAATTGCCGGCTGATAAGCCGCGTCCCCCGGTGCGGAGTTTTTCCGGAGACCGGGTGTCATTTGTCATCAATGAAAAACATACAGCTCAGTTGAAAAAGCTGGCGAAAGAAAACAAATGCACACTGTATATGACGCTGCTTGGTGTGTACACGGTTCTGTTAGCCCGTTTAAGCGGACAGGAAGATATGATTGTCGGGTCTCCGATTGCAGGAAGGCCTCATGCCGACCTTGACGCCGTTCTGGGCATGTTTGTCAATACGCTTGCTTTCAGGACGCGTCCCGACGGAAGCATGACATTCAAAGAATATTTAAAGGAAATTCGCCAAACAGCGCTTGAGGCTTACGAACATCAGGATTACCCGTTAGAAGAGCTCGTCGATAAGCTCGGTGTGCCGCGGGACATGTCCCGAAATCCGCTGTTTGACACAACATTTGCGCTGCAAAATATGGAACAGCAGAAGCTTAGGGCAGCCGGACTTGAACTGCAGCCGGCAGACGTCAGCCTGCCGATTTCTAAATTTGACTTATCACTGTACATCTCTGAAAACGCCGGTGAATTGTACTGCCAGTTTGAATACAGCACCGATTTGTTTGAGAGAAAAACGATTCAAAAATGGGCGGGATTTTTTACGACACTTGCCGAAAACGCCGCGGGTGATCCGGGCTTGGAATTAGACGATATTTCTGTTTTGACAGAAAAAGAAGAAGCGTCTCTGCTTCAAGATTTCAGCCCCGTGCAGAAAACAGCGTTTCCGCTTCATCAGTCTCTTCATGATCTGCTGGAACAGCAGGCGGAAAAAACGCCGGACCGTCCTGCGATTTTAACTGATGACATTTCGATTACGTATCAGGAACTGAACGAAAGGGCAAACGAGCTTGCGCATCAGCTGATCAAGCGCGGCATAAGGCTGGAGGATAAAACTTCCATTATGGGCCGGCGTTCTCCTGACATGCTGATCGGCATTTACGCTGTCTTAAAAGCAGGCGGTGCATATCTGCCGATTGATCCGGATTACCCGGAAGAGCGGATTCGCTTTTTACTGAAAGACAGCGGCGTGAAATTCTTACTGGCAGAACCAGAACTTTTCGCACCAGATCTTTTTGAGGGAGAAATGATCTCTCTGAAAAGCGGACAAACAGGAAACCCTGAAGCTGCGGCCAACCCTAACGTTCCGGTAAAACCTGATTCATTGGCTTATATCATCTATACATCCGGTTCTACGGGACGCCCAAAAGGCGTGCAGGTTGAACATCGGTCAGCCGTAAACTTTTTATACTCACTGCAAACGCGTTATGGATTAAGTGATTCTGACATCATTTTGCATAAAACATCATACTCTTTCGACGCTTCGATTTGGGAGCTGTTTTGGTGGCCGATCGCGGGAGCTTCTGTTTTCCTCCTTCCGCAAGGCGGCGAGAAAGACCCTGAAATGATACTGAACGCATTGGAGAATAACCGCATAACGGCGGCCCATTTTGTGCCATCCATGCTTCATGCTTTCTTGGAATATATAAATTCCAGAAAACAGCCGATCAAAAAGATCTGCTTAAAAAGGGTTTTTGCCGGCGGTGAACAATTGGGCCCGCACTTGGTTTCCCGTTTTTATGACCTTCTGCCTGGAACGGAATTGACAAATTCCTACGGTCCGACGGAAGCGACGGTAGAAGCGGCGTACTTTGATTTGCCGCAAGGAAAAGAATTTCACAATGTTCCGATCGGCATTTCCGGGCATAACATGCGGCTGTATATTTTAAATCAAAAGAAACAGCTTCTGCCGCCGGGCTGTATCGGAGAGCTGTACATCGCGGGGACAGGGGTGGCCCGGGGCTATCTGAACCGGCCTGAGCTGACGGAGGAGCGCTTTCTCAATGATCCGTTTTATCCGGGAGAACGCATGTATCAGACGGGTGATATCGCACGCTGGACAGAAGATGGCCTTATCGAATGGCTCGGCCGTTCAGACGGACAGGTGAAAGTCCGCGGCTACCGGATCGAACCGGGAGAGATCGAAGCGGCGATCCGGCGCATCGACGGCATTCGTGAGGCGGCGGTCACTGCCCGGACCGAACACGGAGATACCGCGCTTTACGCCTATATCGAAGGACGGGAAAGCGATGACGTGCGGGCGGAGCTTGCGGCACGCCTTCCGGCCTACATGATGCCGGCTCAGTTTATAGAGATGACCGAATGGCCGGTCACGCCGAGCGGAAAGCTTGACCGCCGCGCGCTGCCGGCTCCCGGCGGAGCGGCAGACAGACAGGCGTACACCGCCCCGCGGAACGTCACGGAAATGAAGCTTTGCGCCCTTTGGGAAGAGGTGCTGAAAAACGGCCCTGTCGGCATCCGGGATCACTTTTTTGAGCGGGGCGGCCATTCGTTAAAAGCGACGGCTCTCGTTTCCCGCATCGCCAAAGAGTTCGGTGTTCAGGTGCCGTTACAGGACATCTTCGCCCGGCCGACGGTGGAAGAACTCGCTTCGGTTATTCAGGACTTGGAAGAGAGCCCGTATGAAGCGATTCAGCCTGCGCAAAAACAGGACACCTATCCGGTGTCTTCGGCGCAGAAACGGATGTATGTGCTCCAACAGCTTGAAGACGGCGGTGTCGGCTACAATATGCCGGCTGTGCTGGAACTGACGGGCCCGCTTGACCGCAGCCGGCTGGAGGAGACGTTCCGGCAGCTTGTGGAGCGGCATGAGTCGCTCAGAACGTCCTTTGAAACGGGGCCTGACGGTGAACCGGTGCAGCGCATCCATGACAGCGTACCGTTTCAGCTGGATGAGGCCGAGTCAGCTGACGCATTCGTCCGGCCGTTTTGTCTGGAGGAAGCGCCGCTCTTCCGTGCGGCTCTCGTGAAAGAATCCGACGAACATCATCTTTTATTAACGGATATGCATCATATTATTTCTGACGGTGTGTCCGTCAACACCTTGATAAAAGAATTCGGCGAGCTGTACGCAGGCCGTTCGCTTGCGCCGATGCGCCTTCAATATAAAGACTATGCCGTCTGGCAGCGGTCGTTTCAGGAGAAAGAAGGGTACCAGAAACAGGAAGCGTATTGGCTGAAGCGGCTAGAAGGAGAGCTTCCGGTGCTTGAGCTTCCGGCTGACAAGCCCCGTCCGGCTGTCAGAAGCTTTGCGGGCGGCAGCGTATCGTGCACGCTTGACGCTGAAACGGCATCCGGCCTTCACCGCATCGCCCGGGATCACGGCTCCACTTTGTATATGGTGCTTCTTGCCACGTACAATACGTTACTCGCGAGATTGAGCGGGCAGGAAGACATCATCGTCGGCTCACCGATTGCCGGGCGTCCGCACAAAGACCTTGAACCGATTCTCGGCATGTTCGTCAACACGCTGGCCATCAGAACGGAGCCGAAAGGAGACAAACGGTTTACCGATTACTTGGCGGAAGTCCGCCAGGCGGCGCTTGAGGCGTATGAGCATCAAGACTATCCGTTTGAAGAGCTTGTGGAACGGCTCGGCGTGCAGCGGGACACAAGCCGCAATCCGCTGTTTGACGCCATGCTTGTCGTCCAGAATATAGAGCATGAGGAACTGCTGTTGGACGGTTTGCATATTCAGCCTGCGGATGTGTCCCGTCCGGTTTCCAAATTTGATGTCACTTTACAGGCTTCTGAAGGCGGGGGACAGATTCATTTTCTGTTTGAATATGCGGCGTCTTTATTCCGGAGAGAAACAATGCAGCGCTGGGCTTCCCACTTTATGACGATGCTTGAACACATTGTCCGTGAACCGGAAACTTCTTTACAAGCGATCAGCATGCTGACTGCTCCGGAACGGAACCGGATTCTTTCGGACTTTAACGGCTTGACGGATCAACAGCTGCCTGAAAAAACAGTTCATGAACTGTTCATCACCCAGGCGCGAAAAACACCTGATGCCGCGGCCCTTATCAGCGGGGAAACATTGATCACATACAAAGAATTAGATGACTGGTCGAATAAAATCGCCAGAGCTCTGCAAAAACGGCAGATCGGACCTAATGCAGCCGTCGGCATTGTGATACCAAGATCGCCGGAACAAGTAGCGGCAGTCTTCGGGGTTTGGAAAGCCGGAGGAGCCTACGTCCCGATAGATCCTGAATATCCGGAGGAACGCAAGCAATATATCATCTCAGACAGCGGCACAGCGCTTCTCCTTACCGCACATGGTGCGATAGAACAAGTGCCTGATCGTTTTAACGGTGAAGTGCTCGCACTGGAGGATATCCAAGAACAGGATGCTTCGCCGGTCCAGTCATTATCAGCACCGGAAAATTTGGCTTACATCATTTATACATCGGGAACGACAGGCAGGCCGAAAGGGGTTATGGTCGAACATCGATCCGTCAGCCAAACCCTTCAATGGCGGAGCGGATTTTATGATCTGAATGAGAAAGATACGGTTCTTCAGCTCTTTTCATTTTCCTTTGACGGTTTTGTAACAAGTATGTTCACACCGCTGATTTCAGGTGCGAAGGCGGCCGTTTTAGCCGAAGATGAAGCAAGAGATATTCTTGCTATTAAACACTATCTTGCATCTTACCGCATCACTCACATGATCATTGTTCCCGTACTGTACCGTACACTGCTTGACGTACTGGAGCCGGGGGATGCCGAGTCTCTCAGAATTGTCACATTAGCCGGAGAAGCTGTCGACCAAAACATTATCAGCCGCAGTTTATCAGTTTGTCCACACACGGAGCTTGCCAATGAGTACGGACCGACGGAAAACAGCGTCGCCACTACAGCGGCAAGACATATAGAACAAAGTGAGAACATCACGATCGGCCGTCCGATTGAGCATTCACACGTTTATATTTTAAACGGGGATCACCCGCAGCCGATCGGTGTAACGGGAGAACTTTGCATCTCGGGTTCCGGCCTTGCAAGAGGGTACCGCAATCTTCATAAGCAAACGGCTCAAGCCTTTGTCCAAGACCCGTTCCGGAAGAACCGGCGCATGTACCGCACGGGCGACCTGGCAAAATGGCTGCCGGACGGCACACTGCAATATATCGGCCGAATGGACGAGCAAGTCAAAATCAGAGGCTACCGGGTGGAACTGAAAGAAATTGAATCCGCCTTAACAGGCATAAAAGGTGTCAAAGAAGCAGCCGTCACCGCTCATACCGCATCAGCAGGCCAAACGGAACTATGCGCTTATATCGTGACAGAAGAAGGAACAGAAAGTGAAACCGTGCAGCAGGCACTCAGAAATGAAATGCCCGCTTATATGGTGCCGGCGTTCTTTGAAACACTTGAAGCCCTGCCTGTCACACCGAACGGGAAGCTTGACCGCCGCGCGCTTCCTGAGCCGCGGAAAAAAGCGCACACCGGACGGGCATTTACCGAGCCTGAAAGCGACATGGAAAAAGAGCTGTCCGCGATTTGGAGCGAAGTGCTCGGAACTGAAAACATTGCCGCGGATCAATCATTTTTTGAACTGGGCGGCGATTCCATCAAAGCCCTGCAAGTATCAGCCCGATTACATCAGGCTGGAAAACAGATCGCCGTAAAAGATATTTTCAGCCGGCCGACAATTAGGGAGCTGGCGCCTTATGTCCGTACAGAGCGGCAGCCGGTCAGCCAAGCTCCTGCAGAAGGAGAAGTGAAGTGGTCGCCGGTTCACAAATGGTTCTTCACACAAGACATGAAGGAAGCAAATCATTTTAACCAGTCCGTCATGCTGACGAGAACAAATTCAATAGATGAAGAGATCCTGAGGAAAACGTTAAAAGCCATTACCGTTCATCATGATGCCTTGCGCCTTGTCTGCAAAAAAGACGAAGAGAAAGGTCTTCTCCTTTTCAACAGACCGGCTGACCTCCCAGATGAGCAGCTTTACAGCCTGACCATTTTAGAAACGGAAGGCGATGAGCATGAGAAGGAACGTTTTGTAAAACGCCGCGTCGCCGAGCTTCAGAGAAACATGGATTTGGAGAACGGGCCGCTTGTACAGGCGGGGCTGTTCCGCTCTGAAGCAGAAGATTACTTGTTTCTGACGGTCCATCATCTCGCTGTCGACGGGATATCATGGCGGATTTTATTGGAAGACTTGGCTTCTGCTTATGAGCAGGCCGTCTCTGGACAGGAAATCAAACTCCCTCCGAAAACCATGTCATTCAAAACATATACGGAGCAGCTGGCCGATTATGCCGAAAGTAAACAGCTGCTTCAGCAGGCGGAGTATTGGCGGGAGATTGAACACTATGAAACAGAAAGTCTTCCTTACGAGCAGGCAGATTTATCTCAAACTCCTGCAAAAAAACGGAACACAGTATCCTTCACTCTGACAGAAAGTGAAACGGACGCCCTGTTGAAAGATGTGCACAGCGCCTACAATACGGATACACAAGATGTGCTTTTGACTTCCGCCGTGCTTGCCATTCAGAAGTGGTCGCCGCGGCACGCTTTGAAAATCGCCCTTGAAGGGCACGGACGCCAATCGGAGCAGGCAGGTGCGGACATCAGCAGGACAGTGGGGTGGTTCACTTCCATTTACCCGGTGCTTTTCCGGAGCGGAGCTTATGAACCTCATGAAGAATATGAAATTCGCACATTGAAAACCGTCAAAGACACATTGCGGCGCATTCCGGATAAAGGGAACGGATACGGCGTCCTCAAATATTTAACACCGCCGAAGCTTGCCGGGATGACTTTCGGGAAAGCACCGGAGATCAGCTTTAACTATCTCGGACAATTCGATGCGCCCGGCGGGAATCCGGCAGAAACGGAACAGCCAGACGCGTTTCAGTTTTCTCCTTTGGGAGGCGGAGATGATGTGACAGATACATGGAAACGGGAGCAGTCACTTGAAATCAGCGCGATTGCGGCAAAAGGCCGGATGACCGTCAGCATTTCCTATGAAACGGAGCGCTTCCGGCGAGATACGATCGAACGGCTGTCCGAAAGCTGCCGGTATTATCTCCTGAAACTGTCGGAACACTGCCTCAGCAAAACCGATACGGAGAAGACCGTCAGTGACTTTGATGATCGGGAGCTGACTGAGGAAGCCTTGCAGGATATTGCCGACTTACTCAGCTTCCACTAAAATCGAGCGGGAGGAACACATGGACAAAACGAAAAATATCCAAAACATTTATCCCCTCAGCCGAATGCAGGAAGGAATGCTTTTTCATTCCTTTCTGCAAAAGGAGGGGGCTGCATATATCGAGCAATCCGTCTTCACCATAAAAGGCCGGCTTCGTCCGGAATTGTTTGAGCAAAGCGTACAGTCTGTCATCAGCCGCCACGATATTTTCAGAACGGTTTTTTTACCTCATGTCGCTCAGCTGAACGGCCCCCGCCAAGTTGTGCTGCGTGAGCGGGAATTCCGGCTGCACCGCGAAGATCTTACACATTTGGACGAAGCGGAACAGAGCATCTATTTACAGCGATTTAAGGAACGTGACCGCTTAAAAGGCTTTGACTTGCAAAAGGATATGCTGATGCGTGTTTCTTTGTTTAAAACGGGTGACGAAAAATATGTATGCGTCTGGAGCCACCATCACATTCTTATGGACGGCTGGTGCCTCGGCATCGTCCTTCAGGAATTCATGCATATGTACCGGGCGATTGAATCAGGCTCACCCGTCACACTGGCGCCCGCAAAGCCTTACAGCACTTATATTACATGGCTGACTGATCAGGACAAAGACGCGGCTTCTGAATATTGGAAAGGATATTTAGCAGGCTGCGAGACACCCACAGGACTCCCGAAAATATCGGCCCGTCCCCAGGAAAAAGGCTACCGTAAGAAAGAGCTCCTGTTTTCTTTAGATCAAAACCTGACAGACAGGCTGAAAACCATCGCCAAAGAAGAGGGGGCTACGCTCGCGGTTCTTATGCAGACTGTATGGGGCCTGATGCTGCAGCGCTACAACCGGACGGACGATGCCGTATTCGGTGCCGTCGTATCAGGGCGGCCTTCCGTCATTGACGGGGTGGAAAGCATGATCGGGCTGTTTATCAATACCGTGCCGGTACGCATTAAAACGGGTGACGAAAGCTTTAGAGAACTGCTGGGGCGCTTGCAGAAAGAAATGCTTGACTCAGAGGCGTTCAGTTATCATCCGCTTGCTGACATCCAATCTCAGACTGAGCTGAAACAGGATTTAATCGACCATATTATCGTGTTTGAAAATTATCCGATCCAGCAGCAGATGAAAGACGCGGAAAAGGAATCGGATGCACCGTTCCGGATCGGGTATGTCAACGTTTCGGAACAATCGGGCTACGATTTTAACCTCATCATAGCGCCTGGAGATGAGCTGCTCATCAAATTCAGCTACAATGCGAACGTTTATGACGAAGTATGGATAGAGAGCGTAAAAGGACATTTGGAAGAAGCTCTGCGCGGCGCCGCCTTCAATCCCGATGTTCCCGCTGATCGGCTTCCGATGCTCGGACAAAAGGAAAAATCAAGAATAATCGGCGAATTTAATGACACGAAAACAACTTATGAAAGAGACGAAAGCATCATCAGCCTGTTCAGCCGACAGGTGAAGAAAACCCCGGATCATCAAGCGCTTCACGTCGGCGGGCTGACGTTGACGTACCGGGAGCTCGATGAACGGTCAACTGCATTCGCCCGCATCCTGCTGGAAAACGGTTTGGCGCCAAAGGGAATTGCCGGGATTCTGGCCGAACGCTCACCGGAATTTATCATCGCTGTTCTCGCTGTATTGAAAGCGGGAGGGACGTACCTTCCCCTTGATGCAGAACTGCCATCCGACAGGATCGCCGATATGCTCACTGAGAGCGGAGCACAGCTGTTAACGGTACAAAAAGGGATTGAGACTGATATTGACTTTTCTCACATCATCTCTATCCCGGCTGCAGCTGAAAAACAAACAGCTGATGCGGGAAAGCTGAATACCGATACAGCACCTGATGACCTTGCCTATATTATGTATACATCCGGTTCAACAGGAAAACCGAAGGGCGTGATGATTTCCAACCGAAACGTCGTATCGCTCGTGTCAAACAGCAATTACACGTCGGCCGGTGTGACGGATCGTCTCATTCTGACAGGGTCCATCGGTTTTGACGCAGTGACATTTGAAATCTTCGGAGCGCTTTTGAACGGAGCATGTCTTCATGTGGTTGACCGCTCGACAATGCTTGCCCCTGAGAGGTTCGGCAATTATCTTTCTTCCAACCGGATTACGATTCTGTTTTTGACGACGGCGCTCTTTAACCAGTTTGCCCAGACAGATCCGGAGATGTTTTCTGGGTTGCACACCTTATATGTCGGCGGAGAAGCATTGTCCCCGGCGCTCATCAATAAGGTCAGACACCGCTGTCCGAATCTCAGCCTTTATAACATATACGGACCGACGGAAAATACGACATTTTCTACCTTTTACGAAATCAGGCACGATTTTTCTCAGCCGATCCCAATCGGAAAACCGATCAGCAATTCAACCGCGTATATCATTGATAAAAACGGCGGACTTGCGCCGATCGGCGTGCCCGGTGAGCTTTGTGTCGGCGGTGACGGGGTTGCCAAAGGCTATTTAAACAGGCCTGACTTAACAAGTGAAGCATTTGTCAGCCACCCGGTTCATCCTGAAGAAAAGATCTACAAAACAGGCGACTTGGCACACTGGCTGCCTGATGGAAGCATCGGATACATCAGCCGTATCGACCGCCAATTCAAGATTCGCGGGAAGCGGATTGAGCCGGCCGAAATTGAAGCACGCTTGACTGAAATAGATGGAATCAGGGAATCGGCAGTCATCGCAGCAAAAGAAGGACAAGAAGCAATCCTTTGTGCGTATTATACAGGCGCATATGCTGAAGAAAGAGCCATTCGATCCCTGTTGGCCAGGTCGCTTCCCGACTATATGATTCCGCAGTATGTGATTAAGCTTGACCGTATGCCGCTTACCGCAAACGGCAAAGTGGACCGCCGCGGGCTGCCTGCGCCGGAACGGAAAAAAACGTCATCAAAAGCCGTTCCGCCACGAAATTGGGTAGAGCGTGAGCTGATCGACATTTGGACGCCGATCCTCGGCTGCGGGGAGCTGGGCATACAGGATGACTTCTTTGAGCTGGGCGGCCATTCTTTGAAAGCATTGCAAGTGATTCATCAACTGAAGACCAGGCAGCAGATGGATGTGCCGATTGAAATGATATTTGAATATCCGACAATTGAACAATTGGCCGAAAAGCTGTATTCAAACACACTGTCAGAAGCTGCAGAGCAGCATATCAGCAGACTGAATCAGCCGAAAGGCCGCAACCTATTCTGTTTTCCGCCTATCTCAGGTTTCGGCATTTTCTTTAAAGATCTTGCGGCGGCATTAAACGGACGGGCTGCTGTGTACGGCTTTAACTTTATTGAAGAAGACAGCAGAATGGAACAATACATTGATAAAATGCTGGAAATCCAGCCGGAAGGCCCTTATATCCTCTTCGGATATTCAGCGGGCGGCAATACGGCATTCGAGGCGGCAAAAGCGATGGAAAAGCGCGGCTTAGAAATCAGCGACGTCATTATCGCAGACGCGTACAGAAAGCTTGACGCACTGCCGCCGCAGCCAACAAACGCAACAGCCGACAACGTCCCGGAAGCCGTCAGAGAAGCAGTCATCAAAAAGACAGAGCGCTATCAAACGTACTGGGCGGAACTGATAAATGACGGCCAAATCGCTGCAAACCTCCATTTTATCGAAGCCGGCATAAAGGAAGAGCACAGTGATAAGACCGAGCCGATGAAGTGGGAAGGCGCCACAACGGGACTCTATCAGGAATATCAAGGCGGGGGCGCCCATAAAGATATGTTTGAACCCGCCTTTGCACAGCAAAATGCTGAGGTCATACTGGACATCATTGCAAACAGCGGAAGACGCTTGGCGCGGAATCTGTAACATCCGGCAGAATGGCTGAAGAAGACAAGGGGCAAGATAGGGGAATCAAACTCAGTTTTTTTGGAGGCTTTGAGATGACGAACCTATCTTGGCTTACGTATGTAATGATCATTCTTGCCAGCTACCGGCTGACCCATTTGATCGTATTTGATAAGATTACGGAATTCATAAGAAAACCCTTTATCAAGCAAGAAAAAACCGTCGATCAAAACGGGCGCGCCGTCCAAAAAAAAGTCCCTTCCTCCGCATTCGGTTATATGCTGCAATGTTATTGGTGTGCGGGTGTCTGGTGCGCCATATTGATCGGCATCTGCTACTTGGTCTGGCCCCGCTATGCACATCCGGTTATATTCATTTTGTCCATCGCCGGAGCGCAGGCCATTCTTGAAACATGTGTCGGCGTCGGAACGAAGATCATTGACGTGCTCGCCGCCATAAAACATAAAAAGTCCTGAAGCGTTTTATTCGCTTTAGGACTTTTTTCTTTCCCTTTTAGGCTGAGAGGAGCAAAGCAGGCTTTCTGATTCACCGCCCGGAATGCTTCGGAATACCGTAAAGCAGAGAGGGGGAAAAACATGAAAA
The DNA here is from genome assembly GCF_011008975.1 of Bacillus sp. LUNF1. Classification (NCBI taxonomy): domain Bacteria; kingdom Bacillati; phylum Bacillota; class Bacilli; order Caryophanales; family Bacillaceae; genus Bacillus; species Bacillus sp. LUNF1. The sequence continues at coordinate 1,945,243 of NZ_CP048876.1, read as the reverse complement.
GCTGCCGTTTTAGCATGATATGGTTTTTGACCGTTGTACTGACAGCCGGTATCTTTACATTCTCAGCATCCGCACAAGCAAGCGGCACTCAGCCGGAGAGAGAAATGAGAGCCGTATGGATCGCGTCTGTAACCAATATCGACTGGCCCTCTAAAAAAGGGCTGTCGCCGGAAGAGCAAAAAAGTGAATACAGCAAGCTGCTGGATGACGTTCAGGAGATGGGAATGAACGCCGTTATCGTCCAAATTAAGCCTGCGGCTGATGCTTTTTATCCATCAGATTACGGGCCTTGGTCAGAGTATCTGACAGGAACACAAGGCAAAAATCCCGGCTACGATCCGCTTGCTTTTTTAGTTGAAGAGACACATAAACGGAATCTTGAATTTCACGCTTGGTTCAATCCTTACCGGATCACGATGAATCACACAAATTTGAATGCGCTTTCAGATGATCATCCCGCGCGTTCCCATCCGGACTGGGTCGCTGCATACGGAAAACAGCTGTACTATAATCCGGGCATTCCGGAAGTAAGACAATTTATAACGGATGGAATCAAAGAAGTGGTCAGCCGTTATGACATTGATGCGGTTCATATGGATGATTATTTTTATCCTTATAAAATTGCCGGACAGGAATTCCCCGATCAGGCGGAATACGAACGGTACGGAAAGGCTCACTTTGCATCAATTGATGACTGGCGCAGGGATAACGTCAACCGGCTTGTAAAAGAAATCAACCAAACCATCAAACGAGAAAAACCTTATGTCAAATTCGGAATCAGCCCGTTCGGCGTATGGAGAAATGCCGCAGATGACCCGACAGGCTCCGAAACGGCCGCAGGGGTGCGGAACTACGATGATTTATACGCTGATACGAGAGAATGGATCCAAAAAGGATACATTGATTACATCGCGCCGCAAATTTACTGGAGCATCGGATTTAAAGCGGCGGCATATGACGTCTTAGCGGATTGGTGGGGAAAAGAAGTGAACAATCGGCCGGTGCATTTATATATCGGGCAAGCAGCTTATAAAATCAACAACAATGCTGATCCGGCCTGGGCCGACCCGGGGGAATACGGAAGACAGATTACTCTAAACAGGGGATCAGCTTGGATTAAAGGAAGCATGCATTTCAGTTTAAAGGATTTAAACCGTAATCCGCTCGATGTGAAAAACCGTTTGATCAAAGACATGTACAGCCGGCCCGCATTAATTCCCGAGATGCCTTGGCTCGGACATTCCGCTTTAAAAAAACCGTCTGTCAAACGGGCGGAGAAGAATGCTTCAGGCCATACACTCTATATTGAAGATGCGAAATCCAACGGTAAAAAAACGGCTTATTACGCCATTTACCGCGCAGAAAAGGGAAAGCAGCCTTATTTAGTGGATACAGTCAGAAAAACATCGTCACGGACGCAGACATTTTCAGATACTGATACTCGGGCGAAAGGAGCCTGCACCTATATCGTTACTTCCGTTGACAGGCTTCACCATGAGAGCCGTCCCTCCGCAAAACAGATGGTTAAATAGCATTATTAATAAAACTGACAGTTGCGGCGCTGTCAGTTTTTTTGCAGCGGATGAGTCCGAATGTTCAGACTTCATTTGGATGGAATGAATAAAGACCCCCATTAATAAAATGTAGAAAGCAGCAGAAGGAGGAAGGTTAATGAATTTTCAACTGACAAAAGAACAGCAGATGGTGCGCGAAATGGTCAGAGATTTCGCCAAAAATGAAATTGCCCCGAAAGCCCATGAGGTTGATCAATCAGCCGTCTTCCCGATAGACACATTTAAAAAAATAGGCGAACTCGGGCTGCTCGGAATTCCGTTTCCGGAAGAATACGGCGGGGCGGGCGGTGATACCATTTCATATGCAGCAGCGGTCGAAGAAATCGGAAAAGCCTGCGGCAGCACTGGGCTGAGCTACGCGGCAGCCGTGTCACTCGGCGCAAGCCCATTATACTATTTCGGTACTGAACAGCAAAAGCAAGAACATCTTATTCCGCTTGCTTCGGGAAAAGCGCTCGGATCATTCGGGCTGACAGAGCCGAATGCAGGTTCCGATGCCGGCGGTACCCAGACAAAAGCCGAGAAAAAGGGCGATGACTATGTGATAAACGGAGAGAAATGCTGGATCACAAACGCAAATTACGCCCGCACTGTCATTGTCACCGCCGTTACAGGAAAGAACTCCGACGGAAAACCGATCATTTCAGCTCTCATCGTCCCGACAGACACACCGGGATTTACGATCACAAATCCGTACGACAAGATGGGTGTGAGAGGGTCGGATACGGCCGAGCTTGTGCTGGAGGATGTCAGGGTGCCTGCCGATAACCTGCTCGGTGATCCTGAAAAAGGTTTTAAACAATTTTTATATACATTAGACGGCGGGCGGATCTCGATTGCGGCACTGGCTGTCGGTATCGCTCAAGGCGCACTGGAGGCGTCGCTGTCATATGCGAAGGAACGCAAGCAGTTCGGCAGTCCGATATCGTCATTTCAAGCCATTCAATTTAAGCTGGCCGATATGGCGATGGAAATTGACCTTGCCAGACAGATGGTGCTTAAAGCGGCATGGCTGAAGGATCAAAACCTGCCATTTACGAAAGAAGCGGCATTCGCCAAGCTTTATGCTTCAGAAATGGCCGTCAGAGCATGCCTTCAGGCCATCCAAATTCATGGCGGTTCCGGTTATATGAAGGAATGCGGTGTCGAACGTATGCTTCGTGACGCAAAGCTGATGGAGATTGGCGAAGGAACGTCAGAAATTCAAAGAATGGTCATCGCAAGACAGCTTTTGAAGTAAAATGAAAACGTTTACTAAGACAGGGATGGAAAGGGGCAGGTCATATGGCTGAACTTATCCATTTAACAGCCGGAAAGCTGCTTGAGCGGACCGCGGAGCTTTTTCCGGATCGTGAAGCGGTTGTTTACCCTGAGCGCGGCCTTCGTTATACGTATGCCGAGTTTGACCGGTTATGCCGGCAAACCGCAAAAGGGCTGATGAAGCTGGGAGTTGAAAAAGGAGATCATGTGGCCATATGGGCATCCAACATTCCGGAATGGCTCGCGGCGCAATTTGCAACGGCGAAAATCGGCGCCGTTCTGGTCACCATTAATACCAATTTTCAAATCGCAGAGCTTGATTATCTGCTGGCACATTCAGATGTCTCGGCCCTGATAATCATGGATTCCTACCGGCAGACATCTTATGTTGAAATCGTGAATAAGCTGATTCCGGAGCTGAAAACGTGTGAGCGCGGCAGGCTGCGTTCGAAACGTTATCCCTTTTTACGGACGGTGTTATATATCGGTGATAAAAGCCCGCCCGGGATGCACCGTTGGGATTCTTTGCTGAAGGATGCTGAATCTGTAACGGATGCAGAGCTTGACGGAAGGATGGACAGCCTGAAAAAGGATGATTGCATTCATATGCAATATACATCAGGTACGACCGGATTTCCGAAAGGCGTCATGCTCTCACATTTTAATATCGTAAATAACGCGGCAAATATCGCAGAATGCATGAAGCTTACTCCAAGTGACCGTTTATGTATTCCCGTGCCGTTTTTCCACTGCTTCGGGTGTGTGCTCGGCGTGCTGGCATGTGTTTCCGCGGGTGCGGCGATGATTCCGATCGAACAGTTTTCTCCGCCGGCCGTTCTGAAAACGGTGGAGCAAGAAGCCTGCACGGCTCTGCACGGTGTACCGACGATGTTTATCGCCCTCCTTCATGACAGCCGTTTTTCTGAATATGATCTTTCCCACGTCCGAACCGGTATTATGGCAGGCTCGCCATGCCCGGCGGAAGTCATGAGAGAAGTGATCGGCAAAATGGGGATGACTGACATTACAATTGCCTACGGACAGACCGAAGCATCACCTGTCATTACGCAGACAAGAACGGATGATTCATTTGAAAGAAGAGTGGAAACAGCGGGGCGCGCGCTTCCCCATATCGAAGTCAGAATCGTTCGGCCCGGAACATCCCAAGAAGCCGCGCGGGGCGAACAAGGAGAGCTCTGCACCCGCGGATATCATGTCATGAAAGGCTATTATAAAAATCAAGAAGCGACCGAAGAAGCGATAGACAAAGACGGCTGGCTGCATACCGGTGATTTGGCGGTCATGGACGAGGACGGGTACTGCAAAATCACGGGCCGTCTGAAAGATATGCTGATCAGGGGCGGCGAAAATATCTATCCGCGCGAGATTGAGGAAATGTTATATCGGCATCCCGCGGTAGCAGACGTTCAGGTCGTCGGCGTGCCTGATCCGAAATACGGAGAAGAGGCCGCGGCATGGGTCAGGCTCAAAGACGGACAAACCGCTTCCGCAGAAGACATCAGAACCTTTTGCAAAGAACATATCGCCCGCTATAAAGTCCCCAGGTACGTTTTGTTTACAGATGAATATCCAATGACAGCCTCAGGAAAAATTCAGAAATTCAAGCTGCGGGAAAAAACGATTGAAGAGCTCAAGTTAACTTAATGAAAAAGGAGTGCTTCACATTTGTTTAAAAAAGTCCTAATTGCCAACAGAGGAGAAATCGCCTTAAGAATTATCCGCACCTGCAAACGTCTCGGCATCCCCTCGGCAGCTGTCTATTCAGAAGCCGACCGGGACGCGCTGCACGTAAAAGCGGCTGATGAGGCCTATCCGATCGGAAAATCGAGAGTAAATGAAAGCTATTTACATATCGACAGAATCATAGAAGCCGCCAAATCCGCCGGAGCGGACGCCATTCATCCGGGCTACGGGCTTCTGTCAGAAAACAGCCTGTTCGCCGAACGCTGCCGGAAGGAACAAATCACATTTATCGGTCCGCCCGGTGATATCATCGCAAAGATGGGCAGCAAGATAGAAGCCCGAAAAACGATGCAAAAAGCAAAGGTCCCGATCGTTCCCGGTGTTTCAGAGCCATTGCCCGATGTTCACTCCGCCTTAGCAGAAGCCCGTGCCATCGGCTTTCCGGTCATGCTGAAAGCGTCTGCAGGAGGAGGCGGAATCGGCATGCAGATCGTACATTCAGAAGAAGAGCTGGCCAAAGCGTTTGAAGGCAATCAAAAGCGGGCCGCGTCCTTTTTTGGAGACGGCGCAATGTACATGGAAAAGGTCATTGAAAATGCCCGTCATATTGAAATTCAGATACTCGCAGATTCTTTCGGCAACACCGTTCATCTGTTTGAACGTGACTGTTCAGTCCAAAGGCGCCACCAAAAAGTGATAGAAGAAGCGCCGTCGCCGTTTGTTGACGATGAATTAAGACAAAGACTCGGTGAAACCGCCGTTAAAGCCGCTAAATCGATCGGCTACCAAAATGCAGGCACAATAGAATTTCTCGTCGACCAAAAGAAACAAATCTATTTTTTAGAGATGAACACAAGACTGCAGGTGGAGCATCCGGTGACAGAAGAAATTACAGGACTGGATCTTGTGGAAGAACAGCTGAAAATTGCCGCTGGGCAGGCGCTGACTTTCTCGCAGAAAGATATCAACCACCGCGGTCACGCGATTGAAGTGCGGATCTATGCGGAAGATCCGGTCACCTTTTACCCGTCACCCGGTACCATCTCGTCTTTTTCCGTTTTAAGACACCCGTCAGTGCGACACGAATGCGCCGTCGAAAAGGGAAGCGTCATTTCTCCGTTTTACGATCCGATGATTGCCAAAATGATCGTCACGGCGAATACGAGAAAACAAGCCATTGAACAACTGAAAACCGCCCTTGGCGAATATCATGTAGAAGGGATTAAAACCAACATTCCGCTGCTGACAAAAATTGCCCTTTCAGAAGTATTTGAAAAGGGCGAGGCAACAACCGGTTTTTTACAAAGAATGAACGAGGGGGCGTCAAAATGAGCGTCATAAAAATTCAGATGGCGGGAAATCTGTGGAAAATTCATGTGAAGCCGGGCGATGTCATTGAAGAAGGACAGGAAGTGGCCATCTTGGAATCTATGAAAATGGAAATTCCGATTATCGCTGATGCAGCGGGTACGGTGAAAGAAGTGAAAAAATCAGAAGGTGATTTCACTGATGAAGGAGAGGTCCTGATTGAACTTCAATAAAAAAGGAGGTGCAGCATGAACTGTCCGAAACATGTCCGCATCAATGAAGTAGGACCGCGTGACGGCTTGCAGAATGAATCAGCGTGGGTGGATACAGAAGATAAGATTGAGTGGATCAATATGCTGTCAAAAACAGGCCTTCCCTATATCGAAGTGACATCATTCGTGCATCCGAGATGGATTCCGGCTCTTCGTGACAGCCTGGACGTCGCAAAAGGCATTGCCAGATCTGAACATACGGTCTACGCGGCTCTCGTTCCGAACCTCATCGGACTGGAGCATGCGGCAGAAGGCGGAATCGATCAGGCATGTGTATTTTTATCTGCAAGCGAAACCCATAACCAAAAAAACGTAAACAAACCGATTGACCAGACCGTTCAAGAGCTCAGGCGGGTTATTACTGAAGCAAAAGCTGAAAAAATGGCGACGAGAGCTTATCTGTCTACTGTGTTCGGCTGTCCGTACGAACAGAACGTGCCGGTCGAACAAGTCATCCGCCTGTCAGACATCCTGCTCGAAATGGGTGTTGATGAAATATCGCTCGGCGACACGATCGGCGCGGCAAACCCCTTGCAGGTCATAGCCGTGCTTGAAGCCCTTTTGCCGAGAATTCCCGCCTCAAAAATCGCACTCCATTTCCATGATACAAGAGGAACGGCTCTAGCGAATATCATTCCCGCTCTTGATATGGGCATCACATCCTTTGATACTTCCTCAGGCGGGCTTGGCGGCTGCCCGTACGCCCCTGGATCAGCAGGCAACGCTGCCACAGAAGACGTCATTTATATGCTCGAACAAATGGGGATTGATACCGGGACGGACATGAATAAACTTCTTTATGCCGCCGGCTGGATCGCGGATAAAATAGGCAAAGACCTGCCAAGCAGAAACCTGCAGGCATTCAGAACGAAATGAGAAAGGAGAAGCCATGGAAGATTGCGTCTTGTATTCCGTCTGTCAAGAAACGATCGGTCTGATCACGCTGAACCGCCCGCATGCGGCCAACTCGCTGTCTTCAGAAATGATTGATCATTTACAGCGTGTGATTGAAGACATCAAAAACTCGCCATCCATTCGTTGTGTCATTCTCACCGGCAACGGGAACACATTTTGCGCCGGTGCTGATTTAAAAGAAAGAGCGGGGATGAATCATGAACAAGTCAGACAAAGCGTCAGGCGTATCGGTGACACGGCCGCATCCATTGAAGCTCTCCCGCAGCCGGTCATTGCAGCGCTGAACGGAACCGCTGTCGGAGGAGGCCTTGAACTCGCTCTCGCCTGCGATATCAGAATCGCCGTCAGCCGGGCGGGCCTCGGCCTTCCTGAAACAGGGCTTGCGATCATTCCCGGAGCGGGCGGAACGCAGAGACTGCCCCGGCTTATTGGCCCTGGCGCGGCAAAAGAATTGATCTATACCGGCCGAAGACTTTCTGCAGAAGAGGGAAAAGACATGAAGCTGATCGAGCATGTTTGTGAAGCCGATGAACTTATGGAAAAAGCAAAAGCACTGGCCGGCCGCATCGCCGCTAATGGGCCGATCGCCGTCAGACAAGCAAAATCCGCGATAAACAAGGGTCTGGAGACAGATCTCAATACAGGGCTCGAAATCGAACGAAAAGCATATGAACAAGTCATCCCCACACTTGACAGGGAAGAGGGCCTGCGCGCTTTTAAAGAAAAAAGACCCCCTGAATACAAAGGAAAATAAAACATGGAGGGACTCGGATGGATTACGAAAAAGAACGGCAGACACGCAGCAAAACGATTGAAAAGGGAGGAGCCGCGAAATATCACGCAAGCAACGAAAAGAAGGGAAAACTTTTTGTAAGAGACAGGCTGAAGCTTTTATTCGATGACGGCATATCCGTTGAAGACGCTTTTTTCGCCGAGTGCATGTCAGACGGACTGCCGGCTGACGGGGTCGTTACCGGGATCGGAACCATCGGCGGCAGAACCGTTTGTGTGATGGCAAACGACTCAACCGTAAAGGCGGGCTCGTGGGGCGCGAAAACGGTGGAAAAAATCATCCGCATTCAGGAGACGGCGGAAAAGCTTCAGTGTCCGCTCTTGTACTTAGTCGATTCCGCAGGTGCGAGAATTACGGATCAGGTCGACATGTTCCCGGGCAGAAGGGGAGCCGGCCGCATCTTTTATAATCAAGTAAAGCTGTCGGGCCGCATTCCGCAAATCTGTTTATTGTTCGGCCCTTCCGCTGCGGGCGGCGCTTACATTCCGGCCTTTTGCGACATTGTCATTATGGTCGAAGGCAATGCATCCATGTACTTAGGCTCCCCGCGTATGGCGGAAATGGTGATTGGCGAGAAAGTATCGCTTGAAGAAATGGGCGGCGCCCGTATGCATTGTTCCGTATCAGGCTGCGGTGATCTCCTCGCCCCGACGGAACAAGAAGCAATCATGATGGCGCAGACATATCTCAGCTATTTTCCGTCAAATTATACTGAAAAAGCGCCCGTCAACAAATCTAAGAACCCGAAAGCTTTTGAAAAACCGCTCTCAGATGTCATCCCGGCACATCAAAACGCACCGTTCAACATGATGGATTTAATTGAACGTGTCATTGATGAAGACTCATTTTTTGAGATTAAACCGTTATTTGCACAGGAATTAATAACGGGGCTTGCGCGGATTCACGGACAGCCGGTCGGCATTATCGCCAATCAGCCGCGTGTCAAAGGGGGGGTTTTATTTCTCGATTCGGCGGATAAAGCCGCAAAATTTATCGCTTTGTGCGACGCATTCCATATTCCGCTTCTGTTTTTAGCAGACATTCCCGGATTCATGATCGGAACGAAGGTTGAGCAGGCGGGCATCATCAGACATGGCGCAAAAATGATCTCCGCAATGGCGGAAGCGACTGTTCCGAAGCTTTCTGTTATCGTCAGAAAAGCCTACGGTGCCGGATTATACGCGATGGCGGGGCCTGCTTTTGAACCGGACTGCTGTTTAGCGCTTCCGACTGCGCAAATTGCCGTAATGGGTCCTGAAGCAGCGGTGAATGCGGTCTACGCAAACAAAATCAGCGAGCTAGCCCCTGAAGAAAGGCCGGCTTTTATTCAAGAAAAGCGTGATGAATATAAGGAAGACATTAACCTTTACCGGCTTGCCTCTGAAATGGTGATTGACGGCATTGTTCCTGCTGATTCCTTGCGGGAAGAACTCAATAAACGCCTCACTGCTTACATGTCCAAACAACTGACATTCACACACCGGAAACACCCCGTATACCCGGTATAAATAAAAAAGACTGCATAGATCCGGCTCACAGCCGTTCTTATGCAGTCTTTTTTCACAGTCTTGATCTCATTTTCTTCACAACGAAATAAACAACAATAAATACGAGAGCCAATATAATGATCGGAGTTGTATACATTCCGGCATAGCTGTCTACGTCTTTCCACTGTCCCCCGAGCTGATACCCGAGATAAACGAAAATGACAGACCACGGAATAATGGCGAGTGTCGTCAATATGACAAACTTGGAAAGAGGCATTTTCGCAAGGCCGGCGGGGATGGAGATCGCATGTCTGACGACCGGGATAAACCGCGCCGAGAACACAACACCGGCGCCGTAACGGCGAAACCAGTTTTCCGCAACATCAACATGATGCTTTTTCAGAAGTAAGTACTTGCCGTACTTGTCCAAAAACGGCCGTCCCCCATAACGGGCGATCCAGTAAATAAAGCACTGCGCGATCGTTCCCCCGATCACACCGGCGACAATGGCGCCGATAAAGCTGATCGTGCCTTCTGACACCATATAGCCTCCGTAAGCCAGAACGATTTCACTCGGAATGATTTCGATCATTAATCCGAGCGCAATCCCTAAATAGCCCATACTTGTCAGCCAGGATAATATTTCACTAATAAAATTGCCCACACTGTTCACAACCTCTTTATCTTTTTACCCAATTATATGACTGATTGACAAGCAAAATGGTTACAAATTATTTTTTAACGCACGATTTCTTCAGATTCTCTTTTTAACACCTCTTCTAAATAAGCTAAAAGTTTCGGTCTCATTTCTTCCCGCAGAAGCCCGATCTCCGTGCCGGCCTTAAAACAGCCGAACTTATCTCCTATATCAAACCGGCTTCCTTCAAGCTCCCGCGCGTAAATGCTTCGGGTGCGGCACACTTCGCGCAGCGCGTCTGTCAATTGGATTTCGTTGCCCGCGCCTCTTCCGATCGTCTTCAGCGTTTTAAAAATAGCAGGGGGTTAATATGTAGCGGCCCATCACGGCAATATGAGAGGGCGCCTTTTCAACAGCCGGTTTCTCAATCAGATCCTCAATCTGGTACACAAGACCGCTCTGCCGCCCCGTCTGTATAATACCATATTTGCTGACATCAGCAGGATCGACGGGCTGTACGCCGACCGTTTCTGTACCGTGTTGGTTATAGATGTCTATGAGCTGTGAAAGAGCGGGAGTGTCAGATACCATAATATCATCACCTAAGAGAACGGCAAAAGGCTCATCTCCGATAAAATGCTCCGCACACAGCACCGCATGTCCTAATCCGAGCGGTTCTTTCTGACGAATGTAATGAATATTGGCCAAATCGGCAATCCGCTGCATTTCCTTCAGCGTCTCCGTCTTGCCTTTTTCCTCAAGATTGAATTCCAATTCCGCCGACCGGTCAAAATGATCTTCAATCGAGCGTTTGTTTCTCCCTGTAATAATCAATATATCTTCAATTCCTGACGCTGCGGCCTCTTCGACAATATATTGGATGGCCGGTTTGTCGACAATCGGCAGCATTTCTTTAGGCTGCGCCTTTGTCGCCGGCAGAAATCTCGTTCCTAAACCTGCTGCGGGAATGACCGCTTTTCTCACTCTTTTTTTCATTCATCTTCACTCCTGATCCTGTATGTTTTTCAGCGAATCTCCAAATACCCAGATTCGGTTTCCGATAAAATTCATCATCATTCCGCCGATAGTGGCAGCGAACTTACTCACCAATAGCGAACAGCCGCCTTTTTGAAACGCGTAAAGCAGCAAAAAGGTGATTCCCGACGCGGCAAGATTAATCATGAGAAATCGCATGATCTCTTTCCCGTCAGCCTTGCGTTTTACACGAAACGTCCACTTCCGGTTCCATACATAGCTGTTGATGATCCCTGCCGAATAGGAGCAGATCTGCGCCGGAAGATAGGGGACATGACAAGCGGCGAGAAGAAAGAAGACACCAAAATCGATCAGCGTATTGCCGACGCCTACAGTGCAAAAACGGCCTGCTGTCTTTACTTTTTCTTTCAGCATAACGGCATCCGGTTTTGACCTCCCTTCATAAAAGAATCAGATGGCTGTCATATTCGTTAATATGGACTACTTTAGCGGACAGTGTTGAATAAACAATTACTAAAATATGAACAAAACATGAAAACGTAATGAGGCTTTGCAAAACTCATTAAGTTAACAGTTTGATAGTTTAGGTTGACATATTCCGTAGAGGGCACTAATATTCTGTATAAGTGTTAACCTTTTATTAATTTGGTTAACATTAATTTTCAAAGTAAGAGAAAGGAGGGGAATATATGCAGGAAGAGACCTATTACAGCGTCAGAATGAGAGCTTCCCAAAACGCCCCCCATGAGCAGGGCGGAAAACACATTTCCGGCGGAGAACGGCTCATCACTTACGGCGGTTTACAGGAAGCGGTAGATGGCTTATTACATAAAGGCTTCTCGCACTCAAGAGGGATACCTGATTTTATGCAGATTCAGCTTGAAAGCATTAATGAACCGATCGAAACGATCCGCCCTCTGCCGGTTGCTTTCCATCAAACAGACACGCCGGAAAAAGGACAAGCAATCGCCCGCAAGCTTCTGCAAAAGGCGGGGATTCCCCCGCACATGATAGAGAAAGCGTATGAAAACATTGCGGAATATGCAGAAGCAAGAGGAGCGGTCCTGTTCGATATACGGGCAGGAAAACGCATTGACGGCAGAGGAAATAGAGGTGTGCGGGTATCCCGAGTGGATTGGCCGTCACATGATTTTCAAAAATGGGCTTTTACGCACAACATGCCGGAAAATTCACGAATAAAAGAAGCACATGCCATCGCGGCAAAAGTTTGCGCATATCCGGGGATTATTGCTGAATTGTGCTGGTCGGATGACCCTGATTACATAACAGGCTACGTTGCCGCAAAGAAGCTGGGATATCAGCGGATTGCCAAGATGAAAAATGCCGGAGATGAATGCGGCTGCCGGATTTTCTTTACAGATGGCTCCATAGATACGGAGAGCTGTATCCATTTTTTAGAGAAGCAGCCTGTATTCATTCAGCGGGAGGAGAAATGATGAAACAATCAATGATTGAAAAAAGCAAAAAGCATCTTTGGCTGCCTTTCACACAAATGAAAGATTACGATGAAGATCCGTTAATCATTGAAAGCGGAAACGGGATCATGCTGAAAGACATCAGCGGCAAAGAATATTATGACGGCTTTTCTTCAGTATGGCTCAATGTACACGGCCACCGAAAAAAAGAAATGGATGAAGCGATTCAAAAACAGCTTGAAAAAATCGCTCATTCGACCTTGCTGGGTATGACGAACGTTCCCGCAACAGAACTTGCCGAGATGCTGACAGGCATCACACCGGAAAAGCTGACACGCGTTTTTTACTCCGACAGCGGAGCGGAAGCAATGGAAATCGCTCTGAAAATGGCCTTTCAATACTGGAAAAACATAGGGAGACCCGAGAAACAGACGTTTATTTCTATGCAGAACGGCTATCACGGCGATACGATCGGAGCTGTCAGCGTCGGCTCCATTGAACTCTTCCACCATGTGTACGGCCCGCTGATGTTTGAAAGCTACAAAGCTCCGATTCCGTATGTATACAGATCTGAAAGCGGCGACCCCGTACAGTGCCGGGATAAATGCCTTCACGCGCTCGAACAGCTGCTTGCAAAGCACCACGAAGAGATTGCCGCACTTACGATTGAATCGATGGTGCAAGGCGCATCCGGGATGATCGTCATGCCTGAAGGCTTTCTGGCAGGCGTACGAAAGCTGTGTACGGCATATGATGTGTTAATGATCGTTGACGAAGTGGCGACGGGGTTTGGCCGCACCGGAAAAATGTTTGCCTGTGAGCATGAAAATGTCCAGCCGGACTTGATGGCGGCAGGGAAAGGCATTACGGGAGGCTATTTGCCGATCGCTGTGACGTTTGCCACAGAAGCCATTTATGAAGCCTTCTACGATGACTACGACAAAATGAAAACATTTTTCCACGGCCATTCCTATACAGGAAATCAGCTTGGCTGTGCCGCAGCAATTGAAAATCTGCGTTTATTCGAATCAGAGCGCATCGTTGAACAAGTCGCCGAAAAATCAAAAACGGCAGCGGAATTTCTTCATAATCTGAAGCAGCTTCCTCATGTCGGCGATGTCCGCCAGCTCGGTTTCATGTGCGGCATAGAGCTTGTGCAGGATAAGGGGACAAGACAGCCTTATCTGCCTGAAAAGCGGATGGGATACAAGGTGTCCTTGAAAATGAGAGAGCTTGGTATGCTGACACGGCCGCTCGGAGACGTCATCGCCTTTCTGCCGCCGCTTGCCAGCACAACCGATCAGTTACAAGCCATGATCTCCATTATGAAAGAAGCGATAGCCGAGGTGACCGGCCGTGGATTTTGACGGATGGCTCCTCGGAAGGCTCGATGCGGTGAAAAGAGACGGGCTGTATCGGACGCTGCGAACACAGGAAACCGCTCTCAAAACCAAAGGGCAAAAGCGGCAGACCTGGGCGTCCAATGACTATTTAGGCCTGTCAAAAGATGAGCGGCTTATCACAGCCACGCAAACGGCGCTGAGCCGGTTCGGAGCGGGAAGCGGCGGCTCAAGGTTAACAACAGGAAATACTGTGTGGCACGAAAAACTTGAACAAACAATCGCGGACTTTAAACAGACGGAAGCGGCTTTATTGTTTTCAAGCGGTTACTTGGCGAATATCGGCGTGCTTGCCTCACTGCCTCAAAAAGGCGATGTCATTTTAAGCGATCAACTGAACCATGCGAGCATTGTTGACGGCTGCCGTTTATCAAAAGCGGAAACCATCGTGTACCGCCATATTGATATGGCTGATCTTGAGAAAAAACTTGCTTCCGTCCAGGCTCGGAACCGCCGCTTCATCGTCACAGACGGCGTCTTCAGCATGGACGGCACCATCGCGCCTCTTGACCGCATAATGGCGCTTGCAAAGCAGTACCAGGCATTTGTGATAGCAGATGACGCGCATGCAACCGGTGTACTCGGGGAAAACGGCGGGGGAACCAGTGACTATTTCGGTGTTTGTCCGGATGTTGTCATCGGCACATTAAGCAAAGCTGTAGGAACGGAAGGCGGTTTTGCCGCGGGATCAAACATTTTCATTGATTTTTTGCTGAATCAGGCGCGGACGTTTATTTTTCAGACGGCCCTCCCGCCGTCAATTTGTGCGGCTTCACATACGGCATTTGACATCATATCAGATATGCACGATACGCGCCGTGAGCTGCAATCGTCTGTCAAAACGATAAAAACGCGTCTGGCCGATATGGGCTTTACCGTAAGAGGCGGAGATACACCGATTATCCCCGTTATCATCGGTGATGCAAAAACAGCGGTTTCAGCCGCTGCGCTGCTGGAGAAAAAGGGAATCTGCGCCCCGGCCATCCGCCCGCCCGCCGTTCCGGAAGGCGAAAGCAGAATCAGGCTGACCGTTACGGCGGATCGCAGCTTACAGGACATAGACGAGCTGACAGAAGCATTTGATTCCATTAGAAAAGAGCTGAATTTAAACAAATGAGAAGTTTTTTTGTTACAGGAACAGATACCGGCGTCGGAAAAACCATCGTTTCTTGCGGACTTGCCGCGGCATTCCGGCAGAAACAGGCGGATATCGGAGTGTTTAAGCCGTTTTTAAGCGGCGTGCCGCGGACTCATCCGGAAAGTGACACCTCGCTCTTGAAAGACATGTCACAAACCGCACTGTCTCATGAAGAAATTACGCCATTTGAATGGAAAGAGCCGCTTGCGCCATACACGGCCGCCATGCTTGAGGGGAAATCCGTGAGCATGGCGGATGTCATGGCCCACTGGAGTAAGATCAAAAATCGTCATGAGTGTTTCATCGTTGAGGGGGCAGGCGGCATTTCCGTCCCGCTTGGTGAAAATTACTTAGTCAGTGATCTGATAAAAGCCATGGAATTGCCGGCAGTGATTGTCACCAGGCCTGATCTCGGAACCATCAACCACACATATTTAACCATTGAATATGCGAAAAACATGGGGATAGAGGTTCTCGGCATTATTATCAACGGCGTAAAGAGCCGGCCGGGGCTGGACGAAAAGACGAACCCGAGCATGATTGAAACATTATGCAAAGTTCCGATTTTGGGAATCACACCGAAGCTGGATCACGTTTCACCGGAAAACATTCAACACATGATTGAGAAACATATAGATGTTACCTCTTTCATGAATCTGACACAAATGGGGAGATAAACATGAATCAATGGATGGATCTTGCAGAGAGAGTGCTGGACGGGGCGGAAGTAACGAATCAAGAAGCGCTGGCCATTTTAAATTGTCCTGATGAGGATCTTTTATTGCTGATGCATGCCGCTTTTCATATCAGAAAACGATTTTACGGAAAAAAAGTAAAGCTGAATATGATTATGAATGCAAAATCAGGCCTGTGTCCGGAAAATTGCGGGTACTGTTCACAATCTTCAATATCAAAAGCGCCGATCGAGTCTTATCGGATGGTGGATAAGCATATATTGCTAAAGGGGGCAAAACGCGCCCACGACCTGAATATAGGGACATACTGCATCGTCGCCAGCGGGCGGGGACCGTCAAACAGAGAAGTAGATCAAGTTGTTGATGCTGTCAAAGAAATTAAAGAAACGTACGGTTTAAAAATCTGCGCATGCCTCGGTCTGCTGAAGCCGGAACAGGCAGAGCGGCTGAAACAGGCAGGAGTAGACCGGTACAATCATAACATCAATACATCACAAAGGAATCACTCAAACATTACGACCTCCCACACGTATGACGACAGGGTCAATACAGTGGAAACGGCGAAACAATCGGGGATGTCACCTTGTTCTGGTGTCATCGTCGGCATGAAAGAGACGAAACAGGACGTCATTGATATGGCGAACAGCTTAAAAGCGCTTGACGCCGACAGCATCCCGGTTAATTTTCTGCATGCGATTGACGGAACTCCGTTAGAAGGGGTAAGCGAATTACATCCGGTGTATTGCCTGAAAGTGCTCGCCTTGTTCCGTTTTATCAATCCGTCAAAAGAAATCCGTATCTCAGGAGGCCGGGAAGTCAACCTTCGTTCGCTGCAGCCGCTGGGACTTTATGCCGCAAATTCGATTTTCGTCGGAGATTACTTAACGACAGCAGGGCAGCATGAAACAGAGGATCATCAAATGCTTCATGATTTAGGTTTTGAAGTCGAATCCGTTGAAGAAATGAAAGCCGGCCTGCAATCCGCCTGCAATACGGAGGTATGAGATGACGGCAGGCCTATCGATTGCACATCCGTCTCTCCATGCGGATTCGGATTTTTGGAATGACCCTTACCCATTTTATGACAAACTGCGATCCATTGATCCTGTTTATAAAGGAACCGTATTAAAATATCCGGGCTGGTATGTCACCGGGTACAAAGAAGCGGCAGCGATTCTGAAAGACACCCGGTTTAAAAACCGCATTCCTCTTCCGGAAGCTTCAACGAAATATCAAAATCTATCGCATATCCAGCACGATATGCTGTTATTTAAAAATCAATCAGACCATAAACGGATGCGGATGCTTATCGGTAAAGAATTTACCGCAAAGACGGCGGAATCACTTCGCCCCTGTATAAACGAAACGGTTCATGACTTGTTGGATCAAGTCCAAATCAAAAAAAACGCTGACCTTGTTTCAGAGTTTGCCTTTCCATTGGCAAGCCTTATCATTGCGGAGATACTCGGAGTGCCGAAAGAGGAGAGATATCAATTCAGACAATGGACGGCAGACGTCATTCAGGCCATTGATCTTACCCGATCAAGAAAGACGTTAGTCAGAGCAAGCGACACCGCAGGCAGGCTCACGTCATATTTCAGAGATTTGATTCACAAGCGGAAAGCTCACCCTCAGCAAGACTTGATCAGCAGGTTTATTATGGAGGAACAGCTTTCAAAAGAGGAAGTGCTCGCGACATGTATCTTACTTGTCATAGCCGGACACGAGACGACGGTAAACCTCATAAGCAACGGTGTGTTTACTTTATTGAAACACCCTGAACAGCTTAGCGCACTGAGAGAAAACCCCTCGCTTATTGAAACTGCAGTTGAGGAATGTTTGCGCTACGACAGCCCCGCGCAGCTGACGGCACGCACCGCCTCAGAAGACTGCGAAATAAATGGGAAGACCATAAAAAAAGGAGAGCAGGTATATATCCTTTTAGGTGCAGCCAATCGCGATCCAAGCATATTCGATCAGCCTCACAAAATGGATATCCAAAGAAAACCGAATCCGCATCTTGCATTCGGAAAGAACGCCCATTTTTGCATAGGCTCCTCATTAGCGCGCATCGAAGCACAAATTGCAATTCTCACACTGTTTGAGCGGATGCCTAAACTTCGGCTGGCCGCACACCGCCTTGAATACCGCAAGCTCATTGGTTTTAGGTCGCTCAAAGAGCTTCCGGTTGTTATTGGCTGAATGGACCATGCAGGAGGGCCGGATTTTATCGGTTCCTCTTGCAGGAAATAAATGAAAGAAAAAAGAATACATATTTATAAAGCAAAAATCCTCTCTGATCCATCTCACTATCCCTAAAAAAACTCACTGCTCAGCCAATCAATATAATGCAGCAAGGGTCTCCTTTTCTTTCGCCAAAACGGAGAATTCACCATAATGCACATTTTTTCAGCCTCAAAAACTGTGCAAAACCGGCATGTTTTTGCTTTATTTTCTCGATTTTTGTAAGCGCTTACTAACATTGAGCAGAAAAGAGGGGGATTTGTGGACATTGTTATTATTTTATTGGCATTAGGCATGCTGATGTTTGCGGCTTACCGGGGCTTTTCAGTCATTTTATTCGCCCCGATTTGCGCGCTGTTTGCCGTGCTCCTGACAGATCCAAGCTTCGTGCTTCCTTTCTTCTCGAATATATTTATGGAGAAGATGGTAGGATTTATTAAGCTGTATTTTCCCGTATTTCTTTTAGGGGCCGTTTTTGGCAAGGTTGTTGAAATCTCGGGGCTCGCTGAGTCGATTGCAAAAACAATCGTCAAGCTTGTGGGAGCAAAAAGAGCCATTCTCGCCATCGTCTTAATGGGTGCGATTTTAACGTACAGCGGCGTCAGTCTCTTCGTAGCGGTGTTTGCCATCTATCCGTTTGCTAAAAACCTATTTATCAAAGCTGATATTCCCAAGCGTCTGATACCCGGTACGATTGCATTAGGCGCCTTTACATTTACAATGGATGCGCTTCCCGGCACACCGCAAATTCAAAATGTCATTCCGACCGCTTTTTTTAAAACAAACATTTATGCCGCTCCCTGGCTCGGACTGATTGGTGCAGCATTTGTGCTTACGGCCGGAATGATTTATTTAGAATCCCGGCGCAAAAAAGCGGCCAATGCCGGAGAAGGCTATGCTGGATTTCAATCTGAAGTTTCCGCTGCAGAGGAATCCTCGGGTCTGGCTAATGAAAAACATACGCCTGTTTTACCGCAGGAGGCAGAACCCAGCCCCGCGCGGCAAGTGCTCGCCTTTGTTCCGCTTATCCTTGTGGGGGTCATGAACAAATGCTTCACGATGTGGCTCCCGCATTGGTACCCTGACGGATTTGATTTTGCGCCGCTCGGCTTAGAAGCGTTCGGGAAAATTGACCTTTCCTCCGTCACTGCGATCTGGTCAGTAGAACTCGCACTGTTCATCGGAATCATGACAACGATTTTGTTCGATTGGAAAAAAGTCCTCTTCAATTTGAAAGAAGGACTGAATGAGGGCATCGGGGGCGCCTTGCTGGCGTCGATGAATACAGGAGCCGAATACGGATTTGGCGGCATCATTGCGGCGCTTCCCGGCTTTAAAATGGTCAGCAGCGGCATATCGCAGACGTTTACTGATCCGCTCGTCAACGGAGCGGTGACGACCACTGCGCTTGCCGGGATTACAGGATCGGCATCAGGAGGAATGGGCATCGCTTTAAGCACGATGTCAGCAGCGTATACAGAAGCAATCAATACATTCCACATCCCGCCGGAGGTCATGCACCGGGTGATCTCGATGGCCTCCGGCGGGATGGACACTCTTCCGCATAATGGCGCCGTCATTACGCTGCTCGCGGTCACCGGGTTGACCCACCGCCAATCCTACAGGGATATCTTTGCCATTACCGTCATTAAAACAGCCGCTGTGTTTGTCATCATCGCCATTTACAGTCTGACGGGCCTTGTGTAGCCAAAACAGAAAGGGGAAACGAATATGGGAATAGGAAAAGTGATGGACTCTTATCAAGATGCTGCTGC
Organism: Bacillus sp. LUNF1; assembly: GCF_011008975.1. NCBI lineage: Bacteria > Bacillati > Bacillota > Bacilli > Caryophanales > Bacillaceae > Bacillus > Bacillus sp. LUNF1. Next base: position 1,925,609 of record NZ_CP048876.1, on the reverse strand, counting down.
ACTGATCAAGGACGGAGACACCCTCATCGCAGGAGGCTTCGGCCTGTGCGGTATTCCGGAACAATTAATTCTCGCGATCAGGGACAGCGGCGTAAAAAACTTGACCGTTGTCAGTAATAACTGCGGTGTTGATGATTGGGGTTTAGGCCTCTTGCTTGCAAACCGGCAGATCAAAAAAATGGTCGCATCCTATGTGGGAGAAAACAAAACCTTTGAACGGCAGTTTTTAAGCGGGGAGCTGGAAGTCGAATTGGTGCCCCAAGGAACGCTCGCAGAAAGAATTCGCGCGGGAGGGGCGGGCATTCCGGCGTTTTATACACCTGCGGGCGTCGGAACATCAGTAGCCGAGGGAAAAGAACATAAGACATTTGACGGGCGCACCTATCTTCTGGAGAAAGGGATTACAGGGAACGCCGCCATCGTAAAGGCCTGGAAAGCCGATCCTCTGGGCAACCTGATGTTCAGAAAGACGGCAAGAAATTTCAATCCGCTCGCTGCAATGGCAGGCAAAGTGACGATTGCAGAGGCTGAAGAAATCGTCGATGCCGGAGAGCTTGATCCGGATCAAATTCATACGCCGGGTATTTTTGTGCAGCACGTGCTGCTCGGCGGGATTCATGAAAAACGGATTGAACGCCGCACCGTCCGGCAAGCATGATAAAGGAGGCTGACAGAATGAGAGATAGCAGAAAACGAATGATCAAACGGGCTGTAAAGGAAATTAAGGACGGAATGAATGTGAACTTGGGGATAGGGAGGCCGACGCTTGTAGCCAATGAGATACCGAATGATTATAACGTCCTGCTTCAGTCTGAAAACGGCTTGCTCGGGATCGGGCCTTATCCGGCGGAAGGAACGGAGGACCCCGATCTGATCAATGCGGGAAAAGAAACCATTACCGAGGTAAAGGGAGCCTCGTATTTTGACAGTGCCGAATCCTTTGCCATGATTCGCGGCGGCCACATTGATGTAGCGATCCTCGGCGGGATGGAAGTGTCCGAACGGGGAGATTTGGCGAACTGGATGATCCCAGGAAAAATGATCAAAGGAATGGGCGGCGCAATGGACCTAGTCCACGGAGCAAAACGGATTATTGTCATTATGGAGCACGTTAATAAATATGGGGAATCTAAAGTGAGAACGGAATGTACGCTGCCTTTAACCGGCAGGCAGGTGGTCGATCGGCTGATCACAGATTTGGCTGTATTCGATTTTCATGATGGCCGTATGACGCTCACCGAACTGCAGGAAGGTGTAACTATGGAGGAGGTCTTTGAGAAAACAGAAGGTCATTTTACTGTCAGCCAGTCGTTAAAAAACGGAGTCAGACCAAAATGAGGAGGCGCCGTCATGCATTCATTGCTTATTGAAAAAACAGCCGTTGTAACAGGAGCAGCCGGAGGAATCGGGCTTGAAATCGCAAAAGAATTCGCCCGTGAAGGAGCAGCCGTCATCATCTCTGATGTAAACGAACAAGCGGGGAAAGAAGCGGCGGCAAGACTGACAGATGAAGGCTGTGAAGCAGTCAGCATCACATGCGATGTAACAAATGAAAAGCAAGTGGCCGACATGCTGCAGACGGTCGAGAAACAATACGGACGTCTCGATATCCTTGTGAATAATGCCGGCATTCAGCATGTCGCGCCCATCGAGGAATTTCCCACCGAACAGTTTGAACGGCTCATTCGTCTCATGCTGACCGCGCCATTTATCGCAATGAAGCATGCATTTCCCATGATGAAAAAACAGCAATTCGGTCGAATCATTAATATGGCGTCTGTCAACGGACTGATCGGTTTTCACGGGAAAGCGGCATATAACAGCGCCAAGCACGGCGTCATCGGTTTAACGAAAGTCGGCGCACTTGAAGGCGCGGCTGACGGCATTACCGTCAATGCGCTTTGTCCGGGATATGTGGACACTCAGCTTGTCCGCAATCAGTTAAAGGACATTTCCGCAACAAGGAATGTACCGTACGAGCGGGTGCTTGAGGACGTCATCTTTCCGCTCGTTCCCCAAAAACGGCTGCTGTCAGTGAAGGAAATCGCTGATTACGCCGTATTTTTGTCCAGCGACAAAGCAAAAGGGGTCACAGGTCAGGCCGTAGTCATGGATGGCGGGTATACCGCTCAATAGTTCTAATACTTTTTTAAAAAACAGCCGCTCTGAACGGCTGTTTTTTATGCCTGAAAACCTTGTTCACTCAATAGGCCGATTACTGCGTCAATCGGTATCCGGGCAGGGTCATTTCCATGTTCTGCGGCGTATTTCGCCCTTGCGGATTTTCCCCATCCAGATCCATCTCTTGCGCCGCATTTATAATCAAGCGCAATCAGTTTACAATCCTTCACAGATATACAAATGAATTTTTACAATAAACAGAAAATATGTAATTTCTGACACAATAATGCCAATAGCCCTAAAACATATGAAACATGAAGAGCGCGTTCTAAGTGAAGAAGAGCCGGTAACAGGCTCCACTCCGGCTTTCATCATCTCTCTTTAAGACTGATTTTCGGTGAAACCCCCATGTTTTATTTTATGAATAAATATATCTAATTCGTTTGTGAAAACGAACAATAACTCCTCCGAAAGTATTCTATACACATTTGTTATAATCATGCTAGGATGTTATATAAAGGGATATTTTGTAGGATATTGTATCCCTTGTTCAATATGATCGGAGGAATCTCATGAACAATCTTGCCTTTTTATTTCCTGGACAAGGGTCTCAATTTGTAGGAATGGGCAAACAATTTTGGAATGATTTTGTGCTCGCAAAGAGATTGTTTGAAGAAGCGAGCGATGCGATCTCCTTGGATGTAAAAAAACTGTGTTTTAACGGAGATATGAATGAATTGACAAAGACAATGAACGCGCAGCCCGCTATTTTAACGGTCAGTGTCATTGCTTTTCAAGTGTATATGCAGGAAATAGGGGTGAAGCCACGCTTCCTGGCAGGCCATAGCTTAGGCGAATATTCAGCGCTTGTCTGTGCCGGCGCCCTTTCTTTTCAGGATGCCGTTACACTTGTAAGGGAGCGGGGAATTCTTATGCAAAATGCGGATCCTCAGCAGCAGGGGGCGATGGCCGCCGTGACTCACCTCTCTCTTCAAACCTTGCAAGAAATATGTTCGAAAGTGTCGACGGAAGACTTTCCGGCAGGTGTAGCCTGCATGAATTCAGAACAGCAGCATGTGATTTCCGGACACCGGCAAGCTGTGGAACGTGTCATCAAGATGGCGGAGGAAAAGGGTGCGGCATACACTTATTTGAATGTCAGTGCGCCTTTTCACAGTCAGATGGTACGATCAGCATCTGAACAATTCCAGACTGTATTACACCGGTATTCCTTCCGGGATGCCGCATGGCCGATCATTTCAAATGTCACCGCACGCCCTTACAGCAGCGGAAATTCGATCCGCGAACATCTCAAGCAGCACATGACGATGCCGGTTAGATGGACAGAATCGATGCATTACTTGCTTTTACATGGAGTCACAGAAGTCATCGAAATGGGTCCGAACAATGTCTTAGCCGGTCTGCTGAGAAAAACAACGAATCACATTGTACCTTATCCCTTAGGACAGACATCTGATGTTCCCCCGCTTTCCAATTCAGCGGAAAGAAAGAAACATATTGTCCATTTACGCAAAAAACAACTAAATAAATTGATGATTCAATCCGTCATTGCGCGAAATTACAACAAGGATTCAGCGGCTTATTCCAATATGACGACGCCATTATTTACGCAAATCCAAGAGCTGAAAGAGAGAATGAAAAGGCATGAAGATGTGCTTTCAGAACAAGAACTCGAACATTCGATCCATTTATGCAAATTAATTTGTGAAGCTAAACAGCTTCCGGCTTGGGAAGAATTGCGGATTTTAAAATAAAGCGCCCAGGAGGGGACCTATGTATACCAGTCAATTCCAAACCTTAGTAGATGTCATTCGGGAAAGAAGCAATATCTCTGATCGCGGGATCCGTTTTATCGAATCCGATAAAAACGAGACGGTTGTCTCTTATCGCCAATTGTTTGAAGAGGCGCAAGGGTATCTTGGCTATTTACAGCATCTCGGCATTAAGCCGAAGCAGGAAATTGTATTTCAAATCCGAGAAAATAAATCATTTGTCGTTGCTTTTTGGGCTTGTATATTAGGAGGAATGATCCCGGTGCCGGTCAGTATCGGAGAAGATGATGACCATAAGCTGAAGGTCTGGCGCATTTGGAATATATTAAATCATCCGTTTCTGATTGCCTCTGAAAAAGTATTGGACAAAATAAAGAAATACGCTGCAGAACACGATTTACAGGATTTCCATCATCAATTAAACGAAAAATCTGACATCATTCAAGATCAAACCTACGATTACCCCGCTTCATTTTATGAACCTGATGCGGATGAACTCGCCTTTATCCAATTTTCTTCTGGATCAACAGGAGATCCAAAAGGAGTCATGTTAACGCATCACAACTTAATACATAACACGTGCGCCATTGGGACTGCCCTACACGTTCATTCGAAAGACTCTTTCTTATCATGGATGCCTTTAACGCATGATATGGGGCTCATCGCCTGCCACCTTGTTCCCTTCATAACCGGAATCAATCAAAATCTAATGCCTACAGAGTTATTTATTCGAAGACCTATTCTTTGGATGAAAAAAGCTCATGAACACAAAGCCAGTATTCTATCATCTCCTAATTTCGGGTACAACTACTTCCTTAAATTTCTGAAAAACGAACCAGACTGGGATTTATCACACATCAAGGTCATCGCAAACGGTGCAGAACCGATATTGCCGGAGCTGTGTGACGAATTTTTGAAAAGATGCGCAGCATTCAATCTGAAAAGATCCGCTATTTTGAATGTTTACGGTTTAGCGGAAGCTTCGGTTGGCGCAGCGTTCTCTAAAATAGGTAAAGAATTCGTTCCCGTTTATTTGCATCGTGACTATTTAAATCTTGGTGAAAGAGCTGTAAAAGTCAGCAAAGAGGACCAAAATTGCGCTTCATTCGTTGAAGTGGGACAACCTATTGACTATTGTCAGCTTCGGATCTCCGATGAAACAAATGAAAGAGTAGAAGACGGAATCATCGGCCATATCCACATCAAAGGAGACAATGTGACGCAAGGGTATTATAACAACCCAGAGAGTACGGAAAAAGCGCTGACTTCTGACGGCTGGGTAAAAACGGGAGACCTCGGATTCATTAGTGAAAGTGGTAACTTAGTCGTAACCGGAAGAGAAAAGGACATTATTTTCGTGAACGGAAAAAATATCTACCCGCACGATATTGAACGGGTCGCGATTGAAATGGAAGAGGTTGACTTAGGAAGGGTTGCCGCCTGCGGTGTATATGATCAAAAGACGCAAAGCGGAGAAATCGTGCTCTTTGTTGTTTACAAAAAATCACCTGAAAAATTTGCACCGCTTGTCAAAGAGATAAAAAAACATTTGTACAAGCGGGGCGGCTGGAGCATAAAAGAAGTCCTTCCGATCCGAAAACTCCCTAAAACAACCAGCGGAAAGGTTAAACGCTACGAACTTGCCAGACAGTATGAGGCAGGGAATTTTTCAACAGAGTCTGCCGCCATCAATGAATGTTTGGAGAGCAGCACGGAAACATCCGGACAGACACCCATTCATGAGATAGAAACGGAATTGCTGTCTATCTTTTCCGAAGTGCTCGATGGAAAAAAGGTTCACCTCGCTGACAGTTATTTTGATATGGGAGCAAATTCATTACAGTTATCGCAGATTGCCGAGCGCATAGAACAGAAATTCGGACGCAAGCTTGCCGTTTCAGATCTCTTTACGTATCCTTCTATCACTGATTTAGCGGCATATCTGTCTGAAAGCCGGGCTGAAATCAAGCAGGACGCGGCAGCGAAACCAAGCCATGTGACACCGAAAGATATCGCCATTATCGGGATGTCGCTCAATGTCCCGGGAGCGTCAACGAAAAGTGATTTTTGGAATCTGCTTGAAAAAGGTGAGCACAGCATTCGAGAATACCCCGAATCCCGGCTGAAAGATGCGGCGGATTATTTAAAGTCCATCCAAAGCGAGTTCAATGAGAGTCAGTTTGTGAAGGGCGGCTATTTAGATGAAATCGACCGCTTTGACTATTCGTTCTTCAGTTTAGCTCCTAAAGCGGCTCAGTTTATGGACCCTAACCAAAGACTGTTTTTGCAGTCTGCATGGCATGCGATTGAAGATGCGGGCTATGCCGGCGGCAGCATGAACGGGAGCCGTGTCGGGGTATATGCGGGGTACTCGAAGGTGGGCTACGATTATGAACGTCTCCTTTCTGCGAATTATCCGGATGAACTTCATCAATATATCGTGGGCAATCTCCCTTCCGTGCTAGCCAGCCGAATCGCTTATTTCTTAAATTTAAAAGGGCCGGCGGTCACAGTGGATACGGCATGCTCCTCATCGCTTGCCGCCGTTCATATGGCATGTAAATCTTTAATGTCCGGCGATTGTGAAATGGCTCTTGCCGGCGGTATCCGGACATCGCTCTTGCCGATCTGTATCGGACTTGATATGGAATCTTCGGACGGGTACACGAAAACGTTCAGCAAAGATTCAGACGGCACGGGCACAGGTGAAGGCGCGGCCGCAGTCCTGCTAAAACCTTTGCAGGATGCTGTTCGCGACGGAGACCATATTTACGGCGTAATCAAGGGAAGCGCGCTGAATCAAGACGGAACAACCGCCGGGATTACAGCACCGAATCCGGCAGCTCAGACTGAGGTCATTGAGACGGCCTGGAAAGACGCGGGCATTGCTCCTGAAACACTGTCTTTCATCGAAGCGCATGGCACCGGAACGAAGCTCGGCGATCCGGTTGAATTTAACGGGCTTTGTAAAGCGTTTGAAAAGTATACGGCAAAAAAACAATTTTGTGCGATTGGTTCTGTTAAATCGAACATCGGCCATTTGTTTGAAGCGGCAGGCATCGTCGGGCTGATCAAATCTGTCCTCATGCTGAATCACAAGAAAAATCCGCCGTTAGCGCACTTTAATGAACCTAATCCGCTCATTCATTTTCACTCATCACCATTTTATGTGAATCAGGAAGTTTCGGAGTTCACATCGGGTGATGAGCCGCTGCGAGGCGGAGTCAGCTCATTTGGCTTTAGCGGAACGAACGCTCATGTGGTATTGGAAGAATATATTTCTCAAAGTGAGTATGCACCCGAGGATGAACATGGGCCGCACCTATTTGTTTTATCCGCTCATACTGAAAAGTCACTCTATGAACTCGCACAGCAGTACCGGCAATATGTATCGGATGACAGCCAAGCTTCATTAAAGTCCATTTGCTATACAGCCAGTACGGGCAGGGCTCATTTGGATCATGGCATTGCCATGATTGTATCCGGTAAGCAAGAATTATCGGATAAGCTGTCCCGCCTGATTCAGGGAGACAGAAACCTTCCCGGTGTATACATCGGTTACAAGAATATGAAGGAAATGCTGCCTGCTCATAAAGAAGAGCTGAATCAACAAGCAGCCGCTCTGATTAAGCAGCGTTTACGTACGCAAGATGAACGGATCACATGGCTGCATCGCGCAGCCGAATTATTTGTGCAAGGAGCCGTTATCGATTGGCGCGCGCTTTATTCCGGTGAAACTGTACAAAAGACGCCATTGCCCCTGTATCCGTTTGAACGGAGCCGATGCTGGGCTGAAGCTGACCAGTTGCGCTTAAACGAGGGCGAAAAGAGAGGAGAAGCGGCATTGAATATCAATCAATCGAAGGCGCATATTGAATCCTTCCTGAAAACTGTAATCAGCAATGCTTCGGGGATCAGGGGAGAGGAACTCGATCTGAATGCTCATTTTATCGGGCTCGGAATGGATTCTATCATGCTGTCACAGATCAAAAAAGCCATCGCGGACGAATTTGGGGTAGATATCCCGATGGATCGTTTTTTTGATACGTTGACCAACCTTCAAAGTGTCATAGATTACTTGGCTGATATCGTTCCATCGTCCATTGCATCCGCTCCGCCTCAAGAGAATGTTCCGGCGCAGGAAAAACAGGTCATTTCAGAAGCGCAGCCTGAATCGGATCGCAGAGATGGTCATCAAGAGCATACGCTCGAAAAAATAATCGCATCTCAAAATCAATTAATTCAGGATGCCTTGCAAGCTCAATTAAATAGCTTTAATTTGCTGAGAAACAGCGGACATCATTCCGATGAGAAAGAATACGCTAAAGCGCAAGAGAAATCAATTCCTTCTGTCAAGCAGGGGCCTCCGACCGTCACTGCAGAACAGAAAGCGGCTCAAGAAGCGAAACCCTATGTTCCTTTCCAGCCTCAGAACCTGAATGATCAGGGACACTATACCGCACGGCAAAAACAATACTTAGAAGATTTCATCAAGAAATACGCAGATAAAACGAAAGGTTCCAAACAATATACGGACAACACCCGATTTGCTCATGCAAACAACCGCAATTTGTCCAGCTTCCGTTCGTATTGGAAGGAAATCGTATACCCGATTATCGCCGAACGTTCTGACGGTTCTAAAATGTGGGATATTGACGGAAATGAATATATCGATATCACCATGGGATTCGGGGTTAACCTTTTCGGGCATCATCCTTCCTTTATTACACAGGTTATCGATGATTCAACCCGTTCATCATTGCCTCCGCTCGGCCCGATGTCAGATGTCGCCGGTGAAGTTGCCGACCGGATCCGCACATGTACCGGAGTGGAAAGGGTCGCTTTCTATAATTCCGGAACAGAGGCCGTCATGGTTGCCCTGCGTTTGGCGCGGGCGGCAACAGGAAGAAAGAAAGTCGTGGCGTTCTCAGGATCTTATCACGGGACGTTTGACGGCGTATTAGGGGTTGCCGGCACAAAAGGCGGGGCTGCGTCTGCGAATCCGCTGGCTCCGGGCATATTGCAGAGCTTTATGGATGATTTGATTATTTTACATTACAACAATCCCGATTCGCTGGATGTGATCCGCAGTCTTGGTGATGAATTGGCAGCCGTACTGGTGGAACCGGTACAAAGCCGCAGACCGGATTTGCAGCCGCAGGCATTTTTGAAAGAATTGCGGGCGATCACGCAGCAATCCGGAACAGCTCTGATTATGGATGAAATTATTACCGGATTTCGGATCGGTCTTGGCGGCGCACAGGAATGGTTCGGCATTCAGGCTGATTTAGTGACCTACGGAAAAATCATCGGCGGCGGACAGCCGTTAGGGGTAGTTGCCGGAAAAGCTGAGTTCATGAATGCGATCGACGGGGGTACCTGGCAGTATGGGGACGATTCCTACCCGCAAGACGAGGCGAAACGCACGTTTGTGGCCGGCACCTTCAATACTCACCCGCTTACCATGAGGATGTCATTAGCCGTCCTTCGCCATTTACAAACCGAGGGAGAACATCTGTATGAGCAGCTTAATCAAAAAACAGCCTACCTGGTCGATGAGCTGAATCGCTGCTTCGAACAAGCGCAAGTGCCTATCCGCATGGTTCGATTCGGTTCTTTATTCCGGTTTGTCTCATCGCTTGATAATGACTTGTTCTTTTACCATCTCAACTATAAAGGGGTCTATGTATGGGAGGGACGCAACTGCTTCTTGTCTGCGGCGCATACCGCGGATGATATCGAAAATATTATTCAAGCGGTGAAAGACACGGTGGAGGATCTTCGCCGAGGCGGATTTATTCCGGAAGGCCCGGATTCCCCTGATGGCGGAGGCCGTAAAAAGTCCGGGACGCGCGAGCTTTCACCTGAACAAAAGCAGTTGGTTATGGCATCCCATTACGGGAATGAAGCTTCCGCCGCTTTAAACCAGTCCATTATGCTGAAAGTGAAGGGCGAACTGCAGTATACATCATTAAAACAAGCCGTCCGGCATATCGTTGACCGTCATGAAGCTTTACGTACGGTGATTCATCCCGATGACGAGGTACAGCAAGTGCAGGAACGGATGAATATAGAAATACCTGTCATTGATTTTACCGGTCTCCCGCATGAACATCGGGAGCCGGAAATCCAAAAATGGCTGACAGAAGATTCCAAGCGGCAGTTTCATTTCCATGAACAAAAGCCTTTGTTTAGAATCCATGTGCTTACATCGGCTCACAATGAACATCTGATTGTGCTCACGTTCCATCATATCATTGCCGATGGATGGTCAATCGCCGTTTTTGTTCAAGAACTGGAGAGCAACTACGCGGCAATAGTACAAGGAAAATCGATTTCACCGAAAGAGGCAGATGTTTCGTTTCGCCAATACTTAGACTGGCAGCAGGCACAGATCGACAGCGGCCAGTATGAAGAAGGGGTCCGTTATTGGCGGCGTCATTTCTCTGAACCGATACAGCAGCCAATTCTGCCAACCGCAGATTCTGTCCGTTATCCGAACGGGTATGAGGGAGACCGGTGTACCGTCAGGCTTGGACGGCCATTGAGCGAGGCTTTAAGATCATTAAGCATTCAGATGAAAAATAGCGTATTTGTGACGATGCTGGGCGCATTTCATCTTTTTCTGCACCGGCTTACCAAACAGTCAGGCCTTGCGATCGGGATCCCCGCTGCAGGTCAATCGCATATGAAACAGCATGATCTGATTGGAAATTGCGTCAATATGATTCCGGTGAAGAACACGTCTTCTTCAGAAAGCACTTTATCCGGTTATCTTGGCAGCATGAAAGAAAGCGTGAATCTTGCAATGCAGCACCAAGCCGTCCCGATGACACTGGTGGCCAGAGAGCTTCCGCACGATCAAATGCCGGATATGCGTATTATCTTTAATTTAGACAGACCTTTTCGAAAGCTGTATTTCGGAAAGGCGGAGGCGGAGCCTGTTGCATACCCGGTAAAACGCACCCTGTACGATTTATTTCTTAACATAACAGACGCGCATCAAGAATATGTTCTTGATTTCGACTTTAATACGAACGTCGTCAGTCCGGAAATCATGAAAAAGTGGGGAGCGGGTTTTACAAAATTGCTGCAAAAAATGGTTGAGGGAGATTCAATCCCTCTTGACGCCATGATGATGTTTTCCGATGAAGAACAGCATGATTTACAAGCACTTTACGCCGAACACCAGAAGCGGATCGCTTCAATAGGAAGCAATACGGCAAATTTTACTGAAGCCTACGAGGCGCCGGTAAATGAAACGGAGCGGCAGCTGGCGCGGATTTGGGAGGAACTTTTCGGCCTTGAACGGGTCGGCAGATCAGACCGCTTCCTGGCTCTGGGAGGAAACTCACTCCAGGCGACGCTTATGCTTTCCAAAGTTCAGAAGACATTTCATCAAAAGGTTTCCATCGGACAATTTTTCAATCACCAGACTGTTAAGGAATTAGCACGTTTCATTCAGAACGAAACGAAAGTCGTGCACCTCCCGATGAAGGCTGCCGAGAAAAAAGCGTATTACCCGACATCGCCGGCGCAGCAAAGAGTATATTTCCTGCACCAACTGGAACCGGATCAGCTGGCGCAAAATATGTTCGGCCACATATCAATAACAGGGAAGTACGATGAGCAAGCCCTGATCTCATCTCTTCAACAAGTGATGCAGCGGCACGAAGCGTTTCGCACGTATTTCGACATTATAGATGGCGATATCGTTCAGAAACTTGAAAACGAAGTTGATTTTAACGTTCATGTCCGGACAATGAGCCGGGATGAATTTGATGCCTATTCAGACCGGTTTGTAAAACCGTTCCGCCTGGACCAAGCTCCGTTAGTTCGTGCGGAGCTGATCAAGATTGAAAACGAGCAGGCCGAACTGCTCATCGATATGCATCATATCATTTCGGACGGTTATTCCGTCAACATCCTTACAAATGAATTGCTGGCTTTATATCATCAGAAACCATTACCGGACATTGAATTTGAATATAAAGATTTCGCAGAATGGCAAAACCAACGGATGAATGACGATGCCATGAAGCGGCAGGAGACATATTGGCTGGAACAATTTCAAGACGAAATTCCCATCCTTGACCTGCCGACAGACGGTTCAAAAGCGGCAGAACGGTCTTCTGAGGGACAGCGTGTGACATGCTCCTTACAGCCGGATGTCATCCGTTCGCTTCAAGACTTGGCACAAAAGGCGGAAACGACTCTCTATACGGTGCTTCTGGCCGCCTATAATGTGCTGCTTCATAAATATACGGGACAAGAAGACATTGTCGTTGGCACGCCTGCTTCAGGAAGAAATCATCCGGATATCGAAAAGATCATCGGTATTTTCATACAAACCATTGGAATCCGGACGAAGCCGCACGCCAATAGAACGTTTACGGATTATCTGGAAGAAGTAAAGCGGCAGACGCTTGACGCTTTCGAAAACCAAGACTATCCATTCGACCGGCTTGTGGAGAAATTAAATGTACAGCGGGAAACAACCGGAAAGTCTCTGTTTAACACGATGTTTGTGTTTCAAAACATTGAATTTCATGAAATCCGGCACAATGAATGTACATTTAAAGTGAAAGAACGAAATCCAGGGGTCTCTTTATATGATTTGATGCTCACGATCGAAGATGCCGGTCAACAGATAGAGATGCATTTTGATTATAGACCGGGACGATTCACAAAAGACACCATTGAACAGATCACCAGACACTATACCGCCATTTTAAACAGCCTTGCTGAGCAGCCGGAGATGACATTGTCTTCTGTTCCTATGCTGTCTGAAACCGAACGTCATCAACTGCTGACGGAGTGTAATGGCACAAAGACGCCGTATCCGCATAAGGAAACGGTATATCGGTGGTTTGAAATGCAGGCGGAACAGAGTCCCGATCATGAAGCCGTTATTTTTGGCAATGAGCGTTATACGTACAGACAGCTCAATGAACGGGCGAACCGATTGGCGCGGACGTTACGGACAAAAGGCGTACAAGCGGATCAATTCGTTGCCATCATCAGCCCGCATCGGATCGAGCTGATTGTCGGAATTTTGGCTGTTCTGAAAGCCGGCGGCGCATACGTGCCCATTGATCCTGAATATCCGGAAGATCGGATTCAATATATGCTGAGAGATTCAAGAGCGGAGGTTGTGTTGACACAGCGCAGCCTGCTGGATCAATTACCGTATGATGGTGACATTGTGCTTTTGGATGAGGAAAACTCATACCATGAAGATCACTCGAATCTTGAATCGGACAGCGATGCGCATGATTTGGCCTACATGATCTATACGTCAGGTTCCACGGGAAATCCAAAAGGTGTACTCATTGAGCATCAGGGGCTGGCTGATTATATTTGGTGGGCGAAAGAGGTTTATGTAAGAGGTGAGAAAACCAACTTCCCATTATACTCTTCCATCTCTTTCGATCTGACTGTGACCTCGATATTTACACCGCTGGTTACGGGAAATACCATCATTGTCTTTGACGGCGAAGACAAAAGCGCTGTGCTTTCTGAGATTATGCGGGACTCAAGAATAGACATGATCAAATTGACCCCGGCACATCTGCACGTCATCAAGGAGATGAATATCGCTGGCGGCACCGCAATACGGAAAATGATTGTCGGCGGAGAAAATTTAAGCACCCGTCTGGCCAAAAGTGTCAGCGAACAGTTTAAAGGCCGGCTGGACATTTTCAATGAATACGGACCGACGGAAGCTGTCGTCGGATGTATGATTTATCACTTCGACGCAGAACGGGACAAGCGGGAATTTGTACCGATCGGCACTCCGGCTGCCAACACGGATATTTATGTGGCCGATGCAAGCAGAAACCTGGTTCCGATCGGGGTAATCGGCGAAATATATATCAGCGGACCGGGTGTTGCCAGAGGGTATTGGAACCGCCCGGATTTAACGGCAGAGAAATTTGTTGAAAACCCGTATGTACCGGGAGCGAAGATGTACAAATCAGGGGATTTGGCTAAGCGATTGAAGGACGGAAATCTCGTATATATTGGGCGCGTTGATGAACAAGTCAAAATCAGGGGACACCGAATCGAGCTTGGTGAAATTGAAGCAGCAATGCATAACGCGGAAGCGGTGCAAAAAGCCGCGGTTACAGTGAAAGAAGAAGAAGACGGCTTAAAACAATTATGCGCGTATTACGTAAGCGACAAGCCTATAGCGGCTGCGCAGCTTAGGGAACAATTGTCATCGCAGCTTCCGGACTACATGGTTCCGACCTATTTTGTCCATCTGGAGCATATGCCGTTAACATCCAACGGGAAAATAAACCGTAAGGCACTGCCTGCACCGGAAGCGAGTCTGCAGCAGACAGCTGAATATGTTCCGCCGGGTAATGAGACGGAGTCCAAACTGACAGATTTATGGAAGGAAGTGCTCGGAATAAGCCATGCGGGGATCAAACATAATTTCTTTGATCTCGGAGGCAACTCCATCCGAGCGGCTGCCTTAGCCGCCAGAATTCACAAAGAGCTGAATGTGAATCTGTCTCTCAAAGACATATTCAAGTTTCCTACCATTGAACAATTGGCTGACAAGGCGTTACACATGGACAAAAATCGATATGTACCGATTCCGGCTGCAAAGGAAATGCCATATTATCCGGTTTCTTCAGCTCAGAGGCGGATGTATTTGTTAAGTCACACAGAAGGCGGCGAGCTGACTTACAATATGACGGGTGCCATGAATGTGGAAGGGACGATCGATCCCGAACGGTTAAACGCCGCTTTCCGAAAATTAATCGCGCGTCATGAAGCGCTGCGGACCAGCTTTGATTTATATGAAGGCGAGCCGGCACAGCGTATTCATCATCACGTCGACTTTACGATAGAACGAATTCAAGCTAGCAAAGAAGAGGCGGAAGACCGTGTGCTTGATTTCATCAAAGCGTTTGACTTAGCCAAACCGCCGCTGATGCGGGCCGGACTGATTGAAATTGAACCTGCGCGGCACGTGCTTGTGGTTGATATGCATCATATCATTTCTGACGGCGTGTCCGTCAATATTCTGATGAAAGATTTAAGCCGAATCTACGAGGGGAACGAACCGGACCCGCTCTCTATTCAATATAAAGACTTTGCAGTTTGGCAGCAATCGGACATTCAGAAACGGAACATCAAGAACCAGGAAGCGTATTGGCTGGATCAGTTTCACGGTGATATTCCTGTACTGGATATTCCCGCGGATTATGAGAGACCTGCCATACGCGATTACGAAGGCGAATCATTTGAATTTCTTATACCCGAACACTTAAAACAGCGTTTAAGCCAAATGGAAGAAGACACAGGAGCAACACTGTATATGATTTTATTGGCAGCCTATACGATTCTTTTATCCAAATACAGCGGACAAGAAGATATTATCGTAGGAACGCCGTCTGCCGGGCGGACTCATTTAGATGTAGAGCCGGTCGTGGGAATGTTCGTCAATACGTTAGTCATTCGCAATCACCCGGCGGGCCGTAAAACATTTGATGCCTACTTAAATGAAGTAAAAGAAAACATGCTGAACGCTTATAAAAATCAAGACTATCCATTGGAAGAATTAATTCAGCATCTGCATCTTCCAAAAGATTCAAGCCGCAATCCTTTATTCGATACGATGTTTGTGCTGCAAAATCTTGATCATGCTGAATTGACTTTCGATTCCCTTCAACTCAAGCCGTATCCATTTCATCATCCGGTTGCCAAATTCGATTTGACCTTGTCGATTCAGGCGGACCGCGACAACTATCACGGACTGTTTGAATATTCGAAAAAACTGTTTAAGAAAAGCAGAATCGAGGTTTTATCAAACGACTACTTACACATCCTATCGGCGATTTTGGAACAGCCAAGCATTCTAATCGAACATATCGGATTGAGCGGCAGCAATGAGGAAGAAGAGAACGCGCTTGATTCTATTCAATTGAACTTTTAGGGAAAAGCATTATTTCTTTAAAATATATAAAATGAGGTGCTCCAATGTCGGTATTTAAAACTCAAGAAACGTACTGGGAAAACCTGTTTGATGAAGAAGACGGCCTAAGCGCATTCCCTTACTTTAAAGCAGCGGATAAAGCGTCGTTGGCCCGTACCGGCTACCAGGAAAAATGCATCTGCCGTTCCTTATCTCCGGAAGTATCTCAAAGAATCATGACAATGGCGAATCATTCCGATATGGCGGCCTATCTGATTTTATTGGCGGGTATTGAATGCTTGTTGTATAAATATACGGATCGAACGAGCCTGATTCTTGGCATTCCAACGGTATCGAAGCAAAAAGCCGGTCAGTCAGCCGTTAACAACATTGTTCTCTTAAAAAATACGCTTTCAAACGAGAGCACATTTAAAACCGTATTCGGGCAGCTGAAAGAAGCCGTTAATGATTCTCTGAAAAATCAAAACCTGCCGTTTAGAAAAATGGTCCGGCATTTAAGCGTGCAATACAATGACGAGCATATGCCTTTGATTCATACCGTCGTTTCGCTTAACGAAATTCATTCCTTGCAATTTAAAGAAGATACTGCAACCGATACGCTGTTTCACTTTGACTTGGAGAACAACGGGATTCATTTGAAGCTTTTTTATAACGGCAATCTGTACGATGAGCGCTATATTAATCAAATTGTATCCCATTTGGATCAGCTGCTGTCTGTGATTCTGTTTCAGCCTCAAGCCGCGATCCATACGGCAGAGATCTTACCGGAAGCGGAAAAACAGAAGCTATTGTTTGATTTTAACGACACCGGCACAGATTTCTCCGGGAGCAGAACAGTCTATCAATTATTTGAAGAGCAAGCAGAAAGAACGCCTGAGCATACGGCCGTCAAGTTTAAAAACGACCATTTGACGTACAGGGAACTGAATGAGAAGGCGAACCGTTTGGCAAGAACATTGCGTAATTGCGGGGTTCAACCCGATACGTTAGTCGCCATTCTCGCTGATCGTTCATTAGAAATGATCGTATCCATTATAGCCGTTTGGAAGGCAGGGGGCGCTTATGTGCCCCTGGATCCTGAATATCCAAAAGAGCGGCTTCAATATTTGCTTCATGATGCGGATGCAGACGTTCTCCTTGTTCAGCAACATTTAAAAAACAGCCTCGCCTTTGACGGCCGGGTGATTGATTTGAATGATGAAACATCATACCATGCCGATTGCTCATTGTTATCACCAATAGCGGAACACAGCCATTTAGCCTATGTCATTTATACGTCGGGTACAACAGGAAAGCCGAAAGGGGTCATGGTTGAACACGGCGGCATTGTGAATTCGCTCCAATGGAAGAAGGCGTTTTTCAAGCATTCTCCGGCGGATCGCGTGCTTGTCTTGTACCCGTATGTTTTTGATGCGTTCATTTTAAACTTCTTCGGCCCGCTCATCTCAGGAGCAACTTTGCACCTTTTGCCTAATGAAGAGAATAAAGAAACTTTCGCCATTCAAAATGCCATAAAACAAGAGAGAATTACTCATTTTTCAACTTCTCCCCGTCTTCTGAAAACGATGATTGAACAGATGAACGCAGAGGATTTCATCCATGTTCAGCATGTTGTTGTAGGCGGTGAGCAGCTGGAAACAGATACAGTTGAGAAGCTGCATTCTCTGCAGCCTCGCATTCGGATCAATAATGAATACGGACCGACAGAAAACAGCGTGGTATCTACATTTCACCCTGTTCAGTCCGCTGATGAACAGATCACAATCGGCAGCCCGGTGGCCAACCATCAAGCTTATATTTTAGGAGCGCACCATCAAATCCAGCCGATCGGCGTACCGGGAGAGCTGTATGTCGGAGGAGCGGGAGTGGCCCGCGGCTACCTCAATCGGGCTGAATTGACGGAGGAAAAATTTGTGGAGCATCTGCATGTCCCTGGTCAAAAGATGTATAAAACGGGGGATCTCGCCAGATGGCTGCCGGATGGAAGAATCGAATATTTAGGGCGGATTGATCATCAAGTGAAAATTCGCGGCTACCGGATTGAGATCGGCGAGGTAGAGGCAGCCATGTTCAATCTGGAAAACGTTCGTGAAGCCGCAGTCGTCGCGCGGGAAGACGCAGACGGGGCCAAACAATTGTATGCCTATTATGTCGGCGAGCCTTCTTTGACCGCTGCGCAGTTCAGAGAAGACTTATCCCGAGAACTGCCGAATTATATGATTCCCTCCCGCTTTATCCCTTTGGAACGCATTCCGCTCACTTCAAATGGGAAGATTGATCTGAAAGCTTTGCCTGCTGCTGACGAAAATACGCGGGCGGAATACGAATACATAGCCCCGCGGAACACAATAGAAGAACTGCTGGTGTCCATCTGGCAAGAAGTATTAGGGGCAGAACGTATAGGAATTTCGGATAATTTCTTTGATTTTGGCGGAGATTCGATTAAATCAATTCAGGTGTCATCCAGATTGTATCAAGCCGGATACAAGGTTGATATGAAGCATTTGTTTAAACACCCCTCGATTGCTGAACTTAGTCAGTTTGTAGCGCCGGTCAGCAGGGTGGCTGATCAAGGAGAAGTGAATGGCGGAACCAAGCTGACCCCGATACAGCATTGGTTTTTTGAGCAAAAAATGCCGCATGCACACCATTACAATCAGGCCGTCATGTTATATTCGGCGGAAGGCTTTAAAGAGGCTCCGCTTCGCCGGACGATGGAACGGATCGCGTCGCATCACGATGCCTTGAGGATGATTTTTGAAAAAACGCCGGATGGATATGCTCCGCGAATTACAGGAACAGATGAAAGTAAACTATACCATCTGGAAGTGATGAATTATAAAGGGGAAACCGATCCGGCTCAAGCGATTGCCGATAAAGCGAATGAGATTCAAAGCAGCATGGTATTAGACAAAGGGCCATTGATGAAGCTCGGTTTGTTCCAATGTCCGGACGGGGATCATTTGCTGATTGCAATTCATCATTTGCTGATTGACGGAGTATCCTGGCGTATTTTACTCGAAGATTTTGCAAGCGGATATGAGCAGGCAGAACGCGGACAAACAATCCAGCTCCCGCAAAAAACAGACTCGTTTCCATTCTGGGCCGATCAATTGTCCAAATATGCGGCGGAAACCGATATGGAAGAGGAGATTGCGTATTGGACTGAGCTTTCAAGTATAAAGCCTCAGCCATTGCCTAAGGACACTATCAGCGAAGGATCGTTATTAAGAGACAGCGAAGAAGTGACGATTCAATGGACAAAAGAGGAAACGGAGCAATTATTAAAACATGCGAACCGCGCCTACAACACGGATATCAACGATCTGCTGCTGACTTCGTTAGGGCTGGCTGTTCACAAGTGGACAGGCACGGAAGACATTGTCGTAAATTTGGAAGGCCATGGGAGAGAACCGATTATTCCGGATGCTGACATTTCCCGCACGATAGGATGGTTCACAAGCCAGTACCCTGTCGTCCTGAGGATGGAAGCCGGAAAAAACCTGTCGCAGCGGATAAAGATCGTAAAAGAAGGGCTGCGCCGCATCCCTGACAAAGGAATGAATTACAGCATCATCAAATATATATCCGGGCATCCGGAAGCCGACAGCCTGCAGCTGAATCCGGAGATATCGTTTAACTATTTGGGACAATTTGACCAAGACCTGAAGCACCAGGCTTTACGCATCTCGCCTTTTTCCACAGGGTTATCAATGAACGAAAACCAAGAGAGAACGGCCGTGCTTGATTTGAACGGCATGATTGCCGAAGGGACATTATCACTGACACTGAGCTACAGCAGCAAACAATACGAAAGATCTACTATGGCGCAATTTGCCCGGGGGCTGAAAGAAAGTCTGCAAGAAGTCATTGCGCATTGCGTGAGCCGGCAGCAGACTTCTCTCACACCAAGTGACATCCTGTTAAAAGACATCTCAATCGATGAACTGGAACAGCTTTTGGAGCAGACGCGTGAATTAGGCGAAGCGGAAAATATTTATCCATTAACGCCGATGCAGAAGGGCATGCTGTTTCACAGCTTATTTGATCCGAATTCAGGTGCTTATTTTCAGCAAACGATGTTTGATCTGCATGGAGATCTGGAGATTGATTCATTTTCAAAAAGCTTGGACGGCTTATCGCAAAAATATGACATTTTCCGCACGAATTTTTACAGAGGCTGGAAAGATCAGCCGCTCCAAATCATATTCAAAACGAAAAAAATCGGTTTTCAATTCAATGACTTACGAGAGATGAAGGAATCACAAAAAGAAGCGATGATTCAGGAATATGCCAGAGAAGATAAGATGCGGGGGTTCGACTTAGAAAAAGGCGCGTTAATGCGGTTATTCATCCTTCGTACGGATGAAAAGACATACCGTTTTATCTGGAGTTTCCACCATATTTTGATGGACGGCTGGTGCCTGCCGCTGATTACAAAAGAAATATTCGAGAATTACTTTGCCTTGCTTCAGCAAAAGCAGCCTGAACAATCATCAATTACTCCGTACAGTCAATATATTGAATGGCTCGGCCGGCAAGATGCGAAAGAGGCCGCGGCTTATTGGGATCAGTACTTGGAGGGATATGAGGAGCAAACCGGCCTTCCTAAGGATCACCATGCAGCGGAAGACGGACGATACGTTCCTGAAAAAGTGACGTGTGACATAAGCTCCGATCTCACTTCGAAAATGAAGCGGACGGCAGGCAAGCATCATGTCACGCTGAACACGCTGCTGCAGACGGCATGGGCGGTTTTGCTGCAGAAATATAACCGTAGCCGGGACGTTGTGTTTGGAAGTGTTGTATCCGGAAGACCTGCTGGAATTCCAAACGTGGAAACCATGATCGGCTTATTCATTAACACCATTCCCGTCCGGTTCCGATGTGAAGCCGGGACAACGTTTGCTGAGCTTATGAAAGAGGCGCAGGAAAGGGCTGTAGCGTCTCAACAATTTGAGACACACCCGCTGTACGATATTCAAGCGCGTACAACGCAAAAGCAAGATTTAATTACACATTTAATGATATTCGAAAATTATCCGGTTGATCAGTATATGGAAAGTATAGGCAGCCAGAACGAAACATCCATCAAAATTTCCAACGTACAAATGGAAGAACAGACCAACTACGATTTTAATTTGACCGTTATACCGGGCGACGAGATGAACATCTCTTTTGAATACAATGCAAATGTGTATGATCAGGCAAGCATAGAGCGTGTTCGGGAACATTTCATGCAAATCCTGCATCAAGTCGTGACAGATGCGGATATCCGGGTGGATCAAGCGGAATTGTTAACGGAAGGCGAAAGAAGAACCCTTCTGCAGACGCTGAACGACACGGCCGCGCCGTTCCCGCAGACGCCGGTTCATCAACTATTTGAAGAGCAATCGCAGCGTACGCCCGATCAAGCAGCCGTCATTGATAAGGACAGGCAGCTCACGTACGGAGAGCTCAATAAGCGGGCCAACCGACTGGCGCGAACGTTAAGAGCGAAAGGAGTGCAGACGGATCAGCCTGTAGCCATCATCACAAGAAACAGCATCGAATCGGTGGTCGGAATCCTTGCCGTTTTAAAATCAGGCGGAGCCTATGTCCCTATAGATCCGGAATATCCGCAAGACCGCATCCGGTATATGCTGGATGACTCCCAAGCCGGAATCGTTTTAATGCAGCGGGATGTCAGGAAACAGCTTGCCTATGAAGGCGCCACGGTTTTACTTGATGATGAAAGTTCTTATCACCAAGATGACTCTGACCTTGCTCCGATAAATGATGTGAGCCATTTGGCATATGTCATTTATACGTCAGGTTCCACAGGCCGGCCAAAAGGCGTACTAATCGAGCACGGAGGCTTGACCAATTATATTTGGTGGGCGAAAGAGGTTTATGTAAAAGGCGAGAAAGCCAACTTCCCATTGTATTCGTCCATTTCTTTTGATCTGACGGTGACTTCTATTTTCACGCCGCTTGTCACAGGCAATGCAATCATCGTCTATGACGGAGAGGATAAAACAGCTCTGCTTGAATCGATTGTGCGGGACCCGAGGGTGGATATCATTAAATTGACCCCGGCCCATTTGCAGGTTTTGAAAGAAATGAACATTGCCGATCAAACGGCTGTCAGAAGAATGATTGTGGGCGGGGAAAACTTAAGCACCCGGTTAGCCCGCAGCATTCATGAACAGTTCGAAGGCCGGATTGAAATATGCAATGAGTACGGACCGACGGAAACCGTTGTCGGCTGCATGATTTACCGTTACGATGCCGCAAAGGACAGACGGGAATCGGTACCGATCGGAACCGCTGCGGCAAACACGAGCATTTACGTTCTTGATGAGAATATGAAACCCGCACCGATCGGAGTGCCGGGAGAGATCTATATCAGCGGCGCCGGTGTGGCTAGAGGATATTTAAACCGTCCCGAATTAACAGCAGAGAAATTTGTCGTTGACCCGTTTGAACCCGGAGCGAAGATGTATAAGACCGGAGATTTGGCGAAGTGGCTGGCGGACGGAAACATTGAATATGCGGGCAGAATAGATGAACAAGTGAAAATCAGAGGCTATCGTATCGAATTAGGCGAGATCGAGGCGGCACTGCTTCAAGAAGAAGCGATCAAGGAAGCTGTCGTTACAGCCAGAGAGGACGTCCACGGGTTTAAACAATTGTGTGCATATTACGTGAGCGGCGGGCAAACAACGGCAGCCCGGCTCCGGAAACAATTGTCTCAAACCCTTGCAAGTTATATGGTTCCGGCTTATTTTATCGAGCTTGATGAAATGCCTTTAACTTCTAACGGAAAAATAAACAGAAAAGGGCTGCCGGCTCCGGATTTCGAACTGCAGGACAGAGCAGAGTATAAAGCTCCCCGAACAAAAGCTGAAGAAATATTAGTTTCTGCCTGGGAATCGGTATTAGGCGCTGAAAACGTCAGTATTCTTGATAATTTCTTTGACCTTGGCGGAGATTCCATTAAATCCATTCAAGTATCCTCCAGATTAAATCAGCAAGGATACAAAATGGAAATCAAGGACTTGTTTCAATATGCAACAATTGCTGAATTGAGTCCGCATATCAAGCAGAATCTGCGTATAGCCGATCAAGATGAGGTCAAAGGAAAAGTCAGCCTGACTCCTATTCAGCATTGGTTTTTCGAACAAACAACAACAGATCAGCATTATTATAATCAAGCCGTCATGCTGCATGCGCCGGAAGGTTTTCAGGAAACGCAGCTTCGTCAAACCCTGCAAAAGCTTGCTGAACATCACGATGCGCTCCGCATGACGTTCCGGACTACGGAAAATGGCTGCGAGGCGCAGAATGAAGAAATCGCCCAAAGCGGACTGTACCGCTTAGAAGTCCTGAATCTGAAAGAAGATTCCGATCCGGGACGGACAATTGAAGCCAAGGCTGATGAGATACAAAGCAGTATGCGTTTAAGTGATGGGCCGTTAATGAAAGCCGTGTTGTTTCAATGCGCAAATGGAGATCATCTGCTCATTGCCATCCATCATTTGATTATAGACGGGATTTCATGGCGCATCTTACTGGAAGATATCGTTAGCGGCTACAAGCAAGCCGAGAACGGGCGAGTGATTCAATTGCCGCAAAAAACAGACTCTTTCCAATTATGGGCTAAGAGACTTTCAGAATACGCGCAAAGTGAAACCATAAAACAAGAACAGGAATATTGGACAAAGATCGAACAAACCGATGTCAAACCGCTGCCTAAAGATTTTCATGAAACCCATACAACTGCAAAAGACAGTGAAACAGCAACTGTGGAATGGACGAAAGAGGAAACGGATCTGCTATTAAAACAAGCGAATCGCGCTTATAACACGGAAATAAACGATTTGCTTTTAACTTCTCTGGGTCTTTCCATATCGCATTGGTCAGGACTGGAACAAATTCCGATTCATTTAGAGGGACACGGCAGAGAACAGATTATACAAGATATAGATATCTCCCGCACGGTCGGGTGGTTTACAAGTCTGTATCCGGTTGTGCTGCACGCGCAGCCGGGCAAAGAAATCTCTGATTATATCAAGACGACCAAAGAAGGATTGCGCCAAATTCCGCATAAAGGGATCGGATATGGAATAGCAAGGTACTTAAGCGGCGGAATGCCATCGAAACTCAATCCTGAGATCAGCTTTAACTACCTGGGACAGTTTGACCAAGATTTACAGCAGCATGGGGTTCAATTATCTTCTTATTCTTGCGGTTCAGACTCAAGCGAAAATCAAGAAAGACCGTATGTATTGAATATAAACGGAATGATCACCGAGGGCCGGCTGAGGCTTACGATCAGCTACAGCAGCAAACAGTACGCAAAAGAAACGATCATGCGGTTATCGGAAACGATTCAAAGCCGCCTGCGGTCCATCATTACGCATTGCGTTCATAAAGAACAATCGGAACTGACGCCAAGCGATATTTTGTTAAAGGGCATGTCCATTGATGAATTGGATCAGCTCCTCATTCAACTGCCGCATGCAGGTGAGGTTGAAAACGTGTATCCGCTCACTCCGATGCAGAAAGGAATGCTCTTCCACAGCCTGCTGGACGAGGCCTCAAGTTCTTATTTTGAACAAGCATCGTTCGATTTGCAGGGAGAGTTAAAGATTGATTGGTTTAAAGCAAGCCTTGAACGATTATTTGAAACATACGCCGTGCTCAGAACCCGTTTTTACAGCGGCTGGAACGATACTCCTTTACAAATTGTCTATAAAACGCAAACACCGCAAATTCATTTTACAGATTTGCGTGACATAGAGGAGCACCTGCGAGAGGATGCAATCGCAGCCTATCAAAGAGAAGACAAGGCAAAAGGATTTGACTTGGCTCGGGATCCGTTGATGCGCATTGCGATTTTCCGTATGGAAGACCGCAAATATCATTTGATTTGGAGCTTCCATCATATTGTGATGGATGGCTGGTGCCTGTCTCTTATCACGAAGGAAGTGTTTGATCATTATAGCGCCTTACAGGAAGGCAGGGAACCAGAACCGCCATCGGCAGCTCCTTACAGCGACTATATCGAGTGGCTTGGCCGCCAAGATCAGGGAGCGGCAAAGCGGTACTGGAGCAGGTATCTTGAAGGATATAAAGGTGAAACCACGCTTCTTCATAAAATAGCGCAGCATGAACAAAAAGAATACGCCTATGCCAATGTGATCTGCCGATTTGATCACGAACAGACAAAACAATTACAGCAGATCGCAAATCAGCATCAGGTTACATTAAATACGTTGATCCAAACGTTATGGGGAATTTTATTACAGAAATACAGCGGGTCCGCAGATGTTGTCTTCGGCAGTGTCGTGTCGGGAAGGCCGGCGGAAATTCCTGATGTGGAACAGATGATCGGCCTGTTCATCAATACCATTCCGGTTCGCATCCGCTGCGAGGAGGACAGCACTTTTGCTGATACGATGCAAATGGTTCAACAAAACGCGCTGGCTTCCCAATCGTACGATACCTATCCTTTATACGAAATTCAGGCCCAAACGGAACAAAAGCAGAACCTGATTGACCATATCATGATTTTTGAAAACTATCCGATCGGGCAGCAGGTCGAAGAGACGGGACATCATGGTACGGAGCTGAACATTACGAATTTTCATATGCAGGAACACTCCCACTATGATTTGAATGTGGTTGTTATTCCTGGCGAACAGCTGGCCGTTCATTTCGGTTTTAATGAAAATGAATATGAAAAATCAGAAGCGGAACGGCTCTGCGGACATTTTGAACAGCTCATGCAGCAAGTATTACAGCAGCCGTCTGTCAAAATAGAAGAATTGGAGCTTCTCTCTCAACAAGAAAAAGAACATCTGCTCAGCCGCTTTCAGTCTAATGACATGCAATACCCGCGTGAAAAAACGATTCATGAGTTGTTCGAGGAACAGGCGCAACGTACTCCGGACAATACAGCGGTTGTATTCGAGGATAAACAACTCACCTACGGAGAACTGAATCGGCGTGCCAATCAGCTTGCGCGAACCTTGCAGGCAAAAGGTGTGCGGAACGATCAGCTTGTCGGTATTATGACTGAACGCTCGCTTGAGATGATTGTAGGCATCTTGGGAGTTTTAAAAGCGGGCGGCGCATATTTGCCGATAGATCCTGATTCTCCGTCTGAACGCATCCGTTATATTTTGAGTGATTCAAGTCTCAGCGTATTGCTTTACCGCGGGAAGCTGCAGGATGACATCGGCTTCTCAGGAACATGTATCGAACTCATGGAGGAACATTTCTATCACGAAAAAGACAGCAGTCTTGCACTCTCTTATCAGTCCAGTCAACTGGCCTATGCCATTTATACTTCCGGTACGACAGGCAAGCCTAAAGGCACGTTAATTGAACATCGCCAGGTCATTCACCTGATTGAAGGACTTCGACGCCAAATTTACTCTGCCTATGAGGCGGAGCTGAATGTAGCCATGCTCGCTCCATATTATTTCGATGCTTCTGTTCAGCAAATGTATGCTTCCTTGCTGTCAGGACATACCTTGTTTATTGTTCCGAAAGAGATTGTGTCAGACGGTGCTGCCTTATGCCGTTACTACCGGCAGCATTCGATTGACATCACCGACGGAACACCTGCCCACTTAAAGCTTTTGATAGCTGCGGGTGATTTGCAGGGAGTCACGCTTCGGCATCTTTTAATCGGAGGAGAGGCTCTTTCCAAAACGACGGTAAATAAGCTCATGCAATTATTCGGCGATCATGGCGCTGCGCCTGGGATTACCAATGTATATGGGCCTACGGAGACTTGCGTAGACGCGTCTCTGTTCAACATTGAATGTTCTTCCGATGCGTGGGCACGCAGCCAAAACTATGTCCCTATAGGCAAGCCGTTAGGCAGAAACCGCATGTACATTCTTGATTCAAAAAAACGGCTGCAGCCGGCGGGCGTCCAAGGCGAGCTGTATATTGCAGGGGACGGTGTCGGGCGGGGTTACTTGAACCTGCCGGAACTGACGGACGAAAAATTTGTTGCCGATCAGTTTGTACCGGAGGACCGAATGTACAGAACCGGTGATCTGGCCTGCCTTCTGCCGGATGGAAATATTGAATATATCGGCCGGATTGATCATCAGGTGAAAATTCAAGGTTTTCGGATTGAACTCGGTGAAATCGAATCGGTGATGCTGAACGTTCCTGATATTCAAGAAGCCGCCGCAGCTGCCCTTAAAGATGCAGATGATGAATATTACTTGTGCGGATACTTTGCTGCGGATAAGACAATACAGATCAGTGAACTTCGCGAAAGAATGGCCCGGCATTTACCGGGATATATGATCCCGGCTCATTTTGTTCAGCTGGATAAGATGCCGCTGACTCCAAACGGGAAGTTGAATCGCCAGTTATTGCCGGCTCCGGTCAAAAAGCGTGACAGCGGCATAGAGTACGTCCCGCCGCAAACTTCGGCAGAAATCCAGCTGACAGCAATTTGGGAGGATGTCCTCGGATTAGAGCAGGTGGGGATCAGAGATCACTTTTTTGAGATCGGCGGACACTCCCTGCGGGCAACGGCGCTGATTGCAAAAATACAAAAGCAATTGCATGTCCAAATTCCTTTGCGGGACGTCTTCCGTTTCCCAACCATTGAACAGCTCGCACAGACGATCACGAAGACGGAGCTGACCGGATATGCTGCGATTCCTGCAATTGAAAAAAGACCTTATTATCCGGTATCCTCAGCACAAAAACGGTTGTACATCCTGAATCACTTGGAAGGCGGAGAACTCAGTTACAACATGCTGGGACTGATGGCTGTCGAAGGCAAGCTTGACCGTGACAAACTGCAGCAAGCCTTCCGCACGCTGATTTTGCGCCATGAATCTTTGCGCACCGGTTTTAAAATGGCTGACGGAGAACCCGTTCAGTATGTCTTGGATCATGCAGCGTTTGAAACAGAGTGGTACCAAGGGGAAGAAGATGGTGCTCACCTTTATATCCGCCAATTTATTCGTCCTTTTCACCTGGATGAGCCGCCGCTGCTTCGCGTGGGGCTGATTGAACTTCAACCTGACCGCGGAATTCTGATGTTTGATATGCACCACATTATTTCTGACGGAACGTCCATGAGCGTATTGATCAAAGAATTTATCCGCATTTATGAAGGAGAGACATTACCGCCCCTGCGCATCCAGTACAAGGACTACGCGGTATGGCAGACCGGCGAAGCGAGATTACAACAGATTCAAAAACAAGAAGCCTATTGGTTAGAGCTGTACAGCGGCGACGTTCCTGTCCTTCATCTGCCGACCGATTATATCCGGCCGTCGGCACGGGATTTTGCGGGAGCCACAATGCAGTTTACGCTTGATAAGCAAAAAAGCGATGGGTTAAAGCAGCTGGCATCCCAAACTGAATCGACTTTATATATGGTGCTCCTTGCGTCTTATACATTATTGCTTTCAAAATACAGCGGCCAGGAAGACATTATTGTCGGCAGTCCTATAGCGGGAAGACCGCACGCCGATTTGGAACCGATTATCGGAATGTTTGTCAATACATTGGCCATGAGAAATTACCCTGAAAAAGGGAAGACGTTCTCTCAGTATCTGTCCGAGGTGAAGGAGAATGCATTAAAAGCTTATGAACATCAAGATTATCCGTTCGAAGCGCTGATCGATCAACTGAATATCGCCAGAGACTTGAGCCGTAATCCGTTGTTTGACACCATGTTTGTGCTTCAAAACACGGAGCAGGAACAATTAGAGATAAGTGACGTCACTTTCAAACCATATCCAAACGGACATACGATGGCGAAATTTGATCTAACTTTAACTGCCGTGGAAGAAGAGGCGGGTATTCAGTTCACGATGGAATACTTGACGGCCCTGTTTAAACCGGAAACGATCGAACGTATGATGGGGCATTTTGTGAAGCTGATTGATTCGATTATTAAACAGCCTGATGCCGAGCTGGCTCGTCTGAATATAATGACCCAGGAAGAGGAAAGAGACATTCATCAGCTCTTTAACGATACTGCAGCAGAAACACGTATTCCGACTACGGTTCATCAGCTTTTTGAGCAGCAGGCTGTGCTTAATCCGGACCATGAAGCCATCATGTTTGGAAATCAGACGCTGACTTATCGTCAGCTGAATGAGCGTTCTAATCAGCTGGCGCGCGTCCTTCAAGATAAAGGTGTTGGCACTGATCAGGTGGTTGCCGTTCTCACGGATCGCTCAGCAAATATGATCATCGGCATTTTAGCCATATTAAAGGCCGGCGCAGCATTTCTCCCTATCGATCCGGAGCTTCCCGAAAAACGGCGGGCTTTTATGCTGAAAGACAGCGGTGCCGACGTGCTTTTGACTTGTGCAGGTCCCGCTATTCCGCCGCTCTTTGAAGGAGAAGTGCTTCTGCTTGATGATCCGATGATATATCAAGGCAGAGCAGACAATCTTAATCTTTCCTGCTCGGAAAATGATTTAATGTATGTTATTTACACGTCAGGCACAACGGGGCAGCCGAAAGGCGTTCAGCTGGAGCACAAGACCATGACGAATCTGCTCGCTTATGAGCAGGATCATACGCAGCTGCAGTTTGACAGAGTGCTGCAATTTGCCGCAATGAGCTTTGATGTCTGCTATCAAGAAATGTTCTCCGCGCTTTCAAGCGGAGGAACACTCTTTATCATCGGCAATGAGGCAAAACGTGACATACGTCAGCTCAATGATTTTGTCAGAACGCACGGGATACAAACAGCATTTCTTCCGACAGCGTTCCTTAAGCTTCTTGCCTCGGAGAAACACTATTTCGAACCATTTGCCGAGTGCGTAGATCACATCATCGCTGCGGGGGAACAGCTCATCGTAACAAGTATGCTGCGTGACATGCTGGCGCGCCAGCAAGTCACATTGCATAATCATTACGGTCCGTCGGAGACGCATGTCGTGACCATGTATACCGTTGATCCGAATACAGATCAGGAGCTTCAGCCGATCGGCAAACCGATTTCAAATACGGAGATGTTCATTTTGAATGAAGCCGGAACGCTTCAGCCTGTCGGAGTCGTCGGTGAACTTTGTATTTCAGGAGTGAGCCTGGCCAGAGGCTATCATAACAGGGAGTCTTTGACGCTCGAAACTTTTGTTCCGCACCCATATGACTCGAATCAGCGGATGTATAAAACAGGCGATCTGGCCCGTTACCTTCCTGACGGAAACATTGAATATGCGGGAAGGAGGGACCATCAGGTCAAAATCCGCGGTTACCGGGTTGAACTCGGTGAGGTGGAGGCCGCTCTTCTCAAGCACGTACAGGAAGCAGTTGTCCTAGCAAAAGAAAATACCGATGGCCAAAGTGATTTATATGCCTATTTTACAGCGGAGCAATCACTCTCGATCAGTCAGCTGAAAGAAAAACTTGCTGGTCAAATACCGGGATACATGATCCCTTCATACTTCATCCAGCTGGAGAAACTGCCGCTAACCGGCAATGGAAAAGTAAATCGAAGAGCATTACCGATGCCTGAAGCTGGTTTGCAAACGGGAACCGACTACGTTGCTCCGCGGACGAATATGGAAGAGCAGCTGATATGCATCTGGCAAGACGTTTTAAAGGTAAAAGAAATAGGTGTAAAAGATAACTTTTTCGATTTGGGCGGCCACTCGTTGCGGGGGATGACGCTCATCGCCAAAATTCATAAGCAATTCAGCAAAAACATTTCATTAAGAGAAGTCTTTCAATGTCCGACAGTTGAGGAAATGGCAAAGGTAATTGCAGGAGCTGAAACCAACGGGCCGGATTACATTCCGAAAGCCAAAGCAAAAGATGTCTATCCTGTATCTTCCGTGCAGAAGATGGTTTACCTGTCAACACAAATAGAAGGCGGAGAACTTAGCTACAATATGCCGGGAATCCTTACATTAGAAGGAAAACTCGACATGAATCGCCTGCAAACCGCTTTCCAAAAACTGATCCAGCGTCATGAATCGCTGCGTACCGGTTTTGAAATGGTCCGCGGAGAACCGGTGCAGGTGATCAAACCGCAAGTGGAGTTTTCGATGGAAAGATACAAGGCAACAGCTGACGAGGTTGAGGAATGTTTCCGCACCTTCGTGCGGCCGTTCGATCTCAGCCAGGCTCCATTACTTAGGGCCGGACTCATCGAGTTAGAACAAGACCTGAATATTTTTATGTTTGACATGCACCACATCATCACGGACGGCGCCTCCATGAATATTTTTGTCGAAGAACTGATTCAAATGTATGACGAAAAAGAGTTAGCTCCGCTCCGTATTCAGTACAAAGACTTTACGGAATGGAAACATCAAAAAGAGCAAAGAGAACGAATCAAGAAGCAGGAAGAGTATTGGCTTGGTGTATTTCATGAAGAGCTCCCGTCATTCGAGCTTCCGAAAGATTTTGCGAGACCGCCGGTTAGAAGCTTTGATGGGAAAAGGCACAATTTTACGCTCGATAAGACTGTCACCCAAGGGATAAAGCAGCTGGAAGAATTGACTGGAACGACCGCTTACATGATTTTGTTCTCGGCCTATTCCATACTGCTGGCAAAATACAGCGGTCAGGATGATATCGTCGTCGGCACCCCTATTGCGGGGAGACCGCATGCGGATTTGGAACCCATTATCGGAATGTTTGTCAATACATTAGCCATCCGCACCGCTCCGATGGCAGAAAGGACATTTTTGGATTATATAACGGAAACGAAAGAAACCATGCTGAAGGCTTTTGAACATCAAGAGTATCCTTTTGAAGAATTAGTTGAAAAACTGGGTGTGAAACGGGACTTAAGCCGCAATCCATTGTTTGATACGATGTTTGTCCTGCAAAATACCGAACAAACGGATATTGAAGTGGACTCTCTCGCAGTCAGACCTTATGAACAAACGGAGACGGCAGCCAAGTTTGATTTACAGCTGAACTTCTTAATAGATCAAGATGAGATTCAGGGCAGTTTTGATTACTGTACAAAACTATTTAAAAAGAAAACCATTGCTGTATTGGACAAGGATTACGTCATGATCCTTTCGGCGATTATGAGAAACCCATCCATTCCTTTAAAAGACATTCAATTAAGCGAAAAAGTAAACAAAAGTAAACATCTCGCAAGCACAATCAAATTGGATTTCTAATCACAGGGGCAGCGGCTGTCCCGGCATGAATGCCGCGGCTGCCGCCAGCCGCCTGAAAACAGGAATGAAACCAACTGGAGGGATATGAATGTCAGAATTCAAACAACAGGAGTTGTTCTGGGGCCGAATGTTTCACACGGAAGACCGTCCCAGTGCATTCCCTTCGTTTCAAGTGTCCGACTCAACAGTAAAGCGTGATATAACAAGCGGATCTGACTGTATTCACAGTTCATTGAGTGCGGATGTATCACAGCGCATCCTGACGATGACGAACCAAACGCCAATGGCCGTCTATCTGGTTCTCCTGATCGGAATTGAATCCCTTTTATACAAATACACGGGGGAAGAGGGCGTGATTACAGGGGTTCCAACCTTTGAAGACGAAACTGATGAAGATCTTCGTTCAGACCAGCTCATGTTAATCAAACAGCATATCAATTCCGGCAGTACGTTTAAATCAATTTTCCATGAATTGAAACATACGCTGGACGAAGCGATCTTATATCAGGACGTTCCCTTTGATAAAATGGCCGGACAGCTGAGGCTGAACTACAATGCAAATCATTTGCCGATCATCCATACAGTCGTTTCACTAGAGCAAATTCATTCTGATGGTTTCATAGAAACGGCTGCTGCAGATGCTTTATTTCAGTTTGCTATGGGTGAAGACTTGATTGACCTAAAGTTATGTTTTAATGAACAAGTCTATGACCGTCAGTATATGATGCAGGTGCTCGGACATTTAAACCGGATATTTTCTGTCATATTATTTCAGCCTGACCTCCCCCTCGGCCAAGTGAATATTTTGCCAGAATCGGAGACACATACACTTCTCGTTGACAATCAAACTGCGAAAACTGAATATCCGCGGGATAAGACGGTTTATCAGTTATTCGAAGAACAGATGAAACGAACACCGGATCAAGCAGCCGTTATTTGCGGAGAAAAGCAATTCACATATCGCCAGCTCAATGAACGTGCCAATCAATTAGCCCGAACGTTAAGGAAAAAGGGGGTAAAGACGGACCGGCTCACTGCGATTATTTGCGAACATGAGATCGAATTGGTCGTGGGAATACTGGCCGTTTTAAAAGCGGGAGGGGCCTATGTGCCAATTGATCCGGATTACCCGAAGCATCGCATACAGTATATAGTAGAAGACTCCCAAGCTGATATCATCCTGACGCAGAGCCATCTTCAAAAACAGTTGGAACTTGCGGGCACAATGGTTTTCCTCGATCAAGAAAACTCTTACCACGAAGACGGCTCTGACCTGGAACCGATCAGCAGTACGAAGGATTTGGCTTATGTCATTTATACGTCAGGCTCCACAGGCAAGCCTAAAGGAGTGGCAATTGAGCACCAGGGCTTAACCAATTATATTTGGTGGGCCCGCCGGGTCTATGTCAAAGGGGAAAAAACCAACTTTCCCCTATATTCGTCCATCGCTTTTGATCTGACGATAACGTCTGTTTTCACTCCGCTTGTTACAGGAAATTCCATTATTGTCTACGGAGGAGAAAACAGTGCTGCCTTGCTTGATTGCATTATTCAGGATTCAAGGACGGATATTATCAAGCTGACCCCGGCGCACCTGCAGTTATTGAAAGAGATGAATATCCCTGCTGAGTGCACCATTCGGAAATTCATTGTCGGCGGTGACAATTTAAGCACGCGGCTCGCCCGAAGCATCAGCGGGAAATTCGGCGGAAAAATCAAAATTTTTAACGAATACGGGCCTACAGAGACAGTCGTCGGCTGTATGATTTATTCCTTTGATCCGCAAAACGACAGACGGGAATCAGTGCCGATCGGAACCGCCGCAGACAACATGAACATTTTCGTGCTGGATAAGAGCATGAAGCCGGTGCCGGCCGGCGTCCCGGGAGAAATCTATATCAGCGGGGACGGCATCGCCAGAGGATACTTGAACAGAGCGGAATTAACAGCGGAAAGATTTTTGCAGCACCCCTTTGTGCCAGAGGTGAAAATGTACCGGACGGGAGATTTAGCAAGGCGACTCCCGGACGGAAATATCGAATATTTAGGCCGGATCGACCACCAGGTGAAAATCCGCGGTTACCGCATTGAAATCGGGGAAGTCGAATCCGCATTTTTCCAAATACCGCCGATTCAAGAAGCTCTCGTTATGGCACAAGAAACCAACGGGGAAACATCCTTGTGCGCCTATTATACCGCACAGCATTCTTTAACCGCAGGCGAAATTCAGGAGCACCTGTCCCGGCAGCTTCCGTCCTATATGATCCCTGCTTATTTTGTACAGCTGGAAGCGATGCCGCTTACTTCCAACGGAAAAATAGATCGCCAGGCGCTGCCTGCTCCAACGGGAAATCTCACTGGCAATCCCTATACAGCTCCGCGGACAGAATTGGAAAAGATACTGGCCAGGGTGTGGGAATCGGTATTAGGCGCAGAACAGGTCGGAATCGATGATCATTTCTTTGAGCTGGGAGGAGATTCGATTAAGTCGATTCAGGTGACCTCAAGCTTATATCAAGCCGGGTATAAGCTTGACATCAAACACTTGTTCAAACACCCGACGATCTCCGGGCTTGCTCCTTTTATTGAGCCCGTTACCCGAATCGCAGAACAAGGGGAAATCAAAGGCCGTACCTTATTGACGCCGATTCAGCATTGGTTTTTCGCCCGGCAATACCCTGATCCGCACCATTATAATCAATCTGTCACGCTTTATTTTAAAGAGGGGTTGGACGAATCGAAGCTTCAGAAAGTCATGAAGAAGATGGCCGAGCATCACGATGCTTTGCGCATGGTCTATGTTCAAGGAGATCATGAATACGAAGCCAGAACCCGCGGGATCAGTGAAGGAGAATTATTCAGCCTCGACGTGTTCTCTTTACTCGAAGAAAACAACCCAGCCGAAACGATTGAAACGATAGCCAATGACATTCAGCAATCCATCCATCTAGCCGATGGTCCGCTCATGAGACTGGGATTGTTTCAATGTCAAGATGGCGATCATTTGCTGATTGCGATTCATCATCTGGTTGTAGATGGCGTATCGTGGAGGATTTTACTTGAGGATATAATGTCAGCTTATGAGCAGCTCCAAAACGGAGAAGCGATCACGCTCCCTAAGAAGACGG
Organism: Bacillus sp. LUNF1; assembly: GCF_011008975.1. NCBI lineage: Bacteria > Bacillati > Bacillota > Bacilli > Caryophanales > Bacillaceae > Bacillus > Bacillus sp. LUNF1. The sequence goes on along the minus strand of NZ_CP048876.1, from coordinate 1,890,487 downwards.
ATTCCTATCTGTTATGGGCTGAACGATTGAAACGTTATGCAGAAAGTCCGGAATTTGAAGCGGAAAATCAATATTGGCTTGAGCAGAAACATATCTCGCAACACAAATTGCCAAAGGACAATGAGCAGGAGACCGGTCTGGCCGAAGACCGGGAAACGATCATCGTCCAATGGACAGAGGAAGAAACCGAGCGTTTATTAAAAAAATCGAACCGGGCCTATACGACTGACATTAATGATTTATTGCTGACCGGACTCGGAATGGCTGTTCATCGCTGGACGGAGCATGAAGAAATTCATGTTCATCTGGAAGGACACGGCAGGGAATCTATTTTTCAAGACGTTGATATTTCACGTACGGTGGGCTGGTTCACAACCCAATACCCGGTTTCTCTTCAAATCCAGGCGGACCGGGACATCTCCCAGCGGATTAGGACGGTGAAAGAACAGCTGCGTCAGATTCCCCAAAAAGGAATAGGATATGGACTGATGAAATATTTGTCCGATCACCCGAAGGCATCAGAATGGACCGGACATCCGGAAATCAGCTTCAATTACCTAGGACAATTTGATCAAGATTTCGAAAATGGAGGAATCGAGGTATCTCCTTACTCCGGAGGGAAAATTGCAAGTGACAGACATCCCATTGCCTATACGCTTGACATTAACGGCATGATCTCAGACGGCCGGCTGTCATTGGCCATCAGTTACAGCGGTAAACAATATCGAAGAGAAACAATGGAAACATGCGCAGCTCTCTTAAAGAACAGCCTAAAAGAAGTCATCGAACATTGCGCAGCTCAAGAAGACATTCACCTGACGCCAAGCGATATCTCGCTGAAGGACATAACAATCGAGGAATTAGATCAATTTGTTCAGCAAACACAGCATATCGGCGACATTGAAAATATATATCCTTTAACTCCCATGCAGAAAGGTATGCTGTTCCATAGTTTAATCGATTCGGCTTCCAGAGCTTACTTTGAACAAGCCGCTTTTGATCTCAAAGGCGACTTGGATATCGAGGCATTTACAATGAGTTTGTCGCAGCTGGCGGAAAGACATGAGATTCTCCGGACTCATTTTTATACGGAATGGAAAGATCAGCCTTTGCAGATCGTATTCCGAAAAAAACCGATCGAAATAACTGTTGAAGATATTCGAAGCATGAAGAATAAACAACGAAACGAGTTCATTGCCGGCTTTGTACAAAAAGATAAGGCAAGAGGATTCGACCTTACCCAAGATGCGTTAATGCGCGTATCAATCCTTCGTACAGAGGATGACCAAGTCCGGTTGATATGGAGCTTCCATCATATTTTAATGGATGGCTGGTGTCTGCCTCTTATTACGAATGAAGTATTTGAAACCTATTATGCGATTCTTGATAGAAGAAAAGCGGAGCGGGAAGCCGTCACTCCGTACAGCCGATATATCGAATGGCTGGAAAACCAGGATCATAAGCACGCTTCAGCCTATTGGCAGAAATATTTGGATGGTTATGAAGGACAAACCGCTTTGCTGAAAAAAACCGATTCAAACCAAGGCAAAGGATATCAAAAACAAAGGCTTGCAAGCCGGCTCGGAAAACAGCTGTCAGAAGAAATCAGACAGACTGCAAGCAAGCATCACGTCACCGTGAATACATTCATTCAAAGTGCGTGGGGACTATTGCTGCAAAGATACAACAACAGTCAGGATGTCGTTTTCGGGTCGGTTGTATCCGGCCGCCCGGCAGAAATTCCGGGTATTGAATCCATGGTCGGTTTATTTATCAACACCATTCCCGTACGTATTACCGCTCAGCCTGAAATGACTGTGGAACAAGTGTTGAAAATGAGCCAGGAGCAGGCATTGGCTTCTCAGGCGTATGATACATTTCCGTTGTATGAAATTCAGGCTCAAACCGAACAAAAGCAGCAGCTGATCAGTCATATCATGGTATTTGAAAATTATCCGGTCGAGAAACAAATGGAGCATATGAAACCGAATCGTGACGCGCTGGACATTATCAATTTCCATATGGAAGAGCATACCCATTATGATTTCAATTTCATTGTCATGCCCGCGGGAGAAATCGACATTCATTTTGTATACAATAGCAACGTCTATGATCATGCAAGTGTCAAGCGGATGGAAGAGCATTTTATACAAATCATTAAGCAGATGGTGAACAGTCAGGCGATTCGCGTCCAAGACTTGGATATACTTACGGGGGATGAACGTTCGCTCCTTATAGAGGCATTTAATGATACGGAAGCAGATTATCCAAAGGAAAAGACGCTTCATAAATTGCTTGAGGAACAAGCACAGCGTACGCCTGATCAAACGGCTGTCGTATACGGGGAAAGCCAGCTGACATACCAGGAACTGAATGAAAGAGCCAATCAACTTGCCCGGACATTGCAATCAGAAGGCGTGCAGCCGGATCAGCCGGTCGGGATTATGGCCGAACGTTCCTTGGAAATGATCGTAGGACTCTTCGGAATCTTAAAAGCCGGCGGCGCGTATGTGCCAATCGATCCGAGCTATCCGGAAGAACGGATTCACTATATATTGGAGGATTCGGATACGAAGCTGTTGTTAGTACAGAGTCACTTGAGGAAAAGCGTGCCTTTTACGGGAAAAGTGCTTGACCTGGAAGATCCGCGATTCTCTTGGGAAGATGGTTCAAACTTGAAACAGACGGCCGGACCGAATCACTTAGCTTATGTTATCTATACTTCGGGATCAACAGGCCGACCGAAAGGGGTTATGGTGGAACACCGATCCGTAATCAACCGTCTCGTTTGGATGCAGGAACATTACCCGCTGGATAAGCAGGATGTCATTCTGCAAAAAACCCCAATCACCTTTGATGTATCGGTGTGGGAGTTGTTCTGGTGGTCGATGACTGGTTCTAAAGCGGTATTGCTTCCAAACGGAGGGGAAAAGAACCCTGACGTCATCTTAGATACGATTGCGCAGAAAAATGTCACCGTTATGCATTTTGTGCCTGCGATGCTGCATGCTTTTCTTGAGTCCATGGAGCAGAAATCCGACGAGGAATTAAAGAGAAAGCTGGCATCATTAAAATATGTATTTGCAAGCGGCGAGGCTTTGACGCCTGCGCACGTTGCCGGGTTTCATCGCTTGATCACACCGGCGGGTGAGGCTCAAATCATCAATTTATACGGGCCGACCGAAGCGACGATCGATGTATCGTATTTTGAATGCGAAGCGGGAGAAACGCTTAACTCAGTTCCGATAGGTAAACCGATTTCCAACATTCAATTGTATATCGTACACCCCCAATCGGAATATTTTCAACCGCTCGGTGTGGCAGGAGAGCTGTGTATCGCCGGAGACGGGCTCGCACGGGGCTATTTGAACCGCCCGGAGCTGACGGCTGAGAAGTTTGCGGCTCACCCATTTGAAGCAGGGAAGCGGATGTACCGGACAGGCGACTTGGCAAGATGGCTGCCCGATGGTAATATCGAGTATTTGGGACGAATCGATCATCAAGTGAAAATCCGAGGCTACCGGATAGAACTCGGCGAGATCGAAGCATCTTTATTACAACTCGATGCAGTCAAAGAAGCGGTCGTTATCGCGATTGAAGAAGAGGGCTCAAAGCAGCTGTGCGCCTACTTGTCAGGTGACGGGTCAGTAAATACGGCGCAGCTGAAGCGTCATTTACTGAACAAACTGCCCGCTTATATGATACCGGCTTACTTTGTCCAAATGGAGAAGATGCCGATAACCGCAAATGGAAAAATCGATCGAAAAGCTTTGCCGACTCCTGAGGGAAATAGGCTTACCGGAACCGAATACGAAGCGCCCGGAACGTTAATTGAAAAGCAGCTGGCCGAGATTTGGAAGAACATTTTAGCTCTCAGCGACCCGGGAATTAAAGATAACTTCTTTGATGTTGGCGGCCATTCGCTCAAAGTATTGCAAGTTATTCATCAAATCAACGACCGTATGGGAATCAAAATGCATTATCAAGCCGTATACGATTTTCCTACCATCGAAACAATGGCACGCGCCATTCAAGCGGCAGTTTTCGAGTCCAAGACGGATAACGTATTCGTCAAGATGAATCAGAACGGTTCAATCCCTGTGTTCTGTTTCCCGCCTTTAATCGGATACGGGCTGGTCTATAATGAAATGGCGAAAAGACTTGACGGCCGCTGCACCGTCTATGCCGCTGATTTCCTAGAAGAGCCGTCTTACGAGCAAGAGATCGTTGACCGGTATGCAGAAAGCATGATAGGCATTCAGGAACAAGGGCCCTTTGTTTTACTTGGTTACTCCTCGGGGTCGAATTTGGCTTTTGAGGTTGCCAAAGCCTTGGAGAAGCGCGGACGCATCGTATCGGACATTATGATGCTTGATTCTAAAAGAGCCGTTTCGGTGAATTATTTTTCGGAAGAGGAAACCGAAGAGATCATTCATCGGAATCTGGATATCATTCCGGATTATTATAGAGAATTATTAACCATTCCTTCCATTAAGGATAAAATCAGAAGCTATCTCACATATCACAATAAACTGATCAATTCCGGCGCGGTGAACGCCAACATTCATCATTTTCTATGCGGCGAGTTGACCGATAGAGGATGGAAGCAATCAACCGCCCAGCATTACCTTGAGTACAAATTAAAAGGAGACCATGTGACGATCTTTGACCCTCACAATATTGAAGAAAATACGGATACAATTCGATCTATTATCAAAAGGATTGAAGAACGGCATCATCACGGACTTGTTCTTGAAGAACAACTGTCAATGGGATCGTTTGCGGGAGACGCAAAGTTTGACAAAATGTAAATGATCAAGTGTAAAACGCCGCTGGCCTGGCACTCAGCGGCGTTTTTATTAAAAAGGCGAGAGTCATACTCCTGTGTTCGCAAGGCTTACTCCAGAGCCGTTCTCCATGACCAGTTGTCATCAAATGGTAAAAAAATCATCATACATTTTAAGGAAAAAGGAGGATGTCAAGTTATTAGAAAAAAGTGTAGCGTATGTTTATAGGTACTAGCTCTATTATTGAGTCGCTTAACTGCGGAGTCTGCTTTTTACTGCCGGTACTGCAATTTGTTCTCAAATGGTAAAAGTTCCCTAAATTTAAAGAAAAAGGAGGAGCGTTAAGTTATGTATAAAAAATGTTGGGTATGCCTATGGGTCCTTGCTTTATTATTGAGTTGCTTCACTGGGAAGTCTGCGTATGCTGCCAGCACTCCAATTGCAAAACATGTTGGGAATTCAAATCCGCTTATAGACCATCATTTGGGAGCAGATCCGTTTGCGCTGACCTATAACGGAAGAGTCTACATCTATATGTCAAGCGATGACTATGAATATAATAGCGACGGAACGATTAAGGATAATTCATTTGCCAATTTGAATAAAATATCCGTCATATCTTCAGCGGATATGGTGAACTGGACAGATCACGGAGCGATTCCCGCAGCGGGTGCCAATGGGGCGAATGGCGGCCGGGGGATTGCCAAATGGGCAGGAGCATCATGGGCCCCGTCAGCCGCGGTGAAAAAGATCAATGGTAAGGATAAATTTTTCCTTTATTTCGCAAACGGCGGCGGAGGTATCGGGGTTCTCACCGCAGACAGCCCGACCGGCCCATGGACAGATCCGATCGGAAAACCGCTTGTAACGCCAAATACGCCAGGAATGTCCGGTGTTGTATGGCTTTTTGATCCTGCAGTATTCGTAGATGATGACGGTACCGGTTACCTATATGCCGGCGGAGGCGTTCCGGGCGGTTCAAATCCATCGCAGGGGCAATGGGCCAATCCTAAAACAGCAAGAGTCATGAAATTAGGTCCTGATATGACCAGTGTTGCTGGAAGTGCATCGACCATTGATGCGCCTTTTATGTTTGAAGACTCAGGGATGCATAAGTATAACGGAAAATATTACTATTCCTATTGTATCAATTTCGGGGGCGCGCACCCCGCCGATAAACCTCCAGGTGAGATCGGCTATATGACCAGCTCAAGTCCCATGGGTTTCTTTTCGTATAGAGGGCACTTTCTGAAAAATCCGGGAGCATTTTTCGGAGGCGGCGGGAACAATCACCATGCTGTTTTCAATTTTAAAAACGAGTGGTATGTGGTGTATCATACTCAAACTGTCAGCTCCGCTCTTTACGGAGCCGGCAAAGGATACCGTTCTCCCCATATTAATAAGCTTGTGCATAATCCAGATGGCTCCCTGCAAGAGGTAGCGGCAAATTTTGCAGGTGTCAAACAGCTATCCAACTTGAATCCATATAACCGGGTAGAAGCGGAAACGTTTGCCTGGAACGGACGGATTTTGACAGAGGCATCCTCAGCGCCCGGCGGGCCGGTCAATAATCAACATGTCACAAACATTCATAACGGAGACTGGATTGCTGTTGGAAATGCAGACTTCGGCTCAGGCGGCGCCAGGACGTTTAAAGCAAATGTAGCGTCCGCTCTTGGCGGGAAAATAGAAGTGCGGCTAGACAGTGCAAACGGTAAGCTTGTCGGAACCTTGAATGTCCCTTCCACAGGCGGAACGCAATCCTGGAGAGAAATAGAAACTGCGATAAGCGGCGCAACAGGTGTTCACAACGTATTCTTTGTATTTACGGGAACTGATACAGGAAACTTGTTTAACGTTGATTACTGGCAGTTTACACAAAGATAAGCAAAGATACGTTTTCTAAGTCCATAAAAGACATATGAAAGAGAGGAAAAAATGATGTCGAGCGTAAAAAAATCAATTTGTGTATTATTGGTATGTTTCACAATGATGTCCGTCATGCTCTTAGGACCGGGAGTTACTGAAGTTTCAGCAGCAAGTGATGCAACAGTTAATATATCTGCAGATAGACAAGTGATTCGCGGTTTTGGAGGAATGAACCACCCGGCTTGGATTGGAGACTTGACTGCAGCCCAACGGGAGACCGCTTTTGGCAATGGACAGAATCAGTTAGGTTTTTCGGTCTTAAGAATTCATGTAGATGAAAATAGAAACAATTGGTACAAGGAAGTGGAGACTGCAAAGAGTGCGATCAAACATGGAGCAATCGTCTTTGCTTCCCCTTGGAATCCGCCAAACGATATGGTTGAGACTTTCAATCATAATGGTGACACATCAGCTAAGCGGCTGAGATACGATAAGTACGCCGCATACGCGCAGCATCTTAACGATTTCGTTAATTTCATGAAGAGTAATGGTGTGAATCTGTATGCGATTTCTATGCAAAACGAGCCTGATTACGCTCACGAATGGACATGGTGGACGCCCCAAGAAATCCTGCGTTTCATGAGAGAGAATGCCGGTTCCATTAATGCCCGCGTGATTGCGCCGGAATCATTTCAATACCTGAAAAATATATCGGACCCCATTTTGAACGATCCGCAGGCGCTTAGGAATATGGATATCCTCGGAACCCACCTGTACGGCACTCAGGTCAGTCAGTTTCCTTATCCTCTTTTCAAACAAAAAGGAGGAGGGAAAGAGCTATGGATGACGGAGGTATACTATCCGAATAGTGACAACAATTCAGCGGATCGCTGGCCTGAGGCTTTAGGTGTTTCAGAGCATATTCACCATTCAATGGTAGAGGGAGATTTTCAAGCTTATGTGTGGTGGTACATCCGCAGATCATACGGCCCTATGAAAGAAGATGGAATGATCAGCAAACGCGGATACAATATGGCTCATTTCTCAAAATTTGTGCGCCCTGGCTATGTAAGGATTGATGCAACGAAAAATCCTGAACCGAATGTTTACGTGTCAGCCTATAAAGGAGACAATAAAGTCGTGATTGTTGCCATTAATAAAAATAACACAGGAGTCAACCAAAACTTTGTGTTGCAGAATGGAACTGCTTCGCAAGTATCCAGATGGACCACGAGCAGCAGCAGCAATCTTCAACCTGGAACGGATCTCAAAGTAACAGACAATCATTTTTGGGCCCATCTTCCGGCTCAAAGCGTGACAACATTTGTTGTAAAGCGTTAAAGGCATCAGCATCGCAATAAGCCAATTTTCTTACTTGAAAAAGAAAATTGGCTTATTTTCTGTGGGATAGAAGTGTTGATTTTTTTAACGATGCACAGACATTGGGTATAATAATGACAATGACTTCAAGGAGTGATCAATATATGTCACGGCTTCACAGCAAAGTATTAATCATAGACGACGAAAAAGAAATTTTGGAACTGATCAAAACCGTATTAATAAGAGAAGGCATTGATCGCGTGATCACCGCTTCGACTGCCCGTGACGGATTGGCTCAATTTCATCAAGAAAATCCCGATCTTGTGATATTGGATATCATGCTGCCAGACGGTGAAGGCTATGATATCTGCAAGCAAATAAGAGACATTTCACACGTTCCGATTATCTTTTTGTCTGCAAAGGGGGAGGAAACGGATAAAATTGTAGGACTTGCCATCGGCGGGGACGACTACATTACAAAACCCTTCAGCCCTAAGGAAGTTGCATATCGGGTCAAAGCGCAGCTGAGACGGGTCTCTTACTTACAGCCTTCTCAAACCGGAACCGTGATAAAAAAAGGGCCATTTGAATTAAACCAACAACAAGCCGAGCTCACCAAAAATGGAGCGGCTATTGAGTTAACACCTAAAGAACTTATGCTTATGACCTATTTTCTGCAGCATCCCAATCGGGTGATCAGTAAAGAAACACTCTATCAAGCTGTATGGGGAGAAGATTTCTTCGGTTCTGACAACACGGTGATGGTTCATATACGCAGGCTCCGTGAGAAAATAGAAAACATCCCATCAAAACCAGACTTTCTCGTCACTGTGAAAGGGTTAGGCTACAAATTTGCTGTAAAGGATGCGTAAGGATGAATTGGCGATTAACAGGCAGGTATATGGTCTCTGTCATTATCGTGACCATCATTACAGTCTTCATTAATTTATTTATTTTTATGTTTTTGCTCGTTTTCCAGGCGAACAGCCAACATGACGAAGAAAGCACACCGGAAACTTTCACAAGATCATTCCGACAATATGTCACGTTATCGAACAATGGTATCACAGTAAACAAAGAGGGCCAAAAAGCTTTAAAAGAGCAGAATGCATGGATTCAAATATTAGATGAAAACGGACAGGATGTTTATCATGATAGAGAACCTAAAGGACTGAAGGAAAAATATACGCCTATTGAAATTGTAAATTTACATAAATATAAGGATGAACGATTATTATCAACCATTTACGCCGGCGGAAAAAAAGTAAACGGCAAGGAGTACAGTTACTTTATAGGGTTTAAAAATCCCTCTCTCGGAAAATATGTCCTCTCATATGATACCAAGGAATTTGTGACGAAGTTCAATGCAGGGACCATCATATTATTATCAATAGATGCATTGATCGCGTTACTCATTGGCTATCTATTCAGCCGGCAGCTCACAAAACCGCTCGGCCGTGTCATTCAAGGAATCCAGCGGTTAGCTAATGGAGATTATACGATCAAAATAAAATCCAAAGGCATTTATAAAGATGTCTTCTATAATGTCAATCATTTATCGGAACAACTATCTTCAAGCAAAAAAGAAAAAGATAAATTAGAGCAAATGCGTGAAGAGTGGATCAGTCATATTTCTCATGACATTAAAACACCATTAGCATCTATTCAAGGCTATGCAGAAATCATCCAAGATCCAAATTACCATCTCACAGTCGAACAGATCAGAGAGTACGCCCAGATCATTGAGAGTAAATCCCTCTATATGAAAGATGTGATGGAAGATTTAAATTTAACGACAAGGCTGAAAAACAACGATGTGATGTTACATACAGAACGGGTAAACCTTGTATCGCTGCTGCGGGAAACGTTAATTGATATGTTAAACGATTCTAGATATGCGGATAAGTCCATTGAACTTCAAACGAACCTGGAAAAGCTGATGCTGAACCTTGATGCGATATTGATTCGGAGAGCGGTCACGAATCTCATTTTAAATGCCCTCGTTCACAATGATCCCGATGTGAAGATCGTTGTACAGCTTGAACAAAAAGAACGAACTCATGTGACAATTAAGGACAACGGCAAAGGGATAGAAGAAGAGGAGCTGGAGAAAGTGTTTGATCGCTATTACAGGGGCACAAATACAGGAACGACGCATGCAGGCTCTGGTCTTGGAATGGCCATAGCAAAGGATATTATCCAAAAGCACGGAGGGGACATCACCATTCAAAGCACCGCGGGAGAAGGGACAACGATAGATATACAATTATCATAATGGCTATACAAAAAAGGTTCTGTGATCAATAACAGAACCTTTTTTTCCTATTGCTCCGAAAACACTTTGATTCCTTTGACAATGTTCCAAATGAAAAAGTAGATCGCCACAAGGAATGTAACAGCATACGTCGCAAGCAGGAAAGGCCCGGCGTGCCTGATGTCATTCATACCAAGTAAACCTGAAGCGATGATGCCAATTACAAAAATCAAATAAGGAATCAGATGCGTCCATAAAGATTTTTTCGCATGATATTTCACATCGTCCTGACCTAAGAAATAGACGATAATCGGAAACAGAAATGGCGCAAAAAATATACTGAAGTAACATAATGAAGACAAAATTCTATTTTCTCTCAAACCTTTTCACCTCTATGATTTATTGAAGGGGGAATTCTTCTGGCTGAATCCCTCACTGAAGTACAATCTTATTGTACAACTCCAACCTTAACCCGTATTAATCCGAACCTTACATCAACCTTAAATTAACAAGGACGGGCAAGGGCTCGTCTTCTTACAGCAAACATAAGATTCAATGCCATATTGAGACTCATCACATTCAGCGTGTCTACGTTGGAAATACATTTAATTTTTCGATTCGATTGAAAAATGACGTGTAAAGTCCCGATTCAGTCCGGTTTTCTTTGTACTATATGTGTCAGGTGTGTCTTATTCAATAGAGATAGAGCAAATTGACAGGCTTTTACACCTCCCAAAAAACAAGAAATTAGGTTGATAGACAATCATGAGAAAGATTTTTACAATGAGTTCGAGCTCATAAGAAAGAGCCAAAATGATGCGAAGGAGGAAAAGATCAGATATGAAACGGTCAATTTCTATTTTTATTACGTGTTTATTGATTGCGGTATTGACAATGGGCGGCTTGCTGCCTTCGCCGGCATCAGCAGCAGGGACAAAAACGCCAGTAGCCAAGAATGGTCAGCTTAGCATAAAAGGTACACAACTTGTAAACCAAGACGGCAAAGCGGTACAACTGAAAGGGATCAGTTCACATGGATTGCAATGGTATGGCGATTTCGTCAATAAAGACAGCTTAAAATGGCTGAGAGACGATTGGGGCATCACCGTTTTCCGCGCGGCAATGTATACGGCAGACGGCGGTTATATTGACAACCCGTCCGTGAAAAATAAAGTAAAAGAAGCGGTTGAAGCGGCAAAAGAACTTGGGATATATGTCATCATTGACTGGCATATCTTAAATGACGGCAACCCAAACCAAAATAAAGAGAAGGCGAAAGAATTTTTCAAGGAAATGTCAAGTCTTTACGGAAACACGCCAAACGTCATTTATGAAATTGCAAATGAACCAAACGGTGACGTGAACTGGAAGCGTGATATTAAACCGTATGCGGAAGAAGTGATTTCCGTTATCCGCAAAAATGACCCCGACAATCCCATCATTGTCGGAACCGGTACATGGAGCCAGGATGTGAATGATGCTGCCGATGACCAGCTAAAAGATGCAAACGTCATGTACGCGCTTCATTTTTATGCCGGCACACACGGCCAATCTTTACGGGATAAAGCAAACTATGCACTCAGTAAAGGAGCGCCTATTTTCGTGACGGAATGGGGAACAAGCGACGCGTCTGGAAATGGCGGTGTATTCCTTGACCAGTCGCGGGAATGGCTGAATTATCTCGACAGCAAGAAAATCAGCTGGGTGAACTGGAATCTTTCTGATAAGCAGGAATCATCCTCAGCGTTAAAGCCTGGAGCATCTAAAACAGGCGGCTGGCCGCTGTCAGATTTAACTGCTTCAGGAACCTTCGTAAGAGAAAACATTCGCAGCAACAAAGATTCAACGAAGGACGCCCCTGAAACGCCAGCACAAGATAATCCCACACAGGAAAAAGGCGTTTCTGTACAATACAAAGCAGGGGATGGGAGTGTGAACAGCAACCAAATCCGCCCGCAGCTTCACATAAAAAATAACGGGAATACGACGGTTGATTTAAAAGATGTCACTGCCCGTTACTGGTATAACGCGAAAAACAAAGGCCAAAACTTTGACTGTGACTACGCGCAGATTGGATGCAGCAATCTGACCCACAAGTTTGTGACGCTGCATAAACCTAAGCAAGGCGCAGATACCTATCTGGAACTGGGGTTTAAAAAAGGAACACTGTCACCGGGAGCAAGCACAGGGAATATTCAGCTTCGTCTTCACAACGATGACTGGAGCAATTATGCACAAAGCGGCGATTATTCCTTTTTCCAATCAAATACGTTTAAAACAACGAAAAAAATCACATTATATCATCAAGGAAAACTGATTTGGGGAACAGAACCCAATTAGTAAGCTTTAGGCGGACATCAGCAACGATGTCCGCTTTTATCATCTTAAACAGCAATACATGGAGGTTTACGTGGCGGATGAAACTCTGAAACAGTATATGGGCCTGTACAAATGTTGTTAGCAATCTCAAGAAAGCCAAGGAGTAGCTATGATTCACTGAACATATGATGTAATGAAAAACGTTTGTAGCGCAATGTATGTATTTCACATCCGCCACTTTTATTACTTAAGGGGGAACAAGAGAATGAAAAGGTATGACGCGTTTCCAGAGCCAATTGGCGGCTATACTGTCGGCCGAAGCCAGATGGATTTTGAGTACACGGCACCAGATCATACAAAAAGAGAACTGACGGCGTTTGTGTACTATCCGTCCGACAGCAGCGAAGGGAAGACTACATCAGCGTACATGTTTCCTGAAGTCTGCGAAATGCTTGATGAGCAGCCGCTTCTCACTGCGTTGAAGGATGCTTACACTATAGATATCAAGACCCAATGTTACGATGGCCTTGCTCTCTCCGGGATGGAAAAACGCTATCCGGTGTTATTTTATGTTTGCGGCGGGGGCTGTTCTCCAGAATGGGGTACAGTGATCTGTACAGACTTGGCAAGCATGGGATATGTTGTGGTAAGCATCGGCCATCAGAATAGCACGATGTATAAGCGTAAAGATGGGCGCCTGTTTAATATATCAAAGGATTTTTCGGAAATTATTATGGCGTTTTCTGAAGATCCGGAGATGATGGCGTTGGCTGGTAAGATGGAGATGCGTCCTGACGATGAAACTGCCATTGAGATGTGCCAAAACGTGCTTACACTGCCGATACTTGACAAGTTAACAGAGTATAGTGAATTACAGGCAGAAGATGTAAGGTATGCAGCCGATTATCTTGTCAAATTGGACTCTGGAGAGCTGAATTCCATCTTTAAGGGCAGATTGTTGCTTGACATCGGTATGGGCATAGTCGGACATTCTTATGGAGGGGCTACGACGGCGATTGTTTGCCGGGACGACGACCGGTTCGCCTGCGGGATTGGCTTAGATAGCGGAGCGTTCGGCCTTCAGGGCAGCGACCTTAAGAAACCCTTTTTGCTGCTGTTTTCTGAACCGAACTATAACATGAATGCGATCATTGGCGCTAACAATAGCATGGATACCTATTATTTCTCTGTTGATCGTGCTGCGCATTTAGATTACTGCGACATCGTGTTTACCAGTGTGAATGAGGAACTTAGAGGCGAACGGGATGCCATGGAGATGCGAAATCTTGTTACAGACTATACGAAGAACTTTTTTGATCATTATATACTGCAGAAGGCTGCAAGTGTGGAAAGTCTGGCATACGATGGCGTGGACTTGATCAAGAAGACCAGCAACAAGTGACATAACCGATTAAAATACTCAAACTGAAAAACCTTTATGACCAATTTAATTTATTAAGGACGTGGAGGTTTTTTAATATTACCTTACAAAAAGGGGACGCTCTTATAATATGAATCCACTTTTATATTCTCTTCACAATTTCTAGTTTACATAATATATATTCTAGGAAGTTAAATCTTTGATGAAAATTCTGTCTCGTTATCTTAAGTATACTTAGTTGATGAGACAGAATTAAAAAAATAGGATGTATTACGATTTGTATTTATTTCTTACTGCTTTACATAGCATCGATCTTTATAAATTGTTTCACACTTTACTTCTTCCACATCAACTTTGCCATCGGATAATCTTGTGTAAACATAAACCCATTTTTCATTTCCGTTTTTAATAAACATGTCGAATTTAAAAGCGTCAGTATATTTGTCCATGACCCAGATCAATCCCGGAAGAGTTTCTGCTTTTGCTGGCGACACAGAAACCAATAATGCTCCAGCAATTACAGCCGCACCGGCTATTTTTTTAATTTTACTTTTTAACATTAATATTGCCCCCTTGTGATTTATTGCCTGCTGCTTTCTCACTTAGCAGGTAATCTGATTTTACCATCTTGTACAAAGGGAATTTGTCATATTTTGTAGATCAGATACTTATTTTCACTAAAAATACATATATTGTCATGAATTTTATCCGAATAAGATCTCTTCTTTTTTGAAAGCGTACACAAAAATAAAATCATGTCTGGTAATACTCCGACGATTTTTTCGCATCGGCTCCTCACATATGAGCTGAGCAAGTATGACAGCCGCCAGCCCGAGCACTGCCGCGAAATAAAATCCGGCCCTGAGCCCCAGCCAATCGTTAAAAAATCCCTCGACCAAAGGTCCTCCGAAAATACCGAGTGCATAAAGCGCCTGGTACGCCCCCATCGATGTTGCTCTCATGTCTGCCGGAACAGACTCAATCGACATTCCAAGCAGCAAAGGAAAGATAATGTGAGTGAAAAACCTATTAAAATCTGAACCACATAAAGCGCCATCGGGCTGATGGTAAAAGGAATGATAAAAATAAAAACGGCTGCGAGTAAATAAAACAGCTTTAATGTTACCCAGTTTCCGCACCTGCGAACTAACGTTCCTATCACTAGCGGAGCCAGTGCGGGGGGAGTCATAAACGAAAAGACAACAAGCTGATTTCTTTCTCACTGACACCTATACGCAGCGCATATGCCGTTGTGAAGCCAAACATTTTCGTAAAAATCATGTCACGGGCTAAAATGGATAAAAACGAGATTTTCAGCAAGGACATATGCCCGGCTGCCTTCACCATACCGCTCAATGTAACAGGTATCTTTGCGGTCGTTTTCATTTCGCGAATCATGAAAGACAGGCAAAGACTGGCAAGACCGAGGCTGCGTCCTATCCTCATTCACTGACAACATAACCGCTCATGTCATCCCGGACAGCTGAGCTAACACGAGAATAAATGAGATCCAGCGGATGACTCCTTTCGTGTCATCCGCCGCAAAATAGCTCGCAAATAAAATGGTGAATATAACCCATGTAGATGAGAAAAATCCGCCTGATGATCAGACGGCTCTGCAGCTTGTTACTTGCTTCGGTTACCTGCGGAAGCGTGAGTGATCCGATAATGCACAGTTAAAAATTTCAGTCCGAACAGCCACATATGATGAACGGCCTTCAGGCTGGTTTCGCTCTGGGCTGAAATAAGAAATGTCTCTGCCAGCGGAAGATGACACGCCCCCCATTTCGTCTGCAGATAAATCCCTTCATCACCCGCTCCGCTTTTTCGCCGTCTGCTTGTCAAAATAAGATTCTGCTTACGCGCATAAGGTTTTAAAATGCCCGTCATTTGGCCGTACGGCAGCGGAAGAGAGATATTCATGTATCCTTCCCCTTTTGACCTGTACGCTGAATACAGCGCAGTAAAAACGGTTTCCTGCTTTTCATTTGTTCTGATCCACGCACGGACATTTTTTCTGCCATCTTTGTCAGAGTCAACTCCTATAATATCACTGTGCATGATATACCAATCCGGATTCATGGACAGGTGAATCTGCCCCGCTCTTCTGCTGAACGGCTCGTACATGCGCGCGAATGGACGAAACCATCTGCTCCACGTCACTTTTGCCATGATGTCATAATCAATTGTCTCTTCATAAAAGGAAATAACGGCCGGCGCCAGTTTTTCAGTTGAAAAGTCTTCAGAATGCAGTTCTCTCAGCTGATCCAGAAGGCCGGTATAATGGATGTCATTTGCTGCATGAATATCAGTCAAAAATTCTTTGCCTATCGTTCTCTTCCCGTAAATACGGCTGAACGTTCTTTCACTGCCCTCATCAAACGGTCTCGGATTTTCCAACCTCCACCCCGCCAAAGCCGGCAGGATAACGCCGAATGCATTGACGGCCCCGTGAATCCAAATCATCTGGCTGATCGTGAGCGTTGCCTCCTCGCGGTAGACACCGTACGAATATATCAAAGAAAAAGCAATTGTGATCATTAACACAGCCGAAGAACTCCTGATCAAGACCCTTCCTGTTTTCGTAACAAACGGCCCCGTAAAGACGAGATATGCATTTACATACAGACCCGCCAGATACAGGGCGACAGCAATCACATCAAGTGTCTTTGAAAATGTAATCCCCAAGGCAATAAGGATCGGCGAAATCAAAATAATGACCGTGCTCCACTGGTAAAGTTCGCGTTTCTCCCGTATGATCCTGCCGAGCAATCCGTTAAAGATCGGAATGAGGAAAGCGGAATAGTGAAAGTGCACCGCCGTCAGCAGAACGATAAGCGGGCCGAAATTCATGACGGGAATCTCAAGGACATATGCGAAGAACCAGAATCCGCCCCCGGCCAAATAAATGAAACCCGCCATAACAGATATCTCTTCTGTTCTGTGAATATTTGTTTTCGTCAGCCGCCGGACAGCATACAGTGCCAGCCCAAGCGTATAAATGAGCCACACAAAGGCAAAAAAACTGAAGCCTGTGACAAGCGCAAGCGCCGCACATATAGCGGCAACAGGATAACTCCGTAACAACACATTCTCTAAGGTCTTTGACGGCCGAAAAGCAAAATCGAATACAGCAGGAACGAAAAAAAGTACGGAAAATAAAACAAACGTCTCAGCAGCTGATATATGCGGAGCTTCAGCCGCCGCAAATCCCAAAAAGCAAATCACGCTTACCATGAGATAACGCTTCAGCATGTTTCTCCCTCTGTTTCCCGGAAAGTCCCCCGGTAAGAGAAAAGCGTGCCGAGTATCCGATTTTTCACATGAACCTTTATTTTGAAGCAATTCATTTCCTCATCATAAGCCTCATAAACGGTTGAACTGCCGCACAGCCATGCCGGAAGCGGGATTTTCTTTCCGCCTATCAGGAGCCACTGCCTTCCGGATGTAATAACAAGCCCTCCGTCTGAAGACGCTTCTAAATGCAGTTCAGACAGTAGGATGCGGGGTTTTCCGAAGTAATCAAGAATTCTGTTTTCCCGCTCATCATATTCCATGACTGCATCAAAAAAACGCGTTTTGCTTTTAAAGAAAAAGGTACGATTCCATTCCACGCCACTTTGCCTGTTTTTGTTTTCGATAGTGAAAGGGATATCGTTTCCCCTCTCTGAGAAAAAACATCTGAAAAAAACACCTGTCTTTAAAAGCATTCTGACAAGAAAAGAACCTCCCTTTATTTCTGACATAACGCCTTCTCCGCAAAACGTGCGTGATTCGTCAAATCTGTACCGTTTCTGCAGCATCGGGTGCAGTGATTGATAATGAGTAATCGCTTTTTCATACATTGAATCCGTCATTTCACTTCTCTCTTTCGTTTTGTATGCCAGGCGCTCGGCAGCTTGAGCTTAAGAATCATGCCGGCTATCGTAAGCACTCCTAATGAGATCACGAATCCGCCGCCGGAATATAACAGTGCCGTTACACAAAAGAAGACTGACTGCCCGGCGTGAATCAGCCACTTTCTCCGCATGGGAAGCAGCCATAATACCCCTAACCCTGTCTCCAGCGCTCCCCTCACGATCTCTGCATCGGCACAGCCATCATGAAATCCTTGAAAAAACCAATACAGACTGAATACGAGACACATAAAGACATAGACAAACCCGGAACGGACTGATATCTTCGGATGTCTGTTTTGTTCTATCCAAAGCCGCAACGCATCAAAACTCCATGCGGTAGCCCAGCTTAGCAGAGGACGAAATAAAAACCGGTCTATCCAACTTCCCGGCAGACCGCGGGCCGTTTCATATTGATATTGAGTCAAAAATGCGATTTGGCCGTTATCCCGCTCTATATACTTCCAGTAGCCCCTGCCTTCTTTTATAAGTGCCAGCGGATGATCAGAGGCAAAAGCGAGCGAAGACACTCTTTCTGACGAGCGAGGCCTTATGTCACCTATTGATTCGCCCGTGCCGGATACCTTCAGCCCAAAACCGATTCGTGTTTCATATAGAAACCTCTGCGGTTCATCTGGCAGCCTATGAAGATATGTAATGTCAGAAAAACGCAGATCCCATTCCTTATGAAGATGCGGGTTTTGCGTATATTCCCAAAGCGTTTCTATATCAGATGCAATATTGATTTCGACATATATCGGCTTCTGTTTCATGCCCCCTCCTCTCCCCTTCTTTTGTAAACAATTCCTATATTATCATAGGAACAGATCAAGCGGCAGAACGAAAAGGCCATCCCGTTATCGGCAGGACAGCCTCAGTGGCTTTGATGACTTATGAATAAGGTATCGTGTCTTTTTTATCTTTAGAAGCGGGTTGAATGATAATCGGACGCACGAAACAGATTACCGCAGCCGAGGCCAAAACGGCTAATCCGCCTGCAAGCAAAAACGCCCCGGAGAATGATCCGCTTTTGTCCGCGATAAAGCCGGTTAAAGCAGGCCCGATAATACCGGCCGTGTTTGCAAGAAAATGCATAAAGCCGCCGACTGACCCGACATTCCTTTGATCAACCACATCATGAATCACCGCCCAATAGATAGAGCCCGTTATATATAAAAAGAAAACTGATAAAGCAACGAGAATAACGGCACTTACGGTAGTGGTAACAAGTCCGGCAAATCCGATCAGTACAGCGGAAGCGAACAGACAAGTGACAAGAATGACTTTCCGTGAGAACAAAACCCCTTTTCCGGCGGTTTTTTTGAATACATAATCAGAAATCATTCCGCCTGCCGCCAAACCGATAAATCCAAGAATCCAAGGAATAACAGTCACCACGCTCATAAATTCAACACTTAAACCGCGTTCTTTCACCAGATAGCTCGGAAACCATGTTAAGAAGAAAAATAAAATGTAGTTGTAGGCGAAAAAGGCAAAAGCCGTGAAGAGAATCGTTTTTTGTTTCAAATAAAAGGTCATCGGGATATGCTGCTCATGCGACTGAATCTCCGCTTTCATTGCCGGAGCGTCTTCCGTCGGCGCCGGCCGTTCTTTGACAAATTTAAACCAGATGACCGCCCAGACTAAACCGATGATCATGATCAGGACAAAGGAAACCTTCCAGCTGAACGCCACAGCAATCATCCCGACAATCGGGCCGGAGATCGCTCCGCCGAGCGGCGTTCCGCTGTTTGTCAGGCCGATGACCGTGGCGCGCTGAGACGGAGGAAACCAATTGTTGACCATTTTGCTTATGGCAGCCGACAGCGGCCCCTCCCCCATACCGAATAAAACACGGATAATCAAAAGACTTACAAATCCGAAAGCAAGCGCAACCGCTCCGCTGAAAAGAGACCAAACGATCATCGCCGTACACAATGTCAATTTAGCCCCGTACCGGTCAGATGCAACACCGCCGAGAAAGTTAAACACAGCGTATCCGACAGAAAAACTGCTGAAAATCAGCCCCATTTGGGTTGCCGACAATGTGAGATCCTGCTGTATGAACGGCGCTGCAATAGACAGCGCTGAGCGGTCTAAATAGTTAATCACCCCGGCAGAAAATAATAGAAGAATAATAGGGAATCTATCCTTTGAGAACATAAAATCCCCCTCTCATCATTTCATAATATTCAGACATTTAAATTGCCGGAGTAAACCGGTTTATGCAATGAAACCGGTTATCCGGATTGCCTTGCGAGCAGCGCCGGTTTATAGCGGTGAATCCGTTTTTCACCGCCATCTTTTTCTTGTATCTGGCGAAGAAGAAGGCTTCCCGCTTTTCGCGCCATTTCTGCCGCAGGCTGGACGATCGTCGTAATCGGAGGAGTAAAAAAACCCGCAAAAGGAACTTCATCAATTCCGATGACGGCTGCCTTATCCGGAATTGTCATATCATGCTCCTTCATATACTTCAGCACCTCAACAAGAACGATATCGTTTGCCGCCAATATCGCTTTCGGAGGCTCCTGAAGTGAGAATAGCTCTGACAAAACATTGGAAATATCAGCCGCATCGGCTGTTTTGATATATTCGTTCCGCACCATCATTCCGTGGCGGTCAAGCGCCTTCTTATACCCTTCAATCCTTTCTACCCTCGGACTGATTTCCCGAATAATGGACGTCGTAATAATCGCGATTCTCTTAATGCCGCTTTCGATAAACCGGTCAACGGCAAGACCGGCTGCATGATGATTATCAAGCATCACTGTCGGAATCCCGAGTTCTTCAATGGTTCTGTCCATAAACACGACCGGAAACGTATCGCGTTTCATCTTTTCATATAAAGAGAGATTTTCGCCCGTCGGAAAAATAATAATTCCGTCCACCTGCTTGGCCCGCAGCATTTCAATATATTTCTTTTCTTTTTCCGGTTCATCATCCGCATTGCAGACAATAATATGAAATCCTTGTTCATGAAAATAGTCTTCCACCGCCCTGATGACCTGAGTGGAAAAGGTGTGAAGAATATTAGCCACCACCACACCTACTGTAAATGTTGATTTCTGTTTTAAGCTGCGGGCGACGAAATTCGGCTGATAGTTCAGCTCTTGAATGGCCGCTTCTATTTTTTGTTTCGTTTTCTCGCTCATATAGTCATAGCGCTGATTTAAAAATTGAGATACGGTGCTTTTAGATACGTTTGCATATTTCGCCACATCAGAAATTGTAATGGTTTTCATAGACTCATCCCCGTCTGTCTTCATTTTTCACTAGTATAAGTCAGAAGTAAATAGTTTACAATCTGACTGGGACATGGGTTCTGTCACACTCCGGAATAAGCCATAAAACCTCCGTCGACGGGAACGGTGACCCCTGTGACAAAGCCTGAGCATGAATCATCCGAAAGCCACAGGAGCGTTCCCAGAAGGTCTTCCGGTTTCCCGAAACGTTTCATCGGTGTATGTGCCATAATCTTATTGGATCGGTCTGTCAGACTTCCATCTTCCTGTAATAACAACTCACGGTTTTGCGCTGTCAAAAAGAAACCCGGAGCGATGGCATTCACCCGCATCCCTTTTTTTGCGAAATGAACAGCCATCCACATCGTAAAATTCTGAATCGCCGCCTTGGCCGCGCTGTAGGCAGGCACCTTTGTCATCGGTGTATACGCACTCATAGAAGAAATATTAATAATCGTGGGACATTCCGCCTTCAAAAGGTCTTTTCCAAACACTTGCGATGCCAGAAATGCACCGGTAAAGTTGGTTGAAAATACGCTGGAAACCCCCGTTTCGTCCATATCAAAAAAGGATGTGCCCTGCTCATCCTCTTCATACGTCTCGCTGGCAGTGATCGCATTAGGGTGGTTTCCCCCGGCTCCGTTAATTAAAAGATTGACAGAACCGAACCGGCTGATAATCTCGTCTTTTGCCTTTTCGAGCGAATCACGGGCTGAAACATCAGCCGGTACAGAAACCGCGGTTCCTCCAGCGTCAGCAATCTCGCCCGCCGCACGCTCTGCTTTATCAGCATTCCGGCTGACGATCGCAATTTTCATCCCCTGCCGTGAAAGCTCCTTTGCCATTGCTGAACAGAGAACACCGCTCCCGCCTGTTATGACAGCGGTTCTTCCTGATAAACGTTCATGAATCGGTTTCATCTCTTCACCCCTTTCTCATGAGACGAGAACGCATCCCACAGTCCGTTCAAGTACATAATTCCTAAGGCACGATCATATAAACCATAACCCGGCCGGCATTGTTCGCCCCAGATATGACGGCCGTGATCAGGCCGTACATATCCTTTATAGTCTTGGCCGTGCAATTCTTTTACCACAGCGGTAATATCAATGGACCCATCACTGGTAAGATGCGAAGTTTCCGTAAAATCACCGTTATCGCAGATTTTCACATTTCGTATATGGGCAAACGGCGCAGCTCCCGCATAGTGTTTGGCGATCTTCACCATATCATTGGCGGGATCCGCTCCCATCGAACCCGTGCATAACGTAATACAATTGGCGGGTGAATCTGAAATCTCTCGCAGCTTTTCATAACTTTTCTCACCGGTGATAATACGGGGCAGGCCAAAAATTGACCAGGGCGGATCATCCGGATGAATGGCCATTTGAATGCCGTGTTCCTCCGCTACAGGAAGAATTTCGTGTAAAAAGAACTCAAGATTGGCCCAAAGCTGTTTTTCACCGACCGTTTGATAGGCCTCAAACAGTTCCTTGATCCGGGCCATTTTCTCCGGCTCCCACCCGGGAAGCGTCAAATCAGAAGATTCTTCAACCGTGCGGATGAGTTCCTCCGGAGGGAGACTTTCCACTTTCGCTTTTTCAAAAAACAGTGCGGTTGACCCATCCTCCAGCGCGCGGAACATATCGGTACGCGTCCAGTCAAATATCGGCATGAAATTGTAACAGATGACTTTCACGCCGAATTCGGACAGATTGCGAATGGTCTGTTTATAGTGTTCAATATATTGTCCGCGTTCTTCATGACCAAGTTTAATGGCTTCATGAACATTCACGCTTTCCACGACCTCTGCATGAAACCCATAGGATTGAATGACTCTGACTTCCGCTTCAATGTCCTCCTTTTCCCATACTTCGCCCGCGGGCTTCTGGTGAAGAGCCCAGACGATGCCTTTGACCCCGGGAATTTGTCTGACATGTTCAAGAGTCACCGTATCATTACCTTGGCCATACCAGCGAAACGTGATATTCATGTTACACCCCCGTATATTCGTTTTTTCGGCAGACGTATTCTTTGCTGAGGGATACGGCAGCTTCATAGCCGCCCTTTTGATATGCTTTTGTCAAGTCGCTTCCCACACCGACCGCGACCGCTCCGGCAGAGAGCCAGTCATTCATGCTGTTTAATGAGATGCCCCCGGTCGGCATAATGCGGACATTCGGCAGAGGACCGTTGACCGACTTGATAAATGAAGGGTCAAACGAATTAGCGGGGAACAGCTTTACCACATCACATCCGGCTTCGAGCGCCAAAGCCATATCAGACACGCTCATGCATCCCGGAAGATACGGTACGCTGTACTGGTTGCATAGAGATGCTATCTCTTTTACAAAATGAGAGCTGACGATAAATGAGGCGCCTGATAAAATGGCGTGTCTCGCCGTTTCTGTATCCATTACAGAGCCGGCTCCAAGAAGAATATCTTGATGCCGGAGTTCCTTAAAGACATCTTCCACTTCAGGAGTTGTGTATGTAAGCTCAATGGCGCTGATACCTCCTGAAATGGCCGCTCTTGAAACTTCAAGCGCCTCTTGGCTGTTTTGTCCCCTTATGACAGCCACCACTTGTGCATGCAGAAGTTTTTCGTAAATAGCGTACTTAGGCAGCATTCTCGCTCCTCCTTTAATCAAACGTAATGATTGCTTTTCCCACCTTGCCCGGGTGCTGTTCGATCAACTGAAATGCTTGATGGACGTCATCTGCTGAAAATGTATGTGTAATAAGACCGCCGTGCGTTAACAGGCCTTTATTCAGTAAGTCTGTAATGTACGGAAACTGATTCGTCTGCAATCTTGAACCGGTTATCGTGACTTCCTTTTTTGTGATCGGAAGCTGAGAAATGCCGGCAGTCCTCTCATCAAAACCAAGCACAACCACATGACCGGCCGGAGAAACCGCGTCAATGGACGTTTCAAACGTTGAGGGGAGACAGACGGCATCAATGACAACATTGGCGCCTTCATTTTCTGTCCATTCGTTCACCCGCAAAACGGGATCTTCTTTTTGCGCGTTGACGGTAACGTCCGCACCGTTTTTTTCAGCGAATGCCAAGCGTTCCTCATTCAAGTCGGTTATCATGACGGAAGCGCCTTTGAACTTTGCCATTTTTAATATGCAGATTCCGATCGGTCCCGCTCCCTGAACCAAAACGGTATCTTCCTTCTCGACACGGCCTCTCCAAACGGCCTGGGCGCCGATCGTATATGGTTCTGCCATGACCGCTTCCTCCCAGGGCAGATCGGGCGAAACGGCATGCAGCTGCTTTTCCGGAACCACGATATATTCCCGCATCCCGCCATCTTCATGAACGCCGAACACCGAAAGCGCTTTGCAGACGTTCGGACGTCCTTTCCGGCAGGCATAGCATGTTCCGCAATAAGATATCGGTTCAACCACTACCCGGTCACCCGGCTTGAAACGCCGGACATGAGAACCGGTCTTTGCGACTTCCCCTGTGACTTCATGTCCGATTACTCTCGGCAGGGACGCTAACGGATTTGTCCCATGATAAATATGCAAATCTGATCCGCAAATTCCGACCCGCTTCACCTTGACAAGAACATCATCCGCATGGACAACAGACGGTTTCTCACATTCCGTCACTACCAGATCAAATGCTTTCCGTACTAGAACCGCTTTCATTTTCTCACCCGCTTTTTAAGTTGTGCTTGCTACCGTTCAATCACAGTCTCTTTGTTTACAAATGACAGAACCTCTTCTAGATAGGGAAGCCCTTCATTGTCACCGGAAACTGTGGTGACGAGCGCACCGACCGCATTGGCAAACTCCAGGCGTTTTTCCGGTTCAAAACCATGCAGATAACTGTACAGGTAGCCGGCATTAAAGCCGTCACCCGCTCCTACCGTGTCAACAGGCGCAACCGGGAAAGCCTCTTTGTGAACCCACTTATGATCATGATACAGCGCAGAACCTGCTTCACCGTCTTTTATGACGAGCTGACTGATTGAATAGGTCTCTGCAAACCGGGCTAATGCTTCATTTTCCCCTATACCTGTCAGCTGTTTCATTTCGTCCCGGCCCGCCAGAAGAATATCAGTATGCGGAAAGATTTGATGAAATGCCGCACGCGCCTCCTCAATCGTCCACAGCTTCAGCCTGATATTCGGATCAAAAGATACGGGAATCTTTCTTGCTTTGGCGATGGAAAGCACCCTTTCAGCAATTTCAAGGTTTTTCTTATCAAGCGCGAGGAACACACCGGTAAGATGAACGATGTGAATGCCGTCAAACATATTCTCTGTTATATCTTCCGGTGCAAGAGTCAGAATTGGTGAATTGAAACGGTAATAAAACGTCTTGCCTGAACCGTCATTTCTGATCTCTTTGACATTTAAAGATGTAGGAAAGCCTTCAACATAGGAGACGTCAGTCACATCAATTCCTTCTCCTCTGGCAAACTGATAAATCACTCTGCCGAACTCATCCTTCCCCAGTCTGCTGACCCACTTTGAGTGCAGATTCAACCTGGCGCATGCAATCGCAAAATTCAGTTCAGCTCCTCCTGCTTTTCGTTCAAAATGGGTAACAAAACGCAAAGGCCCTGTGCTTGCGGGATTTAAGGTGATCATCGCATCACCGATCGTAAAAATGCCATAATCAGAAGCCACATCAATACTCCTTTCTTTTAAGACTAAATCGGTTTGATAAACCGGTTTAGTAAAACTTTATATGAAAACCCTTACACACACAAGAGAAAAATACAGTAAATTCAAAAAAATCTATTTTCGGTAAAAATAACCCGGTTTTTCACATGAAAAAACCCCTCACAACAAAATGTAAGGGGTTTTTTGAAAATTGTATGCACGTTTCCTTAGTTAGCAGTCTTACGTTCAGGGCTTGTACCTTCTTCTTCCGCCCATGTTTCAATATGCTTGAGCTCCGGCGTATTCTCGGCTTTGAATACAGGATCAAGACCTTTTTTGCGCTGAGCGGCATAATCCTTATAGATCTTGTAGGCTACATTACTCAGCAGTAAGATTGCCACTAAGTTAATGAGAGCCAAGAGTCCCATAAACAAGTTTGCCATGTCCCAGACGATCTGGAAGTCAGCCAAACATCCGTATACCACCATCACTACCACGAATACGCGGTAAATATTAAGCCATGTTTTGCTTGTTTTAATAAATTCAATATTCGTTTCACCATAGTAATAGTTGCCGACAACTGAACTGAATGCGAATAAAAACATCGCAATCGCAATAAATGTCGGGGCCCAGCCGCCGAGGTGGTGCTGCAGTGCGGCTTGTGTCACTTGGATGCCGTCGCCTTTAGGCGTAAAGCTGTACAATAAAATGATAAAAGCAGTCGATGTACAAACGATAAATGTATCAAAAAATACGCCGAGCGTCTGAATTAATCCCTGCTTAGCCGGATGCGACACATGTGCAGCCGCTGCGGCATTCGGCGCGCTTCCCATACCCGCTTCGTTAGAAAACAGGCCGCGCTGCGCTCCGATAATAATGATGCTTCCTAAGCTTCCGCCGACGATCTGTTCAAGACCGAACGCATTTTTCACAATCGTAACAAACAGCTCAGGTACCGCTGTAATATTTACAATCACGACATACAGCGCGATCAGAATATACATACCCGCCATGACCGGAACGATTAATTGCGAAACGGAAACAACACGTTTCAGACCGCCGAATATAATGAAAGCCGTTAATACAGCTAAAATGATTGCGATAACTGTTTTATTCACATGGAATGCTTCGTCAAACGCGACAGAAATCGTATTTGACTGCACGGCGTTAAAGATAAGTCCGAAAGAAACGGTAATCAATACGGCAAATAAAATACCGAGCCAGCGGGCGCCCAGTCCCTTTGCCATGTAATATGCCGGACCGCCGCGGAATTCGTCACCGGAACGCACTTTATACAGCTGCGCCAAGGTGCTTTCCACAAAGCTGGAAGCCATACCGACAATCGCTACGATCCACATCCAAAATACTGCGCCGGGACCGCCTGTTGCAATCGCCAGCGCGACGCCGGTCAAGTTTCCGGTTCCGACACGAGAAGCGGCTGAGATAAAGAATGCCTGCATTGAAGATACTCCTTTATTTCCTTGCGGCTTCTCCCCGACGATTCTGAACATTTCAATAAAGTATTGGAATTGAATAAAGCGAAAACGGAACGTAAAGTACAATCCGATCCCGACTAAAATATAAACAAGATACTTCCAAATAAAATCATTTGGAACATTTATGATTTCACTGATGAAAGCCTCCATGTTTAACCTCCCTTTTACATATCTTTTACTGTCATTTTTGCTGCATATGTTAGATCTTTTAACACAACGAGTATTATTATATCACAACAACAGTGGTTGAGAAGTTTTTTTAAGAAAATGTTTCGGTTTCTTCATCACGTCTTTTGCTGTCATGCCCCGTTTTTTATCTTACAGCCCGAAAAATGTTGTCACGTCATAAGGAATGCGTGCATATCATAACAAATAGGTCTTTAAGAAAAAAGAGATGAAAAGATGGATGGAATGGTATATACTTAACCAGGATAATAATTTTTTAAATTTAATAAATATGTTTACTTTACATTTAAATTAGGGTATTATAATAAAAATATTCAGACTTATGAAGGGGGGAGAACATTTGAAAAAAATCTTGTTTTTAAAAGCTTCTATTTTATTTTTAGCGATTGCAAGCTTTCATTTGCTCTCCATTCCCCATGCGTTTGATACTGCTCATCATTTTAAAGCGGTAGCCGACCAGCAGGAAATGCACGAAATGAAGGCCGGCCAAAATGCTGATGATGAGAAAAAATCGCTGACGGGCTCATATATCTTGACGGCGCTTTTTGCCGCTTCTGTCTCACTGATCGTGATATCAGACAGGAGACGCCCCGCTTCCCGGAGAAGACAGCGAAAGAAAAGCTTTTTAATCGCTAAATTTTATCAGTCCTCGTATTTCGATGAGCTTCATGTTCAACATCGCCTATCTATGTAACATAAAATGAGGAGGTTGTTAAACATGTTGTTTATCTTACGAATGGTGATTTTAGGGTTGTTTTCATTCACCGCATTGAATTTATTTGTATGGCAGGGAATCGAAGTCATTCACGCTATCACTGACTTATTCGGCAACCATGAAAGCTAAATAATAAAACCTCCGCTCAATGAGCGGAGGTTTTTTTTATTTTATTTTTACTTTTAAACATCAGACGCGGGTATACGCCATACATCTGTTACCGGCCCTGTCTCATCTTCATCGGTAAAGAAGGAACCGTTGCTGTATCGGTCATTCGCCCGCAAGGACTTCACGGCGATTTCGATTCTCTCGCCTTTTTCTGTTTCCGCAGCGATCATGTCGGCCAAAGCGCACGCGAATACGCCGACAACACGATGCGGGTTCTTTTTAAGTTCACGCAGCATGATGACACCGCGCTTCGCTCTGGATGTTTTTTCGAATTCAGATAGGTTCATCCGCTTGATTGCTCCCCGCTGTGTGACGAGGATAAGCGAATCTGTCTCATGCAGGATTTGCCCTGATACGACGGTATCACCGTCTTTTAAATTTATGCCCTTTACGCCGGCCGCACGGGCACCGACTACATTTACTTCATCTTCACCGAACCATAAACCGTACCCGAGGCGGGTGGCGATAAACAGCTGGCTGCCGCCGTCTGTGACATGAACATCAATCAGCTCGTCGTCCCCTTTAAGGTTAAGGGCAACAAGCGCTTTCGAGTAACGCTGCGCTTTGTAATGCGTCATTTCAGTTCTTTTCACCATGCCGTTTTTCGTCATAAATAATAAATATGAAGATGGATCAAATTCTTTTACCGGTATAGCTTTCACGATGGTTTCATCACGGTCAATCGTGATGATGTTCGTTACGTGCTGCCCCATGTCTTTCCACCTGATATCAGGAAGCTGGTGAACCGGACAATAAACATAGCTTCCCTTATTGGTAAAGAGCAGGAGAACATCCGTTGTATTCATTTCAAATTGGTGAATCAGCCTGTCAGTATCCTTCATACCGAAATCCTGGCCGTTAGAAGCGGCAAATGACCGCTGGCTTGTTCGTTTTACATAGCCGTCTTTTGTGACTGTCACATATACGTCCTCAGAGGCAACCATGACTTCAAGATTGATTTTAATTTCCTCAATCTTTTCTTCAATGACAGACCGTCTGCTGTCAGCATAGGTCTTTTTCAATTTTTTCAGGCTGCTTGTAATGACTTTTAACAGCTTTTTATCATGACTTAAAATGGCTTCGAGCTCCTGAATTTTCTTGCTGAGCTCTTCCGCTTCCTCTTTTAACGCCGTAATATCCGTGTTTGTCAGACGATACAGCTGCAAGGATACGATAGCTTCGGCCTGCGGCTCCGTAAATGCGAATTTAGACATTAAGTTTTGCTTCGCATCTTTCTTGTCGCTGCTTGCCCGGATGACGGCTATGACCTCATCTAACACAGACAGTGCCTTCATCAATCCTTCAACGATGTGGTGCCGCTCTTTTGCTTTTTGCAATTCAAAGACGGAGCGGTTTGTCACCACTTCCTTCTGATGGGAAATATACGCATCCAGGATGGCCGTAAGACTCATCAGCATCGGCCGGCGGTTATGTATGGCGACCATATTAAAGTTATATGTTGTCTGCAGATCAGTGTTTTTATATAAGAAGTTCAAAATGCCTTTTGCATCGGCTTCTTTCTTTAACTCAACGACCACCCGAAGCCCCGTGCGGTCAGTTTCATCCCGGACTTCAGAAATGCCTTCGACTTTTTTGTCTATGCGGTATTCGTCCATTTTCTTTACGAGATTGGCTTTGTTTACTTCAAACGGAATTTCTGTAATGACGATCTGCTCCCGTCCGCCTCTTACGGATTCCACTTCAGCCTTGCCGCGGATAATAATTTTGCCTTTACCGGTTTCATAAGCCTTCCGAATGCCGTCGACTCCTTGAATAATGCCTCCTGTCGGAAAGTCAGGCCCTTTAATCACCTGCATCAAGTCATCGACGGTGCAATCCGGAGATTCAATCCGTTTAATGACGGCATCAATGACCTCACCCAGATGATGAGGGGGAATATCAGTCGCATAGCCCGCTGAAATCCCGGTTGATCCGTTGACAAGCAAGTTAGGGAACATGGCGGGCAAAACAACCGGTTCTTTACTAGTGTCATCAAAGTTCGGAACGAATTCAACCGTATTTTTATCAATATCACGCAAAAGCTCTGACGCGATAGAAGATAATCTCGCTTCCGTATAACGCATGGCAGCCGGCGGATCACCGTCAATGCTTCCGTTGTTGCCGTGCATCTCAATCAGCACATTCCGCACTTTCCAATCCTGGCTCATCCGCACCATCGCTTCATAAACGGAACTATCACCGTGCGGATGATAATTACCGATAACGTTTCCGACCGTTTTTGCCGCTTTACGGAAATTTTTATCGAATGTATTTCCGTCTGCGTGCATGGCGTATAAAATTCTCCGCTGCACCGGCTTTAAACCGTCACGGGCGTCGGGCAGCGCCCTGTCTTGAATAATGTATTTACTGTAGCGTCCGAAACGGTCGCCGATTACTTCTTCTAACGGTAAATCATGAAATAATTCTGGCTGTGCCACTATTAAACCTCCTCAGCGACCGACAAGTTTTCATTTTCTAAAATATTGCTTTCCTCATCTAATCCGAAGGCAACATTCTTTTCAATCCATTTTCTTCTCGGTTCTACTTTGTCTCCCATTAATGTCGTTACGCGGCGCTCTACCCGTGCCGCATCGTCGATCTTGACTCTGACGAGCGTTCGCGATTCGGGATTCATCGTCGTTTCCCAGAGCTGGTCTGCGTTCATTTCTCCCAGACCTTTATAGCGCTGGATGGTATACCCTTTGCCGACTTTCTTTAAAACGCCGTCCATTTCTTCGTCGGACCAAGCATATTCAATAATCTCTTTCTTACCGCTTCCTTTGCTCACTTTGTAAAGAGGCGGAAGGGCGATAAAGACTTTTCCGTGCTCGATTAAAGGTTTCATATAGCGGTAGAAAAACGTTAACAGCAAGACTTGAATGTGCGCGCCGTCGGTATCCGCGTCCGTCATGATAATGATCTTGTCATAGTTGATGTCGTCTATCTCAAAATCTGCGCCGACACCGCCTCCGATCGCATGAATAATCGTATTGATTTCTTCATTTTTGAAGATGTCTGCAAGCTTTGCTTTCTCTGTGTTGATGACCTTTCCGCGAAGGGGCAGCACGGCTTGGAATTTCCGGTCTCTTCCCTGTTTTGCAGAACCTCCCGCAGAGTCTCCTTCCACAAGATACAATTCATTCTTCGCCGGATTTCTGGAACCGGCCGGTGTGAGTTTTCCGCTCAGCGTCGCTTCTGATTTTTTGCGCTTTTTGCCGCTTCTCGCTTCTTCTCTCGCTTTACGGGCTGCTTCACGGGCCTGGCTGGCTTTAATCGCTTTTTTGACAAGCAGGGTTGCCGTATCGCGGTTTTCTTCCAAGAAATAAGCAAGATTCTCGGAAATGACGGCGTCCGCGGCGGATCTCGCCTCACTTGTGCCAAGCTTCCCTTTCGTCTGGCCTTCAAATTGCAGCAGTTCCTCCGGGATACGCACGGAAATAATTGCGGACAAACCTTCCCTGATATCGGAGCCTTCAAGGTTCTTGTCTTTCTCTTTTAAAAGGGCGACCTTTCGCGCATACTCGTTAAACGCTCTTGTCATTGCCGTTTTGGCTCCTGATTCGTGGGTGCCGCCGTCCTTTGTTCTGACGTTATTAACGAATGACAGCATATTTTCTGAATACCCGTCATTAAACTGAAACGCGAAATCGACTTCAATGTCATGATGCTCGCCTTCAAAGGAAACCACTTCGCATAAAGCGTCTTTTTCCTCGTTTAAATAAGCGACAAATGCTTCAATTCCGTTCTCATAATAAAATACTTCTTTTACGCCGTTCCGTTCATCAATTAATTCTATTTTCAAACCTTTTAACAAGAAAGCCGATTCGCGCAGACGTTCTGACAGCGTGTCAAAATTATAAACCGTTGCGCTGAACATTGACGGATCAGGTTTAAAATGGGTAAGCGTTCCCGTTTTTTTGGTCGTTCCGATTTTTTCAAGTGAAGTCACGGGCTTGCCGCCGTTTTCAAACCGCTGTTTATAAACATATCCGTCACGCTCAATAGTAACTGTCAGCCACTCCGATAATGCGTTTACGACAGATGCGCCGACACCATGCAGACCGCCGCTTGTTTTATAGCCGCCCTGTCCGAATTTCCCCCCGGCATGCAGCACGGTGAAAATAACTTCCGGCGTCGGCTTTCCGAGCTTATGCATCCCGGTCGGCATTCCGCGTCCTCTGTCCTGTACAGAGATGCTGTTGTCCTTATGTATCGTTACGATAATATGATCTCCGTAGCCGGCAAGAACTTCATCGACGGAATTGTCGACGATCTCATATACCAGATGGTGCAGGCCGCGTGCGTCCGTCGAACCGATGTACATTCCCGGTCGTTTTCTGACGGCTTCCAGGCCTTCAAGCACCTGTATGGCATCTTCGTTGTAATCAAATTGCTGTTTTCTAGCCAAACGTACAAACCCCTTTCAAAAAACCTGCTCTTAATCATTCTCTTTTTTAAATGTTTTCATGTCTTTGTTTTTCAGTATGCGCAAGCTTCGGTCCAATTCTCCTCGGACTCACAATTATAACCAATATGCTTGATTTCGCAACATATTTAAGCGAATGGCTCGTTTTTTAGGCCGCAAGACATACATTCGAACGGCTTTTCATCTTTTTGGTGCCCTTTTCGGCGGATAAGAACATGAGTTCGCTTTCTATTATATAGCTTTATGCGGGCCATCGCAAACAGACTGTAAACCCCTGTATAAAGGGGTTTCTAAAAAAGCTGTTCATGCTTTATTGTATCTGTTTCATCATCATACGCAAAGAGTATTCTTTCAATAAAAAAGCAAAAACCCCTGATTTGCCAAGGATTTTTGCCTTTTTTGTTCCTATTTTATAACAGCGCGGGCGACTTTTATACATAAATCCATAACAGCCGTCCGTCCTTTGTCTGTAATCATGCGATACGCTTCTTCATTTGCAAGACCCTGCTGCGCCCAAAAAACGGGAGCGTCCGTCTGTAAAAATTCTTCAGCGACGCCGGGAAGCTGCTCAGAGCGTCTGAATACATTCACGATATCAATCGGTCCTTCCACGTCTTTTAATGAAGCGACGGCTTTAACGCCAAGCGCCTCATCAATCGTTGGATTGACGGGAATAATTTCATACCCTTCATCCTGCATCGCTTTGGAAACCATGTAAGAAGTCCGGTCGGGACGGTCTGACAGCCCGACGACTGCGATCCGTTTGCTCCGGTCCAGAATTTCTTTAATCTCTGATTTTGAAGGATTTTGCATCTTTACCATCTCCTTTTGATATATTGTACATGACCGCTTTGCCGGAATCAAAAAAAGCGCTTTGTCAGCTTAATTCTCAAAAAAACTTGTCATCAGACGGTAACAACTCGTGTTAAAATAGAGTGAAGGGACATTGAAAAGGAGAAATGTAGATGTTGATTGCTTTATTGATTATTTTGGCCTATGTAATAGGCAGCATCCCGTCAGGTTTAATCGTAGGCAAACTTGCGAAAGGGATCGATATTAGAGAACACGGAAGCGGCAATTTGGGCGCTACAAATGCTTTTCGCACGCTTGGCGTTAAAGCGGGATCTGTCGTCGTCGCAGCCGATATTTTAAAAGGCACCCTGGCCGCGGCGCTCCCATATTTACTGCACATCCCCATTCATCCTCTTCTCGCAGGGGTGGCAGCAGTGATCGGCCATGTATTCCCCGTGTTCGCAAAGTTTAAAGGAGGCAAAGCCGTAGCCACATCAGGGGGCGTCCTGCTGTTTTATGCTCCGCTGTTATTCGTTACGATGGTTGCAGTATTTTTCGTATTTTTATTCCTTACGAAATTTGTTTCTCTGTCTTCAATGTTAACAGGGATTTATACGATTATTTACTGTCTGTTTGTAAAAGACCCTTATTTATTAATCGTAGTGACGCTTTTGACCGCGTTTGTTATCTACAGACACAGGGCAAACATCAAACGGATTATAAACAAAACAGAACCGAAGATCAAATGGTTTTGATGAAACTTCAATTTTGACATCAAAATGCCATATGCGTTTATAATAGAGATAATTTCTTTATATGAGAAACAAAAAGGGAGTGTTCCGGATGAACATGAAAGTAACGAAAGGCGCGCTGGATTGGTACAAAGAAGAGCTCGATCTGGAAACAGGCGACCATGTCCGTTTCTTTGTCCGTTACGGGGGATGCAGCAACGTTCAGAAAGGCTTTTCTCTCGGCATTTTAAAAGACCGGCCGATGAACATCGGCACCAGCACGGAAGTTGAAGGCATTACCTTTTTTATTGAAGAAAGCGACTTATGGTACTTTGATAATCATGATTTGTCAGTCACATATTCAGATCAGGCGGAAGAGCCGGTATTTGATTACGTGTAAAAAAAAGAACGCAGCGGATGCGTTCTTTTTTTTACAGCCTGAACCTTTTGAGATGATCAGTCAGACGTTCTTTTTCTAATATGCTTCTTTGCGTATCACCGAGCAGGTCAAAGTGGGGAAATTCATTTTTATGGTGAATCCACTCCGGCTTCAGCCCATACTCCGCTCCCCATCTGATCAGCTTATTGAGATCGCTTGAACCGGCCTTCGTCACGGTCTTAGCCTCCGGAAAGCGGTCGTCCAGCCAGTAATGCGTTAAAAAAGCGATTTTCCCTTCCGATACATCCCGCTTCCACCTTTCCAGTTCCTTACGCGTAATTCCAAATGCCATAACTGCAGCCGCTCCTTATTTTTTTGCCTTTTCGTAAGCGGCATGCCAATCAGGAAAAGCTTTGCGAAACTGAATCGGTTTGAAGCTCTCTTTATCAACGCATATATGGGAGGATGTCGCTTTGATGGCAAGTTCTTGATCCGGATTATAGATGTGGTAGCCGTAAACGGTTTTAAATCCGTTATATTCTTCAATCCAAGTATGTACGACAGCCGTTTCTCCGTAGCGGAGCGGCTTTTTATAAGAAATGCTGATATCCAATACAGGGGACAGCACTCCTCTATCTTCCATATCCTTGTAAAGGAATCCGAGTTCCTTAATCAGCGCCGTTCTGCCGACCTCCATCCAGACTAAGTAATTGGCATGATAGACGATGCCCATTTGATCTGTTTCCGCATAACGCACTTCTATTTCTTTTTTTGACACATGCAACGTTCTCTGCTCCCTTATTATCAGATTAGCCCCATTTTATCACAACGAGCCGGAAAGAGAAAAAAACCAGGTTTCCCTGGTTTTTATTATGATTGATAGCCGTTTTCTCTTGAAGCCGATTCATCCTGGATTTCACTGCGGAACGATTCAATGCTTTCATTGCGTCTGGCATTCTTCTCTTGAATGCGCTGTTTTTCCTCATCTGTCGCAAATTCCATTGATTCTTTGGCTTCTTCTATATTTTCAATTGTATTCTGGACCATATCCTGCAGCTTTTCAACGTTATCGGAGCGGTCATCCGGATTCGGTTTTTGATAATTGTTTGTCATAATGTCTGCTCTCCTTTGATGATGTTATTCGCCTTTCGTCTGCATGACAATCGGATGTCCGTTTGACTTGTCATGAAACTTTTCCCCTTTGTTGCGTTTATATTTAACGGGTTTTGTCCCTAAGTGGCTCGGAGCGTATTGCGGCTGGCCGTCTTTCTTGTTTATGCCCATGTTCATCCCTCCTTAAGAGTATATTTTGCAAAAGGAGGTGCAAACATGACTGCAAATTAAAGGTTATTTTTGTTTGAACCGCTGCTCCAGCTTTTCTTCAAGCTGATTCAAATATTCCGTATTGGTCATCAGCTCACGTTTATTTTCCATAACCAATTCATGAAAAGAACGTTTTCGCATTTTTTTCAATCTTCTCACCTCCGTGTTTTCATTCATTTTTTCCAATTTTTCAAAACCTAAGCCCTTCACAATAAAAAAACTGAACCTCTATTTGAGATCCAGTTTTTCTTTCATTTCTTTTTTTGTCATCGTGCCTACGCGAATGTGCAAAATGGTTCCTTTTTCGTCTAATATGTATGTTGTCGGATAAGAAAGCACGTTGAAATCTCCGTTAATTCCGCTTTTGTCAATCAGAATAGGAAAGGTCAGCTGATAATGATCAGCAAATGATTTAACAGCCTGTATATTTTTTTCAGATGATGTAAAATTAACGGCTGCTACCGCAATATCAGGATATTCTTTCTGCAGCTCCTGCATATCGGGCATTTCCATTCGGCACGGCTTGCACCACGTCGCCCAGAAATTGAGGAGCACTTTTTTTCCTTTATAATCAGAAAGGGAGATGCTTTTTCCTGACAATGTATCAAGTGTAAAGTCAGGGGCTTTCATCCCTTCTTCTGTCCCTTCTTTCGGACTTTTTTGTACAGAATAAATGTTCCAGCCCGCATACACTAACAACCCGATTAGTAATATTCCGCCCAGCCATTTCGCAAGCATCTTAAGGCCTCCCGCATAAAAAGAGAGAAAGCAGACTGCTTTCTCTCCTTTGTTCATTCTGCTACTGTTTCATTTTATCGCGAAGCACCATTTGTAAAATGCCGCCGTGGCGATAGTAATCAATTTCCACTTCACTGTCAAAACGGACAACGACTTCAAATGTTTTTACCGTACCATCTTCACTGATTGCTCTGACAGTCAGCAAGTCACGCGGACGTACAGATTCATCAACATCCACCTCGATGACTTCCTTACCGGTTAAGCCGAGTGTATCCGCGTTTTCACCCTGTTTGAACTGGAGCGGCAGCACACCCATAAAGACGAGGTTGCTTCTGTGAATTCTTTCAAAGCTTTCGGCAATGACTGTTCTGATGCCGAGCAGGTTTGTTCCTTTTGCAGCCCAGTCACGTGAAGAGCCCATTCCGTAATCTTTTCCGGCCAGGACGACAAGGCCCGTTTTATCTTCTTTATACCGCATGCAGGCATCATAAATAGATGTCACTTTCCCGGTAGGCCAATGTGTTGTGTATCCGCCTTCTGTACCCGGTGCGATTTGGTTTTTAATGCGGATATTGGCGAATGTTCCTCTCATCATGACTTCATGGTTTCCGCGGCGTGAGCCGTAAGAGTTAAAGTCACGAGGAGAAACGCCTTTTTCCTGCAGGTATTTGCCCGCCGGTGTGTCTTTTCCGATCGCTCCGGCCGGAGAAATGTGGTCAGTCGTCACGGAATCGCCGAATTTGCCGACAACGCGAAGTCCTCTTAAAGGCTCAACTTTTCCCGGCTCTACAGACATTTCCTCAAAGAACGGCGGGTTTTGAATGTAAGTGGAATCCTGATCCCACTTGTACAGCGCTTCATCCGTCGTTTCGATTTCGTTCCAGCGCTGGTTGTCGTCAAATACCGTTTCATACTCTTTGCGGAATAATTCCGGCGTAACAGTCTGTTTGACGAGAGAATTGATTTCATCCATGGACGGCCAGATGTCATCGAAATAAACATTTTGTCCGTCATTTCCGACACCGATCGGATCCGTTTTCAGGTTGATATTGACAGTGCCCGCTAATGCGTATGCAACAACAAGCGGAGGTGACGCAAGGTAGTTTCCTTTGACAAGCGGATGGATCCGTCCTTCAAAGTTTCTGTTACCCGACAAGACAGAAGTGATCAAGAGATCATTTTTAGCAACCGCTTCTTCAATCTCTGGAGAAAGCGGGCCGGAGTTCCCGATACATGTCGTACAGCCATACCCTACGAGGTTAAAGCCGAGCTCCTTCATGTAAGGAAGCAGGCCTGAGTTGACTAAGTATCCAGTAACAACCTTAGACCCCGGTGCAAGTGATGTTTTAACATAATTCGGCACTTTCAAGCCTAATTCTACCGCTTTTTTGGCTACCAATCCGGCACCGATTAATACAAAAGGGTTTGATGTATTCGTACAGCTTGTAATAGCGGCGATTGCAATCGCCCCTGTTTTCATAACCGCATCTTCACCGCTGTTAAGTTTAAATGAAATTTCTTTGTTCTCTTCAGCAGCATCCGCTCCGAATCCTTGGTTGCCGGCCGGGCTGACAAGATGTTTTTTAAACGTTTCCTGCATAACGGAAAGCGGGATTAAATCCTGCGGACGTTTCGGTCCTGAAAGGTTCGCTTCGATTTTTGACAGATCAATTTCCACAACGTCTGTAAAAATCGGCTCTTCCGCGTCAGGCGTATAGAATAAACCGTTGTTGCGGCAGTATGCTTCCACAATATCGATCTGCTCTTCTTCACGGCCGGTCAGACGCAGGTAAGAAAGTGCTTCCTCGTCAACCGGGAAGAATCCGCAAGTCGCTCCGTATTCCGGCGCCATATTGGCAATAGTCGCACGATCCGCAAGCGGAAGCTCAGCAACACCAGGTCCGAAGAATTCAACAAATTTATTGACTACGCCTTTTTCGCGCAGCACTTGAGTGACTTTGAGCGCCAAGTCAGTCGCCGTCGTTCCGTTAGGCAATTTTCCGACAAGTTTCGCGCCGATGACCTCAGGAACAGGGAAATATGAAGGCTGGCCGAGCATTCCCGCTTCCGCCTCAATACCGCCGACACCCCAGCCGAGGACGCCGATTCCGTTAATCATTGTTGTATGGGAATCTGTTCCCACCAGAGTATCAGGATATGTCACAAGTTCTCCGTCTTCCTCTTTCGTATGAACGACACTTGCCAAAAACTCAAGGTTTACCTGGTGAACGATACCTGTTGCAGGCGGAACCGCCTGATAATTGTTAAACGCTTTCTTTGCCCAGCTTAAAAATTTATAACGTTCTGCATTTCTTTCGAATTCTAAGTCCATATTAATGGCTAACGCGTCTTCCGTACCGGCTTTGTCGACTTGTACGGAGTGGTCAATGACCAGGTCAACCGGAATTTCAGGATTGATTTTATCAGGGTCTCCGCCGACAGAGGCCATGGCTTTTCTTAAAGATGCCAGGTCAACTACGGCCGGAACACCGGTAAAGTCCTGTAGAATAACCCGTGACGGTTTAAACGGCACATCGATATCTTTTAATTCAGCAGTACCCCATCTTGCTAAATTTTCAACATGTTCTTTTGTAATGACGCGTCCGTCTACCTGACGCAAAACGGATTCCAAAAGAACCTTAATAGAATAAGGAAGTTTTGAAACATTGCCGACCCCTGCGTCTTCCAATGCTTTTAATGAATAGTAGTTGTATGTTTTTCCATTTGAAGAAAATGTTTTTCTTGCTTGGAAAACGTCTTGTGTTGCGACTTTTTGCTGATTTGTCATTCTCCAAAATCCCCCTTCAATGATCAAGATCGTTCTTTAGATGAATGTTCACATTCCATCACAATTTTCTCACAATTTCATCTTAGTATAAAATCATACATAAGTAAATATCAATGTTTTTATTAAATACAATAAGATCGTCTTATCAGCATGATTGTCGGTAAATTTTGTCCGATTTTCCGCCTCATACAACGGGCTGTAAAGAGCCATATTAATGTTGAGGTGATGATCATGGTAAAACGGAAAGCCAATCATGTAATGAACGGCATGAATGATGCGAAAAGCCAAGGCAAAGGCGCGGGCTATATAGAAAATGACCAGCTCGTCCTGACGGAAGAAGAACGGCAGAACAATAAAAAAAGAAAAACAAACCAATAGCCGGAACACCTTAAAAAAGGAGGCTTTAACTTGACAAATAAAAATACGAGTAAAGATATGCATAAAAATGCTCCGAAGGGCCATAACCCCGGCCAGCCGGAACCGCTGAGCGGAAGCAAAAAAGTGAAAAACCGCAACCATACAAGACAAAAACATAATACAAGCCACGATATGTAAAACAGACCACGGTGTCTGTTTTTTTTGTGCCATTCACCCATTCAAAGCTTCTGCATACGTTATAGCAAGGCTTTTTAATATGGAGGGATGCTTCCATGAATCACTCAAAAAACGCTGAAGAATTTGATGATACGGAAGAATGGCTGCGGCAGTTTTACGAGGACCCGTATGCTTGGTATGACGAGACGCTGCCGATCGATCTATATGAAACAAGCCGTCAATATATCATTGAAGCCGACCTGACGGCGCTGAAACAGGTGCAAGCGATAACCGTCACTCTTTCGGGAAATGAGTTTATGCTCTCTGTTAAAACGCTTGAACGGACGTTAAACAAACAAATGATGCTTCCTTTTTATCTGAATGACAAACATATTTTCACTGATTTCACCAACCATATTCTGACCGTCTCCATGAACAAGGAGCCAAATGAGACTCCTGCCTCTTTTTCCTTTCAATTTCCTCTATAACATAAAAAAGCCGCTTTCATCCCTCAATGGAAGCGGCTTTTTTGTCCGGTCATATCAGTCATATACCCTCAAAGTGAATCTCCCATGGCCAAATAGCAGAATCACTATACGATAGAATATGTTCTAGCAACCGGAATGACTGGACATCTATCATTTTTTCTATTCTTTTTTTCATGTGTTCTTCTATTCTGTCTTCGTTTACAATATGGTTAAAGTAAGGAGGTGATAGAACAATGCTGGAAGGCTGGTTTATGTGGTTTATTTTATTTTGGGTCATCGTGATGATCGGATTGCTGTCTA
Source organism: Bacillus sp. LUNF1 (assembly GCF_011008975.1). Classification (NCBI taxonomy): domain Bacteria; kingdom Bacillati; phylum Bacillota; class Bacilli; order Caryophanales; family Bacillaceae; genus Bacillus; species Bacillus sp. LUNF1. The sequence continues at coordinate 1,849,730 of NZ_CP048876.1, read as the reverse complement.
TCGGCGGGTTTTTTATGTTTCGAAAATTTTTAAAACGCTTACCGAAAGAAGACGGCCGGTCAGAACTGGATTGGCAGGACTATTATATTGAAAAAAGCAGGCACTTATGGAATGAGGGTGACAAGGCGTTTTTGGATGAATTGGTCGCCCCCGTGCCGGAGCTCTTTCGGGATGTAGCCAAAGCGAAAATCGCCGGAAAAATCGGTGAACTTTCCTTAGCGGAGGAAGCTGAACAAATAAACCGTGATTTAATCATCAGGGGTTACATACTGGCCACTCCTAAGCGGGATCATCAATTTTTAAAAAAGCATCTCCGTGAAAAACAGATTGATCTTACTCCTTATCAAGCCCTGCTCAAATAAAAAACCTTTCCGGCGGACGGAAAGGTTTTAATTCATCTGAATATCAGCGGTCTTCAGTTCATTCGAAAGTTTGCGGTAAGACAAAAACATCGCGATGCGCCACGGGACAATCATTCCGAAAGCAAGAATCCAAAACATTCCGCTTAAAGCTCCGTAATCAATCGTCGTGCTCAAAATGGATTTCATAGCGATTCTGATAACCAGCAAACCAATCAGGATAAACACAAACGCTTTTGACCGTTTTAAATAGATTTCATTATTTTTAATCTCAAATTTAGATGTTTTAATCAGAAAAATAGAGAAGATCACGCCCAGCGTAATGGCCTCCAAAAATTCTTCGCCCGTCACTCTGAAAATCGGAAAAAGGAACATAAGCGCTCCCGTACTCATGAAAATCGGCGGGAGAATTATTTTTTTAGGTGAAGCGGGCTTGTCGGAGGATTTAATCCTGACGATCATCACGGAAATTGCCATGGCCGCTGCAATAACGGATGAAATTATAATCATCATCTTTATCATTCCTTTGCTTGCACGGAGTTTGATACTATATACTATACTCCAAAAACATAAAAAAAACCAATTTGAAAAGAGAACACGTTTACGTTCCCGTTACCCGGCCTACGGCCTCCAGCACTTTAGATGCTTCAAACGGTTTAACGATAAAGTCTTTAGCGCCTAATTCAATCGCTTCCAGAACGATCCGCTGCTGCCGCATGGCGGTGCACATGATGATCCGGGCTTTCGGGTCAAAAGCTAAAATATCCTGCAGCGCCTGTATACCGTTTTTGACCGGCATGGTAATATCCATAGTCACCAGGTCGGGACGGATTTTTTGATATACTGCCAGAGCTTCCTCACCGTCAGCCGCTTCCCCGGCCACTGTGAAATTCGCCGATTCCAGAATCTCTCTGATTTTCACCCTCATGAACTTGGCGTCATCTACAACTAAAACTCGTGTCATATTCCCCTCCACATATTTAACATTAACTAGTCTTATTGTACCAAAAACAAAAGGGTATATAATAGTTCAAAAGTTATTAATCCGTTACAGACCCGTAAATCCTCCGAAAAGATTTGACAGAACGATCAGAATGTAGCTCATCCAGTTAAAAAACAGCATAACTCCGATCAGAATCATAAGAATGCCGCCGATTTTCATGATAAGCAGCTGATGCTTGCGAATCCAATTCATTCTGGTAATAAAAAATGAAAGAACAAGAAAAGGAATCGCAAATCCGAGAACATATAAAAACATATACGGCACTGCTGAAGAAGGATTTGTATTGGCCAGCGAAAACACGGCTCCTAAAATAGGCCCGCTGCACGGCGACCAGCCGGCTGCAAACGCAAGACCGATCAGAACCGAACCGATAAACCCCTCCGGACGGCGCTTAAAGTGAATGCGCCGCTCTTTCATCATGAATTTCGGCTGAAACACACCGGCAGTAACCAGCCCGAAAAGAATCAGCATGATAGCGCCAAACTGGCGGATCGCTTCATGATATTGGGTAAAAAAACTGCCGATAAACGAAGTTCCATATCCCAATGCGATAAAAATCACGGAGAAACCAAGCAAAAAACAAAGTGTATGCACGAGGCCGCGCTTTTGCAGCATCACCTTTTCTGTTTTCACCTCGTCCATACTGACACCAGTTATGTAAGACAAAAAAGCGGGATACAACGGCAGGCAGCATGGAGAAATGAAAGACAGAAATCCGGCCCCAAACGTCAGAAAGTAATTAAAACTCACGATGACACACTCCCTTCGAGTTATGACAAAATCATTTCATTTTTTTAACACTTTCCCGAGAAGGATTACTTTTTATAGAAAAAGCTTATATAATTTAATTTGACATCGAGATATTATACTCCTTCTTATTTGAAAAACAGTATAAATGTGGATATAATAATAGCGACTCAGGTGAAAGATTTATGTATGAAAGGATATATCCCTGTGATTAGAGAGCATCTATTAAATGAAATTGAAAAAAAACGGGCAGAGCTGCTTAAAATCGTCATGACAAACGGAATGACATCAAACATTACGATAGAACTCAGCCAGGAGCTTGACCACCTTCTCATACAATACCAAAAAGAACTGCACACCGGCAGTTGGGGTGAAACATGACGCCAAAATAAAAAACCCTCTCCGGGTTTTTTATTTTTATAACCATGTATCTCTATATCATAATCTGTACGTATTATTTCGCTTGATTATTCATGGCTTTCATCATTTGATTAATTTTCTTTTGAGAAGGTTTCATTCCCATTTGCATCATCATCATGCGTAACATTTGTTCATTAATAGGCGGATTCTTTTTCAAATAGCTCATCATATATTTACGAGCAATAAAAAACCCGAGTGCAACACCTATGAGCAATGCGACAACGCCCACTAGGATGCCAACCCATAAAGTCATTTTATTTCCTCCTTCATGTTGTCTAGTTTAAAGTGTACTAAACCAAAGGCTATTATACAACATTTACATCTCTTTTTCCTCGTTTTTAGACAAAATTTCTTTCTCTGACCGGATTTAACCACCCGTAGCGCCGTGTCTTGAAATCCATTGCAAGAAAACAGGGGCTGATTTTACGCAGAATCTCAAAGAAAATCGTTTCCGCCTCATAATCTCCCGAAGCTGCAATCTCAATTAAACTGTCTTTCATCATGAAGGTGGCGCGGCCCTTTTCTCCGGGCAGTGTAAGCCGGTAAATGGAATCCAAACGGCTGTAACTCATTCGGTTTAAATGCAGCTGGAGACGCTGATGCATATGTATCACCGGAATCGGTTCCGTTATATATTGAACTTGCTTTTCTGTCATTTGATATTCCTGGGGTGTCAGGTCTGTCCAATGATAGTCTCGAAACAACTCAAACATAGCCGTTTCCCGCCCGAAGTAGTGGTTCGCAAACTCATCCTTTATCAGGTGCGTATAGTAATGACGTTCCATTTCCTCATCCCCTTTTACAGCGCTTCGTTATTGCTTTCTATTATACAAAAGGAGAAAAAAAAGAATTGTCTATTACTGTTATGCCGCCCCTTCTATTTTTGTCGCATAATCAGGAAAAAGAGGATGATTTGACTCATCCTCTTTTGTCTCGTTATTTGTTTAAAAGTTTTTTCACGCGGTCAACCACGTTTTCTGCAGTAAACCCGTATTCTTTCATAATTGTTTCTCCCGGAGCTGAAGCACCGAAACGGTCAATTGCGAGAACGTCTCCTTCAAGACCGGTAAATTTGCCCCATCCGAAGCTTGAACCCATTTCGATCGCAAGACGTTTCGTCACATTCGGAGGAAGCACGCTGTTTTTGTACTCGGCCGATTGTTTTTCAAAGCGGTCCCAGCTCGGCATGCTGACTACAGATACGTGAATGTTTTCTTCAGCCAGTTTCGCTTGAGCTTCGATCGCAAGTCCGACTTCAGAACCTGTCGCTAAAAGAAGAGCGGCTGGTGATTCCGTTTGGGCTTTGGAAACGATATAAGCCCCTTTTTCCACGCCCGCATACGCTTCTTCAGCCTGCTGATCAATCGTCGGCAGGTTTTGGCGTGTCAATACAAGAGCTGTCGGATGATCTTGGCTTTGAACGGCAACCTTCCATGCAGCTGCGGTTTCATTTCCGTCAGCAGGTCTGATCACAGAAAGGTTAGGAAGTGCGCGTAAAGAAGCAAGCTGCTCAATCGGTTCGTGAGTCGGCCCGTCCTCTCCTACGGCAATACTGTCATGTGTGAATACATAAGTGACGGGAAGACCCATCAATGACGCCAGACGAATGGCAGGTCTTAAATAATCAGAGAACACAAAGAATGTGCCGCCGAATACGCGAAGGCCGCCGTGAAGCGCCATTCCGTTTAATGCAGCGCCCATCGCAAATTCACGGACACCGAACCAGAAGTTTTTCCCGGCGTAGTCTTTGGCCGTGAAGTCTCCTCCATTTTTGATTGTCGTTTTATTTGAACCCGCAAGGTCAGCAGATCCCCCGACAAAGAAAGGAATTTTCTTAGCGATCCCGTTCAGCACCTCACCTGAAGATGCGCGGGAAGCAAGGCTGCTGCCTTTTTCATAAACGGGAACTTCCTGATCCCAGTCTTTAGGAAGCTCGCCTTTCATGCCGAGTGACAGCTGTTCAGCAAGCTCAGGATATTTTTCTTTATAAGCCGCGAACAGTTCATTCCATTCCTGTTCTTTTTTCGAGCCGGCTTCTTTTACCGCTTTATTGAAATGCCCGTATACTTCTTCCGGAACATAAAAATCTTCTTCAAACGTCCAAGCATACGCTTCTTTTGTCAGCTTGCTCTCTTCTAGTCCTAACGGAGCGCCGTGAACGCCGGATGTGCCCGCGCGGTTTGGAGAACCGAAACCGATCGTGGTTTTCACTTCAATCAAAGTCGGTTTTTTATCATTCTGGCGCGCTTTTTCAATTGCAGCCGTCAATTCAGCGATGTTGTTTCCGTCCTCAACATAAAGAACTTCCCAGTTCATTGCTTCAAAACGCTGCTTTACATTTTCAGAGAAAGAACGGTCTAAATCGCCGTCTAAAGAAATGTCATTAGAATCGTATAATACGATCAGGCGGCCTAATTCAAGATGGCCTGCAAGAGAAGCGGCTTCGGAAGAAATGCCTTCCATTAAATCACCGTCTCCGCAAATACTGTATGTATAATGATCAACTACGTTGAAAGAATCACGGTTATATGTCTCAGCCAGATGGCGTTCTGCAATTGCCATTCCCACTGCCATTGCAATACCCTGTCCAAGCGGCCCGGTCGTTGCGTCTACTCCGGCTGTGTGTCCGAACTCCGGATGTCCCGGTGTTTTGCTTCCCCATTGACGGAACTGTTTCAAGTCTTCAATGCTGAGGTCATATCCGCTTAAATGCAGCATGCTGTATAAAAGCATTGAACCGTGGCCTGCTGATAAAACAAAGCGGTCGCGGTTAAACCAGCCCGGATTCTGCGGATTTACATTCATAAATTTCGTCCACAGCGTGTATGCCATCGGAGCAGCTCCCATCGGCATGCCCGGATGTCCGGAATTCGCTTTTTCAATTGCGTCTATAGATAGTGTACGAATGGTGGCAACTGATTTCTTTTCAATTGTATCCATTATAATCCCCTTCCATATTGTTGTACCTTTTCATCATAAAGCGATGCTGACTTTTTCTCAACTCTTTCAGCTTAAATTTGAGATAAACTTGTTGAAAATTGTCGTAAACACATCCTGATATTAGTATATACGAAAAAAGAATACGTATTGCCGTATTCTTTCTGTTTAATGAAGATTATTTTTCTGTTGTTCTCTTTTTAATTTTTCAGGGGTGACATCGTTGCCTTCCGGATCAATCACTTTTACGCTCTTTAACGTATTTTTCATTGAGGAGCGGAATCCTTTCAAATACTCCTGGCGAAGCTTTTGCTGTTCAGCTTTTTCCTCATCCGTTATCGTGTTTGATTTAGCTTTTTGAGCCAATTCGTTAATTCTTGCGATTTTTTCTTTAGAAATCATAATAAGCTCCTTTGGTGCGTGTTGATTATATACTACTAAAACGCAGTCTTTTTTACAACTGATGCGCGTCAGCTGCCTTCTGTGTCTGCGGTATATTCCTGAAACCGCCGGTGAACCGTGGCTTTGGACACGTCATAGCCGAATCCCCTTAAGGTCGCTGCGATTTCTGCAAAGGTAAGCTTGTTGGCTCTCAGCCTGATAATTTCCGAAACCGGAACCTCTTTTTTTTCTTTTCCGCTGTTTTCATGCCTGTTTTTCAGATTCCGTTCAGGTTTGTAGCCGTTTTTTACGGCTCTTTTCATTCCCCGCCGGATTTTCATATTGTGAATTTTCCTTTGATATTCCTCAACAATACTGACGATTTCGAGTACCATCGAATCAGCTTCAGAAAGCTCCAGTTCACCTTTATGAGCCGTCGTATATATTTTCACATTCTCCCTGTAAATACAATGCAAAAGCGCAATCTTGGCGTTTCCTCTTCCCAATCTCGTTTCGTCCTGCACCAATATCGCGTCAATATGTGATTTTTTAATTTCATCAAGCATTTCAAATACTCCGTCGCGGTCCATTTCGTAACCGCTGGCTTTCTCAGAAATGACTTTCACGACTTCCATGCCGTTTGCAGCAGCGATCTCACTGAGCTCCTCTTCCTGTCTTTTTAATGATGTTTGCTGCTGTTCTTTGTTTGTGCTTACGCGGGCATAAATGAGCGCCTTCATTTCTCTCTTTCCTCTCTAATTGACAATGGCCAGCTGATATACGGCCGGATGCTTTTTCTTAACCGGAAGAATAAGCTCGTCTCCGGGCTTTATATCAGCAGTTTGGAGATGATTATTCTCCGTCACCCACTCAATGAAATCTTCTTTATTAATGTGTTTCTTTTCTGCTACATGATCCGCAAGTGACCAGAGTGTATCGCCGTCCTGAACCTTTATTTTAACATATTGGCTGAGGGACTGATCATTCCCCGCACATGAGACAAGTAAAATAGCGGCACTTAAAATTGCAGTAAACAGCCCGACAAATATAATAGATTCTTTCGCCATGTAAACAACCTCCGATAAGAATGTTTGTTCGCTTTTTATACCTTTCAGTATATACGAACAAACGTTTCTGTCAATCGTTTTTTTCGAACCTATGTTTGTACTGTCAGGAAAATCATGCTATAATCTACTTAAAATCGACGTTTTGAGGTGCGAAATATGACGAAGCTATCAAAAAGGCAGCTTGATATCCTGCGTTTTATTAAAGAAGAGGTAAAAACGAAAGGATATCCGCCTTCTGTAAGAGAGATAGGAGAAGCAGTAGGACTGGCTTCCAGTTCAACCGTGCACGGCCATTTGGCGCGGCTGGAGACAAAAGGCCTGATCAGACGGGACCCTACTAAACCGAGGGCGATTGAGGTATTGGATGAAGAAGAAGTCCAAATTCCGAAAAGCCAGGTCGTAAACGTTCCGGTCATCGGGAAAGTGACGGCGGGTATTCCGATTACGGCTGTTGAAAATATCGACGAGTATTTTCCGCTTCCTGACCGGATGGTTCCTCCGGGCGAACATGTCTTTATGTTAGAAATCATGGGAGAAAGTATGATCGACGCCGGCATTTTTGACAAAGATTACGTCATCGTCAAACAGCAGAACACGGCCAATAACGGAGAAATCGTCGTAGCTATGACCGAAGATGATGAAGCGACGGTCAAGCGCTTCTATAAAGAAGACAATTATGTGCGGCTGCAGCCGGAAAATCCGACGATGGAGCCGATTATCCTGCAAAACGTAAGCATTTTGGGGAAAGTTATCGGCGTATTCAGAGCCGTACATTAATTCTATTAAACTTCATTTATCGTAAAAAACCCCTCTGTAAGGGGTTTTTTTGCATAAAAAAAGCAGATTCGCCCTGGCTTAAGAAACGAATCTGCTAAGGAGGAAAAACTTACATTCTTATTATCCGACATCACACTTTTGAAGTCAACTAATAATGTTTCCCTTGAGAAACTTTTCATCCATTTTTCAACTTTGTATATTAGTGCGTGATGAATTTGCTTTTGTTTATCTTTTTTTTGGGCGGGTGCATCAAAATTTATATATGAATATTTAGTACATAGTACGATAAGTTATATTTAAATATAAAAAAACCCGCTGCCTTTAGCGAGTATCTATTTTCAATCAAAATGATAATATTCTACACCGTATAACCCTTTAATATAGACGGGGCCACAGACGTTTGAAGAACTTTCAACCAGAATCCTGTATTTGTGATACGGATCAATTGATTTTTTATCCTGGGCACTGAGGTTTAACCAGCTGCCGCTGTAGGTTTTAGAGCTTAATGTATAAAAATTTCCGTTCAGCGCCATCCGCTGGAGTTTCATGCTTAAACCGCACGAAGAGTTGTTCATTATGGTGAACTTATATCCTAAAAAGTAATCGTCGGCAGCTACAGCCCCCGGATTTTCAATATGAAACTCTTTTGCATTTCCCTCCAAAGTGAAGCTTGTTTTTGATCCAAATTCAGTGGTAGCCGCTTTAGCTGAGTGTATTCCGCTAAAACATAATAAAAAAACAGCAATACATATCCAGTATTTTTTCATTTGCATCCCCCTTTTTACATATTTTAACTTGCGAATCCTGTGATGTCTATTCACATTTTATTAAAACGTATACTTTATAACCACTATATACCAGTTTAAAAATTTGCGGATTGCTTACAATGAAGACTAAACGAAATAACGAAGGTGGTTCAAATGAAACACGTAATTGCTTTCGCTTCTAAAACGGCGCTCACACTTGCTTTACTGTACATTGTTCTGGATCTTATGTACCAAGTAACCTTTTTAAACGTTCTGTTTATTACAGTGATCTTAAGTTTAATCACTTATTTTGCGGGTGATTGCATGATTCTGCCGAGAACAAGCAATTTCACAGCCGTTGCAGCTGATTTCGGAATTTCATTCATTATATTATGGATATTCCTTATGAATATTGGCGGATTTAATGTCTCGCCTGCCGCGGCATCGGTTATCTCTGCACTTTGCATTTCTGTTTTTGAGGCATTTTTTCACCGGTATTTGCAGCAATATGTACTTCCCGAAGATTATCAGGACACAACAGAGACGGATAGCACGCTATGGAGCTATCAAACCGAGGCGTCTGAAGAATTAGTGCCGGAAAAAGACCCTCAGGAAAAAACATAAAAAGGAGGCATTCGCCTCCTTCTCTTTTTATTTTTGCTTCTGATCGTCCAGCGGCAGCTGCAGCAGTGAGTCTGTGCCTGTCGCTTTCGGCGTTTTTCCGTCCCATTTTTCAATCCATTTATATTTGATCATTTCATCTGACATTGATTTCTTTATGATTTGGTTGTAATCAGCGATCCCTTCCGCTTCAATTTTTTTCTTTTTCGCTTCGGCTTCGGCTATTTTAATTTCAGTTTGTGTCCGTTCAAGTTCCTGTGAAGACTTCACCCTTGCATCGATAGCTTCCTGTGTGGCTTTATCCGGCTTCGGTACGCCAAGCGTCAGATCGTCAATTAAAAATCCAAGACTCTTCATATCATCAGCAAACCGTTTTTGGACATCAGCAGCGGCTTCTGCAGATTTTTGCCCGTATGTGTCAATAACCGAGTATTTGCTGATTGATTTTCGCGCCGCATCCCACAGCCTTGTTTTTAAATATGTATTTTCAATCGTTTCAACGTCTACCGCGCCGAATTTGTTAAACAGATCGACTACTTTATCAGGCTGCACGACATAGTTGTAAGCGATATCCATTTCTATATTTTTACCGTCTGAGGTTGCCACTTTTATATTTTCATTATTCACTGTCTGCATACGCACCGGATATTCCGTTACTTTATTAAATAATCCGACTAAGTGCCAGCCTTGGTCCAATGTGTCGGATTTTACCCCGCCATTCGGTGAGTATACAACCCCGACATAACCGTTCGGTATTTTTTCAATGAATAGTGACGCTGTAACGCCCGCAATTAAAAGGGCTGCACCTATAATCACACCGCCGAGAATTTTTTTTGTGTTTCCGCGCTTATTTTCGCTCATGCTGATCTTCTTCCTCCCATGACTTTTTGAATTTTTTGGCTCCGCTTCCCACTTGTTTAAAGATTGGACTAAGCATCAGCCATAAACCGAATCCGATGATGACAAGAAGAATGATAGACCCGATCATCACTTTCATTTGCCCACCTCTTTTCTTTCATCCTGTCAATTATGTATACGATCTTAAGAACTTAAAGTTTCATAAATTTCAAAAGAAAAAGCCCCGCCGGCAAAATAGGCGTGCTTATTAATAATTGTCACTGATAAAATCAGAAATCGTTTTTGTGAATTGATAAAAGGTTCCATTTTGTGTGGATGCTCTGCTTTTCAGCGTAAAAGTGTCAAATAGTGATTTTCTGAAGCCGGTGCTCATTTCGATTTGAATACTCAGTCCGGATGAAGATTGATTGGCAAGGTTGTTCGGACTGACGCCTGCATATTTATCATTTATGCCAAGAAGAACGGCAGGATACCCGTGCCGTTTCAGCACATCGGTCAAAAGTTCGGCCCGCTCTCTGTCTGTACCGCCGATTTTTATCTTTTTATCGTCACTGCCGTAACCGTGCAATGAAATGACATTAGAGTGCTCTTTCACCATTTGCACGGCCTTCGGTTCATCGAAATGCGAACTTGTCAAATGCAGAGCCGCATTACCGGCTGATTTTAACCCTTCAAATAAATATAAACTCCGGTTTTCGGCAATTTCTCTAGATAACTCACTGGTACCCGGCTCTATGCCTCCGCCGTGTATAGCTAATATGAGGACAGAAGGGTCATGCTCTCGCGTTGAAATGGAAAAATCGGAAGGATCTTCATTCAGCTTTAATTCCTCGAAACCGCCGTAAATATCTGAAGCGGCATTAGCCTGAAAGAACGGCAGGAGCAAAAACGGTAAAATTAAAACTAAAATTCCTTTTTTGGTTATTGATGGCATTTGTATGTTTATGTTACAATACAAATGCTTCAGCCTTTGAAGCGAACGGCAGAACAGGGTGACTTTGGACGGTTTCTTCTGCTCTGCCTCTTTGCCAGCTGCTTTACGCTCTACTCTTCTAACCCTTTTTGCCATAACATCATCCTTTCTTTTGTTTACACTTTTGTCACAATATTATATACGTTGGACAAAACCTCCGTTCATCTTGGAGAATAAAAACATCAAAACAACCTCTATCCTTTAACCTAAAAAAGTCTTTCTGTCAAAGATACAAAAACTTAAATGATAAAAATGAAACCCTTCTCATTAGTTTTGGAAGAGAGTGAGGACTGCAGGGAAATCATTTTATCAATATGCTGAGCTGGGCTGGCGTCCGGCTCAAATATTTGCTCCCGGCATAAACGATTACGGAGCGGCCGCTTATTTCGAAGTCAAATTCGAACGTGACGTATGATTTCCCAATTCAAGAATCATCGAAACAAATTGAATGTAACTGCTGTTTCCATAAAAAAAAGACTGCTGTTAAGCAGCCTTTTTTCGTTTTATTTCGTGCCTGTTGATCCCAGTCCGCCGCGGTCATTGTTCCCGAGCTTGTCTACTTCGATCAGCTTCACTTCAGGCATTTTCTTCATGATTCTGAATTGGCAGATCCGCTCCCCCTTGGAAATGTCGGTATCCCGAAGCGCGAATGCAGGAAAAAACCAGAAGTCATTGTCGCCTTTATAAGATTCATCAATGACACCCATTGAATTTGTCTGAATGATACCGAAATGCTTATATGTACTTGAACGCGGAACGACATGGGCCTCATATCCTTCCGGCAGTTCCATCGCAACTCCAAGCGGGATAAGTTTGAATTCACCTTTTTTGATTGTTATATCTTCAGCTGCCCGCAGATCAATCCAATCGCCCTGTTCAATTTTACTGATTCTCGTTTGCGTATCATCTGAATATTTAATTTTGATTTGTAAAGTCATTTTCGCTGCTCCTTTTGCTTCCCTATTTCAGTCGTATTGATGACCAATCCGTGCCCCATTATACCATTTAACTGTTAAGAATGTTGATTTTGGTGTATATGCAGCCGAAGAGGAAGCACTGCGAAGTCAATGAGAATAAACCTAAAATGAGGGCCCCTCCTATCAGTTTTTTCCTCCATTTTCACATGACAGCTTCAATTACAATAATGCAAAGCTTTATATCCGTTCTTTCACCAGAGCTTTTTTAAAATTTCACCTTGGTTTCAAAAGGAATTTCGTTCTGAATAAAGAATTTGAAGAATAAGCGCTTAAAGGGCGCGCGACTCTTTTCTGTCCCCTGCCTCAGGCGCTTATATCAAAAGAAAGAGGTGTCTTTAGAATGGTTCAATTTAAAAACTTTCCTGATCCGTCTTTAAACGCCCCATTGCAGTCTCGCCCTGCACAGCCCTCTGAATTGGAGCATCTCAAAGCAAGGATGCAGAATTTTATTAAGCATTCCGCAACGGATGATAATCTTGAGATCGCAGATGCCCGGGTGACGGCGGAAGGAATGGTCACCTCACTTTTAAAAGAACGGCTTGATACAGAATACGAAATGCTTAAGAATAAAATCACCCGGGAAGTGAATGTGGAGGACTACGGAGCGATCCCTGACGGCCGGGACAATACGGAAGCCTTTCGGAGAGCGATCGGGAACGGCCGGGTCAAAGTAAATGTTCCCGCAGGAGAATTTTTGGTTCAAGGGATAAAACTCCCCTCATGGACTACCATTTCCGGTGAGGGACAAGGGATTACCGTGCTAAAGCTTCATGAGGACACTCCCGCATACGAATGGGTCATTACTAACGATGATTACGATAATGGAAACCGTAATATTTTTGTCCAGAACATGACTTTAGACTGGAATCCTGATCGTCAATGCGGGGTCAGGAACCCCGGAGGACAGTTTTCCAGCTGTTTAACGTTTGCTAATGTGCAATACGGCTGGATTAAGAATGTTGAAACGGTTAACGCGGGTCTCCATGGTATTGATATTACATCTCCGACTTACGATCATTTGCCTGAAACAGAATGGACGAAAGACGGGTGCCGATATATATGGATTGATAACTGTGTGGCATACGGCGCCGGAGACGACGGCATTACCACCCATTACAGCGAGTATATTTTCATTTCCAACTGCCATTCCGGAAACCCCCGCGGCACAGAGCATGCTGAGGGCAGCGCAAACTCGAACGGCATTGAAATTGACGACGGCTCTAAACATGTATGGCTTTTAAATAACTATACGAGCGGAAATATCCGCGGGATTGAGGTAAAGGCGCACAGCCTGTGGCCGGCTTCTCAAAATGTTCATATTATCGGGCATGTTTCGTATCGTGATGTACGTTCATTTGATATTCGTCATATCGGCCATCATCAGGCCTCAGACCCCGAAAGCACGACGGCTTATGATGTTACTTTAACCGATTGCACCGCGATTGAACCGGTGTTTAATGCTCTCTATGACGGTGTGACCCCGAGGGCGCTGGTCATCTCTGCCTATAAAAACGTTAATGTAAACGGATTCACAGCTATTGGTGATCCCTCATACGACTATGGCGGGAATCCAGTCGTGGCTCTTCAATACCGCAGTCAAAATATTACGATCAACGGCATTAAAATACGCGGCTTTACACAAGCAGGTGTTGACATCAATATATCCGGCGGATCAAATAAAACCGATTATGTTAAAATTTTAAATTTTGATATATACAAGTCTTCTCCTAAAGGCATCTCAATCGGCGGAGGCCAATATAACGTAAATATTATGAACGGTACGATGATCGGAGACGGCGGTTCCGTCGGAATTACGTCCCCTAACAGTCAGGCCGTCATTCTCGGGGTGCAAGCGGAAGGTTACAGCGCGGCCGCATCTATAAAAGGACAGACTTATGAGCAGATCCCCGTCAATTTAAAGGGAGGCGCACAGCTCGCGACCAGCTCCGGTTTTGCATTCAACCCGACAAGCGCCGTTATTGCGGGAACAGGCGATATTACGGCCAGAGGTGACAGAAATGCGATCATCAGCTCTTCCGGAGGTTCAAGTTCTGAAGGTTCAAGGGCATTTATCGCCGCTTCAAACAATGTCCATATTACGGGCAGCAAAGTCTCCAGAACGATTCTGTCATCAGAAAGCATTACATTGGAAGAACCATACACGGTTGCCGGAGGGCATCAGTCCATCAAATGGAAACTGGATTCAGCGGGCGGCCACGGTACGTTCGCCGGAGCTGTCACCTCTTCCTTGTCAGGGTACGGAGAATATTTTGAAAGTGTAACCGGTCAGACAATTCCCGCCGGGACGATCGTCACAGTAAAAGGCGAAAAAATTGAACCGGCTCACGTCGGTGATTACATGCTCGGCGTCATTTCAGAAACAGCCGCTTTTATCTCAGGAGCCGCAAGCTTCGGATGGCAAAGCCGCTTTTTGACAAATGAGTTCGGCGGTTTCATATACGAAAATGTGACTGACGAAGAAACAGGAGAAACGGTACGCGTGCCGAAACAAAACCCGGACTGCAGTCCGGCTCTTGAAGCTGACTATGAAGCACGCGCGGCCAGAGACGAATGGCACATTGTCGGACTCAACGGCCGGCATTACGTACGGGTCGACGGTACGGTCAGCCCGGGAGATTATATCACGGCCCATAACGGAATCGGGACTAAAGCCGCGGAAGGCTGGAAGGTATTGAAACTGACGGCCTTATACAGTTCTGAAAAAGGGTACGGCATTGCAATTGCGGTTATCAAATAGGGTCTCAATATCAGGATCATCTCCTCTCTTTTCTATCGGGCGGGTATGATCCTGTTTTTTATACCGAATGAGATGCCTCTTTTTCAGCATACCGTTTCATTTGTCCAAGCCATCCATACTTTCTGTCATAGAATACTACCGTCAGATGAAAAAAGGAGGAATATGAGTATGGATATGGGTATGGATATGGACATGGATATGGATATGAACGGACATTATGATCACCACCCAAAGCAACCTAAACAAAAAAAGAAGAAACAAGATAAAAAGCATCTTGATTATGATTACATCGTTGTTTATAAAAGAAAATGCAAAAAATGTAAAAAATGCTGCTAACTTGACATATCAACACTTTTTACACCCGGTAAACTCCGGGTGTTTTTCTTATTATGGCGTTTCTCCGGGCTATTTTCACCCAAAATCCGGTCATCCTATCACAATACATAAAAAGACTCTATTATTTTCTTCCCTTTTTGCCTAATTAAAAGTATTTCATTTACAGAAAACAACACAAATAGAATGACATGACTTTTGAGAAAATCTACTCTTTGCTTGGTCAATTTTTCTGCGATACCATGAATTCGCAACAATTTTTAAAAATTTCCTTAGGAGGTCATAGCCATGAAAATCGCAGAACGGTAGTCGGATCATGCTTAGCTTTATCTCTAACAATTCCTTTCACAGCCAGTGCCTCAGCAGCCAGTCAGTCTGAACACGCAAACGCGCCTCACGTTTCACCCGTTGCAAATCCGCTAGAAAGTAAATTATCCCAAACAGCAGACCAAACGTAAAAGCAGCAGGTGTTGATGCCGGGCTGAACGTAAACGTAGATGTTCTCGGAATCTCAGATCGCATTGCTGAAGCGGTTAAGTCAGATCAAAACCGAACCGGCTGGGTAAAAAATGTTATGGAAACAACATTTTACGCATCAGGACAGAAGTACAACGTCATGGTGTTCAATTTAAATCAAGAATATGAAGACCGCTTTAACGGCGTTCAATTTTACGGATCAGCCGTTTATGACGGTATTACTTACAGAATCTGGGTCTTCGAAGACGGGTCCTTCGATAACAAAGGAGACGGGGGCTGGATCAATTGGGCTTTCAGAGGGTGGTTCGATCGTGATAATCAGCATATTGAATTCCACAGACCTTAATACGGAGAAAACTTGCGGCAGCGCCCGCAAGTTTTTTTAACTGGACTGCACATTTTTCACCGTTATAACGACTATACTTGAAGTGCGGGCTCCGATCGCATCCCCGGTAAAGTCTTTCAAAGTGAGGGTAAGCCATGTCAAAGTCTTTAAAAATAATGTTGTGGAGCATATTGGTGTTCATCCTCTTGTTAGTGATTATCGGAATCGTTTCTTACAATCAAACTCCGTCTGCAGAAAGCGCAGCGGAAAGAATGCTTTATGGCTTCTAATCAATGTTAAGCCTTCATCGGCTTTTTTATTTACCGCAGAACACTTGAATTTCTTCTATTTAGATCGTTAACGTTCCCATTCAGAATGGAGTATACGCGTATATCATCAGGCAGTCCGTTTTGATACATGGTTCCGATTATGCCCTTCGCATCTTTTTCTCTATTCCTTCTCGCATTCCCTTTTTTCATGCTGCTGCTCTTGAAATCAACCAATCATTTCTTCAGCCTGTTCCGTTGAATCAAAAGGTTCCAATCCTAATAGCTTGTTACTTTTCATTTTTTAAAAAACAAGCCACCTGCGCATTCTCTTCGCAACTTCTCAATGTATGAGCCTACCCGTCTCTATTACAGGAAGCAGTACGATGCCTCCTTTTACTCATTTTAACGGATGGTCATGTAAAGGAAATATAGACTAAAAAACCTTTTTTCAAAAAGTAAACTAGCATCCCTATCAAACTTTACATTTCGGCATAATATGTATTAATCCTCTTTAGGAGGTGAGATTATATGGGATTCTCAGGTGGTTATGGTAGCTCCTTTGCGTTAATCGTGGTGCTATTCATTTTATTAATCATCGTTGGGGCTTCTTTCCTCGGCGGTTATTAAGAATCCTCTTACCTCCGCATCCATGTCAGCACCACCTCCATGATCGTACGGCGCCATAAATGAAATGTTTATGGCGCTCTGCTGTTTTTCCCCTTTTCATTCACACATTAAAACTAAAAAGATCGGCCGATGTATCAACATGCAGCCGATCAGTAATTCATAGATTATTGTGTAAGGTTTACATCGATGACGTTATAGAAGGCATTGGAAGTATCCGCAACGTCCCATACCCCTAAAATGACATGATACCCGCTTCGATCAGTCGGCACAAAAATCTTATGAGTCAGATTCGTATCTGCCTTGGAACCGTCGTGGTTTACCGTTCCGATTAATTCGAATTCATCTCTTGACAAAGGTTTATTCGGATTCCAGTTTTTCTTGGTGATATAATAGTGCCACTTTGATGTCGCATGAGGGGCCGTGTAGTACCAAGTAAAGGTGTTAAAACCGCCGCGGATGTTTTGTTTTACCCAATAATCTGCAGTCTGCTTGTCTAAACCGAAGTCAATTTGTCCCGATCCTCCATTTGCAGACGCAATTCTTCCATCTGGCGGACCTGCAGCCGGAAATCCTTTCGGCCCTTCTACAGACTGAGGATTATCAATGACGGAGCCATATTTCTGCGCAGCGGCCGTCCAGCCCAATGTTTGTTTCTCTAATGCTCCCATGTACGCTCTGCTGACGGGCTCTTTTATATACCCGTGCGCAGATGCATCACTTGTGTAGAAAGCGCCTCCAATCCCAAGAGTAACAGTTAAAACTGCAGCTTTGACTAAACCCTTCATTACTGCATCATCCTCCCTCTTTTATTAATAAAAACCTTTCGGTATATACACTTCACGATGGAGGATGAAATGACCTTCCTTTTCTTGATAGGAAAAAGCAATGAGGTTCGCGCTTTCCCCTTTGTTTTTTATAATCATAAAGAAAAAGCAGGGCCGATTCTGTTGTCGAATCCGCGATTGACCGGCCCGCCCCTTTTGCTCAGAACTTCATTCGCTGGATTTGCCGGTTTCTTTTCGGATAACCGGTGCTACTTCCGCTGCTAATCGTTCGATGTTTTCCGCGGCTTTTTTAAACGGCATACCTCCTATATCGATTTGCGCGAGAAATCGCTGATGTCCGAATAACTCGTATTGATGCATGATTTTTTCAATGATCTGCTGTGAGCTTCCCACAAATAAAGCTGTTTCTTTTCCGGACGCCCGCTCAAAATCTTCCTTCGTTAAAGGCTCATCGATCCCGTGATATGAATGAACGTGAGACCAGTAATTTGAATGATACGGATAAAATTCTTGTATTGCCTGTTCATTTGTTTTTGAAATGAACATATGTCCGGTTACGGCAACCTTCACATGTTCCGGAGGATGACCGGCTTTAGAAGCCGCTTCCCGGTATTTGTCAACAAGCGGCTTAGATGACATCGGATCACCGCTCAGTACAGCTAATGCCAAACCCGCGCCTGCACGCCCGGCCCGTTCTGCGCTTTCCGGAGTCCCCGAAACACCTAACCATAGCGGAATGCTTCCGCGAAAAGGCCGCGGAGAAATTTCTGCCTCGCGCAGCGGCGGCCGGTAACGTCCTTTCCAGGTAACCGATTCTTCCCCGGAATTTAATTTTAAAAAGAGGTCAATGTGTTCTTCAAACAGTTCTTTATAATGGCCTACGTCATAACCGAAAAGAGGAAACGAGTCTAAAAATGCGCCCCGTCCCGCAATGATTTCCGCCCGGCCGTCTGAAATAAGGTCAAGCGTTGCAAAATCCTCAAATAAACGGACGGGATCTGCTGTGGATAATACAGTCGTGGCACTGGTCAGCTTAATATTTTCAGTGATCTGTGAAATCGCTGATAAGATGGCCGGCGGCGAAGATACCGCATAATCAAGACGATGATGCTCGCCTACACCGAATACATCAAGTCCTGCGTCGTCAGCCAGTTTCGCCAGCTTCATCAATTCATCTATCCGCTGCTTTGCGCTGACTGTTTTCCCTGTCAGAGGATCGGGATATAATTCTGCAAATGAATAAATTCCAATTTCCATACAATCACGGTGATCAGCCCTCACATTTCTCTCCTCCTGCACTGTGTAAAAAAGCTTTTATGTTATTCTATTCAGCCGTTTTACAAATAGGAATTCGTTCAAAATAAATACAGAAGCTTAACATGCAGAAGGTCGGGATGAGAGGGAAAAAAGTTTCTGGCGCCCTTCAATTCTGCCCATTACACTCATGCAGCCCGACTAGGCAAGAACAAAGCCGCCACAAACGGATTCGAATTCATGTGTGCATATTCAGTCCAATTCAATCCAATCGTGATATTGATCATAAAGCTTTCGTATTCTTCCGGCATCAAGAGCAATGACTTCACACCCTCTGTCATCATACAGAAAGAAAATAATATCTTTTGTCATATTCACAAAGAAAACATCAGGATACCCAACGGAACAGCCCCCGAACCATGGCTTCAGCGGAAAATCTTCGTGGACGGCTGCCTTAAGTAATTGGGGAATACGCAGATCTTTCCGTTTACATAATAAAGAAAACTGCTGCATTTCATATTCTTCTTCGACCGGGCATGGACAGGTCTTCACTTGAATCCGATATAAATCATCCTTACACTTCAGAAACGGCTGATAAACCTTTAATTTTCTCGCATGATTACCTTGAGATTTGTGCTTATACACGTTGGCAACAAGGAACGTGTCATCGCTATGTTCAAACAGCTCATTGAAAAGTGCGGCGGTTTGATGATGAACAAGCTGAAAATACTCAAGATTCAAAGCACCGCTTTCATTAAATTGATACATATTGCCGCCGAGAGAAAAATGAATTCCCACGTCCCATTGATGAAAAATGCCGGGCACTAATTTTAAAAGTCGGAAACCTTTCCTTCAGATAATCATTTATTTTCATTCAAACATCTCACTTTCCTTTTCCCGCTCCAGAAGCAGAAGAAGCCGAAAACATTCCGCTTATTTCTTTTTCACCCTTGTTATATTATTCCGATTGGAATACAATGAAATAGAACACTGTGAACCCCATTGATCAGGGTGGATGCTGCTCACATTCATCCTGATCCTTTCTTTTACACAAGATCGCCCCAACTTTGAACCCCTCCGTTTCCAACCTTATTCATTGATATCACATATATTTCAATGGTATTATTTTCTTATACATAAGCTTCAAGAGGTGTCAGCTTTGAATAACATCAGAAGATTAAGAGCATATTTTCAGTCTCACCGTAAAATAGGTCTTGACTCTGAACAGCTTTTAACATTTTGATTATCAACCACTTTTCCATTCTCAAGCGCTTCTTTAAATTCATCAAAATGAATTGAACATTGCTGATTCGAATTACTTCCTGCACCTTCTGTCGCTAAACTGCAAAATGTCCATCACAATCATCCTCTCTCTAATTTTACAACATTGCTATAATGATTTTCATGTTTTTCCCAACCTTCAAGCTGAATCTTTTTGTTCGTTACTAGGTAACCTAATGAAGTATTTAACTTAAATACAAAAAAACCTGCTTCTAGCAAGGTTTTTTCGGTAAAGGAGAGGTTATCTCCCCACAAATTCTATTAACTATGTTTTTGTTTTAACCATTCTTTCTTTAGCAATGCGTATTGGTAAGTGTTTTCATATTTAGGTGTTCCATCCTCGTGTGCAGTAAATGAAATAAATTCAAGAAAATAACCTTCTTTACGCATTCCTAATCTTTCACATAGTTTTTGTGACCTGTAGTTATCATCTTCAACATATGCATAAAGCCTTCTTGCTTCTTTTTGCATAAAGAGATACTCAAAGAAAGCCTTCGCACTTTCACTTGCGTATCCCTTCCCTTCAAAACGGGCATTGAAATTCCAGCAAACAGAATAGGTATCTGGCTCTTCTTTTAAATAAAATAGTTCTCCGACTAGATCATTACTGTCTTTTAAACAAACTGCAATATAAGAGTCATCTCGGCTTCTTTTTTGAACGTTTACGGCAGCTTCTTCTAACGTAGATATTCTGTCATCAAGAAAGCAATTCACTCTCGGATGTGCCGAATATTCCAACAGACCTTGCGCATCTCTTTCGGTGAAATTTCTTAAAATTAAGCGATGGGTTTCAATTTTTTGCATTTGCAGTCTCCTGTTTCATTGTTATCGATCTTTGAAAAGAACTTCTTCGTTTGTTGAAGAACTTATCTCAATCTATTTTTACTATAATGATAGACGTTATCATCTTTGTCAAAAACAGTAATCATTCATTTGCCGCCCGCGATGTAAAGTACTGAACAATTTTCGTGAAAAACCCTCAGTATCGAATATAGAAACGAGCAATGGTAATTAAACAAAGTTAAGCCATTAAAAGCTTATTGAGTATTTTTTCAAACTTATTCACGCTCATCATCTCATGAGTGAGAAATGTCCCTTTATAAAACACGCTGAAAGTCGTCCAAACTGCCGGGGATTTTTGCGCCATATCTTTTGACGTTATTCGCCGGGCCTGAAAATGAAGTCCTTTCTTTTCAGTCAGTTCCTTTAAGTCCTTTAACAATCCGACTGCAAACGGGCATTGAGCTGTATAAAATATTGTGATTCCCTCATCATTAACGGAATTACTTTTCACCTGTTTTTTAAATACAGGAGGATGTGCATGTTCATTCCACGTCAGTGACACCAACTGAAAATAGGGTTCTGCTTCATCTTGCACAGCAAATCACATATGTTCAAAGAAATGCTTATCACTTAAATAAGGGAGTTTTTTCTTCCCCACTATATGAACTATCCCATCCATACCGCGGGATTTTGCATCTGACACACATTTTTCTAACAAGTGTTTCGCATGTCCGTTATTCTTATATTTACCTGAGACCCAAAGACAATTAATAAACATAAAATGAGGTGCGCTTACCGGAACCCACGCTTCTTCTGCAGGTAAATATTCAATAAAAACTTTTGCCCGTTCGTTTAGGCGATAGAACACCAAGCCATCAATCATTCGATCTTTGAGCCAGCTCTTCTTTTCATTTACCGCATCCTCATATTGTTTCGTACCTAATGCACAGCAAATATGATTGTCATCAATATTGTCCCTAGTCAACTCAATGTATTCCATTTTTCCTCACCCGCTTTCTTTTGGGAACATCAGCTTTACTTGCAGTGAACATTGTAATTTCTCAGAAATATAGAGTTCCAGAACCAATATAGGAACGCAGCAACAAAGCACATTATGTAATAAATGAAACTTCTGAAAACTGTGAAATCAATTGACGGATTGCCTATGTGCCAGAACAAGAACACGGCTAAAAAAGCGACTGCTGTATAAATGAAAAGATGAACCAAACTAAACTTTTTAGGCTTCTTTCTTAGCCATAGTTGCACAGGAACAGCAAACAAAAAGTAAGTAATAAATGCATAAAAGCAATGATAATCACAGTAACCAATACAAATGGCACAAAACCCGAGTATACAAACATATATAGCCCGAAGATCAAACCATACGACAAACTTGGAAAAGCCAATGTGTAAGTATAGCTTTGACTTTTGCTCCAAGTCGCCGCTTCCATATAGTTCACCTGCTTTTTATAAAAATAAAATTTCCATTTTTTTATTGTTTAAAATCAGTATATATCCATCACTTTAAAAGATCTATGTTTTTTGGCAGATCATCAATTCACTATCTTAATATCCAGAAATTTTATTGCCATTAAAAAAGGTCAAGGAAATACCTTGACTGTGTATCGCTCACCAATCTGCATCCGGCTCATCGTGTTCGAATCCGTAAAAGCCTTTAATCCACACATCTCCGCAGCCGGCTCCTTTTGTGATCAATAAGTAATGATTTCTGTTTGCATCACCATTCACCTTATCAGCCGCGCTCAAGTTCAAATGATTATCCGTGAAATTCTTTTCACTAAGGGTAAAATCATATCCTGCCAGTGTAATTCTCTGCAGTTTGATATTTAATGTACATCCATCAGCATTGTAGATGGTGAACCTGTATCCCAGCTTAGTCGGCATACGGTAGGCAAAAATATAAAAAAAGCAATACCTAAAAAGGTATTGCTTTTTTTATTTGTCATTATGAGTTTTCCATCATAACAACATTGGTAATATTATTTTTTATTCCACTGTTTACTGAAATCCATCGTTTTCCGTCTAAGGAGAATAAAACAGTGCCGGAATCCCCAACTGCAACAAAACGTTTATTTACGTAATCCCATTCAACATCATTTAGTTTGTTGGCTGTAGGAGAAGATGCTTTAGTCCAATTGTGCGCATCCTCAGAATAATAAATTGATCCAAGATCTCCTACAGTAATGTATACTCCATCTTTATAAGTAACAGAATTCAGAGGAGCATTATACCCCAGTACCGTCGTTTGAAAACTTTCGCCTTTATCAGATGAAACAGCAACTAAACCATAATCGCTAAATGTCCCTCCTGCTTGTTGTCCTACGGCCACCACCTTATCTCCATTGTAAATAGCATCAAAATATTCACCATCAAAACTTCCTTTTCTGGTAAATTTAATACCATCTGAAGACTCACTTATATAGTTTGTAGCATATGAGTTACCGAACATAAGAATCTTATCATCAATTGCAACTCCAGTGTACACGACACCTAAGTAGCCACCCGTGGTGTAACTTGACTCTTTGGATTTATAACCACTGACTTTCTGTGACCAGCTCGCATCACCGCCAATTGATGTGAAAATTGTTGAACTGATCCCATATCTGCGTGATTCTCCTCCACCGGCAGCAAATTTATTATCACTTGTTTTGATTAAATCAAAAATTGGCCCGCCTCTAAAACTCGCAAGTTGATCCCATACTTTTAAACTATTATTCCATTTCAGTATTTTTGCATAATAACCATCGTCCGCAGTAGCATATAGGTTTTTGCCATCAAATGATTTAACATCTTTAATTGGTGTTGTAGATGATTTATAAACCCATTTGTTATCAGCATAATTAAAAACAGAACTAGAATTAACAAAATGATAATGACTTATATCTCCCGACTCAGATAATAATGAAGCATTTTCACTAGGAAGAATGCCTGCTTCCGCAGCAGAAGCTACGTTATTCATAAAAGAAGTTTGTGAACCTGACTCAGTTACAAAACCTACACAGCCCAAGATAGAAACTGAGGAAACTATTTTCATTAACATACTACTTTTTCTATTCATATGTACCTCCGTAATCTAATAATCATATAATAGTTCAATATTTTTACTGCATAATATTAACACATCATCATAAAAAAGTCAATTTACCCATAAATACGCTCGGAATACGTCCGATTCTCATGATGGATGTTCGCACATAATATTTTAAATACAATATTACATCGTTTATTGAATCACTAAAGACAGTATCAGAAGATAATATCTAGTGAGTTTCCCGAAAGTGTAAAGTGGTGTAACAGCCCATCAAGTCAAATATCGACAGAAAGATTACGACCACAAATTCAAAGCAAGAAACGACAGTCCCCATGCAGATAGACCAAACATTACAAAGAACCTAAGAAAAGCTTCGAATTTTGTAAGTCTTCGCTCCCTTTTCGTTTTACCCAATTTCCAATAAACGGCGTAGCAGGAAAACACCAAAATGAGTTGTCCAAGTCGCGACACAGATTCTAAGAATTCTATACCATTCATTGATTTTCACCTCGTTTATTTAAACAGAGAGTTTTTCTTACAGCGTTTATCCAAAGCACTAATTTCTTCGGTTATAAAAACCGCTTGAGGAATTTGTTTGTAAAATGGTTTGCGTGCCGCTTGATAAAAACAGCCCACCCTTACTCCCCCATATATCAATCAAGATGAATTTTATTATCTCAGATGGAAAGACCATTTCCAACAGTTATGTAAAAATAAGTAACTTCACTATGCTAATTGTATAAGAAAAGTTGTCTTATCCAGCAGAACCATGAGTGCTGAACTTCTACGTTAAAGCGTAAAAGACGGATTATAAAAGAGCCGCTTTTAGGCTCATTCGCGAAGCATCATTTTATTTTTATGATTGTATCCTCCTGTCAATCCTATTGGGATAAAATTTGAGGGAAGGTCAGTTTTAATCCGCCGCCCTGCTCACCTTCGACCCTTCTTGCAGCTTCCCCACAAATATCCGATGAACAGCTTTTAACTCTTCCCTTTGCGAATTCCTAACCGAAATCTGACTCTCAAAACTTATCTGACCTTGCATCGTGGGACGCCAATTCTCATGCATTAATTTAATTTAGGATATTCGCATTTTGCTTTTCGTTAGCTGAATAACGCTTTATAAGAAGCGGGAAATTCTTGATTTACGCGCGGCACTTCCCGTGCAAATTCACGTTCCTCTTCTGTCACTCTTCTGAGTCTGTCAGCTTTTTCTTGTGTATCTATGTCGGCACCGGGAGGAACGAACCGATTCGGTGCAATCCGTACACCATTTGTGATAACAGCATTGTATGAAACAAATGATCCTTTTCCTATAATTGCATTGTACACGATTGCCTTAAAACCGATGAACGTGTGATTTCCAAGATAACAAGGGCCATGAATGGGAGCGTCATGCCCGACACTTACATTGTTTCCGATATAAATGGAATATGCCTTATCTTTGACTGTGACAAATTGCTTTAACAAACCATGTAAAATGACACCGTCTTGAAGATTTGTATTTGAACCAATATAAAAGGGTGTTCCTTCATCTGCACGAATAGCAGCATTTGGCGCTACATAAACATTGTCCTTTATTCTCACGTCTCCTATCACGCTGGAAAACGGACTTATGAACGACGTTTTATCGATTTTAGGATATCTTTGAACCGGATTAAATGATGTAACAGGGTTAGGGCTGATAAAGGGCGCAAACTTAGTGAGCCGATTATCGAATTTATCTTCCGTCAGCTTTCTATCGCTCAAAAAAAGACCTCCTTTGAAAACGTGTCTATTGATGTATACTATGTAAATTCTGTGCATTTGGAGACGACAATCCCCCCATTTAAACACCATTCGGATGACAAATCATCCAAAGGATCTTTCCTGCATGGCTCCCTCAATTTTTGCAGAAACACTTGTCCGCAAGAAAATGTAAGGGTTTTCAAAATAAGATCAGTGTGCTAGATTGTAAGATAAGTAAAAATTTTCTGCTAATATCTGAAAGGGGTGTATGATTTGAAAGCAGTAGTAGCAACAAAAGACAAAAGTATAGCGATTGTACAAAAAGAATTACGTCCTTTGCGACATGGTGAAGCTAAAGTTAAGATGGAATTCTGCGGTGTATGTCATACTGACTTGCATGTTAAAAATGCTGATTTCGGGGATGTTACAGGCATCACTTTAGGTCATGAGGGAATAGGCATTGTAACTGAGATTGGTGAAGGTGTAACAAATTTAAAAAAGGGAGACCGCGTCTCTATTGCCTGGATGTTTGAGAGCTGCGGCCGCTGCGAATATTGCTTAACTGGCCGCGAAACCTTGTGCCGTGATGTGAAAAATGCCGGCTATACAGTTGACGGCGCAATGGCTGAAGAAGCAATCGTAGCGGTTGATTATGCAATAAAGGTGCCGGAACATTTAGACCCTGCAGCAGCAAGCAGCATTACTTGTGCAGGTGTAACAACTTATAAAGCCGTTAAAGTCAGTGAAATTAAGCCAGGTCAATGGATCGGTGTATTCGGAGTCGGCGGTTTAGGCAACTTGGCTGTTCAATATGCAAAAAATGTCTTTAACGCTAAAGTAATTGCTTTCGACATTAGCGATGAAAAATTGAATTTTGCTAAGAGCTTAGGCGCTGATGCGGTTGTAAACAGTTTAAACGAAGACCCCGTCGCTAAAGCAAAAGAAGTGACTAACGATTTAGGGCTTGATGCAGTGGTCATCACGGCTGTCTCTAAAACCCCTTTCAATCAAGCGATTGATGTTGTAAAAGCAGGAGCTCGCGTAGTCGCCGTCGGTTTACCGGTGGACAAAATGGATTTAGATATTCCCCGTCTCGTGTTAGATGGAATTCAGGTAGTAGGTTCATTAGTGGGTACCAGAGAAGACCTGAAGGAAGCTTTTCAATTTGCTGCAGACGGTAAAGTTGTACCTAAAGTGACAAAACGCCCGATTGAAGACGTGAATGATATATTTGAAGAAATGGAGCAAGGGAAAGTGACCGGCCGTATGGTTATCGATTTTACTTCCTAATCATTAAGGCTGCCGGGAATGATACGGCAGCCTTTGAGCTCTATTCTTGCTCAGCGCCCCACTCAGACTGAATGAGACTTTGTCATTTAGTTCAGAAAAAAAGCTCTACAGACCATTCAGCGGTTATTCATTTTGCAAGTACTCTCTGAACTAACCCTGATACCAATATAATGCAAGGTCATTCATTGCCGAAGCGTAGCCCTGCTGTCTTAACATAGTTGTTATGCTGCCCCGATGATAAGTTCCGTGATTGGCAACATGGAATAAAATTTCTGAGTAAGCAGTTTCTCTGTAACCTAACCAAGGATTATTTAAGTTCATTTTTTGTTCTAAATCTGTTTGGCTATTCATCCATTCTTCAAACTGTGAAGCCAGTTCTTCATAAGACGCCGCAAATTCATCTGCAGAATATAAATGAGCCCTTTCCGCATAAGCCATAGAACCTTCCAATGCTTCCTGCATGTCTATCCCTTTAAGCACTTGAAGCCACATAACATCCACCGCGCAGATGTGACTGAACGTTTGAGCAATTGTAGGATATGAACTGTGAACCTCTTCATATTCATCTTCACTGAGTAATTTGAGGCCTTTTTCGAACTTCTCTAATTTAATCTACATAATAGTTCACTGAATCTCTCAACAATTTCAGATAAAAATCTTCTTTTTATAGAGATGTTCGTTCTATCGACATTCTTGTGATAAATATGGTAAAATTCATAAAAACAAGGGAGTGTTGTTACATATGAGTCTTATCATTTTAGCATCCATGCTTTTATGGGGTGCAGTGATCCACGAGCTAAACAAACCTTCAAAAAAACAAAGTAAACGAAAAATGATCCCTTTGGTATCCCTCAGTTCTTTATCTACTTTAATCATCACAATTTCGCTTTTTTCTAATTTAATTGGTTGATATTTGTTATGAGGAAACCCGCCAGAGGTTCCTCATAACACTAAAAACCTACTCACTGCACTTTTTACAGCAGACCTTATCAGAGTGTTTGCTTAACACTTTATCCATTCTCCCCACAGGCATCTTCTTCTCACTCGGAAGTGTAAGATAAGCTGTTATCTCATCCCCTGATTTTAATGTTTTTCCGCAGATAGAGCATTTTAACTCAATATTAAAGAAATTTTTCAATCCCATTCAGAAGCCTCCTTATTTACCTTTATAAAGTAATACGTTAATGCTTTATAAAAGTTTCAGGTTAAAGAAATACTCCTTGCCTGGGAATATAGAATATACTTCGTTTCAGTTGATCCTCAGCCGCCCCGGTCATCGTTGCCTACAAATATACCCCACCCAATAGGCCGCTTTTTCATTTTAAGTGAAATCATCTTCATGCTTTGACCAGTTTACTGCAGTGTATGGCTTGTTAATTTGTGACATTTATTTGTCCTCTTTTAATTTTTTCTTCTTCTCTCAACTTGAAAAAAGGAATTATTTTATAAATATTGTAAATTTATAGCTGTATCACATTCACTATTAAGAGGAGGAATACGAATGAAAAAGAAAATTATTGCCGGCGCTCTTGCTTTTGGGTTAATTCCACTAATGGGGACTGCAGATGTTTCTGCAAAACCTTTGCAAAACCCAGATAAAGTTATGAAACCTGCTGGTTGGTCATGTGACGCTCCGTATATTGCGTGTCAGCCTTTTTCTGGCGGTACCGGTAAGTTTTCATTCAACTATCAAGGCAGCTCTCCAGGAAAAATCAGAGTTTTTGTTGCGAATGACGGCAGCAAATCTTTCAAATTCACCATTAATTATCCTAATGGAAATACACTCTTATCCTCTACGACATTAAATGCAGGGAAAACGTTCATTCAAGAATTCAGCGTTAACCAAAAAGGAGAATACATCCTGAAATATGATAGCGGCACCGGTGATAGTGTCGATGGTTTCTTTAGACTGTTGAGATTTAAATTCCGTTAGGAAAGTCGGCAGTTTTGCCGACTTTCTTTTACAAGCATTCTGCAGGAATAAACGTAAAGTTTGGAATAAACATATGACCTTTTTGAAACGGAAACTTTATCTGCACCACATACCCGCAAGCAGCCTCCTTGTATCGTACCTTCCGTCCCTTTGTGATTTGTTTTGATTTGTCGTATACTGCGCTTGCCCGGGAAATGATGAATATTTTCGTTAACTATAATTCCCCTGTACCTCTTCGTATGTGGCTCTGCATGATGAAGTAACTTCATGGCTCACCACTTTCATACACAGTTTTATTGCATGTTTAGCCATATCCCTCCTCTTTAAACAGCAAACCGTCCAATCCATTTCTCTCTTTCAGTTAACTTCCCATTATTTTATATTCTTCTAAGCTCTTCATTTTAGACATAACATCCATTTTTTCTTATTTAGACTTAAATCTATGTCGAAATTTATCGTCCGGCATATTATGTACTATCCTAACAACAGGAGGTGGCAATAATATGGGGAACTACGGTGGAAATTACGGTGGAAGTTCTTTCGTATTGATCGTTGTGCTGTTCATTTTGTTAATCATTGTAGGTGCTGCATTCCTTTTCTAGCACATTGACGATTTATATTCGTCTCCCAAACATTGCATCCCTTAGTTCGGACAGACGCCATAAGAAGTTTTATGGCGTTTTTACTTTTAAAAAATCAATCTAAGATAACCATTTTTTATTTTTACTCTGGTAAGCGGGAGAGTTTCCTCCCCTGCCTGCGCCAATATTGCCGCTATGAAGAATAAGGCGAACAATCCAATTCGGAATAAAAACTTGTTCATGAACAAAACTTCTAAATAGTTGTTAAAAAACTAAGGCGTTTTTAATTCATCAGGATTACAGATGTTGTGAACTTAAAAAGGATATTACTCACCCCCTTTATAAAATTGTCATTCGTTAGATTTAGTCACTGAATCTTATTTGTTTGGTATCTTAGCGGCCTTCCACACTTATTTAAAAAGGGTCCGCCTACAAAATACTAAGTCATTTTCACATAAAAAAAACCGGATTCCTCCTTTAAGAGGTTCCGGTCTTTTTTAGTTAAAATGCGGGAAATATCTGGTGACGTGCTGCACACCCCCGCTATTATAATATTTCAATAGAGCCTTCTGTTCCATGAACGCGTATTCGCTGCCCATCTTTTATCAATTGGGTTGCATTTTCAACTCCGACAACTGCAGGTAAGCCGTATTCACGCGCGATAACCGCTCCATGGGTCATCAGTCCGCCAACTTCAGTGACCAGGCCTTTTATGGATACAAACAATGGTGTCCAGCTGGGATCAGTATAGGGAGTAACTAATATATCCCCATCTTCCAAATCGGCATCTTCCATGTTTAAAATAACCCGTGCCCGCCCCTCTATGACTCCCGAGGAAACGGGCAGCCCTGCAATCGCTCCAGCCGGGAGATTTTCTCGTTTGTACTCGCCTGTAACGATTTCACCGTCAGATGTGATAACACGCGGCGGAGATAGTTTTTCATATACTTGGTACTCGCCTTTTCGTGTGCTGATGATTTGGTAGTCCAATTTATGTGTGCGTACGACTTCCTGAAGTTCTTCAAAAGTGAGATAGTATATGTCCTCTTTTTCATGAATAACGCCCGCTTCTGCGAGTTGTTCGGCTTCTTTCAGTAAAGCCTGCTTATAAACGAAGTAGCGGCTGATCATGCCGTATTTTGGATATTCTCTGAAGCCGCTGAAGTTCCGGATGATGCGGATCATTCGTTTGGTTTCTTTGGCTTTTTGTTCACCATCCGGTAATTGCTTCAATCGGTCTAATAACTCTTGTTCTTTCTTCAACGCCTCCTGCCGCCCTTGCTCAAATTTCCGCTGACTGGCATTTGGCTCAAAGTTTTTGAGATTATTAAGAATCATAGGGACAAGTGCAGTTGGTTTTTCGCTCCATCGAGTTCTTGTCATATCAATTTCTCCGGCACATCGCATTCCGTACTTGTTGAGATAAGCATAGATCGCGTCACGGGTTTCCCGCCCGCCTTCACAGGTCACCAGCCCATCCAAAAAGTGATCATCTTTTACATTCTCTAAATAGGCAATTACTTCTGGATAAGGGCGGATCACATCGGCGACGTCCAATAGCGCAAGCCCCATTTCCGAGGTAATATTATGGGGTACAGATTGAGAAAGCGTATCTGCTGCGTTTTTTTCACCTAACCACTCGTTCATTTTTTCGTTAATCCATGATGAAGCATCCATTGCAGTTCGAATCAACACCGAACTTTTTGGGTTAAATAGAATCTTCTTTAATTCCTCGATATCTTCCAAAATAAAACGAAATAAATCAGATCCTGATTTCGTCTGGATATTTTGTTTTAACTCTTCTATCGATGCTTGACTGCTCTTAATCAAATCAGAAACAATGGCCGGATCGTTTTCAGCTTGATCCGGCATATCTGCATTGCCTTTGCCGGGAATCTGTGCCGTTTTATCAGGTATCGGCTTAATGAAATCATCTCGCTCTATTATGGTCATAAGTGCGTCTTTTAAGAGCGGATCGTGCTGCCCCATGCCTTTTAAGAAAACTTCTCTGACAGTAGGAGATGCCAGTTGATGTGTGACATCAACGAATAGCCTTCCGCCGGCTTTACGCATGGGTGCAGCAGTCGTCAACAGAAAAAAAGACAACCCAAGGGGTTTTATGGGATCCGTCATCATTTGCTGATGACCAACAGAGATATAGACGTGATTTTCTTGATCGTTCGCTTCAGGAACGGGGTATAACGTTGTGATCGGACGACTTTGGACAATATAAAAAGTATCGCGGTCCAAACACCATTCGATATCTTGCGGCTGGCCGAAATGAGCTTCGATCTGTCTCCCGATACGTGCCAGCTGTAAAATTTGTTCATCAGTCAGTGTTTGAATCTTTTGCTGATCAAGAGCGATCTCCTGTGTTTCCGTTCCGCCTTCTTTTCGTCCATAGATAGCCAATTTTTTTGGTTCTATTCTCTTATCGACGATTTGCCCGTCCTGTACTTTATAACAATCGGCAGAGACTAAGCCGGAGACCAGTGCTTCACCAAGTCCAAAACCGGCATCGATGGACAGCAGCTTTCGGTTTCCGGTCATCGGATCAGCGGTAAATAAAATTCCCGAAGCCTGAGGGAACACCATCCTTTGGATGATAACGGATAAATAAACTTGGCTGTGATCAAACCCATTTTGCATACGGTAAATGACCGCGCGATCCGTAAATAGGGACGCCCAACATTTACTAATATGCTGCAAGATCGCATCGACGCCGGTAATATTTAAATAGGTGTCTTGTTGACCGGCAAAAGAGGCATGCGGTAAATCCTCAGCTGTCGCACTGGAACGTACGGCATAGGCATGTTCTTCGCCGAACCGGGAGAGATGGCAAGCAACTGCTTTGACTACATCTGAAGGAATTTCTGCTTCCATAATGGTTTGCCGGATTTTTTTGCTGACTTCACCAATTTGATCCCGATTCTCCGCTTTCAGCATGGTCAGTTGATCCAACAGCGCTTGTAACGTTTCGTTTTGTTCAATGGCTTTTTGATATCCTGCGGTTGTGACACAAAATCCTTCCGGTACTTGTATTCCTTGAATTTTTGATAATTCCCCTAAATGTAACCCTTTTCCTCCAACGAGCAAAGGCTGTGTTTTTTCAATTTCGTGAATGCCGAGAACCAAAGAACTCATTCTATATCTCCCCTTCAAAAAAATTTGACAAGAGCTTTTCAGCATGATATAATCATAATATAAGATGGATAACTATGACTTTTCACACAGAAAGCGCGCGTGTTCTGATTATATCACCGTGTCTGTTTTTGTGCAATATAAAAAGAACCTGGCCAATTTGGCGAGGTTCTTTCTTCATTTTTGTCTAAAGCTCTTTAAAGCTGTGTTGAGATCTTTTGTGTGAACGTAAATGTTCTTATACAACTCGAATAGTGTTTTATATTTTTGAACGTTTTGTTCTTTTGGATAAAATGCAGCTGCTTCATGAATGAACTGCTCTGCACATTCTTCAAGAGAGTCAAACCACCCGCTTCCGAAGGCAGCTAACATCGCAGCCCCCATGGCGGGACCTTGTTCATTCTCTAACTTAACCACCCTCGTATTGAAAATATCAGCCTGCATTTGAAGCCACGTTTCATTTTTAGCTCCCCCGCCAATAGAGACAACCGTATCAACTGATTTTCCCGCTTCACGGAATAGCTCAATTGATTCATATAAAGAGAATGTGATGCCTTCCATTATCGCCCTCAAAAAGTGCTCTCTTTTATGGGCTCCGTCCATTCCGATCAAGCTTCCCCGAATAGATGAATCAGCATGCGGCGTTCTTTCACCGACTAAGTAAGGAGTGTACAGCAGTCCATTTGCTCCTATCGGAACAGATTCCACTCCCCGCAATAATTGTTCAAACGATTCGTTCGGCGCAAACGTTCTTTTAAACCAGTCCAAGCTGTACCCTGCAGCGAGCGTGACTCCCATCGTATAAAAAGAATCCTTCTTTCCATGATTAAAAAAGTGCACTTTCCCTTTAAAGTCCCTTTCTTTGTCTTCTTCACAGGAAAGTATGACTCCTGACGTCCCGATACTGCATAATGTTTTTCCGGAAGAAAGAATACCGGCTCCGACAGCACCGCAAGCATTGTCTGCTCCCCCGGCGTACACTTTTGTTTTTTCCAACAGCCCAGTCTCCGCCGCAACGCTCGGAAGCAGCGATCCTACACAGTCATGGGATTCAACAAGCGGAGGACAAATTTCCGCTGAAATACCAAATTGATTGCAAATCTCATCGCTCCACTCTTTGCGGGTCATATGTAAAAGTAACGTTCCCGCCGCATCGGAGTATTCGGTGTGAATGGCGCCAGTCATGCGGAATCTCACGTAGTCTTTCGGAAGCAAAAAAACAGCGGTTTTGTGAAAAAGTTCAGGCTCATGTTCCTTCACCCATAACATTTTAGGTAATGTAAACCCTTCAAGGACACGGTTTTTTGTGATATCAAGCAGATGATCGCCAAATGTCTCGGTAATCCTGCTACATTGAGGCGTCGTTCTGGTATCATTCCAAAGAATCGCATGACGCAGCACCCGCCGATCTTGGTCAAGCAGTACTAACCCATGCATTTGTCCCGAATAGCTAATCCCCTCAATATCCCCGGCTTGAACGTTGGATATCGAAATCAATTCAGCCAATGCTTCAATTGTTTGCTGCACCCAGTCTTCAGGATTTTGCTCACTATATCCCGCCTTCTCTTGGATGAGCGGGTAACTTTTGGACGTTTC
This sequence comes from Bacillus sp. LUNF1, assembly GCF_011008975.1. Classification (NCBI taxonomy): domain Bacteria; kingdom Bacillati; phylum Bacillota; class Bacilli; order Caryophanales; family Bacillaceae; genus Bacillus; species Bacillus sp. LUNF1. The sequence continues at coordinate 1,815,651 of NZ_CP048876.1, read as the reverse complement.
TGCACAAACCTTGCCGTTTTGATTGACTAAAATGGTTTTAACGGCACTCGTTCCAAGATCTATTCCAATGACATACTTCATTTTTTCACTCCTTCCTCTCTAAATAGATCCCCATTGGAATGGCCCGCCATTAACAGTAACTTCATGACGGGCAATTCCGGGAACTTGGCTGCCTGCATCTTTTTACAGCGGGATCTGGAGCTTCTTTTTTCATTATACCTGTAAAATGTATTGGTTTAATATCGCTTTTAACCGCTCCTGTCTCCCTGATTCGTTTTTAATTGGCTGATTGTTCAGCGCATATTGCTCAAGTGTCTTAAAATCAGCTCTTCCTTCTGCAATTTCAAGACCAATCCCTTCAGTAAAGCTGCGGTAACGGTGTTGAATCACATCTTCAAACACACGATCTTCGATTAATTTGTGGGCGGCTTTCAACCCTCTTGCAAATGTATCCATCCCTGCAACATGGGCATATAGTAAATCATCAGGCTCAAAAGAAGATCTCCTGACCTTTGCGTCAAAGTTTAATCCTCCGCTTCCAAGACCGCCATTTTGCAGAATTTCGTACATTGCTAATGTCGCAGAATATAAATCTGTCGGAAATTCATCTGTGTCCCAGCCTAAAAGCGGATCACCCTGATTCGCGTCAACAGAGCCAAGAAGGCCATGCACTCTCGCCATGCGTAATTCATGTTCGAATGTATGCCCGGCTAATGTGGCATGATTGGCTTCGAGATTTAATTTAAAATGATTGTCTAAGCCATATTGCTTTAAAAAGGCAATGGTTGTTGCTGCGTCCGTATCATATTGATGGGTGGTCGGCTCTTTTGGTTTTGGTTCAATCAAAAACTGCCCTGTATACCCGATTTCCTTCGCATAATCCACTGCCATATGCATAAATCTGGCCATATTATCAAGCTCAAATTTTAAATCGGTATTTAACAAAGTTTCATACCCTTCACGTCCGCCCCAAAATACATAGTTCTCGGCGCCAAGCTCTTTTGCTGTTTCTAATCCTTTTTTTACTTGGGCTGCGGCATACGCAAATACATCTGCGTTACAAGAAGTCGCCGCACCATGGACGAAACGGGGATTCGTAAACATGTTTGCAGTATTCCATAATAACTTAACGCCGCTGGTTCTCATGTAGTCTTTTATCATGTCCACGATTATATCCAGATTTTGATTTGTCTCTTTTAACGTACTTCCTTCCGGTGCGATATCCCGGTCATGAAAAGCAAAAAATGGCGCATCCAGTTTTTCAAACAGCTCAAACGCTGCATCTACCCTCGCTCTCGCCAGATCCATGCCTTTATAGTGATCCCACGGTCTCTGCATCGTAGCTGCGCCAAAAATGTCTGTGCCGTCAGCGGTAAATGTATGCCAATAGGCAATAGAAAATCGCAAATGCTCTTTCATCGTTTTTCCGCCAATTACTTCTTGAGAATTATAGTATTTAAATGCTAAAGGATTCGTGGATTCTTTCCCTTCGTAAATCACTTTGTTTGCGCTTTCAAAATAGTTGACTGAACCGGAATGAGAGTGAGCCATGTGTGATTTCCCCCTTAAAAATAAATTCTAAACATGATCATTCAAATACAGATGCTTTTATGTCATGTTGCACATTAGTTTGTTGCCCAAACAAACTAACTTATTTTCATCTTATATAACCTCATCAGTATTTTCAATATTTTTTTTAGTTTTTTACGAACACATTAGATATAATAAAGGTTGGATTCGCTATGTACTGCGTTTTGCACGATAACACAGAACGTTCAACTTAATTTAAAGATTATACAAATGGAGTGGATGAAGTGGATATCGCTGATCAAGCCTTTGTCAAGAAAGTTAACCAAAAGTTATTACTAAATGAAATACTTAAGAATTCTCCTATTTCAAGAGCAAAATTATCCGAAATGACCGGATTAAATAAATCAACTGTTTCGTCACAGGTAAACACATTAATGAAAGAAAACCTCGTATTTGAAATAGGTCAGGGACAATCAAGCGGCGGCAGAAGACCCGTCATGCTTGTTTTTAATAAAAAAGCAGGATACTCCGTAGGAATAGATGTTGGCGTGGATTATGTTAATGGCATTTTAACAGATCTTGAAGGGACGATCGTCCTTGATCAACACCATCATTTGGAATGCAATTCTCCAGAAATCACTAAAGATATTTTAATTGAGATGATTCATCACTTTATTGCAAATATGCCGCAATCTCCATACGGTCTTATTGGTATAGGGATATGCGCGCCCGGGCTGATTGACAAAAATCAAAAAATTGTTTTCGCTCCGAACTCCAACTGGAGAGATATTGACTTAAAATCTTTCATCCAAGAAAAGTTCAATGTGCCCGTTTTTATTGAAAATGAGGCAAATGCCGGCGCATATGGAGAAAAAGTATTTGGTGCTGCAAAAAATCACGATAACATTATTTATGCAAGTATCGGTACAGGGATAGGGATCGGCGTTATGATCAACAATCATTTATATAGAGGGGTTGGCGGATTCTCTGGAGAAATGGGACATATGACAATAGACTTTAAGGGTCCTAAATGCAGCTGCGGAAACCGAGGCTGCTGGGAATTGTATGCTTCAGAGAAGGCTTTAGTAACATCTCTTCAGACGAAAGAGAAAAAAGTGTCCAGCCAAGATATCATAGACCTCGCCCATCTGAATGATGTTGGAACTTTACAGGCATTACAGAATTTTGGTTTCTATTTAGGAATAGGCCTGACCAATATTTTAAATACATTTAATCCGCAAGCCATCATTTTAAGAAACAGCATCATTGAATCGCATCCTATGGTTTTACATTCAATTAAAAGTGAAGTGTCATCCAGGGTTTATTCCCAACTAGACAATAGCTATGAATTATTACCATCTATCTTAGGAAAAAATGCCCCTGCTCTAGGAATGTCCTCCATTGTTATTGATCATTTTCTCGACATGGTTCATAACTGAAATGTACATACTTCTATGTTTTACGCTCATCTTTAAAGATGGGTTTTTTTATTCTAGGCGTATTTCTGAATCAATACTGACATAGGCACTTTCTAATATGAAAAAGGAGTTCTAAAATAGAAATCTCCTTTTTCATGTGCTAATTATTTTTCTTTATAACGAAAATATCTGAAGTCGGCCGAAATATGATGACCGCTCGTATCTTGGCATTGCATCCCTACAAAAGCTCCTGTAAAGAATCCCCCGCCGCGGATGTAATCATCTGATAATTTTTTCGATTCCAATGCAATGTCGATTTTGTGCCAATCTTCTTTGTTAAATGAATACAAATAATAATATTTTTCGTTTTCAATATTCACTTTTAAATAGACATACTTGACTTCACGAGGAATCACAATTTTATTTTTTAATGGCTGTGAAAAAGAAAAGTTATCACATATCGTTAATTCAAGAATACGGCCAAGTTCTTCATCATACGTGACTTGAAGAGCCGTCCAGTTCTCTGTATTGTAATAGTTCACCAAACCAGCGGCTTGCTGAAAATTTTCCGGATAAAACGCAACAGCCGTTTCCGCTTCAAAATGGAGACTTTGCCAGCGTCTGGCTACAAATGCCTGAGTAAATGTCGAAGTTAAGGATTCATGGCCGTATAATCGTAAATGATTTGGCACTTGAGTTAATGATCCTAATTTCTCCGTAAACGGAATTCTTAACGTTTGAAAATTAATATTTAATGTTGCATCGTCAAATTCATCAACTTCCGGATACGTGTCTTCAAACATTGTTTCTGGTATAGAAGGCGCATCCACTTCCAAGCTCCCTTCTTTTCCGCCTTCTACATAAGGCCAGCCATCTTTCCAATAGAGCTTTTGAATAGCTGTTTCTCTGCCCAGAGGACAATATCCTCTCTGCTGAAAAATTGAATCATCGTCCGGATGAATGGGACGTCCCGTTAAATGAGCTAAATACCACTCGCCTGTATATGTTTGTACAATGGATGCATGTCCGCATTTTTGCAGCGGATTTTCCGGCACATGCCATGACGTTAAGATAGGATTATCAGGATGAACTTCATATGGACCCTCAATATTTGCAGAACGGGCAATTGTAGCAGCGTGTTCGAACCGCGTTCCTCCTTCTGCGGTTAATAAATAATAATAGTTCCCGATATGGTAAAGGTGCGGCGCTTCTGTCAGCTTTCTTTCGGTTCCTTTAAATATCACTTTCGGTTTGCCGATTAGTTTTTGCTCCTTATCAGAATATTCCTGCATGACAATTCCTCCAAAGGAGTGCCGATCAATACGCTGATCCCATAACATATTTAATAAATATTTTTTCCCATCCGTATCATGGAACAAAGAAGCATCAAATCCCGAGCTGTTTAATGTGATCGGCTCCCCCCAATCACCATTAATCGTGTCACAAGTCACTAAATAATTGTGACAATCTTTCCAGGCGCCATCTACGACCTTAACATCCGTATAAATCAGCCAAAACTTTCCGTCACTGTAACTTAAACATGGCGCCCAGACCCCGCCTGAATTAGGATTTCCTTTCATGTCTAATTGCGATACTCTCTGTAATGGATGTGCAACCAACTGCCAATTGACTAAATCTTTTGAGTGGTGTATCTGGACTCCCGGAAACCACTCAAATGTAGATACAGCGATATAATAATCCTCTCCAACCCTGCAAATACTCGGATCGGGATTGAATCCTTTAAGTACTGGATTGATAATCTTCATTTTGAACTCCTCCTCAGCTATTTTCTGTTGACTCATCACGTTTTAAGCTTTGAAATCGTCAATATGATCCAAATAAACTTTGTCTCTATTCTCTAATTCTCGAACCATGCTTTTATATTTTTTCTCATCTAAGTTATAGAAATTAATATCAATCATAGCCAGAACCAGTAAGAACACGGGAATAATGGTTGTTGTAATTAAAATTCCCGTCAATGCCTCCGGCGTTTGCACCTGATTTGCCACATATCCAAACTGATCTAAAACCAAACCCGGTACAACCCCTCCCAAGGCCATGCCGAATTTAAAGAAAAATCCGATAATAGCGTATATGAGACCGCCCATTCTTTTCCCGGTCTTATACTCTCCATATTCTATTGTTTCAGGAATAAGCGCCCACATATATCCCCCGGCAGTGAGACTTCCGGCAGCGGCGATTAATCGACAGACAAGTATGAGGTATACATTACTTGGCGGAACAAACAGTAAAGCTAAGAGGCCGATCATATTCAGTAATAATGCATAGTTTAGTAATTTCTTCTTCCCCAATAATTGATGAAGCTTTGGAATAAACGGTAAAATGACCAAAGCAGGCAAACTTCCCAACAAACCGTACCACTTCACTAAATCCGCTCTTTCTAAATTATACGTTACGTAATAGATGCCAACCGAATTACTGATTGAATTCACTCCAAAAATAATAATAAAGAAAATACTTAATACAACTAGAGGCCGATTAACACGAAACTGCTCAAATATATCCGAAAATTTAATTTTTTCTTCGGATTTTTGAAGCGTTACACGCTCTTTTGTGCTTTTAAAACAAAAGATTAAAAGGCACCCGCCTATAACTCCCATAATACCCATGGTTAGCTGCCAGCCAAGAGATTCGCTGCCGGAATTATCGCTTAAATAAGCAGCCAGTAAGGGAACAAAAAATGCAACGACAAGTCCCCCAAGATTCGCAAATAACATACGGACAGACGTTATACTAACAACTTCTTGATTATTTCTGGTCATTGCAGATGTTAACGCGCCATATGGCACGTTTATCATGGTGTATGTAAGCGATAAGCCGACATAGGTGATATAGGCATATATTAATTTCCCCATATCCGAAAAATCCGGGGTTGTAAAACAGAGTATTGCCAATATGACAAAGGGAAAAGCTCCGAATAAAAGATACGGTCTAAAGCGGCCAAACCTGCTATTTGTTCTGTCAACTATTGTTCCAATAAAAGGATCAGCGAGAGCGTCGATGATTCTAACCACTAAAAACATCGTACCGGCTGTTGCTGCCGATAAACCAAAAACATCTGTATAGAAGAACAAAAGATACGTAGACACTGTTGCATAAATTAAATTACAAGCAAAATCTCCAGACGCATATCCAACTTTTTCAACCATGCTGATCTTCTTTACGTTTTCACTGAGCATGATTTCTCCCCTTTTCGATCCTTTACATAAGGAACATGATGAATGGTATAACATTTCTTTAAAATTATCGGCCAGTGAGCGGCATATAAAAGCGCTTTCAAAAAATGACAGCGGTTTACTTTCACAGAGCATTTTCATCATCCAAATGGTGATCAGATAGCAGTGAACAGGATAAAAGCTTGGCTTTCGCTTTCTATACACCTCCAATTAAATCGAGCCTCTTATCCCCTCCCATTTAAGACCTTTACATGATGGACAATTAAAGTGGTTTTATTAGTTTGTTGACCGAACAAACTAACTTGATTTCATATTATAAAATCTTTTCTGCTTTTTCAACTCTTTTTTCAGAGAATTTAAAACCGATCAAAGGACATACCATGTTGTAATTGCCGACTGCTTCGACAGACGTTAAGTAAAAACCCTCTGTGTCACCTGACTGACTTATTAAATGATAAGCACTTCCATCATCTTTTGTTTAGAAAAACTTATTAAGAAACATGCACTAGAAAAAATGCGAATCATATATAAGTGATATCCCGTTTAATTGGTTGAGGAGGATATGATGAAACCTATGCTGCCTTTTGAAAAATATTTTGGGGATTTAGAACTGGTTTATACATTTTATGGAGCTATGCCTACCGGTGTTACTGTTTCAGAAACTGGTCGTATTTTCATTTGTTTTCCGAAATGGGGAGACGATGTTAAATTTACGGTGGCGGAGATAATTGGGGAGAAATTGCAGCCTTATCCTGATTTACAAACCAATTTGGTTAACCCTGAGAATATCAAAATGACTTTCATCAGTGTCCAAAGTGTAGTTACTGATGGAAGAGGAACGCTTTGGGTACTAGATACAGCAGCACCCAATTTTTCTGAACCAATTAAAGGCGGGGCAAAATTAGTCGCTGTTGATTTAAAAACGAATACAATCAGAAGAGTTTATACCTTTACAGAAGATGTTGTCCTTCCAACAACATACCTGAATGATGTCCGATTTGATTTTCGTGTTGGAACTGCAGGTTATGCCTATATAACGGATTCTTCTTCCAAAGGACCAGGAGCGATTATCGTCGTTGATTTGGAAACCGGAAATGCATGCAGACGGTTAAATGGAACAAATCCAACTTCACCGGATTCCTATTTTATACCGAAAGTAGAAGGCAAAATTTTGATGAATCGTAACAGGGATGGTTCAACTTCCCCATTTAGGCTGGCATCCGACGGTATTGCGATTTCTCCTGACGGAAAGGTATTATTTTTTTGTCCACTGACCAGCCGCCATTTGTTCTCGATCTCAACAGAAGCCCTGAGAGATAGAAATATACCGGACATGGATTTACTTTATCATGTGGCGTATTGGGGAGAAAAAGGTGCGTCTGATGGAATGATTACAGATGCAAAAGGAGCCATTTATGCCGGAGATTACGAGAACAATAGTATTCGAAAAATACTGCCGAATGGCACAATGCAAACCATCGCACATGATCCGAGAATTTTATGGCCGGATACTTTTTCGATTGGTCCGGATGGATACTTATACGTCATCGTGAACCAATTACATCGGCAGGCTAGATTTCATTATGGAAAAGACTTACGACAGAAACCTTATAGTTTACTTCGTATCAAAATTGATGAAGCTCCTGCTTTTTGAAAATAAAAATGGCCGGTTCCATTTTAGAGCATAATTGGCTTCATTTAGCCTTCATCCTAAACCGAATAAGGGATTACAATAAATACGTGGCCTCAATTATGGAGTTAGATTCATAACTTCAATTTTTTTTGGTCATATTTTGGTCAAGGACTAAAATATCGACCTCTTAATCTTATGACAAAACCAAAAAATCCCCTGACACCAATAGTGCCAAGGGATTGAGAGATTAATACTGAGACATGTATTGTTCGCGCTCCCAAGGGTGAACTAATGCTGCACCTGTGATAAAAAGAAAATCATTTAACAAAAGCAGCAGCATGAATGCGAATATTTTTTTCGCGTTTTACACCGCCTTAGAAAGAGAATGACGCTGATTTGATATATGAGTTCAGGTCTACTTATAGTGTTCGCCGCACACCGCTTGCAAACAAACATCGGACAATATTTTCACCCTGTAATGGCCCTTTCGTATGAGTAAAGCAATGATCTTTCAAACAATGCTGACAAAGATAATTGTCTCGTATCAATGCAAGTTGTCTTGTTCGTTTCCAATCTATTGATTTATAAAAAATTGTTATTGTTTTGTTTCTTTCTGTTGCTGTGTCTTGTGTGCATCACAGTATCGGTCACGGGAGAAGCTGGGGCATCCAGGGGCTGCGCATATTCTTAGAGATTTACGTGGCAATAATATCACCTCTTTAATTGCTAAAAAAATGCTCTTTTTAAAGAGCATTAATTTTGTAGATATTTTGTTATATTGTTTATACAATGCGTTCCTTTTGAAATAGCCCAACCAACACTGAAATCATTCACACCTAATAAACCAAGATCAATATCTCTATTAATTGTTATGATTGTTTCTATTTCTTCACGAGTTTTTCTACTAATTATATTATTTGCAACTAAGGAGTTTAGTGCTTTATATATATCGCCTTCTAGTTTAAGCTCTTCTTTTTGACAAAGATCTTCGACGAGTTCAAATATTCTTCGGGTAATTTTATCTAACTTCTCCTGAGAATTAACTGGTTCTATGACAGTTAATTCATCTGAGTCCTCTACTTTAAATTTTGTTTTGTAGTTGGATAAGTCTTCTCTTACATCTTCACTTACATCTGAATTTAAAGACGTTATAAAATCTTTTGGGGTAATATGTGCAAAATCCTTACCAGTTTGTATAAAGAATTCTTCAATTAATTCACGCCTTGCAACTATGGGGTTTTCATTATTATCCTTATAGACCCAATCACTTTTTTTATCCCCACTAACAAAAACCACATCAGTGTCCAGTTGAAGAATTGAAGACCATATAATAAAATCTCCTGAACTATTTTCCTCTTTAGGATTATCTTTATATCCCGGCGGAATTTTATTTTTAAAACGTTTTTCAGCCTCTTTCATCAGATCCTCATCGGTTTTTCCATCCGGTGGGAAAATAATCGTCTCTTGTGCAATTTCCAGAATACTATCCAAGAAATGGTCTTCATAAAAAAGTTTTTTTAGATGGTCTCTTAGCTCAACTAATCCATCCTTATATTCTTTAAGGGCACTATGATGATTCTCTTGTAGAGTCTCAATATTCTTAAGGATATCTTTTCCTTCAAGCATGGGAACACGTTCTCTTATTGGATTTTTGTCTCTTTGTAACTTAGATATGACCTGGTCTATATCATTCATTCGTTGTTTAATTTCTTTTGTTCTATTCTTAGAAAATTCCTTTATAACTTGTAAAGGAATTCTAAGTCTATCTTCACCTTTTAATCGCTGTAAAGTTGTTAAAACTTTATTAACTGTTACTTCTCTCCACTGATAAGCGGCTAGTAAAACGTTAGTATCAATTACAATTGTCGCATCTTTTAGCAACTCAGAAGCTGGTTTTGGTTGATATAAGTATCGTTTCCAATCCTTCATTCATAACTCTCCTACAAAATTTTTCATTCTTATATATTATCGGTTAAGCATATCAAAAAGAAACCAATCGCGAAATTTGTCGAACGATTCCCTTTAAATCACATATTTATTCTTTCTAAACTGCCACCGCACTCAAGCCGTTAACCGCCAATAGTCTATCCTGAGATTTACCGGAATCAGTTTACAGAGAACATGAAAAAGCACCCTATAAAGGGTGCTGAATCTATAATGATGCTTTATTGATTTAGAAGCCATTTTATACGTTCAACTGAAGCTATGTAGTGTAGTATTATTAAACAAAAAAAGATAATACTAACTGTTTTTAAATCACTAAAGTAAATCGCCGCAACAGCTATTGCGAAGATCAGTAATTCAATAATCAATCTTATAACTCCATTTACGGCTATTACAGTTTGACCACTTCGGCTTGGATCGTTAGGTACTGCAAATACAGTCCAAATTAGCATTGCTAATATCGGTAATACTAAAGTTAAAACATATCTTAAAAAACCATTGAAATGACTCCAAGCAAATAACCCGATAAAGATTAGTGCAGCAACTTCAAGCAAAAATCTTAGAAGTAAATTAATTTGGTTCAAATTATTCAGCTCCAAATACTCTAATTCTTTGGTGACTATTACTTCAAGGTTATTTGTTCAATTTCTTTAATAGATTCTTTTAAATGGTTTGAGCTTTTTTCTAGATGTTCAATTATCCCTTGTAATTCTTCGGTTCTTTCTTTTTCAAATTCTTCTGATACAGTATTGGTTACTTTTCTTAAAGCAATGTCCTCATCAATTAATTTTTGTATTATTTTTGAAAGTCTATACTTCTCTTGATGTTTCAATTTCCTCACCTCCCACCTTATTATCGGTTAAGGATCGTGACAAAGGAGCTATTTGCAGAATTTGTCGAACGAAAAACTACTCAAATACATATCCTAAGAAAATTCAATATAAGACCGTGAAACCTTTTGCAATCATCTATTAAAAGATACACTCTATTTTGCTTTTTATTAATATTAAGGTTCAAAAAAATAATTGAATCTTTATCTTCTTTATTTCTAATAACCCGATTATTGTGCACAATAATATTTCTAATTCTATTCCAGTGCCTTATTTTATTCCATTCAGGTGTATTTTTTAAGTCTCTAACTTGAACAACCTTAGTTAAATACAAAACAGCTCTTTCAATACCATTTCCTGATATATCTTTTAGATCGATCTTATAACCATGTTTTGTTTTATAAGCATTGCAAATTAAATTAAGAAAGTATTCAAAATCACCATATATTCCAGTAAATAACGCACTGGAAACAGAAGGAATTATAATCGGCTCTATTAATAAATGTTCACCGTTTGAATTGTTTCTAGCCTCAACATCTTCTTTTGTTTTTTCATAAAAATACTTAAAGGTTGTTTCGTAATTCTGAAATGTCGATGCAATATCCATATAAACAGCGAACAAGTCACTAGATAAATCATTTCCTTTACTTACGGCATCTTGTACAAATGAAAACTGATCCAAGTTAATCCCCTCCTACCTTATTATCAATGAAAGGAAAGGACAATGGAATAGTATGCAGAATTTGTCTAAAAAAGTTTAGGCAATCTAATCTTTTACGCCCTTATGTTAATCACTTTTTAAAGATTGATCTCACCCATACTCCGAGAGGAAGCCAAGTATAGCAAGATCGCACAATGAAACACGATATCACTATTCTCCCGATACGGACGCCTCAGACTAGCTGCTATCCAGGTTCAGAATGCTCCTCTCGTTTTGGCTTCATTCCTCAACACCTTTGTTCCGTATCCGAATTCGTCTTGATAAGAGAAAGACGCTTTAATCGTATATTTCGATAAGTTTTATTTATCGCATTTCGTCGATAGGTTAAGTTTATCGAGATTTCAAACATAAATAATCCCCCTTTTTGTCCCCTAAAATGTCCCCTGTTTTGTCGGGAATTTGTCACTTAGTTTTCGTTTTACACCCAATAAAATAAATAAAAAAGAGCAGACCGAAGTCTGCTCCCTTCAAAAGTTTATGATTTGTCATTATCAGATAGCCTTAGAACCGTAATACTCAATAATATTAAGCCTATAAACGTGCCGTATTTTCCGGTATCTATATCTGTGAGTGGAGCTACAATATATTCAATCAGGAATATAATAATAGCTATTGAGACTAATATACGATTCATTTGACATTACCGCCTTAATAATTAACCATTTCTCCAAGGTACAACAACAGGGGTACCAATTATCCAATTATAAGAAATTCCGTACTTTCCATTATCGGATACTTTTTTTATGGCATACTTACCAGCAAACATTGCCCCTGCAATTGCTCCAGCATATACTGAAATCCCAGGTATTTTTTTTATCAATGCTGCTATCCCGGCGATAGCCCCTGCTATACCGTCAGCATCCTCAACAATATCTAAGAATTTTTTAATTACACACGAATTCATGCTCACCTTGACTATAGGAATTGCTACCGAAACACCTTGTTTCCCTCTACATTTTGCTAGAGTTGACATCTCACTTGATTCATCAGAAATATTAACTGTAGCAGAATCGACTAGTGTTCGATGGCCATCAGTTAACAAATATTGATCAACTTTAATCGACTCTTTAGAGGTTCCTTTATCTAGAGTTTTTTGATCAATAAAATACTGTTTTCCGCCATATTCGATTGTATAAGATGCTTCACCTTCAGACTGACTTATAACATTCATTCCAGAAACATTGGTTTTTACCTTTCATCGATGTCTTAGCATAAGAAGGAAGTGCAAATCCGCAGACTAAACTCAATACAAGAAGCAAGCTTACTATTTTTGTTTTCAAATTATTATCCTTCCTTTAAGGAGACTAACATAGTCATAATGAAAAATACACCATATAACGTTAAAATAGGAAATCCCATCTACACAACTGCTTACTACAAAAAGACACTCAGATTATTCCGAGTGCTGTAGCAATGCGAACAATGGCACGCTGTTTTATTTCATAACAGGTGCCCTTCTTCATGCCGAGTTCCATATAAATATGAATGTCTTTCGTTTGGCTGGCTGCTAAGTATTTTTTCTCAAGGATCATGCGTTCTTCATCGTCCAGGCTGTTTTCTAACGCCCTTTCCATCTGCTTAACCTTCAGTTCATTTAATATGAAAGAATCTCTGATTGAAGGAAACGGGCTGATACCAGCGTCAACCGATTCCTTCAAAAATTTAAAGAAAAGTCTAAACGTGGTTTTTCCACAAAAAAGAGGTTCAATTGGCTGTAGCTGAAAAAGATAAACGAATGGATCATCAAAACAAATAAAAAACGAGAATACAATATGGAGTTTATCAATAGCGATGACATACCTTTTTTTACGTGTAGCATATGAATGAGGATTATATCTCCACAATTATGGAGTAATTTTTTTGTGGGTGTTTTGTGGGTGATACTTGATTTATATTAAGATATTAAACTTGTTAAGAAACCAAAAAATCCCCTGACACCAATAGTGCCAAGGGATTGAGAGATTAATACTGAGACATGTATTGTTCGCGCTCCCACGGATGAACCTGTGTGCGGAACATATCCCATTCGATTTCTTTTGCTTCGATGAAGTGTTCGAACAGGTGCTCGCCGAGCGCTGCAACCATGACTTCGTTTGATTTGAATTCGTCGAGAGCTTCCGCCAGTGTCGCCGGAAGGTCTACGATGCCGTTTTCCATGCGCTCTTCTTTGCTCATGACGTAGATGTTGCGGTCAATCGGAGCCGGTGCTTCAAGTTTGTTTTTGATTCCGTCAAGGCCTGCTGCAAGCAATACGCTTAACGCCAGGTACGGGTTTGCCGCCGGGTCTACGCTGCGGACTTCAACACGCGTACTGATGCCGCGGGAAGCCGGGATACGGATCAGCGGGCTTCTGTTTTGCGCGCTCCATGCCACGTAGCAAGGTGCTTCATAGCCCGGAACAAGGCGTTTGTAAGAGTTCACTGTCGGGTTTGTGACAGCCGTAAAGCTTGTCGCGTGTTTTACGATACCGGCAATGAAATGTTTTGCTGTTTCACTCAGCTGAAGATCAGCGTCTTTATCAAAGAATGCGTTAACGCTATCTTTAAAGAGTGATAGGTTGCAGTGCATACCGGAACCGTTTACGCCGAACAGCGGTTTTGGCATGAATGTCGCATGCAGACCGTGTTTGCGGGCGATCGTTTTGACAACCAATTTGAAAGTTTGGATGTCGTCACAAGAACGGATGGCACCGGCATATTTAAAATCGATTTCGTGCTGGCCCGGAGCAACTTCATGGTGAGATGCTTCGATTTCAAAGCCCATTTCTTCAAGCTCAAGCACGATATCGCGGCGGCAGTTTTCTCCCAAGTCAGTCGGAGCCAGGTCGAAGTACCCGCCTTTATCGTTCAATTCAAGCGTCGGTTCGCCTTTTTCATCTAATTTAAACAGGAAGAATTCAGGCTCAGGTCCAAGATTGAAATCGCTGAAACCGAGTTCTTTCATTTCTTTCAGAATCCGTTTGAGGTTGTTACGCGGGTCACCTTCGAACGGCGTGCCGTCCGGATTGTAAATGTCACAGATGAAGCGTGCTACTTTACCTTTTTCAGCCGTCCATGGGAAGATTACAAATGTGTTCAGATCAGGATATAAGTACATATCAGACTCTTCGATACGGACGAAACCTTCGATGGAAGAACCGTCGAACATGCATTTATTATCAAGTGCTTTTTCAAGCTGGCTCACAGGAATTTCCACGTTTTTAATCGTTCCGAGAATGTCTGTGAATTGAAGGCGGATATACTTTACGTTTTCCTCATTTACTAATTTTACGATGTCTTCTCTTGTGTACTTTGCCATTTCGTAAAACTCCTCCTCTAAAAGGTAAATGTATATAGCAAAACAGTTGCTAACGGATTAATGAAAGAATCGGGACATGTCACCTTGGCGGAAAGTATTTCCCCGTTGGAAACGGCCTGCCTGCATCAGTTCGTTTTTCAGAAGCTTTCTGAGTTCGTCATCAGACAGATCGTGCTTCATCGGTTTGGCGGTTTTTTCGGATTTTTCTTCCGGTTCGGCAGATGCCTTATCCAGAATTTGTTTGATCCCCGCCATATTGACGCCTTGTTCAATCAGATTTTTGATTTCTAACAGTTTATCTACATCATGGAATGAAAATAATCGTCTATTTCCTTCGCTTCTCGCTGGAAATATCAATCCATTTTCCTCATAATATCGAATTTGCCGGGCAGAAAGTTCTGTTAACTGCATGACAATCCCAATTGGAAATAAAGGCATTGAGCGGCGAATGTTATCACTCATCTCAATTTCCTCCTTTTCTTATCTTAGTCTCATTATAGGTGATGTTATATTTTGTGTCAATACAATGTAAGGAATCTTAACATCGAATTCTTTGAAAATTGCAAACGACCTAGATCAGCTCTTTTTCCATTAAAGCATTTACGGCGCTGCAAATCGCATTTTTCACGTGCGCGTAGGTTAATCCTCCTTGGACATACGCGACATAAGGCGGTCTGATAGGTCCATCTGCTGATAATTCAATGCTTGCTCCCTGTACGAAAGTGCCCGCTGCCATAATGACATCGTCTTCATATCCCGGCATATAGCTCGGATAAGGCGTCACATGCGCATTAATCGGTGAAGCATATTGTATCGCCTGGCAAAAAGCGATCATCTTATCAGGGTCCTGAAACTCAACTGATTGAATCAGATCCGTTCTCGGCGCATTCCATGCAGGGTTTGACGTAAAGCCGAGCTTTTCAAGAAAACGGGCGGTAAATACCGCTCCCTTCAAGCTTTGCGCCACTACATGCGGAGCGAGAAAGAAACCTTGATACATTTCCTGCAGCGAATAAAGCGAAGCCCCGGCTTCACTTCCGATTCCCGGGGAGGTCATCCGGTAAGAGCAGGCCTCAATCCACTTGGCTTTCCCTACAAGGTAGCCGCCCGTTTTAGCAAGGCCGCCGCCCGGGTTTTTGATCAGGGAGCCGGCCATAAGATCCGCTCCGACGTGGCAGGGTTCCCGCTCTTCTGCAAATTCTCCGTAGCAATTGTCCACAAAAACAATGACATCTTCTTTGATTTCCTTTACGAAACGAATCATCTCTTCAATTTCATTTATTCTGAAAGACGGACGATTCGCATATCCTTTTGAACGCTGGATGCCGATCACTTTTGTATTCGGCTGGATTGCAGCCCGGACCGCTTCAAAGTCCACTCTGCCTTCTGATGTTAAATCGACTGCATTATATCCGATTTGAAATTCCTTTAGCGAGCCTGAATACTCCCCGCCTCTTACTCCGACGATTTCCTCGAGTGTATCGTAAGGCTTGCCTGTTATATAAAGCAATTCGTCCCCGGGTCTCAGCACACCGAAGAGCGCGATTGAAATCGCATGCGTTCCGGAAATGATTTGCGGCCGCACGAGTCCCGCCTCTCCTCCGAACACATCAGCATAGATCTTCTCCAGTGTATCTCGTCCGATATCATCATAACCGTATCCGGTTGAAGGCGTAAAATGCGTATCGCTTACTTTATGTTTTCTGTAGCTTTGCAGGACTCTCCATTCATTCCGTTCACTGATTTCTTCTATTCTTTTATGAACGGCGGAGATTTCCGCTTCTGTTTCTTCGGCGGTTTTTTGTAAAAGAGCGCCGTGGGTCAGTGTGTCAAACATGTTGTGTATACCTTCCTTACATGAATTTCTTCAGTTCTCCGAGTATGCTTTGTTCTTCCTGTACATAACCTGAGACTTCGTAGCGTTCATTTTCTTCATTAAAATAAAGGCTGTCGATCATGGTCTCTGATTTGATGCGCGACATCAATTTGCCTTCGGCGGCAGGCACATGAACTTCATACGGCGTCATCAGCTCCCGTCGCAAATAAGCTTCGATTTCCGCTTTTAGTTTTGCTTCATCCCCGGCGATTCTGGCGCTGATCATGATGTGGCCTTCTCCCGCTGTCGGGATGAAGTCAGGAAGTGTCTCATCACGTTTGTTATAAGCGGTCAGCACCGGAATATCATCTGCCTCAAGCTCTTTTAACAGACCGAGGACCGTCTGTTCATGTCCGGCATAATCTTCATTGGATGAATCAATGACATGAATGATCAAGTCTGCTTCCTTCACTTCCTCAAGCGTTGAGCGGAAAGCGGCAATCAGCGTCGTCGGCAGATCCTGAATGAAGCCGACCGTATCAGACAAAAGGACGCTGTAGCCGCTTGGGAGCGCCATCTTTCTCGTCATCGGATCAAGTGTTGCAAACAGCAGATCTTCTTCATAGCTGTCTGAGCTCGTTAATTGATTGAACCATGTTGATTTTCCGGCATTGGTATACCCGACGAGCGCAGCCTGAAGCACGCCGTTCTTTTTTCGTCTCTCCCGATAACGGCTTCTGTGGCGGATAACCGTTGAAAGCTGCACGTTAATTTCGTGTATGCGGTTTCTAATGTGGCGCCGGTCTGTTTCAAGCTTTGTCTCACCGGGCCCTCTCGTCCCGATTCCGCCGCCTTGTCTTGAGAGATTGATTCCTTGTCCGCTCAGACGCGGCAGCGCGTATTGAAGCTGGGCCAATTCGATCTGAAGCTTTCCTTCTCTCGTCTTCGCCCTTTTTGCGAAAATATCCAAAATAAGCTGCGTGCGGTCGATGATCTTCGCTTCAATTGCAGTGGCGAGTGATTTAAGCTGACTCGGTGACAGTTCATCATTAAAAATGACCAGATCCGCTTCAAGCTCTTCACACAGCGCCTTCAGCTCGTCTACTTTCCCCTTGCCTATATATGTAGCGGCATCCGCTCTGTTCCGTTTTTGCGTAATCCGGGTCAGCACCGTTCCGTCAGCCGTTTTTGTCAATGAAGCAAGCTCTTCCATGGAATGTTCAAAGTGCTCATCTGTCATGTGCGGAAGCTGGCAGCCGACCAAAATGACCGTTTCTTTTTTTCCTTCCTGTTCGTTCAAATGGATGTTCCTTTCTGTGTCGTATTGGGCAGTAGTACTATCATACCAAACCCGCAGGGCGTATACCACACATCCGGCGGGTTTTAAAGAGAGAAATAAAAAATAGACCCCTCAGACCGGCTGAGAGGTCTATTCGTGAGCTGCCGCCTCATCTTTTATAAGTAAATCCTGGCTCTTGATCGTCATTAAATCGTTTTTTAAATATTGGTCTCCCATTAAAAGTCTCATGGCCTGAGCGCGGATCGATTTTTCAATCACGTTTCTGACAAAGCGCCCGTTGCTGAATTTAATGGGGCTTGTCGTGCTTTTCACTGTCATTAAGTAATCTTTTAACTTCCACTCGGCTTCCTGGCTTAATTGATACTCACGCTCTGCTATCATGCGCTTTGCGATGTCCATCAGCTGAGTGACAGAGTAATCCGGAAAGTCGATGCTGATAGGGAAACGCGATTGCAGGCCGGGATTTAATGACAGGAAATGTGTCATTTCTCTCGAGTACCCTGCCAGAATCAGAATAAATTCATGCTGTTTGTCTTCCATATGCTTGACAAGCGTATCAATCGCCTCTTTACCGAAATCCTTTTCTCCGCCTCTTGCAAGTGAGTATGCCTCATCAATGAATAAAATGCCGCCGAGCGATTTTTTAATCAGATCTCTCGTTTTTTGCGCCGTGTGTCCGATGTATTCACCGACCAGATCGGCACGTTCCGCTTCGATCAGATGTCCTTTGGAAAGCACGTTCATTTCGAAGAAAAGCTTGCCGATCAGTCTCGCGACGGTGGTTTTCCCGGTGCCGGGGTTCCCTTTGAACATCATATGAAGAGCTTGTTTTCCGACTTTCAGCCCTTGTTCGGCCCGTTTTTGGTTGACGAATATCCACGCGTAAATTTCTTTAATATTGCGTTTCATTTCTTCCATACCCACTAATGTGTTCATTTCTTTTTCAATTTCTTTCAGAATGCTGTGTTTGGCTTCATTTTTTTGCAGGGCGGCCTGATATTCCGCCTCAGCTTCCGCATTTGTCAGCACTTGCTTTTGGCCGTTAAGAATGATGTTAATTTGTCCGTTATTTTTATAGGTTACAGCGCGCTCCAACATGCTCACCTCTCTGTTCTCTCTTTATCTTACTCATGATGAAGCGGTTCCGTGACATCCGCCTATCATCATGAGACCCGTTTTCCTTTTTATCTGTCACTTTTTCCGTTCTCTTCGGGAATAATGTTGAATCCTGCGCTTTCCCGAGAAATATTTTTCATTTCTTATTGTATTCAACAAAAACGGGAGGACAAACCATTTATTTTTATTTTCCGGGAAATGTTGGGTGTATTTCTCATTTTTTTCATGAATGACAGCCGTACAAGCACCTTTTGAATATCATCATATGCTGTAATGAGGTGATGGAGAATGGTTAAAATTTTTATAGACCCCGGTCATGGCGGAACTGATTCAGGCGCAACCGGAAACGGACTTCAGGAAAAAGCGGTCACGCTGGAGATCGCGCTGGCTTTGCGCACGATTCTGACGAATGAGTATGAAGGAGTTTCTGTCACAATGAGCAGGACAAGCGATAAGACGGTCAGCCTGACGGAAAGAACGGATGCCGCCAACAGCTGGGGCGCAGATTATTTTTTATCCATTCATATTAACTCAGGAGGCGGAACCGGATTCGAAAGCTATATTTACCCCGGTGTCGGAGCGCCGACCTCGACTTACCAATCAGCCGTCCACACGCAAGTGATTCAAGCATCGGGTTTTAATGACCGAGGAAAAAAAACAGCCAACTTCCATGTGCTGCGGGAGACAAGTATGCCGGCGATTTTGACGGAGAATGGTTTTGTTGATACGTCAGCTGATGCAAACAAACTGAAAACAGTCAGTTTTATTGAAAGCCTTGCAAGAGGACATGCCAAGGGCTTGGAGCAAGCTTTCGGTCTAAAAAAAAAGGCTGACTTATATAAAGTGCAAATCGGTGCATTCAAAGTGAAAGCAAATGCTGATGCGCTTGCCGCCGATGCGGAGTCTAAAGGTTTTGACGCGATTGTGCTTCCAAAAGGCGGCTTATTTAAAGTGCAGATCGGCGCATTCTCTTCCAGAGATTATGCTGAAGCGTTGGCAGCGCGGGCCGAAAAAGCCGGATTTGATGCCTTCATTGTGCAAGACTAAATGAAAAAACCCCTGCTCTCCCTTTTTTGGGACGAACAGGGGTTTTTTGTTATTGAAGTATATCGGCGACAAACTGAGACCAAGCTTCAAGACGCTGATACACATTTTCCTCTTTCAGTTCGCTCAGTTTCATCCAGCGCCCGGCGATTTGATCTTTTTCTTTCACTTCGACTTGTGCCGCAGACGCTAACTGGAGCGCAGAAAGGATGCCGATATGCACCTTCCCTACATCGTTTTCATCATCATTAATCAGGCCGAGTGTGACAATGTTTTGTTTGTCCTCCTCGCGAATGTACAGTTCTTCCGCCAGCTCCCGGTCGGTATTCTGTTTCAGCACTTCCGAAAATGAAGCCGCCCCTTCCATAGGGTTCATGTGTCCGCCGAAGCCGAGAGAAAGCTTATTATGGAGGCGTGATTCCCCTCCGCCCGCGAGCCGTTCATACACAAACACCTCATCATCGCGGCGGATGACGACATACGGAATCGGCTGTTTAAATCGCGGGTCCTCTTCCGCGTCGCCTCTTCTGATTTCAAAAAAATGCGCCTCAATTTGAGCCATAATTTTTACGATACGTTCATCCTCGCTGTTGACTCCCTGAAATGTCAGCATTTCGTTTTGAAAAACGTCACTCCGCGGTGCAGCCAAGATGATTTCATCCATTTTATTCATGCCCGTTCCTCCTGTCTTACCTCTCCACTCAAGCCAAAAGAGCAGATATTATATCTGCTCTTCATCTTGGCCAAAATAAAAATCTTCGTCCTTAATCGGTTCTACCGTCGCCTTTTTGTAGCCGTTCCCTTTCATGGAGAAGAAATCATGTGATTTTGTTTTGGTGTTTAATCCGTTTAATACGATCGGATTAATATCCTCTTCTTCAAAGTAAGGATCGAACCCTAAGTTCATCAAAGCTTTATTGGCGTTATAGCGGATGAATTTCTTTACATCGTGTGAGAGTCCGACTTGATCGTACAAGTCCTCTGTATATTCAAGCTCATTTTCATATAACTGATTCAGAAGGTCAATCGCAAATTCACGAAGCTCTGCTTTTTTCTCTTCTGTCTGTTTATTATAAATTTCCTGAGCAAGGAGACCGACATACACGCCGTGAATCGCTTCGTCACGAAGGATCAGGTTAATGATCTCACCGCTTTGCATCAGTTTTCCTTGTCCGTAGAAATATAACGGATAATAGAAACCGCTGTAGAAAAGGAAGCTTTCCAGATAGACGGAAGCAACCATCGCTTTGAACAGTGAAATTTCATCGTCTTTTTGAATGGCTTTGTAAAGCCCGACAATCATTTGCGCTTTTTTCTGCAAATATTTATTTTGTTTAACCCATTCAAATACTTCATTAATCGTTTCAGTCGGAGCAAGCGTCATAAAAATATTTGAATATGATTTTGCGTGCACCGCGTTTTCCATCATCGCCATGAAATTAAGAACCGCTTTTCGCTGATGACCTTCGACGTGCTCGGCCACAATCGGCATGCCCGTGTTCCCCTGCTCTGTATCAAGCAGTGTCAGGCCGGCGAGCACCTTCATGTACGTATCCTGCTCATTTTTACCCAAATACTTCCAAGTGAGAAGATCGCCGTTTAATGCGATCTCTTCCGGAAGCCAAAACTGCTTTACGTTTTGGTTGTAAAACATTTGGGTGAAATCATCTTCATGCTTTGACCAGTTTGCTGCGTCATAAATTTTTGTCACTGTAAACTCTCCTTTAATCAAACGACACAAGAAAGACAGCTGTCCTGCCCGGTATCTTTCGTTCTTGCATAGTAAATGGTTTTGATGCCTCTATGGTGGGCATACAGATCAATACGATTCAGATCACGAGTTGTCATCGTATCTTTCAAAAACAGGGTAAAGCTGATTCCCTGATCGATATGCTGCTGGATTGTCGCGATCATATCCACCACTTTGAACATGTCCATATCATAAGCTTCTTTGTAGAAGAACCAGTTATTAGACGCTAACCCCGGCATCGGGTAATACGTTTTTGAATTTCCGTATGTTCTTTCTTCGATCCGTTCCATGATCGGCATAACGGACGCCGTGCTGGATTGGACGTAGGAAATGGAGCCTGTCGGCGCGATGCACAGTCTGTAGCTGTGGTACATGCCGTTTTCAGCGACAAACGCCTTCAGCTCTTTCCAGTCTTCGATTGTCGGAATGTGCATGCCTTCAAAGAGCGCAGCGATTTTTTCGTATGCCGGTGAGAACTCTTTTTCGATGTATTTATTGAAATATTCTCCCGTTGCATAAGTGGAGCCTTCATAATGCTCAAACGTTTCGCCTTTTTCTTTCGCAAGCTCAGCTGAACGCTGAATGGAATAAAAGTTCACCATCATAAAGAACGTATTCGCGAAATCTCTTGCTTCCGGGCTTTCATACGCGATGCCGTTTTGGGCCAGGTAACCGTGAAGGTTCATAGCGCCTAAACCGATGGACTTCATCGCTTTGTTCGCGCGTCTGACTGCCGGCGCGTTGCGGATATCCGTCGTCTCAGATACATGAGTCAGGGAATCCGTCGCGAGTTTCACCGTGCGCTCAATCGATTTATGTTTCATGACATTCAGTATATTTAATGAACCAAGGTTGCAGGAAATGTCCAAGCCGATTTCATCTTCCTCGTCATAATCTGTGTAAGCTGAAACCTGTGACGCCTGAAGCACTTCAGAGCAAAGGTTCGAGAATTTCACTTTTGATACGTGGTTATTCGCGTGCTCTTTGTTTACGTTATCCTGGAACATAATGTACGGATAACCTGACTCAGAACGGAGAACGGCAAGCTTTTCAAGCAATTTGCGCGCATTCACTTTTTCTTTTTTGACACGAGGGT
Source organism: Bacillus sp. LUNF1 (assembly GCF_011008975.1). NCBI lineage: Bacteria > Bacillati > Bacillota > Bacilli > Caryophanales > Bacillaceae > Bacillus > Bacillus sp. LUNF1. The sequence continues at coordinate 1,792,959 of NZ_CP048876.1, read as the reverse complement.
TGTCGACAAGCTCCTCATACATCGCCGTCATGTCCATTTCGTCCATATGCTGGCCGTATTCTTTATAAATCGTATGCGGATAGAATACATAAGCCGCTTTATCCTCACGTGCAAGCTCAACGAACTTATCCGGAATGACGACACCGATAGAAAGCGTCTTGACGCGCACATCTTCATCCGCAGAAATCTTTTTCGTATCAAGAAAATCATTGATATCGCGGTGGAAAATATTTAAATACGCCGCGCCTGAGCCTTGTCTTTGGCCCATTTGGTCAGCGTAACGGAACGCATTATCAAGAAGCTTCATGACGCCTACAACACCTTTTGTGGCGTTTTCAACATCTTTAATCGCTTCGCCTTTCGCGCGAAGCTTCGACAGATTAAGAGAAACCCCGCCGCCCAATTTAGACAGCTGCATGGAAATATCGATCGCCCGTGAAATATCGTTTAAGGAATCGTTGACTTCGAGCAAGAAGCAGCTCACCAGTTCTCCGCGGCGTTTTCTGCCGGCATTCAAAAATGTCGGTGTACTCGGCTGATATTCCTGATTGATCATCAGATTCACATATTCTTTTGCTTTCTCAGTGTCGCCGTTTGCGAAGAACAGCGCAACAATTGAGATTCGGTCCTCATAACGCTCGAGGATTCTTTTCTTGTCATTCGTTTTCAAAGCATAGTCATTATAGAATTTAAACGCACTCATGAAGGAAGGAAAACGAAACTTCTTTGCGTAAGCTGTCTTAAACACTTCTTTAATGTCTTCAAAAGAGTAAAGGCTTAAGAATTCCTCTTCGTAGTATTGGTTTTCAATCAAATAATCCAGCTTCTCTTTTAAATCGTGAAAGTAAACTGTGTTTTGATTGATATAGTCAACAAAATAGCTATGTACAGCCTCTTTATCTTTATCAAACTGGAATTTTCCATCTTGTTGGATCATGATTTCGTTATTTAACTGGATCCATTTTGGCACTTGATTTTGTGACAACTCTTTCTACCTCCTGAGTAAACAATTCAACGTCTTTAGATGTGCCGCTGAGTTCAAATTTGTGCAAGATCGGCACCTGATATTGTCTTGAAATGGTATCGGCGCTTTTTGCAAAGTTATCGCCCCATACTTTGTTGCCGCTCGCAGCGACTCCTAATAAGAGATGGGCGTATTTTTCGAGAAATGATTGTGTTGATGCCGGTACCTGGCCGAAGTTTGTCGTGTAGGTGACCAAAACAAACGGAGTGTCCACGTGGTCCGTTTCGTCCACCTTGCGGATCAGCTGGAAGTCTGTTTTATTCACAAAACGCTGAACATTCCCTGTCTTTGAATCAAATATGATTTGAACCATCCTTATCACGACCTATCAAAAATAATGAATCTCTTAACACTATATATAGTATACTAACCTCTCAGAAAAACACAACATATTGAGATCGATTTATAAAAAATTCATATTTTTGAAAGAGCGGACTTTGGCTCTAGCCCGATTAACGCCCAAAAAAGAGAGCAGAACGAGAATCATCTCTCATCCTACTCAAGGTGTCATGTGTAAGCCGATGTCTATCATAACATGAAAAAAAACTGCTTAGTAGTCTAGACTTTTATTCTTATTTTTTGTAAGAATCACATTTTTTTTCGCTTTCAACGGTTTCTTCAATCTCCACATCAGCACCGATTTCTTTCAGTACGGCTTTCAGAGCGCTTGTGATGGAAGCCTCTCTGATCAGTTCTTTGCCGTCAACGATGATGCTGGTTCCATATTCATAGCAGGAATCATCTTCACAAGTTTCTTCCCAATGGTTGATTATCACCTTGTGTTTCAATCGTCTCACCCTCTGCATGATCAATGTCAGTACTTAGTGTAGCTTGTGCGGCCCGCTTTGTAAATTCGAACGCTTGTGAAATTTATTCAAGCTCATCCAGCGCCGTTTCTTTTTTCAGTTCGATTCTATTCGTTTTTTCATCATAGCGGTATATTTTTAAGTAACCGTCCTCAACGATGCCGAAACGATTATGTTCCAGCTGCACCATGCCTTCTGTCTGCGGTTCGGTATCCGCCAAGCCGCCGTCATCATCCGTCACCACCGTCTCATGATTGCTGCAAGCTCCAAACAGCAAAAAAACAGCGATCCAAACGAGCGTAATCCTGATTCTTCTCAGTTCATTTTCACTTTCGAACACGATTTTCCGAACCCCCTTTTATGTATCCGATATACAGCCTGCAATATACAGATGCGCATAGAAAAAGACCATTGTTCATGGTCTTTTTCAAAAAGTCTATTCAAGCTCAAGCTGGACGTTTTTTTGCGGGGCGAACGTGGAGATGGCATGTTTATAAATAAGCTGCTGCTTCCCCTCCGTTTCGAGCAAAACGGTAAAGTTGTCAAAGCCTTTTACCTGGCCGCGAAGCTGGAAGCCGTTGAGTAAAAACACCGTGACGAACGTATTGTCTTTTCGGATTTGATTCAAAAACTGATCTTGAATATTAATCGGTTTCATGTTTCGTCCTCCTTGGTTCTCAATACAATACTGTTTCGATTAAATTTCCAGTTTTCCTGCTATGCACTCGAAAATTTCCTTTTTTTTCTGCTCAATATCAACAGGCGGCGTCATATCTGTCCATGAAACGGGCATTTTATTGCGAAACCAGGTCAGCTGGCGTTTCGCATATCGCCTAGAATTTTGTTTTAATTGCTCCACAGCCTGAGGAAGCGGCACTTTTCCATCAAGATATTCATACAGCTCTTTATAGCCGATCGCCTGAATCGATTGGCTGTCCCGGATATTCATATCATACAGCCGCTTTACTTCGTCAAGAAGGCCGGTTTCCAGCATCAGGTCAACGCGCTCGTTAATCCGGTCGTACAGCACTTCTCTGTCCATTGTAAGACCGATAAGAACCGCATTGTAAAGCAGCTCCCGTTTTTGGGTTTTAAGATGCTCTGACATTGTTTTTCCCGATACATGCAGAATTTCGAGCGCGCGGATGACTCTTCGCGTATTGTTTTGATGAATGGCTGTCGCCGCTTCCGGGTCGGTTGCCGCAAGCTTGGCATGAAGCGCTTCCGCCCCTTCTTCAGCCGCCAGTTTCTCCATGCGCTCCCGGAATACAGGGTCACCGGAGTTTTCCGTGAACGTATAGTCATACAGCACGGACTGAATGTACAGACCCGTTCCCCCGACAATCATCGGCAGCTTTCCTCTATCGGCAATCTCGGTGATTTTTCCCCTTACCATTTTCTGATAATCCGCCGTTGAAAAAGTGTCGGACGGCTCCAAAATATCAATCAGGTGATGCGGCACGCCTTCTGTCTCTTCTTCGGTGACTTTGGCCGTTCCGATGTCCATCCCTTTATATACCTGCATGGAATCTCCGCTGATGATTTCCGCATTCAGCATTTTCGCGAGTCCGATGCTTAGTTTTGTTTTTCCGACTGCCGTCGGTCCGACAAGTATGACGACAGGCTGTTTTTTATTTTTCAATATGTATCACTCTCTTTTATAAATCTCCCCCTAATTATAGCATTCATTTCTTCAGGCACCTATCCATTTTGCCCTTTTTCCTGAGCGCTAAACGTCCACTACCACCCGATCGGCTCGTTTCCGACAACCTCTCTCGTTTTTCCTTTGAGTGTATGGCGGTGCGTTTTCCGTCCTTCCTCCCGCGGATCGTAAACGACGCCGCCGTGCTGGATCTGAATCGGCTCATTGTAGGCGGCAAAGGTGGTCTCTGAAAGCTCATGGTAATGTGTTCCGTCAACCCTCGGGATGGCAGGGCCGGAAATGCCGTAATACCTATGAAAATGGCCGTTTTCAAACGAGGTGATGCCCGTATAGAAATGTGTATGCTCATCTGTATTGCTGCCGTTCTCCGGCTGCGAAAAGCCTTCAATCAAATGGTAATGCCCCTGCACTACATCCGTAACCGCCCGGTATGCGTGTGTGTGCGGAGGTTTTTTTGACCAATCGGACTGATACAGGCCCACAAAAGCTCACTCCTTTATTTTTTTGATAAACGCCCAATCAAAAATTGGTGGGCTGAATACTCTGTTATCATCTCAAATTTATTCTTGGAGGTACCTTAATTATGAATGAAGAATACACATACGCAGTAGATAGTGATATGAGACAGTTTGGGCGGCCTGGATTTGGGTTCGGACGTCCCGGATTTGGGTTTGGACGGCCGGGATTCGGCTTCGGGCGGCCCGGATTCGGATTTGGATTCGGACGGCCGGGTTTTGGATTTGGCCGGCCTTGGTTTGGTTATGGATTCGGACGGCCGTTTGGTTTTTACGGCGGACCGTTTTTCGGAGGGCTTGTCGGGGGGCTTGTCGGAAGCGCTTTATTCAATCCGTACTTGTACGGGGGTTACGGCTACGGCTATCCGTATTACTATTGACGAATCAAAAAGGCTCCTCCACGGGGGCCTTTTTGTATAGGCCTAATGTCTTGACTTGGCGGGCAAAGTTCGGATATTATTTTATTTTACTGCCTTAAACAAAAGGCATAAGGATTATGATGAGAGGGGGATTTGATATGATTCTGGGTTATATCTTCCTCACAATTGCTATTTTATCAGAGTCAATCGGCGCGGCCATGCTGAAGGTCTCCCGCGGATTTACGCGGTTTTTGCCGAGCGCGCTTGTAGTGGCAGGCTATTCATTGGCCTTTTATATGCTTTCACTGACACTGAATCTCATTCCGCTCAGCTTATCCTATGCAACATGGAGCGGAGCCGGAACGGTGCTCGCATCCATTATCGGAGCGAAATGGTTTCATGAAAAACTGGACAAGCAGGCCGTCATCGGGCTCTTTTTCTTATTGGCCGGTGTCATTTTGATGAATTGGTAGAAAGGAGAGGCATGCTGATGAAAGGATTACTTTGCTTGGCATTAGCCATTGTATCAGAAGTGTTCGGGAGCACGATGCTGAAGCTGTCGGACGGTTTTACGCACCTGTGGCCCGCTCTCGGCGTCATTGCCGGAATCGGAGCCTCTTTTATGTTTTTGAGCTTCTCATTGAAAAGCCTTGATTTATCCGCCGCATACGCGACATGGTCAGGTGTCGGCACCGCTTTAACGGCAATTGTCGGCTTTATTGTTTTTAAGGAAGCCATAACGATCAAAATGATGATCGGGCTTGTTTTGGTCATCACGGGCGTCATCCTGCTGAACCGTTCCAAGTCTCAAAAAGCTAAAAAAAATCAAACGGCCCGGAGCTGACCGTTTGAACTCGTCAAGCGCCGGCAGCTTTTACTTCAACCTCAAGCCCCATCTCCACGTTTCCTCGGACCGCTCGTGAAATCATACACGAGGACTCCGCTTTCTGCGCTAACTTCCTGGCGAGCGTAAAGTCCGTTTCGGCTGCATCCGGCTTTAATAATATAAACGGACGGTGAATGATTTTCTGGTACGTGAACACACCGTTCGTGACGTCTACAATTCCTTCAGATTCCATATGTAGATCTTCTTTATCCAGGCCGCTTCTTTCCATCATCGCCGCAAGCGTTATAATATAACAGGTCGCGGCCGCTCCAAGCAGCATTTCATCAGGATTTGTGCCTTCTCCGGGTCCGTCCATTTCCTTAGGAATGGACACAGCCGTTTCCAGCCGGCCGCTTTTAATATCGCCGACGTCATTGCGATTTCCGGGCCAATTTGCTTTTAAATAAAAGTGATGTGTTGCCAAGGGACAAACCTCCTTTTTTTTCAGTTTACTCATCATTCACTGATTTGTCTTTTTTTAAGCTCACGAATACTCTTGATTGATCACTCTTTTTATCGTACGGACAAACCGGTAAAATTCCTCCGTTTTTGTGAATTCCCTTTCGCGATAATCAAAATTATCAAAAAGCGCTTCCCGCTGTTCTCTGCTGATCTCAAGCTGTATGCTCAGCCCGGTTTGCGCCTGGTTATTGATATTTTCGGTGTTAACCCCGGCCAGACCGGTTTTTGAGGTTGCCAATTCTGCAGAAAATCCGTTTCGTTCGAGAGCTCTCACCAATTTTTTCGCCCGCTTCCGATCGCTTCCTCCGACAAGAGTATTTTTCTCGTCGCCTTTATAACCGTGCACTGCGATAACATAATGGTGCTGCTTAATGCTTTCGACTGCTGAAGGCTCATCGAACTTGGTGCTCGTAATATGAAGAGTCTGGTTATCATGCGTTTTTAATCCCTCAAACAGATAGGTTGAATAATCATCGCTGAAAGAGCGGACGATCTCGCTCACCCCGCCCTCAATTCTCCCTCCGTGCGGCGACATGATCAATACGGGGCTCCCCTTTCGCTTATTGTACGATATATGATAATCATCGGGGTCTTCATGTTCAGCCAAATCTTTAAAATCTGTGTATGTATCAGAAGAATTCGAGGGATCAGGATCTGACGCATAATGAGCACATCTTATTAGTAAGACCATTGCTACGATAATGATGACATTAAGTAAAATTCTTTTCATCAGCTCTCCTTCTTTGCTCCTTTCTGAAAAATGACATGTTCATTATATGGATTTTTGTCAATAGGTCTTATCTTAACATTCTATTAACATTATCATCAGTGAAAAACTTCCCGGTTTCGAAAAATCAATGGATTGTCACGGTTCAAGCGCTCAAATGCCGGGCATCAGTGAAAAAAGGTTGAGAGAGGGCAAAAAAAAAGGGAGGAACGCCCGAATTTTCAGGGGCGGGAGATTCACAGCCGGAAACGGACGGCATCAAGAATACGCTTTTAAAAATGAATATCCGCCTCCCGAAGCAAATGCACAGGACAGAATGGAGCCCGTCAAAAAAGTTCTCACCTGCCTTTTTGTACAGCAAAATGCCGTTACAGCCCGCTCATCCCCTTTTTTTATCATAATGGTCCGTTTTGAAATGGAGCCGTCTTTTTTCATATATATAATATCAATCGGAAGCTGTTTTTCCAAGGAATGTCTCAATATTATGTTCATGTATATACCTCCTTCCGCCGGCTTCATCATAACCGAACGAACGTTCTCTTCCAACTCGATTTCTTCTCCTGAAAAAGCCGCAAGTAACCAGCGCTCCTGAAGGACAAACAAACTGACCGAACATACGGCCTGTTCATATGGTATAGAGAGAATCGCCAGAATGGGAGGAAAAGTATATATGTTTGGTTACTCAATGGTACAAATGGTGCGGTCAAATGCTCATAAGCTGGACTGGCCGCTCAGAGAAAACGTATTACAGTTATATAAACCTTTCAAATGGACACCTTGCTTTTTGCACAAGTTTTTCGAAAAAAAGGTGAAAAACAGAAAGAAAATGTCAGTCATCATTGAATTTGAAGAGGGCTGCCATGAATCCGGTTTTCACAGCACAGGACAGGTCTTATCAAAAGAAAAACGCTGCACCATAAAAAAGCAGTTTCAAACAATCAATTGCTGCAGCGCCGAAGTCACTCCGTCCGCCCTTCACATGCTTCTTTCGCAATGCCGGGATATCCGTAAAATCTATTTAAACCGTGAAGTAAAAGCGCTCCTTGATACGGCAGCTGAATCGTCTCATGCAAAAGAAGTGACCCGTAACGGCACCGTATTAACAGGAAAAGGCGTAATCGTTGCCGTTATTGATACCGGAATCTATCAGCATCCCGATTTAGAAGGCAGAGTTATCGGATTTGCGGACTTTGTCAACCAAAAGACAGAACCGTATGACGACAACGGGCACGGCACCCATTGCGCCGGTGATATCGCAAGCAGCGGCGCTTCATCTTCGGGTAAATATCAGGGGCCGGCGCCGGAAGCCGATCTGATCGGAGTCAAGGTTTTAAACAAATCAGGATCAGGAACCTTGGCTGATATCATTGAAGGTGTGGAATGGTGCATACAATATAATAAAGAACACACAAAGAATCCGATCAAAATCATCAGCATGTCACTGGGCGGAGATGCGCTCAGATATGATAAAGAAACGGACGACCCGCTCGTCAAGGCCGTTGAAGAGGCATGGAATAAAGGAATCGTCGTCTGCGTCGCCGCGGGCAACTCCGGTCCGGAAGCTCAAACGATTTCAAGCCCCGGTGTCAGCGAGAAGGTCATCACGGTAGGCGCCTATGATGACAATGATACGGCCGGCAATGAGGACGATACGGTCGCTTCATTCTCAAGCCGCGGCCCGACTGTGTACGGAAAAGAGAAGCCTGACATTCTTGCGCCCGGGGTCGATATCGTATCTCTCCGTTCTCCGCGTTCATACCTTGACAAATTACAGAAATCAAACCGTGTAGGCTCCTTGTATTTCAGTCTGTCGGGCACGTCCATGGCCACTCCGATCTGTGCGGGCATTGCCGCCTTAATTCTTCAGCAGAACCCGCAGCTTTCGCCTGACGAAGTGAAAACACTGATCAAACAAAGTCCGGATCAATGGACAAATGAAGATCCGAACATTTACGGAGCGGGCGCAGTGAACGCCGAAAACGCCGTGCCGAAAGAGTAACCTTTTTATCATGAGAACGGGGTCGTCTGCACCGGCAGATGACTCCGTTTTTCAGGTGAACAGATGAAACATTTATAATGAAGGAACTCGGAATGCTTTAGAACCGGCTGTCAGAAAAAAAGATCAATGCAAGGCAGTGTATTTCTAAAAAAATAGGGAATAAGTATGGTGTAGATAAAAGGAGGAATCACAATGGCACTTACAAACACCGAATTGTCTGAATGGCTGCAAAAACAGATCGGACAAACGCTTGATATCAGAAAAGGAGAGCTGACAGACAGCCGAAACGAGATTTCTGATATGGACCAGATCATGCTTCACCTTGATGATGTTCTCGTCCGCCGGACAAATCATCCCGATGACTATGTAGCTGACGAAGAGCTCGTCCTAAAAGGACACGGCACAACCTATACGGAGGAAGGAAATGTCCCGCTCCCTCAAGATGCGTATGAAATCCCTTTGCTCGGCGACATTACCATCCAAAAGGAGCAAGACGGATTAAAGGTACATACAGATCGGGCCGTTTATACAATCGGGACCCGGAAAGAGCAATAAAAAGAAAAAACGCCCTGAATCAGCGGCGTTTTTTTATTGGTTTTTTTCTTCAGAATATCCGTGGAACATCGTGAATGCGCAAAGCATAATGCCTAAAATAATGATAATCGGAAGCCAGATCACGGCAAACTTATAATCCGGTTCGGCAAAAGCGCCTATGACCGCCCCAAAACAATACAGCACCAAGGCAAGCGCGCGCAAAACAGCATCTCTCGTAAACTGCTTCCGCTTGTCCGCTTTGTAAAACCTTGCGGTGAGATCTTCAAAAAAATTAGCGAGCGTTCCTGTTAATACGGTCGTGGAAATCCCCGCTACACCAAGTTTTCTCGCGGCTGTCGTCTGCATTCCCATTGCGAAGCTGAGCAGCATAATCAGCACATAAACAGAAATGGCATCTGCAAAAAAGCAAGAGAACAAAGCAAACAGCAGCAAAACAGCTCCTTCAATAGCTAAAGCGGCAGTTACCGCAGGGGGCCAGAATGATTTCTTTTTATTGCCCACAAGCAGGGCCGCGGCAATAACGCCGGCAATAAATCCGATTAACGAGGTTAACGATTTGAGTACGGCAAGGTGCCATGAGTTGCCGACCGCCAGGCCGAACAGAACGATGTTCCCCGTCATATTGGCGGTAAAGATATGTCCCAGGCTTAAATAACCGATCACATCCACAATTCCCGCTGTTAAACAAAGAAGTAAAAGTGCAATATTTCGGTATGTAGTCACTGTCAATGTGATCCAATCCTTTCTCATGCTGATTCCAACATATAAGTTTACTCTTTGCCATTTCATATGTCCAGCCGGCGTGCCGCTTTTTCAGAGCATAAAAAAACTCCGGCGAACCGGAGAAGTTACTGAACGATAAATAATACTCTCGTGCCGTCGGAATATCCGCTCATTTGATTTCCAACCCATGAACCGGCCCCGCGGTTATCCGACGGGGTTACATATCTGATATCAGCCCCCGCCCCGCCTTCTGTGCAGACTGCCATGGGCCATTCATCACGGTCAAACCCGGGCTTTGTCGGAATTCCTTTCAATGATTCTTTCCTTCTATTCTCCGCTCCGCCCCTATCAATTGTACAAATCTCAGAATGACCTGCCGAAATGGCGTCTTTTATATGATTTCCCGTCTCCGGATATTTTGACAGCGGGAAATACAGCACCTGATCGTATCGGGATGCGGCACGAGCAGCACTGTCCGAATGGATGCCGGCGCCCGTAAGGCCGAACTGAAGAGAGATCACCAAAAGCAGACTTGCCGCCCATTTCATAAACGCATTCATTCACATCCTCCTTAAGAAGTTGATATGAAGCGTAAATATGTATATTAGCCGGATTTAACACACATGATGAAATGGCAAAAAAAGTTTGCTGTTTTGTTGATAATCAACGAAAATGGCAGCTTTACGATTTGTCTATTGAACCGGCTTCTGTTTCCTTATATATTTTAGACATACTTATGAGCCGTTGTGATCAGTGTCTTCGGCAGATAAAAGGAGGAATGCCGTCCGGTCGGCAGGCACCGGCTGTTTGTTATGTCTTTTCAAAAACATGAAGGCGGGGAAATCCAGATGGAAAAAACAATGTTTCACCCACACTCACCCGAGTTTCACGAAAACCCTTTTGCGGTTTTAAGCAGATTCAGAGAGAAGGACCCCATACATAAATTCGAACTGCAGCGTTTCGGAGGCACCTTTCCGGCTTGGCTCATCACGCGTTATGATGATTGTATGGCGTTTTTAAAAGACGGCAGAATTACGAGAGATGTAAAACGGGTCATGCCGAAGGAGCTGATCGCGAAGCTGAATGTCAGTGAAGATATCGATTTTGTCTCAGAGCATATGCTGGCAAAAGACCCCCCGGATCATTCACGTCTTCGATCTTTGGTGCATCAGGGGTTCACTCCCCGGATGATTGAGCAGCTTCGCACCGGGATAGAGCAGATCACAGAAGAGCTGCTGGATAAAATGGAAACAAAAGCAGACCCTGATATCATGAGAGATTTCGCCGCACCGCTTCCGTTTATCGTCATTTCCGAGCTGCTCGGAATTCCGAAAGAAGACCGCGCCAAATTTCAAGTGTGGACAAACGCAATGGTCGACACGTCAGAAAGCGGACAAGATGCGACCAACCAGGCTCTCAAAGAATTTAAACAATATATGAAAACACTGATCGAAGAAAAAAGAAAACATCCGGGTGAAGACTTGACGAGCAAGCTTATTTACGCTGAAGAGGACGGCCAAAAGCTGAGTGAATCAGAGCTGTATTCCATGCTGTTTTTGTTAGTCGTTGCCGGGCTTGAAACAACGGTTAACCTTCTTGGCTCCGGCACTCTGGCGCTTCTTCTGCACAAAGACCAGATGGAGAAGATAAAGCGGCAGCCGGAAAATATCCAGATGGCGGTTGAAGAGCTTTTGCGTTATACCTCTCCCGTCATCATGATGGCGAATCGATGGGCGATTGAAGATTTCACTTATAAAGATGTTTCTATTAAAAAAGGTGAAATGATATTTATCGGCATCGGTTCAGCCAATCGGGACCCGGAATATTTTGATGATCCTGATACATTAAATATAGCGAGAACACCGAACCGTCATATTTCTTTTGGATTCGGCATTCATTTTTGTCTCGGGGCTCCGCTCGCCCGGATGGAAGCATCCATTGCCTTTACCGCGCTTTTAAAACGGTTTCCGAATATAGAGCTGAAAGGCGCGCCCGAGGATGTAACATGGAGAAAAAATGTGTTTTTGAGAGGGCTTGAAACATTGCCTGTCAGATTTTAATATCGCCCCCGGTTTATCGGGGGTTTTTTTAATGTCTTATAAACAGAAATCAATATAACAATGAAAATTTAGTACATAGTAAATTTAGTTCTATATAAATAAAAAAGCGGCCGGATTGCTCCGGCCGTTCTCTATTACCGTTTTACCAGCTCATTTGTTTCGTCCAGCTTTTTTCTGAAAGATTTAAGGAAATTTGCGCTTATCGTTCCTTTGTTTGCGTACAGTTTTTCGCAGAATGCTTTAATGGCGTTTTGCGGCTTTGGTTCCGACAGCATTGTGACATGATTGGAAGAGTGAACGTCCAGCAGGTGAAACTGTTTCATCTGGCGTTCCCATTCTTTCCAATACGCATCTTGGTCTAACGGAATTTGTTCTTCCTCTGCTGTCAGATAACGTTCAAGATCTCCGAGGAACAAACCGCTTTTATTACGGAAGTAGTAGCATTGCAGCGCTTCCGGATGAGGCAGCGGCTTCATGTCATACTCTTCCATTCCGTAAGCGAGCTGCGTCTTCATCATTTGCTCCAGCTGCATCCGGATCGCTTCTTCGGATTTTGGCAGACCGCGCTTTTTGGCAAGGCCGATCAATTCTTTCAATATCTCTTCTTCCTCAGCCTGGACGGTAATGTCTTCTCTGCTGATTAATGCCTCTTCAAGGTTTTCAGGCTTAAGATATGCTGCAAGCATCGTATTGATCGTTTGCAGCATGACTGACTTAACAGATGGTTTTCTTTCTTTCCATTTTTCACTGTACGGGGTGTCGATCATGACGGCGCTTTTTACCGTATGACCTTCCTCCTGCAAGAGGCGCGCGGTTTCGTATGCAAGCATTCCGCCCAAGGAATATCCGCCGAGGTCATAAGGGCCTTTCGGCTGTACCGCTTGGATGATTCTCATATAAGAAACGGCAGTCTCTTCGATTCCTTGCAGCGGCTCTTTCCCTGTCAAACCTCTTGCCTGGATGCCGTAAAAAGGCCGCTGACTCTTTTTGGCGAATGGCTGGTATGCTTCCACGCCTCCCGTTCCGCCGTGAAACCAAAAAACAGGACGGCCTTTTTCTCTATCATTCAGCTTGACGAGTTCGGGAAAATTCCGGCCCGCCTCCTGCGATTGGTTCGTTTTTAACAGCATGCTAATCTCCTGAACAGTGCTGCATTTCTGAAGAGCCTCCAGACTGATGCGGCTGTCTCCGCCCTCAAGTTTTTTCAGCAGCTGAATAGAGGAGATTGAATCGAAGCCGTATTCAGTCAGCGGCTTATTTTGATCCATTTCCGCTGGCTCCATCCCCAAAATGTCTGCCACAATGTCAGCCGCGCTCCCGCGGCAGAGCTGAGGCTCCTGTGAAACCAATGCAAGGCTGATGTCTTCTGGCTGACCGCCGTTCCAATACTTATGGTTTTCAAAAGGATATGTCGGAAGCGGCACTCTTTGAACAGATTTGCCTTGGTGGAGTCTGTCCCACGGTATATCCGCACCTTTCACCCAGCAAAATGCAAGCTTTTCCAGATTATTTTCAGCCAACAGCGTCTCTGTGACGACTGTACCGAGAGTCCCTTCCAGTAAAACGCCGATATCTCCTGATCCAGTCTGCTGACTGCCTGTAAAGAAGCTTTTCATTCCATTGCTTTCTTCGGAAAATGCTCTGTACTCTTTCAGTTTTTCCAGCAATTCATCTTGATTGCGGGCAACGAGTGCCAGGCGCCAGTTCATCGCCTCACGGCCGGTCTGAAGCGTATAAGCAATATCCCGCAATGACGGAGTATCTCCAGTTTGCACAAAATCAGCCAGCTGACCTGCGGCCGCCTTTAGGCGCCCTTCGCTCTTAGCAGAAAGCACGATAAGCTGCGGTTCATGCGCAGATTCTTTGTCTTTATGGCTCGGGCTGTACTGTTCCAAGACGACATGCGCATTCATGCCGCCGAAGCCATAGCTGTTAATTGCGGCCCGGCGCGGGATCGGTCTGCCCGTATGGTCGGTGAACTGTGTCCATTCCTGATTGTCTTCGGTGAAACGGAAGCGGCTTTTCTGAATGGCCATTTGCTCATTTGCAGCTGTAAATCCGGGAATACCCGGGATGGTATGATGCTTCATGGCCATCGCCACTTTTATAAGGGCAGCCAGTCCGGAAGCGAGTTCGCCGTGCCCGATGCAAGGTTTCACGGTGCTGATATAACAAGGCGCGCTTTCCTCTTGATTTGCAGACTCTCCGTAACCCGCTTTGATTGCATTAAACTCCAGCGCATCTGCCATTTCGGAGGCAATGCCGTGCGCTTCAATATAAGTGACGGTTTGCGGATCAACTTCGGTGTCTTCGTACGCTTTTTTCATCGCGGCCTTCATTCCCGCCGGATTCGGTGCGTGAAGCGACATGCCTTTACCGCCGTGAGACACTCCTGTTCCTTTAATGACCATGTGAATATGATCGCCGTCATCAATTGCCGCCTCAAGCGGTTTGATGATGATCACGCCCGCCCCTTCGCTTCTGACAAAGCCATCGGCATCTTTTTGGAACGATTTCGCCCGGCCGTTTTTGCTTAAATATCCCATTGAGTCAAAACCGATAAAGCCCTTCGGCGATTGCAGAATATTGGCGGCTCCCACGACAGCCTGCTCACATTCGTTATGGCGGATTGATTGAACTGCCCTGTGCAATGCCACCAGCGTTGACGTGCAGGCAGCCTCGTAATATTCACTCGGTCCTTGTAAATTCAAGGCATATGAAATTCTGTTCGGAATGATGGACGGAATGGCTGTTCCATTGTTCGGATCGCTGTTGCTCGCGGCAATGAAAACGCCTGTCGGTCTGCTTGATAATGCCTTATTTGTAAGGCCCGCATCCTCCATTGCCTTCCATGTATGCATCAAAAGCAGAAATTGCTCCGGCCCCATTTGTGATGCCTCTTTAGGAGAAATTCCGAAAAAGAGCGGGTCAAATTCGCCGACACCGTCAATAAAACCGCCCCATCTGAGACTCGTGTCATTCTCATCACCGGCGTAACGGCGCCAGTCCCAGCGGTCCGCCGGAATTTCGGTAATACAGTGATCCCCGTTTACGATGTGCTCCCAAAAAGACTGGATATCCGGGGATTGCGGAAACTGAGCTGACATACCGATAATCGCGATTCCTTGCTTGATATCGGCGTTATCACAAGGCTTATGCTGTTTCTTCGGTAAAGTGCGCTCTTCTGTTTCCGTGACCCTGGCCTCTTCTGAATGCTTATGATCGGCAAGCAATTGAGAAAACTTGCTCTCATATGCTGACGCGAAGTGGCGGGTCAGCTCCTCCGCGGTCGGATACTCGAAAAACAATGTTGGATTCACATCGATGTCCGCCTCTTGGCCGATCTCTTTTGTCAGCCCGATCAGGCTCGCTGAATCAAGTCCCAATTCCATGATATTTGCGTCAGAATGAAGAGATGGCGTGGGTTCATCCATCATCTTGGCGAGCTTGCCAAGGACGTAGCTGCGGATATCATCTGTCAGACTGCCGGCAGAAATCGGTGCTCCCGCATTCTTAACAGCCGTTCGGGCCGGCTGATTTATCTGTTCGGTTTTCGGGCGGAACCGTTTCAGGGCATAGCCTTCAAAACGCATCACCACTTCCGATCGCCTGCTGATGACATCTGCGTTAATCAGAATCATTTCCCCCGTTTGTTTGGCCAGCTTGATGTGCAGCCAGCAATCGGTAAGATCTTCCGGGCTGCTGAAGGTGACGGAATTAATGCCGAACGGCAGATAGCTTTCCGCCTCCGTTTGGTCCAATAAAGAAAGTGAGGCCAAGTAAGCACTGTTGGCGATTAACGGATTTACGGCATAATGATGCGCTTGTTGTGAGTCGCTATTGTTCAGGTTCACTTTCGCTAAAACGCCATCAGAGCTTTTGTACAGGCGGGTGATCGTTTTAAATTCTTCTCCCCACACGACGGTTCCCGTTCCGTCTCCGTATAACTCATCTATCCGGCCCACTTCCCGGTAAGAGCGCTGAATGGCCGTCAGATCCGCGTGCTGCTTTTGAAACGGATACGGGCTGCACTCGGCATACGCCGCTATGCTCCAATCAGGAGACGTGCGGCTGCGGTGCATTATGCTCAGTTCAAATCCATCCCCGTTTTGTTTCGATTCTGTTTTCAGCTCGATGCGATCGCCTTTTTTTACGGTAATGGGGCTCGTGTAATTCAGTTTTTTAATTTGTCCTCCTTCCGCTTCAGGAAAAATTTCACAAAAATGATCGACTGCCAGACTGTTATACGTAGCGCCGACGAGTACCGGTTCTCCGCTGAATTGATGCCCTTTCACGTATGGGTCGTCATCACTGTATACCGACTGAACGCCGGCAGCGTTTTCTGATTCACCGAATTGAAAAGAAGTCCCGTGGTCAAAAGCGTAGGCCGGCAGATGAACGGCGTGCTCTTGCTGCAACTGATCAAACGCGATATTCTCTCCTTTTTCCCATTGCCGCGCACGCCGGCCAATATCAGAATCGGAGAAATTGAGATTCCGCTGATCCATGCGGTAAGCGGACAGCTTTTCCAGCAGTTCCTGAACGGAAGCAGCCGTAAATGCCGCCCGATACTCCAAATGATGCGTTCTTTTTTGCAGCGCGGATGCGATGGCGGCCGGATGAAGAGATGGCGTCTTTTCTAAAAAAGCCGCCAGTCTCTCAAGATAGGCTTCAAAACTCCATTTTGTTTTCGCTGACACAGGGAAAATATATTCCTCATCGCCGTGACGGGCCTGATCGGAATTCGGGCTGATATATTCTTCTACGATGAGATTTGCATATGCCCCGCCTGCCCCGAAGGAATTGATCATACTTCTCCGCGGTATGATGTCCCCCGTTTCGGCATCCTTCAGACGTTCCCAATACTCGGTTTTTTCCTGCAGGTAAAAAGCCGTTTGTTCAAGCGCGATATTCGGATTTTGCGGTTTTGCGTTAATCGTCGGGACTAATGTTTCCCGCTCCATTTGCAGCAGCACTTTCGCGAGCTGGGACATGCCGGAAGCCGCCTCTAAATGGCCGAGATTTGACTTGACGGATCCAAGCGCGCAAAAACGTTTTTTATCAGTATATTGCGCGAACGCGTTTGTCAGGGCAATGACCTCAATCGGATCTCCCAATACAGACCCGTTTGCCGCTGATTCAACATAACTGATTGTTTCCGGATTGATTCCGGCCTTGTCGATGGAAGCCGCCATGAGCTTCGCCTGCTGTTTCGGATCCGGAGCCGTGTACATCTGCCTTCCGCCGCTATGGCACAACGCGCTGCTTTTAATGACCCCGTAAATATGGTCTTTGTCAGCAACCGCTTTGGAGAGCGGCTTCAAGAGCACCGCCCCGACTCCTTCTCCCGGCATCAGGCCCGTGCCGGTTCCGAAGCTTTTGCTCTCACTTCCCTGTTCAAGCAAATTAGCCCGTTCGAGCGCATCATATTTAGACGGTTCAAGCGTGAGATTGACCCCTCCGGCAATCGCCATGGAACAGCTGTTAAGCTTCAGGCTTTCACAGGCGAGATGAATGGCGCTCAGTGAGCTGGAGCATGCGGTCGTAACGCCCATGCTCGGACCCGTTAAATTGAAAAAGTGGGAAATGCGGTTGGCGATATGCCAATCCCCTCCGTTAGAGCTGAGCGCGGCTTTTTCCAATGACGGGATATTCCAGAAATATTGATTGTACATACTGCCCATAAATACACCGATGCCGCTGTCTGATTCCTGCCATTCGTTTACTCTTTCTAACGAGTAACCGCCGTTTTCAAATGTTTCCCATACGGTTTCTAAGCTTAGACGGAGCTCAGGCGTCATCTCCATCACATGGTCTTCCCGGATGTCAAACAAGTGATGGTCAAAAGCGTCAATATGCTGCAGAAATCCGCCGTACCGTGTTTTGCGTTCTTCTTTTCGTGTTTCTTTTGCCATTGTTTTCAGAAGACCGGACTTCCATCTGTTTTCCGGGGCTTCCGTAATACAGCTGTCTCCGGCTTTTAAATGTTCCCACAGCTCATCGAGCGTTTCAGACTCGGGATAGCGGCCGCTGATGCCGATAATGGCAATGTCGTCACGATCAGAATGATTAACGGTGACGGTTTCTGTTTCCGGCTTTGGCGCTTTTGGCTCTTTTTGTTCAGTGATAAATCGCCGCGTTTCCGTGACAAGCGGCACCGGTTCATTCATTGCAGGTTCCGGATGCTCCGTTTCAGGAGGCGCTTGTTCGGCTCCGAATGCCTGTTGCAGCTTATCCGAGTAATTTTCCAGCAAATACTCGGCAAGTTCTTTCGTATTCGTGTGTTCAAATAAGACCGTTTTTGGCAGCTCGCCCGTCAATGTTTCCAGTTCGCGGATAAAATTCACCTGCAAAATGGAGTCGATGCCGTATTTTTCAAAGCTGGTTTCCGGCTGAATGCGCTCGGGAGCAAGCTTTATGGACTTGGCTAACGTTTCTTTTATGAATTGCACAGTCCGGTCTGTGACTGAGAAAGGCGGTTCTGTGAAATCAGCCGGCTCTTTGGAAGCCGCAGTTTCTTCAACCGCCTGCGCGTCCGGCTGCTTTTGCCTGATAACGCCGTCGCTTTCTGCCGCCACGATCTGCTGGCCGAAGTGATGTGACGATTCCGCCATAAATGTAACGTACCGATATCCCTCGCTTTCCAGCGCAGACTGCCACGCTTCAGGATACAGCCCCGGGCATCCGGGAATGCGCAGTTTGGCGTCTTCATACAGCCACCAGCCTTCCAAAAGGCCGAATGTCAGGTGAGAATAAACCGAATGGCTGCTGATCTCATTTAATAGCAAAATCCCATTCTTTTTAAGCACCGCTTTGGCATTGCGAAGTGTCCGCCGAATATTTTTTGTCGCGTGAAGCACATTTGCCGCAATTACCGCGTCATATGCGCCCGCCTCTATACCCTGCAAAGCCGGGGGCTCTTCCACATTAAACCGCTTATAAGTCAAATACGGATTGTCGGGACCGTATTCTTTTTCAGCATGCATGAAAAAGGCCTTTGACAGATCGGTGTAGCAATATTCTTTCACATGATGTTTGTACTCTTTTAATCTTTTGAAAACGGCCGCGCTCGTCCCGCCCGTCCCCGCTCCGATCTCTAATATCCGGATTTCCGCGTTCGGGTCTTCTTTCAGGCGTTCTTCAATGAAAGCCGTCAATGTGTCAGCGAGCACCTCATTAAAGTAGTCTGCCGTTTCATTGTTTTTATAGATTCCTTCCACCAATTCCATTGAGGAATCAGGAAACAGAACATCAGTGGCAGAAACTCTGCCGGATAAAATATCCGGCAAAGCTCTGAGAGCGGTCTCCACTAAGGTGATCATCGCCTCTTTGCTGCTGTCCTTGAGTAAAGGAGCTTTCTTTTCATCCCATTCTTGCCACAGCACGTCCGCACGCTCTATCGGACCCGTTAACACATACGTACTGCCTGACTGTTTCAAAAAGCCTTTTTGCACCAAGATGGAGATGCTTTCTTCCAGCCACCTGCCGTAAAACCCCTGCATGACAGGCTGCGTTTCGTTTTCCGTAAAAAATCCGACAGATTTCAGCTGGCCTGCCAATAGTTTGTAAAGAAGATCTTCAGTGTTTTGCAAAGCCGTCCCCTCCTTAACTCAATTGTTGTACATGTCTTGTTACTTTAGGCTGATAGCTTCGCAGTTTTTGCATCGCCGAGCCGTGATGTTCAGGGTATACTTCTATCATTTCTTCCGGTTTTTCCTCCGGCTCTTCCGCCTGTTTCATCATGACGAACTGATTCAACGGGCCGCCGAGCAATCGTTCAAGCGCCGCCATTGCTTCCGGCGCTTCAATTGATCCGACTCCCGCCTGTTTCATCCGTTCTTGATAGTCGGCAGATGATACGATTCCGACACTGCCCCAGTAGCTCCAATTCATCACTGCCGCCGAATACGGCCGCGTTTTAGCCAAATGAGCGGCAAAGGCATCTTTGAAACTGCATCCGGCAGCATAATTGCTTTGTCCGGCCGCTCGTGCAAATGATTGAACAGATGAGAAGAACAAAGCAAAGTCCAGCGGCTCATTTCGGAACACGCGGGCCATATTTACGCTGACATTGACTTTTGCAGCGAGCACGCTTTTAAAACGGCTTTCCGGCATATTTGCCAGGCTCTGATCCTCTAAAACAATTGCGGAATGGATGATTCCGTTAATTTGCGGGTGCGTGCGTTTGATCGTTTCATACGCCCGTGTGAGCTCATTCGGATTTGCCGCGTCAGCTTCAATATAAATCGGCGCCGGGCCGAATTGGCTGATTCTGTCAATTTTTTCCTGGATAGCGCTGTTATGTTTTCGTCTGCCGATCCAAACGACTCGCGCCTGATATGTTTTCACGGCATATTCGCTCCATGCCTCGCCGATGCCCCCCGCGCCGCCGATGACGACATAAACGCCGCCTTTTTGGTAAGCGGGCCGGCTTGACACCGGCTGCTGTACAGGAATAAGGCGCTGTTTGTACCAGTGATTGTTCCGGTACGCCCATGTATTGCCTTGCTCATCAAACGGCGCTGAGAACAGCTCCGCCTTTGAAACATCTTCCGGACATCCGGCATCAATCAGCCTTGTTTGCCAGTTCGGATACTCTTTTGTGAGCGAGCCGACCAAACCGTGAATGCCTGCATGAGCCGGATCAATAATGTCCGCCGGCTGTACGGACTGTGTTTTTATTGTGACTGCAGTCAAGCTGATTCGCTTGCCTCCATATCCTAAAGCAAGCATTGCCTTGATCACTCTGTACATCTGGATGACGCCTGCATCTTGAGCTTTCACCATGTCATGAGCGCGGTGAAAAGGAGCGATCCATACGATATGCCCGAAAGACCCTGTTGCTTTCAGTTCAGCCGCAACAGCCTCTATTTCATCCTCCGGGTTGATATGAAGCCGTTTCGCAGAAGGATGATGCAATTGAAAAGCCGCGCTTTCCTCATCCCCCGCGATAAAGACAACCTCTTCCGTCTTATATGCCGGGCTTTGATCACGGAATTCCGCGAGATCCCACACCGGAGCCAGAAGGTTTGCTCCATTTAATGATGTTTCCGGCGCGGAGCCTTCCATCATTCTGGAAGAAATCCCTTTAATTCTGACACAGACCCGTCCTGTCTCATCGCATAAGTCAATGTCCATACGCTGTATTTTTTCATCCGTTCCCCGGGAGCTGACATACGCCCACATGCTTGTCGTGCACGGGCTGAAAATGTCCAGTTCTTCAAGGGCGAACGGCAGTGACAGCTGGTTATCATCTGCATGCAGCTTCAGTCCGATTGTCGCTTGCAAAGCTGAATCAAGCATACACGGGTGAAGAACGTATTGATCTGCCGTTTCTTCGAGGAAGGAAGGCAGCCGGAGCTCAGCTAATGCTTGATTGCTTCCGATATGAATCTGCTGAATTCCTTGTTGTCCTGGACCGTAGTCAATGCCGATTTTGCTGAATAAGCTGTAACACTGTTCAGAAGTCAGTATACTGAGGCCGCATTGAGCTTTCAGTGCGCCTATATCACGGTGCGGAGCCTCCCCGGCGCTGAGAATGCCGGCAGCCCCCTGACAGTGTATCTGCCTGCCGCTTGCTTCTGTTTGTGAGTCCGTGTAAATGTCATACACGATTTCACCGTTTTCCCTCGGGTTCAGGCTGATTTGTGCTTCAATCGGGCGGGTTCCCGCTTCGATCGGCCGAACCCAAACGATGTTTTTCAGACGAATGACAGACGGACGTTCCTTTTGCCCTTTGACTGCCTGAGCAACCGCCGCCCTAGCCATTTCCAAGTAGGCAACGCCTGGCATAACCGGCTTGCCTTTAATGAGATGATCGATGAAAATCGTCTCTTGTCCCGTAAATTCGGATCGGTACCGCTGCTCTGTTAAATCTGATACATTTTCGTGAAGCAGCGGGTGCAGTACCCGCGACGTCGGCACAGCTTGCGGTTTCTCTGCTTTCGGCCGGTTGTCCGTGATCCAGTACCGCTCTTTCGCAAACGGGTAAGCAGGAAGACTCATCCGTTGGGGCTTGATATCAGAATATAAGCCGTCCCACTTGATATCCGCGCCCTGCACCCATAATTCCGCAAGCTTGTCATTCTCTCGGCGGCTTATCAGCTCTTCGATATCCGCTTCGCCGTTTGCGCCTGCCAGAATGGATTTCAGGGAGGTTTTACCCGCTTTTCCTTTATAAATGCCCGCTATATCATAACGTCCTTTCGCACAGCTCTTTAGCTTGTCCCGAAGTTCTTCGGCCGAGGAAGCGATAATGGCCGCTCTTTCTTCCATCGCATCACGTCCCTGCTGAAGCGTGTAAGCAACATCGGCAAGATCCGCATCCGTAAAAGAAGCTTGCGCCAGCTGCTGCGCCTGTTCCTGCAGACGCTCTTCTTCTTTGGCCGACAGCACAAAGATTTGAGGGTGTGTGAAAACAGCTGTTTTTCTTTCTACCTTCGGGATATATTCTTCAATGACGACATGGGCGTTTACGCCGCCGATGCCGAAAGAACTGATTCCCGCACGGCGCGGCAGATGATTGCCGTTTTCGTCTTTCAATGCCGTCCATTCTCTTTTTTCCTGTACGATGTAAAACGGACTGTCTTTCAGCTTGATATACGGGTTGATGACCTCGCTGTGGAGGCTTTTTGCAAGTGTTTTATGCTTCATCTGCATCAGCACTTTGATCACACCCGCGACACCGGCTGCCAGTGACAGGTGGCCGATATTGGTTTTGGCCGAACCCAGACCGCAGTGACTCGCGTAAACGGCGGAATCGCCTGTTTTTTCGTACAGCTTTTGAAAGGCGGATTTCAGGCCGTTGATTTCGACCGGATCGCCAAGCTCCGTTCCGGTTCCGTGCGCTTCTATATAAGTGACGGTTCTCGGATCAATGCCTGCTTTGTCATAAGCCGTTCTGACGACTTCCGCCTGGGCTTTCGGGTTCGGTGTCGTCAAGGAGTTCGCGCGTCCGCCGTGGTTGACCGCGCTGCCTTTAATGACGCCGTAAATATGATCGCCCGCTTTTTCCGCTTCTGACAGCTTTTTCAAAAACAGAATTCCGGCACCTTCACTGACGGCAAATCCGTCCGCCCTGTCGGAGAATGTTTTACATTTCCCTTCTTTGCTCAGCGCACCCGCTTTGTCATAAGCGATGTGGCCTTGCGGTGTGACGACGGTATTCACGCCGCCGGCGATCGCCATATCGCAGTTCCCGTTTTCAATGGCGCATACGGCGTGATGAATCGCGACCAGCGAGCTGGAACAAGCCGTGTCGATCGGTTCACTCGGCCCGTGCAGATTGAGCATATAGCTGACACGGTTCGGCCCCGCTGACGGACTCATATTTGCGGCTGACGCACCGCCGATATCAAGGTCGGAAAACAGTGAGCCGTATCCGGTATTCCCCGTGCCGATATACAGGCCTGTTTTCGTGCCGGAAAGGCTTTTAGCGGAATATCCCGCATCTTCTATCGCTTTCCACGCATACATCATTAACAAGCGCTGCTGGGGATCCATCTGTTCGGCTTCCAGCGGTGAAATTCCGAAGAACAGCGGATCAAAATCCGCAACTCCGTCAATAAACCCGCCCCACTTTACATTTGTTTTATTGGCTTCATTAAGCGGGTCACCGTAATACTCCCGCCAGTCCCAGCGATCCGCCGGCACCTCTGTTATACAGTCTTTTCCTTCTTCTAAGTTGCGCCAATACTCATCAATATTTGCGGCCTTCGGAAACACCCCGCTCATGCCGACAATGGCGATCGGTTCCGGTTTATGTTCAGCCGCAGTCTGAACAGGCTGTACGGCAGTTTTTGCAAATCGTTTGTTCCCTGCCAGTCTGATGCCGCCATCATCAGTCACACCGCTTTGTTTTTCTTCTTTCGGCTGTGTGCTGCCGGTAAATTGTGTTTGATAGTCTTCTGCTAAATGATGCGCCAAGGCTTGAATCGTCGCATATTCAAAAAATACGGTCGGTGTCAGATCAAGCTGATAAGTGTCATTCAGCTTGTTGGCGAATTCCGTCAGCGTAATGGAATCAAATCCGTATTGATTGAACTCCAATTCGATATCGATTTCTTCAATGTTTATTTTCAGAAGCCCGGAAACCTCTTTTGCCAGCAATTCCTGAAGTTTTGCCGTCAGGTCTTTCGGCGCAGGCGTTTCCTCCGTTTTCTTAACCGGTGCAAAAGCGGCTGCAGGAGTCTTTTGAAGCAGCTTTTCCCGCATTACGGCGCCGTTTCCTTCCATGACGAGCACGCTTGTTTTCCCCGTGCTCCATGCTTTGTAAAGAGCTTCTATTCCGGTTTCAGTGCGCATCGGCGTTACGCCGGTTCTTTTTTCGGTGAGCTTCGCCATTTCTTCATTGACTTGCATTCCGCCGTCTTTCCAAAGCGGCCAATTGATTGACAATGTGTGACCGTGGCGGTACATTGCGGTAACCAGTGCGTTTCGGTATGCCGCATAGCTGTCCATAAATGCGTTTGCCGCCGCATAATCCGCCTGTCCCGCATTCCCGGTGACGCCGGAAATGGATGAGAAAACGATGAAAAAGTCCAGCGCTAAATGCTCGGTTGCTTCATCAAGGTTGACAAATCCGTCCGTTTTAGGAGCCAATACACTGTAAAACTCTTCGGTTGTTTTCTTTGCAATATACTGATCTTTCATCACACCCGCGCTATGAATGATGCCGTGAAGGCCGCCATATTCCGTCTCAATTGTTTTGACCAGGTCTGCCGCAGTTTGAGCGTTTGTTACGTCAGCCTGCTTGTATTCCGCTTTTGCTCCGAGTGATTCAAGCGATTGCAGCTGCATCCGCTGATTCTCGCTTAAAGCGGAACGGCCTGTCAAAACCAGTGTCGGCTCTTTGACTTTCCGGGCGATTTCTTTCGCGAAAATAAAGCCTAAGCCCCCGGCTCCTCCGGTAATGAGATAAATGCCTCCGTCGTTCCACGGAATGCGTATTTTGCCGCCGGACACGGCCGTTTCTTTGACATCTGCGCTGTATCGGATGCCGTTTTCATATTTGATATGGCTGTCATCAGCCCGTGTTTTATTTTCTCTGATGATGTCTGTGATTCTGCCGTTTTCCGCCGGTTCTATTTCAATCAGCTGGGTTTTCAGTTTTTTATGTTCCAGGCCGGCTGTTTTTAACAGAGCTGAAATGCCTGAGAGCAGCTGATGCTTATCTGTTTTAGAGAGAACCGTCTGGATAAGGACGTCTTCCGTCTCTTCCTTCAGCAGTTTTTGCAGCGTCTCCAATATCCGTCCTGTATAATCACGGAAGCGCGCCGCCGCTTTCCCGTGCCGGGAGGTCATTTCAATACATTCAGCTCCCGCGGCTTCAACGGCTTGTTTTGATCCGGCGTCTGTGTCACAAAGTATTACGATATGCCGGGCAAAAACCGGTTCCGTTTGAGCAGCAGTTTCATCGCTTCGGGTCCATACCGGCTCAAGCATGAGCGTTCCCGGAGCTTTTTCTTTTTTCTCAGGTTCTTTTTCAGCCGTTCTGAATGACAAACCTTTCAGCCTTACGCAAACCTTGCCGTTTTCATCACAAATATCAAGATCACGTTTTTCAATCTGGCCGGCTTTGTGGTCTTCAGAAAGTCTGGCGTAAACCCACATCTCGGCAGCGCAGGCGCTGAATACTTCAAGCTCCTGAACCGCAAACGGAAGCATCAGTTTTTCATCATTTGTTCCGGTTAATATGCTTGATGCCTGCAATGCAGAGTCCATTAAGCCCGGATGCATGACATACTCCTGTACCGTGTCCGCACTAGCCGCATCAAGTGACAGTCTGCCCAATACGAAATCATCACCTGTATAAATCGCTTTGACACCCCGGAAAGCCGGGCCGTAATCAAAACCGATTTTGCGGTACATATCGTATACTTCATCTGCAGAAAACGGTGTCTCGGCGGATTGTGATCTCAGCTTTTGGAGATCAATGACCGGAGCCTCGGCGTCAGGGCGGACTGATACTGCCCCTTGGCTGTAAACGGACGGCTGATCTGTTTCAAGGCCGCTGTAAATGTCGAATTGAACGTCATTTGCCGTTTCAGGAATGAGACGGATGTTGACATGAACCGGCTCGTCTTCAATGGTGATCGGCCGCACCCAAACCGTATTCTTAAGCTTGACGCTTCCTTGTCCGGCCGGAACTTCAGATGCCTGTTCCATTGCTGCGCGCGCCATTTCAAGATGTGCCACTCCCGGTAAAATCGGCACGCCTTTTACAACATGGTCCGCAAGGTAAAATTCTTCTCCTGTATAGATTGAGCTGAACCGCTGTTCTGCAAGGTTTGAAGTATTTCTGTGCAGAAGCGGATGAAGCGCGTCTTGTTTTCCGGCAGACACAGTGCTTGTTTTTTCGTGTTTTCCGGTGCTTTTTGCCGCCCAATAGCGGTCTTTTGCAAAAGGATACGACGGCAGGCTCATGCGTTTAGGCGGCCGGTCTCCATACAGCTTCGCCCAATCGACGTTCAGCCCTTTGACCCATAATTCAAGCAGCTTCGCGTATTTGCCGCGTGCCATCCATTTTTCAACGGCTTCTTGAATTTCTTCATCTTCCGTCAGCATTTGCAGGGTGCCTTTGTCTATTCTTCCTCTGTACAAATCCGCGTGCTTATCTCCAGTGATAAACTGTGACAGTTTTTCCTGCAGTTCTTCTGCGGATCCGGCAATAACCGCCAGGCGTTCTTCCATGGCGTCCCTTCCGATTTGGAGGGTATACGCCATAGAAACGAGGCTGCATTGATCGTACCGCTTTTCTGTAAGCGCACGTTTCAGCTGTTTTGCCTGCTCTTTCAGGCGTTTTTCATTTTTGGCGGACAGAACGAAAAGACATGGGTCGATATGAGAATCATCTGCTTCCTCTCTGTCTTCTGGGATGTATTCTTCGATGACGACGTGGGCATTTACGCCTCCGATGCCGAATGAGCTGATCCCCGCGCGGCGCGGCTGTTCGTTTCCGCGTTCGTCCGTCTGCGTCTTCCATTCCATCGTCTCCCGCACCAGATAAAACGGGCTGTTTTCAAGCTGAATGTACGGATTTACCGTCTCACAGTGGAGACTTTTTACTAATGTCCGATGCTTCATCTGCAGCAAAATTTTAATAATGCCCGCTGCTCCCGCGGCAAGGGATAAATGGCCGATATTCGTTTTGACCGAGCCTAAGCCGCAATAGCCGGCCGCTTTCTCTTTTCCGTCTGCAAACGAGCTGAACGCTTGTTTCAGGCCGTTAATTTCAACCGGATCTCCCAGTTCTGTTCCGGTGCCGTGGGCTTCGATATAAGAGACTGTTTTCGGATCAATGCCCGCTTTTTTGTATGCGGCTTTAATGACTTCCGCCTGTTGTTTCGGGTTAGGCGTTGTTAAAGATGCCGCGCGGCCGCCGTGATTCACCGCGCTTCCTTTAATGACGCCGTAAATATGGTCCCCATCCGCCTCAGCGGCTTTCAGCTTTTTGAGGAAAAAGAGCCCTGCTCCTTCACCATGGGCAAAACCGTCAGCCTGATCAGAGAACGTTTTGCATCTTCCTTCTTTACTCAGCGCGCCCGCTTTGTCAAAACTGATATACACATCCGGAAGAACAATCGTATTGATTCCTCCCGCCAAAGCCATGTCGCACGTCCCTTCTTCAATTGAAGAAACGGCATGGTGTATGGCAACGAGCGAGCTTGAGCAGGCGGTATCAATCGGCTCGCTCGGCCCGTGCAGATTGAGCGTATAGCTGACACGGTTCGGTCCGACAGACGGACTTGTATTCGCCGCGGATGACCCTTCAATCTCCGCATCGGCATTGGCTAAAAGAGAACCGTAGCCGGTATTTCCGGTCCCGATAAACACACCTGTTTTTGTGCCTGAGAGACTCTTTGACGCATATCCGGCATCTTCGATCGCTTTCCACGCGTGCGTCAGCAAGAGGCGCTGCTGAGGGTCCATTTGCTCCGCTTCCCGGGGTGAAATTCCGAAAAATAACGGATCAAATTCAGCAATTCCGTCAATAAACCCGCCTTGGTTGACGTTTGTTTTATTGGCTTCTTTTGCGGGATCCCCGTAATAGTCCCGCCAGTCCCAGCGGTCTTTCGGAATCTCGGTCATGCAGTCTTTGCCTTCTTTCAGGTTCTGCCAGAAAGATTCAATGTCTTCTGCCATCGGGAAAATCCCGCTGATGCCTACGATTGCGATCGGTTCCGGCCCTTGGTCCCGCTGCACTGTCTGCGGAAGTGTCTCAGGCAGAGTGCGGCGTCGCTTAACGGCCGGGCGCGTGATTTGAGTCTCTTTTACCGGTCTTGCCGATTGAACCGTTTTTGTATTTACCGCAAACCGTCCGGCAAATTCCTCTTCGTATTCACTGATTAAATGAACGGCAAATTCATGGATTGTCGGATGATCAAAGAAAATCGTCGGCGTTAACGTAAGCCGGTACGTTTTGTTTAACTGGTTCGTAAACTCAGTCATCGAGATAGAATCCAGCCCGTATTTTGTCATTTCTTCATGAGGATCAATTTTGTCAATGTTTACTTTTAACAGTGAGGCCGTCTGCTGTTTTAACAAATGCTTCACTTTTTCAAGCAGGCTGTCAGTATCAATGTCATGAACTACAGTGGTCTCTGCTTCCGGACGATCATTCTCTTTGCGGAACAGTTTTGCTTTCATGTGTTTCACATCTCCTTCAAGAACCGTCATCCGGGCTGTCCCGCTCATCAAGCCTTGATATAAAGCCTTGATGCCGGCATCTGTGCCGAGCGGTGCGATTCCCGCCTCCTGCATCAGCATATCTTCCGTCTGCTTTCCTGCCTGCATTCCGCCTTCTTTCCATAACGGCCAGCTGACAGAAAGCGTCTTTCCGTATCTTTGTCCTGCGGCTTGTAAAGAACGGCGGTACTCGGCATACATCTCCATAAAGACATTTGCAGACGCATAATCAGCCTGGCCGACGCTTCCAAGCACACCTGATAAGGATGAAAAGACAATAAAGACATCTAATTTCTCATGTTGTGACGCTTCATCAAGATACACAAGACCCTTCACTTTCGGAGCGAGAACGTGTTGGTATTCCTCTGCCGTCTTCTTCACCATGTAGTTGTCTTTTATAATGCCGGCACTGTGAACAATCCCGTCCAGCTTGCCGTGCCGTTTGCGTATATTGCGGATCAATCGGTATACTTCTGCTTCATCCGTGACATCGGTCTGCTCGTAGAAAACAGAAGCGCCGGCAGCACGTACTGTTTCCAGCATGTCTTTCTGCTTTTCTCTGAGAGCGGACCGGCCGGTTAGTAAGATGACGGCGTCTTTTGTACGGTTTGCGATCTCTTTTGCAAAGATCAGACCTAAACCTCCGGCACCTCCTGTAATGAGATAAACGCCTTCGTCTTTCCACGGAATGTCCGGCTCCGCTTGAGAAATATCCATCTCTTCCCAATCAGCGGCAAAGCGCTTGCCGTTTTCATATTTCACATGGACGCTTCCGGCATGCATACGGTTTTCGGACGCTTTTTCCGCTATGCCTTCAGCACTTTCTTTCTCTTCGGCTTCGATCATTTGACAGATCAGCTTGGATTGTTCAAGGCATGCGGTTTTGAAGAGGCCGGTAATGCCTGAGAACACCTGCTGTAAGCCTGCTGACCGCGTAACAGCTTGAAATAGAACGCGGCCCTTCGGCTTGCTTTTCATTATGGTTTTGATATGGTCAAACAGCTGGCCCGCATAAGAATGATACCGCTCTGCAATAGATGCGGGACGATCGTCCAAGATAATGACGCTTGCATGTTCAAGCTTTGCTTCGACAGCTTGTTTTACGGCTTCATCGTACTCACAAAGGAAAATGATATGCTCTTCATACGTTGGCTCGTGGTCCGCCGGTTCCGGCTGCTCTTTCCAGATCGGTTCAGCGAGCAATGTGTCCGTACGGCTGACGGAAACGCCGGCACCCGCGTTTTCTTCCATGATCCGCGTTGAGAAACCTCTCATCCGCACACAAAGCCCGCCGTTATTGTCATATAGATCAATATCGGCTTTTTGGATAGGATCGCCGGCTTTATTGTTCGCACTGAATGTGACGTGCACCCACATATCATCAGCGCACGGATTCAGAACGTCCAGCTCCTCTAAAGCAAACGGCAATGCGGCTTTGAATGGTTCCCCACTTTCTGCAAGCAGCGCTCTCGTCACGTTTTGCAAATATTCGGCGGCCTGAAGCGCACCGTCCATCATACTCGGATGAAGGATATAATCAGCTTTTGTATGAGAGACGGATTCAGGAAGCTTCAATTTAGCAAGCAGCCGGTCTTCGCCTTTGTATACAAGCTGCACCCCTTTGTATCCGGGCCCGTAATCAGCACCGATCATTCCTTTGTAAAACGCTTGAGATTCGATTGTTCCCTGTGTGCACCGGCGCTTCAGCTGCTCAATATCCGCCGCTTCCTCCGGTTCCTTCCGAATGATTTCAGCGATGCCCTGATTATAAAGAGGAGCTTCTTCACCGATAGAATCGTTACCCCCGTACATTCTGTATTGAATCTGTCCGTCCTCTTCTTCATAAAGTCCGATATGGACACGGACAGCCTCCTGATCGGCTATCACCGGGCGGACCCATACAATATTCTTTAAGCGCAGGCCCAGAGAATCCTCTGTTGCCCCGCCGATGCTTTTCTCCGCCGCGGCCCGTGCCATCTCAAGGGTAACGGCAGCCGGCACGATCGCCATTCCTTTAATGATATGCTCGGCAATAAAATACTCTTTTCCCGTGAATTCCGAACTGAACCGCTGCTCCTGCAAGACGGATGTATTCTGATGTACCAGCGGATGCAAAAGTTTGGTATCCGTTTGCTTCACCGTTTCTTCCGGCCAGAAGCACTCCTCTGCGAACGGGTAGGTCGGCGCACTGATTCTTTGCGGCGGGGAATCCTGATACAATAAGCCCCAATCGACACGCGCTCCTTCAACCCAGAGTGCCGCCAGTGCTTTCAGCTTTTCATCCCGTGTCTGACATGCCGCAAGCTCTTCCATCTCCTGAGCTGACACTTCTCTGCTTCTCACTTTTTCGCCCCGTAAGATGTTTTGGTCATTGCCATTGATGAAATCCTGCAGCTGACGCTTCAAATCGTGACGATCATGACTGATAAAAACGGCTCTCTCTTCCATCGCTTCACGTCCGGTCTGATACGTAAATGCCAGATCATGCAAGGAAACATCGTTTTCGGCTTCATCCAGAAAGCCGGATAAACAGGATGCATAGGCAGTAAGACGCTGCTTATTTCTCGCTGACAGCGGAACGATATAAGGCGGCTGTCCGTCCTTTGATCCGCTGATCGTTTTGTTTTCATACTGTTCAAAAATGGCGTGTGCGTTTGTTCCTCCGAGTCCGAATGAGCTTAACGCTGCGCGGTGCGGCGTCTCTCTCTCCGGAAGCGGTTTTCTCTTATCCGCCACATAAAACGGCGAACCGCTGAATTTGATATTCGGATTCGGTGACGTGTAATTAATGGTAGGCGCCAGCTCCCGATGATATAAACTCATGGCGACTTTGATGCACCCGGCCAGACCTGCTGCTGTATCCAAATGTCCGATATTCGTTTTTACGGAGCCGATCCCGCAATACTGCTCCCGGTCCGTGTAACGTTTATACACTTGCTGAAGCGCGGACATTTCAATCGGATCACCCAATGTCGTTCCAGTGCCGTGCGCTTCGATATAGGAAATCGTCTCCGGGTGAATATTCGTGCTGTCTAAAACATGCTGGATGACGTCAGTCTGACCTTTTACACTCGGTGCGTAAAAACCGACTTTATCTGCTCCATCATTGTTCAGACCGATGCCTCTGAGCATGGCGTATATGTGATCTCCGTCCTGAACGGCTTGTGACGCCTTTTTCAGCAGAATGACGGCCGCTCCTTCTCCGCCCGCCATACCGTCGGCTGAAGCGTCAAATGCCTTGACATGCCCGTCGCTTGAAAAATTCAATCCGTTTTGGTGCACATAGCCGATGCCGGTCGCTGCATGCAGAGTTGCTCCGCCGACGAGCGCGTATTCCGATTCTCCGCTCGCTATGCTTTTGTAGGCTGAATAAAGACCGACTAATGATGATGAGCAATTGGAATGAACGAAATAGCTTGGCCCTTTTAATCCGAGCTTATGGGAAACCATCGTCGGAATCGTGCCGCTCTGCGCTAACACCCATGACACATAGCCGTCGGGAGATTCATGGCCTTCTGTCGTTTTTTCCGGCAAAAGCGACCGATACGAATTATTGCTTGCCGACATATATACGCTTGTCTTCGGAATCTCTTTCGATACATATCCCGCGTCCTCGACGGCTTTCCAAGAATGAAGCAGCAGAAGCCGAAGCTGAGGATCCATAAATTCTGCGTCTTTCGGAGAAATGTGAAAGAACTCAGGGTCAAAGAGATCTTTTCCTTCTATCGTCGATAATGCCGGCACATAGTCGGGATTTTCGATCAAATCTTCAGGCACGCCGGCTTCCCGAAGTTCTTCTTCCGAGTAGAACCGGACGCTTTCCTTTCCTTCTCTTAACTGCTTCCAAAACTCATGATGATTTTTCGCGCCGGGGAACTGGCAGGAGATCCCCACTATCGCCACACTGTCATCAAAGTAAGACGGCACCCCGTTTTGCGGTGTTTGTTCTCTTTCTCTCTCATCTTGGCCGGGCGCCTCTGATTCAGCCGCCTGTTTTGTTTCAACAATAAATCGGCTGATCGCCTGAATGGTAGAGTGTTCGAATAAATCCGTGACGGTAAAATCGCATTCCAGCTCCTGTTTAATGCGTTCTGCTGCCGCAACAGCCAGAAGCGAGTCGCCTCCCACATCGAAAAAGCCGTCTTCGATTTTGATGCCCGCCGTATTCAGCAGGTCTTCCCATATTGCGGTCACTTTCGCTTCCGCTTCTGATAACGGCAGTCTGCCCGTCTTTTCAGACCGGTGAACGATTACCTTGCGCTGTTTTAGGTCTTTGCGGTTCACTTTTCCGCTCGGTGTTAACGGCAGCGCATCCAGACGGATAAAATGGGCAGGCGCCATATAATCCGGCAGGCCTGATAAAAGATGGTTGCGGAGCGCTTTTTCATCTGCCGTATGACCGGCGCGGGCCGTATAATAAGCAATCAGCTTTTTATGTCCGTTCTTTTCCTGAACCACAACCGCCTGGTCAAGGATATCCGGATGTTCGCTCAATTTCGTTTCAATTGCTCCCAATTCGATGCGGAAGCCGCGAATTTTCACCTGACTGTCAATCCGGCCGGCATATTCTATATTTCCGTCAGGCAGCCATCTGGCCAAATCACCTGTCTTATAAAGTTTTTCTCCTTCACTAAACGGATTATCAATAAATGATGCCGCCGTCAGCTCAGGCTGATTGTAATAGCCTCTGGCCAGACCGGCGCCGGCCACGCAAAGCTCCCCGGCCACACCGTCAGGGACGGGGCTGAGCTTTTCATCGACGATATAAAGCCGCGTATTGTGAATCGGTTTCCCGATCGGCGTATTCCTGCTTGTGATTTCCTTTTGGCCGCAGCTGTAGTAAGCGGCATAAATGGATGTTTCCGTCGGGCCGTATATGTTTTCAATTCTGGCATGTTTGAAGATGGAAACTGACTTTTTGACTAAATCTTTCGGAAACGCCTCACCGGCCACCATCACATACTTCACAGGGCCGTCTTCTGTAAATGCCGTATGCCGCTTTACCGTTTCCAGAAATACATTAAACACGGCGGGCGCAAAATTCAGATGCGTGACCTGGTGGGTTTGAATATATTCCATGCAAAGCTGCGGATTTTTTTCTGCGCCAGGCGGCAAAATGACTAGCCGTCCGTTTCCGATAAACCAGCCGAATAATTCAGAAATCGAAACGTCAAATACGTAATTCGTTTTTAACAGATAGGCATCCTCTTGAGCGACCGGATACTCAGCTTCCAAAAACTGCAGCGTATTCATGATGGCCCTGTGCTCAACCATGACGCCTTTCGGTTTTCCCGTGCTTCCGGACGTATATAGAATATAAGCGAGATGATGCGGTTTTGAACGCGGCGTCAGTTTTGCCCCGCTGACAGAACGTCCGCTGTTTTCAATTTCCACCGTGCTCACACCGCCGATGGCCAACTGTTCAATCATGCCGCGCGTCTTTTCCTGCGTTAATACGATTGACACGCCGCTGTCAGTCAACACGTGGGCCATCCGTTCATTTGGAAAAGCCGGGTCCAGCGGCACATACGCGCCTCCCGCTTTTAAAATGGCGAGGATGCCGATGACCATCTCAAAAGAACGCTCCGTACAAATGCCGACCGGGCATTCCGGTGTGACGCCCTTTTCTTGCAGGTACACAGCGAGCGCCGTGCTTCGTTCATCTAATTCGCGATATGTAAGGCTGTTTTCACCGAATGTGACGGCTTCTCTGTCAGGGTGGCGTCCGGCTTTTTCCGCAAACACTTCATGAATGCAGCGCTCATTCGGCTGATGGGATGAACGGCTTTCATCCCGTTTTTGATTGAGCAGGCCGGAACAGGCTTCAAAAGCGATCTCCGGATCAGAAAGCACCTTTTCCGCCAGTTTCATATAATGCTCCGCCAGCCGTTCGATGAAAGAAGGACTGTAGACATCCGGGTTGTACAGAAATTGCAGGACGGTTCCCGTTTCTTTTTTATAGACTTCAAGCGCAAGCTCAAATTCGCCTTCCTGATGAATGTCTTCTATCATTTCAATGCCGAGTGATTGATATAGTTCCGCCAGCTTTTCCGCTCCTTCCGTCCGGAAGAAGTTTTGATAGAAAAACGCGGTTTGAAAAACAGGCGACACCGCAGGCGAGCGTTCCGTCTTCAATTCTTTTACAAGCGCGGGAAACGGATATGCGGCATGGTCCAGCCCTTCTGCCAGTGTCAGCTGCAGCTCCTTCAAAAACGACGTAAAAGATTTGGCGCCCGTCTCCCTGCTTCTGACCGCGATCATATTAATAAAGTAGCCGATGACAGACTCAAATTGAGCCTCAGAACGCCCCATCGTCGGCATGCCGACGATGACATCTTCCTGATTCGTATATTGATAGAGCAGTCCTTTGAAAATAGCGAGATACACAACGGATTCATTGACGTTATTTTTTTGGGCGCACACTTTAATCTGCCGGTTCAGTTCATCAGGAAGCAAGCGTTGATACGCCTGCCCCCTGCACGTTTGAACCGATGATCTCGGGTAATCCGACGGAAGCTCAAGCACCGGCAGCGGTCCTTCCAGCTGCTTTTTCCAATAAGAGAGATGTGTTTTTCCCGCTTCGCTTTCCAGCAGCTCTTTTTCCCATTTCACAAAGTCATGATAATCTGCGGCCTGCTGAAGCATGACAGGTTCTTTGCCTTCACTTGCTTTTACATAAGCGTCCAGCAGCGCCGACATAAACGTCATAAGAGAGACGCCGTCAAAAATGATATGGTGAATGGTGATTAACACAATCGGCTCCCGCTTCGCCCGCCGGAATACTTGAACACGCAGGAGCGGCCCGGTTTCAAGCGAGAACGGTTCTTTTGCTTTTTCTTTAATAAACGTAAGCGCATCACGCCCGCTTAATTCAGAAAGATCCATTTCTTCAATCGGAAAATGCCGATCCGTATCTTCTATCTGATACGGAAGGCCGTTTTCCTCTTTTATCACACTGGTCAAAATAGGGTGCTGGCGCTGCACGGACAAAAGAGCGTTTTTGAATGTCTCGATATCCAGCTTTTGAAAACGAAAGCATAACGGAATGTTATATGCGCTCATCTCCGGAAACATTTTCTGAAGCATCCACAAACCTTTCTGGCCTTCTGAAAGCGGACGTTTTGCAGTTGTCCGCTTAGAAGCCTGAAGTTTTTGTTCTACTTCAGCGATGGTGAGCGTTCCTGATCTGTAGGCATCGAGAAGTTCTTTATGATTCATAGGTCTTACTCCCTTCTATGATGTCTTGCACTCTTTTAAAATCTAATGTCCCCTCAGAGACCTGTTTCATCATGGCGATGATCTCCTGATCCGTATACTCCTTGCTTTCCGGAGCGGCGGCTTCTGTTTCGGTTTCTTCCGTTCGGTAAAACGTTTCGATCGTTTCTTTATGTTCTGTCAGGTAATAGCTCATGACGTCTCCGAGCGTGGCATAGCTGTAAAATAGTGCCGGAGTGACTTCAATGCCGTAATGACTCGTCAAAAGAGCGGCAAATTTGGCTAAATAGATGGAATCAAATCCGAATTCCGCCCAGTTTTTATGCAGGACGAGTTTATCTTTGGATATTTTCAGCAGACTGTGTATCTGCTCTTTCAAATCCGCTTCGAGCCGTTTTTCCGTGCTTTCTTCCGGGATGCGGCGGCTCACGGTTTCCAAAAGCGCATCCGGTTTTGATGAATCGTCCCGCTGTATGCCTAAAAATCGTTCAGCACGGCTTCTTTCGCCGGCAATGACAAGGCACTGGGTGTTGTCTTGAGAAATGATGCGCTCAAAAAGCTCAATGCCTTCATCTGTTTCTAACAGGCGCTGGCCGCTTGATTTCAGGTACATGCCCGTCGTCTCTTCACCGCCGACGGCCATTCCGCCGTTTTTCCAGACCGGCCAGTTTATGACAAAAGCGTTTCCGCTTTCTGATTGTTCGTTTTTATAGTGGGCATACGCCATTTGGAACCTGTTCGCGACCGCGTAATCACAGCAGCCGAAATCCCCTAAAACAGCCGATGTGGATGAAAAGTAGCAGATGAAATCCGGCGTTTCGTTTTTCAGCCACTCGTCAAGAAGCAGGCTTCCGTTTATTTTCGGTTCAAGCGTACTGCGGAAATTCCCGATTTCATTCTCAAAGACGGATGTTCTGCTTTCGATGCCCGCCGCATGAATGACGCCGTGAATGGCTCCGAATCGTTCTTTCGCGCGCTTGATGCAGTCGCCCATTCCGATCGGATCACAAACATCGGCTTCGGCGTAAAGAACACCCGCGCCGAGATTTTCCAGGTCTTTCATTTTTTCTTTCTTTTCTTCATTGATCGGCGACCGCCCCGTGAGAATGACATTTGCCTGGTAGTTCCGGGCGAGATGGCGGGCAAATAAGTAGCCGAGCCCTCCTAATCCGCCTGTAATGAGATATGTTCCGCCGGTTCTGATTCTGCTGTTTTCTTTCGTAAGTCCGGTTGGTTCGGTGTGATAGACGTATCGTTTTCCCTCTTCCAAGAAAACGGTTTGGTCTGTTTCAGCTTTCAGCTCGTCCCAAATGGTTCTCATCCAGTCCGTTATGGCCGCACCGGCTTTTCTGAAGTGGCCGGTAACACTTGTTTTCGGGAGAACAATGCCGAGCGAACGCTCAAAGCCGATCCATGATTCCAAGTAGCACCTTTCCAGACCGGATGCATATCCCCCCGCCAATAACAGCCTTTCCGGCTGCAGACCGGTCTCAGCCATTGCTTTGAGAATATGGACGATACATGAATAATCTTCGATGCAGCTTTTATCTTCAAGCGCCCATAAATACAAAATGGCAGAAGCTTCACCGTACTCTTTTTGAATATCCGCAAAAGCGTTCACATATGATTGCGGATCTTCCCGCACCACTTGGCAGCGGCCGGCGGACAGAGCCTCATATCGGTCTCCCTGAGCGATAAAAATAACGTCAATGTCATTGTCATACGATTTGATCACAGAGACGGCTTCCTGCTGCTTCTTCTGATCAGATAAGAAAGAAATCACCGTTTTGATTTTCTTTTCTCCGGCAGCCGGCAGAACCTGTTCTTTAAGAACTTCTCTAAAAGCCATTACTTCAAATTGTTCCGCCGGATCACTTTCATCAGACGGCGCGTTAACGGGCGCGGCCTTGCTTTGTACAGGCTGCTGATGCCAGAAGCGTTCTTTCGCAAACGGATAAGCAGGCAGGCTGATGCGGGCCGGAGGACGGTCTCCGTATAATTTCGCCCAATCGATGTCCAATCCTTTTACCCAAAGCTCAAGCAGCTTAGAATATTTCCGTTTGCTGATCCAAGCGTCTATGATTGTTTCCATATCATCATCCGCCGAAAATACGGCAAGCATCCGTTTGTTTTCTTCCGTGCCGTCACGGTGCAGTCCGGCGCTGTTTTGTCCGGCGATAAATCCATTCAGTTTTTCCTCAAGTTCATGAAGTGAATGGACGATAAAACCGAGACGCTCTTCCATCGGCACCCGGCCCGTCTGGAGAGTAAAGGCTATGCTCATTAGATCGCTGCCGCTGTATCTTTTTTCACGGATGGCGTCTCTGAGCTGTATTGCTTTTTCAGTGAGCCGTTCGCTGTTTTTCGCGGACAGGACGATGATGGCGGGCTGATCTGCCGGCGTCTCATCAGGCTCTTTATCTGCCGTATATTCTTCTATGACGAGGTGGGCGTTTGCTCCTCCCGCGCCGAAGCTGCTTAACCCCGCCCTTCTCGGAAGCTCTCTGCCGCCGATGACGGGACGTTTCCACTCACCGAGCTCCTGCTGAACGGCAAACGGCGTATACGCGAAATCAATATTCGGATTCAGCTGTTCCGCGTGCAGGGACGGCGCAATTTGGCGGTCTTTGAGCTGGAATAGTATTTTTGTCAGACCCGCAATGCCCGCGGCGCTTTCACAATGACCGATATTTGATTTTGCGGAGCCGATGGCGCAAAACTGTTTGTCTGTTGTATCCTCTTCAAATGCTTTCGTTAATCCGGCGATTTCAATCGGGTCTCCTAATGCGGTGCCCGTACCGTGGGCTTCAATATAACTGACGGTGCGCGCCGGGACGTTTGCCCTTTGGAAAGCTTCTTTTATTAAGGCGGCCTGCGCATTCGGATTCGGAACGGTGTATCCGTTCGTTTTGCCTCCGCTGTTAATGGTGCTTCCTTTAATTACACCGTAAATGTGATCGTTATCGGCAATCGCTCGGTCTAACGGCTTTAATACGACCGCGCCTACCCCTTCTCCGTCTACAAAACCATCCGCGCGGTCTCCGAACGATTTGCACGTGTCGCCTGCGGAAAGCATGTTCATGACTGACAGATTCATATAATGGATCGGGTCGGTCACTATGTTTACGCCACCGGCAATCGCGCATTCGCTTGAACCGCTGTATATGCTCTCAAGCGCCAGATGAATGGCCGTCAAAGAAGAGGAGCAGGCTGTATCAACAGCAATGCTCGGCCCTTGGAAATCAAAAAGGTAAGATACCCTGTTGGCAATGGACCAATAGCCGTAGCCTGTCGGGTAGTTTTTGTTCATCGCGCCGGCAAAAACACCGATTTTTCTGCTTTGGCACAGGTTGTCAGGCGTATAGCCGGCATCCTCGATACTCGCATACGCCGTTTCTAAAAATAATCGCTCCTGCGGGTCCATTCGCTCTGCTTCCAAAGGAGAAATCTGAAAGAACAGCGGATCAAACTTGTCCATATCCTCAATGAAGCCGCCCCATTTCGTATAAATAGAGCCTTCTTTACCTTTCTCTTCATCGTAGTAATCCTGCCAGTTCCAGCGTTCCCGCGGGATTTCTTCTATGCAGTTTTTTCCTTTTTTAATATTTGCCCAAAGCTCAGCCGCTGTTTTTGCCTGCGGGTAGCGTCCTGAAACACCGATGATGGCCACGTCGCGAACCGAACTTTGCCGGACGGTCTCTTTGGCTGCCCGTTTTTCCCTCCGCCGCCAGTCAGTGCGAAGCGGCTTAGCCGGCTGTACAGCCTGCGGTTCTGGTGATGCCTTCCGTTCTTCCTGAACAGGCGTTTGTCCCGTCAGTTTGATCATCGCGTCTTTTTTCGTTTTGATTAAGTGAGCGACGAGCGCCTCAATCGTCTGATATTCAAAAAATAAAGTGCTGCTGACTTGGTCCAATACATTTCGTAACGCGTTTGTCAGCTGTACGACGACGATAGAATCAATTCCGTATTTTTCAAGCGGCGCTTTCGGATCAATTTGAGCCGGCGGAATTTTTAATGTTTCTCCGATTAACGTTTTCAAGTACTCGGTGCTTTTTTCTGTTAAAGACGTGTCGCCTTTTTGCACCGTTGTTTGCGCCTGAAGTTCCGGCGCATGTACTGCTTTTGGCGGAGCGGTCCGTTTTCCGGCCTTTGCTTGAAGCGTTTTTTGGCGAACAATGCCGTTGCTTTTTGCCGCTATAATCTGATGGCTTAATTCATGTGCCGCTTCTGCCGGGAAGAAGACAGAATGCCAGCCTTCACTTTCTAACACGCGCTTCCAGCTTTCCGGATACAAGCCCGGGCACCCCGGAATACGAAGGGCGGAATCTTCATGCAGCCACCAGCCTTCAAGCAGTCCGAAAGTAATATGCGGGAACAGGCTGTTTCCCGCCATTTCATTTAAGAGCAGCAAACCGTTGTCTTTTAAAACGGCTTTTGCGTTTCTCAGCGTCTGGCGGATGTCTTTCGTCGCGTG
This sequence comes from Bacillus sp. LUNF1, assembly GCF_011008975.1. Lineage (NCBI taxonomy): Bacteria > Bacillati > Bacillota > Bacilli > Caryophanales > Bacillaceae > Bacillus > Bacillus sp. LUNF1. The sequence continues at coordinate 1,752,805 of NZ_CP048876.1, read as the reverse complement.
GAGCACATTGGCCGCAACGACGATGTCGTATGCGCCCGGCTCTATGTCCTGGCCGGCAAGCGGCGCTTCTGCGTTAAAAAGCTTATACGTCAGATAAGGGTTCCGTTTGCCGTATTCCGTCTCCGCATGCACGAGAAAAGCTTTCGATACATCGGTGTAACAGTATTCTTTTATATGGTTTTGATACGGCCTGAGCTTTTCAAATATGCCTGCGCTTGTGCCGCCTGTGCCCGCCCCGATTTCCAGTATGCGGATCTCGGCTTTTGAATGTTTGCTGATGTTTTCTTTCACATATGCCGTTAATGTATCTGACAGGGCGCTGTTAAAGTAATCCGCGACTTGATTGTGCTTATAAATTCCTTCAACAAGTTCCATAGAAGAGTGCGGGAACATGATGTCTGTCGCCGGCACGTCTTCGCGCAGAATGTCCGGCAGTGCTTTAAGCATCGTCTCGGCTAAAACAGTCATCGCTTTCGTATCGGCGTTATTGAGCCATTCCGCCTTTTCCCGCTCCCATTTTTGCCATAGCGCGGCGGTTGTGTTTTCGGCGCGTGCCGACAGTGTAAATGAATCCGCATTCCCTTCCAGATAGCCATGTTCCAGAAGGAAGGCGATCGTTTGCTTGAGCCATTTTTTAAAGTATTCATGCTCGGGCTCATACACTTTTAGGCTTTGCGGCGTCAGCAAGTCCGCTTCTTTAAGCTGGGCGATCAAAAGCTGATACAGAAAATCATCGAGCTCCTGATGTTCAGCCTCTCTTACAAGACGTGCGCCGGGCGGAGCGACCTTCGGCTGTTGTGAAAAGACAATCGGCTGAGGCGGATAAACAGAAATCTTTTCTCTTTCACTCATCCCTTCGACTGCGACCGGTTTGGTCGTATGAATGAAGGCTGCTTGATTAACCGGCAGCGTCATAAGGGTTTCAAGCGCCTCCATTGCAGCGTCCGGTTCGATCAATCCCAATCCGATCTGATCCATCAGCTGAATAAAATCGCCGTCTTCAGCCGCTTCGCTGTTACCCCAATAGCCCCAATTCATCACTTTGACCGGACAATTCCATGTCTGATCAAGTTCTTTCGCAAATGCGTCACTGAAAGCGCATCCCGCGGCATAATGGCTTTGTTTCACGTTATGAATAAATGCCACAAGCGAGGAGAAGAAGAGCGCAAAGTCAAGCGGCTCCCGTCCAAATACCTCCGCCATGGACACACTTACATCGGCTTTTGCCCGCAGCACCGATTTGAACTCTTCTGTCTTCATATTATTTAAGCTTTGCTCAGACAGATCCATTGCCGAGTGGATGATTCCGTTCATTTTTGTGTGGCGCTCTTTTATGAACTGATAAGCCCGCTCTAAGGAAGACCTGTCAGCGGCATCGGCGGAAACATATTCAGGGGCCGGGCCGAATGCGCTGAGCCGGTCGAGTTTCGCTTGTATGGAATCATTCAGTGTGCTTCTTCCGATCCAAATGATGCGTGCTTTGTAGCGGCGGATCATGTATTCACTCCATGCCTCGCCAAGATATCCGGCGCCTCCGATCACGGCATAAACCCCGCCTGTTTGGTACAGCGTGCCGTTTTTCGGCATATTGTCAAGCGGTATCAGCTGCCGCTCTAACAGCTGCTGATTGCGGTACGCCCAAATTTGACCGTTTTTCCCGGCAGAAAGACTGAGCGCCTCTTCGATCGGCCAGCTGCCGTCCGTTTCTGTGTCAATCATGCGGATATGCCAATGCGGATATTCTTTCGCCATTGTTCCGGCAAGTCCGCTGACTGCGGCTTGTGACGGGTCGGCGCTGCCTTGATCCGAAAACGGCTGGGCATTTGCTGTGACGATGCACCAGTCCAAACGTTTTTCTCCGTACCCTAAGGCAAGTAATGCTTTCATCAGCTTGAACACATGAAGAACGTTCCTATCCTGTTCCTTGAGGCTGTCAGCACTCTCAGCCTGCGGAGCAAGCCAAATGATTTGCTCCAGTTCTTTTTGTCCTTCAAGCATGTGCGTAAGAGATGTGATATCATCCGTACCTCTGATCGGATAATAGGAAGCGTTCGGCAGATGTTCTTTTATGTGCGTATGTCTCGAATCCGTTCCGCCGAATACTGCCGTCTGCTTATCCACCGCTGCTTCCCCGGCTTTTTCAAGCGCAACAGGCTCCCAAGCCGGAATCAGCATCGTATGGCCGACAGGCGCCTCCGTGGTTTCTCCGCCCGCTGTTTGGCTTGTGTCAAGCGCCCGGACGGACGCGCCTTTCATCCTGACATAAACCGTACCGGCATCATCGCACATATCAATGTCAAATTTTCTTACGTTGTCATCTGCTTTGCTGCCTTCTGTGTACCGGATATATGACCAGATATGTTCAGGGCACGGGCCGAACGCTTCCACTTCCTGCATCGCAAACGGCAAAGAAAGCTCGTGGCTGTCTGCATCGTCATGTATCGAACGGACAAGCAGACCGACGGATGCGTGAAAAGCGGCGTCCATCATACTCGGGTGAAGCGTATACTGTTCTTTTTTGTCATGTACGGCTGCTGGGAGTGAAATACGGGCCAATAATCGGTCTTCTCCGAGCAGCAATTGCTGTACGCCCCTGTATGCCTCTCCGTAATCCAGACCGATCTTCTTAAAAGCACCGTAACATTCTTCCGCAGTCACGATTCCTAAATTGCAGGAAGTTTTGACAGACTCGATATCAATCTGGGCGCTTCCCGGTTCGGTAATGACCGCTTCACCCTGGCTGTGAATGACCGGATCTTCGCCGTTTTCTGCTTCACTGTATATTTCATAGGTAATCTCACCATTATCTTCCGGATAAAGGGCAATATGTATTTCCTTCGGTTTGTCTTCAATCATGACCGGCCGGACCCAAACAACCTGTCTGAGTGTGACGCTGTGGTCTTTTTCCGTCACGGCAGCGGCCTTTTTGACCGCCTCTGCGGCCATTTCCAAATAGGCGACGCCCGGCAGTATTTTTTGTCCGTTGACGACATGGTCAGATAGGAAAAATTCATCTCCCGTAAAAAGAGACGTGAAGCGCTGCTGCGAAAAATCTGACGTATTTTCTTGTAAAAGCGGGTGCAGCACTGTGCCTGAAAGGCTTTTCTCCTGTTTTTTCTGCTGCGGAATCCAATAGCGTTCTTTTGCAAATGGATAAGTCGGAACGCTTGTTTTACGCGGTTTATCCGAACCGTACAGCTTATTCCAATCTACTGTTTTCCCTTCTGCCCATAACGCCGCAAGCCGTTTCGGATCGTCCGTCTCAGGAGCGGCTTCGCTCAGTTCCGGCAGCTCAGCTTGTCCGCGCCAAAAACCGGAGATGTTTTCGTTTCCTTTTACAAAATCATTCAGCTTTTCTATCAAGTCGCGGGTGTCATTTACAAGGAAGACAGCTCTCTCCTCCATTGCTTCACGTCCTGTCTGAAGTGTATAAGCCAGTTCAGACAGCACCGTCTTTTCTGAAAGCGACCGGGCTAATTTTTCCGCATAGGCGAGAAGCCTGTCTTTATTTCTTGCTGACAGCGGGATGAGTTTTGCTGCATCGTTCTCAGGTACAGGCGCTTTTTGTTCAGGCTGAATGTATTCTTCTAAAATGATATGGGCGTTCGAACCTGATGCACCGAAGGAACTGAGTCCGGCCCGGCGCGGATAATGTGTGACTTTACCGTTTTCTTCAGCTGCCGGCTGCTTCCACGGAGCAGTCTGCTGCTGTACGTAAAAAGGAGATCCCTCAAATTTCAGGTAAGGATTTAATTCCGCAGAATGCAGTGATTTGACAAGCGTTTTGTGATGAAGCTGCAGCGCTGCTTTTGTTAACCCGCTGATCCCCGCCGCTGATTCTGCGTGGCCGATATTTGATTTGACCGAACCGATGGAACAAAATTGCTTATCCTGCGTCCCTTGGCTGAACGCTTTTGACAGACCTTCAATTTCAATCGGGTCTCCTAACGAAGTACCCGTGCCATGGGCTTCCACATAACTGACGGTCCGCGGGCTGATACCTGCTTTTTTCAGACAGGCCTTAATGACTTCTGCCTGTGCAGCAGGACTCGGGACGGTAATTCCGCTTACTTTCCCGACGTGGTTAACGGCGCTTCCTTTAATGACCGCGTAAATGCGGTCGCCGTCTTGTTCGGCTTTTTCCAGCGGCTTGAGCAAGACCGCACCGACTCCTTCTCCGGAAACGTAGCCGTCCCCGCCCTCGCCGAATGTGCGGCAGCGGCCGTCACTTGAGTGCATGCCCACGCTTCCGTAGCTGAGATATTTCGCCGGGTGCAGCGACAAGTTCACCCCTCCCGCAAGCGCGGCTTCACATTCGCCGCGGCGGATGCTTTCAATGGCCAGATGAACGGCGGTCAATGATGAGGAACAAACGGTATCCACCGCGATGCTCGGCCCGTGGAAGTCACAATAATAGGACACTCTGTTGGCGATCTGCGCATAATTCAGTGAAACCGGAAAAGGATCAGTTTCAGATAATTGTTCTGCGCCGATTAAGGAATAATCTTTATGCATCACCCCTGCAAATACGCCGATCGGATGCTGTTTCTCACCTTTATTTCCCAGCGTTTCAGGCGTATACCCCGCATCTTCAATCGTTTCCCAGCATGTTTCTAAAAACAGGCGCTCCTGCGGGTCCATCGTTTCCGCCTCACGCGGTGAGATTCTGAAAAACTGCGGATCGAAGCAGTCGGCATCGTCAATGAAACCGCCCCATTTTGATACTGTTTTTCCTGACGGGGACGTTACGTTGTGATATGTTTTCCAATCCCAGCGGGACTTCGGAACTTCAGTGATGCAATCCGCGCCTGCCTTCAGGTTATCCCAAAACTCCGCCACACTTTTCGCTTTCGGATAGCGGCCGGCCATTCCGATAATCGCGATGTCTCCGGTGTTTTTATGATATTCTGGCGCGTCCGGCGCTTCAGCTTCAGGCCGTGTCGGTTCGGCTGTACGTTCCTCACATTCAAATGAAACGGTCTTTTTCAGATAGGCTGCGAGTTCTTTTATATTTGTATATTCAAAGAGAAGAGTGGGCGCGAGGTCCGCACCCGTCTTTTTACTGATATCTTGTACAATCTCAAGCAAAGAAGATGAATCCAGCCCAAGCTCGTAGTAGCCGGCTAGAACGTCCAGCGTCTCCCAGGGCTGACCAAGCTTATCAGCCAAAAGCTTCTTTAAAAACAGAATGATGTCTTTTTCATCTGCGCTTTCCGGCTCAGCTGCAGCCTGTTGATTCTGTTCGGCTGTATTCTCGTCTTCTTCGAGCCGAACCGCTTTTCCCGTAATGTTTTTAAGCTCCGCCACCTTTTGTCCGGATCGGCTGAAGTACTCGATTGTCATCGTTGTGAGTTCTTTTTCCTGACGGACGCCGGAAGCGGCGATACGCGCCGTGCACTCTGATTGCAGCCTGTCGGCGGCCGTGAACGATTCATAATATAAAGGCAGATGAAGCCGGTTTGTATCAGAAAGCAAACCGCTCGCCCCGATTCCGCTCGCATCCAAAAGGGCCGGATGGAATAAAAAGAAATCCTTTCCTTCTTCACAAGAAAGCTCAGCCAGCATGCCGCCTTCTGTTTCGTACAATCGTCCGTTCGATTTCATCATGCCGGAATGAACCAAGTCATGATCCAGGCAGCGGTTATACATGTCATCAAGATTCAGAGATCTGACTGACTGCTTCACATCGCTGAAATCAATGGTTTCGTCAAATGTCACAGCATCTCTTTTCACCATTTCAGCCGTCGCATATTGTATATCGTCTGACAGCTCGTCACCCTGCTGTTTCTGCCCCGAAAGGGAGATGAGCCACTTTCCATCTCCGCTATCAGAACATTGAATGGTCAGAATGATTGCAGCCGTTTCACTGACGGTTAAAGGCTGATAAATCGTAACGTGCTTCAATTCGAGCTCATTGTATACATAACCGTGTTCCTGAAAAACCTGATAAATCAAATCGATATAAGCAAGACCGGGCAATACCGCTTCACCAAAGACCCTATGGCCCTTCATGATGGGATGGTCCAGTGAGATATTGATTTTTTCGGATATCATTCCTTCCCACTCCTCTCTCATTTAAATGCTTTCCAGAACATTTTTTTCGCAGGAAGCTCTTGTTTCTCCGCCGGTGCATCAGGCTCTTTTACCAGAGCCTTACGTCTTAATGACGGTACCGGCAGCGGCTTTCTTTTCATTCGGGTATCTTTTTCTTCCCAAGCTTCCAGAATGACGTGGGCGTTCGTTCCGCCGTCAGCAAAGCAGTTGATGGCTGCTGACGGGGCTGCATCCCATTCGCCGGCTGTTTTATGAAAGTGAAAATCTGTCTTTGTTATATCAAAATGCGGCATCGGTTCGTCTCCTGAGAGAAACGGAACCGTTTGTTTATGCTTCAGCATTAATACGACTTTAATGAAGCTTGCGATGCCTTCTGCGCAAAGCGGATGCCCGATGTTCGGCTTGATTGACCCGATGCCGAGCGGAACATGCTGACCTGAGCGGTATACGGATTGAATCGCCTTCAGCTCAAGCAAATCAGTCACCGCGGAACCCGATCCGTTTGCTTCGATATAAGTGATGTCTTCCGGCTTTTTGCCGCTTTTGAAAAGCGCGCTTTGCATGACGTCTTTTTGCGCCTGCATATTAGGAGCTGACGGGCCTGCCGTTCTGCCGTCATTGTTCATGGCGGCGGCCTTAATGACCGCGTGTATCGTGTCGCCGTCTTTTTGCGCCTGTCTTACTGTTTTTAACAGCACCATGCCGATGCCTTCACCGAGGACAACTCCGCCTGAACGCTTGTCAAATACGTGAAATGCCGGTTTTTCGTTTAACAGCCCGCGCTCTTGGAACATCCGGTGCGCCGCATCCGTGTTCAGCAGGCTGACGCCGCCAACTACCGCCGCTTTGATATCGCCGCTTCTCAGTGCCTGAACGGCCATGTTCATTCCTGTCAAAGCCGATGAACAAGCCGTATCAAGCACGATGCTCGGCCCGCGCAGATCAAAAAATTGCGAAACGTTTGCCGCTAAATAATTCTGCCCGCCCGCAACGATCGGGTTGCGGGTATTCGCAAGACTTTCAGGATCAGGCTGATGCTGGCTGCGGCCTCCGATATACACACCGGCTTCTATGCCCTTGATTTCTTCACGGGTATAGCCGGCATGGCACCAAAGTTTCAAGCTCTCTTCCAACACCGCCAACGCCTGAGGGTCCATCGCTTTCGCGTCGTTTTCCGGAATGAAAAAGAATTCGGAATCAAAGTGATCCATATTGTCAATCAATCCCGCAACGTATTGATTTTCATATCCGAAACGTTCCGCCGGGACGGAGCCGATTGCGGACCTGCCGCTTCTCAGCAAGTCCCAATATTGGTCTAACGATTCCGCTCCCGGAAAACGGCAGCTCATTCCGACGACAGCAATGTCTTCAGTTACGGCATCACGCTTTTGTTCAGTGTGAACCGTTTGTACGGCAGCCGGAACCAACATTTCTGTATCAGGTTCCTCCCTTTCTGTAAGCAGCGGCTGCCCATTGGATACAAGCCATTCGGCAAACGCGTCGATTGTCGGATGTTCATATAAAACAGATGGGTCTAAGTCCTCTTTGAGCGCTTGATTCATTTGCTGTAAAAGCTGCGCTAAAATGATCGAATCAACCCCGTAATCCTGAAACGGTTCGTCTGTTTCCAGTTCTTCCGGAGCGATTTTCAGCTCATCGGAAAACAGTTTCACAAGCCACGCCTTCGTATCAAGAAGCAGGTCTCTGTCTGAATGTTTTTCCGCGGCTTTGCCGTTTATTACGGCTTCAGTCTCTTTTTGTGTTTTCTCTTGACAGAGCAGCCTGTCAGGATGCCATTCGCTCCGATCAACGATAGCCGGCAGAACGGACGGGCGGATGTTTTCAGATAAAATGCGGTCCAGCAAGTCAAGTCCTTCCGCGTTGGACAGTCCCAGCAGCCCGGTCTGCTTCAGGCTTTCTGTGCGGACTTCACCTAATCCGGTTTCCTTCCAGTTCGGCCATTGAATGCTGACCAGCGGATATTGATGCTGATGAGCCGCCGCGAAATAATCCATGTACGCATTTGCCATCGCATAATCCGATTGTCCCGCTGCGAGCGCCGGAACGACTGCAGATACTGAAGAAAATAAGACAAAAAATTGCAAAGGATCATTTGTGAAAAGGCTGCTTAATGTTTGAAGCCCGGCGACTTTCGGTTCAAGCACTTCTTGTATGTCGTCGGCAGTCTTTCTGATAAACGCCGGATTTACTGAATTAACCGATCCCGCACAGTGAATGACACCGCCGATCGGTCCCATCGTGCGCCGGATTGTTTCAATTTCCGCTGCCGCCGCATCATGATCAGACAATTTCAGACTGATCACCGCCACTTGCACTCCTTTTGCTTCGAGCTCTTCAATCGCCCGGATCTTCTCTTTCAGCCTCGTATTAACGGCTGACCGTTCATGACGGGGAGGAATCGGCTCCCTGCCTGTCAGCACTACTTTTTTCACCCCGTGTTTTTCTGTGAAATGGCGGGCGCATAAGAGACCCAGTCCCCTTGTGCCTCCGGTAATGAAAAGCACATGGTCTTCAGGAAACGGTGCGGGCTTATGTTCTGCTCGCTTCCTGCTTGGAATCTCCGTGAATAAAGCGCGGTATCTCTGTCCGTTTCGGCGGCAGATTTCCGGTTCTGTGCTGTCCGCCGAAAATTCATCTGCAATCTGTTTGGCAAGCGTCTGCTGATCCGTATCTGTATCGGCATCCATGTGTCTGGACGTCACGTTTTGATACTCATTTTGAAGCATTCTGTACAGGCCGCTTTTTGCCGCTCCTGCAAGATGAATCGTTTTCTGCTGAAATGGCTCCAAGCCTTTTGTTACATATAGCAGCGTCAGCGGCCGCGCTTGCCGGCGGCTTGTATCAATCAGAGTCTGGAGCCGGCTGAGCTCTTCCAGTGAAGGGTCTTCGTCTCCGCATCCCGTCAGATCGATTGCGCCATCTATGTGATTCCAATTGCTAGCTGCAGTGTCAGCGGAATCGACCGGGAGAATGAATGAGTCAGCGAAATGCTTCGCAGTCTCTTCGGCTAGCTCAGCTGTCCTTGCATCAGCCAGAATCATGACCGTCCTGCCGCTTTTCTCACCGGCCGAATCGATCTCACACTGAACCCATTGCTTTTCTAGAAACACAGCCTCGCGCCGGTCTTCTGTTTCCTGCGGTACGGCTTTCGGCTCAGGCAGCCAGTACGGCTCCTTCGCAAATGGGTAAGCCGGGAGACTGATTCTGCGGGGTTTTTCGCCTTGATAGAGTCTGTCCCAGTCCATCTGAAGCCCTTTGGCCCACAATTCCGCTATTTTGGCGTATTTTTTCTTATCGAACCATGACCTTACGAGCTGCTTCAGGTCATCGTCCGTTTCAAATGCTTTGATTTCTTTTTTAGCCGTTTTGATATGGGCTTCATATATCCCTTCACCCGTATTTCCGTTTACAAAATCGGTTAAACGGCTGATCAGTTCTTCTCTCGAACCGGCTGTAACCGCAAGACGGTAATCCATCGCATCACGCCCGGTTTGAAGCGTGTACGCCATATCTGAAAGATTGATATTCTGATTGGCTTTTGCAAATTCGATCACAGACTCGGCATAGGTTTTTACCTGAGGCGTTTTTTTCGCCGACAGCACAAAAATGTTTGTCTCATCAGGCTTACGGCTTCCCCGGTCTTTCGGCTGATACTCTTCGATAACGAGATGAGCGTTTGTGCCGCTGTAGCCGAATGAGCTGACACAGGCCCGCCGCGGTGCTCCGCCTGTTTCCCAAGGTTTGAGTTCGGTATTGACAAATAAAGGCGAGTCATCGAAATCAAAATGTTCATTCGGCGTGCTGAAATGAAGGGTCGGCACAAGCTGCTGATGCTTCATCGACAGCAGAACCTTCTGGACGCTTGCTACACCTGCCGCTGCCGACGTATGCCCAATATTCGATTTAACCGAACCGATGGCGCAAAATTGTTTGCGGTCCGTTTTTTCCTTAAATACAGAAGACAGGGCTTCTAATTCAATCGGATCCCCCTGTTTTGTGCCGGTGCCGTGCATTTCCGCATAGGTGATGCTCTCAGGGTGGATGTTGTGCGCTTCATACACTTGGCGCTCTAAATCCATTTGGCTTTTCGCGCTTGGTGCGGTAATGCCGTTGGTTTTTCCGTCCTGGTTAATTCCAGATCCGATAATGACTCCGTAAATATGGTCTTGATCGGCTTCCGCATCTTTCAGCCTCTTCAAAACGAGCGCCCCCGCGCCTTCGCCAGGCACAAATCCGTTCGCACTGTTATCAAATGCTTTACATTGGCCGTCAGGAGACAGCATTCCGGCTTCACACATGCTGATGTATGATTCAGGCGTTAAATACAAGGTGACACCGCCGACAAGCGCCATGTCAATTTCATGATTCAACAGCGCCTGACGCGCCAAATGAGTCCCGACGAGAGATGAAGAACATGCCGTATCAATCGGAATGGCCGGCCCTTTCAAATTGAGATAATAAGGCAGGCGGGCCGCCGCGATGCTGAAACTGTTGCCCGTCGCGCTTCCTCCTGTCTGATGTTTGTTTAACATCATGCCGTATTCATTGTTCATAATCCCCAAATAAACGCCGCAATTTTTCCCGTTCAATTCTTTTGAGCTGTAACCCGCATCTTCAAAGGCTTTAAAACCTTCCTGTAAAAATATCCGGTGCTGCGGGTCCATAAGTTCCGCTTCAGACGGAGATATATTAAAGAACAGCGGATCAAACTCTTCAATGCCGTCAAGCATACCGATTGATCTGCAGTATACTTTGCCCTTCTTGTTTAAGGCCGGATCATAGTATTTGTTTACATCCCAGCGGGAAAGCGGGATGTCGCGAATGGCGTTTTTCGCACGGGCTAAGTTGTCCCAATACGTCTTTAGGTCCGGCGCATCCGGGTACTTGCCCGACATGCCGACGATGGCTATCGCGTCCGCTATCTCATCTTTAGGCTCCCGTTTGGCCTGCACCGGTTCAGGTTCCTTTTGAACCGTTAATCTCTCAGGCTCGGCAGGTGTTTTCTCCTGCAGGGCATGTTGCTGCGTAAGCGGCTTTGGACGTACGGGAACCGCCTGTTTTTTTCTGCCGCGGACGGACGGCTGCGTACGCAGAAAATCGGCAAATTGGCGGATTGTCGGATAATCATACACTTTCGTTACGTTACAGTCCGTGCCGTACCGTTTATTGACGGCCTTTATCCATTCAAGACCGGTAATCGAATCCATACCCAAGTCAATAAAGGCCTCATCAATATCTACTTCATGCCGCTCCATGTACAATACATCAGCCAGTGCTTTTGATAACTCGTCATGCACCGCTTCAATCGGTTCTTCCGGTTCGGCGGAAGCTGCCGTTTCAGACATCGCCTCCAGAATATCCGCTTCTGCTTGGATTACCTGCTGTTTATAAGTGTTTAAAGGCTGCAGCATGATGTTTGACGGTTTTTTCACGGCCTCTGTTTTCTGCGGTTCGGTTGCTTCCTCAAGGATCGGTTCTGTTCCGAGCTCTTTTTGCAAGAAGGCCGCAAACTGGCGGATTGTCGGATAATCATATACTTTCGTCACCGTAAGAGACGTGCCGTACGTTTTATTAACGGCCTTTATCCATTCAAGACCGGTAATTGAATCCATGCCGATATCAATAAATGTGTCGTCTGCGTCGATATCGTTGGCATCCATATATAAAACGTCTGCCAAACTTTCGGTCAATACGGCACTTACTTTTTCAGCGGAAACCGCCGGACGGGAAACAGACTGTACGGTTCTTTTCGGTTTCGCGCCGCTCAAAGGCTGCAATGAAATGTTTGACGGTTTTTCTTTGGCAGTCTCCTCGTGAAGAGTTGTTACTTCAATGACCGGTTCCGGGACGGCCGCCGGTGCGATCGGCGCAGACTGTGTGTCGGCCGGTTTTTTGACAGCTGCATCTGCTGATATGTCGATCCAATAACGGTCTTTTGCAAACGGGTAGGCCGGGAGACTGATTTTTTGCGGTCTGCCCATTTGATACAGCTTATCCCAATTCAGCGGAAGACCCTTCACCCAAAGCTCTAATACCTTTGCGGCTTTGCCTTTTTCAAGCCATGCCTCAATGGTTTTTTCCATGTCCTCATCAGCCGCAAACAGCGCCATCGTGTCTTTATTCTGTTTGACTTGTCCGCGGTAGAGCTGGTCAATTGACTCCTTGCCGCCCGTAAATTCGTCAAGCTTCTCTTCAAGCTCGCGCAAATTGCTGACAATCATTCCGAGACGCTCTTCCATCGGTTCACGGCCGATTTGAAGCGTATATGCGATCCGGCTCAGATCCACTTCCCGGTAACGCCCGCTCCGCAGCGCATCAAGAAGACGTTCCGCCCGTTTTTGAAGCCGTTGCTCATTTTTCGCGGAAAGGACGATCATCGACGGATGAGGCGCGGCAAAAGCCGTCTCCTTATCCTCATCAGCGGAATATTCTTCGATGACGATATGAGCGTTGACGCCGCCGGCTCCGAATGAGGAAAGTCCCGCGGTTCTCGGCAATTCCTTATCATTTATGACCGGTCTTTTCCACTCTTCAAGCGTCTGCTGCACTTTAAACGGCGTACTCGGAAAATCAATATTCGGGTTAAGCGTCCGGGAATGCAGTGACGGCGCAAGCTTCTTGTTTTTCATTTGCAGCAGCACCTTCGTCAGCCCCGCGATGCCCGCCGCGCTTTCACAGTGCCCGATATTGGATTTCGCTGAGCCGATAGAGCAAAACTGTTTATCTTGTGTTTGTTCTGAGAAGACTTTTGTCAGACCCGTGATTTCAATCGGATCGCCGAGTGAAGTCCCGGTGCCGTGGGCTTCGATGTAGCTGACCGCCCTCGGATCGGTTCCCGCGTCTTTTAACGCCTGTTTGATCACCGCGGCTTGGGCGTTCGGATTCGGTACGGAATACCCGTTTGTTTTTCCATCATGGTTCACGGCCGTTCCTTTGATCAGGCCGTAAATATGATCACCGTCCGCTTTTGCTTTAGAAAGCGGCTTAAGGAGTACGGCGCCCACTCCTTCACCGGGCACATAACCGTCTCCGCCTTCTCCGAAACTTTCACATCTGCCTTTGCTTGATAAAAATCTGTTCTGGCCGAGCATCAAATATTTATTCGGATGAACGGATACATTGACGCCCCCGGCAAATGCTGCTTCGCATTCCCCGTTCCGCAAGCTTTGGCATGCCAGATGAATGGCTGTTAAAGAAGAAGAGCACATCGTATCCAGAGCCATGCTCGGGCCGTTAAAACCGAATACATAGGAAGCCCTGTTCGCAATTGATGACGGATTTCCGGTCAGCGCAAGCGATTTTCCGCGCGCCTGTTCTTCTGCTCCGTAAAGCTGATATTCCTCATACATGACGCCGACGTAAACACCGACATTGGCGCCAAGCAAATCACCCGATTTTCCCGTGAGCTTTTTGCGCGTGTAACCGGCATCTTCCATCGTTTCGTAGACACATTGCAGGAATAACCGCTCCTGCGGGTCCATCAATTTTGCATCCCGGGGCGAAATAGAGAAGAATTGCGGATCAAATTTGTCCACGTCTTTCAAAAATCCTCCCCATTTTCCGTACGTCTTGCCTTCTTTATCTTTATCAGCGTCGTAATAAAGACTGTGATCCCAGCGATCGTTTGGAATTTCGGTTATGCAGTCAGTGCCTTCACTCAAATTCTTCCAAAATTCCTGAAGATTTTCGGCCTGCGGATATCGTCCTGATATACCGATAATCGCGATATCTTCACGCTCCGTCAGCTGCTGATTTTCCCGCGTGTCTGGACGGACTTGCGCAAAGCCTTTTTTGCCTTCATTCCGTTTGGAAACAGGCTTTATTTCGGCTTTCTCAGACAGCACCGGTTTGGCTGCAGGGGTTTCTTCTGTTTTCATCCCGGTCACTTCCAGCAGCGTGTCCCGGTGTGCTTTCATAAAATACTGCGCCAGCGATTCGATATTCTGATATTCGAAAAACAAAGTTTTTGATAATGAACCGAAGCTCTTTTCCAGCCGGCCCGTCAAATGCATAATCATAATCGAATCAATACCGTAATCTTCCATAGGCGCCTTGGCGTCAATTTTGCCGACAGGAAGTTTGGTCACTTCCGAAAGCACTTGTTTCAAGAAATGCTCCGTTTTTTCTGCAAGCATGTTCTCTCCACCAGCTGTAAGACCTGCCGTTTCTTCCGTTTCGCTGCCCTTATCCGGCTGATCATCCGCTGATTTTTTCAGAAACGCCCGGATTTTTGCGGCGTAGCCTTCCGTCACCATGACTTGGGATGTGTTTGCCGCCCACCCGCGGTACAAAGCCTGAATGCCGTTTTCTGTTTGCATAGGGACCATGCCGCTTTCTTTTGTCAGCATGGCTTCCGTTTCAGCATCAACCGTCATGCCGCCGTCTTTCCAAAGCGGCCAGCAGATTGAAAGGGTGTGTCCATAGCGTTCATTTCGGGCTTTTTTACGGTTTCTTTTTTCACTGAAGGCGTTCATAAACGCATTGGCCATCGCATAATCAGCCTGACCCGCGCTTCCGGCGCTTCCGGCTCCGGAAGAGAAAAGAATCAGAAAATCCAGCTCAATGTCCTTTGCCGCTTCATCCAGATGAACCAGTCCGGAGACTTTCGGCGCCAGTACATCACGGATTTCATCTTTGTGCTTTTTCAGAATATAGTTGTCTTTTATCATTCCGGCGCTGTGTATGATACCGTTTAATCCGCCGTACTGCCGGCAGATGTCGGCTGTGAGCGATTGAACTTCTTGTTTTTCCGTCATGTCCGTTTGTTTGTACACGGCTTGCGCGCCGAGATCGGACAGTTCTTGAAGCTGGGCTTTTTTACGGTTATCCAACAGAGAACGCCCCGTTAAAATAAGAACGGCGTCTTTTGCATGCCGGGCGATTTCTTTGGCGAACAAAAATCCGAGACCGCCTGCACCGCCTGTGATCAGATAAACACCTTTATCCTTCCACGGCTTTTCGGCGCCGAACTGTTCAAGCCCTGTTTCCTGCCATTGCGCCGTATAGCGCCTGCCATTTTCATAGCGAATATGCTTGTCATCAGGATGAGCGCTGCATTCTTTTACATATCGTGACAGCGTGTCTGCCTTGACGTCCGGCTCCAATTCAATCAGCTGGCCGGTCAGGTTCGGGTTTTCAAGCGCCGCTGTTTTCAAAAGCCCCGTTAAGCCGCAAAGGAGCTGCGTATCCGCTTCTTGAGGCACGACAATCTGAATGAGCTCGCGCCCGCCGGAATTTGAAGCGAGGATTTTCTTCACTTCTTCGAACGCCTGAAGCGCACAAGCTTCAAACCGTTCGTCTTCACTCTTTTGCTGATCACGGAGCATATGACAGCTGAAGTCTGTCTGTATGCTGTTCATTTGATCCGTAAACCGGTCAGATATCATCACGTGACGGGCTTTGAAATGGATCGGCGCTTTTTCATGTACAGCGGCCTTCTCTTCCCATACGTGTTCAAAATATAGTGTATCTGTTTTATCCGTTTCAATTTCCCGTGCGGAATAACCAGTTATTTTCACACATACATTGCCTTGTTCGTCACATACATCAATATCCAGCTTCTGCACGGCATCTTCAGGCTTGCTTTCGCCGCTGTACGCAATGGATACCCACATATCGCTTTTACAGCTTTTCAACACATCAATCTGTTCGAGAGCAAACGGCAGCATCGGGCGTATGTCAGTCCCGTCTCTGTCAAGCATTAACCCGATTGTCGCGTGGAAGGCCGCATCCAAAAGGCTCGGATGGAGGACAAACTGATCTTTTGTATGAGAAATAGATGACGGAAGTGAGAGCTTCGCGAGCACTTTGCTGTCTTTTGCATAGATTTCCGTGACCGCTTTGTGAGCATCCCCGTATTCAATCCCCATCTGTTTGTATGCCTGATAGCAAGCGTCAGGTGTGATCAGACGGCGTGACTCTCTTAATTTGTCAATCTCGATTTTGGCCGGTTCGCCCGCTCGCACAAACGCCGCGCTTCCTTGCGCATAGAGAACGGACTCTTGTTCCGAGGAAGCCGATTCACTGTAAACCGTAAATCCCATGTCCCCATTTTCTTCGTCATAAAGACGGAGATACAGTTCTGCGGACTCATCCGCCGCTGTAAACGGACGTATCCATACGACATGTTTCAGACGGACTGTTCCTTCTTCCTTCGTTTCTGCAACGTGTTCAACGGCCGCCCGAACCATTTCCAGATAAGCCGCGCCCGGTAACGTCCGCTCGTTTTTGACGACGTGATCTTTCAGGAAAAATTCTCCGCCGCTAAACGCAGAGCGGAAACGGACGCCTGACATGTTTGATACATTTTCATGCAGGAGCGGGTGCAGCATGCCTGCATTTTTTTGCGGGAACGAATCTTTTTTCTCCGCCTTCGGCACCCAATACCGTGTTTTTTCAAACGGATATGTCGGCAGGCTGACCCGATTCGGTTTGTTTTCACCGTATAAGAGATTCCAATCCATTGTTCCTCCGCCGGCCCACTTCTCAGCAATCATCTCCAGACTTCCGGAAGAAAGCCATTTATGTATCAAGTCCGGAGCAAGCTCTGCCTGTTTGCTTTTATCAGCTCGGTTCCGCCAGCACCCGCTGACCGTTTTACCTGCCAGAAAGCCTTCCAGCCGCTCTTTGAGCTGTGTCATATTCTGAGCGGTGAACGCAACCCGCTCCTCCATCTGTTCACGGCCGATCTGAAGTGTATACGCCGCATCCTCAAGCGGCAGGCCGGGATGAATAAATGCAGACAGCTTCGCAACGTACTCTTTTAGCCGTTCTTCATTCCGGGCTGAAACCGGAAAAATGAATGTCTGTTCTCCTGCCGGTTCATACGCTGTTCCGTGTGATTCTTCAGGGATAAATTCCTCCAGAATGAGATGCACATTTGAACCTGTCGCCCCGAAAGAACTGATCCCTGCACGCCGGGGATATACGGTCTCATTTCCGTTTTCCGTCACTGAGGGCTGCTGCCACTCTTCGGTAAGATGCTGGACGTAAAACGGTGATTGTTCAAAATCTAAATACGGATTCAGCTCCTCGGAATGAAGAGACGGCACCAAAGTTTTATGGTGAAGCTGCAGGGCAACTTTGCTTAAGCCGCTGATGCCCGCCGCCGATTCCGCATGGCCGATATTGGACTTCACTGATCCGATCGAACAGAACTGTTTGTCCTGTGTGTACTGGCGGAACGCCTTGACAAGGCCTTGAACCTCAATCGGATCGCCGAGAGAAGTTCCCGTCCCGTGCGCCTCAATATAACTGACCGTGCGCGGATCGATGCCCGCTTTGTCCAGGCATTCTTCAATCAAATCGGCCTGCGCGACAGGGCTCGGCACGGAAATTCCGCTCACTGTCCCCACATGGTTGACGGCACTGCCCTTTATCACCGCATAAATCCGGTCTCCGTCTTTTACCGCCTCCCGCAGCGGTTTTAATAAAACGGCACCGATTCCTTCAGCCGGTACATAGCCGTCTCCGTCTTTCCCGAATGTATGACAAACCCCGTCTGTTGAAAACATGTCCCATAAACCGTATGTCAGATATTTATTCGGATGCAGCGACAAGTTGACGCCTCCGGCAACCGCCGATTCACATTCCCCGCGCCGAATGCTTTCCGCAGCAAGATGAACCGCAGTCAGCGAAGATGAACAGACCGTATCGACCGCCATGCTCGGCCCGTGAAAATTGCAAAAATATGAAACTCTGTTTGCGATTTGCGCATAATTAAGAGAAAGCGGGAATACATGATCTTCAGAAGAAGCTTCAGCCCCGACCAACGTATAATCCTTATGCATCACCCCTGCGAAGACGCCGACGCGCTGTCTCTTATTCCGTCCGCGCGCCTCTGCGAGCGACTTCGGCGTATATCCGGCATCCTCAATCGTTTCCCAGCATGTTTGTAAAAACAGCCGTTCCTGAGGGTCCATTGTTTCAGCTTCCCGCGGCGTAATCCGGAAAAATTGGGGATCAAAGCAATCCGGATCATCGATAAATCCGCCCCATTTTGAAATGCTCTTTCCGGAAGGCGACTTTACATTTTCAAACCGGCGCCAGTCCCAGCGAGACTCCGGAATTTCGGTGACACAGTTTTTTCCTTCTTTCAGGTTTTCCCAGAATTCATGAATATTTTCGGCCTGCGGATAGCGGCCGGCCATGCCGATAATGGCGATATCTTCATCTTGCGGCACACTGCTTTTCCGCCTTTTTTCTGTTTGCGTCTCAACCGGCTTCTCCATTTTTGCCGGAGACGCGCTGAAATGGCTCCCGTACTGCTCAGTCAGGAAAGCCGCCAGCTCTGCTGCCGTCGTATATTCAAACAGCAAAGTCGGAGAAAGGGTTTCTCCGATTTTTTCGCTGATCGTTTCGACGACGTCAAGCAGTCCGGACGATGTCAGGCCCATTTCATAGTAGCCGACTTGAGAATCAATCTGTTCAAGCGGCTTGCCGATTTTTTCCGCCATCAGATTCATGACATACCGCTCTGCTTCCTCATGCGGGTGTCCGCCTTCAAGCGATGCCGCAACTTCCGGTAAACCGGCTTTTTCAGGAGACTTCTCAGCAGGCTTACAGTCTGTATTGATCAGCTCGGCATCCCGCACGAGCTTGCTTGTGAAATCTTTCAGCTCGGCTACTTTCCGGCCGGATGCGTTAAAAAACTCCAGTGTAATGTAAATAAGCTCCTTTTCCTGCCGAAGCGACGAACGTTTGATTCTCGTGATGCAGCCGGCCTGCAAAGGTTCAGAAGCTGTAAAAGATTCGTAGAAAAGAGGCAGAAACAGCCTCTTTTCCCCATTTAACAACGATGAGATCAATAGGTTTGCGCCGACGCCGCTTCCGTCAAGAAGAGTCGGATGGAACAAAAACCCTCCGGCCTGTCCCATCGCGTCTTTTCCGAGCGATACATCAAAGGTGACGCCGTCCCACTCCTCAAAAACTTCTCCTTCTGCTTTCATATATCCGCTGTGAACCAATTCCTGGCTTCTGCATTGTGCATACAGCTCATTTAAATTGATGGTGCGTTCCGCCTCGCGTTTGACAGAGTCAAGATCAAGCGTGTCACTGAAAACTGCGGGTGCCGTCTCGTGCATTTCCGCTTTGACGTAAATGCGTTCTTTCGGCTGGACTCGTCCGCCGCTGACCTCAGCCCCTTTTGCGGTAAGTTTCCAGCGCCCTTCTTTTACCTTTGTACATTCAACCGTAAGCTTGACGGCGCTGTCTTCTTTCGCAATAAGCGGCTGATATATGGATAAATGGCGCAGCTGAAGCCCGTCGTATGAATAGCCGCGCTCTTTGAAAATCTGATAAAACATATCAATATAAGCCAATCCCGGAAGGACTTTTTGTCCGTAAACGTCATGATGTAAAATAAACGGATTTTTCAGCGATAAAGTGATTTGCTTATTGAAGTTCTTCACGTTAAACCTCCACTTCATAGGTATCCCAGATGTTTGCCGCAGCTTTTTCGTTCGTTTCTTCTTTGCTGTCCGGCGAAATCAGCCGCTTATTTAATGCAGGCGGTGTTAAAGGATGGCGCTTGATTCGGCGCCCTTCGTCTTCCTGCCACGCTTCCACAATGACGTGGGCGTTTGTTCCGCCGTCGGCAAAGCAGTTAATTCCTGCCGCCGGCATTGGTGACGGCCAGTCTGCCAGAGTGCGGCTGAACTGAATATTGGCCTTTTCTCTATCAAAATGTGTGTTTTCATGCTCGCCTGATAAAAACGGGATAAAGCTCTTTTCTTTCAGCATGAGAACAACTTTTATGAAACTTGCAATTCCTTCCGCGCAAAGCGGGTGCCCGATGTTCGGTTTCACAGATCCGATTCCGAGCGGGCCGGCGTCTTTTGAACGGTAGACGGATTGAATGGCCTTCAGTTCTAACAGATCTGTCACGACCGTGCCTGAACCGTTCGCTTCAATATGAGTGATGTCTTCCGGCTGTTTTCCGCTTTTTTCAAGAGCCGTCTTCATGACGGATTTTTGCGCTTCCAGACTCGGCGTAGCCGGGCCTGCCGTTCTTCCGTCATTATTGACGGATGCCGCCTTCACTACGGCATAAATAGAATCTCCGTCTTCAATCGCCTGCGACACGGTTTTTAAAAGAACCATTCCGACACCCTCGCCCAGCACGACTCCATCGGCGCGTTCGTCAAATACATGGAACGACTGCGCTTTACTTAATATGCCGCGCTGTTCAAATAATTTATGGGTTTCTTCTGATTCAAACAGGCTCACCCCGCCGACGACGGCCGCTTTTATTTCTCCTGTTACAAGAGCCTGCACGGCCATATTCATTCCGACTAAAGCAGAAGAACAAGCCGTATCGAGGACAACGCTCGGGCCGCGCATATCAAAATATTGAGAGAGATTTGCGGCCAAATAATTCTGACCCAGCGCGACGATCGGGTTTTTCGCATCCAGCAGTTTCTCTTCACCCGGTCTGTGACGGCTGCGTCCGCCGAGATACACACCTATTGCTTCTCCCTTTATCTCATCCGGCGTATAGCCAGCGTGATACCACAGGTTAAGGCATTCTTCCAGAGCGGCCAAAGCTTGAGGGTCCATTGCCTTTACATCTTCTTCTGCCAGTAAAAAGAAGTCCGGATCAAATTGATGAATTCCATCAAGCATTCCCGCGTAATAAGGCGTCTTCAACCCCCATCGCTCAGCCGGAACAGGACCGATAGCCGAACGGCCTTCAGCCAAAAGCGACCAGTACGCCTCTAAGGAAGCCGCTCCCGGAAACCGGCAGGACATGCCGACGACCGCGATATCTTCCCGGTGAATCTGTTTTCCGGCCGGCTCTTCTTGCACCTTAACGGCTTGTGTTTCAATCACCGGCTCAGCCGGCTTCTTCTTAACAGGCTCCGCCGCCAAATCAAACAGTTCCGACAAAACTTCTGTATATCCTTCGAGAAGCCAATTTGCGAAAGATTGAATCGTCGGATATTCATACAGAATGGACGGGTCAAGCGATGCCGAGAGATTCCGATTGATCCGCTGCAGAAGCTGAGCAAGAATAATGGAATCCACTCCGTAATCTTGGAATAATACGTCTGTCTCAAGCTGATCCTGGTCAATCCGCAGCTCTTCAGAAAATAATTCTTTCAGCCATTCTTCTGTTTTCCTTGTTAATTGAGCGTTGTCTGCGGCAGCATAAGCGGTTTTTTCCGCCGGTTTTACCATAGCCGGACTCATTGGCTGATCCTGCCTGCTCCGCCGCAGGAATCGCTCCGGCTTCCACAGCTTAGGATTCAGAACGGCCGGCAGCACTGGGCCCCTTGCTGATTCAAGAAGTATGCCGTCAAGGAGCTGTAATCCTTCTGCATTCGTGATGCTATATAGCCCGCTCTCTATATAAGCTTTGTTTGTTACTTCGCCCATTCCGGTTTCTTTCCAGTTCGGCCACTGAATGCTTACGATCGGCAGCTGCTCTTTGTATGAGTTTGCAAAATAGTCCATATACGCATTGGCCATGGCATAGTCGGCCTGTCCTGCCGAAAGCGCCGGTATCGCAGCTGACACGGAAGAGAACAAGACGAAAAACTTCAGCGGCTCTTCGCTGAGCACACTGTATAACGCCTGAAGCCCGTCTACTTTCGGCTCGAGCACGCGCTGTATGTCTTCATCGGTTTTTCTGATGAATGCGAGCGTCTCTTTATCGGTCACACCCGCGCAGTGAATCACGCCGCCGATATTTCCGAGCGTCTGTTTTATCTGGCTCAGTTCCTGTCTCAGCCCGGCTTCATCAGCTAACGGGACTGACAAAACCTTCACTTGTACACCTTTGGATTCCAAGTCGAGAACAGCTTCAATTTTCGCTTTTACAGAAGCCGTCACCCCATTCAGTCCGCCCGTCCACTCACTTCGCGGCGGAAGGGTCTCACGGCCTGTAAGCACCAGTTTTTTCACTCCGTAATGTTCGGCAAAATGGCGTGCGCATAAAAGGCCGATCCCCCTCGTCCCTCCGGTGATCAGAAGCACATGGTTGTCGGGAAAATCAATTCTCTCGCCTTGCATATTTATATTTTCTGATCCGCTCAATACGGCGCGGTAGCGCAAGCCGTCCCTCCGGCAAACTTCCGCGTCATCAGTACGGGCATGAAACTCATCGGCAATCTGCTTCGCCAGTTTGTCATCCGAAAGCGCTCCTTCAAGGTCGAGATGCCTTGAAGACAGATGACCGTATTCGCATGCCAGCATTCTGTACAGACCGGCCCGTTTTGCTCCTGTTGTTTGATTGGCCTCTTTATTTAATGACTCAAGGTCTTTCGTGACACAAAGCAGTGTCATCCCTTCTTTATGCCCATGCTCAATCAATTGCTGAAGCCATTTGATTCCGGCCATGTCTTGAGAATCTTCTTTCGCTGCGCCGAGGAGGTCGATGACTCCGTCAAACGCCTGCCAGTCATATTCACCGGTAAGGTCTGATGCTGTGATGATACGGTGATTCGGCATGTGCGCTGCGATCTCTTCTGCGAGATTAATCGTGTCCCCGCCTGTCAAAATCGCAACTGAACGTGCGCACGGTTCACGCAGTTCGAGCGGGCTCAGTTCCCATTGTTTCGTCAGAATACGTTTCATCCGTTCCTCTGTATGGACCTTATTTTTGTCAGGATTCTCAGGCACCCAATACGTGTCTTTTGCGAACGGATAAGACGGAAGACTGAGTAAACGCGGCGTACCCTTTTCATACAGCCGGTTCCAATTCAATACGCCGCCTTTCACCCATACCTCTGCCAGCTTGGCGAATTTTCCTTTTCTGATCCAGGCGTCAATGACGATGTCCATATCTTCATCTGCCGTGAACAAGGCAAACGTATCTTTATTTCGGTGAGACTGGCCGGTATACAGCCCGGCGATGTTTTTCTCATTTTTCGTAAATGCTTCCAGCTTTGTTTCCAATTCCGCCATCGTCGCTGCAAGAATGGCCAAGCGCTCTTCCATTTCGTCCCTTCCGGTTTGCAGCGTATAAGCGACGCCCGCCAAGTCTTGATCTGTATACGGCGTTTGACGGATCGCTTTTTGCAGCTGCTGCGCCTGTTCAAACAGTTTTTCTTTTGATTTGGCGGACAAAAGGATGATTGCCGGATTTTCCGGGCTGTGCTCAGGCTGAGCGGCTGCTTTCGGGACATACTCTTCAATGACGATATGGGCGTTGACCCCGCCGATGCCAAATGAGCTGACCCCGGCCCGGCGCGGAATGGCATTTCCGTTGCTATCTTTTCCTGCCGTCCATTCCTGATTTTCCCGCACGATGTAGAAAGGACTGTCATCGAGCTGAATGTACGGATTGATCGTCTCGCAATGCAGGCTTTTCACCAGCGTTTTATGTTTCATTTGCAAAAGCACTTTCATCACGCCTGATACTCCCGCGGCAAGCTCTAAATGGCCGATATTGCTTTTGACCGAACCGATGCCGCAGCGGTGACCGGAGACTTCAGGCTCTTGATTTGTTTTCGCCAGCTCGTGAAACGCCGCTTTCAAACCGTTTATTTCAATCGGGTCGCCCAATTCCGTTCCTGTACCGTGCGCTTCAATATACGTGACGGTGCTCGGGTCCACTCCCGCTTTCCGGTATGCTTTCACCAATAAATCAGCCTGCAGTTTCGGATTCGGCGAGGTTAACGTATTCGCCCGGCCGCCGTGGTTTTCAGCCGTACCGCGAATCACGCCGTAAATCGGACTGCCGTCACGTTCTGCATCTGTCAGTTTCTTCAGCATCAGAATTCCCGCGCCTTCTCCTCTGACATACCCGTTGGCATCTTTGGAGAAGGTTTTGCATTTTCCGTCTTTGCTGAGCATGCCTGCTTTGCTGTAGCTGATATGCGCTTCTTCCGTCAGAATCGTATTGATTCCCCCGGCAATCGCCATGTCGCATTCTCCGTTTTCTATAGCGGATACCGCCCGGTGAATTGCCACAAGCGAGCTTGAACATGCCGTTTCAATCGGCTCGCTCGGCCCGTGAAGATTTAACAAATAGCTCAAACGGTTCGGACCTATGGAAGGAATCATGCTGCCTGTCGCCGCATGTCCTTCCGGCGCTAGACCTGCCCTTGTGAACAAATCTTTATAACCGGTATTTCCGGTGCCGATAAAGACGCCCGTATTTGTGCCGGAAAGGCTTTCCGGCTTACAGCCCGCATCTTCTATCGCCCGCCATGCATAAGTCAATAACAGCCGCTGCTGCGGATCTAAATATTGGGCTTCCCGCGGTGAAATCCCAAAGAACAGCGGATCAAATTCAGCTATTCCGTCGATAAAGCCGCCCCACTTGATATTCGTTTTATTCCCTTCAAGATTCGGGTCGCCATCAAACGCTTGCCAATCCCAGCGTTCTTTCGGAATGGTTGTGATCGAATCCTTTCCTTCTTTCAAATTGCGCCAAAATTCCTCTATATCCTTTGCACCCGGGAATCGGCCGCTGATTCCGACAATGGCAACCGGGTCATTGCCGCGCGGCTCTTGTGTCGCTGCCGCAGCGTTCATTACCGTTGCGAAGCGCTTTTTCCGCTGCATTTTCGGTTTTTGGGCTTTTGGCTGCGCTTTTTCCGGAGACTCTTTCTTCTTTTCGCCGAAACGGCCCGGATGCTCTTTTGCCAAATATCCGGCGAGACCGCTGATCGTTCCGTACTCAAAGAAAATCGTCGGCGCCAGCTCCAGCTGATACGCTTCATTTAATTGATTCGTAAAGACAGTAAACGATACGGAATCAAAACCGTATTCACTCAATTCCGTATCTGTCTCAACGTCCTCACGGTCAACTTTTAAAATGCCGCTTACCATGGCTGTCAAAGCGGTGTGAAGCGTTTGAAGAGATTCTTCTGCATCGTGTTTTTCTTCCGGCTGAGAAGGAAGGCCGGCTTCTGCCTCATCCGTCAAATACTCTGCTAAACTGCGGATCGTCCCGTGTTCGAAGAAGATCGTCGGCGCCAGCTCCAGCTGATACGCTTCATTTAATTGATTCGTAAAGACGGTAAACGATACGGAATCAAAACCGTATTCACTCAGTTCCGTATCAATATCGATCTCGTCTTGGCCGACTTTTAAAATTGAACTGACCAATCGGATAAGCGCACCGTGCCATTTGTCTCCCGAAACGGCGGATACAGGCTCAATTTTCTCCACCTGCGGCTTTTCAGTTTCAGAAACGGATAGGAACGACTGTTTTAATTTTGCAGCGTGTCCTTCAGCTGCTAAAAGCTGCGGCTTTTCCTGAGCCATTCCTTCATAAAATGCAGCCAGGCCTGACGCCTTTTGAAGCGGAACCATGCCGAAAGCTTTTTTCATCATTCTCTCCGTCTCGTCTCCCGCCTGCATACCGCCATCTTTCCACAGCGTCCAGTTAAAGGCGACCGTTTTTCCGTGCCGAAGGCCATTCTCCGTAAGGGATTGCCTGTAAGCGGCGTATGCATCCATAAACGCGTTGCCGGCGGCATAATCAGCCTGCCCGACATTGCCGAGAACGCCGGAAACACTGGAGAACAATACGAAAAAGTCAAGATTGCAGTCTTTGCTGGCTTCATCTAAATAAGCGGTTCCGATGACTTTCGGATCAAGCACTTCCCTGAACTCTTCCTTCGTTTTTTGCAGCAGGAAGCGGTCTTGTATCACTCCCGCAGCGTGAATAATTCCGTTAAGCTTTCCGAATTCCGCCGTAATCTCTTTTATCAGCGCTTCATTTTCCCGCCGGTCTGCCGCATTCAGCTTTTTGTAGACGACATTTGCGCCTGAGTGCTGAAGCATAGCAAGCTCACGCTGTTTGGCTTCTGACAGATTTGAGCGGCCGGTCAGAATGATTTTCGGGTGTTTTACGCGACCTGCGATTTCTTTTGCGAACATCAACCCCAGGCTTCCTGCCCCTCCGGTAATCAGATATACGCCTTCGTCCTTCCAGACGATGCCGCCCCCTGAGGGATGCATTTCTTCCCAAGCCTTCACATACCGTTTTTCTCCTTTATAACGGATATGTTTATCATGCGGCCGATGACTGTCGTTTTTCAGTTTTTGAGCGACAGCCGGCATTTCGCCGATTGATTCCATTTCGATGAGCTGACAGTCAAGTTTTCCGTATTCCAGCTCGGCTGTTTTTAACAAACCTGTTAACCCCGCAAACAATTGCTGGCTGCCGTCTGCTGAAATAACAGTCTGAATCAGAATGCGGCCCTGCCTTTTTTCGCTGATGATCCGCCGGATGTGTTCAGCGATTGTCTGCGCAAAGCTTTGGAAGCGTTCAGCGGCTGTTTCACCCTCACCTTCTGCAATCAGCAGTTCGGCGTCTTTCAGGCCGGATGCCGCTTTATCTTTTATACGGCAGGCATCTTCACAAAGTATGATCAAATGCTCATCAGCTTGGACAGAAGCTTCTTCGGATGCGGCGGCTTCTTTCCAAACCGGTGCAAACAAGACCTTTTCCGAGCCTGATGGCCGCTGAGCCGATTCTGCATCGCCTTCAAGCACTCTCGTAGAG
The DNA here is from genome assembly GCF_011008975.1 of Bacillus sp. LUNF1. Taxonomy (NCBI): domain Bacteria; kingdom Bacillati; phylum Bacillota; class Bacilli; order Caryophanales; family Bacillaceae; genus Bacillus; species Bacillus sp. LUNF1. The sequence goes on along the minus strand of NZ_CP048876.1, from coordinate 1,726,269 downwards.
AATCCTCTCACCTTCACGCAAAGCGCTCCTGTTTCGTCGAACAGGTCAATGTCGGCTTTCTGCACGGAATCACCGGTTTGATATCCTTCACTGAAGCGCGCATGCGCCCGCATAGTCGGCGTGCATGCTTTGATGACTTCAAGATATTCCAGCGCAAACGGCAGAATCAGCTTTTGTCCGGAAAACTCCTGCATAATGCAGATCGTCGCCGTCTGAATAGCCGAATCAATGATGCTCGGATGAAGCGTAAATTGTCCGTTCGTATGAGAAACAGAATCCGGAAGCTGTATGTCCGAAAGCACTTCTTTCTCGCCGATAAAGGCGGACTTAATGCCTTGGAAGGCTTTTCCGTGGAACATCCCCCTGCTCCGGCCTTCCCGATAAAAGGCCGCCGGATCAAGAATGTCCGCTGTGCATCTGTTTTGTATGGCAGAAAGGTCGGTCTCTGGCTCTCGTTCAGCCTTTATGATTTCGGCCCGTCCTTGGCTGTGCAGCACTTCTTCATCGTCAGCGTTTACGCTGTAAATGTCATATGAGATGATGCCGTCCTCTTCAGGGAACAGTGCAATATGGACCTGGCGCTCTTGTTCGTGAACGACGATCGGTTTCATCCAGACGGTATGATGGAGCGTTATTCTGTCTTGGTCTTTTAATAAGCCGCCAAGCGCCCGTTTTACCGCTTCATAAGACATTTCCAAATATGCCGCTCCCGGAAGCACCGCTTTTTCCCTGACCACATGATCCTTCAGGAAAAATTCTGAGCCTGTAAACCGTGAGCTGAACCGCTGAACGGCCAAATCTGACGTGTTTTGCTGCACGAGCGGGTGTAAAACTGAGATTCCGGTGTGTGCGGCAGATGTTTTCTTTTCTGCTTTTTTCGGCCAGTACGGCTCCTTTGCAAATGGGTAGACCGGCACGCTGATCCGTTTCGGATGCTTGTCTTTGTAAAGCTTGTGCCAATTGATGGCGACACCTTTACTCCACATTTCACAGAGCTTCGTTCCTTTTCCTTTCGCAAGCCATTTCTCAATGAGTTCAGCACTGTCATCATCATCAGAAAGCCAGGCAATATCTTTCGCCTGCTGTTTTTCTCCTCTGAAGCAGCCTGTTACAGCCGGCTTATCATTGATAAAATCGGCAAGCTGCCGCTTGAGCTCCGCAGTGCCGCTTGTGATAAAGGCCGCGCGCTCTTCCATCGCTTCCCTTCCGACTTGGAACGTGTAGGCAAGATCAGCGAGGCCGGCGTCCGTTTTTCTTTCCAGAAAAGCCAGCAGCTGTTTTGCGTACTCCTTCAGACGATCTTTTTTTCTGGCAGACAACGGAATGATGAACGGACCGGCAGCGTCTGCTGCTTTAGATGCATCCGGATATTGTTCAAAAATCGCGTGTGTGTTTGTTCCGCCAAGACCGAAAGAGCTTAAAGCCATGCGGTGCGCTCTGTTCTCACGGGTTAACTCTTTCTTTTCTTCCGCTACGTAAAACGGAGAGTCTTCTAAATGAAGATTCGGGTTCGGCTCTTTGTAATTGATGCTCGGCGCGATTTCCTGATGATATAAGCTCATGACAACCTTGATGCAGCCCGCCATTCCGGCCGCTGTATCCAAATGCCCGAGATTTGTTTTGACTGAACCGATGCCGCAGTATTGTTTTTTATCTGTATATTGGCCGTACACCGATTGAAGCGCGGACAGTTCGATCGGATCGCCGAGTTTTGTTCCCGTGCCGTGAGCTTCGACGTACGCGATCGTTTCGGGATGGATGCCCGTCTGATCAATGACCTTCTGAATGACCTCAGCTTGTCCTTTGACGCTCGGCGCATAAAATCCGACCTTATCCGCTCCGTCATTATTGACGCCGATTCCGCGCAGCAGTGCATAAATATGGTCGCCGTCCTTAACGGCATCAGACGCTTTTTTTAAGAGCACGGCGCCGGCTCCCTCACCGCCGATCATTCCGTCAGCATCCGCGTCAAACGCTTTAATATGCCCGTCGCTCGAAAAATTCAGCCCCGGCTGATGAACATACCCGGCGCTTGTTTCCGTATGAAGGGTCGCACCGCCGACAAGGGCGTACTTGGCTTCGCCGGACTGCAGGCTTTGAAAAGCCGAATGCAGGCCGATTAACGAAGATGAGCAGTTGGCATGGACAAAATAGCTCGGCCCTTTCAACCCGAGTTTATGAGAAATCATCGTCGGAATCGTACCGCTTTGGGCAAGCACCCATGACACGTAGCCATCCGGCGTTTCCAGCTGTGCTGTCGTCTCCTCCGGCTGCAGGCTGCGGTAAGAGTTCGTGCTGGCAGACATATACACGCTTGTTTCCGGAATTTCTTTGGAGATATACCCCGCATCCTCGATTGCCTTCCATGAATGGAGCAAAAGCATTCTCAGCTGAGGATCCATATATTCCGCATCTTTCGGTGAAAAGCCGAAGAAACCGGGATCAAACATTTCTTTCCCTTCTAAAACTGATTTAGCCGGAACGAAGCCGGGATGATCAGCCAGTTCTTCAGAAATACCGGATCGGCGGAGCTCCTCTTTTGAAAAGAAGGTGATGCTTTCTTTGCCTTCTTTGATGTTATTCCAAAATTCATAATGATCTTTCGCTCCCGGAAACTCACAGGATATACCGATAACCGCAAGGCTGTCCTCGTAATAATCGGGAAATTCTCCCGCCGGATGTTCCCGGTCTTCTGCATTCACTTTCTTTTGCGGCACAGGAGCCCAAACGGCTTCTTTCGGTTTTTGTTCAGCGATATACCGGCTGATGTCTTTTACCGTCGCGTATTCAAACAGCTCCGTTACACTGAATTCACAATCCAGTTCCTGCGTCATCCGGTCAGTGACAGTCACGGCAAGAAGCGAATCTCCCCCCGCATCAAAAAAGCGGTCATCAAGCTCTATATCTTTGCTTTTCAATACATCCTGCCATATCGCCAGCACCGCCTGCTGGATATGAGATGATGAAAATGTTTTTGTTTCCGGCTGTTTTTCGGTCAGATCGCGGGCAGCAAGAAGCTTGCGGTCCACTTTTCCGTTCGGCGTGAGCGGCAGCTCTTCAAGACGGATAAACGAAGCTGGCGTCATATAGGCCGGCAGCGCTTGTTTCAAATGATTGCGCAATTCCTTTGCAGACGGAAGCGGCTCTCCGTTTTTCCGGATATAAAACGCGCAAAGCTTTTCATTTCCGGAGTGATTGTTCACAACAACTACACTTTCCTGTACGGCCGGATGGGCATTCAGCCGGCTCTCAATATCTCCGGGTTCAATGCGGTATCCGCGGATTTTGACTTGGGTATCCATCCGTCCCATGTATTCAATGCGGCCGCCGGGAAGAAAACGCGCCATATCGCCTGTTTTATAAAGCTTTGATCCCAGTTCGAGCCGGTGGCTGACGAAAGCTTTATCTGTCAGCTCAGGCTTGTTGAAATATCCTCTTGCCAATCCGTCTCCCGCAATACAAAGTTCTCCCGGCACCCCTTCTAAAACAGGGTTGAGACCGGAATCCATAATATACACACGGGTATTGGCGATCGGGCGCCCGATCGTAAGCGCGCTCTCATTTTCCGTTATACGCTGCACCGCGGACCAGATTGTCGTCTCTGTCGGCCCGAACATATTCCAAGCCTCACTTTTCGTATCGAGAAACTGCTGCTTCAATTGTTCGCTGAGCGCCTCTCCGCCGCAAAGGATTTTCACTTTTTCTTCATTTGACCATCCGGAATGAAAGAGCATTTTCCACGTAAACGGCGTCGCCTGCATGATCGTCGGTTTGTACTCTTGAATCAGCTCTTTCAGCTTCCGTGCGTCTTTTGTGACTTCTGTCTTACAGATGTTGCACTCTGCTCCTTTGATTAAAGGAAGGTAAAGCTCCAGTGCCGCGATATCAAAGCAATATGTCGTGACGGCAAGCAGTTTGTCTTCGGACGAAAGCCCCGGTTCATATGCCATCGAGATTAAGAAATTGGTCAGGGCCCGGTGCGGAATCATCACGCCTTTCGGTTTGCCCGTGCTGCCCGACGTGTAAATGACATACGCCAGATCGTCAGGTGTCACTAACCGCTTCAGCGACGTTCTTTCCGCGGCTGTGCTTTCAATACAAGACCAATCGCGGTCAATGGCAGTTGTCTGCACGCCTCCCCAGTTCAAAGAGTGCTCTAAATCAGCTGTCGTCAGACACATTGAAATCCTGCTGTCGGCGATCATATATTCCAATCTGTCAGCGGGATAAGAAGGATCAAGCGGCACATACGCTCCCCCGGCTTTTAAAATGCCGAGAAGGCCGACAGCCATATGCAATGATCGGTCTGTATAAATGCCGATGAGATCATCAGGGCCTGCACCGTGCGCCTGCAAATAGAGCGCCAGCTTCGTGCTTTTTTCATCAAGCTCACGGTACGTCAGCTTTTGCTGTTCATACACGACCGCACAAGCGTCCGGCGTTTCTGCCGCCTGACGTTCGAATAATTCATGGAAGCAGGCATCCGGATATTCACGGCTTGTCTCATTCCAAGTCTTAAGAATCATGTGCTCCTCTCTTTTTGTCATGAGAGAAACGTTCTCAAGCGGCATATCCGGATTCGCCGTCAAAGCTTCAGCGGCCTGTACAAATTGGCTGAAAAGTCTGGCCGCCCCCGCTTCGTCGAATAATTCGGTGCTGTATTTAATCGTAAGATCCATGCCTGATGCTTCTTCCCACATTTCAAATACAAGATCATATTCCCCCTCCTGATGAATGTCTTTTACAAACTCACAGGAGAATTCCTTGTATTCATCAAGCATCGATTGATAGCTTGAATGCTGCAGAAAGTTCTGATAGAAAAAGGCATTGCTGAAAACAGGCGAACCGTTCTGCCGGGGGTTCGCATGCACATCACGCACCATTTTCGGAAACGGATAAAAGGAGTGATCCAGTCCGTCCAGAACGGCATCCTGCACCTTTTGAACAAAGTCAGCAAATGTTTCTTTTCGTCCGGCTCTGCTCCGTATGGGAAGCATGTTGAGGAAATGCCCGACCACTCCGTCAAAGCGTTCTTCGGGTCTGACCATTGCAGGCATGCCTGTCACAATATCTTCCTTATCCGTATATTTGCTTAAAAGCACCATGTAACAGCTCAGCATGACGGTAGACAAATGAATCGAACGGGATGCGGCAAACGCCGTTATATTATTCAGCAGCCGTTCGGGAAGACGGCGTGTCAGCGTATCTTCTGTAAACTCCGGAACACTGCTGTCCGTGCGCGTCGGCGGAAGCTGAAGGTCAGGCAGATCGCCCCCGAGCTGTTTCATCCAGTAAGCGCGGGCAGCTTTGCTTTCTTCACCCGCCAAATACCGCTTTTCCCAAGCCGCGAAATCGGGATGAATGCCGGGAGCGGCGGCCATAAACTCTTCTTTTCCCTCCAGCAGCGCCTGATAATGATCCAGCAGACTGTGAATAAATGTAATGGATGAAATGCCGTCAAACACGATGTGGTGAATGACCGTCAAAAGATAATGTTCCTCGGCGGATTTTGAAAGCAGCTGCACGCGCAGCAAAGGTCCGCCTTCTTTGACAAACGGCTCTTTCACTTTTTTCCGTATCAGAGCAGGTATTTGTGATTCATTGACGTCAGATATATCTTCTTCCGAGAATACAAAAGGATCTGCCGATTCTATGAAATATAACCCGCCGTCTGTTTCATTCACGGCGCTTTTGAGCATCGGATGCTGCTTTAATACGAGCTGAAACGCCTGTTTCAGTTTCTCTTTGTCGATTCCGGATGTGAATCGGAAACAGAGCGGGACATGGTATGCAGTCGTTTCAGGCGACATTTTCTGCAATGTCCACAGTCCTTTTTGGACTTCTGAAAGCGCTGGCGCCGTTTGCCGTCTCTCCCGTTCTGCCGGCGGTTCGGCTTTTTGGGGATGATGCTCCGCTGACATGTTTGCCGCTTTTTCAGCAGTATAAGCCGCTAAAGCGCCAATCGTCGGGTTTTTGTGCAGCTCTCTTGCCGTCAGCCGGATGTGATACGTTTTTTCAATTGATCTGGCGAGTTTCATCATCTTGATGGAATTGACGCCAAGACTTTGAAACGGCGTATTTGGATCAACGAGCTCATCCGCGATGGAAAGTTCCTCTTTCAGAAAACGGATAAAATCCCGTTCAATATCTTTCTCTGCAGAAGCCGTGTCTGAATTGCCGCCTTCTTGTCTGTTATTATGTAAAGAATCAAATTGCCCTTGTTCAAATGAATGTTTCAGCTGAGTGCGCTGGATTTTCCCGATCGCCGTCTTAGGAATGTCTTCTTTTGCGACCGGAAGCAGATAATCAGGGGTAACGCCGATTCTCTGTGTCACGTGCTGGTGAATGTGATGAAGAAGCTTCGTCATGCGGTTCTCATCCAACGGAACAGATGTCACAAAGAAAATCGCCAGCTCATCTGTCGTGCTTTGATTCGGCCGGACGGCGCATGCCGCTGTATAAGACGTTTCAATTTCCGGCAATTCCTCAACGGCTGATTCAATGGCATGGCTGTAATAATTCACACCGTTAATAATGATGGCATCTTTCGTGCGCCCCGTTATCGTCAGGCGGCCTTCACGCAGAAATCCGAGATCTCCCGTTTCAAACCAGCCGTCTTCTGTAAAGACACTCTTATTTAAGTCCGGGCGCTCATAATATCCGCTCGTTACAGTCAGACCCGACACTTGGAAGCGGCCGATTTCTCCTTCTTCCACCACTTGATTGCGGTCATCCGTAATTCTCATATTAAATCCCGGGATCGGCAGACCGATCTCGACGAAACGATCGTCGTCACTCGTGTTTTCCAGTGTAAACTCATCTGAGAAAATAACGCCTGAAGACGTTTCGGACATTCCCCATGCGGGTCGGATGGCATTAGCCGGCAGACCGTACGGCTCTAAAAGCTCCATAATTCTGCGTCCGACTTTTGCAACCGCGGCCTCCCCGCCGTTCAGCATGTAACGCATGGAAGATAAGTCCCATTTCCGCGTTTGAATCTCTTCTGCAAAATCGGCAAGCAGTCCAAAGGCAAAATTGGGAGCCCACGTAACCGAAGCGCGGTAATGATCAATCAGGTCGAGCCATTTTAAAGGGTCCATCAAAATGGATTCGCTCGGTATGTTGATTTCCTCACATCCGAGATAAACATCACGCAGATGAAGCATTCCGATGCCGCCGACATGGTCAAAAGGCATCCAGTTAAACGTGACATCCTCACTTGTATAGCCCTGCATCTGAATATTTCCTTTGACCATGCAGACGATGTTTTCATGGCTGAGCATCACGGCTTTCGGCGTGCCCGTGCTTCCCGAGGTCAAAAGCAGCATCGCCAAATCTTCCGGACGGGGATGATGACAGTCCGTATCCATTTCGTGCGCACTGAGATCTTCTGCCGCCAAAGCGCAAAACCCGGAAAGCTCCTGCTCCTCCGCCCATTCAGTCATCTCCGGCAGCACGTCGCGGCTTGTGATGACATACGGCCGATTCAACAGCATCCAGGCGTCTTTCAGTTTTTGCGTCCCGCTGTTCATTTCTGTATAAGCCGGAGCGGCCGCAAGCGGAACCGGGATCGCTCCTAAAAAAACACAGCCCCAAAAAGCAGGAATCAGCTGGGAATTGTCACTTAGCTGTAATATGACTTCATCCTGAGCCTTCACTCCTGATCGGCGGAGCCCTTTCACAATTGAAAGAGCGATCTTTTTCAGGCCGCTGTAAGTCTGGTACACTTTGGTGCCGTCAGGCTGTATATATGTGATGCCCTTTTGATCTCCCGCTGCCGCGGCGGTTTTGTGCAGGACTTCAGGAATCGTCATCGGCTGATCCGCTGAAAGCCGCAATGATTTTCCATAGCTGACAGATGGCTTGAGTAACCCGCTTGCCTTCATATCACTTTTCATAGAGCTGCCTCCATTTCATCTGTATGTAAGATGTATGTCTTATACTCCGTACATCGTCGTGATTCGTTTTTTCACTTCATCATCATGAAACGTCTCATCGTGCATGATTAACTCCTTCTCAATGACGGCCGGAAGCTGCTCGCGAAACGGCGTCACCAAGTGCCTTTTCAATGTAATTAAAGAGTTTCTCGGTTTTTCCGCAAGCTCACGGGCCAATTCCTGCGCATAGTCTAATACTTCCTGCCGAGGAAGCACCGGAAAAGGCACCCCTCTTTTCTCCAGGTCACCGCCGCGGTAGTGGCCGCCGTTTAACAGCATTTCATGGCCGAGGCTTGCCCCAAGCTTCTCCGGAACGATAAAGGTAGCGCCCATTCCAGGGGTGAAACCGTATTTCATAAAGTTTGCGGTATACACGCTTTCTTTGCTTAAAATGACAAAATCACTGAAAAGCCCCATGACAAACCCGCCTCCGATACCGTGGCCCTGCATGGCGGAAATGACGGGGATATCACATTCCAGCGCCAAAGAGTACATGCGGTCTTCCGTAAACTTCGTGATGCCCTGCTGAATCCTGAGCAGGCCTTCCTGTGTGCCTCCGGAAGCAAAGTAATGGCCGTATCCTGTTAAAATCACAGCTTTATAGACTGACGATTTTTTTATACGGGTGAATGCTTCCATCAATCCATCCGTCAGTTCTTTGGAGAAGGCGTTTTTATGGGCTTTATCCTGCATTGTCACTTGGATAATATCCGGTTCAATTTCGAGCAGTTCAACTGCGGCGTTCGGCATGATATCCTCCTAACTGTTCTCCGTTTCCCAAGGAAGCCGCCCCGTTTCTGCATAACGGAAGATGGCTGATTGGTTATCCGGATCTGAAAACATCGCTTGATTTTCGGCTAAAGCAATGGATTTCGAACGATGAACAAGGTCGTTTAAGGAATCCATGTATTTTTTATAGCGGATGACTGCTTTTTTCGATAGCGGGCGGAGGCGCAGCAAATGCTTTCTCAGCTCTGTTGCTGAGTCCGGGACGCATACGTCACAAAGTCCCCATTCAAGCGCCTGGCGTGCCGGCACGGGCTTTGTCATGATCGTCATATAATGCGCCTTTTGAAATCCGATTCTTTGAATTAAAAACGGCAGAACGCAGGCTGGATAAAGTCCGAATAACAGTTCAGATAAACTGAACGAAGCACTCTCCTCTGCAATGACGATATCGCAGGCGGCGGCAAAACCGACACCTCCCGCATTTACTTTTCCGCGGACGCGGGCGATTGTGATGTACGGCCCGGATTTTAATGCCAGCCACAAACGGTAAAGCGGCTCCTGCGATTCCGCATGCTGCATTCCCTGCCTCATTTTCCGGTACATCTCATCAAAATCCGCCCCGAAACAAAATACCTCCGGCTGCCCTTCAAGCACTACGGAGGTCACGGAGTCTTCACATTCAGAAAGAACGTGCAGGCATTCCTCCACTAAACACTCATTAATCGTATTGTTGGCTTCAGGCCGATCAAAGGTGATGAAGCAGACATTTTGCTGAAAACGGACGTTTATCGTTTCATAGGTCACGGGATCCACCTGTATTTCCGATGAAATTCCGTGATTTCTTCCAAATACAAACGAGGGCTTCCGGTATGATGGTCTAAAATGTTCGGAATCATATTCACATCCAATTTGACATTCCGGGTTCCAAACTTCACCAAACCGCTGCCTTTAAACAGTTCTTCATATTCTTCCATGGACAGCCTGTACCTGTTGTTCAGGTGCTCTTCTATTTTGAAAGAATGCTGCCGCGTTTGTCCTTCAGGCGTCACAACGCCGCTGTAAAATTCTGAACAGCACCCGGAGCCGTACGAAAAACAGCCGATCCGCTTAGAAGTGTCGAATGCCCCTTGGTCAATCGTGCTTGCAAGAGCCAGTAAAGAGGCTGCCCCCATAATGTTTCCGACTCTTTGGCAGTAGCGGAGCCCCGGCTCTACTCTGGCTTGAAAATCCTGTTCGATTTCAGCGTTTTTCGCTTTTGCAAGCTTGCGCATCATCGTCCGGTGGGCTCCTTTTACCATGCCGCCAAACGGTGTATGGAAGGCTAGATAGTGAAACGTCTCTTTATAGTCAGCGCCCGGCACACGGTTTTTGTACTCGCGAAATGTCTGTTCACAGCAATCGAGGTATGACATCAATGACAAATCGGCATCACCGGCTTCACTGTCCGGGATCGGACGGCATGTATCCATCACCTCATAGCCGTAATAGCCGTTGGCGCCCGCATCCGCCTGAAATACAATCGGATTTTCACCGATCAATAAGGCGACGGCACCCGCTCCGGCGCTCGGTTCTGCGTAAGACCAATCCTCGCTTAACGCATCACCGCCTTCGGCAATTAAAAACCGGGAAATATCCGTCGCGACGACAAGCGCCTTCGCTCCGGGGGATGTCTGCGACAAAATAAAATTAAGGGCCATCTGCAAGCCCGCCGTTCCTGAATAACAGGCTTGCTTCAGTTCAAATAAACGGCAGTTCCGGTTGAGGCCTAAGTGATCATGAATATATGTACTGAGTGATTTTCCGAAGTCGATGCCGGACTCCGAGCAGGTAATCAGCAGCTCGATTCTGTCTTTTTCAGCCTCTGTCAATCGGTCGATAATCGGCTTTGCCGCGTTAACGCCGAATGTAACGGGGTCTTCGTACGGAAGCGCCACCGCTTTTTCTTTCATCAGTAAATTCTCAAATCTGGCAGGGTCTAAGTTTCTGTACTCCGCCAGCTGCATGACATCAAGGTATGCTGTCCCGCCAAACACATTTATCGCTTCTATTCCGGCAGCCGCCATGAACTTCGCCTCCAATATGAATTTTGAGTTTCCGATTGTTTCACCGCTTTATCAGACAGCCTGCACCTTTTCATAAAGCTTTTCCGCCAATTCGCCGATGTTTGACACTCCCGTCAGCTCAACACGCGGGATCTGCAGTGATAATTCTTCAAGCATCATCGTGATAATTTCGGCGCGGTCTACTGAGTCCGCCCCCAGATCAACTAACCGGTCTTCCTGTGAAAGCTGTTCGCCTTCTAAATCAGGCAAAACCTCGTAGATTGTGTTCTGCAGCAATTCAAAGATTCTTTCTTTACTCATTGTCAGTTCCTCCCTGTTTCATCTTTTATGAATATTCCATGTTTTCAATCTATCATTTCGTCTTGTCAACACGTTTGCAAAAATGAACCTAACTTCTGATTCAAAAGCGAGGCCGTCTCTTCCATAAGCCGCAGGCCGATACCATCGGCATGGCGGTTTTTCCAGGACTCCAGCTCCGTACCTTTCACCCATTGATTGAAGGCGCCTAATGCCGGGCCGCAATGAATCTGGAAGTCTACCTTGGCATCCGGGTCTCCTTTAATCGCCGAAGCAGAACTTTGCCTGAAATACCATTTGAATATGAGCGCCATTTTCTGTTTCGGATTCCGTTCGGCTTTTGAAATGTCTTCATTCGAATAATGAGCCTTCACTTTGTCATAAATACTGCTTACACTTGCCTTAAAATACTTCTCTTCTATTTGTCTGAGTGTCTTTTCATCAATTTCTTCAATTGAGCGGTGACGCTGATACAGTTCATGCAGCTTAGAGGCGCGGGTCGGAAAGAACAGCCCTTTCTTTAATACCTGCACCTTGCTGCCTGATTCAAACATATCGCCGGCCGGCGCGTAGGCCGTGTCCTGTACATTCATCTGCTGCAGGAGGTCCTTTACGAGGCCGCTCGTCGCTGCTTCAACGGTGCATTGGTTAATAGATCCGGTCACAATAAAATCAGCGCCGAGCATAAATGCGGCCATGGCAGCCTCGGGCGTTCCGATTCCCCCTGCGGCTCCGATGCGGACGGTTTTGCCGTATCGGTATTTTTTCATCATGTCATCTCGTAAACGGATGATCGCCGGCATGAGGCTGTAAGCAACTCCGCCGTCAGTGTGGCCGCCTGAATCAGCCTCTACGCAGATGTCATGCGCAACGGGTATTTCTCTCATCAGACTTGCTTCTTCAGCGGTAATTTTGTTTTCGGCTGCAAGTTTCTGCAGAATGTGATCAGGCGCCGGGCTGAGAAACGCTTCCGCTACTTCCGGACGGGAAAGCTTGGCGATAATCCGCTGACGCGCTATTATTTGTCCGCCGGCACCGCGTTTTAACCCCTTAGCGCGAAACCTTACTAAAGCGGGAGTAACCGTTAAAAACGCTGATGCTTCCAAGTTCTGAATCCCATGCTTCAATAAAAGATCAATCATTTTTTCTTCTGAATCTGTATGCTTCATATTATGTACAACATTTATGCCGAAGGAACCGCCGTCACGAAGCTCATGCTGAATTGACAAAATGGCGTCCTCAACGTGCGTGATGTTCAAACCGCCTGTTCCGAAAAAGCCCATCATTCCTTTTTCGGCCAGTTTGACGACCATTTCCTTCGAAGAAATTCCGCGGTACATGCCGCCGGCCAAGTAGGCGTATTTCAATTGATAATCGCGCTTAAACTCTTCATTTCCTAAAGACGCCGCCGTAATTGAGCTTTTTCCAGCCTCGGCCGGGACTTTGATTTCATCTGTTATCGGCTCCGCTTCAGCCGTAATTCTTTGAATCAGCCCCGTCAGCACTTTTCCGGGACCGATTTCCTCAAAGCTCATGTTCTTTCTTCCCATTAAGAGACGGATGCTGTCTGTCCAGTTCACCGATCCCGTTATTTGTCCGGTGAGTGTCTCTTTCAGCTCTCTCTGCTCATATGGTCTTGCCGTCACATTTGAAATGACCGGGATGGACAGCGGCTTAAAATGGAAAGATTCAATAAAGCGTGAAAACTCTTCCTTCGCTTCCAGCATGTATCTGGAATGAAAGGCGCCGCTGACATTTAAGCGGTGAACCATTTTTACGCCGTTTACGGCTTCAAAAACAGATGCGGCTTTTTCAATATCTTCTTTATATCCGGAAATGACAATTTGCTGCGGTGTGTTCATGTTGGCGATATCAATCATATCCAAGTGATTTTCTCTTAAAACATCCGTCACCTGCTCATGAGTCAGGCCGATCACCGCTGCCATGCCGCCTCCTTTTGCGCGGCTCATCAGTTCGCCCCTTTTTTTGACCAGCTGTAAGCCTTCTTCAAAATCAAAGGCGCCCGAAGCGTATAACGCGTTATATTCGCCCAAACTGTGTCCGGCGGTAAAATCCGGTTTCAAGCCGGTCTCTTCTGTTTTTTTCAAATAACTGAGGGCATTGACGACATAGAGCGCCGGCTGAGTGAATTGAGTCTGATTGAGACGTTCTCCGTCCCGGCACAGCTCCTGAATGGAATATCCGAGAATGTGATCGGCCTTTGCGGTTAATTCAGGATAGCGGCCGAACAGGTTCTCCCCCATCCCTACTTTTTGCGAGCCTTGGCCTGGAAAAACAAAGCTGATCATCTTACAGTCTCCTTCCGGGCGGTGATAAAATGCTGTCTTCTATTTGCTGCAAATGTGTTTGTTCTTTATGAAACGGCGTCATAATGGCACGGATGCGTTCAGCCGATCCTGCAGGAAGAATCTGTTTGGCAAATGCGGCCAATGTTCCGGAAGGCCCGGCATCAATATACAATCCTTTTTGGCGGCTGTCTGCGAATTGAAGCGCTTCGCGGAATCGAATCGGCTTTCTTACGATATCCCAGAAAAAGTCCGCTTGTATATCGGTCTCAGCCTCTCCGGTAGCACTGGAGATGTACGGTATAAACGGAGTCCGGATTGATTTCTGAGCTAAAAAGCGCTTGTACGGCTGTTCCGCCTGATCAACCAGCGCTGAGTGAAACCCGTAAGATACCGGCAATAGCTGATGAGGAATCTGCTTTTCTCTCAGATTGTCCATGATCTTTTTGATATGTTCCCGCTCTCCCGAGATGACAAAGTGAGAATGATAGTTTACAGATGCCAATTCACTATGTTCGCCGAGCAGCGGATCATCTTGATATAAAGCCGGATCACCCAGTATCGCAAGCATACTGCCGTTACGGCAAGTTTCCGTAACGATTCGGGCCTGTTCCAGCACGCAATCTAAAGCATCCTCGGCGCTCAGCACGCCCGACACAGCGGCCGCTGCATACTCTCCGAGGCTTGCTCCGATCACATAATCGGGACGTATGCCTCTTTGCTCCAAAGCATATGCAAGTGCGTACTCAGCCATGAAAATGGCAGGATGGCTGAAAAGAAGGCGGTCAAATGGATCAGACAGACGATTGCCTGTATGATACATCTCTTTTAGGACAGAGTAACCGAAACGGCTGACTGCAAAATCGTCCAAGTCAAGCATTTTCTGCCGAAAAGCGGCGTTATGTGCAAACAGCTCTTTCCCCATTTGATAGTATTGGGAACCCTGTCCAGAAAACATGAAAACAATTGGCTGGTTCATTTGTTCTCCTTTTTGCTGCTTATTTTTTTAAAATATTGATTTGTGAGTGTTTCGTGATGTCGTGTGCAGGTGAAGTGGTCGTGATGTTGTATGGCTGGCACTATTGTGTGAGATAAGAATTTTAACTTGCGTTCCGCTACATGGCGGGTGAAGCTTCAGTTTCTTTTTTGATGCGGTGAATAAGTCCTGTCAGCACATGGCCCGGGCCGACTTCTTCAAATTCCATCCGCCCTTTGTCCAGCAGAAAGCGGATGCTGTCGTTCCATCGCACTGAATGGTCGATCTGATCGGCCAGAACGGAGTGGATTCCGTCTTGCTCATAAGGTCTGGCATGCACATTAGAAATGACAGGAATTGATATAGCAGAAAAATGAAATGACTGTAAAAATTTTTCGAACTCTTGTTTCGCTTCACTCATATATCTCGAGTGAAAAGCGCCGCTTACGTTTAACGGATGAAACATCGTAACGTCTTTTAATCCTTCGAATACGCTTTTGGCTCTTTCAATGTCTTCTTTGCGTCCGGATATGACAACTTGGTGAGGAGAATTCATATTGGCAATATCAATCGTATGTAATCCGTGCGTTTGAAGGGCGTCTGACACTTGATCTGCAGTTAACCCCATAACAGCGGCCATTTTTCCGTCAGTGGCCATACTCATTAATTCGCCTCTTTTACGGACAAGCTGCAGACCGGTAATAAAATCAAAAGCACCTGCTGCAAACAGCGCATTATATTCTCCCAAACTGTGGCCGGCCACATAATCCGGCTTTATGTCATTGTCTTGGATTTTTTTCAAATAGCTTAACGCGTTTACAACATATAAAGCAGGCTGGGTGAACTGCGTCTTGTGAAGGTTGGAATACGGATTCTCAAGACAAAGCCGTTTCATAGAATATCCGAGTGTTTCATCAGCCTGCTCCGTTAAGTCTTTAAATTCATCAAACAATGAGCTCCCCATTCCCTGCTTTTGAGAACCTTGTCCGGGGAATAAGTATGTGATCATTTTCTCAGCCATCCTTTCTCGGATTCAGATAAGAAGCATGTTCAAGTTGATAGTAACTTCACAAAAATACCATGTCAAGTTAATTTATCCTATGCGAACTCCTGAATAATACCTATTTTTCCCTGTCGGAAGGCGGACTCAGGGCTTTCGGAACAGGCGTAAGCAGAATGTCCCATCCGGCCTGCCCGGCGTTCTCTTCCGCAAACTCCCGTTACTCAGCCATTCATCACCAGAAATCTAGTAATAACTTCCATTCCATTTCAGAAGTTCCTTGCCTCAAAAGAAAAGCTAGTTAGATAGAACTAAATTACGCATTACTTAAAATGAAACAGCCCTTTTTGATTTTTTCTGTTGCGGAAATTCACAAAATGTTCTTTTTTTTCAATCTGAAAGTAAATATTGTTTTTCAAAAGACTCTCCATTTTTTGACCCGGCTTCTCCCCGAAGGAGTGCCCCGGATACACACGCACATGCGGCGGAATGGAGGCTTTGATCCTCTGTATACTGTGAAACATATCTTCAGCTGAGCTGCCCCTGTCCTCACATATACCGCACCCTTCTGTAAACACGGTGTCACCGGTAAAAAGATGATCAGATAGCAAATAACACATTCCCCCGGCCGTATGTCCCGGGGTCAATATACTTTTGATGATAAACCCTCCGGCCGCAAAGGTTTGGCCGTCTTCAAGCGCTATTAAGTTTCTGCACCGGAATTGATAGAAATCGATTTCCGCTGACGACATGTATATATCAGAATGATAGATTTGCTGAAGCGGCTCCGCCAAGTTTACATGGTCATAATGCGAATGTGTTAATAAAATAGCTGATAAATCAACATCCAATTCATGCAGTTTATCGGTTATTTTATCGATTTCCCAGGACGGGTCCACCGCTATCGCAGATTTTTTCGAGCGGTCTGCGATAATATAACAATAGTTGGACCACATCTGGTGATAAGTTTTAATTTGATGCACTTCATATGTATGATCCATTGTCACCATTCCCATTTAAAAGATCCGGGCAGACTGCTGCCGCCGCCCAGCCGACTGTAACCACTTTACCAGATGACACCACGTTTTTCCATGGATTTTCCGGTAAAGTTAAAAAAACTTTCTGCTCCCGCCAAAAGCACCAGTCTGGACCTTTTTTACAAATTGCTATGCTGATATATAAGGAAATTAGAATATTAATTTAGATGAATTCTTTAGGGAATTTTATTCAGAAAATGAAGGATGAATATGGGTTTCAGATAAAAAGAAAACAAATTGAGCTTTTGTTTTGAAAAGCAATTGCCGAAGCGACCGAAGGGGATAATCAGTTTTTAGAAATGATCCGCAATCAAGATTATTATTTTAATCCTTTTCTTCAAGATAACTAAACCACACGGGCTCTCGAAATATATCAGAATACCTTAGTTCTTACACCGAATTCAACGTTATATGGACATTAACATAATTGAACTTAGAAAAGTACGGCGTAATTTACACTCTTTTCAAATCAGCCCTAGCTGCAACAATTCACGAAAGTGCCGCGCAGCTTTTTACTGTGCAAACAAAACTAACATAAAATCATTAAGTGTAAAAAGTAAATATTAAACATTAGACAAACAGACTATGTTATATGGGTCGGAGTTTACCGCTCAAGGTAAATTGCCCTGGGATGCAATACCTGCTAAAGCTGCCTATGGGTAGAATCGGCGTTTTGAAATAATTCTTAATACGATCGACAATTTTACTGGTGCAGTGGAAGATGCGTGCTATGCGGGTGCTCTAAAAGAACTGGCAACCCAACAGCCGCTTGGTGGATTACTAAAACTCTTAGGCTTTTCATTTAAACGGGACTATTGTTGGTGTTTAACAAATTTATCCTGTGTTAAGTTTTAAAGTGATTATTTTCTAACGTGTTAAGATCGGAGGTAACTATGGAAGATAAAAGTAATGCTGAACCGAGCCCAAAAGCTATAAGAATTCTAACTTACATCATTCCTATAGTTTTAATAGGGCTTATCCTTGTTCTTAAGAATATTAATACCGCAGCAGCAGAAATTTCATTTTATATTGTTGCTATCGGTGTGGTTCTCTTAGTGGTTTTCAGTTTGATCAAAAATAGAAAATACCGCAGGAAGAACTAAATGTAAGGGGGGCTAATTACTAGTCCCCCTTGACTAACTTGCGGATAGTATAACCCGCCAAATTCCAATTTTATTTAAATTCTTCACAAATAACATGAGATTTTTCAGGAACCGTTTTCTCCAATTATTTTACTATTAATGCAGTCAATTGACGATATAGACGGTTACACCAAACACAGGATACTACATCGCCAACCCCAAATACTCTCCAAAAACAATTTTTATATGACAGAAAAGCAGCTGGATGTTAAACAAATCATCATGATTGACGGCATACCAATGCACCAATTATGCCAGAAATTAAAAAACTCAAAAGTTATCTCTGAAAGGCTGGGTCATTCAAACTAGTAAGGCTGCTTGTGGGCAAATAACGGTTTAGTCTCACATAAACGTTGTTATTACATCACACGCTTAAACATCTTCTCCATCTCATACGTGCTGTGGTGGATAATGATCGGCCGGCCGTGCGGGCATGTGAACGGGTCTGTCGTTCGGCGCAGGTCGTCCAAGAGCGCTTTGATTTCGTCGTTGCGCAAATGCCGGTTCGCTTTGATTGAGCCTTTGCAGCTCATCATAATGGCCGCTTCCTCCCGCAGTTTTTTAATATCGATCTGTTTGGCGTCAAGCACCTGCTGAATGATTTCTTCAATCAGTTCAGCTTCTTCCCCTTTTGGAAACCAGGCAGGATGGCAGCGGACGATGTAGCTGTTCGTGCCGAATGCTTCTAAAAATACTCCGACGCTTTCAAGCTCATGCTGATGCTGGTCAATGATCAGCGCTTCATTTGCCGCGTAATGAAAGGTGAGCGGCACGATCATATCCTGCACTTCAGGCTCGACCTGCCCGACTTTCTCCCGGAAATATTCGTATTTAATCCGTTCTTGTGCCGCATGCTGGTCAATGATATACAAGCCGTTTTCGTTTTGGGCTAAAATATATGTCCCGTGCATTTGGCCGATCGGATACATCACCGGAACTCTTTCTTCCCGTATTTCTTCAGAGACAGCTTCCGGTTCCGGAATATCTGAAACAGGCGCTGCCGTTTCGGGCATACCGAGCTCCGGCGGCACTCCGTGATCCGCTTCATTCGGGAGGATTTCTTCTTCTATTATTAGCGGCTCAGGCTCTTTTACGACCGAACTCAGCTTCATTGGTGAGTAAGACGGCTCCGGCGTTTTTTCAGGAAGTTTCCGCTCAGGCGCGCTTTCCTCAAATGTCATAAATTGCTGTTCGTTTTTGGCCGGTGCCGGCGCTGATTTTTTCGGGAGCTGGGCGCTCGGAATAAGCCGCTGCTTTTGAAACACTTCCTTTATCCCGTCACGGATCAGCTCATGCAGCTCCGTCTCTTTGCTGAGGCGGACTTCAAGCTTCGACGGATGGACATTGACATCAACCAAAATCGGGTCCATCGTAATTTCGATAAACGTAATCGGATGGCGGCCGATCGGCAGAAGTGTGTGATAGCCCTCATGCACCGCTTTTACAAGCGGGAAATTCTTAATGTATCTTCCGTTAATGACAGATGACATGTAGTTTCTGGATGCACGCGTGATTTCCGGAAGCGCAATGTAGCCCTTGACTTCAAAATCAAGCGAGCTGACATGGAGCGGTATCATTTTTTTCGCAACCGCCGTCCCGTAAATTGCGGCCAGCACATGGCGCACGTCCCCGTTACCGTTTGTCTGCAGCAGATTTTTCCCCTGATGACGGAGACGGATCGATACTTCCGGATGCGCAAGAGCGATCCGGTTGACAACATCCGTAATATTGCCGAGCTCCGTATGCACGGTTTTCATATATTTCAACCTGGCGGGTGTATTGAAAAACAGGTTGGTAACGATAATCTCCGTTCCTTTTCTGCTGGAGGATTTCTGTTCAGAAATGATATTCCCGCCCTGAAGAATGAGATGGGTTCCCGCTCCCTCGCCGATGCTCGTTTTGATTTCCAGATGAGAAACAGACGCGATACTTGGCAAAGCTTCTCCGCGGAAACCGAGGGTTCTCACCCGGAACAGGTCGTTTTCATCTTTGATTTTACTGGTCGCGTGGCGGCGGAAAGCCCGCTTGCAATCATCGGTTTCCATCCCTTCGCCGTTATCGAGCACCCGAATCGACGAAAGCCCCGCTTCCTCTATGTCGATTTCAATGACTTTGCTGTTTGCGTCGATGGCGTTTTCCACCAATTCTTTAACGACTGAGGCAGGCCGTTCGACCACCTCGCCGGCCGCTATTTTATTTGAAAGTTCATCTGACAGCTGGATGACTTTTGCCAAGTCCGTCACCTCTTTCTATTTTATTTTTTTTTGCAGCTTGTACATTTCATTCATCGCTTCAAGCGGCGTCATATCGAGAATATTGATTGACTTAAAGGCTTCAAGCACTTGTTTTTCTTTATTAGAAACAGCCGGTGCCTTCTGTTCTTTTTCACCATCAGCAAAAAAGGACAGCTGTGCCGGTTCTTCTTTGACGGCGGGCTTTTTCTCAGGTGCCGCCGGAAGCTCCGGTTTATCTCCCGTCTGCTCAAGCTGTTTCAAAATCTCCTGCGCGCGGATGATCAGATCGTCCGGGAGCTCGGCAAGCTGGGCGACATGAATGCCGTAACTTTTATCTGCGGCTCCTTCTTTGATTTGATGGAGAAACACGACCGTTCCGTTATATTCCTCTGCGCGCACATGAACGTTTTTCAGCTGAGGAAGCTTATCTTCAAGCACCGTCAGCTCATGATAATGCGTGCTGAACAGTGTTTTAGCGCCGATATGATCATGGACATATTCAATAATCGCCTGTGCCAGCGCCATTCCGTCGTACGTTGATGTCCCGCGGCCGATTTCATCAAACAGGATCAGGCTGTCTTTTGTGGCGTTCACAATCGCGTTTTTCGCTTCCAGCATTTCCACCATAAAGGTGCTTTGTCCGGAAATCAAATCATCCGCTGCCCCGATTCTCGTGAAGATTTGATCAAAAATCGGCAGAACCGCTTCTTTTGCGGGCACAAAACAGCCGATCTGGGCCATGATCGATAGAAGTGCGATCTGTCTCATATACGTGCTTTTACCTGACATATTCGGACCCGTAATCAGGAGCATTTCCCGCGAATCGCCCATCAGGCAGTTGTTCGGCACGTATTCTTGACTGTCCATCACCTTTTCAACGACGGGGTGTCTCCCTTCAATGACTTTTACTTCATTATCAGAAAAGACGGGCTTTGTGTAATGCCTGTTTTCACTGATCGTCGCAAAGCATTGCAGTGCGTCCAGTTCACTCATTTGTTTGGCAAGACGCTGCAGACGCGGAATAAATTCTTTCACCTTTTCACGCAGTCCGGCAAAAAGCTCATATTCCAGCTCGCAGATGTTGTTTTCCGCTTCTAAAATAAGCGCTTCTTTTTCCTTCAATTCCGGCGTAATGTACCGTTCGGCGTTTGTGAGGGTCTGCTTCCGCTCATACCGTCCGTCCTCAAGAAGATGAAGGTTTGCTTTTGTGACTTCAATATAATAGCCGAACACTTTATTGAAACCGACCTTTAATGAACGGATGCCCGTATAAGCGCGTTCCTGCTGCTCCAGTCTGGCAATCCAGTCTTTACCGTTTTTGCTGGCGTCACGGTACTCATCGAGCTTCTGATGATAGCCGTCTTTAATTAAATTGCCTTCTTTTAACGATAACGGCGGGTTTTCATGAAGGGCTTCTTCTAACAGGTCAAGCAAATCTCCGCACGGATCAATCAAGCCGGCGCGTTCTTTTGCTTTTTTATGGTTAAGAGACCCTACAAGCTCTTTGATGCTCGGCACTTGTTTTAAAGATTCTTTCAGCTGGATTAAATCTCTTGCGTTGACGTTTCCGAATGCGACCCGGCCCGCCAGACGTTCTAAATCGTATACTTCCTTCAGGCGCTCTCGCAGATCTTCACGCTCAAACAGATGATTGATCAGCGTCTCGACCATTTCCTGGCGTTCTTCGATTTGGGATGCCCTGATCAGCGGGCGGTCAATCCATTGTTTGAGAAGCCGGCCGCCCATCGCTGTTTTCGTCTCGTCTAAAAGCCAAAGCAATGACCCTTTTTTGCTTTTCGAACGGATCGTTTCCGTCAGCTCAAGATTCCGTTTTGAATACAGGTCAATTTTCATCGCTTCTTCCAATTCATATACTTGAACCGGCTGCAGGTGATCCAGGCTCCGTTTTTGCGTTTTCTGCAAATACGTATATAAACGCATAAACGTCTCTGTCAGCTCTTCGCCCGGCAAGTGCTTTGCGATTTCAATGCGTTCTGTTATTTCCCCGTCTTCGATAGAAATCGTGGCGCCGCACCGTTCTTTCAGCTGAGCAGCTGTATGTTCGTTAAACTTGCTTGATACGACAATTTCCTTTGCGCCGACTGAGTAAATTTCTGACATGACATCTTCAATCCGCTCAATAAATACGGCCAGGTTTTCTCCGGTCGTTAAGTCCGATAAAGCGAGGCCGTATCCGTCACGGAATTCGGAAACGGAAGCGATAAAGTTGTTTTCCGATTCATGAATGCCTTTTCCATCCATCACGGTTCCCGGTGTGATCAGCTGGACGACTTCTCTTTTCACAACGCCTTTAGCCGCCTTCGGATCTTCCGTCTGCTCACAGATCGCCACTTTATAGCCCTTTTTAATCAGCTGTTCAATATAAGCCGCCGCGGAATGATACGGCACGCCGCACATCGGAATTTTATCAGCCGAACCTCCGTCTCTGCTTGTCAGTGTAATTTCAAGCTCTTGTGACGCTTTTTTTGCATCTTCAAAAAACATTTCATAAAAGTCACCAAGCCGAAAAAATAAAAAGGCATCTTGGTGCTCTGCCTTTATCTTCAAGTATTGCTGTATCATAGGCGTGTAACTAGCCATCATTTAATCCCTCACTATGTATCTTCTCTTATCCGAATCCCATTATAACATAAACAAAAGAGTGATATCTTTATATATAAAAAAGAGACTTGGGGTGTTAAACTCCCCTAGCCTCAACTTATTCTTCAGGATCTCCGACTAAAAATTCAGGGTTAATGTCCTCTAATTCTTCATCAAGATCGTCTTCCCAATCATCATCATCGTCTTCTTCCCAGTCAGGATTTACTTCGACGACGACTTTCGTTTCACCGACCACTTCTGCTAAAAATTCTCTCTCTGCCTGAACCACGATTTTATTTCCGTTAGGAGAAATGGTGACTTCAAGACAATTCGGCTGCTGCAGCACTTTGGCAATGACTTCGTGTTCGTCATCTAAGTAATTTGTGTCTCTGTATCTGAGTTTAATCACATCGACATACTTTACTCTCTCGGTTACAACTTCCGTTTTTGTATTATCGGCGTAAGAGTACCAGACGTTTATATCATAATACCCTTCAATTTCTACAGTCTTCCCGATCTTTTCGGCATCGTACTTGTGGTTGATAATCCAGCCGCCCAATATACTTGACGGTTTTTCTCCAGGTGAGATCGTGTTGGTGCATTGGGTGAATTTTCTTCCTTTCGCAACTACCGCTTTCGTAATAATTTCCCTGTATTCAGACATTCCGGCAGGCCTCCTTGTTCTTCTTCGTGTTATCTTATGCTGGGCATTTGTCTCATGTGCATTTTTATAATAAAAATATAAAAATACAAAGTTTCTGTTTCATTGTATGCAGCCCTGCCCAGAAACTTTACTTTTAAGTATGATAAAACTTTCCAGTAAAATGGGACAAAACGGTGACCTGATGAAAATTTAGTACATATCACAATTAGTTCTCAAACAGCAAAAAAACACGGGCCGATGAAGGCCCCGTGTTTAAATAGAACAGCTGTTATTCGAATGTTTTACTTTTGAACCGGTTTCTCCCGTCAGCAGGTTGCCTCCGGTAGATGTAATGATTTCGTTTGTCACCTGATTTGAGATCGTATGTGCGACAAGCTGAAGAAGGTCATTGACCTCAATCTGGGAATCTCTGAATTCCTGAATGATCGGAATCCCTTCAAGCTCTTCCTGCAGGGCGTCAATTTTACTTTCCACTTGTTTCAGCGCTTCAAGCTTTTCGTAGTGCTTCAGGTTAACGGCTTGCTTTTGCAGGGTTTTAATCTGATTAATAATCGCAGAGACTTTTTCATTTTCGTTAATCTGCGCCTCGGCGCGTTTAAAAAAATCAACTTCTTCTGTTTCAGAAATCATTTTCGCAAGGTTCCTAGCCTGCTGTACAATGTCTTTCTTAGAGTAAAGCGTCATTATTATTTCACCTCGATTGCTTCTCCTGCCATCACACCGTCAAGCGACCATGTTTTCGCCTGTTCGATTTTGACGCGTACAATCTTGCCGATGGCGTCTTTCGGCCCTTTGAAGTTGACGAGCTTGCTTTTTTCCGTATAGCCGGCAAGAATGTCAGGGTTATTTTTGCTTTCTCCCTCAACTAATACTTCGACAGTCCTGCCTTCATATTCCTTCATTTTTTTGGCTGAAATTTCTTTCACCAAATCATTGAGGCGCTGAAGACGTTCTTTCTTGACCCTCATCGGAACATTGTCTTTCATCTTCGCTGCCGGCGTGCCTTCACGAGGAGAGTAAATAAACGTATATGCGCTGTCAAATTCCACTTCGCGATATAACGAGAGCGTTTCTTCAAATTGTTCATCGGTTTCATTCGGAAAACCGACAATAATATCGGTCGTCAGTGAAGCGTTCGGCATCGCCGCTTTAATTTTTCCGACAAGCTCCAGATAGCGTTCTCTATCATATTTGCGCGCCATCATTTTTAACATCGCTGAGCTTCCTGATTGAACCGGAAGATGGATATGGTCAAGAAGGTTGCCGCCTTTGGCGAGCACCTCGATCAGATGATCATCAAAGTCACGCGGATGACTCGTCGTGAATCGGATTCTCGGAATATCAATTTTACGCAGTTCGTCCATTAAATCACCGAGACCGTACGTCATATCCTCAAAATCTTTTCCGTACGCATTCACGTTTTGACCGAGCAGCGTGATTTCTTTATAGCCTTCACTTGCAAGTCTTCTGACTTCCTGGATAATTTCCTCAGGACGGCGGCTTCGTTCTTTTCCGCGGGTATACGGTACGATGCAGTATGTGCAGAACTTGTCACAGCCGTACATAATGTTGACCCAGCCTTTAATTTTTCCGTTGCGGACTTTCGGAAGGTTTTCAATGACATCCCCTTCCTTCGACCACACTTCAATAACCATCTCTTTTGATAAATATGCCTCTGATAACAGTTCCGGCAGACGGTGAATGTTGTGCGTGCCGAAAATCATATCGACAAACGGGTGCTTCTTAAGGATGCGGTTTACGACTGATTCTTCCTGTGACATGCAGCCGCAGACGCCGAGAATCAGGTCCGGGTTATTTTTTTTGAGCGCCTTTAAATGGCCGAGCTCTCCGAACACTTTGTTTTCAGCATTTTCCCGGATAGCGCAAGTGTTTAATAAAATAACGTTCGCGTCATCAACCGAATTTGTCGCTTCATAACCGAGCGCCATAAAAATACCCGCCATGACTTCCGTATCATGCTCGTTCATTTGGCATCCGTACGTGCGAATATAAAATTTCCTGCCTTCACCGAGGCCTTTAAATTCTTCTGAGATTTTAAAATCGTTATGATATTGAACGGATTCTTTGCCCCGTTTTTTCGCATCTTTTAAAGAAGGCGGAATATATACGGCTTCAAAATACTTGCTGTAATCCTTTTCGGATTTTTTGTCCGCCGGATTCACTTGTCCGCTTTCCTGCTTTTGCTTTTCATTCATGTTCGAATGTCTCCTTTCAACCGAAACTTCCACCTTCAAGTATACTGGTTAAAAGCGTTTGGCACAACCGCCAGCCTATTATTGTACACCTTATTGAGAATAAGAATCAATAAGAAATAAAAAAGAGGGAATCATTTCCCCCTTACACAAGCTGAAGCTCTTTTGCGGCTGAACAGATTACTTCCAGGGCCCGGTCAAGCTCCTCTTTTGTATGCTCTGCCGTAATAATGGTGCGGATTCTCGCTTTTCCTTGGGCGACCGTCGGATACACGATGCTTTGTGCAAAGACGCCGCGGGTCAATAAAAGGTCTGATAATGCCTGGGCTTTTTCTTCCTCCCCTATTAATATCGGCACGATCGGTGTTTCGCTTTTTGTGAGGGTCAGCCCCATTTGAACCAGTTTGTCTTTGAAATACGCCGTGTTCTCCCATAGCTTTTCCATATGCTCCGGCTCTTCCAGCAGGACGTCAATGGCTTCTATGCATGCGGCCGTTACCGCAGGCGGATGAGAAGTGCTGAATAAGAAAGGACGCCCTTTATGGCGCAGGTAATCGATCAGAACCTGCGATCCCGCGGCGTAACCGCCAAGCACTCCGATGGCTTTGCTTAATGTGCCCACCTGAATGTGGACTCTTCCGTCAAGCCCGAAGTGATTAACCGTTCCCCTTCCGTTTTTTCCGAGTACGCCGGAAGCATGCGCGTCGTCGACCATCACAAAGGCATCGTACGCCTCTGCAAGTTTGACGATGTCAGGCAAAGGAGCGATGTTGCCGTCCATTGAGAATACGCCGTCGGTGACGATCAGGCGCATGCGGTAATTCATTGATTTTTTCAGCACCCTTTCCAAATCGTCCATATCAACATGGCGGTACACCTTTTTATCTGCTTTCGTCAGCCTGATCCCGTCAATAATGGAAGCATGGTTCAGTTCGTCAGAGATCACGATATCCTCTTTTGTAAGAATGCTTGATAAGACGCCCTGATTCGTTGTGAACCCCGATTGAAAAACAAGTGCCGCTTCTGTTTTTTTAAAGTTTGCCAATTTCTTCTCAAGCTCATTGTGCATTGTGAATGTTCCGGCGATTGTCCGGACGGACCCGGTACCCGCTCCGAATTCTTCCGCGGCGCGTTTGGCCGCTTCGACAAGTCTTGGATGCGACGTCAAACCGAGATAATTGTTCGATGAAAGCTGTATCACGTTTTCCCCTTTGACTTCCACCGACGGACCCTGCTTCGTTTCAATTTGTTTCATTTGCTGCCACGTTTTATTTTCTTTCATTTTATCAAGCTCTGCTTTTAGAAATTCAAATTCTTTCATTATAGAACCCTCCCCTTATGGAATCAAAATGACTTTGCCGCACTGGCCCTTTCTCATCAGGTCAAACCCTTTTTCAAAGTCTTCAAGCGGAAACTGATGCGTGATCACCGGCGTCAGATCAACAAGGCCGGATTCAAGCAGGTGCGATACCTGCCGCCATGTTTCAAACATTTTTCTGCCTGTGATGCCTTGGACGGTAAGTCCTTTAAACACCACGTCATTTGTCAGGTCAACCGTCACCGGACGTTCCGGCAGACTCAGCATATGGAACCTTCCCCCGTTGGCCGCCATCTTTAGTCCCTGTGCTATAGCTGCCGGGTGGCCTGACATTTCGCAGACAAGGTCGATCCCTTCTCCGCCTGTTAAGGTGTCGATCACCTCAAGCGGATCTTCCTTATCAGCTGAAATGGTGATCGCGGCTCCCAATTTCTTCGCAAGAGCCAGCCTGTAATCATTTTTATCAATGGCCGCAATACGGGATGCACCGGCCGCTTTAGCCACTGCCACCGCCATCAGCCCGATCGGCCCGCAGCCGATAATTGCAGCGGAACCGCCCGCAAGCCGGCTGCTTTCCAGCACCGTATGCACCGCGTTGCCAAGCGGCTCTTGAACAGAAGCGACGGCGGGGTCCATATCAGCGGGATTTTTCCAAACATTTCGAGCCGGCACTTTGACATATTCAGCGAAGGAACCGGCTGTATCTACGCCGAGGATCTTTGTATGGGTGCACACATGATGTTTTCCTGTTAAACAAGGGACACAAGTACCGCAGACGAAGTGGGTTTCAGCCGAAACGTAGTCACCTATTTTGACATTTGTGACGTGCTTGCCCGTTTCCGCTACGATACCGCTGAATTCATGTCCGAATACTTGAGGTGTTTTGATTCGTTTCTGCGCCCATTGATCCCAATTATAAATATGCACATCTGTACCGCATATAGATGCGGCCTGTACTTTAACGAGAACTTCATTCTCATTTATGGAAGGTATGGGAATTTCTTTCAGAGTTGCTCCGAAAGCGTTTTCATTTTTGACGATAGCTTTCATCTTTCCTCCCAACATGTACACTCCTCCTCGAAAAAACACTGTAATAACTGGATTGTAACATGATATAAAAAGGAGGTAAATACCAGTGTCCACTCCAAGAAAACAACTGCTTCCGTCCGGAAAAATGGGCATGATTTTTTTTGAATATTATATGAATAAAGCCATTTATCATCTCTTCGTACTATCAATATAATATTGTGAGAAAATATGACAACAATAAAAACAACCCGCTCGCCTTACGCAAGCAGGTTGAGAATGTCATGTTTTTGTTTTTAACGGGGTTCGACGATTAACTTAATCGCCGTTCTTTCTTCTCCGTCAATCTGTATATCTGTAAAAGCCGGAATACAAATCAAATCTACGCCGCTTGGCGCGACAAAGCCTCTGGCAATCGCAACCGCTTTAACAGCCTGATTTAAGGCACCCGCCCCAATTGCTTGAATTTCGGCGGCTCCGCGTTCCCTCAATACACCGGCAAGCGCGCCTGCTACTGAATTTGGACTTGATTTTGCTGAAACTTTTAAGATTTCCATTTCTGCTCCCCCTTAGTTTTACAATGGATAAGTGAGTGTTCATTAGAACAATCATTATTAGATGTTGCTATCCAAAAAGCCATCCCCACAATGCTTTTCAAAAATAGCGGGCTACCTTCCATTTTTACTATATTCACTAAGAAGTTGCTATATTCCTGCTTTTCCTTTTAATATTTTTATAAAATAAACACATGATCACCTATTCAAAGAACATATGGTCATCATTGATTAATATCCGTTCGATATTTACGGCCTTTTTCGTTTGATCGTCGATGTCAATGAGCACTCCGCTCAGCGTAGTTTTACCTTCCGCCACCGTAAACCGGACAGGAAGATTGGTTTTAAACCGCTTGATGACCGTTTCTCTGTCCATACCGAGAATTCCGTCGTACGGACCCGTCATGCCTACATCAGTAATATATGCCGTTCCTTTCGGCAAAATGCGGTTATCTGCCGTTTGCACGTGTGTATGGGTGCCTACCACGGCAGAGGCTCTTCCGTCTGTGTACCAGCCGATCGCAATTTTTTCGCTTGTCGCTTCGGCGTGAAAATCAATAAAAATGTACGGCGTGCGCTTTTTCGCTTCTTCTATTAATTCATCCGCTTTAGCAAACGGATCATCAAGCGGCGGAAGAAACGTCCGCCCCTGTAAGTTAATGACGGCAAGCTCTTTTCCGTTCGATTTAATATAGGTAATGCCTTTGCCCGGCGTACCTTCCGGGAAATTCGCCGGCCGGACAAGATGCGGCACATCATCAATAAAGTCGAAGATCTCTCTTTTATCCCACGTATGATTTCCCATTGTAATGGCATCTGCTCCCGCTTCCATCAGGCTGTGGTAGATCTTTTCCGTCAGTCCTTTTCCGTGTGCTGCATTTTCTCCGTTAATAATTGTAAAATGCGGTTTATGTTTCGCTTTCAGTTTCGGGACATATTCTTTTACCATGTCGCGGCCCGGGGAACCGACAACATCTCCGATAAATAAAATTCTCATACATTCCATTCCTTCCTTTTCAGGGACTCAAAAAAATAAAGTGATGCGCTAAGCATCACTTTATTTTGCATACTCTACGGCTCGAGTTTCTCTGATTACGGTCACTTTAATGTGGCCCGGATAATCAAGCTCGTCCTCAATTCGTTTACGGATATCACGTGCCAAACGATGGGCTTCTAAATCATTAATGGAGTCCGGCTTGACCATGATGCGAACTTCACGGCCGGCCTGAATCGCAAATGATTTTTCAACACCTTCGTAAGACTCGGAGATTTCTTCAAGCTTTTCAAGTCTGCGGATATAGTTTTCGAGCGTTTCACTTCTCGCGCCCGGTCTTGCGGCTGATAATGCATCAGCGGCAGCGACCAGAACGGCGATAATGGAAGTCGGCTCTTCGTCTCCGTGGTGTGACGCAATACTGTTAATGACGACTGGATGCTCTTTATATTTGGTCGCAAGCTCCACTCCGATTTCCACGTGGCTTCCTTCCACTTCATGGTCAATTGCTTTTCCGATGTCATGCAGAAGACCGGCCCGCTTGGCAAGCTTTGCATCTTCTCCAAGCTCGGAAGCCATTAAACCGGCTAAAAACGCAACTTCCATAGAATGTTTCAGTACGTTCTGCCCGTAGCTTGTACGGAATTTCAACCGGCCGAGGATCTTGATCAGATCCGGGTGGAGTCCGTGAACGCCGACTTCAAACGTCGTCTGCTCACCCATTTCCCGGATATAGTCATCAACCTCACGGCGGGATTTTTCAACCATTTCTTCAATGCGCGCCGGGTGAATACGGCCATCCTGAACGAGTTTATCAAGAGCGATTCTTGCCGTCTCCCGTCTGATCGGATCAAATCCGGAAAGAATGACTGCTTCAGGTGTGTCATCAATAATCAGGTCAATACCTGTAAGCGTTTCAAGCGTACGAATGTTACGCCCTTCACGGCCGATGATACGTCCTTTCATCTCATCATTCGGAAGATTGACGACCGATACCGTCGTTTCGGCAACATGATCTGCTGCACAGCGCTGCAAAGCAAGCGACAGAATGTTTTTCGCCTTTTTATCTGCCTCTTCTTTCGCACGGTTTTCGGTTTCTTTTGTCATGATGGCGATGTCATGTGAAAGCTCATTTTCAACCCGGTCAAGAATGATTTGCTTCGCTTCATCCCGTGTCAGGCTCGAAATGCGTTCGAGTTCTGACTGCTGCATACGAATCATCTCATCCACTTTGCTTTCCATCTCTTCAATATGTTGTTGTCGTTCATTCAGAGAATGATCTTTCTTCTCCAACATCGCTTCCCGTTTATCAATTCCTTCATGTTTACGGTCAAGATTTTCTTCTTTTTGAAGTAAACGGTTTTCTTGTTTTTGAAGCTCATTTCGTCTTTCACGAACTTCCTGTTCAGCATCTATTCGAAGTGTATGGATTTCGTCCTTTGCTTCAAGCAGAGCTTCTTTTTTCAGTGCTTCAGCATCACGCTTTGCATCTTCAAGGATTTGCTCGGCAGCACCGCGTGCGCCCGCAATCTTTGCTTCGGCAATGGTTTTACGAACATAGTAGCCAACAACTAAACCGAGCAGAGTCAGCAAAATGGAGATGAGAACCGTCATTGGGGTCATACTTTCACCTCCTCTTGCTATGAACTTGGTTTTTGCTTAAATAAGTGCCGGCATGTACATTGTCTGATTTTCTCAACATACAGAACCTTCACAGGGAATGAGTCTCTCATGCCCTTGTCAAGTTTAAATGGTTTAACAATCATGTTAAAAAAACAAATGTTACAACTTCATTGTAATTGTGTCGGAAATACTTGTCAAGCTTGCCAGCTTAACGATTCGCCTTCAGCTCGGATCTTCGCCCATGTATATATCATACCATACCTTCATCCGCTTTTCGTGAATGACGGCTCTGTTAGTCCGCCTGGTTAAGCAATTGGTAAATTCTATTGTTTACCTGTCCTAATTTGGCGTTATTCTGAATGTTTGACAGTAATATGACATATTTGCTTGCTGAATGGCTGAAGCTGTTCAAAATGTTGTAACCGGGCATAACACCGTGATTGGAATAGCTTCCCGGATCAATGTAAAACCCCATGCCGTAAGCGGCACTGCTTCCTGCTGTAAACATTTTTGTGAAGCTTTCTTTTGAAAGGAGCGTGTTGTTTACGATCGATTTATCAAATTTATAGAGATCTTCAGCGCTCATATACATGTCGCCCGCCCCGTACAGCTGCGATAAGTCCAAAAGGTGCGGCGTTACAAGACTGCCGCTCTCATCGACTTTGTAGCCGACGGCAGGATATTTGGCTTTGGCAAATGTTTTGTAAAATCCGGCATGCTTCATTCCGGCCGGTTTGAACACGTGTTCTTTTATATATTGTTCATAAGACTCCCCGCTGACTTGAGATACGATATAAGCAAGCACTGAATAGTTGGAATCCCTGTAATCCCAAACCCCGGGCTGCCGTTTAATTCCGCGGTATTCTATATCCTTGATTAAATCAATTGGAGCAATCGGTCCCTGACCCTCAATATGCCCGTTTATGCCGGACGTATGATTGAGCAGATTTTTCAATGTAATGCGCGTGCCGTTAGGAAAATTCGGCAAGTATGTACTGACGGGGTCACTCGTCTGCAGCAGCCCTTTTTCTTCAAGCTGCAGGACAGCCGTCGCGATTAACGCTTTTTGGGAAGAACCGATATAATATGATGTCTCCGGATTGTTTTTCATTTTTTGTTTTCGGTCCGCATAGCCAAAGCCTTTTTTCAGCACAACTTTTCCATCTTTTACGATCATTGCTGTGCCGCTGAACCCGATTTGTTGCAAGTAATTGCTGATCTGTTTATTGTGATCGATTGATTTAGGTGTTTTCTCTTTTTGCGTCTTTTCTTTTTTCTGTTGAGTCTGGTCTTTTGAAGTATCAGATTGAGCGGCGGGAGCGCTTTTAACGGATTCCTTCTCCCGGTGATGCGCTGTGACGGTCCAGATCATAATAAAAACAGTAACAAGCAGCAGAAAAAGAAACAGCCCTCCCGTTTTCATCAGCTTCTTCTTTCTTTTTTTATTTATTCTTGTGCGGCGGGGGCTCGTCATCTTTTTTCCTCCTCAGATATAATTTCAACTTTCGCCATGATGTTAGACGAGTGAAGTGTGAAAAAAGTTGTAACATTCCAGATAAAATTTTCCGAAACAGCCAGTGTTTTTTGAAACACACAAAAAAAAGAGCGGAAATTGCTTATTCCGCTCTTTTGATCGTGTTTTTATTCTTCTAATTCCATCTCTTCCTGAACTTCTTCCGCTTTGTCCGTTACACCGTTATTGTCTAAACCGTAATATTCACGGATTTGTTCCTGAATCATCAGCATGATGTCTTTATTTTCTTTTAAGAACTGCTTGGCGTTTTCACGGCCCTGACCGAGGCGTTCTTCTTCATAAGAATACCACGAACCGCTTTTTTGCACGATATCCAGTTCAGTTCCAAGGTCGATGATTTCCCCTTCTTTGGAGATTCCTTCACCGTACATAATGTCCACTTCAGCCGTACGGAACGGAGGAGCGACTTTGTTTTTTACGACTTTAATTCTCGTTTTATTCCCCATGACGTCGTTGCCCTGCTTTAATTGCTCGGCACGGCGCACTTCAAGGCGCACGGAAGAATAGAATTTCAGCGCGCGGCCGCCCGGTGTCGTCTCCGGATTTCCGAACATAACGCCGACTTTTTCACGAATCTGGTTAATAAAGATTGCAATTGTTTTAGATTTATTGATGGCGCCGGAAAGCTTACGGAGCGCCTGAGACATGAGACGCGCCTGTAAACCGACGTGTGAATCACCCATGTCACCTTCAATTTCAGCTTTTGGAACAAGCGCCGCAACAGAGTCAACGACTACGATATCAACAGCTCCGCTTCGCACCAGCGCTTCAGCAATCTCAAGCGCCTGCTCTCCCGTATCCGGCTGAGAAAGCAGAAGCTCTTCGATATTGACACCGAGCTTTTGCGCGTAAACAGGATCAAGAGCATGCTCAGCATCAATAAATGCTGCCTGTCCGCCTTTTTCCTGAACCTCAGCGATTGCGTGAAGCGCTACAGTCGTTTTACCTGAGCTTTCAGGTCCGTATACTTCAATAATCCGTCCGCGCGGGTATCCGCCTATTCCGAGAGCGGTATCAAGTGCAAGGGAACCGCTTGGCACCGTTGAAATTCTTGTATCTGTTTTTTCTCCGAGCTTCATGATGGAACCTTTGCCGAATTGTTTTTCTATTTGCTTAAGAGCCATATCTAAGGCTGCCTGACGATCACTCATTTATTTTTTCCTCCTTTATCTTGCCACTACATATACTATACCTTGTTTACTGGCATTTGCCAAGAAAAAAGCGAACGCATATTCGGATTTTTTCCGCGTTCGCTTTTCTGCAAAAGAGCATAATTTCCCTTGTAAAACTTAAAAATCAGAGAAATCGCCTCTTTAAAACTTTATTTTTGATCCAGCATTTTCAAAATGAGATGGCAGCCGTATTTAGCGGCGCGCTTTCTGATTCCGGTTCTTGAGCCGGCAAAGTTAAATTCGTGCACCTCTTCTTTTCCTTCCGCCGAAATGCCGATAAAGACGCGGCCCGGCGCATGCCCTTCCTGCGGGTCGGGACCCGCAACCCCGGTAAAGCTGATGCCGATATCGCTTCCGGTCAGCTTTCTCACACCGGCTGCAAGCTCTTTCGCACACTCTTTGCTGACCGCTCCGCTTTCTGCGAGCGTCTCAGCTTTCACGCCGAGCACATGCTGTTTCACGCTGTCGGAATAACAGACAACACCCCCTGCAAATAGTTGAGACGCACCGCTTAAATCAGTCACCCACTCTGAAAACAGGCCGCCTGTAAAGCTTTCGGCAGAAGAAATCGTGATTTTGTTTTGTCTGCATGCTTTTGAAAGCTCCTTCACCAGAGACGTATCATCATATCCGTAGAAAAATTCACCGACACGTTCTAAAATGGCGGCTTCCGTTTCTTTTAAAAGCCGTTCTGTTTCTTTTTCGTCAGCATGTTTCGCCGTTAAACGCAGCGTGACCTCTCCGTCAGCAGCGAGCGGCGCAATCGTCGGGTTCGTCTGCGCATCAATAATATCTTCTAAATCAGCTTCAAGCTGGGATTCACCGATTCCGAAAAAACGCAGCACGGTTGAAACGATTTTCTCATTAGAACCGAGCTTTTTAAGAAGCAGCGGCTTCGCTTCATTTTCAAACATCGGACGCAGCTCGCTCGGCGGCCCGGGAAGCAGCATATAAAGCCTTGAGCCGTGCTCTGCAAGCATTCCCGGCGCCATGCCGAAATGATTCGCCAAAACGTCTGAGCCCTCAATGACGAGCGCCTGTTTGCGGTTATTCGGCGACATGGTCCGTTTTGTTTTCGCGAAATATTCTTCGATCGACCGGAACGCTTCGTCATTCAGAACGAGCGGGCGCCCCAGTGTGTTTGCAATGGTTTCTTTCGTCAAATCGTCCTTGGTCGGTCCGAGGCCGCCTGAAAAAATAATCAGGTCTGAGCGCTCTTCGGCAATGCGGATGACTTGCTTAAGCCGCTCAGGATTGTCACCGACAGCGGTATGATAAAACACGTTTACACCGATTTCCGCCAGCTCTTTACTGATAAACTGCGCGTTCGTATTGGCGATCTGGCCTAGCAGAAGCTCCGAGCCGACTGCAATGATTTCTGCTTTTTTTGCTATTTCCATCTTTAAGTCCTTCTTTCTTAGTTAGATGTTTTTAACGCATCCCAGTTCTTCGCAAAATACTCCCAGCCGGAAATGACTGTGAAGAGCACGGCCACCCATAAAGCGATATCGCCGAACGGGAAAGAAACGAGCTCAAACGGAAGATTATGCAGCAAAAGCGCGGCAACAGCGATGATCTGAGCCCATGTTTTAATTTTCCCCAGCATATTGGCGGCTACAACTTCCCCCGTTCCCGCCAGTACAAGTCTTAATCCCGTTACGGCAAATTCGCGGCTGATGATGATGATGACCATCCACGCCGGCGCAAGGTCAAACTGCACAAGCGTAATTAATGCCGCGGATACCAGCAGTTTGTCAGCCAGCGGATCTAAAAATTTCCCGAAGTTTGTCACGAGGTTCAGTTTTCTGGCGTAGTAGCCATCCACCCAGTCAGTCGTTGATGCGATAATGAATAAAACAGCTCCCGTAAGATGCGCGACCGGAATCGATTCATCCCCTATATGAACGCTGCCCCACTGAAAAGGAACAAGCATGATAATCATAAATACAGGAATTAAAGCGATTCTTGCCAGTGTGATTTTATTCGGTAAGTTAAACATAAAGCCCCTCCAATAATATGTACTCGGACGTGAAGAAAAAGTCATCTTAATCGTTCAGATGACTTTTTCCCCTTTTATTTTTTCATCTTGATTGTGATGGTCTGCGCCATCACATCATGCGGATTGAGTTCATAGGACAGAACCTCTCCGTTGATTTTAATTTTCAGGTTAGGGGCATAGCCCGTGCGGATTTCAATCTGCTTTTGATCCGTGACGTCTTTTTTAAAGGTTTCGCCTTTTTGCAGCGTTCCTTCTTTTAAAGAACCGCCGCTGTCATCACGGACGCGGATCCATGCGCTGTCAGAAGCAATCAGTTCAAGCTTATACTTATCTGCCCCGGAGACGTTGTATGAAGAAGCCGAGCCTTCCGTTCCGGCCGCTTTGATCTCCGTCTTTTCACTGCTTTTTTCTTTCTTTTTCTGCTCTGACGCTTTTGTGTCCTTTTTGTCTTTTTTGCTGTCAGATTGCGCTTCGTCATTTGTATTGCCGTCGTTTTTCAGCGCAGAATCCTTAGGAATCTCATACTTGCTCTCACTTTGGGTGACGGCTTTATCTCCGTCTGTCTGCCCGGATTTGCTCATTCCGAGCTGAATAATCGCATAAATGATCGCGATGACGATAATGACACCGATGACGACAAGGACGGTCGGAAGCCATTCCGCCGCCTTTGAAGCGGACTTAGGAAGCTCCCTTTGCATGGCAAGACCGGAGATTTTTTCCGACACATCGTCATGGTACGTGTTAGGGATGTCTTTTTTATATTCTTCAAATAACTGATCTGAATCAAGCCCGACAGCTTCAGCGTATTGCTTGATAAACGCCCGCACATAAAAATTGCCGGGAATGACGTCATAATTGCCTTCTTCCAGAGCGGTTAAGTATCTTTTCTGAATTTTCGTCGCCGCCTGGAGTTCATCCAACGACATCCCTTTTTCCTCTCTGGCTTCTTTAAGCCGGATTGCTAATTCTGTCACAACAAACACCTTCCAATATTAAAAATCAAAGCTTGAAAAACCGGTCTGATCAAACATTTGCGGTTCTTCTGCATGTTCATATGTAATGACTTCGTCAGGATCATTTCTGAGTTCGATAATATAATCGAAATCATCGAGCGTATACTCCGAATTTTGAACAAAAATATCGGGGTGCTCCACGACCTTTGTCGCCGGAAGCCGCATAATTTCACTGACGAGCTGAAGATGGCGCTCAGATCCCCGTCTTGTCGAAACGATGCCGTCGAGGATAAACACGTTTTCCGTGCTGTATTCATCGGCAACCAGCTGGCTCCGGATCGTTTGTTTTAGCAGCGTTGATGATACGAAAAGCCATCTTTTGCTGGCACAAACGCTTGACGCAACAATGGACTCCGTTTTTCCGACCCTCGGCATTCCCCGGATTCCGATCAGTTTGTGTCCTTCTTTTTTAAACAGCTCGGCCATAAAGTCAACCAGAAGACCGAGCTCGTCCCTTTCAAAACGGAAGGTTTTTTTGTCATCGGCATCACGCTGAATGTATCTTCCGTGGCGGACTGCGAGACGGTCGCGAAGCCTCGGTTCTCTCAGCTTCGTTACTTTAATGGTCTCCATTGTTTTTAAAATTGATTCCAATCGTTTAATTTGATCTATATGCCGGCATCTGAGCAGCATTCCCCTTCTGGAAAGGTCGACACCGTTAATTGTGACAATATTAATTGACAGCATCCCGAGAAGAGATGAAATATCCCCGAGCAGGCCGGGGCGGTTCACTTGAATTTCATATTCAAAATACCATTCGAGCTTTGCCAAATGATATACCCCCTCCATTGTGGCAAATTTTTACCTTCCTTTATCATAAAACATTTTTCTCTAATTAGAAAGAAGAATGTTGCTCTATAGAGGAAAACATAAAAAAAGAGAGGAGAAATCCCCCCTCTTAATGAGTGCTGTTATTTTCAACAAGCTTCACCATCATATTTGCGATGGCGCGCTGTTCATCTTCAGAAGCAACGCTCCAAAGATCAGCAAGCACTTTTTCCTGATGGTTTTTCGAGTCGACTTCGTTCGCAAGGTAACCGCCGATTTCTGTAGCGAGGTCAGTGATCGTTTCATCACTCATCCCTTTTTCCTGCGCATAGTTCAATCTGTCGCCAAGGAAATTCTTCCAATTATCCCAGTTTTCTAATACTGACATGTTGGGTTCCTCCATTTCATCTGTTGTTACAAAATTATTTTGTCCGTACAGATGCAAACTATACACACATTTTTTTCAGCAGTGCCAGCCGCCGTTTACGGATAATATATGCCCCGTAATATAGGAAGCCTTTTCCGATAATAAAAAGGCCGCCGCTTCGGCGATTTCCTCCGGCTTTGCCAGCCGGCCCGCGGGAATTTCCTCTGCCAACGCTTCTTTTTCATCAGACGTGAACTGATCAAGCATATTTGTATCAACGGCACCCGGCGAGACTGCATTCACTCGGACGCCGCTCGGAGCAAGCTCTTTGGCAAGCGCTTTAACGAACGAATGCTGCGCTCCCTTGACCATGCTGTATAATACCTCGCACGATGCGCCCGTTTCTCCCCAGACGGAACCGATCGCGACGATGCCCCCGCTTTTTTTCCGAATCATGCCGGGCACCAGATTACGCGCCAAAAGAAACGGACTCGTCACATGCAGCTGCACCATCTCCCGCGCCGTGTCATCCGTAACGTCCGTAATCAGGCCGAAGTGACTTTTGCCGCTGTTTAATATCAGAGCGTCCACAGGCTGCTTAACGGAACGGCTGAGTGTCTCCGCGCCATCCGGTGAGGACAGATCCGCCTGAATAACGGAGGCTTTTACGCCGAATGATGCGCTCAGCCTTTCCGCAAGCCTGTGTGCGGCTTCCTTATTAGAATGATAATGCAAAAGGACGTCATATCCGTTTTTTGCGAGGACTTCACTTATACTTTGTCCGATTCCGCCGCTTGCTCCGGTTACGAGCGCTGTCTGTTTCATCAATCCATACTCCTTCTTTCCCCAGAAAAACATCCCTCAGGGCGTGAGGGATGTTTTTGTTATGATTTTGGCACGACTTTGCAGACTGTCAGCCTTTCTTCTGATATTTCTTCTTTAATAACCCGCTTTACGTCTTCCAGCGTAATCTGCTCCAGTACGGTTACGACATCAAACAGACTCATATCTAAAAAGGCGTAGCGTGTGAATTGGTTGGCGATATATTCAGGCGAATTGAGCGCTTTTAAGAATGACCCGATCTTCTTTTTTCTCGCAAGGTCAAGTTTTTCCGCAGTCACGGCTGATTCCGCATCAAGCAGCATGTGTTTTAATTCGTCAGCGAGCTTATCCGGCTCCGGTGTATCTCCTCCGACAGAGGCAAAACCGAATCCGTATTCAGCCGTGTAATCAAAGCTGAAGGTTTCATCAATGTAGCCTTTGTCGTACAAGTCGCCGTAATGCGGTGAGCTTTTTCCGAAAAGACATTCAAGCATGAGGTTCATGCTGAGCTCGTGCTTCAACAGCTCCTGCCCCGTTTTATAAGGGTCTTTCGCCTTTAAGCCGACAAGACATTTTGAGCCTTGCACGTTCATTTTTAACTCCTGCTCCCGGCGGAAGACCGCTTCCTGCTCCTGAACTTCTTCACGTTTGATTTCAGGCTGGTCTGTAAACGGCTTTTTCTCCTGGTTTTTCCGCACCTGGCTGATGACCGCTTCAGGATCTACGGGACCGACGATAAAGAGCAGCATATTGCTCGGGTGATAAAACGTTTCGTAGCACTCATACAGCAGATCTTTCGTAATATGTGAGATGCTCTCCACCGTTCCGGCAATGTCAATTTTCACGGGGTGGTCTTTATACATATTTTCGATAAGGCCGAAAAACAGCCGCCAATCCGGATTATCATCATACATATTGATTTCCTGGCCGATGATGCCTTTTTCTTTTTCAACTGATTTTTCCGTGAAATACGGGTCCTGAACAAAATCCACGAGTGTTTCCAGGTTTTTCTCCACATTAGAAGTGCTGGAGAACAGATAAGCGGTTCGTGTAAATGATGTAAAGGCATTTGCCGACGCCCCCTGCTTACTGAAGTCCTGAAACACGTCGCCGTCCGCTTTTTCAAACAGTTTATGCTCCAGAAAATGCGCGATTCCGTCAGGGACGTGTACCATTTCTTCCTTATTTAAAGGAACGAATTGATTGTCAATGGAACCGTACTTTGTCGTAAACACGGCGTATGTTTTATTAAAGCCCTGTTTCGGCAGCACATAGACATCAAGGCCGTTTGCCATTTTTTCATGATACAGCGTTTCCTGAAGCTGTTCGAAGTTTATCGGTTTAGTCAAGATGCTCCCCCCGTCCCTTTTAAGAAATAAGTCGTATCCAGCTTAATGTTCTTTCCGACATTGATAATGTCCTCTTTTGTCACTTTCTCGATATTGTCAAGGAATCTTTCGATCGGTATCTCTACTTGGGCTGAGGCCTGCTGATACAGAAATTCCGCTAAACCGTATGCCGTATCAATGGTTTCTAATACTTGGTTTTTAATAACGGCTTTCGTTTGGGCGATATCATCTTCTGAAAAGTCACCGTTTTGCATAGCCTGAAACTGTTCTTCAATGATGGTGACGGCCTGCTTGTAATTTTTCACCTCAATGCCCGACATGACCATCAAAAGCCCTTTGAAGCTTTCCACCCTTGAGGCTGCATAATAGGCGAGGCTCGCTTTTTCACGGACATTTATAAACAGCTTTGAATGAGAGAAACCTCCGAACAGCCCGTTAAACACCTGCAATGCAGGATAATCCGGATCTGTATATGTCGTATTGGTCCGAAATCCGATATTCAGCTTGCCCTGCTTGACGTCCTCTTCATCAATGACTTCCTTCGGATCGGGCTGTTCATTCGCCGCGCTTCTTTCAAAAGGCTGCAGCTCCCGTTCTTCCGTTTTAAAGTACGTATCAACGGCCGTTTTCACCTGATCTGTATCAACATCGCCGATGACGTACAGGTCCAGCTGATCTTCGCGTATGGCTTTTTGATAGGCTTCATACAAATCTTGCGGTGTAATGTGTTCAACATCATCGAACTCGCCGTTGACGTGAAGGGCATACGGT
Organism: Bacillus sp. LUNF1; assembly: GCF_011008975.1. Classification (NCBI taxonomy): domain Bacteria; kingdom Bacillati; phylum Bacillota; class Bacilli; order Caryophanales; family Bacillaceae; genus Bacillus; species Bacillus sp. LUNF1. Next base: position 1,685,760 of record NZ_CP048876.1, on the reverse strand, counting down.
TCGCTTTTGCACATTTCCTGAACGAGACGCAGATTAGAATATCTCATCTTATCATCATATACGGCTTGAATCCGCTGTTTCAGCGTCCGTTTTTCCTGCGTGACATAAAGGGGCAGGAAGGCGCCGTTTTCCAAAGCGGGCGAAAAGACAAGCTCTGATAAAAGCTGAAGGCCTTTTTCCAATAACGGTGTGCGGTCCTTCAGATACTTTTCATTAGGAATCTCAAGCCTGAACGTAATGACATGACGTTCTCCCTTTTTTGTCAGATCAGCTGAAACGGATGTGCCGTACAGCTCATCAAAATAAGACCGCAGATCAGCGGTTTTCGGGCGGCTTTCTGTTCCGCGCAGAAGCACATGCGGAAACAGCGCTCTTTTTGTTACGAGCTCTTTCGTTAAAGGAGCCAGCATTTTAAACGTCAGCGAAACGGTTTTAAATTTCTCGGTCTTTACGATGTGGGCGGTGATCCCGCCGTGCTTTGACTTCATTTCATTTACGTAAGTCATGTGAAACCTCCTTCGTTCATTCTTTCATAGTATGTATTATGACCAAATTTCAGCATTCGCAAAAAAGAGTACGCAGATGTAATTATATCAACTGGAGGATTTATAAGGAAACAAAAAACCTCTGCCCGAAAACAGGCAGAGATATTGAACGTTATTTTTTCAAATTGAAAGGCCACCAGTTGGCTCTTCCGAATATTTTCACCATGACCGGTACAAAAAACGGAAGGACCACAATTGCGTACATGAGAAGGCCTGTTAATACCACGGTTGCAATCTGTAATAAGGAAAGAACGCCTGACGGCAGCATGGCCGCAAAGGTTCCCGCTAAAATAATCGCCGCAGAAATGATGACGGAACCCATATTTTTCATACTGCTGATCATTGCGGGTTCCGTTCCTTCTTTTTTAAGCTCATTAAAACGGTCCATTAAAAAGATGGAATAATCCACGCCTAGAGCCATCAAAATGACAAAGCCGAAGAACGGCACGGCCCAGTTTACGCCCGGATACCCGAAGAAGTGTGTAAAGATGTATTCCGTCACGCCGATGGATGCGAAATACGTCAGTACGAGCGACGCCACTAAATAAACAGGCATAATGAGGGAGCGCAGCATCACGATGAGAATCAGAAAAATTCCCGCCAGCATAAACATTGCCGTCCGTTTGAAGTCTGAATCCGATACTTCCTTCAGATCGGCATTCATGCTGGAGACTCCCGAAACGCCGAAGGAAGCATTCTTCAGATCCGTGTTCGGAATGGCCCTTTTTACGCTCGCTTTGATCGCTTGAATATCTTGAACGGCCGTATTTGAGTAAGGATTATTATCAAGAACGACGGTCAATTCTGTCGTTTTTCTGTCATCTGACATGTACGTATTAAACACGCTTGTGAAATCACTGTTTGTCAACGCGTCTTTCGGCACAAACCAGCCTGTCATTTCTTTGTCTGACGCCTTGTGAAGCTCACCCAGGTAATCATTCGCCCCCATCATGCCGCTTGATACTTTCTTAAGCCCTTTTACACTGTCGTTAAGGCCGGAAGAAAGATCGCTGAGCCGGGAAGAAAAATCACCGAGACCGCTCTTCATTTTTTTCTGGCCCTCCGCGAGCTGTCCTGCCGCCGATTCAAGGCGCGGCATTTGTCCTGCGAGAGCCCCCTGTCCGTCTGACACTTGCTGCAGACCGTTTTCAATACTGGTCAGACCGTTGATCATTGCGTTAATTTGAGTGTCAATCTTCTTCTGAGCGGCTGCCAGCCGGGCAAATTGTTTTTCCGCTTGCTGCAGATGAGCCTTTTGACTGTCGACCTGTTTAGAAAAAGCTTCTGCATCCGCGTTTGCCTTGGAAACGGCTGACTGTACACCCGTAAAGGCCGATTTGATTTCTTGGTAAGAGGGATCGGTTTTGACTGACGGTATTGACGCTTCCAATTTTGCAAACGGCAGCCGGGCAAGCTGCTTGTTCAAATCGGCAAGCTGTCTGCTGGCTTCATCTTTCATCGGCAGGACGGTTTTTACCAATTTTAAAGCGTTTTGCGTTTCTGAAGCGAGACCGCTGTTTTGTTTGAGCTGTGAAGTCAGCATTTGTTTTTGCTCTTCAATCTGCTTTCTCATCTGGGCGACGCCGGCTTTATTCTCGTTCACGCCAGCCTGCAGTTTATTCAGGTTTTCTCCTATATCAGAAAGCCCGGATTTCAGAGACAATGTTCCGTCAATAAGCTGATTGACGCTTTTCCCCGACTCTTCGATCTGCGGCTGTGAATCAGCTAACGACTGTGCGGCATGCCCTAATCCGTCCGTGATTTTTTCAAGTCCCGTATTGCCCTTATCAAGTCCTTCTTGAAGCTGCTTTGCCTGATTTGTGACAAATAATTGATTCAATCCGTTTCCAGCAGGGCGCGTGGCGCTTCTGACCGTTTTTACACCCTCTGTTTTTTCAAGTTCTCTGCTGATTTTTTCGATATCAATCAGGTGTTTTTCGGTATTTAAAGTCGCATCATTTTTGATGACGACTGTGGCCGGAAGAAGTTCTCCCGGGCCGAAGGCGTCTGAAATCGTATTAAACGCGCGGACGGATTCATATTTATCCCCGATTTCGTCAAGACTGTTGTAAGATAGCGCCCCTTTGTAAAGAAGGATAGGCGGGACAGTGAATGCCGCAACGATTGCAAGACTGATGAGCGGCCTTTTAAATGAAAACCGCCCTGACGTTTCCCATGCTTTGCTTTGAGGATGGGAAATATCGCCCTTCACAGGCCAAAACAGTCTTTTTCCTAAAACAGCCATAAAAAACGGCACGATCGTCATGAGCGCAAGCAGCAGCACCGCGACACCGACCGCAACGGCGGCTGCCGACTGATACAGCTTAAATGTCGCAAATCCGATGCAGGCAAATCCGATCAGCACTGCACCGCCGCTGTACAAAACCGTCTTTCCGGCCGTTTTGTAGGTGACGACGATCGCTTCTCTTATATCAGCGCCATGCGACAGTTCTTCTTTAAACCGGCTGAGAAGCAGAATGCAGTAGTCTGTACCGATTCCAAACATAATCGCAACCATAAAAATCTGAGTAAAAGTTGAGAGCGGAAAATTCAGTTGATCGACTAAAAATGCGACAATCGACTGGCTGACTAAATAAGATATCAATACTGATAAAAGCGGTACAAACGGAGCGACCACTGACCGAAATACAAGAATCAGCACGATCAGGATAAAGGCAACCGTTATATATTCAGTCTTTTTTAAGCCGTCCTGCGAGCTTTTTAACACATCTTCGTCGATCAGCGACTGGCCTGTAATGCCGTATGATACGCCGTACGGTTTCAGCTCTTTATCAATTTTATTTTTTATTTCGAGGATATCGTTTTTGGATGTATCAAGCTGCAGCTGAACGAGCATCGTTTGTCTGTCTTTTGACAGCAGCTGTTTTTTGATGTCGTCATTTTTCTCCCCGAAGTATGAAGTCACCGTTTTAATCTGAAGCGCTTTTTTCTGTTCAGACAAAGTGCTGACGGCTTCTTCCAGACGATCTTTTTTGTCTGTCATTAAGCCTTTTTCGTGAAATACGATGACGGCAGAAGAAGACGGTGCATCTGAATCAGACATTTCATCAAGCAATTCATGGGCGTAAGAAGAGGAATACCCGTCCGGTACGGAAATCTGCCCTTTCTCCCGTGTCAATTCAGCCATACCAGGCGCTGTAAGCATAAATATCACCGTTGCGGCGACCCATACCGCGGCGATGATCCAGCGGGCTCGGATAATGTTTTTCATTATGTCTGCTGATCCTCCTCTGTCATCATCAATCGATATAATTTTTCATATGTATTAACGAACATCTCCGCCTCGTCTTCATCAAAATACATAATATATGAACGGACGAGTTCCTCAATCCGCCGCTCCACACGGTGAAATACTTCCGTCCCCTTTTCCGTGACATTTAAAAGTATGCTCCGGCGGTCGCTTTGGCTGCGTTCTCTATTGATGTAGCCTTTTTCATACAGGCGGTTCGTCATCGATGTAATGGCGCTTTTATTGACGTGGCACACCGCGGCCAGTTCAATTGATTTGCAATCCGGATTGAGCATAATATAGCGGAGGATGTAATATTGATCCAATGTCAGCTCTTTGTTCACTTTTTCAGCGATAATGCTGTCAATTTTTTTTAAGACGTGCAGGTATACATCGGAATAACGCTGAATCAGCTGCTTTACTTTTTCTTCATGCACCTTTTCCCCCTCCTTCCGATAGTTAATATGTTTAACTATTAAAAAGAATAACGACTTGACGGTATCATGTCAATCTTCAAAATAAAATAAAAAAAGACAGTGCAGATTACACCGTCTTTAATGATTCCTTTTTTTCTTTTGCTTGTGATGAGATATTTAACAGCGCTAAAAATACAGACACAATGCCGCAAAAAGCGGATAAAATAAAAATCAGCCAGCCTGCATTTGACATCAGGGCAGCAAAGATCGGCGGTCCCGCCGCTACTCCGATAAACCGCATGCTGTTATAAAATGAGGTGATGGTTCCCGATTCCTCGTTGTCTACGCCTTCTGTGATGACAGCGTCTAAAGCCGGCAATGCCATTCCGATACCGATACCGCTGACACACAAAAAGATAAATAATAAATAAAAACTGTGATTCCACCATAGGCCGATAAACGACAGTGTCACGGCACTCATTCCGAAAACGATGCAAAACTTCATTTTGCCTTGGTCTTTTCCGATTTTTCTGCCTGATATATATGAACTGACGGATAGAAATAAAAGCGGGATTGCCAAAAGCGCTCCTTTAGCCACACCGTCAATTCCGTATTTCTTCTCCAGTGAGTCTGATAAATAAAAAAGAACCCCGAACAGCAAAAACATAATCACGCAGCCGATGATAAAAACCGTAAAGAGCCAGCGTCCGTCACGCTTAAATATGCGGCCGACATTTTTCACAAATTCGGAAATAGAAGGCGCTTCTTTTTGTTCCTCCGGCTTTGCCACCAAAAACAATACGAGAAAAAAACTGATGAGCGAAAAAAACGGAATGAACCAAAACGGCATAAACCAAAACCATGCAGCCAAGAGCGACCCGAGAATCGGGCTTATTACTTTCCCGGCAGTGTTAGACGTCTCAATGTCGCCGAGCCCCGCGGTAATCCGCTCATCATCCCCTTTGAATAAATCACCGATAAACGGCATCACTACAGGAGCCGCCCCTGCCGAACCGATTCCCTGCAGCACCCGTCCCGCCAAGATAATGGGATAAGGATGCTTGAACGCGGTGGAAGCTATCGCGGCAAGCGCTCCGCCCGCACCGGCTATGAGAAGACAAGGCAGAAGAACCTTTTTTCTTCCGAATTTATCGGACAAATATCCGGCAATCGGAATACAAATAATCGCCACAATCGAATAGACCGTTATAATTAACGATACTTGAAAAGACGATATGGACAGCTTCTTTTCAATCATCGGAAGCACAGGAATCAGCATGGAATTCCCGAGTGTCATCACGAGCGGTACAGAAGCCAGAGCAATGATATTTTTCGTTCCATTTTTCTTCTTACTCAACTTATTCACCCATTCACTATACTTGGTTGTTTCCTGTTTTATTGTGCCTTGCAGAAAACAAAGTATGTACTGAAACGGCAAATAAAAAAACAGACACATGACGCGTCTGTCTTAAAAACGTTTTCTTACAACATGAAAACTGAACTTATCAGCCCGGAAATAATTTAATGAATACAGCACAGGTTCATCATTCTGATTATAGTGGGTTTGCTTCAGCAATAAAAGCGCCGTCTCCGGCTCACATTCCAAAACCGGTGAAATCGTATCGTGATATCCGATCGGTTCGATATCAGCAACGGCATAGCTGATCACAGACCCGGAGTTTTTTTCCAAAAGATCGAAAATAGACTCCTGTTCATGACAGAAAGAATTCGGCAGAATGTGCATCGGAATCGTATCTAAACAATAAACGACCGGAGTGCCGCTTGCCGTTCTCACGCGTTCCAAATAAAAAAGCTCCTGCTCAGGCTCAAGCCGGAATCTAGCGATATCTTCATCAGACGGCGTGATGACCTGAGACGACAAAAAAATCGTACCCGGCACCATGTTCGCCTGCTGAATCGTTTTCGTCACGCTGTTGAGCTGTTCAATACCTGAAAGAAACAGCGGTTTTGTATGGACGAAAGTGCCCACACCGTGCCTTCTGATAATCACATGCTCCTCTTCAAGGATACGCAAAGCTTCACGCAGAGTTGCCCGGCTGACACCCATTGATTTTGAAAGCTCAAATTCAGAAGGAAGCTTTTCCTTTTCGGTGTAAATTCCGTTTTGTATATCCTCTTTGATTCGCTCAATCACTTTTAGATACAAGTGACGATTGTCAGCTTTTGTAGACATGTTTCCCCTCCGTAAACCACTTTCATAAATTATTGAACAATTGGGACAACTATATCATGTTTTAATAAAAAAATAAATAGGAATGATTTTGGTGATATCATTTTCAGTGAAAACTCTCTCCTTTTTAAGAAGAGAGCTCATCATATTGTTCCTTAGATAATAGTACTTCCCTCGGTTTGCTTCCTTCATACGGCCCGACGACGCCCCGTTCCTCCATTGCGTCAATCAGACGGGCAGCTCTCGTATATCCGATTCTGAACCGCCTTTGAAGCATGGAGACTGATGCCGTCTGCATGCCGATAATCAAATCGACCGCTTCGTCATAGAGATCATCCGTTACTTCACTGTGTGTTTCCGAAACTTCTTCCGGAATCATCTCTTCTTGATACTGCGCTTTTTGCTGCGTAATGACATGATCGACGACATGCTCAACCTCTTCATCGGATAAGAATGCCCCTTGCACACGCACCGGCTTATTTGCGCCTACAGGCAGAAACAGCATGTCTCCGCGCCCCAGAAGCTTTTCAGCGCCGCCCATGTCTAAAATTGTCCGTGAATCGGTCTGAGATGAGACACTGAAGGCAATTCTTGATGGAATGTTGGCTTTAATAACACCGGTAATAACGTCAACTGAAGGCCTCTGTGTCGCGATAATCAAATGAATTCCCGCCGCCCGCGCCATCTGTGAAAGTCTCGTAATTGAATCTTCCACGTCGGAAGAAGCGACCATCATCAGATCAGCAAGCTCGTCAACGATGACGACGATGTACGGGAGCTCAGGCTGCTTGACTTCTTCTTCGGCATTTGACCGCTTGATATGGTCGTTATAGCCTTCTATATTTCTCGTACCCGTATGGGAGAACAGCTCATAGCGGCGCTCCATCTCATTGACGACCTTTTTCAAAGCCTGCGAGGCCTTTTTCGGATCTGTCACGACCGGCGCAAGCAGATGAGGAATGCCGTTATACACATTCAGCTCAACCATTTTCGGGTCAATCATCATCATCTTCACTTCATGCGGTTTGGCCCTCATCAGAATGCTCGTAATAATACCGTTGACACAGACGCTTTTTCCGCTTCCCGTTGCCCCGGCTACAAGCAGGTGGGGCATTTTGTTCAGTTCGGCAAGCACGGCTTCCCCGGAAATATTTCGTCCCAAGCCGATCAGAAGCTTCGCGTCCGGCTTGTCATTGAGCTTGGATTCAAGCACTTCTTTTAACGAAACCATCGCAACTTCAGCATTGGGCACCTCGATGCCGATTGCTGATTTACCCGGAATCGGCGCTTCTATCCGGATATCCTTCGCGGCAAGCGCGAGCGCGAGGTCATCGCTCAGATTCACGATTTTACTGACTTTGACCCCGACGTCCGGATACACTTCATATTTTGTGACCGCCGGACCGAGATGAACCTGGGTCACTTTCGCCTTTACGCCGAAGCTTTGAAAAGTCCTTTCGAGTTTTCTTGCATTCTCGTAAATGTTTTTCTTATCGGTCTGCTGGCCGGTATGTTTCGGGTCAGCCAGTATGTCCAATGAAGGCATTTGATAATCTTTATTTTCAAGCTCTGTAAACGTCATCGGCGGAGCCGCAGCCGTTTCGCCACTGTCTTGAGCGCCGCCGGAAGGCTCATATTTTGCCGCTTGTGCCGTCTCCTGCGTTTTTTCCGGAATCAGCGGTTCGGCGGGCTCTTCCTGACGGTCTGAAAAGCTTGAAATAATCGGCTCTGAATGGATGATCGGCGAAATAATTTCCTCATCCTCTTCCTCCGGTTCAGGCTCTTCTTTTTTCTTTTGAACCCGTTTTTGTTTTTTGCCCGATTTTGTTTTTGTTTTCGGCGAAGACATATTCGTTCTGACCGTCTTCATATCCTCAAGAAATGCCTGCCACTGGCCGCGGATAAACCGGCCGACGGGGCTCGTCCACTTTTTGAGCGTTTCCTGCAGTGAACGCCCTGTTACAAGAATCAGCCCCATTAAGATCAGCACGATCGCCATGATTTGTGAACCCGTTGATGCAAATAAAAAGTGGGAAGCTGCAAACAGTACCGCGCCGATCATGCCGCCGCCCAAATCAGGGGAAGCAGCCTGCTGTTTCATGTCAATCATAAACAGCTCCCACGTGTTGCCGATGACACTTGCCGACCGAATCGACCCGTGATGAGACAGATTTTTAAAGAGCTGCACGTGAGACAGCAGCAATATACTTGCGATAATACAGTACAACCCTGCCTTTCTTCTCGTTAAAAGGCTTGGACTCTTCTTTTTCCAAAACAGCGAAATTCCGAGAAGGAAGAGCGCAATTAAGCATAAAATAAACCACTCTCCGGCAAAAAAACGGAACAAGTACACAAATGTCTGTCCCACAACGCCGAGCTGCAAAACAGCAATAATTGAGATTGCAACACAGAGCAGTCCGCTTAGTTCGTATTTTAGATTGAGCTTACTCTCTTGTTTCTTTTTAGATTTCCGTTTTTTCTTTGCCACACTCATCACCTTACTGCGTTAAAAAATGTAAAATCATACATCATGAAGAAAAGCAGCCTTTTGCCGGCTGCATTTTTCTGTAGGATTCCCCTATTATAGCATATTTTGCCCCCGAGAAACGGACTGAATGCCGGTTAGATTTTCAGCTTGATTTTTTGTCCCGGAGCGATGTCCGGATTCAGAAAATCCATCGGGTTCGTACTTAAAATCTGTACGACTTCAGCTTCATTTCCCTTCATCTCAACTAACAGCGGCACGCCGGCGTAATCTACCTGTTCATGCACGCTTTGCTCTATATCCTGACCGTAAATGACTTCTTGGGGCATGACGGTATAAAGGATCATTGAATCATCCTTCCTTCCTCGCCCTTTCGTTCCTCAATCAGCTGATTCAGCTTTTTTATCGCCTGTCCGACGCCGCCCACGGCATCAATTAATCCGTAATCAGCCGCATCTTTGCCGACTACGTTCGTTCCGATGTCCCTGGTTAAGTTTCCTTTTGAAAACATCAGCTCTTTGAATTTTTCTTCAGAAATATTTGAATGATGGGTCACAAAGTTGACGACCCGCTCCTGCATTTTATCCAGGTATTCAAATGTTTGCGGAACCCCGATAACCAGACCTGTAAGCCGAACGGGGTGTATGGTCATAGTCGCTGTTTCCGCGATAAAACTATGATCACATGACACGGCGATCGGCACACCTATCGAGTGGCCCCCGCCGAGTACGATTGAAACGGTCGGTTTTGATAAGGATGCGAGCATTTCCGCAATCGCAAGCCCCGCTTCCACATCGCCTCCGACGGTGTTTAAGATGATCAGAAGTCCTTCGATTTTCGGATTTTGCTCAATCGCGACGATTTGCGGAATGACGTGTTCATATTTGGTTGTTTTATTTTGCGGCGGGAGCTGGACATGCCCCTCAATTTGGCCGATGATCGTCAGGCAGTGAATATTGGTATCTTGGGACATTTGCGGCAGAGATGTCTCTCCCAGCTGCTGAATTTTGCTCATAATGCTGTCTTTCGCATCTGATTTTTCGGGCTGCTGTTCTTCGGTGTTTTCCATACGATGATCCATTTTATCTTTCACCCTTTCCGAATGTCTCTTTGTATTATGAACAAAGATGATGATTTCCATCCGGGACATGAACAAAAACACAGCCGGAGCATCATGCGCTCCGGCTGTGTATACATTATACTTCCATAATGATCGGAATGATCATCGGCTTGCGTTTTGTTTTTTCATAAAGGAATTGATTCAGCGCATCACGCATTGCCTGTTTCAGCGTGGACCATTCTACGGCAGATGTTTCTGTCGCTTCAGTCACGATAGAGCGGACGAGCTCAGTAGCTTGTACAATTAAACCTTCTGATTCTCTGACATACACGAAACCGCGCGTAATGATCTCAGGACCTGATACGAGGTTCTTTTTCTGCTTATCGAGTGAAATCACGACGATGAGAATGCCGTCTTGTGACAATAAGCGGCGGTCTCTCAGCACGATGTTGCCGATGTCGCCGACACCGAGGCCGTCAATCAGAACGTTTCCGTACGTGACTTTATCCCCGATTTTTACATTCTGTCCGCGGAATTCAACGACGTCACCTTTTTCAATCAAGAAAATGTCGCTGCGTTTCATGCCGATCTCTTCTGCGATTTTGGAATGCGCTTTTTGCATTCTGAATTCACCGTTAACCGGAATTAAATATTTCGGTTTCAGCAAATTAAGCATGAGTTTCAATTCTTCCTGCGAACCGTGACCGGACACATGCACGCGTTTTTGGGCGAAAATGACTTGAGCGCCGGCGCGGGCAAGCAGGTTGACGGTTTTGGAATATATCAATTCATGCCCCGGAATCGGTGTTGATGCAATGACAACGGTGTCTCCTTCTTCAATGTTAAGCTGCTTGTGCGCCTGCTTAGCCATCCGCGTAAGAGCGGCCAGCGGCTCACCATGGCTTCCGGCTGTAACAATTGCCACTTCCCGCTTCGGATATTTTTTCACATCCTGTACAGGAATAAACATTTCATCTTCGGCTTCAATATAGCCGAGCTTGCGCCCCAGCTGAAGCACGTTTTGCAGATTTTTTCCGGCGATTGCAAGTTTGCGGCCGTTCTGGACGGCAGCCTGTATCACTTGCTGGATCCGGTTGATATTAGACGCGAATACAGCAATGATGACACGGTTTTCTGAATTGTTCATCGCATCGGCAATTTCACCGCTTACATATGCTTCTGACGGAGTATATCCCGGGCGCTCCGCATTGGCGCTGTCAGAAAGCAGGGCGAGCACGCCGCTGTTTCCGATTTTGGCAATTTCGCCAATATCACATGATTGGTGATAAGCAGGCGTCTGGTCAAATTTGAAGTCTCCCGTGCATACAATAGAGCCAAGTGATGTTTTGAAGCTGACTCCCACTGAATCCGGAATACTGTGAATCGTTTTAAAGAACGATACTTTCGTTGTTTCAAATGTAATGACTGATTTAGAATGAACTTCACGCAAATCAGCTTTTCGATTATGCCCGTACTGCTTGAGTTTTTCTCTCAGTAATGCAAGCGTAAGCTTCGTTCCGTATACCGGCACCGACAGCTTGTTCAATAAATAAAAGACGCCCCCGATGTTTTCATCGTGCCCGTGTGTCAGAAAGATGGCCTTCACGCGGTCAGCCCGTTCTACTAAGTAGGAAATATCCGGAATGACGACATCAATACCGAGCATTTCATTTTCAGGGTGCATCAGCCCTGCATCCACTACAAATATGTCTGAGTCAATTTCAATGACATATAGGTTCTTCCCAATTTCTCCAACGCCGCCAAGGGCGATAATTCTGACGTTTTCTGTATTTTTCTTTTTCAAAATCTGTATCCTCCTAGTCTCATACCCGTCCATCATCACTTGTTCCTATTATAACTGATATCAATTTTAGAAAACAAGAAGAAGCGGAAGGTTTAGGGAAAACCAATATGTATACAAAACGGTCAAACTCACGATAAAAATGAGAATGACCGCGTATTTTAACTGTATAAATTTTTTCTTACAGTTCGCTGATGACGCTGCTCAGGCTCAGACGTTCATCTTCATTCAGCGGGATAAGAGGAAGACGCACAGATCCGACATCAAGGCCTTTCAGCTGTAGCGCCGTTTTGACCGGAGCCGGATTAGGCGCTTTAAAGAGCTCCTTCATGATCGGCAGAAGCTTCTGATGAATCAGTGCCGCGGTTGCCGTCTGCCCGTTTGTATAGTTTTTAATCATCTGCTGCATGTCAGAACCTACGATATGGCTGGCCACTGACACGACTCCTCTTCCGCCGACTGCGAGAATAGGAAGCGTTAACCCGTCATCACCTGAATAGACGTAAAAATCTTCCGGTGTTTCGGCAATGATTTTCGTAATGGCATCAAGATCGCCGCTCGCTTCTTTAATCGCAGAGATATTCGGAATCTCCGCAAGTCTGATGGCCGTTTCCGGCGCAAGCGAAGCGACCGTTCTGCCCGGCACGTTGTAAAGCATCACAGGAAGAGACGTTTCTTCCGCAATGGCTTTAAAATGACGGTACATCCCCTCTTGGGAAGGCTTATTATAATACGGCGTGACAAGCATAACGCAATCGACGCCGGCTTCTTCAGCTTTTTTTGTCAGTTTAATGGAGTCTTTCGTATTGTTGCTTCCCGTACCCGCAATAACAGGCACGCGTCCGTTCACTTCTTTGACTGTAAATTCAAAGAGTGCAATTTTTTCTTCCGTTGAAAGTGTCGGAGATTCGCCGGTCGTACCTGCGACGACTAAAGAATCCGTGCCGTTTTTCAACAAATAGTCGATTAATGTAGACAGTTTTTGAAAGTCTACATTCCCTTTACTGTCAAAGGGGGTAATCATCGCTGTAGATATATTTCCGACATTCATTTTTTTCACCTCATCATGATTCAATCACATTTACTTTGAAAGTTCAAACACTTCATGCAGCGCATTTACGGCCGTTACCATATCTTTTTCATGAACGAGCACCCAGATCGTCGTATGGCTGTCCGCAGATTGCAGAATCGGAATGCCTTTATCAGAAAGTGCGGAGACGATTTTTGACGTGACACCCGGAACACCCATTATCCCGGCGCCGACCGCTGACACTTTCGCACAGCTCTCCGTCACTGTCGGCTCATATCCTAATTCAGCCAAAATGCTGCGCGCGGCTTCCGTTTTACTGCCGGCTACGGTATATACGATTTCACTCGGCGTAATGTTAAAGAAATCTACGCTGATTCCGGCATTTGCCATTGCTTTAAAGACTTCAGTCTGAACGTTGTATTGCCCCATTTTGGCGGGAACCTTAAATTGCGTCACATCTTTCACATGGGCGATCCCTGTAATCAGCCGTTCGAATACATCGCTGCCGATGTTAGACGAATGATGGGACGTCACCAAAGTGCCTTTGTCTTTTGAATAAGTGGAGCGCACGCGAATGGGCACCTTTGCCTGCATGGCAATTTCCACCGCGCGCGGATGAATGACTTTCGCGCCTTGATAGGCAAGGTTGCAGATTTCCGTATATGTGACGTTCGGAAGCGGCTTAGCATTTTCCACGATTCTCGGATCGGCTGTCATAACGCCTTCCACGTCCGTAAAAATGTCGATAAACTCAGCATCAACCGCCGCTCCGAGCGCCGCTGCTGAAGTATCGCTTCCTCCTCTGCCGATCGTCGTCGTGTCGCCTTTTTCAGTCGCTCCCTGAAATCCCGCGACAACGACAGCGTCATGGCTGGCGAGTGCAGCGAAAAGCCGCTCTGTTTTCATTTCTATAATTTTGGCGTCAGTATGCTGGGCATTGGTTAAAAAGCCGGCCTGGGCTCCTGTTAAAGCTGCGGCTTTTATGCCGTTTTCCTTCAGCATGCTGGAAAAAACAACGGACGAAATCGTTTCTCCGCAAGACAGAAGCATATCCTGCTCTCTCGGAGAAATGTCGGACTGGCTGCCGTAAAGGAGCCCGATTAAAGAATCTGTCGCGTACGGGTCTCCTTTTCTTCCCATCGCCGATACGACAACGACAACTTTATAACCTTCACTGATGGCATCTTTAATGTGTGCTAGCGCAAGCTTGCGGCCTTTGTCATCTTTTACGGATGTTCCGCCGAATTTTTGAACAATGATCTTCACTATTTTCACTCCAAATTAGTCTGACGTAACAGAAGAGAGCAGGCAGAGCCTTACTCTCTTCTGTTCGCCTATAGAAAATACGTTTGTTTTATACGAGGTTCAGTTTTTGCAGGCTTTCCGCGATTTGGACTGAGTTCCAAGCGGCGCCTTTTAACAGGTTATCAGAAACAACCCACAAATGAAAACCGTTTGCTCTGTCCAAATCTTTACGGATTCTTCCTACAAATACATCGCGTTTGCCGACGCAATCAGCAGGCATCGGGTAGAGCTGCTCCGCCGGATCATCCTGAAGCGTAATACCCGGAGCTTCTTTTAAAAGCTGTTTCATATCTTCAACGGTTGCGTCATCACGGTCAAGCTCAATGTAAACAGATTCTGAATGTCCTGTTTCAATCGGCAGTCTGACACATGTCGCAGCCACTTCCAGATTCGGCATATGCATGATTTTTTTCGTTTCATTAATCATTTTCATTTCCTCAAACGTATAGCCGTTGTCTTGGAATTTATCAATTTGCGGAATGGCGTTAAATGCGATTTGATAATGCTTTTTGTCGCCTTTAACCGGCATAATGGACGGTTCTGCGGGTTCATTGTTTAAAATCGCCTTTGTCTGGCTGTACAATTCCTTCGCCGCTTCATTGCCGGCCCCGGACACAGCTTGGTAAGTAGATACAATGACTTTTTTCAAACCGTACGCTTTGCGGATCGGTTCAAGCGCAGCCACCATCTGAATCGTTGAACAGTTAGGGTTGGCGATAATGCCGTTATGTTTGTGCAGATCACCTTCGTTCACCTCAGGCACGACGAGCGGTGTATTTTCGTCCATCCGGAATGCGCTGGTATTGTCAATCACGATGGCTCCCCGTTTTACAGCCTCAGGCGCCAAGCTTTGTGATACGCTTCCGCCGGCGCTGAATAACGCGATATGAACGCCTTCGAAGCTTTCCGGAACAGCTTCCTGCACTGTATATTCTTCGCCTTTAAACGTTACTTTCGTACCAGCAGAACGCTTTGAGGATAGTAGTGTGAGTGTTTCGATTTCAAAGTTTCTGTCTTCCAGTGTTTTCAGCATTTGCTGTCCTACGGCTCCCGTCGCTCCGACAACTGCTACGTGTAATCCTCTTCCCATCTGTAAAACTCCTTCCGCCAATTAAGCATCATTTGTTGAATTGACTTTGCATTTTACGTTTTATTTTACCATAGAATAGTCACGGATTGACCGAATTTTTTTATTCCGGAATGATTTTCTGTCATCATGATATTTTATTCATGATGGTGTACGAGCACCGGCTGAACCTGCTGGTGCAAAAGAGCTTTTTCTACCGTAATCGGAAGGAGATCCATTCTGGCGACGAGCGATGTCGGTTTTTTCACGTGGTCGTCCTGGCCGAACGGGATGAAATATATGTTTTTTGCGGACATCAGCCTCATTAAATTCGTTCCGTTTAAACCGAGTCCGTCGTTTGTCGAAATTCCGAGCACGACCGGGCGGCCGTTGCGGATCGTGGCTTTCGCAGCCATAAGGACGGGGCTGTCAGTCATCGCATTTGCGAGTTTGCTCATTGAATTTCCGGTTAAGGGGGCGATGACCATGCAGTCGAGCGGAAGTTTCGGCCCGAGAGGCTCCGCTTTTACGATGGAATCAATCGCCTCAAAGCCTGTTGCTTCTTCAATTTTTCTGACCCAATCTCCCCCCTCCCCAAAGCGGGTATCGGTCGATTGAACGGTTGACGTCACGACCGGCCGGACTTCAGCTCCTTCACTGATAAGCGCCTCTATTTGCGGAAAAACTTCCTCATATGTGCAATGCGAGCCGGTTAATCCGAATCCGATTCTTTTCCCTTTCAGAGACATGGTTATTTCCCCTCTTTCTTTAAGTCTGCCAAAAGCTTGCTCAATACGTTCGCAATAATCTGTCCGGCTGTTTTCGGGGCCACAATTCCCGGAAGACCCGGAGCAAGCAGCGCTTTAATGCCTTGTTTTTCAGCATATTTGAAATCCGTTCCGCCCGGACGGGATGCTAAATCCAAAATCAAGGTCTTCGGCGTCATGCGCGATAAAACGCTTTGATTCAGAATCAAGCTCGGTACGGTGTTAATGCAGATATCAATATCATTTACATGTTCAGTAAGCTCTTCAAGCTGAAAAGGAGAAAGCCCCATTTCCATTATACGGGCCAAATGAGCCGAACTCCGCGCGCCCACTTTTACCTTCGCCCCTAACGCCGCAAACGTCCGGGCGATCGTCATACCGGTGCGCCCCATGCCGAGAACAGCGACATTTGATCCGTGAATGGTATAATCCGTATGCTGAATCGCCATCATGATTGTTCCTTCAACAGTGGGAATCGAGTTGAATATCGCGATGTCGTCCCGTTCAAATAATTTCACAAGCTTGCGGCCGGCTTCGCTGGCGATCCCCTCAAGATACGCGTTGGAGATGCCTGAATAAATGACGCAATGCTCCGGTGTCTGCTCAAGATAGCTCTGCTTTAATACCACTTCTTCATTTGAAAAAACCGTGGAAACAATGCCTTCTCCGGTCGTTGCCGATACGGGCAGGATGATACTGTCTATTTTTTGAAAGGGAATCTCATCAATTTTGCATTTGACGGTACCTGTAAAACCGTCATCCAATTGGTCAAATCCTGCAAGAAAAATATCGGCATGCTGTTCTGTCAGCTTTCTTATAATCTCAAGCTGTCTTGCGTCACCGCCAATAATCGCAATTGTCAATCCGGTTAACATCTGAAACGTTCACCTTCTTTACAGTTACTGGATCTTTTAAGTGTCATCCTCCTCTTCATCGTATGTGCAAAGAGAAAGGGCGGTGAATGTACAGCGTCTTTTTCATAAAAAAAGCACCGGCTGTATGAGCCGGTGCTTGCAAAAAAATGAATAAGATCTACTCTTCGGGAGGCGTGATCTCCCCCGGAACGTCTAAAATGATCATGTCTGACCCGATTTTTTGGATATGGTTCCAGGGGACGCGGATGTCGTGGCCTTGTTTTCGCAATCCGAACCATTTTACCGTCGGAATCAACAGCGCGGTAATTTGTCCGTCCTGTTCATTAATTTCCAAATCGGTCTGGCCGAGCACGCCGAGCCGCTCTGCCCGTTTAATGTCCACAATTTCTTTACCTGACAGTTCACTGAGCCTCATGATAGCCACCCCCTTGTACTATATGACCCGGAGCAAAAAAAAATGCCTGCCCCGTAAAGAGGCAGACTGCTTTGCCGATTAAGACGAGGCCGGCATATTGCCGGTCGGGCTGATGAGCGATAGTGCGTAATCATCCGTAAATAAGCGGCGGCTGAGGCCGTTGACGCTTTCCAGGCTGACCGCATTTAATTCAGTGATAATTTCATCCATGGTCTTATGCTTTCCGAGCAGGAGTTCGTTTTTCCCGTTCCGGCTCATTTTGCTGTTTGTGCTCTCTAAGCTGAGCATTAAGCTCCCCTTCATTTGCTCTTTGCTGTTTTCCAGCTCTTTCGGGGTGATACCGTCACGTTTTAGAACCGATAACGTTTCCTGAATGGTTTCAGACAGAAGTCCGAGCTGATTCGCGCCGGTGCCTCCGTAAATCGTCAGCATACCGCTGTCTTCATAGGAACTGTGATAGCTGTATACAGAATAGGCCAGTCCTTTATCTTCGCGCACATCCTGGAAAAGACGGCTGCTCATGCTTCCGCCCAGCACGTTGTTTAAGACGATCAAATCGTAAATGTCCGGATCTCCGACTTTCAGGCCTTTGAAACCGAGACAGAGATGCGCCTGTTCGGTGTCTTTTTTTCTGGTCAGCTTTTCATAATGAAACTCAGGCTCGCTGATGCCGCTTGCTTTGCCCTTCGCTTCGTATGTACCGAACCATTTCTCCACGTTTTTAATGAATTGTTCCGTTACATTTCCGGCGACAGAAATGACGACGCGGTCCGGCGTGTAAAAGTCATCCATATGCTGTCTGAGAGAATCGCCGTTAAATGACGAAAGCGTTTCCTCCGTCCCGAGAATCGGGTAGCCGAGCGAATGATTGCCGTATGTCGCTTTGCTCAGCAGATCGTGGACAATGTCATCCGGCGCGTCTTCATACATTTTGATTTCTTCATATACGACGTTCTTTTCTTTTTTGAGCTCATCTTCGTCAAAAGCAGAATGAAAGAACATATCAGCCAGCACATCAAGTGCGTAGTTTGCATGCTCATCCAGCACTTTGGCGTAATAGCACGTATATTCTTTTGAAGTGAAGGCATTCACTTGGCCGCCTATCCGATCGAAGGACTCTGCGATTTCCCGTGCGGACCTGGTATTTGTTCCTTTAAAAAACATATGCTCAAGAAAGTGCGAAATACCGTTTGTCTCCGGCGTTTCATGACGTGATCCCGTCCCGATCCAGACGCCGATTGCCACAGACCGCACCGTTGGATTATTCTCAAGCACAACTCTTACACCGTTTTGGCATGTATAGCGTTTTATCAAGTCTGTTCCTCCTATTCAAGACAGGCAACTGCCGCCTGCTACTTCATCAGCCTGTTTTCATCCATTAAGTCAGACACCGAGCCGAGCGCGTAGCCTTTTTCTTTGATTTTTGCAATCAGTGTATCCAGGCTTTTCGCAGTCGGATCAGTCGGATGCATTAAAATCATGGCTCCGTTATGTATTTTGCTCAATACCCTTGTTTGTAAAACAGCCGGAGACGGTTTTTGCCAGTCAATGGTGTCCACCGTCCACATGATGGTGCCCATTCCTTTTTCCGCCGCAAGGTCGACCACAGCTTTTCTGAAGCTGCCGCTTGGCGGCGCAAACCATTTCGGCTTTATGCCGAGCGTCTCGCTGATTTGTGCATTGGTTTTGTCAAGCTGTTCGGAAATGCTTCCTGAAGTCAGTTTGCTCATATCAGGGTGATTGTATGAATGATTTCCGATTTCATGTCCGTCTGCCGCTATTTTTTTCCCCAGTTCCTGATTGTTTTTCAGCCATTTCCCTTCAAGAAAGAAAGTTGCTTTGACCTGGTGCTGCTTCAGAATAGGCAGCATTTGCTCCACATATTCATTTCCCCAGGCGACATTTATCAGGAAAGCGACCATCGGTTTGTCGGGATTTCCTTTATAAATGGGTTCGGGCGCGAGAGATTCAAGATGGACTTTCGGTTTTACCTGCTCATAGACAAGGCCGTCTTCGTGAAATTCTCCGTCCTTTTTCATTTGCTTATAGGATTTTTCCACATTGACTTTTAAACCGTTATATCCCGGTATACTCTTCCATATTTTATCAATCCGCGCGTCTTGCGGCTTCACTTCATACTCTGGCGCTTTTTGCAGTAATTCTTCATAGAGCGGATCTTTTGATGCTGACACAGTTACAGCGTCTTTTTTCATTGCGTCTATGTAATCAACTGTATACGGGTTTTTTAACATTTCAAACGAAACAAAAAAAAGAAATAAAAAAACGGCAAACGGCACGAATTTTTTCAACATGTCCTTCCCCCCTCATCACACATTATGTATGAGGAGGACAAGGTAGAACCCGTCTGTTGTCTTTCTCAAAATAAAGAAGCCGGGTCTCCCAGGCTCCTTGTTAGGTTTTCATTTAAGATTGTTGTTGTTCCTGTTCTTTTTCTTTCTCTTCGCGCAGCACTGCTTTACGCGACAGATTCACTCGTCCCTGTTTGTCAATTTCAGTTACCTTCACAAGGATTTCGTCACCGATTTTCACAACATCCTCAACCTTGCCGACCCGTTCGAGCGCTAGTTCAGAGATGTGAACGAGACCGTCTTTTCCGCTGAAGATTTCAACGAAAGCGCCGAATTTCTCAATCCGTTTGACTTTACCGAGGTAAAGCTGGCCGACTTCGACTTCTCTGACAAGATCTTCGATGATTTTTTTCGCTTTATGGTTGCTGCTTTCATCAGTAGAAGAAATAAAGATGGTGCCGTCTTGTTCAATGTCAATTTTAACACCGGTATCTTCAATGATTTTGTTGATTTGTTTACCGCTCGGTCCGATAACGTCACGGATTTTATCCGGATTAATGTTCATCGTTAAAATTTTCGGCGCATATTGAGAAAGTTCTTTTCTTGATTCACCAAGCGTGCTGAGCATGCTGTTCAAGATTTCCATTCTTCCTTTTTTCGCCTGCTGAAGCGCTTCTTCAAGAATTTCTCTTGAAAGGCCTTCAATTTTAATGTCCATTTGCAGCGCTGTCACGCCTTTTTCCGTGCCGGCTACTTTAAAGTCCATGTCACCGAGGGCGTCTTCCATCCCTTGAATATCCGTTAATACCGTATAGTACTCGCCTGATTTCACAAGTCCCATCGCAATACCCGCAACAGGGGCTTTAATCGGAACACCTGCGTCCATCATGGCAAGCGTGCTCGCGCAAATGCTGGCCTGTGAAGTGGAACCGTTTGATTCAAGCACTTCGGATACGAGGCGGACCGTATACGGGAAGTCTTTTTCATTCGGAATGACCGGCTCAAGCGCACGCTCTCCAAGAGCACCGTGACCGATCTCACGGCGTCCCGGTCCGCGCATCGGGCCTGTCTCCCCTACGCTGAACTGCGGGAAGTTATAATGGTGCATAAAGCGTTTTGATTCTTCCACGCCTAAACCGTCAAGAATCTGAACGTCCCCAAGGGCGCCTAATGTACATACGCTGAGCGCCTGCGTCTGTCCTCTCGTAAACAGCCCGGAGCCGTGTGTTCTCGGCAGAAGGCCGACTTCTGAAGAAAGCGGGCGGATCTGATCAACGCCGCGGCCGTCCGGACGGACTTTTTCTTCTGTGATCAAACGGCGCACTTCGTTTTTCACGAGTTTAGACAGTGTCTGTTTCACTTTTTTAATCGTATCTTCATCATGCTCTTCTTCTTCGAATTTCGCGACAACTGCATTTTTCACTTCATTGATCGCGGCTTCGCGAGCATGTTTTTCGTGAACCTGAATGGCGCTGAGAAGATCCGGCTCCGCAAGGCTTTTTACTTTTTCGCTGAGCTCTTCGTCAATTTCATACAGTTCGATCTCTGTTTTCTCTTTGCCGACTGCTGCGACGATTTCTTCTTGGAATGCGATCAGGCGCTTAATTTCTTCGTGACCGAACATAATCGCCTCAAGCATGATTTCTTCAGGAACTTCATCCGCTCCGGCTTCCACCATGTTGATGGCGTCTTTTGTGCCTGCAACGATGAGGTTGATATCACTTTTTTCAAGCTGGTCAACCGTCGGATTGATGACGAATTTACCGTCAATGCGGCCTACCGTCACACCCGCGATCGGGCCTTCAAACGGGATATCGGAAACGCAAAGAGCGAGTGATGAACCAAACATTGCAGCCATTTCAGATGAGCAGTCCTGATCAACACTCATGACAATGCTGATGACCTGTACTTCGTTACGGAATCCGTCTGCGAAAAGCGGGCGGATCGGACGGTCGATCAGACGGCTGGCTAAAACGGCCTTTTCACTTGGACGGCCTTCTCTTTTAATAAAACCGCCCGGAATTTTACCTACTGCGTATAATCTTTCTTCATAGTTAACGGTAAGCGGGAAAAAATCTAGCGGTTTCGGTTCTTTTGATGCGGTTGCTGTGCTGAGCACTGCAGTATCGCCGTAGCGAACCATGACAGCGCCGTTTGCCTGTTTGGCAAGCTGGCCGGCTTCTACTGTAAGCTGTCTGCCGGCCCAATCTATGGTAAAGACATGTTTCTCTTGTCCCATTCGATTACGAGCTCCTCTCTTAATGTGTGAAATAATCAATTACTCCTATTATGAACGAAATGAATTGAACATATCAATGTCAAAGTAGTATGTAAAAGGATTTCATTGTTTTTTTATCATTATTTTTTTCGCTTTAATACGATAAAAAAGCGGGAATCCTCCCGCTTTTTACGATTATCGACGTAAGCCTAGTTTGTTAATTAACTCACGGTAACGAGTTACGTCTTTATTACGCAGATACGTAAGAAGATTACGACGTTTACCTACCATTTTAAGAAGACCGCGACGTGAGTGGTGATCTTTCTTGTGAGTACGCAAATGCTCGTTCAAGTTGTTAATTGAGTCTGTTAGGATAGCGATCTGAACTTCTGGAGATCCAGTATCAGATTCGTGTGTTTTGAACTCACTGATGAGTTGATTTTTACGCTCTTGAGTAATTGCCATCCTGTTTCACCTCCATATCATAATTAGCCCCAGTTACCTAGCAACCGTCGGTGACTTCGGATTGCCAAGCAATGGTTTTAAGACTACGAAACATATGATACTAAAAATCGCGCCCATATGCAAATCTTTTAGAAGAAAATTTGTGTACTTTTGATGTTTTTTCCGTTATTTGCTGAAAAAACGGATCGCTTCTTGTTTGTCTTTCCCGATCTGAGCCGTCAGTTCATCGATGCCGTTAAACTTCCGTTCGCTTCGGATTCGTTTGTACCACTCGATTTTAACGTCTTCTCCGTATACATCCTGTTGAAAATTAAACAAATGGACTTCAATTGACGGCTGATCGGGACGCTTTTCATAAAAGGTCGGTTTGTAGCCGATGTTGCAGACGCCTTCATACACCTCGCCTTTTATTTCGGCTTTCACTGCATACACGCCTGTCGGCGGCACGATATAACTGTTGTGCAGACCGACATTCGCGGTAGGAAAACCGATGGTTCGGCCTCTTTTGTCTCCGTGAATCACAGTGCCCCGGATAAAATACGGCTGGCCGAGAAGAGTGTGCGCAAGTTCAACGTCACCATCCTGCAGCGCTGACCGGATATAAGTAGAGCTGATCTTTCTGTCCTGCTCGGTCTGTTTCTCGACAGTCGTGCACCCGGCCTTGCCGTTTAAATCGTCCGGCAGCGTCTCCATCGTGCCTTTTCCGTATTTTCCGTACGTAAAATCGAAGCCTCCCACAGCGTGCCGCGCGTTTAACCCTAAAATATACTCCTCGGCAAACTGTTTTGGAGACAGAGACGCAAACGCTTCATCAAACTTTACGACATACAGCACATCAGCGCCTAAACGTCCGATCTGGCTGATTTTATCTTCAAGCGGCGTAATCAGATCCTTTGGCTCTTTGTCCCTGCCCAACACATGGGAAGGGTGGGGATGAAACGTCATAACGGCCAGCGACAGGCCTTTTTCTTCGGCAATTTGTCTGGCTGTTCCGATTACTTTCCGGTGTCCCAAATGAACGCCGTCAAAGTAGCCGAGCGCCATGACAGACGCCGGCTGCTCTTCTTTTTGTAAATGATGCGGATGAGAAATATGTATCGTCTTCACAGAACGGTCACCTTTTTTCTTATTGTTCGCTTTTTTGCATGAGCACTTTAGCCGGTTTCAGCAGTCCTTTTTTTGAAGGATGCGGCATATAAATGGCCACACATTCTCCGTCTTCAGTACAGACCGCTATACGGGCGTCAGCTGTCATTGCAGAAAATTCCGCCGGGATGTCAAACACTGACCCGTTTTCAGCTTTCTTAGCTAATGTATCACTTATGACCCATTTCGGCAAATGATTGAGCGCTCTTTCAATCGGCACGGCATGCTCTGCAACCATGCCGTCTGAAACCTGCTGTTCAAGTTCCTCAAACGTGAAACACTCATCAAGGCTGAAATCGCCGGAAGCGGTGCGGATGAGATGCGACATATGCGCGGGATAGCCGAGTTTTTCACCGATTGTCACCGCCAATGTTCTGACGTAAGTGCCCTTTGAGCACGTGACTGTAAAGCGGAATGATGCTGTGTCTTCTTTATAAGTGACAGGGGAAGTGAGCGCGATATCTTCAATCGTGATATTCCGCTTCGGCCGCTCCACTTCAATACCCGCCCTGGCGTATTCATAGAGCTTTTTCCCGTTGACCTTTACAGCGGAATACATCGGCGGCACTTGCTCCTGCGGTCCCTTCAGTTCGTCTAAAACGGCTTTGATATCCGCTTCTTTCAGCGGCTCCTTGACAGGTTTTACGCTGACCGTTTCTCCAGTCTGGTCTTCGGTCGATGTGGAGAAGCCGAGAGTGATCTCAGCATCGTACGTTTTTGACTTGTCGGTGACGTACTCAACAATCTTTGTGGCCCGTCCGACACAGATCGGCAGTACGCCTGACACTTCCGGATCAAGCGTTCCCGTATGTCCGACTTTCTTTGTTTTTAACAGTTTTCTTATTTTCATTACACAGTCGTGAGAAGTCATGCCGACCGGTTTATGTAAAAGGAGAACTCCGTTAACCATCTGTCTTTCGCTCCTTTGTTATCAATTGTATCCCGTAAAACGCAGAAAAGAGGACAGACGACACTCGCCCATCCTCTTTCCTTGTTATTCAGACGGTTTATCTGAATGCAGTTCGTGAATCAATGTTTCAATACGGTTGCCGTACTCAATTGATTCATCAAATTCAAATTCAAGCTCAGGCGTTTTACGGAGTCTGATTCGGCTGCCGATTTCGGAACGGATAAATCCTTTCGCTTTCTCAAGCCCTTTCAGCGCCTCCTCTTTCTTTTTCTCTCCGCCGAGAACGGAGATATACACCTTCGCTATTTGTAAATCACCTGAAACACGTACGTCTGTTACAGTGAGAAATCCGATTCTCGGGTCTTTCAGCTTTCGGCTGATAATATCCCCGAGCTCTTTTTTCATCTGCTCGCCGACACGGTTTGCTCTCATACTCAATTCAATCACCTCTAAGTTAAAACCACTCTGTTCTAGTGATCGTCCGTTCTATTTCGGGAAAGGAGTCAATAAACGCGAGTACACGCTGGATCTCCTTTTCCGCCTGAACGTGAGAGGAGGAGACGACGGCGATTCCGAAGCTGGTCCGCTGCCAAGTGTCCTGATAGCCGATTTCTGCAGCCGACACGTTGAACTTATTCTGAACCCTCGTTATAATCCGCTTCAGAACGGCTCGTTTCTCCTTTAATGATCCCGCATCATAAATGATGCATTCACATTCCGCAAATCCGATCACTTTCTTTCGATTTCCTGCATGACATACGCTTCAATGATGTCGCCTTCGCGAATGTCATTGTATTTCTTAATTGTAATACCACATTCATATCCTTGTGAAACTTCTTTCACATCATCTTTGAAGCGTTTCAGAACGTCTACTTCCCCTTCGAAGATGACCACGCCGTCACGGATCAGGCGGAGTCCGCTGTCACGTGTAATGTGGCCGTCTGTTACATATCCGCCGGCAATCGTGCCGATTTTCGACACTTTGAATGTTTGGCGCACTTCAACCTGACCGATGACTTTTTCTTCGTATTCAGGATCAAGCATTCCTTTCATCGCCGCTTCAATTTCTTCGATGACTTTGTAAATGATACGGTGAAGACGGATATCTACATTTTCAGCTTCAGCCGTGCTCTTAGCATTTCCGTCTGGGCGCACATTAAACCCGATAACGATTGCATTTGAAGCAGATGCGAGAATGATGTCTGATTCCGTAATCGCACCGACGCCTGTGTGAATGATTTTCACTTTTACGCCTTCTACTTCAATTTTTTGAAGAGCGGCTGTTAACGCTTCGGCTGAACCTTGAACGTCAGCTTTTACGATTAAATTGATGTCTTTGACATCGCCTTGTTTAATTTGTTCAAACAGATCATCGAGGCTCAGCTTCGCTTTGTCGCTGCGCTGTTCTTCCAGTTGCTTGGAAGCGCGTGCTTCACCGACAGAACGGGCTGTTTTTTCGTCTTTAAAGACGAGGAATTGATCGCCAGCCTGCGGTACGTCGTTTAAGCCCGTAATTTCTACAGGTGTGGACGGTCCGGCTGTTTTCACGCGGCGGCCGAGATCATTGACCATGGCCCGCACGCGGCCGAATGTATTTCCGACAACGATCGGATCTCCGACATTCAATGTTCCCGTTTGAACGAGAAGTGTCGCGACAGATCCTCTTCCTTTATCGAGCTCAGCTTCAATAACCGTTCCTTTTGCCTGACGGTTCGGATTGGCTTTCAGCTCTTCCACTTCACTGACAAGCAGAATCATTTCGACAAGCTCGTCAATTCCCTTGCCTGTAAGAGCGGACAGAGGAACGAAAATCGTTTCTCCTCCCCATGCTTCAGGAACGAGTCCGTATTCAGTCAGCTCCTGCATGACACGGTCAGGGTTCGCGCTTTCTTTATCCACTTTATTCACGGCAACGATAATCGGAACCTCAGCCGCTTTCGCATGGTTGATGGCTTCGACTGTTTGCGGCATAACGCCGTCATCAGCCGCTACGACTAAAATGGTAATATCAGTTACTTCCGCACCGCGCGCACGCATTGTTGTGAACGCCGCGTGTCCTGGAGTATCTAGGAACGTGATTTTTTTGCCGTTTTCTTCGATCTGGTAAGCCCCGATATGCTGGGTGATTCCGCCGGCTTCACCTTCAACAACTTTTGTTTTTCTGATGCTGTCAAGGAGGGTCGTTTTCCCGTGGTCAACGTGGCCCATGATCGTCACGACAGGCGGACGGATTTGAAGATCTTCTTCTTTGTCAGCCTCTTCATATTTTTCAAGCTCAGTTTCTTCAAGCACAATCACTTCTTCTGTTTCCACACCGTATTCAGATGCGATCAGTTCGATTGTGTCTTTGTCAAGCTCCTGGTTAATCGTAGCCATTACGCCCAGAAGCATCAGTTTTTTAATGAGTTCAGACGGCTCTTTGCCCAGTTCCTCGGCTAAAGCTCCGACTGTTAAAGAGCCGGAAAACGTAATTTTCTCAGGAAGCTCTTTTTTCGGCTTCAGCGGTTTTTGCTGATACTGATTTTTGTTGTTATGATTGCGTTTGTTTTTGTTTTTGTTGTTGTTGTTGTTCTTCTTGTTTTTGTTAAATTGATTATTCTGCACGTCATTCTTCTTTCCGTCTCGAATTTTGTTTGGTTGATTCCCAGCAGGCTGCTGATTAATCCCTTGCGGCTTGTTTTTGTTCGTTTCCGCAGGCTTCTGAGATGTAACGCCGGCGCCGCCTTTTTTAAATTTCGCATCAAGCTGCTTAATGGTCTTTTCTTCAAGCATTGCCATATGGTTATTTACTACTATATCCATGTTTTTCAGCGCAGTCAAAATTTCCTTGCTTGAAACATTGATGGCTTTTGCATATTCGTAAACTCTCATTTTAGCCATTCGTTCACCCCCAAAAATATTAATCGAGCAAGCTGATCAGCTTATTCGCAAAACCTTGGTCAGTGACGGCGACAACGACACGTGATTCCTTGCCGATAGAGCGGCCGAGATCCGCGCGGCTTTCGACTTTTTTATAAGGCACTTTATAATAATTGCATTTATCGGATACTTTTTTTGCAGTATTCGCAGATGCATCTTCTGTCAGCAGAACAAGTTTTGCACGCGCATTTCTAATTTCTTTTATAACCAAGTCCTCGCCCGACACGACCTTACGAGCTCGATTGGCCAGACCCAGCAAGGGAAACCATTCCATTCCAGACATGTTATTTTTTCACCTTTTCCGCCAGTTCCAGCAATTCTTCGAAAATCTGGTCATCGATTTGTGATTGAAATTGATTTTGCAATGTGTTTTTCTTTTTCGCAGCTAAGATGCATTCTTTCTCAAGGGTGATATAGGCACCCCGCCCGTTCTTCTTTCCGGTCGGATCGACTGAAATCTCTCCTTCTTTAGAACGGACAATTCGGATCAGTTCCTTTTTAGGCTTCATTTCCCCCGTTACCACGCATTTGCGCAGAGGAATTTTTTTTCGCTTATTCACCTAAAATCACCTCTTATTCATCCGATTCGGCTGTTTCAGGCTCCATAAAGAGCGGCTCTAAATCGTCATCTTCTTCATGCTCTCTCGGATAGATGCCAAGGTCTCTTGCATCCGTTTCACTTTTGATATCGATTTTCCAGCCTGTCAGTTTCGCGGCTAAGCGGGCGTTTTGCCCTCTTTTTCCGATTGCCAGAGAAAGCTGGTAATCAGGAACGATGACAGTCGTGGCTTTTTCTTCTTCGCTGACGATGACATCCAGCACTTTAGACGGGCTGAGCGCATTGGCAACAAATTCAACCGGATCATCAGACCAGTTGACGATATCAATTTTTTCGCCTTTCAGTTCATTGACGATCGCCTGCACGCGCTGGCCTTTAGGACCGACGCATGAACCGACCGGATCAACGTCAGGGTCATCAGTGCGGACGGAGATTTTAGAGCGGTCGCCCGCTTCTCTGGCAACGGATTTCAGTTCGACCGTTCCGTCATAAATTTCCGGCACTTCGATTTCAAAAAGACGCTTCAACAGACCAGGATGCGTTCTTGATACATAGATCTGCGGCCCTTTTGTCGTTTTTTCGACTTTTGTGATAAATACTTTAATCCGATCGTGCGGTTTATAGCTCTCATTCGGCATTTGTTCATTGACGGGCAGCAGCGCTTCAATCTTGCCGAGAGACACGTAAATAAACTTGCTGTCTAAGCGCTGTACAATTCCCGTCATGATGTCTTCTTCACGATCGATAAATTCTGAGTAAATCACGCCGCGCTCAGCTTCACGGACACGCTGCGTCACCACTTGTTTCGCCGTCTGCGCAGCAATGCGGCCGAAGTCTTTCGGCGTTACTTCTATTTCAACGACATCTCCGACAAGGTAGTTCGGATGGATGTGCTGGGCGTCGTCAAGCGAGATTTCAAGTCTTGAATCGTATACCTCGTCTACGACATCCTTTCTTGCGAACACGCGGATCGTGCCCGTCTCACGGTTCAGATCGACCCGTACGTTTTGCGCCTGGTTAAAATTTCGCTTGTACGCGGAAATTAAGGCAGCTTCAATTGCTTCGATGATAATGTCTTTACTGATGCCTTTTTCTTTTTCAAGAATAGTGAGAGCATCTAATAGTTCACTGCTCATGTTAGCGGTCTCCCCCCTTAAACACTAATACTTCATTCATTAAAATGTTACAGCTAATCTTGCGTTAGCTATTTTTTCATACGGAATATTGACCCGTTTCTTTCTTGTTTTGACCGTCATCTCTATTGTAACAGTTTGTCCATCGAATTCAGCCAATTTGCCTTCAAACACTTTTAAACCGTCAATCGGTTCGTACGTTTTCATGTACACATTTTTGCCCAGTGATTTTTCGAAGTCGGCTTTTTTCTTTAATGGACGCTCGGCTCCAGGAGAAGATACTTCAAGAAAGTAGTTCTGGGTGATCGGATCGGCCTCATCCAGCTTTTCGCTTAATGCTTCGCTGACTTTGGCGCACTCCTCAATATCAACACCGTTCTCGGAATCAATAAACACGCGAAGGAACCAGTTTTGACCCTCTTTGACAAATTCAATGTCTACGAGTTCAAGCTGAAGGTCATCCAGTATGGGCTGAGCCATTACTTGAACGGTATCAGTCACTTTTTTGCTCATGTTTTTCCTCCTTGTGCTGTCGATATCATATCAGCCGTTCCTCTGCATAAAAACCCTGCTTCTAAAGAGCAGGGGCATTGAGAAAACGATGGACATGTCGAGGCAAAATTGCCTGTTCAATACAAAAGAGCGGGTTTCCCCACTCTTTGCCTCGGTAATCGTTAGCATTTCCAATAAAACTATACCATAACCATATATTTAATGCAAATCAAACTCCGCTCGGAGGCTGTGCACAAAGCTTAAAACAGAGACAGCTGATTTTGGTCCGGAAGCGACTCAAGACAGCCGTGACGGTCTAAATACTCTAAAATGGTTTTTGACACTTTTCCGCGTTTTTGAAGATCCTCTTTTGAAAGGAACTCCCCTTCTTTCCGCGCTTTCACAATATTGAGAGCGGCGTTGGTTCCGAGTCCCGGAATTGAGTTGAACGGCGGGATGAGACTGTTGCCGTCAATGATAAATTCCGAAGCGCTCGAACGGTATAGATCGACCTTCTGGAAGGAATAGCCGCGCTCACACATTTCAAGCGCAAGCTCTAACACGGTAAGAAGGTTTTTCTCCTTCGGCGAAGCATCAAGCCCTTTAGAGCTGATATCATCCATCACCGCTCTAATGGCGGTCGAGCCTTTAATCATTGTATCAATGTCAAAGTCATCTGCGCGGACGGTAAAATACGCAGCATAATATAAAAGCGCGTGATGCACTTTAAAATAGGCAATCCGCACCGCCATCAGCACGTATGCGGCGGCGTGGGCTTTCGGGAACATGTATTTGATTTTTTTGCATGAATCAATATACCAGTTCGGCACATTGTTCTTTTTCATTTCTTCTTCCCATTCCGGCGTCAGGCCTTTGCCTTTACGGACGAATTCCATGATTTTGAAGGCCAGTGAAGGCTCAAGGCCCTGATAGATCAAGTAAACCATAATGTCATCACGGCAGCCGATCACTTCGCTCAGTTCACACGTATTGTTGTGTATCAGTTCCTGCGCATTGCCGAGCCATACGTCCGTTCCGTGAGAAAGCCCGGAAATCTGGACAAGCTCGGAGAACGTCGTCGGCTTCGTATCCTCAAGCATCTGCCGCACAAATCGCGTCCCGAATTCAGGAATGCCGAGCGTCCCCGTTTTACAGCCGATCTGCTCTTCAGTAACACCGAGCGATTCTGTGCCTTGGAAAATCTTCATAACTTCCGGATCATCTGTCGGAATCGTCTTCGGATCAATCCCGCTTAAATCCTGAAGCATCCGGATGACTGTCGGATCATCGTGCCCCAATATATCAAGCTTCAGCAGGTTGTCATGAATGGAGTGGAAGTCAAAATGAGTCGTTTTCCATTCAGACCCCGTCGCATCTGCCGGGAATTGTATCGGGGAAAAATCGTAAATATCCATGTAATCCGGGACAACGATAATCCCCCCCGGGTGCTGGCCGGTCGTTCTCTTAACGCCGGTGCAGCCTTGCACCAGACGGTCGATCTCCGCGCCGCGCATGTGTAGGTTGTGATCGCCCGCATAGCCTTTCACATATCCGTAAGCCGTCTTTTCCGCGACGGTGCCAATCGTTCCCGCGCGATACACGTTATCTTCACCGAACAATACTTTCGTGTAGTTATGGGCATGGGGCTGGTACTCACCTGAGAAGTTCAAGTCGATATCGGGTACTTTGTCACCTTTAAAGCCTAAGAACGTTTCAAACGGGATATCATGTCCGTCCTTTTTCAAAGGGGTGCCGCAAGACGGGCAGCTTTTATCCGGAAGGTCAAAACCGGAACCGACTGATCCGTCATTAAAGAATTCGGAATATCGGCAGCTCGGGCACACGTAGTGCGGAGCGAGCGGGTTCACTTCAGTGATTTCCGTTAAGGTCGCCACAAGCGATGAACCGACGGACCCCCGGGAGCCGACGAGATAACCGTCATCCAGAGACCGTTTTACAAGCTTATGAGAGATGAGATAAATAACGGCGAATCCATGACCGATGATACTTTTTAATTCTTTTTCTATTCTCGCTTCCACAATTTCGGGAAGCTCTTCACCGTAAATGCTTCTGGCGCGCTGATAGCTCATTTCACGGATTTCTTCATCAGCCCCGTCAATTTTCGGCGTGTACAGATCGTCTTTGATCGGTTTGATCTCATCAATCATCGAAGCGACTTTCTGCGTATTGTCAACCACGATTTCTTTCGCTTTTTCCGCACCGAGGAAGGAGAAAGCCTCCAGCATTTCATCTGTCGTTCTGAAGTGCACTTTAGGCAGTTCGTGTCTGTTTAACGGGTTGGCGCCGCCTTGGGAAGATATTAAGATCTTCCGGTAAATTTTATCCTCATCGTTTAAATAGTGGACATTTCCCGTAGCCACGACCGGCTTATTCAATTTTTCTCCGAGCTTCGTAATGTTGGCGATGATTTCTTTCAGCGCTTTTTCATCTCGGACGAGCTCAAGCTGCAGAAGGTGTCTGTATACTTCCGGCGGCTGCACTTCAAGATAATCATAGAAGGATGCGATATCTTCAACCTCTTCAGGAGATTTTTGCATCATGCCTTCAAAGACCTCACCCCTGTCACAGGCAGAGCCGATTAACAGACCTTCTCTGTATTTATTAAGCTGCGACCTCGGAATGCGCGGCACTCTGTAGAAATATTGAATATGAGAAATGGACACGAGCTTAAACAGATTTTTAAGGCCGGTCTCATTCACGGCAAGCAATGTAGCGTGATAAGGTCTTGATCTCTGATAAGCATTGGATTGTCCCATATTCTCATTCAGCTGATCATGATAAAAAATGTCTTTTTCAGCGGCATCTTTGAGCATTTTCAACAGCAGGTAGCCCGTTGCTTCAGCGTCAAAGACCGCTCGGTGATGCTGGGTTAATTCGATATCAAACTTCTTACATAACGTATTTAAGCGGTGATTTTTAAACTCAGGATACAGGAAACGCGCGAGTTCCAGCGTATCAATGACCGGATTTTTCGCTTTTTCCGTTTTCAAAAGACGCTTGTACGCCACATTTAAAAATCCCATATCAAAGCTGGCGTTATGAGCCACAAGCACGTCATCGCCGATCCATTCTTTAAAATCCCGTACGACGTCAACGACATCGGGAGCGTCGCGGACCATGTCGTCCGTAATCCCGGTAAGCTCTATCGTCGTTGCTGACAGCGGATGGTGCGGATTGGCGAACGCTTCGAATTTATCGATGATTTCTCCGCCTCTTATTTTGACTGCGGCAAGCTCAATGATGGTGTCATACACTGCGGACAGACCTGTCGTTTCAACGTCAAAGACGACGTATGTGTCTTCTTCCAGTAGACGGTGAGCTGGATTGTATGCGATCGGAACGCCGTCATCTACGATATTGGCTTCCATTCCGTAAATCATTTTAATGCCGTGTTTTTTCGCGGCGGAATAGGCATCCGGGAAAGACTGCACAACGGCATGATCAGTTAAGGCAATCGCTTCATGTCCCCATTTTTTCGCCTGTTCGACAAGCTTTCCGATGCCCGTTACAGCATCCATTTGGCTCATCGGAGAATGCAGATGAAGCTCAACCCGTTTTTCGCCTTCAGGAGCGGTGTCTTCACGGGTTTTGGCTTTTATTTCATTCACGTCATTTGCAATCATGACGAGGTCTCTGACGAATGTATCGTTTTGAATGCTTCCCCGCGCCTTCACCCACATGCCTTTTTTCAGCGTTTTCATCAAAGCGGCGTCTTCTTTTTCTCTGGCGAACATTTTTACTAAAATGCTGTTTGTATAGTCCGTGATTTTGAAAATGCAGAGCGTGCGTCCGCTTTTCAGCTCGCGTGTTTCAGCATCAAACACAAACCCCTGCACCGTAATTCTTCTTTCTTCATCCATGATGCTGTCAAGCGTCCGGATTTCTTCGTTCTCTTTAATTTGATAGCCGATGACAAGCGGTCCGGACGGTGCCTGATCCTCATCGCCCTCTTTTTCCTTCTTCTCCATCTCGATAAGCGCCTGCATCGCCCGCTCCTGATCTTCAGCAAGCTTTTGCTCGCGGAATTTCTGGACTTCTTGGTCAGATACGAAAATTTCGGTATCCAGCTGCAGTTCCGGAAAGCCGAATTGGCGGTAGCTGTGCTGAATCAGCGCGCTGTATTTATTTTTGAGCGCAGATGCTTCTGTATCTGTTTTTGTTTTCACGATCAGTTTGTTTCCCTTGAGCTTCGGCTTCTGCTGATTCAAAAGAGCCACCATCGGCGGCGAGGTTCCTTCAAGCTCTTCAATACAGCGTGTCCAATAATCCTGTACAAGCTCCTCTGTCACTGTAGGGTCGATGACCTGAACAGACGATGTGACACGGGCGATGTGAGCAAACGATTGTGTTAACCTCATCATGAATGAATCATATATTTGATACGGCAGAAGAGCCTTAAAGCGAAATTGGAAATGCCAGGCCTTTTCTGCTTTATGGATTGTCAGTTTATCAATCTCTCCGTCTTCAAAGTATGTCATGAAGGTATCATCTGTCATATTAAGCTGCTGCAGAAGAATCTGAAACTGTCTTCTGTTTACTGATAACTGTTCCATTCAGACAGTATCCCTCCCTTAAAACATCATAAGTGAAGGTACCTCCGCAGGTGATGAGGTACCTTCTTTTTTCTCTATTTTAACATGATTTTGTATGATTCGTTATGGTGATTACTTCGTCTTGATAAATTCAGAAAGCTCATCCACTGAAACTTCGGCAGATTCACCGGTTTTGCGGATTTTCACTTCTACGATGCCTTCATCGGCACGTTTTCCGACAGTGATGCGGATCGGAAGGCCGATCAGATCAGAATCAGCAAACTTCACGCCTGCGCGTTCAGCGCGGTCATCGTATAATACCTCATAACCTTCCGCCTGGAATTTGCCGTAAAGCTGTTCAGCAAGCTCTTTTTGCGCTTCGTTTTTCATATTCAGCGCCAAAATATGAAGATCATACGGAGCAACGCTTTTCGGCCAGATCAAGCCTTTTTCGTCGTGATGCTGTTCAGCGATGGCTGAAAGCGTTCTGGACACGCCGATTCCGTAACATCCCATCAGCATCGGCTGCGCACGCCCGTTCTCATCAAGGTATGTCGCATTCATCGCTTCAGAGTAACGCGTGCCGAGTTTAAAGACTTGTCCGACCTCAATCCCTTCAGCGAAACGGATCGTGCCTTTTCCGTCAGGTGACGGATCGCCTTCCTGAATGATTCGAAGATCGGCATATGCTTTTACTGACGCGTCACGTTCGATGTTTACGTTTCGGTAATGACGGTCTTTTTCATTCGCGCCGCTAACGGCGTTTACCATTACTTTTACGGCTTGGTCGGCATAAATCTCAATGTCGCCGGCAGCGCCGATCGGCCCCGCAAATCCCGGCTCCGTGCCAAGTTTCTCTGCTACTTCTTCATGAGACGCAAGCTCAACCACTTCCGCGTTCAGAAGGTTTTTCACTTTCACGTCATTGACCTCATGATCGCCTCTTACTAACACGAGAACAAATCGGTCATCCGCTTTAAACAGCATTGATTTGATGCAGGCGCTCGGCTCGATCTGCAAGAACGAAGCGAGCTCTTCAATGCTTTTGACATTCGGCGTATCAATTTTCTCCAATGCCTCGGGTGTTTCATCTGACGGCTCGCTGTTCATGACAACTTCCGCCATTTCCGTATTGGCTGCGTAAGAGGATCCATCGGAATAAGCGATGGTATCTTCCCCTATTTCAGAAAGAGCCATAAATTCATGCGTGTCTTTTCCGCCCATCGCGCCCGAGTCGGCAATAACGGGACGGACATTTAATTCACAGCGTGCGAAAATGCTGCTGTATGCGCCGTACATGTTTTGGTATGTTTCCTCCAGACTTTCTTCAGAAGCATGGAAAGAATACGCATCTTTCATGATGAATTCGCGTCCGCGTAATAACCCGAAACGCGGGCGTTTTTCATCTCTGAATTTAGACTGGATCTGGTAAAGAGTGAGCGGCAGACGCTTATAAGATTTCACCTCATCGCGCACGAGAGAAGTAATGACTTCTTCATGTGTCGCGCCTAAAGCAAATTCACGGCCGTGGCGGTCTTTCAGACGCATTAATTCAGGCCCGTACGTATACCACCTGCCTGATTCCTGCCATGTTTCAGCCTGCTGAAGGGCCGGCATCAGCATTTCCACCGCGTTGATTTTTTCCATTTCTTCACGCACGATCTTCTGAATGTTTTGAATGACCCTGTAAGCCAGGGGCATGTAGCTGTAAACCCCGCTCGTATTTTGTCTGATAAATCCCGCTCTCAGCAGAAGCTTATGGCTTTTTGCTTCAGCATCAGCCGGCACTTCTCTCAGGGTCGGAATAAGCGTCAAACTTTGTCTCATGTCTTCGCACCTCTGATTTTTTACTAGTCAATTATAAGAATAAACGCTGGATATCGTTCCATGTGACAACCAGCATAAGAAGCATTAAGAAAGCTACGCCGATAAATACAACAAATGCTTCCTTGTCACGGTTTATCGGCTTGCCGCGGATTGCTTCAATGAATAAAAACAGCAGCCGCCCGCCGTCAAGCGCCGGTATCGGCAGCAGGTTGACAATTCCCAGGTTGATGCTTAAAAACGCCGCAAACTGGAATAGGTTGATAATACCGGTTTTTGCAACTTGATCCGTCATATCATAAATGCCGACAGGACCCGAAAGCATATCAAGCTTAAACTGGCCTGTCACAAGTTTGCTCAGATTGGTCAGAATCGCTTTTGTGACATCAACGGTAGATGTCGCGCCGTAGGCGATCGCTGCAAGCGCGCCTTTTTCAGTCGGCGCATAAGAGCCGAAGCGGCCGATTGTTTTTTTATTTTCATCTTTTACAGCTTCAGGTGTAACCGAGATATGAAACGATTTGCCGTCCCGTTTGACGGCGACATCGATTTTTTTTCCGGGATTTTCTTTTACCGCTGTCACGATGTCTGTCCATGACCTCATTTTTTCACCGTTAATGCTCTGGATATAGTCGCCTTCTTTTAAACCGGCAGCCGCTGCGCGTCCATTGTCTGTCAGCTTCCCGAGCTCAGGCTGATTCGAAGGCACGCCTTGAATGAATCCAAGCATGACGAGAATGACATACGCTAAGATGAAGTTCATTATCGGACCGGCAGCAATCGCTTTAATCCGCTTCCATACGGGTTTAGACCCGAATTGTCGATTGTAAGGCGCAATCTGCACTTCTTCTCCGTCTACGATAAAAAAGGAGGTCTGACTGACAGTAAAGCCCGCCAGTTCATCTTCTTTCCCCTGCTCGTACCCGGTAATCTTCATTTCGTGCTCAAGATCAGCCGTCTCCACCTCGATAATTAAAGCGTCGGGATATTTTTCCTTTTGATTAATGATGACTTTTTCCACTTCGTCATCTTTATTAAAAAGAAGCCCGACAGTATAACCGGGTTTGACCTCGATCATCTCCGGGTCTTCACCGGCCATGCGGACGAACCCGCCGACCGGAAGGAGTCTGATCGTATACACGGTTTCATTCTTTTTAAATGAAAAGATTTTAGGGCCGAAGCCGATCGCAAATTCACGGCAAAGGATTCCCGCTCTTTGGGCGAGCAATAAATGCCCCAGCTCATGGAAAAAAACGAGCGTTCCGAAAATAATAATAAACGCGATAACTGTATTCACGAACATACCACCTTATGTGAGTATTGAATTAACGTATCCCCGGGTGTCTTTGTCCACTTCTTGGATATCCGCAAGACTCGGATCCTGAATTACGCTGTGGCGGTCCAATGCTTTTTCAATCAGGTCCTCAATCGATAAGAATGAAATCCGTCCGGCAAGAAAAGCGGCAACGGCTTCTTCGTTGGCCGCATTTAAAACCGTCGGCATTGTTCCCCCTATTTTACCTGATTCAAAGGCAAATTGTAAGCAGCGGAACCTTTCAAAGTCAGCTTTCGCAAAATGGAGGCTTCCGATCTCCCATAATTCAAGCCTTTTTGTTTCAGGCAGAGGCAGCCGGTCCGGATATGTCAGCGCATATTGAATCGGCACCCTCATGTCCGGATTTCCGAGCTGGGCGATGACGCTTCTGTCGTGAAATTCAACCATCGAATGAATGATGCTCTCCTTATGTAATACAACGTCAATCTGTTCATACGGAATGTCAAACAGCCAATGCGCCTCAATGACTTCAAGTCCTTTATTCATCATTGTAGCCGAATCAATTGTAATTTTTGCGCCCATCGACCAGTTCGGGTGGTTAAGGGCGTCGGCAATCGTTACAGACTCAAGCTCCTGCCGCGTTTTATCTCTGAAACTGCCGCCGGATGCCGTAATGATCAGGCGCTCGATATTTTTGCTCTGTTCGCCTTGCAGCGCCTGAAAAATAGCGGAATGTTCGCTGTCGACCGGAAGAAGAGGAACACCGTATCGTTTTGCGTGTCCTTTCACTATATGCCCGGCAGTGACGAGAGTTTCCTTATTTGCAAGCGCAATTGTTTTTTTCTGTTCAATCGCTTTCAAAGTCGGGATTAAACCGACGCTTCCAAGCAGCGCATTGACCACGATATCCACTTCGTCCATGACTGCCGCTTCAATCAGGCCTTCTTCTCCGATGCCGATTTGACAGTCATGAGAAAAAGACACTTCTTTCACTTTTTGGTATGTATCCATGTCGCCGACTGCTACATATTTCGGCTGAAACGTTCTGATCAACGGGATCGCTTTCTCGGCGTTTTTACCGAAAGTCATCGAGACGAGACGGAACTGATCTTGATGCATGCGCAATACGTCTAACGTCTGCTCCCCTATTGATCCTGTTGCTCCTAAAAGACAAATATTCTTCAAAATGCCACTCCCATTCTATGCGTCCAGATCAGTCTTATTTTCATATTAGCCTTTCTCATGAAAAAAGCGCAAGCAGAAAGTATAAGAACGGCATGACAAACAAAAAGCTGTCAAATCGATCTAAAATGCCGCCGTGCCCGGGAAGGATTTTTCCCGAATCCTTCACATCATAGTGCCGCTTAAGCGCTGATTCAACCAAATCCCCGATCTGTCCGAACACAGACAGAACAAGCGTGATGACCAAAAGAACCGGGTATGAAATCGGAAGGTGCGCAAACAGCTGAAAAACAGCCGTGAAAATAAGGGCGATGACAATACCGCCGAGAAACCCTTCGACTGTTTTGTTGGGACTGATTTCGGGCCACAGCTTCCGCTTCCCGAGCGACTTTCCGACGAAATATGCGCCTGAGTCCGTTGACCATATGACAACGCAGGCATAAAAGATATACAAAAGCCCGTTTGTTTCAATGTTTCTGATTTCAATAAAATAATGAAAACACAGTCCGATATATACCGTCGCGAGAACGATAAACCCGACTTCGTCAAACGTAAAGGTGTTTTTCACGAGCACCGTATAGCTGAGCAGAATCAATACGGCGAAAATCGTTACTTCCATTTTCGCATCGAAAAAATGATACTTGTCCGGCATCATATACAGCCATAACAACAAGAGGCTGATCAGACCCGGAAAAGAAAAAAATCTGAGCTTTTTCATCCGCAAAAGCTCAAAAAGCGCTATACTTCCCATCACGTAAACAAATACGGTGAACGGCAATCCTCCGAAAATAACCAAAAATAAAAATAGTGCCGCTGCCAGAACACCTGTTAACAATCTTTGTTTCATTTCCACCATCCTCTAAATTCCGCCAAACCTCCGGCCCCGCTGCTGAAATTCTCCCACTGCCTGCAGAAAGTGATCTTCTTTAAAATCGGGCCACAGGACATCTGTAAAAACAAATTCACTGTAAGCCACCTGCCAAAGCATAAAGTTGCTCAATCTGATTTCTCCGCTCGTTCTGATGAGCAGCTCCGGGTCCTGGAGTGATTCTGTCATTAAATGCCCGGAAAAGAGCGCTTCATCAATGTCTTCGATATTCAGCGTGCCGCTTTTCACCTGTTCAGCCAGGGCTTTTGCCGCATTGACGATTTCCGTGCGTCCGCCGTAGTTCAAAGCGAAATTGAGAATCAGCCCGTCATTTTGTTCTGTATCTTTTACGGCCTTCTCAATCGCCCTGTACGTATGAGAAGGGAGCGCGGATTCATCTCCGATAATTTTCACCTGTACATTTTCCTCTATTAATTCAGGAAGATACGTATTCAGGAACTCTTCCGGAAGCTTCATCAAAAAGTCGACTTCCATCTTCGGGCGCTTCCAGTTCTCCGTTGAAAACGCATAAAGAGTCAGAACTTTAACGCCGAGCTGACTTGCGAGCTTTGTCACCCTTTTTACCACTTTCATTCCTTCATGATGTCCTGCAATCCGAGGGAGTGAGCGCTTCTTCGCCCAGCGTCCGTTTCCGTCCATAATAATGGCAATGTGTGCGGGAATTTCACCCTTCAGTATGTCTTCTTTTGTATACCGTTCTAAGTTGGAAGCCGCATTCTGCTGATTCTTCCAATTTTTGAGTATGTTGAGCATGAGATTCCTCCGTCACCCAAAAAGGTTGCGTTGCTGATGATCAATGTAATCAACAGTATTAACAAAAAAACCCCCTGTAAACATGAGAGGGTCTTTTCACATTATCTATTGTACATAGTTTTTCATTAAACTTCCATGATTTCTTTTTCTTTGTCCTTTGTGACACTGTCAATTTTTGACACATATTCATCTGTCAGCTTTTGAACGTCTTCACTGGAAGCACGAAGCTCGTCTTCTGTAATGTCTCCGTTTTTCTCAAGTTTTTTGAGGTCATCGTTGCTGTCACGGCGGACATTACGGACTGCTACTTTCGCTTCTTCCGCGTATTTTTTCACGACTTTGACAAGTTCTTTACGTCTTTCTTCCGTCAGAGCCGGGATCGCGATGCGGATAATTGTGCCGTCACTTGTCGGCGTTACGCCAAGATCAGCTTTCAGGATCGCTTTTTCAATATCGCCGATTGCCGTTTTGTCATACGGTGTGACAACAAGCATACGCGCTTCAGGCACATTGATGGAAGACAGCTGGTTTAAAGGTGTTTGGGCACCGTAGTATTCTACTGTCACTTTATCCAATAGAGATGGGTTGGCACGTCCTGCGCGGACTGACGCCAATTCGCGTGAATAAGCGGCAACCGCTTTTTCCATGCGTTCTTTTGTTTGTGTTAATACTTCGTTTGACAACGTTATTTCCCCCTTACGATCGTTCCGATTGATTCGCCGATTACGGCACGCTTAATATTTCCTTCTTCCATAATAGAAAAGACGATCAGCGGAATATCATTATCCATACATAGTGAAGAAGCCGTAGAATCCATGACTTCCAGCCCGTCTTTTAACACATCGAGATAAGATAATTTTTCGTATTTAACGGCTGACTCATCTTTTCTCGGATCAGCATTATACACACCGTCGACATTATTTTTCGCCATTAAGATCACGTCCGCTTCGATTTCAGCGGCACGCAGCGCTGCGGTTGTGTCCGTAGAGAAATAAGGGTTTCCTGTTCCCGCGGCAAAAATAACAACGCGTTTTTTCTCCAGGTGGCGGATGGCTTTTCTTCTGATGTAAGGCTCAGCGACCTGACGCATTTCAATTGATGTCTGCACTCTGGACTGAATTCCGAGCGTTTCCAGGCTGTCCTGCAGGGCAAGTGAGTTCATGACAGTAGCAAGCATGCCCATATAATCGGCCGTCGCACGGTCCATTCCTAAGTCACTGCCCGTTTTTCCGCGCCATAAGTTGCCGCCGCCTACGACTACGGCCACTTCGACGTCAAGCTCAGCGATTTCTTTTACTTGTTTAGCGATGGATTGGATGACAGTCGGATTAATGCCGTTTCCCTGCTCTCCTGCCAATGCTTCTCCGCTAAGCTTTAAAACGATACGATTGTATTTTGGTTTTTCCATAATAACCTCCAAGTGTAAACATTGCCGTTTCCTATTATGCAAGAGAAAAAAAGGTTTGTAAATATAGTTTTAAAAATAGGGAACACAAGTAGTGTCCCCTATACTGCCTGAAAAGCCGCGAAAGATTCGCCAAGGCTTTCCGCCATTATTTTTTCACTTGGTTCATAACTTCTTCAGCAAAGTTTTCTTGGCGTTTTTCAATACCTTCTCCAACTTCGTAGCGGACGTAAGTTTTAACAGATGCGTTTTTCGCAGCCACAACTTGTTTCACTTTTTCGTCTGGGTTTTTAACGAAAGCTTGGTCTAATAAGCAAATTTCTTCGAAGAATTTATTCAGACGGCCTTCAACCATTTTAGCTACGATGTTTTCCGGTTTGCCTTCTTGAAGAGCTTGCTGAGTCAGAATCTGACGCTCATGGTTTGCTTCTTCTTCAGACACTTGGTCGCGGGAAATGTAACGAGGGTTTACCGCTGCAACATGCATCGCGATGTCTTTTGCAAGATCTTCGTCAGTTGTTCCGCTAAGAACGGATAATACGCCGATGCGGCCTCCCATGTGAAGGTAAGCACCGAACGCTTCGCTGTCTTCTTTTGAAATAACAGCAAAACGGCGAAGAGTGATTTTCTCTCCGATTTTAGCAACGTTGCTTGTGATGTATTCTTCAACAGTAGAACCGTTTTCCATCTTTTGACCCATCGCTTCTTCAAGATCAGCAGGAGCGTTTGCAAGAAGGTGGTCAGCAAGCGTGTTCAGAAGCTCTTTGAAGCCTTCGTTTTTCGCAACGAAATCAGTTTCAGAGTTTACTTCTAAGATAACGCCTTTGTTGCCGTCAGTTTTAATAAGAGTAGAACCTTCAGCAGCGATACGGTCAGCTTTTTTAGCCGCTTTCGCAATTCCTTTTTCTCTCAGAAGGTCGATTGCTTTGTCCATATCTCCGTCAGTTTCAGTCAATGCTTTTTTACAGTCCATCATACCAGCGCCTGTTTTTTGACGCAGTTCTTTTACCTGCTGTGCAGTAATAGCCATTTGAATTCCTCCTTATATGTGTAAACAAGATATGTATAGATACATTTTTCTTGAAAAAAGGTGATAAAAGGCAGTCCCTCTTATCACCTTTTGATTAGGTTACGCAGTTGTCGTTTCTGTTTCAGGTGCAGTCTCTTCAGCAGCTTCCGCTTCTTCTTCGCCTTGCTTCGCTTCAAGAATAGCATCTGCCATTTTAGAAGTAAGAAGTTTGACAGCGCGGATTGCGTCATCGTTTGCAGGGATTACGACATCAATTTCATCAGGATCACAGTTTGTATCTACGATTCCGATGATAGGAATGTTCAATTTGTGAGCTTCCGCAACAGCGATGCGCTCTTTGCGAGGATCGATGATGAATAATGCATCAGGAAGATCCTTCATGTCTTTAATTCCGCCGAGGAATTTTTCAAGACGCTCTAATTCTTTTTTCAATTGAACAACTTCTTTTTTCGGAAGTACTTCAAATGTACCGTTTTCTTGCATTTTCTCGATGTCTTTCAGACGCTTAATGCGTTTTTGGATTGTTTCGAAGTTTGTCAGTGTACCGCCCAACCAGCGTTGGTTGACATAGTACATGCCAGAGCGTACAGCTTCTTCTTTAACAGAATCCTGAGCTTGTTTTTTTGTGCCGACGAAAAGGATTTTTCCGCCTTCAGCAGCAAGGTTTTTCGTGAAGTTGTAAGCTTCCTCTACTTTTTTCACTGTTTTTTGAAGGTCAATGATGTAGATTCCGTTACGCTCCGTGAAAATGTAACGCTTCATTTTTGGGTTCCAGCGGCGTGTTTGGTGGCCGAAGTGAACACCAGCTTCAAGCAATTGTTTCATAGAAATAACTGACATGTGATTTCCTCCTAATAAAATGGTTTTTTTCCTCCGCTTAGGTCATTTTTGTGCAGAACTGCCGTTTGCAGCACCCTCTGCATAAATCGTTAAGCGTGTGTATTTAACACCAAGACATAATATAACACAGCTTTATGCGACAATCAAGAATCCTTTACAGCTTTGCCGCGAAATTTTAAAAACAGCTCGATTTCTGTCTTTCCGCTCTGCATCCGTTTGGCGATTTCCGCGGGGGTGAGCCCTTGTTCATATAATTCTGAAACACGTTCTTCAAACGAATGCGCGCCCCTGTTTTCGTCACTTTCAGCCCGTTCCGTTGCACTGATAAGCTTTTCCATGTGGTCCGGAATATCAGGCTCTTCTTTCGGTTCCGGCCGGGGTTCGGCGTCTTCTGCGTCCGGCGCTTGACGGCTTTTTGCGTCTTCGAGTCTTTCATTTTCTTCTTTCAGCTCAAGCAGAAACGCTGCAAGGGTGTTTTCCGTCTCTTCAAGAATCTTCTTCTGCTGGCGCTCCGTCTCCTTGAGGGCTGAAAACCTCGTGTACAGAATAATGACGGCATAAAGCAGTACGCCGTGAAGCACAAAGCTTAAAAGCCATAATAGTGTTGACATGTTTTTCACTCGCTAACCATGAGTTCATTATTGAATTACTTTTTCAAGCAGGTGCTTTAATTTAAACAGCGCCTTTGAATGAATCTGTGAAATCCGCGACGTCGAAAGGTTCAGGACTTGTCCGATTTCGGTCAAAGTCAGTTCTTCTTTATAGAATAAACTGACGACAAGCTGCTCTTTTTCAGAGAGCTCGTGAATTTTGCCCGCAAGCTGAGCGATCAGCTCGTCCTTCATGATTTTTTCTTCCGGCGGCACATTTTTGTCATCTCTGATCATCACTTGAATATTCTCACCGTCATCCTGGTCGTGAAGCTTTTCATCAATGGATAAGAGATTGGCAAAAAACCCTTCATTCATCGTTGATACTACGTCCTGCTCCGTCATCCCCAGCTCTTCTGCGATCTCTGAAGGCGTCACATTCCGAAGGTAGCGCTGTTCAAGTTTTTCGATTGCAGCTTCGACTTTTTTTGTCTTCTCCCGTGAAGTTCTGGGCAGCCAATCTTCTTTACGCAGCCCGTCGATGATTGCACCGCGAATTCTAAACGAGGCATAGGTATCAAATTTTAAATCCCGGCCGGGGTCAAATTTTTCCAGGGCATCATATAAACCAAGCATACCAAGGCTCATTAGATCGTCTTTATGCACCGATTTCGGCAGTCCGACGGAAATTCTGCCGACATGATATGTGACCAGCGGCATGTAACGGCGCATTAAATCATCACCGGCTTTAGGATCTTTCCACTCTTTCCAGCGCGACCAAAGCACCTGATCTTCATAATTCAAGGATTGCATTGTTATCCCCCTACCTCATACCTTTATTAAATCGTTGTTTCACCTTGTTTAACAGTTCGAATGTGCAGCATGCAGGACTTTGGCTCAAATTCAATCGTCCGGCCGCTTGAGCCGCCCGTATCTTCACTGATGACCGGAATGTTATACAATGAAAGCTGCTCTTTGATGGCCGCTACATTCCTCGGACCGATTTTCATCAGGTCGTTCGTCATTTTAAACTTAAACATCTCCGCTCCCCCGGCGAGTTTT
This sequence comes from Bacillus sp. LUNF1, assembly GCF_011008975.1. Taxonomy (NCBI): domain Bacteria; kingdom Bacillati; phylum Bacillota; class Bacilli; order Caryophanales; family Bacillaceae; genus Bacillus; species Bacillus sp. LUNF1. The sequence continues at coordinate 1,640,999 of NZ_CP048876.1, read as the reverse complement.
GCCTTCAGGGCAAACTTGCGGCAGCCGGCTTTCAAAAGCATATCAATCGTCATCTTAACGGCGGTGTCCGCGTATTTTGCACGGTTGAGCTCCGCTGTTTTTGATAAACCGGAGTCCGGCAGCATGACGTGAACGAGTCCTGCCGTTTGTTTGTCTTTATCGTATAAAACCAGCCCCACGCATGAACCGAGTCCCGAGGTCCGGATTTTATCCGGGTAACGCGCGACTTGAACATCCGCAATCCCCACTTTAACGACTGCGGCTTCCGCACGGCTCATAAAGCCGCACCCAATGAGACGAAGAGCTTTTCAAAAGAATCATAGTCCGGGAGCATAAACATGTGAGCTTTGAGCTCCTGCCGGCTGCCCTGGTCAAAAATAGAAGTATCCACGACAATGGCATGCTCTCCGACTTGGCTGAGCTCCATCAGCCCTTCACTGATAACCGCGCCGAACATATCAAGTGAGATTTCCGGCACGCTCGGGTAAATCTCAAGCTTCGTCAAATCAGCCAATGCCGTTAAATAGGAACCTGCTAAAATATTGCCGAACTCATGTAAAGCAGAAGAACTCAAATGATCTTCGCCCAACTGGTCAATATCAAAATCCGGATTCCCGATCAGCTCTCTGATAAACTGTTCCGCCTGATGGAAAGGCATGATGAGAAAGATAGAGCCGGTCATGTCGCCTTCCATTCTTAAAAAGATACTGGCGACCGGCGTTTCAGCCCCGCCGAAAAAATCAGCGAGCTCATCAAATGTCAATAAAGTCGCAAACGGCACTTCCATGTCTATCTTTCTGTTCAGCAGCTGAGCCATTGCAGAAGCCGAGTGACCCGCCCCGATATTTCCGACTTCCCGCAAAATATCCATCTGCTCTTCTTTGATCGCTTCAAACTTACTCATGTTGTCTTTTCCCCTTTAAGCATTAGGCTCTCCGGACGCAGATGCCGAAGCACCTTTATCCAGCACCGCATGCGCATCGATAATATTGAGGAGCCTGTTATCTTGCTTGACGATCTGTTTAATCCACACATCCGTTTCCTTTGTCTGGCTTTCAGGCGCTGATTCGATTTCATTTTCATGCACGGTGATGACGTCATTGGCCTCATCCACGACCCATCCGACATCAGCGTCACGGTAAGAAATGATGATAATCCGAGTCTCTTCTGTGATGTCCTGTTCAGGCTGATTCAGACGTTTTCTTAAATCAAGAACCGGGGTAATCACTCCGCGCAGATTGATAACGCCGCGGATATAAGATTCCACACCCGGGATCCTCGTCGGTTTTTGCCACTTTTCAATTGATTTCACCTGGGAAACTGAGATAGCGTATTCTTTCCCGTTTATCATAAACACAATCATTTTTTCACCTGTTTTGATTTCAGCAGTCATGCGGGCACCTCCTCGTGTCGTTTTAGTAGATCAGCGCATTGCAATCAATAATCAGCGCCACTTCTCCGTTTCCGAGAATCGTAGCGCCGGAAATCGCAAAAACGTTCGTTAAATAGTCGCCGAGTGATTTCAGTACGACTTCCTGCTGTCCGATAAAAGAGTCCACGACAAAAGCAGTGGATTTATCGCCCTTTTTCACAACGATTACATGGAACTGATCGGCATCCTGTTTTGAATCCGTAATGCCGAATTCTTTTTTCAGATAGACGATCGGAACGATTTGGCCTCTGAAATCAATCACTTCTCTGTCATGCGTCTGCAGGATATCTTTCTTATCAATAACAGCCGTCTCTATAATAGAAGAAATCGGTATCGCAAACGTCTCTTCTTCCAGTTTAATGAGAAGAACGGATATAATTGAAAGTGTCAGCGGAAGCTGGATACTGAAAAGAGAACCTTGGCCTTCCGCGGATTTGACACTGACAGAGCCGCCGAGTGATTCGAGTTTATTTTTTACGACATCCAGGCCGACGCCCCGCCCTGAAATGTCAGAAATTTGATCGGCAGTCGAGAAGCCCGGAGCAAAAATAAGCTCGTAAATCTCATTATCTTCAAGCGTTTCAGCATCGCGTTCGGTGATTACACTCCGCTCGAGCGCTTTTTCAAGAATTTTCTTTCTGTTCAGGCCGGCCCCGTCATCTTCAACCTCGATAAAGACGTGGTTGCCGCTGTGATATGCCTTAAGCACGACATGGCCAGATTCCGGTTTTCCTTTATTCACCCGCACTTCAGGCGATTCAATGCCGTGATCGATGCTGTTTCTGATTAAATGGACAAGCGGATCGCCGATTTCATCAATCACCGTACGGTCCAGCTCCGTTTCAGCTCCGATGATGGACAATTCGATCTTCTTGTTTAATTCCTTTTGAAGCTGGCGGATCATTCTCGGGAAACGGTTAAAGACAGTTTCTACCGGCACCATCCTCATATTAAGAATAATAGACTGAAGGTCGCCCGAGATTCTGGTCAGGCGTTCAACGGTTTCAGTCAGCTCATTGTGGTCAAGCTCCTTGGCGATCTGCTCAAGACGTCCGCGGTCGATGACAAGTTCTTCAAAAAGGTTCATTGAAGAATCCAGTCTTTCAATGTTGACGCGAATCGTTTTCGAGCCGCTGTGATGCTTCGGCTGTTCTTCCGTTTTCGCTTGCGGCTTAGGCTGTTTCTCAGCCTTTTTAACCGGAGCTTCCTTCAACGGTTCAGCCGCTTGCGGTTTTTCGGCCGTTTTTAACGGCGCCCCGGCAGAAATTTCGACATTCTCCACTTCTGAAATGCCGCTGATGAGTTCTTTAATTTCTTCAGCAGGCTGCTTTGTCAAGAAACACACCTGAAAATCCGTTCCGAAATCTTCCGTCTCAAGCACTTCCGCGGCGGGTATCGTTTTTGCGACTTCCCCGGCTTCATTCAGCTTTTCAAATATCATGTACACGCGCACGGCTTTGAGCATGCAGCTTTCATTCAGGGAAACCGTTATTTCATAGCGGCTGAATCCTTGCTCTTCCGCCTCTTCAATAACAGTCCGTTCGAACTCATCATAATTCCATTCAGTTGAAGCCTGTTGTTTTGAAGCCGGCGGTTCTGCTGTTTCGGCTGAAGCCGCAGTCTCATGCACCGCATTTACGTCGAGCTTCGCACTCACTTCAGAAATATCACGTTTGCCGTCTCCACCGTCAATAATGGACTGCACCATCTCTTCAAGATGATCAAGCGCTTCAAACAGCACGTCCAGCCAATCCGATGTAACTGGCATTTCTCCATTGCGGATAGCGTCCAGCACATTTTCCATCAGGTGGGTTAAATGCGCCAGATCTGTATATCCCATCGTTGCGCTCATGCCTTTCAGCGTATGGGCAGCTCTGAAGATGTCATGCACAAGCTGAAGGTCTGCCGGATCTTTTTCCAACAGCAGCAGCTTTTCGTTACATGTCTGTAAGTGCTCTTTACTTTCATCAATAAAGACATCTAAATATTGATTCATATCCAATTGATTCACACCCTCTCTTTTTTCACACATCCGGTGATGGATGCCGCGATATCTTCCACATGTTTAATCTCATGAATGAGGCCCGCCTTTATCGCTGACTTCGGCATTCCGAACACAACACAGGATTCGTCCGATTCCGCAATCGTTTTAACGCCGCCTGTTCTGAGCATTTCTTTTAAGCCCTCGGTTCCGTCGCTGCCCATGCCTGTCATAATGACGGCTACCTTTTCGTAATCGGATAAGCGGCTTGCCGACCGAAACAAATAATCGGCTGACGGTTTATGCCGGCTTTCCGTATCATGAACGTCAAGAATGATACGGAGCCTTCCGCCTTCCTCTGCAACCGTCATATTTTTTCCGCCGGGCGCGATGTACACCCATCCGTCTTTCGCTTCTTCACCGTTTTCCGCTTCTTTGACCTGAATATCTGACAAATGGTTGAGTCTGTCTGCAAGTGAAGCGGTGAAGCCTTCAGGCATGTGCTGAACGACAAATACAGGCGCCTTTAAATCCTTCGGCAGTTTCGGAATCACCTTTTGCAGAGCCCGCGGTCCGCCTGTAGAGGTCGCGATGAATACGGCCTGCTTGGCGGATTTTGCTTTCGGTCTTTCAAATCCCGCCAAAGCCGGACGTTCCGGGATAGAAGACTCTTTCACTGCCGCCTCAGGTTTTTGTGCGCGGGACAGCCCGGCTGCAATCACCCTCTCAATCAGTTGCTCTTTAATTTTATAAAGATCAAGTGAAATCGCTCCGGAAGGCTTGGTGATAAAATCAAAAGCGCCCATTTCCAGACAGTTGATCGTTCGGTCCTTCCCTTGCTGTGTCTGGCTCGATACCATGATTACGGGAAGTTTATATATGCTGATGATCTTCCGCAATGTATCCGTTCCGTTCATGACCGGCATTTCAATATCAAGCGTGACAACATCCGGTTTAAGAAGCTCTATTTTCTTCAGCGCCTCTTCCCCGTTTCTGGCTGTCCCGATGACTTCTATCTGCACTTCCGCAGCCAGAAAATCGGTAATCATTTTTCTCATAAAAGCTGAGTCATCAACGACAAGCACACGAATCACTGTAAAGTCCTCCTCAATAAAAAAGAAGATAATCTCTCAATAAATGCCGGTTTCTCTTCTCTTGGTTTGTTTTCTTCCGTTTGAAACAAGACATCCGTCAGAAGACGGACGGACCTGCTGGCTTTTGCTTGAGGACTTTTTATTAAAAAAGGCACCTGGTCAATGACGGCTTGACTTACTAGCGGGTCATCGGGTATGGAGCCGGCGAAACGCACCCCTGCGCCTAAAAACGTGTGAATCGCATGAGAAAGGCGGTTGTACGTGTCCAGCGCCTGTTTTTGGGCGCGGGCGCGATTGACGGCAATGTTTACGGTCAGCCGTTCATCCGCGAGCAAAAGATGTTTGATCGCGCTGTAGGCATCCATAATGGCCGTCGGCTCAGGCGTTGTCACGGCGAGAATGTCTTCCGCCGATAAAATAAACGGCAGCTGTTCTTTTGAAAGTCCCGCTCCCATATCAAACAGAACGTAATCAAAATCGCTTAATACAGCGGAAAGACCATTCATAAAAGCCGTCCACTTCTCTCCGTCTGCTTGATAGATCGCCTCAAGCCCCGTTCCGCCGGATATGTAGCGAAGGCCTTTCGGACCGGAGGAAAGTGATTGAGCCAACGCGTGCCGATTCTCCATCACATCAATAATGGTGCGGGAAGAAGCAGCGCCGATCAGCACATCAATGTTGCCCATTCCGATGTCAAGATCAATGATGAGTGCTTTTTTTCCTTTTTCCTGCAGGGCAACTGCCATGTTTAATGTTAAATTAGATTTTCCGACGCCGCCTTTACCGCTGATGACGGCTAATGTCTTCGCTTTTTTCACATAAAGCTCCGGCTTGATCATTTGCCGCTCTCTCATTTTCTTTCTTAATGACTCTGCCTGATCGGGTTTCATGTCAAAAGCATCCTTACAAACTCTTTTGGTGAAGCCGATAGGATGTCTTCAGGCACATCCTGTCCATTTGTCAAATAGGCGGCGCCGATTCTTGATTCCGACAGCACTTGAAACACGGAGCCGAGTGAGGCGGTTTCATCCGTTTTCGTGAAAATGAATTGATTGACCGGCACACCTGAAAACTGTTTCAGCACCTGTTTCATATCTTCATATTTTGCAGATGCCGATAATACGAGAAAGGATTGTAAGCCTGATTCAAACGGAATCATCTCTTGTAATTCCGTAATATACTGCTCTTCTTTAAAGTTTCTACCGGCTGTATCAATGAAAACATGGTCATATTCAGCGAATTTTTCCAGTGCCTTCAGACATTCTTCCTTTGAATAGCATACTTCAAGAGGAGCCTGAAGCAGCTCCGCATATGTCTTCAGCTGCTCGACCGCGGCAATCCGGTAAGTATCCGTCGTCATAAAGGCAATTTTTTTATGCTCTGTCAGCATTGATGAGGCCGCGAGTTTCGCAAGTGTAGTCGTTTTGCCGGCCCCGGTTGAACCGAAAAGCACGACGTATTTTGATTGAATCCCTTCCTGCCACCTGTCTGCCGAAGGGAGTTTTTTCACTAACAAATCCTGCAGTTTTGAGCTGACATTATCTTCAGTTAAATCTCCGGAAACAATTGAAGAACGGAGCAATTCACTGAGTACGGCGTTTTGCGTATGATCAGGAAGCCCGGCTTGCTTCAATAGTCTCTCGGCTTTTTTTAATGGTTCAGGGAGCACTTCTTTAAAATGCGCCAGTTCGCCGGAAATGCTTTGATCCGGAAGACGCGGCGGCTGAACAGGCTCAGCTTTCTCCGCTGTTTCCGTCTTTTTCATTTCTTCAGCGGCAGCCGGCGGCGTTTTTCTCGCTTCCCTGACGTCACGATCTAAAACCGCTATCACTTCGACGGCCTGCTGCGACCGCAGCCCCAGCCATTTTCGTTTCTTTACTTGTTTGGAATGTAAAATAACGGCATCATTGCCGAGTTCCTTTTTGATTTGCTTCGCGGCATCCTGCATTGAAGCGGCTGTAAATTTCTTTATTTTCATTAAATATCCACCACTCCAATGCTCTGTACTTCAACATTTGCTTCCAGCTCATTATAAGAAAGAACCGGAAGATCAGGGAAATACCGTTCTAACAGCTGTTTTACATACATTCTGACAGCAGGCGAGCAAAGAAGAATCGCCGACTCCTGACGGATGGAAAGCTGCTCGGCTTCTTTAGCGACAGAACGGATGATGCTGTCTGAAACCTCAGGGTCGAGTGACAGGTAATTGCCCTGTTCAGTCTGCTGAACCCCGTCTGCAATCGCTTTTTCCACCCGGCCTGAGCATGTGATGACCTTCAGCGTTTCATGCTCTCTCGCATATTGTGCCGTGATTTGTTTGGCAAGCGACTGTCTCGCGTATTCTGTCAAAAGATCTGAATCTGTCGTTAATCTCCCGTAATCGGCAAGAGTTTCAAAAATGGTCACCAAGTTTCTGATTGAAACTTTTTCTCTCAGCAATTTGGCAAGCACCTTTTGAATATCGCCGACAGAAAGAGGGTTTGGCGTGACTTCCTCAACAAGCACAGGATAATTTTCCTTCAGATGATCGATCAGCTGCTTTGTTTCCTGTCTGCCGACCAGTTCATGGGCATGCTGCTTAATTTTTTCTGTAATATGCGTAGATACGACTGACGCCGGATCAACAACTGTATACCCCAGCATGTCCGCTTCATCTTTTGCAGCTTCGCTGATCCATTTTGCGGGAAGTCCGAACGACGGTTCAATCGTTTCAATTCCTTCAATGACGTCATCTTCAGGCGTCGGTGACATCGCTAAGTAATGATCCAGCAGGAGCTCTCCTTTAGCGACTTCATTGCCTTTAATTTTCAATCTGTATTCATTCGGCTGGAGCGCGATGTTATCCCTGATGCGCACAACCGGAATAACAAGTCCCAATTCAAGCGCAAGCTGACGTCTGATCATGACGATGCGGTCAAGAAGATCACCGCCCTGCCCCGCGTCTGCAAGCGGCACGAGTCCGTATCCGAACTCAAATTCAATCGGATCAATATGTAAAAGCTGCACAACGCTTTCCGGGCTTTTCAGTTCATCCGCCTGAGCCTCTTCTTCAAGAATTTCTTCCTCTTCTTCGCTCGGCTTATCCGTTTTGGACAGCGTATAAGCGCCGAATGCAAGCAGACCGGCGATCGGCCCCGTCAGCAGAATGCCGATCGGTGTAAGAAGACCGAGCAAAAGTACAGTTCCCGCGGCTACATATAAGAGCTTCGGATAAGCAAACAGCTGGCCTGTAATATCATGACCGAGGTTTCCTTCAGATGCCGCTCTCGTCACGACAATCCCTGTAGCCGTTGAAATGAGCAAGGCCGGCATTTGAGAAACGATACCGTCACCGACCGTCAGCATTGTAAAGTGAGAAGCGGCTTCTTGTATGCTCATCCCCTGCTGCAGCATGCCGATTACGATTCCGAAAATAATATTGATCATCACGATGATGATACCCGCGATGGCATCCCCTTTGACGAATTTGCTCGCACCGTCCATGGCGCCGTAAAAATCCGCTTCCCGGCCGACTTTTTCACGTCTGTGCTTTGCATCCTGCTCCGTAATCATGCCGGCATTTAAATCCGCGTCAATACTCATTTGCTTTCCGGGCATCGCATCGAGCGTAAATCTCGCCGCCACTTCCGATACCCGCTCGGCGCCTTTTGTAATGACGATAAACTGAATAATAATCAAGATAATGAAGACAACAAGCCCTACCAGCACATTTCCGCCGACAACGAAATTCCCGAATGTCTCAACAACCTTTCCCCCTTCTCCGTGAGAAAGAATCGAACGTGTCGTCGACACATTGAGCGAAAGCCGAAACAGCGTCAATAACAGCAGCAATGACGGGAATATCGAGAATTGCAGCGGTTCTTGCATATTCATTGTGGTGAGAAGCACGATCAACGCAAGAGAGATATTAATGATGATCAAAATACTTAACAACCATGGAGGGAATGGAATCACCAGCATTGCCACAATGAGGACAACACTTATTAAAACCGATAAATCTCTTGTTGACATGCTGTTTTTCTCTCCTTTTGAATCTGAAATTCACTATACTTTTTGTTTCGTTTTATATACATAAGCCAAAATTTCCGCAATGACTTTAAAAAACTCTTCCGGCACAGCCTGGTCAATGTCAACCTGATCATATAACGCACGCGCGAGCGGTCTGTTTTCAATCGTCATGACATCGTGTTCTTTGGCGATCTGCCTGATTTTTAATGCGAGATGGTCGACCCCTTTGGCAACAATGTAAGGGGCGTCCATTTTCTTTTCATCATATTTTAAAGCTATCGCATAATGGGTCGGGTTGGTAATGATGACATCCGCTTTCGGCACTTCCTGCATCATCCGCCTCATCGCCATTTCCCGCTGCTTCTGCTTAATTTTGGACTTGATAATCGGATCACCCTCCGATTTTTTGTATTCATCTTTTATATCCTGCTTTGACATTCTGATATTTTTCTCATAGTCAAAACGCTGATATAAATAATCAAGCCCGGCCAGCAGCATTAAAGCCCCTGATCCCGCAAGCCCCATCCAAAGCGTGAGCTTGGAAACGAAAGTGAGCACTTCCGCAGGCGTTAAAAGCGGAAGGCGGAGAATATCGCCATAATGAAGCCAGAGCACCATAAAGGCGGCAAAACCGACCACGGTAATCTTCAAAATGGATTTGACCAGTTCAACAATCGCCCTCATGCTGTAAATCCGCTTAAATCCTTTCAGCGGGCTGAGCTTATTCAAGTCAGGCTTGAGCACTTCCGCAGAAAACAGAAAACCCACCTGCATGTAATTGCTCACGACACCTGCCACAAGCGCGACCAGCATAATCGGCGCGAGGATGAGGCTGATATCTTTCACCGTATCCACGAACAGTTCATGCACGGCAGATGCTGACAGATGTAATGATATCGATTTCGTATAAAACGTTTTAATAAAGGACAGCAGCCTGTCCCGCATATAAGGACCGAGCGCGATCAGCGAAAGAAAGATAATCAGTAAAGAAACGGCTGTATTCACATCCGTACTTTTCGCGACCTGTCCTTTCTTTCTTGTATCCTTCCGTTTTTTCGGAGTGGCTTTCTCCGTTTTTTCACCGGCAAAGAATTGCAGATTCAGTCTGAGTCTCATCATGTCACACCGACCAATGCCAATAGATTCCGCATGGTTTCAACGGTAAGGCTGAAGATGTTGCGGACGACGACAAACATCACCGACATACAAACGATCAGCATAATAAAGCTCACGGCTATTTTCAGAGGAAGCCCGACAACGAAAACATTCAGCTGCGGCACCGTTCTCGCCACAATGCCGAGCGCCAAATCAACTAAAAACAGACTGGCCACAACCGGCGCAGACATTTGAAAAGCGATAATAAACATGGCATTGAAGCTTTTTGCGATAAAAAGTCCAAAGTGATCATTTCCAAACGACGGAAATGCCTGATCAAGCGGGATATACTGAAAGCTGTAATAAATCCCGTCCAATAAAAGATAATGGGCGTTTACGCTGAGCATAAATAACAGCGCCAGCGTATAAACGAATTGTCCGATCAGCGGGCTTTGCGTTCCTGATTGCGGATCAATGACATTGGCGATGGAAAAGCCCATCTGAAAATCAATAAAGGAACCCGCTATCTGAATGGCTGTCATCATCATGAAAGCAATCAGCCCGAGGCTCAAGCCCACAACGGCCTCTTTTATGACAAGCAGCATATACTGTTCCCCTACTTCTATTTCCGGCGCATGTTTCAGCGTGCTGAAGCAGATCACCGAAAGAAAAAAAGCAAAGCCGATTCTGTGAACCGCCGGCAGATTCCGATGTCCGAACACCGGCACCGTTACAAAAAAAGCAGAGATTCTGATAAAGACCAATAAAAAAGCGGGAAATAAATCAATGATGGAATTCATTTGATTCTACCCTGCAAATCGGTTCAGATGAGAGAACAGATCAGTTGTGAACGAAAGAATCGTCGACAGCATCCAAGGACCGAAAAAGATCAGTCCAAGCATCACCGCCACGATTTTCGGAATGAACGCAAGCGTCTGTTCCTGGATTTGAGTTGTCGCTTGAAAGATACTGACGAGCAAACCGACGATCAGCGCGATCGCAAGCAGCGGCCCGCTGATCATTAGTGTTACATATACGGCTTTTTCCGCCATGGAAATTACAAATTCTGAACTCACAATTAGCACCTACCCTAAAAGCTGTCAAGCAAAGATTTCACGATTAAATACCATCCATCGACCAAAACGAAAAGCAATATTTTAAAGGGCAGAGAGATCATAACCGGCGGTAGCATCATCATTCCCATTGACATTAAGACGCTCGCCACGACCATATCGATAATTAAAAACGGAATAAAAATCATAAAGCCCATTTGAAAAGCGGTTTTGAGTTCTGATATCGCATAAGCGGGCACCATCGTCGTCAAAGGAATATCCTGAATCGATTCAGGTTTTTTCATTTTGGCATAGTTCATAAACAGCGCCAGATCCTTCTGCCTTGTATGCTTGCTCATATACTCTTTAATCGGCTTCTCGGCTTTTGTATATGCTTCATCGAGACTGATTTTGTTGTCCATCAGCGGCGTTAAGGCTTCCTTATTAATCTCTGAAAAAGTCGGCGCCATAATAAAAAACGTCAAGAACAGCGCAAGGCCGATTAAAACCTGGTTGGGAGGCATGTTCTGCGTCGCCAGTGAGGTTCTTACAAAAGACAGAACGATGACGATTCTCGTAAAGCAGGTCATCAAAATCAGAATCCCCGGCGCCACTGAAAAGACAGTCAATAGCAGCAGTAATTTAACAGTGGAGCTGACTTCGGTCGGACTGTTTGAATTAAAAAGATTAATAAATTCATTCATGATGATAAGGGCCTTTCTTCTTTCCTTCAGAACGGCTTTGTTTCAGCTCGTTCAGCTGTTCTTTCAGCGCTTTCGAAAACGACGGAAGCATCGTTTGCGGCTTTTTTTCTCCATCCTTACGCGGATTTACGAGCTTGGTCCATTCCACTTTTGAAGACATCGACTCTTCGTATTGGCTCAGAATCGCCTCGCGCTCTTTTTCATCTTCAATTTCTTTTAAAAGCTGTATCGTTTCGCCCACACCGACTACGAGAACGCTGTTTCCCACTTTAATCAGCTGCACGGAACGGTTTTGGCCGACTGACGTTCCGCCGATATTTTCTACATATTGAAACGGCTTCAGCAGACGGTTTCTTCTATTCATCAGTTTGACAAATCCATAGATCAGCAGAATAACGAATAATAACGCCCCAATCATCTTTACAAAATCAAAAGCGGAGACAGAAGATGCAGAAGCATCCCCTATCTCTTGATCAGCCGTTTGTTTCGATGTATCGCTTTTTTTCTCTGTTTTGTTTGTTGATTGTTTGTCAAACCATTCGTTGACGGTGGAATTGTCAGACTCCGCCGCAAAAGCAGGGAACGGATGTACATTGAGTAAAACGAAACAACAAATCAAAGCTAGTAAACCATGACTCTTTTTCAACAGTCGTACACCCTTTAGCTTAATGTTTTATTAATAGCTTCAAGCACGCGGTCCGCTTGGAACGGTTTCACGATAAAGTCTTTTGCGCCGGCTTGAATCGCGTCAATAACCATTGACTGCTGACCCATAGCCGAACACATGATGATTTTCGCCTGCGGATCGATTTGTTTAATTTCCTTTAAAGCTGTAATCCCATCCATTTCAGGCATTGTAATATCCATTGTCACTAGGTCGGGGGAATGCTCTTTGAATTTTTCGACTGCCTGCGCTCCGTCTGAAGCTTCAGCTACAACGTCAAAACCGTTCTTCACTAAAATATCTTTGATCATCATTCTCATAAATGCTGCATCGTCTACAATTAAAATTCTGTGTGCCATAATCTGTTTCTCTCCTCTATGTTCGCTTATTTTAAATTGTTAAGGCGGTCTGCCTGACTTAAAATATCAGTGACTCTCACGCCGAAGTTTTCTTCTATGACAACGACCTCGCCCTTTGCCACGATCCGCTGGTTGACCAGGATGTCAACAGGTTCACCAGCCAGCTTGTCAAGCTCAATAATGCTTCCCGCAGAAAGTTCAAGGATTTCTTTGACACTTCTCTTCGTTCTGCCGAGCTCAACCGTAACGGAAAGCGGAATATCCATCAGCATATCAAGGTTATTCCTTGATCCTTGCGCCGCTTCGTTATGATCAAACGCCTGGAATTCTACCGGAGCGACTTGAACAGGAGCAGCTTTTTTTGCGGTTCCCTGTCTCTTCGGAAGCTCGGGTTTTGCCTGCGGCTCCGGCTGCATGGCAGGCTCCGGCTGCATGGCAGGCTCCGGCTGCGGCGTTTCGTATGTTTGCTGAGGTTCTGATACGGTTTCTGCGGCCTCTGACTCATGCTGGTCTGCAGTCATCAGGTCTGCGATCAGATCTTTCGCAAACGTAATCGGATAAAGCTGCATGATGCTCGAATCGATTAATTCGCCGACTTTCAGACGGAATGACACTTTTACGAGCAGGTCATCCTCAGGTATTCTGTCGGTCCCTTTTTCTTCCGTCACATCCAGAAGTTCAACCCTTGGCGGAGAAATGTCAATCTTTTTACTGAACACGGTCGACATTGACGTAGCAGCCGAGCCCATCATTTGATTCATTGCTTCCTGCACGGCGCTCAGGTGGATTTCACCGAGTGACGGATCGGCGCCCCGGCCGTCACCGCCGATCATCAAATCCGCGATGATGGCCGCGTCGCTTTGTTCGACGACGAGCAAATTGCTGCCGTCAAAGCCTTCTGTGTAGTTCACTTCAATGGCAACATACGGATGAGGAAATTCATCACTGATTTTGCTTTTTGAAATGACGGTCACACTCGGGGTCGTAATGTCCACTTTTTGATTTAAAAGAGTGGACAGCGCCGTAGCCGAGCTGCCGAACGAAATATTCCCGATTTCTCCGATCGCATCGCGCTCAAGTTCAGACAAGTTCGCCCCTTGAGGCTGTTCTGTATCCTCTGATTGACTGTTTGTGCCGTTAAGAAGAGCATCGATTTCATCTTGAGATAATCTATTGTTCATCTTGTTCACCTCTTATGTCGTGATCTAAAATTTGCACTGCCTGTCTTCGATTCACCCGGCCGGCCTGCCCTAAAAACTTCGGTTTGTTTCCGACCAATACAGTAAGAGGATCAGTCACTGATTTGTCCAGAGTTATACAGTCCCCGACTTCCAAACTTAAAAATTCTTCTATTGTCAGTTCAGAAGCGCCCAAGAGAGCCACAACGGGAATTTGAGCCGTCATGATGCGCTTTTCAAGCAACTTCGTTTCTTCGGGCTTCGCTTCATTCCGGTCTGATTGCATCCAATAATGTACGGAAAGCTTAGGGATAATCGGCTCAAGTACGACATGGGGAATACAAAGATTAATGACACCGCTGATTTCACCTATCTGCGTATTGAGAGAAATAACAACGACTGTTTCATTTGGGGAAACCATCTGTACAAACTGAGGATTCACTTCAAATTCAGTCATTTCAGGGTCAATATCAGCAATCGATTGCCAAGCTTCTTTGTAGTTGCCCAGTGCATTTTCAAATAAGTTAGAAATAATATTCGTTTCAATTTCCGTAAGGCTGTCAGCTTTGTTATGAGTGATGCCGATGCCTCCCATGACGCGGTCAAGCATTGCGTATGCGATGGTGGGATTAACCTCCATCATGATTCTGCCTTCCATCGGATGAACATCGAATAAATTTAAAATCGTCATGTTCGGTATGGAACGGATAAATTCTTCATACGGCACCTGGTCAACTGAGCTGACGGATATATGAATATACGTTCTGAGCTTGGCGGAAAAGTGTGTTGTGAGAAGCCTCGCAAAGTTATCATGTATCCGGGTTAAACTGCGTATTTGATCTTTCGAGAATCTGAGAGCCCGTTTAAAATCATATACCTTTACTTTTTTCTCTTTAACTTCTTTTTTCAGCTCTTCCGCATCCGCCTCACCCGTGGAAATGGCGGAAAGCAGTGCGTCTATTTCATTTTGGGAGAGAACTTCTCCTGACATTTTCTTCACCTCCGTATTCTGTCAAATTTGTTTTTATTGCAGATTAAAGGAGGTAATGTACACTTTCTGAACTTTTCCTTCTTGGAGATAGCTGTTTACTTTCTCTTTTAATGATTGTTTAAACGCTTCTCTTCCTTTATCTCCCTCAATCTCTCCGGCGCTTGTGTCGGCTAAAATGGAAATGATGTTGTCTTTCACCTGAAAATCGCGTTTTTCAAGTTCTTCCTTCGCTTTAGCCGAGTCGGTTTCAAGCTTGATGCCGATACGGATGATGCTGTCAGACTTTAAGTTTGTCGTAATATCGTCGACAGACACAGTGGCTGCAACGACTTCGTCAATTGTCGGCTTTTTGCCTTTGCCGGAATTTCCGCTGACGACAAAATATGCTGCCGTTCCGAGGCCGGCGATGACAATTAAAATAATCAGCAAAATGATGACTAATTTTTTCTTCATTCTTCTTCCTCTATTCCCTGATCCAGTGAAAATATTTGTATGCTATGGTAAAACGATATGACTTTTTTGAGAACTGCTTCTTCCGGTTCTTTCACTACGAATTTTTTGCCGTTGGACAGTGTAATCGTCGTGTCGGGGAAGCACTCAATCTGTTCGATAAACAGCGCGTTCAGCGTAAAAGGCTGGCCGTTTAAACGGGTGACTTGAATCATGCAATCCGGAGAAGCGGCCTAACCGCCTCTCCTCCCTCCTTACCGTTTCAGATTAACCAGCTCCTGAAGGATTTCATCTGAAGTCGTAATGATTTTTGAGTTTGATTGGAAACCGCGCTGAGCAACGATCATTTCGGTAAATTCATCTGTCAGATCTACGTTTGACATTTCAAGATAGCCTGCCAAAAGCTTACCCGTTCCGTTTTCGCCCGGAGTGGTGACTGCGCTCGCAGCTCCTGAACTTAATGATTCTCTGTAAAGGTTGCCTCCGATTTTTTCCAGACCGGCGCTGTTAGGGAACGTGACCAGACCGATTTGTCCGGCATCATGAACCTCATCCCCTGCATCAGTGTATGTAACGGTTCCGTCTGCACCGATGCTGTAATCTTTCGCATCAGTCGGAATATTGATTTTGCCGCCGCCGATTTTTTCAAGATAGTACCCGTCAGTCGTAACAAGGTTCCCTTGATTGTCCTTTCCGAAATTCCCCGCACGTGTGTAAACAATTCCCGCGCCTGTATTAATCTGAAAGTAGCCGTCTCCGTCAATGGCTAGGTCGGTTTTATTCTGTGTAGCCTGCGGGGCGCCGGTTGAATGAACAACATCAATGGAAGAAGTCGCGGCACCTAAGCCGATTTGTTTTGAATTGGTCACGTTTGAACCGCCGGCGACTGTCTGGCTGATCATATCTTTAAATGTAACGCGGCTTTTCTTAAATCCCACTGTGTTGACGTTGGCGATGTTATTGCCGATTACATCTAGTTTTGTCTGAAAGTTTTTCATGCCGCTGATACCGGAATATAATGAACGTAACATGTTAAATTCCCCCTGGGTTTCTTTTTATTTAGATGTTTCGCTGACGGCCGTCACATTCCACGGACTGACCTCTTTGCCATTTTCAAGCACGAGCACGTAATTGCCGTTTGAATGCTTGACTGAATTGACCGGGCTTGTCTGGTCCTTCCCGTCGCTGTCGCTGAATGTGACATTTTTACCGATCCAGTTCACATACATCGTAAACGGATCTTGATTTTCTACAAATTTAGTCATCGTCGTATTCATATTCATCATTTGCTCCAATGAAGAAAATGTCGCCATCTGGCTTATGAATTCTTTGTCATCAACCGGATTGAGCGGGTCCTGGTTTTGAACCTGTGTCATTAAGATCTTCAGAAATTCGTCTTTCCCTAAATTCGTGCTGCTGTTTACTGCGGAGGTGCTCTTCGCGCTTGAAGTGGTTGAAGCGCCCGCCGCGGCATAATCCGAGTTTACTGATGTCAACTATTCTTCCTCCATTTCATTGAGAGAAAGCTCCTCCAGCATATCTCCGAAATCGCCTGACTGCTGCTGGTTCTTCTGCTCTCTCTGTCCCTGATGCTGCTGTTTATTGTGATCGGCCGTCTGCCCGTAAACAGGCTGCTGATCCCCGCTTTGAAGCGGGACTGTAAAACGGTCGACTTGGACCGACATATTCGGAAGCGACTGTTTCAGCTGAGGAAGATGCTGTTCCAGCAGCTCTTTCGCGGACTGGCTGGATGCGATTATTTTGCTTTGAAACATCCCGTTTTCGTTTGTCACCTTAATTGTGACAAATCCGAGGTTCTCGGGATTAAGACGAATCGTAAAGCTTCCGGTTGTTTTCCCGAAAGGCGTGTATTTCATCTGTTTCCAGCCGCTGATGACCTGATCCGTTAACGGTTTATTTTCTGCCGGCTGCTGTTCAGCTCCTGCGGACGTTTGCTGAATGCCGGCAAGGCTTCTCGCTCCCGAAAACAGTATATGTGCAGACAATTTGCTGTCAGGCGCCTTTGCGTGAGAAACCGTGCCGCCGTTTTGCTGTTCTGTTTTCCCGGCTGACTCTTGGGATGATTCAGATGATTGAGATAACACAAAAGCTTTCAGCTCAGTTTCAGCCATATCCCATTCCTTTGTTCCCTTTTGAGAAAGGCCCGCAAGCTGCTCCGCGACGCTTTGAAAGCTCTTCAGCTCAGCGGCTGTCATGGAGTAAAGTTTAGATGCAGATTCGTTTTTCGGAAAAAATGTCTGCCGCAGGTCTTGAATCACGCGGTCCGGAACGCCTTGTTTTTTCAATGCCTCTAATAAACGGGCGCCTTCCTGGTAAACCGCCTTTGCCTTCGCGCTGTCAGGCAGTTCCTGCTGAGATGTGAAGAGCTGAGATACGGCTTCTTGAATGAAAAGCAGCCCCTTCTCAAGCGCATCCTTGACGGAATCCCCGTCTTTTGCGGAAGAATCCGGCTCATCCGTTTCAGGCTTCGCCCCATGCTGTTTTCCCGCTAACATGTCTTCAACAGATTCGGCAAGCTGTTTCAATAAAGGAAGAGCCGTTTCAGCCGTCTGCTTTCCTTCAAGAGCTTTTACCGCCTCAAGCAGCTGTTTTAGCTGCAATTCTTTTTCTTCCGGGCCGGCTTTCAGCCAATCACCGATTTTCGATAGGGCATCATTCAGCTCTGCGTCACTTGTTTTTGTTTCATCTCCGGGCTGCCGGGGAGAAGTGATTTCCGACAGGAGCCAGTTCTGAAATAGACCTAAGCTGTTCACATTCATCTTCACATTGCTGTTTTGCGCAGTCTGCGTACGATTACCCGTTAATTCAAGCAGCTTCAACTTACATCACTCCTTATTTCCGTCAGCGGATAGTTTTTCTGTATATTTAGCCGCTTGTTCAGGAGTCATTTTCGTCAAGATTTCAGCAAGCTGCTTTTTACTTAATCCGTTTAAAATATCGAGGGCTTCTTTTTCTTTCAGCTTTACGATAATGCTTGCCGCTTTACCGCTGTCCATACTTTTATAGATGTTGATCATTTTATCTTTTCCGGCTGAATCCGAAGCGTCTTTTTTCGTTTCATCCGTCTTCGTTTTCTGCTGCTGTTCAGCTTCCTGTTTCAGTGAACGGATTTTCTGATTCAGATTATCGATTTCGGACTTGCTTGTGTCTAAATCTTTATTCAAAATGTTAATTTCACTTTTTTGTTCCTTTATGGTCTTTTCAAGAGAAGCCGTTCTGTCTTCTTTCTGCTTTTCCGCCGCGCTTTTCATTTCTTTCGTTTCGGGAACCAATTCTTTTAAAACAGGCGTTTTAGCGGCTGTTTCCTGAATCGGCTTCATCACATCAACGCCGGCAGCCCAAAGGATGATGCTTGCGACGATGATCAGAAAAATCAGCGGGATCATGATAAAAAGCAGGATTGAACCGAACTTTCCAGATCTCTTTTCTTTATCGGCCATTTCATTCGCTCCTAATGCCCCTGAATCATAAACTGCTTGATTGAAATGTCGTCCATTTCCCTCATCTCTGCAGCTTTGTCTTCAAGTGCGAACATATTAAATTGTTTTTCCCGCATTTTTTCAAATTTCTTTACTTCAATGTTTTTTTCGGTGAGCTGTTCCTGCTTCTCATTCATTTCATTTCGTTTCATGATGACAAGCTTTTGATAATGATAGATGGTGTTCTCAAGATTGGAAACGAAGTGCTGATAATGTCTCATTTCCTGAACGCTCATCCCGCATTTCAGCTTTGATTCTTTGTCTTTTTCGAGCAATTCTTTTTTGCTCATATTTTCATATAGTTTTTCAGCCACTGTCTCAAATTCAGAAACCGATTGTCTGTATTCAGTCAATGTTTGGTCTTTTTCATTTTCTTTTAATTCCAGCAGCTTTTGAAATCTGAATTGGTATGCCACGATGTTTATTCCTCTTTTCCTGTCAGACTCGTCAATGCCGCAATGCTGTCTTCCAATTGAGCAGGTTCTTCCGTTCCTTGTTTTAAAAATTGAATAAGCTGCGGATAAAACTGAATCGCTTCATCAATTTCTCTTGATGATCCTCTTTTGTAAGCTCCGATATTAATGAGATCTTCAGAGTTTTGATAAGTTGACAGAAGATCGCGGAATTTGTTGGCCGCCTCTATATGCGATGTGTCTGAAATATTAGACATGACCCTGCTGATGCTTTTCAGGATGTTCACGGCCGGGAACTGCCCTTTGTTGGCAAGCGCCCGATCGAGAACGATATGGCCGTCTAATATTCCGCGCACCGTATCGGCAATCGGTTCGTTCATGTCATCTCCGTCAACGAGAACCGTATAAAAAGCGGTTATCGTTCCTTGTTCATTCGCGCCCGTTCTTTCCAGCAAACGGGGCAAAATAGCGAACACAGAAGGTGTATATCCTTTTGTTGTCGGCGGTTCTCCCGCTGCCAGGCCGATTTCCCGCTGAGCCATCGCGACCCTAGTGACAGAGTCCATCATGAACATCACATTCCGGCCTTTATCGCGGAAGTACTCTGCAATGGCGGTGGCCGTATACGCCGCTTTCAAACGCATTAAGGCAGGCTGATCAGAGGTCGCGACTACGACTATCGAGCGTTTCAGGCCTTCTTCGCCTAAATCCTTCTCGATGAATTCACGCACCTCGCGCCCCCGTTCACCGACGAGTGCGATAATGTTTAAATCAGCTTCAGTCTGCTTCGCGATCATTCCCATCAGGGTGCTTTTTCCGACTCCGCTTCCGGCAAAAATCCCGATTCTCTGCCCTTTTCCTACCGTCAGCAGACTGTCAATCGATCTGACGCCGACACCCATCTTTTCCCGTATCGGCGGGCGTTTCATCGGGTTTGGCGGCGGCTGCTCCGTCGAAACGGGGGACAATCCTTTCGGAAGCGCCCGGCCGTCAAGAGGTTCGCCGAACGCGTCGACAACCTGTCCGATTAAACCCGCGCCTACTTTGATGCGGAGCGACTCGCCAGTGGCCTCAACAATGCTGCCCGGCGCGATGCTGGCCGCTTCCAGATAAGGCATTAGCAGAATGTTTTCATCCTGGAAGCCTACAACCTCAGCTTTAATCGCTTTTTTCGCATGGCCTTTCGGATAAATGAGACAAACATCTCCGATCGAGCTTTCGGGCCCTTTTGATTCAATCATCAGCCCGATGACCCGTTTAACCTTGCCGTAGCGCTTGTACGGATCCGCTGTTTCAATTGAGTCTATTAAATACTGTGTCTTCATTGCTCCGCTCCCGCCTCAAGCGCCGTTAAAAGTTTTTGCTTTAATTGCATCAGCTGGGTGTCTATGCCTGCATCGACACGTCCGAACGGAGTTTCTATCGAGCACGTTCCCTTCGCGGCTTTTTCATCGGCATATAAGCTTAATCTGCATTCTTTGTATAACAGCTGCTGAATTTCGTCCATATGCTGATGAACCGTCTCATAATATTCAGGGTCCACATAGATGGAGATGTCATCATAATCTTTTACTTCGGCTACTACCTGCTTGACCAGCAGAAGGAAAGCCTCTTTATCATCACTTTTTTGCCGCCATACTTTTTTAGCGAGCGCAACTGAAAGCTCAATAATTTCTTCCTCAGCGCTTTCCAGTTTTTCCTCGACTGACTGTCTCGCCATTTCCATAACGGCATTGGCCCGGCTGATGAGATTAGCGTATTCAGCTTGAGCCTCGGCTTTTCCCAATGCCATGCCCTCTTCATATCCTTCTGCCTTTGCTTCTTCTATCAATCTTTGTTTTTCTTCCACCCAGCGGTTTTTCTCTTCTTCAATCTGCCGAAGAGTGTGCTCAAATTGATTTTTCGCTTCTTCAGACACCCTGTCGGCTTCTGCTTTGGCAAAAGCCATGAGAGCCTCTGGATTTTCGGGTTCCTCCCGATCTGGCTGGGAATGTGTTTTCCTGACTTCCTGCAAGGAAAGCTTGCGCCGTTTTTGTTCAGGAGAAAATGATGATTGCTGTTTAATGATATTAGACAATAATATCGTCTCCTCCGCCTCGCGCGATTACAATTTCACCGGCTTCTTCCAGCTTGCGGACGACGCCCACGATTCTTGATTGCGCCTCTTCCACATCACGCAAACGCACAGGCCCCATAATTTCCATTTCCTCTTTAAACGTTTCAACCATACGCTGTGACATATTGCTGAAGACGATTTCTTTGACTTCCTCGCTCGCAACCTTCAATGAAAGCAGGAGGTCGTCGTTTTCAACGTCTCTGATCACGCGCTGAATCGCACGGTTATCAAGGGTGACAATATCTTCAAAGACAAACATCCGTTTTTTGATTTCATCCGCCAACTCAGGATCTTGGATTTCTAATGAATCAAGGATCGTTTTTTCCGTTCCTCTGTCTACGCCGTTTAACACTTCAACAACGGCTTCTATGCCGCCGGTCTGCGTATAATCCTGCGTAAAGGAGGAGGACAGCTTTTGTTCAAGGACCCGCTCCACTTCATTTATGATTTCAGGAGACGTTCTGTCCATAACCGCAATCCTTCTTGCCACCTCAGCCTGAACGTCCGGGTTCAGCTCAGACAAAATCTGTCCGGCCTGCACCGGGTCAAGGTAGGATAAAATCAGCGCCATCGTTTGCGGATGTTCCTGCTGAATGAAATTTAAAATCTGTTCGGGTTCCGCTTTTCTTGCGAAGTCAAACGGCTTTACCTGCAAAGAAGAGGTGAGCCTGTTTAAAATGCTTACCGCTTTGTCTTCTCCGAGCGCTTTTTCAAGCACTTGACGGGCGTAATTTAAACCGCCTTGTGAAATATAGTCCTGAGCGATTGCGATATTATGAAATTCTTCAATGATTTCATCTTTTCTTTGATGATCGACGCTTCTGACTCCCGAAATCTCGAGTGTCAATCTTTCAATTTCTTCTTCAGACAAATGCTTGTATACAGAAGCTGATACATCAAGGCCTAAGGAAATCATGAGGATGGCTGCTTTTTGTTTTCCTGTAAGCTTGTTCTGATCACGTTTCGCCATTTTCCATTCCCCCTAATCCTCGTCCAGCCAGCTTCGAAGCAATTTAGCAAAGTCTTCCGGTTTTTCTTTAGCCATTTTTTCAAGCTGTTTTCGTCTGACTGTTTCTTCCGTTTCAATTTTCTCTTCGTTGATATCAGGCAATCGAACCGGCTCCGGCGGTGTTTCATATTCATATTCTTCGTATTCATCCTCTTGTGAGCGTTTCTTTCTGATGAGGAGAATAATAAGCAGAATAATGGCCGCAAGCAGTACGCCGCCTGTAATGTATACCCAGATCGGAAGACCTGAAGATTGTGCCGAATCTGTGTTCAGGCTTGTTTTTCCGTCAAACGGCTGAACGGATACAACGATTTTATTGTTGATATCATTGTCTGTCAGGTTTTGATTTTGCGTTTCGTTTTTATCAAGAGACGTTCTGACGACCGTTCCTAAAATCTTCTGTATATCAGCCTGTCTCTGTGCTGATAAGGAAGCGGCATTTTTCGGATTAGGCGGCTCCACCATGACCTGAATGCCTAAATCACGCACTTTATACGGGCTTTCAGCGATTTCTTTATGGATGCGGTTGACTTCATAGTTGATTTTATTGCTGCTTTTTTCGTAGTCCCCGCTGTTTGAACCGCCGTTTGTCTCGGCATAGTTCGCGGTGTCATTGCTTCCCGTTCCGGCCGTGCCGCCGTTGGCCGCGCCGTCGCCTTTGTACGTTTCCGCAACTTTTTCGGCGCTTACCGCTATGCCTTCCATGTTATCTTTATCGACAGGTTCGACAGTGTCTTCAGTGCGTTTTTCCTTCGTGAAGTCAATATCCGCCGTTACGGAAACCACGACCTTATCCTGCCCCATCATTGTGCCGAGCAGTGACTGAACATGTTTTTGAACGTCCTTTTCGACCTGCGACTTAATACCTTGCTGAGAAGCATAACTGTCAGAAACGGACCCTGCACCGCCGTCACTTTTGTCATAATATGTAGAATTTTGATCCATTATGACGATATTATCTTCTTTTAAGTTCGGAACACTTTTAGAAACGAGATGGTACAGCCCGTTGATCTGGTTTTGATCAA
Organism: Bacillus sp. LUNF1; assembly: GCF_011008975.1. Lineage (NCBI taxonomy): Bacteria > Bacillati > Bacillota > Bacilli > Caryophanales > Bacillaceae > Bacillus > Bacillus sp. LUNF1. The sequence goes on along the minus strand of NZ_CP048876.1, from coordinate 1,617,928 downwards.
GCGAGTAGCCCGGTTTAATCTGCAAAACGATTGAAGCGGATGCTGCCGGCTGATCTTCACCGACGAACACGGCTTCTTTCGGCATATTGATCATGACCTTCGAGCTTTTGATACCGTCCATTTCATTTATCAGGTTTGACAATTCGGTCTGAGTCGCCTCAACCTTTAAAACGTCAAACTCATTATCTGTCAGGCCGAAGCCCGCATTTTGTCCGAAGAACGAATAATCAATTGATCCCGTTTTCGGCAGGCCTTCTGCGGCAAGCTGGACTTTAAGCGAATCCACTTGGCTCTCAGGAACCTTAATGACCGTGCCGCCGTCAGCAAGTTCAGAAGACACCTTTTTCGTATCGAGCTCTTCTTTAATCTTCCCCGCTTCTTCCGCGGACAAATCTTTATAAAGAGGCACCATCTTTTCAGACGAAGTAAAAATAATAACGACGATGAGTAAAATAATGAATGCGGCCAAGCCGCTTACCATGAGTATCTTCTGTGTTTTTGATCTGTTGTTCCAAAACGCTGCCGTTTTGGTTTTCATTTGCATTAGAGTACGATTCATGTTAACCCCCGGTCATTCCAGTCATTCTCTTCAATCTGACCACTACATCTGCATTCTCATGATTTCCTGATAGGCTTCCACGGCTTTATTGCGGAATTCGGTAGCGGCCGTCAGAGAAATATTTGCTTTTTGGGCAGCGATCATGACCTCGTCAAGGTTTACATCCTTTCCTGCAGCCAGTTCGTTCGTTATTTGGTCAGATTTTACTTGTGACTCATTTAACGAATCAATAGAGTTTTTTAAAAGCTCCGAAAAGCTTGTTTGGTTTGAAGAATCAGTTTTTTGAGTTTGGTTTAATTGATTCGTTACGTTTTGAGTGTTTTGGGTTTGTTGAAGCTGAAAAGGAGTAATAGCGTTAACCACTTACATCACCTTACTTTCCGATTTCTAAAGCCTTCAAAAGCATGCCTTTGGAGGCGTTTAATGCAGTTACGTTTGCTTCATATGATCTCGAGCTGCTGACAAGATCCACCATTTCCTTTAATGGATCTACATTTGGTTTTTGTACATATCCGTCTTTATTCGCATCAGGATTCTCCGGATCATAAACGAGATTAAAAGCGGACGGGTCTTCCGTAACACCAGATACCTTTACGCCACTTCCCGCGCTCCCTGTTCCGTTCATCTTGGAATGTAAAAGGGACGAAAATGATTCGCCTCCGGATTGGAGAGATACCAGCTTTCTTCTGTAAGGCACCCATTCGCCATTTACCTGCTTCGCTCTCGTTGTATCCATATTGGCCAGGTTGGACGATACGACATCCATCCGGACACGCTGTGCAGTTAAAGCGGAACCCGAAATATTTAAGCTTTGAAAGCCACTCATTATTTTCCTCCTGTCAAGACGGTTTTCAGAGAATTGAATTTGCCGCTCATTCTTTCAACCAAAGCCTGATAATTAATTTGGTTTTCGGCTAAATCTGTCATTTCTTTGTCGATATCGACATTGTTTCCGTTTTGCTGGTACGATGTATCACTGCTGGACACGATAGAATAATCGTCCCCCGAACCCGTAAAGTCAACGTGCCGATAGTCGGTTTTTACAGCCTCAAGATTGGATGTTTCCTGATCTAACAAATTTCGGAAAGAGACTTTTTTTGCCTTGTAGTTCGGTGTATCTATATTGGCGATATTATTAGTTAAGACTTTTTGCTTAATGTCCGCTCTCCCCAAGGCATTCTCAAGATTTTGTATAGTTCCAGAAAATAAGTCCAAATCCACTTACCTCCATTTCAGATATTTTTCTCCTAAAAATCCTTGTCGAGAATTGTAAAACCATATGCTTATTGTAAGAAATAACAGGCTTAAAGTCTATGAAGTTAGGCTAAAAAAAAGTGCTCAATTATATCTATTTTGTATGTAGGTATTAAGTCCTAGAATATTTGTACTACAAGGATTTGTTTAATATTAGACTGAAAATAGCAGAATTTCTGTATCTTCCTCCTTTTTTCACACAGCAAGATGGATTATCTCAGATCAGATTCCAATAAGCAACTTTAAACTGCAACTTTTCACCTATTGTCCATAAAAAAAGCAGGACGCCCATTTTTAGGGATCCTGCTTTTGTCTTAATGAGATTTAAGGTTTTCCAATTCAATAAGGAATTTGTTGTTCAGAACTTTAATGTACGTCCCCTTCATTCCCAGTGATCTGGATTCAATGACGCCTGCGCTTTCCAGCTTTCTCAGCGCGTTAACGATTACTGAACGCGTAATGCCGACACGGTCCGCAATCTTACTTGCCACAAGCAAGCCTTCGTTTCCGTCAAGCTCTTCAAAGATATGCTCAATCGCTTCAAGTTCACTGTAAGACAGAGAACTGATCGCCATTTGAACAACCGCTTTGCTTCGCGCCTCTTCTTCGATTTCTTCCGCTTTTTCTCTTAAAATCTCCATTCCTACAACGGTTGCTCCGTATTCAGCAAGAATGAGATCATCATCTTCAAATTGATCCTGCAGACGGGACAGAATGAGCGTGCCCAGTCTCTCTCCTCCGCCGATGATCGGCACGATCGTTGTTAAGCCCGCTTGGAACAGGTCTCTGTTTTCTACAGGAAACGCCGTGTATTCGCTGTTGATATCAAGGTTTGAAGACGTCTCCGGAACATTGAACAGATTTCTCGTGTACTCTTCCGGGAACTGGCGGTCTTCAAGCATTTTTTTCATGCGGTCATTTTCAATCTGCTGATTAATAGAGTAGCCCAAAAGCTTTCCTCTGCGGCTGACGACGAAAATATTAGAATCAATGACGTCACGAAGCGTTTCAGCCATTTCTTTAAAGTTTACGGGTTTGCCTGCCGCAGCCTGCAGCATGCTGTTAATAATTCGTGTTTTTTGTAGTAAAGCCATGATAAATAATCCTCCTAGAATTCCTCTTATTAAATTTTCACAATATAAATTGACTTAGATCTTTGTTGTTTGCAATCGTTCCGAGCTTTTCTTCAACGTATTGCGGCGTGATAGCGACTTTTTCCATCGTCACGTCCGGCGCTTCAAACGACAGGTCTTCCAAGAGACGTTCCAATATCGTGTGAAGCCTTCTCGCTCCGATGTTGTCCGTATCCTGATTCACATGATAAGCTACTTCGGCGATCTTACGAATAGCTTCGTCAGAAAATTCAAGAGATATACCTTCTGTCTGCAATAAAGCCTGATATTGTTTTAACAGGGCGTTATCAGGTTCGACGAGAATCTTCACAAAATCATCTACTGTCAGCTTGCTCAATTCTACACGAATCGGAAAGCGGCCCTGCAGCTCCGGAATCAGATCAGACGGTTTGGCCATATGGAATGCCCCGGCTGCGATAAACAGCACGTGATCTGTTTTGACGGAGCCGTATTTCGTGACGACGGTAGATCCTTCGACAATCGGAAGGATATCTCTTTGAACGCCTTCTCTCGATACATCTGCTGAGGAAGAAGCCCCTCCGTTTTTTGCGATTTTATCTATTTCGTCAATAAAGATAATGCCGCCCTCTTCAGCTCTTAACACGGCCTCTTGGCCGACTTCATCCATATCGATTAATTTGCCTGCCTCTTCATTGGTCAGAACCTTCCTTGCTTCTCTGACCGTCATTTTGCGGCGTTTTTTCTTTTTTGGCACCAGATTGCTCAGCGCATCCTGCATATTCATGCCCATCTGCTCCATCCCGGAGCCTTGCAGCATGTCAAACATCGACGGCTGCTGCTCTTCCACCTCTACGGAGACGTAATGGTCTTCGAGCTCTCCCAATGCGAGCTGATGCGCCATGCGCTTTCTTTTCTCTTCAAGGCTTGCTTCTTCCTGCTGGTCGGCTTCATCATCATTTGCCGCCTGGCTTCCTCCGAAAAGCATTTCAAACGGATTTTTCACACCCGCTTGTTTTTTCTTTCCCGGAACGAGAAGCCGCACTATACGTTTGTTTGCATTTTCTTCAGCCTGTTCTTTCACTTCGCTGATTTTTTCTTCTTTAATGAGCCGCACGGATGTCTCAACGAGGTCTCTGACCATTGATTCGACATCTCTGCCTACATAGCCGACTTCTGTAAATTTTGTCGCTTCAATTTTTATAAATGGCGCACCGGTAAGCTTGGCGATCCGTCTGGCGATCTCTGTTTTCCCCACCCCGGTCGGGCCCATCATCAGGATGTTTTTGGGAACGATCTCGTCTCTCAGTTTTTCATCAAGAAGACTTCTGCGATAGCGGTTTCTTAATGCCACGGCGACAGCTTTTTTCGCATCCTGCTGTCCTACAATGTATTGATCCAACCGATCTACGATTTGTCTCGGTGTTAACGGTTTGTTTTCCATGCGCCTCAAGTCCTTTCTATTCAAGTTCTTCCAAAATGATCTGATCGTTTGTGTACACACAAATCTCGCCCGCGATTTTCAAAGCGGCTTTTGCAATATCTTTGGCGGACAGATTCTCTCCGGCATAGGTTTTCAGCGCTCTTCCTGCTGACAGGGCGTAGTTTCCGCCGGAGCCGATTGCCAAAATGCCGTCATCCGGCTCAATCACTTCACCTGTTCCCGATACGAGAAGCAAGGTATCCTGGTTCATGACAATCAGCATGGCTTCCAGCTTGCGCAGCACTTTATCGCTGCGCCATTCTTTCGCAAGCTCAACCGACGCACGTTTTAAATTGCCGTTGTATTCTTCAAGCTTCGCCTCAAACATTTCAAAAAGTGTGAAAGCGTCTGCAACAGATCCTGCAAATCCGGCCAGAACCTTTCCGTTAAACAGCTTTCTCACTTTTCTCGCGGTATGTTTCATGACTACAGCCTGACCGAATGTGACCTGGCCGTCTCCTGACATAGCGCTTTTCCCGTTATGCTGGACGGCAAAAATCGTTGTCGCATGAAAAGATGACATGAGAAGGGCCTCCTTTTAATTTTCTTTAAAAGCTCTCGGGTGGTGGGACATATATGTGTTTCTCAGCATTTCCTTCGATACATGCGTGTATATCTGCGTAGAAGACAGATTGGAATGGCCCAAAAGCTCCTGGACGCTTCTTAAATCAGCCCCTTCATTCAGCAGATGAGTCGCAAACGTGTGCCGAAGCATATGCGGGTGTATATGTAAAGTGCCGGATGCTTTTTTTACAAGCCCGCTTAAAATATACCGGATTCCTCTGGCGGTCAGCGGGCCGCCTCTTTGATTGACAAACAGCACATCATGAGGCTCTTTTGCTTTTTCAAGCAGGCACTGCCTTCCGCTGTTGATATACAGCTCCAGCGCATCACGGGCATATGAGCCGAACGGGATATAGCGCTGCTTCTTGCCTTTCCCGTGAACGAGCACCGTATCCATGAACAGGTCAAGATCGCCGACAGTGAGCGTACAGCACTCACTGACCCTCATTCCGGTCGCATAAAGAAGCTCAAGCAGGGCCTGATCGCGCATCCCTGACGGCTGACTTCTGTCTGAAACAGCGAATAGTTCCTCAAGTTCTTTTTCATAAAGAAACTTCGGAATCCGTTTCTCTTGTTTCGGCAGATGAACAAGCTGAAACGGATTCTCTTCAACAAGCTTTTCCCTCATTAAAAATTTATAGAAGCTTCTCAAAGCTGAAATTTTCTTGCTGATTGTTTTTCTTGACAGGCCTTTTTCATAAGCCTCTGTCAAAAATATTCTCACATCATGATATGCAGCTTCTTTCATTCCATTTATATTTTGAGCATGCAGAAACATCCCAAATTCTTCAATCGAATTAACATAATTCACAATAGTATATTGTGAATAATTTTTTTCAATTTGTAAATATTCAACGAATAACTTTAAAAAAAAGTTAACATTCTCAGTCATTATGAAGACCTCCCTCTCCGAAGGGCTTTTAAATGGTATCATATAATGCATCGAAGTTGCAATGAAAAGCTATATCGTTTTCGAAATAGTTTGAATAGTTTCAATTGCGCGTTTAGCGTATTCTTCATTTCGTTCTTTTTTGTTTTTAATTTTTACAGGCAATTCTTTTAAGAGGCCGAAGTTTGCATTCATCGGCTGGAAGTTCTTCTGATTCGTCGTCGTAATGTAGTGAGCCATGCTTCCGATCGCCGTCTCCTGCGGGAATGTCACAAGATCCTGACCGAGCACAAGTTTGGCGGCATTGATTCCCGCTACAAGACCTGAAGCGGCAGATTCAACATAACCCTCTACGCCGGTCATTTGGCCCGCGAAAAACAGATCGTTCCGCTGTTTAAATTGATATGTCGGGTTCAAAAGGCTCGGCGAGTTGATAAATGTGTTTCTGTGCATGACGCCGTATCTGACGATATCAACATTTTCAAGACCGGGGATCAGTTTAAGCACTTCTTTTTGGTCTCCCCATTTTAAATGTGTCTGAAAACCTACAATATTATAAAGCGTTCCCGCCGCATCATCCTGTCTGAGCTGAACGACTGCATAAGGGCGCTTGCCTGTTTTCGGATCTTCCAGTCCGACCGGTTTCATCGGTCCGAACAGCATCGTTTTCTTGCCTCTTTTCGCCATGACTTCAATCGGCATGCAGCCTTCAAAGAAGATTTCTTTTTCGAATTCTTTTAAAGGTACCGTCTCAGCCGTCGTCAATGCTTCATAGAAACGGTCGAACTCTTCCTCTGTCATCGGGCAGTTTAAGTACGCCGCTTCTCCCTTGTCATAACGGGATTTTAAGTACACTTTCTCCATATCAAGGCTGTCTTTTTCGACAATCGGCGCCGCCGCGTCATAAAAATACAGATACTCTTCTCCCGTGAGCTCTTTCAGCTGCTGTGAAAGCGATTCTGACGTAAGCGGTCCGGTCGCGATAACAGTCGGGCCTTCCGGAATCTCTGTTACTTCCTCAGTAAGAACCGTTACGTTCGGATGGTTTTTCACGAGATCCGTCACGCTTTGCGCAAATTCATGACGGTCAACGGCAAGCGCTCCCCCGGCCGGAACCGAACATTTATCAGCAGATTGAATGATTGCCGAGTCAAGCGCCCGCATTTCTTCCTTTAATACGCCTACCGCATTGGCGAGTGTATTTGAACGGAGGGAGTTGCTGCATACCAGTTCGGCGAATTTATCAGTATGATGGGCTGCCGTCTGCCTGACGGGCCGCATTTCATATAGTTTCACTTGAATTCCTCGTTTTGCAAGCTGCCATGCCGCTTCACTTCCGGCAAGGCCTGCTCCGATTACATTAACTGTTTGCTGGTTCATTTCTTTTCATCTCCTGTTGTTTGTCCCTTCCACACAAAGAAGGTGAGCAAGGCTCTGCTCACCGCTACTTCTGTGGTTCTTCCTTATAATCGCATTCGACGCATTGTACTTGTATGCCTTTTTTAAGCTTTTTCTCTACGAGCATATTTTCACATTTCGGGCATTTTCGTTCAATCGGTTTGTCCCAAGATACGAAGTCGCATTCAGGATAACGGTCACAGCCGTAAAAGATGCGTTTCTTTTTTGATTTTCGTTCGACAATGTTTCCTTCATGGCACTTAGGGCATTTTACGCCGATTTGTTTGACAATCGGTTTTGTATTCCGGCAGTCAGGGAAGTTGGAGCACGCCATAAATTTGCCGTACCGGCCCATTTTATAAACCATCCGGGAGCCGCATAACTCACAATCTTCATCGGCGTATTCAGGTTCAATTTCCACTTCTTTCATTTCGGCTTCCGCTTTTTTCACGCGTTTTTCGAAATCAGTATAGAAGCTGTCAATGATTTGAACCCATTCTGTCTGGCCATCTTCAACATGGTCAAGGTCTCTTTCCATTTTAGCCGTGAATTCAACGTTAATGATTTCCGGGAAAAACTCCATGATAAGATCCAGCACGATCTGCCCAAGCTCAGTCGGCACAAACCGTTTATTGTCTAATCCCACGTAACCGCGGCGCTGGATGGTGTCAAGAGTCGGCGCATATGTCGAAGGACGGCCGATCCCCAGTTCTTCAAGCGTTTTAACCAGGCGCGCCTCTGTATAACGCGGAGGCGGCTGAGTAAAGTGCTGCTCAGGCTCAATATCTTTCGATAAAACCGTGTCTCCCTCTTTAAGGTCCGGAAGCATGCGGTCTTTTTCTTCCAGCTGATCGTCTTTACCCTCTACATAGACTTTCATGAAGCCGGCGAATTTGACTTTACTTCCGTTTGCCCGGAATGTCAATCCGTTATTGCTGAGATCGACGCTCATCGTATCAAGGACGGCAGGCGCCATCTGGCTTGCAACAAAGCGCTCCCAAATCAGCTTGTATAATCTGAGCTGGTCTCTTCCAAGCACCGCTTTTAAGTCGGCAGGTTTTCTGAGCACCGAAGTCGGGCGGATCGCTTCGTGGGCATCTTGAGCGTTTTCATTTTTCTTTGCCGGTTTCCGTTTTCCCGCTAAGTACTCTTTTCCGTACGCCTGATCAATAAAAGCTGACGCTTCTTCAACGGCTGTGTTGGAAATCCGCGTTGAGTCCGTTCTCATATACGTGATGAGCCCGACTGTCCCTTCTTTGCCGAGATCAATTCCTTCATATAATTGCTGAGCGATCATCATCGTTTTCTTCGCTCTGAAATTCAGCTTTCTTGCAGCCTCCTGCTGCAGAGTGGACGTTGTAAACGGCAGAGCGGGATTTCGTTTGCGCTCTTTTTTCGTAACCTTGTCAACTGTATACTTATTGCCTTTCAGCTGGGCAAGGATGGCTTTTACGTCTTCTTCGTTTTTTAAAGGAAGCTTTTTGCCGTTTTTTCCGAAAAATCCGGCTTCAAACGTCTCTTTTCCCTTTAAAAATGAGCCGGTAATCGTCCAGTACTCTTCAGGTTTAAAGTCGTTGATTTCCTTTTCCCGGTCGATGATCAGCCGGAGCGCAACGGATTGCACACGGCCCGCACTGAGGCCTTTTTTTACTTTTTTCCAAAGAATCGGGCTGATTTTGTATCCGACGAGTCTGTCTAGTATGCGGCGCGCCTGCTGCGCATCGACAAGATCCATATTAATCATGCGCGGATGTTTAAATGATTCTTTAATGGCGTCTTTCGTTATTTCATTAAAGACGACCCGGCAGTCCGAGCTGAGATCCAGATCAAGACTGTGTGCGAGATGCCATGCAATCGCTTCCCCTTCTCTGTCGGGGTCGGCCGCGAGATAGACTTTTTTTGCTTTCTTTGCCGCTGTTTTTAATTCTTTTAAAACAGGGCCTTTTCCGCGGATCGTAATATATTTCGGTTCAAAGTTCTGTTCGATGTCAACTCCCATTTGACTTTTCGGAAGATCCCGGACATGTCCCATTGAAGCTTTGACTTTATATTTCTTCCCTAAATAACGTTCAATCGTTTTCGCCTTTGCCGGCGATTCCACGATGACTAGATAATCAGACATTTTCATCCCCCTCAAGAGGTGTTCTCTCTCTTTTCAAGTATCAATTTATTTTAGAGCTGCCTTTTTATGGCTTTCAACATTCCATTCTTTATGATGAACGTCATTTTATACATGAAAATAATGTGCAACTTTAAATCCTCACTATTATTAAATATTACAATACCGTTTGTCAAACGATATTTCAAAAGGGTTCCGTATACTGAACGCATCGGGCGGTCAGCTCTCCGTCAATATCCTCTGCGCATAATACAGCTTTCGCCCCTTCTTGAATGAGTTTTATAGGTCCTCCGGAATATGGATTAAATATGGAACCCGGAACGGCAAATACCTCTCTGCCTTGATCGAGAGCCTGGTAAGCTGTGATTAATGAACCGCTTTTTTCTTTTCCCTGCACGACCACAATTCCTTCACTTAGTCCGCTGATTATGCGGTTTCTCATCGGAAAGTGCCATTTTTTCGGCTTTGTTTCAGGAGGATGTTCTGAGAGTAGGAGATGGTGTTCAGCCATGTATTCTGCTAACAGGAGATTTTCCCGGGGATAGATGTGATGGAATCCGCCGGCTATCACGCCGATCGTAAGCCCTTTTGCCCTGATGCTCGCCTTATGAGACAATCCGTCTATACCGGATGCAAGCCCGCTTACAATGACCCAGCCTTTTTTTGAGAGTTCGGCGGAAAGATGCCCAACCGCTTTTATTCCGTCTTCCGTCGGTTTCCGCGTTCCTACAATCCCGATTTTTCTGCCTTTTTCAAGAAGCAGCGTGTTCCCTTTTGCATACAAGACAGCCGGCGGATCATAAATCGCTTTAAGCCATGTTGGATAGCGGCTTGACGAAATCGGAATGACAGTAATGCCTTCGCGGCGGTAATCGGACAGAACTTCATCAAGTTCCGAATTCTTGCGCTCTATTTCCCGAAAAATTGCTTCCGGGGCTGTTTTCCCTTCTGATAAAACAGTTAATGGATGCGGATCCGGTAAAAAAGACAGAGAGTGATCAGCTTTCCACCATTTTAATAGAAGAGACGGGGAAATGATTTGATTAATACTGCAGACCATTAAACAGCGCGATGCTTGATCCAAATCTGGCAACCTCCTCTTTTTTTCAGCAAAAACAGGAACAGCCGTTACGGCTGCCCCTGCTTCGATCAGTGCGTTTTGCACGTTTCAAATAAGCCTTTTTCTTTTAACACCTTAATCAGCGTTTCACCCATTACAGAAGGGGTTTCCGCGACTTCAATTCCGCAGGCGTTCATCGTTTTGACTTTTTCTTCTGCCGTGCCTTTTCCTCCGGAGATGATGGCGCCCGCATGGCCCATGCGTTTTCCTGGAGGCGCGGTTTTACCGCCGATAAAGCCGACAACAGGCTTCGTCATGTTCGCTTTCACCCACTCAGCCGCTTCTTCTTCAGCTGTGCCGCCGATTTCTCCGATCATGATGACGGCATGTGTTTCTGGATCTTCATTGAACGCTTTTAACACGTCAATAAAGTTCGTGCCGTTGACCGGATCGCCGCCGATCCCTACAGCGGTAGATTGGCCTACGCCGGCTTCTGAAAGCTGATGGACGGCCTCGTATGTCAATGTTCCTGAACGGGATACAACGCCTACATGACCCTTTTTATGAATGTATCCCGGCATAATGCCGATCTTGCATTCTTCAGGTGTAATAACACCCGGGCAGTTCGGCCCTATTAATCTCGTTTTCTTGCCTTCCATAAAGCGCTTCACTTTCACCATGTCCAAAACCGGAATGTGCTCAGTGATACAAATGACAAGATCAATTTCCGCGTCAACCGCTTCCATAATTGCGTCCGCCGCAAACGGAGCCGGCACGTAAATAACTGACGCATCAGCGCCCGTTGTATGAACCGCTTCTGCGACCGTATTGAATACCGGTACGCCTTCCGCTTCCGTTCCGCCTTTTCCAGGTGTTACACCGCCAACGATATTCGTGCCGTATTCCAGCATCTGCTTTGTATGAAATAAAGCGGTAGAACCTGTAATCCCCTGTACAATAACTCTTGTATCTTTATTGATAAAAACACTCATTATCTGGTCCCCTGCCTTTCATTCTTTCCTAAACTAAGGATACGATTTTCTGTGCGCCGTCTGCCATTGATTCCGCAGATGTGATGTTTAAGCCTGATTCATTCAGGATTTTCTTTCCTAAATCTACGTTTGTCCCTTCAAGGCGCACGACCAGCGGCAATGTCAATCCGACTTGTCTCGTCGCTTCAACAACGCCCTCGGCGATGACATCACACTTCATGATGCCTCCGAAAATATTAACGAAAATTCCTTTTACGTTTTGATCGGAAAGAATGATTTTAAAAGCTTCCGTAACTTTTTCTGCGGTTGCGCCGCCCCCGACATCAAGGAAGTTTGCAGGTTCTCCGCCGTAGTGTTTAATGATATCCATTGTAGACATTGCAAGACCCGCGCCGTTTACCATGCAGCCGATATTTCCATCAAGGGAAATGTAGCTTAAATCGTATTTTGACGCTTCGATTTCTTTCGGATCTTCTTCATCTAAATCTCTGTATTCCATAATGTCTTTTTGTCTGTATAACGCATTGCTGTCGAAGTTCAGCTTAGCATCCAGCGCCATGACGTTTCCGTCCCCCGTAACGACGAGAGGGTTGATCTCGGCGATGGAGCAGTCCTTCTCAACAAATGCTTTATATAAGCCGAGCATAAATTTAGCGGCTTTGCCGACAAGCTCTTTCGGGATGTTAATTGCGAATGCAATTTCCCTTGCCTGATAGCCCTGAAGGCCGACAGCCGGATCAATTACCGCTTTTTTAATTTTTTCAGGTGTTTTTTCCGCTACTTCTTCAATCTCCGTTCCGCCTTCTTCAGACGCCATTAAAACGATTCTTGAAGTAGCGCGGTCAAGTACAAGCCCGACATAGTATTCCTTTTTAATATCGCAGCCTTCTTCAATAAGTAAGCGTTTTATTACTTGTCCGTCCGGACCCGTTTGATGTGTGACGAGCGTCTTGCCTAACAGTTCTTCGGCATACTCTTTCACTTCATCTTTTGTTTTTGCAATCTTTACCCCACCAGCTTTGCCGCGGCCGCCAGCATGGATTTGCGCCTTTACGACATAAACCGAGCTTGACAGGCTCTCTGCTTTTTCAACTGCTTCCTCTGCTGTAAAAGCCACTTTACCTTCAGGAACAGACACCCCGTATTTTCTGAGGACTTCTTTTCCCTGGTACTCATGGATATTCATTTCCCATCCTCCTAACTTATGTAGCAAAACTAAAAATAGACTGCGCTTTCATTCTATATAATACTGGAAGAATTGTCTAGGGTTCAAAACAAAATCTTTATATCCTTCCAAACATTCTAACTTTTATTTTATTGAAAATATAAATTTAAACGGAGTCCGGGAAATGAATGGTCCTTATTTTTCGTTTTTCAGGGTTTCGTCCAGTCTGTAAACAAATGAAAAAATTTCGGCAACGGTTTCATAAAGCGCCTCCGGTATCTGATCGTCAACCGTCAAATGGCGCATTAATTCGACAAGGGTTCTGTCTTCCTGAATGGGAACCCCAGCCTTCTCAGCTTCTTTTATAATATTTTCCGCCACGTGCCCCCTGCCTGTTGCGACAACCTTCGGGGCTTGGTCTTTCTGCCGGTCGTAATGCAGGGCGACAGCTCTTCTTAACGGCGTTTGCTCTTTCATATTTTCACATCCACTTTTCTTCCGCCGTCTTTTTCTATAAACTCTTCCACAAGAGCGCTCTGGTCTTTCGGGCGCCGTTTTTTAGACGTGACGCCTGACAGGCTGAAGCCCGTTTCTTTTACGGCTTCTTTTAAAGCCGGTACGAGAGGGTCGATGGCCGCCTGAAGCTCAAAATCAGTCTCAACCGTAATGGTCATTACATTTTGCTGAATCATGCAATCCACAACGGTTTCTTGCAGTGTTTCAAGATGCAGCAAAAACAGGAGCCTGCAATGTGACGGATCGAGTTTTCCGTCCGGCTTCTTCCGTCCTTTAAAGAGAACTGTGATGTCATTCTCATACGCGGACGCTCCCAGCGGAAATGACAGCACCATCTGCGTAAAAGAAGGGTTATGCTGCTCAATAAACAGCTGGCCGTTTAATTTATGAATAAGCGGTTCCGCCTCTTGTTTAACGGATTGGGGCGCTTCTTGAAGCGTCCGGACGGCTTGGAGGGCTGTTTTCAGCGCTTGTTTCTCCGGCTGCGGAGACACGCCTTTTTCAAGCGCTGTAATGAATGATAATTCATCACGCGTGCCCAGTCCTTTTTTGATTTTCTGCAAAAGGCTTAATACATCATGTTTTTCCGCATATTTCAATTCGGTGAGCTGAACGGCTTTTTCGAAAACAGCCGCCTCCTGTTCTGTCAGATGTGCGTTTTGAAGAACAGGCGTTGTTTTCAATGTTTTTTCTTGAGAAATGAAAGTCTTCATGATCTCCGCCGTTACTTTTACGGGACGGTTTTCAGTTTTTTCTGCCGATGTCATTAATTTCTCTATAATCTGTTTTGCCGTTTTTTCAGGCAGTTCCGTATCTGTCCGTGCACTCGGAGGAGAAGGTTGGCTTGAGACTGCCTTTCCGTTTTCACGAGTCTCTCGGACAAATGGTGATTGTTTTGATTCCGTCCGTTCTCCTTCATCCATCAGCCCGGTTTCTGAGATCGGCATGCGTGCAGCCTCGGCAAGCTTCTTCAAGAGACGTTCTGCATGTAGATCCGTTTCCGCGTTTAACACGTCAGAAACCGCCTCTTTGAGCACAGACAGCTCTTTTGCCGATTGCGGAGCCTGATTGATTGCCTGAAGCAGTCCTGAGAGGAGGCGCCGGGTCGGAACCGGATATTTAACGGCATGAATGGCTGACAAGACTTCCGGATGTGCGGGCAGTTCCCGTTTCAGCGCAAATACGATTGTTTCCGCCGCTTTTTTCAATTCGGCGGCCGGAAGCGATTCAGCCCAGCGGATACAGGCTTTGAGGCTGTTTTCCGTCATCGGCAGCTTCTGCTGCATAAATGTTTCGGCAATCTGCAGAGACACAGGACCTGGTTTGACGGAAAGAGCGTTTAACAGTCTTCCCGCCGCTTCCTGAACGGTTTTCGGGCTTCCTTCGAATTGGTCGATGACATGAAGCCGGCCCGTTTTTTCCGCCGGCTGTTTGTCATAAGAAAACCAGTAATACGCCTGCGGACGAAGGGCGGTTTCAAGTTTTCCCTGCATCGTCCGGCCGCCGATTTGGATAAGAGCGCTTTGATCGTCCAGCAAACGGAGAACCTTCCCTAACAGCAGCCTTTGAGCGCCGCTGTCTTTACCGCCATCTTGCCGGTCCGGAGGGATTTCCGCCGTCAGCTGTCTGAAAGCCGCTTGGATTTCGCCGCTTATGTTCATGTCTTAAGCCTCTTTTCTAACAATAAGATTGAACGGGAGCGAACGTTTTTCGGTGAATAGTTGTCGGTCCGTATGCCTGAAGAGCTTCAAGATGTTCTTTCGTTCCGTAGCCTTTATTTTTTTCAAAGCCGTACATGGGGTAGGTTTTGGCGTACTCAGCCATGAGACGGTCCCGCGTTACTTTTGCTATGCAGGCTCCGGCGGCAATTGACACGCTTTTGGCATCCCCTTTTATAACTGATGACTGCGGAATGTCAAGCGGAAGGGTCATGGCATCAACAAGCAGATAATCAGGTGTTTCCGTTAAAGCATTGACGGCTTTTACCATCGCCAGTCTCGCGGCCTCATATATGTTGATCCGGTCAATGACGTCCGCATGGACAATGCCGACTCCTACAGCCGCCGCTTCTTCCGTGATCCGGCTGTAATACTCCTCGAGCTTCTTTTCCGACAATTTCTTCGAGTCCGTGAGACCGAGAATCTCGCATTCTGCCGGCAAAATGACGGCGCCGGCGACAACCGGTCCGGCAAGCGGCCCTCTTCCGGCTTCGTCAACACCCGCAATCAGGCGGAAGCCCTTTTTGGATGACAGTCTTTCGTATGCCGTCATGTTCAGCCATTGCTCTTTAAGAGCTTTTTCCTTCGCGTGCTTTTTCAGCCATTGCTCTAAAAGCGTCTGTACGCTTTTTCTCGGGTCTTTCTCACATTGGGAAAGGAAGGGGTCACTTTCGTCCCTGACCTCTTGCAGGCGTTCTTTTACGCTTTTTACGGTTAATGTATTCACGTTCTCTTCTCCCTTACATTATGTATATCGGTATTCTGCGGAAAAAATAAAGACCCGCATCGCTGCGCGTCTTTATTCTGATGGTGTTTCAAATGAAAGCCTGCCGAATTTTTCCGTCCGGATGTCCCGAATGATGACTTCCGTTGTTTTATCATAGTCAACCATTCCGCCGCCCATCAAACAGCCGCGTTTTTCACCGATCGCGTCGAAAAGAGCGGCGATATCCTCAGGGATTTCCTGAAGTCCGTAGCGCTCCTTCAAGCGGTCGGGATAATGCTCTTCCAGAAAGCGCAGCCCGAAGACGGCCACATCCTGCAGGTTGATAATCGTATCTTTAATCGCCCCGGTGATCGCCAGGCGCAAGCCGACAAGCTCATCTTCAAATTTAGGCCATAAAATTCCCGGTGTATCGAGCAGCTCTAATTCCTTGCCTACCTTTACCCACTGCTGTGAAGTGGTAATGCCGGGCCTGTCTCCCGTCTTGGCAATGTTTTTCTTGGCCAGCCGGTTAATGAGAGTAGACTTGCCGACATTCGGAATGCCGATGATTAATGCGCGGATTGCTCTTGGCCTAATGCCTTTTGCTTTCATTTTATCGAACTTATCTTTCAGCAGCTCTTTTGAGGACGGCACGATTTGATGCAGTCCCTGCCCGTTAACGGAGTTTATTGAAAGAGAGGGAATGCCCTGTTCCTGAAAGTGGTCCTTCCACTGGGCAGTCACAGCCGCATCCGCCTTATCGGCTTTATTTAAAAGCATAATGCGCGGCTTATTTTTTAAAATCTCCTCAATCATCGGATTTCTCGATGACATCGGGATTCTCGCATCCACCAATTCGTATACGATATCAATTAATTTCAGTTTTTCTGTTACTTCCCGTCTCGCTTTAGCCATATGGCCTGGGAACCATTGAATAGTCATGTGACTTCGACACCTGCCTTATTTGCCG
Source organism: Bacillus sp. LUNF1 (assembly GCF_011008975.1). Lineage (NCBI taxonomy): Bacteria > Bacillati > Bacillota > Bacilli > Caryophanales > Bacillaceae > Bacillus > Bacillus sp. LUNF1. The sequence goes on along the minus strand of NZ_CP048876.1, from coordinate 1,601,444 downwards.
GAACCGGATGTTCCGATGATCTCTTATGTATTTTACGTTGCTTGTTCAGCTTTTACAAATTTCATATAAAAAAAGAGCCTGTTACGGGTAACAAGCTCTTTTCGTTCGTTATCATTATCGTCTGATTTCTTTAATACGAGCCGCTTTTCCGCGAAGTTCACGCAGGTAGTAAAGCTTAGCGCGACGTACTTTACCGTAACGTACAACTTCGATTTTCGCGATTTTTGGTGTGTGTACAGGGAATGTACGTTCAACGCCAACACCGTAAGAAATCTTACGAACTGTGAACGTTTCGCTGATTCCACCACCACGACGCTTAATCACAACACCTTCGAAGATCTGGATACGCTCACGGTTACCCTCAACAACTTTTACGTGTACACGTAAAGTGTCACCAGGACGGAACGCAGGAAGATCAGTGCGAAGCTGTTCTTTTGTGATATCTTGAATTAGTTTTTGCATCGTTTTCAACTCCTTCCAACAGATGCTCTTGGCCACAACTGCAAGGCACAGCGGAACATCGTTTTCAAGCTTCTGAAGGATAAGCCTCCTTAAGCCACAAGTAGTATCTTATCATATCTTCATCGCCTGCGCAATAGAATCTATTCGTTTTCCCACTCGGAAATCCATTTTCTTTGCTCATCAGTGAGAGGATAGTTTTCAAGAAGATCCGGACGTCTTAAAAAGGTTCTTCTGATTGATTCTTTATTGCGCCATTCTTGTATTTTTGCATGGTTGCCGGACAGAAGGGTCTCAGGCACTTTTAAGCCTTTATAATCTGCAGGCCTCGTATAGTGCGGATGCTCTAAAAGCCCCGTGCTGAAGGAATCCTCCACGTGGGATGCTTCTTTCCCGAGGACGCCCGGCAAAAGCCTGACAACGCTGTCGGCAATCATCATGGCAGGGAGCTCTCCCCCGGTCAGCACAAAATCCCCGATGGAGATTTCATCGGTGACAAGATGTTCCCGGATCCGTTCATCATACCCTTCATAATGTCCGCAAATAAACATGAGATGTTCCTCTTCCGCCAGCTCCTCGGCTTTCTTCTGCGTATAACGCTCACCTTGCGGGCAGACGAGAATAATGCGCGGCTTGGCGTCCGTACCGGCTGTCAGCTTTTCAACCGCATCAAATACAGGCTGCGGCTTTAACACCATCCCGGCTCCCCCGCCGTACGGGTAATCATCAACCGTTTGGTGTTTATTATCCGAAAAAGCCCGGAAATTGATGACGTCAAAACGGACAGCCTCTTTTTCCTGTGCTTTTTGCAGAATGGATGAGCCGAGCACCCCTTGAAACATTTCGGGAAACAGTGTTAAAAAGTCGATTTTCATTCGTCTATTAACCCTTCCATTACATGAATCTTAATTTTCTTCTCATTTATATTAATATCCTTTACCACAGAAGCAATATACGGAATGAGCGCATCTTTTTTGCCTTTTCTTGCAACCACCCATACGTCATTAGCCCCGGGCGTCAAGATTTCCTTCACTGTGCCGATCAGTTCCCCGTCTTCTGACACAACCTCGCAGCCGATGATTTCATGAAAATAAAATTCATCTTCTTCAAGCTCTCCCAAGTCTTCTTCAGGGACTTTGATCACCATGTTTCTTAGGTGCTCGACTTCATTGAGACTCGGCATTTCTTTGAATTGCAGCAGGTGAAACTGCTTGTGAAGCCTGTGGGCGCTGACCGTTACTTTGATTGGCTCCGCAGCCCCTTCCGCAAACAAATAAAGCGTATTGCCGGGCTTGTACCGTTCTTCGGCAAAGTCCGTTTTAGAAATGACCCTCACTTCGCCTTTAATGCCGTGGGTATTTACAATTTTGCCTACATTAAACCATCTGTTTGTCATATTATCACCTCGGGCGGATTTCAATTACTACCCCGTCTTTTATGACGATGGTATTTGCCGCTGTTTTTTCATGCCAGTTATCACCGACATTGATTGAAAGCAGCGCATCGATCTCCTTTTCCTTCACTTCGCTTCCAAGCGGGAGCGACTCTGTCTGGCTTATTTGGAAATCGATCATTTTGATTTTGTCTTGTCTTTTTTCAATGGCTTTTTTAAAAGATTCCGCTACATCGGGATTCTGCTGATCTTTTTCATGTTTTCTAAGCTGAAAATAGAGCTGGCTGCATTCTCGTTCAAGCGTTTGCTTTTTTTCTGCAAAAGAGGCCAAAAGCTTTTCCTTGCTTTGCTCGGTCAGAACCTGCATAACGGTTACCCTGTGAATAATCTGCATAGGACCAGACTCCCCACTCTTCCAACATATTTCTGTTCATTTGCCTTTTTTACGTGTAAAAAAAGGGGAGGTGCCGGCCCTCTCCCTTTTTCAGTCAAATATTTCAAATTGAACTTTCTTAGAAGACTGTGCGCCAGCTGCAAAAACGACGGTTCGAATCGCTCTTGCAGTCCGGCCTTGCTTTCCGATAATCTTACCGGTATCTGACTTATTGACAGATAAGCGCAGCGCAATCTTTTGATCAGTCTCTTCCTTTGTGACCGTTATGTCTTCCGGATGGTCGACAAGCGGAGCCACAATGCTGACAATCAAATCTTCCAAGTTCTGATCAGTCATTACTTGCCTTGTTTAGCGTTGTGGAATTTTTCCATAATTCCTTGGCTTGAGAACAAGTTGCGGACTGTATCAGAAGGTTTAGCTCCTGTTTGAAGCCATTTAAGAGCAAGCTCTTCGTTGATTTTCACTTCAGCCGGCTTTGCAACCGGGTTGTATGTGCCGACTGTTTCGATGAAACGGCCGTCACGCGGTGAACGAGAATCTGCTACAACAATACGATAGAAAGGAGATTTTTTTGCTCCCATACGTTTTAAACGAATTTTTACTGCCATTTTACTAGCACCTCCGAAAATATTTCAACAAGATAGTATATTAACAATGATAAAAGTGTTTGTAAAGTGTTTTTTCTTAACAACGGTTTTATCATGTATAACCGATTACATAAAAGGTAATTTAAAGCCTTTTTTCTTCCCTTTTGTCATGTTGGTCATCTGCTTCATCATTTTTTTCATTTCCTCAAACTGCTTTAAAAGACGGTTGACTTCCTGAACGGATGTTCCGCTTCCTTTGGCAATCCGCTTCCGCCGGCTGGCGTTAATGATATCCGGCTGTTCTTTTTCAAGAACAGTCATTGATTTAATGATCGCTTCCACATGATTCAGCTGTTTTTCATCGACTTGGATGTTTTTTAAGCCTTTCATTTTGCCTGCGCCTGGCATCATTTGCAGCAGTTCGTCAAGAGGCCCCATGTTTCGGACCTGGCCGAGCTGCTCCAGAAAATCATCCAATGTGAAGCTCATCGTTCTCATTTTCTGCTCAAGCTCTTTGGCTTTGTCTTCATCAACGGTCGCCTGAGCTTTTTCAATCAGCGTCAGCACGTCACCCATTCCGAGAATCCGGGATGCCATCCGTTCAGGATGGAACGCTTCAAGAGCATCGAGCTTTTCTCCCATTCCGGCGAATTTAATCGGCGTTTCGGTGACCGCGCGGATAGAAAGCGCCGCACCTCCGCGGGTATCCCCGTCAAGCTTTGTTAAAATGACACCCGTTAAACCGAGCTGGTCATTAAAGCTTTTGGCGACGTTTACCGCATCCTGACCGGTCATTGAGTCGACGACAAGGAAAATTTCCTCAGGATTTGCGACTTCCTTTACGCCGGAGAGCTCATCCATCAGTTCATGATCGATGTGCAGCCGTCCGGCGGTATCTAAAATCACATAATCATGATGCTCTTCCTTCGCTTTTTCAATCGCCTGTCTGGCAATTTCCACCGGGCTGACCTGATCGCCAAGCGAAAAGACCGGCATATCAAGCTGTTTTCCCAGTGTTTCCAGCTGTTTAATCGCGGCGGGGCGGTAAATATCCGCAGCCACGAGCAGCGGTTTGCGGTTATGTTTTTTGCGCAGCAGGTTGGCAAGCTTCCCCGTGGTTGTCGTTTTACCGGCACCTTGGAGCCCGACCATCATAATAACGGTCGGGGGGCGTTTGGCGACGGCAATTTTGCTTTCTTCGCCGCCCATCAGCTCGGTAAGCTCTTCTTTTACGACTTTAATAACCTGCTGACCGGGTGTCAGACTCTGCATAACGTCCTGTCCGACAGCCCGTTCACTTACTTTTTTCACAAAATCCTTTACGACTTTAAAGTTAACGTCAGCCTCAAGAAGCGCAAGACGAACTTCACGCATCATCTCTTTTACGTCTTGTTCGCTGACTTTTCCTTTTCCACGGATTTTTGAAATCGTCTTTTGCAGTCGGTCGGCTAATCCTTCAAATGCCATTGTTTGCCGCCTCCTAATCTAATTTCTCAAGCGCTTCAATCAGAGCCGTCATTTTTCCCTCTTCCTGCAACCCGGAAGCAAGCTCTTTCAGCTTTGTAAACATTTCTTTACGCTCCTGAAACTTTTTAAAAAGGAGCAGTTTTTCTTCATATTGTTCAAGCATCGCTTCAGTCCGTTTGATGTTATCGTAAACGGCTTGCCTTGAAACGTCATACTCTTCGGCTATTTCACCAAGGGAGAAATCGTCCAGATAATAAAGCGACATATAGCTCTTTTGTTTTGACGTCAGCAACGACTGATAGAAGTCAAATAAATAGTTCATTCTCGTCGTTTTTTCGAGCGACATTTGAGCTCTCCCCTTTGTTAAGTCAAATCCCTTTACAAAAACTTAGTTTACATGGTTTCAGAGCGTGTGTCAAGTTTTTATCTTGTCAAAGCATGATGCTCTTTTTACATAATAAGTTTTTTTAAAAAAATTCATATAGACCGTCGTTAAAATACTCGAATTCTTGTTTTGATACACGATAGCGGCAATAGCCTTCGTAAAAAGCATTGAGGCATGCTTCATTTGTGACAAAATGACTGATTGCTAATGATTCATCATATCGCGGATCTCCCGCCGATATTCCCGCAGCATCGATAAACAGATAGACCTCTCCGTCTTTCACCAGCACATTATCAGTCGTGCAGTCACCGTGAATCATTGTCTGCTGAACAGGAACAGGCCTGCACCTGTCCAATTCCTTCAAAAGCTCTGCACTTCCTTCAGCCTGTCCTTTTTTGACATATTCCCCGGCTCGTTTGATTTGCAGATCGAGCCAGTCTGTTTCCGGCTGTAAACCAGAGACCATTTCGGTTTCATGCAGCCGTTGCAGAAACTGGCCGAAACTTTTGATCAGCTTTTTCTTTTCAGTATCCCCTTTTGCTTTTCTTAAAGCCGAAGTCAGGGTGATTCCATCCTCAAATGACATTAGGATATGGCTGGCATGCTGTTCCTGTATCATCCCATAATAAATAGGAACAGGCAGACGACGAGTTTCCGTCAGTTTTTGTAAAACGAAGGCTTCTCTCATTAACCATTCCCGATACTTCTGTTGAAAAGAACTTTTCAGCAGAAATGCGTCTTGGCCGGTCACTATTTTTCGAACGGTTGAAGTGCCTCCCTGTTCATCCAACAGCGACATATGGTTTATCGCGCCGATCTTACTTTCCAATTCAGCTTTCAGCCATTTGTCCAACAATTGCCCCCTCCATTCCGATCTATCAATGCGTATAAAAAAACGAGTATAAAACCGTCCATTTTATACTCGTTTTTTATTCATTAATCCTCGGCTTTTTCAACTAAATCAGAAAAGAGACCGTATACGTAAGATTCTGCATCAAACCGCTGGAGATCGTCAACCTTTTCTCCGAGGCCGACCAGTTTCACGGGGATATGAAGCTCATTGCGGATCGCCAGGACGATACCGCCTTTTGCGGTGCCGTCAAGCTTCGTTAACGCGATACCCGTCACATTCGTCGCTTTGGAGAATTCTTTCGCCTGCGCCATCGCATTTTGGCCTGTCGTCGCGTCAAGCGCAAGGAGAACCTCATGCGGAGCCTCAGGCACTTCGCGTTCGATGACACGTTTGACTTTTTCAAGCTCTTTCATTAAGTTTACTTTATTCTGAAGGCGGCCGGCCGTATCACAAATCAGCACATCCGCTCCTCTTGCTTTAGCCGCGTGTACGGCATCATAAATAACCGCAGCAGGGTCGCTTCCGGCAGCCTGTTTAATGACAGGCACGCCTGTACGCTCCCCCCACACTTCAAGCTGTTCAATCGCCCCGGCTCTGAAGGTGTCTCCGGCAGCGAGCACAACGGATTTGCCTTCATTTTTCAGCTTATGGGCAAGTTTTCCGATCGTTGTCGTTTTTCCGACGCCGTTTACCCCGACAAGCAGAATAACGTTCAGGCGCCCGTCCTGAATATTTAATTCAGAAATCTGTTCGTCGCCGCTATTATAAATGTCGACAAGCTTTTCAGAAATGACGGACTGCACTTCCTGAGGATCCTGGATGTTTTTCAGCTTCACTTCTTTTTTGAGCTCATCAATCAGCTCCATAACGGTTGTAAAACCTACGTCAGCGCCAATCAGCACTTCCTCAAGCTCTTCGAAGAAATCCTCGTCGACTTTCCGGTAGCGGGAGACGAGTTCGTTCACTTTATTTGAGAAGGAATTTCTTGTTTTTTCAAGACCATCTTTAAATTTTTCAGAGACGGAGTCTGTCTGTTTCGTGATTTTCTCTTTTAATTTTTTAAAAAAGCTCATCTTTCAACCTCTTTCCTCGTTACTGAACGAATTCTTTTGTTTCTTCCAGTTTGACCGAAACCATTCGGGAAACGCCGGATTCCTGCATCGTAACACCGTAGAGGACATCCGCTTCTTCCATAGTGCCTTTTCTGTGGGTGATGACGATAAACTGGCTGTCGCCGCTGTATTTTTTTAAATATTGCGCAAACCTGAATACATTGGCTTCATCAAGCGCAGCTTCCACTTCATCAAGGACGCAGAACGGCACGGGCCTTACTTTCAGAATGGAGAATAAAAGGGCAATGGCAGTCAGCGCCCGTTCTCCCCCTGACAAAAGATTTAAGTTTTGCAGTTTTTTGCCCGGAGGCTGCGCGATAATGTCCACCCCGGAATTAAGAAGATCATTCGGATCAGTCAGCTTCAGTTCAGCCCGTCCTCCTCCGAATAAAGAACGGAACACGTCGTTGAATTGAGAACGGATCTGGACAAACGTTTCATGGAATCGCTTCGTCATTTCAGAATCCATTTCTTCAATGACTTGAAACAGTGTGTTTTTCGCTTCCGTCAGGTCATTTTTCTGCTCTGTTAAAAACTGATACCGTTCGTTTACTCTTTCAAATTCATCGATGCTGCCGAGATTGACCGTTCCGAGCTCTTCAATTGAAAGCTTGATCAGTTTGACCCGTTTTCTCGCCTCTTCAGGCTCGAGTTCGAGCTGATATTGTTCTTTTGCCCCTTCAAAGGATAAGCTGTACTCCTCGCGTAAATACTGCAAGAGATTATCAAGCTCGACTTCCATCCGGCCGAGTTTTACCTCTTCATCTTTCAGAATGTCCGTTTTTTGCTTGTACAGACGCTTCATCTCTTTCAGCTCAAGCTCGTTCGTATCAAGCGCCCTCTGAAGCTTCACACGCTGGTCGCGCCGGCTGGCGATCAATTCGATCGTTCTCGTTTTATCGTGAAGCTTGTGATGGGCTGCTTCTTCAAGCTGCTCCTCACCGCTTGTGCTGGACGTCATCTCTGAGGTCAGGAGGCTTAAATCTTCCCGTGTTTCTTTCAGAGCGAGCTGCGTTTCTTCAAGCTCTTTTTTCAGTCTTTTGAGGTTGTCTTCCTCACTCGAGCACGCCTGTTCTTTTTTCGCAGCGGCCACTTTACATTCCGTCAGTTCATGAGAGAGCGTTTCTTTCGTTGAGGATAGGGTCTGCTTTTGTTTTGTCAGCCTTTCCATCTCTTCCTCAAGCTCTTTCAGCTGGCCGGATGCCTCACTCAGCTGTTCTTCCAGAGCTGATTTGCGCGTCTCTTTTTCCCGGCTGCTTTCCGTCAGCGATGCTTTCTCCTGATCGTAAAGCTCCAGATGGGTATTGATGTTCTTTTCAGCGACTTCGAGTTCATACAGCCTGCCTTTTACATCCTGCTGCTTTGTTCTGAAAGCTTCACCGTCTTCACGGAGACCGCTCAGCGTATGTTCAAGCTCTTGAATGGCCTGCTTCAGCGTTTTGACCTCTTTTTCAAGCAGAGCTGTTTTTTCTTCCATTTCGGCAAGCCGCGCAGTCACCGTCTCAAGCTCACGGCTTCTGCCGAGCAGAGAATTGTTTTTCTTTTTGACCGCGCCGCCTGTCATTGATCCGCCTGGATTGACGACATCACCCTCAAGCGTCACGATGCGGTAGCGGTGCCCGAGAAGCTTGGCCAGTTCATTCGCGCCTTTTAAATCTTCAGTGATCAGCACGGTGCCGAGAAGGTTTTGAATGACATTCCGATACGCGGCATCATATGTGACAAGCCCGCTCGCTGTGCCGAGGAAAGATGGATGCTTTGAAGCCGTCTGTTCATCACGGGTTTGGAGCTGGCGCGGTTTCATAACCGTAAGCGGCAGGAACGTCGCGCGGCCGAATGAATTCTGTTTTAAATATTGAATCGCTTTCCGCGCCGCCTGCTCGTCGTCTGTGACAACGTGCTGCGCCGCTGCGCCGAGTGCAATCTCGATCGCCGTTTCATATTTTTGTTCGGTGGCAATCAGTTCGAGAACGGCGCCGCGGATGCCGCCAAGCTGCTCTTTCTGCTTCAGCACTTCTTTTACGCCTTGGTAAAATCCTGAAAAATCGCCTTGCATCGTTTCAAGCATATCTTTTTTGGATCTGGCCTGCTGGACGAATTGATACGCCTGATACAGCGCAGATTCTTTCTTTTCATATTGGCGTTTTTTCTGTTCATATGCTGTCTGGACTTCGCGAAAGCGGACGACCTGATTGTGAATATCCTCTTCAACGGCGGCCAATTCTTCTTCGCACGCCGCTTTGCGGACTGCAATATCGTTACGTTCTTCAAGATATTTTTCGTTGTTTGCGGTCAGTCTCGCCTGCTGGACCGCAGATTGGGACATCTGGTCATCTAAAAGCTGCAGCTCGTTGCGAATCGACGCCTGGCTGTTTAACAATTCAAAGTAATCGCTTTTTAATTGTTCAATTTTGTCTTCTACATTTTCATTATGCAGACTGAGAGCCTGCTGCTTTTCTTTCACCTGGGCGTTTAACTGCTTCACTTCCGCACGCAGCTTATCATAGACGGCAGACTGTTTTTCAATGTCCGCTTTCAGTTCGGCTTCTTTGTTCGTGTAATGTGTAACGGATTCCTCAAGCTGTTCCCGGTTTTGCGCGGCGTTTTTTTTGCGCTCTTTCAGCACTTCTTTCCGGCCTTCCAGCTTTTCCAGCTCTTCACTTGTCACGAGCAGAACCTGCTGCAGTTCGTTGACGGATTCATCAAGCGCGTGGATTTTATCTCTCGTCTCTTCTATCATCGCTTCTTTTGCGGATAGAGCCGATGATTCCGCCAATTCTTCTTCTTTAGCAGCCTGCACCTTGTCTTTTAAACCCGACCATCTGCCGTGCAGTTCTTCGATGTCAAAGGCGGTAAGGGCGATTTCGACATGCTCAAGCTCTTTCTTTTTTTCTAAGTAGTCTTTGGCGATTGATGCCTGGATTTTCAGCGGTTCGACCTGATCTTCAAGCTCGTGGAGAATATCTTCCACCCTGTTTAAGTTATCCTGCGTCTCAAACAGTTTGTTTTCCGCTTTTTTCTTTCTTGTTTTATATTTCAGCACGCCGGCCGCTTCTTCAAAAATACTGCGGCGGTCTTCCGCTTTGCTGCTGAGAATCTCTTCGACTTTCCCCTGGCTGATAATAGAGAATGCTTCTTTCCCGAGCCCGGAGTCCATAAATAAGTCAATGATATCTTTCAGGCGGCACTGCTGATTGTTGATGAGAAATTCACTTTCTCCGGAACGATACACCCGTCTCGTCACGCTGACTTCGTGGTAATCGATCGGGAGAAAATGATCTTCATTATCAAGCGTTAACGTGACTTCGGCAAGGTTCAGCCGCTTGCGCGAATCACTTCCCGCAAAAATGATATCTTCCATTTTTCCGCCCCGAAGCGAGCGGGCTGATTGTTCGCCGAGCACCCAGCGGATGGCTTCGGTAATGTTGCTCTTTCCGCTGCCGTTCGGACCGACAACGGCCGTGACGCCTTTTACAAAGTCAACGGATATCCGTTCTGCAAATGATTTAAATCCTATAACGTCTAAACGTTTGAGGAACATCCCAGATCCTCCTTATCGTATAAGTATCTCAATATTATCATAATCACCCGCTTATATCAGGCGCAGACATACTGAAATCCCCCTAGGGAAACAGGGGGATTTTATTGTTTCGTATGATGTTTTTGCATTTTTGCAAGAGCTTCCTGTGCCGCATGCTGCTCGGCTTCTTTTTTGGAACGTCCGTTCCCGATACCGAGCGCCTCACCTTTAAGAGAGACAAGCGCCTCGAATTCCCGGTTGTGGGCAGGCCCTTTTTCATTGAGAATTTTGTACTCAAGCGATCCTTTTCCGTCCCGCTGTACAAATTCTTGAAGCTGGCTTTTGAAATCCATCACATGAGAAAAAGCACCATCGTTTATTTTAGGGAACACGTACACTTTCAGGAATTGCTGAACCGGCTCAAGGCCCTGATCCAGATACAGTGCGCCGATAAACGCTTCAAACACATCCGCTAAAAGCGCAGGACGCTTTCTGCCGCCCGTCATTTCTTCTCCTTTTCCCAAGAGAACAAGATCGCCGAATGACAATTCATGGGCAAGTGAGACGAGTGACGGCTCGCATACGATAGCGGCTCTCAGCTTCGTCAAATCTCCTTCACTCATGGCCGGATATTTGGCAAATAAGAATTGGGAGATCGTCAGTTCCAAAACAGCGTCACCTAAAAATTCAAGCCTTTCATTGTCTTCATACGGCTTTTTCCGATGCTCATTCACATAAGATGAATGTGTAAATGCTTGATACAAAAGTTTCTCGTTTTGAAAATGAACCGAAATCCGTTCTTGGAACTCTTTAAATTGCTCTATTTTTTTATAGAACTTTTTTTTATCTTTAAAATGTGAGTGTTTTGACATAGTAACCTCCATAGGCACATCAGGTTCACCGCGCTCCCCGCCGTAAACGGAATCGGCAGCGCGTACAGCGTCAGACGCCGGTAACCGAACGATTAAAGGGCTAAAGCCCCGCTGTCAGGCGGGACTTTTAGCATCAGCTTATTGCTGGTTTTGTATGTAGTTCACAGCGTCGCCGACTGTTGCAATCTTTTCAGCATCTTCGTCAGAAATCTCCATATCAAACTCGTCTTCAAGTTCCATAACAAGCTCAACTACATCTAGGGAATCAGCACCTAAGTCTTCCTTGAAAGAAGCTTCAAGTTTGACGTCAGCTTCATCAACGCCAAGGCGGTCTACGATGATTTTCGTTACACGCTCTAATGTATCTGCCATAGCAATTCACCTCCCCTCAAGTATTATAGAGGATTCGTTTTTAAAAAACTAGAGAAACTAGGATGAAATTTTAAAAACAAATCTTTACATCACCATTCCGCCGTCAATATGAAGGGTTTGGCCCGTCATATAACGCGATCCTTCAGAAGCAAGGAACGTAACAACGCTGCTGATATCGGAAGGATCACCGAAACGCGCGAGCGGAATCTGCTTCAGCATTTCATCTTGGACTTCTTTAGAAAGCTTGTCCGTCATATCTGTAGAAATAAAGCCCGGAGCAATGGCATTGACCGTAATATTTCGGCTCGCAAGCTCTTTGGCTGATGACTTCGTTAAGCCGATTACACCGGCTTTTGCCGCCACATAGTTCGCCTGCCCAGGGTTTCCGCTGACGCCGACGATTGATGATACGTTGATAATCCGGCCGGAGCGCTGTTTCATCATCTGTCTTGTCACGGCTTTCGTGCAGTTGAATACACCTTTCAGGTTAATGTTAATGACATCATCCCATTCATTTTCTTTCATTCTCATCAGAAGATTGTCTTTTGTAATCCCCGCATTGTTCACGAGAATGTCGATTGAAGAAAATGCAGCGACAGCCTCTTTCATCATGTTTTGTACTTCTTCGGAATTTGATACATCGGCTTTTACCGCGATCGCGTTTTGGCCCAAAGATTTGATTTCATCTACGACTTCGTTCGCTTTCGCTTCATTCCCGGAGTAGTTGACTACTACGTTACAGCCGTTTTTCGCAAGATCAAGCGCGATCGCCCGCCCGATTCCGCGGGACGCTCCCGTTACCACTGCTGTTTTTTCATTAAGCATCCTGATTCTCCTCCTTCAGCGTTTGAATCGCCAGTTCGATGGTTTCATGGTCAGAAACCGAGATTGTTTTAAGGCGGCGGTTCACTTTTTTCACAAGGCCTGAAAGCACTTTTCCGGGCCCGATTTCAACAAACGTCGTGACACCTTCGTCAATCAGTTTGTTAATGGTTTCTTCAAAGCGCACAGGTGAGTACAGCTGTTCGATCAATTTTTTCTTGATATCGTCTTTTTCTGTCATAACGTCAGCCGAAACGTTTGAAATCACGGGAACAGCCGCATTTTTTAACTCACAGGCGCTGAGCACCTCCTCGAGTTTTTGCGCTGCCGGCTTCATTAATTCAGAATGGAACGGTCCGCTTACTTCTAATGGGATTGCCCGTTTGGCTCCGTTGTTTTTCGCTTCTTCTGAAGCCAGCTCCACGCCTTTTGCCGTTCCGGAAATGACGATCTGGCCGGGGCAGTTCAGGTTTGCAAGCTGTACGAGATGACCGTTTTCCGTCACTTGATCCGTCACCTTTTTCAAGGACTCCGCATCCATTCCGAGAATAGCTGCCATGGCGCCTTCTCCGGCCGGCACGGCTTCATTCATAAATTCTCCCCGTTTTCTTACCGTGTAAACGGCATCTTTAAATGTCATCGCTCCCGCCGCAACAAGCGCCGAATATTCTCCGAGGCTGTGGCCAGCGGTGAAATCAGGGGTGATGCCGGATTCTTTAAACTTTTCCAATACGGCGATGCTTGTTGTCAACAGCGCGGGCTGCGCATTGTATGTAAGGGTCAATTCTTCGGCGTCACCTTCAAAAATGAGTGAGCTCAGCTTTGTTTCAAGCGTTTCATCCGCTTCATCAAAAATACGTTTTGACGCTTCTTCGCGTTCGTACAGGTCTTTTCCCATACCGATATATTGTGATCCCTGTCCGGGAAATAAAAATGCAATCTTACTCATGATGCGGTAACCTCCAGACTACTCATCTGTTTTTTCTTCTTTTACTTCTTCTTCTATAAATGCGGCCACGTTTTGGCTGACCATTTCTCTCGCCTGGCGCAGCGCATGGTAAACAGCGCGTGCGTCAGAAGAGCCGTGCGCTTTAACGACGGGCGCTTTCAAACCGAAAAGACTCGCCCCGCCGTACTCAGAATAGTCCATTTTCAATTTCATTTCCATCAGCTTCGGCTTCAGCACTCCCGCTGCGAGCTTAGAAACAAAACTTGAAGTCAGTGTATCTTTCAGCATTTTGAAAATCGATAACGCTGAACCTTCCAATGTTTTCAACGTGACGTTGCCCGTAAAGCCGTCTGTGACGATAACGTCAGCAGCGCCTTCGAGCAAGTCTCTCGCCTCTACGTTTCCGACAAAATTCACGTTTGTTTCTTTTAATAATTCAAACGTCTTTTTTGTCAGGTCGTTTCCCTTCTTTTCTTCCGTGCCGACATTTAACAAGCCGACGCGGGGCGAGCTGATTCCGAGAACCTGCCGGGCATATACAGATCCCATAATTCCGTACTGGACGAGATGCTCCGGTTTGGCATCGACATTGGCTCCCACGTCCAAAAGAAGGAAACCGTCGCCTGAAACGGTCGGAAGCGTCGGCGCAAGCGCAGGCCGGTCGATTCCTTTAATTCTGCCGACGATAAACAGTCCCGCTGTCATGAGTGCGCCCGTATTCCCCGCTGAGATGCAGGCGTCCGCTCTGTTTTCAGCCACTTCCTGCGCCATCAGCACCATAGAAGAGTTTTTCTTTCTGCGTACGGCGCGGACCGGTTCATCCGTCGGTTCAATCACTTCATCGGCGTGCAACACAGTGATGCGGTCTGATGTTGTTGGCAAGTGTGATTCTATCGTTGTCTTGTCACCGACCAGCGTAATATGGAGATCGTCAAATGCCTCAATACTCTTCATTACTCCGTCAATAACAGCTTTGGGTGCGTTGTCGCCTCCCATTGCATCTACAGCTATTCTCATGCATGCTCCACCTTTATGATTGTTTTGAACGGTACATGTCAAAGCTGCCGGAGAACACGACTTCTTCTCCCACATAGCTGTTGACTTCAACTACCGTTCTGCCTTTTTCTTTTTCGACTGCCGTCACTTTGGCTTTCGCAACGACGCGCTCGCCTTCTTTCACCTGTCTTGTAAAGCGGATATTTGCGCTTGCGGTCAGCGCCAGCTCATCATCAATGACGGCTACGGCGAGTGAGTTCGCCTGCGCAAACAAATGATGCCCCCGCGCAATTTGATTGCGGCTGAAGACATGTTCGCGTCTTACTTCTAATATGGAAATGGCCTGGCCGTCAAGCTCCAGATCAATAATTTCACCGATCACTTCGTCTAAAGACAGTGATTTCACTTCATCATCAAGCGTTTGTTCTGCCACGTTTTTAATTCTTTCCCTCAGCTCCGGTATTGAGAGCTCTAAGCGGTCTAAACGGATCGTCTGAATGCTGACGCCGAATTTCCCCGCTAATTCTTCATCTGTGATGAAGGGTGTCGATTTGATCGTCTGCTGCAATAATTTTTGGCGTTCTTTTTTGCTTCTTCTCATCTGTAAACACCATCCGGACAATTAAGACTAGGTACTAATAGTAGTATATAATCTCATAGATTGGAATGCAATGATTGTTTTTTGAAAGCCGCCGAATTTTACAGAATCAGCTTAATTTCTCCCCTTCCAGGACGCCGCTTGAAAGTAATTGACCGCGCAGCATGCGGTATTCGTCATCTTTCCAAAAAGCCTCTGAAGACACCAGATTGGCCGCATCCTGGCGGGCCGTCTCCAAAGCTCTGTAGTCATGAACCATATCCGCCACCTTGAACTCGGGCATACCGCTCTGTTTTTTTCCGAAGAAATCCCCGGGGCCGCGCAGTTCAAGGTCCTTTTCAGACAGCTCGAAGCCGTCGTTTGTCTCCGACATGATTCTCATCCGTTCCTTCCCGGTTTCGGATTTCGGATCTGCCATCAAGATGCAGAAAGATTGGTGGTCTCCCCGCCCGACCCGGCCGCGGAGCTGGTGGAGCTGAGATAATCCGAAACGGTCGGCGTCATAGATGACCATAATCGTCGCATTCGGCACGTTCACCCCGACTTCTACGACGGTTGTTGACACAAGTACCTGACATTGATTGGCGCTGAATTCTCTCATCACCTGATCTTTTTCATCAGAATGGAGCTTCCCGTGCATCAGGCCGACATTCCATTTCCCGCGGTAGACGTCAGACAGCATGTTATATACATCAATCGCATTCTGTACATCCAGTTTATCCGACTCTTCAATGAGCGGGCAGATAATATAGGCTTGCCTTCCCTGTTTCAGCTCTTTTTCTATAAAAGCCAAAATCCGCTCCAGCATGTCGTGTTTCACCCAATACGTTTCGATTTGTTTTCGCCCCGCGGGCATTTCATCTATCACGGAAACATCCATTTCTCCGAAGACGGTAATGGCCAACGTTCTCGGAATCGGGGTGGCTGTCATAAACAGCACATCCGGATCCTGGCCTTTATTTTTGAGTTTTTTGCGCTGTTCGACTCCGAACCTGTGCTGCTCGTCCGTAATGACAAGGCTCAGCGCTTTAAATTCCACTTCGTCCTGGATTAAAGCATGGGTACCTACTAAAATATCAATCTCTCCGAGAGCAAGCCGCTCCAAAAGCTCCCTGCGCCGCTTTCCTTTTACAGAACTCGTCAAAAGCGCGATATTTACATCTTCATTTGCAAACAACGATACGAGAGAATCTGCATGCTGTTCGGCCAGAATTTCAGTCGGCACCATTAATGCCCCCTGATACCCCGACAGAATCGCAGCGTACAAAGCGATGGCGGCGACGGCCGTTTTCCCTGAACCGACATCACCTTGCAGCAGACGGTTCATTCGGTAAGGAGATGTCATATCAGCGGTAATTTCCCGAAGCACGCGCGTCTGTGCGGTTGTGAGCGAAAACGGCAGGCTGTCTGTGAAAGCGGCGAGCTTTTCAGCAGGAAACACATGGCTGATGCCTTTTGACTGTTCCCTTTCCGCTTTACGGAACGCCTGCATTTTCAGCTGAAATAATAAGAATTCCTCGTAAACAAACCGGCGTCTTGCCTGCTGTAACGATTCCCTCGTTTCAGGCTGATGCATCGTCTGCAGGGCATGTTTGTAATCAGGCAGCTTGTAGCGGATTCTCAATTTTTCAGGAAGCGGATCGGCCGCACTGTCCAAATGATGCTCCAGCGCTTCCTTAATAAACCGTCTCATCATTTTTACGGTGACGTTTTCTTTAACGGAATAAACAGGCTCAATGCTTTTATCTTCTTGATGAGGACCGTTTTTTAATTCCTGCACGGAAACGGTCTGTCTGTGTTTATCCCATTTCCCGGATATCGTGACGACAGAACCTAACGTCAGTTTCTTTTTTAAGTAGGGACGGTTAAAGCAGACCGCGGTAATTAAATAATTGCCGACAAGCACCCTGAATGTCAGCCTGTTTCGTTTTTTGCCGTAATAGGTAAGAGAAGGTTCTGAATGAACCTTCCCTTCTACCGTCACTCTTTCTTCATGTTTTACTTCTTCTAAGTCCCTCAGCTCATAGTCGTCATAACGGTAAGGGAAATAATTCAGAAGATCAGAAATGTCATAGATACCAAGTTCGTGCAATGTCTTTTCTGTTTCCGGCCCAATGCCCTTAATCTCCGCTATACTAGTTTGCTGATGGTGTGTCACTTGATTTCAGCGCTCCTCCGAAAATTTTTTTCTCTAATTCTCTTCCCGTCGGTGTCGCGGCTAAACCGCCTCGTCCCGTTTCACGCAGTGCTGTCGGCATTGTCTGGCCGATTTTGTACATCGCGTCAATCACCTCATCGCAAGGAATGCGGCTTGTAATCCCGGCCAGCGCCATATCCGCCGCGATCATTGCGTTTGATGCTCCCATTGCATTTCGTTTGACACACGGCACTTCTACCAATCCGGCGACCGGGTCACATACGAGACCGAGCATATTTTTCAGTGTAATCGCCATTGCTTCCGCTGATTGCTGAGGCGTTCCGCCCGCCATTTCCACAATCGCAGCCGCTGCCATGCCTGATGCTGACCCGACTTCCGCCTGACAGCCTCCTGCCGCTCCTGAAATACTCGCATTGTTTGCTACGACAAAACCGAACGCGCCGGCTGTAAACAGAAAACGGATCATTTGTTCTGTCGTAGGGTTCAGCTTATGCTTTACGGCGAATAACGTTCCCGGCACAACCCCGGCAGAGCCGGCGGTCGGTGTAGCGCAGATCGTTCCCATGGCCGCATTGACTTCATTTGTCGCGACAGCTTTAGAAACGGCGTCTAAAATCAGATTGCCTGACAGGCTTCTTCCCGATTGGATGTATGCCTGAAGTTTCACGGCATCTCCGCCTGTTAAACCGGTCTGACTCGTGACGCCCTTCAGCCCTTTTTCAACAGCTGCTTCCATGACGGAGAGATTGCGCTCCATTCCTTGAAAGATTTCTTCCCGCGTTTTTTGCGTTACTTCCATCTCTTGGGTGATCATCACTTCCGAAATCGGAATTTGTTTTTCTTGAGTGATTTCTATTAATTCTTTCACATTACGAAACATGTCATTTTCCTCCTGACTTTTTAGTCAGCTATCTTAGTAACCTGTATAATATTAGGAAGTGTTGAAAGCTCGTCAAGCACTTCTTCTTCAATATTCTGATCGACCTCAATCGTCATCAGCGCAAGCTGGCCGACGTCCTTACGCGCCACTTCCATATGTCCGACGTTGATGGAGAATTTCGCAAGCACATTGGCAACGCCTGCAATCGTGCCGAATTTATCATTGTGAACGACTAAAATAGCCGGATGGTTTCCGGAAAGACGCAGCTCAAAGCCGTTGAGCTCCGTGATTTCTATTTTTCCGCCGCCGATGGAAATACCGGTAAGGGCAAGCTCTCCCTCATCATCAGAAATGACGATACGCGCCGTATTCGGATGAACGGGCACGGCATCCTCTGTACGGAACTCTACATATATGCCCTTCTCTTCCGCAATTTGAATCGCTGTTTTAATCCGTTCATCAAATGTATCAAAATCAAGCAGGCCGCCGATAATCGCGACATCAGTGCCGTGGCCTTTATACGTCTCCGCAAATGATCCGTAAAAAGACACAACGATCCGGCGGGGCTCCCGCCTGAATAGGCTTCTGGCCACTCTGCCGATCCGGGCGGCGCCTGCGGTATGTGAACTGGACGGACCGATCATTACCGGGCCGATAATATCAAAAACGCTTCTATACTTCATGCTGGTTTGTTCCTCCTTAACATCACTCTATTCAGCGCTTTTCTTTAGACTAATTGAACATTTCTCAATTGGCAAGCAGGCACACTGCCGCACTGCCGCAGGTAAATAAAGGCATAAGAATAGAAGGGCCTGATAAGCCCTTCTATTCTGCCGCAAATATATATGGATACAGAGGCTGTCTGCCGTTATGGATTTCAACCTCGATATCTTCACAGACGCTTGCAATATACTCAGCAAGTTTCTCAGCTTCTTCTTCCGGCGCGTCCTCTCCGTACAGGATGGTGACGATTTCATCTTCTTCCCCGATCATTTCATCCAGCAGCAATTTCGCCGCACTCATCCGATCTTCGGCGCTGCCGATAATTGAACTGTTTAAAATGCCGATAAAATCACCTTTTTTAATATCTTTGCCGTCAATATGGGTGTCTCTGACTGAATATGTCACCTGTCCGCTTTTCACATTCCGGATGGCCTCAAGCATATTGGCTTCATTTACATCAGCCGGCTGGTCAGGGTTAAACGCAAGCAGGGCGGTCATGCCTTGAGGGACCGTTTTTGCCGGAATGACAATGACATTTTCTTCAGCCACGCTCGCCGCCTGATTGGCAGCCATCACAATATTGGAATTGTTCGGAAGAATGAAAACCGTCTCCGCATTGACAGACTGAACGGCTTCAACAATATCTTCCGTGCTCGGATTCATTGTCTGGCCGCCTTCGATTACGTGTGAAGCGCCGATGCTCGTAAACAATTCAGAAATGCCCTCTCCCATTGCCACAGTCACGATGCCAAAAGGCTTCCGGGCTTCTTTCATAACGCCGGCCGGCTTTTTTTCATCATGTTCTTGGCTGATGATTGAAGTATGCTGTTCCCTCATGTTTTCAATTTTAATTTTAATCAAATCGCCGTAACGCTGTGCGAGATTGAGTACGTTCCCTGGTTCTTCGGCATGAATATGGACTTTCGCCAGCGTATCATCAGCCACGACCAGCAATGAATCGCCGAAACGGCTCAGTTCGTTTCTGAACGTCTCTTCCTTGAACGTCCGTTTATCTTGATCCAGCCTTACCATCACTTCCGTACAAAATCCGAATTCAATATCTTCTGTACTCAGCATGCTCTGCGCACTTTTATGATGCTCGGCATTCACCATATCATCGAGTGCCGGAAGAACCGCTTTTTTCGGTACGGCCTCTCCTTTTAAAGCAGACAAAAAGCCTTCATATACACAAAGCAGACCTTTTCCGCCGCTGTCAACGACACCGACGTCCTTTAAAACAGGAAGCAGATCCGGCGTGCGGTTCAGCGACGCTTCCGCTTCTTCAATAACGGCCTCCATGAGAGCAATGATATCGGTTTCTTCTTTAGCCGAGGCGACCGCTTTTTTAGCCGCATCCTTGGCCACGGTTAAAATCGTTCCTTCAACCGGTTTCATGACCGCCTTATATGCCATATCCACTCCCGCTTGGAGTGCTGCGGCAAATTCTTGGGCGTCTATTTGGTTTTTGTTTTCAATGCTCTTTGTGAAACCTCTGAACAATTGGGACAAGATCACCCCTGAGTTTCCTCTCGCCCCCATAAGCAGGCCTTTTGACAGGGCGATGCCGACTTTGCCGATGTCGGGTGAGTCAATGTGCTCTACCTCTCTTGCACCGGATGACATCGATAAATTCATATTTGTTCCGGTATCGCCGTCAGGCACGGGAAACACGTTCAGCGCATCCACCGCGGATGCGTTTTGAGACAATGTCTCAGCCCCCGCCAGAATCATTGTCGCAAAAGCTCTCCCATCTAAGTTTCGTCTAGACAATACTCATCCTCCTCACTACGGGTTCGTTACTCGTACGCCTTGGACATAAATATTTACAGAATCAACTGCAAGTCCGATTGTTTGATTTACTGTGTATTTTACCTTCGTCTGAACATTGTGGGCTACTTCGGATATTTTAGTGCCGTAGCTGACAATAATGTACATGTCGATATGTATTTGTTCGGCTTCCTGACGGACATGTACGCCTTTTGCGAAGTTCTCTCTCCGGAGGATTTCAGACAAACCGTCTTTAATCTGGTTTTTTGAGGCCATCCCCACTATTCCGTAACAATCAATGGCAGCGCCTCCGGCAACCATTGCGATGACTTCGTTGGATATATCAATCTGTCCGTATTTTGTCTTCATTTCAATGGACACACAGGTTCCTCCTTCAGGTGCATAGAGTTATCATTATTCTACTATATGTATCCCATTATGAAAAGAAAAGATACAGACAGCGGCCTTCAGCGCGGAAATGTGATTGGTTTTACATGTCAAGTGATTTTTCTTGAAAGTAAGGGAAACAATAGTTGCAAACGGTTTTTAGCTGTGGTAAATTATTTAAAGTATTGTATAACGAAAGCATCTGAGACACTATGTTTAAAAAGATGTTTCGCGCAGTTAGGAGGGAAACAAATGGCACGTAAATGTTTTATTACAGGTAAAAAAACAAAAGCCGGAAACAACCGTTCTCACGCAATGAACGCTTCTAAGCGTACTTGGGGCGCCAACCTTCAAAAGGTCCGCATCCTCGTTGACGGCAAACCTAAAAAAGTGTATGTATCTGCCCGGGCTTTAAAATCCGGTAAAGTTGAGCGTGTATAAGCAAAAATGAACGCCTGCCCTTTTATGCGGCAGGCGTTTTTTATGCGTTCAAAGAGGGCAATTTCAGCTTCTTGGGCTTACTCTTTTCTAAATGAGCCCAGCATCGCCCGGACAATTCCTCCTAAAAACTTCGGCAATTTAATGGTATAAAATTTCATTTTGTCCCCTCCTATAAGTCCCGTATCCGCTGCGTTCATCACTTTAGGATTCATGGTTTTTTCCGCATATGGCAGAAGCCGCTTTTCTAATCCGCGCTCCTTACCATTATTAATATGCCTTTTGCAAACGAAAAAGTACCTCGTGAATGAATGAGTTCGTTACTAATACATAGTGTGGAACCCAGAGGAATATGACAATTATCAAGGGGATATTTAAAACCGTCGAGCGTCAGGCCGTCTGCCGCTTCCGTAAACGGAATGAAAGAAATATAGCGTCTGCTTGCTTTTTCTTCAATTGTATAACGGCCGGGCCCGAACATCTGAATGTCATTCTGCCGGTCGATCAGCTCGACATCGGTATTCTTATGTAAAGCTTTATACAGCAGCTGGATGTTCCCTAAAAAGTGATCGGCTCTTCCGCCCGTCACACCGAATATCCGAATGGTCTTCGGTTCTAGTTGCAAAGCCCAGTCAAGGGCGAGTTCAAGATCGGTATAATCTTTTTCCGCCTGATATACATGGAGGGCCGGCGCCGCTTTTTGAATCTGCATGAGCTCCTCTTCCGTAATGCTGTCAAAATCACCGAAAGCTTCCTGCGGAATGATTCCGGCCTCCAAAAGAGCAACCGTCCCTTTATCGACTCCGACCCATGTCGTATCTCCGTCTGTGTATTCGGATAGATCGGGAATAAGCTCCCGCGGGCCGCCCGCAACAATATTGATTGTCTTCATATGTTTTCCTCTCTCTTAGACGCGAAAAGAGCCGGCGGCTTTCACCGGGCTCTTTTTCAGCATGTTTATTACGCGTTTCGGATGTCAGCGATGGCTTTTTTCCGATCCGGCTGATTATATACGGCAGATCCGGCAACAAGCAGATTAGCGCCCGCTTCAGCGCATAAAGGGGCTGTTTCTTTATTAACGCCTCCGTCCACCTCGATTAAAAGCTCAGACAGGCCTTTCTCCTCAGCCAGCTGTTTGACCTGACGGATTTTCGGCAGAACCGAATGAATGAAGCGCTGTCCGCCAAAACCGGGGTTAACCGTCATTAACAGCACAAGGTCAAGCTCCTCGATCACATGTTCAATCATGTGGACGGGCGTATGCGGATTGAGCACAACTCCCGCTTTTACCCCCTGCTCTTTTATCAATTGAATGGTCCGGTGAAGATGCGGACACGCTTCAGCATGAACGGAAAGGATGTCCGCACCGGCTTTTGCGAATGCCGGGATGTAGCGGTCCGGATTTTCAATCATAAGATGGACATCCAGCGGCAGATCAGTCACCGGACGGACGGCTTCAACGATAAGCGGCCCGATTGTAATGTTAGGAACGAAATGGCCATCCATGACATCAATATGGATATAGTCCGCCCCTCCTTTTTCCACGTCTTTAATTTCCTCGCCCAGTGAAGCAAAATCGGCGGAAAGAATTGATGGCGCAACCTTAATCATATTAATACCTCGGCTTTCTCTCTTTTATTTCCTGCATAAATTCTTTGTAATGCTCATAGCGGTACGGCTGAATCTCTCCTTCTTCCACCGCTTGCTTTACCGCGCATTTCGGCTCCTTAAGATGCAGACAGCCTCTGAATTTGCAAGAGGCGCTTATTTCTCTGATCTCAGGGAACGTGCTGCCCAGCTCTTCTTCCTCAATGCCGGTAAATTCAAGCGAACTGAACCCCGGAGTATCCGCCACCAGACCGCCTGATGTATGAATGAGCTCCACATGGCGCGTCGTATGTTTTCCGCGTCCCAAATGTGCGGAAATCTCGTTTGTTTTCAGCTCAAGCTCCGGGCTGATCGCATTTAAAAGCGAAGATTTTCCGACTCCCGACTGACCGGCAAACACCGTTGTTTTGTTCTCGAAGTGTTTCACAATGCCTGTTAAACCGCTGTTTTCTTTTGATGACGTCACATATACGTCATAACCGATTGCCTGATAGTCTTTCACGTAAGAAAGTATCGCCTCTTTCGATTCCCCGTCTGCAGCTAAGTCCATTTTGGTTATGCAGATGATCGGGTGAATGCCGTTGGCTTCCACAAGGACGAGAAAACGGTCCAATAAAGACGTGCTGAACGCCGGCTGAACGGCAGAAAAGACAAGAACGGCCTGATCGACATTTGAAATCGGCGGCCTGATCAGCTCGTTTGTTCGTTCTTTGATTTCCAGCAGGTAGCCTTCTTTATCATTTTCAGCCTGATAAACGGCATAATCGCCGACCAGGGGCGTTATTTTATTTTTTCTGAAAATGCCCCGGCCCCTGCATTGAATGATCTTGTCCTGTGATTCATCTAAGACATAATAGAATCCGCTTAACGCTTTTATAATTTTGCCCTCAGGCATAGGGTCCCTCCTTGTCAGTCATTATCTTTCGGGTATTCAATCGTTTTGTAGCTGACGACTTTATGATCGACCATCACTTGATAATACCCCTTCTGTCCCTGATCAATTTTCAGTTCAATTGTTTTTTCAGTCGGCTCTTTTATTTTAAATGAGTCATACGTATCAGAGATGCTGTGGTCCTTATCATCAATGGCGATTTGCACTTCAAGCTCGTCCCCTTCATGTTCGGGTTCGTAAGGAATGCTGATTTTTTCTTTTACCGTTTTCGCCGGTTTTTCTTCAGGTCCGAGCGAGAACGTCACTTCAACATTACTTCCCGGCTTAACCGCAGTACCGGCTGACGGCTCTTGTTTCATGACTTGTCCTTCCGGTACGTCATCTGAATGGGCTTGTTTTTCAACAAGCTGCAGGCCGTTATCTTCAAGATACCCTGAAGCCGCTTCTTTGCTGTAAGTCTTTAAGTCCCTCAGCGTAACGTCCGCCGGGCCAAGGCTGACCGTTAGATTGACTTCATCGTCGCTTGCGACCATGTCGGTGCCGGCTGACGGGTTCTGATCAATTACGGTGCCGGCCTCGCTGTCATCGTTCTCTTCTTTGACATTGACATGTTTGAAGCCTTTTTCCTTCAGCGCTTTTTTTGCGTCGCCGATCTGCCGCCCTTTCACGTCAATCAGCTGGGTTTTCGGTTTTCCGATGCTTTTGTACAGTTTTACAGAAGAGCCTTCTTTAACGGTAGACCCCGCTTTTGGGTCCGTTTTGACCATTAATTCCTCTTCTATTTTTTCATCTTCAATGTCCGTTATATCAGGATCCGCCCGGAGCCCATTCTTTTCAAGCAGGGCTTCCGCTTTTTCGTACTTCATGCCCCGTACGTCGGGGACGCTTACATCTTTAGGCATAAATAAAGACGGAAACACGGTGACCGCAAGAACAGCCGCCATAATGAAAATGAAACAGACGGCCAGCAAAACCCACGGCCATTTCCGTTTTTTCTTTTTGGCGGGCTGCTGTTCCTTATCGTCCGTCTCCCCCGGCGTTTCCGCCTGAGGCGCGGCTTTTGCGCCGTCAGTAATAACGGGAATGGCTTTTGTCATTTCCTCATCATCCTGCACGGAAAATTTTTGTTCATTCAGCCTGCCGGCGTCAAAAGCCGTTCTGATGTCCGCTTCCATGTCCTCGGCGCTTTCATAGCGGTGAAACGGGTCTTTAGCGGTTGCCTTTAAAATAATGTTTTCAACGCTCTGCGGAATGGAGGGGTTCCACTTTCTGGCGGAAGGCGTTTCTGTTTGCAGATGCTTTAGCGCTATGCTGACGGCTGATTCTCCGTCAAAAGGAATTTTACCTGTTAAAAGCTCAAACAGCACGATGCCGAGCGCGTAAATATCTGATTTTTTCGTTGCCAGACCGCCTCTCGCCTGCTCCGGAGACAAATAATGAACCGAGCCCAGCACAGAATTCGTATGTGTGATTGTCGTAGACGTAAGCGCTGTGGCGATGCCGAAATCCGTCACCTTGATATGCCCTAAATGATCTATCAATATATTGTGCGGTTTAATATCCCGGTGCACGATATGGTTTTGATGGGCATGGGCGATGGCCGAGACGATCTGCTCCATAATGGACAGCGCTTCTTTCGGATGGAGCGGCCCGTGTGCGTTTATGTATTCCTTTAATGTCATGCCTTCCACATATTCCATGACAATGTAATAAATATCGCCTTCCTCCCCGATATCGTAAATACTGACGATATTCGGATGATCGAGGCTTGATGCCGACTGTGCTTCTCTTCTGAAACGCCTGATAAAATCAATGTCATTCACAAAGTCAAACCGCAGAATTTTAATTGCGACTTCACGTTCGAGAATGATGTCCTCAGCTAAAAAAACGTTTGCCATTCCGCCGCCGCCAATGGGCCGGAGGATATGATAACGCCCGCTGATCCGCTTGCCGGTTAGCACTTGTCTTCACCCTCTTTTGCATCTGCGGAAAACTCAATCAACACAGCCGTGATGTTATCTTCGCCGCCGTTTTGATTCGCTTTGCTGATGAGAAGGTCGACTTTTTCCTGAGGATCAGATTCGGCTTGAAGCATTTGTTTGATCTCGTGATCTTCTATTTTATTTGACAGTCCGTCAGAGCATAAAAGCAGCTGATCGCCGTCAGACAGTTCAAAAGAACGGGCGTCGGGACTGATGGTTTCATCTGTCCCCAGCGCTCTCGTCAATACATTTTTCCGCGGATGGTGCTCGGCGTCCTCTTTCGAAATTTCTCCCGTCTTGACCAGCTCATTCACAAGCGAATGGTCTTCAGTCAGCTGAGTGAAATCCCCCTCTTGAAGCAGGTAGCACCGGCTGTCTCCGATATGAGCCACAGTGACAAACTTCCCGGTGAATAAGGCGCAAACAACAGTGGTGCCCATTCCCCGGCATTCTTCATTCGCTTTAGCGTGGTCATGTACTTTGAGATTCGCCTCATGAATCCGGTCTTTCAGCCAATCCTCGCAAGCAGACGGCAGAGAAGGAACCGTTTCGGTCCGGTTCCACTGCTCTTCCATCGCCGCAACCGCCATCCTGCTCGCTACATCTCCGGCAAGATGACCGCCCATGCCGTCGGCGACAACCGCAAGCACCGCGTCTTCTTTTGTGAAAATGCCCGCCGCATCTTCATTATGCCGGCGGACTTTACCTGTATCTGTTTTCAAGGCTGTAATCAACCTCTTCACCTCGTCTCGTCTTGACGCTCCTTCGCGCGAAGCTGACCGCAGGCCGCGTCAATGTCATGGCCTTGCTCTCTTCTGATCGTGACATTTACACCGCGGGATTTTAACGTTTTTTCAAATGCGAAAATCTGATCTCTCGGTGTGCGGACATAATCCCGTTCAGGCACATAGTTTACCGGAATTAAATTGACATGGCATTTCACGTCTTTTAACAGTTCTGCAAGCTCTTCTGCATGTTCGACCTGATCATTTACGCCGCCGAACAGCCCGTATTCAAAGCTGATCCGTCTGCCTGTTTTCTCGATGTAATATTTGACAGCCTCCATAAGGTCAGGAAGCTTATAGGCTTTGTTAATCGGCATCAGACGGCTTCTGATTTCCGTATTCGGAGCATGCAGAGAAATCGCGAAATTGATCTGCATTTTTTGATCGGCGAAATCGTAAATCTTCGGAATGATTCCGCTGGTGGAAACTGTGATATGACGCGCTCCGATGTTCAGGCCTTTATCGTGGTTAATGATTTTTAAGAAAGCGAGCATTTCATTGAAATTATCAAACGGCTCTCCGATTCCCATGATGACGACTGAGCTGACGCGTTCATCCGTTTCATCAAGCGCCTTTTGTACTTTCACGACTTGAGCGACGATTTCTCCCGCTTCAAGATTCCGTTTCAGTCCGCCGAGCGTTGACGCGCAAAATGTGCAGCCGATCCGGCAGCCGACCTGTGTCGTTACACATACAGAATTACCATACTCGTGTCTCATTAAAACCGTTTCGATCGTATAACCGTCATGAAGCTCAAATAAAAATTTCATCGTGCCGTCTTGAGATGTCTGTTTTACAGCCGTTTTCAGCGTTGTCAGCACAAAATTGCTCTCGAGTTTTTCACGCAGGCTTTTTGAGAGGTTTGTCATTTCATCAAATGAAGAAACCCGCTTTTCATAGAGCCATTCAAAAATCTGTGCCGCGCGGAACGGCTTTTCGCCATTCTCAGTCAGCCATTGTTTGATTTCATCTAATTCAAAAGAGTAAATGGACGGCTGCTCAGTCCGCAGCTCTTTCCGTACGCTTGTCTTTTTTAATTGTGTCATTTTTTATCCCTTCTTTCTCATGCTGCTAATAAAGAAACCGTCTGTTCCGAAATAATGCGGAAGAATTTGAAGGCTTCCATCCTGAACAAAGGGTCTCGCCTTTTCAGGCAGCCGCTTTTCAAGAGACAAATCGGGTTCAAACTCAGGGTGTTCTTGTATAAACGCATGCATAACTTCTTCATTTTCTGTCCGGTCCATTGTACACGTACTGTATACGAGTGTGCCACCTTTTTTTACTAATGGGGCGATTTCCCTTAAAATGCCGAGCTGGATTTCTGACAGCCGTCTGCTGTCCTCCGGCGTCTTCGTATATTTCATATCGGGTTTTCTTCTGATGACGCCGAAACCTGAGCAAGGGGCATCAACGAGAATACGGTCAAACCGTTCTGCGCCAAAGGCCTCTCCCGCTTTTCGCGCATCCATCGTTTGCGCGTCGATGATCGTAAGCCCGAGCCGTTCTGCGCCTTCTTTAATCAGCTTCACTTTATGGCGGTGAAGATCAAGCGATGTGAGGCTCCCCTCGTTCTCCATCAGTTCCGCAATGTGAGCCGACTTTCCGCCCGGTGCGGCGCATGCGTCTAAAACGGTTTCGCCCGGCTTCGGGTCCAGCGCCCGCGCGACAAGCATTGAGCTTTCATCCTGTATGGATACCCGGCCGTTTTGGAAAAATGCCGTGTTCGCGATGCTTCCTTTTAAAAGCTTAATCGCATCAGGAGAAAGGTCTCCGGCTTCCGCTTCCAGACCGGCATTCTCCATCTCATTCAGCACCGTTTCCCTGTCGCTCTTTATGTGATTGACACGGAGCGTCTGCTTCGGCGGAATGAGATGAATCCGGCAGATCTTTTCAGCCGCCTCAAAGCCGTACGCCTCGACCCACTCTTTTACGAGCCATTCGGGATGGCTTGTCTCTGTAGAAAGACGGAGAACCGGGTCTTCAATTTCAGCGAATGACGGCGCCCCTTCACGCTGCAGGGAGCGGAGGATGCCGTTGACAAAGGACGCAATGCCCTTATGCCCGCGTTTTTTGGCGATCTCAACCGCTTCATGAATGGCGGCGCGATCCGGTATTTTTTCTAAATACTCCATTTGATATGCGGACAGACGAAGCAGCTGAATCACCCACGGCTTCACCTTATTCGGCTTGCGGATAAAAGGCTTCAGCATATAGTCTAAGGCGATTTTATTTTGCAGCGTTCCGTAGACAAGCTCTGTCAGGAGTCCTCTGTCCTGATCGCTGAGCGTGTTCGTTTTGATAACCGATGTAAGAAGCAGGTTGCTGTATGCCTGATTTTGCTCAAGCTTCTCAAGCGCTTCAAGAGCGAGCTCCCGGACATTAATTTTCTTCATTTGCTTCTCCTAACACGTCACCGGGCTGCACATTTTTGCCCCTTACAAAATCTTCGCCCTTCATCCGTTTTTTTCCCGCCGGCTGCAGCTCTGTGATTAAAAGGGCGGTGCTGTTTCCTGCTGCGACGACAATGCCGTTGTGCTCCGTGCGGATGACTGTTCCGGGCGCAGCTTCAGTTTTTGCCGCAACTTTTTCAGAAGCCCATACTTTAATATTTTGACCGTTCAAAGTTGTATAGGCGACAGGCCAAGGGTTTAAACCTCTGATCTGGTTGTAAATCTCTTCTCCGGGCTTTGCCCAATCAATCCGCTCCTGCTCACGCTTAATGTTAGGCGCGTAAGTCGCTTTTGATTCGTCCTGTTTGATCGGTTTAATATTTCCGGAAATGACGTTCGGGACGGTCTCTGACAAAAGCTTTGCCCCCGCTATGCTTAATTTGTCGTGTAGCGTGCCGACGTTATCCGCTTCATCAATTTCCACTTCGATTTTAGAAATCATATCGCCCGCATCAAGCTTTTCAACCATATACATGATCGTCACGCCCGTTTTCTTCTTGCCTTGGAGAATCGAATAATGTATCGGCGCTCCGCCTCTTAATTCAGGCAATAGTGACGCGTGTACGTTGATACAGCCGTATTTCGGGCCGTCCAGCAGCTGCTTGGGCAGGATCTGTCCGAATGCCGCCGTAACAATCAGGTCCGGCTTCAGGCTGAGCACTTTTTCTATTTCTTCTTCGAGCCTTACTTTTTCGGGCTGAAGCACGGGAATGCCGTGACGTTCAGCTTCAGCCTTTACAGGAGGGGGCGTCATGATTTTTTTTCTGCCTTTCGGGCGGTCAGGCTGCGTAACGACACCAACCACTTCATACCCGTCTTCAATAAGCGTGCGCAGGACGGGAACTGAAAAGTCGGGCGTTCCCATAAAAACGATCCTTGTCATCCAATCATCCTTCCATTTCTGCCAGTTCTTCTTCAGTGTAGTAAGCCGTAATTTTTGATGTGAATAAAATGCCGTCTAAATGATCCATTTCATGCTGAACGGCTCTGGCCAAAAAACCCTCCGCTTCTAAAATAAACGGTTTTCCTTTACGATCGTGGGCTTTTACCTTTACGTAATCCGGGCGGGTGACATCGCCGTAAACCCCTGGAAAGCTTAAGCAGCCCTCGACTCCGGTCTGTTCACCGCTCTTTTCAAGAATAACCGGATTTACAAGGTCGATCCGGCCGCTTTCTTCACCGATGTCCACGACGGCCGCTCTTTTTAAAATGCCGATTTGCGGCGCGGCAAGGCCGACGCCATCCATTTCAAGCATCGTATCGTACATATCGTCAAGCAGTTTTTTTAATTTTTTATCAAACACTGTCACTTCATCGGCAGGTGTTTCCAGAACTTCCGCCGGGTGTGTGACGATTTTTTTCACAGCCAAAATTTTGCCCTCCAAAAACTAATGTTACATCAGCATGTACGGATTCATATCGATTGAAATCATTACATGCTTTTGCGCAATGTCGCGTTTATAGTGCTCCAGTATCTTTTTCAACTGAATCTGCAACTCGTTTTCCTGTCTGTATTTTATCACGCATTGATAGCGATATCTATCTTTGATCCTGGCGATCGGGGAAGCCGCCGGCCCGAGAATTTTCGTATCAGGCCCGCATCCCGCTCTTAAATAGTTTGTAATCTTTTCTGCGGTGACCGCGGCTTTTGGCGCTTCTTCATGAGAAACAGTCACCAGCGCCACGTAATAATAAGGCGGGTATGACTGGGCCCGTCTGTGCGCCATTTCCTGCTGAAAAAAAGTTTCATAGTCGTGCGTTTTCGTCAGCTGAATGCTGTAATGAGACGGTGTATACGTTTGAATGACCACCGTTCCCGGCTTTTCATGCCGCCCGGCCCGTCCGCTTACCTGTGTCAGCAGCTGGAATGTCTTCTCCGCGGCCCTGAAATCAGGGATGTGAAGCGTCGTATCTGCGCTTAATACTCCGACGAGCGTCACGTTCGGAAAATCAAGCCCTTTTGCGATCATTTGCGTACCGAGCAGGATATCCGCCTTCCCTTCACCGAACGCTGACAACAGTTTTTCATGGGCGCCTTTTCTTGAAGTGGTGTCCACATCCATCCTGATCACGCGCGCCTGAGGCAGCACTTTGGTAAGCTCCTCCTCCACACGCTGTGTGCCCGTGCCGAAAAAGCGGATATGTTCGCTGCCGCATTCCGGGCATGTTCCCGGGACAGGTTCCTCATGGCCGCAATAATGGCATTTCAGCCTTTGTCCGTAGCGGTGATAAGTCATTGAAATGTCGCAATGCGGACATTGCGGCACATAACCGCAGTCCCGGCACATCACAAACGAGGAATACCCCCGTTTATTCAGAAAAAGGACGGCCTGCTCTTTTTTTGCAAGCTTCTCTTCCAGCTGTTCCATCAGCTCTCTTGAAAACATTGATCTGTTGCCGTTTCTCAGTTCTTCTCTCATATCAACGAGAGAAACGTCAGGCATGAGCTGGCGATTTACGCGATGTTTTAACGGAAGCAGCTCATAAACGCCTTTTTTCGCCCGCGCAAATGATTCCAATGTCGGCGTGGCGCTCCCGAGGACGACCGGACAACTGTGATGCTCGGCCCGGCGGATGGCTACGTCCTTTGCATGATACCGCGGCATTTCCTCCTGCTTATAGGAAGATTCGTGCTCTTCATCAATAATGATCATGCCGAGATTTTCAAACGGGGCAAAGATGGCCGATCTGGCTCCGACGACAAGCCGGACTTCCTTGCGCTGAATCTTCCGCCATTCATCGTATTTTTCACCTGTGGATAATCCGCTGTGCATGACCGCAACCTGTGAGCCGAAGCGGCCTTTAAAACGGTTGACCATTTGCGGTGTCAACGAGATTTCCGGAACGAGCACGATGGCTTCTTGTCCTTTTGCCAGCACTTTTTCAATGGATTGCAGGTAAATTTCCGTTTTGCCGCTTCCCGTGACGCCGTGAAGCAGAAAGACGTGATGGACATGGTCGGCTACAGCTTGTTTAATCGGCTCAAAAGCGGCCCGCTGCTCTTCTGTAAGAGAGAGCGGCTCTGTTTTTTTGAACATTCTGTCCTGATAAGGATCGCGGTAAACCTCCTCAAAGCTTTCCGTAAGAAGCCCCTTTTTAAGAAGCGTTTTCAGCGTCGCTGAACTGGAATCGGTCTTTTTGCAAAGTTCGGCCGCGGAAATCTTTGCTCCCCCGCCGATAAAATAAGTAAGCACGGCGAGCTGTTTAGAAGCCTGCTTTGTCAATGAATCTGCGTGCCGGGCGAGTTCTTCTTTGTCTGCCCCCGCTTCGATCATGCGGATCATTTTTTTATTCGTTTTTTGGGCGACTTTATATGTGACATCAATGCTTCCTTTGCGCACGAATTTCTGAAGTGACGAAAGAATGCTTTCATCGGTAATATCCGAGTACAGAAGACTTTTGTGATTCCTGAAAAGCTGTTTGATGTCCGGTGTCAGCGCTTCTTCGTCAACGACTTTCAGCTCTTTCTCGTACTTCGCCTTCAGTGCGGCGGGCAGCATTGCCTGAAGCGCCGTGATTTTAAACGACAGCGTTTTGTCAGAAAGCCATGAAGACAGCTGCATCAGTTCCTCAGTCAGAACGGGCGTCAAATCAAGAAGCTTCTCGACTTCCTTCATTGAGCCGCCGTTTAATTCAGACGAATCTTTCAAACCGGTCACAAATCCTTGAAGCTTGCGCGGGCCAAACGGGACAATCACCCGCATGCCGACTTCGATCATCCCTTTTAAATGATCGGGAATTTTGTAATCAAAGGGTCTGTCAATGTTTTTGGAGCTGACATCGACAATGACTTCTGCTACATTCATACGGGTTTTCGGTCCTCGGCTTTCAAAGCGGTCATTTCCTTCAGCATTTCAAAGGAAACGTCAAGTTTAGACATAAGCGCAAGCTCCCGTTTTCTTCCGTCCCGGAAATAGAAGGTGACGACATTCGTATCTGTGCCAAATCCGGCTCCTTCTGCTTTCACATCATTCGCAACGATCATATCAAGGTTTTTCTGTTCGAGTTTTCTGCGCGCATAGTGTTCGACGTCTTGCGTTTCAGCCGCAAATCCGACCAGCAGCTGGTGTGTTTTCCGTTCGCCGAGTTCTTTCAGTATGTCTGCCGTACGGTTGAATTCGATCACGAGCGAACCGTCTTTCTTCTTCATTTTGTGATCAGAAACAGCCGCCGGCGTAAAATCGGCCACGGCCGCCGTCTTAATCACCATGTCGCATGAATCAAACACAGAAAGCACAGCTTCTCTCATATCGGCTGCCGATTGCACAGGAAGAAACTGATACAGCCCGACTGGCGGCTCTATTGACACCGGGCCTGAAATCAGCGTCACCCGCGCCCCGAGACGGACGGCGGCTTCAGCAGCGGCGTAGCCCATTTTGCCGGTGGATTTATTTGTGAAGAAGCGGACAGGGTCCACGGCTTCGCGCGTCGGACCGGCCGTAATGACAATATGTTTTCCTTTCAGCGGCGCTTCGTCTTCAGGCTCCTTAAAATGCTCTCTGACACGCTCAACAATAAGCTCCGGCTCCTCCAGCCTTCCTTTGCCGACATATCCGCATGCCAAATAGCCTTCACTCGGCTCGATAAAGCGGACCCCGTCCTGATAAAGCACAGAGATGTTCCGTTTCACCGCCGGATGATCATACATATGGACATTCATCGCAGGCGCCACCCAAACCGGGGCCTCAGCCGCCAGCACCGTCGTTGTGAGCATATCGTCAGCAATTCCGTTGGCAAGCTTTCCGATGATATTTGCCGTAGCGGGCGCGACAATAATTAAATCCGCCCAGTCAGCGGCATCAATATGAGAAATCACCTTCGGATTTTGTTCATTAAATGTATCTGTATACACTTCATTCCGGCTCAGCGCCTGAAATGTCAGCGGAGAAACAAACTCACGCGCGGAATCAGTCATAATCACTTTGACGTTTGCGCCGGCCTGAACCAGCTTGCTCGTGAGTGCGGAAGCTTTATAAACGGCAATTCCTCCGCTTACGCATAGCAAAATGTTTCGGTTTTTCATGAAGTCTTCTCCCCTTTATGAAAGCATTGGACAAATCCCAAACGGAAAAAAATAACAACCTATGTAGAGATAGGTTGCTACGTGTGCTTGTTATTCGCTGTCTTCTCTTTCAAACGAAAGCAGGCCCGCGTCAATTTCTTCTAAAGCTTTGCCTACATATTTGTGAGAAATGGTATGTTCAATCTGCTGGTCTTTTTTGATCTGCATTTCACGCGCGCGTCTTGCAGACACGGTCACCAGCGTATATTTAGAATCTAATTTATTCATTAAAGAGTCAATTGACGGATCTAACATAAGTTATTCTACCTCCAGCATTTTCTTATATCTCGGAGCGACGCGTTCACGTTTTAAGTGCTCGGCGAGAACGATTGCGTTAATCTTATCACAAGCCGTTTGGATATCGTCGTTTTCAACGACATAATCATACGCGTCCATCATTTCGATTTCAGCTTTTGCGGCATTCATTCTGTTTTCGATTAAATCGTCGGTTTCAGTCCCTCTTGTTACGATTCTGTTTTTCAGCTCAGAAAGACTCGGCGGCGCTAAGAAGATAAACAGGCCTTCCGGAAATGCATTCCGCACTTGGAGCGCGCCCTGCACTTCAATCTCTAAGAAGACGTCTTTTCCTTCTTGAAGCGTCTGTTCGACATAATCAACGGGCGTTCCGTAATAGTTGCCGACATATTCCGCCCACTCAAGCAGTTTGTTGTTTTCAATCATGCGTTCGAATTCATCTCTAGATTTAAAGAAATAATCGACGCCGTCGACCTCGCCCTCTCTCGGGTTTCTCGTCGTAACTGAAATTGAGTATTCAAATTTCGTGTCCTGTTGTGAAAATATTGCTTGCCGAACCGTTCCTTTTCCAACTCCGGAGGGACCTGAGAGAACGATTAATAACCCTCTTTCTTTCATGCGGCAATTACCCCTGCCCTTCATCCATAATTTCTTCTTTCACAGAAAGTCTGTGTGCAACTGTCTCAGGCTGGACGGCAGATAAGATAATGTGATCACTATCCATGACGACAACTGCACGGGTTCTTCGTCCGTATGTAGCGTCTATTAGCATTCCGCGGTCTCTTGCATCCTGGATCATTCGCTTTATTGGCGCAGACTCCGGGCTGACAATCGAAATCATCCGATTGGCGGAGATGATATTGCCAAATCCGATATTAATCAGTTTAATCGTCATCTTCTACGTTCCCCCTGTAAAATAGACGTCTCTAGTGTAACCTGAAGAGACCGTCTGTAAACAATACGCACAGTCGCTATTCTATATTTTGCACTTGTTCCTTCAATTTTTCAATAGAACTTTTCATTTCAACGACAAGCTTTGTGATTTGATGATCATTGGCTTTTGAGCCGATCGTGTTCGCTTCCCGGTTAAGCTCCTGAACAAGGAAATCAAGTTTGCGGCCGACTGCCCCGCCTTCTTTTAATATATCACGGAATTGAACAAAATGGCTCTTCAATCTGGTAATTTCTTCCGTGATATCAGAACGGTCGGCGAAAATGGCGCATTCCGTGATCAGCCTGCTTTCGTCGAGCGCGTCCTCCGTCCATTCCTTCATTCGGGCGTAAAGACGCTCGCGGTATTGAATAACAACGGCCGAAGCGCGCTCTTTTACCTGTTCGGACAGCGTCTCAAGCCGCTCAATGTGCAGAAAGCAGTCTTCCGCCAAAAGCCGGCCTTCTTTTTCCCTCATGTCACAAAGTTCCTTTACAGCCAGCTCAGCGGCTTCCCTGATGACTTCTTCAAGCTTGTCATCACGCATCTGTTCTTCGTGTATCTGCGCAATATGTTCAAATTTAAAGAAATCCATTGCATCGGGTTCTGCGGCCAGGCTGTAGCGCTCTTTCATGACGCGTGCGGCGCTCACATATTCATCAAGGAGCTCCCAATCGATGTTCAGGCTTCTTTTTATGAGCGCGTCACTGTTTACAGTGAGAAACAGCTCTACTCTTCCGCGCTGTATATGCTGCAATATCGTTTGTTTCAGCTTATCCTCTACATATAGCAAAGGCCGTGGCAGGCGGGCGTTCACTTCTTTGAACCGGTAATTGACGGATTTCAATTCAACGGTTGCCGAGAGATCGCCTTTTGTGCTGCTTGCGCTGCCGAAGCCTGTCATACTCCGTATCATATGAAACACCCAATTCTTTCCCGTTATCAAAATAAAAGGGCAATAGACATGCTATTACCCCTAAGATTATATCATATGGAATTATTTTTTTCTTGTCAAAAGTGAACCCGCCAGCAAAAAAGTAGGTATGCCCGACATACCGATAATCAGCATCCAATCGCCCGGCGTAATCGGCACTGTTTTGAAAATCGGCTGCAGCGGCGGATAATAGATGACGATGACCATCAGGAAGATAGAAGAAATGATGGCGCCGAGCAGATAGATATTTTCAAACGGATTCCGGGAGAAAACAGACGTTTCGCTCCGGCAGTCAAACACGTGTATAAGCTGAGCCAGGACAAGAGTCGCGAATGCAACGGTCTGTGCGTAGGGCAGATTTTCAGGATTGCGGTGATAGACGATGATAAACGCTAAAATGGTTGCGGCTCCGATTAAAAACCCTCTTGATACGACTTTCCAGCCCAGTTTTCTCGCAAACACTCCTTCTTTCGGATGCCGCGGCTTCCGCCTCATCAGATCTCCTTCCGGCTGATCCATACCGAGGGCCATCGCCGGCAGCCCGTCAGTGACTAAGTTCACCCACAATATCTGAATCGGAACGAGCGGCAGCGGCAGAGCGAGAAGCATCGCAAACAGCATCACTAAAATTTCACCGACGTTGGAGGCGAGCAAATACCGGACGAATTTTCTTATATTTTCATAGATATTCCGTCCCTCTTTTATGGCTGATTTAATCGTAGCAAAGTTATCATCTACCAGAATGAGAGAAGAGGCTTCCTTTGCCACATCCGTTCCCGTCACGCCCATGGCAACACCGATATCTGCCTGCTTTATGGCCGGCGCGTCATTAACCCCGTCTCCCGTCATGGCGACGACGTGTCCGTTTTCCTGGAACGCTTTGACGATTTTCAATTTATGTTCAGGCGACACGCGTGCGAAGACGTAGACATCATCGACCGTTTCGATAAGTTCTTTCTCCGTAAGCTCATTCAGCGTCTTCCCGTCCATC
Source organism: Bacillus sp. LUNF1 (assembly GCF_011008975.1). NCBI lineage: Bacteria > Bacillati > Bacillota > Bacilli > Caryophanales > Bacillaceae > Bacillus > Bacillus sp. LUNF1. Next base: position 1,564,422 of record NZ_CP048876.1, on the reverse strand, counting down.
ACACGCCCCTTTTTCGGAAGAAGACGCAAATCTTTCGCAATGGCCTTTGCCGTTTCGACGTGATCCCCTGTGATCATAACCGTTTTAATGCCGGCTTCACGGCATTCTTTAATCGCCTGTCTGACCTCCGGACGGGGCGGATCAATTATGCCTGACAAGCCGAGCATCGTCAGATTTTTTTCCGCCTGCTCCATTGTCGGCTTTTCTCCGAGCTTAAGCGGTTTATAAGCAATCGCGATCGTACGCAAAGCTTGCGACGCCAGCTCTTTCAGAACCGCTTCCGTTTCTGCTTTCTTTTCTCCTGAAAATGGCGCGCTTCTTGCGTCGTACATCAGATGTGACGAGCGGTCAATCAGCACATCGGGCGCTCCTTTAGTGATGACGAACTGCTTTTTTTCCTTATCCTCTACAATGACGGTCATCATTTTGCGGACGGAGTCAAACGGAAACTCGGCAACCACGCGGTATTGCCCGCTGAGCCAATCGTTTGAATAGCCGCCCTTTCTTGCAGCCGTCAGCAGCGCTCCTTCTGTCGGATCGCCGTCGAGTACATAATGGCCGTCTTTCAGTGCGATTTCGGATGTATTGCACAACGCGCCGAAAACCAGCATCTGTTCAAGAATCTTTTCATCTTTCGGCTTGATTTCCCGCTCACCTCGGGTGAAAACGCCCTCCGGCTCATAACCGATGCCTGACACTTTAAATGTTTTTCCCCCTGACCACATATGGGTGACGGTCATTTTGTTTTGTGTCAGCGTGCCGGTTTTATCAGAACAAATGACAGAGGCGCAGCCCAATGTTTCAACCGCCGGGAGCTTTCTGACAATTGATTTTTGTTTGATCATGCGCTGGACGCCGATTGATAATGCCACCGTAACAATGGCGGGGAGCCCTTCCGGAATCGCAGCGACGGCCAATGACACCCCGGCCAAAAACATGCTGTAAAGCTCATGTCCCTGTAAGACGCCGACTGCAACGACCAATACCGTTAAAAGGAGCGCGACGATAATTAAAATTTTGCCGAGCTCTTCAAGTCTTCGCTGCAGCGGTGTTGAAAGGCTGCCGGCGGATTCCAGCATATCGGCGATTTTCCCCATTGCCGTATTCATTCCTGTACCGACGACGACGCCGACACCGCTGCCGCGCGTTACGATCGTACCCATAAACGCCATATTGCTGATGTCGCCTAACGAAACATCCGGCTTTCTCAGTTTATCAGCTTGTTTAACCACCGGAATTGATTCCCCGGTCAGCGCCGATTCCTCAATTTCAAGGCTTTTCGCTTCAACGATCCGAACATCCGCACCAATCCGGTCGCCGCTTGAAAATTTCATGATATCGCCGGGAACGAGCTCCTTGGACTGAATTTTCTTCCAGCTCCCGTCCCGTAACGCTGACACATACGGCGTTGACAGCTCTTTTAATGCGTGTAAAGACTTTTCCGCACGCCGCTCTTGAAAAAAACCGAGAACCCCATTGACAAATACAATCGCCATAATCGCTACGGCATCTACATATTCGCCTAAAAACCCGGATATTAAGGTTGCCGCCAGCAGCACGAGCACCATAAAATCTTTAAATTGGGCGAAAAACACGGCGATCGCCGGTGTCCTCTTGCCCTCCTGAAGCTCGTTCGGTCCGTGCTTTTCAAGGCGTTTTTTCACCTCTTTTTCGGTCAACCCCTGTTTAATGGACGTATTTGTTGCTTTCAGCAAATCGGTTTGTCCCATTTCATGAAACTTCATTCTTCTCGTCCACTCCCCTGCCTCGCTTTAGAGATGTCACTCTGTAAACAAGCTTATTCTGACTCGTCCCTTTTCATGCTATAATTATCGAATGCAGGAAGAAGGAAAGGGTGTTTTATATGTCTTTTGATGGCATGTTTACATACGGAATGACACATGAATTAAACAGCCGGATCGCCGGAGGCCGGATCACGAGAGTCCATCAGCCTTTTAAGCACGATGTGATATTCCATATCCGCGCTAACGGAAAAAACCATAAATTATTATTATCGGCGCATCCGAGCTATTCACGGGTGCACATGACAAACCAGGCCTATGAAAATCCGAGCGAGCCGCCGATGTTTTGTATGCTGCTCAGAAAGCATATAGAAGGCGGATTTATTGAGAAAATAGAACAGGCCGGATTAGACCGGATTATGATATTCCGCATAAAAAGCAGAAATGAAATCGGCGACGAAACCGTCAGAACGCTGTATGTTGAAATTATGGGGCGGCACAGCAATATTATTCTGACTGACGGAGAAGGAGCCATCATCGACGGGCTGAAGCATTTATCTCCGTCGATGAACAGCTACCGGACCGTTCTGCCGGGCTATGATTACAAGCTTCCTCCCGCTCAGGAAAAAATTTCGCCGCTTGCCGCGGATGAAGAGGACGTTTTGCGTTATCTCAGTTTTCAGGAAGGACGGCTTGACCAGCAGATCGTCAGACACTTCTCCGGTGTTTCTCCGCTGTTTGCAAAAGAAGCCGTGCACAGAGCGGGTCTCGCTAACAAAATAACGCTGCCGAAGACGCTGATTGAAATGTTCCATGCCGTGAAAGATTGCAGGTTTACACCGAACATTACAACAGCCGGCGGAAAGGAATACTTTTATCTCCTGTCTCTCACACATGTAAACGGAGAGGAGCGCACCTTTCACTCTCTGAGTGAGCTGTTGGACCGGTTTTATTTCGGCAAGGCGGAACGCGACCGCGTCAAACAGCAGGCTCAGGATCTCGAGCGGTTTGTCGCAAATGAACGGAAAAAGAACGCCAATAAGATAAAAAAACTGGAAAAGACGCTCGACTACTCAGAGAATGCGAAGGAATTCCAGCTATACGGCGAACTGCTGACGGCGAATTTGTATATGCTGAAAAAAGGTGACAAAGAAGCGGAAGTCATCAATTATTATGATGAAGAAAGTAAGACAGTGACCATCCCTTTAAATCCGAACAAAACACCGTCAGAAAACGCGCAGATGTATTTTACAAAGTATCAAAAGGCGAAGAATTCCGTCGAGGTGGTAAAAGAACAGATCCGTCTGGCCGAGGAGGAAATCGCTTATTTCGATCAGCTGATCCAGCAGCTCTCCTCCGCCTCCACAAAGGATATTCACGAAATAAGGGAAGAGCTTGTGGAAGGCAAATATCTGCGACCGAAACAGCAGCGGGGACAGAAAAAACAGAAGCAGCACGTTCCTGTTTTGGAGCAATATGAATCTTCACGGGGATTGACGATTCTTGTCGGCAAAAACAATAAACAAAATGAGTACTTAACGACAAAAGCTGCCGCAAGGGATGATTTATGGTTCCACACGAAAGACATCCCGGGTTCCCACGTTGTGATTAAAAGCAGCGATCCGGATGAACAATCCATACTGGAGGCGGCTGCGATCGCCGCTTATTTTTCCAAAGCGAAAGATTCCGGCTCCGTTCCCGTTGATTATACAAAAATCAGACACGTGAAAAAGCCAAACGGAGCAAAGCCCGGATTTGTCACCTATGACAGCCAGCATACCGTATTTGTCACACCTGATGCCGACCTTGTCATACGGCTGAAAAAATAAACGCACCTCCAAGCTGAAATCCGCACTCAGCTTGGAGGTGTTTTTTATTACGTATAAACGGAGACGAAACTCTCCCAGCCGTCAGAACCGATCTTTACAGTATCTGATCAGTTTCCCGTCATGTCTGCCTGATCCGCCGGGGGCCGTCTGTGATTAAAGCGGTCACACCTTGATTTGGCGGCGGACACTGTCACCTTCCCTCGCCGCACCTGAGCACATACGGGCGGGTCTCTGACCTTTCCTTTGTATGCGGGCGGAATCCAGGCGGCATTGGGATCAGATATATATTCCGCATCACTTCGCAACCCTGACCGCTTGTCGGCATATACCATTCAAACTGCCCGCTTTCGTTTTGAATTGTTCACATTCGGGGACTGTGAGGACAGTATAAAAAACACCCTGCCTGATGACAGACAAGGTGTTTTTTATGGTCTTCTTCTTTTCTCAAATAATCGATCCACTTCTTCAGCCAAATCAGCAGTAATGAGAGGCTCTATGTCCTCAGCCAGTCTTTTCGTATGTGCCGGGCTTGCGCCGCTTGTTGATACGGATACTTGAATGCGCCCTTTGCGAATGATCTTCGGCATATACACGCTGCCCTGTTCAGCATCGCTTACACAATTGACCAGCTGCGTTTCAGAAGCGCTCGCGGCTATCTCCTGATTCACGCTGCGGTCATTTGTCGCGGCAATGATGAAAAAAGCGGGCGCGAGATCCTTCATTTCAATTTTACGGGAAACCCAGCGGATACGTCCTTCATCTGCCAGCTGTTTAATTTCAGGCAGGGCATCGGGACTGATTACAGTAATATCCGCGCCTTCCGGAAGCACCGTTTTGAGCCTTCTTAAGGCAACATTGCCTCCGCCCGCGATGATAATTCTTTTTCCGCTTAAATTAATGTGCAGAGGCAGCATACTGTCCCCCCTTAAAATCAAACTGACCGCCGGGGTTTCGAACAGCTTCTGACACACGGTTCAAAAACGCCTGCTTAATATGAGGGTGAAAACCTAAGTATGAAGCGAGATGAACATTTTGATTGATCGTTTGAAGCTTTTGAACTTCCCGTTCAATCTCAGTCATTAAAAGCCCGGTAAACAGAAGATATGGAACGATAAAAACGGGTGCTCCGTCATCCTCTTCAAGGCCGGCAAACACTTCTTTATAATGCGGGTCACATGCTGTTAAAAAACAAGGGATGACTTCTTTAACAGGTGTAATCGCCTCAAGTTTTCCGGCAATCTCACTGACTGCGTTTTTAACTGCCGGATCTGCGCTTCCTCTTCCGATCAGCACCACTTTCGCCTGCTCAATGGGCACTCCGGTATCTTCAATGCGATGATGCACCGCTTTTACGACTTCATCGTCCACTCCGATCGGAACACCATATGTCACTTTTATATCGGGATGCAGGGCCGCCGCACGGGCGATTTCAGCCGGAATGTCATGTTTTGCGTGGGCAGCGGTCAACAGCAGCAAAGGCACGGCCGCAATATGAGTGGCGCCTTGTCTGACACATGCTTCAAATCCCGCTTCAATAGACGGTTCCTGCAGTTCTAAAAAACAAATTTCCTGAATGGGAGCGTCAGCGTGCGGCATGCACCCTTTTAAAAACGCCGCCGACTCTGTCTGCGCTTTTTTCAGCCTGCTTCCGTGCCCGATGTATAAAATCGCCTGCTTCATTTACAACGCCTCGCTCAAATCCAGATTTTTCTGATCAGATGCATACCAGTCCAGTTTGCAGTGATAATTGACGACATCACCGATAACAATTAAGCTCGGGTTTTTGATTTCTTCTTTTATCACGGTGTCTGAAAGCGTGCCGACGGTGCAGACGACTGTTTTTTGCCTGTCCGTCGTTCCCCAATGAATAAAGGCTGCCGGGGTGCCGGCGTCTCTGCCGTTTTCCAGCAGCATTCTTTCAATCTGCCGGATATTTTTAATTCCCATATAAATCACCAGCGTATCAATGCCCGTCGCCAGCGCTTTCCATTTTTCTTCAAAGTCGTCTTCTTGTTTATAATGTCCCGTAACGAATGCGACATTGGAGCTCGCCTCTCTATGCGTCACGGGAATGCCGGCATAAGCAGCAGCCGCGATTCCTGATGTAATGCCGGGAACGATCTCAAACGGAATGGCGTTTTGCGCGAGAGCCTCCGCTTCTTCGCCTCCGCGGCCGAAAACAAACGGGTCGCCTCCCTTGAGCCTTACAACGGTTTTTCCTTTTTTCGCATACTTCACAAGGAAACGGTTGATCGTATCCTGTTTCATAATGTGAAAATCCGGGAGCTTGCCGCAGTAAATCAGATCCGCCTCTTCTCCGGCATACTGTAAAATCTCTTTGCTTACCAATCTGTCATATAATATAACGTCCGCTTTCTGTATGGCTTTCATTGCCTTCACCGTTAATAAGTCCGGATCTCCCGGACCGGCTCCAACGATAAATACTTTCCCCATAGCATGTCTCCCCGATCCGTTTTGAACTCTTCCCAGAACAGCCGCGAGGCCGCACTTCAGCTATTTTACCATATCCCGCCATTGCGGGGGATATCCGGCTGATTGCGCGGCCTTTTTGGACCTATTATGCTAAGCTGTTTTTCACAAAGTCAACCAGTCTTCCGGTGCATTCTTCGCGTTCACATTTGCCTGAATCAAGTACGAGCTCAGGCGCTTTCGGCTCTTCATACGGTGAGTCGATCCCCGTAAAGAACGGAATTTCACCATTTCTTGCTTTTTTATATAAACCTTTCGGATCGCGCTTTTCACATATATCGAGGTCGCATTTAACATAGATTTCATTAAATTCGCCCTCTGCCACAAGCTCTCTCACTTGATCTCTGTCCTCACGGAACGGAGAAATAAAAGCCGTGATGACGATGGTTCCCTGCTGAACGAAAAGCTTCGCCACTTCCCCGATGCGGCGTATATTTTCCTTGCGGTCATCATCGGAAAAACCTAAGTCCTTGTTTAAGCCGTGGCGGATGTTATCACCATCAAGCACGATGACTTGATAGCCTTGTTCAAACAGCTCGCGCGCTGCGGCGTTTGCAATCGTGGATTTCCCTGAACCGCTTAAGCCCGTCAGCCAGAGGATAGAGCTTTTATGCTTGTTTTTCTGCTGGTATTCTTCTTTCGTTATTGAGGCTTCATGCCACACGATATCACGATTTGTCACTCTATTTTCCTCCTTAAGAAACGCCTGCTTCTTCTTTCGTTTTCAGCCCTTTAATCAACACCTCGACAACTTCAGGACGGCTGAATTCCGCCGGCGGCATGACGCCGCTTCGCAGCATCTCTCTGACCTTTGTTCCTGACAGAATGACGTGGTCTTCTCTTTCATGCGGGCATGTTTTGGCCGTTCCCATGTTACCGCATTTCCGGCAGAAGAAGCTGTGCTCGAATTTCATCGGTGTAATCCCGAGTTCATCCGCTGTAAATTGATCAAACAGCTCTTGCGCTTCATATGTGCCGTAGTAATCACCGACGCCGGCATGATCGCGGCCGACGATGAAATGCGTGCAGCCGTAGTTTTTGCGGACAAGCGCGTGGAAAATGGCTTCTCTCGGCCCCGCATACCGCATAGCCGCCAAAAATACGCCGAGGAAAACGCGGTCTTTCGGATAATAATGATCGAGCAGCACCTGGTAGCTTTCCATTCTGACATCCGCCGGAATATCATCTGATTTTGTTTCACCGACGAGCGGGTTCAAAAACAGACCGTCTACCGTCTCAAGCGCGGTTTTTTGGATATATTCGTGGGCGCGGTGGACCGGATTTCTCGTTTGGAAACCGACAATGGTTTTCCAGCCCTTTTCTTCGAAGCTTCGTCTTGTATCGGCAGGTTCAAATGTAAACTCGGGAAACTGCTTTGACGCTTTTTTAATTAATGTGATCGGCCCGCCGACATACGTATCGCCGCGTGAAAATAATTTTTTCACGCCCGGATGCGCGGCATCATCGGTTTTATACACGTGAACGGCTTCTTTTTGTTTATCCGGCGTATAAATATCTTCGATGTCGACTACGCCGTATGTTTCTCCGCCGTAAGTCAATTTCACCGTGTCGCCGACGGCAAGCTCAGCCGCTTTTTCTGAATCGACCGGAAGCGTGATCGGCAGGGACCAGACAGCCCCGGATGCCAGACGCATATTTTCAACGACTGACACGTAATCTTTTTCTGTGAAAAATCCTTCAATCGGGCTGTACCCCCCGATCCCGATCAGCTCTAAATCAGCGAACGAAATCAAATCAAGCTCAATTTCTTTTTGGACGGATGTAAGATCATACTGCTCATTCACCCGATTAATTAATGTTCCTCCGTGCGGTGCTAAACTCATAATACATGATTCCTCCCAGTTAACAGATAAATAAACTCAGATTAATAGTTAAATGCCTCCGCCTTGTTCATGGACAGAGCGTTTCTCTTTTCGGATGGCTTTCATCAGACTGGCGGCTCCGCCAGCTGCCAAAAGCACGCTGGCCATCATAAAGATGGAATAGTAATCTCCTTTTAACAGCAGGGAGACAAGCAGATACGAAATCGACAGTGACAAAAACGGCGAAACGACCCATACTTTGAGCATCGTTTTCACGACTTCTTTATGAAAAACGTTCGGCCCGTTTTTGGCCATTCCGATACCGATAATTGATGATGATGTGACTTGCGCCAATGGGACCGGCAGACCGAAGACGGAACTGATAATGACAAGCCCCGCGCCGGTTCCTGAAAGCAGTATGCCTTCTCCGGCTGAAAATCTCGTAATCTTTTTCCCGTTGGTTTCAAGCACTTTACGTCCTAAAAGCAGAGCGCCGAAAGCGACAAAGATGCCTCCGTATAGCGTTCCTTTGGACACGCTGAGCACGCCCGCCGCAACCAGAGGGCCCACCGCATTTGCGACATTGTTCATTCCGGCTGAAAAAGCTTCCCAAAACCCCGCAATCAGCAGCACAATCCCTAAAATCTTCTGTTTCCGATTCGAAATGACTCGAATATTCAGAGAACTGAATACCTTCGAGACGAGAAACGTGAAACAGAACGCGACAAACGGTACGAGCACCCAAAAACTCACGATGACCAAAAGATGCTGTAAAAACAATACTTTGTACGCGACGCCGACACCGACAATCGCCCCGACAGTGACCTCACTCGTCGACAGCGGAATGCCCAGCACATTCGCCGTGAATAACGATAGCGCCGCCGATCCGATAATAATGCAGACAATGGTGAGCGTAATGGTTTGTTCGGGAATGATTCCGCCGCTGATCGTCTTAACGACTTCACCGCCGCCGATAACCGCCCCTGACAGGACTCCGGCCGCGCAGATGATCAGCGCATACGTTTTCTTTTTAACGGCGCCGGACCCGTAAGCGACTCCCATTGAAGCCGCGGCTCCGCTGGCTCCGATATTCATGGCAAAAAACAGGCAGAATAAAATAGCGGCTAATTCCATCGTGCAGCTCCTTTATTCATGCAGTCCGCATTCTGTTTTCGCCATGCCGTTCCATCTGCCGCTCCGCAAATCTTCCGCGGTAAACGCAGGTGAAGTGCACGGTTCACAGCCGATGCTCGGATACCCCTGATCATGGAGGATATTGTAATCCAGCTCATGCTTGGAAGTATATCTCCAGATGTCTTTCCATGTCCAATGGATCAGCGGGCATACTTTAATCGATTGAAACTTGTCGTCTTTATTCAGGAAATTCGTATTCGCCCGGCTCGGCCCTTGATCCCGGCGAAGACCGGACAGCCATGCCGGATGCCCCGCGAGCGCTTCTCTTAACGGCAGAATTTTTCTGATGTAGCAGCACTGGTTCGGTTCTCTTTCCCACAGTTTATCTCCGTGAGCCTCGGCTTGTTCTTCAAGAGTAAGGCTTGGCTTTTTCAGGATAATGTTCAGCCCCGGATAACGTTCTTTCACTTTTTCGATCGTTTCATATGTTTCTTTAAAGTGAAGACCCGTATCGAGAAACACGATTTCCGCGTCTTTCTTTACTTTAGAAATTAAATCGATCAGGACGATGCCTTCAATCCCGAAGCTGCACGCGTAAACAAGCTGGTCTCCGTAGTGGCCGTATGCCCATTTTAAAACGGACAGCGCGCCTTTATAGGAATCGTCTTCCGGAAATGTAATCGCCGGCTCTTCCCATGTGTCATACGTTAGCATTTTTCCTTTCCTCCTCCCGGAGACAATCAAACAGCTGTTGCTTTCTGCCGGTTGTCTTATCCCTCAATCTTTTTTTCATATAAAAAACTTTCAATCCAGCGGAATGAAAGACAGTGACCCGGTATAGCCCTTATCTTCAAAATGCTGTGCATTTTTCTGGATGCGGCACCTTGCATGACACGCAGGTTGCCGGGCGTCATCGGTCCAGTCCCTCAGCCGCTCTTGATAAGCTTTTTAGATTTGTACTAAATTTTAGCACAATTCTAACAGAAGTCAACCCGAGTTTTTTGATAGGAATAATAAAACAGGCCCTGAGGCCTGTTTTTATTGTCATTATTTTTTAAACCAATCTTTTGACTCGGGATTCTGTTTCCATGATTTCAGTTTTTCAATGTCATCTGAATGTATCGTTCCGTTTGCAAGCGCGACTTCAATCAGCGTGTCATAATCCGTTAACGAGTAATAAGGAAGACCCGCTTTTTTAAAGGCTTCTTTTGCTTTCGGCAGTCCGTATGTAAAAATGGAAATGACGCCGAGGACTTCCGCGCCCTCTCTTTGAAGGGCCGCCGCAGCTTCAAGCACGCTGCCCCCGGTAGAAATCAAGTCTTCAATCACGACTGTTTTTTGTCCTTTCTTAATGGCGCCTTCTATTTGATTTCCTTTGCCGTGCGCTTTCGGTTTGCTTCTGACGTAGCACATCGGCGCGCCTGTACGGTCTGCTAGAAGCGCAGCATGCGGAATGCCCGCCGTTGCAGTGCCCGCGATCATCTCCGCCTCGGGGAAATGCTCTTTCAGCAGTTTGCCGAGCCCGTCCGCCACATCATTTCTCACTTTTGGATACGACAATGTCAGACGGTTGTCACAATAGATCGGTGATAAAATGCCGCTCGCCCACGTAAACGGCTCATTCGGGCGTAAAAAGACAGCTTCAATGTGTAATAGATGTTTTGCGATAGCCTGTTTCATCGGCGAACGCCCTCCCATTCCAGTTTAATTGCTTCATATGCTTCAACGGGGTTTTCCGCTTTTGTAATTGAGCGGCCCACGACGATCGCTGACGAACCGTTTTCTTTCGCAAATGACGGAGTCGCCGTCCGGACTTGATCGTCAGCTGCGTCACTGGCCGTGCGGATGCCCGGCGTGACTGTCAGAAATGAAGGCCGGACCGCTTCATAAATGGCTTTTGTTTCATGTACCGAACATACCACTCCGTCCAGCCCGCACTCTTCCGCCATTTTGCCGTAATGCACAACCGTTTCTAACAGCGGCTTATGCAGCAGAAGCTCTTCCTTCGCCACCTGCTCTGAAGTGCTGGTCAGCTGCGTCACCGCGATTAAAGACGGGCGTTTTCTGCCTGCCGGCGTGCCTTCTTCAAGCCCCTCAAGGGCCGCGCGCATCATGCGTGCGCCCCCTGCTGCATGCACATTGACGAGATCAACGCCGAGGCCGGCCAGCCGCTTCATCGCTTTATTGACCGTAGTCGGGATATCATGAAGCTTTAAATCTAAAAATATATCACAGTTCCGTTCTTTTAATTGGTGAATGATGGCGGGGCCTTCCTGATAAAAAAGTTCCATCCCCGTTTTGACAAAAAGCCTTTCCTTTTCAAACAAGTCTAAAAACGTTAAAGTCTCTTCCCCTGATGCAAAATCAAGCGCGATGATGGGCAGGTTGTTTTTCATGTTTCCAGCTCCTTCCGATGCATTCACTTACAGATTGAAAGCCGTGTTGGCGCAGCACACGGGGAAGCTGTTCTATGATTTCCGGGCAGACGAACGGATTGACGAAGTTTGCCGTGCCGACGGCAACCGCACTTGCTCCCGCAAGAAGAAATTCTAATGCATCCTCTGCGGTCTGAACGCCGCCCATCCCGATAATCGGAATTTGAACGGCCTGGCTGACTTCGTATACCATCCGGATGGCGACCGGTTTGATCGCCGGGCCTGACAGTCCGCCCGTTTTATTTGCTAAGATCGGCCGGCCCGTCTTGAGATCGAGCCTCATCCCGATGAGAGTATTAATCATCGTCAGACCGTCAGCACCGGCCGCTTCAATCGCTTTGGCAATTTCGGTTATGTTTGCGACATTAGGCGAAAGCTTCACATACACAGGCACTGCGGAAACTTCTTTCACCGCTTTTGTCAGTTCGGCCGCCATGACGGGATCAGTACCAAAAGCAATCCCCCCCGTTTTGACATTCGGACATGAAATGTTAAGCTCAAGCGCATGCACATTCGGCGCTTGGCTGATGTGCTCGGCCACTTCTTTATAGTCGTCCACCTGAGAACCGGCGACATTTGCGATAATCGGCGTGTCAAATTGTTCGAGCCAAGGTAGCTCATGATTGAGCACATGCTCAAGGCCGGGATTTTGCAGTCCGATGGCATTCAGCATTCCCGCGCTTGTCTCCGCCACTCTCGGCGTCGGATTTCCGAAGCGGGCTTCATTCGTCGTTGCTTTAATCATAATGCCTCCGAGACATGATAAATCGTAAAATCCGGCATATTCTTTCCCGAATCCGAAACATCCGGAAGCGGGGATGATCGGATTTTTCAATTGGAGACCCGGCAGATTCACCTCTAACATTACAGCGCCACCTCCTCAGCTTTAAATACCGGCCCGTCAAGGCAGACCTTTACATAGGATGTATCGCTTTCACCCGTGCGGCACACGCAGGCGAAGCAGGCACCGATGCCGCAGCCCATCCGCTCTTCCATCGAAAGATAAACCTCTTTATGGCCGTACTGCTGCTTCAGAGCTTTCAGCATCGGTGTCGGTCCGCAGCTTAGCAGGACATCGAATTCGAGCTGCTGTTCACGGATGACATCGGTGACAAACCCTTTCTCTCCATATGTTCCGTCAGCCGTCGCCACATAGGTGTCTCCGTACGCACGACATTCCTGTTCGTAAAAAACACCCTTTGCTGATTGAAATCCAAGCACATGAATGACGTTTACGCCTTTTTCCGTCAGGCGCTTTGACAGTTCCTGCAAAGGCGGAACCCCGACTCCGCCTCCGACTAACAGCGCGGTTTTGCCGGGTTCAATCCGCCGGACGGGGAACCCGTTGCCGAGAGGGCCGAGAACGTCTATCCTGCCGCCCTCTTTTTTCTCGGACAAAAGACGCGTTCCCTCACCGTCAGCTCTGTAGATAACGGATACTTCATTCGCAGCGAAATTGACGTCCGCAATGCTGAGCGGTCTTCTTAATAGCGGCGTGACCGCGTCACTCACCTTCAGATGAAGAAATTGACCCGGCTCGGTAAGGTGCCGGACAAGCTCTCCTTTCAGCACCATCTTATAAACCCGGTCGGCAATTTCTAAGTTGGATTGAACAGTCAAATGCGCTTTCTTCATATCGTGACTGCCGCCTTTTGATTGGTTTCGGATGCAGGCATATGATCCGCCCGGAATGTCATGCTTTCCAACACCCGCAAAATGGCTTCGGCCGTATCTAAAGATGTCAGGCAGGCGACTCCGTTTTCAACGGATTCGCGGCGGATTCTGAAGCCGTCTCTGGCCGGCTGTTTGCCCTTTGTCAGCGTATTGATGACAAATTGCGCTTCGCCGTTTCTGATGACATCGAGCAGATTTTTCCCTTCTTCGCCGATTTTTCCGACGACTTGAGCCGGAATCTGAGCGTCTTTCAAATAAGCCGCCGTTCCTTCCGTCGCCAAGATTTTATAGCCGATGGCGTGGAACCGCTTAGCGATCAGCAGTCCTTCTTCTTTATCTTTATCGGCAACGGTCAACAGCACTGAGCCGTAGTTCGGGATTTGAATGCCAGAGGCAATCAGCGCTTTATAGAGCGCTTTTTCCAGGGTTGAATCTTTGCCCATGACCTCTCCCGTCGACTTCATTTCAGGGCCTAACGTGATATCCACTCTTCTCAGCTTCGCGAATGAGAAGACAGGCGCTTTCACGAATACCCCCTGCTGTTCAGGCTGCAGCCCCTCTTGATAGCCGAAATCAGCAAGCTTTTGGCCGAGAATGACCTTTGTCGCCAGGTTCGCCATTGGGATTTTTGTGATTTTGCTTAAGAACGGCACGGTTCTGCTTGACCGCGGATTTACCTCAAGCACATACACCTCACCTTGCGACAGTACGAACTGGATGTTCAGCAACCCGATGATGTTAAGGCCTTTTGCCAAGGCTACAGTGTATTGTTCGATTTTTTTCTTAATGTCTTCGCTTAAAGACTGAGGCGGATAGACGGCGATTGAATCCCCTGAATGGACGCCGGCCCGCTCGATATGCTCCATAATCCCCGGAATAACGACTGTTTCGCCGTCAGATACGGCATCGACTTCGATTTCTTTCCCCGTCAGATAACGGTCGATTAACACCGGATGCTGCGGGTTGATTTTGACCGCGTTTTTCATATAGTGAAGCAGCTCTTCTTCGTGATAGACGATTTCCATCGCCCGGCCGCCGAGCACATACGAAGGGCGGACAAGTACCGGATAGCCGATGGATGCGGCGATTTTGACCGCTTCGTTCACCGACACGGCGGTTTTTCCGAGCGGCTGCGGCACATTCAGCGCCTCAAGCGCCTGCTCGAACTTATCCCGGTCTTCCGCACGGTCTAAATCTTCAAGTGATGTGCCGAGAATTTTGACGCCGCGGGCGCTCAATTCTTCCGCAAGGTTGATCGCCGTCTGGCCGCCGAATTGGACAACAACGCCTTCCGGCTGTTCCAAATCGATGATGTGCATGACATCTTCAACCGTCAGCGGTTCAAAATACAGTTTGTCTGATATGCTGAAATCAGTAGACACCGTCTCAGGATTGTTGTTGATAATAATCGCTTCATAGCCTGCCTGCTTGATTGCCCAGACAGAATGAACGGTCGCATAGTCAAATTCGACGCCCTGTCCGATACGGATCGGGCCGGAACCGAGGACGACGACGCTTTTTCTCGAAGTAACCTCAGACTCGTTCTCTTCCTCATATGTGCTGTAGAAGTACGGGGTTTCTGATTCGAATTCCGCCGCGCATGTATCCACCATTTTATATACAGGCTTGATGTCTGCTTCTTTTCGCATTTGATACAGCTCTTGTTCCGGCATATTCCATTCCCGGCTGATATATTTGTCGGAGAAACCGAGTTCCTTCGCTGTCTGAAGGACGGCGAGGCTGCCTTTTTCCGCTTTCAGCTCTGTTTCAAAAGCGACCAGCTTACAGAGCTTGTGCAAAAAGAATACGTCAATTGCGGAAAACTCATGAAGCTGCTCCACTGTATAGCCTCTTCTGAACGCTTCAGCAAGATAAAACAGGCGTTCATCCCCGGCTTTTCTGATCCGTTTTTCCAAAAGTCCGTCAGAAATCTCTTCCGCATCCTTCAGTTCCAGGTGATAGACATCGGCTTCAAGTGAGCGGACCGCCTTTAACAGCGATTCTTCAAGGGTGCGTCCGATAGCCATGACCTCTCCGGTAGCTTTCATTTGCGTCCCGAGCCTGCGGTTTGCCGACTCAAATTTGTCGAACGGCCAGCGCGGGATTTTAGAAACGACATAGTCAAGCGCGGGCTCAAAAGCCGCATATGTTTTTCCCGTTACGGGATTCATCATTTCATCAAGAGAAAGCCCGACTGCGATTTTCGCCGCAAGCTTTGCGATCGGGTAACCCGTCGCTTTTGAGGCGAGGGCAGATGAGCGGCTCACCCGCGGATTCACTTCGATAATGTAATATTGGAAGCTGTCGGGATCGAGCGCGAGCTGAACATTACAGCCGCCTTCAATGCCGAGCGCGCGGATCAGCTTTAATGAAACATTGCGCAAAAGCTGATATTCCCGGTCGCTCAAAGTCTGGCTCGGGGCAACGACGATGCTGTCGCCCGTATGGATGCCGACCGGATCGATATTTTCCATGTTGCAGACGACGATCGCGTGATCTCTGCTGTCTCTCATGACTTCATATTCGATCTCTTTGTAACCGGCAATGCTTTTTTCCAGAAGGCACTGATGAACGGGGCTGAGCTTTAATCCGTTTTCGACGATCTCTTTCAGTTCCGCTTCATTCGAGCAGATGCCGCCGCCCGTTCCGCCTAATGTGTAAGCAGGGCGCACGATAACCGGAAACCCGATCCGGCCGACAAATTCCTCGGCTTCCTGTAAAGTGCGGATGATCTCACTTTCCGGCACCGGTTCATTCAGCTCATTCATCAGCGTACGGAATAAGTCGCGGTCTTCCGCCTGCTGGATGGCGGACAGCTTTGTGCCGAGCACTTCCACTCCGCATTCCTCAAGAACCCCGAGTTCAGACAGCTCGACGGCAAGATTCAGTCCGGTCTGTCCTCCCAGAGTCGGCAGGATGGCGTCCGGCCGTTCTTTTCTGATAATACGCGTGAGAAACTCCGGCGTCAGCGGTTCTATGTATACCCGATCAGCCATTTCCGTATCCGTCATAATCGTTGCCGGATTCGAGTTGACGAGAATGACTTCATAGCCTTCTTCCTTTAAAGCGAGACACGCCTGTGTGCCCGCATAATCAAATTCCGCCGCCTGTCCGATAATAATCGGGCCTGATCCGATCACTAAAATCTTTTTAATATCTACGCGTTTTGGCATACCGCTTCCCCTTCTTTCTCAGTTGTTTCGATCAAGTCAATGAATCTGTCAAATAAATGATTGGCGTCTTCCGGCCCCGGTGAAGCTTCAGGGTGGTACTGAACCGTAAATGCCGGCAATGTTTTATGCTTGAGTCCTTCGATCGTTTGATCATTGATCGCAATGTGCGTCACTTCAAGCTCTGTATCATCTATTGAAGAAACTGTATATCCGTGGTTTTGGGCGGTTAAAGCGACTTTCCCTGTCGCAAGCTCTTTAACCGGATGATTGGAACCCCTGTGTCCGAATTTCATTTTTTCCGTTTCCGCTCCGGATGCCAGCGCAAATAATTGGTGGCCGAGGCAGATTCCGAATAACGGCACCTTCCCGAGTATGCCTTTTATCATTTCAATGGCTTCCGGCACATCTTTCGGATCTCCGGGTCCGTTAGAAAGCATGATGCCGTCCGGCTTGAGCTGAAGCACTTCTTCCGCCGTTACATTGTACGGCACAACGATGACATCGCATTTTCTTTTGTTTAACTCTCTTAAAATGCCGTGCTTCATACCGAAATCGACGAGTACGATGCGTTTGCCGCGGCCCGGACTCGGATATGCCGTTTTCGCAGATACTTGAGCGACTTGATTTCTCGGCAGTTCCGTTTCTTTCAGCCTTGCAAGAACCTCTCCGACATTCTCCTCACTTGAAGCAAACGTTCCTTTTAATGCGCCGGCTGTGCGGATCATTCTTGTGAGCTTTCTCGTGTCAATCCCTTGTAAGCCGGGGATATTTTTCATTTTCAAATACTCGTCAAGCGTGTAAGCCGAACGCCAGTTGGAAGGCAGCTCGCACAGTTCTTTTACGATCAGCCCTTTTACAAAAGGAGTGATGGATTCAAAGTCATCTCTGTTAATTCCGTAGTTGCCGATCAGAGGATACGTCAGCGTCACGATCTGCCCGCAGTAAGAAGGGTCTGATAAAATTTCCTGATAACCGGTCATTCCCGTGTTGAATACGACTTCACCCGCTGTATGTTCCAGGCTCCCGAATGCTTCACCCTCAAATACCGCTCCATTTTCCAGCACTAGTCTTCTTTTCATTTGACGAGTCTCCCTTCTTCGTATGCAAGCTTACCGGCAGCCATCGTTGCAACAGGCCAGCCGAAGCACTTCATCTTGTTGAATGGCGTATTTTTTCCTTTAGATAAAAATGTATCTTTGTCAATGGCTGCTTCTTTTTCCAGATCAATCAGGGTGATGTCAGCCGGCGCCCCCGGTGCAAGCGTTCCGTACGGAAGATCAAATGCCTCGCAAGGTTTCACCGTCATGAAATCAACCAGCTGCTTCAGCGTCCACGCCCCGTTTTTCACAAAATGTGTGTACAGAAGCGGAAAGGCTGTTTCTAAACCGACGATACCGAAAGGCGCAAGCTTCATGTCCGTGTTTTTCTCTTCTTCTGTATGCGGCGCATGGTCAGTGGCGATGAAATCAATCGTGCCGTCTAAAAGCCCTTCAATCAGCGCCTCTCTGTCCTCTTTGCTGCGAAGGGGCGGATTCATTTTAAAATTGGTATCAAGTCCCGGGATATCGTCGTCACAAAGCAGCAGATGGTGAGGCGATACTTCCGCCGTCACGCGGATTCCCGCTTTTTTTGCGTCTCTTACGGCTCTGACGGATTCTTTCGTGCTGATATGACACACATGGTAATGGCAGCCCGCCGCTTCCGCCAGCAGGACGTCACGGGCGATATGTACCGCTTCACAAATGGAAGGTATGCCGTTCAGGCCGTTCGCTTTTGAAAAAGAACCTTCATGCACGCTTCCTCCGTAAATCAGTGAGTTATCCTCACAATGAGCGACAATCGCTTTATTTATTGAAGCCGCCCGTTTCATGGCTTCATACATCATTCCGGCCGTCTGAACGCCGACGCCGTCATCGGTGAAGGCGAATGCGCCGGCTTCATGAAGCGCCTCAAAATCTGTCATTTCTTCGCCGGTTTGTCTGATCGTAATGGATGCGTAAGGAAGAACCCTGACAGATGAGGTTTCTTTGATCCGGTTTTGCAGCCATTCCATCTGCTCTTTCGTATCCGGCACCGGTCTTGTATTCGGCATGGCTGCGACTGTGGTAAAGCCGCCCCGCGCCGCGGCTTTAGAGCCCGTCTCAATGGTTTCTTTTTTCTCGCCGCCCGGTTCTCTGAAGTGGACATGAAGGTCTACGAGTCCCGGTGAAACGAACAGTCCCCCAGCGTCGATCACCGTTTCTCCGTCTTTCGCTGTCAGAAGCCCGGTTTCCGAAATAAATTCACCCGTTACCCGGATATCTTGTGCCACTTTTTCTCCTTGTTCATTTAACATCCAGCCGTTTTTAATGAGATAAGACATAAGCCGCTTCTCCCCTTTTCACATTGGTTTGCAGTGCTCTTTTTAAGACTGCCATTCTGATATACACACCATTTTCCATTTGTTTAAAGATTCTTGATTTTCCGCATTCAACTAATGTTGTGTCAATTTCGACTCCTCTGTTCACCGGTGCGGGATGCATGATGATGGCATGCCGCTTCATGCTCTCCGCCCGCTTTGCGGTCAGCCCGTATGCTTCCAGGTAGCCTTTTTGGTCGGCTTCTGTCTGATGCCTTTCATTTTGGATGCGGAGCAGCATGACGACATCTGAAGCTTGTATGGCTTCATCCGTCTGAACACAGGTGCCGAAGGCGTTTTTCTCATCCTGCCATTGCGGCGGACCAGAAAACAGTACACGTGCGCCGAGCCTTGTCAGCACTTCGGCATTCGACCTTGCCACCCTGCTGTGTTTGATATCGCCATGAATGGAAACCGTCAGGCCCTGAAAGGTCTCAAATTCCTCTTGAATCGTCATTAAATCAAGCAACGACTGGGTCGGGTGCTGGCCGCAGCCGTCGCCGGCGTTTAAGATCGGAATATTGACTCTGCCGGTCAGATCTTTGTAATATTCATCCGTGCTGTGCCGGATGACGCAGGCGTCCGCTCCGATTGATTCCAGTGTTTTGACCGTGTCGTATAAGGACTCGCCTTTTTGAACGCTTGTGCTCGTGCCGTCTAAGCTGAGCACGTTCATCCCGAGTTTCTTTTCCGCCACTTCAAAGCTGAACCGCGTCCTCGTGCTCGGTTCAAAAAACAGATTCGCAACGAATTTTCCCGCGAGATCGGGACGGACTGTACCCTCTTTTATCGCTTTTGCCTCACGCAGCAGTTCTGTAATTTCAGCAGTGCTCAGTTCAGACATCGCCGTTAAATGATTCATGTTTTTCTCCTCCGTTTCCGCTTGAAGGCCGTAAAAAAACACCCCGGTCTATAGACTCGGGGTGCGGTTAAAGAGAGAAGCAGCGTACAGCTTCTTCCCGTTATAACCCTTCCAAGCCTCTCTGGACTTTCTTTAAAAGGTTTTACATATGATTTTGTTTTTCTGATGCCATCGCGTCTTCTTCATTTGCATGCGGCAGGATAAGGTTCAGGATGACTCCGACAATTGCCGCAAGCGCCATGCCGGATATTTGGAACCCGCCTTTTGATACTTGAATAAAAGCCCCTCCGACGCCGATCACGAGGATGACGGATGTGATAATTAAATTTCTCTTGTTTTCATAATCAATGTTGTTGTCAATCAGCATTCTTAAGCCGCTGGAGGCGATAATTCCGAAGAGCAGGAAGGAAACGCCTCCCATAACTGCGGACGGAACAGAGCTGATCAGCGCTGATACTTTTCCGATAAATCCGAAGCACAGCGCAATCACTCCCGCGCCGCCGATGACAAAGACGCTGAAAACTCTCGTAATTGCCAGTACACCGATGTTTTCGCCGTATGTTGTCGTCGGCGGGCCTCCGATTAACGAAGCGATAATCGTCGCTACGCTGTCCCCCATTATGGAGCGGTGCAGTCCCGGCTTTTTAATGAAATCCTGTCCGACGACTTTACTCAGCACCATTTGGTGGCCGATATGTTCTGACATCGTCACGAAAGCGACCGGCACCATCGCAGCCGCAATGCCCAATGTCACTGACGGCGTATAGTCTTTGAAAGGGATGATAAATTCAGGAACGGCGAACCATTTTGCATCAATGACCGGCTGAAAATTGACGATGCCCTGTGTCAGCGCAAACAGATATCCGCCTATAATGCCGATCAATACCGGAATCAGGCTTAAAAATCCCCGTAAAAAGATGGCGCAGATAATGGTGATGGCCAAAGTGACGCCGGCTACACTGAAATGTTTCAAGCTGTAGACGAGTTCCTTCGCATTCGGATCAGCATACATTGCCATATTGACGGCTGTGCTTGCCAGTCCGAGGCCGATGACGATGATGACCGGCCCGACGACCACCGGGGGCAGCAGCTTCATCAGCCACCCCGTTCCAAGCTGCCTGATGAGAAGTGCGATCAGGCCGTACACAATTCCCGACAGAAAAGCGCCGACCATGGCAGCCCCCGGCCCTCCCGTCGCCTTCACCAAGATAATCGGTGATATAAAGGCGAATGATGAGCCGAGATAAGCGGGAATCTGGCCTTTTGTCACCAAGAGATAGGCGAGTGTCCCGATTCCGCTCGTGACAAGCGCCACTGCCGGGCTCATTCCGACCAGTTTCGGCACGAGTATGGTTGAACCGAACATGGCGAATAAATGCTGCAGGCTGAATGACAGCCAGGACAATGGATTGGGGACGTCCCTGACTCCCAGGTTTACTTTTTTCTTACTCATGGCGTTTTCCTCCCGGTTGACTTTCAAATGGTATAAAAAAACCTCTTTGCTTTTTGCGCAAAGAGGCATACAAAACCCGGCCGCGTCGATCCGCCCGGCTTTGTGTTTTAAAATCCTCTTTGCAAACTCTCTGGAATGCATTTAAAAAGGGTGATTATTCATTTTCGTAAATGGCGACCATATCAGTGTGATCAACTTCGCTCAGCTGAACCATCACTTTTTCAGCTTTTGAGGTCGGAATGTTTTTCCCGATATAGTCCGCTCTGATCGGCAGCTCCCGGTGCCCTCTGTCGACAAGCACGGCAAGCTGTATCGATGACGGCCGCCCGACATCAACGAGGGCATCCATCGCAGCTCTTACCGTCCGGCCGGTATAAAGCACATCATCAACCACAATGACCTTTTGGTCTGTGATATCGGCCGGAATGTCCGCGCCTTTTACAAGCGGCTCTTCATTGCTCGTTTTTTTCGTGAGGTCGTCACGGTAAAGGGTGATATCGATTTCCCCGACGGTGACCGGATTTCCTTCAATCTGTTCGATCCGCTCGGCCAGCCGCTTCGCTAAATAAATGCCTCTTGTTTTAATCCCTACAAGAATGCAGTCATTCATTCCTTTATTCCGTTCGATCATTTCATGAGCTATCCTTGTCAGCGCCCGCCTGATCGCCTGTTCGTCGAGAATAACAGCTTTTTGATTCACTCGTGACACCTCTCCATTCGTATATAAGAAGAAAAAACCCCTCCTGCCAGAGCATAGAGGGGTTCCTTTCCAGGACGAAGACACATGCGTATCTCTTCTGTCCTATCCGTTATCCTTCTCAGCCTCTCTGGACTGTGTTAAAGAATCTATTCAGCTTGTTTTTATTATTTCAGAAAAGAAAGGCGCTGTCAATGGCTATTTCTTAAATCTTCAATGAGTTTTTTCATATCTTCAGGAAGGGGCGCTTCAAACTCAATGTATTCGCCCGTCCGCGGATGATCAAAACCTAATATTCCAGCATGAAGCGCCTGACCATTGAAATCAATGGTTTTTCTCGGTCCGTACTTCGGATCGCCCGCCAAAGGAAACCCGATATATTTCATATGAACACGGATCTGATGCGTTCTTCCTGTCTCAAGCCGGCACTCTACGAGCGTGAAATCTTGAAAACGCTCAAGCACGTGGAAATGCGTGACGGCGTTTTTGCTGCTTTCTCTTGTTACGGTCATGCTTTGACGGTCTTTTTTATCTCTCCCGATCGGAGCGTCAATTGTTCCGTCATCATGTGAAATCACCCCGTGGACAACCGCTGTGTACTTTCTGGTCACGGTTTTATTGACGAGCTGATTAACGAGTGATTCATGCGCCATATCGTTTTTAGCGACCATTAACAGACCGGAAGTATCTTTATCAATCCGGTGGACGATTCCCGGGCGCATGACGCCGTTAATGCCGGAAAGGTCGTTGCAGTGAGCCATCAGTCCGTTTACAAGCGTCCCTGTCACATGGCCGGGCGCCGGGTGTACAACCATGCCGCGCGGTTTGTTCACAACCAAGACATCCTGGTCTTCATAGTAAATGTCCAAATCCATCGGCTCTGCAAGCACGTCCAATTCTTCCGGTTCAGGAATGGTGACGTTTACCTGATCGCCGGGCTGCATTTTATAATTCGCTTTTACGGATTTGCCATTAACGGATACCAGTCCCTCTTTTACCCATTGCTGCACTTGAGTGCGTGACCAGTTTTCTCCCGTTGAAGCCAAAAATTTATCAATCCGTTCGCTCTTTTGTTCAGGCTGAACGGTTATCTCAAATTGATTCATGTTATTGCTCCTTCTTTTTCCCGCTGTCAAACAGCATATGAATAAATAAAAGTATTACACCGACGCACAGTGAGGAGTCCGCGATATTAAAAATCGGATAGTGATAATTCACGATGATGACATGAATAAAATCCACCACTTCCTGGCGCGCCGCCCGGTCAATAAAGTTTCCGGCCGCACCGCCCAGCATTAAGCCGAGAGAAATTCCGAGTAACATCTGCCCTTTTGCATAACGCTGTATGTAATAAACGATTCCGATAATCACGGCGATGGTAATGACGTAGAAAAACCACATTTGGCCGGCTAAAATCCCCCACGCCGCTCCCGTGTTGCGATGAGATGTGATATAAAGCACCTGGTCGATGACAGGTATGCTTTGTCCCAATTCCATATGGCTGACGACAAGCCATTTGGTCAATTGGTCGGCAATAATAATAAAAAGAGCGATAAGATAATAAAGCACACACGTTCCTCCAGTATACAGTTACTTTTATCCTTTATGAATTTTATCAGTAAAAGATGCCGGAGTAAAGGCAGATCATAAGCGTATGCAAACAGACGCTGTCACTCATACAGCGCCTGATCATATGCATAATCTCCGGTTACCCAGTATGGAAGGGTTTTCTTTTCAAATTGAGCGGGATAATAAAAATCATCAGCGGTTCTGGCCGTCGGCAGCACCGCAAGTTTTTCAATCGGAATGGGGGCGCCTGTTTTTTCACAATAACCGTACGTATTGTTTTCAAACTTAGACAGGGCAAGAAGAACATCCTGAAGTTCTTCTTTTATATGATAGATCAGAGTTGCTTCTTGGTCGTTCATTGAAGGTTCAACAGATGCTGACATTTGAAAGCAAGAATATTCGAATAATCTTGATTGAAGTTCTTCTTTCATCATGAGAAGCTCCGTGTGGATTGCGGTCAGTTGATCATTCATTCATCACAACTCCTGCTCTTGATGTTATAGCTTTATTGTTGCCCTCAGAGCGTCATTTGAAGCCCATAAGATTTTTCCTGTCGTTCTAATCGATGACATTGCTGGCATGTAAAAAAGCGCCCGGCTGACACCGGACGCTTTCTCATTTATTATTTTTGATAATATTTTTCAACGATTTCCGCATTGCGCAGTGATAATGTCGGATATTTCGGATTGGCTCCGACATCTTTAGAAATTACGCGGGAACGTTCACACATCTGGCCTTCCGCTTTTTCTACGGTCATTTTTCCTGTTGTGAAGCTTTGCGCGTTTTCCGGCGCTTCACTTTCGTCTTTTACTGTCAGTTCTGAGACGATAAACAGCTGCGCGATGTTTTCTTTAATGGATGACAAGAGGTCGCGGTTTTCTTTGTTCGGATACAAAGTCAGGCTCGCTTCCAATGATCTTCCGATAATTTTTTCGTTACGGGCTGTTTCCAAAGCTTTCAGCACGTCGTTTCGAAGCTCCATGAAGCGGTCGAATTTTTCTTCTGTCGCCTGACTGTCCGGAACAGCAATGGTTTCCGGCATATCTGTCAGCTGCACGCTCGCTTCTTCAACAAATGATAAGTGAGACCACATTTCATCCGCCGTATGCGGGAGAATCGGCGCCGTCAGTTTCACTAACGCCAGCAGCGTTTCATAGAAGACGGTCTGCATGCTGCGGCGGTCCGGATGATCCGCATGCTCGATGTACACAACATCTTTTGCAAAATCAAGATAGAATGAGCTGAGCTCGATCGTACAGAAATTGTGAATGCTGTGATAAACAACCGCAAATTCGTATTCATCGTACGCTTTTTTCACCTTATCGATCAGCTTATTCAGCTTGATCAGCATATATTGATCCACTTCGCGGAGATCTTTTACATCCACGGCATTGACGCTTGGATTGAAATCGAACAGGTTGCCGTGAAGGAAGCGGAACGTGTTGCGGACTTTCCGGTATACTTCCGCGACCTGCTTCAGAATATCTTCAGAAACCGGGTGATCGGCCTGATAGTTTACGGAAGATACCCATAAACGCAGAATTTCAGCTCCAAGCTGTTTTGCGATTTTTGTCGGGTCAATCGTATTGCCGAGTGATTTACTCATTTTACGGCCGTTTGCATCAAGTGTAAATCCGTGGCTTAATACGCCTTTATACGGCGCTTTGCCGGTGACTGCAACAGCGGTGGAAAGAGATGAGTTAAACCAGCCGCGGTATTGGTCAGAGCCTTCAAGGTATAAATCAGCCGGACGGACAAGATCATCACGTTCTTCAAGAACAGCCTGATGGGAAGAACCTGAATCAAACCATACATCCATAATGTCTTGCTCTTTCGTGAAGATTCCGTTCGGGCTTCCCGGATGTGTAAATCCTTCCGGCAGAAGGTCTTTTGCCTCTCTTTCAAACCAGACGTTTGAGCCGTGCTGTTTGAACAGCTCAGACACGTGTTCAATCGTTTCGTCAGTGATGACCGGCTCACCGTTTTCTGCATAAAATACCGGGATCGGAACGCCCCAGACGCGCTGTCTTGAGATACACCAGTCACCGCGGTCGCGCACCATGTTGTAAAGGCGCTGTTCGCCCCACTCCGGCACCCACTTCGTTTGTTTGATGGCATCAAGCAGATCGGATCTGAAATCTTTAATTGACGCAAACCATTGCGCTGTCGCTCTGAAGATGGTCGGTTTTTTCGTTCTCCAGTCATGCGGATAGGAGTGTGTAATAAACTCGAGTTTCAAGAGCGCGCCGTTTTCTTCAAGCTTCTCCGTGATCGGTTTATTGGCTTTATCGTAAAACATTCCTTCAAAGCCCGGCGCTTCGTCGGTCATGTTTCCTTTTTCATCAACAGGGCACAGTACTTCTAAGCCGTACTTTTGGCCGACGATAAAGTCATCTTCCCCGTGGCCCGGAGCAGTATGAACACAGCCTGTTCCGGCATCGGTTGTGACGTGGTCACCGAGCATGACGAGTGAATCTCTGCCGTACAGCGGATGTTCTGCAGTGATGTATTCTAATTCTCTGCCTTTATATGATGCGACAACTTCAGGATTTTCAAAACCGCATGCCTCCGCTACGTTTTCGATCAGTTCAGCAGCCACTACATAACGTTTGTCTCCAACCTTGATGACATTGTATTCAAGATCAGGATGAACGGAAATTCCGAGGTTGGCAGGCATCGTCCACGGCGTCGTCGTCCAGATGATGAAGCTTTCTCCGTTTTCCAGAACGCCTTTACCGTCTTTCACCTTAAACGCAACATAAATAGACGCGGAACGTTTGTCCTGATATTCAATTTCCGCTTCCGCTAAGGCAGATTCACTTGAAGGCGACCAGTTGACCGGCTTCAGACCTTTATAAATATAGCCTCTTTTCGCCATCTCGCCGAAAACGCGGATCTGCTGCGCTTCAAATTCAGGCTGAAGCGTAACATACGGGTTTTCCCAATCGCCTCTGACGCCGAGACGCTTGAATTGTTCGCGCTGTCTTTCGATCTGCTGCCATGCATAATCTTCGCAAAGCTTGCGGAAATCAGCGACGGACATTTCTTTCCGGTTTACTTTTTTGTTTTTCGTCAGCGCCGTTTCAATCGGCAGTCCGTGCGTATCCCAGCCCGGCACGTACGGTGCGTTGTAGCCGCTCATTGATTTATAGCGGACGATGAAGTCTTTCAGGATTTTGTTCAGGGCATGGCCCATGTGGATGTCTCCGTTTGCATAAGGAGGTCCGTCATGCAGCACGAATTTCGGGCGGTCTTTCGTCCGTTCTTGAACAAGACGGTAAATGTCCTGCTCCTCCCAGTCTTTTTGCATGTCCGGCTCACGATTCGGCAGATTTCCGCGCATCGGAAAATCTGTTTTCGGCATTAACAGCGTATCTTTGTAATCCATTTTCATTCCTCCACAACATTTTTCAGAAAATAAAAAAAGCCCTCTCATCCCATAAGGGACGAGAAAGCTTATCTCGCGGTACCACCCTTTTAGAAAAAACGGATCATCCGTCTTTTCCTCTCGAACATCGTAACGTGATGGAACGTCCTATCCTACTCTCGGTTCAGAAAGGAAACTAAAGGGCTGATCTGCATGATTCCGGCCATCCCGGGCTTTCACCTTCCCCGGGTCGCTTTATAGCCTGTTTTGAGTCATGCCGGTCCCTTTCAATCGTCTTTTCATCTGAATTTATGAACGTATTATATTCGAACGGGCCGGAGAATGTCAAGAAAATCAGAAAATTATTCTTTTTCCTCAAAAACCGCGTCGACTTCGTATTCCAGCAGATGATCCCAATCATCGTTCTTCAGCAGGTCGAGCTGCGCCTCAATCAGCATTTGGAAACGTGTTCTGAAGACTTTAGACTGTTTTTTCAGCTCTTCAATTTCCATTGCGATTTTTCTTGATTTGGAAAGCGACTCATTGATGATGCGATCAGCATTTTTTTCTGCTTCACGGACGATCAGCTTCGCTTCTTTCTGCGAGTTGCGCTTTACGTCTTCTGCGGCTTCCTGGGCTACGAGAATTGATTTATTCAGCGTTTCTTCGATATTGGCAAAGTGGCCGATTTTTTCGTCCAGCTCGTTCACTTTCGCCTCAAGCTCCGTTTTTTTACGGAGTGCGATTTCGTAATCTTTTCTAACCTGCATTAAAAATTCATTTACTTCATCTTCATCATATCCGCGAAAACCTTTTGTAAACGTTTTGTTATGGATATCATTCGGCGTTAATGGCATATTGCCACCTCCATTTTTACATTTCAGTACGGTTATCTAGTTCACATTATAAAACAAATACGGCACAGATGGAGAAAAAAACTGAAAAAACGACTCATTTTTGCCGTTCAAATGTAACTTTCCATTTGTCTTTTTTCGTTTTTCCGTCAACTTTTGCCAAACTGCATCGTCCGAAGCCGCGAATCGAGAGCATGTCCCCTTCAGCAACCTGATAAGACGGATCTTCAATGGCTTTCCAATTCACCTTAACGAGCCCGTTTTTCACAAGCGCCTGCGCTTTCTGACGGGATTGCCTGCTCATTGAAGCGCAGACGGCGTCGAGACGCAATGAAGAAACCGTGTCATCCCTTATTTCGACATCTGAAGCGGGAATGTGAAGAGCGGAAAGCTCGATTTTCTCAAGCTTTACCGGCGCTTTGCCCGCCTTGGTCAGCTGAGTGCTGACAAAATCGGCGATTTCACCGGAGACGATCAGCTGCACGGCTTCCTCTGAGAAAATCAGATCGCCGTATTTCTGCCGCTTTAAGCCGATCCCCATTAATGATCCGAGAAGAGAGCGGTGGTCAATGCTGACGAATTTTTCAGCGTATTGAACGTCAAAAGCCCGAAGCTCAAAATCATCCTGTTCAGGTTCCATATATTCAGGGTATAAAATCGCGCGTTTGCGCTCGGCTCTGTCATATCCTCCGAAAAACGCAAGACCGCAGGCGTCGCCGATAACGGCCTTTACAATGACCTGTTCTCTGGGATCTAAGAAATCAGTCAGCTTCATCCGATACTGGTCCAGGACAATCTGTTTCCATTCAAGCGCCTGATCAATAAAAGGCCGCTCGTCTTGTCTGAAGTGCTGGTAAATATCGCTCATGTTCTTTCCTTTCTATGTAAAGAGGCTTGGCTGGTGCCAAGCCCGTATCAAACTGTCGCATTCAAGTATACATTGCGATCATGCGGTATAGGCCCCAAAGTCCCGTCGTGGCAAACCGAAGCACGATAATCGCTACAATCGGGGATATATCCAGCATGGCAATGGGCGGAATGATCCTTCTGAACGGCTCTAAATACGGTTCGCAAATCGCTGCGAGAAACCGTCCGACCGCCGTTTCTCTCGTACTCGGCACCCATGACATAAAGATATAGATGATCAGGGCAAACGAGTAGATGTAAATTAAATAACTCAGAACGGAAAAAATTTGATAAAGAATCATCCTGCTTTACCACCTCTGATGTTCGTCTTCATTTATAAGCTCCGAAATCGTGCCGGAAACGTCGACATTATCAGGCGTGCACAGAAAAATATCTGAACCGATTCTCTGAATGTCGCCGCCGATGGCGTAGACGGTGCCGCTTAAAAAGTCGACGATTCTTTTCGCCTGATCATGCTGGATGCGCTGCAGATTGACGACAACCGCCCGCCTGTTCTTTAAATGATCGGCGATTTCCTGCGCTTCCGCATATACACGCGGTTCACTCAAGACCACTTTAGAGGATTTCTGAACACTTTGCAAGCTTACTACGTTCTGCTTGCCCTGCGGCTTCTGAGCGTAAGCAGGCTGTTTATCTTTCTGCTGTTCATGCTCTTCCTGATGATCCTGCTCTGTTTCAATGTATTCGTACTCGTACTCCTCCTCATCCATTGAGAAAAAGTTTTTCAGTTTATTTTTCATGCTCATTTGTTTACACCCCCCGGTTCATTTCCGACTAATGAAGAGCCGATTCTGATAAAAGTTGCGCCCTCTTCAACAGCGATTTCATAATCATTTGACATGCCCATTGACAGTTCCCGGCACGGTGCGTTTGTCTGATTCAGTTTTTGCACCTGATCCCTCAGATCACGCAATTGCCGGAAGCAGGCTCTGATCGTTTCTGTATCGTCTGTCAGGGGAGCCATCGTCATCAGGCCCTCTACAGAAATGTTTCTAAACTCAGAAAGCTCTCTGATAAAGGGGATGACCTCCTCTGTTTTCAAACCGTGCTTAGACGGCTCAAGCGAAGTATTCACCTGCACAAAACAGCGAACCGTATGCTGCGCCCGTTTTTCAATCTCTTTTGCCAATGACAGTCTGTCTAAGGAATGAATATAAGATACACGGTCAACGACGGCCTTCACCTTTCTGGACTGAAGACTGCCGATAAAGTGCCACTCCGGGCTACCTTTGATGACTTCCTGCTTATGGATAAGCTCGGCATCCCGGTTTTCTCCCAGACTTGTAATACCGGCATCAACGGCCTCTTGAGCCCTTTCGGCTGATACGTATTTTGTAACCGCGATGACGGTAACATCTTCGGGGCTTCGGCCCGATCTGTTACATGCTTCGTTTATTCTTTCGTTTATATGTCGTAATTGATCAGCAACACGCAAGATCTTACGCCTCCTTCATTCCGATAAAGGACATCATGCGTCCCGTTTTCCCTTTGTCGCGGCGGTGTGAAAAGAATAGTTCACGCTCTCGTTCGGTGCATAAACCGCTGACTGAAATGTTTTCTTCCGGAATACCGCAATGTATCAGAAGAAGGCGGTTGACCTCTTTTAAATCAAGCTGATACTGGCCTTTTTCCGTTTCGCATATAGCGGATTCAGCCGTAAAAGGCAGCGCCCGCACTTCATTGATGACGCGATCGTCGACTGTATAGCTTCCCGCGCTGATGGACGGACCGATGACAGCCTGAATATCTGTTAAACGGGAGCCTTCTTCGTTTACCCAGCGTTCCGTCATGATGCGTCCGATTTGTTTGACCGTCCCTTTCCATCCGGCATGGGCAGCGCCGATAATGGATTTTACCGGGTCATAAAAATACAAGGGCACACAGTCCGCAAAACAAAGGGCCAAAAAAAGATTCGCATCTTTCGTGTAGAGCCCGTCCGTCCCGCGGAATGCGGAAGAATAGTCTCTCGCTCCTTTTCCTTTATCCCCGGCTGTCACGCGCCGGACGCGGTTTTCATGTGTCTGGTCGGCGAACACCCAGGAATCCAGATCAGTACCGCATAAGGACGCTATGACTTCACGGTTTGTCACAACATCATGAGCTTCGTCCCGGACGTGCAATCCGGTATTTAATGACTCATACGGAGGATTGCTGACCCCGCCGTTTTTCGTTGTGAATCCGGCGATGACCTTTGTGTTAAGCTGATTCACACAGTTCCAGTCTTCTATCATGAGTGCCGAGGGGGTGGTAAGACTAAACGGGTGATATGTATTCATGGAGATCCAACCTTTCGACAAACATTAAAAAAGCGTAATTTCCAACTCATTTTAACACAATTTTGAGCATACGTTTAGCGGCTGATTGAAAAATGAGATAAATAAATGTGCCGGAAACATTGAGATTTCCGGCATTTTACAAGTAAAGGGAGGATTACGCTCCCCCCTTTGGTTCGTTTACACGCACTAAGATGACATCTTCCCCAATTTTAACTATATTTCGCCAAGGAATGATCATTTCCTCTTCTTTTCCGAAAAAACCGAGAACTTTTCCGCTGCCGCCTAAAATAATCGCCTGAATTTTTCCCGTTGTCACGTTAATATCAATATCACCGATGCTTCCGAGTTTTTTTCCGTTCGACACGTTTACCACATCTTTTATTTGAAATTCAGATATGCTGATCATCCGTATCACGCCCTTTGCCCGTTCTTTTTCCTATTATATGAACGGCCGGGCTGAACCTTGTCACATCGGGCAATCTTTTTTGCGGCTGCACCAGCCGAGGATAAATCTCAGCATGATTTTCGTATAGTCCATAAGCTCATCAACAGACACTTCCTCGTTTACGGAGTGGGCGTTTTTTAAATCGCCGGGACCGTATATGACGCTCGGAATCCCGGCATGATAAAGCCACCCTCCGTCAGTTACGGTTTGGGAAACATTAATGACGGGCTCCTGTTTTTTGACGGCTGAGTGTGATGCAGCCAAGACAGAAACTGCCGGATGGTCCGGGTCGATTTCCAGCGCCGGGAACACCTCTCCTCTGTCTTCAATCATCGAAGATCCGCCCCATTTGAACACCGGCCTGTTTTCTTTGAGCCACAGATCACTGTCAGCGACACGATTAATATAGTCTTCGATTTCTGCGGCTGCTTGTTCGTGCGTTTCGTTCGGATAAAAGTGGACGGTGATCCATAACCGGCACTCATCGGCGACAAACGCTGCGTGTCTTCCGCCTTCAATGACGGCGGGGTTGATCGTATTGGTGCCGGGCGCAAAGCCGGGATAGCTTTTCGTTACCGCCCAGTGGCGCTCCAGCTCTCCCAAGGCAGCGATGATTTTCGCCATTTTTTCGATGGCGCTCGCTCCGAATGTGCCTCCGCCCGCGTGAATCATATTGCGCCTCATGCCGTCATGAAATGTTTGTTTGCTTTTCAATTCTATCCAGCCGGTGATGACACCGCCCTGCCCTTGAATATGCAGACTGCTCGTATCCGCGACAACCGCAAAATCCGCGTGATAGCCGCGTTTGCAGCATTCCAGCGTCCCCGCCTCACCGACTTCTTCTCCGATTACAGACTGTACAATGAGGTCGCCCGGAAGCTTAATGCCGGCATCATGGATCAGCTTCAGAGAGAAAAGAACACACGCCAACCCCCCTTTCATATCAGCGGCGCCCCTTCCGATCAGCATGCCGTCTTTTACGAGCGGCTGAAACGGGTCAGAGTGCCAGTCTTCGCCCCCGGCTTCTGCCACATCAATGTGTCCGTTTAAAATCAGGCTTTGATGCCTGCTTGAATCTGTCCCTTTTAAAACACCGACTACATTCGGGTCTTCCGGATACACATCCCACATATCGACCGAGCAGCCGGTTTCTTTTAAAAAGCCGGCCACCCACTTTTGGGCTTCTGCCGTATTTCTTGCCGGCGGGGCCGGAGTGGGAAAGGCTATCAGTCTTTCAGCAATAAGTATGAAGTCTTGCCGCCGTTTCTCCGCCTGATGTAACAGCATATCAATCTGATGCATTGGAAATCTCCCCTTTGGCTGTATCAAAAAACCCGTTTCATTCATGAAATGAAACGGGTAAAAAACGGATCTTCCTCCGCTTTTTTCACCGCTTCCCTCCGCCGGCATGATCCGGATCAGGTCCGTTAAGGGTTGAGACAAACGTCTCTCTCAGCCGCATGGCAGCACCCCCAGGGTGAATTTATGTTATTTTACGGATGATGCCTCTTTTGCACGTGTTAAAAACGGGCGGCCATTGTTCCATAAGACATTGACAGGCATATCGAAAAACGCTGTAAGCCGCTCGTCAGAAAGCATGTCCCTGATTTTCCCGGAGGCGAACACCTCGCCCTGTTTTAAAAGCAGCGCCTGATCAAATACCGGCAGAATTTCTTCAGCGTGATGGGTGACATAAAGGATGGACGGCGCATTTTCTTTTTCGGCGATCGACGTAATCGTGTCCAGCAGCTGCTCCCTTGCCATAAAATCAAGACCCGTCACGGGCTCGTCCAAAATCAGCAGTTTGGGATCAGCCATAAGCGCCCGCGCAATCAGCGCTCTTTGTCTTTCCCCTTGTGATAATGTTTCATACCGCCTGTCGGCGTAACCGATGGCGCCCAAATCCTTCAGAAGACCGATCGCTTTTTCCCTTACCTGCTCACTCGGAGTTTCGTACAGCCCGATTGAGGCGTACGCGCCGCTGAGGGCGATTTCAAAAGCGGAGTCCGCGGCATATAATTTGTGCTGAAGACCTGCCGAAACAAGGCCGATTTTCCTTCTGAGCCTGTCACCGAGCTCTGTTTTGCCGAATTGATGGCCGAGCACCTGCATCTCTCCTGAAGTGGGGAAGTAATAAGAGCATAACATATTCAGCAAAGCCGTTTTTCCGGCTCCGTTTAATCCGTACAGCACCCAATTTTCGTTTTTCTCGACGCGCCAGTTAATATCTTTCAAAATCCATTTCCCGTTTCTTTTTAATGACACACTGTCCAGCTGTAAAATCATTGCCGTTTCCCCCGTTTACTTTATTTAAATTTTCTAAAAACTTTTACACATTAGAATACATTACTTTTTTGCAAACGTAAACCATCGCATGAAAAAAGCCTTTAAACAAGGTTTAAAGGCTTTTTCCGTTATTGATGGATATTCTTATTCATTTGTTTAATGGCTGCCTTTTCAAGCCTTGAGACCTGAGCTTGGGATATGCCGATTTCTTCAGCGACTTCCATTTGAGTTTTCCCTTGGAAAAAGCGCTTTCGCAAAATCATTTTTTCCCGTTCGTTCAGTCTTCTCATGCCTTCTTTCAGAGCCAGCTCCTCAATCCATTGTGTATCCTTGTTGCGCTCATCGCTGATCTGGTCCATCACGTAAATCGGATCGCCGCCGTCATTATAAATCGGCTCAAACAGTGAAACCGGATCCTGGATGGCGTCAAGGGCAAACACAATTTCTTCATGGGGCACTTCAAGAACTTTGGCGATTTCCTCTGCTGTCGGCTCCCTGCTTGTCTCACTGATTAGCCGCTCTCTTACTTGAAGCGCTTTATATGCGATATCGCGAAGCGACCTCGAGACGCGGATCGGATTGTTATCCCGCAAATATCTGCGGATTTCTCCGATGATCATCGGTACAGCGTATGTTGAAAACTTAACATTATGGCTTAGGTCAAAATTATCAATGGATTTCATTAGTCCGATGCAGCCGACCTGAAATAAGTCATCAACATACTCTCCTCTGTTGTTAAACCTCTGAATGACGCTTAAGACAAGGCGCAGATTGCCGTTTACAAGCTTTTCCCTCGCTGAATCATCGCCCTCATCCTGTAATTGCCTAAACAGCTTTCTCATCTCTTCATTCTTGAGCACCGGTAATTTGGAGGTATCCACCCCGCAAATTTCGACTTTATTTCTTGACACGTTTTTCCCTCCCACTAGGAGCTGCTGTACAACGTTAAGTATCTCCTCGGGTGGGAAAAATATGCACCGCCATTTTACAGAAATAAACATCCGGCTGCGGCAATCCTTGCAGCAGTAAGGGCTGTCAGATGGAAAAAATTTTACACCATTTTGTTAAACTCTTTTCTCAGTCTTTTGATAATCCGCTTTTCGAGCCGGGAGATATAAGATTGTGAAATCCCCATCATGTCGGCTACATCTTTTTGTGTTTTTTCTTCTTCTCCGACAAGCCCGAAACGCAGTTCCATAATCTGCTTTTCTCTTTCGTTTAATTGCTCAAGCGCTTTTTTCAAAAGTTTTTTATCCACATTGGCTTCAATGTCTTTTGTAATAATATCATCATCTGTGCCGAGCACATCCGAAAGCAGCAGCTCGTTTCCGTCCCAATCAATATTCAGCGGTTCATCAAAGGACACCTCTGAACGGATTTTGTTGTTTCGGCGCAAGTACATTAAAATTTCGTTTTCGATACATCGCGACGCGTAGGTGGCGAGTTTGATTTTCTTTTCCGGATTAAAAGTGTTTACCGCTTTGATCAAACCGATGGTGCCGATGCTGATTAAGTCCTCGATATTGATGCCGGTATTTTCGAATTTGCGGGCAATGTAAACGACAAGACGTAAGTTTCTCTCAATCAGAATGGCCCGCGCCGCCTGATCCCCGCTCGGCAGCTTTAATAAGAGCACCTGCTCCTCTTCTTTAGACAAAGGCGGCGGCAGCGCCTCGCTTCCTCCTATGTAATACACTTCATCGCTTTTCAGTCCGAGTTTCATCAGCCATTTATACCACAAATATGTCAGACGCAGCTTAAGTTTTTTCATCTTCCTCCCCCTTCTAAATACAACGCGTTTTGAGTATGATGAATAACAGACTTTTCGTCAGGAAACATGTTTTACAGCCTTCCCTGTCAGCATCTTCGGATGAACGATTCCGTCAAATTCACCGTCCGCGGATAATGGTTTCGTGCTGATGCCGATCAGGCATTTTTCACAAGCGATCATTTCGTCTTTTGTTAAAATCGTGACGTAATCCGGCTTTAAACAGAGTAAAAATTGATTGTCCTGGCCGACGCCCCTGTATGGAATCAGCCTCAGCTTATCCGCATGGCGGAACGAATCATCAAGCCGCTCTATCACTTCAAGCGGACTGGCGGATTTGATGAGGTCCGTTTCCTTTTCACTGAGAATCGGAGCGAATTTGTCAATGCAAAGGATCATGACCGGCGTTTTCGTCAGCGGATCATACAGCTGATTCCCGGAATCCACCAATCCTTTCGCGCGGATTGTCTGTCCGCTGAATTCCGCCT
The DNA here is from genome assembly GCF_011008975.1 of Bacillus sp. LUNF1. Classification (NCBI taxonomy): domain Bacteria; kingdom Bacillati; phylum Bacillota; class Bacilli; order Caryophanales; family Bacillaceae; genus Bacillus; species Bacillus sp. LUNF1. Next base: position 1,528,732 of record NZ_CP048876.1, on the reverse strand, counting down.
GCACCATGACAAGTTCATCGTACTGAATGGACTTCGTCTCGATGTCTTCAATTCTCTTTTTCGAAAAAAACCATATGGCTGGAAATCCGATAACTACAAACATCCAGCTGATCGGGTCGCCGAATCCGGTCTGGCTTGTGACCATTACGCCTTGCTGCACAATTGATTCTGTCTGCAGCAGGGAATGTACGCCGATCATTCCCCCGCCGACGAGAAAAGTCGCGAAATAAAAGGCGAACAAATTTTGAAAAAAGTATCGGAACCGTTTAAAGCCAAAAGCCGCAAGCACGATGACTACTGAAAACGCCATTTTTCCCGCCGGATGCTCCACAAAGGGAGAAACAGGCGTAAACATCAGAAGCACAATGGCTGACCCGATGAAACCGCCGGCGGCCACTCTTCTTTTTTTCACCTGGCGTTTTAAAATAAAGGCGGTCAATAAAAGCAAAAGAGAATCAAAACAAAAGTTCAACAGCCAAATGACATCCAGATAGATTTTCACATCTGACCCCTTTCCTCTTTTGTCTTACATATCTGTTTCTCTCTCTTGTTTCATAAGTATAAAGCAAGCTCTGTGGGAAAGTCTGTCAATTAATGTTGAGGGTAAAGTACAATTTTTAAGGGATAACCGTTTTATTTGTCGAGGGCCGAAAGGGTTGCTTTCCTATTGTCCGCTTCAACTAAAAAAGCGCTGCCGTGATCTGGCAGCGCTCTGTTTTTACTCATTGATATAAAGTTTTCCTTTAGCCGTCTGTCTCGTTTCATTTCCGTAGTCATCTCTAGCGATAACGTCAATTTTTGCTCCGCTTGCTTTGACGGAAGAAGTCGCCGTCCAGTAACCCTCATATCGTCCCGGAGAAATTTCTCTCAGCGGAAGCTCTGTTGCGTTTTGGTTCCCTGCCCGGGCGTTTGTCAGAGGCAGACGGATAACGAAGGAAGCGTCTAATTTCTTTCCGCTTGAAAAAGCGATTTTCACTGATTCTCCGGCTTTTAATTCCTTATCCGCTCCGGGAACCAATCCGGAAATGACGGGAGCATTGTAATTGACATCGATCACCGTCTTTTTCGTTGTTTTGTTACCCGCTTCATCTGAGGCCGTGACCTTGATCTCATTGCTGCCGTTTTCCAGGAGGGTTCTCGCTTGATAAGAACCGTTATTTACTTCAGCTTTTTTTCCGTTCACCTTTACCCATTTTAAATGGGCGTCGTGCACTTTTCCTTTTACGGTCACTGTTTCTTTATTTGTTTTATCACCGTTTGCCGGACTGTCAATCGTCACATCCGGCTTATCCTCATCCAGTATGACCGTGACAGGGCGTGACTCATCGGTTGACCCGCTGACTGTCACAGATGCTGCCGTCAGCCGATTGGCATCTTTAGTGAGTGTGACGCCGGCCTGGAAATTGCCGTCTGCATCTGCTTTCGTTTCTGCGGCGGTTTTACCGTTATTGGTAAGACGGACAGCGGTTTTTGGTGAAGCCGTTCCTTTCACCGTGATTGACTTCTTGTTTGTAAATGACCGGTCTTCAGGCGACGTTATGTCAGGCACAGAAGCTTCGTAGTCGACCAAAGCCCTGATCATAAAGTTTCCGTCTGATTTATCGGTTTTAGACCAGCGGCCGTCAAGGTATTGCCAGTTTCTGTTCGAGTACGGACTGCCGTCATCAGATGACAGGGCAGGTGTATAAGGGTCAGGTTTCGTCTGGCGGAACACAAGATAAAAATCCTTTCCGACCGCGATTCCTTTTGAGCTGAGATCCACTTTGGTCCATTCTCCGTTTCGAAGCGCTTCAGCTTGGAACGGGCCGGCAATTTTGCTGCCCGGAGCTCCATCAGGGCCGGATGCATCATATACTTCCGCTTGAAATTCGGTACCTCCCGGATCAGGCCAGTCTGCGCCCCAAAATTTAAAAAGGCCTCCCGTCAGCATACCGTGTCCTTTTCCATCTTTAAGCGTCATCTTAACGGCAGATTTGCTGCCGGCTTTAAAATATGACAGCGCGGCTTCTTCTGTCCCGTTATCATAGGCAATTTCCCCTTCATAACCGATATACGGCTTAAGCTTGACGTTTTTTTCAGCATCCCCTTTGATGTCAACAGAAAATTCGCTATTGTAATAGCCTTTTGCCGCTACTTTGATTGTGTAGGAGCCTTCGTACGCCTTAAGCGAATATTCCCCTTTATCGTTTGTCACCGCCGGTTCAATTGCGGCATCCTCGACCACATAAAGCGCAGCCCCTTTTACCGGTTTGCCTGTTGACTGATTGGTGATGGTTCCTTTTAGCGTGCCGGACGGCATTTGCTCCAGTGTAAAGTCTGCCTGTGCGGTTTTGTCTGATTGAATAGAAACTTGTTTCGAAGCGGACTTAAATCCGTAAGCCTCTGCTTTCAGCGTATAGCTTCCCGCCTTATGCGACAGGCTGTAGCTTCCGCTTGCAGGGTCGGAATATACGGATTTCCCCGTCTCGGCGACACTGATTTGCGCTCTGAGAGGCAGGAGGTTTGTTTCACGTTTCACTCTTTTTCCGGGTGATTTCACTGCCGGTTTGGCCTGTTTCGGACTGACAGCTTTTTTCTTCAGGTGGCCGGGAGGTGTTTGCCTATTGTGCTTACTTTTTTTAGCCGCCTTGCCGAGAGAGCTGCTTGAAAGCCGGACATCATCGATATACCATCCGTCTTCATTCAGTACTTCGTCTGACTGCATATTAAACATGAGCTTTATGTTTTGGCCTTTATACGCAGATAAATCTGCCTCTTCATCGTTCCATCCTGCGGAGTCACCATTGTAAACGGCCGCCTGCTCCCAATTTGATTTTCCTTCCGGAAGAACGAACACATACCCGTAATCAAAAAATTCTTCGAGCTTGTGCCAGCTTTTAAATTGCAAAAACAGCCGTCCTGTTTCCGGAACTTGAATCGGAGGCATCACCAAATTCATGTTGGCTGAATCGGCATAAGGGCCGGACAGATTCGTCGCATACACTTTATCTCCGGAAAATGCGGCGCCGGGCCCTGAACCCGGGATCCCCCATTCCCATTGGTCATGTGTCCTGTAACTGGACCAGCCCGCCGGCTGTGATTCAAAATCCTCTTTGTATCCCGCCGTAATGCTCGGTTTCACGTCAGCCCGGTACGTATCAGATTCTACAGAATGACCTCCGAAATCTTTTATGGTCCATTTATAACTTATCTTGCTTCCCGTTACATCCGGAATTTCCGCCTGGTATGTTCCCTTTTTTTCATCACCGCTTTTTTGAACGGCGGCTGTCGTTTTCCACTCTCCTTCATCAACCTGATAGGAAAGGATGACTTCAGTTACGCTTACATCGTCTTCTGCTGTAACCGTCAACGGAAGGTTTGCCCCTTTGTAAGCCACTGAGACCGGTTCATGGTGAAAGCTGGGCGGATTGTGATCTTCGCCCGCAGAAGAGACCTTGCCTTCTACGCTCCCGATTCCGTCCGTTACGGCAGAAACGGCATCAAAAGCGTTAACGAGACCGTGGCCGTAACCGTTATTCGGTGATTCCGGAAAAACGGAATCTGTCAGTTTTTCCGCGGTGCGCGTCAAAACGTCTTCCATTTCATCGACCGTAATAGAGGCGTTCGCCTGCCTTAACAAAGCCGCCGTCGCCGCCACATGCGGCCCGGCCATTGAAGTTCCGTCCCAGCCGCCTTCGTATGTTCCTCCAGGAATCGAAGAACGGATATTCACTCCCGGAGCCGAAATGTCCGGTTTTGTTTCATGATACGGTGAGGGGCCTTGAAGTGAGAAATCAGCGAGTTTCTTGTCGATGTCAGTCGCACCTGTCGCAAATGCTTCAGGATAATTGGCCGGATTTGCGATTGAACCCGGTCCTCCCGGTGTAAATAAGTCTTCATTTCCCGCAGAGAATTCCGGAAAAATCCCTGCCGCTCTCCACGCATTCACCATATCGCGGTACCACTCGTCCATTCCCGAACCGCCTGCCCAGGAATTATTAACAACATCCGGCGCCATCTCGGGATGCGGCGTGCCGTTTTTATCTTTAGGCGCGAGCACCCATTCACCGGCATCCAAAATATCGGCATCGGTTCCTCCGTCATCTGAAAATGCTTTTACTGCGATCCATTTCGCCCCCGGAGCCACACCGATTTGATTTGAGCCGTCAGGTTCTGAACCCGTCATGGTCCCTGTTACATGAGTGCCGTGTTCAAGATCATCGTAGGGAGCGTCTTTATGGGACACGGCATCATACCAGTTCATTTCATGATTCGGCGCTGCGGGATTTTCAGGATCGTAACCCCGGTATTTTTCCTTAAGCGCCGGATGATCCCACTGAACTCCCGTATCAATGGAGGCGACAACCGTGCCGGTTCCGTCGTATCCTGAGGCCCAGGCCTGCGGCGCATCAATTTGGCTGATATTCCATTCGATGCCTTCCTTTGCTTTGATCTCTTTTTGTTTTTTCTTCATTTGAAAAGGAGCTTTTGATTGTCGTTGAGTAAGCTGACGTTTTTCATTCGGAAGAACTTTTTCTACTTCAGGAAATGAGGCGGCTTTTTCCATTACCTCTTTCGAAGCAGTGACTGCCATTCCGTTGACAATATAATAGGAATGGATGTGATCAGCCTTGCCTTTCTTTTTTTGTTTTTCCAAATATGTTTTCAGATTCTGCTGCGCATCATGAGCCGCCAGTTTTAAAGAAGAAACGACGGCTGACCGCTTTTGATATTCGGTTTTTGCTGCGGAAAGCGATTGAGACTTGGCGTTTTTTTCTGCTTCTTTGACCGCTTTTTTCGTATTGGCTTTCTCTTTAAATTTGATAAGAAACGTGATTTTATCATTTTTTTCAAAACGCTTCTTGACTGAATCGGAAATCTTATGCTGAATGCTCTTAGAGGAAGAAAGATCTTTGGTGAAAGAAACTGCTCCCGGTGTGCTGTTCGCTCCGGCTGCACCCGGAAACAACAGGGAACTGACGACAATCGCGCTTAAAACGGAGCCTGTCCATCTGTTTCTCGTTTTTTTCTTCAATCGTATCCCCCCTTATTTGGTAACGCCCTATAAAATGTGTATCCCTCCTTCAGATTGGAATCGTTTGTCATTTTCGATGCTGTACGTTAAATGTAGACAATCTTACATCCAGATATTGTCACATTCTGTAGAAAACCGTATGAAACTAAAAAACAATCAATTCGTCATAGGTATAAAGTTGCTTTTTTCACTGTATAGATTACGGGAATAGGAAGGAAGACTGTGCACAAAAGAAAAAGGACAAAACCATGTGGTCTTGTCCTTTTTTACATCAGCCGCGTTTGTTGCGGTTTCTTAAAAATGTAGGAATGTCGAGGGCATCATCCGCCGGCTGTGATGTATGGCGGTTCACCGTGTTTTGATGCTGTGTTTCTTCTCGTTTCGGCTCCCGTTTCGCAGCGTTTTGGCTTTGAGACTTCAATCCTTGGTTTAAAGTCGGTCGCTGCGGTTTTGAGTCATCTTTTTCCTGTTCGATAAAACCGGTCGCAATAACGGTGACGACGATTTCATCTTTCAGATTTTCATTGATAACTGAACCGAAAATCATGTTGACATCAGGGTCAGATGCAGAAGCGACGATGTCGGCTGCTTCCTGCACTTCGTAGAGGCTCAGGTTTGTACCTCCCGTAATGTTCATCAAAACACCTTGCGCTCCGTCGATTGCCGCTTCCAGTAACGGACTGGAGATCGCCTTTTTGGCGGCTTCAGCAGCACGGCTTTCGCCCGTAGCGATCCCGATACCCATCAATGCTGAACCTTTGTTGGACATGATGGTTTTGACATCGGCAAAGTCCAAGTTGATTAAACCAGGCGTCGCGATGAGGTCAGAGATACCTTGCACCCCTTGGCGAAGCACGTTATCAGCTTCACGGAATGCTTCAAGCATCGGTGTGTTTTTATCGACAATTTCAAGAATGCGGTCATTCGGAATAACGATCAGTGTGTCAACGGCTTCTTTCATTGCCGTGATACCGCCTGCAGCCTGCAGCTGGCGTTTTCTTCCTTCAAATGTAAACGGTCTTGTTACGACACCGACAGTCAAAGCGCCTAAGTCCTTTGCGATTTGCGCGATAACCGGTGCGGCTCCCGTTCCGGTACCGCCTCCCATTCCGGCTGTAACGAACACCATATCAGCGCCTTTTAGCGCTTCTTCGATTTGTTCCTTACTTTCTTCAGCGGCTTTTTTGCCGACTTCCGGATTCGCTCCCGCTCCGAGACCGCGGGTCAGCTTTTCCCCGATCTGCATTTTCACTTCCGCTTTTGACAGGTTAAGAGCTTGCGCGTCCGTGTTTACCGCAATGTACTCTACACCCTGCACTTCATTTTCAATCATTCGGTTGACCGCGTTATTACCGCCGCCTCCTACTCCGATTACTTTAATTGATGCTAAGCCGTCTATGTTTGTTTCGAAATCCAACATGCTAAATCCTCCTAATCTGCCGAATGACTATCAATCTATTCCCAAAACATGCTTAATAGTTTTTTCATTTTGCTCGGTTTGTTGTGTTCGGCTTGTGTTTTTTGTTTTGCTTTTGGACGCTGCTGCGCCTCTGGCCGCTGATGATGTTCTTCTTCGTGAGAGACCGCGATTTCCTGCACGGCTTCTTCCGGCATATGAAAGCCTATTTTTCTTCCCTGAATTCTGGCATTTCGGCAGGCAAATTGTATCAAGCCAACACCCGTCATATACTGAGGGTCTCTTACACCGATGTAATTCGGGCTTGCGACCCTTACATTGTGCCTCAGCACTTCCTGTGCCAATGAAAGCACTCCGGGCATTGCGGCCTGTCCGCCGGTCAGCACAAAGCCGCCGGGCAGATCTGTAATTCCCATATGCTCAATTTCGGCTGCGGCAATCTCAAGAATCTCTTCCACTCTTGCTTCAATAATATTGGCAATTTCCTGCTGTGTAAAAGATTGCTTTTGATTCGTTCCTATGACGGTGACTTCAAATACTTCATCTTCTGAAGCCTCATCGTAGAATGCATGTCCGAATTGTTTTTTTACTCTTTCAGCCTCTTCGGTGGAAGTGCGCAATCCGATCGATACATCTTTCGTGATGTTTTCGCCTCCGAGCGGAATGACGGCTGTCTCCTTCAGGTGCCCCTGTTCAAATACCGCCACCGTCGTCGAGCCGCCGCCGATATCAATCATGGCGACTCCGAGGTTTTTTTCGTCTTTTGACAAAGCCGCCGAACCGGCCGCAAGCGGCTGCAGGCAGATATCAGTAATTTCAACGCCCGCTCTCTCCACACAGCGAAGTAAATTATGTAAGATCGTTTTGGAGCCGGTAATCAGCGTGCCTTCTACTTCCAAGCGCACGCCGAGCATTTTTTTCGGATCGGTAATTTCGTCTCTTCCGTCAACGATAAACTGTTTCGGAACGACGTCAACGATCAGCTGCTCATGCGGAACTGACACGACCTGTGCCGCTTCCATTACCCTGCGGACGTCTTCAACGTGAATTTCTTTGTTTTCACTGGAAACAGCGACAACGCCGTTCGTATCTTGAATATGAATATAATTTCCATTAACGCCGACAATGGCTTTTTTCAGCGGAAAACCTACCATTCTTTCAGCTTGGTCAAACGCTTTTCTTATAGAATGAACGGTTTCATCTATATCAACGATTGAGCCTTTTTTCAACCCTTCAGACGGCACATTTCCCACTCCGATAATGTTAAGGGAATCATCTGTCATTTCTCCGACGATCACTTTTGTATTGGACGTACCGATGTCAAGACTGACGTAAAGTTCATTGTTGTTCATTCTATGGCACCTCCTCACATTTCGATCAAATTCTATTCTATTATTTGCGGAACAACAATACAATGAATGTGGCTTTACAAGTGTGTAACAAAAACAACAGCATCAACAAATTCTTATCTGATTTCTCACAATTTATGTTTAATGAAACTATTCGTTATATTCTATGTATATCCTCTTTTATATCGCATTTTTTTTATTTTTTTTAGAGACGGCCCACCTTACCGTAAGATTTCTTGTCACGGTGTCATACTGTGCAATCCAGATGCAAATATATCCGCTTTCCCTTAGTCTACACTAAGATGAACCTCCAGAAAAGCTATAGATATTGCCAGAAACATCCGAAAAAAGAAGAAACAGGAGGAAAATTCCAAATGCAGTGCTCACTGCAGAAGACACGCCCATTGCATTGAGAATTTTCCGCTTGTCCGGCAGCCATATCCCGGGCAAAAACAAACATAGTCATAATGATTCCGCTATCGGTTATATCGGCTGCCCCGCTGATTGTAATAGATTCTTTTGAATCACCTTTAAATTAGTTCTTTAGAACTATTAATCATTTTCTTTTTTCTTGCCGGATTTACCTTTGTTAAATTCTTCAAAATACGTAGCGACTTCTAAGTGGATAATCCCCTTTTTCCCGCCGTCCAGCTGGGAAACGATAGAAGGATAGGTCTTCATCCGGCCGGCAAACGTTTTAATAGAAGCGGTAACTACATACCCGTCGTTCATATACAGCTTGATCCGGTCCTGATCCATTTTTACCGGTGTATAATAGATTTCAGAAATCGACTGCTTAAGCGAACCGGAAAGCTTATCAAGCTGCTCCGCCATTTTGACCCGCTTTTTCGCGTTTGTCCAGTCAACCAAAATCGGGCCCGCGTCATCCGGCGTGACTTCGTTCGGCAGCACAGTGCCGTTTTCGAGCACTTCATAATACACATCATGTCGCTGCAGATACGCGATCGTCTTGTATTCTTCAATGTGAATGCTGACTTTGTTAGGAAATACTTTTGAAAGTTCCGCCTTTTTCACCAGCTTATTCTGCTCAATCTTTTCTTCTGTTTGTTTCTTGTTCAGACTCCAGAACTCGGTTTGTCCGTTATGTATATCAGAAAGCGCGTTGATCTCTTTTACAGACACGTTTTCATTTCCGGAAACGGTGACAGAAGACACTTTGCTGATCGGCATCTGCAAGTACACGATGATCAGCACCATCATAAAAAAGAGCACAATGAATGAAATCAGCCGGCGGTTTGCTTTTTGTTTCCGCTGCTCTTTGATTTTCGGAATCCGCTCTTCAATATTTACGATTTTTTCTCTTTCATGATTTGGGTTCACTGCCTGTCCACCTCACTAAGAATGAAACAGCTTGACATTCGTCTGATTGAAAAACAAACGGCATGCTGTGATGCCGTTTGACATTTGTTAAAAGTATATCACATGAGCTCATGTAATCAGAGAACCTTTTAACGATTCCCTCCGATGATTTCAACTTCTGTATGCATGTCAACATCATACTGCTCACGGATTGTCTTTTTCACATATTCAATCAGGTCAAGAACGTCCTTGGCAGTCGCTCCGCCGGCATTGACGATAAAATTCCCGTGCATTTCGGACACTTTCGCTCCGCCGATCTGATGTCCTTTTAATCCCGCTTTTTCAACGAGGTTTCCGGCATGATTCGGCAGCGGATTTCTGAATATGCTTCCGGCGCATGGGCTCGAATACGGCTGCGTATTTTTTCTGTAATCTTTGTTCTGCTGCATTTGCGCCGTAATGGCTTCCCGTTCCTTTTGCTCAAGCTGAAGAACTGCCTCGATACAGACGCCGGGACGTTTTTTCTGCAAAACAGACGTTCTGTAGCTGAAATCCATCTCTTCGTTTGTCAGCCATTCGATTGTGCCGTCTTCAAATAAGATACGGGCTTTCACAAGAATCTCACTCATATCAGATCCGTGCGCCCCGGCATTCATATAGACGGCTCCGCCGATTGATCCGGGAATGCCCGCTGCAAATTCGAGACCGGACATTCCTTTTTTACTCATGGAAGTCGCAAGCCGGACGACCGAATAGCCGCCTCCGACCGTCACCTGATCACCGTCAATCTCCAAATGATCCAGACCCGCGCCCAGTTTGATGACAACTCCTCTTATGCCTTCATCAAGCACGAGCAGATTTGAACCGCGGCCGATAACCGTCCATGGCAGATCATGTTTTTTCACAATTTCCATAATATCTTTGACCGCTTCCACACGGTTGGGGATGATTAAAATGTCCGCCGGACCGCCGATTTTCATCGTTGTATGGTTCGCGAGCGGTTCTTGTTCCAGCACTTTGCCGACTTCGCGGTCTCTTAATTCCTGAATTACGTTCTCCATCATAAACCTCCGCATTCCATTTGCTCTATTTTTTTATGTCTTCCATGATACTGTACAGTCTGGCTGCCGCATCCGGAACACCGAGTGATTTTGTCCGCTCACTCATGTCTTTTAAGGTTTCTTCATTCATGACGATTTTGTCCAGCGCAGCGATCAGTTTTTCTCCGCTGAGCTCGGTTTCCTTCAGTACGATTGCAGCATCATGCTGGCTGAGCGCCTTCGCATTGACTTCCTGGTGATTGGCTGTTACATACGGGCTCGGAATAAGCACGCTCGGAATGCCGAGAGCGGTGATCTCCGCAATCGTCGTCGCTCCGGCTCTTGCCACAATGACATCAATTGATTGTAAGTACTCCGGCATTTGGTGCAAAAACGGTTTTGTCACCATATTATCAGCGGCTTTTCCGCCTTTCAGCTCAGCCGTTACCTTCTCGTAATGCACTTCCCCGGTAATATAAAGGACTTGGTAAGGTCTCGTTTTCAATTCTTCCTGCATATCTATAACGGCACGGTTAATGGGAGCCGCGCCTCTGCTTCCGCCGAAAATGAGCACCGTTTTTTGATTGTCTTTCAGCCCGAACTCAGTTAATGAGCGGCCTGTCTTAATAGAGACGACTTCAGAGGCTCTCGGGTTTCCCGTAAACACAACTTTTTCAGCAGGAAAATGCGATTTTGCCTCTTCAAAGCAAATTGCCACCTTATTAACATATTTCGAGAGAAACTTATTTGTGATGCCGGGCAGGCTGTTTTGCTCATGAATGATCGTCGGAATTCCCATCTTTGCCGCCGCGTATACGACCGGACCGCATACATAGCCGCCTGTACCGATAACGGCATCCGGTTTAAACTCTTTTAAATATGATTTGCTTTTCGTCACGCCTTTTAAGAAACGCATGACGGTTTTTACATTTTCAAAAGAAAGTTTTCGTTTGAAACCTGTAATTTCAATGGCGCGAAACGGAATATTTTCCCGTTCAACAATTTTTTTCTCAAGACCGTTCTCTGTTCCGATATACAAAAATTCCACATCCGGATGCCGGCGCTGAACTTCTTTAATAAAGGCCAGGGCCGGATAAATATGTCCTCCGGTTCCGCCTCCGCTTACTGCAATACGCATTCGTATGTCCCCCTTAATCACATAGCGATAACCCTGTTTTTTAGGACAGGGTTATTGATGTTGTCTGTTTTTTTATAGATAACGAATAAATCATGAGTGATGAGGCAAGATACAGATCAATACCTCGAGTACCGGCTGACATTTAAAAGCACGCCGACCGCTGCGAGCATCAGCGTCAGTGATGAGCCTCCGTAGCTTAAAAACGGCAGCGTAATTCCTGTTACCGGGATCAGCCCCGTCACAACGCCGATATTAATCATGACTTGAATAGCTATCATAGAAATAATACCGATGGCGACAAAGCTTCCGTATAAATCCGGCGCGCCGAGGGCAATCCTGACGCCCCGCCATAATAAAATACTGAACAGCAGCAATATGAGCGAACCGCCGATAAAGCCGAGTTCCTCAGATAAAATAGCAAAAATGAAATCGGTTTGCGGCTCCGGCAGGTAAAAAAACTTTTGCCGGCTTTGACCCAGCCCCATCCCGAACAGTCCGCCCGGACCTACGGCATAGAGCGACTGAATGATCTGAAATCCGCTTCCAAGCGGATCCTCCCACGGGTTTAAGTAAGAGGTAATCCGTTTAATCCGATAAGGAGCGGACAGAACTAGTGCCGCAAATCCGCTTAAACCGATGAGTCCGAGAAACGCAAAATGAGCGATTCGCGCACCGGAAACAAAAATCATCACGATGCACGTGCCCACCATTACCGTCCCCGTTCCCAGATCCGGCTGGCACATAATAATAATAAATGCAGAAAACACGATTCCGAGCGCGGGAACGAATCCGCGTCTGAATGACGTAATATTCTTCTGTTTTTCAGAAAGAAATTTAGCCAGAAACGCAATCATCGCGAGTTTCATAAACTCCGAAGGCTGAATGCTGAACGCTCCCACTCCGATCCAGCTTCTTGAACCGTTCCGCACCATTCCGACTCCCGGAATCAGCACAAGCACAAGCAGAAAAAAACAAATGATCAGAAGCAGCTTCGACCATGTGCGCCATGTCCAATAATCCACATTCATAATGAAAAACATGGCAATGACGCCGATCCCCGCAAACAGCAGCTGCCGTTTCGCGAAGAAAAACGAGTCGTCAAATTTATAATCCGCCCATACCGCACTTGCACTGTAGACCATAATTAATCCTATTGTTAAAAGCAATAACGTAATGATAACTAATAACAAATCAGGCGCTGTTTTTTTAGTAGTCAAAGCAATCGACACCCCAAGCATAAGTCATTTAGGGCTGCCGATGAACAGAGACAAGCCCTTACTTAAGCATATGCACGGCATCTATAAACATGTCACCGCGTTCTTCAAATGTTTTGAACTGATCCCAGCTTGCACACGCGGGTGACAAGAGGATGACGTCTCCTTCATTTGAGAGCGCAAACGCCGCAGATACTGCTTGTTCAACATTATCGACACGTTTGACATGTTGTATTCCCAGCTCATTGCCCAGTTTTTCTATCTTCGGCGCTGTCTGTCCGAACGTCAGGACCGCTTTGACATTGTCCATATACGGTTTCAGGTCGTCAAAACCGTTGCCGCGGTCCAGTCCGCCTGCAAGCAGAATAACCGGAGCTTTGAACGCGGAGAGCGCTTTGCTTGTGGCCAAAATATTCGTCGCTTTGCTGTCATTATAAAATTTACGATTCTGGATCGCTGTTACATACTGCAGACGGTGTTTGACACCGGTAAAGCTTGTCAGCACCTTCTGAATCGCTTTATTAGACGCGCCCGCCGTTTTGGCTGCGGCTACAGCGGCTAATATATTTTCTAGATTGTGCGCGCCCGGCAGTACGATGTCATCAACAGGCAGAATCGCTTCATCGCCGAACATCAGCATTCCGTCTTTAATGAATGCGCCGCTTGACAGTTCCTGATGAACTGAAAACGGAACGATGCCGGCTTTTCCGCTTTCGGCAAGCCGCACGACTGTTTCATCGCTTTGATTCACGATGGCCGTATCACTCTCAAGCTGATGAAGATACACGTTCTGCTTGGCTTTTTCATAGTTTTCACGGCTGTGATGGTAATCCAAATGAGCGTCGAACACATTTAAAATCAGGCCGATTTCAGGTCTGAACGCATGAGTCCCCATAAGCTGGAACGAAGAAAGCTCTGTGACGATCCATTCATCACCGTCAGCATGATAAGCCACTTCACTGGCGACAGTGCCGATATTCCCTGCGATCAGCGTCTTTATCGAATCAGCTTTCAGCATTTCATAAATCAGGGTCGTCGTTGTTGTTTTCCCGTTTGAACCTGTAATGCCGATGAATTTTGCATTGGTGATATAATACGCAAGCTCGATTTCCGTCCAGACCGGGATGCCTCTTCTTTGCGCTTCCTCCACCATGATATTTTCATACGGGATTCCGGGATTTTTGATCAGAATGGTAATGTGATGCTGATCAAAAAGTGACGTCGGATGCTCACCGCAGATGACTTCAATTCCTCTTTCTGCAAGCCTTTGGGCAGGTTCGTTCTCTTCAAAGGCTTTTTGATCATTCACGACGACGTTAATGCCTTTTTCATGAAGAATCGACGCAGCCGCATATCCGCTTTTCGCCAGTCCGAGGACCAGAAAGTTTTGTTTTTGCAAAAAAAGTTCGTTTTCCACTTATAACCACACCTCGATGTAAATTCCTAAAACGGCAAGCAGCAGTCCCGCAGTCCAGAATGTGACGACAACTCTCCATTCAGACCATCCGACCAATTCGTAATGGTGGTGAAGCGGACTCATCTTAAAGATTCGTTTTCCTGTCGTTTTAAAGCTGATGACTTGTAAGATAACAGATAAGGTCTCAATAACAAATACTCCGCCGATAATGACGAGCAGAATTTCAAGCTTCGTCAAAATGGCAACGGTCACGATCGCTCCTCCGAGCGCAAGCGAACCGGTATCCCCCATAAATACCTTGGCGGGATGGGCGTTGAATACAAGAAAACCGAGAACGGCGCCGACAACGGCAACCGAGAAAATCGCAACGTCATATTGTGACTGGTTCCACGCAAGGATGGCGAAAGCGCCGAATGCGATAGCCGCGGTACCGGACAAGAGACCGTCCAGACCGTCTGTCAGATTGACGGCATTTGAACCTCCGACAAGCATAAAGAGAACGAGGATAAAGTATCCCCAGCCGAGATCGATTGACAGATGTGTGCCCGGCACCCTGATGCCGGTTGAAAAATGGCAATAATGATATACTCCGTAAAATACAATGGCAATAATGATCTGGCCGATCAATTTCTGCTTCGACGTCAATCCGAGATTCCGTTTCATTACTACTTTAATATAGTCATCCAGAAAGCCGAGCAGACCGTATCCGATCGTGACAAACAGCAGAAGAAACATTTCCGCGCTCAGATGCGAAAATTTCTGCGTCATGACAATCGCCGTAATGGCGATGGATACAATAATCATGACCCCGCCCATCGTCGGCGTCCCTGATTTTTTCATATGTGATTTCGGCCCCTCTTCCCTGATACTTTGGCCGAATTTTAAACGTCTTAAAAACGGGATAAGAATCGGAGATATCAGAACACTGATTAAAAATCCCATTATTATTGTAAATAAAATCACTTGCTCAAGCATTGCTCTTTTCTCCTCCCGTTTCGTTCAAACGACATACGTATTTATCATATTCACATTGTGTCCCCGTAATTCTATTCATTTCCCTCATTCTAACACTCTTTCCTGTTTTACTTTTTATTCAGCTCAACAATAGCTCTTCCCGCTACTTCGGCGTCATCAAAGTCGAATGTTTCATTGCCGATCTGCTGATAGGTTTCATGCCCTTTCCCGGCAATCAGAACCACATCTCCCTTTTTCGCGTTGGCAATGGCAAAAAAGATAGCCTGCTCGCGGTTTGCGATACTGTGATAGTAGGTGCCTTCTACCCCTCTTTCCATATCTCTTAATATGGCCAGCGGGTCCTCGCTTCTCGGGTTATCTGAAGTGAAAATCGGTTCGTCGGCAATCCGCACCGCAATTTCCGCCATTTTCGGGCGTTTCGTTTTGTCCCGGTCTCCGCCGCATCCGACGACGACGAAAAGCTTGCCCTCTGTCATGTCTTTGCATGTATTCAGAACGTTTTCCAGACTGTCAGGCGTGTGCGCATAATCGACGACCACAGGAAACGGCTGATTGTGATTCACCAGTTCAAACCGGCCTCTGACACCTTGCAGCTCTTCAAGAGCGCTTGTGATCGTATCAAACGGCAGACCCGCTGCGATCGCTGTCGCCGCTGCAGCCAGTACGTTATACACGTTGAAGCGGCCGACGAGTGAAACCGTGATCTGCTTTGTTCCTTTTGGCGTAACAAGTTCAAAGCTTGTGCCTTGCGCAGAGATCTCGATTTGTTTCGCCATGACATCGGCATCATTCTCGATTCCGTATGTAAGGATGTGCGCCGCCGTCACTTTTTCAAAATAAGCACTGGCTTTGTCATCTGCGTTTAAAACGGCCCGCTTCGGCTTTTCATGGTTAAAGGAGCCGCCCAGCTGGGAAAACAGGAGGCTTTTAGCCTGTCTGTAGTCTTCCATCGTCTTATGATAATCTAAATGGTCCTGCGTCAGGTTCGTGAATACGGCGATATCATAATCGCAGCCGTGAACCCTGCCGAGTGACAGAGCGTGAGAAGACACTTCCATAATAGCTGTGTCAACGTGCTCATCATTCATTTTCTTGAACGTTTTTTGCAGTGTGACGCTTTCGGGCGTTGTATTTTTGACCGGGAATGTCTCATCCCCGATTTTAATGTACATCGTTCCGATTAAACCGGTCTGTCTTCCCGCTTTTTTAAAAATCTCATCAACCATGTGCGTCGTTGATGTTTTGCCGTTTGTGCCGGTGATGCCGATAAGCTGAAGCTGCTTTGTCGGCTGCCCGTAAAACGCGTCAGAAAGAACGCTGAGCGCCCGCTGTGACCGGCGGACGATAATGACAGGAACATCGACGTCAAGCTCTTTCTCGGCAACGATGGCCGCCGCGCCGTTTTCTGCGGCTTTTTGGGCGAAATCATGTCCGTCTACCGTATACCCTTTTATACACACAAAAAGACTCCCTTTTCTCACTTCCCTGGAGTCCATCTCAATTGAAGTTATGTCAGGGTCATGAAAGTCATTTTGAACAGGTTCGGCCATTAAATATGTAAGCAGCTTTGTAAGTTTCATTGTATCAAACCTCTCAGAAATTCTATTCATTCTTTTATCATGATAACCGTTTATAAAAGTCAGAATGGCTTTTAAACATACAGTTCATATTTTAGCGTAAATAAAAGGATACATCCAGTTAATCTTAAAAGTTATCTTCTTTTTTTCTCTTTACGATAAGAGGCAGCCGAAAACAATCGGCTGCCTCAAAAAGACTCATTCTTCACTCAAGTAAACACGGATCTTTGAGCCTTCTTTTACTTTCGTTCCGGCTGCAGGTGATTGTTTCACAATTTTGCTTCCTTTTCCTGAGGAGTCAATATTCAAATTGACAAGCAGCGACTCAAGATCAGAGACAGACATCCCTACAACATTCGGAACCTCTATTGTTTTTGTGTCGTTCCATTGATATTTTTTCTCGATTTGATTTTTTCGCGGTTTCACGCCGAGCTCAGGCAGACTGTCTCTCATCATATTTCCGACAATCGGCGCGGCGACGGTTCCCCCGAATTGAATCGTGCCTTTCGGATTATCAACCGCGACATACACGACAAGGCTCGGGTCATCAGCCGGCGCAAAACCGATAAAGGAGACGATATGGTTGTTTTCGAGATATTTGCCGTCTTTGACCTTTTGTGCGGTACCTGTTTTTCCGCCGACGCGATACCCTTCCACAAAGGCGTTCCGCCCCGTTCCCTGAGCGACGACGCTTTCTAAAGCATATCTGATCTGCTTTGACGTTTCCTGGGAAATAACTTGCCTTTTCGCAATCGGTGATTGTTTCTTAACAGTTTTTTTCGTAACGGGATCAACCCACTCTTTGGCGATAAACGGAGTATAAAGCGTTCCGCCGTTTATTGCTGCGGAAACGGCTGCCACCTGCTGAATCGGCGTGACGGAAACCCCTTGTCCGAAAGCGGTTGTCGCCTGTTCGACCGGTCCGACTCTGTCAAGCGGGAATAAGATCCCCGTTCCTTCCCCTTGCAGATCAATGCCTGTTTTCTTTCCAAAGCCGAAGTCCTTAATATATTGAAACAGCTTTTGTTTTCCGAGCCGTTCCCCCAGCTGTACAAACCCAGGGTTGCAGGAATTTTGAACGACTTCAAGATAAGATTGCGAACCGTGGCCGCCCTTTTTCCAGCATCGGAGGCGGGCGCCGTCAACCTCGGCAAATCCTTTGTCATAAAAGTGGTCTCTTTGCAAGTTTACTTTTTGCTCTTGGAGCGCCGCCGCAAGCGTAATAATCTTAAAGGTCGAACCCGGTTCATATGTGCTCCATACCGGCAGGTTTCGGTTGTAAACGGACGGATCCACCGATTGATAGTCAGCCGGATCAAAATCAGGACGGCTTGACATGCCGAGCACTTCCCCGTTTTTCGGATTCATTGCGACCGCAATCATTCCGTCCGGGTTATATTTCGCCGCTGCATTGTCGAGCTCCCTTTCTATAATCGTCTGAACCTTGGCGTCAATCGTCAATTTCATATCAAGTCCGTCTTTCGGAGGGGTGTAATCATCCGCTTCATCAGGCATTTTCTTCCCCTTGGCATCCGTATAAAATTTCACAGATCCCTTTACACCTTTTAAGTCATCATCATAATAAGCCTCCAATCCGAGAAGGCCCTGGTTATCAATACCGGCAAAACCGAGAACATGGGACAAAAAGCTTCCGTACGGATAATGGCGGATGCTGTCTTCAGCCACATAAACCCCTTTTAAGTCGAGCGCTTTGATTTCTTTCGCTTTTTTATTGGAAATTTTCCGCCCCTCGGGTGAGATTTTTTCTATGGAGGTTTTCTTAGTAATGTGTTTGTAGACCTTCTCTTCCGACATATTTAAAACTGACGCGAGAAGCTTGCCCGTTTTTATGGGATTTTGGATCTGGCGCGGTACGACAAAGACGGTCGGCGCGCTTTTATTAGTAGCCAGCTTCACGCCGTTTCGGTCAAGGATCTCTCCCCGCTCAGGCTCAAACGGCAAATTCCGGCTCCAGGAATCCTTAGCCAGTGAAGTCAGCTTTTCTCCCATCACAAATTGGACATAGCCTAATCTGCTGTCAATGATCAAAAAAATGATTACGCCAAAAAGCAAAACCAGTAATAAACGTTTTCGAACCGTTACATTTGAAACGCGCAAGGGACCGTCCACTCCTTATTTAGGCTTGTTTCAATTTATGCCTCAGCTTGGACACATAGAACGGCGGCGCATAAAAAAGAAGCCCGCGGGCATCCGCGGACTTCTCTGTCCCGTTAATCAGGATTTTTAAATTTCACCTTGATCACGGTATTTTCTTTCAGTTCTTTGCCTTTTTTCACACTTTGGCTTGAAGCGTAACCTTCACCGCTCACATCAATGTGAATGCCTGATACTTTGCTGAATTGAAGCACTTCCCGTCTCGACCATCCGGACATATCCGGCATCGTCATCTTTCCGTCTGTTTTTAAGAAGATTTTCTGATTGGTGATCACATCTTCTCCGGCTGTCGGATACTGCTCTTTTACGGCAACATCGCTGCCGATGACAATCGGTGTGAGATGTTCATTTTTCGCTTCCTTCTCAGCGCTCTTGACCGTCTTATCTGTCAGGTCAGGCATTTTTTGGCTTTTCGTTTCTTCCTGACCGGAATCTGTTTTTTCCGTCGGTTCGATATTCATGTAGTGGAGGCTGTTTTTCATCGTCGGGTTAAAGATTTCCGCGACAGGATCAGAGCTGCTTTGACCCGCTTTTAATTGCGGCTGCTGCACGGCTACATAGATGACGAGCTTAGGATCATTTTTCGGCGCCATGCCCATGAATGAAAACACATAGTTGCTCGTTCCCCTTAAATATCCGCCCGTCCCGGCAATTTGTGCGGTTCCCGTTTTACCCGCGACGTCAAATCCTTCAATTTTATAAGGTTTTCCCGTTCCGATGTCTGACGTCACGACTTCTCCGAGCAGATTCCGGACTTTTTTCGCCGTATCGGCTGAAATCGGCGTGCCTGCTTGCTCTGGTTTTGTCTGCTTGACGACTTTTTTCGTATCGGGGTCGACAATATGATCAATGACGTAAGGTTTCATCATTTTGCCGTTATTGGCAATCGCCGTGACCGCCTGCAGCTGCTGGATCGGCGTTATCGCCGATGCTTGGCCGTAAGCCGTAGACGCTTTGTCAAAATCATATTTGTAGTTAATTTTACTTGATACTTCACCGGGCAGATCAATCCCTGTTTTTTGATAGAGCCCGAATTTGTGCAGGTACTCATTAAACCGGTCAAACCCCAGTTTTTCGTTGGCCAGTTTGGCGAAAGCAACATTGGATGACCTCATGAGGCCGTCACGGAAGCTTGTCATACCCCATCCGGCGCCGTCGTTCCAATCTTTAACAGGTTTGCCTCCCACTTTATATGTTCCTGATTTATATTTCTCGTTTGCGGAAAACACATTTTCCTGAATCGCCGCGGCAAGCGTAAAGATCTTCATCGTCGATCCCGGTTCATACGCGTACGACACTAAGTCGTTGTAATAATTGGTGACGTTTCTGATATTCGGGTCGAAACTCGGACGCTGCCCCATCGCAAGCACCTTGCCTGTTTTCGGTTCTACGACAGCCGCCATAATTTTTTTCGGTTTATATTTTTCCGCTACTTTCGTCATGCTGTCTTCTAAAAAGGTTTGAATTTTCTGATCAATGGTTAAATATACATTGTCACCGTTTTTAGGTGCGGTGATTTTTTCTTTGCTGTTCGGAAGTTTCCAGCCGGATTTATCACTTTCGTAAGTGACGGATCCGTCGCGTTCCGTCAGATAGTTATTCAGTATTTTTTCAAGCCCTAAAGAGCCTTGTATCTCGTTTGTTTTTTCATTCACATCGGCATAGCCGAGAACATTTGACAAAAATACACCGTTCGGATAGTAGCGCTTCGTATCTCTTAAGAAAGAAATACCCGGAAGATTCATTTTTTCGATCTTTTGTTTTTTCGCATAAGAGATATCGCGGCCGGCTGAACCGAATTCCACCTGCTTCGCGCCATCCCTGTTTAAGATGTCCAGAATCTCGCTTTTATCAAGATTGATAACGGTCGCCAGTTTTTCCGCCGTTTTCTCTTTGTCTTTGACATGCTGAGGATGCTTCGGATCACTCGTCATTTTTTTATCAAGCACGGCAATGAGCTTATATGTCGCCGTGTCCTCTGCAAGCACTTTGCCGTTCCGGTCAAGAATAGAGCCGCGGCTCGCTTCTATCGTCCGCTTTTTTTCGTGCTGCTCAGTCGCTTTTGTTGCAAGTTCTACACCGTTTGCTTTACCGGTTAATTGAATGTACGCCATTCTCCCGAGAATGACAAAGAAAAAGAGAGCGAAACAAATACTGAGTATCGCTGCTCCTCTGTTCATAAACTTATTTTTTTTCGGCATGGGTTATCATTCCTGTATGTTTTTCACTTTTTTATCTTTCAGATTCAAACCGTGCTTTTTAGCGATATCCATCAGGCGCTGCGGCTGGCTTAAGTCAGCAGCCGTCTTTTCGAGATCACCGATCTGCTTATTCTTCTCAGATACTTTCTCCTCCAGTTTTTGCACCTCAATATTGGATTGGTACGCCGCGTATGCCTTTGATACGATAAACATTGATGTGGAGAGAACGGCAATGGCAAACAGGACGAGCAGCACCTTTTCCCCGAGTGTAATGGAAGCCCTCTTTTTGACAATCACCTTTTTTTCGGGACTTATCACTGGCCGTTGTTGTTTTTCCTGCTGGTAAGCTAAGTTGCTCATAGGCTGATGACCTCCTTTAATGTTGTCATTTGCTGCCCGTTATTTTCGTTTCTCCGCAATGCGGAGCTTCGCTGACCGGGCGCGGTTATTTTCTTCAAGCTCCTCTTTTGATGCCGTAATGGGCTTTCTCGTAATCAGTTTTAATTCCGGTTCAAATTCTTCCGGTATCACGGGAAGACCCGGAGGCAGTTCGGGAAGTGATGATTTTTCCTTGAATGTCGTCTTGCACATTCTGTCTTCCAGCGAGTGAAAAGTGATCACAGACACCCTTCCGCCCGGCTTCAGCACCTCTATCGCTTGCAAGAGGGCCTCTTCAAATACTTGAAGCTCGTCGTTTACGGCGATTCGAATGGCTTGGAATACACGTTTGGCCGGATGACCTCCGCTTCTTCTCGCCGGAGCCGGTATCGCGTCCTTTATTAGATCGACCAGTTGGCCGGTTGTTTGAATAGGCGATTTTTCTCTAGCCTCTTCAATTTTTCGGGCGATCTGCTTGCTGAATTTTTCTTCTCCGTATCTAAAGAAAATCCTCACAAGGTCCTCATACCGCCATTCATTTACGACTTCTTTCGCCGTAAGGGCGGCCGACTGGTCCATCCTCATGTCCAGCGGTGCGTCATGATGATAGCTGAATCCCCGTTCCGGTGTATCAAGCTGCGGAGAGGATACTCCTAAATCAAATAAAATTCCGTCGACACTCGTAATGCCGTGTTCATGTAAACACTCTTTTAAATAACGAAAGTTGCTTTTCACCAGAATAAGCTGTCCTTTGTATTCGGACAATGTTTTCTTTGCGTTTTCAAGTGCTGTGTCATCTTGGTCAAAGGCGATCAAGCGTCCTTTTTCCGATAATTGCTGCAATAAATATGTACTGTGCCCGGCGCCGCCAAGGGTGCAGTCCACATAGGTTCCGTCCGGTTTGATATTTAAACCGTCGACGGTTTCACGAAGAAGTACTGTCTTATGCTGAAACATTTGTGTCGGTCCCACCTTTATAAGGAATGAATTGAATTGTCAGTTGTTGTTGTGATGCACGAAGATCCATTATATATCAAATCCAATCATGTTTTCAGCAATTTCAGCGAATGAATCTTCTTGCTCTTCTGTGTATTGTTCCCATATTACCTTACTCCACAATTCAATTCGATTGGAAACCCCGATGACAACACATTCTTTTTCCAGTTTTGCGTAATTCAGAAGAGATGACGCAATATTAACCCTTCCCTGCTTGTCCAGTTCGCATTCGGTCGCACCGGAAAAAAAGAATCGGGTAAATGCGCGGGCGTCTTTTTTGGTGAGCGGCAGAGCCTTCAGCTTTTCTTCAATCAGCTTCCATTCATTCATCGGATAGCCGAAAAGGCATTGGTCCAGTCCTCTGGTCAGCACGAACTGCTCACCGAGGCCATCTCTGAATTTTGCGGGTACGATCATGCGGCCCTTTGCATCAACAGTATGCCGGTATTCACCCATAAACATGATAAGGACCCCCACTTTCTCCCCTAAACTCACCACTATCCGCCACTTCTCTCCACAACCTCATTTTACACTGTTTACACATAAAAAAAAACCCTGAACTATTCAGGGTTCTTTAAAACTTTATTTCAAAGTTTGACAATCTGATGTTGGTTTTGAAAAGAAAATGGCAGATGTTTGAAGGTTGTGAAGAATTTTGGACCGTAGCGGTTCAGATAATACATCACATTCCAAATCCGTTCCTGCGGAGCGCCGAGCGGTCTGACGCTGTTTTGGATTCTTTCATAGTCACGCAGCACAAAGCCTTCTTTTTCTTCAATTCTTTTCGTTACCGTCCGTTCTAAAAACAAGAGCTGATCTTGAATGAAGGCGGCATTCTTCTGTAAGAGCGGCTCAAGGCTTGAATCGACCTTCAGCGCTTCGTCCCTTGCGCGTTTATGGACAGCTTCAATCTGCGACTTCGCCTGTTCCATTACAGAAGAAAACTCTTCCGGAATCTGCTCTTCAAAATAAGTGTCTTTCAGGTGTCCGGTGCCGTGTTCGATCGCTTCCTGAAGCGGGATATTCCGTTCTGAAAGCTTCTTTTCAATATGGCGCTCAAGAATCGTAATGTTCAGTCTCGGCACTACCGGCGTCATGCGAAGGCCCATTAATGAGAAAGCCTGCTTCAGCTCACCCCAATAATTGATCTCCCCCGGCCCCGCGATAAACGCCAGAGTCGGAATGAGAAACTCCTGCATAAGCGGCCTTGTCACAACGTTATTGCTGAAACATTCCGGTTTTTCTTCCATATGGGTATGAAGCTCGTCGTTCGTCCACTTCAGGTCAAGCTCCTTAATGACAAAAACGCCGTTGTCTTTTTCAATTAAGAAACGCTCTCCCTCGTGTTCGTAAAACAGATTGGCCTGATCTTTGTCCGATTCAATAATCGGGTGATAACCGGCTTCCCGCATAAGACTCTGCTGGTCTGACACGGCTTTGGCAAGCTCATGATTGTGTTTTAAAATCTGCTGAAACATACCCGTTTCCAGCTTTTTAATCCCCGGATCTCCCGAATTCATCAGAATAAGGCCTTCTTCTTGAAACAAGTCGGCGATCAACAGCTCAAAAAAGTCCGTGAATGTCTCTGATGAGCGTAAACATCGCTTCACGTTTTGAAGGAGTGTGTTTGTGTGATCCGTTTCCTCAAAAGCAACGAACACTTCATCAATCCAAGCCGCGCATTTTTCCTGATCAAGCTCGGTTTTAGCCGCTGATGTTTTTTTCCAGTACGACTGCGGCAGTTTCTGTTTCACCGGACCTTTATTCTCTGCTGACGTATGCACAAAATTGATTTCTTCCAGATCGTGATCTTCACCCGCCACCCAGAAAATCGGAACGACAGGAATCTGTAACACCTCTTCCTGCTGTCTGGCAAGTACGATAATGGAGATAATTTTATGTATGGTGTAAAGAGGCCCCGTTAAAAGACCGGCCTGCTGGCCGCCTACAACCGCTGCGCTTTTTGGATCTCTCAGTTTTTCGATGGAGGCCTGCATGGCGGCGGAGTGAAATTTTTCGTGATAGGAGGATAAATAATCCGCTAATTCCTCTCTGGCAAACGGCCGCGAAGACAAGTCATGAAGCCGCTTTTGCCATACGTCCTCTGAATGAATATCATAATCAAAAAATGAAGACATGTTTTCTCCATCTATATAGTGCTGCACAAACTTATTTTGACTTTTGATGGAAAGTTCAGTTAGCTGCATCTGTCTGGAACTTCCTTTCTCCAATAAATAGTTAGGTTTCCGAAATGAGTATAGCATGTTACCGGAAAACCTCAAAAGACTTTGTTTCAGTTTCTTTCTAACGCTTTTATGCTGCGGTGTAAAAACGTGAGATGAACGGCCGGCAATCCGCGGCTTTCCGCTTCTTTTACAAGGTAGCCGATAATCGCATCGGCCTCTGTCCGCCTGCCTGCCATGATATCGACGAGCATGGAAGAATGATTTTTTTCCGTCAGTCTGCAAACTTCGCAAACCTTGTTCCACGCTTCTTCTCTATCGGCGAGGCCAAGTATTGTCTCCGCTTCTTCAAACACGTTTCTCATATATTTTTTGTAAGCGTCATTTGTTACCAGCTCTCCGTTTTTCACGCGCAGCAATGCAGTTAACGGGTTAATGCATACATTTACGATCAGTTTTCCCGTTAACAGCCGATACCAGTCGTTTTCATCATATACGGGAAAATCCCGGTGCATGCCGGAAAAGATGCTTTTGAGCGTTTCCGGCCGGGAAGCGCTGAATACACTCCATCTTACGGCCCCCGATCCCGTATGTTCAACGGCATGATCTGAAATCTTTTTTGCTCCGTGCTCAACAGTGCCGGCATAAAGCGAATGATCCGTATGCCAATCTTTAATGTCGTGTATGTGTCCCATGCCGTTTTGCAAAAACAGCACATTCGTCCCTTTTATCATCTCAAGATCCCGCAACACCGCACTTAGCTGGTGCTGTTTAACGGCTGCGATTAAGAGGTCGAATCCGGAAGTGATGCCTGTTTGCGCTCTGCATGCCGCCGTACATTCTATTCCGTCTTTCAAAAGCCGTATACCGCCTGAGTTAATCGCATCAGCCTGCTCCGTCCGCCGCGTAATGACCGTTACCTGATGGCGGGACGATAAGTAGTAAGCACATAAAAGGCCTACCGCTCCGCCGCCGATAATTCCGATTTTCACACTGTCACACCCTATATCTGCATTTTTCCATATTATCATAGCAGAAGCCGACGCAAATTACTTCAATTTCGTTTTGAGCAAAAAGACTGGCAAGCATATTATAGTTGGAATTTTCAATTAAAGCGTTTACAATAATGGTAGAACACAACAAAGGGGGAGTTTGTGTTGAAAATAGAGCGACTGCTCATCAACTTTAAGACACTCGAAGAATTTAAAAGGTTTAAGGAATACGGGATGCAGGAGCTGTCGATGCTTGAAGATCTTCAGGATAACATCATTGAAAATGACAGCACCTCGCCTTTTTACGGGATTTACTTCGGGGATAAACTAGTGGCGAGAATGAGTTTATATCAGGTAAACGGAGGTGCGAATCCGTATTTTGATCAGCGTCAGGACTTTTTGGAACTTTGGAAGCTTGAGGTTCTTCCGGGCTATCAAAACAACGGATACGGAAAAGCGCTTGTTGATTTTGCAAAATCCTTCAGAATGCCGATCAGGACAAATTCACGCATGAAATCAGCAGATTTCTGGGATAAGATGAATTTTGAGCCCGTTAAATATGATATGGCGCGTGATAAAGGAGAAAATCCTTATATCTGGCATCCCGATATGGACGGTGAAATGACATCCGGAGAAACGGCATAATAAAAAACCGGCCGGGCGCCGCCCCCAGGCCGGTTCATTTTACAGGCTCTGCGCCGATTTTCTGTCGTCTTCTTTTGAATTGACCATCCTTCTCGCTCTGTCCATAATGTCAATTAACGCTTTATAATCTTCTTCCGTCATCTCCAGCTTGTTTCTCAAGCTTTCATTTTCCTCACGCAGATCCTCGACTTCTTTTTGCAGCGCGGTCAGCTGTTCTGTGAGTTTTTCTTTTTCATGACGCACATCCGCTGTGGCCGGCGACTCTTTAAATTGCTGCAGAAACAAAATGACATCATCAATGGACAGCTCTTTTTCTCCTTCCGCCCTGCGGATCGGAGGCTGTTTGACGGTTCCCGGCAGATTGGCGGAATGCACCCCGATCTGCTTTCTTAATTCCTTCCGCTGTTTTTTCGCCAGTTCTATCCCTGACTGATATTGTTTTCTGACATAAGAATTCCATCTGAACCCGCAGGCGGCAGCCGTTCTCGTCAGCGCTCTGCCGACTTCTTCAAAAGCGGAAAGCTGGGTCCCGCCTTCCCGAATATGCCTGAGCACCACTTCGGCCAGCAGCAAATCTTCATCTTGCGTCCACGCGTCTTGTCTCGTTATCGTCAATCGTATCTCCCTCCATATTTGCTCATTTACCTCATACATATGCCGCTGATAGATTAGATAGACTATTGGCGCTCACAATTTTTTCGGCGGAAGCAGGCCGGAGGGAGAAAAAAAGAAAAGCGCAGGAACCGAGATTCCCGCGCTTTTCTTCATACATTAATTGCTTTTAACATTTATGTCTTTGCCGTTGTATGATCCGCATGCTTTACATACACGGTGAGACAATTTCATCTCTCCGCATGACGGGCATTCTGTCATACCAGGTACATTTAGTTTGAAATGTGTACGGCGCAATCTTTTTTTCATTTTAGAAGTTCTTCTAAAAGGTACAGCCATTATTCCCACCTCCTTAAAGAGTTAAGATTCATCATCTTGTGTTAAGAGCTTTTTCAGATCCGCAAGTCTGGGGTCGATTTGATTTTTCTTGTCTTCCTCAGAAATCACTTGCCAATCCTTCCCCACTTGGGGAGCGGCTCCTTCTTTTTGTTCAGTTTCACAAAAGACTTGCATAGGAATTTCTAAAAGAATCTCTTCTTTTATGATCGGAGTTAAGTCGACGATATCGTCTTCAGCAATATGAACGTCCTCATCTTCTATATCATCCGACTTATGAAATCTAAACAGTTCTTTTGTCGCGATTGTAAATGGATACGGCACATCAACTAAAGTTCTTGAGCACGGCAAAACCATTTCGCCTGAAATCGTAAAGTCAAACGAAACTTGCTTGGATTCAATCTCCGCGCGGCCCTTCACCCGGACAGGAGAAATGCGGCGGATGTCAGAATTCAATTTTGTCAGCTCATTTAACTCAACTGTTTCATCAAATTCAAAGCTCTTTTTTGCCATTTGATGAAGCTGATAAATCGTCCATTTCATTTGTATCACCTCAGGAAAGCAACAAACATGATTATAGCTTTTCAGAATGTTTTTGTCAATATTTTTTCTTTACAGCATAATGCCGCCGTCATGCAATCGTTGACAGCCGGATAGGCTATGCATACACTAAACGAAACGGACTAAAATATGCACTTCATTTGCAAATGTACCACACGAAGCAAAACATAGCAAGAAAGGCGGGACAAATATGAAAGCAGTCGGCCTGGTTGTTGAATATAATCCCTTTCATAACGGACACCGCTATCATGCGGAACAAGCAAAAATCAAAACGGACAGCAGCGTCGCGGCGGCGGTGATGAGCGGCCCTTTTTTGCAGCGCGGGGAACCGGCCGCCGTCTCAAAGTGGGCCCGGACAAAAATGGCGCTGGAAAACGGCGTGGATATCGTCATTGAGCTCCCTTATATATATGCCGTACAAAAAGCGGAATTATTCGCGCGCGGCAGCGTTTCGCTTCTTCATCATTTAGGATGCAGCAGCTTGTTTTTCGGCAGCGAAAACGGGCGGATCGAACCTTTTATTGAAGCGTCTGAAGCGTTCAGCCGAAAGGAAGATGACTGCAGCCTGATTCTGAAAGAGGAGCTGAAAAAGGGTCTCAGCTATCCGGCCGCCGCCTCAAAAGCTTTTTCACACATATTCAAAGGGCGGGACATGCTCGATTTGTCCAAGCCGAACAATATTCTCGGTTTTCACTACGTTAGAGCGATACACACCTCCGGTTCCGCTATGAAGCCTTATACGACAGCCAGAATCGCTTCCCAGTATCATGACGCCGAGCTCCCCGCAGATAACAGCCGGATAGCCAGCGCAACAAGCATCCGGAAAGCGCTGATAGAAAAAGGAACGGCGGCCGCAAGGAGCTTTCTCCCGGAAGCGTCTGCGCGTGAGCTGGAGGCATACAGAAATTCATACGGAATATGGCACAGCACGGAAGACTATTTTTCATATGTAAAATACAGCCTCAGCACTCTTTCCGCTGAAGAATTGAGCCGAATCTATGAAGTGGAAGAAGGCCTTGAGCACAGGATTCTGCGCACCATCAGACAAGCCCGATCCTATCGCGAAATGATGGAACGATTGAAAACAAAACGATACACGTGGACGAGGCTGCAGCGGATGAATACGCACATTCTGACACGGACGAAAAAGGAAGACATGCATCGGCTCTTACAGCCTTCAAGCGCTCCTTATATCCGTCTTCTCGGAATGACGAAAAAAGGACAGGCGTACCTGTCGGCAAAGAAAAAAGAGCTTACCGCACCTCTCGTCAGCAAGCTCTCTTCTTTCTCTCATCCCGCTCTGGATCTGGACATACTGGCGGGACGGGTTTACAGCCTGCCGATAAACGAACCTGAACGCACATTGTTTGAGAAACAGGAATTTTCACAAGCGCCGATCCGCTATGATGAAGATGAAAATCGTTTTTTGAATGCGTAAAAAAAGCACCTGTCTGTATCAGGTGCTTTTTACTTTCAGCTGATCCAAATAGTCAAGTGCGTCCTGCATGGTGTCGACAGGGACGATCTTCATATCGGACTTGATTGCTTTCGCCGTTTTTACCGCATTTTTGTAATCAGAATTTTCAGCTCCGTTTTGATTCGGCGCAAAGAAAATATCTTTTCCCGCTTTGTCTGCGGCGACGACTTTCTGATCGATTCCGCCGATCGGTCCGACTTTGCCGTCCACGTCGATTGTCCCCGTTCCGGCTATATTATAGCCTTTTGTTTCGTCAGGTTTTGTCAGCTGGTTGTAAATTTCTAAAGACATCATGAGACCCGCAGAAGGCCCGCCGATGTTTTCAATGCTGAAATGAAGATCCGGCTTCACTTTCACGTTCCGGTCCGTATATAATGCGACGCCGATTCCCGCTCTTTTCGGGTCGTCCGGGAATGATTTCAGCACAATGTCAACGGTCTTTTCTTTCGTGTCCCGTTCAATGTGAAACGTTACTTTTTCCCCCGCTTTTTTGCTGCTGATATAATCAATCAGCTTTTCAGCGGATTCGTATGTTTTCCCGTCCGCGCTGATGATTTTATCACCGACCTCTATTTTTCCTTTTGCCGGCATGTCAGAGACGACTGAACTGGCATAAATGCCGTTAAATGAGTATTTCACCTGTTTCCCGGCTTTTTGATAAGCGGCAATGACCGCGTTTTCTTGGGAGCTTTTCATCATTTGCAGCTGGCGCTTCATATAATCCGAGTCCGATTCGCCCTCTTCTTTTATGCTTTCATCAGAGACGATTTCATCGTAAGGATGCACTTTCGCCCAAAGATATGTATACGGATTGGCGGGGCCTACTTTGACAGTCATCAAGGAAAGGCTTCCTTTTTCAGGATAACCTCCGTCCACCTTAATCAGCGGTCTCAGCTCTGATGCTTCTCCCGGCTGTGTGATGTAATACGGAAGCTTAATAAATGTAACAGCGATTAATAAGATCAGGATGATAAACACCCAGCGAAAATGTTTTGCTTTCATATGAGTTAGCCCTCCCAGTTCTCTATTTCTTGTTTAATCCGGCCGATCATCCGGTCTGCGGCTTCTTCGCCCGCTGTGATCATATGATCAATGTTGGCAAAAGAACTTGAGCTGAATGATTCAAGAGAAGGGCGGATCATGACGTCTGCGGCAATGGTCTGGTGACGGACCAATTCATTTTGCAGTATATCCATACTTTGCATGATTACATCAAAAATATGTGCCGCCTTTTCCGTTTTTTTCACCCGGGATACGTCAGAGGCGATGACGATATCAGCACCCATATCTTTTACGGCGGAAACCGGGATTCTGTCGACCACCGCGCCGTCGACTAACATACGTCCGTTCATTTTTTGCGGGACGAAAACGCCCGGTATGCTGATGCTCGCGCGGACGGCTTCGGATACTGAACCTTTCGTAAAAACAAGCTTTTCGCCGGTCTGAAGGTCGCAGGCCACGATGCCGAGCGGGATCCGCAGTTCTTCTATCGGCTTGCCGTACGTATAGGCATGAACGAGCTGCCTGATGCGGTCCCCTTTTAAAAATCCGAGCCTCGGCATCGTATAATCCGCGTACAGCCGCCGCTTAAATGCTTTGGCGACTTTTTTCATCGTGGCCACGTCATGCCCGGCCGCATAAAAGCTTCCGACTAATGCTCCCATGCTGCTGCCGGCAATCATATCAATTGGAATCTGATGCTTATGTAAACTGGATAACACTCCGAGATGAGCGATGCCTCTTGCCCCTCCCGAACCTAACGCTAACCCGATTGTAGGTTTGGCCAACGCGACGAACCCCCTAATATACATCCTATACATGAATTCTATGGTCTAAATTGAACCCCTATGCTCGTATATTAGTACAGGATGACAAATAGGTACTTGCCGGGCCGCCTTTAAGGTCTGTTCTATATTTTATCATGATATAAATGTCAGTGTGCAATTTTAGCATCGGGGAGGTAAGAATGAATTTGTCTAAGTTTCATACATTTTTGATTTCATTGTTTTTCATTTTTTTGACGGCGACGGTTATTTCACACCCTCAGGCCTCATTCGAAGCCTCCAAAACCGGTCTTTCCATGTGGTGGGAGGTAGTTTTTCCTTCATTGCTTCCGTTTTTTATTCTATCTGAGCTTTTAATCGGATTCGGCATTGTCAAGTTTGTCGGCCTTTTACTCGAACCCTTTATGCGTCCCATTTTCAGAGTGCCGGGGGTCGGCGGATTTGTACTGGCTATGGGCATGGCTTCAGGCAATCCGGCCGGCGCGAAGCTGACTGCACGGCTGCGCCAGGATAAACAAATCTCCAGAGTAGAGGCTGAACGCCTCGTCTCTTTTACCAATTCATCCAATCCGTTATTTATATTCGCTGCTGTGGCAGTCGGCTTTTTTCATAACGCGTCTCTCGGCATTCTGCTGGCATCGGCTCACTATCTCGGAAACATCGCTGTCGGCCTGACGATGCGTTCATACGGACGGAAAGAAGAAGCGGCGTATACCGGTAAAAAGACGATCGCTCTCCCTTCTCTGAAGGAAGCATTTCTGGCCCTCCACAAGGCGCGGCTTTCGGAAAAGCGGCCGCTCGGAAAAATTTTGGGCGACGCCGTCACCTCTTCTGTACAAACCTTGCTGATGGTGGGCGGTTTTATTATATTGTTTTCGGTTTTCAGCCGGTTATTATCAATCGTACAAGTCATGGATGTGCTTTCTGTATTTACAAACGCGCTGCTTTCGCTTTTTCATCTTCCGGCAAATCTGGACATCCCTCTTATCAGCGGGATGTTTGAAATTACACTTGGGAGCAAGCTGGTCAGTGAAGCTGATGCCGCCTTGCTGCCGAAAGCCATGATTGTGAGTTTTATTCTCGGGTTCAGCGGCCTTTCCGTACAGGCCCAGGTAGCCGGCATTTTATCGGAAACAGATATCCGCTTTAAACCGTTTTTCGCGGCGCGTATCCTTCAGGGCATTTATGCCGCACTCTTTATTCTCTTACTGTGGAAGCCGCTTTACCATGCGTTGGACGAACCTTACCAGTCCGTATTCCTCCCTTTCCGCGATCATGAAGCGGTATCTGCTGCCGTCAGCGGTTGGAATACGCTTGTTGAAACCGGGCCCGCTATCACGCTGACAGCTCTCGCCGTATACGCATTGATTTATTGTTACAGGCTGTCAGCACGGACAAAAAAAGGATGAGACGCCAATCAGCGCTTCTCATCCTTTAAATTTCTGCTTCAGCGCCTGTTCAACTTCCGGAGGAACAAACTCTGAAACAGGCCCGTTATATTTTGCGACTTCTTTTACGATGCTTGAACTTAAAAAAGAGTACTGATTGTTCGTCATCATAAAAAAAGTTTCTATTGATTCGTCGAGCACGCGGTTGACGGAAGTCCCCTGCATCTCATATTCGAAGTCAGAAACGGCTCTGAGCCCCCTGATAATCGCCTTCGCCCGCTTTTTTTTCGCATAGTCGATTAACAGTCCCTGTGACGTCTCGACCGTAACATTCGGTATGTCTTTTGTCACTTCTCTTAACAGCTCACATCGTTCCTCAACTGTAAACAGCGGCTGCTTAGAAGAATTATTGAGCACGCATACGTACACCTGCTCAAACACGTTTGCCCCCCGTCTGATAATGTCCAGATGTCCGTAGGTAACGGGATCAAAACTTCCGGGACATACAGCTATACTTGCCACATCATTACCCCCTATTTCGGTATATCGTCACTCCTGTAAGCCCGTAAATTTCCCTTCTTGTTACAGAAAGCGCGCCGACGGCTTCAGGAAGCGCAACGGCTTTATCATGCTCGGCTACGACAAAACCGTCTTCATTCAGCATGTTCTGCTCATCAATCATTTCGATAAGCGCTTTCAGCTTTTGTTCCTTATACGGAGGATCTAAGAAAATTCCGTCAAAACCTTTTTCCCGTTTCGCCGCGGCATAGAGGGCCCGCTCTGCATCATTGCGGTATACTTCCGCTGAAGACAGCAGATCAAGCGCTTTGATATTCGCTTTTACCGTTTGGATGGCTTTGAAATCACGATCCACAAAGATACAGCGGTCAAATCCGCGCGACAGCGCTTCAATCCCGAGACCGCCGCTCCCCGCAAATAAATCCAGCCCCGTTCCTCCGTCAAAATACGGGCCGATCATATTAAAAATAGACTCTTTTACTTTATCCGTCGTCGGCCTTGTTGATGTGCCCGGCACAGCCTTTAAGGCTCGTCCTTTTCTTGAACCGGAAATTACTCTCATTATTCACACCACTTTTTCTGAAAACTTTGATGTTTCTCATCGGCTGAGCCGTTATGTATAAAAACAATCCCTATCTTATCATAAAGCATTCTTTCAAACAATGAACGTGAAATCGTGTATACATATTCACATTCCTGTCAAGACTACGTGTAACAGCATCAATGAATGATGTTGTTGCCAACCGCGGAGAAGACTTACGTTTCCCCATAAGTTCTTCCTCCGGTTTCTCCTCTCCCTTTTCCTTCTCCTTAACTTGTTAAGGAATAGAAGGACCCCGCAGGTATCTGCGGGGATTTTTTTATATGCCGATTTTATAATCGTACTCTTTCGCTTTATCAAGCTTTGATTCAAATTCCAGCTTTAAAAAAGGTTTATAAGAAGGCTCTACCTTCTTCACATAAGAATAAGAAGAAATCTTTTCCATTGTTTTTTCGATTAGGTCCATATCGCAATACAGCACAACGTATTTCAGCCGCTTTGAAACATAATGAACGTTGCCGAATTTTCTCAGCATTTTGCTGTGTTTTAAGGAATGCAGATATACGATTATGCCTTGGCGCTTATTTTCCATCATGATCACCCGCCTGACTTTCTGTTCATTTTATGTAAAAGACGAGACGGCCGTCTCGTCAGGAAACTTTGCATCCGCAGCCGCCGCCGGAACCGCAGCCGCCGCCGCAGGATGACAGGCCGTCAAAATAAGGATTCCCCGTCGGCACTTTTACATGCTCCGAGACGGCCGTTCCGAGTTCAATGCTGATCTCGTCAAGCAGCGACTGAAGCTCAGTCTCCGCTTTTTTAAATTCGGCCACCTTATCGTTTAAATCCAGTTCCCGCTTCATTTCTCTCATTTTGCGGGAAATCTCTCTATAATCAGGATGGTATTTGCCAAAGCGCTGCACATCCTCATACTGCTCTTTAACGCTCATAAAAGAACGAATGATCCGCCCTGCCTCTTCATCTTCACGGAGACGCTTGTAACAATCGCGGTAATTTTCAGCCGTCTCAGACTGCAGAATCATGCCGGCAAGCTGCTCCGCTTCCCTTTGAAGCTTGACGGACTCAATTGTTGCATACATAAATACGCACCTCCAGTTGCTAGTTTACCATGAAACCACCCAATTGGAAAATGCGGCGTTTAAACGCTTTTTAATCCTGTGAACGCATGGCGTGAACCATCTGCATCATCATCTGCGCCATTTGAATCCCGTTTGAGAATTGGCTTACCCGATGCGGTATCGTCTTTTCATAAAAATTCATCATGTCAAGCTGAAAGGAATTGAGATCGTCCGGTTTTCTCGCAAGTCTGCGGTACCAGACGGGACGCTGCCGTATAAACCGTTTCCGTTCCTCATCTGCGGATATGAATTCCTGAACCTCTTTTCGCATACACGATCCCCTTCTTTAATCCTTCCTGAACGAAAAAGGATGTTGTCCGGAGCCTTGCCGGGGCTGCTTCGTGCTGCTCCCCGAAAATTGGCTTAAAAGGCTTTGCAATGATGAAATGGATTGGCTCATTTTATTGATCTGCTCATTCATTTGGTTGATATCCATTTTTTTGACGGCAGTGACCATTTTTGAAACGAAATCGTTTTTTTCAGCTGGTTCCTGTTTGGTTTCCGCGTCGGAAGAAGGCTGAACGGCCTCGTCTTTAAAAGGGTTCCATATCGGATCATCCTCGCCCAGAAGCACCCAATTTTCATAGACTTCCTGCCAGCTTCTTTGTTCCTTGCGAACATTTTGGATCAGTTTGGGATGCTTTTTTACGAATTGTTTAAAATCATCGATTGATTGCCGTGATTGCTGATTCGCCACAATTCTCACCCCCTCCGAAAAGTTTTGCCTGCTATAATGTATCGGTTCATGCGCCTTAATGTTCGCCTAAATTGCGAAAAAAAGCAGGTATATTTTTTTCAGCAGGAGCGCCGCTCGCGAAAAAACATAAAAAAACCGCGGGGGACGCGCCCCTCTGCGGTTTTTTACTGCCAAGGCTTAATGAAGTTTTGCGTATAATACTTCCGGTCCACGCCGACACCGAGGTGCGTATAATCCGGGCTTAACAGCGCCTTTCTGTGGCCTTCGCTGTTCAGCCAGCCCTCCACGGCTGCAGGACCGTCCACATAGTTGTAGGCAATATTTTCACCGGCCTCCCGGTATTTCACATCGCCTTTTTCCAAGCGATCCTTCAGAGTCCCGTATTTTTTTGAGACGTGAGAGAAATACTTGTTATCCTTCATGTCCTTGCTGTGGCCGAATGCCACTTTTGCGGCGCCTTCGTCCCATTTCAGCCTTGCAAGTCCGTGTTTCACGCGGATGACATTTGTAATATCGAGAATCTGCTGCTCACTCGCTCGTTCAATGTCGTTCCATTTTTTATCAGAAACTGGCTCGGGTTCTGTCAGCTTTCCTCTGTACATGACTTCATACGGCCTTTGTTTCACAAGTGTTTCCGCATCAAATGCCCTGATGCTTGACAGATTCCCGTCAAATTTGTCCATGTACAGCTGAACATACATTCCGCCTATCTTGACGGTGGGACGGGTATTGATATCTTCTTCAGAAAACTCGAACCGATACGTGTTTCCCTTGTCAGTCACATTGACAAAAGGAGAAACCTGCGTCGTTTTAAAAACTTCGCCCGTTGATTCGCCGATCTTAAACGGTTTTGCGTTGATGCCGCTTCCCGAAGCGTATAAAGTCACGGCTTTATCATTCAAAATACCGACTTGTACGTATTGGTCTTTCCCCTGGTTGTACACCCACCACTCGTAATCGTAGGCAGAAGGATCTTTCCGGGACGGTTCCCCAAGTTTCTTTTTCACATCGGCGGCAGATTTCCCCATGAGAGAAAGCAGTCCGGATGACGGCATTTTCAGCCGTTTTCCGCTCTCTTCATCATTGGAAACCTGAGGCTCCTCCTGATCCGTCTTTTTCTGAGGAGCCGATCCATATTGTATAAACAGAACATACGCTCCGTAAATAAGCAAAAGGATAACGAGAGCCCTTGCGATATTTTTCAACCTCTCACCCCCATATGTTCAAACCGTTCTGTTTTTGTTTACTCTTATACAGTACAGCCTATTTGCATCGTCCGTGATTTATGTTTAATGGATAAACCCCTCCGGACCGCCGTCTTCAGAAATGTCAGACAGCGCCCGGCCTGCTTGCTCATTTGATTGCTCGGCCAACGAAAGATCGCCGAGCGTAACAATGCCGACCAGTTTTTTATCCTTTGTGACGGGAATTCTTCTGAGCTGATGTTCAGCCATCAAATGGAGCACCTCCTCCACAGAGGCGTCTTCTTCTGCACTGATAACCCGCTCTGTCATTGCGTCGGTTATTTTTTGAGAGTTCGGCTTTTTTGAAGCAATTCCCCGTAATACGAGATCTCTGTCTGTCACGATCCCGACAAGGGTGGCGCCGTCTTCATCCACTATCGGAATGGCGCCGACATCCGCGTCTTTCATCTTCACCGCAGCTTCATATACATTATCTAATACTGTACAATATTGCAAGTCTGACGTCATGAGCTTATTGATCTTTGTCATTGCGGAATTCCTCCTTTTTTCTGCTACTATTGTCGTCAAATTTTTCTTTTTGCATACTTTCACCGTATGAATCATTGAAAGTGTAACGCTTTCATACTATGATTGTCAGGAAAGGGCATTTTTAAAAGGAGGGGGAAGGTTTGAAGTTTGAAAACAGCGGTCTTGAAGGGGTAACAGCGGAGCTCAGCCGCTTGAATGATCTGATGGAAGGTAAAGGGCTCATTCTGGCTGGACAATGGGATTATGAAAGAGTGACTTACGACAAAAAGTTTTCAGTACCTGAGGGGACATTTTATCTGCGGATTCAAGGAACGGCAAAAGAGGGCGATGTCGGCGGCAGCCGGGCCGTGATTCAGCTGAAGGCCCCTCTTTTAGGAAAGCATTATTATCCGCACGGCGTAGAATACGGCAGCGCTGAAGAATTTCCGGAACATGTCGTCGCTGAAAGCAAAGCTTTACTGCTTGAATTGGAAGAGTCATTAAAAACAGTGCAAATGTAATAAAAAAGTACAGCATATTCTGCTGTACTTTTTTTCATGAGACGGTATGCTCGATATACGGCGGCTCTGACGGCGTATCTTTTTCCCGTTCCGTTCTGACCCACTGAAAAAAGATGACAGCCAAATATGTTCCGTAGACCGCCTCTTGAATGATTTTCATCAGTACTGCCCCAAGCTGCTGATCTTCCAGAGGAGGCAGCGTGTTGAACATCTCCGGTCCGGATAAAGGGATCTCCTCCAGCAAATCTAAAGGAACGCAAAGCTTCATTGCTTCGGCCCAAGCCGCCGGATCTGTATACGTGGCATACATGGGCGCCCCGCTGAACATAATGAGCGCGCAGGCGGGCGTTAACAGAATCCCGTCTGCCATAATATACCCCAGCTTCATTAAACCGCTGAGACGGGGCAGACCGTCCACCTTATGCACAAGCGGCCACCACATAAAAAACGCCGTTACAAAGATGAGTCCGTTCATCAGCGTGTGATACAGCGAATCCGTTTTGACGAAATCAAATATAAACGGGATGTGATACAGTGAAAAAATACCGTTAAACAGCACTAATGCGATAAGCGGCATTGAAAAGAACGAAAACAGCGGCTTTACGACAGGACGGAAGATCAGTTTTTTCCATGCCCAGCCGGGAATTCCGGAAATCAACAGCGGCGGTACCACTAAAAACAGAACCGCCATCTGCGCCATATGAGCACTGAACATCACATGGCCCAATAAATCAACCGGACTTCCCGCAGCCGTGTAAAAAAATAGCGCGGAAAGCACAAACAGCACCTTCTCCTTAGCGGCCACACGTCCTTTATGCCGGCTGCACCAGTAAAAGTAAACACCTGTTATCACGGCAGTTATACAAAACAGATACGGGCTCCACATTGCGCGAAACCCGAACATTTCCAAATTAATCAAATCTCTCACTCCCCGCCGTCCCGATTACCACCAAATAATCGTGACAAATGCAAGCACGGTGATAAACGCGACAAATATTCCCGAATACAGAAATAATGACGGCGCTTCATGCCCCTTCTGGCTCATATGCATAAAGTAGAACAGCTGAAAGATGACCTGGATGACCGCAAGCAGGATCAGAAACGGCATCGTAAACCATCCGGCAATGCCGTCAGCAGCCACCGTCAAAAACGCGACAAGCGTAAGGCCGATCATCAAACCGAAGGATATGACCTGATATTTCATCTCCTCGGCATTTTTCTTTTTCCGATATTCGAGATCCGTACTGACAGTCCCTCTGTTTTTGTTATCGTCCATCGTTATCCCACCATCCCCATCAAATATACAACGGTAAAGATAAAGACCCACACGACATCGATAAAATGCCAATATAAGCTGGCCACATAATATTTCGGCGCATTATAAAGGCTGAGCCCTCTTTTCGCATTCCGGATCATCAGCGCGCTGATCCACAACAGCCCGAACGCCACGTGTGCTCCGTGTGTGCCGACGAGCGTGTAAAACGCTGAGCCGAGCGCAGAGCTTGTAATGGTAAAGCCGAATTCGTGAGTGTAATGCATAAATTCATAGATTTCCACCCCTAAAAATCCTGCTCCCAATAAAACGGTAACCAAAAGCCACACCTGCATTTTTTTAAAGGAGAAATTCTTCATATGATACATCGCATACACACTCGTTAAGCTGCTCGTTAAAAGAAGCATCGTCGCGATAAATACGATCGGCAGCTCAAACATCTCAGCCGTTGACGGCCCTCCGGCTTTAGATTCCCGCAAAGCAAGGAATGTTGCAAATAGCGAGGCGAACAGAACCGTTTCCCCGCCGAGAAACAGCCAAAATCCCAAAAACTTATTTTTCCCTTCCAGCGTTGCTTTTTCAGGAGAAGCCGGAAAGGTTTCAGCCGTCATTTTTTCCTGCAGCTGCATTATGCCTTCACCCCTTTATCATCATTCGGCAGATCTTCTTTGTGAATATGATAGCCGTAATCATCGACCACAGAGCGAAGCAGCATGGTAAAGAATGTGATGCCGAGCCCTATGAAGATAACCGGAAGCCCCCATGAATAATCGGAGTGGTATAAAAACCCAAACGCTGCGACAAACAGCCCGAAAGATATGATAAACGGCATGATGGATCCGTTCGGCATATGAATGTCCTCTACAGGCTCTGCAGGCGCCATCCCTTCATTTCCGGCCTGCTTTTCAATCCACAGCGGGTCAAGTCCCCGGACAAACGGAAGCTGTTTAAAATTATATTCCGGCGGCGGCGAAGAGACCGCCCATTCAAGCGTACGACCGTCCAGCCACGGGTCGTTCCCGACGTATTTCCCCTTTATTGAGGTATAAATAATATTGACGACGAGTAAAGCAGCCGCGCCCGCCATGAAAAACGCGCCGATTGAACTGATCAGGTTGCCGGTATCAAGCCCCTGGCCGGGCAGATATGTGTAAACGCGCCGCGGCATTCCCATCAAACCGAGGAAATGCT
The DNA here is from genome assembly GCF_011008975.1 of Bacillus sp. LUNF1. NCBI lineage: Bacteria > Bacillati > Bacillota > Bacilli > Caryophanales > Bacillaceae > Bacillus > Bacillus sp. LUNF1. The sequence goes on along the minus strand of NZ_CP048876.1, from coordinate 1,488,950 downwards.
GAATAAAGAAGGTAAGATGAAACCCGATAAAAAATAAGACGAACGAAATTTTCCCCATCGTTTCATGAAGCACCTTCCCGAACATTTTCGGCCACCAGAAATGCACGCCCGCCAGGATGCCGAACACAACGCCGCCGATAATGACGTAGTGGAAATGCGCTACGACAAAATACGTATCATGGAACTGATAATCTGCCGCTGCGGCCGCCAGCATGACACCCGTGACTCCCCCGAGTACGAAAGAAGGAATAAAGGCGACGGCATACAGCATAGGCGTCGTGAATTTGACGTTACCTCCCCAGATGGTCAAAAGCCAGTTGAAAATTTTAATGCCCGTAGGCACCGCGATCGCCATCGTCGCAACCGCAAATATCGCATTAGCGATCGGTCCGAGTCCCGTCGTAAACATGTGGTGAACCCAAACCATGAACCCGAGAAAGCCGATCAGCACGATCGCAAAGACCATAGACGAATAACCGAACAGACGTTTCCTCGCAAAAACGGGAATGATTTCTGAAAAAATCCCAAAGGCGGGAAGAATTAAAATGTATACTTCCGGATGCCCGAAAATCCAAAACAGATGCTCCCAGATTATCGTATTGCCGCCCAATTCAGGATTAAAGAAATTCGTTCCGAACAAACGATCCAGCATCATCAGCGCCAAACCGACGGTGAGCGGAGGAAATGCGAATAAAATGAGTGCCGACGCCACAAATGTCGTCCACGTAAACAGCGGCAGTCTCATATACGTCAAACCCGGCGCCCTCATATTAATAATCGTGGCGAGAAAATTGATCCCCGCAATGAGCGTACCTAAGCCTGATATTTGCAGGCCGAGCACGAAAAAGTCTATGCCGTGCCCTTTCGAATTCAGCGCAAGCGACGCGTACGACGTCCAGCCTGCATCAGGAGCGCCTCCTAAAAACCAGCTCAGATTCAAAAAGATGCCTCCGAAGAAAAACAGCCAAAATCCGAGCGCATTCAAAAATGGGAATGAAACGTCACGCGCCCCGATCTGCAGCGGCACAACCGCGTTCATCAGCCCGAATAACAGCGGCATCGCCGCCAGGAAGATCATTGTCGTGCCGTGCATCGTCATAATTTCATTAAACTGCTGCGCACCCATAAAATCGTTCCCCGGCCTCAAGAGCTGAATCCTGATAAGCATGGCCTCAAGTCCGCCGACGACGAAGAAAAATCCCCCGGCGATCATATATAAAATCGCGATTTTCTTATGGTCAACCGTCGTCAAATAATCCCAAAGCAAAGAGCTTTTTCTTTGCTGTACTGTAAGCGTATTCATCATTTACGACCTCCCCCCTGATATCTCCCTGTCCTCACTTGTTCTCCGCTTTCAGCCCTTTTAAATATTCATACAGCGCATCCGTTTCAGCGTCCGAGAGCTTCGGATAAGTGCCTGTCATTTTATTGCCCGGTTTAATGCTGTCCGGATTTTTCAGCCAGGCTTTTATATTCTCTTTATTCGCATCCTTAATGCCGGCCACTTTGACCCGTTCACCGAAGGTAGCGAGGTTCGGAGCCGTTCTTGCCGCTTCAGCCCGTTTATCATTGGGCTCAACCGCATGACAGCTCAGGCAGTTTTTTTCCTTAAACAGCTCTTCTCCTTGCGCGGCTAAACCGGAATCTGTTGTATGCTTATAATTTTTCATCGCTTTCGTCCATTGTTTAAATTCTTTTGACGGCAGCGGTTTCACTTTGAAATCCATCAGCGCATGTGAAGGTCCGCACAGCTCTGCGCATTTCCCGAAGAAATATTCTCCCGCTTCTTTGCTTCGTTTAGAATCGAAGGTCAGAAAGAAAGTATTGTCATTATCCGTATTCGTATCGATTTTTCCCCCGGCTGACGGAATCCAGAAAGAGTGTTTCACATCTGAGGACTTCAGCTTGAAATAAACGCGTTCATCTGTGGGAACGATCAGCTCCTGACTTGTCACAAACCCGTAATCAGGATACTCGAATTCCCACCAGTATAAATTCGCCCTTACATTAATCACGAGCGCATCCTCTGCTTTACGGTTTTTCTTATCCATCGGCGACGTATCCGCCAGCGCCAATGTATCGATGACAACCGGAATGACAAGAATAATCAGAAGCAGGATCGGAATAACGGTCCAAGTGATTTCTAAAAAACGGTTCCCCTCCACCTGTTTCGGTATCGTGTCTTCCCCTATACGCGACCGTCTGAATCTCACAATGACGTAAAAGAAAATAACTGCTACGACCGCAACGACGACAACCATGATAAGTGTGCTGAGCACCGTCAGATCATATTGTTTATCAGCCACTTCGCCGGCAGGCTTGAGTGTGGACAGAAACGGTTTTCCACAGCCGCTCAATAAAAGCGGCACTAAGGCTAATAATGATAAAAGACGCCAACGCTTTAACATTTCACCCAACCCCTTTTTTGAATCAGTACGAGATGCACAAACAGTAAAACTGCTTCCAGCCGAAATACTTCTTTTCCTCATTTCTTAAAATATGAGATTTTTTACTTAAAATTCCATCTATGTATAAAAGCAAAGCCGCCTGATTAAACAAAAGGTCAAGGCGGCGTTTACTAGTTGTCATTGTTTGTTTTGGCGATCAAACAAGCTCATTATTCAATTAAAACAGCGTGAAGACCACCATCGCTACAAAATAAATGGTCATGTAATTAAGCGAATAGACAAACATAAGAGTTGCCCACTTCATGATGTTTTTCATGCGGAATCCCATCAGTCCGAGAACAAGCCATCCGACATTCAGCAAAGTGCCGAGAATGACGATCGGAAGACCGAGACTGCCGAGGAAAAACGGAAGCGGCAGCAGGCATGCGACCCAGACGATAATCTGTCTTTTCGTCACTTCAAAGCCGTGCACTACCGGAAGCATCGGAATATTCGCTGCTCTGTAATCTTCCGTCTTTTTAATCGCAAGCGCTAAAAAGTGCGGAATCTGCCAGATGAATAAAATCATGAATAAAACCCACGCGACAACACCGATGTGCCCTTCAACCGCTGTCCAGCCGATTAACGGCGGCACGGCGCCTGATACACTTCCGACAACCGTATTAATCGTATAACGGCGTTTCGTCCACATTGTATAAAGAACAACGTACGTAAACACGCCGATAAAACCGATGACTGCTGCCATCACGGTGGTCATCAAAAGCATGATAAGTCCTAAAGCAATGAGTAAAATTCCTGACCACAGCGCTTGATTCGGCTGAATCTTTCCGGTTACCGTCGGCCTTACTTTCGTGCGTTCCATTAAATGATCAATATCACGGTCATAATAGTTGTTAACCGCACAAGAACCGGCGATGATCAAAGATGATCCTATTAATGTAAGAAGCACGGTGTTTAAATTGCCTAAAAAACTCAGACCGGATATATGTAACGCAAGCCACATGCCGGTAAAAGTCGTAATTAAATTCGAATTGACGATTCCTATTTTGATAAGCGAAAGGAAATCCTTCCATGCCGTCGTCTCTTCAATCTGTCCGTCTATAGCTGTATCGTTTAAAATTCTGGAATTAGCCATAACGTAAACCTCCCTTACAAACCTAAAGCAGGTTTTTTAAGACCTGCAACTCTATCATACAAGATAATGACCTGTAAAAAAACATCCTCTTAAATATTAAACGAGAAACAGGAATTTATTTGTGAACTTTTTATGAATTTTACCAAATCCGCCGGTTTCATAATAAAGCGGTTACTTTATTTCTATCAGACCCATCTGGAATAATCAACCCCATTATCTAAGAAGTCCTGATTCTATTATATTTTTGTGAACAAACAGAATTGAGAATTGCCACAAAACACATATTCGCTTACACTTGGTACGTATATCATTTTGTCCAGTTTGTTAAGAAGGTGAATGTAAAATGAATAAAGCTTTGAAAGCGCTCGGCGTGCTGACGACATTCGTCATGCTCGTCGTGCTGATCGGCGGCGCTCTTGTCACAAAGACAGGATCGGGTCTCGGATGCGGACGGCAGTGGCCGCTTTGCCACGGCCGGTTTTTCCCGGAGCTTAACGCCGCTTCTATCATTGAATGGAGCCACAGACTCGCAAGCGGTGTCTCAATCGTTCTCGTGCTGAGTCTCGCTTTTTGGGCATGGAGAAAAGTCACGCCTGTTTTCCGTGAAACAACCTTTCTCGCCATTATGTCCATTATCTTTTTATTTTTACAGGCGCTTCTCGGCGCATTAGCGGTTGTTTTCGGATCAAATGCGCTCGTTATGGCGCTTCATTTCGGCATATCGCTGATTTCTTTCGCTTCTGTTCTGATTTTGACGCTGCTCATATTCGAAGCTGATAAATCAGACAAAAAGCTTGTCAAGCCGCTGAGAATCGGCAGGAAAATGCAGTTTCATATGATCGGCCTTTCGATTTACACGTATATCGTCGTTTATACGGGAGCTTATGTGCGCCATACGAAATCAAGCCTTGCCTGCCCTGACGTTCCGCTTTGCAGCAGGCTGAACCACGGGCTTCCGTCTCATTTTCAGGAATGGGTGCAGATGGGCCACAGAACGGCAGCGCTGCTTCTGTTCGTATGGATTCTTGTCGCTTTTGCGCATGCGGTGCGCTCCTACAAAGATCAAAAACAGATTCTTGGGGGCTGGATAGCGGCTCTTGCCTTTGTTGTATTACAGGCGCTCTCCGGAATCATGGTTGTTTATTCAGAAATGGCCACCGGCTTTGCACTTGCCCATTCGCTCTTTATTGCCGGCCTGTTCGGCGTCTTATGCTATTTCTTATTATTAATCGCCCGCTTCCGATATGAATCAAAACAGCGGAACATCTGAGGCACATGAAAAGGCCGAAGCATTAGAGCTTCGGCCTTTTTACATATAAAAAACCTGATCGCACACGGGGGCGGATCAGGTTTTTTATATTCATTTTACGCTTTTTCAATTTCGATCAGTAAATCGCCTGTCTGAATCGGTTCACCGTTTTTCACATGAATCTGCTGTATCGTCCCGGAGAACGGCGCCTGTACCGTCGTCTCCATCTTCATCGCTTCATTAATCATCAGATGATCGCCTTTATTCACCTTTGCCCCGGTTTCCGTTAACAATTTAATGACGGTTCCCGGCATGGATGCCGCAATGTGGCTTGGGTTTGTCCGATCTGCTTTTAATTTTTCCTGTACGGACGATTTAATGCTTTCATCTTTAATGACCACCTCGCGCGGCTGGCCGTTCAATTCGAAATAAACGACACGTGTTGCATCTGGCTGCGGTTCACCGATAGATACAAGCTTCACGATCAGCGTTTTTCCGCGCTCGATTTCCACTTCGATTTCTTCACCGAGTGTCATGCCATAGAAGAAAGTCGGTGTGTCTAATACGGAAATATCACCGAAGCGTTCTGCCGTTTTAACATATTCAGTAAACACCTTCGGATAAAGAGCATACGCGATTGCGTCCTGATCACTCAATTCCATCTGATGTGTTTCTTTCCATTCTTCTTTAATGCCTTCAAAAGATACCGGTTCAAGCAGCTCACCCGGTCTTACCGTGATCGGTGTCTGTCCTTTCAGAACGAGCTTTTGCAGTTTTTCCGGAAATCCGCCATGCGGCTGGCCGATCTGCCCTTTAAAGAGCTCAACGACTGAATCCGGAAAATCAAGCGTTTCGCCTTTATCATAAACATCTTGTTCTGTTAAATTGTTTTGCACCATGTAAAGCGCCATATCTCCGACGACTTTGGAAGAAGGTGTTACTTTCACGACGTCGCCGAACATGCGGTTGACGACGCTGTACATGTCTTTCACCTCATTCCAGCGATCACCGAGGCCGACTCCTTTTGCCTGCTGCTGCAGATTACTGTACTGGCCGCCCGGCATTTCATGATTATAAATCTCAGTATGCGGAGACTTCATCCCGCTTTCAAATTCACTGTAATACTGACGAACGGATTCCCAGTATTGCGACAGTCTTTCCACCTGCCGGACATCCATTTCAGGACGGCGGCTGTTCCCTTCAAGGGCATGATAAAATCCGCTTGCGCTCGGCTGTGAAGTCAGACCCGCCATTGAGCTGACGGCGACATCCACGATGTCCACACCCGCTTCAACAGCTTTGGCATAGAGAAAGACGCCATTGCCGCTCGTATCATGCGTGTGAAGATGAACGGGAATATCAATCGTTTCCTTCAGCGCTGAGATAAGTTCGTATGCGGCTTGAGGTTTCAAAAGACCGGCCATGTCTTTAATCCCGAGAATGTGCGCACCAGACGCCTCAAGCTCTTTCGCCATAGAAAGATAATATTTCAAATCATATTTCGTCCGGGTCTTATCAAGAATATCTCCCGTGTAACAAATCGCAGCCTCCGCCACTTTTCCGGTTTCACGGACGGCATCGATGGCCAGCGTCATCCCTTTTACCCAGTTCAGGCTGTCAAAGATCCGGAATACGTCAATACCTGACTCCGCTGACTGCCGGACAAATTTTTGGATGACATTGTCCGGATAGTTTGTATAACCGACGGCATTTGATGAACGAAGGAGCATCTGGAACAATGTGTTCGGCACTTCTTTGCGAAGATCTTCAAGGCGTTTCCAAGGGTCTTCTTTTAAGAAACGGTACGCTACATCAAATGTCGCGCCTCCCCACATTTCAAGGCTGAACAGTTCAGGCCACAGGGCAGCCGTAGGATTCGCGATTTTTTTCAAATCATTGGATCTGATCCGGGTTGCAAGCAGAGACTGATGGGCATCCCTGAACGTTGTATCGGTCAGGAGCACGGATTTTTGCTCTTTCACCCAGTCTGCAAGCCCCTCAGCGCCTCTTTCGTCAAGGATCTGTTTCGTACCGCTTGCCGGCTTTTCTTCGATACCTAACGTAACGGTCTGAGGCTTATCAAATGCAGGTTTTTCTTTTTTCCCGATTCCCGGAAAACCGTTCACCGTGACATTGCCGATATAGGAAAGCATTTTTGTTCCGCGGTCCTTCTGTTTTGGGAAAACAAACAGCTCAGGCGTTGTGTCGATAAACGATGTGTCGTATTGGCCCGTCAGGAATTTTTCATGCTTTGCCACGTTTTCAAGAAACGGAATATTGGTCTTAATGCCTCTGATCCGGAATTCCTGCAGGTTGCGGACCATTTTTGCTGATGCCTGTTCAAACGTCAGCGCCCATGTCGACAGCTTGACGAGCAGTGAATCATAGTAAGGCGTAATGACGGCGCCCTGGAAGCTGTTTCCCGTATCAAGGCGGACGCCGAAGCCGCCGCCTGAGCGGTAAGCCATAATTTTACCCGTGTCAGGCATAAAGTCATTCAGCGGATCTTCAGTGGTCACACGTGATTGTATCGCATACCCGTTTGTAAAAATGTCTTTCTGCTCAGGGATATTGACGGCACGGCTGTGGAGTCCGTAGCCCTGCGCGACGAGGATTTGCGTCTGAACGATATCAACCCCCGTTATCATTTCCGTAATCGTATGCTCCACTTGCACGCGCGGGTTCACTTCAATAAAGTAAAATTCACCGCCCGCTACGAGAAATTCCACGGTCCCCGCGTTGATATAGCCGACATTTTTCGCAAGCGCCACAGCCGCTTCACAGATTTCGTCCCTTAATTCAGGCTGCAAAGATACACTCGGCGCCACCTCAATGACCTTTTGATGGCGTCTCTGAACGGAACAGTCCCGCTCATACAGATGGACGACATTGCCTTCTTTATCTCCGATCACCTGAACTTCAATATGCTTAGGATTTTCGATCAGTTTTTCAACATACACTTCATCGTTTCCGAATGCGGCTTTCGCTTCTGATTTGGCCCGCTCAAACGATTCTTTCAATTCGCTTTCACTTCGGACGATTCTCATTCCGCGGCCTCCGCCTCCGAGCGATGCTTTAATAATAAACGGAAATCCGTGGACTTTTGCGAATTGTTCGACATCTTTTAATGTTTCAGCCGGTCCGTCACTCCCCGGAATAACGGGGATGCCGGCTTTTTCTGCCTGCTCCCTCGCCTTTACCTTATCTCCGAACATATCCAAATGCGCTGACGTCGGTCCGATAAATACGATGCCCTCTTCTTCACAGCGTCTCGCAAATTGGATATTTTCAGAGAGAAATCCGTAGCCCGGATGAATGGCATCAACACCGTTTCTTTTTGCGATCTCAATAATCCCTTCAATATCAAGATACGCGTCAATCGGTTTTTTGCCTTCTCCCACAAGATAAGCTTCATCCGCTTTATAGCGATGATAGGAGCCCGAATCTTCTTTTGAATAAACGGCTACCGTTCTGATGTTCAATTCTGTGCACGCCCGGAAAATCCGGATCGCAATTTCTCCCCTGTTTGCTACTAACACTTTTTGGATGGATTGTTGTGACAAACTTTTCTCCCCCTTGGCCTAATAAATATGTAGTTTATAATAAAGGAATATCCGTCCTGTGTATACACTTGTTTTTTAGAGATACACAGATTTTTCCGTCTGCCGTCTTTTTACCCCCTTAGACGGAACGGGCTCCCTCTTTTTCTTCTTTTCTGAGTACTTGACATGCATGCTGACATTCACCAATATACCGGCGCTCATTAATAACAACAACATTGATGAGCCCCCGTAGCTGATAAACGGCAGCGGAACACCTGTAATCGGAATTAAGCCGCTGACACCGCCGAGATTGATAAAAGTCTGAATCGCAATCATGCTGGATATCCCGATTGCCAAAAGGCTCCCGAACGGATCTTCACATTTTCTCGCAATATAAAAACCTTTTAACACGACAAAAGCCAGCAGTACAATGACAAACAGGACTCCGAAAATGCCGAGCTCCTCTGAAATAACCGCCATAATAAAGTCTGTATGCGATTCAGGCAGATAACCGTATTTTTGAATGCCTTCTCCAAGACCGAGACCGAAAAAACCGCCTGAGCCGATCGCATAATACGAATTTATAATCTGCAGGCCTGATGTGCTGGCGTATTTAAATGGATTTTCAAGGCTTTCAAACCGGCTCATACGACCGGGTGTCAAAATATCGTCCCATTTCAGATAGATGATCGGGCTGACAAGGAGCAATACGATTCCCGCCATGAGAACCAGCCTGAGCAGGGTCCTTCCGCTGAATCCCGAACACATAATGACGCAAAACGCGATCAGACCGATAATCATTGCCGTTCCGAAGTCGGGCTGAATGGCGATAAGCGCACAAATAACTACGGTGACGATCACCGGCGGAGCAACCCCCGTCAAAAGCTGATCGATGTAGCTTTGTTTCTTTGCGTATACCGCGGCAAGGTACAGTATCAGGGTCAGCTTGACAAATTCCCCCGGCTGAATGGCCATTCCGCCGATTTTAAACCAGCTTTGCGCGTTTCCGGCAACATGTCCGAAAACAAACAGCGCGCAAAGCGCAGCCACTGACGCAAGCAGTATGAATTTCTGAATCTTTTGATGGGCGAACACTTTGTACGGAAAAACGGCCGCGATGATAAACAGCACAAACCCCGCGATGACGGCGAACAGCTGCCGTTTAAAGAAATAGTCGCTGCTCACGCCGTAACGCATAACGGCGGTAATCATGCTTGAGCTGTATACCATTACCAATCCGAAACAGCACAGCAGAATGATAGCGCATATCAATGAATAATCGTAAGATTTTAACATTCTTTTAAACATAACATCCTCTTTCCTGCTTAAAGCTTACGTTTAATACCTATAGCGTATTATATTTTACTATAATTCATAAACAATTTACGCAGTTTCTTTATAGTTTTTCGGATGAAATGCAGATTAAGAGACCGTCTTACGAAAAGAAGATGCAAAAAAACGGTTTACGGTTATAAAAAAACCCAAACCGTTGAATAGTTTGAGTTTGATCATTTATTTTCCTGTAAACGCGTCATGCAAAGCAGACAGTTCTCTTTCAAGTCTGTCCAGCAGCTCTTTGCCGTCGTTTTCGTCAACTAATCCCAGGCGGACAGCAAAATCGATTTCCCTCGACAGTCCGAACATCTGAGTATCCAAGACCTCTTCATACAGAGGACATTGAGGCATCGTTAAGTTATCCATTTGTACTCGGATCAGCTTCAAAATCTTCTCAGCATCTAACTTCAACAGCTCGAATGCTTTCTGCTGATGGTCAACTATAATCTCTGAAGCCAAAAGTATCCCTCCGTTCCCCAGGCGAGTACCTAATTCTTCTATTTATCATAAAGGGTATCAGGTGAAATTGCAAGAGGATTTAAGCAGATGTTATGATAAAAAAATGTTTCAAAAAATACTCAGCCTGTATTTCTCAGACATGATTTCCAAAAGCTTCACACCCGCGATGCTGTTGCCTTTTTCATCAAGCGCCGGGCCGAATATACCGATTCCGAAGTTGTACGGCGAAATGCCCATGATTCCTCCCGAAACGCCGCTTTTAGCGGGAATGCCGACTTTAATCGCGAATTCTCCGCTCGCATTGTACATGCCGCATGTCACCATAAACGTCTTGCAGATTCTCGCCACATCTTTTTTAATGACCTGCTCCCCGGTTTCCGGATGCTTGCCGTCAAGGGCGAATACACAGCCGATTTTGGCTAAATCCAGACTGCTCATCTTAATCGCGCACTGTTTTGTATACAAATCCATGACCTCTTCAACATCGCCTTTAAAAATGTCATACTGCTTCATGTAATAACACATGGCCCGATTAATCATGGATGAACTGAATTCCGATTCCGCGACATGGCTGCAATATGTAATGTCCTGATTATTCGCAAGTCTTCTGATGAATCCGAGCAGGTAATCCAGGCGGTCTTTCGGCGAATGCCCTTTAATTAAGCCCGTAACGACGAGAGCCCCTGCATTAATCATCGGATTTAAAGGCTTGCCCGGATTCATTGTTTCAAGCTTAATCATGGAATTAAACGGGTCGCCGGTCGGCTCCTGACCCACGCAGCTGAACACCTTTTCCTTTCCGTAATCCATCAGTACGAGCGCCAGAGAAAGCACTTTCGAAATGCTCTGCAGCGTAAATGTCCGGTCGGCGTCTCCTGCCGTCAGACATGTATTTTCCGCATGATAAATCGTGACCGAAAGGCTGTCTTGTTCAGATTCAGCCAGAGCCGGAATATAGTCTGCCACTTTGCCTTCTTCGGTTCTTTTTTTGGCTTCCTGAACTAATGCGTCCAGCTCTTGGTAATGCCGGCATACCATGTCGATCATCCTCACTTCGCTGCCGTTGTATACATCTAATTTGCGACGCAAAGTGACAATTCATGCGAAAACTTTTATACTTTAAGTAAAGGGGGGCTTCACCATGAGCGTTATTCAAGTAAAAGGCAATGTTACATACCCGATTACAATTGATCCGAGTGTCTGGATTTTCGATGACCGCAAGTTTCCGTTTGAAAAAAATCAGCCCGTTCATCCGGACGGCTCTGCAGAAACCCAGGAGCATACGCTTGATCCGGAACGGGTGATCAGAGAAGGGCGCATTTCGCCGCCGACTTTAAAAAGCGAAAAACGTTATGAAAAAGAAAGACTGATGAACGGCAGCTTCGCCATGAAGCTCGGCGCTGTTTTAGCAAATGCCGAGCCGAAAGAAAGCGCTGTCCTGTGCGCATTTATTTCAAAATCAGAAAGAACCGAAGTGCCGCTCGAAAAGGCGATGGACGCAGTCGCGCATTTCAGTGATGCGGGGAAACCCCTTCAAGACGGCGGCCCGGTCCATTTTTACGTGGACGGAGACTTTGAAAAACCGATAACGGGCGTCACAGAAATCGAAGTTTTATAACAAATCGGCGGCAAGCTGTGCAAGGCCGGATCTCTCACCTTTCACAAGCTTCACGCTGCCGGAGACGGTTTGTTCTTTAAACCGTTCTACAACATAAGCAAGTCCGTTGTTTAAACTGTCTAAGTATGGGTGATCTATTTGCTCCGGATCGCCCATCAGGACAATTTTGCTGCCCTCTCCCACCCGAGTCAAAAGCGTTTTGACCTCGTGCCTCGTCAAATTCTGAGCCTCATCAATAATAATAAACTGATCCGGAATGCTTCTTCCCCGAATGTATGTCAGCGCCTCCACCTGAATCGATCCGATTCCTGCCAAAATCGCTTCAAGTTCACCCGGCTTTTTCGCATTGAATAAAAATTCAAGATTATCAAAGATCGGCTGCATCCACGGCTTGAGCTTTTCCTCTTTTTCGCCCGGCAAATATCCGATATCCTTTCCCACCGGGACGATGGGACGCGCGACGATCAGCTTTTTATAAATCCCGAGATCCTCCGTCTGCAGAAGCCCTGCCGCGAGAGCAAGCAAGGTTTTTCCCGTCCCCGCTTTTCCGATCAGGGTGACAAGCGGGATATCTTCCCTCAGCAGGAGTTCAAGCGCCATTGTCTGCTGGACGTTCTTCGGCCTGATGCCCCATACGTGCTCATCATCGAAAACGAGTCTTTTTACAGTCTCGCCTTTCTTATCTGTCATGCCGACCGCAGACGAAGATCCTCCTAATTCATCTTTCATCAGCACAAATTGATTCGGATAAACCTGATGCTGCTGAAGCTCCTTGACTGAAATTTGTTTGTTTTTATAAAACGAGGCAAACCGCTCTTTATTCATAAATATATCTTTGTACCCGCTATATATTTCATCATGGTCAACGACTCTGTCGTTTAAAAAGTCCTCCGCCAAAAGCCCGATGGCATCCGCCTTTACCCTGACAAGCACATCTTTGCTGACCAGGATGACGAGGCGGCCGTTTTCTTTCGTTTCCTCCTCAAGGCTTAAATTTTTTGCCACCGCCAAAATGCGGTTATCATTCGTTTTTTCGATAAAAATTTCTTGGAGCTGGTGAAATGACCGGTGGTTCAGTTCAATTCTGAGCGTTCCTCCGCTTTCAAGCGGAACTTTCTCGTGCAGCCTTCCTTTCTCCCTGAGCCCGTCTATCAGCTTAGATACGTGCCTCGCATTTCTCCCGACCTCGTCCATATACCGCTTTTTTGAATCGACCTCTTCCAGCACGACGGCGGGGATGACAACTTCGTTTTCTTCAAAGGAAAAAATGGCGTTAGGATCCTGCAAAAGTACATTCGTATCTAACACATAAATTTTACTCAAGTCTCAGCCTCCTGAAATAAGGATCAAAGCCCATCGTGTGCTTCTCTTTCCGCGAATAACGGGGATGCCTGCTAAAATATATGATTTTGTGAATAAAGATAGAAGGTTAATTCAACAATAAAATAAATGAAAGCATTCAAGGAGGAAATCTGACGTGCGAATTCTTTTCATTATCATACAAGCCTTGTTTATCCTTACCGGCTGCACTGCTGTACAGGACGGCCGCGGCCGCAATATTCAGAACGAATCAGCCGATCAGCGCGATGCAAAACCGATCCATGTGAAAAATACGGCTCCTGAGACAGCTGAAAATCCCGGCCGGACAGACATCGCTAAGCATCTCGTCGAGGTAACCGAAAAAATCCCCGGCATTTCAGACGCCACCGCGGTTGTACTCGGAAGATACTCCGTTGTCGGTATCGATGTGGATGACAATTTAGAAAGAAGCAAAGTGGAGAGCATTAAATACACGGTTGCCCAGGCGTTAAAAAACGATCCTTACGGCGCCAATGCCGTTGTCGTGGCTGATCCTGATACGGTTTCCCGTCTGAGAGGCATGGGCAGCGACATTAAGGCCGGCCGCCCCGTTTCAGGCATTTTGGACGAACTTGCCGCCATCGTCGGTCGTGTCATGCCGGAAGTCCCGAATGATGTGACCGACAATGAAAAAGAATCACCGACTCAATCGAATGATGATCAGCTGAACCAAAGAGACCAGAACAAGCTGCAGAACGAACAGAACGATCAATCGGATCATCATATGAAAAACCGCCGGTAAAAAGCAGCGCCCGCTCCAAAGGAAGGGCGCTGCTTTCTTTCCCTTTGGCAGGAGGGGCATCCATGTTATAATGCTTGTCATAGTGAAAGAGGTGAAAAATCAATGAGAGTAAAATGTTCCATTTGCGACAAAATCGAACAAATTGATGATGAAACACTGACAGCCAAACGCCTCCGCAATCGTCCGATTCATACATATATGTGCCGGGAATGCCATGACCGAATCAAAGTCAAAACGGAGGCACGGCTGAATACCGGACACTTTTCCTTTCATCCCGGACAAAAAGCGAAAAAAGATAAACTGAAAAAATAAACCGCAATAAAAAAATGACCCGCCGGAAGGCAAGGTCATTTTTTTATTGCGGTTTAGCTGACTGGCTTTTTTTGGACTGGTGCAGACGGATTTTGTAAACGATCAAAATCAAAGCGGCGACAACAAGCCCTTCTCCGACCGGCAGAAACACACCGAAAAAAGTCAGTACGGTGCAGCCGAGCACGAGAAAGAGATAAACTGCCGCAGCCTTCAACACCGGCAGCCGTTTGGCAAAGCCGAGTTTAAATACAATCACTGAAAGCACGACGATTGTTCCGTATAACAGCCACATTCCCGTCAGCGGATGCTCATCCACTTGGTAAAGAGCCGCAAAGAACGACAGCCGTTCACTTACTTCATTCAAAAGGATCCCCCTCCCCTTTTCCGTTCGGGTTCTACCTCTTCAAATTCTGCAAGTGATTAAGACATTCCTGCTGTTTTTTTCTTTTTCGCCGCTTTTTCACGTTCGTTTTTATTCAGGATTTTCTTTCTTAAACGGATGGATTCCGGCGTTACTTCACAGTATTCATCTTCGTTTAAGTACTCGAGTGATTCTTCAAGCGACATAATGCGCGCTTTCTTAATTGTAGTCGTTTGATCCTTCGTAGCGGAACGGACGTTTGTCTGCTGTTTCATTTTGCTGACATTGACGACAAGGTCATTGTCACGGTTATGTTCGCCGACAATCATGCCTTCATATACTTCTGTTCCAGGCTCAACGAAGATGACGCCGCGGTCTTCAATACCTTGAATTCCGTAAGATGTCGCTTTTCCGTTTTCCATGGAAACGAGCACACCCTGACGTCGGCCTCCGACTTGGCCTTTTTGCATCGGCTGATAGCTGTCAAACGTGTGGTTCAGGATACCGAACCCGCGTGTCAGTGACAGAAACTCAGTAGAATAGCCGATGAGTCCGCGTGAAGGTACGGTAAAGATCAGGCGGACCTGGCCGTTTCCGTTATTAATCATATCAAGCATTTCGCCTTT
Source organism: Bacillus sp. LUNF1 (assembly GCF_011008975.1). Classification (NCBI taxonomy): domain Bacteria; kingdom Bacillati; phylum Bacillota; class Bacilli; order Caryophanales; family Bacillaceae; genus Bacillus; species Bacillus sp. LUNF1. The sequence goes on along the minus strand of NZ_CP048876.1, from coordinate 1,473,804 downwards.
TCTCGCACCCATTGATTCCATAACAGAACCGGTATGCTCTTCAGGCACGTCAATCTGTACGCGCTCAACAGGCTCGCAGCTTACGCCTTCGATTTCCTTAATGATAACTTCAGGTTTAGACACTTGAAGCTCATAGCCTTCACGGCGCATGTTTTCAATTAAAATGGACAGGTGAAGCTCACCGCGTCCTGAAACAACCCATGCGTCAGGTGATGCAGTCGGTTCGACACGAAGACTGACGTCTGTTTGAAGCTGCGCGTTCAGACGCTCTTCAATTTTGCGGGCTGTGACATATTTGCCTTCACGGCCTGCAAACGGGCTGTTGTTTACAACAAATGTCATTTGAAGCGTAGGCTCATCAATGCGCAGAACCGGCAGCGGCTCATGGTGGTCAGCCGGACAAACCGTTTCACCGACGTTGATGTCTTCCATGCCCGAAACGGCAACGAGGTCTCCCGCTCTCGCTTCTTCAATTTCCACGCGTTTCAATCCTTGGAAACCGAAGATTTTCGTTACGCGGAATGATTTTACCGTTCCATCAAGTTTCATCAATGAAACCTGCTGACCCACTTTCATCGTGCCGCGGAAAACGCGTCCGATACCGATACGGCCGACATAATCATTGTAATCAAGCAGCGCCACTTGGAATTGAAGAGGCTCTTCGGCGTTATCTACCGGGGCAGGGACATGTTCAAGAATCGTTTCATACAGTGATTCCATATTTTCGTCCTGCTTTTTCGGATCCAGACTTGCCGTTCCGTTAATCGCAGAAGCGTAGACGACAGGGAACTCAAGCTGTTGTTCGTTTGCGTCAAGCTCGATGAACAAATCAAGCACTTCATCAATGACTTCTTCCGGGCGGGCGAAATCACGGTCGATTTTGTTTACGACGACAACCGGATTTAAGTTCTGCTCAAGGGCTTTTTTCAGTACGAAACGGGTTTGCGGCATGCAGCCTTCATATGCGTCAACGACTAACAGAACGCCGTCAACCATTTTCATAATCCGTTCTACCTCTCCGCCGAAGTCGGCGTGTCCCGGAGTGTCCAAAATATTAATGCGTGTATCTTTATAGTTAATCGCAGTATTTTTCGCAAGAATTGTAATACCGCGTTCACGTTCAAGATCGTTTGAATCCATTGCGCGTTCGGCAATATTTTCGTTGGCACGGAATGTTCCGGCTTGGTGAAGCAATTGGTCTACCAAAGTCGTTTTCCCATGGTCAACGTGGGCAATAATCGCGATGTTGCGAAGATCGTTTCGAAGTTTCACATTTTCATCTCCTAAAAAAATTAGATAACTTTCATATTATACCACACATCCTCTTTAAAAGCGTTACGTTTTTCTGTAAACTGAAAGTATGACGTTAAAGGGGATGGAAATATGAAAAAATTGAATTGGCTCTTATTATTATTTGCATTCGCAGCAGTCTTCAGCATGATGCTGATCGGCGTATCAATCGCTGAGAAAAGCGCATGGGGCATCATCGGAAGCATTGTTCTCGTTATCGCCATGATGGGAAGCGGTTTCACCGTAAAGAAAAAAATGCGCGAACAGGGACTGCTTGATTAAAAGCATGACCCTTTGCAAAATTCCGTAAACATGAAAAGCACAATATCTAATGAAGCCTGAATCAAAGACTCAGGCTTTTTTACATTCTCAAAACAGGCTTTAGATGTAAGGCTTATCTCCCCCGCCGCCTAGTCAGGAAGCCGGAAATGACGGCCCCCACTCTAGTTACATCAGCAGATTCCCTCAGAAAATGCAGTCTGAAATAGTCCGGCATCGTTATGCAGAAAATACCATACCTCCTATATCAATTCCATCATTGTCTTTTTATACTTGTGGCTGTAAGCAAATACACATGACAAGGAGAGAACAAAATGAAAACATCTTTTTTGAAGAAAACCGCTGTAACTGCCGCCGCAACCGCCTCAGCCGCCTTGCTTGCATTCAGTCCGCTTGATTCTGCCGGCGCAAAAACGATCCAGGCAAATGAGCCGCATGCCCTGCAGGCTTCCGCAGAGAAAACACCGGAAGACGCGGCAAAACTCATTGACATCATCAGCCAATCGATTTACGAAAAAGACGGTGTCTATTATTTTGACGGTGAAAAAGCGGTTGAATTGGGATTAGATCAAGAACAAGCCCAGATCATTCAAAAGCTGTGGGACAGTTCAACCGAATTTTTAACCGTTCTTTCCCAATGTATTGAGAAAACGGACGGCGAATATACATTTAATAAAGAAAAAGCGGTGGAGCTCGGCTTTACGGAAAAAGAGGCCCTTATCGTTGATCAGCTGTTCACCGCTTTTTCCCAAAGTCTTCATATCCTTCAATCTGCGCTGATTGAAGAAGACGGTGTGTATACGTTTGATCAGGACCTTGCTGAAAAAGCGGGAGCAGGAAAAAAAGAAGCAAAGCTGTGTGCCGGATTCTTTAATTCACTGCCCCAGGAATTGCTTGAAGGCATTTATACAGCCTTTCATCCGGCTGAGTAAACGGATTAAAACGCCCGGTCATTCAGCCGGGCGTTTTTTTAAATCAGCAGTTTAAGGATCAGCATGATAAAGAAAACAGCACCGAACATACAGGCTGCTTTTATCAGCAGTTTCCCGTAATACCGTTCCTTAAACCGCCTTTCTTCTTCTGCATAACAAGCTGGCGCCTTCATCTTAGGGCTGCCGAGGTCAAGCGGCTCCTTCATCATATGATATAAACTCCCGCACTTACCGCATGATTCAAGATGACGGGAAATAAACCGCTCCGTTTCTGTTTCACAATCGCCTTCAATATATAAAGGGAGTAAATCTCTCACTAAACAGCAAGTCATATCTGTCCGTCCTTCCTTTTTTCCGCCAAGTGCTGTTTCAGCTGCATTCTTGCCCTGTACAGGGTGCTCTTCACCTTCGAAAGACTCCAGTCCAAAACATCTGCAATCTCTTCGTAAGACAGCTCTTGAAATACCTGTCGAAATGCTGAATAAAATGACTAAAAATCTCTGACATCTGAAACAATCCTTTTCGTTTATTAAGGCCTCACCCGTTTAGACAAACGGCTATAAAAAAAGTTTTACAGATCGGAACATTTTTCCCCTATCATTTTTCCCGACTTCATTTGTCATTTTTTTCAGAATAAATCGCATCATTCGACTCATGTCTGATTCAACACGTGCCTCTCGGCTTATCCCCCGATGCTGGCCGCCGGAAGCCTTTCCGGGACGATTCTATCAATTCATCAGCGGAGTCTAGTTTTATATTGCAGAATGAGAGAATGCTGGTTTATTATAACAATATAAGTTTTCATTATTTTCAAAAAGGGGGATTTATTGTGGGTTTAGGTAAGAAATTGTCTGTTGCTGTCGCCGCTTCCTTTATGAGTTTAACCATCAGTCTTCCGGGTGTTCAGGCCGCTGAGAATCCTCAGCTTAAAGAAAACCTGACGAACTTTGTGCCGAAGCATTCTTTGGTGCAATCTGAATTGCCTTCAGTCAGTGACAAAGCAATCAAGCAATACTTGAAACAAAACGGCAAAGTCTTCAAAGGCAACCCTTCTGAGAGACTGAAGCTGATTGACCACACGACTGATGATCTCGGCTACAAGCATTTCCGTTATGTGCCTGTCGTTAACGGTGTGCCTGTGAAAGACTCACAAGTCATTATTCACGTCGATAAATCCAACAATGTCTATGCGATTAACGGTGAATTAAACAACGATGCTTCTGCCAAAACGGCAAACAGCAAAAAATTATCTGCAAATCAGGCGCTGGATCATGCTTTTAAAGCAATCGGCAAATCACCTGAAGCCGTCTCTAACGGCAACGTTGCAAACAAAAACAAAGCCGAGCTGAAAGCAGCGGCCACAAAAGACGGTAAATACCGCCTCGCCTATGATGTAACCATCCGCTACATCGAACCGGAACCAGCTAACTGGGAAGTAACCGTTGATGCGGAAACAGGGAAAGTCCTGAAAAAGCAAAACAAAGTGGAGCATGCCGCTGCAACCGGAACAGGTACGACTCTTAAAGGAAAAACGGTCTCATTAAATATTTCTTCTGAAAGCGGCAAATATGTAATGCGTGATCTTTCTAAACCTACCGGAACGCAAATTATTACGTACGATCTTCAAAACCGACAATATAACCTGCCGGGCACGCTCGTATCAAGCACTACGAACCAGTTCACAACTTCTTCTCAGCGCGCTGCCGTTGATGCGCATTACAATCTCGGCAAAGTGTACGATTATTTCTATCAGACGTTTAAACGCAACAGCTACGACAATAAAGGCGGCAAAATCGTATCTTCCGTTCATTACGGCAGCAAATACAATAACGCGGCCTGGATCGGCGACCAAATGATTTACGGTGACGGTGACGGCTCATTCTTCTCGCCTCTTTCCGGTTCAATGGACGTAACGGCCCATGAAATGACACATGGTGTTACACAGGAAACAGCCAACCTGAACTATGAAAATCAGCCGGGCGCTTTAAACGAATCCTTCTCTGATGTATTCGGATACTTCAACGATACTGAGGACTGGGATATCGGTGAAGATATTACGGTCAGCCAGCCGGCTCTCCGCAGTTTATCCACTCCGACAAAATACGGACAGCCCGACCATTACAAAAATTATCGAAACCTTCCGAACACTGATGCCGGCGACTACGGCGGCGTGCATACAAACAGCGGAATTCCGAACAAAGCCGCTTACAACACGATTACAAAAATCGGCGTGAAAAAAGCGGAGCAGATTTACTATCGCGCACTGACGGTATATCTCACTCCGTCATCAAACTTTAAAGATGCAAAAGCAGCTTTGATTCAATCAGCGCGGGACCTTTACGGCTCTCAAGACGCTGCAAGCGTAGAAGCGGCCTGGAATGCGGTCGGCTTGTAAACAAGAAAAGAGACCGGAGAAATCCGGTCTCTTTTTTATATCTGAAACATTTCACAATGGCTTCACCATGATCATATATGTCTTTTCCCGATCGTCTTTTTCAAGCTTGAGCTGTTCAAAGCCGCATTGGCTTAAAAACAAAACCCATTCCTGCCTGTCCAGGGGAACGGCTGAAAACATCGCTTTATGCTCTCCTCTCAGCCGGCCCGCAATCTCTTCAATGACCGCGCGTCCGATTCCTTTCTCTTTTGCCTCCGGAGCGACGGCCACGGTTCCGAGCCACGGTTTTCCGTTTGAAGGGGCCCATTCCAAATGAAAACTGACGGCGGCAGGAGCGCCGTCAATCTCCCATACGAGCCACGTTCCATTGTACATGGAGTATGCAAGCATAAACTCCGCCGCATTTTTTGTTCCGAACTCTTCGTTTTTCCACACCGGGTGTGATGCCGCCAGCTGCTCCAGAAAACCGAGATCTTTCTCTTCAAAATCTCTACCTGTCAGCATGTAAATAGTCGTCAAAGATAATTTTATGTATTGCCGGATTGCCCGCAAGCACGCTGTGGTTGTCTAAAAACGTAAACGGTTCGCCGTCTGTGGTCGTGTAAATGCCCCCGACTTCGTTCAGCAGCACGCAGCCGGCAGCGTAATCCCACGGCGCGAGCCTCATCGTAATGTATGCGTCAATGCGGCCGGCGGCAACACTGGCCAGCTCAAGTGCCGCCGAACCATAGGAACGCGTTCCTCTGACCCGTTTTACGAGCGGCGCCAAAATACTCGGGTCAATCCTTCTGTTTTCCGTCACCCATGTGGCATTGATTGCAATAATGGCTTCTTCAATGGAAGCTTCTTTTAAAGGAGCAAGCGGCGTATTGTTCAGATAAGCTCCTTTTCCGCTGAATGCGTGATACAGCTCGTCCTGCATCACATCATAAATTAAGCCGATTTTGCCTTTTCCGTCTTCAAAGATGCCGATGGAGATCGCGAAATGCCGCTTTTGATGGACAAAATTCATCGTCCCGTCGATCGGATCAATGATCCAGACGATTCCGTCAAGGGAGCGGAGTTTATCCCCCTGCCCTTCTTCTCCGAGAATCCGGTGTCCGGGAAAAGTTCCCTGTATACGGTCAATGAAAAAGCGCTCCGTCTCTTTATCAATATTTGTGACTAAATCATTCGGATTTGATTTTGTTTCAATCGTCAAGCTTTTCTGCATGGATTGTCTGATTCTCGTTCCGGCTTCTTTTACCCACTTTTTTGCGATATCATCAATTTCCGTCCAATTTGTCATACCGTGTACCTCTTTTCTATGTATAGCTTATTCTATAGCATACTGATAAAGGCGATGAAAAAGCAAGGAAAATGAAAAAAATGCCTTCTCACGTAAAAACGAACCATTTCCTGCGGTTCGTTTTTACTATTCTTTATCCGTTAAGCCGAATCCATTCTTTTCTGAGACGTTCCAGTTTTCTTTTGCTGAGATCGATTTGATCTGCATTCTCTTTTTGCATGGCCTCATACAGGGTTGCCAATTCATAATCAACCTCTAGTCTCCAGACAGCTACACGGTTATTTTTTTCCTCCCTGAATCCTTCCTTCACCACTTGCCTCATTGTCTTTCGCCCCTTCCAGAGATCATTTGTTAAAAAAGCATCCCATTTTTCCAATTTATTAATGATACTTCTTATATCGTATGGAAACTTATATTCGGCTGTAACAACATTCTTAAAATTGTGTGTTTACCTATTCGTTTTTTACCACCAATCCTCTCGGCTCAAACGTTCTCAATGTTTTTGCGGCCGGCGGCGGCTGTGGTAAAATATGAATACTTACGATAAGGAGGAAAAAGATGACTCAGATGCGTTTTACAAAAGAAGACTTCGATACATTTACAATAGAAGGTTTAGATCCGCGCATGGAGGTGTTAAAAGAACAAGTCCGTCCGAAGCTGACCTTGTTAGGAGAGCATTTCGCACCGACATTGTCAGCATTGACAGGAGATGAAATGTTCCCGCATGTCGCCAAGCACGCGAGAAGATCTGTCAACCCGCCGGCTGACAGCTGGGTTGCCTTTGCCAACAGCAAACGCGGGTATAAAAAACTCCCTCACTTTCAGATCGGTTTATGGGACACCCATATGTTTGTATGGTTTGCCATCATTTATGAATCTCCGATAAAAGAGGAATACGGCAGATTGCTGGAAGCGAAGCAGGAGGACATCACAAAACAGATTCCCGGTCATTTTGTATGGTCCCCGGATCATACGAAGCCAGGGGCGTACAAGCAGTCCGACATGGATCAGGAGCAGCTGAAAACATTATTTGAACGCCTGCAGACAGTGAAAAAAGCAGAGCTTTTGTGCGGCATTCAGCTGCAAAAAGAAGACGTGATCAACATGAACAACAATGAATTCCTGCAAACCATTGAAGATGCTTTTAGGAAGCTTTCCTTTTTATACACACTGACTCAGAAAGTCTCATAACATAAAAAGCGGGCCGATTGCCGGCTCGCTTTGTCTACATTTTGATAATCGCTTGATCTGATTGTTTCGCCTGTTTCACAGTCCGATACGGGGAATAGGTGCTGTCAGCTTCAAATTGGCTGCAGATTTTCTTTTCTTCCGCTTTCCCGGGAACGATTTCTTTAAAGCGGCGGTACGTATTCAGAAGTCTGTCTCGGTCAGCCCCTTTTTCATAGGCGTTTTCCACCTGCTGAAAAAAAGCAATGACATCCACGGCCTCCTCTGTCGTCCAGTCCTCATTCATCGGATATTGATATTCCAAATGTCTTCACTCCTTTATAATCATGCTCAAAAAAAGCATCTTCCATAGATCATAAATTGTTCTTTACTTTCTTTCAAGTTCATAATATAATTCATTTGTTTTACGTTTAAAAAACGGGTAATAAAACTGAATGTAATACAAACTAATCCGTAGGTATTATGATAAAGGTGGGAAAACAATTGCCGCAACATGAAACACCCCTGTACAGCGGACTGAAAAAGCACGCGGACAGACAGCCTGTCCAATTCCACATTCCGGGCCATAAAAAAGGCGCGGGAATGGATCCGGAATTCAGACAATTTATCGGAGAAAACGCGTTAAGTATAGATTTAATTAATATCGAACCCCTGGATGATTTACATGCGCCAAAGGGCATCATTAAAGAAGCTCAGGATCTGGCCGCGGAAGCATTCGGCGCAGACCATACCTTTTTTTCCGTACAAGGGACGAGCGGCGCCATTATGACGATGGTCATGGCCGTATGCGGACCCGGAGATAAAATCATCATCCCGAGAAACGTTCATAAATCCATTATGTCGGCCATTGTATTTTCCGGAGCGGTGCCGATTTTTATACACCCGGAAATTGACGATGAGCTCGGAATTTCTCACGGCATTACGCTTGAGTCCGCAGAGCGGGCTTTGACGGAGCACCCTGACGCAAAAGGCCTGCTTGTCATAAATCCGACGTACTTCGGTGTGGCAGCGGACTTGAGCAGCATTGTAAAGCTCGCGCATTCTTTCAATGTGCCTGTGCTTGTCGATGAAGCGCACGGCGTTCATATTCATTTTCATGATAAGCTTCCTCTGTCCGCCATGCAGGCGGGCGCTGATATGGCAGCCACAAGCGTGCACAAATTGGGAGGCTCCCTGACGCAGAGCTCCATTTTAAATGTGAGAGAAGGTCTTGTTTCCAAAGAAAGAGTACAGTCGATTTTAAGCATGCTGACGACAACGTCAACATCCTATCTGCTTCTCGCTTCACTGGATGTCGCAAGAAAGCGCCTCGCTACAGAAGGCCGCGATCTTCTTGAAGATACGATTCTGCTGGCGGATCAGACACGGGAACGCCTCAATCAAATTGAAGGCATCCGCTGTGTCGGCGAAGAAATCACAGGGTCTAAAGCTGCATTCAGTTATGATCCGACTAAATTAATCATTTCGGTCAAAAACCTCGGCCTGACGGGCCATGACGTTGAAAAATGGCTCCGCGAATCATATAATATCGAAGTCGAGCTGTCCGATTTGTATAATATTTTATGTATTTTCACCCCCGGAGACAGAGCGGGAGATGCCGACCGTCTTGTAAGCGCGCTTACAGACATTTCAAAGCAGGCTTCCGACAATGACTATGCTCATCAGCAAACCGAAGTTCTGCTTCCTGAAATTCCTCTGTTAGCGATGACGCCAAGAGACGCGTTTTACGCAAATACGGAAGTCATTCCGTTAAAAGAATCCGCGGGACGGATCATCGCAGAGTTTGTCATGGTGTACCCGCCGGGAATTCCGATCTTTATTCCGGGTGAGATCATTACTGAAGAAAATATCAGCTACATTTTTAAAAACTTGGACGCCGGCCTTCCTGTGCAGGGTCCCGAAGATGCAACGCTTGAAATGATCAGAGTGATCAAAGAGCAAAAAGCCATCCAATAAACATAAAGAAGCCCGAAACGAAATCGTTTCGGGCCTTTTTACGCTTTTTACTCTTCTTCAAGATGACACTGGCATTGTCCGCAGCATGTTCCGTATAACGTCGTGACCTTCTCATCCTCAAAGTAATGAATCGCTTCGTTACAGTCTTGGCAAACAATTGTACCCATCTGTCATTCCCCATTTCTCAGAATTTGAAAACGCTTAATTTTTACTTGTTGTTATTATATTATTATGTCACATTTAATATGTCAACTGATAAATTGTATAACACATTTATTTTTTACGGTCTTTTTATAGCTCGAGGGTCAATCACAGTATATCCTTTATGACGCAATCCTTTTACAATGTCCGGCATGGCTTCTGCCGTCCATTTCCGGTCATGCATCAATATGTTGGCCCCGTCCCGCAGATAAGGACTGTTCAGTGTGATATCGGTAAGCGCTTTTTTGGATTGATATTTCTGATCCCAATCATACCCGAAGGTCCAGTTCATTTTCACCATACCTTCTTTTTTTATAAGTCTGTCACTGTAGTCCGTATTGCTTCCGAAAGGCGCCCTGAAAAATGCGGGTTTCTCTCCTATTACCTTTTCAACCGCTTTATTGACGCCAATGATTTCTTCCCGTTGTTTTTGTTCGGAAAGATCTTTTAAGTTTTGATGAGTCATTGTATGATTTCCGATCATAAAACCTAACTCATGAATATGCTTAAGCGCTTTCTTATTTTCATCTTTTTTCAAAAAATGTCCGTTCACAAAAAAGATCGCTGATGCATTGAGATCGTGCAGTTTGTCCGCAATCTCAGCGGCATGCTGATCAGGCGCGTCATCGATCGTTACCAATGCGATCGGTTTTTTCTCTTTCTGTTCATCCATTTTTTCCACAGAAAAACTTTTCGGATTGATATAGTAACGGGGCTCCGCCTTTTGTTTTTTCTGTTTTTCCTCTTTTGTATGATGGTTTTCCCGTTTGGCGTGATTGGCCGCGGCTTGAGAATGGGGTTTGTTTGTTTGCATCTTTTCGTTTGATTGGCAGCCGGCGAGTAAGCACATACATATGACGGCTGCAACGGCTTTATACATGACAATCCCTCCTGATATGGTTTTGCCCCCAGTATAACGAAAAAACAGCGCTCTCACGAAAAACAATGTGCCTTTTTTACACATCGGCTGCGCAAGTTGTCACACGTATTATTTCTTCATTAAAAACGGTTTCAATTATATAACAATTCAGTAACAAGCCTTAGGTTTTTCACCTCTCGTGATACACTTGATATAGTCCTTATAAATGGATGAACCAATATATTATATAAAACAGAGGAGTAAGATAGATGCGCTACCGTACGGTGATTCCCTTTTTTTTGATGCTGTTCGTTCTGTCAAGCTGTTCGGTTTCTACTGTCAGTCCATTCACAAAAAACCGGATCGACAGCATTCATCACACTCAAATCTTGTTTTTTTCCGATGAAAATCATATAGATAAAGAAGTGCCTTATTACGATGCGATCCTTGATTTAGAAAAGAAATATCCCCATCATGTTGATCAAATGAAGGTTTATGACAACAGAAAGGGATGGGAAGAGGAAATCAACACGTTCCCTGCGCTGATGGTGATCAATCATCGGCATGTGGTCATGAAGATTGAGGGATCCGTAAAGAAAAAAGAGGATATCATCAAACCTATGCAGCATGTGCTTGCACAATAAAAACAGCCCCCGCTTTTACAAACGGGGGCTGTTTCTTTGTTACATTATTATTTTACGATATGGATCGGGCTTCCGATTGCTACTTCGGCAGCTTCCATAGTGATTTCGCCCAATGTCGGGTGAGCGTGAATTGTCATTGCGATATCTTCAGCAGTCATTCCGCCTTCGATCGCCAGACTCAATTCAGAAATCATGTCAGAAGCGCTTGCGCCGGCAATTTGCGCACCGATTACAAGACCGTCTTCTTTACGAGTGATCAGCTTCATGAAGCCGTCAGTTTCGTTAAGAGACAGCGCACGTCCGTTCGCTGCAAACGGGAACTTAGCTGCAACGACTTCAATGCCTTCTTCTTTCGCCTGTGCTTCAGTGTAACCGACAGAAGCCAGTTCAGGCTCAGAGAATACAACCGCCGGAATACCGAGGTAATCGATTTCAGCCGGCTCTCCTGAAATAGCTTCCGCAGCGATTTTACCTTCGTAAGACGCTTTGTGAGCCAATGGAGGTCCGTCAATGATGTCACCGATTGCGTAAATGTTCGGTACGTTTGTGCGGCACTGCTTGTCTGTTTTAATGACACCGCGGTCAGTCATTTCGATACCGACTTGCTCAAGGCCGAGCTCATCAGTGTTCGGACGGCGTCCGACAGTGATTAATACGTAATCAGCATCAACCGTTTTTTCTTCGCCTTTTACTTCGAATGTAACTGTTACGCCGTCAGGTCTTTCCTCAACGCCTTTAGCCATGGCGCTTGTATGGATTTCAACGTTGCCTTTTTTCTTCAGTCTGCGGGTAACGAGAGAACTCATTTGTTTTTCGAAGCCAGGAAGAATTTCATCTCCGCCTTCTAAAATAACCAATTCAGTTCCGAAGTTCGCATACGCTGTTCCAAGCTCAGTACCGATATATCCGCCGCCGATAACAACGAGCTTTTTCGGAATTTCTTTAAGCGCAAGTGCGCCTGTAGAGTTCAGAACGCGTTCGCTATATTTGAAGTTTGGCAATTCGATAGGGCGAGAACCGGTAGCAATGATTGCGTTTTTAAATGTGTATGTTTGCGCAGAGTTCTCATCCATTACACGGACAGAGTTGCTGTCTACGAAATAAGCTTCCCCTTTTATAACGTCCACTTTATTTCCTTTTAAAAGACCTGCAACACCGCCGGTAAGCTTATTTACAACAGAAGCTTTCCATTCTTGGACTTTTGTAAAGTCAACCGTTACGTTCTCAGCAGTGATTCCCATGTCATCTGAATGTTTTGCATTCTCGTAACGATGGCCTGCATTGATGAGCGCTTTTGAAGGAATACAGCCGACGTTCAGACAAACGCCTCCAAGAGTTGCTTTTTCAACGACTGTTACTTTTTGTCCAAGCTGAGCAGCGCGGATGGCAGCTACATAGCCGCCGGGTCCCGCACCAATCACAAGAGTATCTGTTTCAATAGGGAAATCTCCTACTACCATAACATTACGCCTCCATTAAAATAAGTTGTGGATCGTTCAGTAAACGCTTGATGTGGTTTAACGCATTTTGTGCAGTTGCTCCGTCAATCATACGGTGGTCAAAGCTGAGAGAAAGAGCTAAGACAGGAGCAGCTACAATTTCACCGTCACGGACGATCGCTTTTTCAGCAATACGGCCGATACCGAGAATCGCAACCTCTGGGTGGTTGATAACCGGTGTGAACCATTGGCCTCCGGCAGAACCGATATTTGTGATCGTGCAAGAAGCGCCTTTCATTTCCGCAGGTGCAAGCTTGCCTTCACGCGCTTTTGTAGCAAGGCTGTTGATTTCATCAGAGATTTCGAAAACGGCTTTACGGTCGGCATTTTTCACTACCGGCACAAGCAGGCCTTTTTCGGTATCCGCTGCAATTCCGATGTTGAAGTAATGTTTTTGGATCACTTCATCTGTTTTATCATCAATAGATGTGTTTAAAACAGGGAATTTTTTCAAAGCGGATGTTAATGCTTTGACGACGTAAGGCAGATAAGTCAGCTTGATGCCTTGATCAGCAGCAACTTGTTTGAACTGTTTGCGGTGAGCAACAAGATTTGTTACGTCAACTTCATCCATAAGAGTTACGTGCGGTGCAGTATGCTTAGAGTTCACCATTGCTTTCGCGATCGCTTTACGGATACCGCTCATTTTTTCGCGTGTTTCAGGGAATTCGCCTTCAGGAGCCTGAGCCGCTGCAGGTTTAGCTGTTTCCTGAGGTGCAGCTGTTTCTTGCGGTGCCGCTTCTTGAGCCGCTCCTCCATTTGCAAAGCTGTCGATATCTTCTTTTACAACACGTCCGTTATTGCCTGAACCTGTTACTTTACGGATATCCACGCCTTTTTCACGGGCATATTTGCGTACGGAAGGCATCGCGATCACGCGTTTGTTCGGATCAGCTTCCGCTTGGTCCTGCTGTCCTGCGCCGGTTTCTTTTGCAGGCTCTTTAGGAGTCTCTTCTTTAGAGATATCCTGCCCTGCTTCAGCAGACGACTGAACTTGAGCTTCAGTTTTCGCATCTCCTGAATCATGGCTTCCTTTAAATTGAAGATCTTCGTAACCAGGTGCGTCAAACGTAATAATCGTTTGTCCAACAGTTGCAACTGTTCCCTCTTCAACTTTTAATTCTAATACTTTTCCTTTAACAGGTGAAGGAATTTCTACCACTGCTTTATCATTTTGCACTTCAGCCAGAACATCGTCTTCTTCTACCTCGTCGTTCGGCTTAACAAACCATTTTACGATTTCGCCTTCGTGGATACCTTCCCCGATATCCGGAAGTTTAAATTCAAATGCCACAGTTTTCGACCTCCTAGTTGATTAAGCAAATTTTAGTTATGCATACGCAAGCATTGAACCTAGTAAACAGACTCCTTCATAATAAGAGAAAAGGACTCTCTTTACCGTCTTTTATGATGCCTGATTAAAATTCAAGAACTTTTTTCGCAGTTTCAAGAACGTCTTTATGGTTTGGAAGCCATACGCTCTCAGCAAGCGAGAAAGGAAATACTGTATCAGGCGCCGCAACACGCAGAACCGGAGCTTCCAGGCTCAGAATCGCGCGGTCATTGATTTCAGCTACAACGTTGGCAGCGATGCCGGCTTGTTTTTGAGCTTCTTGCACGACAATTGCGCGGCCTGTTTTTTCAACAGAAGCAATAATCGTATCAATATCAAGCGGACTTACAGTGCGAAGGTCGATAACTTCAGCAGAAACGCCTTCTTTTTCAAGCTCCTCAGCAGCCTTAAGCGACTCATGAACCATCGCGCCGTATGTGATGATAGAAAGGTCAGTACCTTCGCGTTTCACATCAGCTTTGCCAAGCTCGATTGTGTATTCCTCCTCAGGAACTTCCTGACGGAAAGAACGGTAAAGTTTCATATGCTCTAAGAAAACAACCGGATCATTGTCTCTGATAGAGGCAATCAGCAGTCCTTTTGCATCGTAAGGAGTGGAAGGGATAACAACTTTAATACCCGGCTGCTGAGCGATAAGGCCTTCCAAACTGTCAGCGTGAAGTTCAGGTGTATGAACCCCTCCGCCGAATGGAGAACGGATTGTCACCGGAGAAGTCCAGCGTCCGCCGGAACGGTAGCGGAGACGAGCCATTTGTCCTGAGATTGAATCCATTACTTCATATACGAATCCGAAGAATTGGATTTCCATAACAGGACGGTAATCTTGCAGGCCTAAACCGAGAGCGAGACCGCCGATACCGGATTCAGCAAGCGGCGTGTCAAATACGCGGTCCTCACCGAATTCTTTTTGAAGGCCTTCAGTTGCACGGAATACGCCTCCGGCAACGCCTACATCTTCCCCGAAAAGCAGAACGTTTTCATTGTTTTTCAGTTCTGTGCGTAACGCATCAGTGATTGCTTGAATCATTGTCATTTGCGCCATGGCTTACTTCGACTCCTTCGCTTTGTAAATTTCAAGTTGTTCTTTCAAGTTGAACGTCGGCTCTTCAAACATATTCTCAATCAGCTCTGTTACTTTCGGTTTTGATTCGCCGTCAGCCTTTTTGATAGCTTGTTTGATTTCTTCTTTGGCCTGTTCAATCACTTTGTTCTCTTCTTCTTCAGACCATAGTCCTTTGTTTTCCAAGAACTTGCGGAAACGTACGAGCGGGTCTTTTTGCTCCCATTCATTTTCTATTTCTTTCGTACGATATTTAGTCGGATCGTCACCGGACATTGTATGAGGTCCGTAACGGAATGTAAGAGTTTCAATCAGAGTCGGACCTTCACCGTTAATTGCGCGCTGGCGTGCTTCTGCGGTTGCAGCATAAACGGCTAGTGCATCCATTCCGTCTACTTGAACACCTGTAATACCGACGGCAACTGCTTTTTGGGCAATTGTCTGTGCAGATGATTGCTTTTCTACAGGAGTTGAAATCGCATAGCGGTTATTCTGAACAACGAAGATCGCTGGCGCTTTAAATGCTCCGGCAAAGTTCATTCCTTCATAGAAGTCACCTTGAGAAGCTCCGCCGTCACCAGTGTAAGTAATAGCTACCGCTTTTTTACCGCGCTTTTTAAGCCCTAAAGCTACACCTGCGGTTTGAATAATTTGAGCACCAATAATAATTTGAGGTGATAAAGCATTTACTCCCTCAGGCATCTGATTACCTTTAAAATGGCCTCTTGAGAACAGGAATGCCTGATGTAAAGGAAGACCGTGCCAAATCAGCTGAGGAACGTCACGATAACCCGGAAGGATAAAATCGTCCTGTTCAAGCGCGAAGTGTGATGCAATTTGAGAAGCTTCCTGGCCCGCTGTCGGTGCATAGAAACCTAAACGTCCTTGACGGGAAAGAGAAATTGAACGCTGGTCTAAAATGCGGATATACACCATTCTTCTCATTAATTCCTTTAACTGATCATCTGAAAGATCAGGCATTGCGTCTTTATTTACGACTTCACCTTCAGCATTTAAAATTTGGAACGTTTCAAACTGCTTATGAATAGCATCAAATTGTTTTTTGCTATCAACAATTGAAGTTTTTGTCTTTGCAGCCATTTTTTAAACCACCTCTTCTTTTGATTTAACAGGGTTAGGATACCGTTTAGCCATCCGTATTAAAAACAGTCTTATCATGCTCTGCAATTCTAAAATTAATCATTCAGAAATTCACATAGCGCTTAAGCAAAGATAATGACGTTTAAACTGTACTAATAAAAAAAGATTTTTTATTAGTACAATATGATCAACAACCATAGTTTACAGTAATTAAACAAAGCCGTCAATCATTTATAACCTCATTTTGAAACCGCTTATAAAACTTAAGATCATATTGCGCCAAACTGTACTATAAAAGACTTTGAACTGTATTATAAAAATGCTCTACTGTACTATAATTAAAAAAAATTACAAAGAGTAAATTAAGTTATTTAACTTAGGGGCGGGCTTTGAAAAGATGCCGCGGGATAAAAACGGGCAGTTAGCAATCGTCCCGCCTGCCGAACAGACGGGACGATGCTTTTGTCTAATTATTCAATACCTGCCCACACGATATTCAGCGGCGTCAGCACGGCATGAGGATGAAACTCGGAAATCGGAGTGAAAAATACATACGTAAAATCTTCGGCTGGATCAGAAAACATGCCGCACCAACCCATTCCAAGATGTGAGAAGGTTCCTTCTGTCATGAAATAATGGTCACCGGCCGGCCACAAATTAATGCCTAAACCAAAGCCGCCTTCCTCTCTGGGCGCTCCGAAGAAGTAAAAAGGAAGACCGGGCTTTATTTGATTTCTCAGCATCGCCTCGACTGTTTTTCTTCCAAGCAGCTTCTTATCTTTCAATCTGCCTTTATTTCTAAACATTTCAGCTAACTTCCAAATATCTCGCAACGAAGAGTACAGACCGCTTGTCGCTTTATTCGGAAAATACGGGTGATGACTTTTTTCCAGCTGTACGCACTCGTGCTCATTGATCACACAAACTTCTTCTTTTAAAGCATCAGGCACATAAAAATACGTTCTTTCTAATCCTAGCGTTTCAATAATATGCTTTGTTACATACTGTTCGTAGGATACGCCTGTTACTTTTGAAATAATGATGCCAAGTATAACAAAACCGGTTCTGGAATAGTTCCACGCTTCATCCGCTCCGTACTCCAAAGGCGTACTGACGAGATAGTTTATCCATTCTTCCTCATTCGTTAAGTCAATGCCTTCAGCCTTTTGAATATCCAGCTCAAAACTTAGTCCCGCCGTATGAGTCAAAAGGTGCAAAATTTTAATTTCTTCGAAACCCGGTTTATCAAACGCAGGCAAAATGAGCTTGACCGGCATTTTCAGATCGAGCAAACCTTTTTCGACGAGCTGCATGACGGCTACAGCGGTAAACACTTTTGTCAAAGAACCGATTTCTCTGATTGTATCAAGCTGAAATGTTTGCTTTTCTTTTTGTCCGCCGGTAAATTCCCCTAACGACTCAGCTGCAAAAACCTCACCTCCTCTTGACATCATATAACTCGCACATTGCAGAACTCCATTGTCTATCATCGTCTGATAATGGCTGTTAAGAGCGTTAATTTGTTTCATATCAAATGCCGGATTGCTTATTGTTTGTTTCATTGTTTTCTCCCCCTGTACTGTATGTATCGTTTTCATCCTTTACTTACCGATTTCTTGATGAATTCTGACACCGCTTTATTAAATTCTTCCGGATGTGTGAGGTTCGGAAGATGCCCCGCTCCCTTAATTTTCTTTAATTCTGCATTGCTCAGCAGTTTCCGCAGCCTTTTTGTTTCTTTCTGATCAACTACGCTTTCCTTCTCACCTGTAAGGATAAGCGTTCTTGTATGAATGTCTTTTAAAAAGCCGATCGTAGAATAGCCTTCTTGTTGATGTATCTTCATAAAACGTTCAATAGAAGCATTTAAGAATTGATTACTGTATAAACTTTCATATTCATGCGATTTTCCTATAGCTATAAAATCATTTTTCAGTTTTTCCTCGACACTGCTTTCAGGGTCTTCTTCGTATTCGGTGTAACTTCCGGAAAGAATGAGTGTTTTTACTTTTTCAGGGTATTCATAGGCTATCCTCTGCCCTATCATGCCTCCCCAAGAAGCTGCCGCAATGTGGATCGGCCAAGCAACCCCTATCTCGTTCAGCACTTCGATAAAAGTCTGAGCCAGCCCGCTCAGTGTAAAATCGGCGCTCCCCTCACTCAGCCCGTAACCCGGTGTGTGTATGACAATGACATTAAATTGATCTGCCCATTCCTTCATTTGTTCTTTCCACATGTAAGCAGTGGTAGCAAAACCGCAAATCAGTAAAATTGTTTCGCCCTTACCGCTCATCAATATTTCCATATGCCGGGCATTTTCTGTGTTTGCCAGAAAATGAACGGTTTCCGTTTCTTCTGTCTGGTAAAAAGCGATGAGTTTTTTTGCGGCATCGCTTTGATCGTGCTGAAGGGCTCCTTTCTTCAGTCTGCTCCAATAATGCAAATAATCGTCGAGATGACGATTGGAAGCCGTGCCGAGTATTCGGAAAGGACTTTCAGCTTTTTCCGTAACGATTGACGAAGCATCAAAATCGGCTGCAAGCGCTGAATCTCTTACTAGAGGCGGTGCTGAACGGGCGGATAACGGCTTGAAATCGTTTTGTATTTTTTCTTTTTCTCCGTATAACACGATCAGCTGGTGGCCTTGGCCGAGAAGCGAGTGTTCAAACGCTTTGATTCCGGCAGTATTTTCCAATGGGTGAAGCCCGTACTCCATTTTCATAATATCTTGAATGCCGGGATCAACTGACATGCCTCCGTCTTTCCAGAAAGGCCAATTTACAGCGATGGTTTTTCCTGATCTTCCCCCCGCCTTTCTCATACATTCCCTCCACTCGGCAAAATGCTCCAGAAAACGATTGGCGTAGGCGTAATCGGCTTGACCCAGACTTCCGATTTCTGAGGAGATGGAAGAAAACAAAACAAAAAAGTCTAAAGGCATATCTCTGAGCGCTTCATCCAAATGAATCACACCATTGACCTTTGATTGCAGCACCGCTTGAGCTTCCGCGTCTGTTTTATTCATAATGAGAGAGTCTTTTAACACGCCTGCACTGTAAATGACCCCGTTGATTTCGGAATAATCAGCATGAATTTTTTCCGCTAACTTGATGACCTGCTGCTTATCTGACATGTCAGCCTGAATATAAGAAATGCTTGCCCCGTCATATCGGATGCTGTCTAATTTTTCTTCCATGTCTGCTGTCATTTTCGATCGTCCGGCAATGATAACGCTGGCTCTGTGATTTGCATAAAGAAACGCTGAAATAATCCAGCCGATGCCGCTTAACCCTCCGATGATGAGATACACCCCGTTTTTTGCAAACTTTGCGGCCTTTTGCCCTGGTTGCAGCGAAGCGTCTTTATATGCTGTCACCCACCTTTTTTGATCGCCGTCATATTTCACAGCCTGATGATGTCCGGCACTTAATTCATTGAGAAGCAAAGGTGCTTTTTCAATGGCTTGTCTTGAAGAAATCTCAACCGGTTTACACTTTATATTCGGCTGCTCCGCATTCAGCGTTTTAAAAAAGCCTCCAATCGCGGCGTAAACCGGATTTGTATATTGACCCTTGTCATGTACATACAGAATGTTGATGTTTTCTTTTACTTTTTGATGGATCAAAGCTTTGCTCAAATAAAGAATTGAATAAAAGCTGTGAGTCAGATCTAACGCTGCTTCAGTATAAGCTTTTTTTGACAGGTAATGAATGATTGACGACGAAAACGCTCCGGACTTTTTCATATCTTC
Organism: Bacillus sp. LUNF1; assembly: GCF_011008975.1. Taxonomy (NCBI): domain Bacteria; kingdom Bacillati; phylum Bacillota; class Bacilli; order Caryophanales; family Bacillaceae; genus Bacillus; species Bacillus sp. LUNF1. The sequence goes on along the minus strand of NZ_CP048876.1, from coordinate 1,454,007 downwards.
TAACAGTCTGGTGTAATGAGCAGACTGCTCCGGATTAAATTTATAATGCTTTTCATTTACCATTTCATATTCATCGGCGGCTTCCGCATAAATAACATTTTCACTGCCGATGTACTTTCGGATTTCATCACTCAATGAACTGTCGAAATCGAAAATCAATGTATTTTCCTTAGGGACTTCTCCGGACTTTAATGGCGATTCTATCCATTCTTTTTGTAAATACAAAGATTCAAGCATCGGCTTTTCAGACGGCTCTTTCGTTTGCGTTTTTTCTTTAAAAGCTGCGGCCGGCGTATTACGCACATCATATTTTTCTTCTAAATAAGCCGCTAAATCATGAATATTGTTATAATCAAAAAGCAATGTCGGATACAATTGTGTATCCAATCTTTCCTCGAGAATTTTCGATATATGCAGCAGCTGTTTTGAGTCAAGACCCAGTTCGTAAAAAGATTGGTGTTTGTCCGCTTTATTTGGCGGTGTGTTTGTAACCTCTCCAATAATGGATGACAGCTCATCTGTTAATGTTTTATGACTTTCTTGGTGCAAAACTGTAACAGAGATAGAGTCTGTAATGTCGGCTCCGTATTTCTCCTGCAGATATTCCGTCAATTCACCGATTGTGGAGTAATCAAATAATAAAGTCGGGTACAGCTTTGTATCTAACATCAGTTCTAATTTTTTGGATAAGTCTAATAATTGTTTAGAATCCAAGCCCATCTCGTAAAAGGAAATATCATTCTTCACTGTTTCAGCAGGTTTTTCAATCATGCCGGCTATCTCTTGGATCAAATTATTTCTGATCATTTCTTTACTGTTCGTTGCGCTGCCGACCTCTTTAGCTTTTTGGGAATGCTCCAGCCTTTGTATTGATTTTTCATTTCTGACTCTTTTCACACCGAATCGCTCATAATAAAAAGCAAGCACCCCATCAGGTCTGTATACTTCTATGTCCGCATATAAAATGTCTTTAGAAGGCGGCTGCATTATACTGTTTTTATCAATATACACAAAACAAGACCCAGTTGTTTTATGCAGTGCCCGGAACGTCTCAATATATATAGGGATAAACGCATTTGTTCCTTCAGCTGGCAAGTCTGATGTAAGGATTCCCAACAAGCTGAGAGACCCATCCAAAAATGCGGGATGCATGTAAAAGTCATCTGTATATTCTTTTGAAAGTCCGCTTAAACTGACCTCTCCCAGAATATAATTTTCACCTTCATATACTGTACCTTCCAATTTCATAAAATCTTTATGAATCAGGCCGCCCCTGCGCAAATTACGATAGGCGGATTCAGCATCCGTAGTCCGGACGGCCCCTTTCTTTAATTCTTCGATTGAAATTGTCTTTTCGTTTATCGCATTTTTTCTTATGATTTCCGCCTGCAAGTTGACTGACGCTTCACCTTCCGCCTTTTCAGCGACCCATTTCCTGCTTGTTGTTTCAACAAGCCAGCCGTTTTCTTGTTCCGTAAACTGGAAGCTGACTTTTTTATCAAAATGGACTGACGTCGCAACAGGTTCACGGAATAAAACATGTTTGATTTCAAAACTTCGGGGCGATATCCCTTTCTCAGCTAAAAATCGTGTTATTAAATCCAGATACGTTACGCCGGGTATCGTACGCACTTGATGAAGGACATGGTCTGAAACAATATAATCGTCATGTTTGACTAATACGCTGAACCTCATGCAACTCGACAACCTTTCTTCTTTTACAAAGTAAAGAAACAGAGCAGGTGCTACTCTGTTTCATCAATAATTTCAAGAAGCCGTTTTTTATTTTGTTTGATTTGTTTTTTCCGATTTGAATCCGGCCAGTACTCTTTTCTGACAAACTCGGCAGGCGGCAGCGGAGTTCTGACGGAATGATATGAATCATCCAGGCCGCTTACCAAAAGGTGGGCGTTTGTTCCGCCAAAACCGAAAGCGCTGATGCCCGCCCTCCGTTTTCCATCCTTCCAGCTTCTCAGCTCTGTATTCGGATAAAAAGGCGACTTTTCAAATTCAAAGCGGGGATTTGGCGTTTCACAATTCAATGTAGGCGGAATTTCCTTATGCCATATTGATAAAATCACTTTAATGAAACTTGCCGCTCCGGCAGCGCTTAATAAGTGTCCGATATTGGTTTTTACACTTCCTACTCCGCAAAATTGCGTTTTGTTTGTGTCTCTTCGGAATACTTTTGTCAGAGCCTGAAGCTCAATCGGATCTCCAATCATCGTGCCTGTGCCGTGAGTTTCGACGTAGCTGACTGATCCGGGAGTGATATCGGCTTTTTCAAATGCATCTTGAATAACCTGCTCTTGAAGCTTAGGATTCGGGGTCGTAATTCCCATTGTCGCACCGTCGTTATTAATAGCTGATGCTTCAATGATACCGTATATCCGATCTCCGTCAGCTTTCGCTTTCTCCAGCGGTTTTAACAGAACAGCGCCAAAACCCTCTCCGGGTACAAAGCCGTTTGCCCTTTCATCAAAAGTAAAACACTGACCGTCCGGCGAAAGGGCTCCTCCTTCTGTTAACATCAGGTAAGGAATTTCATCCAAAAGCAGATCCGCCCCTCCTGCCAGCGCCATCTCTGAATCACCGTTTTTTATGCTTTGGCAGGCTAAATGAATGCTGACTAATGAAGAAGAACAAGCGGTATCAGAAACCATGCTTGGACCGTGAAAATTAAAGAAATGCGACACATGTGAAGCAATAAAGTTTTGACTAAGCCCGACGATGTGGCTGCTGCTTTCTTTCGGCAGTTTGTGACCGTAGCCGCCCATTCTGGAACCGACAAATACGCCGACTTTTTTTCCCGATAATTCCGTTTCTTCATAACCGGCATCCCGTACAGTCTGTACACTCGTTTCTAAGAAATGTCTTATCAGCGGGTCCGTTTGGATGGCTTTCTCCTCTTCCATGCGGAAATACTCCGGATCGAAGCTGCCGATTCCATTGATAAACCCTCCCCATTTGCTGATGCTTTTTCCCTTTTGCTGCACCGGAGAGTAATTTTCTTCTATATTCCACCGGGAATCAGGTACTTCTTTAATATGATTCTTCCCTTTTCTCAGATTGTCCCAAAATTCCTCTTTATCAGCCGCTCCAGGGAACTTACATCCGATTCCGATAACAGCTATCTTTGCAGAGGAAGCCATCTGCGGTTCTGTATTTCGGCTCGTCACAGACTGCATATCTTGCTGATTGCTGCTTTGAGAATCAGTCTGTTCGATTTGTTTTTTCAACGGCGGCGCCGTCTTACCGATATATTCCGCAAGACCATGAATCGTGTTGTGTTCAAGAAGCACAGTAGGGTCAATTTTTTTCTGAATCATTGCTTCTATACGATGTATAATGCTGACAAGAAGTATAGAATCCACACCGTATTCCTGAAAATCCGTATTTGGGTTAAGCTTTTCAAGGGGAATGCTCAATTCCTCGGCAAATACGGCAGAAAGTTCACTGACAAGCCCTTCTGAACGATCAAAAGTGTCGGGCGTCTCCTGTCTTCGGACTGGAACCGAAGCTCCGCCGGTTTTATTGATGTTCAGGAGACTGTCTGCATGAAACACTGTTCCTTTTTTCACGATAGGAATGATATTGGCCGATTTTCTCTCCAGTGCATGATACAAAATCGCCAGTCCTTCCCGTGTGGAAAGAGAGTCCAATCCCAATTCATCATATAAAGGACTCGTCACAGTACCCATTCCGACTTCTTTCCAGCTCGGCCAATTGATGGACGTGAAATACGTTCTCCCCTTTTGAAAATGATAAGCCGCAAAATAGTCCATATATGCGTTTGCAGACGCGTAATCAGTCATTCCTTTCGACAGTTTGGGTGACTGTGCAGCAATTGATGAAAATAGAATAAAGAAATCCAGCGGCCTATTATTAAAAATCCGCTCCAAATTCTGAAGTCCAGTGACTTTCGGCCCGTACACCGTCTTAAATTCACTCATTCTTTTATGAATAAAGGCCGGATTTCCGCCGCTGTGCAGTCCGGCACAGTGTATGACACCGCTTATATCTTTAAATTCAAGGCTTACTTGGTGAAAGAATGAACGCAGCTTCTCTTCATTTGTGAGAGAACCGCTGTAATACAGATAGTTGACACCTTTCTCTTCAAAACTTTGAAACAGTTTTATATTGCTGACTGTCTTTTCGTCCTGTCTGCCCTCTTTCAGCAAATGATCCCATTCACTTCGCAAAGGTAATGGACGCGTACCCGTCAGCACGAGTTTTTTCACTCCCCGTTTCACCAAATCTTCAGCTATTGCTTTGCCAATGCCCCCTGTCCCGCCGGTAATCACGATGGCTTTATCCGCAGGAAATGAAACAGGCTCGCCAGTATGGATTCTTTCTTCTTCAAAATACGGAACATATCTGACGCCGCTGCGGTAGCATACTTCATTCTCTCCGGTACATTGCGCCCTTTCATTCTCAAAGATTTGTTTCAGCTCATGCGTTTCTTTTTCTTTCATGCTGTCTATATCTATTGTTTTCACATGAACAAAGCCGTATTCCGCAGAAAGGGCTTTCAGAAAAGCCGCTGATTCTGCCCCCGTCAGCTTTGGTTTTTCCGCTTTAAATACCTGCAAGCCATTGGTGATTTGTAAAATGGATAATGGTGTTTCCTTTTTACTCCTCTTAATTATTTCTTGTATAAATAAGAATTTACCATATGGGATGCCGTTCTGATTTTCACTCTGGTTTCCGATATCTGAGAAATCAAATATATTTTCGACCTGCCGCTCACCGCCCGAGAAGATCTCACGGATAACGTCGTATGCGTGGTTTTCATCTAATAAAGAACACTCAAACATTTGATCAGAGTGTTTTATAAATGAAGAGTGATGTTTTATGACAATCAGATTCTCCTGATCTATATCCGAACAAATGGTGCGGGCAATTGATTCTGTGTCTTGATTTACAAATGCTACTGTCAGTCCGTACTCTTTTGTTTCGGATGGATTTACAAACGGATTCTCCCTCCATTTTTTTTGCAAGTAATGTTGAAAAGAATGCTGAGGGATCTCTGCCTTCTCAGTCCTGGACGGAACCCAATAACGTTCTTTCGCAAACGGATAAGTCGGAATTGAGATCCGTTTACCCGGCTGCTGTAAATGTTGATGAACGGATTTCCAGTCGATATCCGCCCCCCAAACCCATAATTGAGCCAGCTTTTCCGCTTCACCGTTCTCAATAATGGTCTTTACAAACAATTCACCTGCTCTGCCTTCCGTTAACGCCTTCATTTTTTCAGCAAATGCATCTGCTGATTGCTGATTAACATATACGCCTGGAACTTGCTTGTCACCGCGGCAAAACTCAAATAATTTATCTTTCATTTCTTTAAGAGAGGTACCGGTAATCGCTGCTCTGGCCTCCATCGCTTCTCTGCCCGATTGTGTAGTGTATGCCAGATCCCGTAAAACGACGCTTTCCGATTGGCCGGCTTCCATCACTTCATTCGGGAACATGTTTCTTATCGCTCCGGCATATTCCTTCAATAAGTATTCAGTAACCGCTTGAATGGAGGGGCAATCAGTTAATTCATACATCGTGAGTTCAATATGAAACATTTCGTTAATAAAATCCGCCATCCGGCTTAATTCCAAAGGCCCTACGCCAAATTCACTCAGGTGATCAGCAATATTAATTTCTTCCGGATGGATATGAAGCAATTCCGAAACAAACGGTTTGAGTACTTCATTCACCTTTTCTTTCATATCAGGCTGTTTATCCTTTACTTCAGAACTTAGTGAACGTTGGATAAAATCTCTCATGTTTTCGGCATACTCAAGAAGACGTTCATTGTCTTTGGCAGATAACAGGACAATATGCGGTTCATTCTCAACATGTTCTGTTGTGACGTTTGTTTCTTCATATTCTTCTATAATGATATGAACATTCGTTCCTCCCGCTCCGAATGAGCTGATCCCCGCTCTTCTCGGAACAGTTACTGTTTTTCCGTTTTCCTGCAGTTTCGGTTTCTTCCAGTCTTGCAATGACCGCTGTACATAAAAGGGAGATGCTTTAAAATCAATATTTGGATTCAACGTCTCCGCATGTATGGAAGGAAACAGTTTTTTCAGTTTCATTTGCAAAAGAACCTTTGTCAAACCGGCAATTCCCGCTGCGGCCTCAAGATGGCCGATATTTGATTTGACAGAACCGATTGAACAATATTGAGCGTGCTCCGTAAATTCCCGAAACGCTTTTGTTAACCCGGTGATCTCAATCGGGTCTCCCAGAGAAGTTCCCGTTCCGTGAGCTTCAATATAACTAATTGTACGAGGATCAATACAAGCTTTCTGAAGCGCGTCCTGTATCAGTTCAGACTGACCATTCGGATTAGGAACCGTAAAACCGTTTGTTCTCCCTCCGTGATTGACCGCTGTCGCTTTAATCAGCGCATAAATATGATCTCCGTCCCTTACCGCTTCCGCCGCCGGCTTTAAAAGTACGGATCCCACTCCTTCTCCCGGTACATAACCGTCACCGCCCTCGCCGAATGTACGGCATCGGCCATCACTTGCAAAGAAGCGGCTTTGATTTAATAATGTATATTTATTCGGATGAAGCGTAAGATTGACCCCGCCCGCAACAGCAAGTGTGCTTTCTCCTCTTCGTATACTTTCACAGGCTAAGTGAATGGCGTTAAGAGAGGATGAACACATTGTATCAACCGCCATACTCGGCCCCTTAAAGTTAAAGAAATATGATATTCTGTTTGCTATTGCAGAAAATGGAGACCCGACGGCCAGTTCATTTCCTTTAAGTGATTCTTCAACGCCGAAAAATTGATAGCTTCCATATGTGACGCCTGCAAAAACTCCGACCTTTTTGCGGGTCAGATCTGAAGGTTTATAACCCGCATCCTCTATGGTATTGTACACTGTCTCTAAATAGAGACGTTCCTGAGGATCAAGAAAAGCCGCTTCTTTCGGTGATATCCGGAAAAATAAAGGATCAAACCGATCTGGATTTTTCAGAAAACCTCCCCACTTATAGCAGCTTCCCTCCAGCATTTCCTTCCGGTCATCAGGAATTTCGCTTACGCAATCCTGTCCATTCATCAGCACATTTTGGAACTCCCTGATGTTTTCCGCACCCGGGTATCTGCCGCTGACACCGATAATGGCTATATCAGCAGAAAGGGGATCGGCCGCAATGTGCTCTTTTGAATCTTCTTCTTCAGAGCGTACCGGCGCTTTTGTTTCCACTGGTTTTCTTTTTTGCTTTTTTTGATCTGAGACAAGTTCAGGTGTGCCGGCCGGGTTCAGCAGTTTCATCATTCGTTCGCTGTGATGACTCAGGAAATATTCGGCTAACTGCGATATTGAATGATATTCAAAAAACAATGTTTTCGACAATCTGCCGATACTTTGCTCCAGCTTTTTGGTCAGACGCATGATCATCACTGAATCAATGCCGTATTTCTCCAGGTATTGTTTTTCATCTATGAGTGAGGCAGGTAATTTCAATTCTTCGGACATTATATTTTTCAGATAACTGATGATATTTTGTCTTAATTCATCGTTTTTCAAATCGGCATCTTCCTGCTGGTCTGAATGAAAGCTGATTATGCCGGCACGCTTCAGCACATCCTCAATCTTTTCTTTTCGGCCTTTCAGGGCAATCAGCTGTTCAGATGGTTGACACAAGCTGTTCTCCAGGGCCTGTATTCCGTCACCGTCATCTAACGGGTCAAGACCGAGTTCCTGTTTCATGTAGGATATTCCTTCATCGTCAATATTCATCCCGCCGGAAGTCCATAGCGGCCAATTGACTGACACTACCCTTCCGGCAGACTCTTTTGCCGTCATAACTGCTGCATACTGATCCAAACAGGCATTGGCGAAAGCATAGTCACATTGGCCGGCTGAGCCGAAGACTGCCGATGTGGATGAAAACAAGACAAGTAATTCAACTTTCATTTTTCTGATTTCTTCCGCCAGCCACAACGTGCCATAAACTTTCGAACCTGTGACTTGATCAATTTCTTCTTTTGTCTTTCTTAAGATAAAAGAGTCACGGAGTACGCCGGCACTGTGAAATACTCCATGTAAGGTGCCGAACTGCTCTTTTGCAAAAGCAAACATCCGTTCAGCATCACTTTGTTTTGAAACATCAGATCGGATATATTCAACTGTTGAACCTGAACTTCTTAAATATTCGATCTTTTTCTCCTGCTCTTCAGTTAAATCAGAGCGCCCCGTCAATATGAGATTCGCTTTCCATTTTTCCGACAGATGTTTTGCCAATATATAACCGAGACCGCCCAGGCCTCCTGTAATCAGATAATTCCCATGATGTTTCAGCGGCTGGGTTAAATCGAATGAGCCGGCTTTATTATAGCTTTTCGTAAAACGTCTGCCGTTTTCATAGCGCACTTCAAAATGGATATCCCGTTTTTCGTCACACTCTCTCTGATATATATCCGCTATTGCTGGAAGAGCGGCTCCCGCACCCTCTGATTGCGTGATATTGATAATCTGATAGTGAAAATTGGGATGTTCCTGGTGAACGGTTTTCACCAATCCGCCGAGAGCATGATGCAGCGGCAGTTGTTCTTTATTCTCAGTTTGAAAAATATGCGTCAGCTTTATTATCTTTTTCCATTTTAGTTCAATCAGCGCCTGTGTAATATACAGAAGAGAAAACAATCCGTTTTCCAATTGTTTCTGTATACCTCCCTTACTCATGTCAGCCTGAGAATCAGACCACAAGTGAAGAATCTTTTCGAGCAGCTGATAATGATCATGGATGTATCGGAACAGCTTTAGATAATCGTCTTTTTTCACGTGGTTCATACAAATCGTATCATCATGTAAAACAGCAAATTCTTTTCCGCGGATAACAAACAAGAGAGTACAGTCCTTAAACAAACCGCTCAATTCTTGTATTTGCCGTTCATTTTCTGCAAAAATCAGGAGCAACCCCGTCAAGGGTGCGCTCTTCTTATTCGGAATGAACGATTCTGTCCATTCCGGCTTGTAATAAAAAAGCGGATGGTTCGATGCCCGTGATTTTTGATTCTGAATGGATGTCACACGGGCATAGCCTTCGTCAGCCGATATCTGTCCTGATTGAATCAGATCAAGAATATCGCTGATTTGTTCACGTTTTCCGTTCATCATTCTTCCCCCATTAATTGTTTCAATACAGCCTTCTGATCAATATCATTGGTTTCCAATTGACGCAGGAGACGAATGAGTTCGTCGTCCGTCTGAACAGTGCCTTTTTTATGACCATATCTGAATCTCACATCTCTGCACTCTGCCAGAATGCTTCCGTTTTCATCTGTAAATGTCATACGACACGTTACATCACGGCTGTTCTGCCGGTTCTCTTTTTGAGTATAGACATAAAAATTTTGAGCGAGAGGCTGATAGACATCCGCCGCTCCCATTCCGATCAATTCCGGGAAGGTTTCTCCGCTGACAAAAAACGCACTGGCATGAATTGCGGACTCAAGCGCTTCAGGAGAGATCATAAAATTCTCTCTTTTTGCATAAAGCTCATCCGGCAATGAATGAAGCGACAGCATTCCGTCACTGTTTTTCGCTGATTCAATGACAAAAGGCGATTCAGCAGGATGTTCAGTCATTTCTGATTTGACTTCAGCAATATCAAGCGCTTCAGGAAGCATACCGCTTTCAGGCTTAACAATATGCGCATTTCCCTTGGCAAGACGTACTTTATTCTCACTTTTTGTGTTTGCATATATGTCAAATCGCGCAAAGCCGCGCTCAGGCGTCAGCGTAATCATCAGTTCCCGTATATCAGTCATTCCGTTCATGCTTTCGGTCCACAATAAATCAGTCAATGTATGAACTGGTTGTCCAAATGCCTCCGCTGCATTGACGATAGCCATTTCAGCCAAAGATGCATAAGGGAAAAAGGACACGTTTCCTTCAGATAGACTTAGTGCAAACGGATGATTACGGCTGATTTTTTTCGTGAAACTGAACTGATTAAAATCGGACGTGTTACTCCCCAAGAAAGGGTGACCCGGCTTACTCACATCCGCTGAAACAAGTGCGTCCCCTTTTTCCGCTATCCAATACCGCTGTTTGATCAGCGGTTGTCCCGGAATAGAAATCCTGCGAGCATTCCGATTCACCTCAAAAGTCTCCCAATCTATCTTTCTTCCATTTACCCATTTGGATGCTGCTTCGGCGTAATCTGAACAAACGTGAGGCATTTCATTGTGAACTTCTGATTCGAATGTATTACCGGTATGGCTCAAGCTGCTTTTTTCACCCCTGATATAAGCTGAGAGCTCTTCAGCAATGACCTGCCCGGAATCTGCCACTATCGCCAGCCGTTCTTCCATATGATCGCGTCCCGTCTGAAGTGTATAGGCAATATCCTGAAGACGCAGTTTATGATTGTTATCCTTCGATTCATTTTCTGATAGAAAATCAGCCATAACCTTCGCATATTTTATCAGCCGTTGTTTGTCTTGAGCCGATAAAACAAAGATCACTCGGCCGCTTTGATGATCAAAAGCGTTTGGCGGCTCATACGCTTCCAATATAAGATGCGCGTTTGTCCCTCCTGCTCCAAAAGCGCTTACCCCGGCTCTCAAAGGATGAACAGCATTGCTGTTTTGCGGAATATTCCATTCAGCCGCTTTCCGCTGCACTTGAAAAGGAACCTGCTCAAAATCTATAAACGGATTAACAATATCGGAATGCAGAGAAGGAACAAGCTGCTTATTCTTCATTTGGAGAAGCACTTTCGTTACCGCAGCGATTCCTGCCGCAGATTCTAAATGTCCGATATTTGATTTCACCGAACCGATGGCGCAAGGATGATTCAGTTGATAGGAATCTTTCAGTCCTTGAATTTCAATCGGATCGCCTAATGACGTACCCGTTCCATGCGCTTCAATATAATTGACGGTATTCGGATCAATGTCAGCTTTACGAAGCGCTTCTGAAATGACCTCCGCCTGCGCATCCGGATTCGGTATGGAATACCCGCTCGTCTTTCCTCCGTGATTAACGGCGCTTCCCTTAATCACACCGTATATTTGATCTTGATCTTCTATTGCTTTTTTCAATGGTTTTAACAATACGGCTCCGACTCCCTCACCGGGAACATAACCGCTTCCGTCTTTTCCAAAACTCCGGCATCTGCCGTCACTTGATAGAAACTGTCCCATGCTGAGGAACTTATATTTATTCGGATGTATTGACAAATTCACTCCGCCGGCTAATGCCATATCGCTCTCTCCGCAATGTATGCTTTGGCATGCATAATGAATAGAGGTCAGTGATGAAGAGCACATTGTATCCAGAGCCAAACTCGGACCTTTTAAATGAAAATAATAAGACACCCGATTGGCAATTGAAGAATAGACGGATGCCGGCGAGAAAGCCACTCCATTTTCTTCTCCTTCAAATAGTTGATATTGGCCCCACATTGCACCGACAAATACACCGACTTTGATCTTTTCCAGCATGTTTCTCGGGTACCCTGAGTCTTCAAAACAATTTTTGGCCGTTTCTAAAAAGAGCCTTTCCTGGGGATCCATAAGTTCTGCTTCCCTTGGGGAAATATGAAAGAAAAGCGGATCAAATTGATCGGCTCCGCTGATAAAACCTCCCCACTTGCTGTAAGACTTCCCTTTCATATCTCTGTCTTCGCTGAAGAAATCATCCATATTCCAGCGGTCAGGCGGGATTTCTGTAATACAATCTTTTCCGTTCTTTAAATTCTCCCAAAATTCAGGTAAGTCTTCAGCCATCGGATACTTCCCGCTTAATCCGATAATGGCAATGTCCTCATGCCTTGTATCAGCTGTTTCATTTATTTGGATCTCACGGCTTTCATCCTCCATGAAGGTATCTTGAAGTGCAGATTTCAATTTTTCTTTGTCACCTTCAAACACGATCAGCTGTGATGCGTTCAGAGAGAGTGAATCTTGAAAAGCTTTGATCCCATTGGTTTTACTAAGAGGAACCATACCGATTTTTTGTTTCATCCATTTTTCAGTTTGTTTATCCACTTTCATGCCGCCGTCTTCCCATAGCGGCCAGCCGATGGCTACTGAGACGCCGGAGCGTTCTTTTTTCCGCCTCATTCCTTCACGCCACTCAGCGAAAAGATCGATGAACCGGTTGGCCAATGCGTAATCCGTCTGTCCGATATTCCCGTACATCGAGGTGCTTGATGAAAACATCACAAAGAAGTCCAAAGGTTCGGTTTGCAGCAAGCTGTCCAATAAGACCGCCCCATTTATTTTCGGAGCGATCACTTCCTGGATTTCATCTTTTGATTTTTGAATCAATAAAGCGTCGTGCGTCACACCGGCACTGTGTATCACACCGTTGATTTCTCCGAATTGCCTTTTAATGGTTTTTATGATTCGCTCTGCATCGCGGCTATCTGAAAAATCACCTCTTATATATTGAACCGAAGAACCGCCTGCTTTCATTCGGCTGATTTTGTTCTTTTTGTCTTCCGTAAGTTCAGAACGGCCCGCTAAAATAATATTGGCTTTCGTTTGGGCTGCGATATGTTCTGCAAATATAAAGCCTAAGCCGCCGGCCCCTCCTGTAATCATGTATACTCCGTTTTCTTTAAAGGAGAAACCTGAGTTTTGAACCGGTTCCGCTTCCCGTAAGGCACGGACCCAGCGCACATTTCCTTCATAATAAAGATCGGTTTCTCCCGGATGCGCTTCAGTTGATTCGCATCTGATGATTTCAGCTGTGAGATCCGGCAACGATGACTTGTCTGAAACTGATATCCCGATTGTCTTAAGGACCAGTTTCGGGTTCTCAAGCAAAATAGACTGCCCTGCGCCATGGACTGAAGCGTAAAGCGGCTGATCATTTTTATGGTCCGCCGGATAAAGGAAAAGCGATACAACCTTTTTTTCCGCCTTGCTGCGCATCAATGCCCGGCTGAAAAAGAATAGCGGGTAAGCCCCTTTAGAAAGCTGTTCATTTATTTTTTCCGGGCCGGCAAATGACCCTTCCGGCCACCCGTAAACCACGGTGTCGGGCATTTGCCCCCTTTTTTTCAGATCAGCTGCAAGCCTGTCAAAGTGAGCTTCCTCCCTGTGATCTATCTCATAAACACCGTCTCCGTGATAGGAGAAACGATTCCCTGATAAAACGAGAATGATCTGTGTATTTCCGAATCCATTTTCAGCATTTTCCCGCATAAAATGAAAAAGCTCTCTGTCATATTGAAACAGCAGGTATGTTCTTTTCTTTTTATTTCCGCAATGCGGGTCCCAAGCGGCAGCCTTTTGTCTCCAATGCGGCGTTAAATAGGTCAGAGCCGTATGATTCTCTCCATGATGAAGAGGGAGGTCTTTTTCAACGGAAGTTTTTTCGCCGCTCTCTGCAAAATAGTTTGCAAGTTTTTGAATCGTCGGATACTCAAACAATAAAGTAGGGTACAGTTCCCTGCCTGTTTTCTCTTCCAATGCCTTTACGGCTTGCATAAGTGTTACGGAATCGAGGCCTTGTTCATAAAAACCTTTTACGACAGAGAGTGTTTCAGGGGCAGTCCCTTTGATATCTGCGATCAGCTGCTGAATGTCTCCTTCTGTTATAAGAGCGGAAAGATTTTCGTTCTTACTTTCTTTCATGTCAGGCTTTTCAGCCGGTTGATTTTGCGTTAAGAAATAACTGGACATTTTTTGATTTTCTTTAATATACGCGGCGAGTTCCCGGATCGTTTTCTGCTCAAACAGGAGTGTAGGATACAGCTGTTCCCCTGTTTTGTTTTCAAGTTCTTTGACAATGGCAAGCAAAGAAGCTGAATCCAGGCCCTGTTCATAAAAACCAATGTCTGTCCTTATGTCACGCAGATCTATATTTGAAACCCCGGATATTAATTCTTTAAGATGTGTCTCGATGCTTTCGCTTCGATTTATGATTGAATCTTTTCTGATCAGGCTGTCTTTTGGCTGAGAAGCCGCTTCAGTTTCCAAACGAGTCTGCTTCAGGTTTTCAATTAAATCTTTTGAGCGAATATGTTTCACAGACAGCCGCGTAAAATAAGCGATCATCTCCCCGTGTGCATCGTACAAACCGTAACTTACTTGGATGACATCCCCTGCTGAATCATGATTTTGGTCTTGCTTCTCTATGTACACATAACACCTGTCTTCCAGGCGCTTCGTCATACGGAAAGATTCAATATGAATGGGAATATACGTTTTCATCCGGCTTGCCGGAGATCCTTGTGTAAAATATTCGGGACATGCCTGATAAAGGATCGATATGATGGTAGACGCGTCAAGAAAAGTGGGATGCAATTGAAAATAGCCGGTATATTGATTGGCAATTTGGCTGAGCGTCAACTCTGCAAGTACAGAATGGTCAGACGCATAAACCTTCCCCAGACTCTTCATAAATTCAAAATGCTCTATATCAACCTTTTTTAAATAGTCATAACATATCTCCATATCAGCTTCACGGGCGGAGGCATGTTTAATTTCATCAATATTGATTGAACTCATGCTTTCCGGGATTTTCGGCATGAGCCTGCAGTTCATATTCTCATCCCAGCTTTCATCCAGAATGCGGTCATCTTTTACCTTTCTGCTCTTCGCCTGAATTTCCCATCCCTGTTCCAATCCCTGAAAACGGATGCGGATTTCTCTGTCAAAGGTATCCGATGTTGCTACAGGTTCCAAATACAAAATATTCTGACACTCGAGTTCTTCAATAGGCAAACCTTTGCTCAGCGCCATACGGTATATCATATCTAAAAATGTGACACCGGGTATAATCCGGGTGCCATGCACCCGGTGATCCCTGACAATATAGTCCGTATGTTTAATTGTTAATGTGAACTGATAGTTTTGATTACTGGCCACCTGTCTCATTCCTTTTCTTTTCTTTATAATTCTTTGAAATCAAGTAAAGGAATCAGCAATTCTGACTCTTCCTTTTCTGGAGTTTCTCCATTGTCGATCCAGCATTGTTCCTTATTGAATATAATCGGAGAAAGCGGGTGTCTTTTTGTCTCTCCATATCCTAATGTGAGATGGCTGTCGCTCAATATCATATGTGCGTTCGTGCCCCCGAATCCAAAAGAACTGATTCCGGCTCTCAAAACCCCTTTTCTGGGACGCCATTCTTTTAAAGACGTGTTCGGAAAGAATGGCGACTGATCAAATTTAAAACGCGGATTTGGCGTTTTACAATGTAATGTCGGCGGGAGCATCTGATTTTTTATAGATAAGGCAACCTTTATAATACTCGCTATCCCCGCTGCACTCATTAAATGTCCGAAATTCGTTTTTACGCTGCCCACTCCGCAAAATTGCGTTTCTTCCGTAACCTCCCGGAACACTTCTGTCAGCGCTTTTAATTCAATCGGATCTCCTATCATCGTACCGGTGCCATGCGTCTCGACATAACTGAGAGTATCTGCATCAATTCCGCCTTTTTTCAGGGCTTTTTTTATCACTGCGCTTTGCGCTTTCGGATTAGGTGTTGTCATTCCCATTGTCTGTCCGTCATTATTAACCGCGGATGAGTCAATTACCGCGTAAATTCTGTCACCTTCGGCAAGGGCGTCATCAAGTCTTTTCAAAAGGACTGCGCCGCATCCCTCTCCCGGTACAAATCCATCTGCCTTCTCATCAAATGTATGACACTTTCCTTCAGGTGAAAGCGCACGCGCCTCACTCAGCATGACGTAAGGTTTTTGATCCAGCAAAATGTCAACTCCGCCCGCAATCGCCATATCTGACTCTTTTGACATCAGGCTTTGACAAGCGAGATGGACGCTGACCAATGAGGAAGAACAAGCCGTGTCTACAACCAGATTTGGTCCTTTCAGATTAAAAAAGTGTGAGATATGCGCACCTATGAAATTTTGTCCTATACCCACGATCGTATTTTTTGAAGGAGAACCTATTTTGGACATAAACGTCCCGGTCCGCGAACCGATGAAGACGCCGACTTCTTTGTTTGATACTTCTTCTTTTGTATAGCCGCCGTCTCTCAATGTCTGGACGCTGACCTCAAGGCATTTTTTGATTAACGGATCAAGCTCTGATGCCTCACTTTTGTTCATATTAAAAAACGCGGGATCGAAAGACTCAATATCTTGAAGAAATCCGCCCCACTTACTGATACTTTTTCCCTTTTCATAGGTGTCAGAGTAGTATGAAGAAATATCCCATCGCGACGCCGGGACTTCGCGGACACTATTTTGTCCTTTCTTCAAATTTCTCCAGAACGTTTCTGTGTCCGGAGCATCCGGAAACTCACAGCCCATTCCGATAATAGCGATTTGGTTCAGACTGGTTTGTTGTATTTGAGATCCGCTGTCCCGTACTTCGGAAGCATTTTGATTTATATGTTGCTCTTTTTTCCGAATCTCAATGTTTTCTGAATCAATTTGAGGACTGATCCCCTCACTTGCAAATAATTCGTTTAAATAGACGCCCAGTTGTGAAAAACTCGGATACTCCAGAAAAGCTGATGGTTCAATTTTTATTTGAAATGCATCTTCCGCTTTTTTGACAAGCTGAACCAGTAAGATTGAATCAACTCCGTAATCCGCAAAAGACGTATCCTGATCTAAATTCTCGTAAGGTATTTTCAGCTCCGCGGAAAAAATCTCCATTAACGTCCTGATCATAGCTTCATTGTCTCCCTGACCAGAGATCTCTTTTTCTTCAGCATCCGGCTTATTTATAGCAGCTTGAATTCTTGTCTGAAGCAGCTGCTCCAGCTTGAATTTCTCCGGATGTGTCTTTGCCGGTATAAGGCAGGGGTATCCGTTTATCGTCATCATTTCATCCAGCATGGCAATACCTGTTTCTGTTGAGTGTGAAAGTAAACCAAGTGCCTGATATGATGGACTTGTCACCTCGCCCATCCCAATGTCCCTCCAGCTCGGCCAGTTAATTGATTGATAATATGTTCTGCCGGCTGCATGCTGATACGCCGCAAAGTAATCCATGAAAGCGTTCGCTGCGGCATAGTCACTTGTTCCGGCGCCTAATAAAGGAAAGGCGCTCGCAACAGATGAAAACAAAATGAAGAAATCAAGTTTGTCATCAATAAAAATGTCATGGAGTACCTGCATCCCCTGCACCTTTGGCTCAAATACTTCTCTTATTTCTTGATCAGATTTATGAATAAAAGCCGGATTCGAATGATTGGCTGCACCAGCGCAATGAATCACCCCGCCGATTTTGCCGAACTTCATTCTCACCTTTGAAAAGAAGCGTTGTAATTTTTCTTTTTCCGTGAGCGGCCCGGAATACACTTCCACCTGAACTCCCTTTTGATCCAACTCATGCAGCAGTTGTAATTTCGAATAAAGAGGTGACTTTTCATCGGTGTCTTTTAACATGCCGGCTATTTTATCAGATTCCGGAAGGTCGGTTACTCCCATCAACACAAGTTTTTTGACTCCCTTGCCGGCATAATGTCTGGCAAGTTCTGCTCCGATCCCTCTTGTTCCCCCTGTAATAACCAGGGTTTGATCCTTACGGCATACCGGCAGGCCGGATCGTTTCCGGTTTATTTCCGCTGCATGTAATTTCTCGACGTATGGAATATAACGTTCACCGTTCCGGTAGCAGATTTCACTATACAGCCCGTCAGCGCAAGCTTCATCTGTGATTACCTGTCTCAATTCCGCCGCAGTCCCGACATGCCCGTCTACATCTATTGTTTTTGATTTTATCTTTTGATACTCCGCACTCAGCATTTTATATAGTCCGGCTGTTTCGGCTCCGGCTAACGACGGCTTGTCATTCAGAAATGTCTGCAGCCCTCTGGTCACATGTAAAACGAAAAGCTGTTTACGTGTGTTTATGATTTCCTGCAGCAGTGTCAGCTTCCCGATTGTGCCGGTGTGTGCCCCGTTTTGATCACTCCGCAAATCTGACAGGTCAATCATGCCGATGATTTCCGGATTTTCTTCTATGACTGCTAGAACCGTTTTTTTGGCTTCTCCATTTGAATGATCCCAGTTATCTGCGCAAATGACAGCGGGTTCAATCAGAGGATCTGAATCAAACAATTCGAATGCAAGCCGCTCACTTTCACTATTAGCCAGGATCATCACCTGTCCTTTCGTAAAAGCGGAAGGCGCAGCCTTTTGTTTTTTCCACGATTTTTTTAATACATCAAATGATAAGTCAATCGGTGTATGGGGCAGACTTTGCGGTACACCTGTTTTTTTCTGTTCCTGTGCTGCTTTTGCGGCAGGCACCCAATATCTGTTCCGTTCAAAAGGATATACAGGAAGAGAGATAAGCTTCGGTAATTCCGCAGTGTACATCTCTTCCCATTCAACGTCTCCTCCGTTCACCCAGTGAATGGCCATATCTCTTGCATTTTCAAAGTGAGCGGCTGACAGGGCACCCTTTTGACCAGCGCCTCGGCGGGCCTTTCCCCTATATAAACCGTTTACCTTCTGATCTGACCGCAAATACATCGTCAGCTTATTGCGAAGATCGTCAATGCTGCTAACCTCAACAGCGAGCCGCTCTTCCATAGCGTTTCTCCCGGTCTGCGAAGTGTACGCAGCATCGGCTAGTGACGTGTTTGGCTCCAGTTCTTTTATATATGCATCAATCAAGAGTCTGAGCCGTTCTTCATTTTTGGCAGAAAGCAGAATAATTTGCGTCTTGTTGCTCTGTACCGTTTCCATCTTTTCTTCATTCTTATACTCTTCGATGATAATGTGAGCATTAGATCCTCCAGCGCCGAAAGAACTGATGCCTGACCTTCTGGCTTGATTTTGCGGCGTCTCCCAATCGGTCAGTTCAGACTGCACGTAAAACGGAGTTTCCCCAAAATCAATATTAGGATTTAAGTTATCGGAATGAAGGGAAGGAGCAAGCTGTTTATATTTCATTTGCATCAGCACTTTTGTGATAGAAGCAATTCCCGCCGCAGCCTCTAGGTGTCCGATATTTGACTTAACCGAACCAATTGCACAACGATAATCGCTTTTCGAGCTGTGCAAAGCTTTGGTTAAACCTGAAATTTCAATCGGGTCTCCCAAAGATGTCCCGGTGCCATGCGCTTCAATATAACTTATGCTGTCTGCATCAATCCCCGCCTTATCAAGAGTTTCACTGATGACGTTTGCCTGCTCGCCCGGATTTGGCACAGTGTATCCGTTTGTTTTTCCGCCGTGATTTACAGATGTTCCCTTAATCACACCGTAAATCCTGTCCCCGTCAGCCTTTGCGGCAGAAAGCGGTTTCAAAAGAACGGCCCCGACTCCTTCTCCCGGCACATATCCGTCTCCTCCCGCTCCAAAGCTTCTGCAGCGCCCATCGCTTGAAACAAAATGGTTTTGTGAAAGTAAAGTATATTTATCCGGGTGTAAGGATAAATTCACTCCTCCGGCTATAGCGAGGGTGGATTCTCCCCTTTTTAAACTTTCACATGCAAAATGAACAGCAGAAAGTGAAGAAGAACACATTGTATCAATTGCAAGGCTGGGTCCGTGCAGATCAAAGAAATATGACACCCGGTTTGCGATAGACGAATAAGAAGACAGGAGCGCCTGACGTTCCTCATCATCTGAAGCACCGGCTGCAAATAACTGATAGTGGCTGTAGGTGACACCGACAAATACACCTGTCTTATGCCGTTTCAACTTTTTCTTTGTGTAACCCGCATCTTCAAACGTGTGCCACGCTGTCTCTAAAAATAACCGTTCCTGAGGATCAATTAACTCGGCATCACGGGGCGAAATTGAGAAGAACAGCGGATCGAATTTATCAGCGTCTTTTATAAAACCCCCCCATTTGCTGTCATGACGGGCATTGTCACCTGTGTGATAATATTTCCGAAAATCCCAACGCTCTTTCGGTATTTCCGTTATACAATCTTTTCCGGAAGAAATATTTTCCCAAAACTGTTCCACATCCTTCGCCATCGGGTAGCGGCCGGCTATACCGATAATTGCAATATCTTCCTCGGAAGGTGCGGATGGTGTGCGGGAAACGGAAAGCTTCTCCCGTTTCGCCGGCGCCGAATGATCAATTCGCTGTTCGGCTGCCGGTAAAAACGCCTTCTTCAACTCATGATGATAGTGTTCAAGAAAATACTCTGACAGCTCTTCAACACTGCTGTATTCAAAGAAAAGAGTCTTAGACACTCTTCCAAAATATTTTTCCAGACGGGAGTTAAGACCTAAAATCGTTAGAGAATCAATTCCGTAACGGTCAAACGTATCCTCGGGTAAAATACTGTCCGCCGGTCTTCCCGTTTCCGCACCGACGATCTCTGTCAAAAGACGAACCGTTTGCTTTTTCAGATCTTTTTCATTTAATTGCGGCAGATTACTGTTGTTTTCAGGCACAGTCTCTATTTCTTTATGATCCGTTGAGAGTAATTCACTTATTCTATCTTTGTCTCCGCTGATAACAGCCAGCTGAGAAGCAGAGCGGCTCATACTGTCCTGAAAAGCGGCAAGCCCGGCTTGGGCGGATAAAAGTTCCAGCCCTGCATGTCTTAAAGCTTGCAGCTCTCCCGGCCCGACTGTCATATTCCCCGCATCCCATAACGGCCAATTAATAGAAAGTGTTTTCCCGGAACGTCCCTTAATGCTTCGATACTGGGTGAATCCGTCCATACATCCGTTAGCGAAGGCGTAGTCGCTTTGACCCGCATTAGGCAGAACGGCCGAAAGGGACGAAAACATAACGAAGAAATCAAGAGGCTCTTCTTCAGCTGCTTTATCCAGCCAAACGGTTCCGAATAATTTAGGCGCTATAACTTCTTCTATGCTTTCTTTCGTTTTTTTTATGATAAATGCATCTTTAACAAGTCCGGCGCTGTGCAAAATTCCGTTTAATTCTCCGAATGTCTGCTTAATGTGCTTAATCAAAGCGTCCGTCTCTTTTTCCTTTGAAATATCTGCCGGGACATATAAGGCTTCAGCGCCAAGATTTTCAAGAGCGCTCAATTTTTGCGCCGTTTCACGGGAGGCCGGGGAACGGCCGGTTAATACCAGCTTGACTTCTGCCTGTTTCGCCAGATATTCCGCAAACAGATACCCGAGACCGCCGGCTCCTCCCGTAATTAAATACACACCGTTCTTTTTTACACTGAAACTATGTTTCTCCCCATCTTCTTTTTTTACTCTTTGAAGCTGCCTTTTATAATAATGCCTCGGCTCATAACAGGTAAAGTGGTCCTTCTTACATTGATTGTTCCATTCAAAAGAGATGACATCTGCAACATGCTGCTTTGTAAACGGCTCGTCAAACATTGATTTCAGCTCTGCAGCCTTACATGTGAAATTCGGATTTTCGGTCTGTACGGTCTTAAGAAAACTTTCAACCGCGTTATAAATCGGCTGAACCTCGCCCTCGGTATTTTCATACAGGTACAAAATTTCTGCTTTCGGACAAAGTTTGTTCGCCATGAAGGCCTGAAACATGTGAAACAAGGAAAACAGACTTTTATTGAGCTGCTTTCTCATTGCATCTTCTGTATTTTTGAAGAGCCCGGCAGCCAAAAAATGAATAATATGACGGGGTCTTATATTTTGAGAACGCAGAACCCCGCATAACGCATCATAATCCTCATCTTTTTCAAAGTTCATTGTAAAACGACCGTTCCGGCAATCTTCGAAACGCTCGCCGGAAGTCACGTAAATGAAAGGTGCCTCATAGCCTTCAAGCTGCCTCTTCATTACGGTATACATGCTGTCGTCTTCGCAAAAAAATAAAATTGGCTCTTTCGTATGCGGGAATTTTTCAATGCCTTTAAATTCATGTCTATCCCATACCATTTCATATAGATGGGTTTTCCCCAAGCTCTTAATTAATTCCAGCCCTTCTTCAGGCGTCAGGCTGCATTCTTTCACCTTTTTCACGATTTGCTCAATTTGCATCGTTTTTTCATTCATGGAAAAGCAACTCCTCTATCAGCTCTGACGTCTCTTTCGTATTCATCTCACCTGTTTGTGCTTTTTCAAGAAGCGACATGATTTCTCCATCTGCTGTATCTTTATTTGAGTTGTGAAGCTCAGTACCCGAGAAAGCCTCAGCCTTCTGCGCTTCATCTTTATTTAAATGAATCCAATGTCTGTTCTTGCTGAAAGGATAGAGAGGAAGAGACAGTTTAACCGGTTTGAGTTCCTCCTCATACAAGTCTTCCCAGCTGATTTCACAACCGATCGTCCACAACTGAGCCAGTTTGGCCGGCTTGTTTTGCTGAATCAGTGATTGAACATATGCATGACCTTCGGGGCCGCCGAATAAAGGAGCGTACAGACTATCAAAATCCGTTACATTTCCTTCATAAACACCTTGCAGCCTGCTCCCCTGAATGTAACCGTTTAATTTTTCAAGAAGATCTCCGGTATTCGAGCAAGTGATCGCAAGGCGGCATTCAAATGGTTCCCTTCCGGTTTGCAGCGTATATGCTATTTCTTCAAGACTGATTCCGGACTTTTCTCTAAAATTGCCGTTATGCGGTTTATCAGCTGATCGATTCCGGATGCTGCTGATATAGCGGCACAGCTCGCTCAGGGTCATTAATTCCTGAAATATGTCTAGTGATATTTCTGTGCCGTACATTTGGTTTATATAAGAGATTAATTCGGAATAAGCCAACGGATCAAATCCGAATTCAGAAAGAGGTGTCTTTGCATCTATATCTGCGGTATCTAAACGCAGGATACCCGCTGCCGCTTCCCGAACCGCCTCTTGCAAATCACGTTCCTGCACCTCTTGCTGACTGAATTGAACTGATAGTTCTTCATGTAAAAACGTTGTTAACTCTTTGGCTTTAACCATCAGCCTTTCCTTTGTTTTGGCCGATAGAACAATGATTTGTTCCCGCTCGGCAGTTACTGCTTTATCTTGGCCGTATTCAAATTCTTCCACGATGACATGAGCATTTGCCCCGCCGAATCCAAAGGAACTGACTCCGGCACGGCGCGGAACTTCATTTCCTTTTCGATCTTTTAACCTGGCCCACTTCATAGTTTTATTGACAATACGAAACGGTGTTCCGCTTAATTGAATGTAAGGGTTCAGTTCCTTGACATGTAGTGTGGCAGGCAGTGTTTTATACTTCATGGATAGTAATACTTTAATCAGCCCCGGCATTCCAGAGGCGGGCTCTAAATGACCGATATTCGTTTTTACTGAACCGATGCCGCAATATTGATCATGATTCTTTCCTGAATGCGGCTCAAAAGATCCAAACGCTTTTTTCAAGCCTTCAATCTCAATCGGATCTCCCAGTTCTGTCCCGGTTCCGTGTGCTTCAATATAAGATATCGTATCAACAGGAATATCGGCATTTTTGTAAACAGACGTTAACAGTTCTGCCTGAGCTTCCGGGTTCGGAGCGGTCAATGAAGCAGATCTTCCTCCGTGATTTTCTCCGGTTCCTCTCAGAACTCCGTAAATATTGTCTCTGTCATTCATTGCCGCTTGCAATGGTTTCAATAACAGAACAGCTGCACCTTCACCGCGGACATAACCGTCGGCAAGTTTATCAAACGTCTTACACCGGCCGTCCCTAGACAAAATACCGAGTTTATCAGTATACATATGCGTGACTGGATCTAAGAGCAGCGAAACCCCGCCTGCTACCGCCAGCTCACTTTCACCATTTTGAATCGAGCGCACAGCTCTGTGGATTGCTACAAGACTGCTTGAGCAGGCTGTATCAATGGACTCACTCGGACCTCTGAAATTAAAATAATGGGATACACGATTGCTGATGAGCGCCTGGCTGTTTCCGGTTCCCGCAAACGCATGCGCCCCGTCCGAATGCCTCATCAGCAGCTGGCGGTAATCATTAAATTGAATGCCCGTAAACACCCCGATATTTTTGCCAGACAGCTTTGAAGCTTTGTAACCCGCATCTTCTATCGCTTTCCAGGTTTCCTGCAAATAAATTCTGTGCTGAGGATCCATGAGTTCTGCTTCCCGCGGATTAATATTGAAAAACGCCTCATCGAATTTATCGGCATCTGTGATAAAGCCGCCCCATTTCGAATGTACTTCGCTGCTTCCTTTGCCTTCGGCGTATTTTTTCCAATCCCAGCGATCCGGGGGAATTTCCTGAATCAAATCTTTTTCATTGATTAAATTGATCCAAAACTCATCTGCATTTTTTGCTCCCGGAAAAACACAACTCATCCCGATAATGGCAACTGGCTGCTTCTCTGGATGATGGTCAGCCTGTCTTGTTGTCTTTTTTTCAAACGGAAAACTTCGCGGCGGCTTCACGGTTTTCCCGGTGGTTTTCCCAGCGTGCACTACTTTCCTTTTTTCAGAAATGTTTTTTTCTGCATCTGTATTCCCTTTTGCAACAGTACGCAGTTCACTGTTTAGAAATTCTGAAAGAGACTTAATATGGCTGTAAGTAAAGAAAACGGCAGGTGTCAGCTTAAGCTTGTATTTTTTATTCAGTCGGACAGCTAATGTTTTCAAACTGATAGAATCAAAGCCGAGATTACCGAAATTCTCTGCCGTATCCAGCTGTTCAATGTTAATTTTCAATAATTCCGATACCATTTGCTTCAGTTCTTCCAGGACATTGTCTGCAGACACCGGTGCTGTATAAGAAATTTCCTCTTGACGAACCGGAAGCGTATTTACTTTTTGATGCGGCAGATCTTTTTTTGCTGGTGTTGTTCCGGCATCCCCGGTAACAACCGAAATTTGCGGGCAGTCACTTGCCAAAATCGTCTCAAAAGCCGCTATCCCTTCTTCCGTTTCCAAATAATCAAACCCGGATGCAGAAAGATATGCTTCTTCAGCTTCTTTGTTTAAATGCATTCCGCCTTTACGCCACAACGGCCAGTTAATCGAAATGCTCTTGCCTTGTCTCTCTTGCCGGCGGCTCTGTTCGAATCTCCAATTTATATATTGATCTTGAAAATAATTGCCCAACGCATAATTAACCTGTCCAAAATCTCCGAAGACCGAAGAAATAGAAGAAAATACGATAAAGAAATCAAGCGGCTCATCTTTCGTTAATTCATCTAAACATACCGTTCCTTCAATTTTAGCAGTCATGCCTTCTGAAAAATCAGTCAGATTCATCTCTGTAAATAACCGATCATCGGCATGACCAGCTGAATGAATAACACCTTGAATGGAGCCCCAAGTCCGTTTCGTTTCTTCTATGACCCGTCCCATCGTCTTTTGATCTGCGGCATCAGCTTGATAATATACCGCATCTCCTCCAAGTGCCTGCAGCCGGTCAATGTTATGGCGTTTATCAGCTGTTAACGGTGACCTTCCCGTCAATACTAATTTTGCTTGATACTGAGAGGCTAAATATTTTGCAAAAATCAGGCCCAGACCGCCCAAACCGCCCGTTATGAGGTAAACCCCTTTCTGTTTCAGCAGATGAGAGTGCTCTGTATGATTGAACACATACTCCTTTAATGTCTTAATATACCTCTTGTTCTTTATATATTTAACTTCTTCCGCCTGCCGTTCCATGCCTGAAACCATTTCGTTAAGGCAAAACTCAGCCATTTTTTCA
The DNA here is from genome assembly GCF_011008975.1 of Bacillus sp. LUNF1. Lineage (NCBI taxonomy): Bacteria > Bacillati > Bacillota > Bacilli > Caryophanales > Bacillaceae > Bacillus > Bacillus sp. LUNF1. The sequence goes on along the minus strand of NZ_CP048876.1, from coordinate 1,428,523 downwards.
ATTGATATACGTTCTGAAAAGCCGATTGACTTCACATTCTCTGCGGATGGCACCAACATATTTGCCGTTTTTAAACAGCCTGCAAGAGCGCCCGTATACGGATCATTCACGCCTTCTTTAAAAGAGTGAACAAGAAGCAAAGAATGAAGATAAAGAAAGGCGTCACTGCGGGCGCTCAGGGCTTTTAATAAATAAAAAATTGATTCCAGGCCGCTGAGAAGGTGGTCACCCGCGTAAAATGTTTCTCCCGTGTGCAAGATGACATCAGGAGAACATCCCTTTTTCTCCAATTCTTCAAATAAACGAATGTAATCTGACGTCACTTCCGGGTTTACACAGAATGTCAGCAGATTTTGATCGGTCTGCCGCTGATCCGGCGTGACGAGAATGACACGGCTGTCTGATTGATTTTTCAGAGCTTCAGCTAATGCTTCATCTTTTGCAAAGACCAGAATTGTTTTTGGCTCCCTATCTTTGATTTCAATCAGAGGGTTTTTTTGATCCCACTTATGCTCATAAAAACGTACATTTTTATTAGGCTTTTCGCCAAAAACCAGCCCGCTCAGTTCCATCAAAATCCCGCCGGCATTGTCTAATACATACACATCATAAGCCGAATCGCTTTCTCCAGTTTGTTCTGCATATACATAAACGGGTTCAGTCTCATGATCAAAAATCATACATTCTTTAATGTTTTCCGGGAGCTCTCCGGCATTTTCCCCCGCAAGGTATATGACGGCTTGATATACGCTCTCAATAACTTCCGGTTTGATTATGCACCCTTTCGGACCGGCCTTTGCTTTTATCTTTAAAAGCACCTGTCCGTTCCTGCTGACGCAATGCTCTGCCGCTTTCAGACTGTCACTGCAGCTGTATCCGAATTCGGCAAGCCGCTGATAAAACGCTTCGTACGGTATGCGGTCTGCATGCTGAGACAGGAACGGCTCAAGATGAATATTTCCGTTCTCGTACACTCCGCCTTCTAATTCAAGCCGCCCTGATGAATAAATGGATGAGTCGCTCTGTTTTTCTATAGAATACGATGCACCCTGATTATCCGGGGTTAATACAATCCGGATCTGCTCATTGCTTCCGCTTTGTAATATCGGTTCTCTAAAGGAGAGCTCTGTTAATTTAATAATCGGATTCCCTGAAGCCATCGCTCCGGCAGCTCTCGCCATTTCAATCTGGCTGAGAAACGGAAACATTTCCTTGTCTTGATACTTTGTTTTTATATACAAATCGGTATCGCTTACATTGATAAGAAACTTCTGTGCTTTAAAATCAGATATATTGCATGAAATGTAAGGATGCAGATCGTTATTTACGTTCATCCGGCGGCTTCCCGTATTTTGCGCATCTATTCTGCATAGCTCTTTGGCAAATGGATATCCGGGTGCTGATACCCGTCTCAGAGTGGCATCTTTATAAAGTGACGGCCAATCTACTCCGTTACCGCCAACCCAGTATTCAGCAATCTTCACAAGATCCCTGTTTGCGGCTGCTTCTTCAATCTCAGCTTTGTTCATCCTTTGAGCTTCTGTTGTGTCTTTGCCGCTTGTAAAAATATGATCCATCGCGTTTCCGAGAGTATAATCTGTCAGTCCTTTAAGCAATTCATCTTTTGTAGAGGCGATAACAGCCAATCTGTGCGGCATTTCTTCTCTGCCGGTTTGCAAAGTAAATGCTGTATTTCTAAGTGTTTCTAATGGATAATCTCTGGCTGCTATATGTTCTTTTGCGCGTTTTGCATACTCTGCCAGCCTGTCGGCATTTTTTGCAGAAAAAACAAATAAAAGCTGTTCAGGTTCTTCAGCAGCGAGAGAAGAGATAGCTTCATCCGCAAATTCTTCTAAAATAACATGGGCATTAGCTCCTCCTGCCCCGAAAGAACTGATTCCGGCACGCCTGGGAACGGATGACTCCCATTTTTCGGCACTGTCCGGTACATAAAAAGGTGTTTTTTGAAACGGTATATTTTCATTCAATTCAGCAGAATGAGTCAGTGACGGAACAATCGTTTTATGTTTCATTTGAAGAATAACTTTCGTAATGCCCGCTATGCCTGCAGCAGCCTCAAGATGTCCGATATTTGATTTAATCGATCCGATCGCGCATGTTTTCTTATCGCGTTCGGCATCTGAAAATGCTCTGGTCAGACCGGTGATTTCAATCGGATCTCCTAACGCGGTGCCTGTTCCGTGAGCTTCTATATAGCTGATGCTTTTTGGATCAATAAACCCTTTTTTTAAGGCTCTCGTAATGACCTCACTTTGAGCTTTGGGATTCGGCACGGTATATCCATTCGTCTTAGCACCGTGGTTGATGGCTGTTGCCTTAATAACTGAATAAATCTGATCACCGTCCGCAATTGCCTTTTTTACAGGTTTCAGCAGCACGGCACCTGTCCCTTCTCCCGGCACATAGCCGTCTCCTCCTGAACCGAAGCTTCTGCACCGGCCATCACTGGATAAAAATCCGCCTTGAGTCAGGAGTTCATATTTATGAGGATGAATGGATAAATTGACGCCTCCTGCAATTGCAATTTCACATTCATTCCTGATTAAACTTTCACAGGCAAAATGAACAGCCGTTAATGATGAGGAACACATCGTGTCCAAAGCAATACTTGGCCCGCTGAAATTAAAAAAGTACGATACCCGGTTTGCGATTGATGCATATGAGGAAGAAACGGCCGCTTCGTGACCAACGCTGTACAGCTGATATTGGCCGTACATAACCCCTGCAAAAACACCGACGTTTTTTCTTTCAAGCGTTTTCTTTGCGTACCCCGCATCTTCTATGGTGTGCCAAACCGTCTCTAAAAACAGTCTCTCCTGCGGATCAATTAATTCAGCTTCGGCAGGAGAAATATTAAAGAACAACGGATCAAAATGATACACATCGTCAATAAATCCCCCCCATTTGCTTTGGTTTTTTACTTCATTGCCCGCTGCGGGCTGATAGTGCAGCCCCGAATCCCACCGATCCTTAGGTATCTCAGTTATACAGTCTTTACCGTTCAATAAGTTTTCCCACAGAGTATCAAGATCATTTGCCATCGGGTAACGTCCGCTGATACCGATAATCGCGATATCATTATCATGATACTTCTCCTGCTGCACCTGATTTTTCATCTGGATTTTCTGTTTCCCGTTAACATCGGCTGTCTGTTTATGATCTTTTTTCTTCTGAGATGGGGTGCTGCTCCCGTTTTCTCCTAACCGGAGTTTATGAAGAAGAGTATCCCTGTGCTCCTCAACGAAATACTGTGACAATTCTGCCGCAGTCTGATATTCGAATAACAGCGTTTTTGAGAGCGCGCCGAAATGTTTTTCAAGCTCATTCGTCATATTGATAATCATAACGGAATCAAGTCCGTATTTTTCCAATGCCTCTTCTGCATCTATTTTGTCCGCAGGCATCCTGAATTCTGCAGCAATCATTTTTATGATGAAATCAGATGTTTCAGCTGTCAGTTTCTCTGAATCAAATGATTCGATATTTCTCCCTGTTCCTTCATCTGCCTGAATGCTTTCTTTTCGTTCATATAATTGCTGAACATGATTGTCAATTTGCTCATCTCCGTAAAATACAGTAAATTGCGAAAAACCGGAGGACAATGCGACTGCAAACGCTTCTTTACCTTCTTCTTTTTCTAAAGGATAAAAACCCGCCTTTTTCATTGTCTCTACCGTTCGCTCATCCACTTGCATGCCGACTTCTTTCCACAGCGGCCAGTTCAGAGAGAGAGAAATCGTATCAGAATGCTGGGCAGAACGCATATTCATGAAATGATCCATATAACTGTTTCCAAACGCGTAATCAGATTGCCCGACATTTCCCAACACTGCGGAAGTAGAGGAGAAGCAAATGAAAAAGTCAGGATTTTCTTTCTCAACAGCATCATTCAGCCACATCGTACCCAATACTTTCGGTCTGATTACCTGATCGAATTCCTCTCGTGACTTGTTAAGAAGGAAAGAGTCACGGATGATTCCCGCGCCCTGAATGACCCCGTTTACTTTTCCATAAGAAGTTTTGGCTTTTTTGACTAGATAATCGGCTTCTTCCTTATTGGTAATATCAGCCTGAACATAAACAGCTGAAGAACCCGCATCCTCCAATCGTCTCAGCTGTTTTCTTATATGATCTGAAAGCGGAGATCTCCCCGTTAAAACAAGGCAGCATTTTGTTTGAAAAGCCAAATATTCTGCAAAGGTAAATCCTAATCCGCCCGCGCCTCCTGCGATAATATATACTCCATTTTCTCTCAGCGGCACATCTCCGCTTCCGGAATTTTTTTCGGGTTCATACGTTTTGAGCTGTTTGACATAACGCTGCATGTCTTTATAACGGATCTCTACATCTGAAGGCTGGAAATCACTCAGCTCATTGCGTATGATATCAGCTGCGTGAACGGCTGCTATTGACTGCTCCATTTCAATGCTTTTTGCTGAGATTAACGGATTTTCCAGCTGCAATGTCCGCAAAAATCCGCTTGCCGCCGCGTAAAGAGGCTGTTCTCCAGAAAGATGCGAAAAATATCCATATAACAGCTTGATCGGTTTGCGGCAGTTATTTTTGAAGAGCGCCTGTTGCAGTAAAAACAAAGAATAGACTCCGCTGTCGCATTGTTCACGAATCGCTCTCTCTGTCTTTTCAAACGGCATGTCTGACCACAAATGCACCGCTTCCCGTATATCTGACTTCTCTTCTTCTATAAGCCATCCTAACAGGTTTATGTAATCTCTTTCAGAGCGGGGGTCGATTTCAAATACACCGTCCCCGGTTTTTCGAAACTCCTTCCCCGGCTTAACCAAAATAACCCTTGTATCATGCAATGCAGCAAGTTCTTTACTCACATCTTCACTTTTATCAAATAATAAAAGGCTGCCCTCACGTCGGCCGCCTTTTACATGAATGCTGAGATCTGTCCGCTGCCAGACCGTCTGATAATATATCGACTGTCCGTTAACCCCTGCGGAATGAGAACCAAGCTGCTGTATCCGCTTTACTCCTTCTTCCAAAGAAATGATGCCGCTTTCTATGTCAGAAAGTACTTTTTTTCTAATATGACGGGCTTCTTTCATAAAAACCTTCATCCCCTTTACAAATGGCACTGCCGCAAAATGATAAACTAATCCTGCATACGCTCCAGCGCATAATCTGCTTCCTCCGCAGTCAGTTCGCCCGCTTTTAATTGTCTGAGGAGCTCTTTTACTCTCTCGTTCTTTCCATTGGAATCCGCTGTTGCATGATTCTGTGCCTCCGCGGAAAACGTTTCTTTTTTACGAATGGTTACATCCTTTAAACCTGCAAGTCTCTCTCCGTGTTCATTAAGCAGCTGAATATCGTAAATAAGCTCGGAGTGACCTTTTTGGCCTGTTTTACGCGCATAAGCCCAGCATTCTGCTGAAACTTTTTTCCGAATCGTAATCTCTCCTATTGAAAAAGGAACATAAACAGATGCCTCTTCTCTTCCGTCCGTAATGCCGAACAAAGATTGCAGAGCCCCATCAATTAGAGACGGATGCAATGTATAATTTTCAAGAGCATATGCGGCTTCTTTTGGCAGCAATAAGTGTGCAACCGCTTCCGTTCCGCCGCCCCATAAACGTTGAATCGGCTGAAAAGCGCGCCCATACTGGAACCCGTTTTCCCGAAAATACTCGTAACATTCATCTTGTTCACGGACAAAAGCACTTCTGTTTATCATCTCTTGTCTGTCGATGTTCTCTATATCATCACTGTAATGATGATCATAATCTAATTCCCCCGTCACAAATCCAGTCCTTACAGCAGCATCCTCGTCAGGTGACATGTTAAATAATATGCTGCCGTCTTTTACGGAAATGTGAGTGTAAATGGTCAGGCTCTCTTGCAAAAGCATGGCCGGTCTGGCAAATATCACGTTTTTTAAACGAGTGACCTTTTTCTTTCGATATGACCGCGTTCCCGCTGCGCATGCCATTTCAAGAAAAGCAGCTGCCGGGAGAATGCTCTTGTTTTTTACAATGTGGTCTTTTAACCAAATCTCTTTGTCTCTTAATGTCGTTTTAAAAAACTGCTGTTCCAGAGTAGATTCATTCGAATCCAGAAGCGGGTGCAGTGAAGACTGCTGCGGCAATATTTCCGGAAATACTGCACTTTGGCTTCCAGGCACCCAGTAAGACTCCTCAGCAAATGGATATAAAGGAAGCTTGACCTTCTGCGGGGTATATTCTTCATATAACTCTCTCCATTGAATATCAGCCCCGAAAGACCATAATTTTGCAAGAAGATTCAAGTCCTTTGTCTCCATCATCGCCTCGAGGAATTTATCTTTCATCTTTTGATCATGAAAGATAAAGACTTTATCAAAATCTTTCGTAACATTGCCTTTGTATACGCCCTCTCCAATTGTTCCTTCAGTACAGAAAGTTCTCAGTTTCTCCTTAAGTTCCGGCAAATCGGAAGCTACAACAGCAAGTCTGTCTTCCATCGGTTCCCTGCATGTCTGCAATGTAAAAGCGATATCAGCTGCCGAGGCCTTTGTCTCCCGCTCTGTGAATTGCAGAAGGCGCAGAGCGTATTCTTTCAGTCTGTCTTCATTTTTGGCAGAGAGAACTGCGGCAAACGGACCGCTTATTGTTTGTGTGTCAGCATGGTTTTGATATTCTTCCACAATGACATGGGCATTTGCTCCTCCCGCTCCGAACGAACTGATTGCTGCTCTCCTGTTGGAGGCGCCTGATTCTTTCCGCCACTCTTCTTCTTTCTGCTGAACGTAAAAAGGCGTCTTTTCAAATCGGATATTTTGGTTCAGCTGTTCCGAGTGAATGGATGGCGCCAATTTCTGGTGCTTAAATTGTAAAAGAACTTTTGTAAGGGCTGCTATACCTGCAGCAGACTCCAAATGTCCGATATTAGACTTCACTGAACCTATGGCACAAAATTGTTTATCGTCCGTAAATTTCTCAAACGCTTTTGTCAATCCTGCGATCTCAATCGGATCTCCGAGCGAGGTACCCGTTCCGTGTGCTTCCAAGTAGCTGACGGATCGCGGACTGATGCCCGATTTCTTGAAATTTTTAGCAATCAGCTCAGCTTGTGCATTCGGATTCGGAACCGTAAATCCATTGGTTTTTCCGCCATGATTTACAGATGTTCCTTTAATCACTCCGTATATATGATCCTGATCAGCAATTGCTTTTTCCAGAGGTTTCAACAGGACGGCTCCCGAACCTTCTCCCGGCACATAGCCGTCTCCGCCCTCTCCGAAACTTCTGCACAATCCTTCGGTGGAAACAAAATTACCTTGACTCAGCCAAAGGTATTTGCTGGGGTGTATGGATACATTAACGCCGCCCGCAAGCGCAATTTCACTTTCCCCTCTTTTAATGCTCTCACATGCCAAGTGAATGGCCGTCAGCGACGATGAACACATCGTATCCAGTGCAATGCTTGGGCCGGAGAGATTAAAAAAGTATGAAACCCTGTTCGCAATAGATGAAAAGAAGGAACTGAGCGCGATCGGATTGCCCCGCGCAGTTTCTTCTGCGCCGAATAATTGATATTGTCCGTACATGGCTCCGACAAACACACCGGCTTTCATACCGTCAAGCTTCTCTTTTGTATATCCTGAATCTTCAAACGTATGCCAGGAGGTTTCGAGAAAAATTCGCTCCTGAGGGTCCATCAGCTCAGCTTCTTTATGAGAAATGTGGAAAAACAGCGGATCGAATTGATCAACACCGCTGATAAAACCGCCCCACTTACTGTTGATTTTCCCCTTCTCCATTCTGTCGGGACTGTAAGTCGATCTGAAATCCCAACGTTCCTCGGGGATTTCAATAATACAGTTTTTCCCTCCGGCAATGTTTTCCCAGAACTCCTCAAGAGTATCGGAATTCGGATATCTTCCGCTCACACCGATAATGGCAATATCCTCACCCGGCTGAACCATGCTCGGTGCAGCTGCAACTCTCTGCTGCCGGTGCTGTTTTTTACTCAGATTTTCTTTTTTCTTCGGCACTCTTGTTACCGGAGCTGCCCCTGCGGCCTTAAGCACTTTTTCTTTAAAAGATGTTAGGAAGAAGTTTGAAAGCTCTTCAATGTTCTGATATTCAAAAAAGATTGTTTTTGGAAGATCCCCGAAAGTATCTTCAAGCTTTGAAATAAGTGACATGATCATAAGTGAGTTGATTCCGAATTTCTCAAAAGAGTCTTTCGCATTTATTTTATGAGCTTGGATTTTCAAGACACCGCTGATGATCTTGATTAAATAGTCATTGACTTTTTCTTTCGCAGCATATTCCTCTTCTTCATCGTGTTCCGCCGTAAGTGTATCTTGATCTGCTGCAGCTGTATTTCTTTGAATCGAAAGCGCTTTTATCATTTTATCCCGCTCTCCTTCTGCAGGCATTAAGCTGGTAAATGAAGACCGCAGCATTTTCAGAAACGCTTCCAAAACAGAGGAAGTTCGCATCGGCGTCATTCCGTATTTTTCTTTTATTTGGTTGATTCCATTGCTGTCGAGACTCATCCCGCCATCTTTCAATAACGGCCAATTGATTGATAGTGTTTTTCCATTCCGGGAGAGCTGAGATCGAAGCATTGCAAAACTGTCCATAAAATGATTTGCATACGCATAGTCACTTTGGCCGGCATTTCCGTAAGCGGAAAAAGAAGAAAAGAGAACAAAAAAATCAAGATCTTCGTCTTTTGTCAGCTCATCCAGCCAGATTGTCCCGTAAACTTTCGGTTTCAGTACGTCCGTAAAATCACTGAGACTTTTATTTACAAGAAATGAGTCACGAAGGATGCCGGCAGCATGAATGATCCCGTTTATGCTGCCGTACCGCTGTTTAACGCCGAAAATGAATCGCTCTGCCTCTGTTCGATCTGTTATGTCCGTCCGCTGATATTCAACAATAGAGCCGCTCTCATTAAGCTTACTGATCCGTTCTTTTTGATCAGCTGTTAAAACAGAACGGCCTGTAAGTATAATCACGGCTTGGTTTTCTTTAGCGATGTGTTCCGCAAACAGCAGCCCGAGTTTTCCGGCTCCTCCGGTAATGATATATATGCCGCCTTTTTGATACGTTACAGATCCGTGATCGTGTTCCGGAATATCAATAGGCTGCAGCCCTTTCACATAACAGGTATGTGAGTCTATTAAAATCTCACATTCATCGGTTTGAAAGCGCTGTATTTCACTGATCGCAGCATCCCATATCTCGGAAACCGGAGGATTTATGTCAGAATACTCATGGCGAATCTGTATGGTTTTCGCTTTAAGCTTGGAGCTTTCCATGTTTACCGTTTTCATGAAACCTCCGACAGCTTCATGAAACGGCTGATTCAGACCCCTTGTCCAATAAATATGCAATAACGTAACAGGTTCGTTTCTCCGCATTAAAGCTTTTGATAATAAAAAGAGCGAGTTTATCCCTCTGCAAAGAGTTTCATTAACGGATTCTTCAGTGTATTCTCTGATTTCTCCGTTCCATAAATAAAGCACGACATCAGGTGTAAATCCGTTTTCAGCCAAATCAGACATCAGCATTTCGACATGACTTTCATCAGAAGGATTGATTGTGCATCTATTCCGTTCAATTCTATAATCAGAATCGGGCGTTACGAGAATGACACGGTTATGATCTCCATTCATCATCTCGGCATGCTGAAAAAGACGGTTATCCTGATCAAAAATCAGCATATTTCCCGGTGCCTGCTGATTCGGCATATCAATGTTATTTTTCCTTACCCAATCGTTCTTGAAAAAAATGGTTGGGGACGGAGCTTGTGATTCCGGCTCCGCCTTTTTTTCCATTTGTTCTTTTCTGTAAGTGCGAATTAGCTCCAGTCCTGCATCAGGAGACATTTGCTGTTCTTCAATTAAGGAAAGTATTTGTTTGATCTGCACTATTTTCCCTCCAGCAGCTGATAAACTTGGTCAGCAGAAAGTTCACCGTTTTTCAATTGTTCTAATAAGAAGAGAATTTCCTGATCTTCATTTTTACGTCCTGCGGTTAATTCTCCCTCGGTCACTTTTCTGACAGAAAAGTCTTTCATGCTCACGGCTATTTCGCCGCTCTCGTTAATAAAATCAATGTTATACGTATAAAAACCGGTTTCTCTCACCGAAACATGGCATCGGGCAGTAAGCGCTCTCTTAATGTGAAGCTCTCTAAGTGAATAAGGAACAAATAAGCCCTCTTTCTCATTATCTCTTAACAAAAATGCAGCCGCTTGAAAACCGCCGTCAATTAATGAAGGATGGAGTGTAAAATGTGAAAACCCGTTCGCTAAATGAGCCGGAAGCTCCAATTCTGCCATTAACTCCATATCACTGCTGTATACGGCTTTCAACGTTTGAAAACTGCTATGATATGTCAGGCCCATACGACTGAAGCGGTGATAACACTCTTCCCGGGTTATGGCAGCCTTACTGCTGCGTTTGAACTTATCAATATCGACATACTCAGGATTGCTGTTTATGTCTCCGAATACTGTTTCACTTTGTGTGCAGATTTGCTGCACGCCATCCGGACCCTCTTTACATATCGTTACGTTCAACTTATCTTGTTTCATGTCCAAGTCGGTATAAATGTGCAGCGTTTTTCCTTTATATAATATAGGTCTGTTCCACATCACGTCTTTTATTTTATATACTTTACTTTCTCCGCTTATTTCCGCACAAACAAGAGCCATTTCAAGCGAAGCGGCTCCTGGCAGCACATAGTCTCCTGAAACAAGGTGATCAGTGACGAAAAATTCAGTTCCGGAAATAACAGTTTTAAATGCTTGTTTCTTTAATGTTGAGACATTCTCGCTGATTAATGGGTGAAGACTTTTGCTATTAACCTCGCTTTTGTTCTTTTTCGGAGTAAACCAATAACTCTCTTTTGCAAACGGATAAGTTGGCAGCGGCACTCTATTCAATTTCTTATTGCCGATTGTCTTCCATTCAAACTCGGCTCCATTGGCCCACCATTGTGCGAGCAGCTCCTCTTTTCCGCTTTGAAGAGCCTCCTCAATCATATATTCAGAAACAGCTGTGCGCTCTTCTGTGTTTTCGCTTATAAATACGCCTTTTTGCACCTTGCTGTCATCAAGAAAGCTGACGTATTTATCTCTCAGCTCAGTCAGACTCGCTGCACATACGGCAATTCTTTCGTTCATTGCTTCCCGGCCGTTTTGCAATGTAAATTCCATGTCACTGGCATTAACGGTCATTTCACCGGCAATCACGCGATCCAAGTACTGAAGCATAAGCCGGATATACTCAAGTAATTGATCTTTGGTTTTCGCAGATAAAACAAAAATATGTGTGTTACCGTTGTTTTCCGGCACTTCTTTTTGAGGTTCCCTATATTCCTCTAAAACAATATGCGCGTTCACACCGCCGAATCCGAATGAGCTGACACCTGCTCTCCTCGGCAGATCGTTGTTCTCTTCATCTTTTATCGGATTCCACTTTTGAGCGGTTTCTGTGATATAAAATGGTGTATTTTCCAGTTTGATGTATGGATTGAGTTCTGAAAAATGGGCGAGTCCCGGAAGTTTGCGATATTTAAAAGCCAGTAACACTTTCATCACTCCGGCTATTCCGGCAGCGGTTTCGAGATGGCCGATGTTTGTTTTCACAGACCCGATTCCGCAGCATTTCTGTTTCGCAAAAGGAATGTCCCATTCTTGATATAACGTTTTAAATGCCTTTATGATGCTGTTTACTTCAATCGGATCGCCAAGGCTTGTCCCTGTGCCATGCGCTTCTATATATCCCGCAGTGGCAGGGCTGACCCCCGCCTTCCGCCAAGCTTCGGTTAATAAGTCCGCCTGTGCGTTCGGATTCGGAGCTGTCAAAGAATTGGCGCGGCCGCCGTGATTTACAGCTGACCCTTTAATCAAACCATATATATGATCACCGTCTGCCTGTGCTTTGCTGAGCGGCTTAAGCAATACTGCAGCCGCCCCTTCACTCCTTACATAGCCGTCAGCGCTTTTATCAAACGTTTTGCACTTTCCGTCTTTGGAAAGCATACCTGCTTTATCAAAAGCTATAAACAGAGTAGGGCTTGTCATAATATGCACACCGCCTGCAATCGCCATTTCAAAATCGCCTCTTTGAATCCCCTCAGCCGCACGATGAAGCGCAACTAACGAACTTGAACAGGCAGTGTCAATCGGTTCGCTCGGACCCGTCAGATTCAGCTGATAAGAAATACGATTTGCCAATATACAATGATTTAAACCGGTTGCAGTCTGCGCCTGAACAGAGACGCCATTTTCATTCAGACGTTCAGCATAATCCGTTGTGGCGACCCCTGCAAACACCGCGGTTTTCGTCCCTGCCAAATCAGATGGCTTATAGCCCGCATCTTCTATTGTTTTCCATACAGTCTCCATAAAAATTCTTTGCTGGGGATCCATTAATTCTGCTTCGGCGGGAGAAATCCCGAAAAACAACGGATCAAAACTGTCCGCGCCTTTGATAAATCCGCCTTTTTTTATTTTTGTTCTATTGACGTCCCTGATCGGATCGCCGTCAAACTCTTTCCAGTCCCAACGGTCTTCAGGAATGTCTGTAATCATATCCCGCCCTTTTTCAATTCCTTCCCAAAAGTCTTCCAGCGAATCTGTTTGGGGGAAACGGCCGCTTATTCCCACTATTGCAACCGGCTCATTCATATGTCTTTCCTCTTGCCAAGTTTTGTTTTCAGGCTCAGGGGAATGTTCATAGGATTCCGGCGGAGGCGTGCTGTACAATGTTTTTTCGTCAGCTGCAGAAAAAGATTCTGTCTCAGCAAAAAGGATTTCTCCGTATTGCTCGATTACATAATCAGTCAGTTCAGCCAGTGAATTGCATTCAAAGAAAATGGACGGTAACAATTCCGTACCATATTGTTGATTGATTTCATTTCCGAGTCTGGTAAACGTAATAGAATCAAATCCGTACTCGCCGAATGAAGTCTCTTCTTCTATTTCCTTTCTGTCAATCTTTAAAATACTTGACATCATCTTTGCGATGCCCTCAATCAGATTTTCTCTCCTGTCTTTCGCCGCAGATTCATCTGAAGAAAAAGAACCGCAGAGATGAAGCTCTTCGGAATACTCACTCTTTAAAAACTCAAGAAGTTCATTAAAATCAGTAAGACCGAAAAAATCTGACGGCATCATTGATATTCCTAATGTTTCGTTTAATTCGTTGCCCAGCATTGTAAACATAATTGAATCAAATCCGTATTCACTTATCGGCAGTTCAAAATCAAATTCCCGTTCTTCAATTTTTAATACGCCGGTGATGATGCGCGTCAAAGTGCTTTTTAAAGATTCAGTTATTGACAGCTCTTTCGGTTCGTGATTTTCGTCGGCGATTGCCGGGTCACTTTTTCCGCTGTCAATCGTTATCATTCGTTCCAGCTTTAATTCATTACCGCTAAATACCATTATTTGATGTTCACACCCTGTCATTGCTTGATCAAATGCTGCAAGGCCTTCCCGTTTTTCCAGAGGCAGCATTCCGAAACGGTCATAAAGGAACTTCTCTGAATGAATATCAATTTGCATACCGCCTTCCTTCCATAAAGGCCAATTAATCGAGACTGTTTGTCCAGGTTTATTTTCCGCCGCTCTCATTTCCGCAAAATAATCCATAAACCGGTTTGCATAAGCATAATCGGTTTGTCCCGCGTTCCCTATTATTGCGCTGATAGATGAAAACATAACAAAAAAGTCCAGAGGTTCTCTGTCTGTATACCGGTCAAGCCATATCGTTCCGTAAACCTTGCTGGCCAAGACTGAATCGAGATCCTCTTCACGCTTATTGATGAGTAATGAATCTTTTATCACACCGGCGCTGTGAATAATTCCTTTAACAGGACCTAATTTGTTTTTGACGAGTTTTATCAGGTTGTCGACATTTTCCTTATCAGAAATATCGGTTCTTATATAAAAAACTTCTGATCCGTTTTTTTCGAGCTCTTTTACATTGCTTACGGCTTCCTCAGAAAGCTCTGACCTGCCGATAAGGACAAGTTTTATTCTCCCTTTTCGCACAAGATGTCTGGCGAAAATCAGTCCCAGACCGCCTGTTCCTCCTGTAATGAGGTAAACTCCCCCTTCTTTTACCTCCATCTTTTTGGGGGGCTCTGCACTTTCAATTTCTGCAGAGTGTTTCACCTGCCTGATTCCATCTCTGTATCTGATTTCTGAAGTATCATCGCTGATGATTGTTTCTTTCACAAGGTTTTTTAATTCAGGCAGACCGGTATTCAGCTGCAACTGAATTTCGTCGCTGTGTATTTCAATATTTTTACCGGACAACATTGGATGTTCTAAATGAAGCGACCTAAAAAAGCCGCTGATTGCCATTTGATAAGGTAAGATTTGATTTTCCCTTGTGAAAAATACATGTGATATCAGGATTTTATGTCTTGGGATTGTTGCTAGCAGAGCTTTCGTTACATTGAAAACCGGCAAAACAGCCTCTTCCAGCTTTTCACGAATGTTATGCTCAATTCCCGTTTCAGGGCTCATCCCGATTAAAATGACGCGGTCAATTGTCACTTGTCTTTCTTTAAGAATCGCCAACAATTTCTGATAGCCGTCAAGTTTGACGCTGTTCAATTCAAAGGAATCAGCTTCTTTTTCTTGAAAACTGCCGCCATGGCGGACAAAGATCATGTTCAAGCCGATATCTTTATATGCCTGGCGGATCAGCGGTTCTGATATATCCCGACGGAGTGAAATCACAAGGCAGCTGTTTAAACCGCCGGCTTCAGGCTGATGAAGCAGAGGGGCCCGCTTCCACATATCAGTGTAATATTTAACTGAATGCCGCTCATCTTGAGTCTGCGGTGCAGCCTTTAATGCCTTCAACGCTAAGTTTTTTATTTTAAGACTTACAGATCCGTTTTCATCCATAAATAGTATATGAAACCTTTTGACATCATCATGTTGTCTTTCATCGGCAGCTGTAATGTAAGCATAGCCGTTTGCCGAAGGTGCGTGAAGAATCTCCAGCTCACCTAATTCAAAAGGCAAATATGCGGTGTGATCCCCTTCTTGACCGGACATAAACCCGGTTGTGGATTGAAAAATGCCATCCAATAAACACGGTTCCAGCAGCGTGCCGGATTTTTTATGAATGCTCTCAGGAAGTGATATTCGTGCAAGAACAGCATTTTCATGGATAAACAGCTGTTTTATTACCTGAAAACTGGCTCCATAGTCCAAACCGCTCTGCCGGAAGGTCCTATAACACTCAGCGCCGCTGATTAATCTTTTCTGTCCGGTTAACCAGCTGTCCAATTGAAAATGCTCTGTATGAGAGGCATCTTTATCTCCGCATGTGATAATGTTTCCTTGGCAATGAACTGCCGCTTCAGGTTGCAGATCGGTTTTCACCACAAATTTGCTGTCTTTTTGATTCGGCAGCAGATCTATCATTATCGTCTTTTCTTTTTCAACGATTATTGGAACCGGCCATACAACCTGACTCAGTTTTATGACTGATTTTCCGTACAGCCTCTCTCCCGCTTCTCTGGCCGCTTCGATGATTGCCGCTCCGGGCAGAACCATATTCCCATGCACAACATGATCTTTTAAATAATATTCAGAATCAGAAAGCGTTTTATAAAATCGGCACTCACCTGCAGAAAAATCAAATAAAGGAGCTGTACCGGCTGCTGATTTTGTTTGCGCCTTATTTGACACCCACAGTCTGTTTTTTAAGAAAGGGTAAGTCGGCAGCGCAATTTTCGCCGGTTTTCTGCCGGTGCGGAAATCTTCCCAGCTTAAATTCCCTCCTGATACCCAGAATTCAGCCATTTCGGCTAATGTGGTTCTGCCGAATTTGAGCGGAGAATCCGATTGCTGCTGTCTGCGTTTATGATTCGGTTTTTTCCCTCTAAATATTTCGTGATCGTCAATTCCATTATAAAAGTGATTTAATTTCAACATCAGATCATCGATATTATTTGAAATGACAGCAAGCCTTTCCGGCATGGCTTCGCGCCCTTCAAGAAGGGTATACGCAATATCAGAAAGGTGAAGCGGCTTGTTTGTTCCCGCTTGCTGCAAAAACTCGTCCTGCTTATGACGGGCCTTTTGAAGATATTCCTCCAGCTGTTTTGCCGATTCCCGTAAACTCAGTGAATGCTTGGCTGAGAGTACGATAAGTTCCTCACTTTCCTCACAATCCGTATGACAGTCAGCAGCAGACTCATACTCTTCCACAAGAATATGAGCATTTGCCCCGCCCGCTCCGAAAGAACTTAATCCCGCGCGCCGCGGATATTTGCTGTCAGAATGTTTTTCATTCGCGGGTTTTATCCAGTCGGCGGTTTCCTGCTGAAGACAAAAAGGTGTCTCTTCCAGATAAAGATCCGGATGCACCCGTTCAGCATGCAGTGTTGCGGCTATTTTTTTATACTTCATTTGTAAGATAATCTTTGTCAGGCCGGCAATACCCGCAGCCGCTTCGAGATGACCGATGTTAGATTTAATCGATCCGAGAGAGCAATATGAAACATCTTCGGTATAAGCTCTAAACGCCTTGGTCAGGCCTCGGACTTCAATCGGGTCACCCAGCGGCGTCCCCGTGCCGTGGGCTTCAATAAAGCTGACACTTCTGGCGCTCCAACCGGCCGCTTTAAGAGCTCCTTGAATTAAATCCGCCTGTGCGGCAGGATTAGGCACCGTATAGCCATTCGTCTTTCCGCCGTGATTAATAGCCGTTCCTTTAATGACGGCGTACACAGTATCATTATCACGTATGGCATCTTTAAGCGGTTTAAGAATTACGGCCCCGACACCTTCCCCGGGTACGAAACCGTCGCCGCCTTCTCCAAAACTTCTGCATTTTCCCGATTTTGAAAGCATCCCCATCTGACATCGGTATAAATAGTCAGAAGGATGAAGATACAAATTTACTCCTCCCGCAACCGCAACCGAGCACTCACCTTTTTTTAAACTTTGGCAAGCCATGTGAATTGCCGTTAAGGATGAAGAGCAAGCCGTATCTACAGGGACACTGGGACCTGTAAAGTCAAATGTGTAAGACACTCTGTTCGCGAGAGACCATGGGAACGAATTTGGAAGTACATCGTTTTTGTCCGTCGGTATTCTTTCGCCGAGCAGCTTGTAAGAATTGGTTGTAACTCCCGCAAATACACCGACATGTTTTTCAGTCTGCTTTCTCAACCCTTCAATGGTATATCCCGAATCTTCAAATGCTTTCCATACGGTTTCGAGAAATATTCGTTCCTGAGGATCCATCGCTTCTGCTTCTCTCGGCGATATTTGGAAAAACAAAGAATCAAATGATTCAGCATTCTTTAAAAATCCGCCCCATTTGCAATAAATTTTCCCCTCATGCGCTTTAGCGGGATCTGGATCATAGTAGGTCTCATAATTCCATCGTTCTTTCGGAATTTCTGTGATTGCGGTTCTCTCTTTTGATAGAAGATCCCACAATTCTTCGATATTTTCAGCCCCGGGATAACGGCCGCTGATACCGATTACCGCTATCCCGTCAAGATGTTCTTTTTCCTCCGCCGCAGATGCAGTGGTGTTTTGTTCCGGCCTGGCGGGGGTAATGCTCTGAATCTGTTTTCCTTTTTCCTCCCGTGAAAATAAACGTCCCAGCCGATCCGGGTATTCCTTTACAAGATGATCTGCTAAATCTCTGATTGTATGAAATTCAAATAAAAGCGTTTTCGAAATTGCTCCCAGTGACTGCTCCAGCTTTGTGTTGCATTGATGAATCATAACGGAATCCATTCCATATTCAGCCAGATGCACATCTTGATCGATCTCTTCCCGTTCTGCACCGACCTCACAGGAGATGATATTGGTTAAAAACAAAACTGTCTGATCCAAAATATCGCCTTGAGCCAAAGGAACGGCACTGCCTGTCTCTGTTTCGTCCGTCAAAAATCTCTGCTGCATAAATTGTTCAAAGCGTTCATGATCACCGCAGACTGCAATATTATGCA
The DNA here is from genome assembly GCF_011008975.1 of Bacillus sp. LUNF1. Classification (NCBI taxonomy): domain Bacteria; kingdom Bacillati; phylum Bacillota; class Bacilli; order Caryophanales; family Bacillaceae; genus Bacillus; species Bacillus sp. LUNF1. The sequence continues at coordinate 1,410,536 of NZ_CP048876.1, read as the reverse complement.
GCTGACCCGAAGTTACAATCCGCGAAAACCATTGCGTTCCGTCTTCAGCAGGAAGTTCTTCGAGCCCTGAACCATGAAAAAGAGACGTCCGCCCTTGACCTGACAGGTTCGCCCCCATTCCGATGTCTTGCCATAAAGGCCAATTGATTGTCAGCGTGCGGCCGCTGCGCAGAGAATTTTGCCGTTTCTGTTCCCGATATTCGGCAAAATGATCTAAAAAGCCGTTTGCATATGCATAATCACCCTGGCCTTCATTCCCTGCAATAGAGACGACTGAAGAAAAAACGGCGAAAAAATCCAATTCCAGCGACTTCGTTGCATGATCAAGATTCAATGCGCCATGAACTTTTGGAGCAATCACCTCTGAAAGTTCCTGCTTTGTTTTTCGAAAAAGCAGCGAGTCTCTGATAACTCCTGCACAATGAATGACGCCATGAAGACCTGCATGCTGATCGGTAATACCGTCAATCATTTTTTTTACCGCTTCTTTATCGGATATATTCGCCTGTATATAATAAACCTTTGCTTTAAAGCTGTTCAGGTATTCTAAATGTTTCTGCTTATCTCCGTTTAAAGCAGATCGCCCCGATAGAATAATGGTGGATCTTTCAGTTTTCGCGCAATATTCAGCGACTTTACTGCCAATCCCCCCCAATCCCCCTGTAATTAAATATACTTTATCTTTTTCAGGGTATTGAATGGTCTTTGTGTATGTTTCTCTCTGCTTCTCTAACATCCGTGCATATCTTACGCAGCCTCTGTAAGTGATATGAATATGCCGATCAGGCGCTGTGTTTATTTCTTTATAAAGAATAGCAGCCTTCTCTGAAAATGAAACGGATGCAGAATCATGTTCAAAGCAAACCGTCTTACAATGCAGCTGCGGATATTCTTGTTTTACCGATTTTAAAAAACCGTTCACACCTTCAAAATACGGCAATTTTTCTTTTTGATCTGCGCTGAATGTATAAATGAACGTTACTTTGTTTATAAGGTTCTCGCTGATTAAAGCCTTAGTCAGATAAAACACGGAATAAATTCCTGATTCGAGTGTTTCTTCCAGTTCAGGCTGTTTTTCAGACCACGTATGCAAAATTGCATCAGGCGCTGCGCCTTTTTCTTTTAACAGACGAATGACACTTTGATAATCATCGGGACGCTGCCTGTTGATCGTGAAAACACTGTCGCTTATCTGCTCTAAACGGTCACCGGGCATAATAAGATATGCGGACGTATTCTCTCTTTTTTTCAGCTCTTCAAAATAGTCTTTGTTACCGGAGAACAACAAAATAGTACAGGCTTGTCCGCTGTCCGCTTCATTCTCAAGTGCGGTTTCTTTCCATACCGGCGTATAAAGTGCCTGATTCTTCTTTTCTGAAAAAGCCGCGTCTGATTTTACCTGCTGAGGGTTTAAAGAAAATTGAGAGCGCTCAAACGGATAAGGCGGAAGCGGGGCTTTTCTTTTATGATAGTCACCTAGTTTCGCCCATTCAATCTCTTCTCCTGAAAGCCACATTTGCATAAATGAATGATAAAGAGCCTCATCAGCTGGTTTGTCCGCTTCAAAAGCAGCCGCTTTGTTTAGTTTTGCTGATGGAGGGAGCGATCCGAATTGAAAAACTGAAAAATCAGAAACATCCACATCCGGCTCCGTTCCCTTTTCTTCCGTGTGAAGCGGCATATGATCAGCTATCTCCTGAGACACGGCATCCATTTGATTGTATTCTGTCATCAACGGAAAACGAGTTTTATCATAAAAACCTGCCGGCTGCTCATTAATACAAGCAACAGCCTGTTTAATTCCGTCTTGCTTTTTCAATAACATGCTTAGAAAAAGTTCTTTAGACAAGATTCCTTCATCAAGTAAATTTAATATTTCCAGAACATAATCATTATTAAAGAATCCATCATGATCTGTTAAATCCCATCTCTTATACAGTCTTCTCATAGAGGCAAGGATAGCCATGACCGCTGCTTCCTCATCAGCCGGCAATGCATTTCTTTTAACCGCCGTGCGATTCACAATATAAGATAAAATCTCGATTTCCTGAGTCTTCCCCGCTTTATCCCACTCTTCTAAAAACCCTTTAAACGTATATTGGTGCTCAAGAAGCAGCCGTGTTTTCCCGTACAGGCGGTCTGTAAAATCAGCCGGGAAGCTCAGACCGTTCAGCAGCATCCTTACATAATCTTCATTTAATCGAACCGGCGGGTACGTTTTTGAAGTGTACGGATTGACAAATGGAATGGACGGCGGCTTACAGGATATGTGCGAAGGTTTTTCAGCGCCTGTGATTACAGAAATGGCCTTTTCAATTTTGATGATATCCGCTGCTGCAAGAGCGACGTAATATCCGTCTCCGGCGCCTGTAATGAGGCTTGGCTTAAAACCGGATGCCAGGATACTTTTTATGATTTCCGTATTGATAACTAAAGAATACAAGCGGATTTTCTCAGGTGTCCATTTTCTTTTAAATGAACTGTGCAATGTTGGTATACCCTTCAGAACCGGCCTTACGTTCTTTTCTAAATCAGGGAACACCCGTTTCAAAACGGCAAATTGTTTATAACTTTCCCATTTGAAGTCACCGATGGCAAGCGCCCATTCAGAATCTTGTTTCCTCCGAAAACTTAATCCCTCTTTAAGCTGATTTTTAAATTCCTCCTTGCTGCCTGCCAATAAACCAGCCCTGTAATCAAACGATGTCCTCCCCGTTAAAAGGGTGCTGCTGATCACTTCATTTGATATTTTGCAAAATTCCTCAGAATCGTCAGCAAAGGTTCTCCAATGATGTATCATTTGTTTCATGCTTTCTTCACTTTTAGCGGAAAAAAGGAAGGGTACCCTTCCTTTTCTGTCAGATTCGTCTTTTGTATGTATAAATTCTTCGATGATGACGTGAGAGTTAACACCCCCAAAACCGAAGGAGCTGATTCCCGCCCTGAGCGGAGCCCCGTCTGCCGCCTTCCAATCACTTGAATCAAGCGCCGGCCTAAACGGTGTTTTTTCAAACTGTATAATTGGATTTACCGTATGTACATTCAGGCTTTTCGGCACCCTCCGGTGTTTCATCATCATTAGAACTTTTATCAATCCGGCCATTCCCGCCGCTGCTTCTGTATGACCGATATTTGTTTTCACACTTCCGATCCTGCAATATTGAGTATTCTCAGTATATTGCCGATACGCTTTTGTCAATGCTTCTATTTCTATCGGATCGCCCAGAGATGTACCTGTGCCATGTGCTTCTACATAAGAAACCGTCGCAGCATCGACAGCAGCGTTGTGTAAAGCTTCTGAGATGACCCGGCACTGCGCTTCTGCTCTGGGAGCGGTTATGGAACGGGTTTTACCGCCATGATTAACAGCTGTCCCTTTTATGATCCCGTATATATGGTGACCGGCTTTTACTGCATCACCAAGGCGCTGCAGCAATACAACGCCTGCCCCTTCTCCGGGAACGTACCCATTCGCCGCTGCGTCAAAGGTTTTACATTTGCCGTCAGGACTCAGCATTCTGGCTTTAGAAAAAGAAATATATTTTCCGGGTTGGAAATTCAAGTTTACCCCCGATGCGATTGCATAATCACTTTCTTTTGTCCGCAATGACTTAACCGCTTCATGTAAAGCAACAAGCGACGATGCACAAGCGGCATTTACAGACATACTTTTTCCGGTCAAACCGAATGTGTATGAAAGCCGGTTGGAAAGCATAGCTTCGAAACTTCCTAAACAGGCATAACTGTCGATTTCCGATTCAGCTTTACCTGTCTGCCGGTAGTCAGAATTCATAATACCTGCAAAAACAGAAGTGGTTTTACGCTGGAGATCCTGCAAAGAAACCCCGGAATCTTCGATGCACCGCCAAGTTTCTTCTAAAAGGATTCTTTGCTCAGGATCCATGTTTTTCGCTTCCCGGGGAGAGATATTAAAAAACTTATGGTCGAAATGGTCAGCTTTATGAATAAAACCTCCCCACTTGCTGATTGTTTTGTTCGGTACACTGATATCAGCTGAATAATAAAGTTCGGGATCCCACCGTTCAATCGGCACTTCCCGGATGGAATCTTTGCCGCTATTTATGTTTTCCCAGAATTCTTGATAATGATCTGCATCGGGGAATCTGCAAGCAACCCCGATTATCGCGATATCCGCATTCTGTTTATTCAAATGAACCATTGGCCTCCACCCGCTCCTTCTTTAGTGTAGAAATAACGTATCCAATCTGTGCCTTAGCAGACTTTCGGTCTCATTCATCAATTTTTCACCAATGTCATCGACATGTCTGTTTCTCCATGATTCCAAATCCGTGCCCTTTACCCAATGATTAAAAGCGCCTAAAGACGGGCCGCAGTGAACTTGGAAATTCACCTTTTGTTCTTCCTGCCCTTCCAAAGCAAGCAGACATCCTCTTTGCAAATACCACTTAAATAGTAACAGCATCTTATATTTTTGATTGCGCTCAGCTTTTTGGGCCAGGTTCGGCTGTTTATCTATTATGATTTCGTAGATTTCATCAAAAGTCTTGTTAAAATAATCATTTTCGAGCTGAATCTTTGTCTTTTCATCTATCTCACTCAAAGACTCGTATTGTTGGTAGATTTGAAATAATTTATTTGCCCTGACCGGAAACAGCGTGCCCTTTTTCAGCACCTGAACCTTTGTTCCGAACTCAAACAGAGTCTCCGAAGGCGCATAAGCAGTATCGCATATTCCTGTCTCACTCAGCATTTCTTTAATAAAACCGCTTGTTTCGGCTTCAACTGTACATTGATTAATGGATCCCGTCATAATAAAATCAGCGCCCATTAAAAAAGCAGACGCCGCAGACTCGGGAGTCCCGATTCCTCCCGCAGCCCCGATCCTTATCTTCCTTGCGTATTTGTGTGTTTCCATCATTTCATCCCGCAGGTTAACAAAAAACGGCAGCATCGCCGTCAATGAGCCCTGTTCAGTATTACTACCGCAATCTGCTTCAATAATGATATCGTCTGCTGCCGGAATACGGCTGAGCCACTCCGCCTGCTCTTCCGTCAGCATACCGTGCTGACACATTCTCTTTACGATACTTTGAGGAGGCGGACTCAGAAATGCGGCCGCAACTTCCGGCCGTGAAACTTTGGCAATGATCCGATTATGAGGTATAACCCTGCCGCTTTTGTCTATCTTCAACTGATGCGCCTTGTAATAAATTAATGGTGCGCTGACGGAAAGATACGAAGACGCTTCTATTACTCGTACGTCATGCTTGATATATAAATCTATCAATTCCTTTTCTCTATCTTGATGATCCGGCTCAAATCGCAGATTCATTCCGTAGGGCTGGCCATTTTTGAGTGTCTCCTTAATAGAAATAAGGGCCTGTTCAATTTCCCTTATAGGTAAACCCGCTGTGCCAAAGAACCCCAGCATTCCTTTCTTCCCGAGGCGGATCAGCATTTCAGCGGAAGAGATCCCTCTATGCATCGCACCTGCCAAATACGCGTATGTCAAACCGTAATCTTCTTTGAAAGATTGATCACCCAATCGGGACACCGGTGAAGCTGCACCGCTCTCTATATTTTCGGCCAAGAGGCTATGCTCTTTCCCGCTTTCCGAATTGTCCTCGTTCCCTTCAGAAAAAAAGAGACTGTCTTCCGGCGCACTGATAGTAAGCGGTTCCTCATCTCTTTGTATGGTGTGAATTAATTTAGTCAGAATGTTGCCGGGACCGATCTCTTCAAACACAGTTACGCCTTGTCCCATTAGATACCTGATGCTTTCAGTCCATTTCACCGAGTTTGTTATTTGTTCAATTAAATTCCGTTTGATATCTTCTTGTTTATAAGGTCTTGCCGTATAGTTAGAGATGACCGGGAAATTCAATTCAGAAAAATGAAACTCCTCGATGAATTCCGCAAATTCACGCTGTGCACTTTCCATGAAACGAGAATGAAAAGCTCCGCCGACTTGCAATACGATATAAGCTTTCGCCCCTTCTTTTTCAAAAAAAGAGGCTGCCCGCTTTATCTCATCTGCAGCCCCTGCTATCACAATTTGTGAAGATGTATTGTAATTGGCGATATCTATTTGGCCGAATTCATACTTCTGAAGTATTTTTTTTATGTGGTGCTCATCCAGTCCGATCACGGCAGCCATTCCGCCCTCGGAAGCCTCACTCATTAACTCGCCTCTTTTAGCAACCAGCCGGAGACCTGTCTCAAAATTAAAAACGCCGGCCGCAAAAAGCGCAGTATATTCACCCAGACTATGTCCTGCAACAGCATCAGGGCGTGTATGACCTTCTTTTAAACCCTTTAAATATTGCAGTGCGCTCACTGTATAAATTGCAGGTTGTGTATACTTCGTATCAGTCAGCCTCTCTTTTTCATCTGAAAGGCATAAATCCTTTATGGAATATCCTAAAATATAATCTGCCTTTTTAATGAGCTCACTGAATTCATCGAATAAGTCTCTGCCCATTCCTTTAAACTGCGCTCCCTGTCCGGGAAAGACGTAAGCAAGCATTTGTTTTCCTCCTGTTCCGTATTTCTGCCGTTTCTTTTCGTTCCGATTTGATTAACGTTTTTCACTTCAATTTTAAAATTGTCGTTTACTCTCAGCACACTTACTTAATAAGCATTACTAAGCAAAATAAAAAAACCTTTATGCCGGATAAAGGTTTAAAAGCAAAAAGCATGTACAAATATCATATTGCCGTAAATATAAATAGATAGAATTTTCTGATAATTAAAATCACATTTTCATTCTGTTTTATATATATCAATATAATAAAAACATTCCAACGTGCCGAAACAACGATTGGTTTTATGTGAATATTTCCCTAAATAAATACTATACCATGATTTACTTGTTGTCAATGGGAAACACACGTATATACCAATTCTTCAGCCGCCTTTTTACAGGCGGCTGAACTCGGTTGTTATCAGTTCATCAGCCCATGCCGATATGCCTTCACTATACTATTTGCGGAATAATAGTTCTTTCTCTTTGTTGTAGTCTTTAGTAAATTGATTGAACTCATCTGCTTGTTTATGCACCTTTTCGTAAACTGAGTTTACTTTGCTGATTTGCTCTTCCAGCTGCGCTAATGTGAGCTTTTTATCTTTAATCAGTTTATAAAGGTCCTTATCAAGTGAAATGGCTTTTTCGTACTTTTTGTACAAAAGATCATAAGATGCATACCTTTTCCCCATTAAAGCGACAGCATGCCCGGCTTTTTCTTTTACTTTCTTATCCTTTATTTCTTGAGAAGTTTTTTTGGCGGATTCAAACGCTTTTTTTGAATCATCAATACTGTCTTTTTCTGCTTTCAGATGTTTTTTTCGCTGATTTGCATTGCTCAGAGCCTGATCAGACAGTGTGACAATTTTCTGGTAATCATCCATATTCAGTTTAACCGCGCTGTCGTATAGCTGATGCTCTTTTTTCTCCAATTTTTCTAATGTTTTCTGCTCTTTTTGAAACGGTTTTTCCGCTTGAACGGCTTTTTCCATCGAGTCATGAAGCGATTCAACCGGATCTTTTCCCCCGCAGCCGGCAAGCAGCATACTTGCGGCGCCGAGCGCTCCGATTCCTGCTAATACCTTTTTTTGAATCATATTCACTTAAAATCCCCCAATCTTGACAATTTCCACTATAGAAGCCCGAACGCTTTTTGACAATAGCTGAGCTGTAATTGACATGACCGGGTAAAAAGACGCTTACGGTGCTGTCAAAGAATACTTGCATAAAAAATTGAGAAAACAGGGCGGATGACCATACATCTTTTTGGCTTTTACATAGTTTATAGTAGACGCCGGCCCTGCTGACAGAGGGTCAGCGTAATTAAAAGAGGAGGTTTTTTTATGTACGGATATGGATTTGGCGGCGGATTTGGCGGCGGTTGCTGCGGCGGCGGATATGGTTATGGCGGCGGTTACGGTTACGGCTGCGGCGGCGGTTACGGCCGCACATTCGCATTAATCGTCGTATTGTTTATCTTATTAATCATCGTCGGTGCCGCTTATTTAGGCTGCGGCTGCTGACCCTATACAACATGAACATCGGCCGGCCTGCTATGGCCGGCCAATTGTTTCGTTGCGCCGCGATAAAGAAATTCGCTATAATTTACATATTAAGCTTTAGGAGTGAAGTTTCTTGATTACTATGGAAAATATTGTACGCGACGGACATCCCGCGCTCAGAGAGATCGCTGAAGAAGTTCAGCTTCCCGCTTCTGACGAAGAAAAACAGCATCTTGCTGATATGATTGAGTTTGTGAAAAACAGCCAAAATCCTGAATTAGCCGAGAAATACAAGCTTCGTCCGGGCGTCGGTCTTGCCGCTCCCCAAACAGACGTAAAAAAACGGATGATCGCCGTTCATGCAGAAGATGCGAAAGGCACTTTATACAGCTATGCTCTTTTTAACCCTAAGATCGTCAGCCACTCAGTGGAAAAAAGCTACTTGACGAGCGGAGAAGGCTGCCTGTCGGTAGACGAACCCATTCCCGGCTATGTGCCGCGCTACGCCCGCATCCGCGTAAAGGCGGTGACGCTTGAAGGAGAACAGATTGACATCCGCCTCAAAGGTTTTCCGGCCATCGTGTTTCAGCACGAAATCGATCATCTGAACGGCGTGATGTTTTACGACCATATCGATAAAGAAAATCCGTTCAAAGAACCTGAAAACGCCATTGCCATTGACCGTTAAAAATAACCGGCACTTCCCAAAGTGCCGGTTTTCTTTATTTCAAAAGGTCCAGTTCTTTGACGGCCCAGCTGATTCCCTCTTCATCCACCGGCTTTGTGACGAAATCGGCGGCACCTTTTAATTCCGGAACCGCATTTCCCATCGCCACCCCGGTGCCGACAAAACGGATCATCTCAAGGTCATTTAATCCGTCGCCGAATGCATAAGTGTCACTTACGCCGTACGGAAGCCGCTCAAGCACTCTTTTAATGCCTTCCGCTTTTGAACCGCCTTTCGGAAGCACATCCGTTGACAATTCGTGCCAGCGGACGTAATCAAACTCCGGAAAAGCGGCATATGCTTTTTCTTCGTGTCCGCGGCAGAATAAAAGCAGCTGATAAATTTCTTTTCCTTTATAAAAAGTTTCATCAACTTCGGGATAAGGCGCTTTCAGACTGCCGATTCCTTCCGAGACGTGCGGATGTCCGGGGACGGTCGTTTTCATCGTGTCTTCCGCCATAAATACGACGGGGTGCTCCCCTTCTGCCGCCTGCTTTAATAAACGCGCAACCGCATCTTCAGGAAGCGGATTTTTATAAATGACCTCACCTTCAAATACGACATACTGGCCGTTGTATGAAATAAATGATTCAATCTCAAGCTCTTCCAGAATCGGTTTTACCATAAACGGGGACCTTCCGCTGGCGATAAAAACGTGATGGCCAGCCTCTTTAAGCGCCTTCACGGCGTTTCTTGCGCTATCGGGAATATGTTTATCATGGTCATAGATCGTGCCGTCAATATCAAAAAAGATCAGTTTTGGATTCATGTCAATTTCTCCTTTTTCCCGTTTATCAGTCGTGTCTTTTTCAATATCATCATACAGAAAGTTTTTCTTCCGGAAAACCGCCTTGATGAAATTCCAGTTTTACCCACGAAAACAAATTCATTTTTTCCGCATACTACTTCTATAAAGGGCTTTAAAGGAGGTATACGATGCTGCGCCGATTACGGAAGAAACTCAGAAGACAGTGGGGCGGAATGCTCCGGAAAAAAGTCATCGCGTAGAAGGGATCTTTCGTTTTTTGAAAGTCCCTTTTTTGCTCGAGACTTTCCTTATAATCCGTTTTCGAATATAATAGAATAAGCGAGTCTAACATACGGCATTTAAGGAGAGATTTGGATGATTTATAAGGTATTTTATCAAGAGAAGGCTGACGAAGTACCTGTTCGGGAAAAAACAGATTCACTTTACATTGAGGGCGTTTCAGAACGGGACGTCAGAACGAAACTGAAAGATCAGAAATACAACATTGAATTTGTTCAGCCTGTGGACGGTGCTTTTTTAGAATATGAGAAGCAGAGCGAAAATTTTAAAGTATTGGAGTTATGAGCGGAATGAAATTTGTAAAAAATGACCAGACTGCCGTTTTCGCCCTCGGCGGATTGGGCGAGATCGGAAAAAATACGTACGGAGTGCAGTTTCAGGATGAAATTGTACTGATTGATGCGGGAATCAAGTTCCCGGAAGATGAACTTCTCGGCATTGATTACGTAATCCCCGATTACACGTATTTAGTAAAAAATGAAGATAAAATTAAAGGTCTGTTTATCACCCACGGTCACGAAGACCATATCGGCGGTATTCCGTACCTGCTCAGACAAGTAAATATTCCCGTTTACGGCGGTAAACTCGCGATCGGCTTACTTCGGAATAAACTTGAAGAGCACGGGCTGTTAAGACAGACCAAATTAAACATCATCGGTGAAGACGACATCGTGAAGTTCCGCAAGACATCTGTATCCTTCTTCAGAACGACACACAGCATTCCGGATTCATACGGAATCGTCGTCAAAACACCACCGGGCAATATCGTACATACCGGGGACTTTAAGTTCGATTTCACACCGGTAGGCGAACCGGCAAACTTGACAAAGATGGCTGAAATCGGGAAAGAAGGCGTTCTGTGCCTGCTTTCTGACAGTACAAACAGTGAGGTTCCTGATTTCACCATGTCAGAACGCCGCGTAGGCGAAAGCATTCACGATATTTTCCGAAAAGTGGACGGCAGAATTATATTTGCGACATTCGCTTCGAATATACACCGTCTTCAGCAGGTGATTGAAGCAGCCGTTTTAAAAGGCAGAAAAGTTGCCGTATTCGGACGCAGTATGGAATCGGCTATTGAAATCGGACAAAATCTCGGCTACATTACCTGTCCTAAAAATACGTTTATTGAGCATAACGAAATCAATCGTTTGCCTGCCAATAAAGTAACAATTTTATGTACGGGAAGCCAAGGTGAACCGATGGCGGCGTTATCACGCATCGCTAACGGGACGCACCGGCAGATTTCCATTAATCCCGGAGATACGGTCGTCTTTTCTTCCTCTCCGATTCCCGGAAACACAATCAGCGTAAGCCGCACCATCAACCAGCTGTACCGTGCGGGCGCAGAAGTCATTCACGGTTCATTGAATGACATTCATACATCCGGACACGGCGGACAGGAAGAGCAGAAATTAATGCTCCGCCTGATCAAACCGAAGTTCTTTATGCCGATTCACGGTGAGTACAGAATGCAGAAAATGCACGTCAAACTCGCGACTGATTGCGGTATACCTGAAGAAAACTGCTTTATCATGGATAATGGCGAAGTGCTGGCCCTCAAAGGCGAAGAAGCCGCTGTGGCAGGCAAAATTCCGTCCGGCTCCGTTTACATTGACGGAAGCGGAATCGGTGATATCGGCAATATCGTGCTCCGCGACCGCCGCATTCTTTCAGAAGAAGGCCTTGTTATCGTTGTTGTCAGCATCAATATGGACGACTTTAAGGTTTCGGCGGGGCCTGATTTAATCTCAAGAGGTTTTGTATACATGAGAGAATCCGGTGATTTGATCAATGACGCGCAGCAGCTCATTTCGAACCATCTGGAGAAAGTAATGGATCGGAAAACAACGCAGTGGTCCGAAATTAAAAACGAAATTACCGATACGCTTGCTCCGTTCCTATACGAAAAAACAAAACGCCGCCCGATGATCCTTCCGATCATTATGGAGGTCTAAAAAAAACTGCACTCATTACGAGTGCAGTTTTTTTATTGCAGCGGAATATGCTGAAAGGCTTTGACATCAAACAGACCGGCTGCTGTCATTTTAATATCCGGAATCACCGGAAGCGCTAAAAACGATAATGTGAGAAACGGATTGAAATCACCGGTGAATCCGAGCAGAGGAAGCTTCTCATGAAGCACGCCCAAGCTGTCATTGACCCATTCCGCCGACTTATCAGACAAAAGCCCGGCGATCGGAAGCGGAACGGAATGAAGCAATTCTCCGTTTTTCACGGCTGTTAATCCTCCTCCGGTGTCACGGAGCCTGTTGATTGCTTTTGCCAAATCGGCATCGTTTGTACCGACGGCGATGATATTATGGGAATCGTGAGAAATGGTTGTGGCGATGGCGCCTTCTTTTAACCCGAACCCTTGTACAATCCCGAGTCCTAACATTTTTTCGCCGCTGTGCCGCTCTGCGACGGCGATTTTTAATAAATCATTTTCTGTATCAGGACGAAACGCGTCAGCAGACGGTGCAGGCACTTCTTTTTTTCTCGTCTCCAAATGATTCGGTATCATTTTGATTACATTCATTTTCTTGCCTTCTTGAATCGGTATATGAAAATCCGATTCAGTCAGCGGCGCTTTCAGCCGCACTGTATCCAACAGCGCCTGGTCCGGCGAATAGGAACCGGCAGACTGTTCATAAACCGTGCGTCCGTTCTCGGCGACGGTCCGGCCGGCGACCATGGTCTTCGTGACGGCAGCCTCCCGTACATCTGAAATGAACAGCAGATCTGCGTCAAAACCCGGCGCTACCGCCCCTTTTGTTTCAAGGCCGTAGCACTCAGCCGCATTTAAGCTGGCGAGCTGATACGCAAGGAATGGATCAAGTCCGGCCTTTATCGCCATTTTGACTTGGTGGTTCACACTTCCTTCTGAAAGCAGATCATCTACATGCTTATCATCCGTGCAAAAGAAAAAGCGCCGCGCGTTTTTTTCATTCACCGCCGGCAGCACATTGAGCGTATTTTTCGCCACCGATCCTTCGCGCAGCATGACATACATTCCCCGTCTGATTCTGTCCAGCGCTTCTTCTTTTGTCGTCACTTCATGATCATTTGACACCAGTGCGGTTCTGTATATATTGATGATCTCTGAAGACAGTCCGGCTAAATGCCCGTCGATCCGTTTTCCGTGACGCTTGGCATCAAGCAGTTTCTGAAGCATATCCTCTTCACCTTCCGCAACAGACACATAATCCATTACTTCCGCAAGTCCGAGCACCTCTTTCTCCTGATAAAAAGGCTTTAAATCCTCGGCTTTTAATACGGCTCCTGAGCGTTCAAAGCTAGCGGCGGGAACACAGGAAGGAAGCATGAAACGGATGTTCAGCGGCGCCTTTTTTGCCTGCTCTATCATAAATGAAATGCCTTTTGCTCCGGAAACGTTCGCAATTTCATGAGGATCAGTAATGACAGTAGTCACTCCGTGTGGGAGGACGGCTTTAGCAAATTCAATCGGAGTAACCATAGAGGACTCGATATGAACATGTCCGTCAATAAAGCCCGGAACGATCATTTGACCTTCTGCATCAATGACTTCTTCCCCTTCATATTCGCCCAGGCCGACGATCACTCCGCCCGTAATGGCGATATCTGCAGAAATCCATTCCTGGTTAAATACATCCATGATTTTTCCGTTTTTAATGACGGTATCGGCTTTTTGTCTGCCGGCTGATGCGTTCAGCCGTTCAGCCAGTGTTTCTTTGTTCAAAATGAGGCCTCCTCTTTTTCTTTATATGGTACAATATGCTATCGGATCGCCTGATCATAGTCAATAAAAATTGCAGAAAATACCGCTTACATGATAAATGTCTTTCTATTCTGACATAATAAAAGACCGTCCTTTTACGGACGGCTTTTCACTTTGTGTGAAGCACTCTTTTTTCAAATCGGGAAATGTCCGTAAGAGAGCCGATAACGATGAGAATATCTTCTTTTTGGATCATTTCAGTCGCCAGGGGAGATACGATCACTTCTTTTTCTCTCTTGATGGCCACGATATTAATGCCGTACTTCGCCCGGATGTCCAGATCAAGCAGTGTGTTGCCCGCAAGCCTGCTGTTGGCCACGATCTCCACAATGCTGTGTTCGTCGGACAGCTCCAAATAATCAAGCACATTATTTGATACGATGTTGTGGGCGATGCGTTTTGCCATGTCACGTTCAGGGTGGACGATGTGGTCGGCCCCGATTTTCGCAAGCACTTTCTCATGATAATCGTTCTGCGCTTTAACCGTGATCGTGTTCACGCCGAGTTCCTTTAAGATCAGCGTCGTTAAAATGCTCGCCTGTATATTTTCGCCGATTGCCACAATGACGTGGTCAAAGTTGCGCAGCCCTAAGTTTTTCAGCACTGATTCATCGGTTGAATCGCCGATGACCGCGTGTGATGCGATTTTGGCGTATTCATTTACTTTATCTTCATCAATATCCATCGCCATGACCTCAAGGCCTTCTTCACTTAATGCTTTGCAAATACTTCCGCCGAAGCGTCCGAGACCGATAACGGCAAACTCTTTTCTCATAACAGTACTCCTTTAAACAATATCTCTAATAGGGATAGTATCACATTTTCGGCAATGAGTTCATATAGCGTTTAAGCTTTTCTGAAAAGGCGGGCGATAAATACAGGTCCGCTCCTCGTTCGATTTCTTCCTGGTAGTGACCCGGAGGCGCAATTTCCTCAGCTTTATCAAGCACAAGAAACGTCAGGACGCCTCTGTATACACGGCCGCCGGCACACACTTCTATGAACGCGGGACGGTATGTGTGGTTATCAACACCTTCTCTTTTGTACAGATAGGTTGCCGCTTCAAACGGAAGCTTGTACAGCACGCCTTCAGTTCGTCCCCCATCTTCAACAAGATCGGCTCTGGAACCGTCAGGACGCCTTAACGTGAATCTCGTCGAATACCCTTCAACAACCGCCCCTCCGACCGGCTCGGCAAAAAAGTGATCGACCCCCGCCTGTTTAAACCGGGCATTGTCCATACAGGAGCCGTATGCGAAATAATAAACCGGACTGTCATCCTCCCGTTTCATAAAACGGTATTCTTTCCAGTCTCCGCTTTTGATACGGCTGAATGAGGCACACTGGTCGGGCTTTACGACATATGCGAAGGCGGTTTTATTCCCGGCATCCGTCGTCACGGCAACCTCTTTCCGATCAAAATCAGCATAATACGCATCCAGCTTACGGATCATCTGATGATCTGTTTCATACAATTCCCCGTACACAAAAGCTGTTTCTGCTAAAGACGCCGCAGGCTGACCTTTATCCGTTTCGTACAGCACGCCGTTTATCGCAGCCTGCTCGCACACACACGGAGCGCCCTTCAGCAGTTCATGATTTTCTTCACGCTTCCGTAACAAACCGTATACAAAAAGAAGCAAGTTATTTTTCCTCCTTTTGGACAGCAGCCGCTTCTAACGGCAGAATCACCTGAAACGTACTGCCTTCTCCATTTTTGCTCTTAATGTTAAGTTTACCATTATGCTCCTTCAGAATTCGTAAACAAATCGGAAGACCGAGACCCGTTCCCTGATCTTTTGTTGAGAAAAACGGTTTCCCGATGTTTTCAAGCTTTTCTTTCGACATGCCGTTTCCTTCATCCTGTATGCTGATCACCGCGTATTCTTCATCCCGTTTTGTATAAATATGAATATTCCCGCCGTCAGGCATCGCTTCAATTGCATTTTTAATAATATTGATAAATACCTGTTTCAGCTGGTTTTCGTCACCGTTGACCATACAGGACTCAGTCTGCCTGAAATCCTTCTCAATCACAGTGTTCGACAGCACCGCGTTCGTGTCAAGAAGCGTCGCCACCTGCCTTAAAATATGGTTGAGATGATGAGCGGTAAACGTCACGGTCTGCGGCTTGGCGAGCAGAAGCAGCTCCCCCAGCACGAGATCAATCCTTTTAATCTCCGAAAAAATAATATCAAAATAATCCGTTCTTTCCGGATACTGGGCTTTCATCAGCTGGAGAAAGCCGCTGACTGACGTTAAAGGATTTCTTACTTCATGGGCGATTCCTGCCGCAAGCTCCCCGGCAATGGCCAGCTTTTGAGATTGCATGGCAAGGCGTTCGTTCGTTTCCAGAAGCTCGTCGACCGCTTTTTTCCGTTCACTGATATCAGACATCGTCCCCAGGCTTCCGACAAATTTCTGTCTGCGGTCATAATACAGCTTATAATGGACTTCTCCCCAAAAGATCGTGCCGTCTCTTTTAATATATTTGGCCGTAAACATTCCTGACGGGGACTGCTGCTTGATTTGGGAGATAATATAATCAATGATATGTTTTTCTTTTATAAAATAATCATTATACATCGTGCCCATACATTCGCTGATGGAGTGGCCCGTAATCGCCGTCCAGGCCTGATTCAAATATGTAATATTCCCTTGTGCATCCGTCTGAAAAACGATTTCCTGCAGATTGTCCATGATCCGGTTTTTCTCATCTGAAAGCGCCTTTGCTTTCTGCTCGCTGTCCTTCAGCTCCGCCAGCAGCTGCTTTTTATTATCCACATAATAAGCCAGCAGCCAGACGCTGATTAATGTGACGGCGGTAAAGGTGATGTCAACGGGCCAGTTAATCGGATTCCGTTCAATCATATAAAATAAATAATCCCAAAACATAATAAAAATCATTGCCAAGATTAAGGAAATGATACGCGCTTGATATTTTCCCATAGTCCCACCTGCCGCTAGCATTTCTACATATATTGTAACATTGTTGACTGCATTATTGACTAAAAAATGATAACTATTCCCAATTAATTGAGCAGGTTCGCTTACTTTTCCCGTGAGTTTTTGCACAAGTTCATAATAAAAGGACGGAATGATGCTCCGCCCTTTTTGCTGATTATGATCTATCTTTTAACGCTTCCTCGATTTCCTCAAGCAGCATTTTCGCTCCTTCAGGACTTAAAATAATTTTGCCGTTGCCGTACTCCTGATTTTCGGGAGTAATTTCCCCCGTCATTAAGCAAATGCCGTGCGGCTTGTATTTTTTCAAGACAATTTTGTCTCCGTCAACGAAAAATTCAATACTATCTTTAATAGCGATATCCAATGCTCTTCTCAATTCAATCGGCATGACAATACGCCCGAGTTCGTCTACTTTTCTTACTACACCAATTGATTTCATAGAAATCCCCTACTTCCTTTAATGTCTCTTCTTTATGTCCAAGGAAAATCCTTCATAAACGTAGACGAAAGGAACAGAGCAAAAGTTTCTCAGTATCCGGAACTGAATGTTTTTTTACAAAAAGAAAATCCTTTTGAAATATGGGATACAGACTTTCCCTCCTTTTTTACAAAAACATTTCATTCCCGGCGGAAACCCCCAAAAATCGTGTTTTTTCTCAGAAACTTTAAATGTAGAATCAATTAAATCAGGATAGGGATTGGGTGAAAACATGTTTCAATCAACTGAGATCGGAATCGACTTAGGAACCGCTAATATACTTGTTTACAGTAAAAATAAAGGAATTATTTTAAACGAGCCTTCCGTTGTCGCTGTAGATACAACAACGAAAGCGGTGCTTGCCATCGGAACGGATGCCAAAAGCATGATCGGAAAGACGCCGGGGAAAATCGTCGCCGTACGGCCGATGAAAGACGGTGTCATTGCTGATTATGATATGACAACTGACTTATTAAAACACATTATGAAAAAAGCCGGAAAAAAAATCGGAATGACCTTCCGCAAACCGAATGTCGTCGTCTGCACGCCTTCAGGCTCAACAGCCGTTGAACGCCGCGCCATCAGTGACGCTGTCAAAAACTGCGGAGCGAAAAACGTCCACTTGATTGAAGAACCCGTAGCCGCTGCAATCGGGGCCGACCTCCCTGTTGACGAGCCGGTCGCAAACGTCGTCGTAGATATCGGCGGCGGTACGACTGAAGTCGCAATCATCTCATTCGGGGGCGTCGTATCCTGCCATTCGATCAGAATCGGCGGCGACCAGCTTGATGAAGATATCGCCTCGTTCGTCAGAAAAAAATACAACTTGCTGATCGGGGAACGTACGGCAGAACAAGTGAAAATGGAAATCGGATTTGCATTGATCGAACATGTGCCGGAAACGATGGAAATCCGCGGGCGTGACCTTGTAACCGGTCTGCCGAAGACAATCAGACTGCAGTCTAATGAAATTCAGCAGGCGATGCGTGAATCGCTCCTGCATATTCTTGAAGCGATCAGAGCGACACTTGAAGATTGTCCGCCGGAGCTCAGCGGTGATATCGTTGACCGCGGCGTCGTGTTAACCGGCGGAGGCTCCCTTTTAAACGGGATGAAAGAATGGCTGACAGATGAAATCGTCGTTCCCGTTCATTTGGCGGCAAATCCGCTTGAATCAGTGGCTATCGGCACGGGACGTTCATTAGACGTCATCGACAAGCTGCAAAAAGCAATTAAATAATAAGATTGTGCTTCTTTTTTCTCCAGCCGGCTCATATTGTGAGAACTGGAGAAACATTAAGGAGGAAGCATATGCTTAGAGATGTGGGAAGACGCGTAGCAGTAGCCGTCATTTTAAGCGGAATTATTTTGGGGGGTATGAGCATTTCACTGGCCAATATGCCCCATTCTCCGGCCGGCGGTGCCGTAAAACTGAATCACCCGTAAAGACGCAGCAAAAGCTGTGTCTTTTTCGTTTGTGCTCCTTTCTTTCCTTTATGAGGCGATATTTGATATGATGAGAAAAACCGATGAGGAGGAATGAACGATGAGTTCGTTTACTGAAAAGTTACATACATATGCTCAGCTGGCGGTAGAAGTCGGCGTCAATGTCCAAAAAGGACAGCATGTCGTAATCAATGCCTCAACTGATGTCCGGGAACTTGTCAGACTGCTTGCCAAACATTCTTATGAAAAAGGCGCAAAAAACGTCACCGTAAATTGGCAGGACGATGAACTGTCCAGATTAAAATACGAGATGGCACCTTTTGAAGCGTTTGAAGAGTATCCTGAATGGGAAGCAAAAGGCAAAGAAGAGCTCGCGAAAAAAGGGGCTGCGTTTATTTCTGTCGTCTCATCCGACCCCGACCTGTTAAAAGGCACTGACGGCAAACGGATTGCAGCGTTCCAAAAAGCCGCCGGAAAAGCATTGCATACATACAGACAATATATTCAATCAGATAAGGTCAGCTGGACGGTGATCGGAGCCGCTTCAACAGGCTGGGCGAAAAAAGTGTTCCCGGATCAGCCGGAAGAAACAGCCGTTCAGCTTTTATGGGAAGAAATTTTCAAAACGACCCGCGTAAATGAAGAAAACCCTGTGGAAGCATGGAAAAAACATGATCAAAACCTTCATGAAAAAGTGGAACACTTAAACAAAAAACATTACAGCGCCCTGCATTATCAGGCTGAAGGAACAGACTTAACCATTGAACTGCCGAAAAAACATGTATGGGCAGGCGCGGGAAGCGTGAATGAAAGCGGGCACGAATTCATGGCCAACATGCCGACAGAAGAGGTTTTCACCCTTCCGCAGCGTGACGGGGTGAACGGCACGGTTTCCAGCACGAAACCGCTGAGCTACGGCGGCAACATTATTGATAACTTCACTCTTACCTTTGAAAACGGCCGCATTGTCGATGTGAAAGCTGAAAAAGGCGAGGAGATTTTAAAAGGCATCGTCGAAACCGATGAAGGCTCACACTATCTCGGAGAAGTGGCCTTAGTGCCGTACGATTCACCGATTTCACAATCAAATATTTTATTTTACAACACACTGTACGATGAAAACGCCTCTAACCACTTGGCGATCGGCAGTGCGTATGCCTTTAATATTGAGGGCGGCAAACAAATGACACGGGAAGAGCTTGTCAAAGAGGGCTTAAATGAAAGCATTACACACGTAGATTTTATGGTCGGTTCCAAAGATATGAATATCGACGGCATTACAGCGGACGGCAAAAGAGAACCGATCTTCAGAAACGGAAACTGGGCATTTTAATAAAAACAGGAGGCGATCAGGCCTCCTTTTTATTTCGCTTCATACATTTGCAAGTTGGCGCAGACGGTTTCCAAAACAGGTGTATCAACTGACAAGCCTTTCGCTTTCTCAAGCAAAAATCCGTGTAAATGATCACCTTCCGTCACCCTGCCCTTTTCCATATCTCTCAGCATCGACGATTTCATATGGTAAGACATGCTTGTCAATGTGCGATAACTTTCTTCTTCCAGACCAGGATCTTTCGGGATGCCGGCAGCCTTGAAAATGGCTCCGATTTCAGCAAAGAGGCGCTTTGCCGTTTTGCGGCCGCCTTCTGTTTCTAAAATCGGTCCGACCGGCTGTTGAAACAGAGTGGTCACTCCCGCCTGCGCGGCAATAAACATATATTTTTTCCAAATGTCCTTTTCAATATCCCGGCTGATGATGACATCTGCTTTCACACCTGCAAATGCGTTTTCCAGCTCATTCATACGTTCCGTGCGTTCCCCGTTCCATTCACCGAAAACAAAGCGGTGGGCAGCGCTCGTATGAAGAATGTCCCCTTTGTCGTTAAGGGCGCTCTCAATAAAGCAGAGGCCGCCCAGCACCTGCCGTTTTGAAAAAGCTTCAAACAGCTGGTTATAGTGCCTGTATCCGTTTAAAAAAGGAATAATGACCGACGAAGGTTTGACAAACGGTTTGACATCCCGAATGACGTCCTGCAAAGAATACGCTTTTGAAGCGATGATAACCGCGTCAAATGCTCCTTCTTCGCCCGCCATCATTAATTTCGGCTTGATTGAAACATCACCTTTTGCACTTTTGACGGTCAAACCCGTTTCTTGTAATTGTTCCGCCCGTTTCTTGCGGACGAGAAACGTAACGTCATTTCCCTTTTCTGCAAGACGCGCGCCGATATATCCGCCCACTCCTCCAGCTCCGACAATTAAAAACTTCATGATGCATTCCTCCGTCTCTTTTCAAGTTATGTATTCATTTATTGTAACGGGAAGTCAGAAGATTGAAAACTTTTTTCATAAATAAAAAAGCAGAGTCTCCCCTGCTTCTTTATTACGCGTATAGCTCTTCAAGCTTTTTCTGCACATCCGCGTTTTCAAGAAATTCGTCATAAGACATTTGTTTGTCAACAATGCCTTTAGGCGTTAATTCAATAATGCGGTTGGCAATTGTCTGTACAAACTGATGGTCATGAGATGAAAACAGCATAGCGCCTTTAAAGCTGATTAAGCCGTTGTTAAGCGCCGTAATGGATTCCAAATCTAAGTGGTTGGTCGGTTCATCCAGAATTAAGATATTCGCGCCGGAAAGCATCGCTTTTGAAAGCATGCAGCGCACTTTTTCTCCTCCGGAAAGGACGTTTGATTTTTTGTTGACTTCTTCTCCTGAGAACAGCATGCGCCCTAAGAAACCGCGAAGAAAGCTTTCACTTTGGTCATGCGGCGAGTATTGGCGGAGCCAGTCAACAAGGTTCGCATCGCTGCCGTCAAAGTATTCGCTGTTGTCTTTAGGGAAGTACGCCTGAGAAGTGGTCACGCCCCATTTAAATGTGCCGCTGTCTGCTTCCATTTCCCCGGAAATGATTTTAAACAATGTCGTAACGGCAAGTTCGTTGCGGCCCGTAAATGCGATTTTATCTTCTCTGTTCATAATAAAGCTGACGTTATCAAGCACCTTAACCCCGTCAATCGTTTTTGTTAAGCCTTCAACCCGCAGCACGTCATTTCCGATCTCACGTTCCGGCGTGAAATTGACATAAGGATAACGGCGTGATGACGGTTTGATATCATCAAGCGTGATTTTATCAAGGAGTTTCTTTCTTGATGTCGCCTGCTTTGATTTAGAGGCGTTGGCGCTGAATCTGGCCACGAACTCCTGAAGCTGTTTAATCTGCTCTTCTTTTTTCTTGTTGGCTTCCTGAGAAAGCTTTAAAGCAAGCTGGCTGGATTCATACCAGAAATCATAGTTGCCGACGTACACTTGAATTTTATTAAAATCAAGATCGGCGATGTGCGTGCACACTTTATTTAAAAAGTGACGGTCATGGGATACGACGATGACTGTGTTCTCAAAGTTGATTAAAAACTCTTCCAGCCACTGAATCGCTTTCAGATCCAAGTGGTTGGTCGGTTCATCAAGCAGCAGAACGTCCGGCTTGCCGAACAGCGCCTGTGCCAAAAGCACTTTCACCTTTTCTGAACCGCCTAAGTCCGCCATTTTCTTCGTATGCAGGTCTTCAGAGATGCCCAGACCCTTTAACAAAATAGCGGCTTCACTTTCAGCTTCCCATCCGTTTAATTCCGCAAACTCTCCTTCAAGCTCAGCGGCGCGGATGCCGTCTTCATCTGAAAAATCAGGCTTCATATAAATCGCGTCTTTTTCCTGCATGACTTCGTATAAACGTTTATGTCCCATAATGACGACTTTCAGCACTTCGAACTCTTCATATTCAAAGTGGTTCTGCTTCAGAATGGCAAGACGTTCCCCCGGGCTCATATGGACATCGCCGGTCTGCGGCTCCAGCTCACCGGATAAAATTTTCAAAAATGTTGATTTTCCGGCACCGTTTGCGCCTATTAATCCGTAGCAGTTGCCCGGCGTAAATTTAATATTGACATCTTCAAATAACTTGCGATCCGCAAAACGCAAGCTCACATTATTTACAGCAATCATTTAGAATCCTCCATCGTGTCTATCATCATTAAAAGTATACCATGAATAAAGGGGAAGAGAAATGTTTCCCTGCGAATATACGGGTTTGAAAGATGCAGGCGTCAAACCCGGAGCGCTGTGATACAATAGATATATATACATATTCATCACGGAGGAACAAGTTGAAGCTTTTAACACTCACAGAATACTGTCTTATGATTTTCTTCACCGGGGTTTTTCTGGCCGTCACAGGCTTTACGGCCCGTGACATCGGCTTGTACGTCGGTATCGCCCTCATTTATACGTTTTCGCATCTCTTTTCAAAACGGATGCTTGAAAAACGCGGCAAAGAGAAGCAGCAGGTGAATCTTTTTTTCAGCGTTCTGGCCATTGTCGGATCAGTGCTGGCCACGGTATTGTTCATCGCCGTCGCCGCCTCGTTTGCCAAATAAAAAACGCCTGCTGTCCAAATCGGGCAGCGCGGCGTTTTTATTTTGTCTGACGCATATCATGAAACGGGAAGAACACAAACTTCGAGGTGCCGACGATCCGGTTTTCGGCAATTAAACCGAGTCCGTTCCGGCTGTCCATTGAGTTCAGCCGATTGTCGCCCATGACGAAGTATTTGCCTTTCGGAACCTTTACGGGGCCGAAATCTCCCGTCAGGTTGACTCCCAGTTTTTTCGCTTCTTTTTTATTGCTCGCGAGGTACGGTTCTGCGATTTTTTTGCCGTTTATATAAAGCGTGTCATTTTTCATTTCCACCGTTTCTCCCGGTTTTCCGATGAGCCGCTTTACATAATGGACTTTCGACGTATCGCCGTTAATAATGACGATGTCCCCCCGCTCGATTTCTCCGATATAATTGACGCTTTTGTTGACAAACAGCCTTTCACCGTCATGTAATGTCGGGTACATTGATGATCCTTCCACTAAGTACGGTTCAAACAGGAAATGGCGGATTAAAAGCGCAAGAGCGACCGCTATAATGATGGCCTTTCCCCATTCCCAATACGTGTTGGATTTTCTTTTTACCGATTTTTCAGAAGTAGGTTTTTGTTCTTCAGTCAACGTGGTTCCTCCTAGACGATCACTGTTACGGTTTCATGTACTATCTTTACTTTATCACAACTCATCACCAAATACATAACGCTTCTATGCGCACATGATTGAAAAAAGCGCCCGTAAAGGACGCTTTTTGCTTATTTCTCTACAACCGGTTTTTTGACGATTCCCAAGATAACCGCCGTTACAACCGCTCCGATCACGATGCTCATTAAGTAAAGCAGCGGATGGTTCGTAATGAATGCAACGAATATTCCTCCGTGCGGTGCAGGAAGCGTTACCCGGAAAAACTCTGTCAACCCGCCCGCTACCGCAGAACCGACAACGGCTGCAGGGATGACGCGAAGCGGATCAGCCGCTGCAAACGGGATGGCGCCTTCTGTAACGAAAGCTGCTCCCATGAAGTAGCACGTAATACCGGCTTCACGGTCACGTTTAGAGAATTTATGTTTAAAGAATGTTGTCGCCAGTGCGATTCCAAGCGGCGGAGCCATTCCGCCCGCCATGATGGCCGCATGCGGCGCATAGTTTCCGGCCCCGATCATCGCGATACCGAAAGTGAACGCCGCTTTATTGAGCGGGCCGCCCATGTCGATAGCCATCATACCGCCTAAAATAATACCCATTAAGACAAGGTTTCCAGTTCCAAGGCTTTCAAGCCAATTTGTTAAGAAATTCATAAACGCTGCGACAGGTGTGTTTATGACAAACTGCATCAGGACACCGGTGATAAAAATACCGAGCAGCGGATAAATCAGTACAGGTTTTAATCCGTCAAGAGTCTGAGGAATAAAGACAAACAGCTTTTTCAGCAGGACTACGACATAACCGGCTAAGAATCCGGCAATCAGTCCGCCCAAGAATCCGGCATTCGCCTGCGTAGCCATAAATCCGCCGACCATACCCGGCGCAAATCCCGGACGGTCCGCAATACTCATTGCGATAAATCCGGCAAGAACTGCAACAATCAGCTTTAACGCATTATCGCCGCCGATAAAGTTCAGCGCTGCGGCAAACGTGTTGTATGTTGGGTCTTTCGGATCAGCTGAATGAATTCCCCAGAAGAATGAAATCGCAACGAGAATTCCGCCGCCGACGACAAATGGCAGCATGTTGCTGACACCGCTCATTAAGTGTTTATAGAAAGTACTTCCGATGCTTGTGCCTGATTTCTGTTTCGAGCCGTCTTCATCTGAAGCGGAAGATCCTCCGCCGCTGCCCTCGTAAATCGGCGCATCTTGGTTAACGGCTTTTTCAATCAGTTCCTGAGGACGTCTGATACCGGCCGTCACAGGCACTTGAAGAACATGTTTGCCTTTAAAGCGCTCCATTTCAACCTGTTTATCAGCCGCCACGATGATCGCAGGCGCGTCTTCAATTTCTTGAGCCGTCAGCTTATGTTTGATTCCGCTTGAGCCGTTTGTCTCTACTTTAATGTCAACGCCGAGCTCTTTCGCCTTTTCCTTCAGTGCGTCAGCTGCCATGAACGTATGGGCGATACCTGTCGGACATGCCGTAACGGCAAGGATTTTGCCTTTTCCTGACGGCGCTGCCTGTTCTTCCTGCTCTTCTTCTTCCTCATCGTCATCTTTGTCATGCTGATTGATGATGTCAATGATCGCATCTTCTGATTCAGCTTCAAGAAGCTGTTTGCGGATTTCCTCACGCATAAGAAGCGTTGAAAGTCTTGATAATGCTTCAAGGTGCGTATTGTTTGCTCCTTCGGTTGCCGCAATCATAAAGACCAGGTGTGCCGGCTGACCGTCTAATGATTCATAATCCACACCATCTTTTGAACGTCCGAATGCGATGGCCGGGTTAATGACGCTCGCCGTCTTCGCATGAGGAATGGCAATGCCTTCGCCGATTCCCGTTGAGCTTTGGCTTTCACGATTTAAAATGGCTGCTTTGTAAGCCTCTCTGTCATTTAATCTGCCGGCTTTGTCAAGCACTGTCACCATTTCATCGATAACGTTTTCTTTCTCTTTGCTTTCTATATTGAGATGAATTGTATCTCTTGTTAACAGCTCAGTTATCTTCACTTTTCTTTCCTCCTCTATAGACGTGTGACTTTAACTTCAGGAAGAAGCTGCTGTACAAACTCTTCAGTTCCGAGTTCTTCAGAAAATGCCGTCGCGCTTCCGGAAGCAACTCCTAAACGGAACGCATCTTCCAAAGGCAGCTGTTTTGAAATTCCCGCAAGGAATCCCGCGACGACGGAATCACCCGCGCCTACCGAATTGACAAGCTTTCCTTTAGGAACATTGGCGAGGAAAACCGCCTCTTTCGTAAATAAAAGCGCACCGTCGCCAGCCATCGAAACAATCGCGTGTTCAGCGCCTTGTTCAATCAATTTTTTACCGTAAGGAACGGCAGCTTCGGCTGAATCAATGACCGTATTGAACATTTCCCCAAGCTCATGATGATTCGGCTTCATCAAAAACGGTTTCATTTCTGTCGCTTTCATCAGCGCTTCACCGGAGATGTCCACGACTACCCGGGCATTCTGCTTTCTGCATGCCTCAGCAATTTTTTCATACGTGTTATGCGGCAGGGAAGAAGGAATGCTTCCCGCTAAAACGACGATGTCTCCCTCTTCCAGAGCGGAGAACTGTTCTAAAAAGGTATTGAACACTTTGTCTGAAATCGTCGGGCCCTGTCCGTTAATTTCCGTTTCATCGCCCGTTTTCAGTTTTACATTTATACGCGTGTCTTCATCTACCTCAGAAAAAGCCGTTTCCAGACCTTCCTGCTGCAAAAATGACGTGATATAATTTCCGGTAAATCCGCCGACAAACCCCAATGCTTTTGACGGCACATGGTGTCTTTTCAGTAATCTTGAAACGTTGATGCCTTTTCCGCCGGGATACTTCGTGTCATAGCTGGAACGGTTTAAACCGCCTACGGCAAAATCTTCAACGTGAACGATATAGTCAACAGACGGATTGAGGGTTACAGTGTAAATCATGGTTTCACTACCTTTACGACAGTTTTTTCTTGGTAATTATCGAATGCAAGTTCTTCAGCTTCAGTGGTAATGATAGCTGCATCGCCCAAGGCGGCGAACGCTGCGAAAGAAATCTCGCCGAATTTAGAAGGATCGGCTAAAACATACGCGTTTTTCGCCTGTCTCACAGCCTTTGTCTTCAGAAGAGCCTCATCCGGATCGGGTGTTGTAAAACCGGCTTCAATGTGCACGCCGTTCACCCCGAGGAAGCTTTTGTCAAAACGGTACTGGCTGACCGCCGTTAATGAGGCGCCGCCGATCATCGCACCTGTTCTATGCTTCACATATCCTCCGAGAAGATAAAAAGGAATCCCTTTCCTTATTAAAGCGTCGATATGCATAACTCCGTTTGTGACAACCACAATGTCCTTTGTATGATCTATAAAATCAATCATATGCAATGTAGTTGTTCCCGCATCAAGATAAATACAGTCACCTTCTTCTAATAAAGATGCCGCTTCTTCTGCGATCTTCAGTTTATCTTGAAGGTTTTTGGAGGATTTTTCAAGCATATCGGGTTCTTGCCTGCTGTTGGAAAGTTTAGACGCCCCGCCGTGAACGCGCTTTAAAAATCCGCGCTCTTCGAGTGTTGATAAATCTCTTCTGATCGTTGATTCAGAAGCATTTGTCATGCTTATCAGCTCTTGAATCTTCACCACATCACGCTTTTCAATCTGATCAATAATCAGCTGATACCTTTCAGGAGTGAGCATATTCCGCCTCCTTTGGAAACGTATTCATTTCGGCTGCAAGATAATTGTAAACGCTTTTTTTACTTCTAGCAACTAAAATCACTCAAATTCATTCAATAACTATCAAAATCTTTCACATTTGTTCATATTAACGTATGTACATAGGGTTTGTAAACTGTAAATTCGACAAAAAGGGGGACAATTGTATGACATTTTCTTTTTATCATAAATGAAAAAAGTCTATTATATTCATTCAATCATTAAAACACAAAAAAACCCCATGCAGACTGCATGGGGTACGGGTTATTCATACCGTAACGCTTCAATCGGATCTAAGCGTGATGCTTTGTTGGCGGGCAGCATGCCGAAAATGACACCGATCAGCATACTGAACAGTACGCCGATACAAACCACCTGCCAAGAAACGAGCGACGGCCAGCCTGCGATAAGGGAAACGAGTGATGCTCCCCCGTAGCCGAGACCGATTCCGATTAAGCCGCCGAT
The DNA here is from genome assembly GCF_011008975.1 of Bacillus sp. LUNF1. NCBI lineage: Bacteria > Bacillati > Bacillota > Bacilli > Caryophanales > Bacillaceae > Bacillus > Bacillus sp. LUNF1. The sequence goes on along the minus strand of NZ_CP048876.1, from coordinate 1,382,850 downwards.
TAATGTAAGCACAACAGATTCAATTAAGAATTGTGTCAGAATCTGTCCTCTCGTGGCACCGAGCGATTTGCGGATGCCGATTTCTCTTGTCCGTTCCGTCACTGATACGAGCATAATATTCATGACCCCGATCCCGCCGACAATGAGAGAAATACCGGCGATCGAACCGATGATCGTCGTCATGACGGTCGTGACCTGACCGATTCCCGCCGCGATTTCTTCCATATTCATAACTTGATAGGCCTCTTTTGTACCGTGATTGTCATTTAAGAGACGAGCCGCTTCTTTTCCTGTTGATTTGATTTGATCAGCGGACTCCGTCTGAACGGAAACGTTGCTGTAGTCGTTAGTACCGAAAGACGTTTTCAGCATGTTGAACGGCACATACATTTCACTGAGTCCTAACGATAAAAAACCGCTCTCTTCTTTCAGTACGCCGATTACTTCAACGGGCTGTCCGCCGGCCCAGACGATTTTTCCGAGCGGAGACGTTTTCCCGAACAGCTTTTCAGCCATTTTTTTCGAGATGATTCCCGCTCTTTTCCCGGAAAGAAAATCATTGTCCGTAAATGTCCGTCCATCTTGAACGTCCAGCTTTTTTACGTCCATGTAGCCGCTGTTAATGCCGTTCAGCGTAATATCCGTGTCTTCTTCATGGTAACGGGCCGTCATGGATTTTACAGCGGAAGCGACAACCTGCTTTACGCCGTCCACTCCTTTTAATCCATTAATATCTTCTTCTGTAAAACTCGCTTCCTGTAAGGCGTTCGGATTGGCTGTTAATTCTTCATCACTGGGCATGTAAAACAATTCAATCGTATTGCCCGGCCCGCTGATGGATTGCTTCAGCATTTGCTCTCCGCCCTGGCCGACAGCCACAACAACGATTACTGAACCGACGCCGATAATGATTCCGAGCATTGTCAGAATCGATCTCAGCTTGTGAGCTCTTACGGAACTGAGGGCCATCCGGAGATTTTCTGACAGGCTCATTCCCCCACTCTCCTCTGCTCAGCATCGCGGGAAACGATCATGCCGTCACGGACGAAAATCACTCTGTTTGTACAGTCCGCCACTTCAGGCTCATGAGTCACAAGCACCACGGTCACGCCCTCTGCATTAAGCTCTGTGAACTGCTCCATAATGGAAATGCTTGTTTTCGTATCCAGTGCGCCGGTCGGTTCATCAGCTAAAATGAGCTTCGGTTCGTTCACGATGGCTCTTGCAATCGCGACACGCTGCTTCTGGCCGCCTGACAGCTCATTCGGCATGTGACGCATCCGATCCGCCAAACCGACTTTTTCCAGTGCATACTCAGCCCGTTCCTCACGCTCTTTTTTGCCGATACCGGCGTAGATCATGGGGAGTTCGACATTTTTTCTTGCATTCAATCGCGGCAGCAGCTGAAACTGCTGAAAGACAAATCCGATTGATTTGTTCCGGACCGCCGCAAGCTCTTTTTCAGTGCATGAAGAAACATCTTCGCCCGCAAGCCTGTAACTGCCGGACGTCGGTCTGTCCAGACAGCCGATGATATTCATGATCGTAGATTTCCCCGATCCCGACGGTCCCATAATTGACACATATTCTCCTTCTTCAATCGTCAAGTCGATTGAACGAAGAACATCAAACGTCTCCTTGCCGATCTGATAGCTTTTTTTCACCTTTGAAAGCTGAATCATCTATGCTTTCACATCCGTTCCGTCAGTCAAATCGTCAGCCGGATTCAGAATGACTTTATCATCCTTTGAAAGCCCCTCTTTTATCTCCGTAAGCTGATTTGCGGTATCGCCGACTTTAACTTTCACGCGTTTGGCCTTCCCGTCTTTTACAGTAAAGACCCAGTGCTCATCTCCGTCTTTTTTGACTGCGGAGGACGGCAGTGTATCGGCTTTCCGTTTGTCGGTTTCAATGTTCATAATTAATTTAAACCCCGGCTTGCCCTCCGGAAGGTTTCCGATCAGCTTAACCTGGAACGGATACTGCACGGCCTGTTCCGTACTTTCCCCGGAAGCAGCGCTTGACTTTTGATCAGGAACGAGGCCGACAGCCGCCACTCTCCCTTTCCACGTTTTACCTGGAATAGCGTCTGAGGTAATTGTAACGCTTTGTCCCTTTTTCACTTTCAGCGTGTCGTATTCGGACAAATTGCCGGCAACGATCAGGTGTTCCGGGTCTCCTATATGTATAACCGGTTCTTGAATATCCGATTTTTTAGAAGCCGCTTCTTGATTTACCGAGATAACCGTCCCGTCCATCTCACTCTTAACATTGAGATTCGCCACTTGATTTTCAAGAGACTGCTTTTGCAAATCAGATTGCTTTAATTCGATTTCAGCCGTTTTTTGCTGAAGCTGCAGATCAGTCCGTTCGGATTCAATTTGTTTTTTGGCTTCCGCTTCTCCCACTTGTTTTGCCAGATCTTGTTCCTTGCTGTTTAATGCTCTGAGTTTTTCTTCAACTTGTTCGATTTGCATACGTTTTGATTGTTCTGTCAACTCATTTTGTTCTTTATCAAGATTGAGCTGCTCATTTGTATACGTGACTAACGACGACCCTTTTTTTACTTTGTCGCCTTCTTTTACTTTCACTTTATCAAGAGTTCCTTTATCCGCTTCATAAAAAACATACTGTTCTTTAGAGAATTTAAGTGTTCCCGGAACCATAACCGTAGAGGAGATTTCTCTGTTTTCCATGGTTCCGGTTTCGATTTTTTTCCCGGCGCTGCCGCCCGCGGGAGCGGCAGACTTATAAATATTGATACCGACGAATACTGCAACAATTACGGCGATGCCGATTCCGATCCAAATTTTTTTCATGTTATACACCTGCTGTCACTGAACTTAACAGTCCTCCGACTGCCGAAACCAAAAGCATAATAACAAACAGGACAATCGCGGAAGTCCAGGCCGCTTTTTTTGAAATGCCGCCTGTATAGCGAAGTCCCAAAGCGAGCAGAATATAGCTCCAGATGCTGAAAATGTCAAACGCGCTTAAAAAGACCGCGACGCCGTCTCCGGCCGGTATGACACTCGCCAAAGATGTAACGGCGTACAGTGAGCCCGCACCGGTAAAATAAGTAACAAGACCGTTAATAGCTAAGCCGATATTGGTAATAAATGCCGTAAACAGGCTGAGTGAGAGCATTTTTTTGTAAGTTGTCACGCCGCCTGAAATTTTGACGCACAGCCAGTAAATGAGCGGAACGATAAACAGAGCGATAATGCCCCCGAAGATTCCTCCGAACATCGAGCCGAATTTAGCAATGGTTTTGGTCATTTCAATCTGATCATCCGACAATCCGTCAAGAGATGAGCTGTTCAGCACTTCTTCATAATTCATCCCCAATCCGCGCAAAATACTGCCGGCCGCGATGAGAATGATGACAATCAGGAGAGGAATGCCGATGACCGGCTTCTCTTTTAATCTTTTAAACTGCACAACAGGACTTGTAATGACGCCGAAAATTGACGGCTTTTCCGTTACTGCCGTATTGCTTTTTTCCAGGTTTGGTTCCATATTGCTGATGCCTCCTATGTATTATTCTGTTTATACGTACGCTTTAGGCTGAGAGAAGTTTCAATTTTTTTGCCGTTTGCGTATTTATGCTAAATTGTAACACAAATTCTCAGCTTTACGTTCCATAATTATGTAAAAAAAAGTATTGTCAGACCGGTATGACGGGAGGCTCAAAGCCTTGTGAAGGCACTGTCTTCAGCCTATTCATCTAATCAAAACCGCCTCAATCAAAAATTCCTTTAAATCCCATTTGGATATTCTCTGGAATTCAGCGCCTATATACAAAAAAGCCGGATGGCAATGATGCACATCCGGCTCTTTTTTCACCCTCCGCTTACAGGAGGGATAAAGGCAATGGTATCACCTTCTGTTACGATGCTGTTGTCTTTTACATATGTTTCATTGATTGCGATCATGGCATTGTCAATCGTCTGAAGGCCGTACCGTTCCTTTAGCAGCGTTTTTACAGCAGACGCCGCCGTCTCTTTTTCGTCAAGTTCAATGACCGGTGTTCCCGCCTGCTCCGCAAGCCCGGCAAACAATAATACTTTAATCATCGCGATTCCCCTTTATCCAAATCCGGTTTTCCGTTCGGATAGGGCGTTGTTTCCAGCTGATCGCCTATCCATTCTTCGCCGTCTTCCCAGATTTCTTTTTTCCATATCGGCACAATCTGTTTTATCCGTTCAATTGCATATTCATTCGCCTCATATGCCGCCTTTCTGTGCGGTGAAGACACGGCGATTACGACCGCTGCTTCTCCGATATCAAGGACGCCGACACGGTGAGTGATTGCAGCTTCGGCTCCTTCCCATTTCGCGCTGATTTCATCGCCGATTTGAGAAAGCATTTGAACAGCCATCGGTTCATACGCTTCATATTCGAGCCGTACCGTCCGCCGCCCGGCAGTCCACTCTCTGACCGTGCCGATAAACGTTGTGATGGCGCCGGCTTCACGCTTTTCAACTTTTTTTACGATATTTTCCGCAATGATAGGTTCCCTTGTAATTTGAAAACGTTCCATTTAAGCAGATTCCCCTTTCAGCTGCGAAAGCACAAACATCATGGCAGCCGGATCGTCCGCATGGAATACGGGCATGCCTGCATCTGCCGGCATATGCTCCGTATTTCTGCTGACAACTGCGATCACGCGCTCCAAATGCTTCAGCTTTTGCCAATCTTCGCTGTCTTTGATCATAATGATTTTCGGATGCGGCGCATGTTTAAATCCCTCTATGAGAAGACCGTCAATTCCCAGACATTCATACAGACTGATCAAGCCCGCCAAATCCCATTTTTTTCGCGCCGTAAGCTGCAGGACGCCGTCCCCTTCTACTGCCGTAACCGCGGCTCCGGCCTTTGAAAAACGCTCCGAGTCTTTTCCGTCAGAAAAAGGCTCCGGTTCTCCTCCATGTCCGTGATGTTTTAAACATCCAATATCGCACTCTTTCGGCGCAGCTTTCAGCACACGTTCAATAAACGTTGTTTTACCGCTGTTTTGAAAACCTACGATCTGGACGATCGGGAAAGAATTGACCACGGCCATTCACTTCCATTCTCATCACGGATGAGGAGCGCGTGAACCGTCCGGCCCGCTTCATACCCCCTCGTTCCTCCCGGCAGAAGGATAAACGCGTTTGCTTCGGCAAGAGATGTGACTGAGCTTGATTTGTCGAGACCGACCGGTGACGCCATCATCTTTCCGTCCTTATGATAAACAAATGCCCTCACAAATCTCGTAAACGGATTCGGTTTCGGAAAGTCGTTTGTTAACACGGCTTCCGTCCATCCGGAATGAGGTTTTTCATTCAGAAGCCACGTCTGAATCATCGGTTTGACAAACAGGGTGAATCCGACATAACATGCGGACGGATTGCCTGAAAGGCCGAACAGCAGCATGTCATCGGCCCGGGCGACAGTTGTCACGCTCCCCGGGCGCATTGCCACTTTGTTAAAAAGAACTTCCGCTCCGAGCTTATTATAAATGTCTGGAAGAAAATCAAAATCGCCGACTGACACGCCGCCGGTCGTGATCAGAAAATCAACTTTTTTCATAGCTTCCTTCACCGCATCATAGCTGTCATCAAAATCATCGGAAATTTTCCCTAAGTTCAGCGGTACCGCGCCCGCTTCAATGACCTGGGCATACACCATAGCAGCGTTGCTGTTGCGGATTTTCCCCGGCTCAAGCGGATCGCTGACATGAAGAAGCTCGGTTCCCGTTGCGATAATGCCGACAACCGGCTTTCTGACCACTGGAACAGAAGCATAGCCGAAGGTTGCTAAAAGAGCGGTTACGCCCGGCGTAATTTTCGTCCCTTTTTTTAATAGCGGGCTGCCTTTTTTCGCGTCTTCTCCTTGATATGAAATATTATCACCCGCATGAAAAGGGCGTTTCACTGACATGTAATTCGTCCCGTTTTCAGAAAACGTTTTTGTCAGCTCAAGCATCACTACGGCATCCGCACCTTTTGGAATCTGCGCCCCCGTCATAATGCGGACCGCTTCATAAGGCCCGAGTTCTTTTTCTGACACGGCGCCGGCCCCGATATGGTCAATTACTTCAAAGGTGACTGCATTGTCACGGGAAGCCGTTTTTGAATCACTCGCCCTGATGGCAAACCCGTCATATGGGGAACGGTTAAAGGCCGGCACATCATGATCCGCCTTAACATCCTCCGCCAAATAGCGGTGGAGACTGTCCTCAAGCGCCACCCATTCGGTATCCCCCTGTTTTTTATACCGGCTCACCCGGCGGACTGCTTCGTCCACCTGAATCGGCGTTCTTTTTTCAAGCATAGCAATATCTCCCCTTCCTACAGTCCGATCACCCTGGCCAGAACTGAATTTGCTTCTTTTATATCGTTTGTACCGTGAATCAGAGCCCGTCCGTCCTGAAAAATAACGATTCTGAAGCGCTCATACGCCATGTGCAGCAGAAATTCATTTGCTTCCACTTTACCGATCTGCTTCAGACGTTTGACAAGCTCTTCTTTATCCAGCCTCTTTAAGGCTTCCGATCTGATTTGAACGGTGTCTCTTCCGCACAGCACGCTTGCTTTCGGCCTGTTTTCAGGCTGCAGATACGGATATACGGGCTCCGCGCCGCAGGAAGGGCAATGATTCCGTTTGATCTGATCCACATTTATGCTCATATTGGTGTTATTCCACACGTCAAACGTGAAAAAGCGCCGATTTACCGCCGCATGATTTCCTGTCAGCAATTTCAGCGCCTCAGCCTGCTGATAAGCGGAGACGATATGAACCGCCGGAGGTATGATGCCCGCTGTATCACATGTCGCTCCGCCCACGGGCATTTGCTCAAACAGGCAGGATAAACACGGCGTAACCCCCGGAATAATCGTCATGCACATTCCCTGACTGCTGACACAGGCACCGTAAATCCAAGGTGTTTTCGTTTTCAGCGCCAGATCATTGATGACCATTCTCGTTTCAAAATTATCTGTCGCATCCACGATGCAATCCGCTTGTTCGATCAGCGGTTCGAGCGTTTCCGCCGTACCTTCCGCCGCGTAAGCATCGATATGTATATCACTGTTTACCGCCAAAAGACGCGCCTTGGCCGCCATTGCTTTCGGCAGGCGCTGTCTCGCGTCTTCTTCTGTATACAGCTGCTGTCTTTGTAAATTGCTCCATTCCACATAATCCCGGTCAATAATCGCCATACGGCCCGCTCCGGCTCTTGCCAAACCCTCTGCTGCTGCTGTTCCGAGGGCTCCGGCTCCGACAATCAGGACACTGCTGTCAGCCAGCGCCTGCTGCCCTTTTTCCCCTATCGGCTTAAATCTTGTCTGCCGCGAATAGCGCTCTTCCATCTGTGTTGTCCCCTTGCATTTTTATTTCCATCATACCATGTTTCTTCCCGATCAGTCTTGATTTGAAGACTCGACATGCGCCAAAAGTCTGGTGTAATCGTCCTGTGTGTTGATATTAGCGAACTCCTCCGGCCCGGCGCCGATGTCTTCAGCCTGCACATAACAGACAGACAGCTGTTTCAGCGTGTCTGTCATTTTCAGTTTGTTTTGTGTCAGCTGATCAAAAAGCACATCCTGCACCCGCTTATGGTAAACCGCCAAGAGGGGCTGCTCTCTGTTTTCACAAACCGGTATGACAGCGTCCAGGTTTCCGGTCAGCTTCATTTCAAGCGCCGCCATCGTTTTTCTTGTTACGAGCGGCGTGTCACAGGATATGACCGTATATATTTCGCCTTCCGTTTGTTTCATTGCCGTATAGATGCCGGCAAGCGGGCCCATTCCCCGAAACCGCGGCTCATCGGCCAAAACATGCCGCTCCCTGTTTGATAAGAACTTTTTTATATGTTCAGGGCGGCTGATAATTACCGTTTCTCCGCCGCCGAAGGCTTTTTTCACCTGTTCATAAAACATGCCGCCCTTCCACTTTGCAAAAGCTTTCGGTTCTCCGAATCTTCGGGAAGCTCCCCCCGCTAATATTACATTCACCCGTTTCATGTCATCTCTCTCCCATTCTATATAAAAGCATAGCAAACGCCTCAGCCGAAATACAATATTACGGTGCTTGTCTGTTTAATTAAGAGGAATAGCCGTTGATCCTTTCCCATATTGTAGTGTTAACATCATGAGGGAGATGGTTCTTATGAAAATATCCGGTCCGTTTTTCCACGACACTTCTCAAGAGAACCTTTACTTGAAATCCGAACTTTCCAGATGCAGAAAATTAATTTCAGAATTTGAAACAAGCTACTTCCATCAAAAAAATAATAAGCTTCAGGAGGAAAACGCCAATATTAAAGAGCGGCTTCACAAGCTTTCTGACGAATTGAAAGCCATGGTTCAAAAACACAAACAGACAAGTGACACGGAACGTTCTTTGCATGAAATCAGAGCCGGGCTGCTCGATAAAATCGTCATTCTGCAAGAACTGCTTCAGCAGGAAACGTTTCGGCGGAAAAATGAGATGGAAGAAAAGCACCGTCTGCATCTTACAAATGTAAAATTTGAAGAAGAAAATAAAAACTTACATACCCGCATCCGCTCACTTGAGACCGCCATTCAGACTGAACGGACTTCTCACGAAGATATGAAACAGCGTTATCATGCCGCTGCAGACGAAAATACCCGGCTCCAAACACAAATGATAGAAAAAGAATACCAACTCAAACATATTAAAATAGAAATTAATCATATGAGAGATCGAATACTAGAAACAAAAGAACGGCTTGTAGAAATAGAAAAAACGAAAGAAAAGTTATTTCAAGAAACCATTCTTTCGTATAAACGGCAGCTGGACGAAAGTGATGCTTGGATTGCCGGCCATTTTGCTGATATTGACAGCCGCACGGCGGAACCGGCGGAACGAGCTCTGGAAATCCCTTCTGTTTCCAAAGAGACTGTTCAGGCAGAAGACTTGCTTAAAGCCGTTACCGAACAAGTCATCTCCCTGCAAAAACAATTTGTACAATCAGAGTCCCGCGATCAGTCGTTTGATGAAAAACTGGATGCGTTGAAAGAACGTGCTGACGGCGAAAAGCCTTTCCAAAAATATGTCGTCAAGCTTGAAAAAAAGCCGGGAAAAGATGCGTCACTTCCGCAGAATAAGCGGGAAAACGCAAAAAAACTGCTTGAGTAACGCAAGCAGTTTTTACTGTTTTATTATTCAGCAGCCGTATCATTTGCCGTTTCTGCTGTTTCCTGAGAAATTTCTCCCTCAAGAATATATTGGCCGCGGTATGGTTTTTTCACTTCCGGATACATTTTAATTAAGCTTTGCATAAATGTTGTCATATTAGGAATTTCAAGGCCGCTTTCCTTTTCAATTTCCTTTTGCAGTTCGGAACTTTTGATCGCTGCATTGTGGCGTTTCAATGTTTTAATCGCTGCTTCGCGCAGTTTTGCCGCTTTTGATCCCGGTCTCGCCGTCCCTCTTCTTCTTCTTGTAGAACCGTCTGGAATGCCGGCGGGAAGAGACGTAATAGACTGCATCTGCGGCTGGGAGGATTGAGGCTGTGTCTGCGGCTTTTGATAGCTTCTCATTTCCTGTGCTGCAAGCTCTGCAAGCACCGGGAGAGAGTCACTTTTTTTCTCCGGACGAAACTCTTTTTTTGTATCGGACAGGCTGCCTGTATTGTCTAATTCTCTCAGTTTTGCATATATTTTATCACGTTCTATTTGATATTCACGAATGACTTTTACCTCTGCTTCGTTCAATTGTTCTAAACGTAAGCGCAGCGCTTCTCTTTCATTAAACATGTGTAAAACCCCCTGTCAAAAATTTAAACGCTTTTATTAAGATATTAGATTACAAAAGTAATTTTATCAACTATTATTTTATCATTTTACTATTTTATTTACTCTATGAAAAATTGCTTATTTTCTGAAAATGGTACTTTATATACAAAAATCCCTTATCATATAGGGGATTCTGGACAAAGTTCCAATTTATTCAACCATTTCAAAATATAACTTGAAATTACTTGTTTAATGAAAATTAGCGTAATATCTACAATTTTCGACTATAATATGTAAAAGATTATGATATGGATAAAACAAGCGGTACAGCGTGTTTACGGCTGTTTCTCTTATTTTTTAAGCCACACATGGCATATTGGAATTTTTTATCCAATAGGCACAAAAAAACCCTGTTACCTAAACGGCAAAGGGTTTGCGGAACCGAGACAATAGTCCGACGGAGATTGTCCCGATTACTCAGAAGCCTGCTCCGATTCTGAAAGTACTCGGCTGACGCGTTTTTCAAGCATTTTCATCCCGCTTCCTCCCGCTTGAAAATGGCGGAGCTGTCCGCTTTTATCAAAAACGTAATAAGCCGGCACATATTCATTTTCAAATGCTTCAGTCAGCGTATGATCGCTGTCGACGTAAATCGGCTGAGAGATATCGTGTTCAGCCGCTGTTTCCTTGATTTTCTCAAGGTCAAGATCATCTTCGGAACGGGGCATGTGAACGGCCACCACATTCAGCTGATCTTTATATTTATCACGAAATTCGTTCATCTCAGGCATCGCTTCTTTACACATGCGGCAGCTGGCGGACCAGAAGTGAATCAGTGCCGGTTTTCCGCCGACCAGCTGTTCCTTCGTGACTTCTCTGTTAATCCATGCTTTAGCGCCTGTCAATTCAGGCATTTGCTGACGTAATTTCATCTTATTACCCTCCTTATGAAAAAGGTTTTTTGCCGGGGCTTTCAGTTTCGCCGGGCAACGTTCTCCTGTTTTCCCTCCAAAGGAAATGATTTGGCTGAATCACCATGTTAAAATGAGTGTGGCGATTTCTTAGTTCATATCTTCACAAAAATGATGATATTGAAACCGGGCAATATGAACAAATCTTAAATGAAATAACTGATTTCTATTAAAAGGTTTATTTTATTTTAAAAACGGGTATATCACTTTTAGCTTTTTCTGCAATAGACTTGAAAGGAAGACATCACTATGATTGATTTAAAACACTTTGATTGGGCCGGGCTTCTCACATCTGCCGGGATTTTCATCATAAAGCTGGCTCTCATTATTTTAGCGTACTTTATTTTCCGGACGGCAGGAAAAAAGCTGATCAAGCATCTGTTTCAGAAATTCGAGCAACAAAACAACCTCTCCAAAGGCCGCGCTTATACTTTGCGAAGCCTCGCGCTTAATGTATATGGATACATCCTGATTTTCGTTTTTATCGTAATGATTTTAGATTTATTTCACTACAATCCGAGCGCTCTCATTGCCGGCGCCGGCGTGGTCGGTCTCGCAGTCGGCTTCGGGGCTCAGGGGCTCGTCAGTGACATCGTCACCGGATTTTTTATCCTTTTGGAAAAACAGATCGACGTCGGCGATTATATTACGGTTGCCGGCTACAGCGGCATTGTCGAGCAGGTCGGTCTCCGTACGACGCAAATCCGGAGCTTTGACGGCACGCTTCACTATCTTCCCAACCGGGGCATTACGAATGTGAGCAACCATTCCCGCGGAACGATGCAGGCGCTTGTCGATATTAAAGTGCCGCTTGAAAAAAATCTTGATGAAACCATTCAAATCCTGCAAACCGCGTGTGACAAAGCAGCCGCTGAGCTCCCGCAGATTAAGGAAGGGCCGGACGTCATCGGGGTTCAGGATTTAAGCTCGTCAGAAATGGTGATCAGAATCATTGCCAAAACTGAAAATATGGAGCAATGGCGGGTTGAACGCGTACTGCGGAGAGAAATAAAAATCGCGCTCGACCGTTTTAAAAACGCCGCATCCGCCGAATAGAAAAACCGAAGCGTAAGCTTCGGTTTTTTCTTTTTTAATGAAATTTTTTTTCCACTTCGCTGCAGATTTCGTCGGCGGTCATTCCGGAAGCCGTAATGACGGGAGCCTGAGTTGACGTATCGGCAATTCCTTGGACATTGCTGTCAAGTCCGGTTACGACACAGCAGTCACAATTCTTCGCATCCTCAGGAGTCTTCATCATCACTACGTCATATCCTTTTTGTTTTAACGCCTGTTCTACATCCGATAAAGATTGTTCAATTCCAATTTTTTTCGTCATATTGAACACCTCCGTTATGTAGAATGCTCAATTTTTGTTAGATTATTCTTCTTTTCGGATTTAATTGGCATACTTCGAAAAATATCCGACCATGACATTGACCCCGGTTTCCATCGCTTCTTCATCCGGGTTCAGCTTTGCGTGATGAAGCCCGTGGGATGAATCGGCCCCCAGCCAGAACATAAAGCCGGGATATTTTTTCAGCATATATCCGAAATCTTCTCCGGTCATCGCTTCTTTCGCCGTTCTCACGTCAGCAAGCTGATGATCGCTGACAAATTGCATAAATTCTTCGGTCAGGCCGCTTGTATTATAAACTTGATGATAAACGGACGGATATGTGACTTTTCCTTTGCATCGGAAGCCGATTTCAATTCCTTTGACAAGCTCTTCAACCCGCTTTTTCACCATACGCATTGATTCCTCGGAAAGCGTCCGGATGGTTCCCTCCAGATGAGCATGCTCTGCGATGATATTTTGCGCCGTGCCCCCGGTAATCGTTCCGACAGTGATCACAGCGCTGTCAAGCGGATCCGTATTTCTGGATATGACTGTCTGCAGCTGCGTGACAAGCGTGCTCGCGGCGACGACCATGTCGTCTGCTGTATGCGGATATGCCGCATGCCCGCCTTTCCCCTCGAGATCGATGACGAGTTCGCTCGTATTGGCAAACAGCAATCCGCTTTTGGTGGAGATTGTGCCTACAGGAAGCTCAGGTGCTATATGGAGAGCGGTAATCAAATCCGGTGTCCATTTTTTCAGCACATCGCTTTCAAGCATCGGTTCCGCTCCGCCCGGTCCTTCTTCAGCCGGCTGGAATAAAAAGAGCAGATCATGTTTGACGGGATGATGGACAAAATGATCAATAATGCCGAGCGCGATGGTCATGTGCATATCGTGGCCGCATGCGTGCATAAAACCGGGGTGTTCAGATGCAAACGGAAGCCCCGTCTGCTCTTCAATCGACAGAGCGTCTATATCCGCTCTGTAGGCGAGCATTTTTTCCGGAGCCGTGCCGTTGACTTTGACAAAGATGCCGGTTCTCCAAGTTTCGATTTCAATTCTTTCCTCCGGATATTGGTTCAATAGATTCAGCAGGTACTGTTGGGTTTTATATTCCTGAAAGCCGATCTCCGGAATGCGGTGCAGATCTCTTCGGATGGCAATGAGCCGCTCTTTTTCCATATGTATTCCTCCTTGAGATAAGAATAAGGCGTGGATTTTATCATCCACGCCCATTCTATCAAACCATTCCTTACAGCTGGCGTAATTCCTGTTTGATTTCTGTTTTGCCTTTTGTTTTTTCATCGATATCTTTGATTTTTTTCGCAGGTGTTCCCGCTACAACGGTATATGGCTCGACGTCATTTACAACGATGGCTCCGGCAGCGACAACCGCGCCTTTACCGATTGTTACGCCTTCAAGCACAACCGCATTTGCGCCGATCACAACGTCGTCTTCCACGACAACAGGCTTAGCGCTAGGCGGCTCAATAACGCCCGCTAATACAGAACCCGCTCCGATGTGGCAGTTTTTGCCGACAGTCGCGCGTCCACCGAGAACAACGTTCATATCAATCATCGTACCTTCGCCGATGACTGAACCGATATTAATAGATGCACCCATCATGATAACGGCATTGTCGCCGATTTCGACTTGGTCGCGGATAATAGCGCCGGGCTCGATTCTCGCTTTAACATCTTTTAAATCAAGCATCGGGATCGCAGAGTTGCGGCGGTCATTTTCAATGACGTAATCCTCAATTTTGTCTTTGTTTTCTTCGATTGCGCTTTTAATTTCAGCCCACTCGCCAAAAACGACGCCGGATTGGCCGTTCAGGAATGTTTTAGCGGAATCGCCAAAGCTGATTCCTTCAAGATCGCCTTTTACATACACTTTTACAGGCGTTGATTTTGTACTATTTTGAATAAATGAAATAATTTCATTTGCATCCATCATTTTCATATGTATTGTCCTCCTCTGATTTTCTACCTCATTACTGTAACAAAGGAAGGATACAAAGACAAGAAAAAAAGGAACAAGCCTTTATTCTGCCGGCTGGCTGCACAGCGCGGCAAACTGTCTTCCGAATTCCCGGAGCTCTTCTTCCTCACTGCCCTCAGGGTTGTTTTCAATTTTGACCGACGGCAGCACTACCCGCCCGCCGCGGGCCGTGATTACTTTTTCCAATTCGTCAAGCGCTCCGCAAAAAAACTCATAGGACGTATCTCCGGAACCGAACAAAGCAAATGTTTTTCCCGTAAACTCCAGGTTTTCCATATCTTCAGCAATATCGAGCATTTCATCAGGAAGATCCCCGTCTCCCCACGTATATGTGCCTAATAAAATATACTCGTAATCATTAAAAAGTTCGGCATGAATATCCATCGCTTCATATCTGTCTACGGATGCTTGTGCTTCGATCAGCCCTTTTTCAATTAAATCCGCCATCGCCTCGGTGTTTCCTGACATTGTAGCGTAAACAAGCAATACATTCCCCATCTTCGTCTCTCCTTTATGCATAAAAACTAATGTGCGAGCCGTACCGCCTCATACGGTCTGACAAACTTACTTTCGTAAAGGCCCGCGCAAAAAAAGTTTTCTTCCCGGTTGGCCACCCGCCATCCGTGACCGCGGATCGTATCAAACCACTTTAATTCACCGGCGGCGAGATCAGCTTGATAAATACGCGAAAATCCATTTTCGTCCTGTGACGATGTGACATAAATAATCCCGTTATCCTCAGAAACGTCGAGAAATGATTTTTCCCGTACGGCGGGCCCGGCTGTAATGGCAAACTCCTCTTGCGTCCGTACGTTTCGGACGGCAATCTCGCCCCGTTCTCCTTTTGCCGCGCCCTTTGCTGCAATGAGCCATTCATTCTGATACATCATCATTGAAGCCGTCATGCGCTGCCTTTCGCGGCTTATACGCCGGATGCGGTCTTCCGTCAGTTCATACGCCCAAATGCCGCCATGATTCATATGAATCCGGGTGCCTATATAAATCGTCTGACCGTGTAAACAAAGCGAACGGATGACAGGCGGCTCCTTTAATTGTGAAAAGGGCTTAGCCACATGCCAAGTGACGCCGAAATCATCAGATAAGTAGAGGCAATATGTGCCATGCGCACAGACAAACCCGTCATTCCGCCCGGCAACGGCCCATACGGAGGCGCTGGTCGGAAATCGGGAGGCCGTCCAAGTCTTTCCCTGATCGGCTGATCTGAGGACGGCGCCTTTTTCTCCAGCGGCGAATATGTAAGGCCCTATGTAAGTCAGCACATGAACCCTGCTTTTCACTCGGAATAGTCTTTTCCAGCCTTCTTCCGCGGAAAAATGAAAAATACCTTCGTCTTTCACTGCGACAAAATATCCTGAAGTCACTGATGCCATGACAGCCGTCGCGCCTTTATGAAACATGGCACCGGTCTCCGTGGTGAGCGGCCCATGCAAGAAAACCGCGGACAAATTCTTTGCAGCATTCTTGATCTTCAGCCGTCTCGGGCGCCAGCTCGATTTTCAGCGTTTCCGGATATAAATTGGCTCCGGCCTGTTCAAACGCATCGTAAAACAGCGTGACCGCTTCGCAAAACTTCGGGTAGGCGTGATCGCCTGAACCGAAACAGGCCGTTTTCAGTCCGTTGAGCTGGCTGTGCAGAATATCTTCGTAAAAATCTTCCGCTTCGTAAGGAAGATCACCGTCCCCCCATGTGTACGTGCCGACAAAAACATAATCATATGCTTCGAGAGAATCCGCACCTGCTTCGTCCATGTCGAGACAGTCAACTGCTATCTGATGCCCGCTCAGTGTTTCTTTTATAATGCCGGCAATATCCTCTGTATTCCCCGACATGCTTGCATATATCATTAATGCTTTCTGCATATGATCACCTCGTAATTGATAATGATTTTCATTAACATATATAACACTTTAAATGATAATGATTTTCATTGTCAATAAAAAATAAAAAAAGACAGCATGATTGCTGTCTTTCTAAAATGGGCGTTCCTGCTTCAGCATATCTTTAATGACAGAAACAAAAGCCTGCACCTGTTTTAATTCAAATGCCGGCTCATATCCGAGCAGCCATGTGTCACGGCCGATCGGATGATCCTTTGTATCAAGCAGGGGCATTTTATTTACTTTATCTTCCTCTTCTAAAGTGACTGACGGCAGAATGGCATAACCGATCCCGTGCAGCGCCATCTGCTTGCACGTTTCAATCTGATCGACGAGGATGGTCTGTTTCGGCGAGGTTTTGAATTTTTGATGCCACCAATGCTGAATTTCCTGAAAATATGTACTGTCACTTTTGAATTGGATAAACGGCCGATCGGTATGGGCTATATCATCAATACAGGAAATTTCCGTATCAACCAAATATAAATGATCGGTCATTAAATAATCTTTCCGGCCTTTCCATTCCGGATTTCCCCGGATAATGCCGATATGTACCTGATCTTCATACAGACTTTTCAGCATTTCGCTGCTCCACCCTGTAATGAGAGAGACCTTTGCATTCGGATAACGCTCCACATATGTTTTTAACACTTTCGGAAGCCAGTGCTGCCCGATAATGGAGGCGACGGCAAGCTTTAATGTGCCGTGAATCTCACCCTCAAGTTCATCAATATTTTCTCTGATTCTTTCTTGCCGATCCGTGACGTCATTTGCAAATTGTATGATTTTTTCTCCTGCCGGCGTTACCGTAAGTCCTTTTTGAGATCTTAGAAAGATCTTTGTTCCCCAGGCTTTTTCAATGGTCTGCAATCGCTGGGACAGAGCCGGCTGTGACACGAATAACCGTTCGGCAGCCTTCCTCATGTTTAATTCCTCAGCTAAAACTACGAGCATATGAAGCTCTTGAAGCTGCATGTCGTCCTCCTTTTCAATGCCTTTCGTATTTCTTATCTACCATTCTAATAAAATAAAGGCTGCCGAGGCAAGCGCCACTCATATGTATGCGTTTTCTTTTTCCGGCATGCAAAAGAACAAATAGGCTGATCGTGCGAGCCTACTTATTCAATGACCTGATATGGCTGCTCAACTGCTTTAACACGACTCTTCTCGTGAAAATGCCTTCAAAGACGCCTTCATCATTTTCAACGCAGACAAAGCCGTTATTAATGACCATGCTGAACCCTTTGATAATCGGATCATTGATGTGGAGACGGGGAATGTCTTTCAGCATGACTTCCTCAACCGTAATTTGATCCAGCTTCTCAAACTCGATCCGTTCAAGTCCGAAAATGCTGTTCATAATCATATTTGTCCCGATCAAACCGTGCAGACGGTACGAAGCGTCAAGGACGGGAATGGCGGTATAGCCGGTTTTCGTCAGCACTAATAGAGCATGCTCAAGGTTGTTTCCGACTTGAACGTGCGCCACTTTATCCGCCTCGATCATAAATTGTCCGACTGTTGCATCAAGAAGCTGATCTGATTGTAAGCTAATCATGTCACTTCGACCCCTTTACATTTTTCATCAAAGCATGTATTCCCTATATTGCAATAATATAAACATTATCATTTTTTGTCGAAAAGTTTCCGTCAATAAAAAAGATACTCTTTGCAATCGAGTATCAATTTATAGGCCGCTGATTAATTTTCGTTCCGAAAACGGTCATAGAGCGTTACGAGTTTTTTATAAGTGGTTCCATCAACGCTTTTTGACCCTGCTTCTATATCGTTGATTTCGCTGGTCAAAAGCTCAATGGCATATTCTTGATTGATCAGGATATTCAGCAGAAGTTTCTGTTCTTCTTCCGTAAATCGTTCACTGATAAGACTCATACGTAATCAGGCCCCCTATTTTTAACTGAATACCTCTGAAAGCAATGTGAAATTTGCTTTCAGCTCTACCGCTAGAATAAGTAAACAGAAAAAAATCGTCAACCGCATAATTCGACATTTTGCGGATTCTGTATGAAATATTATTTTGTGTAACGATTGGCATAACTGAATGCTGTGCAGGAATCAGGCTTGATTTTCGCTTCAATGCCCATCGAGGTAATGCGGCCGGTCATTTCTTGTATCAATTCTTTTGTCAGCCCTTTTTGACCGATATCCAGATGCACTTCAAATGAAAGATCCGCCCCTTCATCCGTAAAAGGCAAGAGCAAATCTGTTAGTTCCATAAGACGGCCGTCGAGGATATGCGCTGCCATCTCCTGGCTGAACGCGGTTTCCAGCGAAATTTTTTCGCGAAGGCTATGTATCGGTCTTGCAAGATCGTGATTTTTCAAACAGCCCCAAGCTCCCTTGCCTGTACGGTGCAAGTGTATAGCCGTAATAAACTTTGTGAAGTCGCGGTAAACTTGTGAATCAGTCCCTACAGACAGCACATATGCTGAACGGGGGTCTTTATTGACAAAGCGTTTCAGCCGCTCCGTCACGTCTTGAAAGGTCATCTGTGCCTCAGAAAGATTATAAAACAGAAAAGAATCAGCCATGTACGGACACTCCTCTTTCCAGAGTCTACAACCAAACGAACAAGCACGTTCCTTTGCATAATTTAATAAAGCTCCGCTTGCGGAAGACCGGAAGCTTGGTCAGCCTGAAAAATCAAATCAAATTACTGAAGGAGCTCAAAAATTTCAATAGAAATCATGTCAATGTTATCAAACGGATATGTGTTAGGTTTTTCACCTTTTTGGAAAACCGTCAGTTCAAACGTTTGATTTTTTTCGAAATATTTAACACTGCAAATTTTTTCGCCGTTAACTTCAAAATAACGCTGCATCGGCTCGTTAGCCGCTTCCGCTGTTTCTTGCAGACTTTGCAGCCGCGTGATGATACCCATTAATTGTGACATTCTAAAAAAAGACTCCTTTCAAAAAACAACTTCAAATCAACAAGTATTTATTATAATACAAGTTCTACAGAGCATCATACCATAAAGTAGACCGGGATGGCATTTTCCCGCTGGATTTTCAAAAAGAAATAAACGGGAAAACCGTGTTTTCGAATAGTTTGAAGCTTTTTTCGGAATGTCATACACCTTTCAAAAATAATTTTTCGCTTTTTGAGCCGCCATTGTCAGATGTATGTGAGGAGAAGCCCTTTTATGAGGAAACAGCATAAAAAAACTTGGCGGGGGTAGCGCCAAGTTTTTTCGGATCTTGATCTGATAGAGGGGTTGGGGAACAGAGAGTAACTTCTCTCTATAACTAAATGATAATGATTATCAGTATCATTGTCAAACGTTTTTTAAAACTTTTTTCAAATGAACAAAAAAAGCGGCATACAGCAGCCGCTTTAAAGTAATCCGTCCTGTTCATATAAATAAGAGTAAGGCAGATCGATAAATAAATACATATTGTCATCCATCGGGTATGAAAAGGTTCTGATCATCTCACCCGTCTCAATATCACTGTACAGGTCACTGAAAAAGCCTTTTCTTGAATTCCGCATCTTCATGATGTTTTCTAAAAAGTACGGACGCCAGCTCCAGTTTTTCTCCATGTATTCAGGCTGATAAAGCCATTCGCCGGACTGCTTGAACACATTTCCCGTCAGCTGATAGCCTTCTTCATCACACATATAAATTCTGAAGCAGCAGTCGGTCAGGTTTTCCGCCAGTTTTTTAATAAACTCATCGTCCGCCTGATGGGTTTTCTTCAGCTCGGAAACTGCCTGATTGACCCGCTTATAAAAATTCTCAGAGTGTTCATATACCGTTTCCAGCTTCTTTTTTTCTCTCGTGATAAATTGCTGAAACTCCGTTTTCAAGCGTGCTTTTAACAGGCTCCGGTCTATAAAATCCCCGCTCGGCGCCTGCAGATAATAGCCTTGAAAAAATCGGCCTCCGTTTCTCCATGCGTACTGGAGCTGGAAATCAGCTTCTATATCTTCATACAGCAGCGCGGCGCCGATTTTTCTCGCCAGCAATGAAATGCTGTACAGCACATGCTCATATGATGGTGACGGCTGAGATACCTTCAGCGCCTGCAAATCTATTTTCAGAAGGTCCGGTGAAAGGAGCGCGATTCTGTCCAGGTTGCTGCTCTCCTTACCTATATTGTCCACCGCGATTTTAATGCCGTATGTACGATAGTAGGCAAGCATATGGTACAGCTGTTCAATGTCGCCTTCGAAATTGTGCTCGGTGATCTCAAGCACAATACGGTTCAATTCGATGCCCTGCTCTTCGTATTCTTTCAAAAGCTCAAGAAAGCTTTCGCCGTGGTCAAGCATCAATACATTCGCATCCTGATTGATAAAAATCAACAGATCACGATCAGCTTCTTTAAACCGCTCCAGCGCCTGCCTGATGACTCTGTCATCGACCTCAAGCTTATATTCTTCCGGAATGCCGGAATCTAAGAAAAACGACCCGAGGCTCTCAATCTCCGCATCTGCCAAAATACGCCCAAGCACCTCATAGCCTACGACTCTTTGTTCTTCAGCGTTAAAAATCGCTTGGTAATACGGAATGACATCATCAATATTCGTCAGTATATCAAGTGGGTCCAACATGTTATCACCTGCTTCTCTATCTTTGTCTGATTATACACAATTATATCAGCACCACAAATGTTTAGATTAGGGGAAAAGGAGGCAGTATGGCAGCAGCTTAAAATAAAAGGGGGATATTTTTAAGATCACTCTTCAGACCGGTTAATTAAGGACGTTATTCATTTGTTTCACAATCACAAATAAAAGGATAAATATAAGAGCATTATAACCGGCAGCTGTCCAAAAATAATGGCTCCAATCAGTGCTGTTAAATATCCAATCATCCTCATGTTCCAACTGAAAGAAAGTTCCTTTTTTATCTAAAGTGCCAAATGTAAGAGTTGTTAACCCGCCAACACTCTTGGAAACGTCAACTCCATACATTGAACCGGCATGATCAGTATGATTTATTGGCATATACGTATAATCAGATAAAATTGTTTCCGCCAGCTTAGTTGGCAGAGACACATATAATACAGCCGATGTATCGCCTCCGAGCCCACTCAAATACTCCCTGGCTTTAATAAATTTCGTTTCATCAGGAAAATCTATGTGATATAGCTTTTCAAATCTGATTATTTCATCAGATGTAAGATTGGTATTTTGATAATACTCCGGAGTAAAAGCGCAAATGATAAAGTACCAAATATTAAAGATGATAACGAAACTGCTTACAAATAGTACAACGAACCATTTTAATAATTTCTTCAATTAACCGCCCCTTAATCTTTCAAAATTATATCATAATTTTGAATAGAAAATAAAACAAGCGAACGGCGGCTTTAACGTTCGCTTGTTTTGCAAAATAATCAATATATGAAAAATTAAAACGGATAAGGATTCAGCCATTGCCCCCCGTCCATTGTGATACAGTCCCCGTTTATGTAGGACGCTTCATCAGATAGTAAAAACGCTGCCAACGCGGCGATTTCTTCCGGTGTGCCCAGCCGGCCGAGCGGCACACTGTTCATAGTGCGGGACACCGCTTTTTCCGATTCAAACAGCTTCTCCGCACCGCCTGTCCGTTCAATCGGGCCGGGGGCTATCGCGTTTGTGCGGATGCCGTATTTGCTCCCCCATTCAACGGCCAGCGTTCTTGTCAGTGACAATACCCCCGCTTTGGCTGCAGCGGAATGAACGACACCCGCTCCCGCTCCCCATGCGTATGTAGCGGCCATATTTAAGATGACGCCCTTCTGCTCCTGCTCGATCCAATGCCTTGCCGCGGCTTGGCTGCAGAAAAATGTGCCGTTTAAAACAATCTCAATAACAGCTTTCCATCCATTGGGCGTCAGCTTCTCTGCCGGGCAAATAAAGTTGCCGGCCGCATTGTTAATCAGCGCATCAAGCCGGCCAAAGACTTTTTTCGCTTCTGTAATCATGTCTGAAGCGGCGGAATCAGAACGGACATCCATTTGAAAACAGGCGACCTGCCCCTCAAAGGTCTCAATTTCTTTTTTTGTTTCCTCAAGTGCTTCATGGTTCCTCCCTGTCACCATGACGTGCCATCCTAATTCAGCCTGTTTTTTCGCTATTGCTTTTCCCATACCGCTTGAACCGCCTGTAATGATTACCGCTTTCTTATCCATAACAAACCCACCCCTTTTATTGAATGAATAATCATTCATAATTTTATCACAGATGTCTTTCCGCGTCATTACATGCTGAGAAGGGATTTTTCAGCCCGGCTGATGATATAATAGAACAACTCTGACAAAGGTTGGTTTTACATATGGAGAAAATGACCAGAAGAACATTTTTAAAAAGAGGATTCGGCATTTTGGGTGCAGCTCTCGCAATGGCTTGCGGAGGTTACGGCTATGCCCGGTATATTGAACCGCGCATGATTGAGGTCACCCGGCATACAATCACCAACCGCCTGATCCCCCGCGGCTTTGACAATTTTAAAATCGTTCAATTCAGCGATACGCATCTTAGTGATGTGTTTACATCCGGTGACTTGAATAAAGCAGCGGAAAAGATCAATCAGCTGAAACCCGATCTGCTCATCTTTACGGGAGATTTAATTGATAAGCCGCATTTATTTAATGATCACCAGCGTGCACTCGCCGTGCTGAAAAATCTTGAAGCTCCCTTCGGCAAACTTTGTGTTTACGGAAACCATGACCACGGAGGCTACGGTACGAACACGTACAAGGCTCTGATGAAAGCGGCTGATTTTCAAGTGTTTCGAAACGGCTATCGTCAGGTGCAGCTGACAGACGGAAGCCGGATTGAACTCGCGTTTTTGGATGATGTAATGCTTGGAAAACCCGATTATGAAGCCACCCTGTCTCGCCTTTCCGAAGATGCGTTTTCCATTTTAATCGTCCACGAGCCTGATGCCGCTCTCAAGATAGGCGGATATCCCGTAAACCTCCAGCTGTCGGGACATACTCACGGCGGCCAGGTCCAGCTCCCGTTTTTCGGCCCTCTCATTACGCCTCCTTACGGAAAAACGTATACCGACGGCATGTATACGTTGCATGACACAGCCGTTTACGTCAATCGCGGGCTCGGTACGACAAGACTGCCGTATCGATTTTTAGCCAGACCGGAAATCACGCTGTTCACATTGAAAACCGAGCAAAAATAAGACTTTTATCCTGATGCACAGACACCCCCTCCGTAATATGTATATGGAAAAGAGCAAAAAGGAGGGTGATGAAACTGCTGACATATCAAGTGAAACAAGGAGAAACCATCTCAAGCATTGCGCAAGACTTCAGAATAAGCACTGCTGCTCTCCTTCAGGCAAATCCCTCAATCCAATCGGCCATATACGCGGGACAGCATATTATCATACCGAATCTTCCCGATCCATCCACCATTCCCTACTCCATCATCGTGTATATCGGAGCGAAGAAACTGGAGTTATACCGCCTTGGCAGGCTCATCCGTACGTACCCCATCGCAGTCGGAAAAATATTGACGACCACGCCGACCGGAGAATTTTACATCGTGAACCGCCAGCCTAAGCCCGGCGGCCCGTTCGGCGCTTATTGGCTCAGCCTCTCTAAAATTCATTACGGCATTCACGGAACAAATAATCCTTCCTCCATCGGCAAAGCGGTATCAAAAGGATGCATCCGGATGTATAATCAGGACGTCACTGAACTTGCCGCTACCGTTCCTAATGGAACAAGGGTGACTATTATAAGATAGAAAGATCTTATTTGTTAATGGAACGAGCTGATGATAATATATTACAGTGGGACCTTTAGGGTAAGGAGCGTGTTTATGGATATATTTAAAAATCGCAATTTTGTCCGTCTCTTTTTCGCAGCACTCGCTTCTCAAATGGGAACGACTGTAGGTAATATGGCTTTTGCTTTTTACTTGCTGGACCATTTTTCAAACCAGCCGGCATACACGACTTTGGCTGAGCTGATGTATTCACTGCCGACAGTTTTCGTATTTCTGATTGTCGGTGTCGCAGCTGACCGGCTTGACAGGAAAAAGGTCGCAGAGAATTGTGACTGGATCAGAGCCGGACTGACGATCGTATTGTTTGCCGCATTATACACCGGGAGCATCCCTCTCGTGTTCTGTATTTTGTTCATCAGAAGCGCCGTGACCAAGTTCTTTTTCCCGGCGGAAGCCAGCCTTGTACAAGCTATTCTGCCTAAGGAGCATTACGCGAAAGCGGCGGGACTTAACCAGATCCTGTTCAGCATCTTCATGGTATTCGGCGTCGGTATAGGCGCGTTTATGTATAAAACGATCGGTATTCACGGAGCCATTATCCTTGATTTTGTCAGCTTTATTGTATCAGGCTTTCTGATCCGCGCCTGCCGCATTCCGAAAGAAGCCCGTCAGCCGAATGGCCCTTTTAAATGGGGAGATTCGTTTCTGAAAGACTCGGTCGCTGATTTTAAGGAAGGGATCGTATATATTGTTAAAAACAAATTGCTTGCTTCCCTTATTTTCGGCTTTTTTATCTTTGGTTTTGTCAACGGCGGCTTTGCCGTACTGCCGATGTTTACGATGAAATACGGACTTGCGCCTGATCATTACGAATCACATACTTCCATCTTCACCGTCGCACTCGGCTTCGGCCTGCTTGCAGGAAGTGTAATCGGAACGATGATCGCAAAAAAAGTCAAACCGCATCATTTGATGTCGATTCCTATTTTGGCAGCCGGACTGCTCATTTTTGTCCTCGGCTATACGGATAAGCTGTGGATTTATTATGCGGCGGCTTTCGTCCTCGGCATGTGCATCGGTCCTGTCAATATCGCCATCGGCGGCTGGATGCCGAAAATCGTTCATCCGAAAATAATGGGCCGGGTCAGCGGCTGGCAGGATCCTTTTATGATGTTTGCCCAATCGATTACACTCGGACTGGTCGCCCTGTTATTTCCGAAATTCGTTACCAATATTGATTACCTTTATTACGGCATGGGAATCGTGATTTTAGCGGTATTTGTGTTCTATTTTATCGCTCTTCCGAAATACAGCGCCGAGGCAGCAGAGGTCGATGTGCAGCAATCATTAAAGGCTGATTCCGAAAAACATGCGAATCCTGTCTAATAAAGGAAAAAGATGCGCCCTTTTCATCAGAAAAAGGCGTATTTTTATAATCAATATTTGCATTTCAACGCTAAAAAAGTATAATCTATATATGAACTTGATCAATGCAAAGGAGAGAAATAATGGACGACCACGCTTATTCGAAAGAGCTGCAGCCAACCATCGAGAATCTTTCAAAAGCTGTTTATACTGTGAACCGCCATGCAAAAACCGCCCCCAACCCTAAATACCTTTATCTGCTGAAAAAACGGGCATTACAAAAGCTTGTGAAAGAAGGCAAAGGGAAAAAAATAGGGCTTCACTTTTCAAATAATCCCAGGTTTAGCCAACAGCAGTCAGACGTACTTATCTCTATCGGAGACTACTATTTTCACATGCCTCCAACAAAAGAAGACTTCCAGCATCTTCCGCATTTAGGTACGTTAAATCAATCGTACCGCAATCCTAAAGCACAAATGTCTTTGACAAAAGCGAAAAATGTATTGCAAAAATATGTGGGCTTAAAGGAAAAACCGCTTGCCGCCAACAGGCAGCAGCCCGCTTATCATAAACCCGTATTTAAAAAACTTGGTGAGAGTTATTTTTAATTCCGCCGCAAAAAAGCCGATGCGTCATGCATCGGCTTTTTTCTATTCAATCACGTACGTATCCACTTTTTTAATGAGCTCGCTGATTTCAGGCTTGCTGATCTGTTCATCCGCTCCGACTACTTCGCCCCGGTGGCGCAGGTCGTCCGTAATCAGGGACGAGAAAATCATAATCGGCACATCAGAGCTTTGCGGGTTATCCTTAAGGAGCTTCGTCAAACGATGCCCGTCCATTTTCGGCATCTCAATGTCACTGATAATCATGTCAATATGGTCTGACAGGTTTTCTCCGTTATCCGTCAGTTCCACGACGTAATCATACGCTTCTTTTCCGTTTTCAAACGTAACGATTTCACTGTACCCCGCCTCAGTCAGCTCATCCGTCAAAAGACGCATCAGAAGCGGCGAATCTTCAACGATGATCAGTTTTTTACCCGCCCGTCTTTCATCAAATCCTTCCTGATGGACATGATAAGTCTCAACTCCGGATGCCGATTCAATATCGTAAATGATCTTTTCATAATCAGGCAGAAAGATCATCGTGTCTTCCAGTTTGATGATTCCCGTTAAATGCCGCTCCATGCCCTGGTTCAGGGAAGTCGGCTTTTCAATCGCCTCCCAGGACACCCTGTGGATTTGTGAAACGGAACCGACGTGAAAGACGATTTTCCGTTTGTTGAATTCCGTTACGATATATTTATCGTCTTTTGCTCCTTCGGCATCAACGCCGAAAAAGGAATACAGACTGATGACGGGAAGAATTTCGCCTCTCAGCTTAATCATCCCTTCTACGTCTTTATGAGACTGAGGCACAGATGTAACATCTACCGGCTGAATGATTTCCCGGACTTTCATCACATTTATGCCAAATGTATTGACGCCTACTTCAAATTTGACGATTTCTAATTCGTTTGTGCCTGAATCCAATAAAATATCGTATTGTTGTAAAGACAATTCAATCCCTCGCTATCCGCATTCAGTATTGTACTGTATATATCGGCTGGAAACGGAAAAAGTGAATGTATTCGGTCCAACTGGCCATGAACTCTTTATAAAAAAATGCTTTTTTCTGATATCCCATTGACTTTTTGACATCGAGTGGTAAAATAGTCAAGGATTTTTCAGGAAGAAGGGTGTAATAAATGGGTACAGTAGTCATATTCGACCAAGATCAAATGACAGTGTTAGAAGATATCAGCAAAACGGCTTACCTGCAAATGAAAAAAGAGGCGAAAGAGCGTCCCGACAAGCCCGCTCCATACATCTTATGGCGGGAAGACGTCAGCTTTGAATACGGGTATTAATGACATTCGCCACATATCACAATAGATAGATCATGATACAATGAAGACAATCATTTCAGCTGGTTGTCTTATTTTTTTCTGAAAGAAGGTATGTTTTCACATATCGGACATATACTCGGGATAGTTCAATAAAAAGATGACAAATGCTCAGCTAGTGGTAAAATAGGATAAACTCAATATATAGTATAAGGTGATGAATTATGGAACATTTGCTTAATCCGAATGTAAAAGAAATTGAAATTTCAGGAATTCGCAAATTCTCAAATCTTGTAGCTCAGCACGACAATGTCATTTCGCTTACGATCGGTCAGCCGGATTTCTTCACGCCGCACCATGTCAAAGCGGCTGCCAAAAAGGCAATCGACGAGAACGCAACGGCGTATACTCCGAACGCGGGCGGACTTGAGCTGAGACAGGCCGTACAGCTTTATATGAAGAAAAAAGCTGACTTGAATTATGAAGCTGAAACTGAAATCATCGTCACAACCGGGGCAAGCCAAGCGATTGACGCGTCTTTGCGGACGATTTTATCTCCAGGCGATGAAGTTATTCTCCCCGGACCGATATATCCGGGCTACGAACCGATCATCCGCATGTCGGGCGCCGTTCCGGTCCATGTGGATACGACGACACACGGATTTAAGCTGACGGCGCGGCTCATTGAAGAATCGCTGACACCAAAAACAAAATGCGTCATTCTTCCTTATCCGTCAAACCCGACCGGAGTGACATTGTCTGAGGAAGAGCTGCAAAACATCGCAGCCGTCATGAAGGGCAGAAATGTTTTTGTCCTGTCTGATGAGATTTACAGCGAATTAACCTATGACAGACCGCATTATTCGATCGCGTCTTATTTGAGAGACCAGACGATCGTCATCAACGGCCTGTCAAAATCACACAGCATGACGGGCTGGAGAATCGGTTTCATTTTCGCACCGAAAGAAATTGCCAAGCACATCTTAAAAGTTCACCAATACAGTGTGACATGCGCGTCTTCAATCTCTCAGAAAGCGGCTCTTGAAGCGGTGACAAACGGTGTTGATGATGCGCTTATTATGAGAGAACAGTATAAAAAGCGGCTTGACTATGTATATGACCGTCTAGTTTCAATGGGGCTTGACGTCGTAAAGCCGTCAGGCGCATTTTATATCTTCCCTTCCATTAAGTCATTCGGAATGTCATCGTTTGATTTTAGTATGGCTCTTTTAGAGGATGCAGGTGTGGCTCTTGTGCCCGGCAGCTCGTTTTCAAAGTTGGGTGAAGGGTATGTGAGGCTGTCATTCGCATATTCACTGGATACATTGAGAGAAGGCTTGGACCGGCTGGAAGCATTTATTTTAAAAACGAGAGAATCCATGCAGACTATTTAAACAACGGCATAACGCCGTTGTTTTTTATTGTTTCGGGAATGTAATATGAAAGGCCGTGCCTCTATCCGGTTTGCTGTCTACTTGGATGGCTCCCTGATGGTTTTTAATAAGGTTGAATGTGACCATCAGCCCCAGGCCGGTTCCTTTTTCTTTCGTTGTCAAAAACGGTTCGCCTATTCGTTTCAGCACGTTTTCCGGTATCCCGTCACCCTCGTCTTTCACCGTCACATTAACGGAATACTCATCTTCTGTCATAAGAATGTGAACCGTTCCCCCATCCGGCATCGACTCAACGGCATTTTTAATCAGATTGATAAACACCTGTTTCAGCTGATTTTGATCACCGTTAATATACATGCTGTCATGTTCATAATCCGTTTTGATAAAAATCCCTTTAAGATTTGCCTGCGTCTCTAAAAGAGCGGTCACTTCACTTATAATTTTCTTTAAGTTTACACGCTCTTTCACGGCGTTTTGCTGAGGTTTGGCAAGCATTAAAAGCTCACTTAAAATTAATTCGATTCTGCTCAGTTCAGAAAACACAATTTCAAAGTAATGTTCGTTTTCCCCCATCGTCGGCTTCATGAGCTGTAAAAATCCTTTGATCGCCGTCAGCGGATTGCGGATTTCGTGAGCGATTCCCGCCGCCAGCTGCCCTGCGATAGACAGCTTCTCCGACTTCAGCATTAATTCCTCCGTCTGCTTCCGCTCAGAAATATCACGCAGAATGACCTGCATGGCCGTTTCTCCGAAAAACGTCGTCGGAATGCAGACCATTTCCGTGTAGATCAGCCGGTTTTTAAAGGTAAACCACGATTGCTTAATAATTTCTGACTCGGTCTTTCGGTTGATAATATTTTGGATCCGCTGTTTCACGCCGTCATGATCACAGGGATGAAGCTGATCATAGACGTTTTTCCCAATTAAATCTTCATATGTTTCAGCCTCAAACAGCGAAATGCCCGACTCATTCATGAATACCCATTTATCATTGTGAATCACGGCGATCGTGTCAATTGAATTCTGAATGAGGAGCTGATAACGTTCTCTGCTTTTTTGCAGAATCGTTTGGAATTTTTTCCGTGAAGAAATATCAATCAGAAGCAGCAATTCCGCCCGCTGATTTTTATATGTCGTCGGTGCCGCCTTTACTTCTAAATGAACGGGCGTGCCGTCGAGCCTTCTCCACGTCTGTTCGATCATTCCGACTTCCATTCCTTTTTGCATCCGCACAATTCGGTTTTTCACAATGTCGTGATACTCTTCTTCAATAAACTCATAAGAGCGCCTGCCGATTACCTCGTCTTTGCTTTCGGCTCCCAGCATGGCAAGCATCGCGTTGTTGGCGTAGGCGATTGTGCCGTTGATGCTGACATATAAAGGATTCGGCAGCATTTCGACAAGACGCTCGAATTCGCCGTTTCCAGCCGCATCTTCCGACTGTTGTTCTGCCTTTTGCTTCTTTTGTTCATACATATAAGGCCGGCGGGGCGTCTTCTCCTCAAGCACCTTGATTTTGAGGATGATTTCCCGATCCGTCCCCTCCATTTGCGGTGTGACAATTTCCACACCCGCTTCAAGCCATACGATGGTATGATCTTTTTTAATAAGACGAAAGGTGCAAGGCATCAAATGATGCTCATTATAGAAGTAACTTTCAACCAAAAATTGATCTTCTTCATGCAGGAACGTTTTGAGAAATGACCCGATCATCTCTTCCTGAGAATAACTGAAGTACGATTTGCAGTTTGCAGAAATATACATAATACGCCCGTTAGACGTCAAAACGGCATGAAGATCGGTTTTCGATTGAAACTGTTTGACATGCTGAGTATCCTGTTCCACAGAATCCCTCCTTTGCATTATACTCGCACTGCAGGCTGGACACGGACTGATATAAAAAGAAATTCCACTAGATTGATTCGCTAAAAAATGAGCATTCTCCTTCTATTCTTATTGTGAACGTCAATTTTCCTGAATGAAAGAAAGGGCGCACGAGATGTTCGGCCGCCCTTTCATTTGTTATTTTTTATTGTATTTCTTTTCAAGTTCTTTGTAAGCGTCAATTGCTCCTTTGGCAATGTTTTTGCTGACATGATCGTGATCATCTTGAACAGTCGGTACGACGACGCTGAATGCCACTCGTGGATGTTCTGACGGATAGTAACCGACAAAGGTCAGGTTATAAGTGTCTTTCCCCCACCAGTTTTTGTTCGTGCCGTAATAGCGCGTCTGCGCGGTTCCCGTTTTTCCGGAAACATCAGCGCCGGACCCCTGGAATGTTGAATAAGCCGTTCCTTGAGGTGAGCTTGTAACCAATTTCATCCCTTTATGAACTTGGTCAAAATCGCTCGGGCTGTTATTTACTTTGTTCAAAATTTTACTATCTCGCTGTTCAATCGCTTTTCCAATCTTGTTTTTGCTGTCCGGTTCATGAATGCTTGTGACGATCCGCGGCTGGACGCGATACCCGCCGTTTGCGATGGCTGAAATATATTGAGCCATTTGAAGCGGCGTATACGTATCAAACTGTCCGATCGCAAAGTCCAGCAGCAATCCCCCGACCATTTGCGGATTCGACTGCATGCCTGCTGATTCCTGGGGAAGATCAATCCCGGTTTTCACACCCAGGCCGAATTGAGCGTAGTAGTTGCGCATTTTTTTAATATCGTCTAATCCGGCCGGCAGCGTGCCGTGCGGGACGTAGGTAATGCCCGCGATATTCATGGCCACATGAAACATATATACGTTTGAACTTCTTTGCAGCGCGGTCAGCTCAGTAATGGCTCCCATTTGTGTCCACGATTTTTTTTTCGTGTCGCCTTTAAATACAAGCGGTGCATCGACAAACGTTTTATAATGCGGGAGGCCGCTTTGGTAACCTGCGAGAACAGTCGCTCCTTTAACAGAAGAGCCCATCTCATATTGGGTCGTAAATGCTCCGATCGCAAAATCCTGTGTTTTATTTGTTTCGAGATCGATGCGTTTCCCCGCCATTGAGAGAATATCCCCGTTGTTCGGGTCCATCATGACGGCAAATCCTCTGTCAACCATATAGTTGCCTGCGGCGCGGCTTCTTCTCAGCTCTTTTTCAATGACTTTTTCGACTTTCGACTGTAATTCCATATCGAGCGAGAGTTGCAGATCGTAGCCTCTGCTGCCTTCATCGACGGGCTTTTGGCTGACGACCTCACCTTTGCTGTTTTCCACATACTCTACTTTTTCTTTATGCGCGTTTAAATAGTCCTCATACTGATATTCGATGTAGCTTTTTCCCACCCGGTCATTCAGTGAGTAGCCTCTTGTGACATAGTAATCTTTCCGTTCGCCCAACAATCCCTGTTCCGGTGTCGTCACACCGCCGAACAGAGAGTACAGCGTTTTGTCGTATGGATATTTTCGCGTCCAGTCATTGATCACGTCAATGCCGGGGAGCTCTTTCAGGTGCTCGGATACGACGGAAACTTCTTCATATGTCAGGTCGCTTTTTGGTTTTTGCTTGTTGTTGTCATGCTCGTCAAGCAGTGAACCGCTGTTTCCGTTTCCGTTCAGCTTATTCGGGTCCATTGATTTGACGACTTGCGGCTGATAGGCGTTGCCGCTTGAAAAACGCGTATAAATCGCCGCGATTTCCAGCTCTTTTTTATTTTGTTTGATCGCATCAATCTCCTGCTTCGGGACGCGTTCAATCTGGCGTTTGTACACTTCTTGCGGCTTCAGGCTGTTTTCTGAGTCCTTCATAAGCTTTTCCGCCTTCTTTGGATGTGCGGCAAGCCAGTAATCAATGATATTTCGATCCTTCATAAATTCAGTATCAATATGAATCAGTGCGGCGAGATTTTTTGCCGTTTTCAATTTGTCCTTTGCCGAGGTTTTTGAGGTAGAAACGTATACAATTTCAGGCACAGCCTGGTTATCAACCGCCACTCTGTTCCGCTTGTCATACATTTTTCCCCGCGGTGTCGGATAATAGGCGGTTTTTGCATTTGCCTTCTCCGCATCCTGGCGGTGTTTATCCCCTTCGACAATCTGGACGATGCCGAGTTTAAAAATCAGTGCCGTAAAGAGAAGAAAAACAATCAAAAAATAGAGATTCATTCTCAGCGCTCTGTAACGTTTCGTTTTTTTCTTTGGTTCGCGCGCAACTTCAGCCACTTTCTGTTACACCTCTCAAATCATTGAATATATTTACATAAACAGATTTTAATTGTAACATTTTTGTAAAAGTTGTTACAGCGAAAACGGGTAAAAAAAACTGTCAAGATCAAATTATCTTAAAATATATCTAACACTTCAAATAATTTGAAGAGATGTAACGGATTTTAAAAAATAAATACAGATCGTTTTTCCCGGTATAGAGCCATTTTTCTGCGCTCAATTACAATTATGACAAGAGTTTGTTGTCAAAGGAAATGGCTGCCTGCATTATGACAAAAAAGCTGTGATAAGATTTTTCATGTAGAAAAAAACTTCTCTGGGAGGCTATTATCTTATGAAAAAAGCATTTCTCTTATCTGCCGCCGCGGCAGTCAGTTTGATTACATTCGGAGGCATTCAGCAGGCATCTGCAAAAGAGCTGTCATGCCAGCACGTCGTTACTGTGAAAAAAGGAAACACCGTACAGCATCTGACTCTTCAAGAGGCTGTTGAAAAACTACATATGAAAACGAGCGTGAAAAAGCTGAACGTTAAAAATGAGAAAGAACTGACTCAGCTGCTGCAAAAACACGCAAAGCATTCTGACATGACAGTTAAAAATGTTCAAAAAGAAACACCGGCAAAAACGGCTCCGACAGCTGCCGAAAAACCGAAAGCCGATCAAAACCAGACGGCTGACAATGCAAAGCAGACAGATAACACAAACAACAGCAGCGAGAAAACTCCTTCATCAGTCAGTGCGTACGAAAAGAAAGTCGTTGAATTAACAAATGCAGAGAGACAAAAGCAAGGCTTAAAACCTCTGCAGATTGATGAAAAATTAAGCAAATCAGCTCACGCAAAATCACAAGATATGAAAGACAAAAACTATTTCGATCACCAAAGCCCTACTTACGGCTCACCTTTCGATATGATGAAGTCTTTCGGAATCACTTATAAAACTGCCGGTGAAAATATCGCCAAAGGACAGCCGACTCCTGAAGCTGTCGTTAAAGCTTGGATGAACAGTGAAGGCCACAGAAAGAACATCATGAATCCTGAGTTCACTCAAATCGGTGTCGGTTACGTAGAATCAGGAAACATCTGGACACAGCAATTCATCGGAAAATAAATAATAAAAAAGATTGCCCCTGCGGGCAATCTTTTTTATTTCACCCAAAGCTTATAAATACTTTGAGTTCCGCTGTTTTCTTCACCTTGCGCGGAAAGCTTGTCGTATAATGATTTGGCAAGCGCCAATCCGGGCATCTCTTCTCCCATGAGCTCCGCTTCTTCTAGGGCGATGCCCATGTCTTTAATAAAGTGTTTCACGTAGAATCCCGGCGCAAAATCGCCTTTCAGCATACGGGGGGCGAGATTTGACAATGACCAGCTGCCAGCCGCTCCGGTTGTAATGCTTTTCAGCACTTGTTCCGGGTTCAGACCGGATTTTTCAGCATAAGCCATCGCTTCAGCCACTCCGACCATTCCCGTTGCAATCGCGATCTGATTGCACATTTTCGTATGCTGGCCGCTGCCAGCCGGCCCTTGATACTGAATGTTTTCCCCCATAACGGAGAAAAGCGGCAGGCATGCTTCAAACGCTTCTTTTTCTCCTCCGGCCATAATGGCAAGCGTTCCGTTCCTCGCGCCGATGTCTCCGCCGGAAACGGGTGCATCCAAGGCGTGAATGGACTTTTCTTTGGCTTTCTCCGCTATCTTCTTCGCCAGAGACGGTTTTGATGTCGTCATGTCAATGACAAACGCCCCTTCTTTTGCGTGGCGGAGAATGCCGTTTTCGCCGAGATAGATTTCCTCGACATCACTCGGGTAGCCGACCATGGTAATAATAATGTCAGCTTTCTCTGAAAGGTCTTTGACCGTCTCCTGCCAGACCGCTCCCTTATTCAGAATCTCTTCCGCTTTTTGTTTCGTCCGCGTGTAGACTAAAACAGGATAGCCCGCTTCTAAAATGTGCGATGCCATACTGTTTCCCATGACGCCCAAACCGATAAATCCGACCGTTTTGTTCACTGCGCTTTCCTCCCCTGATGCGATTCATAGTATTTATTCTTTCATGTCTATATTACCATATTATAGGCTGATAGAGACCGCATTACAAAGTGAATTTAGAAATGGCGCTGATCAGATCTTCGCTCGCGCTCTTTAACATATCAGTCGATTGCTTCACTTTTTCAAGCGTAACGAGCTGTTCATCAGTAGAAGCATTCACTTCTTCCGCCGCTGCCGCAGATTCTTGAGAAATGGCGGAGATGCTTTGAATCGCTTCTTGAATTGCGGCTTGTTCTTCACTCATTTTTTGAATGTCATTGTAAATATGATCTATACCTTGAACGAGAGACTGCATTTCCGTCGTAATCAGATTGAGAACCTCACCCGTTTCATGAATGGCGCTGTTTTGTTCATCATTCATTCTGCTTGCCTCAATCATCGCGTGTGACGCTTCTTTTGTCTCAGATTGAATCAGACGGACCGTTTCACTGATATGGCCGGAAGAAAGAGCTGATTGCTCAGCAAGCTTGCGGACTTCTTCAGCGACGACGGCAAAGCCCCGGCCGCTTTCTCCCGCTCTTGCGGCTTCAATGCTCGCATTCAGCGCCAAGAGGTTCGTCTGGTCTGAAATGGCGGATATTGCCGTCACGACTTCTTCTATGTTTTTCGTTTGTTCTTCCAGGTCATTCAGCATTGCCTCTACTTTTTTCGTTTCTGAATTGGCTTCGTTTGACTTCATCAGCAGCTGCCCGAGCGCGTCCAATCCTTTGTAGCTGGCATCCTCTGAAGATTTTGAGAGTTGTTTTATGCTGCCTGCGCGATCTGCGATTCCTTTTATTTTGACCGAGAGATTTTCTGATTTTTCGTTGATCGTCTCAACCTCTGACGCTTGCTCTGTCGCTCCGGCGGCGACTTCCTCTATCGCTTTTGCGATTTGTCCGCTCGTTTCATTTGTTTCTTGTGAAATGACGGTTAATTGGTCAGATGTATCGGACACATTTTCCGAAGAGGTCTTGACCTGTTCGACCATCTCTTTCATATTTTCAACCATTTGGTTAAAGTCTTTTGTTAACTCGCCTACTTCATCTTTTGATTTCGTCTGGGCGCGGACGGTTAAATCTCCCGCTGAGACTGAATTTGTTTTGGCGATCAGCTGCTGAATCGGCCCGGTTATCGTTTTTGCTAGGAAATAACTGAGTCCGATCGTAATCACAAGGGCGATCAGTGACATAAAAATGCTCACCGTGTTCATTTTATCGGCTACTCCCATCAGCTGATCTTTTTCAAACTGCGTTCCGACTTTCCACCCTGTTTCTTTTACCGTTTGGTAGACGACCATGTTCCCCTGCAGCTCTTTGACACCTT
Source organism: Bacillus sp. LUNF1 (assembly GCF_011008975.1). Classification (NCBI taxonomy): domain Bacteria; kingdom Bacillati; phylum Bacillota; class Bacilli; order Caryophanales; family Bacillaceae; genus Bacillus; species Bacillus sp. LUNF1. Next base: position 1,347,027 of record NZ_CP048876.1, on the reverse strand, counting down.
CTTTATCCGCAGTGATGTCTTTTAACGTCTGATCTTCCGAAATATTTTTCCCCTGTTTTTCCGGATGCGCCAGTAGAGAACCGTTTTCATCCGCTAAAAAGGCAAATCCTTCATACGGGACCTTTTGCTCGTTGACCATGCTCTGAATGGAGGACAGCTTCAGATCTAAGCTCGCCACTCCGACGACGGTTCCGCTGTTTTGAATGGCTTTTGACGCCGTCACGATCATGTCTCCCGTCACTGCATCTTTATAAGGGTCAGTCCAGACAACCTTATCGGGTTTTTCAGCCGCCATCTTATACCACGTTCTATTTGTCGGATCATAGTCTTTGGCAAAATCGGCCTTTGGATATGTAAACATTTGTTTGTTTGCGGTTCCGACATACGCAAGCGCGACATATTTGTCATTCTGTCCGATCTGCTTTAACTCATCGTTAAAAAGCAGCGCGGTTTCTTTCTTCCCATCTGATAAAAAAGACCGGGACAATTCACCGCCTGCTAATCTCAATAATACGGTCTCATCATTTTTCAGCTGAAGCTCAATGTTCTGACCGAGTGAATTGGTGACATTCTCTGTCGTACGTTTTGCTTCCTCCGTCATCATCGGCTTTAATGTCAAATATGAAGAAACCGTTAAAAAAACAACCGTTACGATAAGCATCGCCGATACAAACACAGCAATTTTGATGTGCATTTTTTTAAACATAACCATCCCCTCCTGAGAGTTATATCGGTCTTTCGGCCAAGAAAATGAATAAACCTTGAAATAAATATCAAACATTTCCGTCCTTTGGCGCAGCAAAAAAAAAGAGCCGTCATGTCGACAGCTCCGCCTTACGTAAAATATTCGATTTTCGCTTTCGGAAAATAGGTTTCGATATAAGATTCGAGTGTTTCCCTTAAGTCATGTTCTTCGTCTTTTTGGTATATATACTTGCCGATTCCGTAGCGTCCCCATTTGTATCTGCGCTTCTCTTCATCAAGCTCAAGCTTTGTTTTCGGATAGTTCTTCTCAATCACCCGTTTGGCCGGTTTTGTAAAACGGTGCTGGATCAGTTCAAATGTGATGTCATGCCGAACGTCTTCATCAAGCGCCGCGTCAAGTTTCTCAAACAGTTCCTTATAGCCTTCCTCCCAGCCATCGTGAATATAAATCGGCGCCACGATGAAACCGAGCGGATAGCCCGCTTTAGCGACTTTGACGGCGGCTTCTATCCGTTTGTCGAGCGGAGAAGTTCCCGGTTCAAAGTTTTTAATGACATAGTCCGCATTGATGCTGAATCTGAACCTTGTCTTTCCGTTATGTTTTGCGTCAAGCAAATGATCGACGTGGTGAAATTTAGTCACGAATCTGAGCTGTCCCAATTCGCTTTGTCCGAAATGTTCAATGGCTCTTTTTAATGTATGTGTCAGATGATCAATTCCGACGATATCAGATGTACAAGAGGCTTCAAATCTTGTAAATTCCGGCGCCCGTTCTTTCATATACTCATCAGCCTGATCCAGAATCTCTTCCACATTGACATATGTCCGGATGTAAGGCTTTGACCCCATCGTCGTCTGCAGGTAGCAATAGTGGCAATGCCCCATACAGCCCGTCGCAAACGGAATGGCATATTCGGCGGACGGCTTTGAAGAATCGAATTTCAGTGTTTTCCGGACGCCGATTACCAATGTTGATTTCGCGTTCCGGTATTGCTGCAAGTGATTTTTCCCCGGAATATTCCGGACTTGATTATGCGATGTCGTTTCTCTGATCTCAAGCCCCATGTTTTCAAACTTATTCTTCAGCTCTTGTCCTAACGGGTATTCGAGCGCTCTCGGTTCAATATAAACAAGCTGGGGCACAAACGGCTTCAGCATAGACAGACACTCCCTTTACATATTCTCATGTTGTTACTTTCCGTTTAAAAGAGAGTGAATATGCGTTGTAAACATTTCCTTTGATCAATGATACCGGTCTTCTTCAAAAAGCTCGCTGTAAAGCGCTTCCGCTTCCTCATATGTCGAAAAGACCGCGTCATCTTCGGCCAGCGGATGATAGGTTTCGTATAAAAACAGAGACAGTTCTCCCTCATGATACGGGTGATGGACGATCTCCGCCTCTTTAATATGGGCAACATTGGCGGCATGCGGATTGCGGTAAATCACATAGACCGTATCCCCCGCTGCAAATGATTTTGTCATGATAATCCCTCCTGTTGAAAGTTATTGTTCCCCCCTTTTTTCCGAATATGAAAAAAACCAGACGGCTTACACCGTCTGGCTGTTGTATTACTTATTGAATGTTTCTTTAACGAATGCGACAACCTCTTCTGTCGTGCTCATAGACAAGATTGTTTCTTTGAATGATTCAGCTTCTTTTTTAGAAAGCTTGCTGATCTGCGTTCTTGCCGGAAGGATGGATGTAGCGCTCATCGAGAACTCATCTAAGCCTAAGCCGAGAAGAATCGGAATCGCAATTTCGTCTCCCGCCATTTCTCCGCACATGCCGACCCATTTGCCCTCTTTGTGAGCGGCTTCAATAACAAGGGTGATCAGACGGAGAATCGCCGGATTGTATGGCTGATACAGATAAGCTACGCGCTCGTTCATGCGGTCAGCAGCCATCGTGTATTGGATCAAGTCATTTGTTCCGATACTGAAGAAGTCAACTTCTGCGGCAAACTGATCTGCGATAACGGCTGTAGACGGAATCTCTACCATCATACCGACTTCAATATCGTCAGAAACCGCTACGCCGGCTTCGACGAGTTTTTCTTTTTCTTCGAGAAGAATCGCTTTCGCCTGTTTAAACTCGTTTACTGTCGCAATCATCGGGAACATGATTTTTAAGTTTCCGTATGTACTTGCACGAAGCAGCGCACGAAGCTGAGTTCTGAAGATTTCTTGCTCTTCAAGGCAAAGGCGGATGGCTCTGTAGCCTAAGAACGGGTTCATTTCTTTAGGGAGCTGCAGGTAAGGAAGCTCTTTGTCGCCGCCGATATCCAATGTCCGAACGACAACTGATTTTCCTTCCATACGCTCAAGAACCGTTTTATAAGCGTCAAACTGCTCGTCTTCCGTCGGAAGCTGGTCGCGTCCCATGTAAAGGAATTCCGTACGGTAAAGCCCTACAGCTTCTCCTCCGTTTTCAAGAACGCCTTTTACATCATCCGGGGTGCCGATGTTTGCGGCAAGCTCTACATGATGGCCGTCTTTTGAAACAGTCGGTTCATTGACGAGCTTCGCCCACTCAGCTTTTTGCGCCAGGTAAGCACTGTGCTTTTCTTCATATTTCTTTAACGTTTCACTGGAAGGATCGATGATTACATCACCATCGATGCCGTCTACGATTACCGTAACACCGTTTTCAATTGTCCCTGTAGCCGCTTTTGTGCCGACGACAGCCGGAATTTCAAGCGAACGGGCCATGATCGCGGAGTGTGAAGTGCGTCCGCCGATATCAGTTGTAAAACCTTTTACAAACTGGCGGTTTAATTGCGCCGTATCAGACGGTGTCAAATCTTCAGCCACGATAACAACCTCTTCTGAGATCATGCTCGGGTTCGGAATTTCCACGCCCAGCAGGTGCCCCGTCACACGTTTTGTTACGTCACGGATATCCGCCGCACGCTCTTTCATGTATTCGTTATCCATTGATTCAAACATAGTAACGAACATGGAAGCTGTTTCTTTCAAAGCGAATTCAGCATTGACTGAATCTGCGCTGATTTTCTCCTTTACCGGGTTCAACAGCTCAGGATCACTCAGAACTAAAAGGTGCGCGGAGAAAATGTCAGCTTTGTCTTGTCCCAGTTCTTTTAAAGCATGCTCTTTAATTTTTTCAAGCTCTTCTTTAGAACGTACAATCGCTTCATCAAAACGGCTTACTTCAGCCGCAGCATCAGCAATGTTTTTCTTTTCAACCGTTAAGTCCGGCTCTTCAAGCCGGTATGCTTTCGCAATCGCAATTCCGGCTGAAGCGCCTATTCCTTTTAATTCTTGCATTACTCGCCGAGTCCTTCGCTTTTCATTGTTTCTTCTAAAGCGTTAAGAGCATCGTTTTCGTCAGCGCCTGAAGCGGAAATTGTGATTTCAGCGCCTTTAGCAATACCTAGAGACATAACGCCCATGATTGACTTAAGGTTTACTGTTTTGCCGTTATATTCTAAGTTTACGTCAGCATCGTATTTGCTTGCAGTCTGTACAAGAACTGTCGCAGGACGAGCGTGGATTCCGGAATCTGCTGTTACTTTAAATGTTTTTTGTGCCATGATTATCATTCTCCTTTAAATTAAAGCTATTTTACTACACAATATTATATCATACAGCCGTACTTGTCATCTGACAAGCACGGCGTATTTATATGCTTATTTTCCGATTTTCACAATATCTTTTTGTTCCCGTTTTACGGTACCTTCGGCCGAAAGGGAAATCGCTTCACCCTCGGCAAGATTTGTAAAGACAATCGGTGTCATTAATGAAGGAACATGAGGTTTAACCGCTTCAAGATCAACTTCAAGCAGCTTTTGCCCCGGTTCAACCCGGTCACCCTCAGAAACAAAAGAAGTGAATCCTTCGCCTTTCAGGCTGACTGTGTCGATTCCGAAATGAATCAGGATCTCTCTTCCGCCGTCAGACTGAAGGCCGATCGCATGTTTTGTCGGGAAAACATTCAGCACTTTTCCGCGGACAGGCGATACGACGATTCCTTCTTCAGGAAGAATCGCAAAACCGTCACCCATCATTTTTCCTGAGAACACCTGGTCAGGCACATCGGTAATCGGATGGATTTCGCCGGTGATCGGAGAAGCGAACACTTCTTCACCCTGCTCGTTTCGGAGCGGATCTGCGATAACCTCTTCAACCTGCTGGCTGACTTCTTCTTGCGCGGATACTTTCGGTTCAGGTCGCGGCGTGCGTCCGGCGATAATATCCTGCATCTGTGTTTTTAAACCGTCAGAACGCGGGCCGAAAATGGCCTGAATGTTGTTTCCGACTTCAAGAACGCCTGAGGCGCCAAGCTGTTTCAAACGAGTCTTATCCACTTTCTTCTGGTCGTTGACCGTAACGCGGAGTCTCGTGATACAAGCGTCAAGGTGCTTAATGTTTTCCTGATCACCCATTGCCTGCAGGATTTCATAAGGAAGGTCGCCGGCTTCGCCTGAGGCGCCCGCACCTTCATCCGCAGCCTCTTCTTCACGGCCCGGCGTTTTCAGATTGAACTTTCTGATCGCAAACCGGAAACCGAAGTAGTAAATGACGGCTAATCCTAAGCCGACCGGAATGACAAGCCACCAAGCCGTCCGGTTAGGCAGAATTCCGAACAGGAAGTAGTCAATCAGACCGCCTGAGAACGTCATACCGATTTTTACATGCAGCAGCTGCATGACCATAAAGGAAAGTCCCGCGAATACGCAGTGAATCGCAAACAGGATAGGAGCCACAAACAAGAATGAGAATTCAAGCGGCTCGGTAATTCCCGTTAAGAAACTTGTCAGAGCGGCAGAACCCATGATTCCGGCTACAAGTTTTTTCTTTTCAGGCTTCGCTTCATGATAGATTGCAAGCGCTGCCGCCGGAAGACCGAACATCATAAACGGATATTTCCCCGTCATAAATGTTCCCGCCGTCAGCTGTACGCCGTCTTTGATCTGAGCCATGAAAATCCGCTGATCTCCGCGGATGATGTCTCCTGCGGCATCTTTATAACTGAAAAATTCATACCAGAACGGCGAGTAGAAAATGTGATGAAGACCGAACGGAATCAATGACCGCTCAATCATCCCGAAAATAAAGGCCGCCAAGGTTGGATTCGCTTCCACAAGACCCGTGGAGAAGGAATTCAGACCGTGCTGGATCGGAGGCCAGATCACTAACATAATAAGACCGAGAATTAATGCGGAAATTGATGTGATAATCGGGACGAACCGCTTACCCGCAAAGAATCCGAGGTACTGCGGAAGTTCAATTTTATAAAACTTGTTAAACAATAACGCGGCCAGAACCCCGACGATAATACCGCCGAACACGCCCGTCGCCAAAGTGGGTATCCCCAGCATGTTAATATAGGCCGGATGGTTTTCCGCAAAAAACTTTGCCCGTTCAATTTTGTCAGACGGAATACTGCCGTTTGCCATAAGCACGGCGCTCATGGATACGTTCATGACCAAGTATCCGATAATAGCCGCGATTCCGGCAACACCGTCTCCGTTGGCAAGACCGATCGCAACCCCTACTGCAAAAAGAAGCGGCAGGTTGTCAAATACGATTTGGCCGGCGCTTTCCATGACGTTCGCCACAAGCTGAACGTTATCATTGCTTAAGAAATGCATGACTTGAATCATATCTTTGTTCTGCATGGCATTCCCTAACGCAAGCAAGATCCCCGCAGCCGGTAAAATCGCAACCGGAAGCATAAGAGCACGGCCGATTTTCTGGAGAACGCCGAATAATGCTTTAAACATAAAAGATGTACCTCCTCTGTTAGCTAGTGTGACCTTACAGCGAAAATTCATGACAACGAATTCACTGGCGCAAGTCTTCAGTTTAACCGTTTACATTTGCCCTTTTACACAACAAAAAAGGCATGAGTAAAAAGGGTGTGCAAAATAACGGGATCGTTCTTCCCGTTTTTTACCCTCAATCACTCATGCCTGATCGAATCAGTGACACGTTTTTAAGGTTTCAACTGAAATTATGAAATTTTATTGGTTAATCGGTACAAATGAAGCGTGAGATAAACCGCTTCCGCCTCATGAACTGGTTTTTTCAGTATTTGCTGCAAGATTTTTATCAGTTTCCAAGCAGTATTGTAGCATAGCGGGTATTCATTTTTCAATAATAACATTAACTTTTCTGGTTCTTTTGTCTGCTCTTCCCGATTAATCCTGTCTATGGTAAATCTGATATGCCGGATCAGCCGCAAATAGTGGACGCTTTCTTTATTCACTTTCATCTGGAAAGATTCCTCAATCACCTGAACGAGCCGGGACATCAGCTGTGAATGCTGATTGACCTCTGAAAGGGGCCGATTACTCAAGGCGGAGTGGATATGCAGAGCGATAAAGCCGATCTCTCCTTCCGGAAGGCAGATTCCCGTCTTTTCATTAATCATGCCGACGACTTCACGGGCAATTTGGAATTCTTCCGGATAAAGCGTTTCGGTTTCCATGAGAAACGGGTTTTTAATGTCAAAACCCTGCTGCAGCCGCTTTACCGCAAAGGCGATATGGTCAGTCAGCGCAATATGGATGTGCTCATTTAACGGTTGGCTTGTCCGCTTCTTGATATGATAAATGACGTCATTGGAGATGTCGACAAGTGTCTCGTCCACATAACCGAGGAGCTTTTTAAATTGTTTTTGTTCTTTTTCATCCTTTAAGATGAACATCTTGTCATACCCTTTATCTTCAATGACATCCGCTTGTTTTTTTCCAAAGCCGATCCCTTTTCCGATTAAGACGACCTCATTGTATCTATCATGTGTTGCGATGAGCACATTGTTATTTAATACCTTTTCAACTGTAAAGGACCCCTTCATGATCCTCAGCTCCTTTGTCATTCAATACATCATATCGTACAAAACGAACGGAAAGCGCGTCAATTCTTTTTTTAGACGGTTGATCGTTCAATAAGGCGGTAATCAAGAACTTTCCTTGCCGGAGGCCCGCCGCTGATCCGGTTCTCAAGCATGTGAAAAGCCTGCTTTCCCATTTCTTTTGTTTGTATATCTATTGTAGAAATACCTAACATCTTGCTGATATCATGATTGTCGATGCTCAAAATCGCAAGCTCTTCCGGGATGCGTGTCCCATTTGCCTTGGCTTCAAGGTAAAGACCTGCGGATACTTGATCATTCGCCGCAAACAGCGCAGTCGGTTTGTCATCCCAGCTCTTCCATCTATGAAAAAGGGCTTTCCCGTCAAGCAGCGTCAGCGCCTTTTCCACAACCAGCTCTTCCCTGTAAGGCTGTCCGATCTTCTTGAGCGCCTCTTTGTACGCGGCGATGCGGACTTGACTGTTTTTTCCCTTTTTTCTGGCCAGGCTGATCGCTATTTTCCGGTGTCCCTTTTCTATCAGATAATCCAGACCGTGCCGAAATGCTTCCCGATGCGGATTACTGATGGAGGAAAGCCCTGCCGCATCAGTGTACTGGCAGAGGATGAGCGGTTCTTTCACGGTAAGCAGATGCTCATCAGGAATTGCTTTGGAGCAGATAATCAGGCCGTCCACTTGGCGCTCCTGTAATTGTGATAAAGCAAAACGTTCTTTTTGCTGCTGATAATCTGTCTGGTATAAAGAAAGATGCACGCCTGACGCTTCGGCAGCCTCGGCAATACCTGCAACAAGGTCTGCAAAATACGGAAGATTCACCGACGGAAGCACAACGCCGATCATATCGGAAAAACCTTTGGATAAATGCACAGCATGAATGTTGCGCGTATATCCGAGCGATTGCATCGCTTTTTTCACTCTTTCTCTTTTGTCCTTACTTACATAAGGATGATCGTTTAACACTCTTGATACCGTTGTAACGGAAACCCCGGCAGCGCCGGCAATGTCTCTGATCGTAGCCATGGCGTCCCCCCTTTCTTTTTTTCCCTTGATCTGGAATGCGTTTCATACAGTAAGCTAGAAACAGATACATCCTATTCGTTTGAAAGGAGAAGAACAGCGATGGGGATTCTTTGCTTAATCGGTTTGTGTCTGGCCATAGTCGGCGGCAGTTACCTTGCCATGCGGCCCCTGAATGAAAAGCATGACATCAAACCATTTCAGCATTTTGATGATTTTTTCATTTAAAAGGTGATAAAAAAGGACGCTGCCTTCCAGAACCGTCCTTTTTTATCACAAAGCTTTCTATTTCAGAATCGTTAATTCTTTCGGATACTGCGTTAATGCTTCGGCGCCGTCTTTTGTGACGAACACATCGTCTTCAATGCGCACGCCGCCGACATCCGGCACGTAAATCCCCGGTTCTATCGTGTAGACCATGCCTTCTTTGAGGAGTGTGTTGTTCGCGCTGCTCATTGATGGATATTCGTGAACCGAAATCCCGAGTCCGTGGCCGAGGCGGTGCGGGAAATAGTCTCCGTATCCGGCTTTTTCAATAATGCCGCGGGCTTTTAAATCAAGGTCGCCGATTCTGACACCCGGTTTGCTTAATTGAAGCGCCGCCTGTTCAGCTTTAAGCACCGTTTCGTAAATCTCTTCCTGCTTCGGGCTGATTGATTGGTATGCGAATGTTCTCGTAATGTCTGAACAGTAGCCGTCAAGAATAACGCCCAGATCAAACAGAACGAAATCGCCTTTTTTCAACCGGTCTGCACCCGGATTCCCATGGGGCTGACCTGATTTTTCTCCGAACAGCACCATCGTTGAAAATGACATGCCCTGCACACCTTTTTTCTTCAGCTCAAACTCAATCTGCGCAAGTACTTCCGTTTCACTCACACCCTCTTTAAGCGCCGCGACACCGACTTCAACTCCGTAATCCGCGAGTTTTGCCGCTTCCCTGAGAATGCTGATTTCCTTCTCATCTTTCACGAGACGGAATTGGTTGAGCGTTTCTTCTGCCGAAACAAATGCCGCGCCCCCTGAAGCTTGTTTGAGCTGTTCTGAACGGGAAAGAGAGATCGAATCCTTTTCAACCGCGATGGAATCAAGCCGCACATTTCGTTTTGTGAGCTCGGCTTTGATCAGCTCCCACGGATCTTCGTGATCGCCGTAGCCGATAATACCATGCTCCCACCCGGCGCTGCGGGCTTGTCCGGCTTCCATTCCCGGACAAACGAAAAACGGCTCCTGTTCCTGAAACAGGAACAATCCCATTAACCGCTCATGCGGATCCGTGTAAAAATCAGTTAAATAAAATACGTTTTCCTTTGTATGTATAAATGCCGCATCATGTCCTTCTTTTTTCAGCCAAGATGAAACACGTTCTAATCTGTTCATTTTTTGCTTTTCCTCCTTACCAAAGTGACTCTTTATTCATTCTATCAGTTTTCCGGCGTTTATGCTGTGAACGAACATTAAAAAAACAGCCGCCCGATGTGCGGCTGTCATGTTTATTTTAATAATCTCAGTCCGTTCAATATGACCAGAATCGTGCTCCCCTCATGCCCGATCACACCAAACGGCAGTTCCATCACCTGCAGAAAGTTAGCGCAGATCAAAAGGCAGATGACCGAGAGCGAGAAAACAATATTCTGCTTAATAATCCGGTTCATTTTCCTTGAGAGTCTGCACATTTTCACAAGCTTGTGAAGATCATTTTTCATAAGGACTAAGTCAGCCGTTTCAAGGGCCACGTCCGTTCCCCCGCCCATCGCAATACCGACGTCAGCGGTTTTCAGAGCGGGCGCGTCATTAATGCCGTCTCCCACCATGGCGATTGTGCCGTACGTTTCTTTCAGCTTCTTCACTTCTTTTGCCTTTTGGTCCGGCAGACAATCGGCAACAACCGTCGTCATGCCCGCCTCTTTTGCAATGGCAGCCGCAGTTTCAGACTGATCGCCGGTGAGCATGGCTGTTTGAATGCCCATTGATTCAAGCTCAGCCATCACGGCTTTGGCTTCAGGTCGGATTTGATCCTTTAAGGCAAAGCAGCCCGCAATCCGGTCATCTTTTTTAACAAAGACCAGTGTAAAACCTTTATCCTTTAATTCTTTTCCCGATGTCTGCAAAAAAGCATCTGCCGCATCTTCACCTGCAAACCCCGCTTTTCCGACCATCCATTTGACGCCTTCTATTTCAGCCTGAACACCGAATCCGGACGTCTCGTCAATCGATAGATGTCCTGCGGGCGCGGCGCCCCGGCTTTCGGCAAATTCAGCTATCGCTTTTGCAAGCGGGTGGCTTGATTGCTTTTCCATCGCATACACCGCTTGCATGATCTCATCTTCACTCACATTTTCGGCAGCTTGAAACGCCGCGACTGCCGGCTGTCCCTTTGTTACCGTGCCGGTTTTGTCAAAAGCGATCATCCGGACGCTTCCCAGCTGCTCTAAAAACACACTTCCTTTAACCAATAATCCGTTGCGGGCCCCATTTGAGATAAGGGAAAGCGCAGCGGGCATAATAGAAGCGACAAGCGCGCACGGGGAGGCGACCACCATAAACACCATCGCCCTGTAAAAGGTTTCACTCCAGCTCCAGCCTAAAGCGAAATGAGGAATGAATAAAAGCAAAGCCACGGCTAACAGCACGCCTTTTACATAGACACTTTCGAATCGTTCAATAAATGCCTGAGCCGGTGACACGCTGTTTTGGGCTGATTCCACCAGCCGGATGATTTTTCTGAATAAAGACTGTTCATTTGTTTTCGTCACACGGACCGTTAAGGAGCCGTTTCCGTTTACCGTTCCTGTAAACACAGAATCTCCGGCTGTTTTTTCCGCCGGCATCGCTTCACCCGTAAGCGCCGATTCATCGAGGCTCGTCACGCCAGACTCAATGATCCCGTCTGCTGCTACGCGTTCGCCCGGCTTAATGACGATCATGTCACCGATCTTAAGTTCAGCAGCCGGCACCCGCTTTTCCTGTCCGTCCGCAAGCAGGGTCGCTTCCTCCGGTTCCAGTTTCATCAAAGAGGTTAAATCACGGCTGCTTTTATTCATCGTATATGTTTCGAGCGCGCCGCTTAATGAAAAAATAAAGATAAGAACAGCGCCTTCAGCCCAATAACCGATCAGGGCGGAGCCGACCGCCGCAAAAATCATCAGCAGTTCCACATTTAACGCCTTCGTCTCAATGGTATCCTCGATTCCCTCTTTCGCTTTTGCAAATCCCCCGATCAGGAAGGCAAGGGTATACAAAGTGACGGACAGGCCTTTTGTTTCGGTAAAAAACCAGGCCGCAAGAATAAGGACGCCGGATACGAGCGCCGCAATGAGTTCTGCATGCTGGAGCCACTTTTTTCCGGCCCGCTCTTCTTGTATGTGCTGTTGTGAATGGGTTTGTGTCATCACTTGTTCATTCATTATGAATTCTCCTCTCTAATTGAGAACGCAAATCATCTTCAATTCCCCGATAAAAGCAAAACAGCCGCCTGACAGGCAGCATTTTCACAGTGTTATCGCAGTGTTTTCTTTATTATAGCATGCCGACGGAAGATTTCAATTATAATTGTTTTAATTTCTTTTTGATAATAATTATCAATAGTGTTTCTTCAGCTGTTCATTATATGCAAAAAAGGTGCGGGAGGAATTCCTCCCGCACCTTTTTATTTCTCTGACCATTCTTTTAATTGTGAGGCGGTCATCGGACCGACGATCTTTTTTTCGATTTCTCCTTTTTCATTCAGCAGAAATGACGTGGGAATCGTCATGACATCGTATTCCTTCATAAGCTCGCCTTTCGTGTCAAGAACAATCGGGAATGTGAGATGATGCTGACTGACAAAGTTTTGAACGGTATTTTTGTTCCGCTCGGCATTCATCAAATTTACCGTTACAAGGCTTACATCATCGGACTGATGCTGTTCAAAATACGTTTGGAACTGCGGCAGTTCTTTTTTGCACGGCGGACACCACGATGTCCAAAAATGCAAAATCGTTTTCTGCCCTTTATTCGGAATCGATATCTCGTCTCCTTCAATCGTCTTCATCAGAAACACGGCGGGAACTGCCTGTTTTTCTGATGAGGCTTTTGCTTCAGGCATCCAGACGGCGGCAGCTATCAAAAGGACTGCACATACAATTAGGCGGTTTTTATGCATATGATCTTCCTTTCACGCGTTTCGGATAGCTTGCCCTTGCTTATTGAAATGTATCAGCCTTTTCAGCTTTCGATCCGGGGCGCTGTTCTTCCGCCGCCCGTCAAAAACACGGAGACACCGAGGTCTTTGCAGATCGTCGCGTAATGTAAACTTGTCAGAAGAATCATGCCGGTATTCATGCCGAGTATAATGCCGAGCATTTGCAATTCAGGCATAGAACCGAGCACATACATCATCGAAAGCCCCACAATGCTGCTCCATACGTTATGATAAAACGCCGTTTTCACATGGCCGATACCGATCAGACAGGCCTGAAGCGGCATCACAAACAGATGAAAAAGAAAAAACGGCCACAAAAGCTGCAAATAATACTGCGCTTCCGGAGACTGAAAAAACAAATGGGTCAGCGGGCCCGCGAACTGAAACATGACCCAGACTGCCGGAATGCCGTAGCCGAATGTAATAAAAATCGCTTGTCTCAGCCGTTTCAGCACAATATCATATTGGGACAGCGCATATGCTTCTGAAATGCTGGGAATCATGACGACCATCAGCGAATGGGCGATAAATGCGGGAAACGAACCGATTGTCATCGCTACACCGGCAAGCATGCCGTATTGATCAATCGCGGCTGTCCCGGCTGCCCCGGACGCCAGCAGCGCTCCTTTAACCAAGAAGGGTTCAATTGCGTTTGTCACCGCATGAAATATACGAAGTCCCGTTGTCGGGATGGATACGGCCAGGAGGCGTTTCCGCACGTCTTTCCCGCGAAGATGAATGTGCTGATGGCCGGAAAGCGCCCTCCGCGCCAAAATAAACTGCGTATACAAGTAAACGAACACCACGACATCGCTTGCGACCAGCACAAATAATGAAATGAGCACGGCCATATCAATTTCAAAAGAGTACCATTGAAAAAAGATAAACAGACAAAGCACTTGAATGATTTTTTTCATGACATTCGCAACCGCGATTTTTCCCATTTGCTGCACACCCATAAAATAACCTCTGGCGATGGATGTAAAAGCGACGACTGGAATCAGCCCGATGACAATCCCTTTAATAAACGGGTGATACGTATCGAATACAGGAATGAACGGCAGCGCGATGCTTGCGGCCGCGGTTGAAAACGCGGTAAAAACGGCGGTCATTCTGAAGGCATGCCGGAGCATGCTTTCATGCAGCTTCTGATTGGATTCCGCGATGAATTTTGAAATGGAGATCGGAAGCTCCAGACTGGCGATGACGATAATTAAAAAAATGGTGGGCAGAATGCTCATGTAAAGTCCCATCCCATGCTCGCCAAGCTCCCGCGCCAGTATCATATTCACGACAAATTCCAGACATTCCGCGAAAAAGGCGGCGATGGATAAAAGAATGATCCCTTTCACAAATCGATTCATGGTGTCTCTCCTTGTCTCTCGTTCTTCCATCATCATATGAGACAAGTTCTGAAAATATTTTCGATTTCTCAAAATTGAAAAAAGCATAGCCGGGATATTTTTAATCCCGCTATGCTTACATCGCAAATACGTGTCTGCCGATCCGTTCGATAATTTTTCGGGAACGGATCCAGTGGTCAGATGCCGTTTTCGGATTGTAGAAAAACAACGCGTTCGTTTCTCTGCCCGGATGGTCAAGCGCCTCATTTGCGGCAGCGATGGAATCCTTATCCGGCTTTTGATTAATGCTTCCGTTTGCTACCGGTTCAAATGCGCTCCTTTGATAGATCACACCCCGAATGGTATCCGGGAAGCCGTTTTTTTCAGTGCGGTTCAGCACTACGCTGGCTACCGCAACCTTCCCTTTATAAGATTCACCTTTCGCTTCTGCGTGAACGAGACGTGCCAGAAGCTGTCTGTCAGCGCGGGAATACGTTTTTTTCGGCGGCTGATAAGCCGTCTCCTCCGGTTTGGCTTCCTTCTCTTGGTGAGATGACAGCTTTATCGGTTGGATAGAATGCTTATGATCCGTTTTTGAAAGCTTCGGAACCGAGCTTTTTTTATTTAAATCAGCAACCAGTGTGCTGGGTTCTTGCTTTGGCTTCTTCGCAAAAGTAAACAGAGCTTCTGTATGTTCAATTTTTGATGCAGGCATAAAACATAGAAAAAAGACAGCCAAGGCAGCAAATTTTGTCGTCATACGATTTCCTCCTTAAATACTTCACTACCTTAACAAGAGCTGTGCGCAAATTCACGGTTAAAGATTTTCCAGTGCTCCCAATCAGCTTTTATGATGGAAGAAGTTCGTTAACAGCCTTGTTATTGGCAGGAAAACAGCCATCATTTTCACAACATTAACCAAATAGCAGTAAAAGTATCCATCGGAGGGATTTTACATTTTGTTTACATCTGTTACAGCCAGATGAAATGAGAAACTAAAAAACAAAAAAAAGACTCCTCAAGTGCGAGGAGCCGTCAGCTTCTTGGCTGTTCTAAATACTGGAATATAACATCCCCGCCCTGCTGGGCAATACCGCGGAAATGCTTAAAATCTTCCTGCTTCGATAAAACTGCTCGAAATGCAAGAAAATGTTCTTTCTGCACCCTGAATTCTTTGATTTCACCGGTGCGCATTTGGTTGATACGTTCTGAAATTTCCTCAGGCAGCAACGAACACAGCCTCCTTTTCTCGGCTTTTTCCCGAAAATCAATATACCATCTTTCCCCCGCCGGGACAATGATTGAGCGGGCTGATACCCATATCGCTTTACTTCTTAAAGAAAATACTGCAAAATATTTTCAAACAGGATTTATGATAAAGGAGAGGAAGCTCGTGAAAATTGCTAAGGTTGGAAACGTCATTGAATTTAAAAACGGATTAACCGGTATTGTTGAAAAAGTAAATGAAAATTCCGTCATCGTTGATGTAACCATCATGGATAATTATCGTGATCTTGAATTAGATTCCCTCACTGTCGTCAACCATAAGAATTATAAAATCATCAGAGACTCCTATTAAACCCCCTCGAACAATCCGAACCATTTACATATCCCGCACAAAAGCTGCCGCCCGGCAGCTTTTTCAAATGAACTCAGATCTCCGTCATTTCTACAAAAAAATCACCGGTCTGATCTTTATTGTAAAGATTTGTGACGGATGTATGGTAGTTGGTTATTTTACCGCGGAATTCAAGCCCGCGCTCGGGCGCCTTGATGTCAAATGTTTTTTCATACAAAAGAACGGCAATATCATGATACGTTTCAGAGGTCACCTTCAATACAAATGAAATCATGCGGCCGTTTTTGCCCGCACTTTCTTTACAATCATACATTTTCAGCCTTACACCGTTTAACTCTAACGGCTCCATAACGAACACTCCTTCTTTTTACAGGACATGCTATCATGCTGACCATTCCTTTACAATTGATCCGCTCCGAATGAGAAAAAACAGCGCAGGCCTTTACAAACGTATGTTCCCTATTTTATAATGAAACAGACGAGCTGCCATCCAGCACCCGTCACGTATTGAAGCGGCGAGTACACTCCCCCCGGGTTTACTCGTCTTTTTCTTTTCTCCAAATGATCTCTCTTTTCCTTATAGAAGTTCTGTGCAAATATCATGCACCTTTTTGGCTGCGCGGCACAGACGAAAAATACCCCCGCTTAAAAGGCGGGGGTATTTAGGTTATATTCCGAGACTGTACTCCGTCTGAAAATTAACGGTTGTCAATCGTCTCCGGGTACATATCATGATTCATCATCCGATGTTCGGCCATTTTTTCATATTTTGTTCCCGGTCTGCCGTAGTTTGTATACGGGTCAATGGAGATTCCGCCTCTAGGTGTGAATTTGCCCCATACTTCAATGCAGCGGGGGTCCATTAATTCGATCAAATCATTCATGATGATGTTCATGCAGTCCTCGTGGAAGAAAAGGCAGGTCAAAGTCTTGTCCCATAAGTACTTGCTCTAGACATTAAGCATGAAGTCACACCAATTTTACACCTTACCAAACGATTGATTTTAACCTTTTTTGGGGACTATTTGTAATCTCTGCGCAGTGAAATTATACCTGTGCCAGCCCGCCATCTACGAACAATTCAACACCCGTCAAGTAACTGCTTTCGTCTGAAGCAAGGAAAGATACAGCGTTTGCTACTTCTTCAGGTGTCCCAACTTTTCCAGCTGGAACAGTATTTCTGGCATTTTCCATTGCTCCTTCAAGTGCATCACCAAAAAGCTCATCATATGCAGGTGTAAGAATAGCTCCTGGACTAACCACATTTACACGGATTTCAGTATCTTTTAGGTCAAGAATCCAGTTGCGAACTAGTGCTCTTAATGCTGCTTTAGACGCTCCATATACACTAAACGCTGGGTTGCCAATTGATCCAGCAGTAGAGCCCGTTACAATAATAGAACCTGCTTTGTCCGGGAATAGTGATAACGCTTTTTGAACAGTAAAGATGGTTCCTTTAACGTTAATGTCGAACGTTCTATCAACCTGCTCTTCAGTAATTTCACCTAATGGAAGGAAGTTGCCGATGCCTGCATTAGCAAAAAGAATGTCCAACTTACCTTTTTCCTGCTTTATCATGTCATATAGTTTGTCTAAGTCTTCAAGCTTAGAAATATCACCTTGAACACCGGTTACGTTCTTGCCAATTTGGTTAACAGCTTTATCAAGTTCGTTTTGTCTGCGTCCCGTGATATAAACATATGCACCTTCGTTTACAAATTTTTGTGCTGCAGCAAGACCAATCCCACTTGTTCCACCCGTTACAAGCGCTATTTTACCTTCAAATTTACCCATACTTAACACTCCTTTAGAATTCATTTTATTTTACGTCTAGTACCTTTAAGTACTTGAAGAACAACTTACAAGATATAGTATCCTTCAGTAAGCACACTATCGGAAGTACCCACTTTTTTGTGATATAGTAACTAAAAAGTAATAAATGTGGAATGGAGAGCTTTAGACATGAAAAAATTTAGCTGTGGGTTTGAAGTGACAAAGGAAGTGATTGGCGGAAAATGGAAAGGTCTTGTATTATACTTTTTAATGAATGGACCAAAGAGAACGAGTGAATTAAAGCGCATTATTCCAAATATAACTCAGAAAATGCTGATTCAAACACTTAGAGAGCTTGAAGCCAGTGGACTTGTGAGCAGAAAGATGTATAATCAAGTACCGCCGAAGGTTGAATATTCATCCACTGAACTTGGAGAATCTCTTAAACCTATCTTGCAGGAGCTCTGTCAATGGGGAAGCCATTATGCGGAGCAAGAGTATGCAGAAGGTGAATATGAAATTGTACGTTAGGATTGATGTAGCTGCTGGAGTAAATGCTAAACAACTTCAATACCATCGCCTAACAGATGAAGAACAGTCAGAAATAAATGAGATATTCAATTTTGAAAGTGAAGTTCTAATAAGAAGTGTCATGGACTATATTCAGGAGAACTTTGATGAAATTCAAAAAAGAGCTGTTTCAAATGTTAAAGAGAAGGTTCAGAAACTTAGCCAAAAAATAAATGAAGATATTGATAATCATATTTAATGCCTGTGATCTCTAAATAGGCATTTTTCTTTCGGATAAAAAAGAAAAGACGTACAAATTGTACGCCTTAATCTGCCTCTGTACTATCAATTTTTCACTCATAAAAGTCACAGTTCAGGTTGCACCAGGTCACACTTTTATTGAGCTTAGTGCGGGTCACACTTCGCTGTGACTCGGTCACAATTCCGCTGAAAATCAGCACTGAATGTTCGGATTTTACTGTGACTCCACTTCGTTTTCACACTCCGTATCACACAACGGAATAATTACCGATTATCAATCGTCTCCGGGTACATATCATGATTCATCATCCGATGTTCGGCCATTTTTTCATATTTTGTTCCCGGTCTGCCGTAGTTTGTATACGGGTCTATCGAGATTCCGCCTCTTGGCGTGAATTTGCCCCATACTTCAATGTAGCGGGGGTCCATTAATTCGATCAAATCATTCATGATGATGTTCATGCAGTCCTCGTGGAAATCTCCGTGGTTGCGGAAGCTGAAAAGATACAGCTTCAGCGATTTGCTTTCCACCATTTTTTCGTCCGGAATATAGCTGATGTAGATGGTTGCAAAGTCCGGCTGTCCCGTTTTGGGGCAAAGCGACGTAAATTCCGGGCAGTTGAATTTAACGAAATAATCACGGTTCACGTGTTTATTCGGAAATGATTCCAAAACCTCCGGCGCATATTCAAATAAATAGTTTGTCCCTTGATTCCCCAGGAGCGTAACTCCTTCTAATTCTGATTCTTTTCTTGTCATATAAATCTCCCTTTCTATTAAACTCCCCGTTTATTGCCCCAAAGCAATGTATGCAGCTGAGGCAGGACTCTGACGAGATTCAGATCCGAATCGGCTGAAACCTTATCAACGAGTGTTTCGTATTTTCCGAGCAGATGTGCGATCAATGCCCGGTCGTCCGTCGTATGGACGTTATCGTTTCCGACCTGAAGATAAAACGGGATATTCGGATACCGCTTGTGCACGGTTTTCGCGAATTGCAGATCTTCATCATTAAAAATGACGACCTTTAAGCTGACCGCGTTAAGCCTTTCTGCCGCATCAAGCGAAGACACAATGTGATCGAGCTTTGCAAAATCGGTTGTCATCCCCGAACTTGGCGGCTTCGGTGAAATCGTCAGGTCGTTAATCATTGTGAACCAATCCTGATAGACCGTTCCCTGCGTTTCTAAAGCGGCGCGCACCCCGTGCTCTTTCAGCAGCAGAATCAGCGCGTCAAGCTGCTTTAACAGCGCCGGGTTTCCTCCTGAGATGGTGACATGGGAAAAGGCGTCTCCGCCGATTTCTCTCAGCTCGCGGTAAATGTCTTCCGCCGTCATCCAGCGGATATCTTTTTTGGCTGAGCCGTCCCATGTAAAAGCGGAGTCGCACCAGCTGCAGGAGTAGTCGCAGCCCGCCGTGCGGACGAACATGGTTTTCTGGCCGATAACCATGCCCTCCCCTTGTATCGTCGGTCCGAAAATTTCTAATACCGGAATTCCTTTAGCCATTCCTATCACCTTTTTTCGGGCGGTATACGCAATAGCTTGTCGGGGTTTCCCTGACAAAAATCTGCACGCAGACCGGCTGATTCTCCAGTGTTTCAAGGTAGGACTGCACCTTATCGTAAATCGTTTTGGCCACGACCTCGGTCGTCGGCAGTGAATATCTGTCATCTTCAGAAAATTCGTCATGGTCATTCAGCAATGTATGATCGTAAGCGCCGTGCACCAATTTCTTCAGCACGCTGAAATTCACGAGAAAGCCTGAATCGTCCAGTTCATCCCCCGCAACTGTAATATTTACTGTATACGTGTGCCCGTGGACTCTGCTGCACGCTCCGGCGCTTTCGCGGGGAATAAAGTGCGCGGCTGAAATGTGCATATCCTTATTCAACTCAAACGAATAAGGATGCTGAACCTGCGGGTAAATTTGAGAAAGCAATTAGTTCCGCTCTCCTTTCATTTTCATATATTCATCATATCCTTTATTGCGGAGCAGGCATGCCGGGCATTCGCCGCATCCGTCTGCAATGATGCCGTTATAGCAAGTCAGTGTGTTATTCTTTACAAAATCAAGCGCGCCGAGCTCATCCGCAAGTTTCCACGTTTCTGCTTTGTTCAGCCACATAAGCGGCGTATGAATGACGAACGGCTTTTCCATCGCCAGGTTGACGGTGACGTTGCAGGATTTGACAAACTCGTCACGGCAGTCCGGGTAGCCGCTGAAATCAGTCTCGCAAACACCGGTGATAATGTGGCGCGCGCCGATTTGATATGCAAGAATCGATGCAAAGGATAAAAATACAAGGTTGCGTCCCGGTACAAAGGTTGTCGGCAGTTCCCCGTCCTTCGCTTCAATTTCGATATCATCTCTTGTCAGCGCATTCGGCGCGAGCTGATTTAAAAGAGACATATCAAGCAAGTGATTTTTGACACCGAGCTTTTCAGCAATCGATTTTGCCACATCGATTTCTTCTTGGTGACGCTGATTATAATGGAATGTAACGGTTTCCACTTCTTCAAAGTTTTGCAAAGCCCATAATAAACAAGTCGTGCTGTCTTGGCCTCCGCTGAACACCACAACTGCTTTTTCTTTTTTCATGTCTTTCTCTCCCTTATCTATCATTCCATAAAAAAAGCGCCTTTTTCGGAGAAGGCGCCCTAAAAAACATAAAAAAACCGTATCCAAGGATACAGCTCGTCCTTAGTTTTTTATAGAGGGTGTAGCTAGAACCTCTCCCGCATCAATACGGATTTTCTTCTTTTTTCACTTTTGCTATCATACCATAATGTTGTTTCCCGTGACAATAAAAAAACAGCCTGAACCCTGTGTCAGGCTGCAAAAGCGGGATTAAGCCCCGCGTTTTTTCCCGGGAAATACCATCAGCGCAATCCCGATCAGAACAAATAAAGCAGGCCAGAAAACAGAAACCGGAATGATCGGCTGATTCGTCATCATAAAAGAAAGTGCTGTCAAGGTCAGCACCGCAACCGGGATGAGCAGCGCCTTCTCTTTCCCGCCGAACAGCCACAGCTCAAATAAACCGAATGCCGTTGCAAGCAGATAAACAGGCCATGTCACACCGGAGTAGGACCAATTGGTTGCCGTTTCAAAGACAAACAAGATCCCCGTAATCAATAAGATGCCGCCCGGTACGAGAAGTCCCGCGTTTTTGACAGGTTTCGGGCCGAAAATCGGAATGTGAAAAGCGGCGCCCAGCAAAAGAATGAGAGCGGGCCAGCCGCGTTCGCTGATGACTTCATTTGCATTGGTGAATATGCCGAAAATGCCCGCGGCGCACAGAACCGCAGCAGCAGTCAAAAGCCCTCTTTGCCTTCTGCCGAACAGCCAGGCTTCAAACAGGCCGAACGCAACGGCAAAGAGGTAGACAGGCGATGTCACATTTGCGTATGTCCAATCCGTCAGCGTTTCAAACCATAACAACCCGCCCGTCACAAGCAAAATGCCGCCCGGAATAAGAAGGCCCGATCTTTTTTTCGGCTGCATAAAGGCAGCGGCGTGAAACAAAAGCGCGGCGGCGATGATCAAAAGCGGCCACAGCCCCGTCATCAGCATACCGGCAAAGCATAGAGCTCCCACGGCTGTCAGGATGAAAGCAGGAATCAATACACCTAACTTCCTCCCGCCGAAATACCACAGCTCAAACAGACCGAGAGCAGGCGCCCATATATAAACAGGCCACGTCACGCCTGAATACGTCCATCCTGTTGCGGTCTCAAAACAAAAGAGGCAGCCCAGCACAAGAAACATACCGCCCGGAACGAGCAGTCCCGCCTGGTCAGGCGTTTTTTTCGCAAAAATAAATCCGGCGTGAAACCCTGCGGACATTATAATGAAAAGAAACGGCCACGCCGAACCTGCGGATATATGTATAACTCCCGCCTTCTGCAAAAAAAACGCAATGCCGATACAAATAAAAATAAATCCCAATAATACACGTCGAGCTTTCATCTCTTACTCCTCCCCATCATTTCCCAATTCATTATACAGAAATGTCAGGAAAAAAGAAGGGGAATTCCCAAAAAATACAGACATTTTCCTTATATCCTTATTTTTCTTTCGGGATTTTTTTGCAAATCAATGCGCCGATGAAAGCGAGGCTCACATATCCAAACACCGGATAAACGGTGGAAATCAGCTGTCCGTAGCCGATTTGGCTGATAATGAAAGCAAACGCCAAAATGCCGCCGTAAATATATGTACTTCTTATATGAAGAAAACTGTTTAATTGTTTTTCCAATCCGTATAAATTGCCGATGACCGACGTAAACACTTCCCCGAAAATAATAAACAAATAAATGATATGAAGCGAACGCGAATACGAATAGACAACTTGAGCCATCGGAATGTCAAACTCCAGCACATCCGGCAGCACCGATAATGATAAAAAGCTCGCGGCAAGCACCAGTGTCAACAGAACGCCGCCTATATAAGCCCCCCTTCTGATCACCTTCTCTGAAGACATTTCGTTCGCAAGCGGCACAAGGACGGCTTGGGCGAGCGATAAATTTAACGCGCCGTAAGAGACGGCGGACAAAAGCCAATTCCACTTGTCAGGCCATACCCATTCGTCCGCGTTTCTCGTGCTTGTAAATACAAATGAATCAGCTGTCACGATAAAAGAGAAAGAAATTAAAAGCGGCACAACCAATATATTGACGCCGAACACACCTTTAACGCCGCTTGTCATGACGGCAAAGCTCAGTACGATCGTCAGAAGGATCCCCGCTTGTGCGGGCCAGCCAAGCTGTTCATGAAACAGCGCTCCCGCTCCGGACAGCATGACAGAGGTCACTCCCAGCAATATAAACATCATAAACATGTTTACGGCGCGGCCGATGGACTGGCCGAATAAATATGTGTTCAATTCCTGATAAGATGCTGCGTGAATCCGTTTGGAAATGATCATGATTTTGGCGCCTAAATATGTAAACATCAGACCGCTTAACACGATACCCAACAGACCGATCCAGCCAAACTTCAGAAAAAACTCAACGATTTCCCGTCCCGTGGCAAAACCGGCTCCTACAACCGTTCCTACGTATACAAATGCAAGCTGACTCGCAGAACCTTTTGTTTGTCCCATTTCACCCTCCGGCTAAGCGCAGATTTGTCCAGGCCTTTATATATGCTTATGAGACAAGTCGCCCGAAAAGACGAACAAATCGTCCTTCCCCGAAGAAAACAGATTCAGCTCTCTCCTCTAAGCAAAAATATTGAAAGAAAAAAAGGGCCTGCGTATACTCTTCATCAAGAAAGGTCAAAGCATTTCATTTCCTTTCTGACTATATTGGTCAAAAATAATCAAACCTTATAAATATCACTTATCATGCTGTAAACATTTGTTTTCGGGGTTTAAAACAAAACACTTGAAAGTCAAAGAAGGTCAGATTATACTATTAATCAAAGAAGGTCAAAGTTAAGACCTTATTTTCTAATCCGTTTGGTCAAAGATGATCAAACATTTTTCGAGGAGGTTTTGGCAAATGCGTTGTCAACATTGTCAGAAAAACGAGGCGACGATTCGCCTGAACATGCAAGTCAATTCCATTCAAAAACAATTCGTTTTATGTGAAACATGTTATACAGAATTAACCCGAAAACCGTCTATGAGCATGGGGCCGCAATCATTCGGATTCCCGTTTGAGCAAGGTTTCGCTCCCAATCAAAATAAACAGCAGGCCGGCCCTGAAAAAGGCCTGCTCGACGAGCTCGCTCAAAACGTCACAAACGGCGCAAAAGCAGGTCTGATTGACCCTGTGATCGGCCGCGATAATGAAGTGGCGCGCGTAATTGAAATTTTGAACCGCCGGAATAAAAACAATCCGGTGCTGATCGGTGAGCCGGGCGTCGGTAAAACGGCTATTGCAGAAGGCCTCGCGCTTAAAATCGCTGAGGGCGATGTGCCGAACAAATTGAAAAACAAAGAGCTTTACCTGCTTGACGTCGCTTCTCTCGTCGCCAATACAGGGATCAGAGGCCAGTTTGAAGAAAGAATGAAACAATTAATGAACGAATTAAAAGAACGGAAAAACGTTATCTTGTTCATTGATGAGATTCACCTTCTTGTAGGCGCCGGCTCTGCCGAGGGATCAATGGATGCCGGGAACATCCTGAAACCGGCGCTTGCCAGAGGCGAGCTGCAGGTCATCGGGGCGACAACGCTGAAAGAGTACCGCCAGATTGAAAAAGATGCGGCGCTTGAAAGACGCTTCCAGCCTGTCATGGTTCACGAGCCTACAATAGAACAAGCCATCAGCATTCTGGAAGGCATTAAAGATAAATACGAGAAATACCACGGCGTCACATTCAGCAATGAAGCGATAAACGCCTGTGTTACGCTTTCATCCCGTTACATTCAGGACCGCCACCTGCCGGATAAAGCGATCGACTTATTAGATGAAGCCGGCTCTAAGGCGAACCTGGAGCTTGATACCGTAAATGAAGAAGATGCGGCTGAGAGACTCAAAGCAATTGACGCGGAGAAAACAAAAGCGCTTCATGAAGAAAATTATGAGCTTGCCGCGAAACTGCGTGATGAAGAAGCGGCGTTGGAAAAGCAGCTGGCGCATGAAACACCGGCCTCTTCACCTGAAATCGGGGCGGAGCATATTCAAGCCATCATTGAACAGAAAACAGGCATTCCGGTCGGAAAACTCCAGGCTGATGAACAAGTCAAAATGAAGGAACTTGAAGAGCATCTTCATCAGCGCGTCATCGGTCAGGAAAAAGCCGTGAAAAAAGTGGCGAAAGCGGTCAGACGAAGCCGCGCCGGCTTAAAATCCAAAAACAGACCTGTCGGCTCCTTCCTCTTTGTCGGACCGACCGGAGTCGGAAAAACCGAGTTATCAAAGACACTCGCAGATGAACTGTTCGGTACAAAAGATTCCATTATCCGTCTCGATATGAGTGAATACATGGAAAAACACGCCGTATCAAAAATTATCGGTTCACCGCCGGGATATGTCGGACACGATGAAGCCGGGCAATTAACGGAAAAAGTGCGCCGCAATCCGTACAGCATCGTGCTGCTCGATGAGATTGAAAAAGCCCACCCTGATGTCCAGCATATGTTTCTGCAGATTATGGAGGACGGCCGTCTGACAGACAGCCAGGGCAGAACGGTCAGCTTCAAAGATACCGTTTTGATTATGACAAGCAACGCTGGAACCGGCGAAAAACAGGTGAAAGTGGGATTCCAATCTGAAGAGAGCGTCCTGGAAGAACAAACGCTGATTGATTCACTGAGCGCGTTCTTCAAACCGGAGTTTTTAAACCGGTTTGACAGCATTATTGAATTCCAATCCCTGAAAAAAGAACATCTCGTGAAAATCGTCAGCCTGCTTCTCACAGAGCTTGAAGACACATTAAAAGAGCGCGGCATCAGCCTGAACGTCACCGATGATGCGAAAGAAAAAATCGCTGAAATCGGCTACCACCCAGCTTTCGGAGCACGCCCGCTCAGAAGAACCATCCAAGAATTGATCGAGGACGAAATGACAGATCTCTTATTGGATGACAACGAAATAAAAGCCTTCCATGTCGTAATGGAAGAGGACGGCATCAAAGTCCGGGCACAATAACAAAAAAGCGGTTCCCTTCTCGCGGGGAGCCGCTTTTTTGTTTCTATCTCCATGCCGGAAGGGAGAAACTGTGAAGAATTCGGGAACAATTTCTCAATCACCCTAAAGTTCCATGCACTGCCACCGATATTAACCATAGAAAGCTAGTATAAAGGATTTGGTGAAAACTATGGATAAAACATCGATTATCGGTATCATCCTCGCCTTGATTGCTTTAAGCGTGGGCATGGTGCTGAAAGGGGTCAGCTTAAGCGCACTCGCTAACCCGGCAGCTATTCTGATTATTTTGTTCGGTACGATTTCTGCGGTGATCATCGCATTCCCCGGAAAAGAAATCAAAAAAGTGCCTGCCCTTTTTAAAGTGCTGTTTAAAGAAAACAAACAGCTGACAATTGCGCAATTAATTCCTATGTTCTCTCAATGGGCGCAAATCGCCAGACGTGAAGGTCTGCTCGCATTGGAAGCAAGCATTGAAGACGTGGATGACGCATTTTTGAAAAACGGCCTGAGCATGGCGGTTGACGGACAAAGCGCAGAATTTATCAGAGATATTATGACTGAGGAAGTTGAAGCGATGGAAGACAGACACCAGGCCGGCGCAGCCATCTTTACACAAGCCGGCACATATGCGCCGACACTCGGCGTTTTGGGTGCGGTCATCGGCCTTATCGCCGCTCTTTCCAACATGAACAATACCGAGGCGCTCGGACATGCCATCAGTGCGGCGTTTGTCGCCACCCTTCTCGGGATTTTCACAGGATATGTACTATGGCATCCCTTCGCCAACAAACTGAAACGCAAATCAAAGCAGGAAGTCAAACTGCGTGAAATCATGATCGAAGGCGTTCTGTCAGTGCTTGAAGGACAGGCCCCGAAAGTGATCGAACAAAAACTTCTCATGTATCTTCCTGCGAATGAACGCGCAAAAGTCGCTGAACAAGAAGGAGAGGCAAACAATGGCGAGAAAAAAGAAGAAGAAGCATGATGACGAGCATGTGGATGAGTCTTGGCTGATCCCGTACGCGGATTTGCTCACCCTTCTTTTGGCTCTGTTCATTGTATTGTTCGCCATGAGCTCGGTCGATGCGGCGAAATTCCAAATGCTGTCTAAATCATTTAACGCCGTGTTTACCGGAGGCACGGGTGTTCTTGAATATTCAAGCGTCACTCCTCCTGAAAACGAAAAAGACGGCGTTGATCAGTTAAAAAAAGACAAGGAAAAAGATAAAGAACAGAAAAAGAAAGAAAGAGAAGCAGCCGACCGCGAAGAACTTGAAGGCGTGCAAAAGCAAGTCAATCAATTTATAAAAAATAAAAAGCTTGAAACTCAGCTGGAAACAAAGCTGACTAAAGAAGGACTCTTAATTACCATTAAAGACAGTATCTTTTTTGATTCCGGACGGGCGGATATCCGTCAGGAAGATATTCCGCTTGCCAAGGAAATCTCGAATCTCCTTGTGCTGAATCCGCCGAGGAACATTATCATCAGCGGACATACGGACAATGTGCCGATTAAAAACTCACAATATCAATCTAACTGGCATTTAAGCGTCATGCGGGCCGTCAACTTCATGGCTATTCTCACGGAAAACCCGAAACTTGACGCAAAAGTATTCAGCGCCAAAGGTTTCGGAGAGTATAAACCGGCCGTGTCGAACAAAACCGCTGAAGGGCGCAGCAAAAACAGGCGCGTCGAGGTATTGATACAGCCTAGAAACGCCGCGACTGACCAAAATCAGTAATATAAAAAAGGAAGCCTTTCAAATGGCTTCCTTTTTTATTTCTGATGAAAATGTTTTGCGTTTAACCCCACTCTTTTCAGCATTTCCGTACACATTTCTATCTCTTCATCACTCAGCACACTGATCATTTCCTTAATTTCTTCAGCATGATCAGGGAAAATATCGTCCAAAAGACGGATTCCCTTTTCAGAAATCTGTGCGAAAGTCACTCTTCTGTCAGTCGGCGAGGCTTTTCTGATGAGAAGTTCTTTTTTCTCTAATTTGTCAACAACGTATGTAATACTTCCGCTCGCTAATAAAATTTTGTCGCCGATCTGCTGAAGCGGCTGGTTGCCTTTGTGGTACAGCAGCTCAAGCACCGCAAATTCCGTCGGGTTCAGACCGTGCTTATGAATATGTTTATTCATATGGTCGTTAATAGATCGGTACGCACGTGACAGTACAATAAATAATTTCAATGAGTTTTCTGTTTTATCCGTCATACATTCAATCATCCTTTTACAAAAGAAACCGTTACAGAGAAACATTAATAAACAAAATGAAAAATGTCAACAAAAATGTTTCCAAAATTTCTCTTCTTTTTGTCTGACCTTAATAAAATAATTTGTTTTTCTATCATTTTGGTTATTTTTTCTTATTAAAGAAGTATAAAGATGATATAATACCTCTATTCAAGTGTAATGTTGGAGCGATGCAGAGTGAATACATTTAAAGGTGCCCGGGGAAAGATCAAGCTTTATCTCATATTGGTGATCATCCCGGCACTTATTATCAGCTTTTTCATTTATGAAAAAGAAAAGCAGAAAATAGCCGATAAACACATACAGGAAGCCAGTATGATGCTCAACCTTCACCGCAATAAGCTCAATTATTTAATCGGTGAAACAAAAGCCCGGATGACAACACTTGCGATCGCTGTCGATAAGCCTGTCAATGAAGAAAAGATCATTGACATTCTCGATCAGGCTTTTGAGGATGAACCCAGATTCAGCGGACTGTATATGCTGAATTCCAAAGGTGATGTCATCGCAAGCACGACTGATCTGAAATCAAAGGTGAATTTGGCCGACAGACCGTATTTTACGAAGGCGAAAAAGACGAAAAAAACGGTCATCACAAATGACTACTCCAGCAGAATTACAGGCCAGCGCATCTTCACGATCTGCGTGCCGGTGTTAGACGCAAAACGGGAAGTCACGGATTATTTAGTAGCCGCCATACAAGTCGATTATTTGAGAAATATGATCAATATGCTGAGCCCTGACGTTTATGTCAAGGCAACCAATCAGAATAAAGTGATATTTGCCAGCGGACGGGCTGATCAATCAGAAGGTGTGAAACCGGTCAGCGGCTATCTGGATGATATTAATTGGAATATCAATGTTTATCCGAAACCGGTTGAGCTGAATGAGCTGACCAAAAGCGTGCTGCTGCCGATGTCCAGTATTGCCGTGCTGCTGAATATTCTGTTCATTCTCGTTCAATATTATCTGCTTAAGCGCAAGACCCAGCTGGAGCGCGCTCAAAATGAAGCGCAGAAATTGGAGCTGATCGGAACGCTTGCCGCCAGCACCGCCCATGAAATCCGCAACCCGCTTACAGGGATCAGCGGCTTCATTCAGCTTTTGCAGAAAAAATACAAATCGGAGGAAGATCAGCTGTATTTCTCAATTATTGAGCAGGAGATTAAACGGATCAATCAGATTGTCAGTGAGTTTTTAGTGCTTGGAAAACCCACTGCTGAACGGTTGGAAGTGAACTCGCTGCAGGATATTCTTGATGAGATTATGCCGATTATTTATTCTGAAGGGAATCTGTATAATGTGGAAGTGAATGTGGAGATTCTCGTCAATCGGCCGCTCAAGGTCAACTGCACGAAAGACCATATTAAACAGGTGATTTTAAATGTCGCGAAAAACGCTTTGGAATCCATGCAGGAAGGCGGCCGGCTGTCCATCTATTTAGAAGCCCGCGATCATAAAGCAGTCATTAAGGTGGCCGACAACGGAATGGGCATTTCTGAAGATATGCTTGAACACATTTTTCTTCCGTTTGTAACGTCAAAGGAAAAAGGCACCGGCCTCGGCCTTGTCGTATGTAAACGAATCATGCTGATGTACGGCGGTTCAATTGACATTCAAAGCGAAGTCGATAAGGGCACAGAGGTCACCATTACCCTCCCTGCCGCTTCTCGATGAAAAAAACACCCTGGATCGGGGTGTTTTTCATTTAAAGAAGAATATGTGTAAGAGGATATACCAGAGGAACGGCATCATGGCCGGCAGATAGTACGAGGCGCTTCGTGAGCCGTGCCAGCGGAAAAATGTGCTGACTGTACGCGGTCATCTTTCGGATGCGGCGCTTGATCAGGAAGCGCATTCAGTCTTCGTTATCTGTTTTATCATCAATCATTTGTTTGCTTCATATGCAGGCATGACGTCACCGCGGGAGAACAAGCCTATTTTCTTCACAAGGCCCTGTATTCCTTGGTGATGTGTGCGATCACGGTTTACCAGCTGCTGATACGCATTCATCAGACAGTCCAGTTCCTGGCTGTGCCTGATCGTGTCATATCCTGTAAACCCTTGCCTGTTAGCCGCATCTATCATCATTTTTCTTTTTTTATCAATAGATACAAGCAATTTTTCTTGTTCAGAATAACTGCCCATTCACTTCACCCCTCACCGCTAAAAGAATAGGAAACAAGTTTGATTGGGTTATTGAGCATTATTACAGATTATACTTTATTTGTAAACATTTTTTTACTAAATAACTTATTTTTTCATTTCGTATTGGAATCTTTGCATGAATACGAGAATAATACCCATTCGGGTAATGATATAAACAGAATGCGGCATATTCAAGATTTAAAAAACAGCCACAGCTGACTTTACATTACAATAAAAAACCTCTCATGCCGGCGGGGGCATGAGAGGTTCGGACGTCTATCAGTTTTGCACACTTTCATTCTCGTAAATCGGCACCCAGCCCTCAGTCGTCACGAAGATTCGGATTGCGACGACCCGGCGGTCTTCCTGAAGCGTAAAGTAGTGGCGGATGTTCTCCGGAACTGAAATCAAATCTCCCGGATTTAAACGAACGTCGAAAAATGTGCCGTCTTTGCCTTGAATGACGAAGATGCCGTGTCCGCTGACGATAAAGCGGACTTCATCATCCGTGTGGTGATGTTCTCTTTGGAAATTTTTTAATAATTCATCAAGATTCGGCGTGGTATCTGATAAAGAAATGACATCCTGAGACTGATATCCGCGCCGGGCTGAAATGTCCTGAATCTCCGTGTCAAACGCCGCGAGAATCCGTTCTTTTTCATCTTCGGTTAGATCGAATTTTTCCGAAAGCCCAGACGGAAGTTTTTCAATGTTCCACTGCTCATAGATCACCTCTTGTTCGTCTAAGAAGCGCGCTACTTCTTCCTGTTTTTCAATGAGCGTATTCTTTTCGTCATGAATTCTGATGGTCGCCATTTTCTATTCCTCCTTTTATTTTACCAGCTGCGGACGAAGTGACAGAAGCTTGAGGTGACAGCTGAATAAAAATTCATAGGCTTCCAGCACCCTTTTCGCTTCAAATGCGGTCCGCCCCCATGCCGTAATGCCGTGATTGCGGATTAACACCGCGCCTGCGCCGGCGTCCGCATGGTGTGCGAAGTTTTCGGCCAATGCCGGGATGTGCGCCGGATTGTCAATGATCGGAACGGTCACGGACGCGTTTTCCTCCCATAATCCGAGCGCCTTAATCATCTCCTGCCCCTGAAAAGTGATTTGTTTTTCATCCCCGTAAAGCTCTGAGATGACATTATTATTGACGGTATGGACATGCAGACAGCAGCCGGCGTCTGTCTTTTGGTATAAGTAAGTATGGAGAAGCGTTTCCGCTGAGGGTTTTAAAGAATGGCCGGTCTCAGCGGGCTTCCCGTTCTTATCGATTAAGAGAAAATCTTCGTCTGTTTCTTTTCGTTTGTCTTTTCCGCTCGCCGTAACGAGAAAAGTCAGCGGCCCGTCGGATACTTTGATGGAAAGATTCCCGCTCGTTGCCGGGAACCAGTCTCTTTCGGCCAGTTCGCGTTTTACCTCGGCAAGTTCGCGCCAGCGTTCTTCTTTTGCAGCCATGCCTGCACCTCCCCGATGTTTTCAATGCCTGTTTTCACCTCATGAAAATCTTGAAAAGGCAGATGCCGGAGGCCGAGTTCTTTGCATTCAGTCAAAAGATAATCTCTCGCAAAGCACATATCCGATAACTTTGCAGCCTCGACATCCGTGACCGAATCACCGATCATAACGAGAAATTTCTGCTGATCGGATAGCTTACGGATGACTGACGGTTTGCAGCAGCCGCATTGATTGGTACATTCTCCGTCACAGGCGTGCGGCCAGTCTATATGAATATATTCATTGTCAAAGGATGCATGATTGCAGAAAATCCGCTCCTTTTCTACGATCCCTTCCAAAAGCGGATGCACAAAAAAGTCCATTCCCCCGCTTACGATATAAAACGGGAGGCCGTTTGACCGGACAAACGAGACAAAATCCAAAAAGCCGTCCCGTATTTTCGCATCCTTCAGGATAAAACCGGTCAGTTCTTCTTTTAAGCTGCTCGGCAGCAGTCCGAACATCCGTCCGACTCCTTCTTGGATTGATATGCTTTTAGACAGAACACCGTCTTTTATTTCAAGCCACTCAGGAGGCGCGAATTCTTTCATCATGCTGACAATGTTGTCGTTCATGGTGACCGTTCCGTCGAAATCACAAATAATCAGCGGTGTGCGGGTCATACGGCTTCCACCCTTCCCCATTTGTCTAACGCGAGCTGAAGATCTTTGCACGACGCGGCTTTTTCTTCAATCGGCTGTGCTTCAAGCACCGCATCAATGACGGCGCGGAACGCTTTTCCGCCGCCCTCGGCTCCTTTCGGATGGCCGTGAATGCCTCCGCCGGCATTGATGATGTAATCGATGCCGAAATCGCGCATCAATAATGGCACCATACCGGGGTGAATGCCTGCTGACGGGACGGCAAACGACGGATGAAAGACATCGTCTTTTACACATTCATCATGGATTGCAAGTGCGGACTCCTTCGGAAGAGCAACGGATCCGTAAGGTGACGGAAATAAACTGAAATCAGCGCCGCAATAGCGGTTCAGCTTGCCGAGCAAAAGCGCATGCGACAAGCCGTAAACGGGAGATGATGTGAACGCGCCGCTGACTGCCGGATGCGCCATGATCGGAAGCGGGATTTCCCTGTCTTCAGCAAGGCTCTGCATCACATCTAAACCGTAAGCGAACACATTCAATAAAAGCGCGTCCGCCCCGAGTTCTGCCGCGCGCCTCGCTTTATCCCGCAATTCAGCGGTCCTTCCCGTAAGGTTTACGGCATACAGCGTTTTATGCCCCGTCTCCTCCCGGGTTTCCTTCAGGACTTGTTTTCCTTCGATAATGCGGGTTTCAAACGGAGCCAGTTCATTTTCAAAGAAAATTTCGTCATCTTTAATCAGATCCACGCCGCCGAGCGCCTGCTGTCTGAGCTGATCTTTAATGTCGGCGAGATCCCGTCCGATCACGCCTTTAAATATGCTCATCAGAAGCGGTCTTTCAAATTCGCCCAGCAGTTTGCGGATGCCGTATATACCGAATTTCGGCCCGGGAAGGGAGCGTTTAAACCCTTCGGAAAATTCAAGATCAGTCAATTTTATTTTTCCGTCCAGTGACAGCTTTCCGAATACCGTCGTCAGGACGGCCGGGATATCTCTTGAAAAGTTCGCCTCGGGATAGGCGATGGTGATGACGGATTGTGTTTCGTTTTCTGAGGTTCCTTCTTTCTCCTCAACTTTTACGACCCGCCCTTTATGTTTTCTGAGCTGTTCCTGCTTCACCAGGGGCAGTTCAGTCCAGGAGCCTACCGTCAGCCCCGCCGCAATCTGTTCCGCCCGCTTTTCACTGTCCGTTGTGTCTGTCAGAAGATATGTTGCCAATACTTCGCTCATGCGTGAACGCCTCTCTTTCTTTCGCAAAACATAAAAAAACCTCTTCCGTATGAGCAGAAAGAGGCTTCGTGTTATGTCCGAATCTTATCTCTCAGCTCCTGCTGCAAGAATTAGCACCGTGCTTTATCAGTCGGTTGCCGGGCTTCATCGGGCTCGTCCCTCTGCCTGCTCTTGATAAGAATAATGATTTTATAAAGTATTTTGAATTATCGCATTGTTATCCTGATATGTCAATGCTTTTTCGGGTGAAAAGATTCAGTTTCCCGATCCGTTCCGCAGCTTCTTTAAGTCTTTCTTCACTTGTCAGAAGACCGACTCTTATATAGCCTTCCCCCCATTTTCCGAACCCGTTTCCCGCAGCGACCGCGACATCCGCTTTCTCGAGCAGCAGGTCTGAAAACGACTGTGACGTATAACCGTCAGGCACAGGGAGCCATGCAAAAAAGGAGCCCGCCGGAGCCGTCACATCCCAGCCGATATCGCGGCAGGCTTCAATCCATGCATTACGTCTCGATTCATATCTGTCATTTTGCGCTGCGACGCATGCCTGATCCGCTAAAAGAGCGGCTGCCGCCGCCTGCTGCGCCGCGGGAAACAGGCTGACAAACATATGATCCTGATAAAGGTTGATCGCTTCGATGACAGAAGCGTTTCCGACGGCAAATCCGACCCGCCAGCCCGCCATATTATACGTTTTGGACAAGGTATAGATTTCGATTCCCGTCTCTTTTGCGCCTTCGGTCTGCAAAAAGCTCAGCGGTTTATGCCCGTCAAAGCCGACGGCTCCGTACGCGAAATCATGAACGACACAAATGCCGTTTTGTTCCGCAAAACCGACCGTCTCCTCGAAAAACGCCTCTGTTGCCACAGCGCCGGTCGGATTATTCGGATAATTGAGATACAGCAGCTTCGCCTCGCTCCGCACCTTTTCAGGAATTACGCTGTAATCAGGGAGAAACCCTCTTTCTTCTGTCAGCGGCATCATTTCCATTTTCGCTTTCGCAAGGGCGACGCCTGACCAGTAATCAGGATATCCGGGATCAGGCACCAGAATGGTATCTCCCGGGTTTAAAAGACATTGCGGAAGCTCAACAAGTCCCGCCTTGCCTCCGAACAGCACGGCGACTTCCGTTTCCGGATCAAGCGTGACCCCGTACTCCCTTTCATAAAATGCAGCGGCTGCTTTTTTGAAGCTGTAAGCGCCCCGGAATGATGAGTATTTATGATTTTCCGGCCTTTCGACGGCGCGCTTCATTTCTTCAACGATATGCTGAGGCGTCGGCTGATCAGGGTTTCCCTGCCCTAAATTGATGACATCTCTGCCTTCTTTCAGCTTTTGATTCACTTTTTGCACCAATGATGCGAAAAATTGTTCCGGCAGCTGTTTGAGTACATCTGAGATTTCAAAGTTCATATTTTCACCTTCTAAAAATGTCTTGAAATGATAGTCCATCATCATATATGGTTAAATAAAAAAAGTAAAGAGAAACTTGAGGTGTTAAAAAATGAAATGGACCGTTTCCTGTTTGCAATTTGATATTTCATACGGAAATCCTTCAGAAAACTTTAAAAAAGCAGAATCTTTGATTAAGCAAGAAAGCCGCCATGCGGATGTAATCGTGCTTCCTGAGTTGTGGACGACCGGCTATGATCTCACACGGCTAGACCAGCTGGCGGATGAAAACGGCAAAGTTTCGGAACAATGGCTTAAAGAAACGGCAAAAACATACAACGTACACCTCGTTGCCGGATCTTTTGCGGTTAAAGAAGGCGAAAATGTCTATAACACCATGTACATCGCCGATAACAGCGGACAGATCGTGAAGCGGTATCAGAAAGCCCATCTGTTTCAGCTGATGGATGAACACCTTTACTTGGCAGCAGGAAACAGCGACGGTTCCTTTGAGCTTGACGGTGTCAAGTGCGCCGGGCTGATCTGCTATGATATCCGTTTCCCCGAATGGATCAGAAAGCATACGTCCCAGGGCGCGAATGTCCTGTTTATCTCTGCGGAATGGCCTCTGCCCCGCCTTGATCATTGGCGAAGCCTGCTTATCGCCAGAGCAATTGAAAACCAATGTTTTGTCGCAGCCTCTAACTGCACGGGGTCCAATCCCGATAATGAATTTGCCGGCCACAGCCTGATTATTGACCCGTGGGGCCGGATTTTAGCCGAAGGAGACCGGACGGAAGGCGCAGTCCGGGCGGAAATCGATGTGTCAGAAAGCGCGGACGTGCGGGGAACTATTCCGGTTTTCCAAGACTTGCGGCGTGATTTATATTAATTTCCAAAAAAATGTTGACAAGAATATCCGGCACCTGCTAATATTTTCATCAACTGATTAATCCGAATTGTGATACAAATCAATATATTTTTCTCTTATCGAGAGTTGGGCGAGGGATTGGCCTTTTGACCCCAACAGCAACCGACCGTAATTCCATTGTGAAATGGGGCGCGTGATTTTTGCGCCGAGACGATTGTCTCATAAGGCACGGTGCTAATTCCATCAGATGTTATCTGAGAGATAAGAGGCGGACTGCACTGTTTCAGCCTCCTTCTCTTTCAGAGAAGGAGGCTTTTTTTCGGGCGTATTCTCCGTCACGATCTCTTACTGCCACTACATAATTGGAGGGTAAATCCATGTCAGCAACTAAAACAAGTCTTTATGAACAATTAACAGAAAGCTCCGCCGCCGCGTTAGCCGTCAAGCTCGGCTTATTCCAAAGCAAAAGCACTCTGACATGCCGTGAAATCGGCGACGGCAATTTAAATTACGTCTTTCATGTTTACGATAAAGAAAACAAAAAAGGACTGATTATTAAACAGGCAATCCCTTACGCGAAAGTCGTCGGTGAAAGCTGGCCGCTTACCATTGACCGGGCGAGAATCGAAAGCAGCGCCCTCATCCGCCAGGGCGAACACGTGCCGCACCTCGTTCCGGCCGTTTACTATTCCGATACTGAGATGGCCGTCACGGTAATGGAAGACCTCTCCCATTTGCGGATTTCAAGAAAAGGGCTGCTGGAAGGGCAGCATTATCCGAACTTATCGGTTCATATCGGTGAATTTTTAGGGAAAACGCTTTTTTACTCATCCGATTATGCGCTTGATGCGAAAGTAAAGCAGCAGCTCGCAAAGCAGTTTACAAATCCTGAGCTTTGCAATATTACAGAAAGGCTTGTGTTTACAGAACCGTTTCTCGACCATGAGACAAACGATTTTGAAGAGGAGCTGCGCCCATACGCAGAAAAAGTTTGGAACAATTCCCGGCTGAAAGAAGGCGCTGACGAATTGAAAGCCATCTTTCTGAATTCCGCGGAAACATTGGTTCACGGCGATCTGCACACGGGAAGCATCTTCGCAGATGAACATGAAACAAAGGTGATTGATCCCGAGTTTGCTTTCTTCGGACCGATCGGGTTTGACATCGGCCAATTTATCGCCAATCTGCTCTTAAACGCCCTCAGCCGCGACGGTGACGACAGACAGCCGTTATATGACCATACTGCCGCCGTATGGGATACATTTGTGAAAACATTCAGTGAAGCATGGGAGAAAGACTGCCTGCCTTCCCGCAGACACCTGCTGGAAGACACACTGAAAAACGCGTTTGAGGAAGCGGTCGGTTTTGCGGGATGCGAATTGATCCGGCGCACGATCGGACTCGCCCACGTGGCTGACTTAGATGAAATCACTCCGTTTGACAAACGAATCGAACGGAAGAAGCTGGCGCTTGACATCGGCGCCTATTATATCGAAAACAGAAAAAAACTGAAGCATATCACCGAGGTTCTGGACCAATTTAAGCTCCGTGTAAAGGAATGATGCAGCATGACCAATGAATTTGCCATCCCCCGTTCTGTAGAATGGAAAGAAACCTACATTCGCATTTTAAATCAGCAAAAGCTTCCCGACGTCACTGAATATGCGGAACTTGAAACAAAGGAAGATGTATTCGACGCGATTGTCACGCTGAAAGTAAGGGGCGCCCCGGCCATCGGTATAACCGCGGCGTTCGGGCTCGCGCTCTCCGCCAAGTCGTTTGAAGCCCGCGACCTTTCAGATTTTCGACGTCAGTTCGCCGACGTCAAAGCGTATTTAAACAGTTCAAGGCCCACTGCCGTCAACCTCGCGTGGGCGCTTGACAGACTGACGGATTCCATCAGGGATGCGATCTCAATCAATGAAGCGAAGACAACGCTCGTCCATGAAGCCATTCAAATTCAGATTGAGGATGAAGAAACATGCCGTATGATCGGCCAAAATGCGCTGCACCTTTTTAAAAAAGGCGACCAGATCATGACCATCTGCAATGCGGGCTCGATCGCCACAAGCCGGTACGGTACGGCGCTTGCTCCCTTTTACTTAGCAAAACAAAAAGACCTCGGCCTTCATATCTACGCATGTGAAACAAGACCCGTTCTCCAAGGATCACGGCTGACGGCGTGGGAGCTGATGCAGGGCGGAATTGATGTCACGCTCATTACCGACAGCATGGCCGCCCATACAATGAAGGAAAAACATATTTCTGCGGTCATTGTCGGCGCTGACAGAATTGCAAAAAACGGTGATACGGCCAACAAAATCGGAACGTACGGCCTCGCTATTTTGGCAAACGCCTTTCAAATTCCGTTTTTTGTGGCCGCACCGCTTTCGACATTTGACTTGCAGATTGAAAACGGCGATCAGATTCCGATTGAAGAAAGAGATCCGGATGAAGTCAGACAGATCTCCGGCATACGCACCGCTCCCGAGGATGTGCCGGTCTTCAATCCGGCCTTTGACATCACACCGGGCAGCCTGATTTCCGGCATTATAACCGAGAAAGGAATTGTGACCGGTTCTTACACGGAAGAAATTGAACAATTATTCGCTGACTGCCAGCTGAGCTGAAAAACCGCTGATGATGTTGCCTCAGGCAATGTCAGCGGTTTTTTTGTCTGCACAATGTAATCACTTCATCTTTTTGGACGGCTGTAATGAGATGCATTTTAAAAAACAGCTCTGCATAACCGGCTATCTTTTGCGGACGGCTCATTTTCATCAGGCTTCGTCCTCCTTTTTCATCAGACCAACTTTTTTCACTTAATAAAATGATATGTCGGACGTGAAAAAACGGAACGTGCCATACGCTTTATTTTTCTTTATAGGATATTTGTTCGATGTTCAGCAGCACCGCTTTTACATCCGTCTTCGTGCCAGCGTATCCCGTTAAGGCGCTGTTTTTGCCGATTACCCGATGGCACGGGATCAAAATCGGCAGCCGGTTTCGTTTATTGGCTTGTCCGATGGCGCGCACCGCTTTCGGTTTTCCGATCGCTTCAGCCATATCGCCGTAGCTTCGGGATTCCCCGTAAGGAATCATCGTCAGCGCGTTCCATACCCTTTCCTGAAAGGGTGTGCCTTTTTGTCTCAGAGGCAGAGAGAATTGCTTTCTTTCTCCTGAAAAATATGCTGTCAGCTGCTGTTTCGCCTCCGACAGCAAAGCGGTTTCGCACGGCTTTACGCCGGGCGCGCCTTTCCGCCATTTCTCAAACTCTTCCCCGGTGAGAAACAGGCCGGTAATAAAGCTCTCTTCCTCTGTTACGATGACGGTTCCAAACGGCGCTTTCACACTTGTAAAACAGATCATTCCCCGCTCCTTCTTTCTTCCGTATTCTGCCGGACCGGAAGCGTCAAATGAAAAACCGTGCCCTTCCCTTCTTCACTTTCCACATGAATGCGGCCCTGATGCTCTTCGATGATTTTATAACTGACCATGAGGCCGAGGCCCGTTCCCCTGTCTTTTGTCGTGTAAAATGGTTCACCCAGACGTTTTAATTTGTCTTCGGAAATGCCTGTTCCTTCATCTTGAATAGAAATCAAAATGTGGTCTTGATCAGAAGACTGAATGGTCACGTAGATATTGCCGCCGCCCGGCATGACTTCAATTGCGTTTTTTAAAATATTGATAAACACCTGTTTTAATTGATTCGGTTCACAGTAAATCGGCGGGATGTTTCCGGTCAGGTTCAGATGGATCTGCACATTAACAAGATTGGCCTGGGCATTCAAAAGATCAGCCGTGTCTTTCATAATCTGCGTCACGTCTTTTTCTTCATATAATATCGCCTGAGGTTTCGCTAAAATTAAAAATTCAGTGATGATAGACTCGATGCGTTTTAATTCTGAGGTAATGACGTTAAAGTACAGAGAATATTCACCTTCAATGCTTCCTTGAAGAAGCTGAATGAACCCTTTCAGCGCCGTCATCGGGTTTCTGATTTCGTGGGCGATACCCGCCGCCAGCTCCCCTACAACATGAAGAGTGTCGGATTTCCGCAGCCTCTCTTCAAGCTCTTTGGCCTCTGTGACATCTTTAAAGATGGCCAGATTCATATTTTGAATGATATTTCTTTTGAAGGAGAATTCCAGTTTGCGGCTGTCGCTGCTGCTTAACAGGAAGGGGATTTCATTATCCATTCCTTCTAAATCAATCTTTCTGGCGGGAACACCCGCGTTTTCAATATCAAATAAAGAAAGAATATCCGGAACGGTGTACGCTCTCAGCTCCTCATCCGGCATACCGAGTATACGGCTTGCGAGAGGATTCGCGTCAATAATGCGGAATTGGTTGTCAAATAAGACCTTGCCGTCCATTGAGCCGTTGAATACTTTTCTGAATTTCAGCTCGCTTTCCCGCAATTCTTTTTCCATCCGCTTACGATCACTGACATTTCTTAAAATGGTTAAATGCTGACCTTCAAGTATGGTTCGTTTTGATGTGAACTCAAGCTCTTTAAATTGGCCGTTTGCCATCTGAAACAGCATTTCTTCACGGATTTCTCCGTATTTTTCATATTTCTTCTTAATCTGCTTGTATTTTTTCTGCGGATCAACGATAAACGTACATAAATTCCGCTCCACCAGCTTATCCATCGGCAGTTCGAAAATGCGGCACGCCGATTCGTTTGCTTTGGCAATCTTTCCGTCATCAGACCAAATGACAATCGCGTCCATGGCGTTTTCAAAAATTTCGCGGAATCGCTCTTCGCTTTTAAAGAGTTTCAATTCCATCAACCGTTTCTCTGTTATGTCTCTCATAATAGACATGTAGAACCCGCTGATTAAGTTGGACGTAATCGTAAATTCAAACAGCTTCTCTTCGCCGGACCGAAGCTTGACAGGCAGTTCTCCTTTGGCGTTTCCTTTTCTGCGGAGGGTTTCCCAGATTTCTTTCAGATGCTTTTTGTTTTCTCCGTCGGTAAAATGGCGGAGCGACAGATGGGACAATTCATTCTGGCCGATCTCAAAGCTTTTGCAAAAAGAGAGGTTCGCATCAATAAACCCGCCGTCCTTATCAAACAGCACGATGCCGTCGACAGCCCTGTCAAACAAATCTTTAAACAGCTGCTCGTTCATGGAGAATTCGCGCTCTAATATTTTTTTAGAGGAGATATCCCTCATCACCACAAAAAAATAATCCTCCCCAATTCCGTCTCTGGCGAGGAATTCAATGTATTTCGTCGCGCCGCTGTCAAGCTTAATCGGCACCTCTTTCCACAGATGGCCTTTTTTTAAAAACTTTTTCACGGCCTTATTCAGTTCTTCCTGAGGCACGGAATATAAAAAATCCAGGACGGAGCGGTTAATGAGGCTCTCTGCCTCAATCTGCATCATCCGGGCCGCAGCCTCGTTCGCCTGGACGATTTTCATTTCCTTACGGCATATAAAAATGGCATCAAGCGTGTTATTCATAATCACGTGATACCGGTTCAAATCACTCTTCAGGCGGTCATTTTCCTCTTTCATCCGCTTCAGCTGCTCTTTCAGCGACTCTTTTGTTTGCAAATCCAGAGTTTCAGCCATTCAGTACACTCCTTCTTCAAAAACCTATCCTTCAATATTTCTACAAAATACCTCATCTTCCTTCATTCGCCCTATACATTTCAGAAAATTTCAATGATATGACAAGTTAAAGTCTTTTTCTACGATCCTTACCTCCCCATTACATCATCCTAACAATCCCTTTTGTCCTCCTTCAATTTTTTATTTTTTATTTTAAAATGAACAACAACAGGAAATAATCATGCAGTGGATGATTTTTGAAGAGAAGGTGATGCTATGACAAAATCGCGAGACAGTTACTTTGACAACGCCAAGTTTATCTTGATTTTTCTGGTGGTGTTCGGCCATATCCTCCGGTCATTTATTAACGGAAATGAGTTTATGCTCCATCTCTACAAATTCATTTATACTTTTCATATGCCGGCCTTTATCCTGGTTTCCGGCTATTTCGCAAAAAACTTTAAGCGGAAAGGTTATGTGAAGAAGCTGGCTGTGAAGCTGATTATTCCGTACTTGATTTTTCAGGGCATT
Organism: Bacillus sp. LUNF1; assembly: GCF_011008975.1. Classification (NCBI taxonomy): domain Bacteria; kingdom Bacillati; phylum Bacillota; class Bacilli; order Caryophanales; family Bacillaceae; genus Bacillus; species Bacillus sp. LUNF1. The sequence continues at coordinate 1,305,111 of NZ_CP048876.1, read as the reverse complement.
TACTCAGTTTTTTACTATTTGATTCAGGATGAAAGCATGGCAAGCGTCAATCCGATTGATCCGCAGTGGTCTCTCTGGTTTTTAGTCAGCTTATTCTTTTGGAATCTGCTACTTTATCCCTTTACGAAGCTGCCGAAAATGTGGGCGCTTGGGGCGAGCTGCGGGCTTGCCGTCATGATCGGGTATCTTGATTTTATCAGCAGCACACTGAGTCTTTCACGGACGTTTGTCTTTCTTCCGATGTTTCTCGTCGGGTTTTATTTAAAGAAACAGCACTTTGATTTGCTTCGGGCTAAAAGAGGCAGGCAGATTGCCGCGGGCGTACTGGGGATTGTTTTCCTCTTATGCTGGTGTATTGATTTTGATTACTCGTGGCTGTTCGGATCGGAGCCTTATTCTACATTCGGCACAGTGTCGCTGTTGAGCGGTCTGTCGCGCATCGGCTGGTATGTTTTGGCCTTTGCCGCCACTTTCAGCTTTTTAGCGCTCGTTCCGCAAAGGCGTTATTTCTTTACGAAATGGGGTACGAGAACGTTTTACGTGTATCTGCTGCATGGATTCATTATAAAAACGCTGCGGCAGATCGGGCTTGAAGATCACTTGTCTGATTATCAGAATTTAGTCATGCTCTTAATTTTAACGGCCGCTCTTACGTCCATTCTCTCCAGCAATGCGGTGAAAACGGCCGCACAGCCGTTTATTGAGCTGCGGATAACCGGTTTGCTTGAAGCGGTGAAAGGAACAAGAAACGGTGCTTATTTGAAATAATGCAAATACCTCTTAAGCGTTGCCGCCTAAGAGGTATTTTTTATTGTTTGCCGTCTTCTTTTTTCTTTGGCTTCGTCTGTTCAAGCGTTTCAATCCATTTTCCGGCGTTATAATCACCGAGCTCGCTTGCAAACTCTTCTTCAAGCAATTTAGGGTCCATCGGCTTTTTATGGTTTTGCATGTCTTTGCTGTGGCGGTTTTTTTTCGTCATGTTACTCGCCTCCTTGTTTGCCGTGTTTTGATTTGCGGTTTGCGCCTCTCAGTCCGGGATCACCGTCATATTGTGTTTTGTATGCATCTTTGTCCATGCTCTCAGTCGGTGTGTTGTTGTTGGTCAAAGCTTCATTCTTTGCTGCTTTGCGTTTCATTTGATTTCCTCCTTCTGTCAGCAAATCTGTTTTGAATTCATCAAGCATTTCTTTCAAGTCGCGCACTGTCACGTTTTTGGCCTCATCAATGAGTTCATAGCCGATCTGTCCGTTCGGCTCAAGCAGCACATATTTAAAATCTTGAATGTCTCCGAGGCCTTCCTGCCTGATCCTCATTGACAGCTGAGCTTCGGTAAAACGCATTTTTTTTAAGTTTTCCGGGATGATTTTTCCGTTTCTGACAACGGCGACGGTTTTTCCTGAAAATAAAAACTCAAAAAAACTTGATTTGATTTCTAAATATTCCATCAGGATTAATACCGCAATAAAAATCGCCGCCGCGAAAATGGTTTCCCATAAATTATGTTCAATAAACGGCTGAATAATAATCGAGCCGATCGAAATCATGATGACTGTCTGGGTCACCGACAGCTGGCTGATTGATTTCCGTCCGGCAATCCGCAATAAAAAGGTACCGACCGCTATCATAATTACCGACTTCCAAAATACGGCAAACAATGACGTCACCTCTTTACAAGTAGAATCTCCAAAAAAACTGTTTCCACACATCCATTTTACGGCAATAAAAAACACCGCTTTCTGAAAAGCGGTGTCAGCCGATAATCATTCTTTCCTTCGGATAGTGATAATTTGCTTCGATTTCTTTTCGGCCGATCAAATAAAGGAACGTCAAAATGCCGATCCGGCCGATAAACATCACAATCATGATCACGCATTTTCCGATGTCGCTTAAATGCGGAGTAATCCCAAGCGACAGGCCGGTCGTTCCAAATGCGGAACACACTTCAAAAAGCAGTCCGAGGAGCGTCTGATTTTTCTCCGTCACGGACAGAATCAGCGTCGATCCGAACACGAGCAAAATCGCCATCATCGTGACGACCAGCGACTTCATGACATCAGCCTGATGAAGCTCGCGTTTAAAGACCTTGACCGCTTTATTCCCCCGGGCAAAATGAAACAGGGCAAGCAGGTTAAGCGCAAATGTCGTCGTACGGATTCCGCCGCCGACCGAGCTCGGTGATGCGCCGATAAACATGAGGGCACAGATGAAAAATAATGTCGGCGCCGACAGCTGGCTGATATCAATTGTCGCAAGCCCGCCGCTTCGCGTAGCGGTTGATTGAAAGAGACATAAAAATAAAACATCATGCCAGCTTTTCCCCTTCATGACATGGCTTGCTTCAAGCGCGTAAATGCCCACGGCTCCGAACAAAACGAGCATTCCGAACGTAACGGTCGTAATTTTCGTAAACAGCGTGAATGAGTATCTGCGCTGTTTTGAAAACAAAAAGTCTTTTACTTCTACGAGCACCGGAAAACCGATCGCACCGAAAATAATCAGAAGCATCGTAATAAACTGCACGAAATAGTCATGTCTGAACGGGACGAGTGAATTTCCCGTAATATCAAAACCGCCGTTTGTCGTGGCGCTGACGCTCGCAAAGAATCCGTGCAAGTACGCCTGTTCAAACGAATCATAATACGTTAAAAAATATGTTCCTAAGATGATGCCGCCTAAAAACTCGATTAATAAAATCAAAAACAGCACTTGCTTCATCAGGTTGACGATACCGGAAAACTGCGATTGATTCTGATCCACCATGATGAGCTTCCGTTCCCGCAGACCGATCCGTTTGCCCATAATGAGCCAGACGAATGTTCCGAGCGTCATGATGCCGATTCCGCCGAATTGAAGCACGAAAGCCAAAATGACAATCCCGGCCGTGCTGAATGTATCAGCCGTGTTGACGACCGTTAAACCGGTGACACTGACTGAGCTGACAGCCGTAAACAGCGCGTCTATAAACGACCAGCTGGCCCCTTGTTTGTGGGCGGCCGGCAGACTTAGCAAAATAAATGCCACCGTTACAGCAAGAAAATAATATAATGCAATCAGCTGTGCAGGCGACAAGATCTGTATGAATTTCTTCAGTTTTAATTTCATAAGATAGTTCCTTCTGCCTCTCAAATGTAGTACGTAATTATTCTAATGATATTGGGAGAATTTTTAAAGGTCTTTTTAGAAAGATTTTTCATTACCTTATGTAATTTGCCGATCTTTAAACAAAAAACCTCTGAAACGATTGTCAGAGGTTTTGTTGATTATTTTGCTTCCAGCCTGCGGATGCGCTCATCGAGATCAGGGTGTGTGGAGAACAGTGACGAATGCTTTTTGCCGTTAATTTTTAACGTCTGCACCGCCGTCTGGTCCTCTTCATTCACATGTCCTGTATAAGACTTCAGCGTACGCAGGGCGTGAATCATTTTATCCTTGCCGGCAAGGTCTGCACCGCCGCGGTCAGCGTGAAATTCTCTATGACGCGAGTAGGCGAAGACGACAAGACTGCCGAGAATGGAAAAGATAATCTGAAACACGATCATCGCGATAAAGTGAACGACCGGCGCGAGGTCTTCTTTGACAAAGCGGCTTGCAACCCATGCCGCGATTCGGGAAAGGAATACGACGAACGTATTGACGATTCCCTGCAGCAGCGTCATCGTGACCATATCACCGTTTGTGATGTGTGCGACTTCATGGGCAAGAACCCCTTCCACCGCAGCATCATCCATCTGTTGCAATAAACCTGAAGAAACCGCGACAAGCGAACGGCGCTTAGAAGGCCCGGTCGCAAAAGCATTGACCTCCGGGGAATGATAAATGCCGACTTCAGGCATTTTCGTCATCCCTGCGGCACGGGACAATCTGTGCACACGGTCAACCAATTGCTGTTCTTCATAGCTGAGCGACTGTTTCTTCGGATTTAACACCCGGACGCCCATCATCGTTTTGGCCATCCATCTGGACATTCCGAGAGAAATAAAAGAACCGACAAAACCGACGACAAGACTGAACACGAGCAATGCCATCAGATCAATGCGCCCATTTTGAATATATGAGCCGACACCGGTAACGCTTGTAATAATCGTAAGCACAATTCCGATTGTCGTAATGACCAAAAGGTTCGTTAAAATAAACAGAAATATTCTTTTCGCCATAATTACCTCCGTCTTTTTTAAGATCAAAAGAACTTATTTACTTAAATTATAAATGATCTGTTTGAAAATGCAACAATTTCGACGTATGATGTTAATGTAATTCTCATTGATATTAGAAAGTAACACGTAATCAATCAGAGGTGAACCATGAACACGTTTAAACTGACCCGAACTGATATGGTCCGGCTTCTTTACGCGTTAAAAGGCCAAGGAGACGCAACCCCTCTCCAAATCTTATTGCAATCAGCGGATATGACCTTGGATGAAGCGGAAAGCCGTCTGCATATCCCTGAATTTCTGACGAGATTCGAACGAAAAAAAGAGAAAAAGGAATACGGGCTTTCAACTAACGAGATTGTCGAGCTGGGAAATCTGTGCGAGCTGACGTCTTTAAAATCAACCGCCGTCCAAAACTGGGTGAAGCGCGATATTAAAGATTTAATCGGCCACCCCTTACTCGGCAAAAAATATACAATTGAACAAGCTGTCATCCTTCTCATTGTACGTGATTTAAAATCAATTTATGACTTCGAACATATACGCGGCATATTAAAAATCGCTTTTAACACGATAACAGACAGATCAGATGACGTCATCAGCCCGATCAGCTACTATGAAAGCTGCGCCCAAGTGATTGATTATCTTCATCATAAGGCAAACCCGCCGATGAAGGAAACGAGCCTGCAGGAGCTCGTCGAAGAGCAGACGGACAAGCTCAAAGGCTGCTTTAAAGAACTCGGAAACGGACAATGGAACGATATCAGATCCATAATCGCCGTCACGGTGCTCTCCGTTTTGACTTTCCATATTCAAGCCTCAGCCTACAAAATGATCAGCCATTTATTATAATTCATAACGCTTCTTCGCCCCGGTGTCTGCGCCGGGTTTTTTTGCTGTACAACAATTGCCAGCATAATCAATACCGTTCCGTTTGAAACTAAAATGCGAAAACACATCTTGCCAGAGAAAAGGAGATGAAAAAGATGGCGAGCAGAAATAAACTCTTAGTTCCAGGGGCTGAGCAGGCTCTTGACCAATTTAAATACGAAGTGGCTCAAGAATTCGGCGTGAACCTTAGCTCTGATACAGCAGCACGCGCAAACGGCTCTGTAGGCGGGGAAATGACAAAACGTCTTGTACAGCAGGCTCAATCACAATTAAACGGGAAAAATCAATAATGCAGCTTATTCGCCGGGACTTCTCGGCGAATTTTGATATTTATCGGCATTCTCCTTTCCGTGCCGGTAGCCGTTCGGATTCCTCCGGTCTGACGAATCTTCATGATGCCGATAGGATTCCCAATGTTCATTGCGATCATGATTCCAGTAATGATTGTAATACTTTTGCTTAGGCTCTTTGTCATTTCCGTTTTCCTGAGGATTTTGTGTTGGGGGCTGCTCTGTTTCCCCATCTTGTTCCTTCTGTGTGTTTTCCTCTGATCCGGAAGCTGCATTTTTTTCGGTTTGCTGATTGCCGTCCTGACTGTCCGGCTTCGCTTCTTCCGTACCGGGCGTTGTTTCATTGTTTCCCGGCTTCTCTGCTGCCTTTTCTTCATCAGGAGCTGTCTTTTCATCAGCCGCCGGCTTGTCTGTGTCCGGCTGCTCGCTTTGATCAGCGTCTGTTTCGGTATCTTTTTGATCTGTTTCATTGCCGTCGGTTTGCTTTTCAGGCTGTTTTTCTTCTGTTTTCTTTTCGTTTCTTCTTATGTAGCTGCCTGTTGACATCCCTTCCTGTTTTGCTTTTTCTCTTGTTTCCATATCAGATTCAAGCGATTGGACCTGGTAGGTGCCCTTATATTTTTCAGTCATGTCGGCCAGCTGTTTTTTAACGCCTTTTTTATATGTATTGTCATCTGTATTTTCATAAACCGTGGAAATTAAAATCTCTTTTGATTCCTTTACATATCCATGCTTGCTGCAATCGGTAATAATATTACTGATGACTTCCTTAAAATCGCTGCTTTTCCAATCTCCAATGTCACTGATGACCTGTTTGGCGTCATGGTTCAGCGGTGTCAGTTCAATGACTTCATATTTGCTGTTTAAAGCCATTTCAATGCTGGGATTAATGTCAAGCGTCATATACGCGTAAGCTTTGTTATCAGAAAAAACCGGGAGCAAAATTAAAATAAACAAAATAATAGCAGTCATCGTAAACACTCCCAATTTAAAAGGGCGCAGTTTCAGAAAATCAAAAAAGCTGGCCCTTCTTCCCATACGCGTTTCGCCTTCGAACGTAATTTCCTCTCCGATTTCACAAGTGCGGTGATCATTTTTTGTTTTTAAAAATTGTCCGTCAGGGGTTAGCAACGTGACGAATTTTTTATTTTTCTCTACTATGATCCCTCTTCTCATGAGTGCAACACCCCTTTAAGATAATCTTTTAAATAAATATAATCACCGGTAATAATAATACTCATGGCGATGATATATTTTCGGTTCCGTTCGATCGTTTTTCTGCTGACCGACACGAGCTGCTCCAACTGTTTGACAGGAAGCTGTTTTTTCTGGTGCAAAATGGACGCCAGCTCTTCATTTTCAACAAGCGTGTAGGCTACCTTAATCGCATTCTGCCTCGCATCTGTATGCTTCGGCGATTGTTCCAGCAGCTCTTTAAAAGACAGGCCGTATTCTTTCAGCTGCTTCTGAAAAAAAAGAATTTCTTCCCGGCGCTGTTCCTGTTCTATCTGTTTGCGGTATTCATCAATGGAAAGCTCCGCTTCGATAAGGCTCTGCGAAGATTCCTGGTCGTCGCCTTCCTGCACATCCATATTGATATGCTGAGCGGTTCTTGCTTCTTTTCTGATATAGTCTATCACTTTTCTTTTTATAATCAGCTCTGCAAATGCAAGCAGCGAATTACCTTTTTCAGCCGAATACTTTTCAATGGCTTCGTTAAAAGCGATCAGCCCGATGCTGAATTCGTCGTCTTTTTCATCTATATATCGTTTACAAACGGATGAAACCGTCTTCGCGATAAAAGGCTTATATTGCTGTATTAAATCGTTCTGCAGATCTTTGTCGCCTTTTTGTATTTTTTCAACAGATGTTTCAAGCGTTTGCTTCTTTTTTCCCAATTTAAACAAAAGGCTAAGCACTGGTTTCACCTCAGTTCCTCCCTATAACTACTCATAATCATAGCTAATTTAGTAGGGATTCGCAAAGGAAGAAAAAGAGAAATCGATTTCATTTGTCTCAATTATGACAAGCCAATAAGACGTACTATACATGATTTCGTGCCCCCATGCAGAATTAAGGGGGTTTTCTCTGTGTTTTTTGTAACAATGCTGTTATAAAATTGTTATCATATGTCTTAAATGTAAGCGTTTCAAACAAAAAAGGGAACCTGCTTTTTAAAAAGCCAGACTCCCTTTTTGATCATTTTACGCGTGTTCTCTTTTTTCCGATTCCGCGCCAGACTCTATTTGTTTTGCTCCTGACATAAACCATCCGCAAACCGCAATGGCAGCCAGAACCGCCCAGAAAATGATTTTCCAGGCCGCCGAATGGATGACATCTGCCGGAATGATACCGAGTTCCTCATGGGCCAATGTATAAAGAGCGAGCTTCACGCCTACCCATCCGACAATTACAAATGCCGCCGTTTCAAGGCCCGGCCTTGTTTTCAGTAAGGATACGAACATTGATGCCGCAAAACGCATAATGATTAAACCGATTACGCCGCCGGCTAAAATAACGAGAAACTGACCGCCGTCCAAGCCGCCGATGGCAGGAAGCTGTGTTCCCGGGAGCGTTACGGCAAGCGCGACCGCCGCTAAAATGGAGTCAACGGCAAAAGCGATGTCCGCGAGCTCCACTTTCAAGACAGTCTGCCAAAACCCGCTTTCTTTCTGCGTTTTCTGACCGTTGTTATCTTTAAATACATACCGCTTCAGCAAATGGCTGACCGCAATGTAAAACAGATATAAAGCGCCGACGGCCTGGACCTGCCAAACATTCACCAGAAAAGAAATGGCGAACAGCGACCCGAAACGCAAAATAAATGCGCCCGCCAATCCGTAAAATAAAGCCTTCTTCCTTTGTTTTTCAGGAAGATGCTTCACCATCACAGCCATCACCAGCGCGTTATCCGCCGCCAAAATCCCTTCCAGCCCGATTAAAACGAGAAGAACCCATCCGTACTCCAATAATAATGCAAAGTCCAATCCATTCCCTCCGTTTCTTTTTTCTATCATCCGAGCTTATACCGGCGGTTTTTTACGCAAAAAAGACCTTTGCCGATATAAGGCAAAGGTCTTGCTAGACATGAATGATTGGCATGCCAACAAAGCCGATGGATATGATCCATGAATTGACGACTTTGTTTCCGGAATATCCGGACGCTACTCCCCTTTGGGATTTCAAGAAATATTTGTTTATACGCTCATGATAAAGCCTGTTTCATCATTTGTCAACGCTTAACTTTTTTAACAAATTGAGAAATTTTTTCTGTTTTGGCCCGCTGTTTTCTTCTCTTTAAAAACATCCAAAGAATGAGAAGCAACACAATGAATATACCGAGCGGCAGCATATATTGATCGAGAATGGAACCGACGCTTTTCCAATTTTCCCCGAGTTTCATTCCGAGGTATACGTAAGCAAATGTAATCGGCAGCATCGCTGCATATGTATATAGAGAGAACACCCAGACATTCATCTTCGCAATGCCGCACGGCAAAGAAATCAGCGTCCTGACCCCCGGTATAAAACGGCCGCTGAACGCGACCAAACCTCCGTGCTTCTGAAAGAAATCATCTGATTTCTGCAGGGATTCGGGTTTTATCCATATATACTTTCCATATTTCAGCAAAAACGGCCGACCGCCCAGCCTGCCGATTCCATATAAGACAAGCGGACCTGAAACACCGCCGAGCGAACCGGCAAACACGGTCCCGGCAAGCGTCATATCCCCTTTTGAGACCCAATAGCCCGCAAGCGGAAGAACAATTTCCGCCGGGATGAATTCTATACTGAGCGCCAAAAAAATCCCGGCGTAAGATAAGCTTTTAAACGCCTCTATTATTGATATGATGAAATCTTCGATGATCTATCACTCCCGGCTTACGTCTATATTCCGAAACTTAAGAATGATTTTAACACAAAACCTTGAGTCTGAAATATCTTTAAGACATGCCCGTTATAAATGTGAGTCGTTTCAGATCGGTAAAGCGGGAGGGAATGACAAGCGCAATACAACGTCCCGCCTGTCTCCTGATTGCTTGTCTGGCGGCGGTTATATCACTGAAGTTCTCCGGAAAAATCACCCCTCGCGATAAGCGGCGGCTGACCGCGGATTCAGTTCATATGGGAGCGGGAAATTTTCTCAGTCACTACATGGGAATGCGGGGCATTTCCCGGGGAATGATTTTGGATAATCTTTTTGATTACCGCTGATGATTTTCAGGGACTTCAGCGCTTTAAAGAATTTATCGATTCACTGATTGTAAATAGAGAATGCGACGCGAAAAAACGATGAATAAGAATGCGATGACCATTGTCGCCTGAGGAAATGGAACAGCCGCTCCATGAAGCGCCGCATCACCCATAAGTTGCTACACATGGAACGGACCCGTTTATCCACAATAAAGACAAAAAGGAGTTTTTATTCATGCACACGATGTGGAAGGGTTCGATCAGTTTCGGTCTCGTCAATATCCCGGTCAAGCTCTTTGCGGCCACTGAAGATAAAGATATAAAATTCCGCAGTCTTCATAAAGAAGACCATGCGCCGATTAAATACGAAAAAATCTGCACCGGATGTGAAAAAAGTCTGGAACCTGATGAAATCGTGAAAGGCTATGAGTATGTAAAAGGGAAATACGTCATTATGACAGACGAAGACTTGAAAGACGTAAAACAGGAACATGAAGAAAAAGCGGTTGAGATTGTTGACTTTGTCCAGCTGCAGGAAATTGATCCGATTTATTTTAACCGGTCGTATTATGTCGGGCCGGGAGATAACGGCACAAAAGCCTATACACTTCTGCGGGAAGCGCTGAGAACGACGGGTAAAATCGGGATTGCCTCCATTACGATCCGCTCTAAACAGCAGCTTGCGATTCTTCGCGTGTATGACAACTGCATCGTGATGGAATCCATTCATTATCCGGATGAAGTCAGAAATGCCGGACATGTGCCGGGCGTTCCCGAGCAGACAGCCGTTAATGAAAAAGAGCTGCAGACGGCGATTACGTTAATTAATGAGCTGACAACCGAGTTTGACCCGGAACAATACGAAGACACATACCGGAAAGCCCTTCTCGCTAAAATTAACGATAAGCTCGAACATGAAGAAGCGGGCGTGACACCGGCTGCTGCCGGCCCGCGCGAAGATGTCATCGATCTTGTCAGCGCGCTTCAGGCAAGCATTGACCGGACGAAGCGGCCGGATCGCGAACAGGCTGCACCGGCGCGGACAAAAGACGCCGCGTCAGCAGGCGGCGGAGGCAAAAAGCAGAAGACGACCAGACAAAAAGCCGGAACGTCTTAATCATGGTGCTGACGATGCAGCCGATTTTGACCTCTGTACCGCCTGAAGGCAGTGAGTGGCGCTATGAGGTAAAGTATGACGGATTCCGCTGTCTTCTCCGCATAGACGAAAGCGGCGTTACATTAACCAGCAGAAACGGACAGACGCTGACGAATCAATTTCCGGAAATCACGGCTTTTGCGGCCCGGTGTTTTCAGCACATGAAAGACAGGTTCCCCATTACGCTTGACGGAGAGCTTGTCTATTTAATCAATCCGTACAGAGCGGACTTTGAGCATCTTCAAATCCGCGGACGTTTAAAACGGAAGGAAGCAATTGAAAGCACCGCTGATAGACGGCCGTGCCGCTTTCTGGCATTTGATCTCCTCGTTCTGGAAGGCGCCGGCACCGTCTCATTACCGTATGTGAAACGGAAACGCGCCCTTTCCAAACTGCTTAAAGAAGCAAATCTTCCCGCCTGCCCTCATCACTTAGCGGAAGAAGCGATTCAATACATTCCGGAACACACTGACTTTGATGCGCTTTGGGACAAGGTCGTCCGCCATGACGGAGAAGGTATCGTAGCAAAAAGGGCTTCCAGCGGCTGGGCGGAAAATAAACGCTCTCCCGACTGGCAGAAGTATAAACATATGAAAACGGCACATGTGCTATTAACCGGGTTTAACCCGAAGAACGGGTATGTAACGGCCTCTGTTTTAAAAGACGGCACCGCCGTCCCGATCGCTTCCGTTTCCCACGGCATGCAGGCGGAAGAAAAAAACGCCGTCAGAACCATTATGGAGACCCACGGAAAAAAACAAAAAAGCGGCGAGTATACACTTGAGCCTTCTATCTGCATGACCGTGCAGTATTTAACCATATTGCAGGACACGCTGCGTGAAGTATCTTTTGTGTCTTTTCAGTTTGAAATGGATTGGACGGAATGCACGTATCAGCAGCTTATCCTTCACTCTAAAACGCTGCCGCCGAAGCTGCAGTTCACAAGCCTGGATAAGATTGTTTTTAAAAAACGTGAAAAAACGAAAGCAGATTTCCTTAGTTATATGGTGAAAATGAGCGATTTTCTTATGCCCTTTCTTAAAGATCGGGCCGTCACGGTGATCCGTTATCCGCACGGCGCGCCCGGCGAATCTTTTTTTCAAAAAAACAAACCGGACTACACGCCGGACTTTGTCTCAAGCGTGTTTGACGGGAGCCATGAGCACATCGTATGCAGCAGCATACCGTCACTTTTATGGCTGGCTAATCAGCTGGCGCTTGAATTTCACGTTCCGTTTCAGACAGTGCATTCCGAAAGGCCCGCAGAGATTGTCATTGACCTTGATCCCCCGTCAAGGAATGATTTCCCTATGGCTGTGGAGGCTGCGCATGTGCTGAAACAGCTGTTTGACTCATTCAGCATTACGTCATTCCCGAAGCTCTCCGGAAATAAGGGCATCCAGCTTTACATCCCGCTTTCACCGGAAGCATTCACCTATGAAGAAACCCGTGCGTTCACAATGCTCATCGCCGATTATTGCGTCAGGACGCGGCCGGATCTTTTTACGACAGAGCGGTTTATCAAAAACCGAAACGGCAGGCTCTACCTAGATTATTTGCAGCATGCCGAAGGGAAAACCATTATCGCCCCCTATTCGACCCGGGGCAACGAATTGGGAACGGTTGCGGCTCCCCTTTATTGGAGCGAAGTCAACTCCTCTTTAACACCTGATGATTATACGATCGATACAGTAGTGAACCGCGTCAGGACAGAGGGAGATCCGTTTTATGATTTTTACCGGAATCCGCAGGACGGCCCGCTTTCAATCGTGCTTGAGCAAATCAAGAGAAAGAGCTGACGCTTTTTGTCAGCTCTTTTCAGTCTGATACGTGCACATCAATTTTTCTTTGGAAATAAATAAATAGCAGGAGTAAGGAATGTTTTTGAGGGTGAGCTGTTTTGCAGTAAAGTATAAAATGGGAATATGGGCCGCTTTCTTAAACAGCCTGTAGCAGCCGCTGGACGGTTTTATCACATCAAAACCGAGTCTCGCCGCTCCTTTATGAAGCATTGTAATGCCGACGACTCCCTTAATCTCGTCTTTCCGTTTATGCTGGTTAATATAATCCGCTAAATGAGGCATGGATTGATATACCTTCTGATATAGCATAATCCCCCTTCTGACCGCGCTTTCAATAGGCTGCAGCTCTTTCAGGAGTTTGACATTATGAAGATGAATCTTAACTAACACGTCGTTTTTTTTAATTCTGGTTCCGTCGCTCAGGATGACTTCTTTTCCTTTATATCTAGTCAAACGGACGCGGAATACATTCGATTGCCGTTTATCAATCAGCGTCAGCCGGGTAAAGAAGAAATAAAGCGGATCAAGTAAGTACCATATAGACAGCAGACAGCTTCTCACATGTTCACCTTCTTTATATTCAAAGCACCCTCATATTTTGGCATGGGGCATGTCACATTATGATTGGTAAATAATGATGCCGACCTGTATCAGCTTATGCAAAAACCGCTTCAGGCTCTACTGTCCGGAACAGAAAAAAAAAACACTCTTCGTGAAGAAGAGTGTCTGTATCCGCTTTCTTTTAACGGAAAAGCAAATGCTGGCTGTGAATTCCCGCTTTTTTCAGTAGGGCTATCAGCTGTTCCTGTTCCTCAGGCATAAGTCCTGAAAACGCTCTCGCAATTCTCAATGAATGAATCGGATAAATTTTATCCAAATACTCGTTTCCTTTATCAGTTAAATGGGCGTAAACAGAACGTTTGTCCTTCGGGTCTTGTTCTCTGACCAAAAACCCGTTTCTTTCAAGCTTGTCGATGACATAGGTGACATTCCCGCTGACAAGCAAAAGACGCGACCCGATTTGCTGAAGCTTTTGCGGTCCTCTCGTATAGAGCAGCTCCAAAACGGCAAATTCAGTCGGATTAAAACCGTGTTCTTTACTGTCTCGGATGCTGTGTTCAGACACACTCTTGAAAGCCCTTGCAAAAACTTTGTACAAATTCATCGAACGCATCACTTCTTCTTCGTTAAATGATAATCTCATCATATCTACCCCGTATTTAAGATTTTTATAAAAAAATAATGTAAACCCTTACAATTCATAAGAGTCGTTCTTTGTTTTATATTCTATTCGTGCCGTTTTTCAGAATTCCTTCTTTTTTATATAAAAAAATACCCTTATACATCATTTAATTTGTATAAGGGTTCCGTTCTTTATAGGGAATGTTCCGAAAAAAATACGCGTATTCCTTTCTCAGCTCCGTAATTGTCATGGAATTGAGTATTTCTTTCGTATAGACTCCGATCTGCAGAAGCTTTTTGGAATAATGGTTTCTCTCTTTGTCCAATGCATTTTGAAGCAAACGACTCATGGCGCCCTCCTTTGTTTTCCGTTATTCTATGATCAGAATAACGCTTTTATATCAAAGACGTATAAAGCCATTGTAAAACTTCTGTAGATTATGATGTTTTTCGGTAAAGTCCGTTCTGGACGGCTCTGAGCAGCGGAAAAGCGTGTTCCCCGGCAAGCTGCATGAACGCCTCCAGCATTTCATCGCGTTTCATATCTAATTCAATGATTTCTTTTGCCAGCGAAACCGCTTTTTCTTTCTCCATTCCTATCCTTCCTCCTCATTGTGTCTGTACAGTAAGCATAAAACGGGGCACAGGAGCATGCATTAACCTTGTCAATTTTTCTGCCGCTTTTTTTCTAAAATTTTCTATTTCGCGTCAGAAAACCTGACAAGCGTCAGGTTTTTTCTCTTTTTTTCTTATATAATATGAGTAAAAGACATCCAGGGGTGGAAAAATGACGACAGACGAACAATCTTACAAAGATAAAAAAGTAATCTCGATCGGCATTGTAAGCGAATTAACCGGATTGTCAGTCAGACAGATCAGATACTATGAAGAACGGAAATTAATCTACCCGCAGCGTTCATCACGGGGAACGAGAAAGTATTCCTTCGCGGACGTTGAGCGGCTCATGGATATTGCCAACAAGCGGGAAGACGGCGTGCAGACGGCTGAGATTTTAAAAGACATGCGAAAAAAAGAACAGGCTCTCAAAAACGACCCGCAGCTCCGCAAAAAAATGCTGGAAGGACAGCTTAATGCTCATTTTAAGTATAAAAACCGCTGATAAAAAAAGTCCGCCTCCTGTGAGACGGACTTTTTTTATAAAGCATGAAGAAATGCAGTTGCAATGCCGAAATAAATTAATAAGGACAAAATATCGTTCAGCGTCGTAATCAGCGGTCCTGATGCAATCGCCGGGTCAATGTTCAGTTTATGAAGAATAATAGGGACGATCGTTCCGGCCATCGTACCGATAATCAACGTTGCAAGCAGCGATGAACCGACGACAAAACCGAGCGTTAAGTCTTTCTGCCAGACGGTTGCGACAATCGTAATCGCGATCGCACAGACGATGCCGATGTAGATACCGGTTCTTAGTTCACGGAAAATCAGTTTAAAGATGGTTTTTTTATTCATTTCTTCTTTAGCCAGTCCTCTGATGACGACGGCGAGTGACTGTGTGCCTGTATTACCCGTCGTTCCCGCGATCATCGGCATGAAAAATGCGAGGGCGACTACTTTTTGCAATGTATCTTCAAAATGATTCAGAATGCTTCCGGAAATTAATCCGATAAACAAAAGCAGAATGAGCCACGGCAAACGGCGGTACGCCGCAACGTACGCTTTCGTATCAAATGTAATCGCCTTACCGGAGGCTGCGAATTTTTCGTAATCTTCATCGGCTTCTTTAATCACGACGTCAATAATATCATCGACAGTGACAATACCGACAAGCACATGATTTTCTTCCACGATGGGAATGGCTAAAAAGTCATACCGCTGGATCAGCCGGGCGACTTCTTCCTGGTCTTGGAGCACCCCGGCCGAGATGACACGCGTAAACATGAGATCCTGCACTTTATCCTCAGGCTCGCCGAGAATTAAATCTCTGTATGAGAGCACTCCGACAAGCTGCTTGCTGTCATTAATCACGTACAAATAATTTATTGATTCTGCGATTTCTGCAAAGCTTTTCAGCTTCACAACCGCATCTTTTACTGTATAATGCTGCGGAATCCAGACGAAGCGGTTCGTCATCATCCGGCCCGCCGATTCTTGCGGATAATTCATCAAAAGCTGTACGGCCTTTGATTCCTCAGCTTCCATGCTGGATAAAAGCTGTTCTTTCAGTTCTTCATCCATCTCTTCCAGCAATGCGGCGAGATCGTCGTTATCCATTTTATTCATTGCGAGAGTGGCTTTCGTTTTACCGACTTTATGCAAAACGGCAAGCTGAAATTCCCGCTCCAGCTCTCCGATCATGTCGGTGATGTCATCAACCGTCATATATGACAGATAGCGGGCCCGGTGCTTTTCCGGCATTTCTTTAAACAAAAATGCCATATCATAGGGCTGAAGCTCATCTATCATGTTTCGGAATTCTTTTATTTTTCCGTCCCGCAATAAAATGATAATGCGTAATATGAGTTCGTCATAGGTCATGTTTTGGACCATCGGGACTCGTACCTCCTTTACGGAGACGCGCCGTCCGTCAAGGGAAGTGCGGCGGTTTGTCTCCTCATCATGTCGTCACTGGTTATCTGGCTGTATATGGGTACTTCTTCTGACATACTCGAATGGGGAGAATCCATACTCCGCACCTCCTTATCATGCTCAGTCGTGTACGTTTTGAGGCATAAAAAAAACCTTCTGATATGAAGGCGAAAACAAGCACGGCAAATAAACGTGCGGGGCCTCCAATCGTAGAGCTTTAGCACTGTATGGCATAGGACAGCCATCCAGCTGCGTTAAGAATCACCTTATGTCGATGATTCCTGTTGACCCATTGGCGTCTTTGGACATTTTTGGGCAGCAGCGTATCTCCATACAGGAGCCTCACCTAACGAAGTTCTTATTTGAATTGACACACTGAGATTACAGAAAAAAAAGGAATGTGTCAACCTTAAATTTGTGATTTCAGCACATGCCTATAAAATAAACGGAATAAAGGCATAAAGCCCTTATTCCGGCAAATCGCTTTCATCCTCTTCTGAAAGGAAATGATAGGATTCATGCAGCATGAGCGCGTACTCCCCTTCTTTTGTCGGATGCGGTACATACTCAGCCTCGTTGATATACTGCTCTTCCCTTTTCTTCATATGACAGACCTCCTGTTCAATTTTAGATTGTCCAAAAGAAGACCCGTTATCATAGGAAAAAAATCACTTGCAGAGCGGGACATGCAGCTATATTTTTCGGATCGTGAAAAAGTTCCTAAGCAGCCACGGGCCCGGTTTGAAACCGAGCGTTAATTGCCACGCGCCGATCGCCTGCAGTCCGAACTCCCGAACGAGAACCATTTTTTCACTCATGCTTCGCACATCCTCAAACCACACTTCATGCGTTCTTCCATTTTCATCAGTATACCGGAAGTAAGGGGAACGCTCCTGCTGGGAATAACGGATCACTGATTGATGCTTCATGGCCGTTTCCATGGCGCGCTGATTGGAGATGGCGGATCCGATCGTTCCCGGACGGTACGGAATCACCCAATCATACCCGTACAGCGGAACACCGAGAATCACTTTTCTTCTCGGCACCCTGTTGATAGCAAAATTGATCGTTTGCCTGACCTCTGTCAAAGGCGCCACGGGTCCCGGCTCACTGCCGGCGTGGTGCCAGTCGTACGCCATAATGAACATATAATCGACGACAGCTCCGATTCCGCCGTAATCATATCCCCTCAGCCACGGCACTGCATCACTTGTTTTCGCCGGAACCGATATCGTTAACGCGAGGTGATGCTCTGAAAGCCGGGTTTTTAACTGCCGGAGAAATCCTGTGAAGAGGTCCCTGTCAGCTTCTCTGACCCGTTCAAAATCGATATTTACACCGCCGTATCCCTTTCTTACGGTTAAGGAGACGATATTGTTGACGAGATTCGTTCTTGCCGTCGGATTTTGCATCACTTGATGGGCTAATTCCGGACTGAATCCCCCTTCTGTCAGATTCGTAATGACGGCAAGCGGGCGCACTCTGTTTTGCCATGTGGTTTCTATTGCGGTTCTGTCGTTTAAATCGTTAATGATATCTCCATTCGGGCCAAAATGATATTCAAACAAAGAAATCGCCGAAGAATACGGCGCAAAATCATTAATTAACTCTCTATCCGCTTCAGGCGTCCGAATGACATAAAATTGCAGGGTCCCCGCAAGATAGTTAGAGATATCAGGGATCTTCACTTTCATACCCGCCCGCAGCCGGTTCGGCGGAATATCCGGGTTTGCCTGCATCAGCTGCATCTGCGGCACATAAGCCTTACCTGCGATAACGGCATACGTATCATTCGGCTGAACCGTATATTCATTAAGAGGGATTAAAAGCGCCTGCCCCGGAACGATATTCGTTTCCTCAAGCCCGTTGACGCTTCTGATGCTGTCAACAGGGTATCCGTACTTTCTGCTGATGGAAAATAACGAGTCGCCAGACTGCACTGTATGAACAAACATAGATGTCCTCCGTTTCCTTTTGATCAAAAGGGCTCTACTTATCTTTATGAATGATCTTCCGGTCCGATTCCAAACACTGTTTGGAGAAAGGCTGTTTACAAAACAGACATGATCAACTATGATGATGTCATCATAAAAAACTGTATAGGAAACGCACTAGGGGTGCTGTTATCGGCTGAGATAAAACATGCGGCAGGCGTGTTTTGATCCCTTATAACCCGATCTGGATAATACCAGCGTGGGGAAGTGCAGATTGACCGGAGCGCAGGGTTTTTCCCCATGCGTTTTCGTTCTGCTGCTGCATATTCCCTCGGATATGCAGTTTTTTATTTTTCATTAAAAAACGGGGGAGGACACCGCAATATGAAACTGAATATAAACTGCCTGTAAAATCATCTCTTTCATACATACGACTATCCGATAAGAAAGCAGGAGATCACAATGAAAAATTGGAAAATGAGAGAAATTGTCGTCATGTCCGTCATCAGTGTTGTATTTGCTGTCATTTATTTAGTATCAACTCATGCAAGCAATATAGCGGCAGGATTTTTCGGCCGGATGAGCTACGAACCGATTTACGGTATCTGGTTTATCGTCTCGGTGATTGCCGCGTACATTATTCAAAAACCGGGAGCTGCTCTCGTTTCTGAAATCATCGCCGCGTTTGTGGAGTGCTTACTCGGAAATCCGTCAGGACCGATGGTGATTCTGATCGGGATCGCACAGGGAATCGGTGCGGAAGCGGTCTTTTTAGCGACACGCTGGCGGATTTATACCCTGCCCGTGCTTCTTTTATCCGGTATGGGGTCTTCTGTGACGAGCTTCATTTATGACTTGTTCGTTTCCGGATACTCTGTTTTGAATCCGGGTTTATTAGCCGTCATGCTTCTCATCCGTCTGGTCTCAGGTGCGCTTCTTGCCGGCCTTCTCGGCAAAGCGATCAGTGATGCGCTGGCTTACACAGGGGTGCTGAACGGCATGGCGCTCGGAAAACAATTCAAGAAGAAAAAGAAACAGGTGAACCAAGATGCAGGCATCTGAGCCCCTTCTATCGGCCGGCCGTCTTACCTTTTCTTATGATCAGGATGAAAAGCCGATTCTTCTAAACGTGTCCTTTCAGCTCCGCAAAGGAGAGCGGGCTTTATTGCTCGGGCCGAGCGGATGCGGCAAAAGCTCGCTCGCTCTTTGTTTAAACGGTCTGTACCCGGAAGCATGCGATGGGGTTCAATCGGGAACCGTTTCTTTATACGGAACACCTCTTTCACATCTGACAGAACCCGCCGCCAGATCCATCGGCGTCGTGTTTCAAGATCCGGACCAGCAGTTTTGCATGCTGACGGTTGAAGACGAAATCGCCTTCGGCCTGGAAAATTTGCAATATACAAAAGAAGATATGGACGCAATCATCGATGACGTTTTAGAAAAATTAGAGATCACTCATCTGAAAACGCGAACGATCGCTTCGCTGTCAGGCGGTTCAAAACAAAAAGTGGCGCTTGCCTGTATCATTGCGATGGAACCGGAACTCATTATTTTGGACGAACCGACGGCACAGCTTGATCCATATTCCGCACGTGAATTAGTGCGGCTGATCAAAGATCTTCAAGCAAAAAAAGGCTTCGGCCTTCTCGTTATCGAACATCAGCTTGATCATTGGGCGCCGTGGATGGACAGGACGATTGTCCTTGACGAAACGGGTCAGAAGGTGATGGACGGAGAGACGGACATTATCTTTGAAACAAAGATTGAAGAGCTGAAGGAGCTCGGCATTCCGATCCCGCGTGTGATCTCATTGCAGAAGCACGTCAGCATTCCTTTTACATTGTGTAAAGAAAAGCTGTTTCACGAACCTGCACCATCTCTGCCCGAACACCGGCCCGCCGCGCTTTCGGCAGAAGACGCGCTGAGCGTTCACGAGCTGTCATTCTCAAGAGGAGCAGACGTCATTTTTCAGGATGTGAGCTTTTCCGTAAAAAAAGGTTCAATCACCGCGATTGCCGGCCCTAACGGAACAGGAAAATCCACGCTCCTTTCTGCCGCGGCCAAGCTCATCCGTCCGCTGAGCGGAGACATCAAAATAGACGGCAGACCGATTGATTCCTATTCTGAAAAAGAGCTGCGGCGGCTGATCGGATATGTTTTCCAAAATCCTGAACACCAGTTTGTCACAGATTCCGTCATTCAAGAGCTGATGTTCGGTTTTGAAAGCAGCAGAGCCGCAAAGGAGAAAGCTCTTCAGCTGTTAACCCGATTCGGCCTGAGACGCCATGCCTCACAGCATCCGTTTTCTTTAAGCCAAGGACAAAAACGCAGGCTCAGCGTCGCGACGATGCTTATGCACAATGTGAACGTTTTGATGCTTGATGAACCGACTTTCGGACAGGATGCCAAAACGGCGCGGGAGTGTATGCAAATGCTCCGTGAGATTCAAAAGGAAGGAACGGCTGTTTTAATGGTGACACACGATATGGAACTCGTCTCAGATTATGCCGACACGATCCTTGTGCTCTGCGGCACGAAACTGGTATTCCGGGGAACTCCCGACGCTTTGTTTTCTGATAACACCGGGATCGCCGAGCAGGCGCATTTGGCTTTGCCGCTGCGGTATGAATGGATGAAACACGACAGGAGGCGGAGAAATGAACTTGCGGCTGGAGGCTGTTAACCCGTCAATAAAGGCGGCGGCTGTATTGTTATGCGTCATTATGCTGTCGTTTATTTATAATCCGTACACCCCTGCTTTATTTTATATCATCATTGCGGGAGGCGTCCTCTCGGCGGGGCGTGTGCCGCTGAAAAAATGGCTGCTGTTCACGATTCCGTTTGTCATTCTGGCCTTCGGTTCTTTATGGACAGCCGCCGTATTCGGAAACATCCCGACAACCGGAAGCAACCTGCTGTTTAAGCTCGGGCCGATTGCCGTCAACAGTGATAACGCGGCGCTCGGGATTTCTATCGCGTTTCGTATTTTATGTTTTTCCGCTTTGTCGATGATGTTTCTTTTCACAACCGATCCGATTCTGTTCATGCTCAGTCTGATTCAGCAGTGTAAGCTGCCGCCCAAGCTTGCATACGGCGTTATCGCGGGGTTCCGGTTTCTCCCTCTTCTGAAAGATGAAATCCTGATCATCCGGCAGGCGCACAGAATCAGGGGCGCGGCGTCTGATTCCGGGCTGAAAGGAAAGCTCTCCGCCGTCAGGCGCTTCACCATTCCGCTATTGGCAGGCGCAATCAGAAAGGCGGAACGCACGGCGATCGCGATGGAATCTAAAGGCTTTACGGGGAGCCGAAACCGCACGTTTTACAGAACTGTTACTGTGCGCCGCGCCGACTGGTGCTTTTTCCTGCTCGTGCTTCTGTTATTCGGCGCAAGCTGGCTCATTTCATTGTTGTTTATATAAAAACAGGCCGCCGGAGTGATTCGGCAGCCTGTTTTGTTATGTATGTTATTGATGATAATTGAGAGCCTGAGCGAGATTGGACTTGATCGTAATATCTGAGAAATTAATGCCGAGCTGTACGGCGGTTTGAGCCATTTCCGGCCTGATTCCGGATAAAGTGGACGTGACGCCGATCAGGTTCAGCGCCTCAATTAATTTAAAAATCTGATGCGCCACCATCGTATCGACAACCACTACACCCGACAGGTCAATAAACAGATGTTCAATCAGCCGTTTGGCACATGTGCTCAGCGTATTTTCAAGAATGAATTTGGCGCGCTCCGTGTCAATATCGCCGACAAGCGGCAGCAGCGCCGTCCGTTTGCTCAGCGTGATAACCGGCGAGCTTAACTCCAAAATCATTTCTCTTTGCGCGTTCAGCTGCATTTTTGAGTTATGCTCGGCATGATCGACAAACGTGTAAATCGTAAAATCAAATACTTGTACAATTAAATTCTCCCATTTCTTCCTTTCTCCCTGTGCAAACGAAGATTCATGTTTATCGGCAAACGCATCATAATAACTGATGTATAGTCTCCGGTTTCTCATAAATTCACGGACCACATACTGGACGGGTGTATCCAGATGCTTCTGGTCTTTCGCGAGCTCAATCACCCACTGCTCGAACTCTTCTAAAAATTCTTTTTGCGGCATAATATACATTTTATTAATATGCCGGTAAAATTCTTTATCCTGCTCCGTCAGTTCTTCTGTGATGACAGGATTTGTCAAAGAATAAATCGAATTCGGATCCGAATCTTCCATCGTTTCGATCCACTCTTTCGCAATTTGATCCACTTGTTCTGAAAAATAGTTGTATAATGCTTCACTTATCTTCATATCTCTTCTCCTTTCCCATTTCCAATTATAGCGTCAGCGGGTCATGAATGAAAATGAAAGCTGTCAAACTATCCATATATTTGAAATTTTTTAGTACGATAGATTACGCCTTTTTTATGAAAATGCTTCAAATGACTCTTTCCGGCCGGCA
Source organism: Bacillus sp. LUNF1 (assembly GCF_011008975.1). Lineage (NCBI taxonomy): Bacteria > Bacillati > Bacillota > Bacilli > Caryophanales > Bacillaceae > Bacillus > Bacillus sp. LUNF1. The sequence continues at coordinate 1,282,509 of NZ_CP048876.1, read as the reverse complement.
TGCTCTGCCATAAAATAGTAGCAACACCCTTGTATCCACTCGCAAGCATAAAAAAGGAGGGCTTTTTTATGAATGGTGAAATGCATTTGATTCCTTATGTCACGGATGAACAGATCATGGATGTGAACGAGCTTCCTGAGGGGATTAAAGTGATTAAGGCGCCAGAGTTGTGGGCAAAAGGGTTTAAAGGCAAGGATATTAAAATCGCGGTGCTTGACACAGGCTGCGACATCAATCATCCTGATTTGAAAGACCGGATTGTCGGCGGGAAAAACTTCACCGATGATGACGGAGGCAAAGAAGACGCGATTTCCGATTATAACGGACACGGGACACACGTTTCCGGAACGATTGCCGCCAATGATTCAAACGGCGGAATTTCGGGTGTCGCGCCGGAAGCAAGCCTTTTAATCGTTAAAGTTCTCGGCGGTCAAAACGGCAGCGGCAAATACGAATGGATCATTAACGGCATCAACTACGCCGTTGAACAAAAGGCCGATATCATTTCCATGTCACTCGGCGGGCCAAGCGATGTGCCTGAATTGAAAGAAGCCGTCACAAATGCGGTAAAAAGCGGTGTTCTGGTCGTTTGCGCAGCAGGAAACGAAGGCGACGGAGACGAGCGTACAGAGGAACTGTCGTATCCGGCCGCTTACAACGAAGTGATCGCAGTCGGATCAGTCTCAATCGCCCGTAAATCGTCTGAATTTTCAAACGCAAATAAAGAGATTGACCTGGTGGCTCCGGGAGAAAATATTCTCTCCACCCTTCCCAACCATAAATACGGGAAGCTGACGGGCACTTCAATGGCCGCCCCGCATGTGAGCGGAGCACTTGCCTTAATAAAAGGGCTTGAACAGGACGCGTTTCAGCGGACGCTTTCTGAGGCTGAAGTCTACGCCCAGCTCGTGCGGCGGACCCTTCCTTTGGACATCTCCAAAACATTGGCCGGGAACGGATTTCTGTATTTAGACGCGCCTGAAGTGCTGATGGAAAGAGCCGAACAGGCCCAGCTGCTGTCTTTCTGATATTTTTCTCGTATAATGATTAATCAGCTTGTCATATCACCAATTTTTAAATTGTGAGATTTTCTATTGACAGTGATCTGAATAAGCTGATAAGATAACCAACAAATGATGTAACTTTTCAAAAAAATTGAAATATTTTCTCTTATCGAGAGTTGGGCGAGGGATTGGCCTTTTGACCCCAACAGCAACCGACCGTAATTCCATTGTGAAATGGGGCGCGTGATTTTTGCGCCGAGACGACTGTCTCATAAGGCACGGTGCTAATTCCATCAGACGTGATCTGAGAGATAAGAGAGGCTTGCATTTTGAAGTTAAAGCCTCTTTCTCTCATGAGAAAGAGGCTTTTTTGTTACATCTCACTTAAAGGAGGAAACTTAATGACAACAATCAAAACTTCGAACCTCGGTTTTCCGAGAATCGGCTTGAACAGAGAATGGAAAAAAGCGCTTGAGGCTTATTGGAAAGGTAACACTGATAAAGAAACGTTTCTTAAAGAGCTTGACGGTTTATTCTTATCAGCTGTCAAAACACAGCTTGACCAACATATCGATATCGTGCCGGTCTCTGATTTCACCCATTATGACCATGTGCTTGATACAGCCGTCAGCTTTAACTGGATTCCGGAAAGATTCCGCAGCATCACGGATCCCGTTGATACATACTTTGCGATTGCCCGCGGTGTAAAAGACGCCGTTTCCAGTGAAATGACGAAATGGTTCAATACCAACTACCATTACATCGTTCCTGAATATGACGAAAGCATTGAATTCCGTCTGACGAGAAACAAACAGCTTGACGACTACCGCCGGATCAAAGAAGAATTCGGAGCGGAAACAAAACCTGTCATCGTCGGTCCGTACACATTCGTCACACTTGCGAAAGGATACGAAGAATCAGAAGCGAAAGCGATTCAAAAGCGCCTTGTTCCTCTTTATGTGCAGCTGCTGAAAGAGCTTGAAGCAGAAGGCGTCAAATGGGTTCAGATTGATGAGCCTGCCCTTGTGACAGCTTCTTCTGAAGATGTCCGCGCCGCCAAAGACCTCTATGAGGCGATCACAAAAGAGCTTTCAGGACTGAATGTCCTCCTGCAGACATACTTCGATTCGGTTGATGCATATGAAGAACTCGTTTCTTATCCTGTACAGGGAATCGGGCTTGACTTCGTACATGATAAAGGCAGAAACCTTGAGCAGCTGAAAAAGCACGGCTTCCCGAAAGATAAAGTACTGGCAGCCGGTGTGGTCGACGGCCGGAACATTTGGAAAATCGATGTTGAAGAACGCCTTGACGCGGCTTCGGATATCCTCAGCCACGCTGATGTTGAGGAGTTATGGATTCAGCCTTCAAGCAGCCTTCTGCACGTGCCGGTGGCGAAACACCCTGACGAGCATCTTGAAAAGGATTTGCTGAACGGCCTGTCATACGCTAAAGAAAAACTGGCGGAACTCGGCGTCTTAAAAGAAGGGCTTCTGTCCGGAAAAGCGGCCGTCAGTGAGCAGATCGAAGAATCAAAAGCGGCACTTAAGGCTTTAAAAGCATTCGCAACAGGAGCGAACTCAGCTCAAAAAGAAGAGCTGAATCAGCTGACGGAAAAAGATTTCTCCCGTCCGGCAATCTTTGAAGAACGATTGGCGCTGCAGAATGAATCACTCGGTCTCCCCCTTCTGCCGACGACGACAATCGGAAGCTTCCCTCAATCTGCCGAGGTGCGGAGCGCACGGCAAAAATGGCGCAAAAAAGATTGGACTGATGAACAGTACCAAGCCTTTATTAATGCGGAAACGAAGCGCTGGGTTGACATTCAGGAAGAAATCGGCTTAGACGTGCTCGTTCACGGAGAATTTGAGCGGACGGACATGGTCGAATACTTCGGTGAAAAACTGGCCGGATTCGCCTTTACGAAATATGCATGGGTGCAGTCTTACGGTTCACGCTGCGTACGTCCGCCTGTCATTTTCGGAGATGTCGAATTTATCGAACCGATGACGGTAAAAGATACGGTCTACGCCCAATCGCTGACGGAAAAACACATGAAAGGCATGCTGACGGGACCTGTCACCATCTTAAACTGGTCATTCCCGCGTGTGGATATTTCAAGAAAAGAAATCGCCTTCCAGATCGGGCTTGCCCTCAGAAAAGAAGTAAAAGCGCTTGAAGATGCCGGTATTCAGATTATCCAAGTGGATGAACCCGCGCTCCGCGAAGGACTGCCGTTAAAAACGCAGGATTGGGATGAATATTTAACTTGGGCCGCAGAAGCATTCCGGTTAACGACGTCTTCTGTGCAAAATGAGACGCAGATTCATACGCATATGTGTTACAGCAACTTTGAAGATATCGTAGATACGATCAATGATCTTGACGCGGATGTCATTACAATCGAACACAGCCGAAGCCACGGAGGATTTTTAGAATACTTGAAAGAACATCCTTACGTGAAAGGCCTCGGACTCGGTGTATACGACATTCACAGCCCGCGTGTGCCGGCAACTGAAGAAATCTATCAAATTATTGATGACGCGCTTGAAGTGTGTCCGACTGACCGCTTCTGGGTAAACCCGGACTGCGGACTGAAAACAAGACAGCAGGAAGAAACCGTTGCGGCATTAAAAAATATGGTCGACGCCGCGAAACAGGCACGAAAAAAACAAGCTCAGCTTGTATAATGAAAACAGCCATCCGCAAATCGCGGGTGGCTGTTTTCATTATACAAGGGGGGAATAGGATATCTACTCTTTTTTCTCAAACGTGAGGTTTCCGTGTTCCCAACTACCAGTACAATCAGAGATGTTTCAAATTGAGAAAACTCCAACTGTTTCACAATATTTAAAAGCATTAAAATAAAGATAAAATGATGATAACAAGGTTAGCGAATAGTTGACGCTGGTTAAATTGTGAAGCGCCTCTTTGTTATGAAACTAGAGTGTTAAGACTTGACTCTTTCATCATCTTTAACAAATAAATCAATTTTTTTAATTAAACTTGGAATTTCCCCATCAACTTGGAGATCATCTTTTGTAATAAATTGAAGTATCTGTACAGGAGAAATAGAGATTTTCCATTCGCTTTGTATATATTTATTTATACTTGAAATTAACTCTTTTCCAGGTACAACAGACAAGCGGTAAAATAAATCGCTCCAATTTTCCTCAAATTCATTAGTTTTATTAGCAATTATGGTTGCCACTGAGATTCCGCTATTCTTTTTCCTTTCAATTTCATTATGGATTAATTGTCCCATAACATAATTTTTTTTATCATCTGTAACTTCTAAAAGAATATTTTCCGTATTGAATTCTTGAACTACCTCTGTTTGAATTCTCTTAGCTCTTGCTTTTAATTTTGCTGTGATAGCTTTACCTATTGCTGAAGGTATCAATAAATAGTTTTCTATCTCTTTCTTCTCTAGCACATGAATAAACGAAACTTTATTACTAAGATTTCTCTTAAGGTCATTTACTTGTTCAACAGTTTTGTAGTCTCTATCAAACAAGCATGAAACCATTATTTTCTCACGTAAAACTCCTGAAAAAGCCCAATCTGCGTGTCCAATTTTCTCCCATTGCGAAGCCCCATTAATAGGTATAACGGTTAACTCACCACTATTAAATAACGTAAGATACCCTAATATCTTTGCGAACTTTTCTAAGTATTTACTATCTTGACCTTCTACAAACAACACTCGTTTACCCCTTGCCAATCGTGTTAAATGAATATTCTGGGTAGATCCTAATATTTCAACAACATCTTGCAATCCTATAAGATCAGTTAATCTTTTTGCAAACTTCTTTCTTTTTTCAATAACTAGAACTTCATCTGGTTCTACTTCGTTTATAATTTCAATTGAATGTGTAGCTATAACAACATTCACTTGCAAATCCCTTAATATTGTAATGAGCTTTCTTTGCAAATCTGGATGTAAATATATCTCTGGTTCATCAATTACAATCAAGTCTGCACTCTTAGATTTAATTAAATGTGTCAATAATTGTAACCAAATTTGAAAACCATTACCTGATAAAAAAACTTCTCTTGGTATCCTGTTTTCATAACAAAACATAGTTAAATCATTTGAAAGCAGATCAGTCCTTTTAGGCTGTTCTATACTCATACCTGACCATGTTTTTTCTAAAATATCTTTAAATTCATTAAAATCCTCCTCATCGTGGTACCAAATGTTCCTAAATAGTCGAGGTGCGCGATGGCTACTTTTGAACCTGCTAACGTAGTCTATTTCCCTTACTTTCTCATCTTCTTCCAATGGTCCCAAAGTGGGTACTATTGAAAGATTTAAAGGAAACGTCTGTTTAAAGGCAGTTGTACTTTTTATCGTCTTAGTCTCTCCTTCAGTGTATAGTAAGGGTTCATTATCTTTAGTAAATTCTATTATCAATGTCTTTTTGCCGGAAAATCTATACTCTATTACAGTAGGCTCCTCACTATAGTCAGTATGAATAAATTTCAAATTGATTGGTATACTTGTTTCTGGGATATAAAGTCCAGATACCACTTTACCTCTAGTATTTTGTAAAGTCTTTAGTTTATACTTAGAAGCATATCTATATGACCCTGCTAACACCTTTAACCCATCAATTACAGTTGATTTTCCACTATTATTAGGACCCACCAATATATTGAAATCATTAAATGAAACAGAGAAATTCTCATGTGTCTTAAAGTTTTTAAATTTAATTGATTTTAGCAATTAAAGCACCCTCACTAAATTGTTTTATGATAATATTACCATGAAATTATTCCCGTTGAAATAAGAGGGATTCCTACTTTTAAGTCTATTATTTGAAGCATTTAAATAAGTTTTTCCATCATATAGATTTAAAACGTCCCATTGTATACCTTGTTTTTAAAGATAACCTAAAGAGTTATTCCAAGAACATTTCCTAACAAAACATATCCCTATCTCTTTAAAAAGTTAGTAGTACTATTACATATAAACCTCCTCCAAACTTGGGTGAGTATAAACTAATCTATAAGATTCATGGTTTAGAACCTCTTAGAAATCTATATTCTTTTTGTTGTTTAACTGATTAATTTTTATTAATGCCATGCTCAATACATGTAAGCAATGATCCGACATCCCATGCTGAAGTAACCGCGATTCAGATGCGGTCCGGACGCTTCAAACATATCAGCTTGACGATTACGTGATTTACACAAGCTGTGAACCCTGCCATGTGTTTAGGTACCATTTATTAGGTGAAACCATAAGCAATTTATTACGCTTCCAGCCACCCAGATGCCTCCGAAGCAGGCTTCAATGACACTCATATATGATGAAATCAAAAACTGTGGTATAACCTGCTCAATTGCAGGTTTATTTTTGTATGCTCAATTGGTTAATGAAGGGAATCAGAAACTTGGACAGAATCCGTGAATATAATGATACAGTACTGCTTACGCTCATTTCGGGGAACTTTGTTCGTAATAAAATGATTTTCAGCCAACTCATAAGGAGGGACATTGTGTCACAGCCTAATTTGCCCAATATCACCCCTGTCGTTACACTTTCCAGAGACGATACCATTAACCTTCTTCTTTCGTCAATTGCTATGGAAGAACTGGAAATGGCACATATTCTGAATGCAGAAGGGAAAAAAATCCAATACGCGCTCGGAACGATTCCCGGATTAACAGGACCCCCGTCAAGTCTTGCTGATATTCTTAACCTGAATGAGAGCGTCCGTGATACGCTTGACAGCTTAATGAAACAGGAGCTTCTTCTCGGTTCAAAATTGGACAGTATCTCAAATATCCCTACACTGGCGGGACCGACTGGTGCTACGGGGCCGACGGGACCAGCCGGCGGGCCCGCAGGACCTACGGGAGCAATCGGACCGGCCGGAGCGACGGGGCCAACCGGACCGACGGGGGTCACCGGTGCGGGTCTTCAAGGGATTGTTGCTTTTAATCCGCTGATCGCCCCCACTTACACAACCGGACAGGTTGTCTTGTATAACGGCAGCTCTTACGTCGCAAATGTAAACAGCCCGGCGGGAACCCCTGGAGCCTCAGCTGACTATACACTTTTAGCTGCGGCGGGAAGCACCGGCGCTACTGGCGGCACCGGACCGACCGGGATCACCGGAACAAGTCTGACAGCAACTTCCGGCTATGCGAGCAATACGGGCGGCGGTGTTGTCGCAGTTATTGCCGGCGGCACGACCATTTCCTTACCGAATGAACAAAACCTTTCTGCAGATATTACGGCTAATGCCGCAAATACCATATTTACCGTTGCTCCGGCGGGACGGTACTATATCTCCTACCATATTAATTTAACGGCCGGCCTGCTTGTAAGTTCGCGTATTTTAATCAACGGCACTCCTCCTGCAAGTTCGATTATCGCCCCGGTCGCGTCTTTGGCAAACTTTAATAACTCCTTTATTGTGACTTTGCCAGCAGGCAGCACCATCCAGCTTCAGCTGTTCGGATTATTGGGTGCGGCCACATTGCTCGGAGGAAGCGCCGGTGCAGCTTTAAACATTATTCGATTATCTTAATGGAACATGCAAAAAAAGGATCAGGCGTTTGTCCGCTGATCCTTTTTTAATTGAGACAGAAGCTCTTGTGCGGGTTTAAATTGAGGATTGAACTTCACCGATTTTTTGGCGTAAGCGATGGCCGTCATATCATGGTTTAATGCAGCATGGCATTTCGCCATATAATAAAAAGCTCTGAAATCGGCGGCACCTTTTAAAATGAAGTGATCAGCGTTTTCTCCTTCAACCTGCGTTCCGTTTTCAAATGCTTTGATTGCCGCTCTGTACTTTTCCAAATGATATAATACAAGGCCTTTATAATAATGAAGATTGCTGTAATCAGGATATAGCTTGAGCACTTTTTCAATCCCTTGTTCGGCTTCTTCATACCGTTTGAGCTCAAGCAATATTGTATATTTCAAATAATACAGGAGAGACGGAGGCATTCGTTTTTCGCTTAAAAATTGAAAAATTGAGCCGTTGACAAGATGTAATGCTTTTTCATAGTCTTTTATTCTGTAGCATTCACTTGCCAAATGATAGACAAGCCACGGATCAGGATTTTCCTCTGAAAGCTCTTCATTTAAAATGCTGATATTCCGTTTATGTTTTTGCTTGATCTTTTCTTCCTGCTCCAAGTAGCCGTAGTGATGAATCACACATGGGAGCGTGAAAAAAGCATGGTTTTCTTCCTCATTGGGAGCCGAGATATTCTCGTGAATTCTGCCTTGATACAGAAGGCCTTTATGATTGCGGAACAGTCTCGGCTGCATGCTTTCAAACGCTTCGTTTTCATCGAGCTGCTTCCCCGTATAATTGATGATTTTCAAAAGCCCCCGGCTCGGTAATCCGTCATGAAGCAGCGAAGTTAAAAAGCGGCCCGTCTCCTGATCGAGCTCTTCATCCGCGTCAAGCACTAAAATCCAATCTCCTTCGGCATGCTGCAGGGCGTAATTTCTGGCCTTTGCGAAATCATTCTCCCATTCGAAATCAAACACTCTTGCCTGAAAGCTTTTGCATATATCTTTTGTATTATCTTGTGATCCGGTGTCTGCGATGACGATCTCATCAACGATGTCTTGTACACTTGATAAACAACGGGAGATGTATCTCTCCTCGTTTTTCACAATCATGCAAAGAGTCAGTTTACATTCAGCATTTCCGCTCATTTTCTCACCTTTCCCGATTTTGGAGTTGTTGATTGAACCAAGGCCGTTCAGGAGTGCCGTTCATCGTTATGATGACAGGCCGCACCCATCTGACGGCAGGTTCGGCAGTTTCCGCATCCCATTCCTGAAGCTGCCTGACAGCCCGCTTCGTAATGGGATGCGCCCGGAATTCGCGCGGGCTTTCAAAAATGAATTTTTTCGTTCGTTCCGTAACTGTCTTCATTTCAAGAAAGTGCCGCTCATACATCTGCTTCTGCTCTTCTTCCAGGCTGATCATTAAAAACAGACGGCCGCCTGTTTCCATCTGCCAGCGGCACAATGCGGAGAACAGCCTGATTTCTTCTTTGTAATTTGAACCCCTTCTTTTATCCACGGTCACAGATAATATATGTAACAGCGCAATCGTGAGACAATGCATGGCTTCAAAAGATGCCTGTTTCGCTTTTGAAATGCTTGGATACGGCATATGCTTCACCCGTCTCTTTTTTTATGAACGCTCCCCGCCTTTTTTCTTCCAACCGCAGTCCTCACAATCCCCGCACTCACAGCAGCCAATGCGGCCGTAAAACAGGCCGTCACACGGATCTTCCGGATCACTGGGATCGTCTGGATTCCACGGGTCATCAGGATCGCCCGGATCACTCGGATTACTTGGGTCGTCCGGATTCCACGGGTCATCAGGGTCGCCCGGATCACTCGGATTACTTGGGTCGTCCGGATTCCACGGGTCATCAGGATCGCCCGGATTACTCGGATTGCTTGGGTCGTCCGGGTCCATACAGGCTTCAGAATCCTGTAAGAAGATAATGTCCTCAAGCTTCGTCTGCAAAAGGAGTTGTGATTTCATGACGGTGCGCAGGAGCCGTTCAGTGCTTCTATTGATTGATGACAATTCCTCCAAAGAGGGATCGCCGGAAGCGCCGAGAAACATTTGAATCCTTTCCGCTTCCGCCTGCAGAATATGGGATAGTCCGATTTCTTCCATAGCCACGGATGAAAGAAGGAGGTTCAGGGTCTCACATCTGGAGAGTGTAATGTCGGGGGTGATGTTCGGTATGTTTGGAAGAGACATCGATATCTCCCTCTTTTCTCTTGGTGTCATTATGCAAAAGTGCTATATCGTATTCTTATTCCGGGAGAGAAGAGATCATTACTGATGTTTTCGTTAATAAAATATCCCGGATATAAAATCCGGGATATTCGTTCGTTGATTTATTTTAATTCAAGTTTGACGTCTACATTTCCTCTTGTTGCTTTTGAATACGGACAGAACTCGTGAGCAGCCTGCACAAGCTTCTCCGCCGTTTCTTTGTCAAGATCTTTTGTATCAATGACGAGCGTTACGCCGATTTTGTAACCTCCGTCACTCTCATCTTTTAAAAGGCTGACCTGTCCTTCAATTTCAGAGGTCATGTCGATTTTTTGTTTTTGAGCGGCGAGCTCAAGCGCTCCCCCGAAGCAGGCAGCATATCCTGCCGCAAAGAGCTGTTCAGGGTTTGTGCCGGTTTCTCCGTCTTTTTTTGCATTCGGCATGATGATGTCAAAATCCAGCACCCCGTCTTCGGATTTAATATGTCCTGCCCGTCCGCCGACTGCGGTCGCTTTTGAAGTAAATAATGCCATTATTATCAGCCTCCTCATTGTACTTACTGTATATATTGCCCCTGCTCATATTTTTAAACATGATTGCAATAGGAAATGGGCCGTTTTTCGGCTACAATAGGGGTAACGTTAACAAACAAAGAGTTGGTGAAAGAAGTAATGGCAGAAAAAGAATTTGAACATATGAAACTGGAGAATCAGCTTTGTTTTTTGCTGTACGCAAGCTCAAGGGAAATGACGAAGCGGTACAAACCGCTGCTTGATAAGCTCAACGTAACTTATCCCCAGTATTTGGCGCTGCTTTTATTATGGGAACACGAAGAACTGAATGTGAAACGGATGGGTGAGCTTTTGTACCTGGATTCCGGAACGCTGACACCGATGCTGAAACGGATGGAGCAGCACGGTATCATCATGAGAAAGCGATCGGCTGAAGACGAGCGGTCCGTGACGATCAGGCTCACAGATGAAGGACGGGCCTTGCAGAAAACAGCGGCGGATATTCCCATTGCCATGCTGGAACAGACGGGACGGTCAAAAGAGGAATTAAAGCAGTTAAAGCAGTCGCTTTATGAGGTTTTGAATACGCTGCACGGCAAAAAATAAGGATGCCCCGAATGGGCATCCTTATTTTTATTCTGCTGCCAGAAGCTTCACTTCAATATTTCCCGCTGTCGCTTTTGAATACGGACAGACACCGTGCGCTTTTTGGATAAGGGCTTCAAGCTCCTGTTTATCAATGCCGGATGCTTTGACCTCAAGCGTAACGCCTAGTTTATATCCTTGGTCTGCTTCATCTTTCAGCAGACTGACATGCGCAGTGACCTCTGTTTCAATACTCAGACGCTCTTTTCTCGCTACGAGCTGAAGAGCGCTGTCAAAGCAGGCTGAATATCCTGCGGCAAACAGCTGTTCAGGGTTTGTAGCATGTTCGAGCCGTTTCGCTCTTGGCGTTCCCGGCATGGCAACATCAAGATTCAGCACTCCGTCAGAAGACGTGACTTTCCCTTCACGTCCGCCAGCGGCTGATACGGTTGCAGTAAATAATGGTTTTGTCATCTAAATTCACCTCTATTATATTGTGTACAATTTAATATTACACAATATAATAGAGGGCGTCAATCTTTCCGCATAAAAAAAGCCTACCCTTTTTGAAGGATAAGCTTAAAAGATTATACCCGGATTTGTCCGTTTCCTTTAATGATGATTTTTGTAGATGTTAACGCCGGAAGTCCCATCGGCCCTCTCGCGTGAAGCTTTTGCGTGCTGATGCCGATTTCGGCTCCGTATCCGAATTCAAAACCGTCCGTAAACCGGGTTGAAGCATTATGATACACGGCGGCGGCATCAACGGCGGTCTGGAAGTAAGCTGCATGCTCGGCGTTCTCCGTCAGAATGGCTTCTGAATGGTTTGTGCCGTACTGCTGAATGTGGCGGACCGCCTCCTGTACGTCCTGCACCGTTTTCACACTGAGAATCGGCGCCAGGTACTCCGCTCCCCAATCGGCTTCTTCTGCTTGTTTCGCTTGAGGCTCCAGCCCGCAAATCACCTGATCTCCTCGGAGCTCCACGCCTTTTTCTGTCAGCTGATTCAGCAGCTTTCGGCCGTGTTCTTCAGCCCATTTTTCATGAATCAAAAGAGATTCAATCGCGTTGCAGACCGAAGGACGCTGTGTTTTGGCATTGATGACGACCTCGCTTGCCATTTGAGGATCTGCTGACTCATCTATGTACACGTGGCAATTGCCCGCTCCGGTTTCTAAAACGGGTACGGTTGATTCCCTGACCACAAGATCAATTAAATTTTTACCGCCGCGCGGGATCAATACATCCAGCCCGTCATTTAATGTAAAGAGCTGTTTGGCGGTTTCTTTGCTTGTATCTTCTATGAGCTGAACGGCATCAATCGGAAGCTTTGACAGCCCGAGTGCGCGTTTCATCACACTGACAAGCGCTATGTTGCTGTGGATGGCGGAAGAACTTCCTCTGAGCACAACCGCGTTTCCGGTTTTTAAGCAGAGTGTGGCCGCGTCTACGGTAACGTTCGGTCTGGCCTCATAGATCATGCCCACTACTCCGAGGGGCACGCGGATTTTTTCAATGGATAATCCATTCTCTTTTTGAATGGTCTCCAGCGACTCACCGACGGGATCTTCAAGACCGATTAACAGTTCCACGGCGTCCGCGATATCGAGCAGGCGTTTTTCATCAAGAGTCAGCCTGTCAATAATGTCAGGTGTCAGTCCTCTGTTCCGTCCCGCTTCAATATCTTTCTGATTCTCTGTTAAAATCAGCCGGCGTTCATTTCTGAGTCCGTCTGCAATACATTGGAGCGCTTCGTTTTTTTCAGCCGTCGTTTTCATGACCATTTCGGCAGCCGCTTCTTTTGCCAAAGCCGCTTTTTGCAATACTTCACTCATTTGTGTTCCCCCTCGTCAAATAAATTCACCCAATCATCTCTGTGAATCACTTCCACCTGCTTCGTTCCTGAAAGCTGGTCGCTCCGCTTCCCTTTGACTTCTAAAATTTCATCGGATGAGTACTGCGTCTGCCCTTTGCCGATAATGCCGCCGGGTCCTCTGACTTCCACTACGGCCCCTTTCGGAAAACTGCCGCAGACATCGGCGACACCGGCCGGGAGGAGACTTGACCCGTTATGGATCATCGCCTGCTCCGCTCCCCCATCAATGATGATTTCCCCTGATATCGGAGAATGAAACATGATCCATTGCCGTGTATTATTCACTGAGGACAGGTCTTTATCGCCGATATATGTGCCGTCGCCTTTTCCGTCTAAAATTCCCATCAGTTTTTCCCGTCCGGAGCCGGTTCCGATAAACACCTTCACCCCGAGCGACAATGCGGTCTGGGCGGCGAGAAGTTTTGACTTCATGCCTCCGGTGCCGACCTTTGAGCCTGCTGATCCGGCATACCCGAGCAATTCTGGTGTGATGTCATTCAGATAGTCGAACCGCTTTGCGTCCGGGTTTTCATTCGGATTGGCATCGTACAGCCCGTTAATGTCTGTGAGAATCATTAATTGGTCTGCATGAATCAAACCGCTTACAAGCGCCGACAGCATGTCGTTATCACCGAACGTCAGCTCTTCAACTGATGTGGAATCATTCTCATTAATAATCGGCACGACGCCGCGCTCCAACAGTTCCATTACAGTAGCATAGGCATTTCTGTACCGCTCTCTTTTTGAGAAATCATTTCTTGTTAATAAAATTTGTGCCGGCGTCAGACCGTATCTTTTTAAATGGTCCATATATTGCTGCATTAAAAGCGTCTGGCCGACTGCGGCAGCTGCCTGCTTTCCTTTTATCGTAACGGGTCGCGACGGATAGCCGAGAGCGGAAAAACCCGCTGCCACCGCGCCTGAGGTAATGAGGATCACTTCATGCCCGTTTTCTTTTAATAAAGAAATGGCTTCCGTATGTTCCTTGATTTTTGCTTCATCAATACTTCCGTTACTGTTGGTGAGCGAGCTGCTCCCGATTTTCACAACAATTCTTTGTTTTTTCATCGTTTCTCCTCCGTGGCAATCAATCCAAACCGGCTCTCGTCAATAAAAAAAGCCCATTCCGTCCTGAAAAATAAGGACGAAATGGGCTTTCCGTGGTACCACCTTGTTTGAACGCGTTTTTCACGCGTCCCGCTTTCCTGTAACGCCAGGTTATCGCGCCTGAGTTTTCCCCTCAGGACTCCAAGGCAGGTTCGGCAGGTTTCATGCGGCAAAATGTTTCAGCGGGCCATTTTGCTCTCTGTCACAGAAAGTTCTGCGTACTGATCCTCTTCAACGCTCAATGATTTTTTTATATTATGCAAAGAAAACAGGTTCTTGTCAAGACATTTTCATCCATAAAAAACAGTCCGCCTCCCCGGCGGACCGTCATTAATTAAATACGATCGTTTTGTTTCCGTGAACGATGACGCGGTCTTCCAGATGCCATTTTACGGCTCTTGCCAACACGCTCCGCTCAATCGTTCTCCCGATATTCTTCAGATCCTCTGCGTGATCTCTGTGATCGACGCGTTCAATATCCTGTTCAATAATCGGCCCTTCGTCAAGATCGTCCGTCACATAGTGAGAAGTCGCGCCGATTAATTTCACTCCGCGCTCATAAGCCCGTTTATACGGATTAGCGCCGATAAAGGCCGGCAGAAATGAATGGTGGATGTTAATAATCCGATTCGGATGGGCAGATACAAAATCAGACGTCAAAATCTGCATGTAGCGGGCAAGAACGATCACATCAATCTTATACCGCTCCAGCAGCTCAAGCTGGCGCCGCTCCACTTCGGCGCGGATGTCTTTGTTAGCTTTCATGTAATGGAACGGAATATTCAGCGGTTCGACCACTTCTTTGGCCTCTTCGTGGTTGCTGATGACGACCGCAATTTCGGCCATCATATTGCCGCTTTGCCATTCCCAAATCAGTTCATGAAGGCAGTGCAGCTCCTTCGATACAAAGATCGCCACTCGCTTCAGCTCACTTGCCAGAGACAGGCTCCATGTCATGCCGAATGTCTGGGCGATTGAGGCGAAAGCCTGCTGTAAGTCCTCTTTTTTCTCACGAATGCCCTTGCAGTCGAATTCGATCCTAAGAAAAAACCGTCCGCCTTCAGGGTCAGTCGTATATTGATTTGATTCAATAATATTCGCGCCGTGTTCAAACAAAAACGCCGACACGGCCGATACAATTCCCGGCTGGTCAGGGCAGCTGACGAGCAGGCGCCCTTTTTCCTCATTCCCGCGGCGGTATTCTTTCAGCCGCTGTGTCATATATGAATTCATCTGTTTTAATCCCTCGTATCTTCATAATTCGTAACTTACTAATAGATTATACTGAAGATTTGATAAAAATCAATTTACGAAAGAATTTTCAGCCCTACGGCAGCGCATAAAATAAGCGCAATGAAAAAGATGCGCTTCGCATCCTTCTGCTCGCCGTAGAAAAGAATGCCGGCTAGTGCGCCGCCCGCTGTGCCGATACCGGTCCAGATCGCATAGGCCGTGCCCATCGCAATCGTCTCCATCGCATAAGAAAGCAGGGAAAAAGAAGCCGCAAATCCGACGATTATGAAGAGAATCCACTTGAATTTCTTTTCTTTTTGAAATTGATTCATTAAAATGACCCCGAGCATTTCACAAAGACCCGCGGCTATCAGGCTGATCCAATGCATTACACCTTCTCCTCCTTCGTCTCAGGCTTATCCTGTGTGACCAGCTTTAACCCGATGACACCGATCAGCAAAACGCCGATCAGCACGATTTTCACCGGATCGGCCTGTTCTTTGAAAAGCAGGATTTCACTGAGCACGGTGCCCGCTGTTCCGAGCCCGGTAAAGACCGCATATACCGTTCCTACGGGGAGGCTGTCTGTCGCCTTGATTAATAGATAAAAACTGATGATGATTCCCGTAATCGTGCCGCTCCACGCCAGTGCCGAATCAGCATGTTTCAGGCCGGTGACCCATACCACTTCAAATACGGCCGCTATGACCACTAAACCCCATTTCATGTTCTTCACCCTTTCTGTATCCGGACAATACAAAAAAGCCCGGATAGTCGTCTCACATGAGATTGACTCTCCCGGGCTTTTTTCCCTCCGTGCGCATATGCGGGATATGTCCGCATATGTGTTTTCTCTCGGACCAGGCCATGTATGAACATGCGGAACCCTAGAAAACATGTCTGTTCGTATCATACTACATTTCGCCGAAACGTTCAACGTCAGATGTGATGTCAAAAACCGTCAGCTGCCTCTCCCATTTGGTAACGGTCTCACCGGGCACCATGCCGATTTTTTCCGCGACGCGGACGGAGGCAGCGTTTTCCGGATCAATCAGCGCCGCTATGCGTCCGTATTGCTGCGTGTGAAAACCGTAGTCCAGACAGGCGTTCGCCGCCTCTGTCGCATAGCCGCAGCCCCAGCGGCGGCGGGCAAACATATAGCCGATTTCCATCAAAGTGTTCCCGTTTACCGTCTGCGGAACGATTCCGCATTGACCGAGAAATGCGCCCGTCTCTTTATCCTCTGCGATCCAAAGACTGACGCCGTATCCTTTCGCCAATCGTTTGTTCCAGGCAATCCATTCCTTCGTTTCCCGTCTGCTTTTAAGAGAAGGATAATATTTCATGACCTCTCTGTCGGTAAACAGCCTGTACAAATTTTCTTCATCGTCATCCCGCATAGTCCGCAGACGGATACGCCCGGTTGTCAGGATGGTGCCGGAAGACTTATGTTTCATCATGCACGCCACGTCTCCTTTCCCTGTAATAGATTATGGATCCGGCAGGAAAAGTCCTTTCTCAGCATAAAAAAACCGCTTTTTAAAAAAGCGGTTTGACGATTACCAAGGTTTATCTGTTCCGAGCGCCTCGGCCAGGGCCTTGCTGTGTTTTAAGCGGTTTTTTCGTTCTCCGGCGCGCTGAACGGCCGTATTGTGAAGCATGACTTCTTCCTCGGTTTCCGGCACGATCCGCGGAACGGGTACCGATTTCCCGTTTGAATCAAGCGCGACAAAGGTCAGAAACGACGTTGCCGCAAGCTCGCGTTCGCCCGTCATCAGATGTTCTTTAATGACTTTGACAAACACCTCCATAGACGATGTGCCGACCCATGTGACGTAAGATTCAAGGCATACGGAATCCTGTTGGCCGATGGGGCGCAAAAAATCTACAGAATCCATTGAGGCCGTGACTGTTTCACACCGGCAGTGGCGGGCCGCGGAAATTGAAGCGATATCATCAATGTAGCTCATCAGCTTTCCGCCAAACAGCGTATTGTGATTATTCGTATCAAGCGGAAAAACCCTGCTTGTTTTAACAACCCTTGTTTCTTTGCAAAATCTTGATTCTGGCAACTTCATATTATTTAAACTCCCCTTTGGTGTCTGGTCGTTTTGACTCATTCATCTGTACCCTATTAAACAATACTTTGACCGTTTTGTCTAAAATTTTAAATATTAAGTTGGTTAGATATTCTCTCATAAATGTTTCATTATTCATCACATCCGGGAATAATAAACGCACATTGAATACCGATAGGAGGATATCACATGAACGTATCCATTCCCAAATCCACGCGAAAACCGGCTTGCCGCAGTGAGTTTGATGCTTTGCAGACAGTCATCTTATGCCGGCCGGAACACATGGCCATCAAGGATATTATTAACGGAACGCAGAAACATTTCAAACAAGAAAATATTAACATACCCGTTGCCCTCAAACAGCATAGTGAGTTTATTGACATTTTAAGATCTCATCAGATTGAAGTCGTCCTGCTGCCTGCCGATCCCGCATTGCCTGAGCAGGTATTCACCCGGGATATCGGATTTGTCTTAGGCGAGACGGCGTTTATTTCAAACATGGCGGCTTCAGTCCGGCAGGGGGAAGAAAAAGTGTTTCAAGACCTGCTTGACAATAAGAAAATCCCCTATACGCGACTGAAAAAAGCGAACATTGAAGGCGGCGACATCTTGATCGCAGACGGCACCGTTTACGCCGGGCTGAGCAAGCGCACGGATAAAGCGGCTGTCCGGGAGCTGCGGGAGGCGCTGCCGGAGATGACGGTTGTGCCGATCCCTCTCAAGGAGGATTTCTTACATTTGGACTGTGTATTTAATATGATCTCGGAAACGGAAGCGCTATACTGCAAAAATGGCTTGCGGCAGAAAGAAATTGATCTTCTCTCCGAACGTTTTGAGATGATAGAAGTGCCTGAAGAAGAGCAATTCACGCTCGGCCCGAATATCCTGTCAATCGGCAATCAGACAATTATCAGCCTGCCGCAGCACCGTCATACGAACCGCGAGCTCAGAAAAAGAGGTTATACGGTCATTGAAACCGAGTTTTCCGAAATTATTAAATCAGGCGGTTCCTTCCGCTGCTGCACCTTGCCGCTGGTCAGAACATCTTAAACATTTACAAGGCAGTTTCCTTCAAGATACGTTAATATAGAGAAGACAAGACTCTAAAGGGGGAAACCGAATGGCTAAGTACATAGGATACGCGGGAACATATACAAAAGGCGGAAGCGAAGGCATTTATTGTTTTGAACTTGATACAGAAGCGAAACGGCTCAGCCGGCCGAAGCTGGCAGCAAAGCTCGGCAATCCGACATACGTCACTCCGAATTCTGATAACAGCATGCTGTATTCCATTGAAAAGGCAGACGGAAAAGGCGGCGTCGCAGCCTATCAGATTCATCAGAACAGCGGGGAATTAACTTTTGTGAACCACCAGCTGATTGAAGGCCCGTCTCCATGCCACGTCAGCATTGATGATAAACATGAATATGTGTTAACCGCTAATTACCACAGCGGAAAAGTGCACGCCTTTCCCGTCAATGAGGACGGAAGTCTGCAGGAGCCGGCTGCCGAAGCCGCTCATACGGGAACAGGTCCTCATGAAAGACAAGAGAAACCGCATACCCATTTCGCAGGCTATACACCTGAGCATAACTACATTGCAGCCGTCGATTTAGGGACGGATACGCTTTATACTTACCAAATGAAAAACGGTTCGCTCACAGAGGTGAAAACTCACTCTTTCGCACCGGGTTCAGGGCCGCGCCACATCGTTTTCCATCCGGCGGAAAAATACGCCTATGTCATGACGGAAATCAGTAATGAAGTCATCGCGCTTGAATACAACCCGACCTTAGGTGAATTCAGAGAGCTTCAGGTCATTTCCGCTTTGCCTGAAGGCTTTACGGACAAATCGCAAGGCAGCGCGATCCGCATATCTAAAGACGGCAGATTTCTTTATGCCGCCAACCGCGGACATGACAGCATCGCTATCTTTAAGATCAACCAATATTCCGGTGAATTGTCTCTTATTGAATGGGTGCCGACAGAAGGCAACTGGCCGCGTGATTTCGCGTTTGACCCTTCCGAGACATTCCTTGTCGCGTCAAACGAAGAAACGGGAAATCTGGTTTTGTTTGAACGTGATCCGGAAACGGGCAAATTGACTCTTCTCCAATCTGACATTCCGGTTCCGTATCCGGTCTGCGTGTCATTTCTGCATCAGGTTTAATCAAAAAAGAAAGCTGACTTTATATTGTCAGCTTTCTTTTTTGTATAAATGGCAGGCGACAAAACGCCCCGCCTTCACTTCTTCAAGCTCAGGCGTTATCTTACCGCAGAGCTCCATCGCTTCAGGACACCGCGTCCTGAATACACAGCCGCTCGGCGGGTTAAGGGGGCTCGGCAGCTCCCCTTTCAGAATAATCCGTTCACGCTTGTCCTCAAGAAGCGGATCAGGAATCGGGATTGAGGATAAAAGCGCCTTCGTATAAGGGTGAAGCGGTTCCCGGTAAAGCGCAGCGCTTTCTGTAATTTCCATCATGCGGCCCAAATACATCACGCCGATCCGGTCGCTGATATGCTTGACCATTGATAAATCGTGGGCGATAAATAAAAATGTCAGCCCTTTCTCTTTCTGAAGCCTTTTTAAAAGGTTGACGACCTGAGCCTGTACCGACACATCCAGCGCGGAAATCGGCTCATCCGCCACGATAAATTCGGGATGCAGAGAGAGCGCTCTGGCAATCCCGATTCTCTGCCTCTGTCCGCCGCTGAATTCGTGGGGATACCGGCTGCCGAAATCCGGATGGAGCCCGACAGCTTCAAGCAGTTCATCCGCCATCATCAGACGGGCTTTTTTTGTATTGTAAAGATTGTGAATTTCCATCGGCTCCATAATAATTTCCCTTACGGTCAGGCGCGGATTTAACGAGGCGTAAGGGTCTTGGAAAATCATCTGCAGCTTGCGGAAGAAGACCGACCGCTGTTCTGCCGCGGCACGGTGTATATCCGTCCCTTCATATGATACCGAACCGGCCGTCGGGTCATACAGACGGAGAATAACCCTTCCGAGCGTCGATTTACCGCATCCCGATTCTCCGACAAGTCCGAATGTTTCCCCTCTTTTAATGTGAAAGCTGACACCGTCGACTGCTTTTACGGCTTTCTTTCTTCCTGCGTCAAAATGCATTTTCAGCCCGCTGACTTCAAGGAGCGGAGATGCCGTCATTTTCTATTCCCCCTTTTCGCTTATACAGCGGCGTACGGTGCATAATTCTTTTTCATAGACGGTTCCTTCCAAAGACAGCACTTCGATTGTTTTTCCCGTTTTCGGGGAGTGCAGCATTCGGCCGTCTCCCAGCGCCAAACCGACATGGTGGATCGCGCCTTTTCCTTCTTCATAGGCGAAAAACAAAAGGTCAGCCGGCCGGATATCGTTTACCGCCGCACCGCACCCGGCTTTTGCTTGGTCCTTTGCATCACGGGGAAGGGTATAGCCGTTTGCTTTAAATATCGAATACATAAACCCGGAACAGTCAAACCCGAAACCGCTCAGTCCTCCCCATAAATACGGAAGCCCGAGAAACATCATGCCCGTTTCGATGACATCGGCCGTCCGTCCTTCCGTATGCCGGCACTCGTCTGCGTCAGCTTCATTTACGAACCGTTCCCCGAGCGGCGTCACCACCCGGAAAAAGCCTTTCTCACGTCCTGATGCCCGAAGACGCGTTAAGAAACTTACTTCCAAGTCCGGTTTGCCATTTGTGTGATATAAAATAGCTGTCGGTTTGGTAATCCATACGGCGGGGGAAGATGTATGAAAGCCGTCTTTTGAAAGCTGGCTTTTTTTCATCCAGCCCGGATATCCGCGCACATCCTTTCTTGAAGGCTGGCTGGGAACGGCGACAAAAGCCCATTCCCCTTCCTCTTTAAGAATGATCACCTCTTCCCCGAAAAGCGCTTGCGTTTGGACAAGGTTGTCTGTGCATAATTGCAGCCGCTCTTCATATCCCATAGACGCTAACCATTTTCTGATCTGCGGCGGGTTTTCGAGCATGGGCGTATCATACGAACGGGGAGATGACGGCAGCGTCCATACATTGGCTGCCGCCGCTGTAACGGCTGCTCTCATCTTTTCGCCCCCTCTTGTATCGACACACCGGTAATGCCGAGACCCGGTTCGTCGGGAATCGTAATCTGACTGCCGCTGTATGTAATGCCGCCTTGAATCAAATCATCTTTCAGCATAAG
This sequence comes from Bacillus sp. LUNF1, assembly GCF_011008975.1. Taxonomy (NCBI): domain Bacteria; kingdom Bacillati; phylum Bacillota; class Bacilli; order Caryophanales; family Bacillaceae; genus Bacillus; species Bacillus sp. LUNF1. The sequence continues at coordinate 1,261,143 of NZ_CP048876.1, read as the reverse complement.
CGGCGCATCAAAATCAAACCTCGTCACATTCCGTTTGGCCGCGGCAAAATGGGCCGCGGCGGTGATGCCGAGCTTGGTCTCAATCATGCTGCCGACCATGCATTCCACGCCGCACGTTTCCGCCATCGCATTGATTGTTTCCGCCTGCTTTATGCCGCCCGCTTTCATCAGCTTAATATTAATTAAATCGGCGCTTCTCGTCTGCAGCACGTGAAAGGCCTGACGGGGGGTAAAGACGCTCTCATCCGCCATAATCGGCGTGTCTACGGCATCTGTGACCTGCTTCAGCCCGGCGATATCGTCTTTATGAACAGGCTGCTCGACCAGCTCAATGCCGAGACCGGCGTCTTCCATCTTTCGGATCGCAATCACGGCTTCTTTCGGCGTCCAGCCTTGGTTGGCGTCCAATCTCAGTTTGACGTTTCCGCCGACACGTGATCTGATCGCCTGAATCCGGCCAATATCGTCCGATATGTCACCTATGCCGACTTTTACCTTTAAAATATGAAATCCTTTGTTCACATAACGGTCTGCATCCCCCGCCATCTCCTCAGGAGAATTAACGCTGACGGTAAAATCTGTTTCCAGTGTATTCCGATAGCCGCCGAGAAGCCGGTAAAGCGGCTGTCCGTGCATTTGCGCCCATCCGTCATATACAGCCATATCCACCGCGGCTTTTGCGCTTTGATTTCTTTCCAACAGCCGGCTGATATCATACAGAACAGCTTCCGTGCCGGAAAGGCTCCGTCCCAAGAGAGCAGGCTTCAGCACATCGTGGACGGCGCTTTCAATACCGGCCGCGCTGTCGCCTGTAATGACAACCGTCGGCGGCGCCTCCCCCCAGCCGGTCAGACCGTTGTCAAAAGTGAGCTTCACAATGACCGATTCAGCATTGTAAACTGTGCGTAAAGCGGTCTTAAACGGCTTTTTCAGCGGCACGGACATCCGTCCCGTTTGAATATCTGTAATCCTCACGCCTGATCACTCCCTTCCGGAAACCCCCGATTCAATCGTTACCGCTTTGGCCGCCGTATCCATAACCGCGCGAACTCCGATCGGAACGGCGAAGCTCGGTGAACAATGGCCGATTTTAAAGCCTTTAAGCGCGGGCTTCCCTGATTTGACAATGTAATCGTTCAGCACTTGCTCTAAGGTAAGGGACTTTTCTTTGTTTTTCGGTTCGCATTGGTGAAAATCACAGACCAGGATTCCGGCTGCGTCTGACAGTTTTCCGGCCATCTTTAATTGATTCAGCATTCTGTCGATTTGATACGGCTCCTCTTCAATATCCTCGATAAACAGCAATTTGTCTTTCGTATCAATTTCAAACGGCGTGCCGAGCGTGGAGGTAATGAGCGACAGGTTGCCGCCTGCAAGCTCTCCCTCAGCCCTTCCGCCTGTCAGCACCTCCAGCGGAGAAATGTCCTCCGTATAGGTGAATTCCGTTTCTGTAAAAAGCTGATGATACGACGCTTTCGTCAGGGGATCAGCATTTTCAAGCCCGACATCCGTGCTCAGCATCGGGCCGTGAAATGTAACGAGCCCCGTATTTTGATGAATGGCGGTATGTAAAAACGTAATATCACTGTATCCCCAGAAAATTTTCGGATTGCGGCGGATTAAGCCAAAATCGATGTCGGCGGCAATGCGGCCCGTGCCGAATCCTCCGCACGCGCATATCACCGCTTTGACATTCTGATCACTAAACATGTCATGGAGATCATCGAGGCGCGCCCGGTCTTCTCCCGCCAAATAGCCGTGACGGGTCTTCAGCGCCCGGCCGAGTTTCACATGAAGGCCAAGCTCATTCTCTAAAAACAGCAGCGCGGTTTGCAGCGTCCCGCTCTCAGGCGGGCTTGCGGGCGCAATCACACCGACCGTGTCGCCTTTTTGCAGTGCTTTCGGTTTATGGTTCATGACTTTTTCAATCTCCTTTCCGGATTGAAAAGTGAAACACGCCGCTCCTTTAACGGCAAAAGAGCGGCATATGTTTCCGCTGTAAGATCAGGACTTTTCCGCCCATTTCAGATCAATGTAACCGACGGGGTGCCGGACAATGCCCTTCACGCCGCTGTTCTGCAGATGCACCTGATTATAAAAGTAAATCGGAATGATCGGAGCCTCGTTCATGAGCAGTTTTTCCGCTTTATGCATGAGCGCAAAACGTTTTTTGGCATCGGCTTCCTGTTTTGCCTGCTTGATGTAGCCGTCGTATACCGCGCTGCCCCAGCCGGTGCGGTTCATGGAATTATCCGTTTGGAAAGCCTCAAGAAAACTGATCGGATCTGCGTAATCCGGTAAAAATGAGCTTTGAGAGAACTGGAACTTCAGTCCTTTCTGCTCTTCTAAAAAGACGTTCCATTCCATATTGGCGAGCTTAACGTCTATACCGAGCACACTTTTGAGCTTCTGCTGAACCGCTTCCGCTATTTTCTTATGCTCCGGTTTTGTGCTGTATGTCAAGGTAACGGCGGGCAGCTTGTCATAATGCTCTTCCGCCATGCCTTTTTCCAGCAGTTTTTTGGCTTCTGATTCATCCGGATTTAATAAACTGCCGCCCGCTTCGCGGAAATCTTTCCCGTCAGGCTGAGTAAATCCAGGGGATACAAAGGCATGTGCCGGCTTTTCACTGTTTTTGGTCACATAATCCGTGATTTCTTTCTGATCAATCGCTGCCGCGAACGCTTTTCTGATCTTTTCATTTTGAAACGGCTCCATTTTCACGTTAAAACGATAGAAATAGAGTCCGGCCTGATCCCACGTGCGGACATTTTTTCCTCCCATCAGCTGCTCGCTCAGCTCTGCCGGCACAAAGGCGGTATCCAAATCCCCCGACTGGAACATCTGATAATCGGTATTCCGGTCACTGACCATCGCCCATGTGACTTTATCCAGTTTCACCGTCTTTTTATCCCAATACGTCTCGTTTTTGTCCATCGTCATGCTGTCGTCATGCTTCCATTCCGTCAGTTTAAACGGCCCGTTGCCGACAAATGTTTTTGCTTCAGTGAACCATTTCGGATCAGCCTTGGCGACCTTTTCATTAATCGGGAAATACGCCGGATTGGACACGACGCTCAGAAAATAATCCTGCGGCGCCGCCAATGTGACGACAAGCGTTTTTTTATCCTTTGCCGTGACTTTCACGTCTTCTTGTTTGCCTTTTCCGCTGTTAAATTCTTCTCCGCCTTTGATCATGTAGCCGAGAAATGCGGAAGATGCGCCCGTTTTCGGATCGAGCATCCGTTTCCAGGCGTACACGAAGTCTTCCGCCGTAACGGGATCGCCATTTGTCCATTCGGCGTTATCACGGATATTGAAGGTATATGTCAGCTTATCAGCGGACACCTTCCAGCTTTCCGCCATGGCCGGTTCTGGCTTATTATCTTTTCCGAGCCTCGTCAATCCTTCCATGATGTTATTCAGCGGCTGCCAGGAAACATTATTAAATCCGATCGGCGGATCAAGTGAGGTCGGCTCATTTTCGTTATTGAGCCGCAGCACCGTTTCACCCCCCTGTTCTTTTGCTTTGCCGGGTTCTGTCCCCGCCTGTTCATTGGCTGTACAGCCCATCAGAGCAAACGAAACAACAGCAATCACACCGAACGCCCATCTCTTTTTCATTTCAATCCCCCTTTTTCCTCTGTTGCCGTCAGCTGCTGCTTCAGCCGCTCTGCACGGTGATCCTGAAGCCAGCAGTTGACGATATGGCTTTTGGATTTCACGGTTGTTGCCGGGTATACCTTTTCACAGACGATCATCCTGTCCGGGCAGCGGGCGGCAAACGGGCAGCCCGGCGGCGGATCGAATAAATCAGGCGGCGTCCCGTCAATCGGCGAAAGCTCACTATCCTCCATATCCAGCCGCGGCACTGAATGAAGCAGCCCCTTTGTGTATGGATGAGCCGGACGGTAAAAAATATCATGCCTCGTGCCGATTTCGGCGATTTTCCCCGCATACATGACGGCGACTCTGTCAGCAGTCTGAGCGACGACGCCGAGATCGTGTGTGATCAGAATAATTGACACGCCTGTTTTTCTTTGAATCTTCTTAAATAATTCAAGGATTTGTGCTTGAATCGTCACATCAAGGGCCGTTGTCGGTTCATCGGCGATCATAATTTCCGGCTCGCAGATCAGAGCCATTGCGATCACGATCCGCTGCCGCATGCCCCCGCTTAATTGGTGAGGGTACTGCTTCAGGCGGGATTTCGAGTCCGGGATACCGACCAGATCCAGCATGGCGAGAACTTCGGATTCAGCTTGTTTTCTTGTCATGGCGCGGTGTTCCAACAGCGCTTCTGAGAGCTGATCCCCTATGGTCAACGTCGGATTGAGCGCCGTCATCGGGTCCTGAAAGATCATAGAAATATTGCGCCCCCGGATTGCCCGCATTTCCCGATCCGACATTTGGCAAAGGTCTTTCTGTTTAAATTGTATGCTTCCGGATTCAATCTTTGCCGAATGTTTCGGAAGAAGGCCCATCACGGCTTGTGACGTCACGCTTTTTCCGCATCCCGATTCACCGACGATCGCAAACGTTTCACCTTTATATAAATCGAAGCTGACGCCTCTGACGGCTTTTACAGTGCCTCCGTATGTTGAAAAAGTAACATGCAGATTTTGAACGGAAAGAACTTGCTGCGCCATTTTTCCTACCTCCTCAGTTTCGGGTCTAACGCGTCCTGCAAGCCGTCTCCAAGTACGTTAAACGCGTACATCGTCAAGGAAATGAAAAAAGCGGGGAAAAACAGCCGCCACCAATGGCCTGATAAAATCGCCGGCAGCCCGTCGTTTGCCATGACTCCCCAGCTTGCAAACGGCGCCTGAATGCCGAGTCCGAGAAAACTTAAAAATGATTCCGCAAAAATCGCCGCCGGCACCGTAAGCGTCATTTGGACGATAATGGCTCCCATCGTATTCGGCAGCAGATTTTTCTTAATAATCCGAAATGTTTTCGCTCCAAACGTTTTCGAAGCCAATACGTGTTCATCATGCTTCATCCTCAGCACCTGCCCTCTGACAATCCGCGCCATGCCGACCCATCCCGTCACGGTCAGAGCTACGATAATGGAACTGAACCCCGGCCCCATCAGCACCATTAACAAAATGACAACGAGCAGATACGGCAATCCGTAGAGAACCTCGATGATTCTCATCATGGCGCTGTCTGTCCGGCCCCCTTTGTAGCCGGCGACGCCTCCGTAGATAACGCCGATCAAAAAGTCGATCAGCGCCGCCATCACACCGACAAATAAAGAGATCCTCGCTCCGTACCATGTTCTTGTAAACACGTCCCGGCCAAGTTCATCGGTTCCGAACCAGTGTGAAAAAGACGGCGGAAGATTCTGCTCGGCGAGCGTCTGCCTTGTCACGCTGTGCGGTGATATCAGCGGACCGAACACAGCCGATAGAAACAGGCAGCATAATATCACAAGCCCGGCCATCGCCAATTTGTTCTTTTTAAGCCGCCGCCACGCATCCTGACTGTAAGACAGGCTCGGACGCTTGACCGACTCGGTTTCACCCTTTCTTTCCGCGCCCGGCTGAAACCAGTCATCAGGCACTTCTGTGTGTTTTACCGTTTCTTGCGGGAGATTCATCAGGATCACCCTTTCTTATGAAGTTTTATGCGCGGGTCTAACAGGCCGTATGCCAAATCAACCAGAAACAGCAGGACGATCAGAATCACACTGTAAAATACGGTCGTTCCCATGATGACCGGGTAATCACGCTGATTGATGCTTTCTACGAAATATTTGCCCATTCCCGGTATGGCAAAAATTTTCTCGATGACGAAACTGCCCGTTAAAATACTTGCGGCAAGCGTCCCGAGTACTGTCACAACAGGCATAAGAGCATTTTTCAATGCGTGTTTGATCACAATTTTGACGGGAGAAAGCCCCTTTGCTTTTGCCGTGCGGATGTAATCCTGAGTCAGCACTTCGGCCATGCTTGATCTTGTCAGCCTCGCGATAATGGCCATGGGACCGACGGCAAGCGCAACAGTCGGCAGGACCATGTGAACGGGACTCGTCCAGGTAGCTGCCGGAAACCATTTCAGATGAACCGCAAATTGCTGAATCAGCAGCGTAGCCATAATAAAATTCGGAATGGAAATCCCGAGCACCGCAAGGCTCATAGCCGCGTAATCGAGAAATCCGCCGCGCCTGAGAGCGGCCATTATGCCGAGCGCGAGCCCGGAAATAACAGCGATGATGATCGCCGTTATCCCAAGCTCAAATGAGACCGGAAACCCTCGTTCAAGCATAGCGTTTACACTGTCTGACGGTTTTTTAATTGAAGGACCGAAATCAAAGGTAAGAATGGATTTTAGATAGATGGCGTATTGAGTGATAAGAGGTTCGTTCAGATGGTAGTAGGATTCGAGATTTCGCTGAACCGCTTCGTTTGTGCCCCGATCTTCGTTAAAAGGCGAGCCGGGTATCACTTTCATCATGACAAATGTCAGAGTGGTGATGACGAGGACGGTCATAATCATGGCGATAAAACGTTTGATAAAATACCGCAGCAATGCCGTTCACCCCTTTAACAGAATGTTGTTCTCATGGCGAGTTCTGTCATGACGAGCATGGCCTGATAGGCTTCCGGCATGTCTTTTGCCTGAAATTGAACGATTGTTGTTCCCGGGATGATTTCTGTGCCCGGCATTAAATGGGCCCATTCAGCCTGTCCGTAGTTGGCAAATTCAATGCCTAATACAGGTCTTTCAGGCGGAGTCAGCGGTTTGACCTTATCTTTATTTTTGAGCGCATAGGCTGTTTTTTCCGTCAGGAGCCGTCCGGCTTTTTGAGGGGACAGGCATTTGACCGCGGTTCTTGAAATGGTTTGTTTGACGGCGGCAGTCGTCACATTCGGGATCAGCTCCTCCGCCTCTTTTGCGGCGCAATCATCTCCGGCAGCCATGATGACCGGGACATCGTAAAATCCGGCGAGATAGGCATTTAACCCCAGTTCACCGACCGGCTTATCATTTATGTAAAAGTGGCGGACGCCGAATATCATGCTGTGCGACATAACGCCCGGCATCGACGCTCTCGCATGATAGCCGATAAACATCACACCCGAATACGATTCATCAAGCCCCTGCATCATGGAAAACGGCTTGACATCCCCCGTAATCAGCTCTGCCTCAGGGTGAAGTTTTTCCGCGAGCAGATTATTCATCTTTGAGTGGCTGTCATTCACGGTCACTTCCGTGCATCCGTTATTAAACGCTTCTGCGATGCACCAGTTCGCTTCTTCGGTCATCAGAACCCTGCCGCGCTCATAATTGTGCATGCGGGAATTGACAAATGTTTCATCAGGCAGTCCGGAAATCCCTTCCATATCCACAGATAGATACAGTTTCATGTAATGCCTCCTTTTTTACTTAAAATTTCGATATTAAATTATGAATATTCTAACAAATTATATTAAAAAAGGATGAAACATGCAATATACCATTCTGCCATTATAGGAAAAAACAAACCCTTTTCACCGGGAAAAGGGTTTGCTGATAGAAAAAGTTACATACTGTTTTTGCTTATGTGATGACGCTGAAACTGTCTGACCGCACTTCTGTATTCATGATCGGGAATGACCTGATGCCTGATCGGTTCAGGAGCCTGCGGCGAAGGCTCTTCAGCCGCCTGCTTACGGACGGCATGCGGTTTATGCGCCAGCTTATGCCCCATGCCGGTCGCATTCATGACAAATGATAAACACACTAAAAGCAAACTTAAGATGAAAGCAATAAGAAACAAATCGCTGTATGTCCCCATCAGCAGGTCATGCGGCGATTGTGTGCCGCGCGCGCCCCGAAGCGTGCCGGAAGCATCTCTTTTCGTAAAATACCCTATTAAAACAGGAGCGCCCATATAAATGAACAGCCTTAAAAACTGAACTGCCGTCATGCGTTTCACCAGTTCCGGAAGCGGTCCGCCCAACGCGGCTCCCATCAGTCCGGCTGCCACAATAAGCCCTGTCCCGGCCGCCAGCATCACGAAAAGCCCCGCAAATAGAATAAGCGGTATATGATGATCTGCCGTCATCCATTGGAAATTCACGAACACCAGTATAACAGAGCCTGTTATGCCGAGCATGCCCGGACCGACTTTATCATATGCTAATGCACTGATGACAGCGGCGATGGCCACGCCTCCCAAAAGGCTCGCATATAGGAATATCAGTTGAGTTTGTGACATATGATATGCGGTCTGAAGCTCCCCGTGAAATGCCGAAAGACTGACCGCTATGGAAATACTGCCCGCAGCGATCATGAAAACACCCAGAATCGGCTTTGGAATCAGCATAAGTTTAATCGAAATCAGCGCATGTTCGTTTCTGTACTGCATGATCAGCAAGATGAGAAGAATGGCGATGCTTCCTCCAAATCCCGCCAATGTCTGCCATGATGAAAAGCCCCATTTCGGCAGATGAATAAATGTATAGGCGGTCAGCACGGCTGATACACCCGCTAACAGAAAACCGATGCCGTCAAATGGAGATTTTTCAGCATTTTTATGAGCGTCATCCCGCAGCCACATATAACTGAAAATGAGGCCGAAAAAAGACAGCAGGCTAAAAATGCCGAACAGCCAATGCCAATGGCCGGCGCTTGCCGCCGCCGTGCCTAAAACGGTCCCCATAATGACGGACCCGTAAAATCCGCCGATTAACACAAATAATGCGTAATTCCGGCGCTCAATCGGAAACGAAAGCACCAGCATCGGAATCATAATCATCAGCATAGTACCCGCCGCAGCTCCCTGTAAAAAACGGCCCGCGGCGAGCGGATAAATATCATTTGTCACAGCAGCAAGGAGCGCTCCGATGACACCCGCGGCCATCGAAATCATATAGACAGGCCGGGAGCCGAATCTTTTTCTTAAATACGGCCCCGCCGGCACGAATAAGGCAAATGCCATATTACCGATAATAATCGGATGAAAAGAGTCAAAGTTTTCCCCGCCGACCGTCTGCCGGACAAGGCTTTGGACAGCCGAAAGAGCGGTATTCGACATCAGCCCCGGCCCGACCGCCAATACAGCAAGCAGAGAAATGATCCAGTGATGTTTTTCTTTCATGTGACAGCTCCTTTCTGACTATTTGACAAAGTGAAAAAGCTAACAGATTTCCCCCATTAGCTTGACAGAATTTTTCATATCTTTTCATGTGAAGGATTGAACATAATATCTCATTTATTATTTCAAATCCGATGGAAATTGTCAATATACAGCGCCTCCGTCCGATTTCATCTTTTTCACAATTTCCCACAATCTTTTCATTATTATCCCACACTTTTTGTTTAAGATGGAGTCAGTAATAATAGGCAAATCATGCTATGATGAAATAGAGAAACGGAGTGAACATGATGGATAACTATCGTGATGAAAATCGGACAGACCAAAAAGAACAGGAAGTCCTTTTAGTAAAAGAAAACCCGCAGCCGGCCGGATATTCCGCGCCGGACGAGGACAAGAAAAAACGAAGCTTCGGCTGGTTCAGACCGCTTCTCGGCGGAGTGATCGGCGGAGGGCTCGCCCTCGGCATCTATACATTTACGCCGCTTGGAGACCATCAGACTCAAGATACTTCCAATCCGGCTCCCGCTCAGGAAACGTCATCGGTAACCGCCAAGCAGACATCTTCTGATTCCGGCAGCGGCAAATCGGCAAACAGCTCATCGGCAAATTCAAGCAGCATTTCGAATATGGTGGAAGACATTTCACCGGCGATCGTCGGGATCACCAATCTGCAGAAGCAGCAAAGCAGTTCCGATTTATTCGGATTCGGATCAAGCTCAGATTCAAACTCAAATTCATCGGGTGATGATGCGGAAACGGGATCGGGTTCAGGCGTTATTTTTAAGAAAGCAAACGGCCAAGCGTATATCATTACGAATAACCACGTGGTCGAAGGCGCCTCTTCCCTTAAAGTGTCATTATATGACGGCACCGATGTAACAGCTAAACTCGTCGGCAGCGACTCTCTGACAGACTTGGCCGTTTTAGAAATCAGTGATAAACATGTAACAAAAACGGCAAGCTTCGGCAGTTCATCCGCTCTCAGAACGGGCGAATCCGTGATCGCCATCGGTGATCCGCTCGGCAAAGACCTTTCCCGCACCGTCACACAAGGCATCGTGAGCGGTTTAAACAGAACGGTCTCGATTTCCACGTCAGCTGGTGAGTCAAGTATCAACGTCATCCAAACCGATGCCGCGATCAATCCCGGAAACAGCGGCGGACCGCTCTTGAATACAGACGGCAAAATCATCGGCATCAACAGCATGAAAATCAGCGAAAGTGATGTAGAAGGCATCGGCTTTGCCATCCCGAGCAACGATGTAAAACCGATCGCCGAAGAGCTTCTCACGAAAGGACAGGTGGAGCGCCCTTATATCGGCGTGAGCATGATCGACTTGGAACAAGTGCCGCAAAACTATCAGGAAGGCACACTCGGGCTTTTCGGCAAACAGCTGAATAAAGGCGTTTATATTCGCGAAGTGGCGCAGGGCTCACCTGCAGCCAAAGCCGGATTAAAAGCAGAAGACATCATTATCAGCTTAAAAGGGAAAGAGACCGACACGGGCAGCGAACTTCGCAATATTCTCTACAAGAATACGAAAGTCGGCAGCACCGTTGACGTGAAGATTATCAGAAACGGCAAGGAAATGACGAAAAAAATGAAACTGACTCAAAAAGAAGAAACATCTTCTTAACAAAAATCCAAGGCAGCCGCCTTGGATTTTTTATATACAGATGAAACTTTAGGCCTGGATCAGCCGTATGACCTAGTGTACAAAGGAGGATACATACACATGAAACAAACCGGACTTTTGCTGGTCGTTACCGGCCTGATCTTGCTGCAGCTGAGCATTCAGCTTCCTCAGCAAAACGCTGCTTGGGGAATGACGCTTGGCGCAAGCATTTTACTGAACCTTTCGGGAACCGGACTGATCATGCGCTCTCTGCACACGCAGACCGGCCGCAGATGAATAAAAAAGCCGCGGGACATTCTGTCATCCCGCGGCTTTTATTTCACATAAAAGCACCCTGTCCGCCGGCCGGACAGGGTGTTTCGGTTAAGACATATGCTGGTCCCGATAAATCTTTTCGTTTTTCATGCCGTACGCTTTTTGCACGATATAGAGCGGACGGTCTTTTGCTTCGTCATAAATCCTTCCGATATATTCGCCGATCATTCCGAGCATTAATAGAACGATGCCGCTGAATAACAGCTGTATCACAATCAGAGAGGACCAGCCCGTAATGGTGCTGTTCGTAAACAGCTTCATGTATAAAACGATAAACATATAGAGAAAACCCGCTCCGGACATGATCATTCCCGCATAGCTTGCCGCCTTGAGCGGTTTATGAGAGAACGTTGTGATTCCGTCCATGGAAAGCTTCAGCATTTTTTTAAGCGGGTATTTCGTTTCCCCCGCAAGCCGCTCATCACGTTCATATTCTACAGCAGTCTGCTTAAAGCCGACCCAGCTGACGAGTCCTCTGACAAAAGGATTTTTTTCTTTTAATCTTTTCATCTCATCACAGACTTTTCTGTCCAGCAGGCGGAAATCTCCGGTGTCGAGCGGAATATCAATATCAGTCACGCTCCGCAGCAGCCGGTAAAACATAGAGGCCGTCTGTTTCTTGAAAAAGGTTTCTCCCTTTCGTTTCGTTCTGACGGCGTACACCACATCGTAGCCTTCTTTCCACTGCTCAATCATATCAAGGATTAATTCAGGAGGGTCCTGCAAATCGGCGTCAATGACGGCGATTGCATTCCCCTCTGCATAATCCATACCCGCTGTGATCGCGATCTGATGTCCGAAGTTTCTGGAAAAATCGATAATTTTCACTCTCGGATCAATCAGACTTTGCTCTCTTAAAATCTCAATACTGCGGTCTTTGCTTCCATCATTGACAAAGATCAATTCATAATGCTCTTTTGTTTGATCCATGACTTCTTTCAGGCGCTGATAGGTTGTCTGAATGACGAGTTCCTCGTTATAAACCGGGACGACTATTGAATATTGAATATGTCTGCTCATGTTTTTTCCTCCTATTCATCAGATTGAAGTTCGTATAGTGAAGCTGACTGATTCATTCCGCCCGGCCCGCCGCTCATTCGGCTGTTTTTACCCGCGGCCTTGCTGCTTTTTGTATCAGCTGCATCATGATTTTTCGTTTTCTGATCTGTGCTTGATTGCCATTTATCTGAAGATACTTTCTTTCCGTTTTTCTCAACCCACTGCACAATATCGTTATTTCCGCCTTTGCCCATTCCGGATGTTAAGAAGTATTTTACTTTTCCTTCTTTTACGAGCTTTTTAAATTGAGTCAGCGTAATGGCCGGGTCAGACCCGCTGAATCCGCCGATCGCCATGACCGCTTTTTTCGTTTTAATAATGTAAGGCGCCGCCGTGTTGGAATCGGTTGTAGCAAATAGATAGTCCGCTCCGGCGTTGTGTTTCTCTAAATAGTTGATCAGTTTTGTATTGACAGATGCGTTATCCATTCCCATGCCTTTTCCGCTTGTTGAAGCGAGCTGAGGGCCTGTTTCAGGCAATGAGCTGTTGCCTCCGTACAGAAGCGGTGTGCTCGCCCAATAAATCGGCATGACCATCAAGACGAGAAGGGCTGCAAGTGAAACATAATAACTGAGCGGTTTTTGGCGCTGTTTGAATACGAACAGGGCGATTGCTGCCACTGCGCCGAGAACGCCTGCTCCGATGCTCCAGCCTGCGCCGATTTGATCATTGTAGTTTCTGAGGATAAACAGCTCAAATCCGGTTGTCACAAGAATAGCGGCCGGCAATAGCCAAGTTTTCCATCCCGCCTGCTTGCGGTACAGATGAACGAGGGCGACCCATCCCGCACCGACAAGTGCCGCGATCGGAGGCGCCAGCATAATGAGATAATAATGGTGGAAAAATTCTGCGACACTGAAGAATCCGGCAATCGGCACAAGCCACGCTGCCCAAAAGATCGTTTCCTTCTGTTCTGCTGATAATCTTCTTCTTTCTCTCGCCCCGGCGATCAATAAACCGGCCATTCCAAAAATCGCAAACGGCAGGAGCCAGCTGATCTGATCAGATAATTCCGTTTGGAAAAGGCGCAGCGGACCAGGGGTTCCCGTACCGAACATTCCTGAACCTGATTGCATTTTCGAGCCGGTGCCTGCACCGCTTTTTCCTCCGCCGCCGGGACCGCCTCCGCCGCCATCTCCGCCGCTTGGAGGGCCTCCTTGACCGCCGCTTGGCATTTTCCCGTTAGATGGAGGTGCCGTCATACTGCCGTTTTGTGATTTGTCTCCGCTTGCTGAACTGCTGCTTGAAGACTGGCCAGGCGGTTTTTGCATTTGTGAAGAACCGCCGGAAGAAGACATCTCTTTCGATGCGTTTCCGTCCGGCCCGCCCTGGCCGCCGCCGGAACTTTGCCCTGTCAGCCGCTGAATCCCGTTATATCCGAAAGCCAATTCCAATACGGAGTTTGTCTGGCTGCTTCCGACATATGGCCTTTTGCTGGCAGGAATATTGTCAACAATGAGCGGCCATGACAATGAAACGGCTGCTAAAACGGCTAACGCGCTTACCAATGAAATGATTTTTTTCTTAATCGTGGTGTTTGCCGCAATCATATAGAACAGCAAGAAGGCCGGCAAAATCATATAAGCCTGAAGCATTTTTGTGTTAAAGCCTGCTCCGACGACAAAAAATGCCGCCAAAAGCCAGATCAGTCTGCCTTTTCTGATCGCTTTAAAGAGAAGCCATGTGGCGAACAAGAGGAAAAAGACCAGTAAAGCATCGACATTGTTCGTCCGCGCGACCGCTACTGCGATCGGTGTACACGCCATGACAAATGAGGCGATGCGCGCCGCCGTTTTTCCGAACGTCGGCTTTATTAATAAGTACATGAATAGAACTGAACCTACACCCGCCAATGCCTGAGGCAGGATGACGCTCCACCCGTGCATACCGAATATCAGCGCGCTGATCGTTTGTATCTGGTATGTAACAGGCGGTTTATCTACCGTGATAAACCCGGCTGCGTCAAATGAAGCGTAAAAGAAATTATGAAAGCTTTGAAGCATACTCGTTACCGCTGCGGTGTAATAAGGATTCACCGTATCGTCATTCCAGATGTTGTACATATTCAAGAATGCGGAAGCGAGTAAAATGAGAATTAAGACTGCGTCTATCTCGCGTTTTTTCATTTTCACCTGTGTTTTCACTCCTTTTGTTTAACTTTGAACAAGTGTAACAACCAAATGTGAAAAATTTATTAATAAACAAAGACAATTATTTTGCCGTTTACAAATAGGTAAAAAGAATGACAAAACGGGTAAAAAAGCAAAAAAATGATGCCCCCGTCAAGCCGGGAGGCATCTGTCATGATTTCCGATTTACTGAATCGGTTTCAGCCGCGCTTCTATTTCAGAACGGCGGTGTTCGAGATAAGGCGGGAGCGCAACCGTTTTGCCTAGCTCTTCAGGTTTTTCATCAACCATAAATCCCGGACCGTCCGTTGACAATTCAAACAGAATTCCGTTCGGTTCCCGGAAGTACAGCGCTTTGAAATAATAACGCTCTACAATGCCTGAGTTGCTGAAACCTTCTTTCGTAATGATGCGGTGCCATAAAGCAAGCTCCTCTTCATTCTGAACGCGGAAGGCCACATGGTGCACGCTGCCTTTTCCAGGACGCTCGCGCGGAAGATCGTTTCTTTCAATGAGATGGACTTCTGTACGCGCGCCTCCGTTTCCTGATTCGAGTACCGTAACCGTGCCCCGGTCTTCATGCGTTTCTTTCCCGATTTCAGTGAAGCCCAGCACATCAGTTAACACACGCAGCGTCGGTTCTGCATACGGGACGGTCAATTCAATAGGACCAAGACCGCGGAAAGAATATTCTTCCGGTATGCCGCTTTGCTTCACCGCTTCACCGATGTCTTTTCCTTTTTCGTCAGCTGTCAGCACAAGCCGCTGTCCTTCATGATCCTGAAAAGCGAGTGTGTCCCTGCCCGCTATTTTCACGATCTCACTGTGAGAGACCTGATGCTCTTCAAATCGTTTTTTCCAATATTGCAGCGCTTGTGCATCCGGGACACGCAGGCCGATTGAAGAAATACTGTTTGTCCCCGCATGAAACGGCGCAATCCGCGGAATCTCGAAAAACGTCAATTCAGATCCCGGATTGGCTGTTTCATCACCGTAAAACAAATGATACATCGTAGGTTCATCTTGGTTTACGGACTTTTTCACAAGCTTCAGTCCCAGGATGTTCCGATAGAAATCTAAATTTTTCTGCGCATCAGCCGTCAATGCTGATACATGGTGTATTCCATTAACTTTCATTATGTTATCCTCCAGTCAATTATCTCGATTTCGAGATATTTATATATACAATTTATGTTATCCGGATCGTAAAGTCAACCCATCTGCTTCACAGACGGTCTGCAGACTGCCGCTCCCTAAATAACGAACCTTTGATATAAAAAAACCATTAATGTTCGCTTTTAAAACGGTATTTTTTCCTTCTCAAAAGCAGAAACCTTTATCTTTTAGGGAAAACAACAAAATCAGAAAATTTATTTTATTCGTGTTTCAGCAATTAGGGTTTACAATATGGAAAATAGTTTTTTCATCATGACGATTTTACATCTGGAGGGAAAGGATATGCAGATTGAAGAGAACGGACTTAAAAAAGAGATCGGCCTTACCATCGCCCTCTCACTTGTTATCGGCACCATCATCGGTTCCGGCGTATTTATGAAACCAGGCGCCGTGCTTGCCTACTCCGGTGATGCGAAAACCGCGCTTATCGCGTGGCTGTTAGGAGGCATTTTGACGCTTGCCGGCGGCTTGACCGTTGCGGAAATCGGCACTCAGATTCCGAAAACGGGCGGACTTTATACATATCTCGAAGAAGTGTACGGCGAATTTTGGGGCTTTTTGTGCGGATGGGTTCAAATTATCATTTACGGCCCCGCCATTATCGGAGCAATCGGCTTGTATTTCGGCTCTTTGATGGCGCACTTGTTCAATTGGGATTCCGGCTGGTCTAAATTGATCGGGATTTCAGCCGTTTTGTTTTTAAGCATCATTAACATTATCGGAACGAAATATGGCGGCATCGTACAGGGAATTACGACTGTCGGCAAATTGATTCCGATTATCTGCATGATCGTGTTCGGCCTTTGGAAAGGCGATCAGCATATTTTTACAGCCGTTACAAGCAGCATGTCGGACATGAATTTCGGCGCTGCCATACTGGCCACCTTGTTTGCTTATGACGGATGGATTCTGCTTGCGGCACTCGGCGGCGAAATGAAAAATCCGGAAAAGCTGCTCCCGAGAGCGATGACGGGCGGACTCTTGGTCGTCACCGCCATTTATCTTTTCATTAACTTTGCGCTGCTGCACATTCTTCCTGCGACCGATATCGTCAAACTCGGTGAAAATGCGACCGGCACCGCTGCCGGAATGCTGTTTGGCGACATTGGTGGAAAATTGATCAGCGTCGGAATCATCGTCAGCATCTTCGGCTGTTTAAACGGAAAGATTCTCGCTTTTCCGCGTGTCTCGTTTGCGATGGCGGAACGGAAACAGCTGCCGTTTGCCGGACAGATCTCGCGGGTGCATCCGACGTTCCGCACCCCTTGGATTGCCGTGTCATTTCAGATCGCGCTGGCCATTATTTTTATGATCGCCAGCAATCCCGATAAGCTGTCTGAAATCTCTATTTTCATGATTTATATTTTTTACGTCATGGCCTTTTTCGCCGTGTTTATCCTCAGAAAAAAAAGCGGCGGAAAACCGCGCGCCTACAGCGTGCCTTTGTATCCGATCATTCCTGTTTTGGCCATCGCGGGTTCACTGTTTGTGCTGATCAGCACGATCATTACAGATACACTGAGCTGCGCGCTGTCCCTCTTGATCGGCCTTGCCGGGCTGCCGCTTTATTTTTGGCTGAAAAACGGCAAAAAAAACTGATAAAAACGGTTCCTTTTACGGGAGCCGTTTTTTTTCTGACAAAATCACGTGCAAAAGTTGACAGCAAATTCACATCTTTTGTTATACTTTTTAAGCAAGATGTCTGAATTCGAAGTATGTTACGTTTTTTTGGCAAAGTGGGTAACATAAGAAAAACAGGATGAGACACGTTTTTACGAAAAAATCAAGAGGCGTTTTTTTCGACTTTATCTATTTTTTTTCGACAAAAGGCTATATAATAATTTGATGTGTGCATTGTCTCATTCAAACAATGGAGGGTTTTTAATGATAAAAAGAAAAAAAGATAAGTTCTCACTCCTTTTAACAGAAATCGCAAAAAATATAGATGAAACTGCAGAGTATTTTGTGAACTTCAAAGTCACAAACCAAACAACACTTAAAGAATTTGCAGATACGTTAAAAGAATACGAAACAAAAGGTGACAATCATGTTCATGTCATGATTAAAGAGCTTAACAAAGCATTCATCACTCCTATTGAACGCGAAGATATCCTTCAGCTGACAAACAGCCTGGATGATGTGCTTGACGGAATTGAACATTTCTCTGCCATGATGGAGATTTTCTCAATTACTTCATCAGACGAGCATATCGACAAATTCAGCGGCTACATTAGAGAATGTGCGAAAGAAATTTTAATTGCAACTGAGCTGTTGGCAGAAAACCGCTTAAAGGACATTCAGCCTCACGCCATCAAAATTAAAGAGTATGAGCACAACTGTGACAACCTGCACAGAAAATCATTAAAAAATCTTTTCGGCCATGAAACAGATCCGATCAAAGTGATCCAATATCGTGAAATTTACGAAACGCTTGAAGAAATTGCTGACTCTTGCCAAAGCGTTGCCAATAATCTTGAAACCATCATTATGAAAAACGCGTAACGAGGGGTTAAAATGGATACTCTATTACTTTTAACGATATTAATTGTCATTTGCGCTTTGGTATTTGACTTCATTAACGGATTTCACGATACCGCCAACGCAATCGCCACCTCAGTTTCGACAAAAGCGCTGAAGCCGCGGCACGCGATTATCATGGCCGCCATCATGAACTTTCTCGGAGCGATGACGTTTACCGGTGTGGCGAAAACCATTACGAAAGATATTGTGAATCCTTATACATTAGACAACGGATCGGTTGTCATTCTTGCTGCTTTACTCGCCGCAATCGTCTGGAACTTGATCACATGGTATTTCGGCATTCCGAGCAGCTCTTCACATGCGATTATCGGAGCGATCGCCGGTGCGGCCATTGCAGCATCAGGTTTTGCGACGCTTAATTATAAAGGGTTCATTAAAATTATCGAAGCACTTATTTTATCACCGATCATCGCCTTTGTTCTCGGCTTTATCGTATATTCGATCGTGAAGCTGATTTTTAAAGACAGCAACCTGGCGAAAACAAATAAACGCTTCCGCAGAGTGCAGATTTTGACGGCTGCCATTCAGTCCTATACACACGGAACAAACGACGCGCAAAAAGCGATGGGTATCATTACGATGGCGCTTATGACGGCCAATTTACATAAAAGTGATGCCATTCCTTTTTGGGTGCAGCTCTCCTGTGCCCTGGCAATGGGTCTCGGCACATCCATCGGCGGCTGGAAAATCATTAAAACCGTCGGCGGTAAAATTATGAAAATCCGTCCGGTAAACGGCGTATCTGCCGACTTAACCGGCGCAGCCATTATTTTCGGGGCCACGTTTATTCATCTCCCTGTCAGCACGACGCACGTCATTTCGTCTTCCATTCTCGGTGTGGGCGCTTCCCACCGCGTAAAAGGCGTAAACTGGGGAACGGCTAAACGGATGCTCATTACATGGGTCATCACCCTGCCGATTGCAGGTACACTCGGCGCCATCGCCTTTTTCATCCTAGATCTCTTTTTCTGATGACATCCGCTTCTTTACAGAAGCGGTTTTTTTTGTGACAGGAAAATGATGTCATGACATAGAATGAACATAGCAGACCATTTTTCAAATTGTGAGGGATGCTCATGCTTTTGTTTTTTCAGATCATGGTGTGGACGATGGCGGCCGCACTCATTTTATATGTGTACGCATCCTGGCGGTATGAGGCAAAGGTGAAAGAAAAAATGTTTGCCATCCGTAAAACGTGGTATTTACTATTTGTACTGGGCTCCATGGTCTATTGGACATATGATCCTGAATCGCTCTTTGCCGCATGGAGACAATATTTGATTGTTGCCGTCTGCTTTGCCCTTATTGATGCGTTTATCTTTTTGAGCGCGTATATCAAAAAGCTCGCCGGCAATGAATTAGAGACGGATACGCGGGAAATTTTAGAAGAAAATAACGAAATGCTTCACTCCTATCTTGAAAAACTGAAAACCTATCAATATCTGTTGAAAAATGAACCGATCCATGTATATTATGGAAGTACAGAAGCTTATGCGGAAGGCATCAGCAGACTGCTGGCCGCTTATGCCGAAAAAATGAATGTCACGGCTTCCTTGTGCGACTATTCCGCACAATCGGATAAGGACCGCTTGACGGAGCATATGCCTGATGCGGCAGACGTTCAGTCCCGTCTTAACCGTAAAGACGTCTACTATGATCAAAAAGGCAGGCTTGTGCTTATTCCGTTTACAGTCCAGAACCGCCATTACGTGATCAAACTCACGTCGGAAAACCTGTTGACGGAATTCGATTATTTGCTTTTCACATCGCTAACGAGCATTTATGATTTAATGCTGCCAATAGAAGAGGAAGGTGACGGTTAAATGGAGCAGGCATTTCAAAACGGGCAGCCGGAACAAAGAGCGAAACCG
The DNA here is from genome assembly GCF_011008975.1 of Bacillus sp. LUNF1. NCBI lineage: Bacteria > Bacillati > Bacillota > Bacilli > Caryophanales > Bacillaceae > Bacillus > Bacillus sp. LUNF1. The sequence continues at coordinate 1,241,327 of NZ_CP048876.1, read as the reverse complement.
TTCAAAATGTTTAAAAAACGTTCAATGACAAGTATCGCAAGTTACCAGGTCAGCCCTCATACCGCCAGAATTTTCAAAGAAAACGAGCGGCTGATTGACAAGTATAAACAAAAAAAAGCTTGATTACACTAAGGACAGGAGACACGGCTCTTGTCCTTATTCCTTTTTTCCTTATCTTTCATATAATAAAACCAACAAAGAGATGCGACAGGTGATGATGTGAAGAAAATTGTCAGACGCGTAAAGTTTGTGGATTACGGACGCTTCGGGCTTTCCGCTTATTCGCTGAGGATGCGGGCGAGGAATCTCGGGCTATTGAACCGGTTAAAAAAGAAAAAAGGCTGAATCCCGCAATGTGAACGGGACTCAGCCTTTTTTGTTAAAGCTGCATCAGAATTTTCGCTTTTACAGCGGGGCCGTAGACGCCGTCAGACGTCAGCCCGTTTACAGATTGGAAGCGGGCCACGGCATCTGCGGTTTTCGGACCGTAGATACCGTCAATTCCGTTATTGACAGCTCCTTTTTCAGGATAGAAATAAAGCGCGGCGAGCGCGTTTTGCACCTGGTATACCTTTTCGCCGGACGTGTACGGATCTGTCAGCTGAATCACCTCGTCCGGGAGAGAATACAGTGCTTCAACCGGCGGGCTGACGATCAGTACTTGTCCGACTTTAATCAGGTTCGGGTCAGCGATGTTATTCCATTTCTGCAGATCGGCCACGCTGACGCCGAATTTCCGCGCGATCGCCGACAGCGTATCTCCTTTTTGGACGGTATACGTCTGTCTTTCCTCAGAACCGATTCCCGCTTTAAACTCATCCCATGTATCCAACAGTCTTCTCGGACAAAGCTTTCCTGACCAATGCTTGTGCGCAACGACACTTGCAAGCGGGATGCCGTGCGACGTCATTAATGTGCGGATGAGCCATTGGGCGTTTGCCACGGCCTGTGAAAAGTTGCCGTCTGCGTTTTCACAAATTTCAATACCGATGGATTTACGGTTGCCGTCTCCGTTTCCGTCACCGGCATGCCAGCCGTTTTCATTCAGCGGAAGATGCTGATAAATTTCCGTATCATCGACTGTGAAATGCCAGCTTGTCGGTGTATCGGGATTTTTCACATAGCTTGCGTGACTTTTGGCGTTAGCTCCGACTGCAGTATTGGCTGTATTGTGCACCGTAATGTAAATCGGTGTCATTGCATAGCCTGGGCGGTTATTGTTTCCTGCCGGGATAAAATCCTGTGTGATTTTTACCATATTCTCATCTCTCCTATTTCGATAAATTGTTTATTTTTAATAAAGCCTGCTGTTTTTTCCCTTTTGCTGTAACGTAATTGTTTTTAAACCAGGCGGCGGCAGTCGTTATGATTGTAAAAACGGCCGACCCGGCGGCATACAGCGTATCTGCAAGCTGGCTGACCTGGTCCTCCTGAATATTCAGCGGCGATTTGCCGAACATCAGCAAAGTTTGATTCAATAAAGCAAGCAAAAGAAGCACCGTCCTGACGACCGTGCCTTTGTCCGCGAATTTCATATCGGTTTCCCCCTTACTTTTGCAGCAGATTGTACATGATGGCGATGGCTCCGCCAATGACGCCCGTGCAGATTGCTGTCACGATCGCTCCTGTAATGGTCCGCTTAATCCATGTTGTGTTTTCGTCAATTTTGTTCAGTTTTTCATTCAGCGTCATGATTTGCTGATCCTGCCGGTCGGATACCCGCTCTAATGCGGCCACCCGCTGTTCAAGCACCTTTTGTTCACCTTTGATGCCTGCGAATTCTTTTTGCACCGCTTGTTCATCCAGAAGCACTTCCGCTCCCCCCTCTTACATTGTTCTCACCTCCCTTCGGAAGTTTCATTCTTAAGAAAATGCCGTGCCTTTGACAGAAAGGCTCCCGCCGGAAATGCTTTTGATTTCCATGATGATTTCCTTAAAACCGGCAATATCAAATGACCACACTTCGTCTGTGCCTGATGTACCGGCGGCTGATGTTCCGTCTTCAGACCTGATTCCTCTGATCGGCACGTTTTTTCCCGAGATGGATCTCCCCCAAAACGCGACATGGCCCGACTCAGCCGTGCCGGTGATTTCGACGAGAAGTTTTTTCCAAGCGCCCGCCGAGAAGATGCTTCCCTCGCCCGCCTCTGCTGCATTTTCATGAAAAATCACGTCTGTATATGAAAACGCCATATCACCGCCCGTACCGACAGATTGGTATAAAACAAATTCGGACTGCTTTTGATTTCCATTTTCAAAACGGAACCGGTAATATCGTTTTGTCAGGCAGACCCACCCCGAAGCGGTCAGCACTCCGCCTTTTACTGCGAAAGAATGTGAAGCTGTCCACGAAATGTTATCCTCGCTCTCTTCGATAAAAAGAGTTCCGCTGCGGTCCGAATAAGCCCACCCCTGTGCTCTGTCTATTAAGACGGCTCCTAAACGGTCTTGTCCGAATTGGCTGTAAACTTCAATCGCTTCTAGCGGTGTATTGGTAAGAAGCTCTGCCATTCCGGACAGATCAGCAACCGGTGTGACATAATCGTTTTTGTTACCGCGATAAGCTTTTACTGCGCCGGGTCTGCCAAGTTGATCGGCGGGAAATTCAAATGAATGCTTTTTCATCGGCCGTCCTCCTTTTCTCATTTATTAAAAATGACAAATAAAAAAAGCCGTTCGGCTTATGACACAGCATTTTTATAGTTTTCGTATGTTTCACCCGTTATTTCTTGAAATTCCTCAGGCATGATATACTTCGCGGCCACACCTTCAGCCAGATCTTCGGCAGAGCAGTCATCATAGCCCATAGCTTGTTTTACCATTTCTATTGAGGCCCACTTATAAAACAAAGCGTAAACCCAAAAGTTAAGTCTCTTCATTTTTTCATTCTCCTTTTACGTTTAATAATTCTAATTTTAAAGACGCTAATTGCCTGCCGAGTGACTGCTGCGCCTGTTCGGCTGCTTTTCTGGCCAATTTCTCATTCGCCAGCTGTCCCCCGAGGCCTGCAAGCTGGTTTGAATCGGGCGCCGTATCTTTTTTTAAGCTGTCTTTATATGCTTTGTCAGCCGTTTCCACCCATTCTTGTTTCTCTTCATCAAAAAATGGGCGCCACATGCCTTCGCCGTTTATTTCCGGCGGAACGTCCGCAGCGTTAGCCGGCATCAAATAATCTCCTGTCTCAGAATCCGGATAAAGCTCAATCGGAGTGCCTGTATAAATGTTGTCATTGTCATACGGAAATATTAATTTCATATTCTCGCTCCTTTACGTGAGTGCCAAAACAAGGTCAATATAATAGCCGTTCACATTATTTTCTATATTGGCCATAATTCCCGTCAGCTTCATATCTCCATTAGAATAAATAATAAATTTGCTGTAACCGGTGGTGCCGCTGGCTGCAACCATCGTTACAACGCCTTTGGCCGGCGCACAAGAGGATGGCACACTCCCGAATACCACTTCTCTGTCCGTAAGAACGTGTCCGTTCAGGTGAAGGGTGTTTCCCACTTTGCGGTATTGAAGCGGCCTGTCTCCTGATTTAGCGCCATTTTTATAAGGAACATTTATCCAAGGTACATTCTCAATATCAAGTTCAGTAACGAGGCGCCGCCAGCCCTGCCAGCCCAAGTTCAAATCCAAATAGTTCGTGAACATATTATTTTTATAATCGACGGCAATGACATACCCAAACGTTCCCTTTCCCTCACTGTCAAGAGAGGTAAAATGAAACATGCCGCGGGTCGAAGCGTTGCTCGGACTGTTTGCCGCTTTGCCGGTTGAATAAAAGGTGCCGAACGCCCTGCCGTTTTTAACGATTTTTTCAAGAAAGTTATCATCATCACTAATTGTAAGAAGATAGCCGCCGTTATCGTTTGTTATTTTCGAAAGCTGTGCGCCGTTCCACATATTTTTATCCGCCTGTGTGACATGGATGTCTTTTTTATTGGCGTGAGCGTCTACTTTTGCTTGAGAGCCTGCATCTGTTTCTCTTTGGCTCCACTCCGACCAAACGCCTTTAGTGCTGAAACTTCGGACGTATATGGGATTTCCGGCGGTCGCTGTGTCTATAAACATTTGGACAAAAGTCGGTGATGCTCCGCGGGTTCTTTGCATTACAATTAATTGTCCGTATTCCGCAGGCTTATTTTCCGTATGCTGAACCGATATATAGTAGATACCGGACGTTTTTATATTGTCTAAGTTTGTTTCCGTTACCGTTTTAGCATTCCCGTCATTGTCAGTCAGATTGAATAACTGCCCTGCATTCCATTTGTCTTTGTCAGACTTGGTTACATGAAGATCTGTTTTGTCGGCATGCTCATTTACTTTTGCTTGTGCTCCGGCAGCTGTTTCAAATGGCATCCATTCCGTCCAGATGCCGTTTTTCAGCGTTTTTCTCCAAAATCCCCCGTCATCTGAGAAAGCGGCCGCCTCTCCGTTATTCTTTGAAGAATAAAGGTATATACCCTCTGACGGTTTAGGCGGGGTATTTACTCCAGTTGCAGCTGCTGAGAAAGTAAAGGTCTTATTCTGGCTGGCAGCGGTCTGATGAAAATCCTGTCCGTCAGAGATATCAATAAAAGCGGAGCCATTATCTTTTGTCATTTTAGACAATTGCCCGTTATTCCACTTCTGGCGCTCTTCCTTCGTCACATGCCGGTCCAGATCTTGATTGTGCTGATCAAAATCTTTTTTTGCTGCCTGCTGGACATTGTCCACGTTTCCGAGGCCGATTTGCGCCTTTGTCGTTTTGTGCGGGTTGTTCATGTCGTTTTTATGGGAAGCCAGATCCGCGTGGGCGTCTTTTATGCCTTTTTCCCAGCGGTTGACGTCATCTTCATTTATTGGATCGTCCGGAAGCCAGTCTGTTTTTTCTTCGTAAGCCATCGTTACACCACCTCAAAGGTAAATCTTAAATCAAGCGTTCTGTTATTGCTGAGATCTAAATTTGTTTTTCGTTCTGTGATGACGCTTCCTGTTTCGTCAAGCATCTGCACGGTTTCAATGTGTTTGATGTCTTCTTCCCTGCGTGTGAGAACGGTGACTGCGGCATCTTTTACGGAAATATCCGCAATCGGAGTTTCTTTGCCGTTTAACAGCACTTTTGTGATCCTGTTTTTCAGATCGGCTGCGGCACGCTGTCTGTAAGCGGCTGATATCATGGTAAGACCACCTCGTTATTGTTGAGTGTGACGGAATAACCGACCTTCAGTTCACTGACTTTTCGGTATCTCCGATTGTTGAGAATGACCCGGTCTTTGATTTCCAGTGTTTCGTTTAATGCGGCTCTCAGTGTAAACGCCAAATGAGCGGGTTTGATTTTTTCAAGCGTTTCAATCAGCTCGTTCATGTGCTGCAGGTCATCAAGCCCGATATCGGCATAAAAACGATACTGCCCCGGAAACATCCGTACGTAAGCTGATGGATGTTTTAAAAAACGGTTTAGCGCCTGCTCAATCGCTTGATGTGTGATAGGCGGAATATTCGACATCTTCGAAATCAGCCTGAGCCGTCTCATATCCTCCGTGTCACCTGATTCCCGCGGTATTTTTAATATTTTTTCCCAGCGGTCAAGCCCCCACGTCGCCGTCGTGATAAAGAGCTGATCCGTTAAATCGAAAATATCGTTATTCTGCCGCTCAAACTCAGGAGCTTCCGCCTCAAGCAGTTGTGCCATCTCCTTTAATCGGGTTAAAAACGGCGGGAGGTACGCCGTCATCTCATCGAGTCTGCTCAAGGATTGTCACCTCTTTGAGTTTAGGAATTTCCACATCACTGAGCACGAGGTTTTCCGCCGCACCGTTCATTTTGATATCGGCATAGTCACTGACGGATGCCGAGTTATAAACAATGTTGTTAATTTGTGATAAACGGACGGTGTTTTCTTCGAAGGCCATTTTCTTAAATAAATTCAGGACACCTTTTTCAATCTCCGCTTTTACGTCATCAATCGAGCTGTTCAGCTCAGGCAGCACGGAAGCGGAGATTTCGATTTCCTTCCATACGGCGCTTTCCACCGTTACTGCCGCTCCGATCGGCGCCTGTCCTTCTCCCTGCCCTTCGTCCGGATCAATATAATCCTTTACTTTTTTGATGAGAATATCTGATGCCGGTTCCAAATTCGCATTTGTGATGACAACCTTCACCGTTCCGGCTCCGTTCCAAAGCGGAAAGATTTTTGCCCTGCCCACGCCGTCAACCTCTTCGGCCCATTGTTTATAGTGCTGTTTATTTGCGCTGACTGCTTCCCGGCGGACACGGGTAAAATAGCGCGCCCTTAAGCTGTTGTCATCTTCTTCCTCACGGCCGGGAATTAATATATCGCGCATGACTGCTTTCTCAAGCCCGGGTATCGTATCAAGCGGCAGCATGTTCTGCCCTGAAATGCCGGCATTGCCAGCTTCACCGGCTGTTTCACATTCAAGCGTTCCATCCCCCGTATATTGAAAATACAGGTTATCAACGAAGAAACGGGAGCCTGGCGGAATGGTGATGCCCGCTGTGAATTCTCCGGCTCTGACCGCTTTTGTGGCAGGTGTTCGTTCAATTCCCGCTTCAGCAGCACGCCTGTCCAGAAATTCTCCCTGAGCCGTATCGGAGAACACGAGCTCCAGCACGGTATCAAGCCAAATATAAGACTTTGCGAGCTCAGCGGCCGCAGGCGCGAGCGCATTGTAAATGACGCTGCCTTCTCTCGTATCAATATCCGCCGTAACGCGCGCCAGCATTCTGTCCATAATGTCGTCAAACGTCTGAGCTTCAAACATCCTCACCCAGCACCTCCTCTATCTCAAGCATGCCCTCATCAGTTTCAACGGTAAAAGAGACGATGAAGGCATCATCTTTTTTCTCAATCTCAAAATTGGTAACGGCCAAAATACGGTCATCATACAGCAAGGCTTCTTCTATCAGTCTTGGGATCTCCATTTTTTTATAAGCATCCGTCGTGTTCTGATCTGAAAGCACTTCCTGCAGTTCATTTCCGATATCATGGCTGAAAACCGAATATGAATACCGTTCTGTGTGAAGAGCGATATAGACGAATTGTCTGATTGCGTCCAGTCCGTTTATCAGTTCATTGGTAATCCGGTTGTTTTCAAAATCAATTCGGTAGGTTTGTGAAGTCTCAACGGCCTCACTCGCATCCTCCAAATCTTCAAATTCGATTTCCGATGTCAGGGCCATTGCACCCGCTCCTTTTAGATTTGTTCATGTAAAAAAGCCCTCTTCGGCAGATGAAGCGGCTTTAATAGGCTGATATTCTCGTGCATCTCCGTCCGGATGCCGGTTAAATTTTGTCCAGTACAAAGAAAGACTGTCCTCCTGTTAAAGCGGCGGTCATCACCCGATCTCCCGCCTGGAGCTGATCATCTTCTCCGGATCTCAGCCGCTTCGGCACAATGAGTGCATCAGACGGAATCAAAAGTTTGTCGTGATCTTTCAGTTTCAGCTCGAGCGGGGAAACGGAGGTCACTTCGGCCGGCATCAGCTCCACCGGCGCTTCGGCGTCAACCGCTCCGACGGCTAAATGTTTAATGGCATCACTTAATCTCATCAGGATGTCCCCTCCGGCAGTGAATTTTTCTCCGTGACGTCAATCGTCATGGTATGTTTTGTTCCTTGGAATTCATGGCGGTCCGTATCTACATAATAGGTTTTCTTCAGCCCGATTTCCGGAATTGAAATATAGACAGGCAACCCGCTTTCCAACCCAGGAATACCGATCGCCTGTATATTTTTCAGCTCTTTCTTAACGCCTTTTTTCTCAGCCTGCTTCACTTTTGCGCGCTGTTTCAGCTGAGCTTCGTTAATATCGTCAGAAACCGTTTCGGTATACTGCAAAACGCCGAATGTTTTCATGCCCGCGCTGTCTGCGGCGGAAGCCTTTATCGTTTTATTGTCTTTTTGCAGCCGCATGACGACACGGGTTGCGGTGTCATCAATTGAGGTGCTGTATTGATACCCTGTAATATTAACTCCTGTTTCCAGCACCCATATGTCAGACGGCTCCGGCCATTCACGCAAGCCGAGCCTGCCTTTTTCTGAATAGAGCTGATAATTGCGCCCCGTCTGGCTTTTTGTCTGCTTTAACGCTTTTAGCATCATATCGTAAAGGCTTGTATCATTTTTAAAAACGAGTGATTTAATGGTATGGCCTGTGTTAGCAATGGATGTGACGGGAATTTGAAAATCGCTGGCGATCCTTTTTAATATTTGATCGGCGCGCTTGTTGGAAAACACGTAAACGTCCTGGTTTTTCACAAGGTATTGAAGCATATCGTATGCGGTGAAGGCGACGGTATGCTCATCGGGCGTTCTTGCAAAAACAACGCCGCGGAACAGTTCTTTTCCGTTCCATTTGAACAAAACCGTATCCCCTTCTGATACGCCGTAATACGTCTGGCTGCCCTGCTTTACAACAATCGTCGCTTCGATGGAGCGGGGCGCCTGATATCTGTGTCCTTCCAGCGTTACGCTTTCTGTGACAAGCTCGAGCCACTCCGTTTCTTTTATGACAAATAGTTCAATCATCTTTTCACCCGTTTCATTGCGGTATCTTCAGCTTCTGCCCCGGGAAGATCCAATGCCCCGGCTGCCGGATATTCCGTTTGCTGCGCTTAATCATGGCGGTTTTATTCGCGTTCCAGATTTTCCGCCACTCCGTGTGTTTTCCGTAAAACTTGCCGGCGATGTCCCAAAGCGTATCCCCTTTTTTGACGGTATATGTTTTGGGTGAAGCTTTGGACGGGCGCTTCGCTTTCGTTTTTTTCTTTTGTTTGATTTTTCTTGGCGAAGCGGTTTTATATTCTTTCAGTACGATATCAAAATTCCGGTCGCCGATTTCATTGTCACCTTCGCTGTAATTAAAGCTTTCAATGCTGCATGTGACATTGATTTTTGTCCCTGTAATCAAAAACTGAACGGGTTTTTTCGCTTTCATCCATGCTTCAATGGCTGAAATGGCTTTTTCCGGCGAAGGGATGCTTTGATATTCGGCAATCGGGCTGTACCGTTTCGGAAAAAAAGAAGAGAACGAAATTTCTTTCGCTCCCGGTTCTTCGATAAACGTAACCTCTCCAAGTCCGGTGACTTTCACGGAATCATTCTGCACGCTGTTTGCGATATCAATCGCTTCAGGAAGAACGGGAAGCCGGAGCTTGTCCTTCCCCTGAGACAGCCAAAATTCGTAAACAGATTTAGTCAAAAGCAACGGCCCCCTTTGCTCCGGTATAAATGTCTTTTTGCAGTTCATCAATCAGCGCCTGTTTGATTTTGGCGGCGAGGCTGTCGGCGTCCTGTCCGTTATGGAAATGCTGATCGCCGCTGAATTCGATTTTAATTTCTTTTGTTCCCGTTTTTTGAACGGTTTGGCCGCCGCCTTTAACGGCTGCGGAAACCGTGCCGGCTGAGAGCGCCGCCGGTTCCGTCTGGGACGGATCGGACACTTCCATGCCGAGCGCCTGAGCCGCTTTTTGCAGCAGATAACGGCCGCGGATGCCCCGTTCTTCAGGGATGATCCACTCTCGTTTGTTCCCTTCGCCGACACGGGCGATCTGCTCCTTGGTAATCAGACCCCCATTGGCATAACCGACGTAAGGGCCTCCATGAGCCATACTTTTAATCCCGGGGACATTGCTGATCGAGCCGTATCGGCTTTTAATATAGCCGATAGCGGCAGCGGCGTTGTGAATTGGATTTCTGATATCATTCATGCCCGGCGCTTTGTGATCTTCAAAGGTGCTTGGAATCGTCTGCATAAGCCCCTGTGACGGGTGTCCGGCTTTGGCGTTGCTGTCCCATAGATTAATGGAATTAGGGTTGCCGCCTGACTCATGCTGTGCGATCGTCATTAATCCCGGAAGCCAGCTGATCGGCGTATTGGTTGCTTTCATTGCGGCCAAAAGCCACTCTTTGACGCTTCCTCCCGCTGCACCCATGCCGGAAAAGGCTGCTGCAAGCGAGCCTGCCTGTTTTTCGGCGTATTTTTTTACGTCAACTGAGCTGAGCCCTTTGACGACGCCGACTGAAGCAAAGCGTCCGAGACTCATCATGACACGGGAAGGAGAGTGAATATCAAGCTCTTCCCTGAATGCGTCCTCGACTTTTTTGGCCATATCTTTGGCCGCCTGTTTGACTTCGCTTCCTTTTGCAGTCATCCCTGATACGAAGTGTCCGATCAGGCCTGACCCCCAGCCGTTCGCGGAATCTCTTGATTGCACAAACGGTTTATTGATATGTGTGCTTACGTATTGCGACGTTCCCGTATCTTTTGCATTCTGTCCGGCCGAATATCCTTTCACCGTTGCGGCGCCCCATGATGACGATTGGTTAACCGCCGATTGATAAGGTGTTTTCACCTTTGTTTTTAAAAATGAATCGGTGCCCGTCGGCGAAGTATTTTGACCTTTGGCATAGCCCGCAACGACTTGCTTTCCGTAACCGGATGAAGACGAAATGAGGGCATTGAACGGCGTTCCGATGTTTTTTTCCTTCCAGCCGTCCATATCCACCGCTTTTTTGCTGATTCCGCTGTCAAAGCCTTCAGTAAACTGTTTGCCGAGTGATGAAGCCGTCCCGGCAAATCCGGAAGAATCCACAGACGCTGCGGCCGACACAGATGCAGAAGAAGAAACACCGCCCGCTCCCGCCGGAACAGCAGAAGACTGAGCCGAAGCCGCGCCCATATCATCGACAACACGCATGCCGAGCTTAGACGCAGCTTGTGAAAGCAGCATCTTTCCGCGTCCGCGATTGTTGTCGACGGGGATGACAAATTCTTTACCGGCTTCACCAATCCAGGAAATGGTCGGTTTTGTAATGTAGCCTCCTGTGGCGTTTTTGTCCGGTTTTTTCTTTTTATCTCCGCCGCCTCCTGTGACAAAATTCATTATGCCTGAAATCATTTTGCCGCCGGTTTTATCCCAAATCTTTTTCACCCAGTCGAATGCTGCAGAAAAAGCATCTGATATGGCTGTTCCCACTTTTACAAGAGGTTCTTTTATATGTTTCTCAAACCAGCTGCTTAACCCTTTCCATATACCCTTTACCGTATCTAAAGCAGTCTGGAAAGCATCTGATATTCCTTTACCGACTTTTTTCACCATGTCTTTCACCGGATTCCAGACAGTATCCATGAACCAGCCGGAAACCGTACTGAAAACGGATTTAATTTTATCCCAAGCTCCTGTGATTTTACTCCAAATGGACGTCGCCACTCCGACGACAGCCGATTTTACGGGCCCCCACACCGTGCTCATAAACCAGCCGGATACTGTGCTGAAGACACCTTGAATCGTCGTCCACGCATTCACGATATTTGACCAGATGCTGGTTGCCACTCCGACGACAGCCGATGAAACCGGCGTCCATACATTCTCCATGAACCAGGATGACACCGTGCTGAAAATCCCTTGAATCGTTGTCCACGCATTCACGATATTTGACCAGATGCTTGTCGCCACTCCGACGACAGCTGATGAAACCGGCGTCCATACATTTTCCATGAACCAGGATGAAACGCTTCCCCAAGTATCTTGTATTGTTGTCCAAGCACTTTGCGCCGCTTTGGAAATATCATTCCACGTGTCCTTCAAAGCCCCTGAATCAAAGGCCTCTCCCAAGCTGGAACCGCCTAAACTGCCGGCGATGCCGCCTACCGCGCCGCCGATTAATGTGCCCACTCCGGGAACAACGCTGCCGATTGCCGCTCCGGCCGCGGCTCCGGCAAGACCGCCGCCTGCTGAGCCGACCTTCTCTCCTGCATTATCTTTATTGATGCCGGCTAAATCAGTGAGTGATAACAATTCACCTATGCCGGGAATTCCTTTAGCGGCACCTTTTAACCCTTTCATACCGCCTTTTAGCGCCTTTGAATCTCCCAAGCCTTTCAAAAGCGCGCCGATGCCTTTACCTGCCCCTTTTGTTTTCGGCGTATTTACGGATGCCTGTTTGCTTCCCTTTGCGGATGAACCTCGTTTTGAAGATTTATTCCGCTCTTCGACTTTACTGCTTTTGCCCCTCGTCACTCCGGTACAGCAGCAGCAGCCCCCCAAAGCCCCGCCGGTTTTTTTGGCTGACTTTCCTGAAGATTTTGGCGCTGTTACCGTGCGCTGCGGACCCTTTGTCAGATCAGGACGCTTCGGGCTGTTGCCCTTACTCTTTTCTTTTTTCGTGCCGCCTCCTAATAATCCGCCGATATTGAGTTTGCCTAATTTTTCAGCGATTCCTGAAAATATTTTTTCTATTAATTCCCCGGCTTTTTCGATGATTTTGTCCGGGCTGAATTTCTCAAATTTCTTTGCAATCTTGCTGACAATTTTATCAACAAATGCCTCGGCTTTTTCGATGATCGCATCAGGACTGAATTTGCCGAACTTTTTATCAATGCCTCCGAACAGTGAGGATGTAAACTGCTCCACTTTTTCCAAGATCTTATCCGGATTGAGAAAATCGAATTTCTCAGAAATTCGGTCAATCGTGTCATTTACAAATTGTTCGGCGCGGTCGATTAGCTTATCAGGACTGAATTTACCGACAACGTCGTCGACTTTCTTCATAAACGAATCAGTAAAATGATCCAGCTCTTTCAATATGGCCTCCGGACTGAATTTGCTGACAACGTCATCTATCTTTTTCATAAATGAATCAGTGAATTTATCCAGTTCTTTCAATATGGCTTCCGGACTGAATTTACTCACGACCCCGTCTACTTTTTTCATAAACGAATCAGCGAATTTATCTAGTTCTGATAATATCGCCTCAGGGCTGAATTTGCTCGCGATTTCGTCCACTTTTCCCATGAATGAGGTCGTGAACTTGTCCAGTTCGGTTAATATCGTCTCAGGACTGAATTTGCTTGCGATTTCGTCTACTTTTCCCATGAATGAGCTCGTGAACTTGTCCAGCTCTGCTAAAATCGTCTCAGGGCTGAATTTGCTCGCGATTTCGTCTACTTTTCCCATGAATGACGTTGTGAACTTGTCCAGTTCGGCTAATATCGTCTCCGGGCTGAATTTGCTCGCGATTTCATCCACTTTTCCCATGAATGAGGTCGTGAACTTGTCCAGTTCGGCTAATATCGTTGCAGGGCTGAACTTGCTTGCGATTTCGTCTACTTTCCCCATGAATGAGGTCGTGAACTTGTCCAGTTCGGCTAATATCGTTGCAGGACTGAATTTGCTTGCGATTTCGTCTACTTTCCCCATGAATGAGGTCGTGAACTTGTCCAGTTCGGTTAATATCGTCTCAGGACTGAATTTGCTTGCGATTTCGTCCACTTTTCCCATGAATGACGTTGTGAACTTGTCCAGTTCGGTTAAAATCGTTGCAGGGCTGAATTTGCTTGCGATCTCGTCCACTTTTCCCATGAATGACGTTGTGAACTTGTCCAGTTCGGCTAATATCGTTGCCGGGCTGAACTTGCTTGCGATTTCGTCTACTTTCCCCATGAATGAGGTTGTGAACTTATCCAGCTCTGCCAAAATCGTTGCAGGGCTGAATTTGCTCGCGATTTCGTCCGCTTTCTTCATAAAGCTTGCAGCGAATTTATCCAGTTCCGCTATGATTGTTTCCGGATAAAATTTGGATGCGATGTCATTGACTTTTTTCATGAAGGTGTCTGCAATGGAGTCAAGCATTGAAAAATCGTTTTTCGGCGAAGCAGGAGCAGCAGATGCAGAAGCTTTTCCGACGTCCGGCATATTCTTTTGCATTGCAGCCAGCTGTGCTGTCACCTTTTCGTTTAACGATAATTGAATGACATTGTTTTTTCCCGTCAGCGAATCAATACCCGCTGAAATTCGGCCGACTGTTGTCATGACGTGATCTATGACGCGTATAGTGACAGAGTACCCGTTCTTTAACGCAGATTGCATGTAGCGTTTGATACGTTCCATGGCAGGGGTCACTTCGTCTGACGCATACAGTGAAACGGTAAATCCTTTAAAACCGGCAGCCAGATCCCGCAATCTCTCAAATGCCGCTGTCGCGCTGTCTTTTGCTCCTATTTTAATGGTTAAAGACGCAGGCAGACCCGCTAATTGGGTTTGCACCTTTTGAATGACGGCACTGGCTCCGTCTTCAGCTGAAATAGAGATCATTTGTGCGCCCAGCTTTCTTTTCATAGAGCGCTGGATGCGGTCAATTGTTCTTAAAACAGATTTACTCTCTTTGCGTATATCAATTTCACTTTGGCGTTTTGTCATTTTCCTATATTTCTCAAGCGCTCTGAAGCCATTTTGGATTTTCCTTATTTTCTTTGAAACTCGATCTTCCAATTCAAAACGGGCGGTCAGCTTTGCCATGATGTCGCTCCCCCTTTCTTCGCTTGTTTTTCAAGAATGTCCAGCTTGTAACCGATTAAACCGTACAACAGCGCCTTAAAATGTCTCGGTGCTTCATATAACTCTTTCAGTTCTGATGGAGAATAATGAAGCTCATGCATCGCGTAATAGAGATACACGGCTTCCTTATTCCCATCTTTTATCAGTTTTTTGCTTCTTGCTCCAGATCTTCTAATTCATCTTCAAAACCATTGATCTCAATCGCTTTATTCAGCCAATTTGCATACTCACCGCCGACTGAAAGCACGCGTTTTGCCACCTCGACCGGATCTGCCGTTTTGTAAGCGTCGCGGAGCTCCTTAGACCGGAAATCAGGGTAAATCGTAGATTCAACCGCGATCCGCGCATAGAAGCGCTGGCTGTCTAAGTCTTTTACGCGGCCTCTGCCCTTCACATTTTTATATGTCGTGCTTTCCTTCTCCAGTTCATCAATGCGCTCAGTCGTAATGGCTTTAAAAATAAAAGGCACGATGTTTCCTTTTTTATCGACAAAACGCTTTGAAAGCGGAACCCGAATCTCCTCAGCCTCGACTGTTTTACCCGGCATAAAGAATGATAGATCAAATACTTGTTCATTTTTTTCACTCATGATGAAAACTCCCTTACTCTTTTTTTTATAAAAAACAGGCCTGTAAAAGGCCTGTTTCACTCATACCGATCTTAATTAAAACGTTTCAGAAAGCTTTTCCGGCACATCGAAATCTTCAAAGGTAAACGGCACTTCTTCTTCTAGCGCCTCTGAGTCTACGTCCAGTCCGGCGATTTTTGCAGAATCAAAGTTGACGTCATACAGGGTGACGCGTTCTGTTCCGCGGCCTGATGATTTGTCGTCAAGAACGGCTTGCAGCGTAAAATACGGGTCGCTGCCTTTTTTCACGTAATCCATCATAAGCACGGCGAATTTGGATGTGACTTTATAGAACGTCGCTGTGCCCGTTCCGTTGGCGCCAGTCGTTTTATGCCCCGTCATGCGGCGTCCCATGATGTTTACTTCTGATTTGTTTTTTTCTACGTTTGCTTCAAAGGTTTTAATATGCGCCATCTCTTCTCCATCGAGAAATAAACGGCCTTCTTTTCCTGAAATTGTATTTTGTGCTTTTAATGCCATCTTAGTTTACCTCCACATTAAAGTAGAATTTTTCTGCCGCATCCACAGGCTGCACGGCGAGATCAATTAAAAAGCCGTCGCGGTCTTCATTAAGGCCGATTGTAATGTCTTTGTCTGAATCAAAGTTAGCGATGCCGCCCGCATCCTGAAGCGTTGTCAAATATTGAATAATCATCGTTTTGACGAATTGAAGGCCGTCGTTTGTCGCTGGAAGATCGCTGCCCGTGCCTTTTTTCGATTTAATTAAGGCTTTCAGTTCACGTGTCAAATCGTTATTCACCGCATCAAGCACACGGACGATTTTGTTTTTCGCGAACTTTTTGTTTTTCTCTGCCGTAAATGTCACCAATGAGTTGATATCTTTTTCAACGCTGACTGACTTATCACGGGCATCATAAGAGAAAAGGAATTCACCTTTGGAAAGACGTTCGATCACTTCATCATGAGTCAGGCGGTGCAGCACATCGACGGCGCCTTCGTATTCAACGAATGTTAAGGATTGATTAAATGCGGCGCTGGCACTTGCGCCTGCCACCCAGGCGGTCGCATCTTCAGCTTTAATCTCCGTTCCGTCTTCCAGCAGCACACCTTCAGTCACATTGATAATACCTTCATAATCTCCGCTGTAATGGGCGGTCACCCCTTGCACTTTCTGTCCCTGCGCATCGCGAAGGCGTTTAATGAATGCGGCAAATGTCGCTTTCAGCTGATCGTTTTCCGCGACAGGAAGAGCGATGACATCGAAATTCTCCGTTTCAGCCGCAGCTAAAAAATCCGTATAGTCTGAGTTGACCGGTGCTTTATCAGTTCCGCCCGCAAGACGGATGCCTGCCTGCGGGTTTAACGTTTCCCCGGATTCTTCCTCAGTGCCTGTCAGCGGGATGGAAGCCGACAGTTCGCCCGTTCCCGTGAATGTGACATAGCCGTTTGCTTTTAATTCTTCGGCTTTTTTCACCGTTTGTTTGTCAACTTCCGCTTCATCCATGTAAGTGGTCACGTCGAAAGCGGTCTGATCAAGGACGTTTTCACTGATGCGGATGATGATGTCATTTCCTTTTGAACCGCCGTACAAAGCGGTTGCTTTAACACCTTGCGAAAGATCGGCGCTCGCTCTGATTCCCTCTGTCAGACGGTACATCAAAACGGTTTTTGCTTTCTTTTTCGCCTCACGAAGCAGAATCAGTGACGGATCTTCAATACTGAGCCCCACTTTTTTATTCAAATCTTCAATGCTTGAAATGGAAACGAATGTTTTCGCTTCCCCCCAGCCGGATGCGACGGGAAGGGCGACAATCCCGCGTTCACCGATCGATACCCGCTCCTGGGCGGTTGTTTTAAAGTTAAAATAGATCCCGGCACGTTCTTTTTCTTTTCCTTGCGTAAATGTTCCGCCGTTCATTATTGCATGACCTCCTTGGTTAAAAATGCTTCAATGTAAGACTTTGCTTGCGCTTTTGTCATTTGTTTTTGCTTCACGCCGAATAAAGCCCCCTGGAGAATCTCAGGTTTTACGCCGAAAAGCTCCTTCGCGTGCTTTGTTAAATCCGCCGTGTCATAAAGAACCGCTCGTTCCGCCGCTGCGGCGTTTTTCTTTTTATATTGTTTCACTTTTGTTTCACCCCGCTGTTAATGTCCACATCCCGCAGTGCGGGAGATGTTTGTTTCTGATAGTAGTAGCGGCTCGTCCAGCGGATTGTGATCACTGCCTCGCCTTTGTCTCCGACTCTTGTTTCGATACGGCTGATGCGGACGAAGTCACCGGTGTCCTCCCCTGATTCCGTAAGCAGCGGAATCAGCTGTCTTGATTCTCTCACCGCATCGGCGATCCGGTCGGCTGCATAGAGCGCCTGCACCGAGTCGGCATGGAACAGCTTCACATTCAGACTGTATGTCTTCTTAAAGGTGGAGACTGTGTCATTCTCGTCAAAAACATACGGGGGCGGAATGTATAGTGACGGCACCTGAAATTGTTCAGGCAGTTCATTTTCATATACGGGCACGCCGCACTGCTGATACAAAAAAGCGGCGATTGAACCGGTTTCGCGATTCATCCGATATCTCCCCCTAACGTGTTAAGCCACTGATCGAAACGCTTGTCCAGCGATTCGGCGAAGAGTGTTTCATACAAAAGAAGGGCTTTGTCCCAGAACCCATTCCCGCTGATCCACTGTTTTTTGAGCACCATTCCCGTTGAAGCTGACGGATCATAGATGAACTGGGAGCCTTGAAAATATCCGGGCACCCATCTGACATTTTCATCTGAGACGGTCCAATGTCCGTCATTTATGAATGAGGCATACTCTACATTGGTGCCGATTTCAAGGGTCAGTCCCCCGTTTTCAATGATCCATACATGATCCTGCGCTCCTTTTCGGAAAGAAGACAGCAGGCTTTCTGTATCAATCCCTCCCGAATGAATAAGCTCCTCCCGTACCAAGTCGAGAAAATCCTCTCCTGACTGTTCCAGCCATTCGCCTGCCTGACGGGCAAATTCTCCGGATGATGCCTTTTGCAGCGACCGATTCCATTGTTCAAGGTTTTTTATGCTCATAGTCTGTCATCTCTCACAGCGATAACCTCCCAATGGTGCTGTCTTGCTTTCTTCGGCATTTCCAGAATATACGCCTGGCCTTCCCAAATGATTTTGTCATTGACACGCACAACGGCCTCTTTCGGAAAATGAACGAGAAACCGCTGATATACTTTATGATCAGGCTCGAGCTGAATAAGCTGCTGCTGTTTTTCAACAAACAGACACGGCACGTCTTCAGCATCCGGAACTTCCGGATAAGAAAAGACAGGCTGGAGCTTTTCGGCGGGAATCCCGAAGCGTCCGGCCTTCGGAACTGACACCGTCTCATGATAAATATCGCATCTGTCAGTGAGCAGCCGTTCGTAGCTCATAAAGGTCTCACCTTTGCGTGTGCAGAAACCGGGGAATAACCCGGCGCGATATATTCACAGAGCAGATGGTGCACCGCCGGTTTTCTGATTCCGCCTTCATCTGCCACCGTATACGAGTAGTCGCCTATCTTTTCAGATTGATAGGCGGAAGCGGCCGCTTCATTCTGGTTGATCAGCGCAAAATATTGAGAAAGCTTTAATAACGCAAGCTTAATCTTTTCGGGAAGCGGTGAGTATATAGGATCAGTGAACGAATGCCCCGCCATTCTGGCCGCTTCCGCCTCCGCCTCCAGAATGTCCTGTATAAGAAGCGGCTCCGGCCTGTTTTTGACTTGATCATAAACTGAATATGAAACAACGTCAGACGGCTGAATTAACATAACTGCCACCCCCGTCTTATTCTTTAACGTTTACGATTTTGGCGCTTGCATCTTCTTCTTCAAATTTGCTGTCAAGTTTAGCCGTCAGTACGATAATAAATTTGCGGCTGCGAATATCTTTATCTACTTCGATTCGGATATTTCGTGAAAAACCGAGAATGATATTTTTCGGGTGAGTCAGAATGATGTCAGACGCATCGTACTGGGAATCACCTTCTCCGACCGAGTAAGGCTGCAGATTGGACACTCCTTTGACCGGAACGCCGAATGCTGAAGACAAACCGCCCTGCACCGCAAGATCCCCCAGGTTGGTCTGACGGTCAGCTACACGGTCTTTCCATTCAATCTCCATGCCTTGAGATGTGTAAAATCTGAATTCCTGAGGCAGGCGCAAATATTTTGCCGGAATGGCTTTTAAGCCTTTTTTAAATGTGGCTCTGGACAGCTCTTCCCCGTTTCCGTCAATGACGTGAGATACAGTCTGCTTACGGATTCCGTCAAGCTGTGCCAAGTACGGATCAGAAGAAGATGTATCGCCGTTTACGACAAGCTCCTCAATATCGACTGCCGCCCGCTCCGCCAAAATCTGCATGATCGTCTGCTGCAGGCCGTCTTTTTCAATATTATTTTCAAGCGTGTCATAGGTGATATTAATTTCCGCAATGACTTCTTTCGTATTCAGCTGCACCGTACTTGTTGCCGGGACGGTCAGCTGATCGTCAGTTAAGGCTTTTCCTTCCTCAGCGGCACGCAGAATACGCTGGCCGAAACCGATTTTTTCAAATTTCTGCGAGTCATTTTCCATTTGAATCACACGCGATTCGCTGAAAATGGTCGGCGTGTTCTGCACCATGCGGATAAATGCTGAAGCTTGTGCGGGGTTCATTAAACCGCCGCTTTTTAAAGCGGAAAGTGACATTTCCGCCTTTCTGATGATATCTTGATTTCTCACTCTACAGTTCCTCCTTCTGACTGGGCTTAAAGCAGTCCGCTCCAAATGGATTTTTTAACAGGCTCTTGGCCGCCCGTCTCTTCTTCCGGCTGCTTTGATGCGCCTCTTACTTTTTCAAGCGCTTCAATGCGTTTAATAATCGGCGCGAGCATGTCCTCGACAAGCGTTTTCAGCTTTTCTTCATCAGACGGCGCAGCCGCCCCGTCTTTGTCTTCCGTGTTTTGGTCCAAGCTGTCAAGCCGCTTTAAAAGCGGGTGCAGCGCGTGTTCAATCGATTCTCTTACGTCCTCTTTTCTCATCTTGTTCAAGTCCTCTCCCTTGCGGTTTCTTGATTTGCGGTCACGGTCGAGAAATTGCTTGACCGCGCCGAATAAGCCGGCTTGCTTTTCTGCCGGCTCTTCGTAAACGTCAGCGGTTCCCGCCATGCTGTAGCCCGTAATAATACCGGCTTTAATCTGATCCCATACTTCATCGGAAGCTTTGGTGACAAGCACCCAAGATCCTTTCCGGATCACAGCATTCCCGATTTCAAAGTCATCCGGGGCGACGTACGACTCCACCACCTCGCCGGTCCCGCCTTCAAAATTATGATTTGTATCGATGTTGCGGGCATCCGCCAAAAAACCGTGAGCGGCCTTTTCAATCTCTTCAGCCGTCATATAATCGCCATGGGCATCCGGGACATCCGGCTCGTAAACGATGCCGTAAACAAGCTTCTGTTCATCCGATTCGCTTTTTGTAAACACCTGCACCTTTTTTTCAAATGACGGAAGGCCTCCGGCTGATTTTGTAAAAAAGAATTCCGTTTGGTTCGCCGCCTTATCGACATAGCTCACAAAACTGATGACGGCATTTCTCAATTCTCTCGGCACGAGATGTTTTCACCCCCTTTCAGGATTGCTCCTTTTTCCCTTTCAGCACCGGCCGGCTGTAGTACTCTTCAGGCCACTCCTCAAGCGTCTTCCCGAGCACTCTTCCGGCCAGATCACGGAGGTCATTAGGAGAGACCGCGCCGGCGGAAATAAATGGCGTAAGCACCTTCGCAATTTCAAGCGGATCGCGAAAATCAGGCCCTTTTAATGTGAGCTGTACATCGTGGAGACCCAATTCTGGCAAAAATAACGTGTTGAGCTTATTAATCAGCGTTTTCCGCTCCGGCTGAAACACCTGCTCCTCCGTTATTTTCCGTGCCGTATCGGCGGTGGCTTTGTTGTATTCCTGCGCCTCGCCCGTATAAAGCGGCGGGAGACGGAACGCGGAGCGGAGTTTATTTCTGCTTTTGTCGTCATATTCAAGAAACAGCGCATCATCCTGCAGAATTTCGGCAAGTGATTTAATTTCCACAGACACGGGCGTAATGTCTTCGCCTCCGTGAAGGTCTTTTTCCTTCGCAATACCTTCCGCCTCAATCAGCAGAAACTTGTGGGCGTTTTCCACCCCTTCCAGGTCATTCATATAATCCTGGAGCTCTTTGTACGAGGTTTCTGACAGCATGCCGTTTTCAACCGTAATGGCGGCCGGCACGTGACGGCCCTGCTTGAAATACATAAAATTCAGTTCTTCCGCTTTCCGGGCGCCGTACAGATTGACGATATTGCCGACCCAGCGCGGAATTCCGTAAGTGCCGCTGCCGATTTTTAAGTGAATCGCTTCATTTGCCCGGTATTCTTCAGACAGGGTCTTTACGTATTCGCCGGTTCTCATGTCCATCATGCGGGGATCGCCGTATTCCTTAAAAAACACTTTCTGACCGTTCAGCATCTGAACATATTTACGGAACCGTTTTTGCCTTTTAATCGTTTTGGATGCGCCGTTTTCTTCATATGAAAATGTAACTTCAACGGGATCAGTCACACCGCAGACGCGCATATGTTTCACATCCAGATATTCAATCCCCGCCGGTTTTCCCGCCCCGTCCCGAAGCACTTCGAGAAAACCGTTGCCCGTTTTTTCACGGTCTTCTATCGCATATCCGAGGATCGTCTCGGCCGATTCATCAAAATGAAGACATTTGTAAAAGCTCTCCAGCTTCATCCAGTTTTTTTCGGCCCGG
This sequence comes from Bacillus sp. LUNF1, assembly GCF_011008975.1. Lineage (NCBI taxonomy): Bacteria > Bacillati > Bacillota > Bacilli > Caryophanales > Bacillaceae > Bacillus > Bacillus sp. LUNF1. The sequence goes on along the minus strand of NZ_CP048876.1, from coordinate 1,219,585 downwards.
GCCTTTTTTGACGGGGAGCAATCTGGGCTATTTACATCAAAGGTATATTCCACATCAAACCCAAAACCCGTAATATTGACCCGATACGCGTCAATGCACTGCTGAAGAATCGTCGAATATTCGGCGATTGTTTTCAGTTCAATGAGATTATAGGGCGGTGAAATGATGTCTTCGCCGTACAGATCGGCAAATTGATCTTCGTTCATCTGCCTTGCCTGCGGCGCGGCCATTTTTGATTTAAAGACGGTGGCTCTAACGTTTTGATAGTTCGGCAACGCCTACCTCCTCCTTTCCCGATTCGGACGTCTCCGTTCTTGTGATGCATCTTTCAAATCCGCCGCGTCATAGTCATCCAGCGCATACCAAATGGCTGAAAGTGTGTGGGGATCAATTGAAAACTCATCTTCCGACAGAACGCCGTTTTTGTTTTTTGCGTACGTTAAGTTCTGCAATTCGCGGATCGTATGTTGACAGCTGTCTGAGCAATAGATATGTTTGAACCGTTTCAGCTTTTTTGTATACTGAAGTCTTGAGCCCGGAAACTTTTTGGCCGCAACCATGCAAAAACCCTGCCTGCGAAAATATTGGATGCTTTTCGGCTCAGCCGAATCCGCTTTGATCAGCTCTTTTTGATCCGCCAATTCCTGAAGCTCCTCAGCTGTCTGATCATCGGTCATTTTGTTTTTGTAATATTCCCAGAAAATATAAAGCTCTTTTTGATCCGGATCGACGGCAAGCCGGATGACCGCATTGTATGACTCTTCAAAACCGAAATCCATGCCCGTCCGAAACAGGGGGCGCCTGATGGAAGCAATCCGCTCCGTTACTTCGTTGTGCTCCATGACCTGAAACTGCGGAAACACGCGGATGCCATTGACGCCGAACTGTCCTTTGCGGGCGATCCGGTACAAATCAGGATCGTAATGCCGTAAGCTGTCCAGCTGCTTAATATAGCTTTTCGGCAAAAACAGATTATCGCACGCTGTGGAATGGTGGTAATACGTATCTCCCTTAACGACGGTGCCTTTTTCATACAGCGTCTGATCATCCAATACGAACCGTTTTTTTTGGTCATCACGGAAAAAATGCCGGTACGTCCAATTGGAGGTGCCGACGGGATTTGTGGTGCATATCATATGAAGCGAAAGCTCGGGATGGCGCAGACGCCCGATCAGCTCCTTAAATCCTTCATACTTCACTTCAGAGCATTCTTCAATCCAAATCAGTGAAATATGGTGAATGGATTTCAATTTGGCCGGGTTGTCCATCCCTTTAAACATAATCCGGCTTCCGTTTGAAAATCTCAGCTGCATCGGCGAAGACACGGCCTTTACGGCATGTCCCAGCTCAAGCTCCCCGATAATATCTTCAAACAAGGCAAAAGTAGAATCTCTGTGCGTATCGAAAACTTCCCGCACGACAAGCGCCGTCCGCTTTTCACGAAGCAGCTTCAGGATGATTTTCAGCGCGGTATGATAGCTTTTTGACGAGCCATAGCCTCCGACGAGAAATTGGTACGTTTCATTCCAATTGAACAAATAATCTTCAAAGCGCGGGTTAACCGCTTTTTCAATCATGACCGTTCCTCTTTCCGCGTAATGACAATGTCAATCGGCTTTTGGCTGTCTTCTGTTTTTTCCATCTTCTGCTGTGCCAGCTTTAATTTTTCATTTTCGATTTTTTGTTTAAATTGATCGGGGAAAAGGTCAAAGTACAAGGACAGCTTTTCAAGAGCCTTCATCTTGTCGGCTAGCTTGATTGCAATGCCCTCTTTTCCGAGTTTTGCTTCTGTGACGATGGTTCCGTCCAGAAGGTGAGAATCTTTAACATCAACGTAGCTGATTTCCTGCATAATCGGATTATCATTTTCGTCAAAGAGCGGCCCTGATTTTCCGAAGGCCTGAACCTCTTTTTTTCCGAAGGTTACATAATCAGTAATGTCGGCGAAAGCGATTTTCACATAGACTTGAAGAACGTCCATCGCTTCGACAAACACTTTATTGACCATTTCCTTTTTCATGCGGCTGATTTCTTTGGCGACTTTTTCGTTTTTCAACAGCCTGCTTCCCGTCACATGCGCGCTTTCCGGTGAATACCCGGCTTTTATCGCAGATTGGGTGGCGTTAAAGCTTTTCACATAATAAAGACAAAACAGCCGCTGACGTTCGTTTAACTCATCACCTTCGCCCGGGTTGTTTTTTCCGCCGCTTTCCGCGTTCTTATGGAGCGCCTCGTCCCAGCGCCCTTCTTTTTTCCATCTGCCGATCGTTCTTGCGGATACGCCTGATTTGCCGGCAAGGGCGCGATTTGTGATGCGGCCTTGATGAGACTGATAGATTGTAAATGCCTGTTCTCTTTTTGCGTTTTTCATGCTACGGCATCACCGCCACCTCCGACATGATTGTCTATAATAAAAAGCGGCTTCTAATCGGGCCGCTTTTTGTGATCGTCTGTTCACTTCTAGGTGGCAAACGTATGACAACTTATGAAGCAGGCGATTGATTTCTTTGTTCCTGCTGTTTTTGAATTTTTAGAAGCGCCCGTTTGACCGTCGTCTGTACGGTTGATTTCTTTACGTTCAGCAAGGCGGCGATCCGTTCATACGAAAAGCATTCCGCTTTGTGGAGCAGCAGCATTTCTTTTTCTCTATCCGTTAAAACGGCTAATGCGTCCCGCAGTCTGATTCTGTCTTCTTCAGTCACATTTGCGGAAGGTTCAAACATCAGCGCCTGCGAATAGGTTTCTATGATTCTAGGATCTTTAATCAGCATTCTCTGATAAGCGTCTCTGCGGTCTATCGCTCTTCTTATGCCGGGCTGCCGGCCTTTTTCAAGCCATTCGATGACATATTCCACATCTGTAATGATCGTTCTGATGATTTTTTTATCTTTCAGTTCTTCTGAAGTAAGCATCGTTTCATCGGCTTCCTCCAGCTGCTTGTACCACTTTTTCGTCTCTTTCAGCGTGCGTTTATATTCAAATAGTAAGTCTTCCATGTAGATCCTCCTCTTTTTCGGAACAAAAAAAGGACACCAACCAATGCGCAGCATGTGCGCGATTGATCAGTGTCCGCAGGCTTTCCGTCTTGGACGTATTCTGTTTTTAATTCAATTTAAAGCCGATTTCATATTCGACCCGGGCCAGATCCCCTTTTCGCGTTTCGACAAGCGTTTTGCCGTGCTCCGGCGCTTCGGCGAGCCATGCTTCCTTCTTCAGTCCGTCTACAATAATCACCCGAACCTTGCCTTCTTCCAGCTGGCTTTTTAATGTTGTATGTTCAATGTCAGTCAGTTTTTTAGGATTCATGTTTTACGTCCTCCGTCTTTTTCAGGATGTTTACTTCATGTATGAGGCTTTCGAGCTTATTTATGAACGCTTCTTTTTCTTCAGAACTTTCTCCCCGGAGCAGGCGGAGAGCCGTTTCGGCCGCCTCAAAAAGTTCCGGGGCTTTCGCCATCAATGCCGCGTTGATCTGCTGTGAGTATGAACTTAAGTTAAAAACGGCCGCGATGAGCCTTCCGTTTGAATAAGGGAACTTCTCTTTATCCGCTTCGCTGTAAGCGGAATAAATGTAAATGGGTTTTTCTTCTCCGCTGTGTACGGCCCTCCATGGAGCGGGGCTGTGTTTTTCTTGCAATGGTTATCCTCACTTTCCATCAGCCTCATGCCATGCTTCAATTTGCTTTTCTATCCGTTTCGCCCTGAACAGCAGGCAAAAAAGCCATTTGATATATTTATACACGTGCATCAAGCCTCGCTTTTGCGTCTTGAACCATTCGCTCAAGACGTTTAATGACCGGCGTTAAATCAGTGCCTGTTTTGCAGTTCGGGCAAGGGTGAAAGACAGCGCCGAAACCCGTTTCCGTCACAATGACCTTCTTCGGCCCGCACAGCTTACACATTATCTCGCCCCCTCTAATCTGTGGTTTACGTCAAATGAATTGCCATTAATGATGACTAAATAATCGCTGCACATCTCATAAATTCTTGTGCCTAAGGCTTCATCAACCTGCACCAGTCCGTCACAGGCCAGCTCGCTCGAGATAAGAACCGGCTTATGATTTAAATAGCGGTAATTCACGACGGCGTACATTTGTTCAATCTGCCAATCGGTCGCCCGGGGTTTTCCGTTCAGCGGTTTGAACAGATCGTCAATAAAAAGCACATCCGCCTGTTTCATACGGCCAAGCTTTTCATCAAGCAGATCAAAATCATTTTTTAAATCCGTAAAGCCCTCCACAAAAGGAAAATACAGCACCGGTGTCTGCTTCTGTCTCATGACATAATTGCTGAGAGCGGTCAAAAGATGGGTTTTTCCCGATCCCGGACGCCCTAAAAGGGCAATGCTGTTTTTCCGGCAGTTTTTAATCTTGTCGAAGTTTTCAACATATTCAAGGGCGCACTCATATGCGTCGACGACTGCCTGAGGCTTGCCCCGCGTGATAAATCCTTTGAAATCCAGCTTCCGAAAGGCATCTGTAATCTCACTTGCGCTGAGAATGCGCTCTGCTTTTCGTTCGGCGGCGCAGCGGCACTTAACCCACACATCCATTCCCAGCTGGTTTTTGAGATAACCGCCCTGATCTTTACAGAGCGGACAGTCAAAGCGGCTTTCGCCTGATTCTTCCGGTCTGTCCGCCAGTAATGGACGTTTTCCGTTTTTCAGGTCGGCCAGTATCTGCTCGATCGTTCGTTTTGTCATGTATCGTATTCCTCTCTTTTTTTGTTGTGATTGTCCTTCCCGCAATTCGTGCATTCAAGCGGTCTTCCATATACTTGGCGCAATAGCTGAAAGCCTTGATCGTTTCAGCTGAAGAGGTGCGCCGCTGTTCAAAAGCGGTAAAGCATTCGCCGAGCCATTTGATTGCTTCTTGTGCTGACGCACCGAGGGAAACAATACGGGCGATGGCCTGATAATCCCGGGGCGACGGGTATACGCTCCGCCTCTCCTGTGCAGACCTTAATCTGATAAAATGGGCGGCAATGTCGTTAATCGCTTCTTCAGCAGTATGATTTTTTGTTATATCTATTTCTCTCCGGACATTTTTGTCCCGGTGATCCGCCGATATTGTCCGGTCTGTGACTTCCGGGCGGGTCAATGTCTTTTTCTGCGTGAATCTTTTCGAGTGCTTTACTGAGACGATGAGTCCGTAAGGGGCGCGGACGGTTTTGATATATTCATGCTGTTCCAAAACCTCAAGCCACCGTCTGACGGTTTTTTCGCTGACGGCAAATACGTCGGCCATTTCTTTTGCTTTTACGGGCTTATGTCCGAGGACGATCCCCCACTTTACGCCGTCTTTTACGTGTTCCTTTGTCGTTGAGCTGATGAACCATAAAAACAGCCAAATAGCAGACCCTATTTTGTCATAATGTTCTGAATTCAATAATCCGGAATAGATGAAAAACGGGTAGCTTTTACGATTCATATTGGACGTCTCCGTTTGTCTTCAGACTTATATAGCGTTCATACTGCAATCGGTTATCAAATCGGAATACCGGTAGTCCGCAAGCGGTAAAAGATATCGAACCGCCTGCTTTTCCTAAACATCTCTGATCAGCCGGATTGCTGCTGAAACGGATGATTATCGGCTGCATCTCTCACCCTCCTGATCGATTTCTTATCGTAAATTGATACATTTTGTATCCTTATGATGTTGATTATATACGATACAGTTCGTATCATCAAGACCTTTTTGATACTTTTTTTATCATCTCTTTATTTTGATACATTTTGTATCTATAATCATAAGTAACTTAGGGTGTTGAAAAAAGAGAGGTCATTCGGATGATAGGCGGAAGATTAAAGAGTCTCAGAGGAAAGAAAACGCAGGAAGAAGTCGCAAATCATATCGGTGTCTCGCGCGCCAGATATTCTCATTATGAAAACGGCCGATCTGAACCCGATTACGACACGCTGCAAAAGCTTGCGGATTATTTCAAAGTGTCGACTGATTATTTGTTAACCGGAAAAGAACCTTCAGATGAAGACATGTTTGCCGATCCCGACTTGCAGATCGCATATCGGGACATGCAGGACTTTTCCCCGGAAAGCAAGCAGCAGGCCATTGAATTCATTAATTATTTAAAAGAAAAAGAGAAAAACCGCAGGCCGAAACATAAATAATCCGCTCTTTTCCTTTAAACTGCTTAACGTTCAGCCGATATAAAAGCTGAATGTTTATTTTTAAAAGAAAAGGGAATTGATTCAAAGTCCGATCAGGGCTTTTCTTTCTCGCTTAAAAAAGAACATATGTTCGAAAGGGTGTATTCAATTGGGCGATTTTTTAACACATCTTGAGGAATACGTCAAAAACTTATATTGCCGCATGGGAATGACCGCCCCTCTCCATATTGATATGCAGATGATTGCCAAGGAGCTTGACATTTGGATTCATTTTGAAGATACGCACAGTATGATGCTGAAGCGGGACGGCATGTACAGCATCGTCCTGAATCAAAAAAAGTCACCCGAAGAGCAATGGCAGGATTTTGCGCACGAACTGTGCCACGTGCTGAAGCATACCGGCAACCATTTTCATATGAACAAGCTGTTCAGGGAACTGCAGGAATTTCAGGCCAACCATTTTATGTACCACTTCTGTGTGCCGACCTTTATGCTGTTAAACATGGAGCTTCCCCAGCGGAGGAGCCACGCCGTCATTTTAATCGCAGCCGCTTTCCGGGTGACGGCATCATTTGCGGAAAAAAGGCTGGAGCTGTTTGAACGGCGTAAAGCAGGTATTCAATTTCAGAAGCGGCTCGCTTGTCTGTTATCCGACAAGCGGCCGAATGTGTATTATGAAAGCGGACAGACACACTTGCATGCCGCTGAGGAAAAAACGCCGTATTTTATTGAAAATTAGCGATACTCTGCCGTCAGAGTGTCAGCATTTTAAATCACAGGAAAGGTTTTTGCATCATGACGCTGTTCTCACCGTGCTGCCCGCCAAGCACTTCTTGCGCCGCATAGCTCCAGTGAATGTAAGAACGGGCCCCCCCTGTTCATTTATCATAAAAACCTGCCTTCACGGCTTCTACATACCGAAAAAACAGATCGGTTGGCGTATATTTTTCTCCCCGGCAGCCAAAATTACTGAACAGCGCGTGTCTCTGCGCCGTGCTCACTTCCAATTGCAGCCCCATTTTCCTTTTTGTCCGATTGACAATGTTGCCGGGATTTACACCTGCCAGCCGATCATTCTTCTCTGTCAGCTCGGCATCAAACCCCGCTTCACGCAGCAGATCACAAATCAGTCTTGCTTTTTCCAGATCCGCGCCCCCGACGAGTGTATTTGCCTTTTTCAGATCATGATACCCATGAAAAGCCAATGCGTAATGATGGGCGGTCACTTTTTCTAAAGCCAGGGGTTCGTCAAAGCGTGTGCTTGTCAAATGGAGAGAACGGTTATCGCACCGCTTCGTCCCTTCAAATAAGTAAATTGAGCTTTGGTCAGAAAATGCCCGCACCAGCTCACTGACACCCGGCTCAATCCTGCCGCCGTGGGGAGCGAGGACGATACATTCACTTCCCTCTTTTTCTTCATAAATAATTCTGTATTCTGATTCAGCAGCTGAAAGGGCTGCGAAATTGTCATATCGATCTTTCATGTGTAACATGCTCTCCTTTTCCAGTCAGCACCAGTTTACTCTACTCATCTGGGAATGGAAACCTTTTTATAGTATGATTTGATAGAATACGTAACAGGGGGGATATATCATGGGGTTCATCAATGGATTGCTGGGCAATGCGTCAACAATATCGACGGCTGAAGCAAAAGCAGAACTGGCCCGTATTCTGCTGGAAGGTGAGAATGTCAACGCCGCATTTAAGCTTGTCCGAGATATCATTGTCTTTACGGATAAGCGTCTTATTCTTGTTGATAAACAGGGACTCACGGGGAAGAAAACGGAGATTCAATCCATTCCGTACAAGAGCATTTCCAGATTCAGCGTAGAAACCGCCGGCCGCTTTGACCTTGATTCAGAGCTGAAAATTTGGATTTCAGGCGCGGAACTTCCCGCTGTCTCAAAGCAGTTTAAAAAAGATGAAAGCATTTATGATATTCAAAAGGCCCTTGCCGCAGTTTGTATGTAAGAAGAAACGGAAGCCCGGGGAGCTTCCGTTTTATTGATTACAGTTTTTCTTCTATTTTCGCCTTCGTTTTCGGGCCGTAAATTCCGTCTGCCGTTAATCCGCTGACGGATTGAAAACGTTTTACGGCATTTGCCGTTTTCGGGCCGTAAACGCCGTCCGCCCCATGATTTTTTGCTCCTTTATCGGGATAAAAATAAAGAGCGGATAAAGCGTTTTGCACTTGTTTTACGTTCTCCCCTTTCGTCAGCGGTTTCGTCACTTTGATCACACCGGATGGAAGCGGATAGGAAGACACAGCCTGACTTTTTGAAGAAGAACCCGTCTGAGCGAGCTTGATCACTTGTCCGACTGTAATGTGATTCGGATCGGTGATATGGTTGATGCTTTGCAGCGATTTTACGCTGACACCGTGCGATGCGGCGATTTCCGATAAGGTGTCGCCTTTTTTCACATGGTATTCAGACGCGGAATAAGAAATAGAGGCTTTTTTCGCCGGCATACTCCCGCTTAATTTCTTTTCAATCTTCGCCTTCACTTCATCCCAGCGGCCTTCAGACAAAATGCGGTGCGGGCAGTACTTTCCGTTCCAGTCCTGATGCTTTCTGATTCTGTCAATCCCCCAGCCCCGTTCTTTCAAAAGCTGCGCCGCAAACGCAATCGCCAGTTCTTCTGCGGCTCTGTACCGTTCGCCGCCTGACTTACTGTAACAGATTTCTATAGCAATCGACTTACGGTTTCCGGTACCGTTCGTGCCGTCTCCCGAATGCCAGGCATTCCGGTCCAACGGAATTCCCTGGATCACTTCTTTGTCATCAACCGCAAAATGATAGCTCGTTGATTCGCTGTTCCCCGTCATATAGCTGATTTCATTAGCGGCGGATGCGTCGTTTGCCGTGTTATGAATGGTAATATACTCCGGTGTCATCGGATTCGGACATTTTAACGCATATTTATCAGCCGATACGAGCCGTTTTTTCACTTCAATCCCCACTCTTCATCTCTCCTTATGCCTTTTTCATCAATAGGTGGCATTCGTAGGACAGATAACTTGAGCATATAGACTCTGCATTCGGATAAAAATGGAATGGATACGCATGCAAAAAATAAGACCCTTCCAAAGAAGGGTCTTTATGTTATGTTTGGTTGCGCGCGGCAATATGGAATGTGCCGTCCGCTTGGTTTTCCAAATGGCTTTCATGGCCGATCACCTGTGTAAAGCTGAACCCGACAGCAACAAGCAGCAATCCTGACAACAGTTTAGATTTCATATAGACAATCTCCTCTCTGGATTTGTTTTTGGGCGTGCACCATTTTTTCATAAAACGTGAGCGCTTTTTCAGGCTGTCCGTGTTTCATGTAAAATTTGGCAGCGTCATGCGCCAATTCTTCCACATACGGATACAGCATGTGTTCTTCCAGAAAATCAAACGTGTGCCTGACGGATGCGTTATCCATTTCCTTGCCGTATAACGCATGTAAAAATTGGAACAGATTCACAAACAATTCATCATTGTATTCGCGGGCGATACTGAGCCCGAGGCGGTATTGCTTCTCTGCTTCTGCTGTAGTGTTCTGTTTATAAAGAACCTGTGTTAATGAGTAAATAGAATGCGGAAGATTATCGAACTTTTCTGACCTGCAAATGGAAACGGATGTCTCAAAATATTCGGCTGCTTTAGAGAGGTCTCCCATTTTTTCGTAACAGTTTCCGAGATTATATAAGGCTGAACTAATAAGACGGGGATTGCCTTCTTGTTTTGCAAGATCTAAAGCAAGTTCTAAGTGGGGCAATGCTCTTTCTGGATACTGCATGTCATCATAATTCCCTGCAATAACGAATTCACATTGGATTCTGCGGACGTTGTACGTCTCATACGATTGGTACGTTTCAAGGGCTTGAACGGCATAACTCATGGAGACGTAGGTTTGTTTCAGGTTGTAAAATATCTCGGCCATTTTAAAAGCAAACTCAGCTTTCTCGATGTCATCAGAAACGAGTGCAAGGTTTTTTTCAGCCCGTTTGTAATACATCATGGCGTTTAGGAACATTTTCTGTTTAAATTCGTACATTCCTCGAAAAAAATTAAAGTAGTAATCAAGCAGTCCTGTCAGTTTATACTGGTTGCCTTCAATGTCTTCCAATAATTCTGAAAACTCAGGCTGAGAAGGGTCCTCCTTTAAGGGCTTGATGTAATCCAGCATGACACGGTGTCTGAATTCCATTAATGAATAATACAGCAGCAGATCCTGATCTTCTTCCATATCCTCGATCTCTCTCTCTACTTCACGTTTGACGCGCTCCGCCTCAAGGACGTGAAACTGCCGGATATGGGTATACCATTCATTAATTTTGAGCCCGACAAAAGAGGACGGAATAGTCTGCTTCATCCTCAATAAATCCCCCCTTTTGGAATGACCGAGATATGTCATATTTTATCATATTTGCTAGAAAAAGAAGAACGCAAAAAGACCGCAATTGTCGAATTTCGGATATCCGCAACGATTTATCTCCGTCACAAGCTTATTGCTTGTTTCTTCCGTGCCGTTGATATAGCATATCCTTGCAGCTTTTATTCTGTATTAAATGGGGGTTTTCACATGACAGCACAAAATCAATTGGTCAGCCACTTTCTGTCACATCGAAACGTGACGATTGAACTGGCGGAAAAAATCAGCCGCGAGCATTACGACTACAAACCGGCAGAGACATCAATGTCCGCTCAGGAACTTGTAAAACACATCGTTTATTCTTTTCTTATGTTTGCAAACGTCATTAACGACGGAAACGGATCAGCCATCCAGAACAAACCGAAAGAAGAAGCGGAAACAGACCTCGTCAAACTGGCGGAAGCATGTACTGAAAAAACGACAGACATCCTGTCACAGCTGACTGAAGAGCAGCTGAACCGCGAAATTGACCTGACCGCCTCTTTCGGCAGAAAAGTAACCGGCGCGGCTCTCCTTCAGCTTGCCATGGAGCATGAAATTCATCATAAAGGCAATCTTTTCGTGTATGTCAGAGAAATGGGCCACACGGAACTTCCGTTTTATCAGCAAAAATCATAATCCGGCCATCCGCCGGTCTGCGACATAACAGCAGGCTGGCGGATTTTTTTGTTCTGTATAAAATTTTCCGAAAATTTAATTGATTACCGCCTCTTAATCATATATAATCTGATAAAAATAGTAGGATTATTCAGGAGGCACACAGATGACTGTAAGCATTGTGTTTATGGGTTTCTTTGTCGGAACGCTGGTCGGATTGACGGGTGTGGGAGGAGCGGCGCTTTTGACTCCTTTACTGATCGTTTTGGGGATCAACCCCTCAATCGCCGTCGGCACTGACCTTTTATATAACTCCATCACCAAACTGTTCGGTGTCGTTTCTCATTGGAAGCAGCGCACCGTTCAATTTAAACTTGTCGGCTATTTGGCGCTCGGGAGCATTCCCAGCGCAACAGCCGCCATCGGTGTTCTTCACTTGTTTCCCGCTTTTCACCAGCATCAGGAGCAGATTATCAAACAGGCGCTCGGCTACGTACTGACCCTTGTCGCCATTTCCATTATCGCCCGCCTTTTTTTCGATAAAAAACTGCGGCCGAACCGCTGGCAGCAAAAAACGCTTGAAGAAAAGCGGACACTCATGATACTGATCGGCGTCATTTTCGGCTTCATCGTCGGCCTGACATCTATTGGGTCCGGCTCATTATTTGCGATCGCCATGTTATACCTATTCAGAATGAAAACGGCAGAAGTGGTGGGAACGGATATCGCACATGCCTTTTTGCTCGTAACGGCTGCCGGTCTGTTAAACGCAAGCTTCGGAAGCGTCGATTACCTGCTTGTATTGAATCTGTTGATCGGCTCTGTGCCGGGTGTGCTTCTCGGCAGCTTCTTTTCGCCGAAATTCTCACCGCGCCCGCTGCAGTTTGTGATGGCGGCGATTATTTTAATCAGCGGAATAAAATTAATATAAAAAAGCGTCCTTTACAGGGTCGCTTTTTTATTTAGAAAATCCACCTCAATCCAAAGCCAATGGGGTGGGAATTTCTTTATTAACTAACCTTAAGAGTGCATATAATTGTCCGGTTTTCCCTAACATCATACCAAGTCCCGAATGATCATTTCTTATTCCATTTTGCCAGCCATTTTTTAACAGATTCTCTTCAAAATGGTTAACCCATATATTAATTGTATTCTCAATCTCTTGCTTGCGATTTTTAAAGAGAGATAATTCCTTAATAGCGTGAAGTACATCTATATTCCCCATCGTTCCATGGCATAATGAGTAGCCCTGACGGTGGGAATTTCCATTCAGCAATGTGTCATCTAAAGACTCATTAATATACCCAACGTGAATACGCCCGTCTACATTCTCGTATATCCTGCTTCTTCCAAGAAGAATACCGCAAGACCCATGACACCACATTGCGGAAGAATAATCCGACTCATTTTTTCTGTTATCTCTCCATTTATTTATTTTAATATCAAAAAATTTATCTTCGTATTTGAGAGCTGATTCAATCAGTCTAAGTACTTCTCCAGATGCCTCAATATGCGCATAATATTCAGATAGTGCATAACAAATCCCAGTAATACCGTGAGAAAACCCTGCTAAAACAATATTCTCATCCGCGTCGGATTTCCAATATGCTTCATTTCTATTTTGAATCGCTCTTTTGCATATTTCTTTACAAACTGCTCTTGCCGTATCTTCCATTAATTCAGTCCGATAATACCTGCCAAGCTGAATCACAACCTTTAATATACCTGCGAGTCCGCCTATAAAATCAGTATGTGTTATTTGAGCGGTTTCCTGACGAAGTTTCTCTAAGTATGCTTTACACATACTATTCACTTCATTTTCCGAATAAAGTCCGGTACCTCTCATTTTATTAACAAAATAGATATAAGAACTTGACCCGTAAAAAGCAGAGAAATTTGTTTTATAAATACTATGCTCATATATTTGATTAATTGAATTCACTATTTTACGAAGAACCGATTTGACTTTTTCATCATTATAAATAAAATCATAAGCTGAAAAATAAAGCCCCACTCCAGCTAACCCATCGTACAGCCCAAAACTCAGCGGTCCTACGGATAAGGTGCCATTGGGAGCCGAGACTATTGATACCCATTGAAGATATTTCTCCGATTCGATTGCTTGTTTTAATATACAATCTGTTTCTATTTGAATCAGCTCTTTGATTTGTATGTCATTTTTTAAATATCCAGGTACAAAATCATCAATTTGATTTTTGTAAATAATATCCAAATTAGCCGCCGTGGAGCTTAAGGCCATATTTATCAAGCTCACTTGCTGATGCATGTCTTCTTCCGACATATTCGCTAAACGAGTTAAAACTTCTTGTTTAGCGCTTTGTTTCATAATCCCTGTATCCACCACATGTATTGAATTTGAATAAACCCTTTTTTCACTAATAGGAGCATTAAAATAGGGTATATCACCGATCATCATATCCTTGATCTCAAATGGACTGATGGAATCAAATACTTTATATTTTGTATAAGCATCCTTAATAAAAGATAAAACCCTTATCCTTTCTCCATAATCTTTTAAATACATAGGATGGAGGAGGGTTTCAAGAAATGAAGCGTAAACATATGTAGGTCTGACAATAATTCTAATAGGAGCATAATTTAAATCGCTTATAAGGTTCCGTATATATAAATCTTCTTTCAAAATAAAGTATATTCTTTTGAAACCTTCAATAAATTCTCTTTCAAATTCAAAGCATTCTGCTACTTTATTTTTGTAAACAGGAAGATTCCTTCCCCTTTTGAAGAGATATTGTTTCTTTCTCATAGAAATTTTATCTGTTTTTATATGAAGCACTTCTTCTTTTTCACCTTTTTGATTTTCTGTGTTTATCAAGCCTCCTATATTAGTCAGCCCGTTATCTTCCGGAAAACTCATATAGTTAAAAAGTGCAGATTTTAATATTGTTTTATTTACCTGTGCTGATGCCATTAAATTAACATTTTCCTTGTTCTCCTCAGAAAAAAAGAGGCTGCTTTGAAACAGAGTCTCAAGATCAACCAACACCGGTTTATCACGACATGCTATGATATTTTCAAAATGAAAATCTGACCCTTGAAAAGCATAAATAAATCCTAAATGCATTCCAAATTGGTAATAATAATTTCTTACCTGTTCAATATTATCGCACGGTTCAGACTGTACATACTCTTGCCACCCGTACTCACCTTGATTCAAGGATAAAGGTGTTTTTAAATTAGTTTGATAATACTGATTGACATAATCAATGACCTTTTCATAAAAAACATCAATTTCAAGTGAACGGGGTTTATAAACGAGTTTGTTATTTTCAAATTCAATAATAACAACACTTTTACCGCCATTATGAACATCCCCTGCATTCATATTAATCTTTCTCATTTTTCCGAACGAAAGATTGAATTTTTGTTGGATTTTTTTATAGTCATTAACCCAATGTTTAATAATAGATATAGTGAAGCGTATAAAATCAGAGGTGGATCTGGAGATTAAATCTTGCAATACAGGATAATTATTGAGTATTTCTTCAACAAATGCGGAGTTTTTCAGCCTTTCTGAGAATATATCATAATTTTTAGATTCATTTTTTTGATCAAACTCGTCAAAAGTTTGATGAAACTCATGGATAAGTGTTTTCCCCGCCAAATGGTATATTTTTTTCTTATAATTAATTAATATCGATTCAACAAGACATCCCTTATCCAGCAGACTTTCGGATGGTATTCTATCTATTTCTTTAACAATCTGAGCTTTAAAAATACTTATATAATACTGCGCAAAACCTTCGAAATAATCCTCTTCTTTAAAAAGATTTAACATAGAGTTTTCATAAACATAGTTATCCGAATTCTGTGTTTTGTTCACATTTATCACTTCCTTATATATTCTTGATTGTCTTTGACAAAAAAGAAAAAGAATATGTACGCATATACATATTCTTTTTCGGATATGTTTAGTCGTTACATGGACTGACAATAGACGCACACTTTGTCGTCGGACAGCCTGCTAAAGAGATTGGTATTGTGATGGTTGTCGGCGTTACGGTCATCGGGGTTGCATCTGATCCCCCTGCAAGGTTTTTTAATTCTTCTTCAGTCATTGGAGTCAGTGCTTGAAAATCTTTTTTCATGGTAATTCCTCCTATTGTTTGAGTTTTTATAAATTTCAGTCGTTACATGGACTGACAATAGACGCACATTTAGTTGTCGGACAGCCTGCTAAAGAGATTGGTATTGTGATAGTTGTCGGTGTTACGGTCATTGGAGTTGCTTCCGATCCCCCCGCCAATTCTTTTAATTCTTCCTCAGTCATTACTTCCAATGCTAAAAATTCTTTTTTCATTAAAAATCCCCCCGATTGTTTTTTATACTTGCCTTTGCGGACATGCGCAGCCTACTGTGATAGTTGGACAAATATGATTTGTGATTGGATATGTTGTTATTGATACTGAGTTTTGCCCTCCAACAAGCTCTTTTAATTCTTGTTCTGATGTTTCATACAACGCGCTGAAGTTCTTTTTCATATTCCATATTTCACCTCCTTTCAAGTTAATAAGTCTGCTGCAGCTGTGATTCATATTTGGTCTTAATGGTCTTTAAGTTTCCATTTTCAATCTCGTAGACAGATTCGGAGAATTCGAGCCATTCGGTTCTATGAGTAATAGAAATTACAGTGATATCCTTTTTGTAAATATTATTTAATATATTTAATTCTGTATCCTTATCCAAATTGCTTGTTCCTTCATCTATAAATAGAATTTGCGGATTTTTCGCTAATACTCTGGCTATTGAGATTCTCTGCCGCTGTCCACCTGATAAGGTAATACCGTTTTCTCCAATCATGGTATGATACCCCATGGGCATTTTTATAATATCCTCATGAATACATGCTTCTTTTGCAGCTTGTACAACTTCTTCCATTGTTATTTTTTCATTGAAATATTTTATATTATTTATAATAGTGTCATTAAACAGATTGACATCTTGAACAATATAACCTAACGTTTCTCTCAGCTTAACCATATTAACGTCCTCTATTTTGAATTCCCCGTAGCAAATTTCTCCTGCTGTTTTTTGATAAAGGCCGGCAATGATTTTAATCAAAGTAGACTTTCCGCATCCGGTTTTTCCGATTAATGTGATTTTTTCTCTCGGCCGAATCATTAAATTTATATTATTCAAAATATAATTGTTTCCGTTGTAGCTGAAATCAATATTTTTCAAGCTGATATTATGAGCGGCCGGGTTAAATAGTTCACTGCTTTTATCATTTACTTCCTCATCTTTTTCGTCCAGCACAGCTTCAACGCGGTCTACCATTTCTTCGACTAATTTAATAGACTCAAGACTGCCGATAATTGATCCAAGCGGTGACATAAACCGTCCGGCAATGTTAGAAAAAGCAATTACTGCTCCTAGCGTTAGGCCTATTGATGCTGCTGACCAAGTACCCACAATTAAAATAAGTAATGGCAAAGATAGATTGATTGCATTGGAGACCGCACCCAGTAAGGATGAATAATTCATTCTTTTTGAGAAATAATCTAGTTGATGATTAAAGTTATAATTTAATTGGCTTTCAATATTCCTTGTCTCTCCTATTGTTTTTATAAACGTCATGGATCTTAAAATTTCGATTAGCTGGCTCTGAAAATTTGATTGACTATTTATTTCCTGTTTTGTGAACATTTCAATTTTCGGAAGCAAAATTTTAGTACTCATCACCTGTATAGCTGCTCCCAATAAAACTATAAAAGATAATATCGGGGAATAAAAAAACATGACTATGAAAAATACAAATATAAGACTGATATCTAATATCAAAGTAGACGCTAACCTGGAAATGACTTCACGAATTACAGCAATGTTATGGATTCTAGTTGAAATATCCCCGGCAGTATTCGCCTCAAAAAACTTTAATGGAAGACTAAATATTTTATGAATTATTTTATCAGTCATACTCTTATTAATTTTTAATTGCAGTTTGATAATAAATTTCATTCTGATTAAGGACAGACTAAAGAATAATACGATTGAAACAATAACAATCATGAAAAGCATTGGTATGGGAAGAATTTTCTCATTCCCGTCAATAAATGAATCAATAATATATTGAGTCAAAAAAGGGGTCATTAAGTTTAATGCTTGAAAAATAAAAGTGAAACTTATGATAACCCCCAATAATTTTTTATCTTTCAAAAGATATTTTCCGATCTTTCTAAATGAAGACACATCTTTTAATGACGAAGCAGTCTTATCCTTTCTCTCAAGTTCGTTCTTTCTGATTAACATAATAGAAATGCCATTATAGAAGGTTTTGAACTCTTCTAATGTGATTGTCAGTCTGCCAGACGAAGGGTCTATAATTTTAACGTTATCTGTGCCAAATGCGTCGACAACTACAAAATGATTATGATTCCAATGAACAATTAGCGGATGGTTTTTATTTAACTCTTTAAGCTGCATTATATTGTCTGTGCGGAATGCTTTGAAATCATAATCGAATGTTTCAGAAATCTTTTTCATTTCAATTAAATCAGTGCCGTCTCTTCCGATAATTTCTTTATTTAATTTCAATTTGTTAGGATTGATTTTTATTCCCTCAGCCCTGCTCAAAACCATGGCTAAACAAGTAATACCGCAATCAAATTGATTTCTTTGAAGAATAACCGGAAGCTTTCTTTTTCTAATTTTCATAAATGTCTCCTAATGTATCTACACGTCCTATTTCAAGGTTGAGAATATTCGGCAATTCCGCGTCTGCTGCATACAGCATTCCATATACGATCCCCGCCAAACCAAGCATTAAATTAGGTGTTTCAACATCCCTTCCCACTCCGCATTGGTAGAAACCTATATTTTTGTCTTGTACACTCTCCAAAATCAAGTTTTTTCCGATATTTACAAATTGACTTTCGCCAGTCCTTTTTCCATATTCGATCAGTATTAAAGCATTTCCCATGTCTCCGTGACAGAGGCTTTGCTCTCGGCCAAAACCGTCATAAAAAATGTTAGAAACGGTTTTATTCAGATCTTTTTTGGCCACTTCGGAAATATCAGAGTGTTTTGAATCTTTCAATTCTAATCTGCTTAATAGAATTCCAGGAGATCCATGGCACCATGCAGATGTTGCAGCTTCATTTACCGTTTTTCTCAGATCAAGCCAGTTACCGTTTACTTTTTTTGAATTTTCAAAAGCAAGCCCTTTTCGGATGTACATACTTATATCTTGATGTTTTGAATGTTTCTCGAGTAATTGAAGGGCATATATCATTCCAGCGTTTCCATGGGAAAAACCCGTTAACGGCTTATTTGCAATACCTTCCCAAGTGACAAAATCCTCATCAAGAAAGATCGCTTGTTTCATTAAAAATGAACCGCATTGTTCAGCCAATGATAAAAAGAATGTATCATTCTCTATTTCAAACGAACGTATCATTACAATAAGAGCCCCCGCTGTGCCCCCGATTATATCCAATTCTTTATCATAAGGAAGCAAAGACGGAATAAGCTGAGCGATTTGTTTTGCATCCTGTTTATATTTTTCGCGCTTAGTATACATATAGAAATTCATTAAAGTATATACTATTGAAGATACTCCGGAAAAAGCACCTACAGACATACTGCTGTCTTCGTCCGGTTTCACCTCAATATCAATAAAACGAGAGACGACATCTTTCATAATTTTTTCGGCAATGTCCAGATACTTTTCTTTTTTCGTGACGCGCCATAAAGCCAGGTAGGTGAAAGCCATCCCGGAAAGCCCGTCGTAAAAGGTATCACCCATAACGGATAAGTTCCATTGAATTTCATCAACTCCAATAGGAGTAGCGTTAAGCCAAGAATACGAACTTCCTTTATCTGTGTGTGCATTGTAAGATTGATTATAAATATAAGCGGCCAATTCCTCAGCTTTTTCTATTAAGATACTTTCTTGGTTACTACTGAAAACATTTACATATTGTCCTGGTTCTTTTGTTATAAATTCTTTCAAAACAATTTGCCGATCATCCTCCGAAGCAAGCATGGACAGTTCGATAACATAGAGCTGAAACTTTAAATCGTCTTTTGATAAATTTGAAATTCGTTCTTTTACACTTTGAGCTGGTGTTTCCGGAAAGTAATTTTCAATTTTCTTATTTTTTGAGCTTAGTAAGTCTTTCTCATTCAATTTCACTTTGAAATAAGGTATATCATTATTAATTAAATCGTTGAACTCATATTTAACAATAGATTGATATTCATCTTCTTGCTTTGGTCTCTCCCATATTTTTGATAAGAAAATTTCTCTATCAATAGAGTTGTGTAAAAATCTAGGATGAAAACTTAATTCTAATAAAGCAGAATACTTTATTGTCGGTTTTGATATAAACCGAACATATATCTTGTTTTCGCTCTTTTCTATTATGCGAATCAGCTCCGAAGCATGTTTTAATATAGTCATATATGCTTTTGAAAAACCTTGCTTCAGTTCTTCGACATAATCTTTTGCATATACAAATTTATTCTCAAGCATAGGGTGATTATTAGCTGTATCAATTTCAACATAGTCTCGTTTGACCGACATTTCTGCTGTCTTTAAATTGATAAGCTGAGGAACTTTAATGATCGACTTTACTTTCCCTTTCCGGCCTATTCCGCTGATGTCGGCTTTGCCCCCAAAGAAAAAAGGAAGCAGTCCTAATGCTCTGACAGATTCATGAAGCTGTGTTTCAGCTTTTTCATAAGCGTCCATCCCGTCCTTTTTTTTCTGGTATGCAGGATGAAATAAGGATTCCAAATCAATGAGAACTGGATAGCTCCCGTTGGCAATGAGATTTTCCGAATGAAAATCAACGGCTTTCAATGCATATAACAAACCGATTTGAGCTCCTGTACGCTGATAAAAGTTTTGAATATCTTTTAGACAATTGCATGCTTTAAAAGATATAAATTCAGTCCATCCATATCCGTCTCTGCTAAGGACATTCGGAGTACTCAATTTTATATCATGATCTCTAATTTTCTCATTCAAAAATTCAATTATCTTTTTATATAATAGATCAATTTCTAAACTTCTCGGCTTATAAATAAGCTTGCCTTCATTTAATGTTATTTTAGTAACCTTTCTCCCATCAGAATGAGAATCACCCATTCCTACTTCAATGTCCCTTATTTTGACTTGTTCTGAAAAACCAAATAAAGAGAGCAGTTCAGGCTTGTCCTTTTCAAAACGCGAGATAAATTCCAATATGAATTTTTTAAATTTTCTTAGTTCGTTTCCAATCACTCTTAATAAGACTGGATATTGTTGAAAAAAGCTTTTAAGATACTCCGGACTGCACAAAAGAGTTTTATTATAATAACCATATTTTTCTTTAGGAGTCTCCCCTGCCAAAAAACCTTTTTCCCGATTCATATTCATATCCAATACAAGTGTTCTATAGGATACTTTTAAAATGATTTTTTCTAATTGATTTGAAATACTATGATGAAAAAGAGCCGGTTGTTCCAGCAGATAGTCATAAGAAGGAAACTTTGATTTTTTAAGTAGATCATTGAAGTAAGAGGACACTTTTAACGCAAAAACGTGAAACATGATTTCTTCATTTACGTCTTCTTTTTTAATAGCTTGGTGAGCGATCCCTTTTTTTAGGTTTTCGAAAACATGAACTGTAAAAGCGGATTTATGTAGGGGGGTTTGATATAAGTTTTTCACTTTATCAATTGATTGAATGGATAACACATTATTAATGCTTTCCTGGGCCATTTGAATATCATTCTTATAGATTAATTCTAAGTTTCGATCAAACAGATTCTCATTTTCATCAGATTGAGAGACAGCAGCTTTTTTTTCTTTACTTAATAGAATATTAGTTAGCGAATTCATTTAATATTCATCTCCTTTTAAAAAAGAGGGAGACAGCTGGATCTCCCAGAGCATTGGAAATCTATTTTCTTATTTTCGGATTTGTTTTAACACCAGCAAGTGTGAGTAGGGCAAAGACCGCATTCCCAAGTTAACGTACAAAGCTTACCATCATTTCCTTGAGAAATCCCCCGCTGTTCTGCGCCTCCTCCTCCGCTGAATTCATTTAAAGAAATTTCCTCAAGTTCTTCTCTTAAATCACCGGCAAAACGATACATTTTCTCATTCACTAATATTCCTCCCCTTGAGTTTTTGAAATATATTGGATTTGAATCCATATATTTCTATAAATCTATGATAAACGATCTTTTACCTATAGGCACCGAAAAGTCATATTCGGAAAAGCGCTTTTTTTTTGCGCGTTTCCGAAGTATAAGTTATAAAGAAAATCGGGATTAACTGTTCCGTTAATCCCGATTCACTTACTCATATATAGTTTTCATAGAAATTAATGAATATCGATTTGCTTTGATCAGCGCCTCTGTTCTGGATTTTACTCCGAGCTTGTTGTACACACCAGTAAGAATGTATTCAACCGCTCTTTGACTGATCAACAGCTTTGCTGATAATTCCCGGTTTGTCATTCCCTCCGCTACGCCCGCTAAGATATCTTGTTCTCTTTCATTTAAAGTAATATCTCTTATTCTATCTTCAAGCTTATCAATGTTGAACGTATTTGCTTCTGTTCTTCTTAATTGTTTAAAGAGATGAGTAGGAATAATGGTATCTCCCTCAATGACACTTTCGATTACTTTTATCATATGCTCTTCTGTTGAAGACTTACTTATGAACCCGGAAACACCAACTTCAACCAAAAGATTGAAATGGACAGAGATATCAAAACCAGTATAAATTATAATTTTTTGATCGGGACTCTCTCTAAGAATCATTTTTGACAATTCCATTCCATTTAACTCCGGCATATATAAATCAAGTAAAAGTAAGTCATACTCGTAATGCTTAAGGTGATTAAGTACTTCTTTACAGCAAGACAATATTGTTACTCCCATTTTATTGCTTTTTTCAAGAATGGCTTTTGTCCCTTGAGCAACACCAATATGATCATCAATTAATAAAATCTTTATCATGTCAGCGCTCCCTATTCATTTTTCGTACTTATTTCAAACCTTAACAGCAATCCTTCATTTACGCCTGAAGATATATTATGAATACCATTCATACAATTTATACGCTCTTTGATCCCTGTCAGTCCAAAACTGTTTGTTTTTGAATTTACTTTATTCCAATCAATGCCGATTCCATTATCTTCGTAAACAAACATAAGACTTGTTTTTTTTTGAATCATTGTCAAAACAATATAACTGGCTTTTGAGTGTTTAACAGCATTAGTAAGCAGTTCTTGAACAATCCGGTAAAAGTTTATTGTGATATCTTCTGTAAAAATAGAATCATCTTTTACATCTACAAAGAATTCAATATCAAGCTGATAGTTGCTTTTATGTTTATCAATCAGGACTTGAATGCTTCGAAGAAGTCCCATCTCCATTAAAAAAGGTGGTCTTAAATCAAAACATTTTTCTCTTATATACTGGATATTGTCCAGCAAAATTTCTCTTATGTAATAAATATCCTTGTATTTCTCAACATGATACTCTAATTCTCTGCATACAAATATCAGCTCTTGAATGATAGAGTCATGAATATCATGTGCAAGCTTGGTTCTCTCTATTTCTGAAATAGAAAATAAAACCTTAGAAAGTACAGCTGACTTACATTTATGTTGATCGTCTATGATAATTTCATCAATTTTTTTTTGAATCAACAATTTGTTCTGAAGTGCAGATGCTGTGCAGAATGCCAGCATTCGCAGCCAATCTGCTTCGTTTTCACGAATCTTTATAGGGTGTCCTTTATGTGATAAATGAATAAAAACAAATGTATCACACTTCTCCCCGATAAACAGAATTGATCCGCTGGCGGTTTCACGTATTTCTCCTATTTTAAGATTTGAAATGTTTATGTTAGGAACCTGAATGTGATTTCCTTTCAATTTTAATGTTTTTTTGTCATAGTTTATAAGAGCAATCTGCTTTCCTGAAAACACACTTTGTATTTCATTGGTTAGTTCTTTTATCAATTGATCTGCATCGGATCCCTCTTGGCATAATTCTGAAAAACGGAACAGGCTGCGAAGATATGTCTTATTTCTGTCATCATAGGTAAAGCATAAACAACTACTGCCGAATATACTTAGAACAAAAAATAGACTATACTGTTTAAACTGTAATTGGCTGCCTGTTATAAGCAAAAGCATAAATAACAATAATAAGGAGAAAACAAAAGCCCTTACAAACTGCTCAATATTAAGCTTCACCCAATTATCTTTCATTTGTAACCAAGCCCCTTACTAAGGAAAATAAGGGAATCCCTTTGAATCCCCTTAAAATGAAAAAGTTACTTTACACTTATTAAAATATAAACAGCAAAGGCAACAATGTATACCAGAAATGATCCAGTCATAAATTTTACAGGTTTTCTTGAAAAGTTTAGTACTCCTCTTAATCCGTCATTCAAAATCATTCCGAAAAAGGTAACCAGTGTAACTCCTAAAGCGAGCATTGAAATCACAAAAATAACTTGCTCCATGTATACTCATCCTCCATTTACATTCTGTTTTTTTTCGAATATACGTATAATCCTGATAAGGACACCAAAACATACAGCCCCATGATCAGTAATCCCCAAACTAAAAGAATTGAATCGGAATATCCCATATCACTTTCAAAAATTTGAATACTGAAACGATAAATAAAAGAAAAAGGAAAGACTATTGAGACATCACTTGCTAACAGTATCGTCATTATTAAAAAGGAAGCTACACCGGTTATCATGACAACCACTATATTTTTACTTAAGAAAGCAATTAAAGCTGCAATCGGGATGGTTAGCAGGCTCAAAGTAGTAGAAGTAAAAGATGTCGCTATTAATCTTAATAAGTCGCTTGCTGAGACATCTTCCCGAAAAAAGAAAAACAAGGTGGATAAGTGAATAATATGATTAACAGCTGAAATTAAAAACAAAAATAGAAAAGATGCAGCTAGCTTTGATAATATCAATTTGAATTTATGATACGGATATGACATCCAATTCAGCATTGTCCTGTTTTTAAATTCTAAATAAAAATAAAAACCTGAAAAAATAAAAATAACAGTTGGAAAAAGGATTGAATACTGATTAAAAACAAACATATAAAATTTGTTCCAATCTGTATTTTCGTTCATAGCCAAAAGACCGATTCCGTTTATGAGAAATGGCAAAAAACTTAGAAAGAAAATAACATAAATTGATTTCAGTCTTTTAAGTTTTAGAAACTCGTTACGCACTAACAGACTCATGACCTTTCTCCTTTGCCAGCAGTTTTAAATAAAGATCTTCCAAAGATAGCTTAAATCCGTCAATAGATTCCTTGTTAAATCCACAAGAATTTAATTTCTCTTTCATTTCCGACGGATGAATTACTGAAATAAACTCGAATTGCTGTTTATTCCTTGAAATAACATGATCCGCAAATTTCTCAATATCCGCCCAATTAATACCCGCTTCAGCTGGAATTTTGTATAAATAAAGATGTTGCGTATTTTTCATAAAGGCTGACTCGAAAATAATCTGCCCCTTATTCATAATAAGTAATTCATCGGCCATGAGATTAATCTCACTTAAAAGGTGACTTGAGATAACGACTGTGGTTCCATTTTTCATTACTTCTTGGATCAGCATTTCACGTACTTCTTTAATACCATATGGATCTAAACCGTTCGTCGGCTCATCCAGCAAAAGCAATGCAGGAGCATGCGCAACTGCTCTGGCAATTCCCAGCCTCTGTTTCATTCCTAATGAAGTTTGCGAAAACAGTTTATCTTTATGTTCAAAAAGTCCGACCTTTCCTAAAATCTCATTTATCTCTTCATCAGAAGCTGATCTTTTTAAATAGTTAAGATGTAATTTAATATTCTCAAAAAGAGTCAAATTTTCATAAAAGCCAGGAAATTCTATAATACTTCCGATAGACTGAATCACATCATTATTTGGATTGCGATATAAGTTATTTCCCTCAAAAATCACTTCACCTGAAGTTGGAGGAAATATGCCTAAAAGAACTTTAAGAAATGTCGTTTTTCCTGCACCGTTGGGACCTAACAAACCATATATTTTACCTTTTTCCAATGTTAAATTTATATCATGTAAAATTTCTTTCTTTTTTATAGAAACATTGATACCTTTGGATATTAAAGCTGGATCAGCCTTTCCCACTTTTCATCATTCCTTTCCGCCTTGTTCTGTTTATAATATAAACTTACGAGGTTAAAAAGAAGATATAATCAAGGTTAATTTACGTTTAAATTTCTCAACATAAAAAATACGTGAAGCCTCTACGGCTTCACGTATTCACTGCTGTTTGGATAAATAATAAAAATCGCTCCGTTTTGATTGCTCTTTATTTTATGTTCAAGTCCCATTTGTTTAAGCATCATATTAATGATCGATAAGCCAATCCCGGCGCCTTTTCTTTCAGATTTATTATTCATTCCCGGGCCCCTATCCTCAATTATGATTGCGGGTTTGTTTTCAATTAGCTTTGTCTGTACGGAAACGTATTTTCCTGAATGAGCATGGCGCAAAACATTTTGAAAAATGTTATCAAGAATTCTCTTCAGCCAAGTCTCGTCTATTTCCCATACGATGTTTTCCTTCAGATCAATATCTATTGTAAAGTGCTCTTTCTCAAAAATCGGATACCAAGCTGTTAACGAAGAACGTATTATCTTTAATATGTCACAACTCTTTTTATGAAGCGGCAATTTACCTGCGGCAAGAAGAGAAAATGATGACAAATTGTCAATCAGTTCGCCCATAAACGTTATTTTATCGTTTATGATCCCTAAAGAATGCTTTCCATTTTCACTGCTTATTTCATTCTTTAACGTAAATGTATGCCCTCTTATAACCGTAAGAGGGGTTCTTAAATCATGAGATAAATCAGCAATCAAGTTTTTTCGGATTTCGCCTTCTTCGCGCTCTTTTTGTCTGCTGTTCCTTAGTTCCTCAACCATCTGGTTGAATGAATATTCTACTTGGCCCAGTTCATCCTTCTGTTTAACTGTTACAAATTCCGGTATGCCGTCATTATCTTGTTTTTTCATATGATTCCCCAAAGAAATTAACCTTTTTTGTATTTTCGCAAAAAACATCCATGAATTAATCACAAAAAGTGAACAGACAAAAATCAAGGCGATAAACCATATATAGGAATACTTAGCTCTCATAACCTCCCATTGAGATCCTATAATTGAGCGCGGAGTTTCTAAAAATGCATATCCGCTGTCTTCACTCCCATTTACATAAGCACTCAGCAATAAATATTTCTTTTGGTTTTGTTCTATCATTTTAATCAATTCGCTAACGTGAATAACCTCACCCTTTTTGGCCAACCGTTCTGAGTTCGAAAACATCACCTTTCCCTTATCATTTATCCATACAATATCAGAGTGTTTATATTGCTTCATGTGCGGGAAAGCAGACGTAATTTCCCGATTGGATTTCCCTGAAAAATCTTCCACATCAGACTTCCAATCACTTTCCAACTTATTTGGTTCATAGTGTACTTGCCCCTGGTGATCAATCAAGTATGTTAATGTGACATAGTATAGAAAATTCACGCCTAAAAAGGCTATCGGGAAAAACAAAATTGAGGCAACGATATTAATAAGGTATTTGGTTGATAATTTCATTGTTTGATCCTGTATCCAATCCCTCTGATTGTTTCTAGAATTTCCGGCTCATTTGGATTAATCTCGATTTTTTGCCGTAAATGCCGGATATGTACCATCAACGTCTTATCCCCTTCGATATAGGGCTGTTCCCAAATATTTTCATAAATTTGTTCCTTTGTTAATATTTGATTGGGATGTCTAAGTAAAAGCAAAAAAATCCTTAACTGCTTATCAGTTAAAAATATTTCCTCATGAGTTTGATGATTTAAAATTCTTTTTTCTTTCAAGTGAACACTTAAGTGTTTTAGCTTCAATTCATGAATGGCAGTCTTGTCAAATCTTCTTAATAATACTTCGATTCGAGCAGCCAGTTCATCGGGATGAAAGGGCTTTGTCACGTAATCATCCGCAAATCCTAAGCCTTTCAGCTTATCTTCCAGACCCGTTCTGGCTGTTAAAAGCAAGAGCGGGATCTGCGGATGTGTTTTTTTCATCCTTTGACCGATTGTAAATCCGTCTAAACCGGGCATCATTATATCAAGCACGATCAGATCAGCCTTTTCTATATATGTTTCGTAATTATAGGAAGAAGTGAGCCATATAATCATATAGCCCCGATCTTCTAAATCACCCTTTACAAATTGGCCAATTTCTTGGTCATCTTCAATGTATAAAATGTTATTCATTAGGACCCCCTCTGAAATATGTGACTGAAAATCAACCTTCCATAATAATTATATATATTATAAAAATCTCCTTTATGTAAGGCACCATTCCATTATTATAACTTATAGATATTCACAATTCATCAAGGGGCAAAACGATAAGTCAACGGCGAAAAGGCGGTCTGTTGTCAGATCGCCTTTCCCCTTATAACGTCACACCGGACTTAAAGATTGCAAGCTCCCGAAAATCGTTTTTTTCGTTATTGACGCATTCTCCGCTTGCAACTTTAATAATGTATTGAATAAAATCTCTTACAATGTGATCTTCTGTTGTTTGGTCTTCCGCCAATCTGCCCGCGTTGTAATCAATCCAATGAGGCTTTGATTGAAATAAATCGGTATTTGTTGATACTTTCACAGTCGGGACAAATGTGCCGAACGGCGTGCCTCTTCCGGTTGTAAACAAAACGATGTGACAGCCCGCCGCTGCGAGCGCTGAAGAAGCGATTAAATCATTGCCGGGCGCACTGAGCAGTGTCAATCCCTTTGTTTTCAGGGTTTCACCGTATGTCAGCACATCAGAAACCGGTGCAAGACCGGCTTTTTGGGTGCAGCCGAGCGACTTGTCTTCGAGAGTTGAAATGCCGCCTTCCTTATTCCCTGGTGACGGGTTTTCATAAATCGGCTGCTCGTGCTTCATAAAATATTGCTTGAAATCATTGATCAATCGGACTGTTTTATGAAACACTTCTTCGCTCGCCGCACGCTGCATGAGAATCGTCTCAGCGCCGAACATCTCAGGCACCTCCGTTAAGACCGTGCTCCCTCCCTGTGCAATCAAGTAATCTGAAAATCTCCCTAATAAAGGGTTTGCGGTGATGCCGGAAAAACCGTCCGACCCGCCGCACTTCAATCCGATGCTCAATTCTGACAGCGGAATCTCCTCACGTTTATCTCCCTTTGCCGCAAGGTGTATCTCTTTAAGTAGCGCAGTCCCCGCTTCAATTTCATCTGTGACAGCCTGTGATTCGAGAAATTTCACCCGATCTCCATTCACTTCAGAAAGCGTTTCCTTAATCGCCGCCAGCTCATTATTTTCACAGCCCAGCCCTAAAACCAGCACACCGCCCGCATTTGGATGACGGATGGCGTTTATCAGCATTTGTTTCGTATTCTCATGATCATCGCCAAGCTGGGAGCAGCCGTATTGGTGCTTTAAAACCAGCACATTGTCAAAGGGCGCAATGTCTTTCGCCTCTTTTACGAAGCGCTGCAGGATTTTCTCAGCGACGCCGTTTACACAGCCGACTGTAGGTACGATCCACAGTTCATTCCGGACGCCGGATGTACCGTTTTCTCTTTTGTAGCCTTTAAATGTCCGGTTCTCATTTGTAAAAGGATTGTCCTCGAAGCGCGGTGAATACGTGTATTCTTGCACATCGGATAAATTCGTTTGCAGATTATGGGTATGAATATGCTCGCCGGCCGAAATCCGCCTTGTCGCACGCCCGATCGAAAAACCGTATTTAATGATGCTGCCGTTTTCTTCAATGGTTTGCAGCGCGATTTTATGCCCCCGCTTTACAGGGTCCTTCACTTCAATCGTCAGTCCGTGTGTATGCAGCCGCTCCCCTTTGTTAAAATGGCGCATGGCGAGAAGCACATTATCGTTTTTATGGATTTTTATGACCTCTTTCATTTCACTTCCCCCTTTTTGCCGCAGCATTCATGTAACGCATGCTTCATACCCCGCTTATGAATGACAGACAGAAAAAAAGCCGTTCGTTCAGTCAGCCCCGGAAGATGATTCAGATTCTTCCCCCACAATCGCTCTTCTCCTAATATGGCAGATGCCGCTTGAAACATATCATCTTTGCAACGGGACCGCGCCATTTGAAAACGGTTAAGAACCTCCTCGCCGTCAGCCGGTTTGTTCGGTCCGTTCCAGTATGAATAGATCATGGCGCTGAACGAAAATACCAGCTTCTCAGGTAGCCGGCCCTCCTGTTCGATATAAGCCTTCAGCGTCGGCAGGTTTCTTGTTTTGAATTTCGCGGCAGCGTTAAGGGTAATGCTTTGCAGATAATGTTGGATATAAGGGTTTTTAAACCGCTGTAACACATCTGCCGCGTATTGGGTGACACCCTCCATTTGCAGCACAGGGAGGATTTCTTCATTGATCAGCTCTTCGATGAATCTGCCCGTCACCTCGTGCTCAGCCGCTTCCCGGACGGTTTGCAGTCCGTATAGTAAAGCCACTGGCGCCAATGCCGTGTGAGCGCCGTTTAAGATTCTCACCTTTTTTGTCCTGTAAGGCGTAAGGTCAGACGTGATCAGTGCGTTCAGCCCGGCCTCAGCAAAAGGAAGCTCATTCTGAAGCTGTTCCGGCCCTTCTATCACCCACAAATAATAATGCTCACTGACCACAATCAGACGGTCTTCGTATCCGAGAAAATCGGTAAGTTCTTCCGTGGTATCAACAGGAAATCCGGGAACAATCCGATCCACGAGAGTATTGCAGAAGATGTTCGCGTCATGAATCCATTGAGTAAAATCAGGCTCCAGCTCCCACAGCCCGGCATATTGAAGCACGGCAGCCTTCAGTTTCCGTCCGTTTTCTTCGACCAGTTCACATGGAAGCACAATGCACCCTTTCTCGGCGTCACCCGCAAATGCCTTATAGCGGAAATAAAGGAACGCCGCTAATTTCCCGGGGAATGTTTTTTGAGGTCTATCCTCAAGCCGGTCGCCTTTCTCAAACGTAATTCCCGCTTCTGTCGTATTGGAAATGATAAAACGAAGCTCCTCTTGTGCTGCCAGCCGTTTAAAGGAATCATAGTCAGAAAAAAGATCAATGCCGCGGCTGATGGATTTGACGATCATGTGTTCTTCAGCCGGTTTTCCGTCCTTTATCCCCCGCAAAAAAAGCGTAAACAAACCGTCCTGCTCGTTTAAACGTTTGATTTTCTCAGAGCCTCTCGGCTGTACGGCGACAACGCTTCCGTTAAAATCCGTCAATTGATTCATTTGATCGATCTGCCAGTCTGCGAAGGCCCGCAAAAAGTTGCCTTCGCCGAACTGAAGGACTTTTTCAGGATATTGAATGTATTCACCGCACATCTTTTTATTCAGCTGACGCAAGCTGTCCGCCTCCTTCTGCATTTATGCACACGTTAACATTTTTCTGTACGAAAACCCGGATAATCAGACGGGCCGTTATGTGAGTTTTTTAATTGAATCTCTTATCATCACCTCGGTGTTTTCGTATATTTTTTCCGCCGCCGTATCCGGGTCGGCGATTAGCGCCAAGATCTTCTCTGCGCCGAGTATGCTGATGTTTTCAACCGGGCGTTTTACTGTCGAAAGCCTCGGCGTCATGTATTGGGAAATGCCGATGTCATCAAACCCGATAACGGATATATCTTCCGGAACGTTCAGGCCTTTGGCGAAAAT
This sequence comes from Bacillus sp. LUNF1, assembly GCF_011008975.1. Lineage (NCBI taxonomy): Bacteria > Bacillati > Bacillota > Bacilli > Caryophanales > Bacillaceae > Bacillus > Bacillus sp. LUNF1. The sequence continues at coordinate 1,188,688 of NZ_CP048876.1, read as the reverse complement.
GGCATTCATCGCCCCGATCGCCATATCATCGTTTGAACAAAAAACAGCCGTAGGCGGTGATTGAAGCGCCAAGAGTTTTTCCATCGCCTGACTGCCGCTTTCCATATCATAGCGGCCTTTTACACTGTATTCATGCTTAATCGGAATAGAATGATCAATTAAAGATGTCAAATAGCCTTCTTTTCGCTGAGAAGTTGACCTGAATCCTTCCTTTCCCTCAATGATCGCGATATCTCTGTGTCCGTTTGCGATCAGGCAGTCGACCGCCTGTCTGGAGCCTTCTTTATCGTTTGACAGGATATTCGTGATGCTCCGGTCATCAATGTCCCGGTTCAGCACGACAAGCGGGATGTTTTTCTCTCGGATATGATAAATAAATGAATTATCACTGTCGCTTTGGCTCATTAAAATGATTCCGTCATATCTCATGGGCGTAATGGTTTCAAAGCTTTTCAGGTCGTCAATCGCGCGGACGAACAAATTGTATTCCTCACTGATTGTGCGGTTTACACCTTTGATGGTATCGGAAAAAAAGCTGTGTGAGGTTCCGTTTGTGATGCTTGTAAAAAACAGTCCGATCGTATGGGACTTTTGCATGGCAAGGCTTTTTGCATTTACGTTCGGTGTGTAATTCAGCTGTGAAGCGAGCTCTAATATTTTCTGTTTTGTATGCTCTTTAATGTAGGGGCTGCCGTTAAGTGCCCGGGATACGGTTGTGTGGGATACGTTGGCGAGTTTTGCGATATCTTTTATGGTTACCATCGTTTTTCCTTTCTTTCTGTATGCTGTCATTTATTTCTATTGTACCATTAACGGACAGTCCATAAAATCACTAAAGTTGAGGTTTTGCATGATGTAAGTCCTGAACGAGCTCGGCATGCTGCCGGTCCGTCAGCTTATACATCAAACCGATAATCAGCATGGCGCACGCTAAAGCGAAAGCCGGGTACAGCAGCAGTAGCCCTTTAATCCCGATCAGCGTGCCTTTTGTCTGAGATGCATTCGGGATATAGCCGATAACACTCAGCCCGATGCCTGAAAGAAAACCTGATAAAGATTGGGCGAGTTTTCTGGAGAAGTTGAAAAGCGAATATGTCGTCGCCTCCTTCCGTTCACCCGTCTTCCACTCTCCGTAATCAATAATGTCCGACACAAGCGCCCATGTAATGCCGTTTGGTATGCTGATCCCAATAAAAGCAATGCTCGCTAACGCCGTAAAGATATATACGTTTGACGGGAGACAGAAATTCAGCGCATCAGCCGCGGCGCTGACGGCAAAACCGATCATCACCGTTTGCTTTTTTCCGAAACGTTTGACGAGTTTCGGCATAAACAAAACACCTAAAAATGAAGAACCGATGATGATAAAACTCATGTAGGACATCAGCTCCGCATTGTTGAGATTGTACTGGGCGAAGTAAACAAGCATAGCGGATTTAATGTTATATGCCGATATTGAGAAAATCGTCATGAAAACGACGGTCAGAAGCGGTTTGTTGCCGATAAAGCATTTGAAAACCGACATAACGGACAGCTTTTCTTTCGGCGCTTCACGGACGATAATTCTTTCTTTGCAGTTTCGGTAGCAGATCATAAATCCCGCGATTCCGATTACGGCCATCATTCCCATGACTGCCGGGTAGCCGATGTGAACGTTATCAAAATGAACGAGAATCGGGATGACGATGACACTGGTAATGAGCAGCGCGCCGAGGGAGCCGATCTGGCGGAATGCGGAAAGCGCCGTTCTGTCCTCCGCATCCTGTGTAATGGCCGCGCCGAGGGAGCCGTACGGAATATTGACGAAAGAATAAGCCACCCCCCACAGCATGTAAGAAGCATAGGCGTACACAAGCTTCCAGGTGACGCTCACGTCCGGTGACACAAAAATCAATACGGTCATGACCGCAAGAATAATACTTCCGAATAATAAGTACGGCCTGAATTTCCCACGGGGTCCGATCTTTTTTCTGTAGTCAATGGCCGAGCCGACAATCGGATCAGTCAAAGCCGCAAACAGCTTGCTGACCAAAAAAATACTGCCGGCGAACGCTGCCGGAATGCCTGCGACATCTGTGAAAAACTTCAGCAAATAGATCTGCCCGAGATCAAACATAAATCCGTTCCCAAAATCTCCAAAACCATAGGATACTTTTTCTTTCAGACTCAGCTTATGCTCCTTCACTTTTGCGGCAGGTGCTGTCACGACAGGCACATTACTCATAGGCCACCTCTTTCATTCCATTTTTTAAAAGCGGAAATATTCCTCAGCATTCCGGTAACAAATCCCCTCGACAATCTTTCCTAAAAGCTCCATATCGTAAGGCGCTTCGCCTTGTTCCGCCCAGCCGCCGATCAGCGTGCAGACAAGCCGCCTGAAGTATTCATGGCGGGGATAGGACAGGAAACTTCTTGAATCTGTCAGCATCCCGATAAAACGGCTGAACAGGCCCATGTTTGATAACGCTTTCATTTGCTGGAGCATTCCATCTTTCGTGTCATTGAACCACCAGGCTGTGCCGAATTGAATTTTCCCCGGTGTTTTCCCATCCTGAAAGCTGTTGATCATGCTGGCGATAATATAGTTGTCATTCGGATTCAAAGAATACAAAATCGTTTTAGGCAATTGCCGCTTTTTTTCGGCGGAATCTAACAGCCGGGCAAGCGGCTTTGCGATACGTTCATCATTAATTGAGTCATATCCCGTATCAGGACCGAGGCTGCTGAACTTATTTGTATTGGTATTTCTTAACGCGTTAATATGGAACTGCATCGCCCAGTCCAGTTCGGCGTAAAGACCGCAAAGATATTGCAGCGTCCGTGTTTTGAATTTCTTTTCATCTTCAAAAGACACATGCTCTCCGCTTAATCCGGCTGCAAAAATCCGGGCCGCTTCCTCTTCGGTCGTCTCGGCATAAACCATTTGATCTAACGCATGATCCGACACTCTGCCCCCGGCATTGTGAAAAAAGCGGACGCGGGATTCTAACGCATCTAAATACGATTGGTAGGTGGTGACAGCCATTCCGGAAGCGCTCTCCAGCGAACGGACCCAATCGGCAAAACCCGGGCTGCTGATGTCCAGTCCTTTGTCAGGCCGAAATCCGGGCAGCACTTGAACCGGAAAATCACTTTCTTTCAACAGTTCGTGGTATGTCAGCGCATCGGCAGGATCGTCGGTTGTGCAAATGACTTTGACATTTGATTTCAGAATGAGATCCCTTGCGCCAAACCCGTCTCCCTGCAGGAGCTCATTCGTTTTTTTCCAAATTGCCGCGGCCGTTTTTTCATTCAATATGTCATAAATGCCGAACCAGCGCTGCAGCTCTAAATGCGTCCAGCTGTACAGCGGATTGCCTATCGCCATCGGCACCGTTTTTGCCCAGGCGAAAAACTTCTCTTCATCTGAAGCGTTTCCGGTAATGCAGCGCTCTTCAATGCCGTTAGCCCTCATAATCCGCCACTTGTAGTGGTCACCGTAAAGCCATGCCTTCGTAATGGTTGCGAAGGTTTTATTTTCATAGATTTCCTTTGGGCTTAAGTGACAGTGATAATCAATGATCGGCATGTTTTCAGCGTAATCCCGGTACAGCTTTACGGCCGTTTTACTATCCAGTAAAAAATCATCACCCATAAAAGCTTTCACACTTTCATCCTCCCTCTTAAAAATGTTAACGTTAACAAAATGGTTCTTTTTTATTTTAGCTTCCTCTTTCTCACATATCAATCATTTTTATTTAACTTTTCAGAAAAATGTATCTGTTAACATTTTCATACAAAAAAAAGACACTGCCGAGAAAGTCCGGCAATGTCTTCTGTGTGATCTTAAGGATTAGTAAGCGAGGCTGAATAATCCTTTGATATGTGTTAAATAACGTACGTTACTTGCTTCTTTCATTAAAGATGCCGGAAGACCTTTCAGCGGAGTAGAGTTCGCTCCGATGATGGCAACCGCGTCTTTACGTCCGAGGCTTGCAAGCGTACCAGAGTTTACAGGCTTGAATGTTTCAAGCGTTTTTCCTTCTAAGTAAGCGAACAGGTTGTAACCGACAAGTTCACCCATCTGCCAAGCGATTTGCGCTGTCGGCGGGTACGGACGGCCGTCCGGCGCAAAGTATACAGCGCTATCTCCGACAACGAATACATCTTCGTGAGAAGTAGATTGTAAGAAATCGTTAACCGTCGCACGGCCGCGGTTCACTTCAAGGCCGGATTCACCGACTAACGGGTTGCCTTGTACGCCGCCTGTCCATACAAATGTGTTGGCAACGACTTTTGAACCGTCTTTCAGATCAATAACGTTTCCTTCAACATTTGTAACAGGAAGACCTGTTAAGAACTCAACGCCGCGTTTTTCAAGACTTTTTGTCGCGCGTTCGATAAGGTCATCAGGAAGAACAGGAAGAATTTTCGGACCTGCTTCTACTAATTTCAGTTTGATTTCTTTCGGATCTACGCCGTATTTTTTCGTAAGGTTCGGCATAATGTCAGCAAGCTCACCGACAAGCTCAACGCCAGTTAAGCCGCCGCCGCCGATAAGGATCGTTGCATCAGCTTCGTTTTTCGTTTTAGCGTATTCACGCACACGGTCTTCCACGTGTTTGTATACTTTGTTGGCATCAGCAGCAGATTTCAGCACCATGCTGTTTTCTTCGAGTCCAGGAATGCCGAAATAAGCCGTAACAGAACCAAGTCCGACAACAAGCGCGTCATAAGTCAGCTTAGAACCGTCAGAAAGAGAAACTTCTTTCTTATCAACTGAGAAAGAATTGACTTCTGCGATTTTAATGTCGACGTCTTTTCCTTTCAGAAGTTTTTCAAGCGGCATAGCAACAGCCTGTTCAGACACGTTGCCTGCTGCAAGACGGTGCAGTTCCGTAATGATTTGGTGAGTCGGGTATTTGTTCACAACGGTTACGCGTGCTTCATCTTTACTGTAATGTTTGCGAACGGTTAAAGCAGAAAGAACTCCGCCGTAACCAGCGCCTAAAATGACAATATGTTTTGACATCGTATATCCTCCGTCCTTTATATCAATTTGAATCTGAGATTATTTTTGTTTTTCGTTCATGATTTCAAGATAGCTGTTAGCAAAACGGAACAGCTTTTGAGCTTGAGGATCTTTCAGCATGCGCAGCAGGCCGAAAAGTCCGATCGTTTCATTGCTTGCATCCGCGCGGTCTTTTGCTTCGATCGCAGTAGCCGCAACTTCTTTCGCTGTTTCTTTCACCGGCTCAAGAATTTCTGTAAGCGCACCCACTGTATCGCTCTTCAATACTTCGTCTGTCGCTACAGACTGTGCAAAATCATAAGACTTCGTTAAAATATTTACTAACTCAGTCAGTTTTGGAAGCTGATCCACTAAAACAGTCAGTGATTCTTGAACTTCAGGTTTTAGCAGCTGATCAATAAGATCGCGTTGGCCTTGGCTGACAGATGCATTTGTTTGATCGATTGTTTCTGGCATATCCGATTCTCCTTTACTATAAGCAGTATGCTGATTTTTTTGGAAAGGGTAGCCTTTCCCCCTTCATGCAGAAAAGCATGAAAAAGCAAGATTGTGAATTCATGCACAATCATTTACAAAAATAAATGTTTACTACCCAGTTTTTCACTTTGCCATATCCAGTATTATTTTTATATCAACAAAAACAATTGAATAAGTCAAAATTTCTTTTTCCTCTCTGAAAATAGCAAACATAAAAAACCCAAATTTGATTTACTCTTATATAATAACACTTTTTGAACAAAATTTGAACGTGAATTGTTTCGTTTATGAAATTATTTATATGGCGGGGGTGTAATAACGTTTCTTTCAGGCTATTTTTTTACAGACCATCCGCTTTTCCCCTGTCATTTTTCCCACAATTTTAATAGCGGGCCCGTTTTTCCCGTAAAGGGGTCGCATTCCGGGAGCGGGACACAGCTGATTTCTTCTGAAGTTCTATCATTTTTCTCCGTTTTTGTATCGTACTGCCGGCCGCCCGGATAAGCCCCGATCACGGTAAAATCAGAACTGCCCGACAGTTTTTTATGTCCGGTGCCGGCCGGAATGACCGCTGCATCCCCCGTTTGAAGAACGGCGTCCGCTCCTTGTTCCCCGCCGAACCTCAAAACCGCGTTTCCTTTTACCGCGACAAGAACTTCGTGCGTGGTGCTGTGAAAATGGTGATACGGAAATACTCCGCCCGTCCAGCTGTTCGACCAATCGTGCCGGCGGAGGACGGACTCTGCTTTCTGTACCGTTTCTTCATTAAATACCGCTTTATAAATAACAAGCGGAAGATTCGGGTTATTCGGAATGCGGCCGTCATCTTCGAAATAAAGCACTTGAATATCCTCTTTCTGCATTGGTGTTCACCTCCGTATATGTCTGTTTCCCATTCATCATTTATTAAAACGCTATTTTCTCATATTCCATTGCGAAGCCTGCCGGTGAATAGTATAGTATAAAAAAATATGTGTCAAAATGAGGGATTTAATGAAAGCCATCGTGATCGGAATATTGGCATCTCTGTTTTTTGCAGTCACATTTATTTTAAACAGGGCGATGGAGCTTTCCGGCGGAAGCTGGATGTGGAGCTCTTCCCTGCGTTTTCTTTTTATGATTCCGTTTTTATTTTTGATCGTTTATGCGAAAGGAAAATGGGCGCCGCTCTGGCATGAAATCCGAAAAAAACCGTTTTTTTGGCTGAAGTGGAGTTTTACCGGGTTCGTGCTTTTTTATGCCCCGATTACGTTTGCGGCGGCATATGGGCCGGGCTGGCTGATCGCCGGCACGTGGCAGATTACAATTGTCGCGGGTGTGCTTCTGTCGCCGTTTTTCTACGAAACAAAACATTCACCTGCGGGCCCGGTTTCCGCCAGACAAAAGATCCCGCTGATTTCGTTGGTTACTTCCGTCATCATCCTGATCGGAGCCGGGCTGATTCAGCTTCAGCATGCGGGTTCTCTGTCCGGCCGCACGATACTATTCAGCGTTGTGCCGGTCGTCATCGCCGCTTTTGCCTATCCGCTCGGCAACCGCAAAATGCTGGAACAATACGGCGGAAAACTCGATACGTTTCAGCGGGTGCTCGGCATGACGCTCGCAAGCCTTCCGTTTTGGCTTTTGATCGCCGCTTTCGGCTGGCATAGAGACGGGCTTCCGTCAATGGGACAGACATTCCAATCCTTTATCGTCGCACTCAGCTCTGGCGTTATCGCAACAGTATTATTTTTCCGCGCCACCGATATGGTGAGGAATGAGCCGCAGAAGCTCGCTGCTGTTGAAGCGACTCAATCCGGAGAAGTTCTTTTTGCACTGATCGGCGAAATCGTCTTTTTATCCGCGGCGTCTCCATCACTTCTTTCATTTGCCGGACTGTTCATTATTATTGCGGGAATGGTCATGCATACATTCGCTTCCCGGCAGACAGACCAGAAAACGGCTGAGCAAACGTCAGCCAATCTCACCGGTTCCTGATTTTTTTACGAAAGGTGTCATCCTGTATGAAAGAAGAAATTCCGGCAATATCTTTCCTGTCAGCCGGCAAACGCTTTGAACAAAACAATACGTCCTTTGATGTCCTAAGCCGTGTAACCGGACATATTCAAAAAGGTTCTATCACGGCGTTGATAGGGCCTTCCGGCGCGGGAAAAAGCACATTGCTGTCGCTGTGCAATCTGATGAATACACCTGATGAAGGGGAAGTGCTTGTATTCGGAAAAGAAATAAGACACTGGGACATCAGAGAGCTCAGAAAAACCGCGGGCCTTGCATTTCAATCAGCTCCCGTCATGGACGGCACGGTGCGGGACAACCTTCTGCTCGCAGAAAAACTCCACGGCGCACAGCACTATACGCCTGAAGAGCTCGCAGATTTTACAGATCTTCCGCGCGGGCTTCTGGATCGGAATGCAAAAGAATTATCCGGCGGACAGCGGCAGAAGCTCTCATTAGCGCGAACCCTCGCCGGACTGCCGTCCATCCTGCTGCTGGATGAAATCACCTCGGCGCTGGACCCGTCATCCGTTCTCATCATTGAGAAACTGATGACGAAACTCCATCGGCAAAAACAGCTGACGATCCTGTGGATCACCCATAACCTTGAACAAGCGGAACGATTATCCGATACAGTATGGTTTATGGATGAGGGACGGCTTTTAGAAACCGCGGAAACGAAAACGTTCTTTAAGGAACCGAAACATGAAAAGGCCCGAGCGCTTTTACAAGGGAGCGGGTGCTGATATGAATGATCTTTCTCTGTTATTGACAAGTATATTTGTCATTATCGCTTTATTCCTGTCTAAATCTTTTAAAGCCGGCGTCGAAAAGGATATGATCGTCGCAACCGTCAGGGCCGTCATTCAGCTGCTTATCATCGGCTATGTGCTGTCGCTGATTTTTCGCGGTGATCACCCGATATTTATCATATTAATGGTGCTTCTCATGCTCACGGCCGCTTCGCACAATGTCGCCAAACGGAAAAAAATGCAGATCGGCTCATTTTGGCGCGTTTTTCTGACACTGGCGATCGCGGAAACCGTGACGCAGGGACTTTTACTGACCCTTCATATCATTCCGTTCACTTCAAGATATGTCATTCCGATAAGCGGCATGGTCATCGGAAACGCCATGGTGCTCTCAAGCCTGTTTTTAAGCCGGCTCAGTTCGGAAGCAGACCTGCGAAAAGAAGAAATCCAGCTGATTCTCTCTCTCGGAGGAACGCCTAAGCAGGCCGTCCGGCAGATATTGACGTCCAGTATGAAGCTCAGTATGATCCCGACGCTTGAAAGCCAGAAAACATTGGGTCTCGTTCAGCTTCCCGGCATGATGACGGGGCAGATTTTAGCGGGGGCTGATCCGATACAGGCGGTGCGCTTTCAGCTGCTGATCGTTTTTACAACGATGGCCTCCGCTCTTCTTACATGTATCATACTCAGCGCCTTGACATATCCTTCCCTTTTCACGGAACACTGGCAATTAAAAAAATTCAGCAGGGAAGCGTAGGCTTTTTCCCTGCTGAATGATTATTTATGACAAGGTCAGAGATTCATAGTAACGGGATAATTCAATAATCATCGCTCCCATCCGCTCAATGTCCGGAGCAAGAACCCTCTTTATCCCTTCATCCCGGATCGCTTCAGCCGTCACTTTGCCGACTGCGGCGGCAAGCACTTGTTTTTCGAATGCCTGTTGCAATTCTTTTGTGAACCCTTTTTCTTTTGCATAATCAAAGAGAGAGCGCACTTGAATGGCTGTCGTAAAACATACGGCATCGACCTCTCCGTTTAACAGCTCTCCCAGCAGTTTATCGACCGTCTCCCTTTCCGGCGGAATATGCTGATACGGGAGAACAGGGAATACCTCCGCTCCGTTTTTCTCAAGGAACTCCGTTAAGACCGGCGCTTTTTCGCCATGAAGCTGTATCATGACTTTTTTATCTTTAAAGTCAAATCGTTCCAAGGAGCGGATCAGCCCTCTTGTTGTACCGTCTTCATCTGAGGCATGCGGCGTGATGCCGAGCTTTTTTAAGGCCGCATATGTTTTATAGCCTCTGCAGCCGATTTTCGCTTCATGAACGGCCGCTAAAAATTCTTCTTTCAGACCGATTTTTTCCGATACCGACAATAACGTTTCCGTGCCGATGCCTGTGGTGAATATCACCCAGTCGGCTTTTTGCCCGGCAAATGTTCTTACGTCGGGTTCAATTTGATCCTCCGCCAGGTATACGGTTCCTTGGAGGGAACGGACGACCGCCGTTCCGCCCTGCTTTTCTATTAATTTTGTGATCTCTTCTGTTTTCCGCGAACCGCCGATGGCAATCCGTTTCCCGTTCAATCCTTTTCCCATCGCTGTTTTCTTCTTCCCTTCAGATGCCGGGCGCCCTATGGCAGGCCGTCATTTATTTCTATTATTGTTACGCAATCAGCCGGGAAAATCAAGCTATGCTTCCGTTGAATCCCCCGTGCAGTTGCTGTATCATTAACCGGGCAGAACGATTTGATTCGCGGAGGGACTTTCAATCATGGAAACAAAAAAAGAGTTCGAGACAAAAGGATACGATACTTCGGTCATTTATGAGTTCAATGAATATCCTGATGTTCACAGCGGCCGATGTGACAATTGCGACTACACGCTGTTTAAAAGCTCAGTGAAGGGCGGAAAATTTTTGAGGGAATGCCGGAGATGCGGCATGAAGAAAAACATATAACAAAACAGGCAGCCGTCTTCCGATGCGCTGCCTGTTTCTCAATCAATTTTCGACGGCCGCCGTTTTCAAAAATTCTTCAATGGCGCAAACAGCCTGTTTTGGGCCGCCGGTTTCTTCTATTTTCTGCTGCATGCTTTTCACGCGGCTGAGGATGTTTTTATCGCCGTATACGTTCTGAACGTCTTTTTGCAAACGGGCCACAGTGACTTCTTTCGGCGGCAGATGCACGCCAAGCCCCAATTCATCCACACGCTTTGCGGTGACCTCTTGTTCGTGCATTTGCGGAACGACAACGAGCGGGACACCCGCATTCATTGCTTCCATTGTACTGTTCATCCCGCCGTGAGATACGAACAGCTTTGCTTTCTCCAGCACATCAAGCTGAGGAACGTGCTGGCGGATGATAAAGTGATCGGGGACATCCGAAAAACTTTCCGGATCAATTGTTGTGCCGACTGACATAATAACCCGCCAGTCCGAGTCCCGAAACGCGTCAATACACATCCGGTAAAATTCAGGCCAGGCGTTAAACGCCGTTCCCAGTGAAATGAGCATAAGCGGACGGTCATCGGCTGCATCAATTTCCAGACTTCCCGTATTTGTGCGTTCTCCAAGAGACGGACCCACAAAACAGAATCGTTCATCAAAGGTTTCCTGTTTCGGCTGAAAGGCCCTTGGCATAAAGACAATATTCAATTTTTCAGGCATGAAAAACTCTTCCATTGTCATCCGTTTCAATTGTTCATTTTCAATCTGCTCCTGGTATTCTTCTATCGCCTGTTTGGCCGCTTCCAGTGTTTCTTCGTCTCTTCCTAATTGAAAATACTCATTCATTGCATAGCTCGGGCAGAACTTTACGGCCGGGATGCCGCCATTATCCGCAAACAATTTTCCGGCAAGAGCTAAAAAATCAAACAGGACGATGTCAGGAAGGTCGTCTTTGTACAGCTCTTCCAGCTGCGGAAGCACTTCAACCGCTTCTTCCAGAAACATCACAAACGCGTCATTTTTGTTTACCCGATCTTTTATCGTCTCCGGGTCCGCCTTTATGCTTGTGCGGTATAAAACGGGAATGGCGCCCGTTTTGGCAACGGAAGCTTCAAATTCCTCAGTCACAGCGAATGTCACTTTATACCCGCGATTGACAAGTTCCTCGGCTACAGGCAGCGTGGGATTGACATGACCGTGAGCGGCCACATTAATAATGGCGATGTGTGTTTTTCTCATCTTTTTTCTTCTCCCTCATTTTCGTTTATCTCCGCTTCTAAAGACTCCAGCCCGTACATGACACTGTTTCGGATCGGCTCAATCCGGACGGGCTCAAGGTGTGAAAAGGCTTTTACAATTCCTTTCAGCGCGACTTCCGCTTCAAGTCTGGCAAGCGGTGCGCCTAAGCAGAAGTGTACGCCGAATCCGAAGGAAAGGTGCGGATTCGATTGGCGATGAATATCAAATACGCCCGCCTTCTCAAATTTGTTTTCATCACGGTTGGCAGATGCAACGTAGCAGAGAACGATCTCCCCGCTTTTCAAGCGGCGTCCGCGCAGTTCAGTGTCGTGCCGGACCGTCCTTCTGACAAACGGAGCCGGAGCGCGAAAACGCAGCGTTTCTTCCACCGTTTGCGCGATGAGAGAAGGGTCCTGCCTCAATTCTTCATAAAGGCCGGGCGTCTCTAATATGCTGTAAACCGCATTTGAAATGAGATTAGTCGTTGTTTCATTTCCCGCCACTAAAAGCAGGTTGCAAAACGGGATCAGATCTTCTGCCGTGAGCTTCTCTCCCTCTTCTTCCTCTTTTATCAAAATAGAAATAATGTCTTGGCCGGGCTTTTTTCGTTTGCTTTCTATTATTTCCGCAAAAAATGCCGCCAGCTCTGCCTCACATTGGTCACGTTCCTGCTGATTTTTCTCCGCCGCTTCAGGACTCGCATCTTTCGGCATGCTGACGAGAATGTCCGACCATTTTTTAAACTGATCCATACGTTCGGACGGAACGCCTAATAATTCTGAAATCACCATGACCGGCAAAGGGTAAGAGAGATCTTTAACGATATCAATCCGCCCTTTGTTCTTTGCCTGTTTCAGGAGATGATCGGTAATGTCTTTAATTCTCGGTTCCCATTCCTTCAAGACGCGGGGAGTGAAAGCGCGATTGACGGCAGATCTGATTTGGGTATGCTTCGGCGGGTCCATATTCAGCATGGACTTTGCAATCGAGCTTTTCACATCAGTCATGAGGCTTGAGAACGTCTCTTTATCACTGATGACTTTTTTGACATCATCGTATAAAAACACACTCCAAACCTTCGTTTCTTCATCAAAGTGTATAGGGCTTTCCCGTCTCATTTTTTCGTACCAAGGAAAAGGGTTGTATACGTCCAGGCCGTTTTTTCCTTTCATCAGGGTTCTTTGGATGGCTTGTCTCGTGCTCCTCAGCTTACTCATGTTTCATCACTCCTGATTGTTTCATATTTGAATAGTTGACGTACCTTGAATTTTATCCTAGCACATATTTTCAATTTTTTTCTATTCATAACCTGAACTATTAACATAACACAACAAAAGTCATGAATCCGGAGGTGAAATTTCTCCCAAGAAAACAGCAGAAGCGCACAAAAAACCCGAGCCTTCGGCCAGGCTCGGGAGAAATGTTCACTCATTCGTCTGCGGTTTCTGGTGCTGCTTTTGGTCTTCAGGAGGCTGCGTATTTCTTTCCATATCGTCCGTATCAGCGCCCATGCCTTTCAGGAAAGAAAACAGCAGAGTGACGGCCTTGTTGATTTCCGGGTCTTTTAAAGCGCGGACGATATCAAAATACCCGGTCTTCCTGCCGCTGTCTTTTTCCTCGACGGCCTTTGTGACGCCCGCATTGATTTTAACGATAAACGGCTCAAGCTGTTTTACATCGAGCATGCCGAGAACGCCGCTTAACAGCAGGAGATTTTTCAGCATATTGGCCGTTTCCGGAGTATTCGCCTTCTTCACGAGAATATCCATCACTTTGTCTCCTTGGCCGAAGAGCCCGCGCAGAAGCGCCAAAACGCCGCGCTCGTTCATGTGCTGAAGAATGTGCAGAGATTCCAAAATCGCGTCTTTATTTCGTAAAAGAGCCGTCTCGATCTCTTCCAAGTCCTTTTTTCGTTTGTCTTCTTCTGTGACGGTCTGTTTTCGGATGCCGCTGATTGCTTTAGCCATTTTGCTGTTTCCCCCTTTTTACGGCGTCTCCCGGAAATACATAATCTTTACGCGCCCATTTCCGCTCAACCCGGACACCGATCTGCGGCTGCGGGTTTCCATAACGGAAATTGATTTTCGGAAGCGGATTAACGCCTTCTTTTTTCAAAATCTCCATCTTCGCTGATGTTTCTTTATAAGCCGGTGTATCGGTATCCTTATCCGCATAGCTGCTTGTCAAAAGGTTAATGGCGGCGTCTTTTGAATCGTTCATCGGAAGATAGACTTGTTTGCCTTTTACCCTGTCTGTGATGACGCATTTGACTTTCACATTTCCGTACGGTGAAGTCAGACGGACAAGCGTTCCGTCTTCCAGCCCTCTTTCTTCGGCGAGTTCGGGCGAGACCTCAAGGAACACACTCGGTGTTTTTTCGGATATTCCTTTTGATCGGTAAGTCAGATTCCCTTCGTGAAAATGCTCGAGCAGCCGCCCGTTATTCACATGGATATCATATTCTTCATCAAATTCTTTCGGCTCGGTCCACTGAACGGGATATAGAATCGCTTTGCCGTCTGAAAACGGGAACTTATCCGTAAATAAAAGCGGTGAATCGGTTCCGTCCGCTGCAACCGGCCATTGCAGTGAATTGTAGCCTTCGAGACGTTCGTAAGTGACGCCTGCGTAGAGCGGCGAAAGCATTGCCGCTTCTTCCATAATGTCTGCCGGATGTTCATAGTGCCAATCAGCGCCCAGACGGTTGGCGATGTCCGTAATGATCTGCCAATCAGGCTTTGAATCGCCCAGCGGTTCAAACACTTCGTAAAGGCGCTGCACCCTTCGTTCCGTATTCGTAAACGTCCCTTCTTTTTCAAGGCTCGGGCTTGCCGGAAGCACGACATCGGCGAACTCGGCCGTACGCGAAAGAAAGATATCCTGCACAACGAAGAAATCAAGCTTTTCAAATGCGGCATGAACATGGTTAATATTGGAGTCGACAAGCCCCATTTCTTCCCCTTTTAAATACATGGACTTCAGTTTTCCTGAGTGGATGCCTTCGATCATTTCATGATTTGTCATTCCGATTTCTTTCGGAAGGTCTGTTCCCCAGCCCTGTTCGTACTTTTTGCGGGCTTTTTCATCCGTTACTTTTTCATAGCCGGGGAAGCTGTCAGGCATACTGCCGAAATCACTGGCGCCCTGCACGTTATTATGGCCCCGAAGCGGATATGAGCCTGCGCCGGGCTTGCCGTAATTTCCGGTCACAAGAAGCATGTTGGAAATGGCCGTGCTCGTATCACTTCCTCCGATATGCTGGGTGACACCCATCGCCCACAGTGCGCACACGCTGCCGGCTTCATGAATCATCCGGGCCACTTTGATTAGGGTATCCTTATCCACACCGGTATGTTTTTCCGCATATTCCATTGTATAAGGTTCAAGGCTTTTCACAAATTCATCTAATCCGTTCACTCTCTCCTTCAGAAATGCAGTATCCGCCAAATCGTGATCAAGCAGATATTTCGATACGGCATTTAGCCAGACAATATCTGACCCGGCACGCGGCTGGAAAAACACATCAGAGCGCTCGGCCATTTCATGTTTTCGCAAGTCAGCGACGACGAGCTTCTGTCCGTGCAGCTTATGAGAACGTTTAATGCGTGTGGACAGGACGGGGTGAGACTCAGACGTATTTGAGCCGATAATCAGAACGAGCTCAGCTTTTTCTATATCTGTAATCGACCCTGAATCACCGCCGTATCCGACCGTTCTGAACAATCCGGCTGTGGCGGGAGACTGGCAGTAGCGTGAGCAGTTGTCGACATTATTTGTGCCGATGACAGCTCTTGCAAGCTTCTGCATCACGTATGATTCTTCATTCGTGCATTTGGAAGATGTGATAAAGGCAAGTGCGTCCGGGCCGAAATGTTCTTTTATATCAGTAAATTTATCAGCGATCAGCTGGAGCGCTTCATCCCATTCCGCCTCCCGAAATGAGTCTCCTTCCCGGATAAGCGGTTTGGTAAGGCGTTTTTCACTATTGACGAAATCCCAGCCGAATTTCCCTTTCACACACGTCGAAATGCCATTTGCTGGCGCCTCGGCCTGAGGTTCTACCTTTAAAATGTCTCTTCCTTTCGTCCATATATCAAAACTGCAGCCGACACCGCAGTATGTGCATACGGTTTTCGTTTTTTTGATTCTTTCATCCCGCATGGCCGATTCCATGTCCGATATGGCCAAAATCGATCCGTATCCGGTTTCGACGCCTTTTGTGATGTCAATCATCGGCCGAAGCGTCTCTTGGTTAATGCCTGTTAAATACCCCGCTTCGCCTTCCATGCCTTTTTCCATCATGGCATTGCACGGACATACCGTTGAACAATGTCCGCAGGAAACACATGATGATTCATTGATCGGCACATCCTGATCCCAAATGACCCGCGGGCGTTTCCGCTCCCAATCAATGCTTAACGTTTCGGTTACCTGTACGTCCTGACAGGCTTCGACGCAGCGTCCGCACAAAATGCACTGGTCGGGATCATATCGGTAAAACGGATTTGATTCATCTTTAGGATACGGTTTTTGATCGAACGGAATGCTTTGATGATTGATTTTCATTTCCTTTACGGTATTATGTACTTCGCAGCTCCCATTGTTGTAATCACAGACCGTGCAGTACAATTCATGGTTGTGCAAAATGTTGTCCATGCCGATAATCTGCGCTTTTTTCACATCAGATGAAAGCGTATCGATGACATCTCCGTCCTTTATTTGCGCGGAACACGAACGCACCAGTTCCCCGTTAACATTGACGATACAGGTATCGCACGTTTCAATCGGGCCGAGACTCGGATGATAACACACGTGCGGCACGTCAATTGAACTATTATTCAAAAGCTGCAAAACGGTTTGACCGTCCGGCGCTTCCATTTCAACCCCATTGATTGTAACCTTCTTTGTATCAGCCATTTTCTTTTCCCCTTTCTGTACCCCTCTATACATCCTCTATGATTCCCAACCGGCCTTTCACTAAAACATCTCGTTTATCTCAGGAAACATACGGGTATGAGCGGTAAAAAGGAGGCGTTCACATATGTTGAAGAAAAAAACACTCGCCACGGGATTATCGGCAGTGATGCTCACGGGATGCGCATTCGGTGCAGAGGCATTTTCGGTTACACAGCCCGTCCATGCCGCAGCCGCTTCAAAAACGGAAAACCAGCGTGCACAAGAACTGGTGAACAGCCTTTACCAATCGGCGTTTAAAGGGGAAATGCCGCAACATGTGAAAGGCCTGAAAATCAACCAAAGCACAAGACAGGACGTTTACGATAAAATCGGCGAGCCGGAACAAAAAGCAGACAGCCGCAATCCATTTGATTTATACAGCTGGAACATGGGAAACCCCGGTTATGGATTTTCCTATCATAAAAACGGAAAAATCTCGGAAATACGCTATTTCGGAACAGGGGTCGAGCGGCGCTTAAACCTCGGCGGCGTCACACCTGACGTCTTAATCAAACAAATCGGCAGCGCTGACAAAATCCTGACAGTGCCAAAAACGGGCGAAACAGATTACGTCTACCATACGGGGCAGTATGAGCTCCGCTTCGTCATCGGCAGTGATCAAAAAGCAGACCATGTCAGCTTAAAAGCAAGATAACGCGAAAAAAGCGGCCTCCCGGGCCGTTTTTTTCATAGACAGCTTCTCCGTCGTTCCTTACAATACATGGGAGTACAAAAAAAGGGGAACAGTGTGAAGTGAATAGACATCCATTGACATACGGAATATGTACCGTTTTTATCATCGCCCTCGGTTTGCTGTCCAGAACCGCATACATCACCGCCCTATTGCCCGGCATCATAAACGCTTATTTAGGAGATGCCTTGTGGGCGGCAATGATTTTTACAGGATTCGGGCTTTTATTTCGGCACATCCGGACGGAAACAGCCGCTATCCTGAGCCTATCGTTTTGCTGTCTGATTGAATGCAGCCAGCTGTATCACGCGCCGTGGATTGACGCAATCAGAAGCAGCACGCTCGGTGGGCTGATCCTCGGCTGGCAATTTGTCTGGAGTGACATTTTCGCCTATACCCTCGGGGTATGCGCTGCCGCATTTTTAGAATGGGCCGTAAAAAGAAACCGCCAGTCCCCTTCATAATCGGAGCACGCCGCCGATATGAAGGGATAAGGAGGTGGAAGCTATGGATATCCCTGCGTTATCAATCGCTATGCACCAGGCATCTCTGGCGCAGAATGTAAATATCGCTTTAACAAAAACGGTCATGCAGCATGCACAGGCTGCGGCGGAAGAAACAGTGAAAATGCTGCCGTCCCAGCACCCGACTGCCGGCCATTCAATTGATGTGAAAGTGTAAAAAAAGATGCCGGATGATAACCGGCGTCTTTTTTTTGCCCGTTGTACGTACACCATACCGGGCATACAGGAATAAGGTAAACGGAACCAACATTTGAAAAGGAGGTTTTCCTCTTGTACGATCCTTTCTATCATGAAGACACAGCCGAGAGCCACGAACGGGTGCCATATCATTATCCGCGGCCGCCTTATTATTTCCCCAGACCATATCCATACTACCCGCGGCCGCCTTATTATTTCCCCAGACCGTATCCATACTATCCGCGGCCGTATATCCCGTTCTATCCCTGGTATTAATATTTGAATAGAAATGACTGCAGACAGGAGGCTTCCCCTGTCTGCTATTCAACTTTGACCGACAGGATATACGGGAGGGCTTGAACTTTTTCCATTACCGCCGCTTTCCCGCTTTTGCTTTTCACCCTTCCCTTCACTTCAAGCACCGCCTTATTCAATTCATAGGACGTAATAAGAATTCCTTTTTCCTCAAGAGAAGTTAAAATATCATTCATGACGGCTTTCTCCTCAATCCTGAAACTGACAGACAAAGAATGCGCCGCCGGTTTAAACAGAAAATTTAACAGTTCAAGCCCGATTAACGCCAAAATCGTGCCGCTGATGCCAATGACATACATACCTGCCCCGATCGTCAGCCCGATCCCCGACGTAGCCCAAATCCCCGCGGCCGTCGTAAGCCCCCGCACGACATGCCGCTGCAAAATAATCGTGCCGGCTCCTAAAAATCCGACGCCGCTGACGACCTGCGCCGCCACCCGGCTCGGATCAAAGGACGTATGGCTGTTGGATAACAAATCAAAAAAGCCGTATTTAGAAACGATCATCATCAAGGCGCTGCCGACGGCCACTAAAAAATGCGTCCTCAAACCGGCTTCCTTCGCCCTGAATTCTCTCTCCAATCCAATAAGAGCCCCAAGCAGACCCGCAACCGCCAGACGAATCACAAAATCAAGTTCCATCCGTCTCTCTCCTTTCCTTATCTTCTTACCCGCTTTTTATCCCCCGTATCTTTTTCAATCAGCACAAGACTGCCCAGCTGAAAAAAACTGCATTTGAATATATACTTTGGTTCTTTATCATATTGTCAGTGCTCTTATTTATATGCGGAAGGTATTAAGCTGACGTTTCTAAAATAAGGAAAATAACTTATTGAGAGTATATTAAACAAGTTTATTCGTTGAAGCTGCGGCCGCTTGTCTCTTCCAATCTTCTAAAAACAGAACGAATGCCGCTCCCTCATGCTCAAAAATTGCTTTCAATCCGCAAAAATATATCGTAATATAAGATATAATCTTAATAAACGATAGAAGGTGGATGATGATGTCAAACGAAATAATCCGATTAAATGACCTCTGGACAGATATTTACTACCGGCTCCGTTATCAGCACCATGAAAAAATTACTCACCAAGGTGTACGGATTCTGCAAGTCATTCAAAAAGAGAAGGCAGTCGGAATAAAAGACATTGCCGAAGCGATTCAAGTATCACATAATACCGCTTCGGAACATATAAAGCGGTTACTGCAGAAAAAGTACGTTTATAAAACCAGAAGCGTTGAGGATGAGCGGAAAGTCATTTTAAAACTTACCAGTTTGGGAGCTGATGTCCTTTACCGGCATTCCGGTCTTGATGAAGAAAAGCTTAAACAGCTTCTTTTTGACAGCATGAATAATGAAGAAAGAACACTTGTCTTAAAAGCATTCAGTTTGATGAAGGAGCGTGCTGAAGATGTTTACGATCGTTAAAATCATTGTCTCCGCTGCTATTATTGGGATTATCACTGAAATATCAAGAAGAAGCCCGAGTTATGGAGGTATTATAGCGGCTTTACCAATTGTCAGTATGCTGAGCATGGTTTGGCTGTACATCCAAGGCGAAACGAAGGAGACATTAAGTCATTTTGCATTCAGCGTGGCTTCCGGCATCCCCTCCACAGTCATTATGCTGGTCATTATCGGCATCTCCCTTCGCCATTCACTGTCTTTCATTGCCGCATCAGGGCTTGGACTTACAGGATGGCTGGTTTTCTTGTATGCTCAGGATTTTATCGTAAAACATATAAACAGTCAGCAATAAGCACCTTAGCGCTTGTTTGTAAATACGAGAAATAAAAAAAACAGGGATACCCCTGTCTTAAAAGTGACTCCGATTAAAAAGCGAAACCCCTTTCTTCACGAGAAGCAGACACCGCCGAACACAAAAACATCCCGTGTTGAGAACGGAGTCCGCAGCCTGTACAGCCATATCGGCATGAAGAACCGGCTGATCTCTCAAACAGAATGTCCGGCAATCACCTCAAAAAACGAGGTGAAATCTGTCAGTATCCCGTCAGCCGCCAGCTGTTTTTCTTCAAATAGCGCGCGGTTTTTTCCGAGCGGGTCAATGGCTATAATCTTGCCTGCACCTGCTTTTTTCGCCGCTGTGAGCCCCGAAAAGGCATCTTCAATGACTACGCATTCTTCAGGTCTGAGGCCTAACTTTTCCGATGCGATGAGAAAAATATCCGGCGCCGGTTTTCCGGGGAAGCTCCCGTCATCAAACGTGACTTTGTCAAAATCAAACCACCGATCCAACTGAAAGACGTCAAAGTAAAACTCGACATTTTCCTTTACCGTAGCCGTGGCAATGGTCATTGGCGTTTCTGATTTTTTCAGATGGTTCAATACCCCGGTCAGTCCTTTCGTCAGCTTTAACTCATCTTTGTTTTCAAGGCATAATTCTCTGTAGTAGGCTTCTTTTTCAAAAGACAGCTTCTCGATTTCTTCATTTGTTAAATCGCCGGAAATAAAATACGTCAGGATTTCACTGTTTGTTCTCCCGTGAATGTTAACGAAAATGTCTTCATCAGAAATGGTTTTCGGCGCGTATTTTTTCACCATGAAAAACCATGCTTTTTCGTGCAGATGCGAATCTTGAAACATCGTGCCGTTGAAATCAAAAATAACCCCTTTCATCGAACCGCCCGCCTTTTTTATTTTTTTGCGATTTTGACATCTACATATTGCTCGTAATGAATTTGAACATCTTTCATCACTTTATCATCCGTAATCAGATAGTCCATATCGTGCAAGTTATAGAACACGTAAAAATCTTCCCGGTTGAATTTTTTATTATCCGCCAGCAAAAATTTCGTCCGCGAATTATTCAGCGCGATTTGATGAGCCTCCCCTTCTTCAATGCTGTAAGAAGAAATCTCATCATTATGTATGCCGTTGGCGCTGATGAAGGCTTTCGTAAAATTGAATTTCTGCAGATTGCCGTTCACGATGGGCCCGACGAAGGCACCGGTGTTTTTTCGGAAATCGCCGCCAATCAGGATGGTATCCGCAGTGTCACCATGTTTTAAAATATCAAATACGGGATAGTTGTTTGTGATAATCCTGATTCGCTTATGCAGCAAGTGTTTGGCTAAAAGTTCAATCGTCGTGCCGGGCCCTAAAAAAACGGTATCGCCGTCATTTACATAGGAAGCTGCGAGTTCCGCGATCTTCTCCTTCTCCTCCATTTGAACACCCAGTTTTTCATTATGCGATAATTCGTGATCAATGGAATAAGATATGCTCTGTGCGCCTCCGTGAATACGTACGATTTTTCCGGCCTTATCCAGCTCGTCCAGATCTCTTCTCACTGTCATATCAGAAACTGCCAATTCATCGATAATATCACTCACCGTAACAAACCCCCGCGAGTTTACGATATCGATGATTTTTAAAAGACGCTCTTTTTTTAACATGTTCAATCATCCCCTCAACTTTACACACAATCTAACACACCGCGGCAATCCGGTCAACAAAAACAAACACTAACAAACAACATAATCAACATATAAAACAACGAAAAACTTATAAAACCCCTATTAAAATAGATTTTATTTCTTTATGAAGCTATTGACAACAAAAATGTATGCGTTTACTATTAAACAAAAGATAACAATTACAAACATTAACAAACTTCAATTCACACATTGGCGAAGGAGGATTCAGCAATGCTCAAATTACCTCATGACTTTATTTTCGGCGGGGCGACTGCGGCATATCAAGCGGAAGGCGCCACAAAAGAAGGCGGCAAAGGGCCTGTGGCCTGGGATGAATTTCTTGAAAAACAGGGAAGATTCAGCCCTGATCCGGCAAGTGATTTTTACCGCCAGTTTCCGGAAGATATTAAACTATGTGAAAAATTCGGAATAAACGGCATCCGCCTTTCTATAGCCTGGACGAGAATTTTCCCTGACGGCACGGGCAAAATCAATCAGGAAGGTGTTGATTACTATCATCGTATTTTCTCAGAGTGCCATAAACGCAACGTCACCCCTTTTGTCACGCTGCATCATTTCGATACACCGAAAGGATTATTTGATCAGGGAGATTTTCTCAACCGCGCTGCGATAGAAGCGTTTGTCAGCTATGCGGAGTTTTGCTTTAAAGAATTCAGCGAAATCAGATATTGGAGCACGTTTAACGAAATTTATCCCACAGCCACCAACCAGTATTTACTCGGGGTTTTCCCGCCATCTGTTAAAAGTGATATCACAAAAGTCATTCAATGCCTCCATCACATGATGGTAGCGCATGCGATGACCGTCAATCTTTTTAAAGACGGCGGCTATCCGGGAGAAATCGGTGTCGTCCACTCATTGGAAACAAAATATCCCGCCAGTGACTCAGAAGAAGACCGCCACGCCTGTTTTCTGGATGACGCGTTATCAGTGAGATTCCTCCTCGATGCCACCTACCTCGGCTATTATTCTGAGGAAACCATGCGGGCTCTGGATGAAATCTGTGAGGCAAACGGCGCTTCATACGAGTTTTCAGACAGTGACTTTGACGTGATGAAAAAAGCTTCGACGCACAATGATTATCTCGGCATCAATCATTATCAATGTCATTTCGTCAAAGCGTACGACGGAGAAACCGTTATTCACCATAACGGAACGGGCGATAAGGGCACTTCGGTCTATAAAGTAAAAGGAATCGGCGAAAGAATTTACAAAGAAGGCCTGAAGCGGACTGATTGGGACTGGCTCATTTATCCTGAAGGCATGTATGACATGCTGATGCGCATCAAACGGGACTATCCGCAATATAACAAAATTTACATTACCGAAAACGGCATGGGCTATAAAGATGAGTTTGAAGACGGCATCATTATGGATAAGGCAAGAATCGACTATTTAAAAGTCTATTTAGAAGCCGTCAGTAAAGCGATTACCGACGGAGTCAATGTAAAGGGGTACTTCTTATGGTCCTTAATGGATTTATTTTCATGGACCAACGGCTACAACAAACGTTACGGTCTTTTTTACGTCGACTTCGACACCCAAAAACGGTATCCGAAAGAATCGGCCTACTGGTACAAACTTGTAAGTGAAACAAAAACAATCATTTAACGATCATACATGATGAAAAGAGTCTCTTTTCATCATGTGTGCCGTCTTTAGGAGGTTTTTTCATGACAAAGGAAGAATTGCAGATGCTCGGTTTTGAAATTGTCGCCTATGCCGGTGACGCCAGAAGCACTTTATTGAAAGTCCTGAAAGAAGTCCGTGCCGGAAACTTCGAAAACACGGAAGCAGCATTGAAAAGCGCCGATGAAAATTTAACCCTCGCCCACAATGCGCAAACGAAAATGTTAGCTGAAGAAGCTGACGGCAAGGACATGGAATTAGGGTTTATTTTCGTTCACGGTCAGGACCACTTGATGACAACCCTTTTGCTCCGTGATCTTATTCAGGATTTTATAGAACTCTACCGAAGCCGCCGATAAGGAGTGGAAAAATGAACGGTATCATCAAGCAAATCGAAAAGGGAAAACCGTTTTTTGAAAAAATCTCAAGAAACATTTATTTAGGCGCGATCCGCGACGGCTTCTTAACGGCCATGCCTGTTATTTTATTCTCCAGCATTTTCATCCTCACCGCCGCTGTGCCGGAAGTGTTGGGTTTCACTTGGCCTAAAAGTGTTTCTGAATGGCTTTGGAAAGTTTATAACTATTCAATGGGCGCCCTCGGTCTGATCGTTGCGGCAACAAGTGCGAAATGCCTGAGTGAATCAATGAACCGAAAAATGCCTAAAAACAAAGGGATCAACCCCGTTTCAGCGATGCTTGCTTCAGTCGTCGGGTTTCTCATTTTAAGCGTCACTCAAATCGACGGCGGATTCTCCACGGAATACCTCGGCACAAAAGGTCTTTTAGCCGCTTTTGTATCCGCTTTTATAACAGTGAACGTTTACAGATTCTGCGTGCTGAAAAATATTACGATTAAAATGCCTAAAGAAGTACCGGGTACCATTTCACAAACATTTAAAGATGTTTTTCCGTTCGCTTTTTCCGTTCTGGCCATGGTCATCATTGATTTATTGATCAGGAATACGCTGAACGTATCTTTTGCAGAGGCTCTCTCCTCTCTCTTATCGCCGTTTTTTACCGCCGCAGACGGTTATCTGGGGATTTGTGTCATTTGGGGGATGATGGCGCTGTTCTGGTTTGTCGGCGTTCACGGGCCTTCTATTGTGGAGCCGGCCATCGCAGCTATTATTTACGCAAATGTAGAGGCGAACCTTCAGCTTCATAATGCCGGTGAGCAGGCGTCCAACGTGCTGACCGTCGGACTCGGGAACTTCGTCGGCACAATGGGAGGGACCGGCGCAACCCTTGTTGTTCCGTTTATCTTTCTTCTTTTCGCGAAATCCAAGCAATTGAAAGCAGTCGGAAAAGCATCCGCGGTTCCGGTGTCTTTCGCAGTAAACGAACCTCTGCTCTTTGCTGCGCCGATCATTTTAAATCCTTATTTTTTCATTCCGTTTGTTGTAACGCCGATGGTGAATGTCTGTCTGTTTAAATTTTTCGTGGATGTCATCGGAATGAACAGTTTTATGTATGTTCTTCCGTGGGCCACCCCGGCGCCCGCCGGCTTGATTCTCGGAACCGGCATGGGGCTCTCGGCTTTTGTGCTGACGGCTGTATTAATCATTGTCGATTTCCTGATATACCTGCCATTCTGCAAAGCTTATGACAAAGTATTAGCGGCGAAAGAAGCCCAACACACCGAGCCTGAAAGCGCGCCGCAAACATTACAGCCCGCCATGGCCGGTGCCTCAGAAGACGCGGCCTCCGTCATCAGCACAAATTTTCAGGAATCCTCATCCGCCTTGGAACACGGCACCAATGTGTTAGTGCTGTGCGCTGGAGCGGGAACGAGCGCCATGCTTGCGAACGCACTGACAGAAGGAGCCGAAGAATACAACGTGCCGATTACCGCCTCAGCAGGCGCCTACGGTTCCCATTACGACATCATGAAAGACTTCGATATGATCATTTTGGCTCCGCAAGTCGGCTCTTATTACGATGACATTAAAGAAGATGCGGACCGCCTGCATGTGAAACTCATCGCAACGAAAGGAGCGGAATATATCAGTCTCACCAGAAATTCACAAAAAGCCATTCAGTTCATACTGGAGCATACCTCAAAATAGAATCGGAGGTTTATCATGGATGCCAAACTTTTGAAATCAAGATTCGAAGACATTTTCAAGAGAAGTAACGGGGAACTGTTTTTCGCACCCGGCCGGATCAACCTGATCGGGGAACATACGGATTATATAGGCGGCCATGTTCTCCCCTGCGCGATTACGATCGGAACTTATGCCGTATGCGCAAAGCGCGGAGATCACCAGATCCGGTTATACTCAGAAAACTTTACTGACAGCGGCATTGTCTGTCTTGATCTTTCCGCCACAGCATACAAAAAAGAAGACGGCTGGGCCAATTATCCGAAGGGGATGATCCATTACCTTCTTGAAGCCGGCGGCCAAATAGACAGCGGAGTGGATATTCTTTTTCACGGTACGATTCCAAACGGAGCCGGTTTAAGCTCCTCCGCTTCTATTGAAATGTTAACCGGCTCCATTTTAAGGAGGTTATTCAGTCTGGATGTTTCCGATACTGAACTGGCGCTTATCGGAAAAAGAGTCGAAAATGAATTTATCGGCGTGAATTCAGGCATTATGGATCAATTCGCAGTGCAAAAAGGCAAAAAGAACATGGCCATTCTGTTAAACTGCGATAAGCTTGAGCACGAAATGATTCCGGCTGCTTTTAACGGATATAAAATCGTCATTATGAATACGAACAAGCGCCGGGAGCTGGCGGTTTCAAAATATAATGAACGCCGCAGCGAATGCGACGCAGCTCTTTCAGAACTGCGGCAATATCGGAATATCGCATCACTTGCGGAATTGACGGCAGAAGAATTCAACGAACTCGAATCCCTTCTCTCCTGTGAAACTTTGCGTAAAAGAGCCCGGCACGCGGTCAACGAAAACGAGCGGACCCTCTCAGCCGCGGAGGCTCTCAAATCGAATGATTTGAAAACGTTCGGCGAGCTGATGAATGCGTCCCACCGTTCGTTACGCGATGATTACGAAGTGACCGGTGACGAATTAGACGCGCTCGCTGAAGCAGCCTGGAAAGAAGGAGCGCTCGGAGCGCGGATGACGGGCGCGGGGTTCGGGGGCTGCGCCATAGCCATTGTGGAAAGTGAAGAAACCGCCGGCTTTACCCGGGCCGTTTCATCTCACTACCGCAGCAGGACAGGTCTTGAAGCTTCTTTCTACATCGCGGATATAAGCGATGGCGCGGCTGAATGGAGGGAAAAATAAATCATGGCGATTCTCGTTCTCGGCGGAGCCGGCTATATCGGTTCTCATGCGGTTGATCAATTATTAAACAAAGGATTTGAAACGATAGCTGTGGATCATCTGCAGACAGGCCACCGGAAAGCCGTTCATGAAAAAGCAGTTTTTTACCATGGAGATATCCGTGACAAACCGTTTCTTCGCTCTGTGTTTGCGAAGGAGAACGTAACAGGCGTTCTCCATTTTGCCGCTCAATCCCTTGTCGGCGAATCAATGAAAGACCCTCTTTCATATTTCAATAATAATGTGTACGGTACGCAAATTACGCTGGAGGTCATGCAGGAATTCGGGGTGAAACACATTGTGTTTTCTTCATCCGCCGCTGTATACGGCGAACCTGAAAAAGTGCCCATCACAGAAGACATGCCGGAAAAGCCGGAAAGCGCATACGGCGAATCAAAACTCATGGCAGAAAAAATGTTGAAGTGGTGCGAAACCGCCTGCGGCATAAAATATGTCTCGCTTCGGTATTTTAACGTTGCCGGCGCGAAAACGGACGGTTCCATCGGAGAAGATCATCATCCAGAAACCCACCTTATCCCTATCCTTTTACAAACCGCGCTCGGTCAGCGCGAGGAGGTTTTGATATTCGGCACTGACTATGATACAAAAGACGGCACGTGCATCCGCGATTATGTCCATGTTTCCGATTTAATCGATGCCCATATTCTCGCTCTGGAATATTTGCAAAACGGCGGAGACAGCGGCATTTTCAATTTAGGATCAAGCAGCGGGTTTTCCGTATCAGAAATGGCGGAAGCGGCCAGGCAAGTGACCGAAAGAGACATAAAAGTAAGAGCGGCCGCAAGAAGACCCGGTGATCCAAGCACCCTCATCGCTTCCAGCGATAAAGCGCGGAACATTCTGGGCTGGAATCCGAAACAAACGGACATATCGGAAATCATTGCGTCAGCATGGAATTGGCATCGGCAACATCCAAACGGATACAAGGACAAATGAAATGGAGGCGGCGGTCATTGAAGTTTTTGAATCAGTGGCAGGGTTTCTGAAAGAAAGCACTGTCTTAGGCGACATAAATGAAACGGATGTGATTTATACAAGAAACAGACTTCTCGATCTGCTCGGACTGACGGATTATGCAGAACCGAAGCATATCAAGAAACAAAACAGGCTTCACTATTTGGACGAAATGGTGAAAGACGCGGTAAAACGGTCAATCATTAACGATACGCCGGCTGAAAGAGACATGCTGGGAAGCAGAATCATGGACGTGATCACACCGGCCCCTTCTCTGATCAATGCCGCATTCAGCAAATTGTTATCAGATTGTCCGAAAAAAGCAACAGATTATTTTTATAGATTGAGTCAAAACAACGACTATATTAAGACGCGGGCCATTCGAAAAAATATCGTGTACCGCTCACCAACACCTTTTGGAGAATTGGACATCACCATTAATTTATCAAAGCCCGAAAAAGATCCTAAAGACATCGCCGCGATAAAAAACAGCCCGGAAAACCGTTATCCGACATGCCTGCTCTGTATGGAAAACGAGGGGTATGCCGGAACACCGCATCACCCTGCCCGTTCAAACCACCGCATCATCAGGCTTGACTTAGCGGGAGAACAGTGGGGTTTTCAATACTCTCCTTATGCGTATTACAGCGAGCATGCCATCTTTCTTTCAAGCGTGCACAAGCCGATGAACATCAGCCGTGACAGCTTCAGAAGGCTTCTGGCCATTACGGAAATCTTCCCGCATTATTTCGCGGGATCAAACGCAGACTTGCCGATCGTAGGAGGCTCCATTCTTTCTCACGATCATTATCAAGGCGGCGGCCATGAGTTTCCGATGGCAAAAGCGGGTTCCCTCTACCCTTTTCATATGCGTCATTTTCCAGACGTTCAGGCCGAAGCCGTGAAGTGGCCGGTATCAGTGATCCGCCTTCGCGCAAAAGATCCGGATTTGCTGACAGATGCCGCTGCGTATGTTTTTGAAAAGTGGCGGGAATATTCAGACGAAACCGTCAGCATCATCGCAAAGACAAATGAACCCCATAATACCGTCACTCCAATTGCCAGACGCAGGGGAACGGATTTCGAAATGGATCTCGCTCTCAGAAACAACCGCACCTCCGAAGATTATCCGGATGGCATTTTTCACCCGCATCAAGATGTCCATCACATCAAAAAAGAAAATATCGGTCTGATTGAAGTGATGGGACTTGCCGTTTTACCTCCCCGCCTGAAAGATGAGCTGGCAGAAGTGAAAAAGTATTTACTGAATGAACCTCATGACATCAAAGACATTCATCTTCCGTGGGCTGAAAACATCAAAGCGGATAAAGACGTGACACCGGAAAATGCAGCCGCTGTTATACAAAAAGAAACCGCGAATGTATTTTTACGCGCGCTGACCGATGCAGGCGTTTTTAAAATGACACCCGAAGGAATTCAGGCGTTTCAGCGTTTCACGACGTTATTGGAGAATGGCAGCTGAAACATTCAGAGTGAAATCAATCAACAATCTTTTTTATCAGGAGGTATTGTGATGTTCAAAAACCGATTGAAACGTGTATTTGTAAACGCAATCTGTCTTTCTCTCATTTTCACTGCTTTTACATTCTTTGAGAAGTCTCCTAAAGCAAAAGCGGATGCCCCGTTTGCCTATGGCGCTGATATAGGATGGCTGAAACAAATGGAGGACGAAGGTGTGCGCTGGCTGGATGACGGCGGAAAACAGAAAGATGCCTTGCAGATTCTTAAAGATCACGGAATAAATGCCGTGAGACTGAGAGTGTTTGTGAATCCGCCAAGCAGCTATTATTGGCTGAAAGACGGCACAACATGGACCATGCTCGGCTATAGTGACAAAGCGGGCGTACTTGCGGCGGCCAAAAGGGCAAAAGCGTTAGGAATGAAGGTAATGGTTGACTTCCATTACAGTGATGTGTTCGCTGATCCCGGCCACCAGATCAAGCCGAACAAATGGACCGGCTATTCAAACAGCCAGCTGCAGGCAGCCGTGTATAACCATACGTACGATGTCATGAAAGAACTTAAAAATCACGGCATCTCCCCTGATTGGGTGCAAGTAGGGAATGAAATGAATTCAGGAATTTTACTGCCCGACGGCAGCACGAACGATTTCAGCAAATTGACCGCCTTACTGAACAAAGGCTATGACGCCGTGAAATCCGTCAGCCCGGCCACCAAGGTCATCAGCCATTTGGCACACGGCACGGACAACAGCCTATTCAGATGGTGGTTTGATCAATTCTTTAAAAACGGAGGAAAAACCGACATCATCGGCGTTTCGTTCTATCCCTATTGGGAAGGTAAGCCGTACTGGGAGCTCACCGGCCATTTATCATCTAATTTGAATGACATCGCCTCACGCTACAACAAGGAAGTCATGGTGGTTGAACTGGGCGGAGATGAAAATAATCCGAAAGATTCCTACTGGACTATAAAAGACACCATAAAACTGGTGAAAGCCGTTCCGAACGGCAAAGGAACCGGCGTATTTTACTGGGAGCCCGAAGCTCACTCCAGCGTTCTGTCAGACGCGTATCCATTAGGCGCAACCGCCAAAGTGTCTAAAAACGTCTTGAAATACACAACCGCAATCGACGCTTTTCATGACGCCGCAACAGGAAAATGATTGATGCGAATCTCAAGCAGGCTCACTGCGCAGCCTGCTTTTTTATAAGGCTGCAGTGTTGGCCTGTTATGAAACAGAGCAAGTAACGAATACGGAAAGAAAAATACCCGAAAACCACGTTTCGGTTAAAAATAGAATACTTCTTCTATCCCCCTCCTTCTTAATTTCTGCGCACTATCTCTCAGTTCCTAAATAATAACTTTACGATTGTTGAAAAAGAAACAAAAATTTTATAATATTGTGTAAGCACCACTGAGCAGGAGGACGGCCCATGGACAAAAAAGAACAGCTCCTCACGGATTTCAGGGACTTTTTTAACAAGATGGTGTGGCTGAATAGGCTGAAGATGGAAGAAAGCCTTAAGGGGCATAAACCTTCTGAAGTGCATTGCATCGAATTCATCGAAAAAATTGAAGACGCCAATGTGACTAAACTTGCGGAGTCCCTTTATATGACAAGAGGCGCCATAAGTAAATTAACGAAGAAGCTTATCAATAAAGGCCTTATCGAAAGCTATCAGAAGCCGCTTAACAAGAAAGAAATCTATTTCAGGCTTACTGAGCAAGGAAAAGTCATTTATAAAATTCACGAGGAATTGCACAAAGAGTTTCAAGAACGGGACAAAATCGTGTTTGAACAAGTAACCGATGAACAATTTGACACGATGCTGAACTTCGTGGAAACATACAGCAGGCATTTGGATTCAGAAATAAAGAAACTTGGTGCAGACATGAAATCGGAATAAATATGAATAAAACCATAGGCAGCCCTTCTCCATGAAAACGGGCTGCCTTTTTATATCCCTCTTATTGTTGACAAAGAAACAAAATCACTCTATCATTTTGTTGACAAGGAAACAAAGACAGCAATTTTGAGAGGAGCATACTATGTCAACACATAAAAGAAAGGAACTTCGGGTGCCAAAAGAAGTTCTCACAGCCGCCTGGGCTATTGCACTGGGAGCAATCGCTCCAATGCTTGACTCTACGATGGTAAACATCGCCATCGACAAACTGACCAAAGACTTCAACACGACATTGGATACCATTCAGTGGTCCGTTACAGGCTATGTCTTAGCACTTGCGATTGCAGTACCCGTATCCGGCTGGCTTATGAATAAATATAACGGTAAGAAAATCTTCATCGGCTCAGTCATCGCCTTTGGTGTCATTTCTGTTTTTGCGGGGATGAGCCGTGACGTTTCCAGCTTCATCTTCTTCCGTTTGCTTCAAGGATTCAGCGCCGGTATTATGACTCCGCTTATGTCAACACTCTTGGTTAAAACGGCAGGTCCGGAAAACCTGGGAAAAGTGATGGCAATCGTCAGCACCCCTATGATCTTCGGCCCGATCTTAGGACCTGTCATCGGAGGCTTCATCGTCCAAGGCGCTTCATGGCATTGGATTTTTTACATCAACGTGTTCATCATTTTGATTGCTGCACCGCTTATGATGAAAACCATTCCAGACTTTGAACCATTCAACAAAGATCGTAAACTCGATATTTTCGGGATTATCAATTTGTCATTAATGAGCGCGGCATTGATGTACGGTATTACGAAAGCGGCGGATCATGCATCATTTAACAATAGCGACACCATTTTATGGGCAGGCATCGGTCTTGTTTCAGCAGCCATTTATCTTGTATATAATCTGATCAAGAAAAACCAAACCGTGCTGCCTATGAATTTGTTTGCAAACAAGAGCTTCTTATCATCTTCGATCGGGTTGTTCTTAGCGAATGTTGCCATCATGGGGCCGATGTTAATACTTCCGCTGTTTTTTCAAAACATTCGTCATTTCACGGCAGTCGGAGCAGCACTCGCTTTAATCCCTCAAGGAGTCGGAATGCTCGTGACTCGTCCGCTGATCGGAAAATTGATTGATAAGATCGGTGCGAAATACGTGGTTACGGTCAGTCTTGTTCTTTCGCTGATCGGATCTATTCCGCTTATTTTTATCACCGATAACACAAGTATGATTTGGATTTCCGTCGTATTATTTATCCGCGGCACCAGTTTTGGAGGAATTATGCTCCCATTAATGAGTGACGCTTATACAGGCCTTGACAGCAAACAGCTTCCGGAAGCAGGTGTCGGTATTCATATGATTGAAAACCTCGGTTCCAGCTTTGGGTCAGCTGTGATCGCAACCGTTACCGCAACTGTCATACAAGGATTGCAGCCGACGATTCCGAACAGTTTAAAAGGCTACCATGCCGGATTCTTAGTATCCGTCATCATCCTTGCGGCCATTTTCATTCCAAGTCTGTTCCTTACCCATAAAAAGACTGCGATATAAAGAACTTTTTAAAGTAAAAAACCCTTGCACAGCAAGGGTTTTAGTGAATGAAACTGATGATTGTTGCCGGCAGAGTCAGCCAACAATAGACAAAGCCTTTTACTCATTC
This sequence comes from Bacillus sp. LUNF1, assembly GCF_011008975.1. Classification (NCBI taxonomy): domain Bacteria; kingdom Bacillati; phylum Bacillota; class Bacilli; order Caryophanales; family Bacillaceae; genus Bacillus; species Bacillus sp. LUNF1. Next base: position 1,156,192 of record NZ_CP048876.1, on the reverse strand, counting down.
ACATTGCTTTTCATTAACCACTCTACTTCCGTTAATTCTTGTTTTTGAACGTCTTTTGTATGTTTTTTCGTAAAATGGACTTTAACAGCTTCTTCGTTTTCCCAAATCTCCCAAAGCATGATTTTGCGTTCTGATGGTTCGAGCGGATAAGCATGGAACTGAATACAGCCGTCTTCTTTGTTCGTTTCTTCCTCAAGTTTTTTGAATTCCTTCATTATTTCATTAAGGTCTTTATCACTGATGATTTTTAAGCATGCCGTTATGTAATGCATCGAAATTCCCCCTCTTCCCATCATTTTACGGCTCTTCATTACCACATTTATCGAAAAAAATACCGATGTTCTCAACATATAAAAAACCGGCCATAAAAAATGAACGACAATGTTTATTTAAGAGCATTAAGAGCGACTTTTGCAGCCTCAGCGATAAGAGCATTATTATAATCGGCATCTTCCGTAAACCGGTTTGACAGGATTGCCAAAACAATTGGGGCTCTGTCAGGCGGCCAAACGATCGCAATGTCGTTTCGCGTCCCGTAACTTCCGGCTCCGGATTTATCGCCGACTTCCCATCCTGCAGGAGCGCCTGCACGAATCAGTTCATCGCCGGTAGCGTTGCCCCGCATCCAATCCGTTAAGATCGTGCGCTTGTCAGTCGTGAGAGTGTTACCCAAAGCGAAAGTCTTAAGGTCAGTTGCCAGTGCTTTTGCGGTGCTTGTGTCACGACGATCCCCGGGAATCGCCGAGTTTAGATCCGTCTCGAATCGATCAGCTTTTGTTACATGATCCCCGATCTGTTTCAGTGATTTTTCGAAACCTTTAGGGCCGCCAAGCTGCTGCAGCAATAGGTTCCCGGCGGTATTATCGCTGTAACGGACAGCGGCTTCTGAGATTTCTTTCAGGCTCATGCCTGTATCCAGGTGTTTTTCTGTGATTGGAGAATATGTAACTAAATCGTCTTTGCTGTAGCGGATGATGGCATTAAGTTTTTCATTTGAGCTTTTCTTCAGAACAGCAGCCGCGGCCAGAACTTTATAGGTTGATGCGTAAGCAAACCGTTCATTCGGCCGATAGGCGATTGTCTTGTTTGAACCTGTATCAATCGCATAAACCCCAAGCCTGGCATCAAATTTTTTCTCAAGCTGAACAAATTTCTGATTCGTTATACAGCTTGTCATTTTTGTGTTTTCTATAGACTTCGCTTCAGCATGCGCTGAGCCGAATAAAGGATTGAAACCGGTAAAGCTTAAACATAAAAGTCCAATGCATATTCCAACTTGTATTCCCGCTTTATTTTTCACATTCAGGCCTCCTCATTATAATGTTTTTGTATACATCTTCTAATTAACATTACAAACAGGATGAAAGTCAATATATTTCCTTTGAATGATTAAATCTTGTATTCTGATTCCTCCCCTTATTTGCGCTTAAATGCGCCGCCCTTGCCGCGTCTGAATGTTTGCATGTCCACTTCGTGTTCATCATCTATTTGTTATCCCTCCGTGCAAATAAAAACGGACACAGTCAGAGCACAGTGATGCTGTGCAATGATCAGTGTCCGCAGGCTTTCCGTCTTGGACCTATATACGTTTCTCTTGCAGACTATAAAAATCATAAGGTAAGTTAACAAACGCATTACCTTAATCCCGCCAGTCAAAAAATTATATCATTTTATATATTTCAATAAGATTATTATCTGGATCTCTGAAATGAGCAACTCGTGCACGCCATTCCTGACGATCATGTGGTTCATTGACGCATTTAATCCCTTGCTTGTGCAGATAGTCATACGTTTTATCAACATCTTCTACCTTAAACTGAAGCAAAAATCTTGATTGCGCATCTCCGTCTAAAGATTTTCTTTCTTCTCCAACTATTTCAGCCATATTTTCTCGAGATAAAAGTTCTATTTTCGTTTCTCCATTATCGAAAAGTGCATATTCCATTTCCTTCTCTAACCAACTTATTGGAAGTCCTAATGAATCTTTGTAAAACTCGACGCTTTTCTTAAAATCATTAACCAATAGTCTAATTTGCAACAACTTCATATTGAACGCCTCCTATCATTTTACTAGCCATTCATTTAATCATACAATAGGGACCTGACAGCATTATGTCAAGTTTCCATAAAATTTTTCCATACTGCACCAAAATTTCGGGTGAAAGCCTTCGGAGATTCATGAAACTGCGTTTAATCAATTCACATTCTTAGTTTGAATTCTCCTCCTCTCCACCGTGGAGGCTCCGGCCGTGTAAGTCGCGCATCCGTAAACATTCGGCCGCCGCTCCTCTAAGTAATACAGCTGATAGAATGATTGACTGAATAGTTTTCACCGTCATTGCTTCCCCTGCTTTTTATATTCTGCGATTTCCTTAGGGGTAGCCTTTCTGACTCCGTCTGTGTCTGTCCTGTTTGCCACTTGAACGCCTTCCATGTTTTTTATCTCGCTGACTACTCCCAAATGCTCTAAATACACATGATCACCAATCTTGAAACGATTCTGTTTAGCCCGCTCCTCAGTCATACTCCTGTATTCAGTCGCGGCTTTCATTTTTAATTCAGCCAGACACATTTGACAAAGGGTTACTGTTACAGAATTGCCGTTAAAATCAGTAAACGAAACTGCTCTGACAGATTCCTTTTCCGGGTGCATCGTGCATGTTTTCTTCATAGGCGATGGCCGTGTAAATTCAATCATTCCGCTTCCTCCTCCATAAAAGTCTTTTCGTCCCTCTGACATAACTCCGGATGAACGGGAAGTTCCATGCACCCGCATTATAACCGTCACAATAAATGGAGATTTGCCTTTCCTTCGCCGTCTGACGGATTTTCATACATCCTTCATAGCTGTAAGTCTATATTCCTTTATATTCCCAATGCTTGCCGCACTTCCCTGTTAGGATGAAGTTTCTAAAGCTGTTGACCAGTTGCCGCATGTTGGTTCCATGCGAAAAGCCGTTTGGGCCGCCGTATCCCAATTCATACGGGTGAATTTCAGCCCTCTAATATGTGTGTATGTTTTTTAAAGGAGATGCATCACATGATGTTCCAACAACCGATTCAACCTGAAGCTAACTCTTCCCCAATTCCCGATCATAAAATAAGTAAATTTACCCAGAACAAATTAATCATTTTGCACTTTCAAAATACTTATTTGTCTTCCCCTTCATTCCTACATGATAATATCTTGTTAAAGTATTTCGAATGAAAGGATATGGTAATGAAAGTTTTCGAAGCAACCACCCTGCTGGCCGCTGCCAAACAGCGCGCGGGTGAATATAAAGAACTGCGCGGTCAGATGGTCAACCTGAAAAAAGCGTTTCAAGGCATGGCTGATCTTGGTGACAATGATTTCTCAGGCCGGGGCGCTGACAACATCAAAGCTTTTTTCAAGGACCACGCCGGCGTCACAAACAGCTGGCTTGATCTGATCGACATGAAAATCGCATTTCTCACAAGCCTTCCCGGTAAGGTCGAAGACGCCGGACTTTCCAATTCGCATGTGGAGGAATCATTTCTGGAGCATGAGCTTACCCACGCCCTCAGTAAATCAAAGGCGATTATGGAAGAGCAAAAAAAGGACATGGGGTCCATCCTCGGAGAGATCGAAGACATCATCTCGCTCGAATTATTTTCAACCGAAAGCACAGATCAGAAGCTTTCTTCAGCTGACAAAAAAAGAAGCGAAACGATACATAAGCTCGGCAAGCTTGATCACGATCTAACGAAGGAATACACAGAAACCGAAGCGAACGAACAGTTCATCCAGGCCGATTTTCAGCAGCTCCAAAACGCCACAGGCAAAGGAAAAAGCGCCACGCCGCTTCACTACAACGCTAAGGCGTACCGTGAAAGCGACATCCATAAGAAAAAAGGCGAGATTGCAAGACATTCGGATGCTTATTTGACGATTAAAAAGGAAGAAGCGAAAGAGCGGGAAATCCAGGATCTGAAGAAAAAGCTGGCCGCTGGTGTCACCGATCCGGATGAATATTTGGAAATCGCCAAAAAGGTTGGCTATGAGAATCTCACCCCTGAACAGCTTGAATTTGTTTCATTTCTGGAACAGCGTAAAGCTTTCATGGATAACGGAAAAGAAGCATTGCAAATCATAGGTGATGGCGCCAAAGGTCTGCTTGTTGGTGTATACGATCTTGCCAAGGATACCGGTGAAGGAGCACTTCAACTCGGACGGAATATCGGTTGGACAATTGACAACTTAAACAAAGATCCTCAAAAAGTTCTGGATACTGTTCTGGAATACGATTATCTAGGTGTCTATCAAAGTATGGTTGACACATTGAAGGATGATTGGGATAAAAAGATGATTCACGGGGATGCATATACACGGATGCACTATGTTACTTACTTGGGCGGAAGCCTTCTGTTATTGAAAGGCGGAAAGTCCTCTGTCTCAACAGGCTCGAAAGATCTTGCTAAAGCTGGTGGCACAATTAAGAAAGGCGGAAAGTCTGTAAAACAGTTTTACAAATCTCCTGTCAATCGGTATACTCCTGCATTAGAAGGAATCCTTCAAGATGCTGAGAATACTATTAATGTGAAGAATACATCACTCCTAAAAAGAGTAGCCGATTCCACTAAAGATAGTGTACTCTATAAATCAATCAATGGTAAGTCATCAAAAAGCAAGACAGTTAAAAAAGGCCTTTCCAAAAAATCAAGAGAAGTTGCGCTTCCAAAGGTAGACACATATGAACAAGCTAGAAATGAGGCGCTAAATCTAATTGGTGATTTAGGAATAGATTCAAAACCTTTTATAGGTACTTTGTCTAAAAGCGCAGGCTTTGGTAAAGTTACTGGCCGAATGTCTGGAGATAATAAAGTCCTTTGGAGATTAGATTATGACCCCGAAAAGGGACCTCATATAAATGTTGAGGATTATAGAAATGGAAAAGGAGATAAGGCAAAGAAATATTATATACCTTTTAACGGAAACGAAGATACTTATAAATCCCTTTTAAAACATTTAAATAAATAGGAAGTGTTAATATGACCTTATACGAAGAATGTCTAGAAGCTCTTGGAGATAACAAAGAAGTCCTCACTATTTCTGAGACACGTAAATATCATGAGCAACTTGGCGAAAGTTTCCCCTTCACATCATGGGGAAGAATTAAATGGGATGAAGTAACTTATCACAGATCTATTGATTACGCTGAAGATATTGATGAATGGTTAGTTCAGAATAAAATAGATAATAAAACTGTTATTCTCCTTTGGGCTTACGGTGATTATCCAGCTGTAAAAACCAGCTTAGACAACGCCTTAAACGTAATTGATGATGTAACTGCTGTAGGTTCAGATACCTTCATGTTCAGCGAATCTGGTTATGTTATTGAATTTTTCCATGATGGAGATGTAACAATAGGGAAAGCAATATGAAAATATTAGCCCTTCTTAGTTAAGAGAATCAATATGAATTTAGAGAAAAAAATGAAAGATATATTAATTAAAAGAAAAAAACTTAATCTTAATGATGACTATGGCATTCAAAAAAGTTGGGATGAAATAATTGAAGTGCTCTCAGAAAACGAAGAAAATACAATCAGCTATCTAGAAAATTGTAATAAAGCAGATTTATATTGGGTCAGTGAGGTATTTGAAGATTTAGCTGAAAGTTTGCAAAGTAAAGAACTTATTGATTGTTTAAGAAAATTAGATGAAAAATACCCTGGCCTAAAAATGACAAATGATATTGATATAGCAGAAAGTTATATAGAATAATATACTTACCATCTCTTATATTTGAAGATAACGATTCTTGGTGGTGGTAAGCAATGATTGAAATTAAAGTTTCTGATCCTGTATTTAGATTTCTCGGTGGACATTTCCACCAAGATATAGAGTCTCCGGAAAATGCACTTGATGAATATTTAAATGAAGCATCACAAAAACTAAAAGAAAGAGATTTAATAGCACTAACTGAGTTTGTAAATAGTGATTATTCTGAAGCAGATAAGAATGAATTTATAGAAGAAGCAGCGGATGGCATATACTTTCCAGAAGATGATATAACACCATTAGAATGGCTTAAGCAAGTCACTGAACAAATTAAAAAACACCTTAAAACAACATAGTTAGAAAAAGAGCCCTCTTATAAGAAGGGCTTCTTTTATAATTTCAATTTCACTTCTCGCTCCGCTTTCGTTTTTAGTCCGTAAATGCCGTATGTCTTCAAAACAAACATGGACTGAATCGTTCGACCGCATTTTTGATGACAGATAAATTGAAGTGGTATAAACTGCAGAAAAAGAGGGTAATAAAAAAAAAACCATAATAATGGACTTAATTTATATTCTTCTAATCTCATTTTATGGGATTTTTCCCATCTCTCTGATGAACAAAAAGTCGCTAAACCATATCGGCTGTATTAGATGTAGAGATGTACATTAATAAAGATGGCTCAATAGCTACTGCATATCCTTTATATAAAAAAACCAAGGGAATGATTGATTTTATTATGGAATATTCATTTGAATGTAAAAGAGACCATTTAGGATACTTACGAGTAGTTCTCCCCGCAGAGTTAGAATACTTTTCTGATTTCATAGAAGACATTGTTTCGGTAGATGAAGCTGATGAATACTTGAAAATGATTCAAGATGTATTGGATGGTTCTTCTGAAGAATATGAGATTCAACTAAATACAACCATTGCATATATAAAAGAAGATCAAACAGTCATAGAACACCTTTATACAGAAAATGAAAACGATAGAAGCTCCATGGAGACAGAAAAATCCAAAAAACTTATACTCGATTGGAGAGACAAGATCCCCCAAAGGTATAAGAGTGATGATTGAAACTTTAGGTCCCTTGAAATTCAAGGGACCTTTTTATTACTTAATACCGCTTCAAGTTTCACTTTGTTTTCGATCCGCAGTTCTATCTGGAGAACTCATTAGGAACGGTCTGACGAATTTTTGGTTTTCAGTGCATAATAGCAATCAATGCCATTTCCTTGCCCTTCTTACTGGAATAATGTAAGTCTCTAGAGCTGTTTCAATAAAAAATAAAAAACCCTTGCTACGCAAGGGTTTTGGCTATGATTCCGACTGGGCTCGAACCAGCGACCTCTACCCTGTCAAGGTAGCGCTCTCCCAGCTGAGCTACGGAATCATGATATGTATGTGTTGCTGGGTATGTTGTTGTCTCTCTGACATTTATAATTATATCTCCTGATTTCTCATTCGTCAACACTTTTTTTATCTAAAATAAAAAAAAGGGCGCGTCGCAAAATTGACGGCGCCCTTTTCGTTTATGATCTCACTTGGGCGGGGGTTATTTTTTTCAATGCCTGTTCGAAGTCCCGTTCTAAATCTTCGGCGTTTTCGACTCCGACGCTCAGGCGCAGAAGGCCGTCTGTGATGCCGCGTTTCTCCCTCTCTGCTTTCGGCATGGCGGCATGCGACATGGCTGCAGGGTATGAGAGAATGGACTCGACGGCGCCGAGGCTGACGGCAAATACCGGAAGCGATACGTTTTCGACCAGCTTTTTGACGGCTTCTTTGCTTTCCAATTCAAAGGACAGGACGGCGCCCGCTCCGCTCGCTTGACGTTTATGGGTATCGGCTCCCGGGTGTCCGGCAAGGCCGGGATAGTAAACGTTTTTGACTGCGGGATGCCCGTCAAAATAGGCAGCCAGCCGCTCAGCCGTCCGGCTCGCTTTTTCCAGTCTGACCTGCAATGTTTTTAAGCCGCGCAGCACGAGCCAGCAATCTTGCACGCCAAGGACGGCGCCGAACGAGTTTTGCAGCTTATACAGCTGATTGCCGAGCTCTTCATCTTTTACGGCGGCAAGGCCTGACAGCACATCACTGTGTCCGCTCAGGAATTTTGTTGCGCTGTGAAGCACAATATCAACGCCGAGATCAAGCGGACGCTGCAGTGCAGGTGTCATGAATGTATTATCCAGAAAGGTCAGACAGCCGTTTTCTTTTGCAAGCTGGACAACCGCTTTAATATCAGTAATTCCAAGTGTCGGATTTGACGGTGTTTCCATATAAATGACCTTTGTGTTCGGCTGGATATTCCGCGCCACTTCGTTGATATCCGTCATATCGACAAAGGTATGTTCGATCCCGAAACGGGACAGAACCTCAGTCACCATGCGGAATGTTCCGCCGTACACATCCTCCGTGACGAGAACATGGTCGCCTTGGGATAAGAGCAGAAACGCCGTCGAAATCGCCGCCATTCCGGAGCTGAAAGCAAATCCTCTCGTTCCGCCTTCAAGACCTGCGATCGTTTCTTCAAGCGCTGTTCTTGTCGGTGTGCCTGAGCGGCTGTAGTCATATGTCCCGAATTCTTCAAATGAAGACTGATGGAATGTGGAAGCATGCTGGATCGGGACGCTGACGGCTCCGGTGGCTCCGTCTGTTTTAAATGGATTGTGCACGAGCTGGGTTTCCAGCGTCCAATTGTGATTACTCATATGATACGGCCCCCTCTTTTACTTGCTGTAATGCCTGCTTTACATCCCGCTTCAAATCTTCTGCATGTTCAATGCCCACTGAAAATCTCAGCAGACGGTTGCAGACGCCGTTTGCGATACGGATGTCTTCCGGAATGTCCATGTGCGTCTGCGTCGCGGGATATGTAATAAAGCTTTCCACCCCGCCGAGACTTTCTGCGAAACAGATCGTTTTCAGCGCCTTTAAAAACGGATTGACCCATTCCTCTTTTTGCAGCCGGAAAGACAGCATCCCGCCTTTTCCGGGATATAACACGTCGGCAATTTCTTCTTCCTGTTCTAAAAATTCTGCAAGTTCACGGGCGTTTTCTTCATGACGGCGCATTCTGAGTCCGAGTGTTTTCATCCCTCTCATTAAAAGCCACGAATCAAACGGCGGGAGAACCGCGCCGATCGCATTTTGGTGATTAAACATGATCTCGCCGAGCTCTTCATCCTTAACGACAGCCAGACCGGCAAGGAGATCATTGTGCCCCGCTAAATATTTTGTGGCGCTGTGAATGACGATGTCCGCTCCCAGTTCAAGCGGGCGCTGGAGCACCGGGGTATAAAACGTATTATCCACAATTAAAAGCAGGCCGGCTTCTTTCGTAATCCGGGCGATTTTTTCAATGTCCGCCTCCTGCATTAACGGGTTTGTCGGTGTTTCAACAAATACCGCTTTCGTATTTTCCGTTATTTTGGAGCGTAAACAGTCTTCATCGCTGAAATCATCGTAAATAAAGCTTAAGCCGTATTTTCTCCATTCGTTTTCAAACAAACGGTACGTGCCTCCGTATAAATCGGAGGATACAATCAATTCATCCCCGCTTTTAAATAAAGCCATAATGGTTTGAATGGCTGCCATTCCCGAGCTGAAAGCAAATCCTCTCGCACCGTTTTCCAACACGGCGATGGCGTCTTCGACGAGCTGGCGTGTCGGGTTTTTCGTGCGCACGTAATCAAAACCTGTAGATTCTCCTATTCCTCTATGGCGGTAAGCGGTGGACAGATAAATCGGCGGACTGACCGTTCCCGTTGCTTCTTCGCTTCTATTTCCGATTTGGGCTAATTTTGTATCAACATGCTGCGTCATCAGTAAGCACCATCCTTTTTCAAAAATAAAAAAGCCCCCTCTTCATAAGAAGAAGGAGCTTTTCTCTTCCTCTTATCTTCCAAGCATGTGAATCGCTTGCTGGATTTAGCACCTTGGCACTTTGCCTTCCCGCGGCAAAGCAAACCGGTTGCTGAGGTTTCAAAGGGCCAGTCCCTCCACCTCTCGTGATAAGAATATTGTTTTGTATTTTCTGATTGTTCTATATTAACGCACTATAAAATGAATTTCAATAACTTTTTATTTATCTGAACTCTCGCAAGAAGTGCATCTGAAGAAAGAAATTTCTAATAATTCATGGTACAATAGGAAAAAACCATCAAGACAAGAAGCGGCCTGGAGGAATGCGATGTGGCATCAAAAAACGGAATCATTCATGAGAAAAAACTTTTCTCCCATGAGCTTGAAGAGGAAATGACCGTTTTGGTCTACCTGCCCGCCACCTTCTCCCCCCTGTATAAATATCATACGGTCATCGCTCAGGACGGCCATGATTATTTCAGATTAGGGAGAATTGGGCGGCAGGCGGAAGAGCTTATGTCAAAAGGGGAAATTGACCGCTGCATCATTATCGGCGTCCCTTATAAAAATGTGCGGGAGCGAAGAAACACATACCATCCAGAAGGCTCTAAGTTCGCCTCATATAAGCGATTTATCGCAAATGAGCTCGTTCCTTTTATCGACAAAGAATACCCGACTTATCAAGTCGGATACGGCCGCACCATGATCGGGGATTCCCTCGGCGGAACCGTTTCGCTCATGACGGCGATTGACTATCCGAACATGTTTGGAAACGTCATCATGCAGTCTCCGTATGTTGACGGGCACGTGCTGGATGCCGTCCGGCAGTCGGAGGATCTCAAACAGATTTCCGTCTATCATCAAATCGGAGAAAAAGAAACCGGCGTTCACACGACAGACGGCCAGGTTCTTGATTTCACCGCGCCGAACGAAGAGCTCAAACAGCTGCTGGAAAGCAAACAGTCTGAATACACGTATGAAACCTTCGACGGGGATCATAAATGGACCTACTGGCAGCCGCTCATCACGCCGGCGCTGAAAAAAATGCTGTAACCATTCATTTAAGGAGGGAACTTTCATGAAATACGGTATTGTTTTATTTCCATCAAAAAAATTACAGGATCTCGCAAACTCGTACCGGAAACGCTACGACCCGAGCTACGCGCTCATTCCTCCGCACCTGACGCTAAGAGATCCGTTTGAAGCGACAGAACAGGAAATCGAGCAGGTCGTATCACAGCTGAGACAGACGGCGAAAGAGTCGCATCCGCTCGTTCTGAAAATCACAAAATACAGCTCGTTTTCTCCTGTGAATAATGTGATATATATGAAAGCGGAGCCGACGGAGGAATTAAAATCTCTGAGTGAGAAATGCTACTCAGGAGCATTATCCGGCGAGCCGGAATACAGCTTCGTTCCGCATGTCACGGTCGGCCAGAAGCTGTCGTCAGATGAACATTCCGACGTACTCGGACAGCTGAAAATGCAGGACATTTCCCACGAAGAAGTCATCGACCGTTTTCACTTGCTCTATCAGTTGGATAACGGCTCATGGACTGTGTACGAAACATTTTTATTAGGCGGAGGAGAATAACTGTTTGGAATCCATCATCGCAAAAACTGAAAAACAGCTGAACGACGCTTTTTTCGTCAGAAAAGAGGTCTTCGTTAAAGAACAGCACGTTCCGGAAGAAGAAGAGATTGATCAATTCGAGGACACGTCAGAGCATATAGTCATATATGACGGCGGCCAGCCGGTCGGAGCCGGCAGATGGCGCATGAAAGACGGGCATGGAAAATTAGAACGCATCTGCGTGATGAAAAGCCATCGTTCTTCAGGCGTCGGAGCCATCATTATGCAGGCGCTTGAAAAAGCGGCGGCAGCCAAGGGCGCCGACAGCTTTATCTTACATGCGCAGACGCAGGCAGTTCCGTTTTACGAAAAACAAGGATACCGCGTCACATCCGGCGAAGAATTTCTCGATGCGGGCATCCCCCATCTGGAAATGATAAAGAAACACAAACGATAAAATCAAAAGCACTCCTGTTGATATGGCAGGAGTGCTTTTTTTATGAAAATAATACTATTTCATGAATTTTATTGAATTTTATGGAATTTTAATGTATGTTTAGTATACTAAGTATTACAATTCATACAAAAAATACAATTCATATTTCGGAGGGATAAACATGACGGCACCAAAAGGAAAGCATATATTCGGGACTGTTAAAGTGGGCACAAAAGGACAGATTGTCATTCCTAAAGAAGCAAGAGATGTTTTCGATATAAATCCGGGGGATTCACTGCTTATGCTTGGGGATGACCAGCAAGGTATCGCACTTGTTAAACAAGAACTCTTTTTCGAATTTGCAAAAGATATTTTAAACGCTAAGCAAATCGATGAAGATAGTGAGGATGAGTAAATGCACGCGATTGAGCTGAAGCAATTAACGAAACATTATAAAGAAACCGCCGCCGTTGACCGTCTTGAGTTCTCAATTGAGAAAGGGGAATTTTTCGCATTACTCGGTGAGAACGGAGCCGGAAAAACGACATTAATCAGTATGCTTTGCGGACTCCTTTCTCCGGATGACGGTGATGCATCAGTGCTTGGACACAGTATTTTGACTGATTTGGATAAAATAAAACCGAAATTGAATATGTCCCCGCAGGAAACAGCCATCGCTCCTCATCTAACCGTACGGGAAAACTTAGAGTTTATAGCCGGAGTCTACGGAATTCCGAAAAAAGAAGCAAAAAAAAGAACAGATGAGATGCTCGAATTGTTTCAATTAAAAGAGAAAGAAAGAGCAAAAACAAAAACATTATCAGGAGGAATGCAGCGCCGCCTCAGCATCGCAATGGGAATGATCACCAAGCCGGATATTTATTTCTTAGATGAACCGACATTAGGGCTGGACGTCCGTTCACGCCGCGAGTTGTGGAAAAATCTTGAGGCATTAAAGGGAGACATGACGATTATATTAACGACACACTATTTAGAAGAGGCTGAAGCCCTGGCAGATCGTATTTGCATTTTAGAAAATGGGACTTTAAAAGCACTGGGCACGGCGGAGGCTCTGAAAAAGCAAACTCATTCAGCCACATTTGAAGATGCCTTTTTAGCGATTTGTGACGGGGAGGCGGGTCTTTATGCTTGATTTCGCCATTCGCAACCGCAAAGAAATTTTTCGTGACCCCCTGTCTATTATCCTTGGAATCGCACTGCCTGTTATTCTATTGTTTCTGTTTACGGCGATTGAAAAAAATGCGCCGCTTGATACCTTTAAAATTCAGCACTTAGCACCCGGACTCATTGTTTTCGGTTTCGCTTTCCTTACAATGTTCTCTGCATTGCTGATCGCAAAAGACAAACAGACCGCCCTTTTGACCCGTTTGTTTGCTTCCCCTTTAAAAACAGCCGATTATGTCATCGGTTATGCAATGCCGATGCTGCCGTTAGCCATTTTACAAATCGTCATTTGTTTTATCGCAGCAGCGGCTGCCGGTTTATCCGCCGAGTGGATGAATCTTCTCGCAGGTATCGCTGTCTTGCTGCCGATTGCGATGATGTCCGTTTTCTTCGGTTTATGTTTAGGGGCTGTGTTTACGGACAAACAAATTTCAGGTATCGGAACGATTTATATTACACTCGTGCAATTTCTGGGCGGGGCTTGGATGGAGGTGAGCCTGCTCGGTGACACATTCAAACATATCGCTTATGCCTTACCGTTTATTCACTCGATCGAGCTGGCTCAGGAAGTCATATCCGGAGATTATTCTTCCTTTCATCAGCATATTTGGCCGATAGCGGGATATACCGTTTTGGCGCTTGCACTTGCTTTCCTCAGTTTTATGAAAATCAGGAAGAGATAAAAAAAGCCGGCACTCCGTAATGGGAGCGCCGGTCTTCTTTATTACGTTTCTTTCAGAAGGTTTATCGTATGCGGCAGCAGACGGTCATCCCCCGGACTGCCATGGCCCGGAACGACAATGCTGATGTCCTGATATCTTTTCATGACTTTGCTGACGGCGCGCGGCCACTGATCCGGATAAAAGCCCGGAGTAGGCACGATTTCCTTTGTTTCTAAAGCCTTGATTAAGCATCCGCCGAATAAGAGCTTATCCTCAGGCAGCCAGACGGGAATATTGTCTTCCGTATGCCCTTTTCCCGGATAAAACGTTTCAATTTTCATATCGCCGAACTGCAGCTTTGTCACGTTTTTCAAATCTCCGAGCGGCCGGTCATATCCCTGCTGTCGGGCGAAGTCGGCGGTCAGCTTCGTGCTGTGCACCTTTACCCCGTATTTGTACAGGGTGTTCAGACCGCCGATACGATCGTCATGGGCGTGTGTCACAATGGCATCGGTCATCCTTTTGCCGGGAAACCGCTGTTTTATTTGTGTCATTAATTGCTCTGTGAGACTGTCATTCCACGGAGTATCAATCAGTACGATTCCTTTTGAAGTCTCAAGAAGCAATCCGTTCGCAGGGACGGGACTTCCGTCTGCCGTACCGGTGCTTGTATGCATCCAGACATGCGGCGCCAGCTGTGTGAGAGTGACATCTTTTGCTGCGGAGCCCTCCGCCGCGTGTGCCGGTTTCATTCCGGCAGTAAAGAGGCCGAATAGAAATAACCCCGCAATTAATAATGAAAGCTTTCTCAAATTGAATCATTCCTTTCCGTATCTTTCATATATACGACTCAAAAAAAGCCCGGATATTTCCGGGCTTTTTCACACGTATTGATTTATCAGCCGGCCTTTTCCCATGATTTGCGGCAGACGGGAAAGAGAGCGCTTACGTTTTTCCTCATGTACTTTCTTTTCTGCGGCTGCGGTATTTTCCTGGCGGCGCTCCACCTCTCTGTACAACCTGTCATTGGCGAGGGCGGCCGCTTTCGTAATGCCGGCGTAATCAGGCTTATAACCCGCTGCCCGGTTTGCGTATTGAGAATACTGCTGGTTTTGAATCCGTCCTGCATAAATCATATGTACCCCTCCCCTTCGCTTTTCATTTCCCTTAATCTTACTTTTTGAAACGCGGTTCTTTTGTTATGATATTCTTTGTCTATCAAATGGATGAACACCTTTTAATGGGAGGACCCCTTTTTGAAATGCGCCCGACTGAATAACCGAACGATACATTTACATACATATTCCAGAGAACATTACCAATTCCTTTTTGAAGAAGCTCAAAAAGGAAATATTTTTTGCGCACATTGTGACCAGCCCGTCTTGATGCGGCTTTCGATTTTAGAGCAGCCGGCATTTTATCACCGGCAAAAGGGAGACTTCACCGCCTGTGAAAAAGCATGCGCGGCCGAGGAACCGCAAGCGGAGAAAGAAAAAGAAGAGTATAAGGAAGCCGGCATGTTCCGCCTGCCGAAAGGAAAAGCGATTTCAGAGAATCCGAAACCGATCGTCTCAGAATGGAAAAGCCCGAAAAAAGTGCCTGCGGCCGAACCGTTTTCACCAACATCCGAGGCGGCTGATACATCTTTGTTTCCCGGCATCGGCCTGAACCGTGAACAGATGAAGGCAGTTACTGAAACGGACGGGCCTTTATTAGTGCTTGCCGGAGCGGGAAGCGGAAAAACGAGGGTGCTGACAGCACGCGCCGCCCATATGATTGAACACCTCGGCATTTCACCTGAGAATATGCTGCTTGTGACCTTTACGACAAAAGCCGTCGCCGAAATGAAAGAGCGGATGGCGAATGAGTACGGTCTGGCAGCCGGAAAAGTCTCCCGTCTCGTGACCGGAACATTCCACAGTTTTTTCTATAAAATACTCTATCATTATGATTCTTCAAAATGGAACGGCAGCCAGCTTTTAAAAATGGAGTGGCAAAAAGAGCAATATGTGAAAAAGGCGCTCTATGAAGAAAATTTGGATGAAAAAGAGTTTCCCGTCGACCAGGCGCTTCAGCTTATCGGCTGCTGGAAAAACACGTATCTCCCCCATGAGACCATTCCGCTTGCGGACGACTGGGAGAAAAAAGTGTACAGGCTCTACGAACATTACGAACGGCAGAAGCGGGAAAAACGGCAATTTGATTTTGATGACATGGCACAAGGCTGTTATGAACTGTTTCAAAGCCGGCCTGATATTCTCGCGCAGTACCAAAACAGATTTTCTCATATCTTGATTGATGAGTTTCAAGATATCAACCCTGTTCAGTACAACATTATGCAAATGATCGCAAGTCCTGAGAATAACCTGTGCTGCGTGGGTGATGACGACCAATCCATTTATGCGTTCCGCGGCAGCAGCCCGTCTTTCATTCTTGATTTTCAAAAGGATTATCCGGCAGCAAAGACCATTTACTTAACGGCAAATTACCGATCGCCGCATCCGATCGTCTCAAGCGCTCATGCCGTCGTAAAGAAAAATAAAAAACGGTATGAAAAAACACTTTCTGCCGTCAAAGACGGCGTTCACAATCCCGTGATGTTTTATCCTTACGATGAAGAAGAAGAAGCGACCATGATTGTTTCAGATATGAAAGAGAAAATTCAAAACGGGGCGAGCCCTGACGATTTTGCCGTGCTTTACCGGACAAACAGCGCCGGACGGGCCATTTATGAAAGACTGCATCAATCATCGATTCCTTATCATGCCGACCGGGGCGTTCAGACGTTCTACAGCCGCAGAATCGTACGCCAGATCCTCGCCTACTTATATGCGAGTCAGAATGAAGATGATCCGGATGCGGTGAAAGACCTGCTGCCCGCCTTATTTTTAAAGCAATCCGCCCTGCAAACGTTAAAGGCGCTGTCAATCACGGAAGATTGCACGATGATTAAGGCACTGACGAAACTGCCTGACCTGAAGCCTTTTCAAATAGGGAAGATCAAGCAGATCGTTCCGTTTTTCGCAAGCATCCGAACAATGAAGCCGGTTGAAGCCATCACCTTTGCAGAAAGCAAAATGGGTTTTTCCGAGTATTTAAAAAAACGGGGCAATGAGGGAAACAAACTGGAAAAAGGCTCTGATGATCTCAGGGATGTCAAAGTGGCCGCCAAAAAATTCAAAACCATTCCCGATTTTCTTGCGCATGTCGATCATATGCGCGCCGCTGAGAATCTGAAAACCGATGAAAACGGCGTCGAACTGCTGACCATTCATCGCTCTAAAGGTCTTGAATTCAATACGGTCTATATTTTAGGCGCGGCTGACGGCTCGATCCCCCATGACTTCGCGCTTGAGACGGCGAGACAGGGCGATCCCGCTCCGCTCGAAGAAGAAAGACGGCTTCTGTATGTCGCAATGACAAGGGCCATGCAGCATTTATATGTATCTTGTCCCGCGTACAGGCGGGGAAAAACAGCGCGCAGCTCAAGATTTCTCGAGCCCCTTCTTCGGACGGACAGACGGAGCGCACTCAGGATATAAAGAACCCGGCAGATCACTGCCGGGTTCTTCTCACATAAAAAGGCCTTTTTAGCAAGGCCGTCTGACGCCTATTTATTGTTCAGCATTTTAGAAATGGTGCCAAAATCAAGTTTCTCTTTACCGCTTGTAATAGATTGAACGATTTTGTCTTCCAATTCTTTCGGAACACGCTTGTTAGCCAGCTGGGACACCTTCTGAATGACGCCCCTCACCGTGTTTTCATCTTTGAAATTGGCATTTTGCAATGATCCTGCAAGGTTCATGACATCCTTCATGCTGACGCCTGTTTTCTTCTCAATATTTTTGAAAAATTGATTATCCATGGTGTGCCTCCTTTTGTGGAGTAATACGATATTGTATGAATAAAGAGCGGAACATGTGCCCGTAAGACAAGGAAAAAATTCCGAGTGCCCCGTCTCTATACGCCTTCATACATCAGGGAAGCACGGGACTGAACGGTCCCGCGCTTATCCAAGGTCTTGCTAAGGTTTAGCCAAAAAAGGATGCACCGACAATGATCAGAAGGATGAACAATACGACAACAAGAACAAATGTTGAGCCGTATCCGCCTCCGACATAGCCGCCTCCGTATCCGCCGCAGCCGCCATAACCGCCGTAGCCGCCGCCGAATCCGCCATATCCGAATCCCATATCTAAGCACCTCCTTTACTCTCTATACACTATGTGAGCCGACTTGTTTGGCTTGGATAAATGCATAGGGCCGGTGCGGATTTCATTCATTTTAGTGAGAATGCTCATTTTTCTTCAGTTTTGCTTCTGTTTCGGCGGCAAACACATCTATCCATTCCTCAAAGCGCGATCCCGCTTCATCAAACTCAGACAGCTGTTTTTCAATAGATAAGATATATTTGTCATGCTCCCGCTGGTTTTGATTGTGCCGGCGGTATTTACCGTTTATGAATGATTCAAATATATTCATAACATCCCCTCCTCCTATGATCTATGCCGAACAGAGGCCGGCGTTCGGCAAAAAACAAAAAAACCGGAAGCTCCGGTTTTTTAGAGAACGGCTATTTCGGTTTTTTCTTTTGGCCGCAGCCGCAGCCTTTTTTCTTAATTTTTTTTTCGTAAGGCTGATGCACAGTTGTTTTGTATGGAGAATGTTGGGAAGGTTTGCTTGATTGATTCATGGTGATCCTTCCTTTCCTTATGTCATATATGCCAGTTTATGCCGAAAGTGACGGTAAGTTGCTGGTGGAACCGCCTTATTCCTGCAGAAGACGAGAAACCGCAGCTTCAATGATCCCGGCCGCGCCGGCTATGGCTAACAGCAAAATCAGCCATTGCGCAGCCTCGGGTACCAAAATCTGCGCCGCAATTAAAAAGGCCGCGCACCACACGCCCGTACACCAGTAGCAGCTGAGAAGTTCACCGATAAATGCCCTGATACCTTTTCCTTTTATGACAATGTAGGTTTCTGTCGTGCCGTCTGGTGCGGTTTCTGTTTTTTCCTCGTGAAAAAGGCTCCGAAGCGGCGCCATAATGGTGTCAAATACGAAAAGCCTGGCCAGCCGGAAAACGGCAAACGATAACAGAATAAATGAAAGCCAATTGATAACCACCTGTTCACTCCTTTTCAAAACTTGACCTCTTTATACATATGCGAAAACCCTGATCTTCATGAATCGCACCTTGTCCGGTAAAAAAATAGGTGCGATTTAGTTGTTTTTCTTATTCCGCTCGGCGTTTCATTTGCATTATATAAAGTATGAATGAGAAAGGAGTGAAGGTTATGTCGTTTGAAGAAAAAGTCGAAACACTGCAACCTCAAATATTCGAACAATTATCCAACGAATTCGAGCAGAAGATCGAAGTGATTGATTGCGAAAATGTCACAATAGATACAACACTTATAACGGCCGCTCTTTCAATACAAGCTTCAGTTACTACGGCGATTATCCTTGCGACACAGCTCGCGATCGCAGATGAAGACACAGCCGACCAAATGGCAACCGAACTGCTGATCCTCGATGATTGCCAAATAAAAAAGCGAACCCTCATTCAAGTCATTAACAGCCGCAATGTCAAAATCACACTGACTGCAGACGATATCATGGCCTTTGTACAAACTTTGTTTCAATTATTAAATATACTTTTTGCTGAACTAGACATCCTTTAACCTTTCTTTTCAAATATTTAAACAGAGGTGAGAACAAATGGCAGATAACGAAAAATTAAAAAAAGAACTCGAAAGTCTACCAGAAGTGGATCCGCTTTTAAAAGTGCTTGTCAGCAATGTCTTCAAAAAACACGGCGTGACAAAGGATAAAATGCGGGATATCCCTGATGAAGAAAAAGAAATGCTGATCGCATTAGTCAAAGACATGCAGGCGAAATCAGAAGCTTTTCTTGAAAGCCAGAGACAGAAAAAAGAGCAGGAAAAAGCGCAAGAACAGCAGACAAATCCAAAAACCCGCAGAGAACAATTAATCGAACAGCTCCGGCAAAGACGCCAAAATCCCGGTCAATAACTAAAAAATAGTGATTTTTATCAGGATAGATGCCTGAGTCAAAGTAAGGGGCCGGCTCATTTAATATTAGTAAAAGAAAAGGAGGAATAGATATGGAAAGCAGACCATACTCTTGGGTTGCACTTGATCCTGAATGCGAACATCCGCGAGAAGAAAAAGAAGAAAAAGAAGGCAGAAGATGCAGTGTTTGCTGTAACGGAAACGGATTCGGCGAAGATAATGCCTTCATCGACCAGGACCTGGCTCAAGCGAATCTCAACAAACAAGTTTCTGAAGAAGCGATTATTATCAGAGACTCTTGTGATATTAACGTAACGTCAACAGACGTTCAAGCAGTCGCTTCAGTCATGACAGCTCTTAATGCAGCAGTCGTAACGGCCACTCTCACTTCAATCGCTGACGGAGTCATTGCTGAATTGGTCGCACAAGACTTATTGCAGCTAACAGCTAACAAACAAATCAACCGTCAAAAACTGCTCATCGAAAACTCCCGCGGCGTAAACGTGACAACAGTAGATGCCGATATCGCAGTGTTGATCTCAACAGCGACAAATACACTGGTTGCCATCTTAGTCATCACCCTGATCCTCTAAAAAGAAAAAGCAGAGCTAAAAATGCTCTGCTTTTTCTTATTTTCTCCGCATATGATGAATATATAGACGTTCACCCACACCAAGTGAGGCTCGCGTACATATGTTGTTAAAGACAAAAGTCAAATACCCTAAAAGAAGGAGCTGAAATCCATGAGCTGCGGAAAACACCATGGCCGAGATGAAAGTTGTGTATGCGATGCAGTCGAGAAGATTTTAGCAGAACAAGAGGCTGTTGAAGAACAATGCCCGACTGGATGCTATACCAATCTGTTAAGCCCGACGGTTACCGGTAAAGATACCATCCCGTTTCTCTTGTTTGATAAAAAAGGCGGTTTGTTCTCCACATTCGGGAACGTCGGAGGCTTTGCGGATGACAGCCAGTGTTTCGAGTCTATTTTCTTCCGGGCAGAAAGAGTTTGTGATTGCTGCGCAACGCTTTCAGTATTGCGCCCCGTAGATGTGCACGGCGACACCCTCAGCGTCTGCCATCCTTGTGACCCGGATTTCTTCGGTTTAGAAAAAACAGATTTTTGCATTGAAGTTGATCTGAGCTGCTTCAGCGCCATTCAATGCCTTTCACCGGAGCTTGTTGACCGGCCTGCGCCGCACAAAGAGAAAAAGCATCACGGATAGTCATTGATTCGCATCTTTCCTAAAGAAGAATCCCCTTCCAACCTTCTATTACAGATGCAATCATCAGCCCGCCCGGACTTCCGGGCGGCTGACTCTCCGATATCGTTTAATCCGGTATATAAAACGTGAAGTCAGGAGGGATATTATGAGCAAGCATACAACATACTGTGTGCGTGAAGCGGTAGAAAATATTGAAGACCTGCAAAATGCGGTTGAGGAAGATTGCCCGGCCGGATGCTATTCCAACCTTTTATCGCCGGGTTTTTCATTAGGCGATACAGTGCCGTTTGTGCTTTTCACTTCTAAATCATCACCGTTTACCGCATTCGGAAATGTCGGCGAGCTGGATAACGGTCCGTGTTTTAACACCGTTTTTTTCAGAGTTGAAAGGGTCTGTGACGGCTGTGCCACATTAAGTCTGCTTATTGCTTTTGACGAGCATAAGCACATTCTTGATTTTACAGATAAAGACTCTCTCTGCGATGTATTCCGTTTAGAAAAAACGAACTATTGCGTTGAAGTCGATCTCCATAGCTTCTGCGCCATCAATTGCCTGAACCCGAGACTGATCAACCGCACACATTCTTAAATCAAAAAGCATAAAAATAAGCTGCCGGATTAAAGAATTCAGGCAGCTTTTTGTATGGTTAAAATCCAAGCGGATGCAGCGAGGTAATATCGTCTATTGCGAGTTCTGCCGGCGCTCCGTTGCTTGTCGTCCGCAGGAAGATCGCATTATTTTTTCTGCCGACGATTACGCCTCTGTAGGTTTTCCCGTTGGCTTCTATCAGACAAAGGGTCCGCGGCATATTATGCGGCAGCTTCGTTAAGAAATCAATTTTTTCAAGAATGGACATTCTGCTCATCGGCTTTTTCACGCGCTTTGGCGGAACCTTTTCCTCTGGGGCGGCATTGTGAACCGCTTCAGGCTCTTTTTCAACGGCATCAGGCTCTTTTTTAGAGGCGTCAGGCTTGGCAGTGTCCTGCTCCGCTTGCGCCGGAACTTCTTGAACGGCTTCTTCTGCGCGGCTGTGCTGTTCAGGTACTTGCTTTTCTGGTTCGACAGCCACTGCTCCTTCAGGCTGAGTTTTACATTCTTCCTCCCGCTTTCCATACATCGGCTCTTCTTCCGGCGGCTGAGGCGCTTTCCTTTTTTTGATTAATATGTCCTGCATTGATGATTGCGTGTCTGAATAATCCGCCTGAACAATATACATGAGCGGTTTTTTTTCCGCGTTTCTGTTTTGTTTTGACATCTTCATCCCTCCGATTCTGTCATGTTTTATTTATATGACGGAATGATTAAAATCAGAAGAAAGAAAAAAGCAATCCCTGAAAGGGACTGCTTGTTATTTAACGTGCGGTAATATGGAATCCTGAATCAACGTGAAGATTTTCGCCCGTGATGCCTCTTGACAGGTCACTGAACAAGAATGCAGCCGTGTCGCCCACTTCTTCAGGTGTTGTCGTGCGGCGCAGCGGCGCGCGCTCTTCAATTTCTTTCAGGATAGAGTTGAAATCACTGATTCCTTTTGCAGACAGCGTACGGATCGGCCCTGCTGAAATGCTGTTGACGCGGATGTTTTCTTTTCCTAAGTCAGCGGCTAAATATCTGACGCTCGCATCAAGAGACGCTTTTGCCACACCCATTACGTTATAGTTTGAAACGACGCGCTCTCCGCCGAGGTAAGTGAGTGTAACGATGCTTCCGCCTTCAGTCATAATCGGACGCGCCGCTTTTGCGACTGCTGTCAGAGAGTAAGAACTGATGTTATGCGCAAGCAGGAATCCTTCGCGGTTCGTATTTAAATATTCGCCGACAAGCTCTTCTTTGTTTGCGAACGCGATGCAGTGCGCAATGCCGTGAATCACGCCGACCTGCTCTTTAATGCTCGCAAAGCAAGTTTCGATCTCAGCGTCATTTGTCACATCACACGGAAGGATGATGGAATCATTTCTTTCTAATGTAGCCGCAAGGTCATGAACTGATTTTTCCAAGCGCTCTCCCGCGTAAGTGAAAATGAGGCGCGCTCCGGCTTCATGCAGCGAACGGGCGATTCCCCATGCGATACTGCGTTTATTGGCAACGCCCATCACAACGATGTTGCGGCCTTCAAGTGAGAAATTCATATGTATAAAGCCTCCTGTAATCGTCTTAAAGACATAGTTTTAGTACCTGATCTTAATTTTTATCATATCATAACCTTGTCCAGATTGAAAGCATGGGAAAAAGACCGCGGATGTTGAAGCGGTCTCTTTTTTATCTCGTCTGCAGACTGTTCCTTTTAAAGGCAAAATGATTGGTCGGGCCGTGTCCCGCTCCGATGCCGAGCGTATGTTCCACGGCTTCCCGCACAAAATTGACGGCTGTCTCAAACGCGGTCTGAATGTTTTTCCCCTTTGCCGTTTCCGCCGTCAGCGCGGCTGCGAACGTGCAGCCTGTTCCGTGGGTGTGTTTCGTGTCAATATAAGCGTGGCTGATTTGGGTAAAAGACGAACCGTCAAATAATAAATCAACGATTCTCCCCTGTTCAGGCTGATGTCCGCCTTTTATGATGACATGCTTTGCACCAAGCTTGCAAAGGCGTTCGGCCGCTTTTTTCCGGTCCTCAAACGTGCGGATTTCCATTCCCGTCAATACCTCAGCTTCCGGAACATTCGGCGTCACCGCATAGCTGCGCGGAATTAACAGCTCTTTTAACGCGGCCTGAGATTCCTCACGCAGCAGGGAAGCGCCTCCTTTGGCAATCATGACGGGGTCGGTGATGACATGATCAAGCCCGTACTGATCCGTTTTTTCCGCAATTTCCGCAATCATTTCCGCGCTCCACAGCATTCCCGTTTTTACAGCGTCAGGCCGCAAATCTTCCGCCACCGCGTCAATCTGGCTGCCCAGCGCTTCCCGGGTGAGCGGATAAATGCCGTGAACACCCAAAGTGTTCTGGGCGGTTACCGCTGTAATGGCTGACATCCCGAAAACGCCGAGCTCCTGAAAGGTTTTGAGATCCGCCTGTATACCGGCGCCGCCTCCTGAATCTGATCCGGCAATCGTCAATGCTTTGCATATGCTCATGATGTTTTTCTCTCCTTTCGCATTATCCGATCCATTTATGATAAAAGGATTTCGCTCTGCTGATATCACTTGTGCCGTGTATTAATGCTCTGCCGTCACGAAACAGTACCATCTTGAAATTGTCTGTGCAAAACGAAATTAAATACGGGTTGGCTGAAACATCAAGCCCTGTCCGTCTGAGCTGTCCCGCAAGTTTTTGCAGATCAACCTGTTCGGAGATCCCCGTTCTGATCTGCACCGTGTTCCGCCCGCACAGAACCGCCGCTTTTGTCTGATTTTCATAGGATAAAAACGGAAATTCGTTTGTGCCGCAGCTTGGGCAATCAGCCGACTTAAGACGGGCGACGTTTATTTCTGACCGTTCATTTTTCCATAAATCAAAGGAACGGAGAACATGCTCGATAGATCCGCCCGTTAACAGCTTCAGCGCATCTGCTGCCTGAAAAACGGCCGTCTGCAATACAGCCGGGCTGATGATTCCCGCCGTATCGCATGTCATACCGCCTAAAGGCAATGTTTCAAGCAGACAGTGAAGGCACGGCGTGACACCAGGAATGACGGTAAAAGAGAGCCCGTAGCTGCCGACACAGGCGCCGTACAGAAAGGGAATTCCTTTCTGTACAGCCGCATCGTTCACAATCAGCCTCGTTTCAAAGTTGTCGGCGGCATCCACGATGAGGGAGGCGCCACGAATCAATCCGGGTGCGTTTTCCGCAGTGACATCCATGACAAATCCCTCGACCTCTACATCGCTATTTATAGATCGAAGCCGTTTTTCAGCCGCCGCGGCTTTCGGCATTTCCTGTCTGACATCATCTTCAGTATAAAGCTGCTGGCGCTGAAGATTACTCCACTCCACATAATCTCTGTCAGCGATCGTTACCTTCCCGATCCCTGCTCTGACAAGCATCTCCGCACTTGCCGTCCCAAGCGCACCCGCGCCGATAATCACGGCGTGAGACGACCGGAGCTTCTCTTGGCCGGAGGGACCGATCGGCTGAAACAGCTCCTGTCTGGAATATCTGTCCGTCATACCGGAAGACCGTCTCGCGGACTGCTTGCAGTTCCGTAATCTTTCACCGGAATTCTCCCGGCTTCATAAGAAAGGCGGCCCGCTTCTACGGCAAGCTTCATCGCCCTGGCCATTTTGACCGGATCATCAGCGCCTGACACAGCGGTATTTAACAGCACACCGTCTGCCCCGAGCTCCATCGCGTAGGCGGCGTCTTTTGAAGATCCGACGCCGGCATCGACAATGACCGGCACCTTCGCCTGTTCAATGATAAAGGATAGATTCAGCGGATTTAAAATTCCCTGACCGGAACCGATCGGCGAAGCGCCCGGCATAATGGCATGCACTCCGAGCTCCTCAAGACGTCTTGCGAGCACGACATCGTCAGACGTATACGGAAGCACGATAAATCCCTCTTCGAGCAGCTGTTCTGATGCTTTCAGCGTTTCAACCGGATCAGGCAAAAGTGACCGGCTGCATCCGATGACTTCTACTTTTATCATGTCACAAAGCCCTGAAGCTTTGGCAAGCCTTGCGATTCGGACCGCCTCTTCAGCCGTTGCGGCGCCGGCCGTATTCGGCAGAAGCGTGTATTTAGACAAATCAAGCTGTTCGAGAAAGTTAGGCTGAGACTCTTCAAAGATGTTCATCCGCCGCACCGCAAAGGTTAAAATATCTGATTCCGAGACAGCCACCGCCTCTTTCTGAATCTCAAAACTCGGATATTTTCCCGTTCCTAACAGCAATCTTGACTGAAACTGTTTTCCGCCTATTGTTAACATCCTCATCCGCCTCCTACAAAATGGACAATTTCTATGACATCGCGGTCACACAAACTTGTATTTTCATAATTCTTTTTTTCAATAATTTCTTTATTTCTCTCCACAACTACGATTCTTTGATCGAGCTGGTACGATTCAAGCAAATCCTGAACCGTCCCCTCATTTCGATTCCAATCAATTTGTTTTCCGTTCAGCTGAAGGATCATATATGAACAGCCTCCTTGCGATCAATTCGAAACGCTTCTTCCCATTCCTGTTTGACTTGTTGCCCCAAGATTATATCCCGCACCATTTCAGCCGTTGCCGGCGCCAACAGGATGCCGTTCCGAAAATGGCCGGCGGCGAAGATGATGCCGCTGTCTTCAGGATGCCGCCCGATAAACGGCTTTCCGTCTCTTGTTCCCGGCCTGAGACCCGCCCAAAACCGGTCTATTTTCATATGTTCGATGGCGGGAAGCATGGTTTTCGCTTTTGCAATGACGGCCTCAATTCCTCCGATGTCAGGCGTATCGCTCCAGTCACCCTGTTTCATCGTGGCGCCGATGACAAGCCGGCCGCTTTTTCTCGGGACAACATAACAATGATCATGGTAAAGGGTTTTGGTCAGCGTGGTATCGTCATTCCACACGGAAAGGCATTCTCCTTTCACAGGAAAAAAAGGCTGTCCCAAGCCGAGCTGGCTGAAAAACCGGCCGCTCCATACCCCGCTTGCAACTGCGACTTTGTCAGCATAAACATCCCCGCCGGACGTTGTGATGCAATATTCTCCGTTCACCCGTTTTACGGAGGTGACTTGTGTATGCTCATATATATCAGCGCCATAGCGCCGCGCCCCTTTTGCATACGCTTTGCAGACATAGTACGGTTCGACATGGATATCGTCTTTTATAAAACTTGCGCCGAGAATGTCTTTTGAAGCGTAAGGCTCTTTTTCAAGGGCATCTTTCGCTGAAAGCCAGGTGACGGAAGGCAGATCATCCATCTTCCGTAGACGGGCGATATCTTCTTCGGTATACGCCAGTTTAAGCATTCCGCCGTTATGGCGCCTGATGTCAATGCCGCAAGCTTCCTCAAGCTCTTGCCCCGCCGCTTCATACAGCCTTTGACTGTGCATGGCAAAATCAAAAAACGCATCCCGGTTTTCACATTCCGCATGAGCGCCCAGCATTCCCGCGGCAGCGCTTGTCGTTTTTCGGCCGACTTCTCCGGCTTCAAGCAAGACAACGTTCTGCTGCGTCTTCGCCAGCTCATAAGAAATGGCGCACCCGATAATTCCGCCGCCGATCACCGCCGTATCATAGTGCTTCTTCATAATCGGCCTCCCTTACCGCGCGTGCATACCGTTTTGCCGCCTCCTCAGGATTTTCAGCTGAGAAAATACCTGACATGACGGCAATTCCGTCCGGTTTCGCCTGCTTTGTGTGTCCGATCGTCTGCAGTGTCATTCCGCCGATTGCGATGACGGGGATGGAAAGCGTGCGTTTGATCTCTGAAAGCAGGCTGATGCCTCTTGCTTCAAGTCCTTGTTTACATTCGGTTTCAAATACATGGCCGAACACCACATAATCCGCATCTTCCTTTTCAGCTTGGATGGCTTCTTTCAGCGAATGAACCGAACGTCCGATATGAAGATGGGGAAATCTGCTTCGCACCTGCTTTACGGAAAAGCTGCGGGACGGAAGCTGAACACGGTGTATATTGGCAAAAAGCGCGATATCCGCCCTGTCATTGATGATCAATTTGTCCTTATCCGCACCGCCCTTTTTCAAAAGGGACAAAAGCTGCATGATTTCTCCCGCTGTTTTATCCCGCTCACGGATATGTATAAAGCTTACTTCGCGCTGAATCGAAAGAATATCCTCGGCCAGCTCGGCAACGGGTTTGCGATTATCAGTTACCGCGTGCAGCTCCAAAAGATTCCACCTCTTTTCCGCCCTTCTCGGACCAGCTTTCTTTTTGATAGGCCATTCCCCAAAATTGATATTCATAATAGCTTGAAATCACAAAATTCTCTTTCATTTTCGCGCGGATGTCCTCTGTGCTGTTTTCAGCAATCTCGTCAAAACGGCTGATCTGTTCTTCGACTTGCTGTCTGAACCAGTCTCCGCCGTATGTACCGATCCATTTTTCATAAATCGGATGCTCCGGTTTGCACTCTTTTAAGTGTTCGCCGACTTCATAATAAAGCCAATAACAGGGCAGAAGCGCAGCTAATATTTCTCCAAAATTGCCGCTCATCACCGATCTGTACATATGAGACGTATAAGAATAGGCGGTCGGTGCCGGTTTAAATGCCGCACGCTCTTCTTCCGTAATCCCTAAAAGCTCCGTAAACTCGCGGTGCAGCGCCATTTCCGCTTCATATGTCCCTTGAGCGTGGCCCGCCATCCTGCCCGTCGTAAACAAGTCTTCGGCATATGCGGCGCCGAACGCCTGAACTTTTGCAAAATGCGTCAAATAGTAGGAATCTTGCAGCACGTAATAGCTGAAACGGTCTATCGGCAGGCTTCCGTCACCGATTCCCGTTACAAACGGATGAACAAAACTTCCGTCCCACCATTCGGCAGCCGCCAGTCTGCATTCTTCAGAAAATGTCATCATGTCTTCCCCCCTGTTAAAATAAAAAAACCACTTTCCCGCATCGGAAAAGTGGTTTGGAATTTAAATGGATAAAAGGAACCCCAAAAAAATACCGCTCCACTTCCCTACGCAGGTCTGAACCTGTTCAAGTTATGAGGGTCTAAAAGTCTCACTTTTATCTCAGCCCTTATGAAGGACACCCCTAGTGGTCATACGATTAATGATTTATTTGTTATGCCTTCTATATTATCACGAATTGCAATTTGGTCAAGCTTCAAGAATTTTTCTCAGTTCCGACACGTAGTTGCGCGAGCCCGTGACGATGAGACGGTCTCCTGTTTTCAGCCGCGTGTCTCCGTGCGGAACGATGCTGTCCACACCTCTGAATATCCGGACGAAAATCACATCGCCCATCAGCGGAAATTCCCGCAGAATGATGCCGTTATACGCCGGGTTTTCCAGATTGATCTGATATAACGAAGACTCCTCATTCGTCAGGAGGCTCATCACGCCCGGCGCCTCAATTAATGCGCGCAAGAGCGTCTTTGTAGACAGAAGGATAGAAAAAATACTGATGCCCTCTTCTTTCAGTTTTGTTTCATGCTCAACCGAGCCGACGCTTGCGATGATACGCTCAGTCCCTTTCTCTTTCGCTATTAAGGCGATTTCGGCGTTCACATCTTCATTTCCCGTCGCCACGACAAGAATATCCGTTTTGAAAATACCGTGCGACTCAAGCGTGCCGGGCTCGTAATCAGAAATCGTGTCAACCGAAAAAACGGATTCCGCAAGCGTTTCCCCGGCATTTTCCTGATACACATGGACGACCCGTACTTCATATTCCTCTTCAGGCAATTCCAGCGTAACCGGAAGCGTCATTTGGTTGGCCCCGATAAATGTAATGCGCTTTTTTTCCTGCGGCGCACTTTGCCGTTTGTATAATTTCTTAAAGCCGATCGGCGTGATGATGCTGGCAATAACCGCAACTAAAGTCAGCGCGCCGGACATATTGGCGCTGATAATGTGGAGCCTTTCTCCGATCGTAGCCGCCGCGATAACAAGCGACAGCGTGGACGTCAGCAAAAAGCCCGAAGCAAACACGGTTCTTTTGTCATACCATTTCTTTAAATAAAACACCGGGAACATTTTGCTGATAAACAGCGCAAGCAGAAGCAGCGGAATCATCGTTAATGTTTTCGGATCTTGGAAAAGCGTCCAAATGTCCAATTTCACCCCGACCATGACGAAAAAGATCGGAATTAAAAACCCGTAGCCGAATGAATCCAGCTGTTCCACCATTTCTTTATTCGGAGACAGAAGCGATACCAGAACGCCTGCCAAAAACGCGCCGAGAATATTTTCCGCCCCGAGAGATTCCGATAAAGCGACAAGCACGATAATCAGTGTGAAAATGGCTCTCGTCCCGATCTGCACGGTGCCTTTGGACATCGACTGCACAAATGAACGGTGTTTAAAGATCCTGCCGAAGAAATACAGCACGACCCCCGCGGCAAAGAGAATCAACAGAAGCCACATATTTCCGCTGTCTTCTCCGTAAAGAGAAGAGAAGAAAGCGAGCAGAATCATCGTAGCCAAGTCCGCGATAACGGCGACAAGCAGGATGATCTGGCCGATATTGGAGTTCATGATCCGTTCTTCCTTTAAAGTCGGGACCACCACACCGAGTGATATCGTCGAAATAATAAGCGTCATTAAAAATGCGTTTTGTATAAAACCAGCTAATACAAAGGCATAGGACAGCAGCAATGATAAAATAAAGATGCCGAAAAAGATAATCAGTGCGGCAGAAAACGTGTTGGGCGCTTCCTTGCCATTCGGAAGGAATTGTTTTTTCTTCCCTTTCTCAAATGAAGAAAAATCAATTTCCAAGCCGCTTAAAAACATTAAAAAGATAAAGCCGAGAACAGACAGCGTCTCCAGCCACGTATCTCCCTGAACGACAAGATTCAGGCCGCTTTTTCCGATAATAAGCCCCATGATGATCTCCGCGACGACGACGGGGATGCTGAGCTTAAACCGATGTAAAAGGAGCGGCGTCAAAAAAGCGACGATCAGAACGACGACTAAAGATGCGACTGATGTGTGTTCCATTCGTAAATACCTCCTTAAAACAAGGGTTATAAAAGCCCGCTTAAAGCGGGCGAAACCTTACTTTTTTTTAAAAACATAACGCATATTCTAACAAGGCTGAACGCGAAAAAAAAGTGATAAGGCTTTATTTCTTTAATTCTTTTTTTAATTTGTGCAAAAACACCGTAATTAGGTATAGGAATTAGCCCCATAATAAATAAAAATAAAAAACCGTTAATAAGGAGGCTGACACGAATGGCTTATGACATCATCAGCGATATACACGGATGTTATGACGAAATGATCGCGTTAATGCAAAAGCTCGGATATGAAGTCAAAGACGGAACGCCCGTTCATTCTGAAGGCAGGACGCTTGTCTTTGCGGGGGATTTAACGGACAGAGGCCCAAAATCCGTAGAAGTGATGCGTTTTGTGGCAAAAGCATATGAAAAAGGAGCCGTCCGTTATGTCCCGGGAAATCATTGCAACAAACTGTATCGTTACTTAAAAGGAAACCCCGTAAAAGTGATGCACGGACTGGAAACGACGGCAGCCGAACTGAAAGAGCTGTCTCCCGCCGACAGAACGGAAGTCTCCAGACAATTTATCCGATTATATGAGTCAGCACCGCTTTATGACATTTTACATAATGGCGATCTCATTGTCGCCCACGCCGGCATAAAAGCTGACGATATCGGTAAATACTCGCGTAAGGTAAAAGAATTTGTTCTGTACGGCGATATCACGGGTGAAACGTATCCCGACGGCAGGCCCGTCAGAAGAGACTGGGCCGCCGCTTATGAAGGCAAGGCATGGATTGTTTACGGCCATACCCCGGTAAAACGCCCCCGGATCGTCAACCGTACAATCAACATTGATACAGGATGCGTCTTCGGCAATCAACTGACAGGCTTTCGCTTTCCGGAGCATGAAACCGTCTCTGTGGAAAGCTCAATGCCCTATGATGCTTCACGATTTCGCGAGGATCACGGCAGGGAGGCATGAAAAAAAGCCCGAAACCGGTAAACGGTTCGGGCTTTACATGTGTTCAATTAATGTTTTCATATCGTCAGGCACCGGAGCGTGAAAAACGAGCGTTTCTCCGGTCATGGGGTGTACGAATGAAAGCCGCTCACTGTGAAGAGCCTGCCGCGCAATTCCCTCATTTTTTCCGCCGTACAATGTATCACCGACTAAAGGATGGCCGAGGTAGCTCATGTGCACCCGGATTTGATGCGTCCGCCCCGTTTCCAGCCGCAGGGCTGCAAGCGTAAACGCATGTCCCGATTTTTCCGTTTGAAAATGCGTCACCGCTCGTTGTCCCTCCGGCGTTACCATCCGCTCAATAATACTGTCGTGTTTTCTTCCGATGGGCGCGTCCACCGTTCCTTCCTTCTGCATCATGATCCCGTGTACGACAGCGAGATACCGCCTGCTGACAAGCCCCTTCTTCTGCGCTGCCGACAAAAGAGAATGGGAAAGCCGATGTTTGGCGATGAGCATCGCCCCCGATGTATCCCTGTCAAGGCGGGTGACAAGATGAACCGTTGATTGTACGCCGCTTTTTCGGTAGTGGCTGATCACTCCGTTAGCGATGCTTTCCGACGGGTGTTCTCTTGATGGAATTGAGGAGACATACGGCTGTTTATTGACCACAAGCACATGGTCATCTTCATAAAGAATATCAAGCGGAACCGGCTCAGGCAAAAGCGTTTCACTCACATGCTCCTTCGGAAATTCAATCTTAAGCACATCTCCGTCCGTTAACACGGTGCGGACGGTTACATGCTCTCCGTTCACAAGCAGGTCTCCCCCGCCGAATTTAATGTCAGCGAGAAGCCGCTTTGAAATGCCGAGCTGCGCCGTATATTCTTTTACCGTCATGCCAGCTTCCCGGGCAGTCATGTTCTTTTGGATAAAAAAGTTGTCCAATCCGTTTCCTCTTTCTATTCGCCTTTTCCGATAAAGGAATCCTGCACCCTTTTCCAAAACGGAAAAGGACGGAATCTTGCAAATCTGACTTTTTCATTTGCCACACGGCATAGAATGGACTTCACATCCTTATGCAGCAAGGTTAAATGATCAATTGTGACTTGAAAGTCGACGTCGTTTCTCGGTTTGATGACACAGTTATGATGATCGGGAAGCAAAAGCGGCGAGCCGACAGTCCTGAACACTCTGTTGTTGATGGATGCCATTTCCGCAAGCTGAATCGCCCTGATGGAAGGGTGGATGATTGCGCCGCCTAACGCCTTATTATAAGCCGTGCTTCCGGAAGGTGTGGACAGACATAAACCGTCTCCCCTGAACGTTTCAAACAGCTGGCCTTTAATTTCCACGTCAGCGACGAGACTGCCTTCTATGCTTTTGATCGTACATTCGTTCAAAGCCAGATACCGCTCCTCACGCTCTTCATCATGATAAGTGACAATCACCTCAAGAAGGGGATACTCCACGGTATGATACGGCGTTTTGGCAATGGCCAGAACGAGCTTTTCTATCTCCTGCGGAACCCAATCGGCATAAAAACCCAAATGCCCCGTGTGAACTCCGACAAACGCCGTTTTATCAAGACGGTCGCTGTACCTGTGAAATGCGTAAAGAAGCGTTCCGTCACCGCCGACGGAAATAACGATTTCCGGCTCTTTTTCATCCAAGGTCATATCAAAATCGAGTAAATACGCCTGTATTTTGCTTTTCAGTGTATCTGAAACCTCGTCTCCTTTTGAAGAAACGGCAAATTTCATGCCATTCCCCTCCTTTCCTACTGGTGGTCTCCCGCTTTTTTCTTTCGCGAGAACGCGGCTTGGGCTTCCTGGATTTCTCCGCGGATTTCTGACATTTCTTCATCGAGCCGTGATGCGGCTTCTGAGGCCCGCTGCAGCCTCAGCTTTACTTTTTCGGGAATGTTCCCGCTGTATTTGTAATTCAGTGAATGCTCAATGGTTGCCCAAAAGTTCATGGCAAGCGTCCGAATCTGTATTTCCACAAGAACGTGCTTTTCTCCGGACGTTGTTTGTAAAGGATATAAAACGACAAGGTGGTAAGACCGATATCCGCTTTCCTTATGCTCTGCTATGTAATCCCGCTTATCGACAACGGTAAAATCTTTTCTGGCAAACAGCATATTTTTGACGATCTGGATATCATCGACAAATTGGCACATAATACGCAGCCCCGCGATATCCTGCATCGTTTCAATCTGATGAAGCGGTATGCTTTTTCGTCTCGCTTTTTCAAGTATGCTCGCCACCGGCTTCACGCGGCCTGTCACAAACTCAATCGGTGAGTGGTCATCTTCATACTCATAAAGGGTTCTGACGCCTTTCAGCTTCACCTTTAATTCTTCAACAGCCTGGCGGTATGGCGCTAGAAATTGCTCCCATTGTTTGTCATCCATCGTACATCCCCCAATTCCGAACCTGTTCTAAAGAAATACGCTTTTCACTTTTTCTTCCATATCTCCGTAGTTTGCATTATCTTTAATATTTTCAAGAAGATAATCGAGTTCTTCATGCAGCCCTGAAAGTTCAACCATTTTTCCGCCGGCCTCAAGGACCGCCGGTTTTCTTTGGTCTAAGGCTTTTTTCAGATCCGGCCAGATATGTTCTTTTATAATGACATATTCAAAAGAGTCAGCTGATTCAAGTATGTATACAAAAGCAAAGTGATCGGAATCAACAAGCATTTGACCTGAGGCTTTGCGTTCCGCTCCGCTTAAGTCCTCTCCGCACTTCAAGCGGAGCGCGTCTTCTGTTAATGATGCATTTTGGATTTCAATTCTCTTTTGCATAATGTTCTCCTTTTTTAACAAAGTACAGCATTTATTTTATCATATCAAGGTCGATATTGATAAACGTAACCTCTAAAGAGATAATGGGAATTATACAATTTTTCGTCCTGAAAGGAAGACTGTCATGACCCAAGAAATAGAAATTGAATTCAAAAACCTGCTGACAAAATCAGAATTTCTGAAGCTGAGTGAAGCACTCTGCATGAAAGAACATGATTTTAAACAGCAGGTCAATCATTATTTCGACACGAAAGATTTTTCCCTGAAACAAAAAAAATCAGCACTCCGCATCCGAGAAAAAGACGGCGCGTTCGTTCTGACGTTAAAAGAGCCTGCCGCGGTCGGTCTGCTGGAAACCCACCAAGAGCTTGCGGCACCTGATCTTGACGTCTTCAAGATTCCGGAAGGCTCCGTCAAACGTCAGCTGGAAGGTCTCGGAATCAATTCAGAACACATTTGCTATTTCGGGACGCTGTCGACCGCACGCGCGGAAAAAGAATCAGAAAAAGGCTTAATCATTTTAGATCACAGCCGATATTTAGAGAAAGAAGACTTTGAATTGGAATTCGAAGCTGCTGACTGGGATGAAGGAAAACGGGCGTTTGAACAATTGCTCAAGCAATTCGGCATCCCAGAGCGGATCACGAAAAATAAAATCCAGCGTTTTTATGAACAGAAACAAAAAAAGGTGGAATGACACAGTGAATATAACGAATTGGGCGGCCCTTCTCCAGTTGCAATCAGTGGCGCTGCAATCAATCTCTCATACAAGCACAGCTTCAGGCGGACAATCTTCAGAAAGCCCGCTTGCCAATTTCAGCGCGCTTCTCAGCCAGTATACGGACACAGCCGTCCGGCAGCAGCCGGAATCAGGAATTTTAAACGGTGTGCGGACCGCTCACGCTTCATATTCACCGAGAATTCCCGTTTCATCCGGCTCCGCGGCTGCTTCACAGACCGCTTCCCCGGGCATAAAGTCTCCGGATGCGGCATCTGATATCAGCACCGGAAACTTTTCAATAGACAGCGCTATTCAGAAAGCGGCCGAAAAATACGGAGTGGACGAAAAGCTGATCCGCGCGGTTATTAAACAGGAATCAGGCTTTAATCCGAAAGCGGTCAGCGGTGCGGGGGCAATGGGACTGATGCAGCTCATGCCTTCCACGGCAGAATCACTCGGGGTGTCAAACCCGCTTGATCCCGTCCAGAACGCTGAGGGCGGCACAAAGTACTTAAAGCAGATGCTCACGAAATACGACGGAAATGTATCTCTGGCGTTAGCCGCCTACAACGCAGGCCCCGGCAACGTAGATCGGTACGGAGGCATTCCGCCGTTTAAGGAAACACAGCAATATGTTAAAAACATAACCAAACAGTATTACGCGTAAACCAGAGAGGCTTCCTTCGCCCTCTGGTTTTTTTGCGGAGTGAAATCTTACACATGAATGAAGGCGATGTGATATGATATGAAATACAAGCGCCTGACAGAAAGGCACTTTGTTTGTAGAAATAAAATGTTATTGCTAAAATATACAGTAACTGAAGATAGTAAAACTGAAAGATAAATTCGCAATGGGAATTATGATTCCTATTAGCCATATAAAGGAGTAGTCAACATGGGACAATCGTTTAACGCACCATATGAAGCGATTGGAGAGGAACTTCTATCGCAACTTGTTGATACTTTTTATGAGCGTGTCTCGTCTCATCCCTTGCTGAAGCCGATATTTCCAAGTGATTTGACTGAAACGGCCAGAAAACAAAAGCAATTTTTAACCCAGTATTTGGGCGGACCTCCTCTTTATACTGAAGAGCACGGACACCCCATGCTCAGGGCAAGGCATCTCCCCTTTCCGATTACGGACGAGAGGGCTGATGCGTGGCTAAGCTGTATGAGCAAAGCGATGGATGATGTCGGGCTGGAGGGCGATATTCGTGAATTTCTGTACGGGCGTCTGGAACTAACGGCCAGGCATATGGTAAACCAGGCAGAAGCGGAGGATCGATCATATTGACGAATTATCAGCATGAGCAATACTTCGCCCATTGCCACGGACATCCAAAAAAACCGCTCGAAATTTACATGTTTGTCGACCCTTTATGTCCTGAATGCTGGTCGCTGGAGCCCGCCATAAAAAAATTAAAAATCAAATACGGACGTTTTTTTACGCTGCGGATCATTGTTTCCGCGAGCATTACATCGCTGAATAAGCAAAAGCGGAAAAAACACCTTCTTGCCGAAGCTTGGGAAAAAATTGCGAACCGTTCCGGGATGCCCTGTGACGGAAGCCTTTGGCTTGAGCAAGATCAGCCTCTTTCATCGCCCTACCTTGCCGCACTCGCTTTAAAAGCGGCCGAACTGCAGGGAAGAAAAGCGGGCATTCTGTTTCTCCGCAGCATGCAGGAAAGCCTGTTTGTTTCCAAGCAGAATATTACGGATGAAGACGTTCTTTTAGAAATTGCCGAAAAGACGAAATTAGATGTTGAAGAATTCAAGCGCGACCTCCATTCGCAAAGCGCGGTAAAAGCGCTTCAGTGCGATATGAAAATCGCGGCGGAAATGGATGTCACCGTCAACCCGACATTGACGTTCTTTAACAGCCTGCATGATGATGAAGGGCTGAAGGTTCCCGGCAACTATTCTTATGACGTGTACGAAGAGATCTTATTCGAAATGCTCGGGGATGAACCGAAGCCTTCTGAAACGCCGCCTTTGGAATGTTTCATTGAATATTTCCGGTTTGTCGCATCGAAAGAAATCGCACTCGTTTATGATTTGAGTCTAGAAGAAGTTGAAAAAGAAATGAAAAAACTGGCATTCGCGAAAAAGGTCGCCAGAGTGGAAGCAAAGCACGGTCTGTTTTGGAAGTCTCTTTCCGGCACCCAGGAGGATGTCACCTGTTGTGATCATTAAAAAAAGCTGATTCCTTACGGAGCCGGCTTTTTTTGTGCAAATAAAGAAACCGCGCCGGGATAAGCGCGGTTTCATATGTCTTAACGACAACAAAGGGGATGGGAGAAATTTTTCACGGTCAAACAAAGGGGTAATGTTTGTTTGTGATCAATTTCACATCCTTATCATATCAAATCTTGTCGAGTTTTGACAAGCCATAAGATTAATGTTCATATTTTTGTCACAAAACATAACTGACTGCTTGTTTTCATAGAATATATCAATGAAAAACAAGGAGGGAAATCAATGCTCCTCACCGTATTGATCATCGGAATGATTGTGTTTTTCTTCTTTTTAAATCTGCTGGCCATGATGCACATGCTGCCGATTTACATTACATCTCCCCTGCTGTTTCTGTCCATATTGTTTGCCTTGTACCGGCTGAATCACAGAAAAACGTTTAAAGGGTTTTAGAAAAAGCCTGCGCAACTTATGCACAGGCTTTTTTGAATTACGAAGGGTTCACTTTCGAAAGAAGCTCTTCCATTTCGTTCAGTTTCTCTTCAAACATTTTGCAGGCCGCCTCGATCGGTTCAGGCGATGTCATATCGACTCCCGCTTTTTTCAGTATGTCGATCGGATATTCCGAGCTTCCCGCTTTTAAGAATTCGGTATAGCGCTCCACCGCAGGCTTGCCTTCTTTTAAGATCTGGCTGCTCAGCGCTTGGGCCGCACTGTAGCCTGTCGCATATTGATACACATAATAATTGTAATAGAAATGCGGAATTCTTGACCATTCCAGACTGATTTCTTTATCAATCACCATGTTGTCACCGAAATACTTTTTATTCAGATCATAATAAAGTTCGTTCAGCAGTTCAGGCGTTAGCGGCTCGCCTTCCTGCGCTTTCGTATGAATCAGATGCTCAAATTCAGCGAACATCGTCTGTCTGAACACTGTGCCTCTGAATCCTTCAAGCATGTGGTTGAGCAGGTACAGACGCTGTTTTTCATCCTTTAAGCTGTTCAGCATATATTCACCGAGCAGCGCTTCATTAGTCGTTGAAGCGA
This sequence comes from Bacillus sp. LUNF1, assembly GCF_011008975.1. Taxonomy (NCBI): domain Bacteria; kingdom Bacillati; phylum Bacillota; class Bacilli; order Caryophanales; family Bacillaceae; genus Bacillus; species Bacillus sp. LUNF1. Next base: position 1,118,174 of record NZ_CP048876.1, on the reverse strand, counting down.
CTTCAGCGACAAAAATGCTGTAGTTACCGTACGGATACGGCTGATATTTTCTCGTATAGTAGCTGTGCACGGAATGGCCGAACTCGTGAACGAGCGTAAACAGATTATTGACATTATCATGCCAGTTCATCAAGATGTACGGATTCGTGCCGTATGTACCGGACGAATAAGCACCGCTGCGTTTTCCTTTGTTTTCGTATACATCGACCCAGCGGTTTTCAAGTCCTTCTTTTAAAATAGACGCGTATTCCTCGCCCAGCGGAGCAAGTCCTTTGAGCATATAATCTTTCGCTTCCTCATATGTGACCTTCATTCCCGAATCTTTTACAAGCGGTGTGTAAAGGTCATAAATATGGACTTCATCAAGGCCGAGAACCTTTTTCCGCAGGTCAATGTAACGGTGTAATAACGGAAGATGTTTATTGATCGTTTTAATAAGGTTATCGTAAACTTCTTCAGGGATGCTGTTATTGGATAAAGCCGCTTCCCGTGCTGATTTAAACTTTTTCACACGGGCGTAAAAATTATCTTTTTTCACAGTGCCGCTGAGTGTAGTCGCCATCGTGTTTTTATACTGTCCGTATGTTTTATATACGGCTTCAAATGCGTTTTTACGGACTTCACGATTGCTGCTTTCCAGGAAATTAATAAAGTTGCCGTGTGTGATTTGAGTTTCCTTGCCGTTTTCATCTTTAATCGACGGAAACGTAATATCGGCGTTATTTAAAACGCTGAATGTATTGGAAGGCGACGACAGCGCTTCTGAGGCTTCCGCAAGCAGGGCCTCTTCTTGTTCGCTCAGCACGTGCGGACGCTGTTTTGTAATTTCTTCAATTGCATGGGAGTAAAGCTTAAGCTCCTCTTTTTCCAGAATAAACTGGTGCAGCTTGTCCTCCTGAATCGCCAGAATTTCCGGTTCAATGTAAGCAGTCGCGCTGGCAGCCTGAGAATACAGGCTTGCGGCTTTATCGTTCAGCCCTTGGTAGAAAGAATTTCCCGTATCCTGGTCTGAGCGCATATGCGCGTATGCATAAAGTTTCCCAAGGCGGTTCGTCACTTCATCCTGTGCCGTAAGCGCAGCGTATAAATTATCAGCCGAATGAGCAAGCGTGCCTTTAAAAGAAGATAAATTCGGAATTAATTCTTTAACTGCTTGAAATTCTTTATTCCAGGCCTCATCACTAGGAAAAATATCCTCTAGTCTCCATGTATGCTCTGCCTTTACATCACTTCTGTCAGGCAGCTGTGCTGCTTTATTTTCCTCAGTCATGGTGATCCCCCTCGTTTTCTTTACTTCAAGCCAATTGAAAAAACGATTGTTTCTCCAAAAACTTGTGTTGTGATTATCTTCCGGCTTTTCACTGCCTTTTGTCAAATCATATGCGGCATATAAGACCGAGCATACCAATAATACAGTGAAAAAACGAAAACAAAATGCTTGTACGCCCCTCACATTCGCCACCACCTTGACGTTAGGGTGAACGAAATGAAGCATTCTCATTCCCCAAAAAAGAGCAGATCCCGCCGGCGCAGCTCTTCTGCCGTTTGAGGGAGCTTCCGTTGAGATGAGGGCATATATACTTCATTCTCAATTTCCCTTAAAAAATCCTGCAAGCATAAGAAATCAGCATATTGTTTTACCGCCATTCTGATAAGGCTATCTTGTGAACCATACCGCATCCGGATCTCCTTATGCCTGATTTTTTGCCGTAAATCATGAACCATGCCGGATAATCGGATCGGCGCGCCTTTTTTAGAAAGTTCCGCAAGCCGTAAGTATAAATGGCCCTGCCACACAAAAACAGGACTTGCAAACACAAAGCCCGCTGAAACGGGAATAAACACTTCAGATGGGAGAAATGGAAATGCAACCTGATGTCTTTCGTAAAAAAGACGCCGGATAAGATCGGCATCTTCTGATAAAAACCGCCCGCTTTTGTTGCGGAAGCCGGCTACGGCACGTCCCCACGAGGGAAGTCTGACGCTGTGCCGCCCTTCCGGATGACAAATGTCTTTCAGGTTTGCTTTGTGAAGAGGGATTGTGGTTAAGCCGGCATAAGAATAGCCGGTGTAAAATGGAGTGATGGAATGCAGCCTGTAAAAGGAGCGGGCGTCGGGGCAGTAAAACAGTAAGGAGGAAAATGAATTGACTTCAAAGAACTGCCAGTGAAAAGCAGAAAGCCGGAAAAATTGCGCGGCCATCCGTTTTAACCGTTTTGCCCCGATGATCCAGACCGGCCGGTACCCGGCGTTTTTCAGGCCTGCCGTCCGGCTCTTTAAAGAGTCCGCCGAAAGGTTCGCACATTGAAATTCAAAAGCCAGCCTCTCGTCTCCGCTTTCTGCCGTCAAGTCAGGCCGCTGTCCCGCGGAAGTCAGATACGGTTCCAGGCTGACACTGCACCCTTGTGTCTTTAGCCAGAGAAAAAGCTGTCTTTTTCCTTCAAGATGGTATTCGCTTTCAGGTTCGGATTCCCCGGGACACAGCCTGCTTTTTTTATGAGCGAAGTGCGGCAGTTTCTCCCGTCCCAGTTTGATATCAAGCTCACTTTTGCAAACGGGGCAGAACCAGCGTTTCTTTCTCAGCTCCGCCGCTTTTTCCTTTGAATAGCTTCCGGCCAGCTGAATGAGCCGTCCATCGGCAGTCACAGCACTGAACATGTTGCATCTTCTCCTTTCCTGAATCTTGTTGTATTCAGCAGGAAGAAGATATAATCCTGTTTGCGGATGAGAGCCGTTATACGGTTTTCAGCCGTTCATCCTGTCATTCAGAACAAAAAAAACCGATTTCTGCTGAGAGAAATCGGTTTGTTATGATGCAAAGTGTTTCTTTATTGTATATAACGCATGATCAGCGATCACCAATTTGCCGTATTCTTCAAGACGGTGAATGCTGACTGATGATTCGTGCGCGTACTCCAACAGGATGCTTAGCTGATTTTCAACCTCTTCATCAGTTTGCTCATAAAAATCTGCATATAAATAATATCGGTCTTCAAACGAATACAGGGTCGTTTTAATTCCGTTAAGATTCAATTTTGATAGCGAGATGAGATCCTCAAAATCATCGAACCGCAAAGTGAACTGAAGCTTTTGCTCCTTATCTTCCCGGCTCTCGGCCTGCTCTTCTTTCTGGAAATCATCAAGTAAAGCATCGAGATTTTCATCTGCCGGCTCTTGTTTTTTATCTTCCGGGATCGGCAGTTCGAGTTTTTGTCCGTCCTTGGAAAGCTGGGCTTTTGTTACGATTATTTCCAGTCCTTTGTCCAATGCCTGAACCTGAATCCAAAGAGGACCCTCGACAGCGAATTCCTCTTCATCATGCACTTCATCCATGACTTCCCAGAACAGTTCTTCACTGCGCTCGCGATTGTACCAGATTTCTTCTCTGTCAAAACCGCGATCTTCAATATCACCATAAGACATATAAAATTTTACAGTATGCTCATTAATTCTTTCTATTTCCATTTTGCCAACCTTCCCTTCTTTATAAGATGTTGAAGGGACATCTAAGCTCCCGATGAATAGTACTTTACTACACTTTACCCATTCCGTCCACATCTTAACCTTATAGAAGACAGCGCAAATTCTTTATATTTCTATTTTATGATAAAACAGTTATAAAAGAAATAAAAAAGCATTTTCACAGCGAAAAACAGGCTTTCTCCCGGTTCCCATCATAAATAGCGCACTGCTTCATATATTAGCTGTACAAGCAATCGATCTATAAGCGAGGTGTTACCATGCCGCACGATTACCTGCTGTCCCTTCTGCTTATTATCGGGATTGACCTTATTCTCGGCGGTGACAATGCCGTCGTCATCGCGATGGCCAGCCGGAATCTGGCCCATAAACAAAGACAGCAAGCGATCATCTTCGGAACATTTATCGCAGTCATCTTGAGAATCGTTCTGACGAGCGCTGCGGTCTATTTATTGAATGTTCCTTTTTTGCAATGCGCAGGCGGGGTATTTTTATTGTATCTCGGCTATCAGCTTCTGATTGAGAAGAAAGATGCGCAGCATGTGAAAAGCAGTTCTTCTCTTTGGAAAGCCATCCGCACAATCGTTCTGGCTGATATCTTTATGTCGCTTGACAACGTCATCGCAGTAGCCGGCGCTTCTCACGGTGAGCTGACACTTGTAGTGATCGGTCTCTTCATCTCGGTGCCGATTATCATTTGGGGCAGCAAGCTCGTTCATGCCGCCATGGAAAAAATGCCTTTATTGATGTATGCCGGGAGCGGTCTTCTCGCATTTACCGGCGGTGAAATGATTGCCAGAGACAGCAAGCTGTCATTTTTCATGGCTGAACACGGCATTATACAAATGATGCTGCCGATTTTGACCGTCGTATTTGTTATCCTCGCCAGTATGATTTACCAGCAGACTGAAAAATAAAAAAAGCCCAAACCGCGATGGTTTTGGGCTTTTTCCATGCTTATCGTAAGCTTATATCAGTTGGCAAGACGCTGTGCTTCTCTTAATTGGAAAGAACGCACTTTTCTTGGCAGGAATCGTCTGATTTCATCTTCGTTATAGCCGACTTGCAGACGTTTTTCATCAATGATGATCGGACGGCGGAGCAGTCCCGGATGCTCATTGATTAAAGTATATAAGTCTTGAAGCGGCATAGATTCAACATTTACGTTCAGTTTCTGGAATACTTTAGAACGGGTAGAGATAATTTCATCCGTACCGTCTTCAGTCATACGCAGAATCTGCTTGATCTCATCAATTGATAACGGCTCGGAGAAAATGTTTCTCTCTACAAACGGAATCTCGTGCTCTTCAAGCCAAGCTCTTGCTTTTCTGCATGACGTACAGCTAGGTGATGTGTATAATGTAACCATTAATCTTCACTCCTCTAATTAGTAGGATGAACATGTTTGTATTCTCAAATTGAAATGACTTTAAAAAAGGAATCTTTATAGGTATTATACTATAAAAAAGTAAGTGTGAACAGTCTCCTGAGAAAAAAATGTGTCAATCCGGCAAATTTACGGCTGGCGGATGTTTCCCCATTCTCAATTAGCTCAGCTGATCGAAAATGTTTTTTCGTTTTTTCTCATCAATGACTTTGAGAACTTCATCCGTTTTTTCGTATGATTCTCCGTACCATTTTTCATCTTTATAAGTGTGAATGTTTTCATATGTCTGTTTCATTGCTTCAAACATTTCTTCTTCTGATTCCGTCTTAGGTGACCAGTACAGAATCTCCATTTTGTTCACTTCATTCGTAGCCAATGACCGGCGCCGATACCCGATTGACTGCGCATGCTTGAAATGCTCTCTTTGATAAAAACGCAAGCGTTTCTGTGTATCCGTGTCATCCTCGTCAACAGGCTCCACCTCAAGCAGAATCGGCTTGTTTTTCTTTTTCAGCCTGCCGATCAGCTTGCTTCCGAGGCCTTGTCCTCTGGATTTCTTTGACACAAACAGGTAATCAATAAAGATGAAAGAGTCAAATTCCGCATACATCAGCACGTGGTACTGCCCCTCTTCTTTATGATAAACATCGCTTTGCTCCTTTAACAGAGCCTCCATATGCGATTTTGATTTCATTTCTTCAATCGGAAAATATTCACTCAGCTTTTCGTACCAGTTCATTCATTTGCTCCTTATGGGTTCGTTGTCTTCACACTTTTAGATATACCCCATTTCCGATTGTTTAAACAATCTTACATCTATTAAGACGTGTGATCCTTTAACATGGTTTCAATTTTTTTAAAATGGTGTGTAATCGACGTTTTTGGTATAACGGTTTGCCGCGTCCCATAATAAAAATTCGTCAATTCCTTCATCATGCAGCGCTTTAACCTGGTCTTCCACCTGGCGTTTCCCGTACTTTTGATAATTTCCGCTGCCGAGATATGATGCCGTGAAGTCCTGAAGCCACGGACGCGATACAGGCGGGTGTTTCAGCTTAGACAGTTTTTTATTTTCCACCTTCGCGTATTCTTTGACGACTTTGTAAGGCTCAAGATCCGGTTTATCAATGCCGAAATAGCTTGTCCAATGGCTCGGATAAATCATGGATGAAATGACATCGACCTGTTCTGAAATTTTGCTGAAATTCTGGCCGATCCCAGGCGCTTCCGGCAGCGTGGCTGAATAGCCGAAAATATCAACCGACACATCCGCGCCGTACGGCTTGAGTTTTTTCTTCGCATAACCGACAAAATCGGTGACGGCATGAACGCGTTTTTGCACATTGCTGTCTGCTGTTTTCCCGTAATCGCCGTGACCGTATGTCAGTTCGTCATCACGTTTTTCAAATCCTTCAGGAAAACGGACATAATCAAACTGAATTTCTTGAAAACCCATCTTTACGGCTTGTTTTGCAATCTTTACATTGTAATCCCATACTTCTTTCATAAACGGATTGACGAACGATTCGCCGCGGCCGTTTTTCCAGACACTTCCGTTTTTTTCTTTAAAGGACCACTCCGGCTTTTTGTTCGCGAGTTCGCTGTCTTTAAATACGACAATACGCGCAATCGGATAGATCTTTTTTTCCTCCAGCTTTTTCATCATCTTTTTTGGGTCTTTGATGTACGGCTTGGCGATTTCGGCATACTCAGAATGGCCGTCCGGCTTAAAGGTGAGGTTTCCGTTGTCATCCTTGACATCAATCACCATTGTATTGAGTTCCGTTTTGTCCACAAAGTCTGTCAGCTCCCCGAATTTGCTTCCTCCCGCTGAATGCCCTGTGACGTAAATGCCCCGCACCTTATCAGGATGTGAAAAATGCAGCCCTGACGGATAAGCGAACCGTGCATTTGATTTCGGCAGTTCTTTTTCAGCCAGCGCTATTTTTACAAGCGGCTGCTCCTCTTTCGCAGCGGCGTGGGCCGGATAAGCGGCTGCACTGATAAACAGTCCCGCACAAATGGCGCACAAAATGGTTTTCATACTGATCTCCCCCTTTTTTTCCATTATAGAAAAACGGGAGCAGGCTTAATAAACTTGAATGTGCGCAAAAAAATCCTCCAAGACTGAGTCTTGGAGGATGATACTTTTATAGATAGGTTTTAAATTCAGCTTCTGTGCACATGACAAAATGTCCCGGTTTCACTTCTCTGAATTCCATTTTTTCTCCTTCCTGGAGCTGATGAACTGCCGGATCGTATTTCTTTCGCATGCGATTTCTTTCATAGTCCGGATCAGGAAGCGGGATAGCGGACAGCAATGATTTCGTATATGGATGAAGCGGGTTTTCGTAAAGCTCATCCGCCGGCGCAAGCTCCACCAATTTTCCGAAATACATGACGCCGATGCGGTCGCTGATGTATTTGACCATTGATAAATCATGGGCGATAAACAGGTAAGTGAGCCCTTTTTCTTTCTGCAATTCTTTCATTAAATTGACGACTTGCGCCTGAATGGAGACATCAAGCGCCGAAATCGGTTCGTCCGCGATGATAAACTCCGGATCAACCGCCAGCGCTCTGGCGATTCCGATACGCTGGCGCTGTCCGCCCGAAAATTCATGCGGGTAGCGGTTGGCGTGCTCTTTATTTAAACCGACCGTTTCCAGCAGTTCGTGAACCCGCTGCATCCGCTCTTTTTTCGTTTTTGCCAGGCGGTGAATATCTATTCCCTCGGCAATAATGTCGGCGACTGTCATTCTCGGATTTAAAGATGCGTACGGATCCTGGAAAATCATCTGCATTTTCCGGTTAAATTCCAGCAGCTTCTTGCGGGATTTTTTCCCGTGGACATTTTCCCCGTTAAAGAGAACTTCCCCGCCGGTTGCCTCATACAGCCGGATAATACTGCGGCCCGTCGTTGATTTACCGCAGCCCGATTCTCCGACAAGGCCGAGCGTTTCGCCTTTATAAATATCAAATGACAAATCATCTACGGCTTTTACCGTTCCTTTCTGCGTGAAAAAATGCTGTTTTAAATGTTTGATTTCGAGAAGTTTCTCAGTCATTTTTTTCACCTTCCTTCATTAAAACAGGATGCTGATACGTATTCGGAAGCTGACGGATTTTAGCCTTCACCGCTTCAGGGGGCTCGACCTTAGGCGCATCAGGATGCAGAAGCCACGATTTCACAAAATGCGTATCAGACACTTTATACATCGGCGGTTCCTGTTCAAAGTCAATTTTCATCGCATATGAGCTGCGGAGCGCAAATGCATCCCCTTTCGGAGGATTCGTCAGATCAGGCGGCGTGCCCGGGATGGCCGTCAGTTTTTCCTGATCGGTGCTGTCCAGGCTAGGCATTGAGGCAAGCAGCCCCCACGTATACGGATGGCGCGGATCATAAAAGATTTCATCCACCGTGCCCGATTCGACGACCTGACCTGCGTACATGACGGCGACCCGGTCGGCGACATTGGCGACAACGCCAAGATCATGCGTGATAAAAATGATAGACGTATCAATTTTCTTTTGCAGATCTTTCATCAGCTCAAGGATCTGTGCCTGAATCGTCACATCAAGCGCTGTTGTCGGTTCATCGGCAATTAACAGTTTCGGATTTGCCGCAAGCGCCATCGCGATGACGACACGCTGTCTCATCCCGCCTGAAAATTCATGGGGGAATTGGCCGATCCGTTTTTCGGGCATCGGAATCCCGACGAGATCAAGCAGCTCTATGGCGCGCTTTTTCGCCGCTTCACTTGAGATTTTTTCATGTTTGAAAAGCACTTCCGTAATTTGTTTGCCGACTCTCATCGTCGGGTTCAGAGAGGTCATCGGGTCTTGGAAAATCATTCCGATGTCCTTTCCTCTGATGGCCTGCATTTCTTTTTCAGACATCGGCACGATATCGCGTCCGTCAAAAAGAATCTGTCCTCTTTTAAAGTAGCCCGGCGGCATCGGAATCAGCTTCATAATCGCTTGGGAGGTCACACTTTTTCCGGAACCCGACTCCCCCACGATCGCCAGCGTCTCTCCTTTATTCAAATGGAAATTCACGCCGCGGATTGCCTGTACCTCTCCGCCGTATGTTTTAAATGAAATGGCTAAGTCTTTTACTTCTAGCAAACGTGTCACTCATATCACTCCTTATTTGCGTAACTTAGGATCCAGCGCGTCTCTTAACCCGTCGCCGACAACGTTAAAGCCGAACATCGCCAGGCAGATAAAGCCGGCAGGGAAGAACAGACGCCAAGGGTAATAGGTTAATGCAGGCAATCCGTCTGAGGCCATCGTTCCCCAGCTCGCAAGCGGCGCAGGTACGCCGAGGCCCAAATAACTTAAAAACGCTTCTGTAAAAATCGCCGTCGGAACCGTCAGTGTCATCGTTACGAGGATAGAGCCCATCGCGTTCGGGACGATATGCTTAAACAAAAGCCGGCCGGTTTTGGCGCCGAGTGTCTGTGAAGCAAGCACATACTCCTGATTCTTTAATTGCAGCACCTGTCCGCGGACGATTCTCGCCATATTGATCCAGCCCGTGATTGTCATGGCGACGATAATGGTGAGCAATCCTTTCGGCAGGACAACCATCAGCAAAATAACCATTAATAATGAAGGAACAGCCCACAGAATGTCGGCGATGCGCATCATCACTTCATCTGTGCGTCCGCCGCGGAATCCGGAAATGCTGCCCCAGATTACGCCGATTAATAAATCAAGCACGGCAGCTGCGACTCCGATAAAGATGGAAATCCGCGCGCCCACCCATGTCCGGACGAATATATCCCTTCCAAGGTCATCGGTGCCGAACCAATGATCTTTCGACGGTGCTTTATCCGCATTTAATAGATTGGTAGTGGCATAATCATACCTTGAAAAGAAAGGCGCTAAAATCGCCATCAGAATAATAAGAACGATCAGTACGAGCCCGACCATCGCAAGCTTATTGCTGCGGAAGCGGAGCATGGCGTCTTTCCAGAGGGAAAGGCTTTTTTTATTTATTTTTTCGGCATCGCCGGCATTAGCTGAAGCTGGTTCAAACATATTTTTAGGAATGTTCTGCATGGTCTAGGCTCCTTTCTTTGCTTTGGAAAGCTTGATTCTCGGATCGATTAATCCGTACAGCACGTCTACAATTAATACGCATAAAAGCAGGAGCACGCTGAAGAACACGGTAACTCCCATAATGACCGTATAATCACGGTTTGTAATGCTGTTTACAAAATGCGCGCCTAAACCGGGAATTCCGAAAATGGATTCAATGATGAAACTTCCCGTTAAAATGGATGCCGCCATCGGCCCCATATATGTCACGACCGGCAAAAGCGCGTTTCGCAGCGCATGGCGCACGGTGACTGACGGACGGGAAAGTCCTTTAGCTTTTGCAGTCCGTATGTAATCGCTGTTTAACACTTCAATCATGCTTGAACGGGAGAGTCTGGCAATGAACGCCATCGGCATGGAAGCGAGCGCAATAGAGGGCAGAAAGGTGTATGCCCAGGATTCCCACCCTGCGACCGGGAACAGTTCTAATTTAATTGAGAAAATATATTGCAAAATCGTCGCCAATATAAAGCTCGGAACTGAGATCCCAAAGATCGTTAAAATCGCAATGGTATAATCCTGCCATTTATTATGGTACAGGGCAGCAAGCACCCCGAAAAGCACACCGAACGCTAAAGCGAGGAGAATAGCTTCTGCACCGAGAGTGAATGAGACGGGGAAGCCTGAATTGATTAAATCATTAACACTTTGGCCTTTATATTTAAAAGAAGGTCCGAAGTCCCACATCGCCACAGATTTTAAGTAGCTGGCATATTGAACGAAAAGAGGCTTGTCCAGGCCATAGTGTTCGTTTAAGTTTGCCTCAATTTCAGGCGGCAGCTTTCTTTCGCCGGAAAATGGTCCGCCCGGCGCTGCCTGCATTAAGAAGAATGTGGCGGTCACAATCACAAACAATGTGATGATCATGTAAATGAATCGTTTACCGATATATTTCAGCAAGGTGAACACCTCCATGTTTTTTACAATTTTATACTTAATCAGTAAGAAAGGTATATGGGGACATCCTCCCCATATACCTTGGGCCTTTTGTTTTCAGAACCGTCTTTTATTCAAAAGAAGCGTTTCTGAAGTAAACTTCGCCTGTTCCTGTCAAGATCACATTTTTGAGGTTTTTATCCTGCACCCAAGGATCCGTATAGAAATAAACTGGGGCGACCGGCATTGCGTCAATAAAGATCTTTTCTGCTTTTTTCAGCTCTTCGATACGTTTATCCGGATCCGTTTCAAGCTGAGATTGGTTCAGCAGCTTTTTAAACTCAGGATCTTCCCATCCGGTATCATTGTTTCCGCCTTCTTTATCACGGAACAATTCAAGGAAGTTGATCGGATCGTTGAAATCGCCGAGCCAGCCCATACGCGCGATTTGGTAGTTCTGGCTGTGCAGCTTGTCGATGTAAACATTCCATTCGGAGTTATCAAGCTCAACTTTGACGCCCAAGTTCTTTTTCCACATTTCCTGTACGGCCTGCGCGATTTTCGCATGCGCGTCATCTGTATTAAAGGACAGTTTGATCGCCGGAAGGTCAGAGGCATTCTTAACGCCTAATTCCTTCAGTCCTTTATTTAAGAATTCTTTAGCTGATTTGACGTCATTGTCTTTGAAATAACCTTTTGTGTTATCCTTGAATCCCTTCATTGACGGCGGCACCGCAGCCATAGCCGGGATTTGTTCGCCCTGCGTTACATTTTTCACGATGGACGAGCGGTCGATCGCATAAGCAAGGGCTTTACGGATGTTGACATTGTTCAGCGGTTTCTCTTCTGTGTTGAATTTGTACCAATACACGCCTGCGATCGGTTCAACGTGAAGAGATCCGTCTTTTTTCAATGTCGGCAGAGATTCAGTCGGAAGCTGGCCGAGCGGCATTCCTGCCCAGTCAAGCTCACCGGCCTGGAATTTTTTCAGTTCGGTGTTGTTATTGTTAATCATCACCATGTTGATTTTCTTCAATTTCACAGCGTCTTTATCCCAATATTGATCGTTCTTTTCGAGCGTGATGGAACCGCTGTGTTTCCAGGCCGTCATTTTGAATGGGCCGTTTGACACATAATTCTCGCCCGCGTTTGTGTTCCAGTTTTTATGTTTTTCCGCAATTTTCTTGTTGACCGGCATATACGTATAGAATGAAGTTAATTGGGTGAAATAAGGTGTCGGGTTATTCAGTTCAACCTTTAATGTTTTGTCATTTACGGCTTTTACGCCTACATCATCAATCTTGCCTTTTCCTGTATTGGCAGCTTCAGCGCCTTTGATGTAGTAGAGCTGATAAGCGTATTGTGATTCGTTGTTCGGGTCAAGCGCCCATTTCCACGCGTATTCAAAATCCTGCGCCGTCACAGGGTCGCCGTTAGACCATTTCGCACCGTCACGAATCGTAAATGTATAGGTCTTTCCGTCTTTGCTTGTTTCAATTTTAGATGCCATTCCTTCTTCAGGCTCACCTTTGGAGTTTACGCGTGTCAATCCTTCAAAAGTCTGTCGGATTACGCCTCCTGAAACGGAATCATTCGCTAAACCCGGATGCAGTGAGAACGGCTCGGTTTTAATATTGATATTAAGTGAAGTCTGTCCTTTGGTGTCGCCTGATCCGCCGCTGAATCCGCCGCACGCACTTAATACAAGCGAAAAGATAAGCATCAAACCTACAATAGACCAACGCTTTTTCATGCACTAACCCCCTAATCAAATTTTTCAGCCTTTACTACTAAATACTCAGAAATATCAGACAAAATAACTTAATATTTTTCTAAACTTTAATTGTGTTCCGTCTTTTCTGATTATTTTATGTAAAGAAGCTGTAACAATAGAGTGAACAAGTTCATTATAATGAAATGAATAATTTATTGCAATACTATTTTCTCAATTTAAAATATTTAAATTTGGTCAGTTTTTCTGTCAAAAAGGTGATACACTTCTATAGTTTAAAGCATGACCTAACTAAATTTTTTTATTGCAATTTCCAGTTCATATTGCTTTTTACATATAATATTCGTTATACGAAATGTTGATATACGTTATCATTTAAGCATTTTCAGTTCTTTTTGAGGATTTCCATCCCTTAAGCAAACTGGAAATAAGCTTGTATTCCTCTGATGACATTTGGCTATAATTGATTTATAATAGATCAATCAAATACATTTGTTGTGATTGCGATGATGAAGAATAGTACACATTTTCATCCGTTTGAAGAGAGTCTGCGGTGCTGGGAGCAGGTAACGGGCAATGTGGAATGGACTTCTGAGCAGCTGACCGAACGTTAGTAGGCCCAGCCGGAGCAGCCTCCGTTACCAACGTCTCGAGCGATTCCATTGTAATGGAATAATCAGGGTGGCACCACGGTTCATTCGTCCCTTTTTTCTACGGGAAGAATGGGCTTTTTTTATTATGTTTTAAGAAATGAGGTAAGAACTATGAAGAAAACGATTTTTTCAGGCATTCAGCCGAGCGGTTCCGTTACCCTCGGCAACTACATCGGCGCAATGAAACAATTTGTCGATTTGCAGCATGACTACAACGGCTACTTCTGCATTGTCGATCAGCATGCGATTACGGTTCCGCAGGATCGGCTTGAACTGCGGAAGAACATCCGCAATCTCGCGGCTCTTTACGTGGCCGTCGGACTTGATCCTGAGAAAGCGACCCTCTTTATCCAGTCGGAGGTTCCCGCTCATGCCCAGGCGGGGTGGATGCTCCAATGCGTCGCATATATCGGCGAGCTTGAGCGGATGACGCAATTTAAGGATAAGTCAAAGGGCAAAGAAGCCGTCGTTTCAGGCCTGTTAACCTATCCGCCGCTGATGGCCGGCGATATTTTACTGTACGGAACGGATCTTGTTCCGGTCGGAGAAGACCAAAAACAGCATCTTGAACTGACCCGCAACCTGGCGGAACGCTTTAATAAAAAATACAATGACATCTTCACGATTCCTGAGGTGAAAATTCCTGAATCAGGCGCGCGCATCATGTCACTGGCTGATCCTCTCAAAAAAATGAGCAAATCAGATGCGAACCAAAAGGCATTTATCACGCTGCTTGATGAGCCGAAGCAGCTCGAGAAGAAAATCAAGAGCGCCGTGACTGATTCTGAAGGCATTGTAAAGTATGATAAAGAAAACAAACCGGGCGTTTCTAATCTTTTGACGATCTATTCTATTTTAGGAAACACATCAATTGAAGAATTAGAAGCTGAATATGAGGGCAAAGGGTACGGTGAATTCAAAAGCGATTTAGCCGAAGTCGTTATCGGCGCATTGACACCGATCCAAGAGCGCTACCGTGAATTAATTGAGAGCGACGAGCTTGACCGCATTCTCGACGAAGGAGCGGCGCGCGCAAACAAAACGGCCGGCAAAATGGTGAAGAAAATGGAAAACGCCATGGGTCTCGGACGGAAAAGAAGATAAAGAAAAGAGGCGGGGATTCTCCCGCCTCTTTTTTTAGTTCACTTTTGATTCCTGCTCCATTTCCCAAAGCTTTTCGAAAAACGGCTGCCCTTTAATCAAATTTTCACAGAACGCAAGATGTTTATCTGACCAGCCTTCAATTGTTTCATTGTAAAGCATGTCCCAGATCTCTTCAAAGCTCATCCGTTTGATCTGCTCATACATATGCGGATTCCATTCCGTGTACCAATACACAATTTCCGCACGGTTTTTCAGCCCTTTCAGCTGGTCGAGCGCCATAAACATCAGCTGCTTGATCTGCCGCTCTTTTCTCGTCAGCCCTCTGACGTGCTCCGGCGCCAATGACAAAATGTGATATTCCTTTGAAGACTCCAATTGCGCCGGCTCAAATTGAAACGATTCCGGTTCTACATCCTTTACCATTTCATAAACAAGCTGCTCCTGTCTCGGAATCAGGCGGCTCTTTCTGACCGGAATGGTATATCCGATCGTATCCACGGCAATGATGCCGATCCCGTCTGTCACGACAAAACAGTACTCCAGCTTTGTCCGCTCATGATTTTTTCGCACGTATGACTTTTGATGGACTTGGTCTAGCAGCTCTTTCGGAAGCTCTGATAAGTCGTTTTCTATGTAATGAAATAATACCGACGGCACTCTGAGCAGCGGCGTCTGATCCAAAAGCTCAACCGTGTCTTCCTTCCGCCATTCGTGAAAATGGCACACATTGTAGCCGTTTTCTTCCCCTTCAAACCAATTGACCCATACATCATGAAGAAATAACATATTCGACCCCTCACTTTATAAAAACTGTTGTCCACAGTATAGGCAAGGGATAGATAAATTATTCCATTTCAATATGAGATTTCCGCATTACGGAACTGGATTTCCGACTGCATTGCAACAAAAAAATCTCCCGTTCCGTCCGGGAGATCATTTCACATTTTTCGGATCAAGCGCATCACGCAGCCCGTCACCGACAAAGTTAAAGCACAATACAGTAAGAAGGATGAACAATCCCGGAAATAACGGGTACCACCAAGCCTGAATCATAATCGTAAAGTTCTGTGCATCCTGAAGCATATTGCCCCAGCTTGCGATCGGCGGCTGAATCCCGAAACCGAGATAACTTAGCGCCGATTCGGCCAGAATAACCGATCCGACTTTTAAAGTGGCTGACACAATAATCGGTCCCAGCGCATTGGGCAGGATATGTGAAAAAATAATTTTATGTGTTTTTGTTCCGATTGTTTTAGCGGCTAATACATATTCTCTCGATCGCAGGGATAAAAATTCTCCCCTGACCAAACGCGCGGTTGTCGTCCAGCCTGTCAGACAGAAAATTAAAATTAATTTATCCACGCCTGGCTTAAAGATTGTAACAAGCGTAATCAATAAGAAAATATCAGGAATGGAAAGAACTATATCCACCAACCGCATAATAACAGCATCTGCGAAACCTTTAAAATAACCCGCTATCGCTCCTAAAATCGTCCCGATAAAAATAGAGCCGACAACAGAGGCAAATCCGACTAGTAAAGAGATTCGCGCGCCGTATAGAACACGGCTGAAGATGTCACGCCCGAATTTATCCGTTCCCATCAAATGTTCAAGACCCGGCGCTTTAAATTTATCAAGCAGGCTTTGCTGCTCTTGAGAATAAGGAGCAATCACCGGTGCAAAAATCGCTGACATAATAATCACGAACAGAATAACAGCACCTGCAACCGCCAGTTTATTTTTCGAAAACTTTTCCCAAAAGATTTTTGTCATGGTTTCCGGTTTCTCAGCAATATTTTCTTTCAGCCCGATCTCCGGTGACGGAGATGTGTTCAGCTCAGCCATCGATGTCCCCCCTTTTAATATTCAATTCTCGGATCAACCACTGCGTATAAAATATCAGCGACAAGGTTGCCAATGACCACAAGAACAGCTGAAATGACGGTCATCGCCATAATGACGGGATAATCACGCTGAAACGCTGAATCAACAAACAGCTTTCCTAACCCCGGCCATGTGAAAATTTGTTCGACAACGACAGATCCTCCGATAAACGAGGGAATCATCAAACCGAAAATTGTAATGACGGGTAATAATGCATTTCTCAATCCATGTTTAAATAATACACGGTTTTCCTTGAACCCTTTCGCTCTCGCTGTACGGATATAATCCTGATTTAATACATCAAGCATATTGGATCTCGTATATCTCGTCAGTCCGGCCATGTCAGCTGTAGCTAATACGAATGCAGGCAGAATTAAATGATGAATCCGGTCAAATATATTGAAATCGGCATTCAGCGTCTCGACACCGCCGGTCGGAAACCAGCCGAGATTTACTGATAAAATCATAATCAAAATTAATCCAAACCAAAAGTTTGGAATGGCCAGACCTATAAATGAGGTAAACGTAATGCCATAGTCGAGCTTTGAATAAGGCCGCTTTGCCGACAGGACACCAAACGGAATAGAAATCATAAGAGCCAAAATCGTTGAAACGAGCATCAGCAGCAGCGTATTGGGCATTCGGGCCATAATCAATTCTGAAACAGGCGTTCCTTTTCTGACAATAGACGTTCCGAAATCGCCCTGCACCATGTTGCCGAGCCACTTTAAATATTGAACGTACTGAGGATCATTCAAACCGTATTTTTCAATAAACTGCTCTCTGTCAGCCTGGCTGATTTTCGGGTCCATCATTAATGTCATCGGATCTCCGGGCGCGGCTTTCATAATAACAAATGATAAAATTGTAATTCCCAATAAAATCGGGATAGACATTAAGGTTCTTCTGATAATATATGCAGCCATATACTTGTCCCCCTTTACTTTCCTTATTAAAAACAGAAGAGGGAGAAAACGCTCTCCCTCCCCTTTAAGGGAAAATTATTTTGCAAGCCACCATTTTTCGATATTATACAATTCACGTTTCGGATGATATTTGAATCCTTCAAGATTTTGCGGCATTGCCATATGATTGTTAGGGTAATACAAGAACGTATACGGCTGATCTTCCGCAATTTTTTGATAGATCTGCTCATATTCTTTTGAATATTGCTTTCTGTCACTGATTGATTTTGCATCTTTCATGAGCTTATCCGCTTCGGCATTTTTATACCAAACGTAGTTTAAGCCCTTTTTAATCTGGCTTGAATGGAAGATGTCATATTGATCTGGGAATGTGGATAAACTCCATCCCATGACCATTGCATCAAAATCCCAATTCGGAGGGTTCATTTGTTCAACGAGAGCGCTCCATTCAACGATTTGGGTCTTCACTTCAATGCCGATTTTTTTCAGCTGTTCCTGGACGACGACAGCGATGTCTTCACGGACTTTGTTTCCTTGGTTCGTTTTAAGGGTAAACGAGAATTTCTTTCCGTCTTTATCCAGGATGCCGTCACCGTTTGTATCTTTCCAGCCGGCTTCTGCAAGCATCTGTTTCGCTTTTTTCTCGTTGTACGCAAATTTCGGAACTTCTATATCTTTAGGATAGTTCCAAGATAAAGGGGATTCCGGAATGTAGGCTACCTTGCCGTCTCCGTCTAATACTTGGCTGACGATTGACTCGCGGTCAAGAGCGGTTGTCAGCGCCTGACGGACCTTTTTATCTTTAAATAATTCATTTTTTTCATTCCACCCGATGTACACGTAACTTAATGCCAAATCAGTAACGACTTTCAGATTATTAAATTTTTCAGCCGTTTTGTAGTCAGTCGCGGGCACATTAAAGAAATTAATATCGCCTGCCTGCAGCTGAGCAACGGCAGCATTTGCGTCGGGAATGACTTTATACGTTACAGTATCTAAATACGGTCTTCCTGCAAAATAATCATTATTCGCTTCGAGTTTAATATATTGGCCCTGCTTCCATTCTTTAAACTTAAATGGTCCTGAACCGATCGGTTTCTTTCTGTTAAACTCATTTTCTTCTAAATCAGCAATCGGAACATTACCGAGAATGTGCTTCGGCAGAATGGCTGTGCTGTCTAACGCATTATTGTAAAAATTACCGTCTTTATATTTCAGCTTGAACAATACTTCGTAATCGCCTTTTTTCTCTACGGATTTCAGCATTTCATATGTTGATCCGCGTTCTCCCTTGTAATCTTTGCTTAAAGGGACACTGTACGTAAATACGACGTCATCTGCAGTCAGTTCTTTCCCGTCATGAAACTTAACGCCTTTCTTGATTTTCACATCATATGCAAGGCCGCCGTCTAATTCTTTAATGCTTTCAGCGAGTGATAATTTCACGTTCAGTTTTTCATCCGTTTTCGTTAAAAAGCTGTACAGCATATTTTCAATATCCGTACTTGCGTCATCCGTAGAATACAGAGAGTTAAAAAGTGTGGGTTCCCCGATTGACCCGACAACCAAATCTCCGCCTTTTTGCGGTTTTCCTGCCGGTTTGGATTCGGTGCTTGTGGATTTTGAGCCGGAGCAGGCGGACAGGAAGATGGCGAGCGCCATAAAAACACTTAGCATCATCAGTGCGCTTTTACGTAATTTCATATCAATTCCCCCTTTGTGATATATATGCAGCAAACTGGTTATGTAATCCGGCATACCCCCTCTCGATGCTTGTCATTTCAGGCATATAAATGGCAGGCGACGTAATGGCCGGGAGCGGCTTCTTCAAATGCCGGGATTTGTTCCTTGCAGATCGGTTTGGCCATCGGGCACCGCGTGTGGAACACGCAGCCTTTCGGCGGGTTTGCCGGGCTTGGCAGTTCTCCTTTCAGGATGATTCGTTCCCGCTTGACGGCGTCTTTTTTTCTCGTGACGGGCACTGAAGACAAAAGCGCTTGCGTATAAGGGTGAAGCGGATTGCCGTACAGCTCGTGTTTATCGGTCAGCTCCATCATTTTTCCCAGATACATGACGCCGACTCTGTCGCTGATATGGCGGACAACACTCAAATCATGAGAAATAAACAAATAGGTCAGGTTGAATTCTTCCTGCAGTTCTTCCATCAGATTGATGACCTGGGCCTGAATGGAGACATCGAGTGCGGAAACGGGTTCATCCGCAATAATCAGCTCGGGATTCAATGTCAGAGCCCGCGCAATCCCGATCCGCTGGCGCTGCCCCCCGGAAAATTCGTGCGGATAGCGGTTTGCAAAGCTCGGATGAAGGCCGACTTTCGCCAGCAGCTCCTCCACTCGCTCGTTCCGCTCGCTCATGCTGTACATATGGTGAGTCTGGAACGGCTCTTTAATGATGGAACGCAGCGTTTTCCTCGGGTTAAGGGATGCGAAGGGATCTTGGAAGACCATCTGGATGTTTTTGCGGACGCTTTTTCTCAGCTTTTCTTCAGATAAGCCGGAGATATCCTGACCCTTAAAAAGAATCCGGCCGTCTGTCGGCTTGTATAAACGGATCATCGTCCTTCCCGCCGTTGATTTGCCGCACCCTGATTCCCCGACGATGCCGAGCGTCTCCCCGCGCTTCAGTGAAAAAGAAACGCCGTCAACAGCCTTTATATCTCCGACTTTCCTTTGAAAAAAACCGGAGCGGATCGGGAAATATTTTTTTACGTCTTTCAGCTCTAAAATCGTTTCTTGGCCTGCAGCTGTCATTTTGATTGGGCACCCTCTTCCTCATATAAAAAACACCTTACAGAACGGCCGCTTTCATGCGTTATCAGCTCCGGCTGCCCTGTTTTGCATTTGTCCATCGCTTTTGAACACCTCGGGGCGAATCGGCAGCCTTCCGGAAGATTATCCGGTGTCGGGACACTGCCTTTGATCGCTTTTAATGTATCAATCTCTCCATCTATCACCGGTATGGAGTTTAACAGCCCTTCGGTATACGGATGAAGAGGGTTTAAAAATAAGTCCTCCACACTCGCGCTCTCTACGACTTGTCCGCAGTACATCACGATCACCCTGTCGGCGGCCTCGGAAACGACACCTAAATCGTGAGTGATCAGCAGAATAGAAGTATCGAATTTTTTGCAGAGGTCTTTCATCAGCTCCAATACTTGGGCTTGTATCGTCACATCAAGCGCCGTCGTCGGCTCATCAGCGATCAGAAGCTTCGGATTGCAGCTGAGCGCGATGGCGATCATCACCCTCTGCCTCATCCCTCCGGAAAGACGGTGCGGATATTCTTTCATCACTTGTTCCGCTCTGGAGAATCCGACGAGTTCCAGAAGCTCAACGGCTTTTTTAGCCGCTTCTCTTTTATTCATTTTTTTATGGTATTCAAGCACTTCGGTAATTTGTTCGCCGATGGTCAGCACCGGATTCAGGGAAGTCATGGGCTCCTGAAAGATCATAGAGACGTCATTTCCGCGGATTTTGCAATATTCGTTTTCGGTGAAGGAGGCCAGGTCCCTGCCTTCAAGCTTAATCGAGCCGTCCATAATTTTTCCGCCCGAGCCTTGGACAAGTCCCATAATAGAAAGCGAGGTGATGCTTTTGCCCGAGCCGGATTCTCCTACAAGAGCGACGGTTTCGCCTTTGTTAATGTGAAAATCAACCCCGTCGACTGCGGGGATCGGCTGTTTCTTTCTGAAAAAATAGGTCTTTAAATTATTCACTTCTAATAGTGTGCTCATGATACGCCCCTTTCTCATTCCGCTGAAGCAGAGGGAAACATACGTTTCGCTATCACAAAATATAGAATAGTCGAAAAATTTTATAGTTGTATATTATTACATCATT
Organism: Bacillus sp. LUNF1; assembly: GCF_011008975.1. Classification (NCBI taxonomy): domain Bacteria; kingdom Bacillati; phylum Bacillota; class Bacilli; order Caryophanales; family Bacillaceae; genus Bacillus; species Bacillus sp. LUNF1. The sequence goes on along the minus strand of NZ_CP048876.1, from coordinate 1,097,166 downwards.
ATTACAAAAGCAAGAATTTTTTAGGATAAATGTAATATCCTTAAATAATTTCCATTCTTTTAATCTATTAATGCGTTGCCTCCAGAAAGGTTTTTGAAGGGATGGCCAATGCTTCTTTTACTGTTTTTTGATGGTCGGTTAAATATTTTTTTACTATATTGAATCCGACAGCATAGCCGAGCATTGAGGGGAAGTATCCTTTTCCGTATAACAGCTGGGAAAACATTCTGCTGTCTCTCGTTAAGCGGAGGTTCGGCTTGACTCTTTTTTCAAACAGAAAATCAAGCTGCTCAGGCGTATAGTATGACGTCCATTCCGCCGTAAGACTTGAGCCGAACCGCTCATACACAGCATATTCTGCCAGCCCCTCCATCATGATTGTATCAAGAAATGTCTCATCTTTTTCGTCCTTTGTCACATGTTCTAACCGGCAGACGTGATTATATTCATGTGTCATAAGGGCGGATACAGCTGAATTGGAACTATCCGACGATAGAAAGAGGAACATTTTGTCCCGAAAGGCCAGACCGGATTTTGATCCGAATTCCTGACGGATTTTCCGGTTTCGTTCATCGACGGGCAAAACTACGATCGGCACGTCCGGCCCGTTCCACTTCTCCTTTAAATAGGCTTCCTCCTTTTGAATATGGCTGTAGCATCCTTTTTCTTTCAGCCGTTTACTGGTCCTAACGCCGTCCTTCAGATGGCGGAACATGCCGTGGTTTTGCAGCATCCCGAGTATCGGCTTCCACTCTTTCTTATCGGCCCCTGAAAAAAGCGGCAAAAGATGCGGGGCCAGATCATTTACGGATGCCGCCTTTTCCATCCATTGATATGTCTGCTTGACGCTCATACCGGTTCGCCTCCTCTTGTTGTTATCATATGCACGCACAAAAAAACCGGCCACCTTTTTCAGGCAGCCGGTCAAAACTGTATTATTGATATTTTTTAAAGATCAAAGTGGCATTATGTCCGCCGAAGCCGAGCGAGTTGCTGAGAACGACGTTGACATCCTGCTCGCGCGCTTTGTCCGGTACATAATCTAAATCACACTCTTCATCAGGTGTTTCGATGTTAATCGTCGGCGGGATAATGCCGTCTTTAATGGCCATGACGGAGAAGATTGCTTCAATTCCTCCGGCAGCGCCTAACAAATGACCCGTCATTGATTTTGTCGAACTGACGGCAAGCTTGTACGCATGATCACCGAAAACGGTCTTAATGGCTTTTGTCTCGTATTTATCATTGTAGTACGTGCTTGTGCCGTGAGCGTTGATGTAATCAATTTCTTCAGGCTTGATGCCCGCATCTTTGATTGCTTCCTGCATCGCTCTCGCACCGCCTTCCCCGTCTTGGGCAGGCGCGGTAATGTGGTAGGCGTCACCCGTTGAGCCGTAGCCGACAATTTCCCCGTAGATTTTCGCACCGCGGGCAAGGGCATGCTCAAGCTCTTCAAGCACGATGATCCCCGCGCCTTCTCCCATGACAAAGCCGTCACGGTTTTTATCAAACGGGCGGCTTGCCGTTTTCGGATCAGGATTTGTAGAAAGGGCTTTGTTTGCGCTGAAGCCCGCAAATGACATTCTTGTCAGCGGCGCTTCTGTTCCGCCCGTAATCATCGCATCGGCATCGCCGCGCTGAATGACTTTAAACGCGTCACCGATAGAGTTCGTTCCCGTCGCACATGCCGTCACCGTACAGGAGTTGACTCCTTTTGCTCCGAGAGCGATTGAGATTTGGCCTGTCGCCATATCAGGAATCATCATCGGAACAAAGAACGGGCTGACCCTTCTCGGCCCTTTTGTCAGGAAGATTTCGAATTGGGATTCAAGCGTTTCAAGACCGCCGATTCCGGACCCGACCCAAACGCCGACTCTCGACGCGATCTCGTCTGTGATGTTAAGACCGGCATCTTGAACGGCCATTTTCGCGGCTACGACAGCGTATTGCGTGAAGCGGTCCATTTTTCGCGCTTCTTTTTTATCCATGTGATTTTCAATATTGAAATCTTTCAGTTCAGCAGCTACTTTCGCCGGATACTCGTCCGATTCCACACGTGTGATCGGTCCGATTCCGGATACGCCGCCGATTGCATTTTTCCAGCTTGTTTCGGCGTCGTTTCCAAGCGGAGACAGGGCTCCAAGCCCTGTAACGACTACTCTTTTTTTACTCATCTTGTGTGCACCTCACTTTTTTTTATCGTCCCCAGCGTATTGCTATGGCGCCCCATGTCAATCCTCCGCCGAAACCGACCATGACGATGACGTCGCCGTCTTTAATTTTGCCTGCTTCCAGTTCCTCTACTAATGAAATCGGAATGGATGCTGCGGATGTGTTTCCATATTTATGGACTGTTTTAGACATCTTTTCAACCGGAAGCTCCAAACGTTCCCGTGCCGCTTCCATGATGCGGATGTTTGCCTGATGCGGAATCAAAAAGTCTACGTCCTCTTTGGAGAGGCCGGCTTTTTCAATGACATTTACACTCGATTCACCCATTTGCCGGACGGCGAATTTGAATACTTCTCTTCCATGCATGATTGTATGCCCTTTTTCATCTAAGTACAAGTGCTGGCCGCCTGTACCGTCTGCTCCGAGCTCAAATGACAGTATGCCTCTGTCGTCGCTGACCGGTCCGATGACCGCCGCTCCGGCTCCGTCTCCGAACAGCACAGCCGTATTGCGGTCGTCCCAGTCGGTAATGCTTGAGAGCTTTTCCACGCCGACCACGAGGACATGTTTGTATGTTTGCGATTCAATGAATTGTTTGGCGGTTACGATACCGTACATAAAACCCGCACACGCGGCGCTGATATCCATCGCGCACGCTTTTTTGGCCCCGAGCTTCTCTTGTATCATACAGGAAACGGTCGGGAAAGACTGGTCAGGAGTAACCGTCGCCACGAGGATCATATCAAGCTCCTCAGCGGAAATGCCGGCCTGATCAAGCGCTTTTTGCGCAGCCTCAGCGGCCATGCCGGATGAATACATATCTTCCGCGGCGATTCTTCTTTCTTCTATACCTGTTCTCGTACGAATCCACTCGTCCGATGTATCTACCATTTGTTCAAGATCATGATTTGTCAGCACTTTTTCCGGGATGTAACGGCCGACGCCAAGAATTCCAGCTTTCATTGGAAAAGACTCCTTTTTTATAATGAATTTAAAACTAATTAGTTATGATCAATTATTAGTATCAGGTACTAATTCTACCCTATTTTTTTTCTGTTGGCAATATATTCGTCTAAACTATCGGACGCTGCTCCTCATAGAATAAAAGGAAGACGAAAGGAGGCTTCACTATGGATATTTTCTCCAAAATGATGTTCGGCGATTCCAGAGACCGGGATAAAGAAACGGAAGAAACCCCTGAGCAGCCTCAGGCTGAAAACGAAGAAGAGATCGATTACAACCACGTGATGAATCAGCTGGGGTCCATCATGAACTCTCTGGATCAATTAAAGCCCGTATTTAAAGACTTCGCGCCGATGGTGTCCGCTATAAAGAAAAAAATCATGTGAAAAGCCACTTCATGAAAAGTGGCTCTCTTTATTTATTCAGCTCCCCGGCATCAGATCTGCCAAGCTCATACGCTTCCGCCATGACCGATGTAAACAGGTCCATAAACGGCTGAATCATTTCCATAGACAGATCTATGCCGGATTTCTCAAGCTCCGCCTTTGCTTCCGGCAGGTATTTCATTGCGATCTGCATAAATTCAAGAGACTTTTCATGCTGCATGTGTATCCACCTCTATTCATTTGACGGCAGTTCATTTGTTCGGTTATACGTTTTTACAAGGTCTGAGATTTTGTCTTGAAATGCTTTGTCCACCAGAGGGCTGAACGTCCCCATTTCAACGACTCCTTCCCTGAAATCAAAGTTGTGATCTCCGCTCTTGAGCGTACCTTTATTATATTGCTCGGCAATTAATGTATAGGCTTTATCTACGTTTTGCACCGTGCTTGTCAGCACCGTGTTTTTGCCGAGATTCGATTGCTCGGCGACATAGCCGATGGCGTAAAGCCCGTCTTTTTTGATTTGCTGAATGACAGGAACATTATACCCGTCTCCGGCCGGATATACAACATCCGTGCCTTCCGCTTTTAACTTTTCGTAAAGATGCAGCGCTTCATTGCCGTTATCCCAGTGGTCCGTAAATTCAGTATTGACGGTGATATCAGGCTTTTCATATTTCGCCCCTTTGATAAAGCCGTCTACTTCAGGCTGCCACAAAAAGGAGGCGATGACGCCGACCTCATTGGTTTTTGACATATGGGCGGCCGTCATTCCCCCGAAAAAGCCCATTGCTTCTCCCATAAGGTGAACGCTTGTGACATTGTCGCTTTTCGCCGTTCCGTTTGCGACGACGAATTCCATGTCGGGATAATCCTTGCTGATCATATTGAAGATTTCCTCGTATTCATTTCCGTGCCCGTATAAAAGATTGACTCCTTTTTTATGAAAATCATCTATCGCTTTTAAAATATCTTCATCGGATCTGATATTTTCTTTATAATAAACGTCAACGTTAAATTCAGATTGTATCGCTAATAAACCTTTGTAACCTTTTGTGCCCCATACCAAGTCACTGATGGTATCGGGAAAAAGCATTCCGACCTTCTCAATTTTTCCTTTAAACGGAGTTTGTGCGCATCCGCTCAATAAAAGGAGGAGAGAAAAGATCATGACAAGCCTGGTGATCAAGCCATGTTCAACCCCTTTTCAAACTCATAACATATATAATTGATATACGTTTATTGTAGCGGTAATGCACATAACATGGAAGGTATTTCTTAAAAAATGTCGAATATTGATGAAAATTGTCTTTTCCATTCTTTAATTTTTTCTTCCGCTTCCGTTTTTTGCGTTTTTTCTTTTATTTCCAGGGTAATAATCTGATTTTCGTCTTCTGTGCCGTCAGCCTCAAGCTGATTCATCAGCCCGCAGACTGCGTCTTCTAAAAAGATCCTGCTCTCGCCATCTTCTTTTGCTTCCGTCCACGGACCGTAAAGGGGAGGAAGGATAATCGCTTTTGCCGTATCCCGCTGACCGTTTTTTTCCCAGTCTCCGTGATCCTCACTGTAAACAATCCAATATAAAGGCTCAGCCCTTTCTTCAGGCAGACACCCGCTCCCGTATTGAACGCAGATACGATCGTATTCCTTTTCACCGATTTCATCTATTATTTGAAAAAGCCCGTTTCTCGCGAGCCACATTAAACGTTCTTCTAAATACAGCTGCCTCTTTTTGTCCTCCGGTTCTGCCAAAATGACATCGACATGCACACCCTCATCCATCAACCGTTCGCACAATGAAAGGCCGAGAAATTCATCTGCTCCAATGATCAGCGCTGTCTTCATCACATCTGCCGCCTTTCCGGTTTTTCATTCGCACACAAGCCAAACAGCCCTCTGAAAAGAGATGGCTGTTGTATTCTATTCATTACAGGTCTTTTTCATGACTGCGGAAAAACCGGCAGATGGCTCTGTACATGCGCGCAGGGTTCTCAAGCAGGTGATACGTGATATCAGTCTTGCTTCCGGTCTTTTCCCGGGCTTCTTTATACGCGTTCGCATGCAGGGTGTACGGGTACGGCGCTCCGGTCGTTCTTTGCCATATATGTACCGGCACGCGGGTGCGGCAGCCGGTAATGGTCTGATAGCTCAGTGAGCTTGCCTCTTTTTCAGAAACACCGAAGCTTTGTGCCGTTTCCCTCAGGAACTGCTTATAAAAAAACTTATTTTCTTTCTCTGATTCAAAATGGGCTTGAAGATCAAGACAAGGATCTAACATTGCGGCTGAACGGATATGCTCCGGTGAAGACTGCAGCAATTGATCGGCGATAAGGGCGCCCATGCCTTCTGCGAGCAAGTGTATTTTCGGATTGAGGGTTTCTTGTTTCAGCACATAATGCATCAGCTGTCTGGCGTAAAGGACGGCTTTTTCCGAACCCCAATGCCGTCCGTATAAATTGCTGTTAAAAATGGTGTACCCTCTGTCAAGCAGCACATGTAACAGCTGCTTTCTCCCTTCATGTTCGAGCCAAAAGCTTGAGTCCCGGCTGACAAAGTGGGTTCTGTCCCCCAGAATAAAGATACAGAAGCCGTTCGGCCGATACGGCAGATGGATGACGTTCGGCTCAGATCCGAATTGGAAAAATCTTTCCGTAATCCCCATGCCTGCCCGCCTCCTTTTACTCCTAATCTCTCTATTGGCTATCATATGTAGAAGAATGAAAACGGATCGGATAAACTCCTATTTGCTGCTATGTTTTGGCTATTATCCCAAGCACAGGAACCGAATTTTCCTTCAGACGGCCGGACAGGCGGGCACATGTCAGTTTCAGGCGCGCTTTTGATGAGAAAATGACCTTCCGCCCGCGCCTTATGTATGGTATGATACAACGTAGAATAAAATGAAGGACGAGGTGGAAACGTGCGGTTAGTTATCGGTTTTATTTGGACGTTCCTTTTAACACATATGGCCTGTTATTTGATCGCCTCCATGAACAGCGCGGCGTACAACTTCAAACAATCTTCCGTTATCGCCGTGGTTATTGCGGTGCTAGTCTTTGTTCTTGCGGAGATCATGCCTGTCAAACAGGATGCAAACCAGCATTAAATAAAAAAACCTGCTATTCAGCAGGTTTTTTTGTGTTCACGGTTTTCGTTGATACGTCCACAATCTGTTGTGGTTTGAAGTTTCAGGGAACATTTCTCCCACTGTGAGCTTGATTTTCTGCGGATTTTTGACCATGCTTCCCGTTTCGCCGATTTCAACGTACACACCGTTATTCGGCGCTTTTTGTCCCGGGCGGAATTGATGCTGCTGTCCCACGTCATTTCCTCCTTTTTCTTTTTTATGTAGTATGCGCTTGTATGCGGAGAAATATCAAAAACCGCTGAATGAGATTCAGCGGTTTTTTTGTTCATCCTGTTTGTAAAGAAGAGCTTTCAGGAGCGCTTTTTGCGCGTGAAGCCGGTTTTCCGCCTGCTGGAATACCGCAGAGTTCGGGCCGTCGATAATCTCAGACGTGACCTCTTCCTCCCGATGCGCGGGCAGGCAATGCAAAAATGTATAGTCGGGTTTGGCGAGACTGACGAGTGAGGCGTTGACTTGATACGGGGCAAACACATTCAGCCGCTGCTGCGTCTCTTCCTCCTGCCCCATGCTCGTGAAGACGTCGGAGTAAATCACGTCTGCATCCCGCACCGCTTCCTGCGGATTTTCGGTAAGGGTGATTTTCGCTCCGGAAACAGCCGCCGCTTCTTTCGCGGCATTCACCGCCTCTTCCTCTGCTTCATAGCCTTTCGGCGAAGCAACCGCAATGTCACAGCCCATTTTTGCGCAGCCGATCATAAGTGAATGCGCCACATTATTTCCGTCACCGATATAGGCAACCTTTACTCCTTTCAGTTCTCCTTTTATTTCTTGTATCGTTAACAGATCCGCGAGTGCCTGACATGGGTGATACCGGTCTGTCAGCCCGTTTATGACGGGAATGTCTGCATGCTCGGCAAGCTCTTCGACTTTTTCATGTTCAAAGGTGCGGATCATAATGGCATCAACGAATCCGGACAGCACCTTCGCCGTATCCGCGACCGTCTCCCCCCGCCCAAGCTGCAGGTCGCTGCTTGAAAGAAATAGTCCCGTTCCCCCGAGCTGGGCCATTCCCGCTTCAAAAGACACGCGTGTGCGGGTTGAAGATTTTTCAAAAATCATCGCCAATGTTTTCCCTTGGAAAATCGGCTGTATCGGATGTTGTTTTAATAATGAAGCTTCTGTCAGAAGCGCATTGATGTCTGACGGGCTGACATCTTTTAAGGAAAGAAAATCTTTGCCGTACAAATGGGTTAATGTGTGTTCCGCTTTTATTGTGTGCATGATGCCACTTCCTTTTGATAAAGATCTTTGAGCGATACAGGCTGAGGTTTGCCGGAGCCGCTTGCTAAAAATGCCTTTACGGTTTCCGGTTCAGTAAAGACCGTCACACCGTGCGTCATGGCTTCGATCCGTTGTTTACGCGCTTCTTCAGAGTGATTGAAATTGATATGGACCGCTTTATCCTTTCGCTCTGCCCATGCCGGGAACGCATCTTTGCATACGGTAAATCCCGCCTCTTGAGCCTGACGTTCCAATTCCGCATCACAGCCTTCCAGATAGATGCTGCCTTTTTTCTCCCAGACGTGCGCGTAGATTTTTTTCAGGGCGCTTTCTGCGTCAAACGCGACACACATGCCTTCTCCGGTCGACTTCATTTCCGGCCCGGGCTTTACGTCCACATCCTGAATGGCGTGCGAAGAAAAAACCGGGAATTTCACTGCCGTTCCGTGCTGATTTTGAACCTCGGGCTTGATGTCTTTAAGGGAAGCGCCGGCCAGCAATTTGGCGGCAAGCGGGATCATCGGCACCCCCATCACCTTAGACACGACAGGAACTGTGCGGCTTGCCCGCGGGTTCACTTCAAGAACGAGAATATCCCCTTTGTCATCAATGACAAACTGAATGTTCATGATGCCTTTAAAAGCCAGTTTTACCGCGATTTTTTCGGCGGCCTCTTTTATATTCCGCTGCATATCAGGTGTGACAGACGGACCCGGAAGAATCGCAAAACTGTCGCCCGAATGGACGCCGGCGCGCTCAATGTGCTCTGTGTAAGTCGGCACGAATACTTCATGTCCGTCGGAAATCAGATCGATCTCCAATTCTTTTCCTGTAATGTACTGATCGATCAAAATCGGATACGGCATGCCTGCTTCATTTTCCAGCAGTTCTGACATTTGCGCTTCTGAATCAACGATGATCATGCCCATCCCACCGATGACATAAGACGGACGGATCAGCACGGGGTAGCCGATTCGGCTTGCTTTTTCCGTTGCTTCTTCTTTTGAATAAGCGGTTTCGCCTTTGGCATGTTTCAGGTCAAGGTCATCAAGCAGCTGATAAAACAGATCCCGATCCTCCAGCGCATCAAGGATTTCAAAGGATGTTCCGAGCAGCGGAATGCCCGCTTTTTCCAGCGGTTCAGCGGCATTGATCGCGGTCTGTCCCCCAAACTGGACGATGGCAAAATCAATGTTTTCATATTCCGCCACGTTTAAAATATGTTCTGTCGTCAGCGGTTCAAAATAAAGCCGGTCGGCGATTTCATAATCCGTGCTTACTGTTTCCGGATTGTTATTGATCATAATCGTTTCAAAACCCAGCTTTTGCAGGGTCAGAACGCCGTGGACGGCACTGTAATCAAATTCCACTCCCTGACCGATGCGGATCGGGCCTGAGCCGATGATGAGGGCGCGTTTTTTCTCTTTTCGGCTGATATCTCCGTCGCTTTCCCCGAGGTAGGTGGAGTAGAAATAATTCGTCTTGGCATCAAATTCAGCGGCGCATGTATCTACGATTTTAAACGACGGGACGATGCCTGATTTCTTTCTGAGAGCACGGATGTCTTCTTCCGTTTTTCCCGTGAGAGATGCGATCATGACATCCGTGAAGCCCTTTACCTTCGCCTGCTTTAAAAGCGGGACAGACAGATGATCCCCTTCTTCCATCAGCTTGTTTTCCAATGTGATGATATTTCGGAACACATGGAGAAAAAACGGGTCAATTTTCGTTTTGGCATGGATGTCTTCTATCGTTTCACCGCGGCTTAACAGTTCCATGACGACGAAAAATCTCCGGTCATCCGGCGTTACCGCTAATTCCCACAGCTGATTAATCGTACAGCCGCCGAGTTCAGGCAGGCGGGTGCCGATCGTTTTCAGCTCAAGGGAGGCCGCCGCTTTTTGAATGGCCGCTTCCATATTTCTTTCGATCGCCATGACCTCTCCCGTCGCTTTCATCTTCGTTCCGAGCGTGCGGTCGGCATGTTTAAATTTATCAAACGGCCAGCGCGGGAATTTGACGATGACATAATCAAGCGCCGGTTCAAAGCTTGCATAAGTAGAGCCCGTCAGCGGATTTTTCAGTTCATCAAGCGTATAGCCGACGGCAAGTTTCGCCGCCATTTTGGCAATCGGATAGCCGGTCGCTTTTGACGCGAGAGCTGAAGAGCGGCTGACACGCGGGTTCACTTCAATGACATAGTACTGTTTGCTGAACGGATCCAGCGCAAATTGAATGTTGCAGCCGCCGACCACATCCAGCGCCGAAATAATCGCCAGGCTTGCTGAACGCAGCATCTGATATTCTTCATCCGTTAACGTCTGGGACGGTGCGACGACGATGGAGTCTCCTGTATGCACGCCGACGGGATCGATGTTTTCCATATTGCAGACGGTGATGCATGTATGATTGCTGTCACGCATGACCTCATATTCGATTTCTTTAAAACCGGCGATGCTTTTTTCGACGAGGCATTGGCTGATCGGGCTTGCTAACAGCGCCTGTTTAATAAGCGTCTGAAACGATTCTTTCGTTTTCGCGATTCCGCCTCCCTTTCCGCCTAGCGTGTACGCCGGTCTCAGAATGACCGGAAATCCGATAGACTCAGCGAAGCGGAGGGCGTCTTCTTCGTTGTCGACGATTTCGCTTTCCGGAACGGGCTGATCGAGCTCTTTCATCAGGGCGCGGAACTGCTCCCGGTCTTCGCCTTTTTGAATGGTTTCCACCGATGTTCCCAAAAGCTTGACGTGATGCTTCTTCAGCACGCCTGCTTCTTCAAGCTTAACGGCTAAATTCAATGCCGTCTGGCCGCCCAAATTGGCAAGCAGACCGTCCGGTTTTTCTTTTTCAATAATAGCCTCGATGCTGTCGGTTGTGAGCGGTTCAAAATATATTTCATCGACAAACGCCTCATCCGTCATAATCGTTGCCGGGTTGTTGTTGACTAGAATAACGCGGTATCCTTCTTCTTTCAGAGCCATGCAGCCCTGCGTTCCTGAATAATCAAATTCAGCCGCCTGGCCGATGATGATGGGGCCGGAGCCGATGACTAATATGCTGGAAATGGTTGTATCTTTAGGCATGAGCGATTTCTCTCCTTGCTGGTATCACTTTCTCTAGAAATTCATCAAATATCCACTCGCTCTCAGCCGGTCCGGGGTGAGCTTCAGGGTGGAACTGGACGCTTAATACGGGAAGGCGCTTATGAATGAGCCCTTCCACTGATGTATCATTGACATGGTAAAATCTGATGGACAGCTCGTTTTCGTCAATTGATGCTTCATCAACGACATAGCTGTGGTTCTGGCTTGTCATAAACACCCGTTTCGTTTTCCGGTCAATGACGGGATGGTTGGCACCCCTGTGGCCGAACGGCAGCTTATACGTATTTCCTCCGAAAGCCAGGGCAATCAGCTGATGCCCGAGGCAAATGCCGAGTGCGGGGAAATCACTGAGTAATGATGTAATCCGGTTCATGTACGGCGCAATCGCTTTCGGGTCGCCCGGGCCATTTGAGAGCACGATTCCGTCAGGCTGAATGTCGTAAACAGCGTTCATCTGCTGATACGGAATGACCGTTACTTTACAGCCGCGCTTTACAAGTGATGAGGCGATTGATTTTTTATAACCGAAATCAATCAGCGCAATATGCCGGTCTCCGTTCCCCATTGACGTGATGTCTTCAGACTGCGCCAGCTCCGCCGGGTTTTCTGTTACGGATGCTGCGGGAATCTCTCCTGTTGTTGACACGGCAGCGTTCATCGTGCCGCCGGAGCGGATGGTTTTGACGACGGCCCGTGTGTCCACTTCGGTTAAGAGCGGGATGTTCCATTTATTTAAATACTCTCTCAAGCTTGAGACTGCTTCATGGTGAGAAAAATGTTCACACGCTTCATAGACGGCAACAGCCTTGACTTGAGGAATCTTACTTTCAAGGTCTTTTTCATTAATTCCGTAGTTTCCGATCAGCGGATACGTAAAGACGATGATCTGGCCCTTATATGACGGGTCTGTAAGCACTTCCTGATAGCCCGTCATACCGGTGAAAAAAACAGCTTCGCCAACACAGCGGGCCTCTTTTTCAAGTTCACCGCCGAATGATGTTCCGTCTTCCAATACTAAATAGCCTTTCATCTAAAGCCCACCTCTTGATGAATAATTAATTAAAAATATGAATTTTTATACTTTTATACCGGAAAAAAATTACCGTTTCACTGCCGAATGCGTTTCGATCGCTGCTTTCAGCATACTGACGGCCGACAGCATTTCTTCTTCAGAAACCGTAAGCGGCGGGAGCAGCCTGATGACATTCTGTCCGGCCGGAAGCACGAGAAGTCCGCGTTCCTGCAGATCTCCGATGATGCCGGACACGGGACCTGCGCATTCAATGCCGATTAATAACCCTTTTCCGCGGATTTCTTTTACAAAAGGCCCTGTCAGTTCACGGTTCAGCTGCGCTTTTAAAAATGATCCTTTGTCTGCCGCCGCCTGGAGAAAGTCCGGCTGAAACACAATGTCCAAGGTTGCTTTCACAGCTGCCATGGCAAGCTTATTGCCGCCGAAAGTCGTACCATGCGTACCCGGCGTAAAGGCGTCGCCAAGCTTCTTTTTGCCGATCACGGCTCCGACGGGAAAACCGTTTCCAAGCCCTTTCGCAGCAGTGATGATGTCCGGAGAGATGCCGAAATGCTCATAGCCGAATGCCTTGCCCGTCCGGCCGATTCCGGTTTGAATCTCGTCTGCGATAAGCAGCGCCTGTTTGTCTTTGCAAAATGTCTGTAAGGCTTCGATGAATTCCGGATCGGCGGGATTGACTCCCCCTTCTCCCTGCACCGTCTCAAGCATGACGGCGGCGATATCATCCTCTTTTGAAAGCGTGCTGAATGCCGACGGATCATTGAACGGAAGATAGTGAAAGCCTTGAAGCATCGGTCCGAAACCGGTCTTGATTTTGTCTTGTCCGGTGGCGGCCATCCCCGCATAGGTCCGGCCGTGAAAGGATTGATGAAATGTTACGATTTTTGTCTTTCCCGTTGCTTTACGGGCAAGCTTAATGGCGCCTTCATTCGCTTCGGCCCCGCTGTTGCAGAAGAAAACGAGATCCCCCGCGCTATGTTCGGCAAGCTTTGCCGCGGCTTTTTCCTGAAGATCATTTTCAAACAGATTGGAAACGTGCCATACGCTGTCAAGCTGTTCTTTCACCGCTTCTGTGACCTCATCATGACAATGGCCGAGATTGGAAACGGCGATGCCCTGAATAAAATCGAGATACGTTTTTCCGTTTTCATCCTCTGCGATTGTCCCTTTCGCTTTTTTGATATCGATAGGCCAGCGGCTGTAGGTTTGAAATAGGCTGCTCATGACACGCTCTCCTTTTCCTTGACGATTTTTGTTCCTTGGAAGGCTTGATTGGTGAAAAACGCTCCTTTTCCGCTTACGATCATCACTTCCTCGACATCTTCACTCAGTGCCGATAATGCCGAGTTTACCTTCGGAATCATCCCTCCTGAAATCACGCCGTCATCTATGAGGGCCTGAATCTCTTGCGGCGTCAAAGTATCCAGCCTGTTCTCTCCGTCCATAATTCCTTCGACATCCGTGACAAATAAAAGTTTATCGGCGTGTAAGGCTGAAGCAACGGCCGATGCCGCGGCGTCTGCGTTGACGTTCAGCGTTTCGAAATCACTTGTCATGGAAAGCGGAGCGATAACGGGAATGATGCCTTCTTTCATTAATGCGTGAATGATTGACGGATCGGTTTTTTGTATTTCACCGACTTCTCCGTATTTGTCTTGATTAAGGTAAGATGCTTGAAGGAGACCGCCGTCCTTTCCTGATATTCCCGCGGCTTTCAGCCCGTTTTTCGCGAGTTCGGTTACGAAAAATTTATTGATCGTCCCTGACAAGACCATTTCCGCTGTTTCCAGCACCGGTTTAGTCGTTTTCCGCTGTCCATCGACAAATTCCGTTTCAATCTGCAATGTTTTCAGCATTCTTGAAATGTCCGGGCCGCCTCCATGCACGACGGCAATGTTCCAGCCCGATTGCATAAGCTCTTTTACATTTTGAAAAAAATCGGCGGATAACTCGCGGATTACGCTTCCGCCGCACTTAAAAACGATGGTTTTCTTCATGCCGCTCCCCTTTGTTATGTGCGATAGCTCGCATTGATTTTGATATAATCATAGGTTAAGTCACAGCCCCATGCCCGACCGCTGCCGGAGCCTTCCTGCAGGCGGACTGCAATCGTAATCTCATCACCTGATAAGTACTCCTTGGCATCAGTTTCCGAAAACGGCTGAGGTTCGTTGTTTTTAAACAGACACTGGCCGCCGAGGAAAACTTCCACTTGTTCGGCCGTTACGCTTGCCGCACTGTGCCCGATTGCGCCGATGATGCGCCCCCAATTGGCGTCTGTGCCGTAAACGGCGGTCTTCACAAGGCTTGAACCGACGATTTTTTTGGCGATAATATTCGCCTCAAGGTTATTTTTCGCGCCTTCGACTCTGGCTTCAATTAATTTCGTCGCTCCTTCACCGTCTCTGGCAATATCTTTGGCAAGGTCTTCGCATACAAGCTTTAATCCCTTTTTAAAAGCCGGCCAGTCAGGGTGATCCTCCGCCAGGCAATCATTCCCCGCGCAGCCGTTCGCCATCACAAGCACCATGTCATTCGTCGATGTTTCTCCGTCAACGGTAATTTGGTTAAATGAAACATCCGTAATCTCTCTGAGCGCGTTTTTGAGCGCCTGTTCTTCCACGGCCGCGTCCGTTGTGACAAAGCCGAGCATTGTCGCCATGTTGGGGTGGATCATGCCGGAGCCTTTCGCCGCTCCGCCGATCGTGATGATGTCTCCGCCGATCACCAGTTCATAACACGTCTGTTTCGTCACTGTATCCGTCGTCAAAATGGCTTCTTCAAATGCTCCGGACACGGACGGCGCTTGACCGAGCTGTTCAATACCCGCCTGAATTTTTTTCATATCTAAAAGCTCGCCGATCACCCCGGTTGACGAAACCGCAACAAGCTCCGGCTCAATGCCGAGCTGGCTCGCGAAGCCGTCCCGCATTTCATAGGCGTCCTTTAATCCTTGGTCTCCCGTACAGGCGTTGGCAATCGCGCTGTTGACAATAACCGCCTGAAGCACACCCTCTTTTTTCAAGCTGGCTTGTGTCACTTTCAAGGGCGCTGCCTGAAAATGGCTCTGCGTATATACCGCTGCACTGACTGCAGGCGCTTCGCTGATAATCGCTCCGAGATCTTTTTTTGAATAGCGCAGACCGCAGTGCACGCCCTTTGCCTCAAACCCTTTCGGCGAGGATACGCCGCCTTTTATTTTCGTGATTTCCTCACTCAGCTGAATCATTTTTTCGAATCCCTCTTTCGTTCTATGGATAGACTGGCGTCATCGTAAGTCCCGTTTCTTCCTGCCAGCCATTCATGATATTTAAATTTTGAACCGCCTGCCCTGCGGCGCCTTTCATCAGATTATCTATGACAGAAACGATGGTGGCACGGTTTGTTCTTTCATCCACGGTGACACTGATATCACAAAAATTGCTGCCGTATACCTCTTTCGTCGCCGGAAATTCACCTTCCGGCCTGATTCTGACAAAATATGAATCTTTGTAGAATTCGGAATACAATTCTCTTACCTGTGCAGCAGACATACCCGGGGGAGCCTCCGTATACATCGTCGCCATAATGCCCCTTGTCATCGCCGCCAAATGAGCGGAAAACGTGATCGGGCCTATGCCGGGCTGCCAAGCCGCTAATTGCTGTTCAATTTCCGGAGTATGCTGATGCTCATTAACCTTATAAATTTTGAAATTATCATTCAGCTCAGAATAATGAGTGCCCATTGATGCTTTTCGGCCGGCGCCGGATACGCCTGTTTTCGCATCAACAATCAGAAATGAATCTTGTAAAAGCTTATTCTTCGCCAGCGGGGCGAGCCCGAGCAGTACAGCCGTCGGAAAACATCCCGGATTGGCAATCAGCTTTGCAGTCTGAATCTCTTCTTTTTGCAATTCAGCTAAACCGTAAACCGCGCTTTGAATCGTTCCTTTCGGAGCGGCCTTCCGCTTATACCACTTTTCGTACACGGCCGGGTTTTGAATCCGCAGATCGCCGGATAGATCAATGACCGGAATGCCCGCCTCCGCCAGCTTGGGCGACCACTCTCCGGAGACGCCGGGCGGCGCGGCTATGAACATGACATCAATTTCGTTTCGGATCGTTTCTATATGAAGCGGCTGAAGTGATTGTGACGCTATATTCCTCAAATGCGGATATGAAGCGGCATATTCTTTCCCTTCGTCGCTCGATGAATATAATATACAATCCTCTGCATAAGGGTGATGGTTAAGAATCCTGACAAGTTCGGCGCCTCCATAACCAGTAGCGCCTATAATACCTATTTTCAACGGGTTCACCTTCTTGGTTTTTGTGAAATTATTTAACATTATAACATGAATAAAAATTAATTCAATTGTATATTTAATATTTTTTCATTCATTTTCCATCTGTTTTCGCTGACAAAAAACCCCCTCTCGATCGAGGGAGTTCCATAAGAAAAACAGGCTGATCGGATCAGCCTGTTTTCTTCAGCATCATCAGCCCGCTTATAAAAAACAGCACGGAGCTGGCGTAAAAAATAATATAAACCGTAAAGAAATCAGCGAGAAACCCGCCGAGAATAATGGCAGCAGCTGAAAATACGGCCGTCCAGAAATGATAGCTGCCGACTTTTTTTCCCCGCTCCCCGCCGTCGGTGTAATCGGCGATCATGATTTTCTCGCCGTGTTTTTGCATCGCGCCGAACAGGCCCAAAAGCACCTGCACAACATAAACCTGGTGCACGCCGGTAATGTGCGGGAGCGTCAGAAGAAGCACCGCCATTCCCCACGAATTCGCCATAAGGAACCAGCGGGGATCCAGTCTTGCCGACAGCCGGCCGAGCAGCGGATGAATCAATGCGCCGCTCAGGCCGAACAAGCCGTATGAGAGACCGAATTGCGTGTAGCTGGAACCGATGTTTTTAATAAATAAAATATAAAACGGAAAGATCAGGCTGCCGGCAAAAAAGACACTGCTCTGTGACAGGATCAGCCATTTTAAATGGTTGTGTTTCATGATTTGTACCTCTGATAAAAATAATTCATAAACAAGTCATCCGGATCATATTTGTGTTTTTTCTGAAAGAACATATCGCTTTTCGGATATGCCTCGCGCATCTGCTCTTTCGTTTGATACAGCATATACGGGAGATAATAACTGCCGCGGTGGCGCAATGCCGTATCCGTCATTTTTCTGACAATCCGCGCCGCACTCGCCTGGCTGTCTTTTGAAAACCCTTCATTGATTAAAAGAACGAGTGAAAACATGTCTTCCTTTGCGTATGACAGATCGGCTTTTTCATTTTTTTGCACGTAGCGGATCGTAATATTTACGAGATTGAGATCTTCATGTGACAGCGTCTTGCGTAAGTCATGAATGTACGGCGCAAATTCGCCGACGGGTACGAAGTATTCTTGTAGCACGTCGGTGTTGTCCGTGTTTTCATATTCCAAAAATTTCGACTCTGACCGCATGACATTGTTCCTGGAGACTTTCACGCCGTTTTGGCTGAGAAAATAAGACTGCTGAGTTGACCAGAACCAATTTCTGCCCCAGTCATACCGGCGGGAGAGGCCGAGCGCGAATTTCGTCAGCGCCGGATGCTCATCTTCTTTCAGTTCATTGTGCCGCTTTAATTCTTTCTGATTGTCTGAGAGTGTGTAATCAGTCACATACATATCGTGCAAAAAGCCTTTATCCCCTGTTGCGATCCGCGCGAGATGTATGCGCACGGCGGGGTTGCGCTGAACATGCTGCGTAAAATATTGACTGTATGTATCAGCGTTCATGCGTTTCGTTTTCATTTCATAAAGCTCATCATCCGTCAGCTCAATATCCGCGTCAAGGATGACGCCGAACAGGCCGTAGCCGCCGATGACGGCTGAAAACAGGTCATCTTTCGGAGTAACGGTGATGACTTTGCCATCCGCCTTTAAAAGATGAAACGATTTGACTGTATCAATCAGCGAACCGTACCGGATATCCCGGCCGTGGGCGTTGGCGCTCAGTGAGCCGCCGATCGTAAAAATGTTTTGCGATTGCATGACTTTTACCGCGAGCCCGTACGGATTGACATACCGCTGAATATCATTCCACGTCGCTCCCGCCTGCACCCTGATGATTTTTTTCTTTCGGTCGAGACCGAGTATTTTGTTGTAGCCCGTCATGTCGAGAACGATCCCGTCTTCATAATACGTCTGGCCGCCCATTGAGTGCTGGGCGCCTGCTATTGAGATCTTCAGATGCTTTCTCTTTGCTTCCTTAATGGTTTCGACCAATGTTTCTTTCTCTTTTCCTTTGACCGTCTGCTTAATTTTCACGGGCATGAGTCGGCTGACATCCGTCATTGTCCCTGCCTGCTGCTCCGGCTCTTTGTGAAAAGCGGAAACAGCGAACAGCGCCGTATAAACAAGAATGCTAAGGATAATGAGAAGTAATTTTTTCTTCATGGATTCCTCCCTCGCATGCAGCCGGTCTATTATATCATGCCTCACGTCCGTTTTTTTCCTTTTTTACCCGATATCGCACAACCCCCGAATGGCGGGAAACTCGGGGTTTTTTAGTGACTTGCCCTTCTTTCCGCACCCCGGTCTCTAGCGACAAAGCAGACAGAACGGCGCCCGACAGAATCATGTTTAGTACAGCTCGAAACGGTCAGCCGGAAAACACCGGGCATAAAAATACACAGAAATCCTTAAAATGATTTTTTGGTCAGTATATAATCGATATATACGCAGATGTATTACCAAAGGGATTGTTTAAAACAAAGATGTTAAATGAGGTGGGGAAAATAAACATAAAAGGAATCAATCATCTTCTTTTTTCTGTTTCACATTTGGAAAAATCTATTGAATTTTATGAAAAAGTATTTCATGCACAACTCCTGGTTAAAGGGCAAAAAACAGCATATTTTGATCTGAACGGGCTTTGGCTTGCACTTAACTTAGAGGTGGATATACCAAGAAATGAAATACATAAATCTTATACGCATATGGCCTTTACAATTGACCCAAAAGATTTTGATGCAATACATCAAAGGTTAAAAAATCTAAATGTAAATATATTAAATGGGCGTCCTAGGGATAAGCAAGATCAAAAGTCAATTTATTTTACTGATCCCGATGGACATAAATTTGAATTCCACACAGGTACACTCCAAGACAGACTGTCCTATTACAAAAAAGATAAACCTCAAATGAAATTTTATATATAAGGGTTTGTTTGCGATCCAAAACAAACCCTACCTGTCGCTTATCCGCGTTGATTTTTCCTTCTAAATGCAGACAAAAGAAAAGCACCTCCAAACTTTAGGATGTACCTAAAATCCGAGGTGCATTTTCTTATTACTGAATCCCTAATGCGATTTTTGCGTAGCGTGACATTTTGTCTCTTGTCCACGGCGGATTCCAGACGATGTGGACCTCCGTCTCTTTTACATCCGGAATGTCAGTGAGCGCTTTTTTCACCTCGTCGACGATGATCGGAGCAAGCGGGCACCCCATTGATGTCAGTGTCATCGTAACGTGCGTCAGGCCGTCGTCATCCATATCAACGTCGTATACAAGGCCGAGATTGACGATATCGACGCCGAGCTCAGGGTCAACAACCTGCTCCAAGGCGCCCATGATGTTTTCTTTTAATGCTTCTTCCACGTTCCATCACTCCTTTTTCCTCAGTATAACGTAAAAGCGGGTTTTGTTAACACCTTTGTGCTTTATAAATGCTTATCGAACCAGGCGACGGTTTCTAAAACGGCGTATCTCGGGACTTTATGGTCAGCCCGTTCGTCTTTCAGAAACTGAAGATGGTTAGGCCGGCTGCTGTAATGAGGTTTAATCGTTTCATAAAAGCCGCGGGTCGGTGCATACGGAACGACTTTGTCTTGAACGCCGTGCCAGAACAGCAGCGGGCGGCTGCGGAGTTTTTCCGGTTCCAGACTGAGATCAAACGGTTTGAGCCGCGCAAACAGTTCATCGACCTGTTCTTTTGTGACGTCAATGTCGATGTCCTGCTTTTGAATGTGGTCAATCTGCTGCTGAAAAAACGCCGTATAGTTCGGGCTTCCCATCAGGCTGACACCGGCTTTGACCCAATCATATGCGGCCATCGCGCCGAATGTCGTAATTCCGCCCATTGACGTGCCCGCAAGACCGATCCGCCCGTCTTCAATCAGACCGCGCGCTTCAAAATCCTTTTTCAGCACGTCAAGCTCCTCGATTTCATTTAATACAATGTCCCAAAAATGGACGGCGAGCTCTTCTGCTGACAGCTGTTCAGCGCGTTCACCGTGGTAAAGAGCTTCCGGCAGCACGGCTCTGAAACCCTTTTCAGCAAGCAGGTAAGCGAAATGAAGATTATGCTCCTTCGCGCTTGTAAAACCGTGAATAAAGAAAACAAGGGGAGCGGGACGGTCCCGATTTTCTTCTTTTACAATATGTAAAAACGGAATGCCTGATACGGTTTGATGATCAATAAGAATCACGTTGACTCCCTCCTTAGGATAACCATAATCATAAGTGTAACATGTAGACAATAAAGATGGTAAAAAGCTACACTGTACATAAGAGAAAAACAGCAAATTATATGACAAAAGGAGTTATTTATGGAGACAAAACCTTACCTCATCGCCTTAGATCTGGATGGAACTTTATTAAAAGATGATAAAACCATTTCCCCTGAAACGGCACGGACGATTCAGACGCTGAAAGAAGCAGGTCATCATGTCTGCATCTCAACCGGCCGCCCGTTCCGTTCCAGTTCGATGTATTATGACGAGCTCGGGCTGACAACGCCGATTGTCAATTTTAACGGGGCGTTTGTCCACCACCCGAAAGACGAGTCATGGGGACGCTACCACACGTCTTTATCTGTCGATGTGGTCAGACAGCTTGCCGAACTTACAGAGACCTATCAAATACATAATGTGCTCGCTGAGATCATTGATGATGTGTACTTCCATTATCATGATGAGCATTTAATTGAGGCGTTTCATATGAATACGGCGAATGTCACATTCGGCGATCTGCGCGAAACGGTCCAAGAGGATGTGACGTCCGTATTGATTCACGCGAAGGAAGAGGACGTCGCGGACATACGCGCGCATTTATCCGATGTGCACGCCGAGGTCATTGACCACAGAAGATGGGCGGCTCCTTGGCATGTGATTGAAATTATTAAACACGGGATGAATAAAGCGGTCGGCCTGAAGAAAATCAGCGACTATTATCAAGTGCCGAGAGAACGAATCATCGCGTTCGGCGACGAAGACAACGATCTTGAAATGCTCCGATTTGCCGGGTGCGGCGTAGCGATGGGAAACGGCACGGATGAAGTCAAACAGGCCGCCGACCGCGTCACGGGATCAAATGAAGCGGACGGAATCGCCGAATTTTTAAAATCCTATTTCTCCCTGTGAGGTTTTGCCGCTCATAACACAAAGCCTTCCGCCCATACTAAAACAGACGACTCATCTCGTCTAAATATGGAAGGGGGACATTGCAATGGGTAAACGAAACAAATCAAAACGGTTTATTCAGCAAGGCAAGGACTCTGTCAGTCTTCATGACGCAAGATTTCCATATCGGTCTACATTAGAGGAAGCACAGCATGATGCAGCAAAAGATTCGGCTGAAAGGCAGGTTGACTTTTAATGAGAAACGAACTGTTTTCTCAAGCCAAGTCATTTGTCCAGCAGGCCGTCATGATTGCTAACGGTTTCGAAGACGGCGATCAGGAAAAAGCTGTCTCACGCGCCAAAAATGCCGTATCTTCCGCGTACGCCAATTCGACGGATGCAGAACGTCAGCAGCTGCACCAATTTCAGGATCAGCTGGAGAAATTGCAATAAAAAAAGGCGCCCCGTTTAGACGAGGGCGCCGCTTTTTTATTTTACTTCAAATGTTTTTACCGTTTTCAGTCTTTTTCCGATCTGATCGGACTTCCCTAAAAACGTCACCGTCACCGTGTATGTTCCCGGACCGGGCACGTTTTTCCACACATCTGAAAAGTCATACGTTTCATTCGGCATTAAGGTCACGGTCTGAAACGCCTGAGTAAACATTTTGTCTTTTGAATAGCGGTACAGTTCTTTGTGATGTTGGTCATGTACGGTCAATTCGAATTTCTGCCCTGAGCTGAATGTGAAATCGATCGGGCTGCCGCTCTTGTTTTTTAAAGACATTTGAAATTCGATCTGCTGATCCGTCTGCACAGGGTTTACGGCTAATTCCGCTTGCTGTTCATTCATCTCTCCGGATACCTCCTCAGCGGGCTCCTTCTGCCCGGATTGACTGCTGCACCCGATCAATAAAATGACCGGTAATAACAGGCCAAACAGCCACTTCATTCTATCCGCTCCTATCAGTCTTTTCTGAAGAAACCAAAGATCCCCGTCGTTTGCACGATGTTTGTGAAGGCTTTCGGGTCGACTTCTTTCACGATTTTCTCAAGGTCATACAATTCGTACCGCGTGATGACGATGATCATCATTTCTTTCTGTTCGTTTGTGTAAGCGCCTTTTGCCGGCACCGTCGTAATGCCGCGGACCATTTTCCCGTAAATCGCTTCTTTGATTTCATCGGCTTTTTTCGTAACGATCATGGCGGTCAGTTTCATGTGGCGGGTGTGAATGGCGTCAATCACCCTTGTTGTGACATACAGAGCGACAAGGGTATATAATGCTTTCTCCCATCCTTGCAATAATCCTGCCGTCAAAATGATAATCCCGTTCAAAATGAAGAAATATGTGCCGACCGGCTTATCCTTCCATTTGGCCAGCACCATCGACACGATATCAAGACCGCCTGTCGAAGCGCCGAATTTCAGCGTTAAACCGATGCCGATAGCTGAGATGACTCCTCCGAATACGGTATTCAGAAGAATATCGTGCGACAGTCTCATTTCCGGGAGAATTCCCATAAAGACGGACGTCATCGCTACGCTTAATATGCTGTATACGGTGAATGATCTGCCGACTTTCAGCCACCCTAACACACCGATGGGAATGTTTAAGAGGAACATGAGAACTCCTGTCGAAATATAAAAGGGGGCGTATTGATCAACGACGCTTGACAGCAGCTGGGCGACACCGGTAAAACCGCTGGCATATACATTCGCCGGTATCAGGAATAAATTCAGTCCCGCCGCATACAGAAACGCGCCGATGACGACGATTGCTAATTTTTTTGCTTGTTCTAGTACCATGGCTTGCTCCTCCGCTCATTTTCATTATTAGCTTTTCCCTTAAAACAAAGTTTTGAACACTATTTTGCCACATTTATATGATATAGTTGGCATCACTCTCACCAATCGGAAAGAAGGGAATTATGATGACAGTTCACCTTATTGCTGACAGCGCCTCTGACCTGCCGAAATCTTATATTGAAGAAAACCGGATCGGGTTCATTCCGCTGCACGTAACACTTGACGGAAACGAATATGAGGACACGGTCACCATTCAGGCGGATCATATATTTCAAGCGATGCGGGACGGGAAAGTTCCGAAAACATCCCAGGCATCACCGGATACGATAAAAAAAGTATTTTTACAATACGCGGAACTGGGAGAACCGGCGATATACATCGCCTTTTCCTCAGGTCTTTCCGGCACCTATCAGACGGCCGTAATGATCGCCAATGAAGTAAAAGAGGAATTTCCCGATTTTGATTTACGGATTGTAGATTCCAAATGCGCTTCTTTGGGCTGCGGCCTCGCGGTGATGCACGCGCAAACACTCTGTGTTAACGGGAATACAATACAAGAAATCGAAACGTCTGTAAAGAGCTTTTGCGCACGGATGAAACATATATTTACGGTCGATGATGTCGCTTATCTCGCGCGGGGCGGCAGAATTTCAAAAACGTCCGCTTTTGTCGGGGGGCTTTTGAACATCAAACCGATTCTGCATGTGGATGACGGCAGACTCGTGCCGCTCGAAAAATTGCGCGGACAAAAGAAACTGTTTAAACGGATTATAGAAATGATGAAGGAAGAAGGCGGCGATTGGGCGGATCAAACCGTGGGGATCAGCTACGCAGATAACGAGGAGACGGCGCTTCGGATGAAGGAAATGATTGAAGAAGCGTTCCATCCGAAAGAGATCATTCTTCATTCAATCGGCTCTGCGATCGGCGCGCACTCCGGGCCGGGTACGCTCGCGATTTTTTTCCTGAAGCCATAATTTCAATGCGGGCGGGCATCCTAACGGACAGAAGGGAGGCTTTGCCGCATGAAAGATGATGACAAAAAACCGTTGGACAATAACGCCGTAAATCAGAAAAAGAATCGGCTTGCCGAAAAAAACCGGCAGGCGGGAAAAAACCAGAATTCCAAAAAACCGGACCATCTGTAAAAGCAAAACAGCCCTCTTGTCTTAGAAGAAAGAGGGCTGTTTTTTGTTCTATATGCGTCTAACATCACTTATCACGAATCCGCTTTCAGGCAATGCCGGCATTCTGGACAGGCTGAAGCTCAAATCTTGGGACGGAACATCGTACTCTATTTCATTGGCAAGAAACGCAAGGGAAGTTTTCATGACTTCCACGGTCATTCCCTCACCCGGACAGCGGTGGCCGTTAGCCGGATCACCTCCGCCCTGGGGAATGAAATCAAATTTATTTTCCTCCCGCCCCTGAAAACGTTCCGGGCGAAATTCATTCGGATTCTCCCAAAGCCGGGAATCATGGTTTGTCCCATATAGGTCAAGCATGACGGAGGCACCCTTTTTAAACTCACAGTTCTTCCATACGAAATCTTTTTTCACAACGGCTCCTAAAAACGGGGCAAACGGGTAATACCGCCGAACTTCATGTGCAAATCTTTCGGCCTCCTGATCATCTCTCGATCTCAGTTTGCCCCGATATTCAGGGTAATCATGCAATGCAAGAGCTGAAAACGTAATAAAGTAAGAAATGGCGGCAATCGGGCGCAGAACATTAATAAGCTCAACAGCAGCCATATGAGAATTAAGTCTGTTCCCGTCAAGTTCTGTATGAAAAGCCATTTCATACAAGGCTGAGCCCTCCGGCGTTTGCAGCTTGCCGGACCGCACATCCTCAATGACCTCCTCTATCCATTTCTCCGTTTTCAGCCTCGCCCTTCTGCCTTTCCAATGACGCGGTCCGACAGCGCCGAATGCGTCTACCATATCGGTGAAATCCTCCGCCCGCTCTTTCACTTCTGAGTCTTTCAGCGGGACGCCGGCCCACTCACAGGCAGCCCGGCACAGCACTTTCTTCGCTTCATCAAAAAGGACAATTCGGTTTGAACCCTTCCACATTTCCGCAGATGCTTTCCACTGTTTTTCCACCGCTTCCGCAAGCCGTTTTTGCCGGGGCGGCGTCATCAGTGACATAAATAGAAGCTTCCTGTGCTTATGCCGTTCACCGTCCATTGCCTGGATTGCCCCTGTTCCGAATAACGTTTTCTGCACCCGTTTGGGGAGGGCCTGCTGCCGCTGAAATCGTTCTGTGTCATAAAAAAGCTTTGCGGCTTCCGCTCCGCTCATACAAATGAATGTCTTCCCTAATAAACGGGCGCGAAACACATCTGAGCGATAATTCTCCGCTCGGTTTTTCACAAATACATAACCATCGCGTAATAAAGCCAGACTATTATCAAGACCCTTTTCCTGCGGAATTTGTTCATCCATCCCGATTCCTCCCTTCTTTTTTCACCTTTCACGAAAAAGAATAAATATAAACACATGTATATTCAGTATTTGTGTTTCATTCAGAAGTTACTCATGTCAGGCTGCAAAAATCAGGGGCGGGGCAAAAACCCGTTACAAAGTAAACCGGCGGACCTGATCGTTTAACCGCTCTGTCAGGCTCACCAGATTATTGACGCTTTCCGCCATTTTATGAAAAGAAGACAGCTGCTCAAGCGCGGAGGCAGAAATCTCTTCGCTTCCCGCAGCCGTTTCCTGAACGACGGCGCTGATGCTTTCGGCATGATGCAGCACTTGCTCACCAAGCTGTTTCGATTCGATGATCCGTCCGTCCAATTGTGTAAGCTCCGCTTTAATATGGGCGGCTTTTTGTTCAATATGGGCGAATGATTCTGACGTTTTCTCCATCAGTTCCTGCTGTCTGTCCGCTAAAGCGACGCCGGTCGTGACAGCTCCGGTAATAGATGTGATGCCGTCTTCAATTTGCTTTACCATATCGAAAATCTGCGCGGTCGCTTTGGCTGATCCGTCTGCGAGCTTCCGTATCTCCTCGGCAACGACGGCAAATCCTTTTCCGGCCTCGCCTGCTCTGGCCGCCTCGATTGCGGCGTTTAATGACAGCAGATTGGTCTGGCCCGCAATGTCAGAAACGGTCTGCGCCATCATACTGATTCCTGCCGCATGCTCTATGAAGAGACCGGCGGCTTCGGAAATCTCTTTTGATGTCTCATTGCTTTTATCAATGGCTTGCTTGGTCTCGGCTAAAGCACCGCGCCCCGCAGCCACCGCCGCAATCGTCTCTTCGCTGCTTCTCGTCGTTTGTTTTGAACGTTCGGCGTTCGCCTTTGAATGTTCATCCATTTGTTCAATGAATTGCACCGCATGCTGCAGATCTTCTGAAATGGTTTGGGAGCCTTGCGCCATTTCTTCCGTCGACACGGACACCTGCTCGGTCATGTCCTTCAGCGTCTGGTTTTCCTTCGTCAAACCTTCCGCGAAAGTCTCGACTTCACGGCCGACCTCTCCGATCGCCTGAATTAAGGTGCGAAGCTGTTCAGCCATCATTCCGAATGAGTCATTCAGCTCTTTCAGTTCGTCCTTCCCTTTATAATCAAGCATTTCAACAGCAAGGTTCCCTCCTGCAATACGACGGGCATTTTCAGCCATACGGCGGATCGGCCCTGCGATTCTCTTCGTCAGCCTGATGGAAGATATGACGGTAACAGTAAGTATCACGATGGTCAGCACGGCTGCGCTGTAAACGATAAACTGAATCTGGTCAGCCGTCTGCTTCTGCATGTCTTCATAGTGATCCCGGCTTTTCAGATTCAGCATATAAATATCATTCAGAAGACCGTTGATGCGGGCCGCCGTCCTTGTCGCTTCAGCCGGGCTTTTCGAATCAAGAGCAGCGTCCGCCTCCGCCTGCCATGTTTCGTATTTTTTGGCGAGTTTGTCATAAGCGGCTTTGTCCGCATCGTCCGTCATCGTTTTTTTGAGGGCCGCCAGTTTGTATGAGCTGCTTTTCATATAGCTTCGTACATCTTCTTTCTGGGCGTCTGCGAGCGTATAGGAATAGCCGGTGATGCTTTCTTTTAACGTATTAAGGTCAGCTTTTGCTTCCTGGACGTTTAACAGCGCGTCCACTTCATCTTCATTTGAAGCCTGAATCTTCATCATGTTTACAATGGTAAAGCCGATGACGGCGGCGAAGCAAATCATCGTAACGGCTGCGTTAACGAGCAGCCTTGTCCGTAATGTCACTTCAGATCGCCTCCTTTTTCAATCAGGCTGTTTTTCATATCCGTGATCTTTTTCGTCAGCCCGCCTGCGTTTTTGACAACTCTGATCTTAGCTAAGTCCATGCCGTTTTCCTTCAGTCCGTAAACGATCTCTCCGCTTTTGATCTCCTTGTTGTCTTTTAAATCTTTCGCCAATTC
This sequence comes from Bacillus sp. LUNF1, assembly GCF_011008975.1. Classification (NCBI taxonomy): domain Bacteria; kingdom Bacillati; phylum Bacillota; class Bacilli; order Caryophanales; family Bacillaceae; genus Bacillus; species Bacillus sp. LUNF1. Next base: position 1,069,553 of record NZ_CP048876.1, on the reverse strand, counting down.
ATAGATGACTTGGTCGACGTTTTTCACTAAAGAAGAGATAACGGCGTGCTCGGCGGTGTAATATTGATCGCTGTCAACACCGATGGCATATACTTTTTGCGCCTCCGCTTCTTTCAGAGCGCCGACACCCGTGAAGCCGGCCGCCGTAAACAGGACATCGGCTTTTTTTCGGATCATGTTTTGGGCGATGCGCTTCCCGAGCTTATCATCATCAAACGTACCGCTGATGTCCGACAGCACGCGGATATTCGGTTTGACTGATTTCGCCCCTTTCAGATAGCCTTTCTTAAACCGTTTAATGACGTCGGCATCTGAACCGCCGATAAATCCGATCGTGCCGGTTTTGCTCGTCATGGCCGCCAGCGCTCCGGCTAAGTAGCTTCCTTCATCCTCTTTAAACGTGACGGAGGTGACATTATCCAGGTCTGATACGGAATCAATCAGCACAAACCGCTGCTTCGGATATTTTTTGGCGACCTTTTCTAAATCCGCCTGCATGCTGTAACCGAGCCCCACAACAAGATCATTGCCTTCCCGGACAAGCTGGGTCAGTCCTTTTTCGTATGTACCGGTATCTTTTATTTCCCGATAGTCAAATGTGATGCCGAGCTCGTCTCTCGCTTTCATCAAACCTTGAAAGCCTGAATCATTAAATGATTGGTCGCCGAGACCGTTGTCTGTCAGCATGATGCCGATTGTTTTCGTTTTGTCGGCCGCCGGTTCCTCAGATTTGCCGGCACATCCCGCCGTGCTGAGCGCAATCAGCAGTACAGCCGCAAATATCGCCATTTTTCTCATTGAAACTCTCCTTTTGTTTTTTTCTATAGTTATATATCGGTTCGGATGTCAGAATATTTTATTTCAATAAAATATGTATGTTCGGCAGGGTGATAAACAAATGAGGGCCATAGGAGCTTTTGAGAAAATAAAAAACATCGGTTTTGGTTCACCGATGTTTTTGCAGAAAATTTATTGTTTTTCGTATGTCCAGCCGTCTTCCTGATACACTTTGCCGTTTTTCATCAGGTGCCCGAGCGCCCGCTTAAAGGCGGCTTTGCTTAAATGAAACCGTTCGCGGATATCGTCAGGATGGCTTTTGTCTCCGTATGGCATCGCGCCGTTTCTTGATCTCAGATAGGTCAGAATTTCTTCCGCGTCAACCGAAAGCGCATCCTGCTTTCTCGGCAGCAGAGACATGTTGACCGAGCCGTCTTCCTTCACCTCGATGACACGCCCTGTCACGCGGCTGCCGAGTCTCGGCTCTTCTTTTCTTTCTGAAGGGTGAATAAACGCGCGGATGCCTTCATCGGTAATCAGAAAAGAGCCTGATGCGATCAGTCTGTACACCGTACCCGTCAGGTCTTTATTCATGACGTCTTCCCCTGCATCCGTAAATAATTCACTGATGATATCTTCAGGCGCCGGCTTGGCAAACATGCGCCCGCGGCTTGTCACCTTCAGCATGCAATACAGTCTGTCTCCTTTTTGCGGCCAGACGGATTTGTACGGAGGCAGGTGCTCCGTTGCGACGAGCGCGTCTTTTGACAGACCGACGTCGACGAATACGCCCATATCTTCCACAGCGTCCGTCACTTCCACCCATCCGTAGTCATAAAAGCTGATGAGCGGCTTTTTCATCGTCGCCGCGAGTCTTTCCTGATGATCGACGTAAATAAATACGTCCACTTCATCTTTGTCTTCGATATCCTCTGTGATTTCACTGTTATGTAAAAGAACCGTATCCTCGCCGTCGGTTAAAAAATAACCGAAATCGGTTTGGTGATCTATACTAAGCGTGAGCTGCTGCCCTGGTCTCATGTTATCGTCCTTCCTGATTCGCCCGTATGAGGCTGATGTTTTTCTCATTTTTTCCAATATGCATAAATTCATGCCTTATGCTGTTGGACATTTCTCTTTATTCTACTATAATCAACTCATAAGTGAAATGTTATAGGAGGTTTTCTCATGGCAAAAGAAAGTTCTTTTGATATTGTATCGAAAGTTGAATTTCCCGAAGTGCAGAATGCGATTCAGATGACGCTGAAAGAAATCGGCACGCGCTATGACTTTAAAGGATCGAAAAGCGATGTAACTTTAGAAAAGGAAGAACTTGTCCTGATTTCTGATGACGAGTTTAAACTGAATCAGCTCAAAGATGTGCTGAGCGGCAAGCTGATCAAACGGGACGTGCCGACGAAAAACATTGAATACGGCAAAATCGAAAATGCCTCAGGGGGCACGGTGCGCCAGCGCGCGAAGCTTGTACAGGGCATTGATAAAGACAGCGCCAAAAAAATCAACGCGGTGATCAAAAACTCCGGCTTGAAGGTCAAGTCGCAGATTCAGGACGACCAAGTGCGCGTCACCGGAAAAAATAAAGATGATCTGCAGCAGATTATCGCAGCCGTCCGCGGAGCAGACCTGCCGATTGACGTTCAATTTATTAATTTTAGATAAATTATGTGATTCCTATTGATTATTGTCTCTATTTTCGGTAAATTTGGAGAAAGGGATTTTCACAGTTAAGTTTTGGAAACCCATGACAATTACATGAACGTTCTTATCAAGAGAAGCCGAGGGACTGGCCCGACGACGCTTCAGCAACCGGTGTAGTGGTTTACCCAAACCATGACCAAGGTGCTAAATCCAGCAAGCTAAAAACAGCTTGGAAGATAAGAAGAGAGACAAATGATTACAAAGTCTTCTTCTTAAGAAGACTTTTTTTATTTCTCTTTTTTCCTTGCTGAATGTGACGAAGGAGGCAAACAATGGGACTATTACAAGACTTAAAAGAACGGATTTTAATCGGTGACGGCGCGATGGGCACTCTCCTCTATTCCTACGGCATTGACAGATGTTTTGAGGAACTGAACGTATCAAAGCCCGAAGAAATCAAGCGGATACATAAGGCTTACGTGGAAGCCGGGGCAGACATCATCCAGACAAATACGTACGGCGCGAATTTTATTAAGCTCTCAAGATACGGACTTGAGGATGAAACGAAAAAAATCAATCAGGAGGCGGTCAGAATCGCGCGCGCTTCCTCAGACGGCGCTTATGTATTGGGAACGATGGGCGGCATCCGCACCTTTAACAAAAACGCCTACAGCCTGGAGGAGATTAAACGCAGCTTTCGGGAGCAGCTTTATTTATTGCTGCATGAAGAGCCGGACGGCCTGCTTCTGGAAACATACTATGATTTAGAAGAGGCCCGCGAAGTGCTGAAGATAGCGAGAAAAGAAACGGAACTTCCGATTATGCTGAACGTATCCATGCACGAACAGGGCGTGCTGCAGGACGGAACGCCGCTTCGGGAAGCCCTCAGGTCCATTGCCGATCTCGGCGCTGACATAACGGGAATCAATTGCCGGCTCGGCCCGTACCACATGATTGAAGCGCTCACCGAAGTGCCGATTTTCCGTGACGCTTATTTATCGGTCTATCCGAACAGCAGCCTTCCGTCTTTAGAAGAAGGCCGGCTTGTTTATGATACGGACGATGCCTATTTCCGGGAGAGCGCCGTACAGTTCCGCACTCAGGGCGCGCGCATTATCGGCGGCTGCTGCGGTACGACACCCAACCATATCAGAGCCATGGCTGAAGCGGTCCGCGGACTTTCCCCCGTCACTGATAAAGAAGTGAAAATCAGACGGGAAGAAGAAATCATCTCAGTCAGCAGCGAACGGACCGAGCCGGGTTTAAACGAAATCGCCGCTAAAAAACGGTCAATTATCGTGGAGCTCGATCCGCCGAAAAAATTGAATTTTGAAAAATTTCTGCAAGCAGCGGCTGAATTAAAAGAAACCGGCATAGAAGCGCTGACTCTCGCCGACAATTCATTGGCGACACCGCGGATCAGCAATGCCGCCTGCGGTTCATTGCTGAAAGAGCGCCTTGATATCCGTTCTCTCGTTCACATTACATGCAGAGACCGCAACATCATCGGCCTTCAGTCACATTTAATGGGGCTGGATACGCTCGGGCTCACCGACATTTTAGCCATCACGGGCGATCCTTCAAAAATCGGCGACTTTCCGGGGGCTACTTCCGTCTATGATTTAACGTCCTTTGACTTGATCAGGCTGATTAAACAATTCAACGAGGGTATTTCTTTATCTGGGAAACCGCTCGGCAAGAAAACGAACTTTTCCGTAGCCGGAGCATTTAATCCGAATGTCCGCCATCTTGATAAAGCAGTAAAACGGCTGGAGAAAAAAATCGAGTGCGGAGCTGACTACTTCGTGTCCCAGCCTGTCTACTCGGAGCAGCAGCTCATTGACATTCATCATGAAACGAAGCATCTCAAAACACCGGTGTATATCGGAATCATGCCGTTAACGAGCAGCCGCAACGCAGAGTTCATTCATCATGAAATCCCGGGCATTAAGCTGTCAGACAGCATCCGCGAAAAAATGGCGCTCGCCGGCGAAGACAAGCGAAAGCAGAAAGCCGAAGGCCTCGCCATCGCCAAATCGCTTCTCGACACGGCGTGCGAACTGTTTAACGGAATTTATTTAATCACCCCGTTTCTCCGTTCTGATTTGACGTCAGAGCTTGCAGCTTATATTAAGCAAAAGGATGAAAAGCGGGCTGATGTATATTTGCATTGACGCGGAAGAGGCCGCCTGATATGACAGGCGGCTTTTTCATGGTACGATACAGAAAAAGAATCAAGCAAAGGAGGATTTTTTCATGGTTGAAGTAAAACCCATCACCGCAGAAGACACATACGCGATCAGACACAGTGTGCTGCGCCCCCATCAGACGATTGAGGATTGTAAATATGATCAGGACAGCGTCAAAGGAGCCTTTCATCTCGGAGGTTTTTACGACGGGACATTGATCAGCATCGCTTCTTTCTACCCGCAGAACCAGCAGGCTTTACAGGCAGCGCCCGCCTACCAGCTGCGCGGCATGGCGACGCTTGAGGAATACCGGACGCAAAAAGCGGGAAGCACGTTAATCGCCTATGCAGAACGGAAACTGGCAGATATGGGGGCGGCGCTTGTCTGGTGCAACGCCAGATGTCACGTAAAGGGATATTACGAAAAGCTCGGCTGGAAAAGCACGGGCGGCCCCTTTGACATCCCCGGCATCGGCCCTCATGTGATCATGTATAAAAAACTCGCCTGAAACAGACTAAAGCCTTTGGGGACATGTCTCTAAGGGCATTACCTTGAAGGTCACGTCCGCTTTTATATGCGACACTATTGACGCCCTCCCGCTTTTTTAATACCCTTTGTACATTACACAACAGCAAGGATGGCAGGCAGAAAACAATATCTGTCAATTGCCGTTTTCAGCTATTAATTCAGAAAAGGAAGTATGAGATGAATACGATCCAAAAACCGAAAATCCCGAAAGAATTGCCGGTGCTTTCTTTCACAGAAGCGCTTCAGGACGACCTCATCAAAGAAGTCGTCATAGAAAACGCCGTGATAAGCGGCAAACTGGACGGCCTGCGCGCCGAAAAAGTCATTTTCAGAAACACCGTTTTTACGGATGTCTCTTTCAGACATATGGAATGTACGGATGTCCTGTTTGACAAATGTGATGTCTCAAACGCTGATTTCAGCGGAAGCATCATCCATAGAACGGCGTTTCAGCATTCAAAACTTCTCGGCTTGAATCTGGCGGATTCCGCCATGCGTCATGTACGGTTTGAAGACTGCCTCGCACCTTACAGCTCCTTCAGCTATTCCAATATGAAGCATGTCCGGTTTGACTCGTGCGGCCTTTCAGAAAGTGAGTGGAATGATGCCGTTCTTGAATACACAGATCTTGACGCCTGTGATTTGAACGGCTCAAATTTTATCGGCACGTCTCTTTTTAATATAGATATCAGCACGTGCACATTTGATCACCTGCACGTCTCACTTGAGAAGCTGAAAGGATGCCGCATCTCTCCGTCTCATGCCGTGACATTCGCAGAAGCGCTCGGAGCCATTGTGACGTGATCTTTTATTAAATGAAACGGCGGGCGATGTCCGCTATCGTTTGAATGCCTTTTTCCAAGTCCGGCAAGGATGCGTACGAATAGGAAAGACGCAGGCTTTGCCGGTCTTCGGGAAGATAGAGAGCTCCCGGATTGATCAGCACACCGGCCTCCAAAGCACGGGTGAAAAGCGTCTGAACGGCGAATGCTTTATGGAAGGTGACCCAAATATAAAAGCCCCCCTCCGGCACATGCCACTCCGCAATATCTCCCGCGTATCTTTCAAGAAAACGCAATGCCGCATCTCTCCTGATTTTGAGTTCCTTTCTGAGACGCAAAAGGCGCGCTTCATAGCGGCCGCTTGACAGCCATTGACATGCCGCCCATTGAGATAAACCACTGGAGCCGTAATCCGTCTGCATTTTAATATCGGCGAGCCTGTCTGCAACCGGCTCAGGGGCGACGACCCATCCGATGCGCAGACCCGGGCTTACGGTTTTTGACAGCGTGCCGATATACAGTACATTCCCCTCACCGTCCATCGATTTTAACGGAGGCGGCGGTTCTTTATCGATCCATAAATCACCGTATGCGTCATCTTCAATGACAGGCAGACGGTGATTTCTTGCGAGCGCGATGAGTTCCTGCCGCCGCTTAAGTGACATTACCGTTCCGGTCGGATTATGGAATGACGGAATGGTGTACAGGAGCCCTGCTTCGTATTGCCGACGGTAAGCGGGAAGATGATCCGTTTTGATTCCGCTCCCATCCATCGGCACTCCCTTAAGCCTGACGCCCGCTGATTGAAACACACGCAGGGAATGGAGATACGACGGGTTTTCAGTCAGCATGACGGAGTTTGGTTTTAGCAGCCCGATTGAAATAAGCTGAAGCGCCTGCAGCGCGCCTGAGACGATTACGATGGATGCCGGGGACGCGTGAACCCCCTTTGTTTTCAAATGTTTCGCGACGCTTTGCCGAAGCTGCGGGCTGCCCTTCGGTTCTTCATAGCCGAGCGCAAAAATATTAGTTCCCGCTTCACGGAACAGTTCGGCCATCTCCTGCTCAGGCAGCAGCTCTTGACTCAGCTCACCCGTCCCCAGCCTGATCAGATCCAGACACGGCTCGTTTTGATTAATGGCCTGAATCAAGGATGAATTCGGCTGATGACTCCCCGATGTAACGTACGTGCTCCAATCAAGGGGCTTAGCCGCTGCCATGATGCTCCACGTATTGTTGACGACCTTTGTGCCTCCCCCTCTTTTTCCTTCCAGAAGACCTTGGGCGATTAACTCATCAACTGCTGCCGTCACTGTGCTTCGGTTGACCTGAAGCTCCTCGGCGAGCTTTCTTCGTGAGGGAATTTTCGTGCCGATGGTCCATTCGCCATGAAGTATTTTTTCTTTTATATGCTGTTCGATCTGGAGATAAAGCGGTATGTGCGACTCCCGATCCGGACGCCAGCGGTTCATACGTCATCCCTCCTTCTTTATTTATTATACATTTGGCTGGTTCAAGTACCAGCCAAATGGCCGGAGACATCAGCACACAGTGCGGCTACAATGAGATTTAGTTGACGATTGGAGGGTTTTACGAAATGAATGCCATTCTTCACGGAGTGATGCTCGCTTTCGGCCTTATTTTGCCATTGGGCGCGCAAAACGTGTTTATTTTTCAGCAGGGAGCCTGGCAAAAACATGTGTGGCAGGCGTTTCCCGCAGTGATTGCCGCCGCGGTATGCGATACGATTCTCATCAGCGCGGCCGTCGCAGGCGTGTCCATGATTATTGCAGAGATTCCCGTTTTTCAGACCGTCATGCTTATAGGCGGCTTTTTGTTTCTCAGTTTTTTAGGCTGGCAGACTTGGAGAAGCAAACCGCAGGCCGAACAGGTGAAAAAAACGGTTTTCTCGGCAAAAAAACAGGCGGTCACGGCCGCCATGGTATCCTTTTTAAACCCGCATGCGATTTTGGATACCGTCAGTGTCATCGGCACAAGCTCCGCCGCCTATCCGGGAATTGATAAATGGCTGTTTGCCGGTGCTTGTATCGCGGTTTCCTGGGTATGGTTCGCCGGACTGGCATTCGCGGGACGGCTCGTTCAAACGGCGGATACAGGAGGCCGGCTCCTCGGCATCCTGAATAAATGCTCGGCATTGGTGATGTGGGGTGCTGCTTTTTATTTTGCGGCCCTTTTGTTTCGATAAAAGGAATTCGGCCAGACCATGTTGAATGTACCGAAAGGAAGAGGGGGAATTGGAATGTCAGACATTTTAAAGCTGTATCACTACCACAGATGGGCAAATGAGCAAGTTATTCAGCATCTGAAGACCCTGCCCGCGGCAAGCTTACAGCAGAAACTGGATAGTGTTTTTCCGACTGTGAACGCCGTGCTTGTGCATATATACCGGGCTGATTACATTTGGCTTCACGTGCTTTACGGAGAAACTTTCGAACAAATCGTCTCGCAGTTTGATCAATTTGAAAAGCTTGACGGAGATTTTGAGGCGATTGAACATAGAATGACTGAACTGGACAAAGAATACAGCGAATTTTTAAAAGAAATGGAGAACCCGGAAGGTCCGATCTCTATTTCTCATCCGCGCATGGGAACGCTTCAGACGACATATGCCGATGTGATCCGGCATGTTGTGAATCACGGCACATACCATCGCGGCAATATCACCGCGATGCTTCACCAAATGGGCTATAAAGGCGTGCCGACTGACTACATTTTTTTCTCATACGAATCATAAAAAAGCAAAGGCCTCCCGGGCCTTTGCTTTTTTACTTCGAATCTATCATAATCCGGCATAGCTGGAGGCGCCCGGGGTGAGCTTTACAAGCCTTCCGGTTTTAAAAGATTCCGTCGCGGCGATCCCGATTTCTAAGTTAATCGCGGCATCGATGTCTGTCACAATCGGCGTTTCCCCTTTTTTCACACATTCGGCAAAGTGCTCAAGCTCCAGACGGTAAGCGTCTTTAAAACGTGCTTGAAAATCCGGAATAATTTCGCAGCTGCTGCCTGACTCCGTTAAAATGGTGACATGGCTTTTCCGCAGCGTACCGACCAAGATGCTTCCCGCCGTCCCGATCACTTCGGCGCGGATAAACTGCCTCCTACTTTTTGTTCTCTGGTATTAGGTCAGTCCGTTTTCCGGCTTACGAATTTGCGGTATTCAAGCGGCGAAATGCCTTCAATCTGTTTAAACAGTTTGGAAAAATAGGTCGGGTCTTCCATACCGATGGCATCCGCGATTGTCCCCATTTTGTCATTGGTTGCGGACAAAAGACGTTTCGCCTCCGTCATTCTGACTTTATTCGTATACTGGCCGGGCGTGACGCCGAGCACCTGCTGCATGCAGCGGGTCACGTAGTCTTGGTTGTAATGAAGAGCCGATGAAAGCGCTTTGATGGTTGTTTTCTCCTGATAGTGCTCCTGCAGGTACCGGGCGGCCTCCCATGCGACTCTTTCCTTTGCGGACGGGATTTGGAACGCTTCCTTCTGAAGATGGAGCAGCAGCTCTTCAAACAGAATCTGCTTTCTGAGCGGCAGATCGGAATTCTCGGCGCTGTCATCTGTCAGCACACTGAATTGCCCGGCCATAAACTGCGGACGTCTCACCTTCCCTTTTTGCGGCAGGGACAGGCGGTAGCGGGACGGCTCTTCAAAGCTCCCTTTTTTTCGCCTCAACTCTGACCAGTTGTTCCCGGTTGTTTCCGTCACCTCATAATCCGCTCCTTCAAAATGAAGCCACGAATAGGATGTCGTTTCTTCACTGCCTTTTGTCCCGTAATGTTCAAGGCCGGGAGAAAGCAGAATATATTCTCCGGCTTCAACGGAAAAGGCGTTTTCGTCTTCTGTAATGTAGAGGACGCCTTCTTTCACATACAGCAGATCAAACACCGGGAAGACCCGCCTCACATGGGTTTCGCCTTTTTTGAACACTCCTTCTCCCGCAGCGATAAAGACCGGGAACGGAGGAACTGTGAACTCGAGAAAGGACATATTTTCGGCCCTCCTTTTTAAGTCGGATTTTTGCAAGAAGTTTCGTTTCTCTCCCTTTTTATTATAAGAAAATGGAGGTACACTTTTAAACGTTGATTTTTTCAGGAAAGGGGTTAAAAGAAATGAAACAAGCGATTTTAAAACGGGCTGCATTCAAACAATCCTCTGATCACAAACTCTCATTATACGCGCTGACTTGGCCGATATTTATTGAGGTTTCATTATATATGTTTATGGGAAACGCCGACACTCTTATGCTTAGCCAATACTCTGACAACAGTGTGGCGGCCGTGGGTGTCAGTAATCAGATTTTAAATTTAATTATCGTGATGTTCAGCTTTATCGCAACGGGTACGACAATTGTGATTTCACAGTTTTTAGGATCTAAACAGAAAAAAGAGGCGCAGGAAGTGGCTTATGTATCAATAGGAGCGAACTTTGTCATCAGTCTCGCCATCAGCGCCGCCATATTTTTTGCGGCCGTTCCGCTGCTTCATGTGATGGGTCTTTCCAATGAATTGATGCCGGATGCCAAAGTCTTTTTGCAGGTGGTCGGCGGGCTGTCCTTCATTCAGGCTTTGATTATGACGTTCAGCGCCATTTTAAAAAGCTACGGTCATACGAAGGATACGATGTTCGTTACGATCGGGATGAATATTTTAAATATTGCTGGAAACTTTCTTGTCATTTTCGGGCCGCTCGGCCTTCCGGTGTTAGGCGTCGCCGGTGTTGCGATGTCAACGTCCTTTGCGCGGTTCATCGGGCTGATCGCGATGATTGTGATCGTCAAAAAACGCATCGGACTCGGTCTGACATGGCAAAAGATTTTTCACGTCCATAAAGAGCACTTGCGGAAACTCCTGAAAATCGGGATTCCGTCTGCCGGCGAACAGCTGTCTTACAACATTTCACAAATGGTTGTCACTTATTTTATCGCCATTATGGGCGCTCAGGCACTTACAACAAAGGTTTATACACAAAACATCACCATGTTTATCCTGCTGTTCGGAACGGCGATCAGCCAGGGCACACAGATTTTGATCGGCAGATATATCGGCGCCAAACGGTTTGACGACGCTTATGACCGCTGCATGAAAAGTCTGTACTGGGCGCTTGGCATTGCCGCTTTGACATCCGTGATCATGACCTTGTTTTCAAAGCAGCTGATCGGAATTTTCACAAGCAGTCCTGACATTATTGCGACGGCGAGCATGCTGATCGCCATGACGATCATTCTTGAGCCCGGCCGTTCATTTAATGTCATTATCATCAACTCACTGCGGGCTGCCGGAGATGCAAAATTCCCCGTCTACATGGCGATGATTTCCATGTGGGGTATCGGACTGCCTCTCGCTTATCTGTTCGGCATCCATTTCGGATTAGGGCTTATGGGCATCTGGATTTCATTTATCGCGGATGAATGGGTCAGAGGCATTCTTATGTACAGAAGATGGCGGTCACGGATTTGGATTCAAAAAGGGATTGCATAAACGCCCGAAGCTTCGTTATGAAGCCGGGCGTTTTTTTATGCTTGCGAAAGCTGTTTTCTCATGTCACCGAGCTCTGACCGGTAATGTGCCAGCAAACCGGTAACGGCGGGCCTTGAGTATAACGGAAACAGCTCCAGCTCTTCAGACGCCTCCTCGAAATACGCCTCGGCCTCGAATGCGATGTACTCCCATACATTCATAAAAGCTTTGTTGACGGTATGGCTCTCCAGCTCTTCTTCCGTATAGCCGAATTGCATCATCACCTGGCGCGGTAGGCGCTTTTTCGCCCGCTCATCCGTATGGACCCCCAGAAGCACCCGGGTCAGCTGAATGGCTGCTCCTAATGAAACGGCTGCATGGCGGAGTTTCTCTTGGTTCCGGCGCGCACAAACCGGCAGCAGCAGCAGGCCGAGGGCTCCGCCTGTTTGGCCCGCGTACATCAGCAGGTCATCAAACTCTTGATAAGTTACTTTTTCTCTGTCAGAGATTTGGCCGGCGATAAACTCACGTAACGGCTCTTCTTCAAGCGCAAATTGCTGCCGCACATCGGTGAGCGCCTCCCACAAAAAGCCGTCGGCGCGTGTCCCGTTCAGAAAGTCTTGTGCCGCCTGTTCAAATCCTCCAAGTTCCTGCACATCAAGCCGATCAGCTACGTGAAACAAAGCAAGCACCGCCCATGCGGCCCGCCTGTTTTTTGGCGGCAGGGATGAGAAAGTCCGTTTATATAAAGGAAAGTGCGCCTCGGCAAGCTGGGCGCATGTTTCGTATTCGGTCATGGTATCACTCCTCTGTTTTTTAGTGTACCATATGTTTCACAATAAAAAGACCGATATCCTTCAGCGGAAACCGGTCGCGGCACTGTTATTCTTCTATATCGATACGGTACGCCTCAAACCATGTATGGATCTGGGCAAGATGGGCGATCAGCTGCGGGCCTTTCATCAGCTGGCCGAACCACGGAACCTGAAAAGATGAACCTTCTGTCTCCAGCAGCATTTCCAGCTTCTTTCTGTCAAGCAGGGTGTGAAGCACGGAATCTTTCTGTTGTAAAATCGTTTTCAGCCATTCTGTGACCCCCTGCGTGTATTTCGGGTGATGTGTTTTCGGATAAGGGCTTTTTTTGCGGTACAAAATATCTTCAGGAAGCAGTCCTTCAAGCGCTTTCCGCAAGATGCCTTTTTCCCGGCTGCCATGCATTTTCATTTCCCAAGGAATATTCCAAACGTATTCCACAAGTCTGTGGTCGGCGAACGGCACCCGTACTTCAAGACTTGCGCCCATGCTCATGCGGTCTTTGCGGTCGAGCAGATTTGTCATAAACCAAAGCATATTTAAGTAGAACAGCTGCCGTCTCGCTTTATCTGTTCCTGTCTCACCGTCTAACAGCGGCGTTTCCGCAATGGTTTCTTCATATCTCGCATTCACGTATTCTCTAAGATTCAGCCGTTTTTGCCACTTTTCATCCAAGAGCGTGATTCTCTCCTCAGTCGACCTCATCCAAGGAAATCCGTCTTCTTCTGCCGCGGTGTGAAACCACGGATATCCGCCGAAAATTTCGTCCGCACATTCTCCGGAAAGGCTCACGACAAAATCTTTTTTAATTTCCCGGCAGAACCATAACAGCGAGGAATCAACATCAGCCATGCCCGGCAGGTCTCTGACGAGAACGGATTCCTCCAGATGTTCAACCAGCTGATCCTGCGTAATCACGCACTTATGATGCTGTGTGCCGAATGCATTTGTCATTTTATCGATCCACGGGCCGTCATCATTCGGCTGAAAGGCGCTCGCTTTAAAAAATTTGCTGTTCTCCTCATAATCAATTGAATAAGTATGAAGGGGATCTCTGCCTTGTTTCTCAAAATGAGCGGCGGCTATCGCGGTTATCGCGCTCGAATCAAGCCCCCCTGATAAAAACGTGCAAACCGGCACGTCAGATACGAGCTGGCGTGTCACCGCATCCTGAAATAAGTACCGAATGTGAGCCGCGGTTTCATCGAGGCTGTCTGTATGCTTTTCGCTCTTTACATTCCAATAACGCCATATGGACAAACCGTCCTTTGAGAAAGTGAACGCATGGGCGGGACGCACCTCGTGAATTCCTTTAAACACCCCGCAGCCCGGAGTTCTGGACGGCCCGAGTCCGAATACTTCCGCAAGTCCGCCGCTGTCTGTGCGGGCTTTCACATCAGGATGAGCAAGGATGGCTTTCAATTCCGACCCGAACAGAAAGGAAGAGCCGTGTTCTTTATAAAAAAACGGTTTGACGCCGAGCCGGTCTCTTGCCCCGAACAGCCGCTTGCGCTTTTCATCCCAGATGGCAAAAGCGAAAATACCGTTCAAGCGGTCCACGCACTCCTCCCGCCACTCAATATAGCTGTGCAGCAGCACTTCTGTATCAGAGGTCCTCTCAAAACGGTGGCCCCTCGCCTGAAGCTCCTTCCGCAATTCCTCCGTGTTATACAGCTCGCCATTATAAATGATGGTGTACGTTTCCTCTTGATGCGTGCAGGCCATCGGCTGGCGGCCGCCTTCAATGTCAACGACCGAAAGTCTTTTATGTCCGAATAAAACATGGGGCTCTCCCCAGACGTTTGAATCATCAGGCCCTCGTTTTGAAAGAGTGTCTATCATATTGTTCATAATATGTTTCTCTTGGACGAGCTGCTTTTGAAAATCGACCCAACCCGCAATTCCACACATGTGATATCAGCTCCAATCCCGTTTCTGTCGGTATCAAATTCGTTTCTATCAGCACTTTACCCAGTTTATGCAAAGAAACGCAGATAGTTGATTTGTCCCACTAAGAGTTGTATGAGACAAGCCCGATTTGGAAAGAACGGAAGAGAAGAAACAAACAAAGGAGACCGGCACGGTTATGAAACGAAAACAGCTTTTCTCAGAAAAAAACAAATGGGGGCGCGGCACTCTGATGATAGAGGACGGCATCTGCCTCGTCGAAAACGATGAAGGCGATATCCTGCTTGCAGACAGTCTAGGAAACGCAGGCGTATTGATGAAACGCGGCGGCAGATGGCAGCCGGCACGGATTTGCGGCGGCGCGGCCGAAATCGGCGCAGACACCATCCCCCTGCTCGGCGGGGAAGAAATCCGTTATGAAAAGGCGGTCAAACGGCCGCTGTTAACCTTGCTCGATTCGCTGGACGATGAAACGTTTCTGCTGTTTCTCAGCCATCTTCACGGGTTCGGCCTGTCTGTATATGATTGCGTATTTTCCTACAATCAGGCGCAGTTTTCCGGTGAAGGCGTTTCGTTTTATCACTTCTCGGCGGATGACGCACAATGCGCCCTGCAGCATCACCGCGGCAGCTCGGGTAAACACGACAGATTTGAATGGACGGCATCTGACGGGCGGCGCTCTATTATGTATTCAGCGGCAAGACAAGACGGCACCGCGTAACAAACAGGCCGCACCTTTTAAATAGGTGCCGCCTGATGTATTTAGCTTTGTTTTTCACGCTGATTGACGCCCGGCGTTTGCTTTTGCCGTAGCTTTTTCGGTAACGAGAGTGATTGACGCTTTTGGCATCCTGCAAATCTCCTTCGCCTCATCAACATCCCCCTGTCACGGTATTTCTCATTCAGCGGCACAGTTGCGCAAAATGTATGCGCAACTAAAAAAACCCGGATGCATCCGGGTTTTTCAAGCGATTGATTAAAATACGTGAAAGCCGATCGGCAAGTGAAGGCCGAGCAGCACCGTCAGGACGAGTACGATAATAAAACCGATCCACAGTCCGCCGGTTGATTTGCCTTTTTTCTTGCGGATGACGAGCATTTCCATCAGTCCGATGGTAATGATGCCGAGCAGCATTTTTCCGGCGTACTCTCCGTTCCAATTCGCAAAACGGACGAAAAGCTCAGCTCCGGTCAGAATAATAATAATGTAGAATAAGCGCAGAATCATATGCGTAATTTTTGCGCCCTTCGCTTTTCCGGAACCGTACAGCCCGTAGCTGACAAACACCAGGATAAGCGCAACGACCCATGAAGTAATATGCCAATGTGTCATTATGTTCAATTCCCCCTATCAGATCAATCTGCCTCACTTATGGTACCACAACAAGCCGCTCGGAGCATTATCAATCGTGCGAAAGACACACAATTATCCGATTTGGTTCGACAGCGTGCCGATCGGTTCAATTGTAATGTCAATGCGGTCCCCCGGCTTTAAAAATTTCGGCGGCTTAAACCCTTTTCCGACACCGGACGGCGTTCCCGTCGCTATAATGTCACCGGCTTCAAGTGTCATCCCTTTTGACAGCGTCTCGATTAATTCAGCTATCGGAAAAATCATGTCACCCGTTGATCCTGATTGGCGCAGTTCTCCGTTCACCCGCGTTTCAACTTTCAGGCTTTGCGGATCACTGACGGCCGACTTATGTACAATGACCGGGCCCATCGGGCATGTCGTATCGAGGCTTTTGCCGATAAAAAACTGTTTATGTTTTTTCTGCAGATCGCGCGCTGTTATATCATTTACAATTGTATAGCCGAATATATGATCAAGCGCATGTTCTTTGGAGATGTGCGATCCGCTTTTTGATATGATTACCGCAAGCTCCCCTTCATAATCAAGCTGCTCCGTTACGTCCAAGTGGCTGTCCACTGTTTCTCCGTGTCCTGTAACGGCAGCGGGGGCTTTCGTAAAAACCATGGGATGCTCCGGTATATCCGCCTCACTCCCCATTTCAACGGCATGATCACGATAATTTTTCCCGATGCAGATCACGTTCTTTGAAGGTCTCGGAATAGGCGCGCAAAGCTTTACGTCAGACAGCGCATACATAAATGAACCCGACTCGTCATTCGGTTTTTTCGCCCATTCCGCAAGCTGTCCGGCATGCGCGACAAACTTATCTCCTTTTTGAATGCACTCGATCAGCGAACCCGGAATCGTCTCAAGTTCAAACAATTTTTTTTCAGCCTTTTGCAGATCTAAGATTTTGTCATCATCAATGATCAGACCGACAAATGTTCGGCTGTTCAGTTCCCCTGTCGCAAATTTCATGTTAATCCCCCATCATTTTTAAATCTGGCATTCCTTTATGTATTCTTCCTCCGGGCGGGAAATTCCTCTTTTAAACAGGCTGAAAATAAGTGTAAAAGAGTATCAAAAATTGTCACTTTTTTAGTCATATTGACGAAATAAAACCTTCTTGCACAAAATGGGTTATACTATTATCATCCTATGTTTTCCAAAATAATCGAGAATTGGAGATCACACGATGAACAAAATTGAAGAAAAAAGATTAACTTTATTCGAGACAGCGCAAAAATTCGGAATCAATGCGACGGAGACCATCAGGTGCAGCCAGGAGCTGGACAGCCTTTTAAACGGGTGCCGGGGCGGGCTCATCCAACAAACGAAAGACAGCGGGCTGAACCCGGCCGCACAAATTGAGCACGGCCGCACCGCAGGAAAAAAAGAGGTTTTCTCATAAACGTGATATGTATATAAATCTGTATCATTTATGTATACGACCCGGCATGCGTAAAGCGCCGGTGTTTTTACGTCTAAAGTTTTTTCCGCTCACAAAAATGTGCATTTGTCATAAGCTATTTTAGGCAGGCAGCCCAGATAAGCTCCTGGAGTGCAGTCATGAAAATCTTCACGAAAAGGATGTGCTCGTATGCCCGCAATTGTCGGAGCGTTTAAAATTAATGCCGTCGGTACGAGCGGAGTCGTTCATATAGGCGACTGCATCACCATTTCTCCAAAAGCAGAGGTTAAGACATTTGCCGGAGCGGGCAGCTTCAATACCGGAGACAATCTCACACTGACGAATTACAGGAATTCAACGAATGTGTACGATAATGATGTAATCGATCAGCCGATGGCAGGAAACGCATAAAGGAGGCGCCGTATGAATTTTTACGTCAATCAGTCGATCCATATCAATTACATGCGTGTAGAATCTGTCAGCAATTCCTCCATACTGCAAATCGGAAGCGCCGGTTCAATTAAATCTCTTTCCAATCTGTACAATACAGGGAGTTATGTTGAGCCGGCGCCGCCTGTCACCGCGGGGCAGCAGACTGTAACAACAGGGGGAGGTCCCGGCACCTCATCATTTGTACCGCTCCAGCCGCCAAGCCGGTAGTTTTAATGAAGGAAACGAGACGCGAGGTGAATGTCATGTATGATCAATCCGTTTCATCCTACCTGCAGAATTTAAATTCTTTCGTCCAGCAGCAGGCGCAGCAGATTCAGGAGCTCGAACGGCAGCTGAAAGAATTCCAAAATGAAATTTCAACGCTGAAACAGCAGCCTTCTACAAGAATCGATCGGCTCGAGTATAAATTTGATCAGCTGAAAATTGAACGGCTGGAAGGAACGCTGAATATCGGATTGAATCCGACTGATCCGAATGCCGTGCAAAACTTCGAAGTCGGCCAGACATCTCCGCAGGTCGGAATGATGCAGCAGGAACAGGCGGGCCAGCAAATGCAGCAAATCCGCCAAAACGTCGATATGTACCTGAATGAAGAAATCCCCGCGCTTTTAGAACAGCTCGAAACTCAGTATGAGAGCAGGCTGGACGAAACGAACAAATATCATATTATTGAAGATATCAGAAAGCAGATGGACAGCCGGATTCAGTATTATCTGTCCCATGTCCCGAAAGAAGAAAATACGGCGCCCGCGCAATATGCCGAGCAGATTGCCGAACATGTAAAGCGTGATATTGTCAGGGCCGTCGAGCACTTTATTAAGCACATACCTGGTGAAATGAAAGGTGATGATCCGTCATGATTTTTACAGTGATTAACCGGAATATTGAAGTCGGCGACATCCGGTCTACCGGTGTGTCCAGTTCTTCCTTATTATTAATCGGCGACACCGATTCCGTCTATCTGTCTTCCATCTTTGACACGCCTCCGGAATCTCTTATTATCGGGCCTTATGTGCCGCTGGCGCCGGAATAATGTTAAAGCGTATTTCACGCCTCCGGAACGCCAAAATCAATTCAGTCGGGATTGCGAGTGTCTTTCAAGCAGGCGATACGAATGAAATCAATATGCGGGTCAAAGTATTGGCCGATCAGCGTAGTCTTGCTGTATACAGAGATGATGAAGGCTCATTTAACAAAAAAGAATACCAGATCTTTCGGCAGCCGGCCGTCATGCCGTTACCGGAAACGGGAGTCCAAAGCGCATTCTGCCATGAAAACCCTTCAATTCGGGTAAGGAATGTGAAAGTTCAAGGGGTATCGTCAGCGTCCGTGGTTCAAATCGGATCGACGTCGATCGTTCTGGGAGATTCGCGGCTGAAACATATTAGGCAGATCTTCACGTCAAGCTCACAATCACAGCAGCCCTGACATATAATGACGGTGAGACTTCTATAAAGGGTGTCGTTTATGCCAGCAATTACCGGACCTATAGCTATCAATTCCATATCGGGCGGAGTCGTAAACTTTGGTGATTCCTTTTACCTTTCTCCAAAAAGCTCTTCTAAATCTGCGCTCGGTTCGGGAGCAGGCAATACCGGAGATTTCCTGTTATTAAACAACGTTGTCAATGCGACAAACTATATAGACCCCGATGTCAGCGATCAAAATGTGGTCGGAAACGCCTAAAAAGCAGCCGCTCTTTCAGAAGAGGGCTGCTTTTGGTTCAGCGTTATGTTCGTTCATTTGCTTTTTTTGTTTTTAAAAGCTTTTCCGGCGGCTGTTTTCTGATCCATTTTACAAACCGCACGAGTTTCGGGTCACGCCGCAGCTCTTCTATTCCCGCGAGCCTCGCCGCAAGCTCCTGATTCGTATAGAGCGCGTGAACCTGTTTATGACAAGGGATGCAGAGCATTGCGGTCGGAAGGAATGTCCCGCCTTCTTCCTTAGGCGTTAAGTGGTGCTCCGTCAGCCGCACATGATGGCGGCCGCATAATTCACATGTGCCCTCGGCAGAATCGGCCATAATTCCTTCTCCTTTCTACATGATCTCCAATGTGACCCGGGTGCCTTTCCCGCCCGGTTCGGACGGATGAACGATTAATTTTTTCGGCAGACGCGCTCTCAGCTCCTGCACATGGCTGATCACTCCGACGGATAAGTTGTCCGATTGCAGCTTTTCGAGCGCTGTGACAACGGTGTCTAAGAGCCCTTGGTCAAGAGTCCCGAATCCTTCATCTAAGAAAAAGAATTGCAGCGGGTATTGCCCCCGCAGCTGAATCTGGGCGGACAAGGCAAGCGCAAGCGACAGCGATGTCAGAAACGTCTCCCCGCCGGAAAGGCTTGATACGGGCCGTTTGACGCCTCCGTTCGCGTCATCACGCATGACGAAACCGCCTTCTGAATCGACTAATATGGCATACCGCTGCCTTGTCAGCGCTCCGAGACGGGCAGAGGCGTCCCGAGCTACGCTTTCCAGCTGTTCTTCCGCTAAAAATTCGACGAATGTATTGCCTTTACATACAGACTGGAGCTTATCAAGCCTGTCAATCTGTGTCTGCCAGCTTTTCAGTTCGGCTTCAATCTCTTTAAAGCGCTTATGCTGTTTTTGCATAACCGCGAAGGCTTTTGCCTGTGCTCCTTTTTCCTCCATGGCGGCGCCTGACTCAGCCTCTGCCTGCTTCAGCAGAGAAACGGATGCTGTCCATTCTTCCTCCGATATCCGGCGCTCGGCTAATTTATCAGTAACACGGCTGATATTTGCCGATAGCTGTTTTGAAGTGTCCAGGAACTCATCAATTTCTTTTTTCATTTCCTCTGCACGCCCTTGCGGAAGCAGACTTTTTTTGACTTGGTCCGGGTCGGTAAACCCGGTGTCTTTTGACCTCACGCGCCAGTCGTTTTGCGCTTTCTCAAGGGAGGTCTCAGCATCCCTGAGTGACATGAGACTCCCTGATTCCCGGCCTTTTGCGTCATTCAGTGATTGCTGCGCCTGCTTCAGCGCGTCGAATAGGGACTGTTCTTTCGATTTTAACAGCTGTAATTCCTGCCGCACCGCTTCAAGCTTTGCGGAAATTGATGTTTCTTCAGCTGCTGTTCCGAGCTCTTGTTCATATCCGTCAATCACCTGCTGCAGGCGCTCAGACGCATAGTGAAGCTCGAGCCGTTCCCGTTCAAGCCGATGCTTCATCTCCTGCAGGCGTTCTTTCTCCTCTTCATGTTCCTTGAGGAATGCGATGCTTGTTTCAATGCGCTTCTCACATTCTTCTGCCTGCCTGTCCTTCTCATCTATCGAAGCCTGCCAGGCGTCAATCCGGTTTGGCGGAATATCACCGCAGACTTCGTTGTACTGATTCAATCGGCTTTCTGACAGCGATTCAAGCTCTTCTAATGAATGTCTGAGACGGTCGGCTTCTTTTTCCTCGTAGCGGATTCGTTCGGCAAGCTGCTCAGCTTGTCTCACCGTCTGCTGATGCGCGCTGATCAGTCTTGTGACCTTCTCTTTTACCGACAGCATATCCTGTTTCATTTGTTTCCATTCCAAGCGGACGGCGCTGAACGCTTCATCAAGCGGGCGTCCGCTGATGGAGGAAGCGGCTTCCAGCTCCGGAACCCGGGCGCTTTGCAGAAACGGGCATTCTTCGGTAAAACGCCCCGACTGTTCTTCTAATGCAACCTTGGCTGTCAGCACTTCCTGAGAAAGAGCCGCCGCCTCAGAAAGCAGCGCTTCAACCTGCTGCAACTGTTCCTGTACAGCTGTATCAGGCGAGAATGTTTCATGAGCGGAACGCGGGCGGTCATGCTGCGTCGAGCCGCATACAGGACAAGGCTTTCCTTCGATCAGTTTTTCCGATAATTCTTTTGTTAATGCAGCCGTTCTCGCTTCCTCTGAGCGCCTGCGGAGATCGGCTTGCGTTTTGTCAGCCCGTTCGGCTGCGGCTTTCAGTGAACGCTCCGTTTCACAGACCATATGGTAAACGGTTTGAAGCGTTTGATAAGCGCGCGTAATGTCTTCCTCTTCCGTTTTCGCTTTCGCTGTGAGCGACTCGCTTTCTCCGTTCAGCTTCTCCATGTTTTTCAGCTGCGTTGTCAGATTGGCCCGTTCTTTCGTGATTTGTTCCTGTGTCTGCTGAAAGCCCGCCGCCAGCTGTGCTGCGGTCTGGCATTTTTTCCGTTCATCGGCGGTCACTTGAACTGCTTTCAGCTCTTCTTTCAGCTCATTCTGCCTGTTTTGGCCGCGGGTCAGGCGGTCTTTCACTGCGGCCAGCTGTTTCGAGGCGGCTTCGTATTCTTCCTCTTTTTTGCTGTGTTCCGCATTTGTTTTTTCCGCTTCTTTTTTCGCTTCAAGCAGTTTTTGTTCAATGGCTGAAAGTCTTTGATACAGCTCTTCTTCCTTGACAAGCTTCGGCTCCCGTTCGGCCTTATGGGCCCGCCATGCTTCATAGGCTTCATTTTGCCGGGTAAATGAAACGGTTTCCGCCTCTGATTTCCGTTTGGCCAGTTCGTGTTCCTGTTCGGCGCGCTGCTTCCGGCGGACGGCTTCTGTGTAGCGGTCTGCGTACGGCTCAAGGGCGAGAGCTGTTTCAGCCTCTTTAAGACGCTCAGTCAAATCCGTGATGTACGGGCGTCTTTCCTCAAGCTTTTTCTCCCGGCGCTCATATTCATCTCTTTCTGTCTGCAGGTTCCAAATTTCCTGGTGATTCTCAAAACGCTCTTTTGCCCGGACCCGTTTCTTCTCAGCTGCTTCAAGCCGTTCGTTCGCTTCGTGAAACTGCTGTTCAGCCTGCTTCAGCGCATCTTCTCCTGCGTCTCCGAGGCCGGATTGTTCGGCCAGCATTTCATTTTTTTTCGCTGCCGCTTCCTGCGCCCGCCGCCGCAATTTTTTGACAAGCCTGTCCCCGTACTGTTCCAGATTAAACAGGCGCTGGAGCATATGTCTTCTTTCCGCGCCTTTAAGCGACAGAAACTCGGCAAACTTTCCTTGCGGCAGCACGACGGCTCTTGTAAAGTCGTCAATGGTCAGGCCAAGAAGCTCCTCTACCTTTTTGTTCACTTCATTCGCTTTATCGGCCAGCACCGTTTGTTCATCTTTGATTTCAATCAGGCGGCAGAGGGCGGTTTTTACTTTCGTTTCATCCGTTCTCTTAAAAACGCGCTCGACCTTGTAGGAAACCCGGTGGCCGGATTGAAGCGCGAATGTAAATGAGACGGCGAGCTGATCTTCGGCATGATTCAGGATGCCGTGCGTATTATTTGCGGCGCGCTCCACTTTTCCGTATAAAGCGAGTGTCATGGCATCAAGGATCGACGATTTTCCGCTTCCGGTCGGCCCGAAAATCCCGAACACCCCGGCTCCTGACAGTCCGGCAAAATCAATGGTCTGTTCCTCCCTGAAGCTGTGGAGCCCTTTTATCGTTAACAGAATCGGCTTCATGTCGCATCCTCCTCATCATCTGCTGACGCAAGCTCTAAAAACAGCTTGACCATCTCCTCATCCGGCACGCCGCCGCCCGTTTGTTTTTCATAAAACTTCTTAAATCGATCCTCAATTGATGTGTGTTTCACTTCAATCCGGTCATTTCCGGTCTCTTTTTCTTCAAAAACCGGCCTGATATGGATAAAGCCGGGATGCGCCTTTCTCAGCCGATGAATTTCCTCGAGAGAAAGCTGATCCGTCAAATGGATATCAAGATCGATCCAGGCATTCCGGTCACGCCCTTCATCGAGCCAGCCGTGAACTTCGCTCAGCCCCTGCGCTTTCCATTTGACGAGCGGTTTACCGGAAGACAGGAAAATCTCTTCCCACTTCGCTTCTCCGCCGGGCTTCGCTTCTACCACCGTCACCGATTTGGCATAACCGGCTTCTGAAAAGCTGTATGCGAGCGGAGAGCCTGAATAACGGGCAGCCGTCTTGGCGCGCTTGATCGTTTGCGGACGGTGGAGATGGCCGAGAGCCACGTAAGCCGCATCAGCCGGCAGGCTGTCAGCGGCGACCGTGTAAGCGCCCCCGACTTCAATCGGACGCTCTGAATCGGTTTGATTTCCTCCTGCGACATAAATATGGCTCGCCGCGACTTTCACGGCATCATCCCGGCACAGTCCGCACATGCGGGCAAACGCCTCTCTGATTTTCACATCGTAATGATCGCGAAGAAGCTTTTCCTCAAACGTATCAGACAGCACTTCGTTTAATCTCGCTTCTGACGGATAGGCAAGCGCAGCTACGGCTAACAGCTCGTCCGCCGACGGCACCTCGATATGCACGGGTTCTGTCCGCGGATAGCCGATTAAATGAATGCCGCGCTCATTTGTTAACGGAGAAGCCGCCGCCAGCCTGTCGGGATTGTCATGGTTTCCGGCAATGACGACAACCGGCCGCTTTCCGCCGTCAGAAAGCGCGGAAAGACTTTCGTAATACAATTGTTCAGCGAGCGCAGGCGGGTTGACCGTATCAAATACATCCCCCGCCATAATGACCGCATCAATATTTTCTTCCTTGACAATGGTATTCAGCTCTTCCAATACCTCGGCCTGCTCGCTCAGCCGGCTTCTGCCTTCCAGCGTTTTGCCGAGGTGCCAGTCAGCTGTATGTAAAATGCGCATACCGCATTCACCTCACTTTTTGATAGAAAAAAAGATCCGCTCCAAAAAGGAGCTTCGGATCTTGTTACAGTGTAAGAACGTGACCTCCATCGAAGAAATAGAGCGCACGCCCTTTCACTTTCGTTTTTGTAATTTGTTCAACCGCTTTTGTATACAATTCGATTTGTGTTTCATACCTTTTTTGCAGAATCGGAGCCGCGCCTTCAAATCCGTTCCGGAATTTCCCCTCTATCCGATCTGTTTTATAGTCCAGCAAATAGAGACCGTCCGCAGTTTCGTAGAGGCAGTCAATAATCCCTTGCACGAGCAGCGGTTCACCGGCCGTTTCGGCATCCTTGTACACCTCACCCGCCGGAAGCGCCATACTGAACGGCACTTCCCGATCAATCCGCAGCGCCCCGAGAAGGTCTTTCCCGATTTCAGTTTCGAAAAACTGAACAATTTCTTCTATATCAATGGCTTCCTGCTGCTCTTCTGTCAGCAGCTCTTTTTCGTAAAGCATCCGGACCGTCCGCTCCGCTTCTTCGGCAGTCGGAACGTGCGTCAGCGGTATGTGCTGCATCACCGTATGCATCGCCGTTCCTTTTTCGGCGGCTGTCAGCCCTTTTTTCATCATAAAACCGGGACGCCTGTATAAAAGCGTGTCTCCTGATGGTTTGATGAGAGAGCGGCCGCTGTATTCATCCTCGTATTCTTGCTTTCTCTTCAGCTCAGAAACTGACTGCTTCGTTCTGATAGCCGTCAGCTCTCGGTACGGATATTCCCATTCAAGCAGACGGCGCGCCTGATCATCAAATGAAAACGAATCAGGAATCGGCTCGCCCTGCTGAATCGCTTTGAGACGTTTGCTCTTTTCTTCAGCACGTTCTTTTGGATTCTCTTCCAGCAATTCACTTTGCTGCAGCATCCGGATGTGAAAACGCGACGGATCGCGCGCGATATCCTCAGGCGATGAAAGCCCCGGCGTCCTGTGCGCTTCCATGTCACGGTGACGGATGAGCGCCGGCCCGATAAAGTCCAAATAAGATGACGCCTGATAGCGGTCGAATTCAGAAAGAAGCCAATCAGCCCGGTCTGCTTGCGCCTGCCATTTGGCCAGCTGTTTTTCCCGGTTTTTGCAGGAGCCGACGAGAAACAGCTTTTCCTTCGCTCTGGTCAGCGCCACATACAATACACGCAATTCTTCGGATAAGAGCTCTCTGCGCATCTTTTTCTTCATCGCCACAAGCGGAAGAGTCGGATAGCTGATTCTGAGTTCCGGATGAATGTACTTCGTGCCGAAACCGAGCTCTTTATCAAGCAGGTATGATTTGTTGAGATCCATCATATTAAAACTTCTGCCGAGTCCGGCGGTGAAAACGACGGGAAATTCAAGTCCTTTGCTGCTGTGGATCGTCATCAGCCGAACGACATCCTCCTGCTCGCTGAGCGCCCGGGCCGTCCCCAGATCATCGCCGCGCTCCTGCATCCGTTCAATGAACCGCAAAAAGCGGAATAACCCGCGGAACGCCGTCGCTTCGTACGAGCGCGCCCGGTCATACAAGACGCGCAGATTGGCCTGGCGCTGCTTTCCGCCAGGCATGCCGCCTGCATAGTCAAAATATCCGGTATCGCGGTATACTTCCCAAATCAGCTCAGACACCGAATGATTCGTCGAAAATGACCGCCACTTTTGCAGACTGTCATAAAAGGTTCTCAGTTTTTGATACAGTTCATCATGCCTGTCAGCGTTCGCTATATATGCTTTCAGCGCTTCATAAAACGGCGCTTTTTTCTTTTCAAGGCGTATCAGCGCAAGTTCATTTTCGTCACATCCGACGATGGGCGAGCGCAGCACGGAAGCAAGCGGAATATCCTGATACGGATTATCAATCACCTTCAAGACTGAAAGCGCCGCAGCCACCTCCACGGCTTCAAAGTAACCCGACGTCAAATTGGCGTAAACCGGAATGCCCTGGTTTTTCAGCTCTTCCATTAATTGCGGCGCCCACGGCATGGAGCGCAGCAAAATTACGATATCCCGGTACTGGATATTCCGGTGTGTTTTTGTTTTGCCGTCATAGACCTTAAACGGAGATGAGACAAGCTTTCGGATCTCCCCGGCTATCGCTTTCGCTTCCCAGTGCACGGTTTCAAAGTCTTCGGCATCCTCGGAGCTGTCTGCGCCATCAGCGCTGTCAATCAGCAGCAGTTCCGTTTTTGCCGCTTCATTCGGCGGATACGATGCGCCGAGCTTCAATGCCGCCTGTTCATCGTAGTCCACTTCGCCGATTTTTCCGCCCATCAGCTGCTTAAACAAGAAATTCGTACTGTCCAAAATATCGGAGCGGCTGCGGAAATTTTGGTTCAGATCAATTTTCTGCCCCGCGCCTTCCCCGCTCTCTGTAAACCTTTTATATTTCCCGAGAAACAGCAGCGGCTCAGCAAGTCTGAAACGGTAGATCGATTGTTTGACGTCGCCTACCATAAACAGATTTCCCGTCTCTTCATTCCCGCTTTTAACAAGCTGCAGGATAGACTCCTGCACAAGGTTCGTATCTTGATATTCATCAACCAGAACTTCATGGAACTGGTCTTGATAATAAACGGCCGCTTCGCTCGGCACCCGCCGGCCTTCTTCATCAACCGCAGTTAAAATCGCCAGGCAGTAATGTTCCAAATCTGAGAAATCAATAATTGATTTTTCTTGTTTCGCCGCTTCAAATCGTTTTCCGTACGATATCACGAGCTGAACGAGCGTTTCGATGACAGGCTTCATATCTGCTAAACTCTTTAAGTGATCTTGCGGACTTCTTGTAAAGTAATCTGTCTTTACCTTTTCGATCAGTTTCTTCGCGCCGTTTCGCAAATCGGTCGCTTCGTCCAAAAGCGCTTTGTCAAATTCATCACCCTTTACCGCCTTCGCCCGCTTAAATGAGACTGCGGGAACCCGTTCATACAGCGCATCGAAGTCATGCCGGCAGCTGATCAGCTCTTCTATCTGCTGAAGGTCATCCAGAAAATTATCAGCGCGCGGGGCCGGCCCGCCGGGCGCTTTTGTCAGTTCAAGCGCCTTTTCAAGCTTTTGTTTTGCCCCGAAGAGCGCCATTTCAGCATCTTCTCTCACATATTGGTAAAACGCAAGCTCTTCCATTTTGCTTTCTTCCGTCACGTCATACAGGCGGACAAAGCTTTGCAGCCACGCTTCCGGGTCAGGATGCGACCGGGAATACTCGTACACCCGTTTGACAAGGTCTTGAAGATCCAGATCATGCCTGTCTGTCGTATATCTGTCCGCAAGCTCAAAAAACGCCTGATTCCCTTTTGCGTATTCATCTTCAAACAGCTCATCAAGCACTTCGTCTCCGAGCAATTCGCCTTCCGTCTGGTCAGCCATCCGAAAACCGGGGTCAAGATCAATCATATAATAATATTTTTTAAGCACTTGCAGACAGAAAGAGTGAAGCGTCGAAATGCTCGCCCGATTTAATAGAGAGAGCTGCCGTCTGATATGCAGAGATCCCGGATTTTTGGCGAGCTCTTTTTCTAATGCTTCCGCGATCCGATGCTTCATCTCCGCTGCTGAGGCGTTTGTAAAGGTCACCACAAGGAGCCTGTCAACATCAACCGGATCTTCTTCCGCAGTTATCTTTCTGATCATCCGTTCCACAAGCACGGCCGTTTTACCTGATCCGGCTGCGGCAGCGACCAGAATATCGCGGCCGGAAGAAACGATGGCGCTCCATTGGTCATCCGTCCATATGCTGTCTTTCGGTTTAGGAATTTGCATCATCATCCGCCTCCTTTTTCAGCCAATCCAGTATGGTGCCGTCTTTTTCCGCTTTCAGGCTGCGGTATTCATTTTCCTTAAGCGACTCATCAAACTGGCATACCGACTTAAACGCACAGTACGTACAAGGCGTCTTATCTTTCAGCTTATACGGGGTAATGGACACAAGCCCGTCCGTTATCGCTTCGCCAGCCTGTTCAAATGTCCGCCGCACATGGTCTGTCAGCAGATGAAAGTCCTGTTCGCTGACCGCGGCTGAGTCGGATCTTAAAGACCCGTCCTTTTTCAAACCGGCATTGACGATATTTGAACGCCCTTCCTCCAAAGTCGTGTCCATCAGACTGATCGCCTCCCGGTCACCGAGGAGAAGGCCTTTCATTTTAAATTTCTTAAAAATTTCCTGCTCGATTTCATCAAGCCCCATCGGCAGACTGGCCTGAATCATCGGATCATGGATATGGAAATACAAAACGCCTGCCGGTGTCGCTTTCATACCGAGCCAATCTTCGGAATGTGTAATCGATAAGTCAAGGTATGTGAGCATTTGCAGAGCGAGCCCGTAATACACCTCAGCCAGATCAAGCCCTCTGTCGCTTGATTTATAATCAACGATTCTCAGCAGCAGGCCTTTTGAGCTTTCCGCTTTATCCACGCGGTCGATCCGTCCGACGAGTTCCATTGTACAGCCGTTTTTCAGCGTGAAAGTGAGCGGGGGCAGCGGCCCGCTTCCGCCGAAACCGAGTTCAAGACCGACCGGGACGAAACCGCTCGCCTTCGCATGCTCGCTTAATATGCCTGAAACACGCGTGACGATCTTCTGCAGTTTTTCCTTCACATAAAAGTGTCTGTTTGAGCTGAGCAGAATCTCTTTTTGCAGCTTTGGCGCAAGCCGTTCCACCGCTTCATAGGAGAAATTCCGGCACTGATCTTTCGTCAGATCTCGCCATTCCAGCTTCTGCTCACGAAGCCGGTCTGAAATCAGCTTCAGGCTGGAGTGAAACAGCTGGCCGATATCCGGCGCGTCCAGCTTGAAAAACTGCCGCTCTTTTAATTGAAGCCCGTGAGATGCAAAATGAGAGAACTGGCAGGCATTAAACGCCTCCATCCGTGAGACGCTTCCTTTAATATGCTCGCCGTAAAGCTGGCGCGAAACAGGCCGTTCAAGACGCTTCGCCTCATTGCGGAAAAACAGGCTTGAAAACAGCTTTTTCGCACGCCGGTGATCAGACTCTTTCATCAGCACATTGTATGCGCTCCACCATACGTCACTGATCTCGTACTCTCTTGTCCACAGCCTGAGCTGACTTGCCGTATATGTCTGAGCCACCTGTTTATTGACGAGATACTGAAGCTGCTCTTCTTCGCTTACCTGCTCGGGATCAGCCGCTGACAGCTTTTCCTGATGATCGGGAAACAGCTCGCCAAGCCTGTTTACAACGATTGACGGCAGGAGCGTTTTTCCTTCCGCATCGGCAATCGGGTATGACACATAAAGACGGTCAGACGGACTCGACAGCGCCATATAGATGAGAAAATGCTCATCAAGCAGCCGCTCACGCCCCGCGGAAGACAGCTCCACTCCGACCGCTTTCAGCCACTCCCGGTCATCATCAGACAGCACGCCGTTCTCATCCGGGCGCGCCGGAAGAACGCCGTCATTAGCCCCGATGACGAATGTGCAGGACGTGCCGTACATTCTTGAGAGATCCATATTCCCTACAAATACTTGGTCAAGAGCAGGCGGAATTAAAGAAAAATGAAGCGATTCCGTTCCCGTTTCAAGCATTTGCTGGAACAGCGCCAATGATATTTCATCTTCACCCATCATGCCGGCAAACTCCTCGAGAAGCTGGATAACGGCATCCCACGCCTGGCCGTGCTGCTGCGCTTCGATCATGTTTCCGGCCTCTTCGGCCCGCTGCCTTTTCCGGTCCAGCTTCAGTGGAACATCGGTATCTTCCAAAAAGAGATAAAGAGCCTCCGCCATGCTTTGAACCGTTTTCGCTTTTTTCATCCGGTTTTGAAGCCGGACGAGGGGCGCGGCTATCCACTCTCTCGTCTCATTCAGCATGTGTTCCATCTCTATTTCCTGATCCGTCTGCGCGAAATCCTCATCAAGCGATACGAAGCGCCTGTATACAAACCGCTCGCCGCTTGTCCAGCGCTCCCCTTTAATGCCGTAGGCAATACAGTAATTTTCAAGCTGATCAACCTGCTCTCTTATTTTCTGCTCCGGCTGATCAAGCGGGAATAACAGTTCGGTTTTCGCACAGCGGAACACTGCTTCATATCTCCAGTTCCCCTTCACGACATCGAGGCTTGAACGGATGAATTCAATAAGCGGGTGATGCTGCATAGAAGCTTTTCCGTCAATAAAATAAGGAAGCCCGTAATCGGCAAACACTTCCTTCAGCAAATCTTTATAATCTTCCGGCTGACGGATGAGAATCGCCATATCTTTGTACCGGTATCCTCCGTCCCGGACAAGCGATTGAATTTCCCGGGCAATACCTTCAAGCTCAGCTCTTCTGTTTTGCGCCTGCATGACGGTAAAAGCTTCCTGTCCGCCGGTATACGCCGCGGCGGGACGCACATCGTACTGTGACTCTATACAGGCAAGCTCCGGTGCATGCTGATGCCGCTTCGTGCCATGCAGTTCCTTGCAGGAAATATCAGCATTCAATTCCTTTGCCGTCTGATAAAGCTTATAGTATGTGCTTCCCGTCATTCTGAACAGATCGAGCTCATCAGGTGCCTGTTCCGCCGAAGGGCTGTCCGCCGTCAGCGAGAATGTGACATGTTCAGCATGCATGATCAGCTGCTCCAGCACCCTTAATTCCTGCGGCGTAAATTGATAGAATCCGTCGACGTAAACACGGGCGCCTTTTACAACGTCCGCCAAAGGAATCTGCTGAGCGAGCAGCGTCAAATAGTCCTCTGAATGCAAATAGTGTCCGGCGAGGCTTCTTTCCATCTGCTGATATAAAATGCCTAAATCATGAAGTTTTTCAGACAGCATCCGCTCTCCGCGATATTCTGACGCCGTTCCGCTTTCCGCCATGCGGCGGACGTCTTCAGGCTCAATACAGTACCGCTTAAACTCTGTCAGCATCCGTTCCACCTGCTCAGTGAACCCGGTTTTGTCACTCGCTTTTTGATACACTTTAAACTCGTGCTTATATTCTTCAATCAGTTTCCTTAAAAGCATCTGCACACCCGTCGTCGTCACAAACGGGCGGTTCATGCCCCCGGTATGCTGAAGCACGCGCCACGCCAAACGCGAAAAACTGAACACTTGAGCGCGTATCATGCCGCCGATATCCGGCGTTTTAGCAAGCTCATATTCCATTAAAAACGTCATTTGATCCGGGACTAGAAAAATGATCGGTTTCCCGAACGGCTCCCGGCGCAGTTCATCTTGAATGCTGTCGATAATCAGCCTCGTTTTCCCACTCCCCGATCTGCCTACTAAAAACTCAACACCCAAATTAAAAGACCCCTCTCTTTTTATCTTTCTACATTTTATCGAAAGTTGACGAAAATGACCAATCTCATCTGCTGGTAAAAACGGGATGACTGTTTTAAAAAATTTCGTTTTTGACCAAAATAAAGAAAAAAGGACTAATGATGATGTCAGAATATCCCGAAGTAATTGTACGGACGGCTCTGTCGTTCAGCATTCTGTTTATCGGCGCCCGTATACTCGGAAAACAAACCATTTCACAGATGACGCTTTTTGATTTCATTGCGGCCATCTCGCTCGGCGCCATCACAGCCAATCTGTCGTTTAATACAAAACTGCCGATTCATTTTACTGTCAGTGCTTACACGATTTTTGTGGTTATCATTTATCTTGTCGCATATCTTTCTATGAAAAACAGAACTGCCAGGGGTTTCTTTGCGGGCAAACCGACCATTATCATTCAAAACGGAAAAATACTTGAGCATAATATGAAAAAGATGCGTTATACCCTCGACTACTTGAACCAGCAGCTTCGTGAAAATGATGTATTTGACATTTCTCAGGTTCAGACTGCCATCATTGAAACAAACGGCAGCATGTCAGTGGAGGTCAAACCGGAATTTGCGCCCGTTACAAGACAGGATCTCGGCATCTTTGCCGGACATGAAAAGAACTTTGCCGTTGAGCTGATTATGGACGGTCGGCTGGTGATGAAAAATCTGGAAGAAAATCACGTATCGGAAAAATGGCTGAGAGAAGAATTGGATAAGAGAAACCTCAAACCGGAAGACGTCGTATACGCTGTGCGCGGAAGCAACGGCCGGCTTTTTGTCGACACATACGACGACCATATTACATCGCCGCTGGATCAAGAATAAAAATGACATCCGCACATGTCACGGGCTGCCGCCGTATAATACCCTATAAACATCCGGGGGTGAGTCCAATGCACGAGAATTTTTTTCATTATACAGCCATCTGCAGTGACGATTCTGTGCTTATAAAGGATCTGGTAAAATCCATAAACGGTGAATACAGCGCTGTGATTTGCTACTCAATATTAGCCGAAAAAGCGCCGACCGCAGAAATCAGAAGACGAATCGAACATATCAGAGAGGAAGAAGTGCGCCACATGCACGCTTTCTCTTCACTGTATACGTCAATTACCGGAAAACAGTTGACGCCGAAACAGACGGAGCATTGTCCGCACACATACAGAGAAGGACTGAGGGCGGCGTTTTATGATGAGCAGAAAACGAATGATTTTTATTTGCAGGCATCCGATAGAGCGGTGCATCCGGAAGCGAAGCGGTTATTTGCCCGCACGGCATTTGACGAGCAGCGTCATGCCGTCTGGTTTTTATACGATATGGCCCACTCTCCTTTCCACCATACAGGGGGAACGGTATCAAACGCGCCGAACACAAGCTACACCGAGGTAAATACCGGAAAATAAACGTTCAGGCAGATCACGCTCCCCCGCCGGGAGTCTTCAGACCGCAGACAAACCCCGTTCTTTCAACATGAGAGAATGGGGTTTACTTTTCGAGCCGTTTATATACTCCCTCTAAACAATGGATAACTTCTTCATTGTATAATCAGCAAAAACCCTTTATAATAAAATAAACCAACCGGTCGGTTTCTAAGGAGCCGAACCTCATTTGGCGGAAAGGATCTGTGTGAAGTGACAAATACAAAAGGCGGTGCCGGAAAGAGCGAAAAGACGAAGAACAGGCTCGTATCCGCTTCGCGTGACTTATTTGCAAAAAAAGGATATTCAGAAACATCGATTCGGGATATTTTAGAGGCGGCCGAGATCAGCAAAGGCAATCTATATCACCATTTTAAAGGAAAAGAGTTTCTGTTTCTTCATATCATGGAAGAGGATCACCGCGTGATGATCGAGACGTGGAGGGAAATGGAAGCCGATCTGAAAGATGCTGCCGAAAAGCTGACGGGCTTTGCGGAGCTGCTGAGCCGGATGAGCATCAATTACCCGCTTATGAGAGCAAGTGAAGAGTTTTATGCGAGTGCGTTTACGTCAGAGGAGGTCGTAAAGCGGCTCAACAAAATTGATATTGAATATGACGATGTGATGAGAGAGATCTTAGAAGAGGGAAATCAAGACGGCAGCTGGTCCATTCCTCATGTCGAATCAAAAGTAAAAATCCTGCTATCCGTCTTCTACGGTTTAGATGTGTTATATAAAAACGATACCATTCAGCAAAGAATCGAATTGCAAAAAGAAGCCATCTCCGTGTTTATTCACGGGTCGATCAACGCTGATAAACAGAATGACAGCTGACAAAGGAGAAACAACATGCAAAAACCGATCAGAGAACAAAAGGCTGTACTCATCATCTTATTAAGCAACATATTTATTGCGTTTTTAGGCATCGGATTGATCATTCCCGTTATGCCGCTGTTTATGAATGTGATGCACTTGACGGGCAGCACAATGGGATACCTTGTCGCTGCCTTCGCCGTCGCGCAATTAATTGCATCCCCCATTGCGGGAAGATGGGTTGACCGCTTCGGCAGAAAAATCATGATTCTCGCCGGACTGTTTTTATTCGCATTATCCGAACTGACCTTCGGGTTGGGCACACATGTCTCCATTTTATATTTCGCAAGGGTGCTGGGGGGCATCAGTGCCGCTTTTATCATGCCCGCCGTTACAGCGTATGTCGCAGATATTACGACAGTGCAGGAAAGATCGAAGGCGATGGGCTATGTATCTGCCGCCATCAGCACAGGGTTTATCATCGGGCCCGGCATAGGAGGATTTATTGCCGATCACGGCGTTCGTATGCCGTTTTTCTTTGCGGCGGGAATTGCATTTATCGCAGTGATTTCCTCTGTCTTTATGCTGAAAGAGCCGTTAACTAAAGAAGAACGCGCAAAGCAGATGGAAAGCGCCAAAGAATCAACCTTCTTAAAAGATTTGAAAAAGTCGATTCATCCAAGCTACTTGATCGCCTTTATCATCGTTTTTGTTTTGGCATTCGGGCTGTCGGCGTACGAAACGGTATTCAGCTTATTTACAAACCATAAATTCGGCTTCACGCCAAAGGATATCGCCATTATTATTACGTTCAGCTCCATTGTGGCAGTCCTCATTCAAGTGCTCGCGTTCGGCAGACTTGTCAACTTCCTCGGGGAGAAAAAAGTCATTCAGCTTTGTCTGATCATCGGCGCTGTGCTGGCTTTCGTTTCTACGGTGATGTCAGGGTTTTTGCCCGTGCTCGCTGTCACCTGCATCATTTTCCTTGCGTTTGATTTACTGCGCCCGGCACTGACTACTTATCTATCGAAGATCGCAGGAAATCAGCAGGGGTTTGTTGCCGGTATGAACTCAACATACACGAGTTTGGGCACCATTTTCGGCCCGGCTCTGGGCGGTATTTTATTTGATATGAATATTCACTTCCCATTTCTGTTCGCAGGTGTGGTTTTATTTCTCGGTCTGGGATTGACGCTTGTGTGGAAAGGAAAAGCGGGCGAGGTTTCGGAGTAGGGTGCACTCACCCATCTCCGGAGCTTTTTTTGTGTTTTCGATAAGAAAAATGAATGGATTATGAGAAATAATTCATTATTTATTTATCTCAAAATCTATACTATAGTAATAGTAAGGTTAACGAGCTTAACAATTTAATATGAATGTTTCAGGAAGAAGGGTTTTCATTGAAGAAAGACAAACATCTCCTTACAGATATCTGGTTTATTCTCATCAGTGCGGCAGGGGGGTTTCTTCTTTCGCTTACAGGGATGTCGATCGCCTGGATGCTCGGAACGCTTGCCGCCGGCTGCATCCTATCCATGACGAGGCCCCGCTGGCTGTTCATGGCGCCTGACAGAAGAGGGATTCACCGCAGATGGCTTGCGGCGGGACAAATGATCCTCGGCATCGAACTCGGCCAGAAACTGAACCTGTCCGTTCTGTCGGTTTTACGGGAGCATTGGCTTCCGGTAGGCTTCATGCTGATTTTCTCTATCGTGATGGCGCTTGTTTCCGGATATGTGCTCTTTCGGTTCAGCCGGACGGACATGATGACAAGCTTTGTAGGCACGGCGCCGGGCGGTTTATCCGCCATGCCCGGTATCGCCCAGGAAGTCGGCGCAAACACCGCGATTGTAAGCCTTATTCAGCTGACGCGCGTCCTTTTGGTCGTCATGACAATACCGTTTCTCGTTATTTTCTTATTTACCAAACAAAACGGTGCGGCTCAGACATCAGCCGGAGCCGTTTCAGCAGGAGCTTCACATCCGGGCCTTATTCCCGTCTTGTTAACGGCCGGATTTATTTTGGCTGCCTGGCTTGCAAGCAAAGGCGCAAAACGGCTGAAATTTCCCGCCCCTTGGCTGCTCGGCAGCATGATCGGCGTTGCTGCTGCGGAAATCGGCGTGTCCGCCTTGGCGGGCAAAGACATGCTGGCCTGGTGGCCGCCGGAAGCGAACCAGCTGTCACAAATTTTTCTCGGCGCCACAATCGGATCAAAAATGTACAAAAGCATGTTCACCGGCGTGACGAGAGTGCTGACCGTCGGGTTTATTTCTTCCGTCGGATTAATCGCC
The DNA here is from genome assembly GCF_011008975.1 of Bacillus sp. LUNF1. Classification (NCBI taxonomy): domain Bacteria; kingdom Bacillati; phylum Bacillota; class Bacilli; order Caryophanales; family Bacillaceae; genus Bacillus; species Bacillus sp. LUNF1. Next base: position 1,033,795 of record NZ_CP048876.1, on the reverse strand, counting down.
GCCATGATTCTGAGCGCGGTTGCGGTTTCTAAATTAACGGGCATCTCCATGATTACATCTGTTCTCGCCTTTTCTCCCGGCGGGATCGCCGAGATGGCGGCGACTTCGATCACCCTGCACGAAGACTCGACTTTCGTCGTCGCGGTTCAGGTCATCCGGATCGTTCTCGTCATCGCCATGCTTCCGCCCTTCTATCGGCTGCTGCACCACCTTTCTCAGCTGAAACGGGCACACGGCGAAAGAGGCCGGGCAGAAAGAGGAACATGATCCGAATAAAAAAACACGCATCCATATGCGTGTTTTTTATTTGAACAGCTCACCGCCGCCATTTACAGACCGCCAGTTTGCTGAAAGATCACGGAACAGCCGTTCAGCAAATAACAGTTCTTCATCTGTATAGCGGTCTAAAAACGCCAAGAGCCGCTGTTTTATCAATTCATGATATTCATGATGAAGGGAATGCAGCTCTTTCCCGGCAGGAGTCAGCCGGAAATAGACTTCTTTTTTATTGTCGCTCAGCCGGGTTCTGCGCAGAAAGCCGGCTTCCAAAAACTTCGCGCAGCTTCTCGACACGGTCGGCTTTGTCGTCTTCATTTTTTCCGCTATTGACGTGACATTGATCGGTTCATGATCTCCGATACACGACAAAATGTGAATTTCCGTCAAGGTCAATTGTAATTTTTTCCCGTTTCCTTCACGGAGTTCATCCATCCGTCCGGCCAACGACGCCCTGATATCCTCCTGGCACCTCTCCTGCTCGTGAAAAATATCTGTCAGCCCTTCAAGAATCATGTGTTTTGCATGGTCTGGCTGTCTTCTGTCCAACTGCTGAGTCACCCTTCCGTATTGATTGTTTCTTTTACTATAACGTTTTGTTACACAAGAAACAATCACACAGGCGCATAAAAAGGTTATCAGATGAATAATCCCCATCTCTCCAAACCGGCCAGAACGGCTTCTTCCGCTTCACGTCCCGAGCCGCCGGCTGCCCATGCCGCATGGCCGTCCGGCCGGATTAAAACGGTGTGGACGTCATTCCAATCGGCACGTGTTTCAGCAAGCTCCGCCCTGACTGCTGCCACACTGTCCGTATCAATACCGGCGGGAATGCTCCCTCTTAATGACAGAAGCACAAAGCCGCCCTTGCGGAGAAAATCATACAGCCGGGCCGGCCGCCCGTCATGAAGGGTCAGTTCGATATCCGGCAGGCGTTTTCCGTTCAGCGTATGCGGCGGCAGCTCCGCATCCGGTTCATAATGCAGATCAAGCGCGGATACTTTTCCCGCCAATAAACGGTTGGACTCCTGAAAATCCAGCAAAGCGGTCATCGTTTCTCTTAATGCCATCCCCGACTCGGTAAAATCCATGAGCTTTATCTGCGTTTTGATATTGTGCAGCACTTCTTTTCCTGTGCTGTGCCTTTCCTGATGATAGCTGTCCAGAAGATGAGGCGCCGCTTTTCCCTTCATTTGCGCCGCCAGCTTCCAGCCTAGATTGACGGCATCCTGAAGCCCCGTATTCAGGCCTTGGCCGCCTGCGGGAAAATGAATGTGCGCCGCATCCCCGGCTACAAAAATCCGGCCGGAGCGGTACTGCTCAGCCTGACGCTCGGCATTGCCGAACCGCGACATCCATACCGGATCACTCAATCCGAAATCAGTGCCGCATATCCGCCGCAGGTCTTCTTTCAGCTCATCTTCGGTGACCCGCTCTTCCTTCCGCTTTTGCGGGACGTGCGGAGAAACGATGAGGACGCGGAAAAGTCCGTCCGTAAGAGGGATAATCACAACCGATCCCTCCAGCCGGCACGTTGAAAAAAAGGAAGATTCGGGCGGATGTTTCAAAGCGGCATCACAAAGGGTTCCTGTTAAGTCGGCATCAGTGCCCGAAAAAGCGATGCCCGCCTGTTTCCGGACAATGCTCCCCGCTCCGTCTGTACCCGCGGCATATAAGCTGTGAAGAGTGCCGATTCCGCTTTCGTCCCGGAACACCGTCTCCACTCCGTCATCCGTCTGGGTGACAGCCACCGCTTCCGCCCCGCGGATGATATTTGCGCCGAGACTTGATGCATACTCCTCCAACATCCGCTCCGTTTCTGCCTGAGGAAGCATTAACGAATAATTCTGCTTCGTATCCAGCCGAGAAAAATCCAGCCGTGTATCCAGCATGGAAAAATGGCCGGAAGACACCTTCGTCCCTTGATCCACAAAGCGTTCCAATATGCCTCTCATGGCAAAAAGCTCAAGTGTGCGCGGATGCATGATAAGCGCTTTGGAATATGGCACCGTCTTCTTCAATCGTTCAATGACAGTCGTTTTCACTCCGGCCAGCGCCAGTTCTGATGCAAGCATAAGCCCGACCGGACCTCCCCCGATAATGGCAACCTGTGTTTTCATCTCATCAGCCCTCTTTCCTTTTTTTGTTACACACGTAACAAAACTACTAAAAAATAAACGCCTCCTTTTTTGTTTCGTGCGTAACAATTTTCATTATAGTCTTTCCTCCGCTTTTTGACAATCATTTCCGAAAAAAAGACGCCGTTCACTTGGCGTCTGATTCACTGATGACTCCGACAATGTCTTTATCCTTAATCGGACCGAAATGACGGCTGTCGAGGCTGTATATGCGGTTGTCGCCAATAACAAAGTATTGTCCCTTCGGTATGCTTTTGCGCCCGGTCGTTTCCTTCAGCGTATAATCACCGGTCACATGGCTCCCGGCGGACAATGATGACTTTAACGGTTTTAAAAACGGTTCCGCCACCCGTTTTCCATTCACATACAGCTGATCCTCCCTGTATGCGATTGACTCGCCGGGGAGCCCGATGACACGTTTGATCAGCACTTTGCGGTGCGGGCCTTTAAACAGAACAATATCGAAACGGCGGATCGTTTTGTAACGATGGGAAAACTTGTTGACCATCAGCTCATTTCCTTGTTTAAAGGTCGGATTCATGCTGATTCCTTCGACTTTATAATCAATAAAAATGGCATTCTTTAATTGTATGGCCAAAACAACGATAAGCACGCCGGCTATAAACCAAAATCGTTTTTTCAAGATTCCTGTCTCCCTCCGTCTTTCTCATGCTGACTGATTCTCGTCTGTAAACGCCGTTCGATATGCTTTCCGGCATACCACAGCACCGCGATCACCATTATGGCGCCCGCCATCCTGAAAGGCTGTGTAATGAGTGCGTGAAGATCATACCCGATAAAACTGATCATAAAGATCATAACCATTTTCCCCATCGCGGCTGCTGATATAAACTGCAGCGCTCCCACCCGTGACAGACCGGCAACGATATGAACCGCAGCGGACGGCGTAAAGGGGAAGCAAAGTAAAATAAACAGCGGACCGAAACCGTGCCGCTCAACCCAGAGCATCATCCGCCTTATGGTCTGATGCCTGCGGATGAAACCGAAGGCTCTTTTCTGTCCGAAACGGCGGACGGTATAAAACATCAGCATCGATCCTGACGCAGACCCGAGCCATGACAGAAAAAAACCTTCCCACAAACCAAATGCATTCGTATTCGCCACCACAAATACAACGAGCGGCAAAAACGGAAGAAACGCTTCAATAAAAGGCAGTACAGCCGCAGCCGCCGGGCCGAAAGCTCTATAGCTTTGGAACCATTCCGTCAGCTGTTCCTCAGTCAAATATGATAAAAATTGCTCCAACGTTTATACTCCTTAACGAGTTTGTCTATCCTTATTCTACACATTATCTCCAAAAAACGAAAATGTTTACGAGATTTTCCGTCTTGAAATATCGTGTAAGCGAGTATAAAATAAGAACAAATGTTCTCTTTTTTAAGAAAGAAGGAGTATTTATGCCTGACATTCGGAGCGGCACCCGCGATCTCATCGAAAAAGGGCTGTTTCTGCCCATGGCGGCTGCCATCCTGAACCGGGACCTCGAAGCGCTTGATTCGTGCCCGTTCAAATTAAAACAACCCTATAAACAGCTTATCAGCTGCTCTTTAAAATTAGCACAAAAGGATTTGAGTGATGTTCGAAAAGAGTTAAGAAAGCGTAAAATTAAAATATACGAAGCGGAAAGAGACGAAGCATTTACGCTTTATATATGCACCATTAACGGCTATGAAGAAAAACACCGTTATTTCAACCCGAGAATACGGGAACAGGTAACCGCCTTATTGGAATATTACCTGTCTCTTGCGACCATTTAAAAAGCAGCCGGGACTGCTTTTCCTTTTTAAAAAATAAAATTCAGACTATTCACACTATACATTCGACATGATTTTCTTTATAATCGGGACACGCTGTTTTCAATGAAAAGGAGGAATGTTATGAAACTGATTCATGTTCTCGCCGCCCTGCCCTTTTTCGGAATTCTCGCCGGCATTCCATTTGCAAACCGGGTGACGCCTTATGTTTTCGGAATGCCTTTCATTCTCGCATATGTCGTCATCTGGGCGGTGCTGACTTCCGTTCTGATGGCCGCCGTTTACAAATTGGACAAAGAAAACAAGGCGGGTGAGACGGAATGAATGCAGCATTTCCCGTAATGGCCGCCGTGCTCCTGTTTTGTGTATATCTCGGAATCCGGGCCCGAAAAGGAAAACATATGGACCTTGAACAATGGACGGTGGGCGGACGCGGCTTCGGCACGATGTTTGTCTTTTTATTAATGGCGGGAGAAATATACACGACCTTCACATTCCTCGGCGGAAGCGGATGGGCTTACGGAAAAGGAGGCCCGGCCTTTTATATTATCGCGTACGGCTGCCTTGCCTACATTTTGTCATATTGGCTTCTGCCAGCCGTGTGGACTTACGCCAAACAACACAAACTGATGTCGCAATCAGATTTTTTTATTTCAAAATACAACAGCCCGCTCCTCGGCATTCTCGTATCGCTCGTCGGCATCGCATCCCTCATCCCCTATCTCGTTCTGCAGCTGAAAGGGCTCGGATTAATTGTTTCAGCAACGTCATACGGACAGATTCCGCCCTCCGCCGCTGTCTGGATCGGCGCTGTCTCCATCACAATTTATGTGATGATTTCAGGAATCCACGGTTCAGCGTGGATATCCGTCGTCAAAGATATCATGATTTTAGGCATCGTCCTGTATTTAGGTATTTATCTGCCCATTCATTATTACGGCGGGTTTACGGAGATGTTCAAACAAATTGACGCCGCAAAACCCGGTTTTCTCACGCTGCCGGAAACCGGACAGAGCGTTTCCTGGTTCAGCTCAACGGTTTTGCTGACCGCCCTCGGCTTTTATATGTGGCCTCATACCTTTGCCGCTTCCTATTCGGCGGAGCATCCGCGGGTGTTTCGGAAAAATGCGATTATCATGCCTCTTTATCAGCTCGTCCTGCTGTTTGTCATCTTTACCGGATTTGCGGCGATTCTGCAGGTGCCCGGTTTAAAAGGGGCGGACACGGATCTCGCGTTATTAAAGCTGTCTGTGAAAACCTTTGATCCCTGGTTTGTCGGGCTGATCGGATCGGCGGGCATTCTGACGGCGCTTGTACCCGGTTCAATGATATTAATGGCCTCAAGCACGCTGTTCGCCAAAAATGTGTACAAAGCCATTCTGCCCGGCACGACTGACGAAAAAGTCTCGCGGCTCGCAAAATACGCCGTACCCGTTATCGCGCTGATTTCCGTATATTTTACGCTGAAAGGCGGAAATACCATCGTCACCTTGCTTTTAATGGGCTACAGCCTTGTCACCCAGCTTTTCCCCGCCCTCTTATTCAGCCTGCCGAAGCGGCGTTTCATCACAAGCCACGGCGCTTTTGCCGGCATAACGGCCGGGGTCGGAACGGTGGCCTTCATTACGCTGACCGAATCAACCGTCGGAACCCTCTTTCCGTTTCTTCCGCAGATCGTTAAGGATATGAATACAGGCATCATCGCGCTGGTTCTGAACATTGCCGTCATGTTTGCAGTCAGCGCCGCAGTCAGAAAAAAACAAATCAGCGCAGCCGAAAAGGCGGCTTAATGATAAAATAGCGGTAAGACACATGAAGGGGGAAAGCCGCATGATCATGACAACGACCGAAACCGTCGCCGGAAAACAGATTACGGAAGTAAAAGGCTTAGTGACAAGCAGTATCGTCCAGTCCCGTCACATCGGAAAAGACTTGCTTGCAGGCTTAAAATCTGTCGTCGGCGGCGAATTAAAAAGCTATACCGAAATGCTGGAAGACTCCAAAAAAGCGGTGAAAGAGCGGCTGATCAGAGAGGCGGAGCAGCTCGGAGCGAACGCCATCGTCGGCCTGCGGTTCGAACTGACCGCAGGACAGAACACATCCGAATTAATCGGATACGGAACCGCCGTCACCGCCGAATCCATTTAAAAAAACAAGCCTCTTTAAAGAGGCTTGTTTTTTTATTTCTCACATGCGATATAGTCTTTATCCCGGTCAAGTCTTTTATTTGCATTATAAAGCGCTTTTGATACATACGGCTTGTACTTTGTTCTGCCGCCCTTGTTTTTCACTTTCGACGATTTGGCCACGCCGCCCTTATACACCTTATTCAGCGCCTTGCAGTTTTGATACGTTTTTACCTTTGTTTTCGCTTCTGCCGTCTGCCCCGCTCCGTATGAACAACCGAACACCAGGCCGAAAGACAAAAGCACAGCTGCCGTCTTTTTCATTTCTATCCTATCCCCTTTCCTGAATCATGCTGTATTGCTGAACATATCATAGTTCAAATAATCTCCATTTACAAGATAAATAGGAAAATAGTTTTAATTTATGTCCGCCCGTATATCTTTTATGGAATTTTTCCCAAAACCTTTTATAATATGAATTGATAGCGCTATCTGACTATGATGATAGGAGGAGAAATGATGATGAAAAAAGGGCTTGTTGCGGGTGTTCTCACTACAGCCGTTCTATTCGGCGCATGTACGGCGGATATTCCGGGGGTGATCAGTCCCAATACGGCGGAAGCGGCGTCCCAGCTCAGTAAAGGAATCGGCGGAAGGGCCTATCTGAACAGCACGGGCTCAGTTCTCGTCACGAAAATTCAGCTTCCAAGCTCGATTCAGGTGTCAAATGGGACAGCCTATATTTACTCAGGATTTACCGGAGGCACAGAGGCTGATATCGGGCTTCAGTACAGTGACACCTATCATGTATGGAAACCGATCATGAAAGTCGGTTCAAAGGGACAAGGCCAGGTCCGGTATCTGGAAGGAGAAAGCCAATTCACTTATACGAAAGGCTTCCGGCCCGGCAGCACCGTACAGCTGACCATTTACAAAAATCTGAACGGCAACACCCGCGCCACATATTGGGGCACGAATAATGACGGATACACCGGCCGCATCATCTCAGAACTCGCCCAAACAAATGTAGGCTCTGTCTCAAAATGGAAAGCGCTCGCCACCGTCGCGGTCACATCAGAGGATCAGCGCCCTTACATCAAATCAAACTTCTCAACAGCCTTTACGAACATCACGATCGACAATAAAGCAGTCACCCCTGTGATTGATACACAGGATTTTGCCAAATTGACAGTGTCAGGCAGCAGCGTCAGCATGTCTGTCGTCAAATAAAGAATGTTGAACGCACGATTTCAGCCATCGTGCGTTTCGTGAGGGTCTGCCGGATACGCAAATCCCTTATTTTTCGGAATACGTTTAATAAAAAACAGCCCTCCTCAGGGTTGTTTTTTTAACATTTCTTTCGTTATTTCCGCCAAAACGCTGAGCAGTCCGCCTTATCCTGAACATTGAATTGAATCATGCTTTCAAGCAGCTCATAATGCACCGGTTCAGTCCATTGAATTCTGAACAAACGGGAAGTAGCGCTGTAGCCGGCACGGGCAATGTCGTCGGCAAAATGCGCAATTCCAGCTTCTTCGGGAGAAACACTTACATGATGCTTTGCTGCCGCAAAGCCGATAATAAACGTGCCGTGATCGGTAAACATCGGCGTGTTCCACTTGATCTGCGGTGTTAAACCCGGGAATTGCTCAGCCGTCCACGACAGGATTTCCTCCATTCGCAGACGATGATCAGGGCTGTCGATACTTGATAAATAGTCTTTGAAAACGTCCATGTCTTCCTCCTTCAACATCACGTCCGCTAGCGCCAAAACCCCGGATTTTCAGCTTTTTCCTTGATGTTAAATTCGATGATCTTCTTAAGCAGATCATAGTGCACCGGATCAGTCCACCGAATTCTGAACAGGCGTGAAGAAGCGCTGTACCCGGCTTGGGCGATGTCATCGGCAAAATGCTCCATCGTCTCTTTTTCAGGTAAAATGCTCAAATGATTTTTTGCCGCGGCAAACATAATGATATAGGTGCCGTGATCGGTAAATGTCGGTTTGTTCCACTTGATCTGTGCTTCTAAGTTCGGAAATTGGTCAGCCGTCCACGACAAAATTTCCTCTGCTTTGAGACGGTGATCCGGGTTATCGATTCCTGATATATATTTTGCAAACACATCCATGCCCATCTCTCCTAAAATGAAATATCATTACTCTTTACATCATCATAGCCAACAGACGGACACGATACAACTCTATCCGGGCATGTAAATCGAAAAAAGCCCTTCCTAAAAGGAAAGGGCCCGTCCCTTCACATCACAGCTTTCTCTAATATCTCTCCCCCAGCTCCCGCAAAATAAAGTCGTAGATCATTCTTGTCCGCTCTTCTTTCGGATACAGCATGAATTCCTGCCGCTTCGGGATATGACTGCCCATCCTGTCCTGAAAAGTGGTTCTGAGATAGGCGGTTCTGTAAACCTGATTTTCAAAAGAATGATAGGATACTTCCAGTTCCATCGTTTTGCCGTTTGAGAACGTGACCGCTGTGTCATCAAATGCCGTCGGTTGAAAATCTTTAACGTGCACATGCGATATCCAGCCGCATTGAGGCCTTGCAGAAGAAAGTGTAGGGAATAAAAAGATGTGATTTGAAGGGTCCACCATAATCGGCGGCTTGTGAGAAATTTTAATCGCTTCATATGTTCCCGCTTTTCTCCCGGCATAGCTGGAGCCAAAGTAGCGGCAGCTTCTGTCGATGATGTGAATCGGCTTCATGCTGACATACAGAATGCAGTCTTTTTCAATGACCTTCGACCCCATTTTACCGTCTATTTCCTCAGGCAAAACAGCGATGGTTGAACGATTTACTTCATAGCTTTCTAAGGGTGCGTGTGTTTTCTGGCACATGATGTGCAGCCTCCAATCCTTTTCTTGAAAATTTATACTAATAATCTATCATCTGTCATTGAAAAACGACAGGTTTTTTTTGAATATAGCTAAAAATCACCTTTTAAAGATGTAATTTAGTCTTAAATTACTATTTAAATATTATTTTTCTTTTTCATTTCACCTCATTTATACAACGATCATTTTCGTTTTTTCGTCAATTTGCAGGATATGTCGATATATTTCCAAGTATTAGTTGTCTAAAGATTATAAAAATTAATTGATTTTTCCGGCCGTTATCCATATACTATAAAAAAGGCATTGGGGGGATTCTTTATGAAAGAGAAAAAGTCGTACACTGAGCTCATGAAGTCCCGCAACACGCAAAAAGCAAACGAATTCGATGTGACAATGGCCGATATTTACATTCAAATGGTGCTTGATGAATCCTTGTATAAACGCCGGATCGCCATACTGACAATGCAGATTAATAAGGCGCTTGATGATAAAAATAAAGAAGCGTTCCTCACGCTTTCAAAAGAATATGCAGCACTCAAACAGAGTGAATAAGCCAATCCATATGGATTGGCTTTTTTTACATTATCCGTTTACGATGGTGCCGCCGTTCACATGAATCGTCTGACCCGTGACATAGGTAGAATCATCGCTTGCTAAGTACAAATAGCTCGGCGCCACTTCAACAGGCTCTCCCGGGCGCTGCATCGGCACGTCTGAGCCGAAGACTTCCACTTCCTTCGCCGAGAAGCTCGCCGGGATCAGCGGCGTCCAGATCGGCCCCGGCGCCACTGCGTTTACCCTGATGCCCTGAGTGACAAGAGATTGGGAAAGAGATCTTGTAAACGTGACGATCGCCCCTTTTGTCGCTGAATAGTCAATCAATGTTTTGTGGCCTTTATAGGCGGTAATGGAAGCCGTATTAATGATTGAACTTCCTTTTTTCAGGTGAGGGAGCGCGGCTTTCGTTAAGTAAAACATTGAAAAAATATTCGTCTGAAACGTTCTGATGAGCTGGTGGCTCGTGATTTTCTCAATCCCCGGCTGCACGTGCTGCTCACCCGCGTTGTTGACCAGGATGTCAATGGAAGGAAAGGCTTGGCCCGCCTGGCGGATGACATCGTTGCAAAAAGCTTCGTCGCCGACATCCCCTGCGATCAGCAGACACTTCGCCCCCTCTTTTTCTACATATTGCTTCGTCTCTTCGGCATCCTGATGCTCATCAAAGTAAACGATGACCACATTAGCGCCTTCCTTCGCGAATAAAACGGATACGGCGCGGCCGATCCCGCTGTCTCCGCCCGTGATGATCGCCGTTTTCCCTTCAAGTTTTTTCGCCGCTTTCGGTTTGTCAAAAACGGGGCGCGGGTCCATTACATATTCAAAGCCCGGCTGCCGGTTTTGATGCTGCGGCGGCAAGGTTTTCTTCTTCTGATTAGCCATTTTGATCACTCCTTTACATTAATTACTATATTATGAGTAATTTGAGCATCTTATACGAATTTCATGTATGAATAGAGTCTTATTGGAAAAATTAAGAATATACAACAGAGGAGGTAAATCTGAATTGACTACTTTTTCAAACGAGGAACCGGCTTCCTATTGGAAAGCAACAGCTGACATTCCTTCCTTTCCCGCCCTCACTGAAGATACGGAATGTGACGTTGCGGTTATCGGCGGAGGAATTACGGGCCTGACAACGGCATACGAACTGACGAAAAGAGGTTTCCGTGTCGCTGTCATTGAAGCAGACCGGATTTTAAACGGGACGACCGCGGGAACGACCGCAAAAATCACCGCCCAGCATGATTTCATCTATGCCGATCTTATTCAGCAGATCGGCCTGACCAGCGCAAGGCTGTATTTCGAAGCCCATCTCCGCGCCATGGAAGACATGAAGCAGATTATGCAGGACCTTTCGATTGAATGCAGACTGGCTGAACAAGACGCATATCTTTACACCAATACAGAATCAGGCGCCAAAAAAATCCGCAGCGAGCAGGAAGCTTATACCAAGCTCGGCATTGAACACGAGCTTGTGAAAGAACTTCCCGTCCCCGTTGATTGCAGGCTCGGTCTCGCCATGAAGAATCAGGCGCAATTCCATCCGCTTTTATATGGTGCGGCGCTCGTCAAAGAGATCGTTAAAAACGGGGCGCGGATTTTTGAACAGACGGCTGCGATCGACATAAAAAAAGAACCGCAGCCGGAAGTGGTCACGAAAAACAGACACGGCATCAAGTGCAGCTACATTGTCTGCTCTTCCCACTTTCCTTTTTATGACGGAGGGGGGCTTTACGCCGCCAGAATGTATGCCAGCAGATCCTACGTACTCGCGGTAAAACCGAAACAAGCGTATCCGGACGGGATGTATCTCAGCATAGACAAGCCGTCCAGATCACTGCGATACACCGATTTGAACGGTGAAAAACTGGTTCTTGTCGGCGGCGAAAGCCACAAAACAGGCCAAGGAAAAGAAATGTCCGAGCATTACGAAGCGCTGAAACAATTTGCGGAAAACACAATCGGGGTTGAAAGCATCCCATATCATTGGTCTGCACAAGACCTTGTCACCATAGACAAAATTCCGTTCATCGGTCCCATCTCAGGCGATGAAGAACATATTTTGGCGGCGACCGGTTTTAAAAAATGGGGCATGACAAGCTCAGCGCTCGCGGCGAAGCTTTTGTCTGATCATATTCAAAACAAAAAGAACCCGTTCTCCGGCCTGTTTATTCCGTCACGCTTCCACGCAGATCCGGGACTGAAAAAACTGATTTCTTATAATGCCGACGTGGCCAAACACCTTATCTCGGGCAAACTTGAGAGGCCGGGCGCTTCACCTGAGACTCTTCGGCCCGGGGAGGGAAAAATCGTAACGGTAAACGGCAAACGGGCCGGCGCCTATAAAGATGAAAAAGGCTGTCTGCATCTTGTCGATACGACATGCACCCATTTGGGCTGTGAGGTCGAATGGAATGATGGCGAACGGACGTGGGACTGTCCTTGTCACGGGTCCCGGTTCACACCTGACGGCGGGGTTGCCGAAGGTCCCGCCATCAAGCCGCTGAAGCGCCTCAGCCAAGATTGACTAAACCATTCTGTACGAATGGTTTTATTTTTTTCTGCATTAAAATATTTTTATCAGATTCCTTCATTCAAGTTCCTTCCATACCGATAAAAAGAAAAAGAGAATATCTGGGGGAACTTATATTGTTATTTAAAAAAGACCGCAAAAAAGAAACAGCTTATTTTTCAGAAGCCGATGGAAAAAAACGCATCGCGCTTTCAAATCAATATGCAGATGTCCAAAAACAGCTGAAAATGGTCAGGCTCGGAAACGAAGAACTTCATGTGCTTGAAGAGCTGCAGCCGTTAATTAAAGAACATATCTCAACAATCGTCGATTCCTTTTACCGAAATCTAGATCACGAAAAATCATTAATGACGATCATTAACGACCACAGCACGGTCGAGCGCCTGAAAAAAACATTACGGCGTCATATCCATGAGATGTTTGCCGGCACGATTGATGATGAATTCATTGAAAAAAGACAGCGCATCGCTTCCATCCACTTGCGGATCGGCCTTGAACCGAAATGGTATATGGGAGCGTTTCAGGATCTGCTTCTGTCGATGATGAACATATATGAAGCAGCAATCCCGGATTTGCATGAGCTTTTAAAAGCGATCAAAGCGACGACGAAAATATTGAATCTTGAACAGCAGCTCGTCCTTGAAGCATTCCAGAGCGAATATAACTGCCAGCGTGACGAACAAGAGGAAAAGAAAGCCCGTCTTCATCAAAAAATCCAGGAAACATCCGGATCACTCGCTGATTTGTTTTCAGAAACGAGCAGAGCCGTGCAGGAGCTGGTCGACAAATCCGAGGGCATTTCCGAGGCGTCAAAAGCCGGCACCGTCACTTCCGTACATGTCGAAGAAAAATCAATCGGCGGGAAAAAAGAACTTGAAAGCCAGCAGAAGCAGATGAATAAAATCGACGCCAGCCTTCTGCAGATTGAAGAAGAAATGGACAAGCTGAATGACATCGCCCAGCAGATCGAAAAAATCTTCGGCATCGTGACGGGGATCGCCGAGCAAACGAATCTCCTGTCACTCAACGCCTCAATAGAATCTGCGAGAGCCGGTGAGCACGGCAAAGGGTTCGCCGTTGTCGCGACGGAGGTAAGAAAGCTTTCAGAGGATACGAAAAAAACCGTTTCCACCGTATCAGAGCTCGTGAACAATACCAATACACAAATCGACATCGTGTCCAAACATATTAAAGATGTAAACGGACTTGTAAGTGAAACGAAAGAAAAAATGGCGCAGATCAACCGTCTGTTTGATGACATCGTCCAAAGCATGAAAACGAGCAAAGACCAGACAGGCAAAATCGACGTTGATTTGCAGGCCTTTCTCGGCGGTCTTCAAGAAGTCAGCCGCGCCGTATCCCACGTTGCATCATCCGTTGATTCACTTGTTATCCTTACAGAAGAATAAAGATAAACCGACCGGCCTTTTTCATAAAGGGCCGGTCTTTTTAATGTTAACTCAAAATATAATAGAGTTGACATATATAAAGACTCGCTTTATTGTATAAACATATTTTGATAAGCTGGAGGAATACATAATGAAATTGACAGAAATGATGCATATTGCCGTGTTTACCGCCATTATGGGACTTTTGGGACTGCTCCCGCCGCTTTTCTTATCCTTTACGCCGGTTCCGATTACGCTCCAGACGATCGGTGTGCTCTTATCGGGAAGCATCCTAAAACCGAAAGCGGCGTTTTTAAGCCAATTGCTGTTTTTGCTGATTGTGGCATGCGGAGCGCCTCTCCTTTCAGGCGGCAGAGGCGGGTTCGGGGTTTTTTTCGGGCCGAGCGCCGGATATCTCATCGCATATCCGCTGGCGGCATTACTGCTGAGCCTCAGCATCCAAGGCCTTCGCTCAGCTGCTGTCCCCCATTTGTTTATCAGACAGTTCTTGTTCGGCGTGCTGTTTTTGTATGTCATCGGCATTCCCGTTCAGGCTTTTATAATGCACATTGATATCTTAACTGCCGTAAAGCTCAGCCTCATCTATGTGCCCGGAGATCTGCTTAAAGCGGCCGCAGCCTCATTCGCAGCCGTAAGAATCAGAAAAACTCTTCAAGCTAGCCGGCTTTTGCCGACGAAAGGAAGCTGATTTTAGTCATCATGATTACATCATCATATTCAGATACAGCCGGACAAGCGCCGGAACAGATCGCAATTCAGACAGAAACAGAACAGATCACCTATCAAACTTGGAACAGGCTGGTAAACCAAACCGCAAACTGGCTTGGCAGCCTTTCAGGTAAGCCGGAAAACATTGCAATATTACTGCCGAACGGCATCCCTTTTTTACAACTTTTCGCAGGGGCGGCGCATGCCGGCTGCACGGCGGTTCCGTTAGATCCCCGCTCGGCAGCGGCGGAACTCGCGGATCAGCTGAACATCAGCAAAACCGACCTCGTCATCTGTGACCGCCGGCTGAGCGGCAGACTGGACGGCGTCAAAACGCCTGTCATCCTGTGGGATGAATGCAGGCCTTTGATCGAGGCGGAAAAAACGGAAGGCGCTTTGATCAAAAACGCCGGCCTGCCCTTTTATACCGGATTCACCTCGGGATCGACCGGTAAGCCGAAAGCCTTCACCCGCTCTCACCGTTCGTGGCTGGAGAGCTTTTCTTGTACGAAACGTGAATTCGGCATTTCCCCTGATGACAAAGTGCTGGTACCGGGCACACTTCGATCGTCACACTTTTTATACGGCGCCGTCAGCACTTTGTTTATCGGCGGAACCGTCATCCTTCAAAGAAAATTCAATCCGGCCGGAATGAAAGACCGGCTCAGACAAGCTGACGTTCTATATACCGTTCCGACAATGACAGACGCCCTGCTCTCACTAGAGGCGTTTCCCGATACACCGCTCAAGGTGATTTCTTCCGGTGCAGACTGGCCCGCTTCATCAAAACAAGCGCTGTCAGAGCGCTATCCCCATTTGCGGCTGTACGATTTTTACGGAACGTCTGAGCTGAGTTTCGTGGCGTTCTTATCGCCTGAAGACAGCGCCCGGAAGCCTGACGCGGCGGGCCGTCCGTTTGAAAATGTTACAATCGAAATCCGCCGCCCCGGAGGAGAACGCTGCATGCCGGGCGAAACGGGGAAGATTTTCGTGAACAGCCCGATGAAATTTTCCGGATACATCAACGGCGCAAAACCTGATGATTCCGGCTGGATGACGGTTGATGACATGGGATATATCGATCATGAAGGCTATCTTTATATCGAAGGACGTGAAAACGGGATGATCGTATCAGGCGGCCTGAATGTATTCCCGGAAGAGATAGAACGTGTGCTCAACCGCTGTCCGGGCGTCAGAAAAGCGGCCGTCATCGGCATTCCTGATGATTATTGGGGCAGCATCGCCGTTGCGGTGATCGACGGACATGCAAATGTAAAGGAACTGAAGAAACAGTGCCGCGAGCAGCTGGCAGCATATAAAATCCCGAAAAAATGGCTGTTTTCAGAAATACCGGAAACAGCCGGCGGAAAGATCGCCCGTGCCGCCGTACAAAAGCAGGCAAAGGACATGATGGAATGGAAGCTGTAATTACGGATGCGAAGCGGACGATTTTCGCCCGGGAAAACGGCCTGTTAAAAGACTGTCTCCCCGAAGATTTGGCAGCTCCGCTGATCCGACATTTGAGCCGGAACATGCCCGAAGACATTGATGAAGTCCTGATCGGAAACGCGACGGGCCGCGGCGGGAACCTCGCCCGGCTGTCAGCCTTGGCCGCCGGGCTTCCTTTGAGCGTGTCCGGTACGGCCATCGACAGGCAGTGCGGTTCCGGATTGGACGCCGTGAGAATCGCGTGCCACTTTGTTAAAGCCGGCGCGGGGAGCACATACATCGCGGGAGGAGCGGAGAGCAGCAGCCGTTCCCCTTTCTCATCCCGGGCGCGCTTTTCTCCTGAACACATCGGCGATCCTGATATGGGCATAGCGGCCGAGTATACGGCACAGGCTTACGGCGTAACGAGAAAGATGCAGGACGAATATGCCCTTCTCAGCTATGAACGGAGCGTCAAAGCACACGAAGACGGCTTGTACCGCCGGGAAATTCTCCCCTGCCACGGATTCGCCGCTGACGAAAACATGCTGAAAAAGCGGAACATGGCGCCTCTCATCGCCCGCGCCAAACCCGTCTTTCAGTCCGGAGGCTCTGTAACCGCCGCCAACAGCTGCGGAATTTCTGACGGGGCGGCGGCAGTTTGTGTGATGGAAGAACAAAAAGCGCGATCTCTCGGTTTAAAGCCGGGATTGCGTTTTATCGGAAGCGCGGTAAGCGGCGTCCATCCGCATTATCCGTCAGCAGCTCCGGTTTATGCCGTCAAAAAGCTTTTGAAGGAACGGGACCTGTCACCGGATGATATTGATATATACGAAATCAACGAGGCGTTTGCCGTCAAAATATGCGTTTTTTCACAGCAGCTTCAAGTGCCGTATTCTAAAATAAATGTCCGGGGCGGCGCTCTGGCCGTCGGGCATCCGTACGGGGCTTCCGGGGCGGCGCTTGTCACCCGGCTTTTTTATGAAGCAAAAAGACGCCCTGATGCCCGCTATGCAGCAGCAGCGATCGGCAGCGGAGGCGGAGTCGGACTGGCGCTTCTCTTTGAAGTGTTAACGTAACGGCAGTATAATAGATGATATCGATAAAAAATGATCGGAGTGGAGACTTTATGACTGCCGTTTGTTTAGTAAGACATGGAGAGACTGATTGGAATGCCCAAAAGAAGCTTCAAGGCAAATCGGATATTCCGTTAAATGCGACGGGAGAGCGTCAGGCGAAAGAAACAGGAGAGTACTTAAAGGGGTCTGAATGGGATGTCATCGTCTCAAGCCCGATGAAACGGGCCAGAAAAACAGCTGACATTATTAACGGGTTTTTGAATCTTCCCATTGTCGTCATGGAAGATTTCAGAGAACGGAGCTACGGTGATGCGGAAGGAATGTCTTTACCGGAACGGTCGAAGCGCTACCCGGATAAAAACTACCCGAACATGGAGACCGCAGAAGAGCTGACAGACAGAATGCTTGCCGGTTTAGTGAAAGTTCAGGAGCGGTTTCCTGAGCAAAAAGTACTGATCGTCGCTCACGGCGCAGCCATTCACGCCCTCTTGTCCGCCATTTCTGACGGTGATACCGACATACAAAACGCTAAGCTTGTCAATGCGTGCCTGAGCAATATCGAACGAATTGAAAATAAGTGGCGCGTCAAAGATTACAATGTAAGCAGCCACCTATCAGAATCATAACAAAAAGGCCCGAATTCAGTTTTGGGCCTTTTTAGCGAGCATTTTTTTCTGCAGATCATGTAATATGGCGTCCGCACCGTCAATGCTCCGGCGCTCCGTCCATACCGCCCTGTCCGCGCGGTAAACGCGGCCGTTTTTTACGGCAGTCAGCTGTTTCCAAAGGTGATTTTTTTCGAGTTCTTTCTCACCGTCCAGCAGTACGATGTAATCAGGATCGATATGCAAAAGCTGCCCGGGCGTCATTTTGATAGAGTCTGATTTCCCGCCGGAATCCGTCTGGACCGCATATGTAAACCCTGCGAGCGCCAAAAGCCGGGACGTAAAAAACTGATCATCCTTTACGGAAATGCTGCCATTTGCAGCGTCAATTAATAAAATCGTGCCGCCTTCTGCATCCAGCTTTCTTTTGATGTCATTCAGCTTTTCTTCCTGAGCCGACAATTGTTTCTCTATGATGCCCTCTTTACCGACCGCCTTTTCAATGGTAAGGGCAGCATCAACCGCATCCTGATAATCCGCAGCTTCATTTTTCAAAGCGATTGTCGGAGCGATCTTTGTCAGCTCATGGTATATCCCCCTGTGCAGGCTTGAGTCTGCAATGATGAGATCGGGTTTTAACGAAGTGACCTTTTTCAAATCGGGATGTGACGGGGGCCCGACGGACGGACTGCCGTCGTTTCGCTCTTTCCGGTTATCCGCCGCGGCCGCCGGCTTTATGCCGAGGTCATGGAGGGTGTCAATAAAGCCCTCATTCAATACGGCGATGCGCTGCGGGTGCGCAGCCACATGCGCCGTCCCCAGATCGTGCCTGACGGCGGTTTCATGTTCCTGTTCTGAGCATGCCGTTATGAAGAGAACGGATAAGATCATCAGCATACTGAAAATTGGTTTCATCTGTTCCCCCTCTTTCGTTTTTCCGCAATTATATCATTGACAATATAAGTATCAATGATATTCATTATCATTATTTTTATAAAATGGTTTCACAGCTTTTCTCCGTCAAGAAAGCCAAAGACTGATTCATGCCGGCCGCTTTATTTCATTCCGCTTTCGTTTCCATCAGACTTCTGCATTCAACAAAAGGTGACATTTATCCTGTTTTTGCCTCAGCTTCCAAAAATGGAATCAAACCGTTCGACCCAGTAAACAAGAGAGCGTTTGCGGCTGTGTACAAATACTCATGTCCTTCCATCGGTTTTTTCCATTAAAATTTAAATATTTCGGGTTCCTATTAAACGAAAGAGAGATGATATACCTAAATAGAAATAAAACAAACTGAAAAAAATTGGGTCTACTAAAATATTATTCCATACTATACAATTAATCCACAGAATAATCTGTCTATTGGTTATTCTGCAAATGAAAAAAGGAGTGGATAAAGAGTGAGAGGCAAAAAGGTATGGATCAGTTTGCTGTTTGCTTTAGCGTTAATCTTTACGATGGCGTTCGGCAGCACGACTTCTGCCCAGGCTGCAGGGAAATCAAACGGGGAAAAGAAATATATTGTCGGATTTAAGCAGACAATGAGCACGATGAGCGCCGCCAAGAAAAAAGATGTCATTTCTGAAAAAGGCGGGAAAGTGCAAAAGCAATTCAAATATGTAGACGCAGCTTCAGCTACATTAAATGAAAAAGCTGTAAAAGAGCTGAAAAAAGACCCTAGCGTCGCTTACGTTGAAGAAGATCACGTTGCACAAGCGTACGCGCAGTCCGTGCCTTACGGCGTATCACAGATTAAAGCCCCTGCTCTGCACTCTCAAGGCTTCACCGGATCAAATGTTAAAGTAGCGGTTATCGACAGCGGTATCGATTCTTCTCATCCTGATTTAAAGGTAGCAGGCGGAGCCAGCATGGTTCCTTCTGAAACAAATCCTTTCCAAGACAGAAACTCTCACGGAACTCACGTTGCCGGTACAGTTGCAGCTCTTAATAACTCAGTCGGTGTATTAGGCGTTGCGCCAAGCGCATCTCTTTACGCGGTAAAAGTTCTCGGCGCTGACGGTTCCGGCCAGTACAGCTGGATCATTAACGGAATTGAGTGGGCGATCGCAAACAATATGGACGTTATTAACATGAGCCTCGGCGGACCTTCTGGTTCTGCAGCGTTAAAAGCGGCAGTTGACAAAGCCGTTGCTTCCGGCGTCGTAGTGGTTGCGGCAGCCGGTAACGAAGGCACTTCCGGCGGCTCTAGCACAGTGGGCTACCCTGGTAAATACCCTTCTGTCATTGCGGTAGGCGCTGTTAACAGCAGCAACCAAAGAGCATCTTTCTCAAGCGTAGGTTCTGAGCTTGATGTCATGGCACCAGGCGTTTCTATCCAAAGTACGCTTCCTGGAAACAAATACGGCGCGTACAATGGTACGTCAATGGCATCTCCGCACGTTGCCGGAGCGGCTGCTTTGATTCTTTCTAAGCACCCGAACTGGACAAACACTCAAGTCCGCAGCAGTTTAGAAAACACCACTACAAAACTTGGTGATGCTTTCTACTACGGAAAAGGGCTGATCAACGTACAGGCGGCAGCTCAGTAAAACATAAAAAAACCGGCGTCGGCCATGGCCCCGCCGGTTTTTTTATTATTTTTCTTCCTCCGCATGTTCAATCCGCTCCATGATCGATGGGTGGCTCCCTCTGAAAATTTTGACGAGAAACGGCGGGTTGACCCGGCTCAGTCCCGTATCGGCCAAGTCCTGAAACGTCTCAATCGCCGCTTCCCGGTTTCCGGTCAGCTCAATGCCGTAGCGGTCGGCGGCGTTTTCCTGATACCTGGAGACGGCATTCGTAATTTGATCAGAAGCAAAACTGAGAACGGATATGAGCAGCAATAACAGCGGGAGGGCGGCCAGATCTTCAGGCCCCTTTATATGAAGCATTCGGCCGAAGAATTTGGACAGCCGCTTATAAAGCTTGTCAATGATATAGAACCCGGCTAATGACAGCAGCAGATACCCGGCCAGTCCGATGTACACGTGCTTCATCACATAGTGCCCCATCTCATGCCCCATAATGAACAAAATTTCCCGATCCTTCAGTTTGTTAAGCGTCGTATCCCACAAAACGATTCGCTTATTCGAACCGATTCCCGTCACATACGCATTCAGCGCATTCGTTTTCTCCGACATATTGACTTCATAAACATGGCTGGCCGGAATGTCGGCCTTGTCGGCAAGCGACAAAATTTTGCTTTCCAGCTCCTTGTCTTTCAGCGGATAGAAATCATTGTATAAAGGATCAATCACGACCGGCTGCAGGAAAAACAAAAACAGGGTAAACGGCACAGTAAGACACCAAGCGTAAAACCACCATTTTTTTGTATGCTTTGTGATCAGCCAGTAAAACACAAGCACACACACGGCAAACAGCGGAAAACTGATCCAGAAATCAACGACATGGTCTCTTATCCAGCTTGCTGTTGTCTGCGTCGAAATATGATACGCAAGCGAAACCCGATATCCGATCCACTCAAGCGGAAGCGAAGCCGCCGTAACGATGAGTGAAATCACAAATACGAAGCTTACAATTTGCAGCACCCGAAAGCGCACCGCTGCTTCGAGCCAATGCTTTATTTTTTTGGCAAGCCCCGTAATGAGCAGCAGAAAAAATAAAAACCAATCTAACGGCGCTCCGATGAAAAATAAAAAATCTTTTACATTTGAAAAGTTTTCAGCGGCTGCCAGGCGGCCCGGGTCCATAAACGAGGACGGATCGGCTTTCGTTCCCTTTACGGCCTCCGGGACGGCGGAGTCTCCTGTCATAAAGAAATACCAATAGAAAAAAAGGCCGTACAGCACATAGGCAAGCCCCGCTGCCGCTATCCATTTGCGCATGGAAGTCTCCCTCCTTAGCCTTATGACTTACTCCTATTGTAAGCATAAATGCAAATAAATAGAACCAAGCCTCCGAAACGGATGTTAATCTTTTCACAACAGAAAAGAATGGAACAACAGGAAGCGGGAAAGACTAAAAGACGGAGTGATGAATATGAAAAAAATAATCGCGTTTATTGTAGTAATCGCCCTTTTGGTTATTGCTTTCTTCTATGTATACAGCCGGACCGGCGATGTGTTTCCATCAAGCAACGCAGATCTGATTATTCTGTCTGAGCACGGAAAAAAAGAAATCAAAATTAAAGACAGGCAGAATGTAAAAGATATGCTCGATATCTTGAACCAAGGAAAACAAGTCAAACTGACCAAAAGCGTATCTCCCGATTACGACGGAACGGTCAAATACCATGAAGACCGTTTTGATTCATTCAGCATGTGGCTCGAAAGCGGCAATTATATGATGTACAAGTATAAAAACACGTATTACAAACTGACCCGGCATGATACGAAGCTTGTGCAAAGCATCATTAAGGAAGAATCGCAGAGCTGACCGGATCAGCATGTAAAAGCGAAGCCCCCCGGCTTCGCTTTTCGTCCGTCATTTCGGAAGCATGTCCCGGACCGCCCGTCTCAGCAGCTTCCCGGTCGCGTTCTTCGGAATCTCATCAAGAAAAACCACTTCCGCCGGCCGTTTATATTTTGCCAAATGTGTTTCACAGTAATCAAAAACCGCCTGCTCTGTCAGCTCACCGTCCCCAGGCACTATATAAGCATGCACCGCTTCCCCCGTTTTGGCGTCAGGAACGCCGATGACCACGGCTTCTTTAATGCCCTCATGGCTGTAGAGCACTTCTTCTACTTCGCGCGGATAGACGTTGTATCCGCCGACGAGAATCATATCTTTTTTTCTGTCGACGATATAAAAATAACCGTCTTCATCGCGCTTCGCCAAATCACCCGTGTACAGCCAGCCGTCTTTCAGCGCGTGCTCCGTCTCCTCGGGCATCTTGTAATAGCCTTTCATTACATTCGGCCCTTTCACGATCAATTCTCCCACTTGATGGTCGGGCAATTCGCGTCCGAGTGTATCGACGACTTTATTTTCGACATGTAAAATATTCGTCCCGATCGAGCCGGGCTTTCTCCCCCGGTCAAACGGATTAAAACAAGTAACCGGCGACGCTTCAGAAAGTCCGTACCCCTCCAGAATGGTGACGTCAAAGGTTTGTTCAAACGTCTGCAACAGAGCGACCGGCATGGAGGCCCCGCCTGAAATGCACAGTCTGACGGACGCAAAATCCTCCGCCTTGCCGTGCTCGTATTGATACAGATAGTTATACATCGTCGGTACGCCGGCAAAAATGGTTGCCTGACGGCTTTTAATCAGTTTAAACACAGAAGCCGGGCTGAATTGCGACTCGATTAAGACACACGCTCCGCTCATCAGAGGCGCATTCATACAAACGGTTAAACAAAAAACGTGAAACATCGGCAATGCCGCCACAATTTTGTCTTTCTCATTCATTCCTAAGTATCCGGCGACATCATTTGCATTGGAGAAAAGATTCTGATGGGTGAGCATGGCGCCTTTCGGTTTTCCGGTCGTCCCTGAGGTGTATAAAATGACGGCAGTATCATCTTTGGACAATGTCGGATAAGTTCTGCTGCGCTCCGCCGGGCGGAGCATTTTTGCAAACGTTGTCATTTTTAAGCGCAATTGAGGGTCTTCTGTCGATGGAGCGTTCTCTGCTGTCTGGCTGATAATGATATGCTCCAGCAGCGGCAGCGAGCCGTGCAGGCTTTCAAATACGGGAATTAAAAGGTCGATGCCGGCGATCGCTTTGACATCGCCGTTTTTCAACATGTATGCGATTTCTGAAGGTGTATATGCCGGATTAACAGGTATGACGACAATTCCCGCTTTTAACGCGCCGAAAAACGCAATAACAAAATCAGGCGTATTTCCGAGCAGCAGCGCGAGATGATCCCCTTTTTTCAGTCCCCTGTCCTCCAAGCCGTTTGCAAATGCTTTGATTTTACCTGCCAGCTCCTCATACGTCATGTACTGATCTTGAAACAGACAAGCTGGTTTTTCCGGTTTCTGCGATGCCGTTTCTTCCAATTTGGAAACCAGATTCATTTTCCCACCCCTTTAAAAAAGTAATGAATGAATAGTCATTCATTTATCCGGAATAAACGTTCACTTTTATTATAGAAAAATATAGAAAAACACTCAAGGGCAAAAAGCCCCGAGTGCCGTAAAACCGGAAACTATAATTGTTTCAGCGCTTCACTGACCGGCGTGCTGCCCGCTGTCAGATCGAACGCTTTTTCATACGTATTCGGTTCATCAAGGGATGCGATAACGGTCTTGGCGACATCGTCTCTTGAAATGGAGCCTCTTTCTAAATCGGCCGCGGCTTTGATATTTCCCGTGCCGGGATCATTTAATAACCCGCCCGGCCGGATAATCGTATACGTCAGACCGCTCGCTTCAAGAATTTTATCCGCATAATGCTTTGCGGCATAATACGGCTTCAGCGCTTCATTCCAATTGCCGCGGTTATGAGCCTGCAGGGCGCTTACCATAATGAACCGCTTGATGCCGGCTTTCTTTGCCGCTTCTATCGCTTTCGCCGCTCCGTCAAGATCAATCAAAAGCGTCTTATCGTATCCGGTGCTTCCCCCTGATCCGGCGGTAAACACAATCGCGTCACAGCCTTCAGCGGCTTTCGCGATGTCTTCTGTGCTTCCTTCCAAATCTGCAAGAACGGCTTCTGTTCCCGCGGCTTGAAGCGCTTCTTTCTGCTCTTGTTTCCGGACCATCGCCCGCAGCGTATGCGTGCCGTCTTTTTGAAAAAGCCCGGTCAGCCGCTGTCCGATCTGTCCGTTTGCTCCGATGAGAAATACTTTCATCATGATCCCTCCCCATTCATTATGGTTCTATCATTTCACAAAAACGGGCGCTGATTCAAATCATGCGTTCGGCAAATGTTCTAATAAATCAGCTCGAGGAAATCTTCCAGCTCTATTTTGCCGAAATACTGTTTCAGATCGATTCCGGCCAGCGCCTCCTTGATAGCGGTTCTGTCATACTGTTTTCCGGTCAGCGCCTGTTCGACTTCACTCACATCTTTCGCACCGAAGAAATCACCGAAAATTTTGCAGTCCTGAATGATTCCTTTTTTCACTTCAAGACGCAGATCAATCGATCCGACCGGATAACGTTTCGAATGCTGAAGATTAAATGCGGGCGACCTGCCGAAATTCCAGTCCCAGTTTTGATAGCGCTCTTCGGAAATCTTCCGGATCGCTTTCCAGTCTTCATCGGTCAGTTTATATTCCGGCACTTCGGAAAGATCATTTGTATTAAAAATATGGTGAAGCAGATGCTTTTTGAATTCGTCCGCCGTCATTTTGTCATCAAGAAACTCGCTGATGTTGGCGACACGGCTTCTGATTGACTTAATGCCTTTTGATTCGATTTTGTCTTTTTTCACTTTCAAGGCTGACACAACATGATCAATGGCGGAATCCAGCATTAATGTTCCGTGGCTGAAAATACGCCCTTTCGTCGAAAATTGAGCGTTGCCGGAAATTTTTCTGCCGTCCGCGACGATGTCGTTTCGGCCGCTTAATTCAGCTTCTACACCGAGCTGGCGCAGCGCCTGAATAACGGGTTCGGTGAATTTTTTAAAATTGTGAAAGCTGTCGCCGTCATCCTTGGTGATAAAACTGAAATTCAGATTCCCGAGGTCATGGTAAACCGCACCGCCTCCTGACAGCCTGCGGACGACGATAATTCCGTTATCTTCTACGTATTTCGTATTGATTTCTTCTATTGTGTTTTGGTTCTTCCCGATGATAATCGACGGCTGATTGACATAAAACAGCAGGTAAGTCTGTTCAGGGTCGAGATGCTTCACGCAATATTCCTCGATCGCGAGGTTGATCCTCGGATCGGTTATGTTTTGGTTGTCGATAAATAACATGGTGCTCCTCCTTTATTTCTCCCACTTCAATCCGGAAGCGGCGATTGTCACTTCGCCCCCGAACACGGATTCCGCTTCTTCTTTCAGCTTCCGGTGCTCGCCGAAATGAGGCAGATGCGTGAGAATCAGCTCCCCCGCTCCGGCCTCCTTCGCGATACGTCCGGCTTCCAAACTGTTCATATGGCCGGCTGACGTGCCGTCCTGGTCTGCGTAAAAATTGCACTCGCAGATCAGCAGATCGGCATTTTCCGCAAACGGGATAAACGCGTCCTGGTAGCTTGAATCAGCCGTATACACAACAGAAGCTGAACCGTCAGTAATCCGCATCGCATAACAAGTGACCGGATGCACCGTTTTCAGAAAGGTAATGGTGAACGGCCCTGCAGAAAGCGGGCGGTCCGGCTGATAGGCCACTCCCTTTGTATGCGTTTTATATGTAAGACGCTCAAACTGTTCTATATCAGCATCATGCCCGTAAATCGGCAGTGCATGCGTCCCTTTTCCGAGAAAGGAGCCGACCTGTTTGGCAAATTGAAGCGGCCCGATATCAGCGATATGATCATGGTGATAATGGGACAAAATGACGGCATCAAGCTCTTCTGCCGGAACATAGGCAAATAGCTTTGATAATACGGCGCTTCCGCAATCGACGAGCAGAGAATAGCCGCCGGACTGAAACAGATAGCCTGAAGTTGCTTCGTTTGCGGCCGGATATCCGCCGCAGCATCCAATGACTGTAACTTTCATATAATCCTCCGAATGTTTATGATAAAAAGATCCTTTCCTCCAATATACCTATTTTTCGTACAAATTGCATGTTTTAAACATTGTGCCAAAACAGCCGTTGATTTTCCAAAACTGTTATAATACAATGTAGAGACAAAATAATGAAAGAGGGATGGGTATGTTGGAAAAGATGTCGGATTTTTTCAGAAATTTACCCGGTAAGAAATGCGAAGAATGCGGAAATGAGATTGTTGAGCAGTATGAGTGTCACATTAATCTGTGCAATGACTGCTTGAAAATTAAGGATATGTGACAATAGGGCGCCGCACAATTCTAAGTTGTGCGGCGCCCGTTTTTTCGGCCGTCATCATACTTTCTGAATAGGGCGTTATTCACCATTATTAGCAATTATCTGTACGTTTTAAAAGATTCAGTATTTTCAATCTATATTTTTCTATAGACGGATTGTTTTCTTTTCTATTATAATTTGTTCTAATAGCTATCTTTTTAGATACTTATTGCACTTTTTTCTTCGGGAGGTAATCTATGAAAAAATTACGCTTTGGACTAGCGACGCAAATCTTCGTCGGACTCATACTAGGGGTTGTAGTCGGTGTCATCTGGTACGGCAATCCCGCCATTCCAACATATTTACAGCCTATCGGCGATTTGTTTTTACGCTTAATCAAAATGATAGTGATTCCAATTGTCGTCTCCAGCTTAATCATCGGCGTTGCCGGTGCGGGAAGCGGAAAACAAGTCGGAAAATTAGGCTTCAAAACGATTTTGTATTTTGAGATCATTACCACTTTTGCCATTATTCTCGGGCTGGCTTTGGCGAATCTGTTTCATCCGGGAACAGGCGTTAATATACATGAAGCTCAAAAGACAGATATCAGTCAATATGTTGAAACAGAAAAAGAACAAAATAACAAATCTATCGCAGACACATTCCTGCATATCGTACCGACAAACTTCTTCCAATCATTAGCCGAAGGAGATCTGCTTGCCATCATCTGCTTTACCGTGCTGTTTGCACTCGGCATCTCGGCAATCGGTGAAAAAGGAAAGCCTGTCTTGGCCTTCTTTGAAGGTGTTTCTCATGCGATGTTCCATGTTGTGAACCTCGTCATGAAAGTTGCGCCGTTTGGTGTTTTTGCATTGATTGGTGTTACCGTTTCCAAATTTGGGCTCAGTTCCCTGCTTTCACTCGGTAAACTGGTCGGTTTAGTATATGTAGCTTTGGCTTTCTTTCTCATTGTTGTATTCGGAATCGTCGGAAAGCTTGCCGGAGTAAACATTTTCAAATTCCTCGCCTATATGAAGGATGAAATTTTATTAGCGTTCAGTACGTCAAGCTCCGAAACCGTACTCCCCCGCGTTATGGAAAAAATGGAGAAAATCGGCTGTCCGAAAGGTATTGTTTCCTTTGTTGTGCCGATCGGATATACCTTTAACTTAGACGGATCTGTGCTGTACCAATCAATCGCCGCTTTATTCCTCGCTCAGGTATACCACATTGACTTGTCCATTTGGCAGCAGATTACCCTTGTGCTTGTCTTGATGGTCACTTCCAAAGGAATGGCTGCCGTGCCCGGGACTTCTTTCGTCGTCCTGCTTGCGACATTAGGCGCATTCAACATTCCTGCAGAAGGCCTTGCATTCATCGCCGGTGTTGACCGGATTATGGACATGGCCCGTACGGTCGTCAATCTGACCGGAAACGCGCTGGCATCCGTTGTGATGTCAAAATGGGAAGGCCAGTATGATCCCGTTAAAGGCGCGAAGGTCATGAGCCTCGCCAAAACAGAACAAAACACAACCATCTCAGGTTAAAATGAAAACCCTGCACGGAATGATTTCCGCGCAGGGTTTTTTATGCCATCGGCGATAGAACGTACCGGTGCAAAAGCTTCGCCGTATTAAGAAGCGATAACTCATGCGTGCGTTCAAAAGCGTGTGAAGCGTCAATTCCCGGGCCGATCAGCCCGTGAACGATGTCATGGCCCGAACGGATGGCTGCTGAGGCATCAGAACCGTAATACGGATAAATATCAAGCTGGTAATCAATGCCATAGCGCTCCGCAAGCCCGGCCAGATGTTTTCTGAGCTGATAATGGTACGGGCCGCTCGCATCCTTCACGCAAATGGAGACGGTATATTCATCCGTAGACTGGCCGTCGCCGATCGCTCCCATATCAACAGCCAAGTATTCGACGGTCTCAGGAGGAATGTTGGAATTGCCGCCGTAGCCGATTTCTTCATTATTAGAAATCAGAAAATGCGTCGTATACGGAAGTTCGATTTTCTCTTCCGTGATGCGGCGGATTAAATTCAAGAGCAGAGCCACGCTCGCTTTGTCATCAAGATGCCTAGACTTAATAAAGCCGCTCGGCGTAATCTGCACACGCGGGTCAAATGAGATGAAATCGCCGACCCTGATGCCGAGATCAGACGTCTCTTCCTTCGTCCGGACAGGCTCATCAAGGCGGACTTCCATATTCTCCTGATTCCGCTCTGCCTTGCCGGCGTCCTTGTAGACGTGCACTGAAGTCTGATGCATTAAGATGGTGCCTGTATAGGTTTTGCCGGAAGAAGTTTGGATCTCGCAATATTCCCCTTCAATCGAGTTATATCGGAAGCCGCCGATCAAGTCAATCTTCAGCCGGCCGTCCGCCTTTATCTCCTTTACCATCGCGCCGAGCGTATCGACATGCGCCGTCAGCAATCTGTGTTTCTTGTCATCACGGCCGGGAATTGTGACAAAAAGACCGCCTTTGCGGCTTCTGTAAGAGGAGACGCCCCATTCTTTTAAAAGACTTTCTGTATAGGCGATAACCTCGTATGTATTACCCGTCGGACTCGGAATCGACACCAATTCTTTAATCAGTTCCATCGTATGTTTCATATTTTCCACAGGTCATTCCTCCTATCAATTTTATTCTTCTTAAAATATACTCTTTTGATCCACAACCCGTCCAATCTTTTCCTTCTCTTTTTTCATAGAATGAAGGGAGCATGAGCATAGGAGGGAAATGTATGATCAGCCGTAAACCGCACAAGCGGAAAAGATTTCATAATGATTGGTTTGAGGATTGGTTTGAGGATGATTGGTCTGGTGCAGCCTTCTGGGGCTGTAAAAAAGAAAAAGATCACTGTAAAAAGAAAAAAGAAGACCCTTGTAAAAAGAAGAAAGACAAAAAGAAGAAAGACAAAAAGAAGCATCATCATTCATGCTGCCGCTGCCGTCATTGGTAATCGTTCACACAAGCCCGTTTTACAAATAGATTCTCATGCTCCCCAAACAGCGGATGCTGCTTGGGTTTTTTTATTAAAATTAGTACCAAGTAATAATATCAGGTGTTATAATCTGATATAAAGGAGTGATTTTTTCATGTCAAAATCTAAAATTACAGCAATCGGTACATATGCTCCGGCACGCCGATTAACAAACGCGGATTTGGAGCGCATCGTCGATACATCTGATGAATGGATCGTCCAGCGCACCGGTATGAAGGAAAGACGCATTGCCGGCGAACATGAATTCACATCGGATTTGTGTGTGGAAGCGGTGAAAAACCTTGCAGAACGATACAGCGGAACTCTTGATGATGTCGATATGATCCTTGTCGCCACAACGACGGCGGACTATGCGTTTCCAAGCACCGCGGCACGCGTGCAGGCTTACTTCGGCTGGCCGCACACAGGGGCGCTTGATATTAACGCCACATGCGCCGGACTCACTTACGGCCTTCAGCTCGCAGACGCATTAATTACTGCCGGTTCCCATCAAAAAGTGATTGTCATTGCCGGTGAAACATTATCAAAGGTAACAGATTATACTGACCGGACGACCTGCGTTCTTTTCGGAGACGCTGCAGGCGCCCTATTGGTGGAACGCGATGAATCAGCGCCGGGCTTTTTGGCAGCCGTGCAAGGAACAGCGGGAGGAAGTGCGGACGTGCTGTATCGCACGGGACTGAGCGCAGAATTAAACGGCGAGCCGCTTAAAGGCGGAGGAAACATGGTGCAAAACGGGCGCGAAGTATATAAATGGGCGGCCAGAACCGTGCCTGAGGAATGCAATGCCCTTTTAGAAAAAGCCGGCTTTTCAAAAGACGATCTGGATTGGTTCGTTCCTCACAGCGCCAACATGCGGATGATCGAATCCATCTGCGAAAAACTGCCCTTCCCGCTTGAACGGACATTGACAAGCGTTGAATATTACGGCAACACCTCATCGGTTTCTATTATTCTCGCTTTGGATGAAGCTGTGAAAGCAAAAAAACTGTCGGAAGGCCAGACGCTGGTATTATTCGGGTTCGGCGGCGGATTGACGTATACCGGACTGTTGGTGAGATGGGGATTTTAATGGTACGACGATCGAAATCTAAAAAAAGAGGCCCTGAGCATCTGCTCAGAGCCTCTTTTTCTTATGCTGTTATTTCTTCTTCCGTTTTGTGTTCTTTTTTGCTTTGCACCGTAAAATACACGATGGTCAGCGCGATCATGACAACGGCGATGCCCAACAGAATGGATGCCTGCTGCCACATATAGCCGTAATCGCCATTTGAAATGACGGCGCGGAACCCGTTGATGCTGTAAGTCATCGGCAGTGCCCCGTGAATCACTTGATAGAATCCCGGCAGGAGTTCAAGCGGGAAGGTTCCTCCGCTTGCCCCGAGCTGGAGCACCAGAATGATGACAGCGATAAAGCGTCCCGGATTTCCCATCGTTGTCGCCAATAATTGAATCATGGACAGGAACGCGATGCTGGTAATCATCGTAAAGAGATAGAATCTCCAAGTGCTCTCCACATCAAGCCCGATTCCTTTTAACAGAACCGTGGCGACAATAACGGATTGAATCAGTCCGACGAGCAGAATGACGCTGAATTTGCTGAGGAACCATTCAAAACCGTTTCTCGGACGCCCTGAAGCTTCACTCAGAGGGAATACGACCGTCAGCATCAATCCGCCGACATACAAGCCCATAGAGAGAATATAAGGCGTCAGTCCGGTACCGTAGTTAGGCACGGAATGAATCGCGTTATCGTCCGTTTTTACCGGATCGGCAAACATGCTGTACGTTTTGTCATCTGTCTTAATATCCCCGGTTTGATCAGCCGCATCTTTCAGCTGGCTGGACAATTGTCCGGTGCCGTCTAAAAGCTTGCTTAAACCGGTGCCGAGAGACGCTTGACCCTGCTCAATTTTGGACGAGCCATCATGGATTTTGTTTTGCGCGTCCAGCAGTTTCGTTAAGCCGCCAGACACCTGGCCGCTCCCTGACACTAACGCTTCTGATCCTGATTTGAGCTGTCCGAACTTGCTGTTGTATTCGCCGATACCGGCCGTCAATTTGTTTTGGCTTTCAAAGACGGTCTGCGCTCCGCTGTACAATTTATCAGTTCCGGCCGTCAGCTGGTTAATCGCGTCTTGTACCGCCGCCGCGCCGTTATACAGTTTCGATGTGGACTGAGGCAGTGCTTTCAGCTGATCAGCCTTCGCTTTTACATCTGCCAGCGCGCTTTTTATGACTGACATATCCGGAAGCTGGATATCTCCGCCGGACGGAAGCTGGCTGACGATATTGTCTAAATCCGGAAGGTCGGCCTTCGGAAGCTTCTCATTCAGAAGCTGAACAAGTTTCGCTTTTTGCTCATCCGTTAAGAAATCACTGTCCTTAATCACCTTTTTGACCGCGTCATCCCGGGCATCCAGGCTGTTTTTCAGATCAGAAAGCTTTTTCTTAAACTGCTGCAATTCCTTTTCAGTCTGCTCAAGCTCGCCAACCGCTTTTTCAATATCTGAGAGGTTGACTGAATTGATCGCATCTTCAAATGCCGCCGCTTTTTGCGACACTTCCTGCGCCTTGCTGTTTAACGCGCTTAATCCATTCGTTAAATCCGGAAGCTTTTGCTGGAGCTGCTTTTGTGCGTCAAGGCTCGTTTTCAGCCCGCTGGCCACTTGGCCTCCTCCTGAAGCAATCTGTCCTGATTTATCTTGAATTTCGGCGCTTGCGCTCTGAAGTTTTGCGATAGAGCTGTCAAGCGTTTGAATTCCGCTTGTCACTTTCGCCGCTCCGTCTGCAAGCTGCTGCGTTTTATCGCCGATGGTGGCGGTGCTTTCAGTAAGCTTCGCTAAATTTTCCTTCAGCTTGGCGCTGCCGTCTTTCGCGTTTTTCGTGCCGTCGTCTATTTTCTTGGCGCCGCTGCTGGCTTTGCCGAGTCCTTTGGCAATATCTTTAAAATTGTCAAAAATGACTTTTGCGTATTGCTCCGTCACTTCTTTCGACACGGAGGCTTTCAGCTTGTCGATCGCCTTTTCGCCGATTGTCGCGCCGACATAGTTTGATCCGGCATTCGTATGATATTTCAGATCCAGCTTCTTCGGATTTTTATCCATTACCGTGCTGGCGTTTTTAGAAAAATCTTCAGGAATCTCGACCAATAAATAATATTTAGCATTTAATAAGTCCTTTAACGATTGATCAAGATCGTTTGAAAAATGCCAATCAAAATTATCATTTTTCTTTAACTCTTTCACAAGATCGTCACCGATCTGAAGATGTTTCCCTTCGTAGTCCGCCCCTTTATCCTGGTTGACAACGACAACCGGCAGCTGATCCACCGTGCCGTACGGGTCCCAGTACGCCTTCAAAAACACTCCGCTGTAGATCAGCGGAACGAATAATATGGCAATGATGGGGATTAACAGTTTCTTGTTCGTTACAATGTCTTTCCACTGGCTTTTTATTGTATTCAACCCTGTTGCCTCCTTCCGCAAACTGACTCATTTGACAAAACGGTCACGGCACCTAAAAAGTGAAGGATCATCTATTATTTAGATAATCCTTGACCAACATACATTTCCAGCAATTCGGCGATCGTCTCTTTTTCAAGAGGCGGATGGTTTTTTTCCCAGTCAAATATCAGCGCGATGTAGAGCTTGAGCATCACAAAAGCGGTCAGTTCCGGATCACACGGTTTAATGCTTCCGTTTTCAATGGCTGTTTCTATCTTTTCTTTAATGTATGACAGAATGGCCCGCTCCATTTTCGCAATGACATCCTGAACGGCTATTGTACCAATCTCAGCGTTCTCCTGAAAAATTTTAATAGTCAGCTGGTGTGTTTTTCTGAATTCCAAAATCGCGATAAGCGCCCGGTGAACATTTTCGTGAAATGAAAGCTCCGGTTTCATCGCTTCGTCTGCGTGTTCCTTCATTTCTCTTAAAATAGTGGTGAAAATATCATCAAACAGTTCTTCTTTGTTTTTGAAAAACGTGTAGATGGTTCCCTTCCCCACATTTGCAAGCTTTGCCACCAGATCCATTGTCGTTGCTTTGTAGCCGAATTGTGTAAAAGACTTCGTTGCCGCTTCCAGAATGAGCTTTTTCCGATCGACGGACATGTTTCCCACCTCGTTAAATTGACCGTTTGAACGTTTTAGTCATTTTGTACATAAGATAACTTATCACAGTCGCAGAGAAGATTCAAATGTTTTTTCTCTTTATTGGTGTTCCCTTTACAGAACGGGAACATGCAAAAAAACCTCCGTTTTACGATAACGGAGGCTGGTACGTTTCAAATAAATAAGCCAGTGAATCATATACGGCGGCTTTTCCCTGGTCGATACAGTCGGGGATGCCCACCCCTTCGAAAGACGCGCCCGTCGCGTATACGCCCGGATAGGAAGCTTTCAGCGCATCTCTGAACTCTTTGATGCGCTCCTTATGGCCGACATGGTATTGCGGCATGCTTTCGTTCCAGCGGGTCACACAGGTCATTTCCGGTTC
Source organism: Bacillus sp. LUNF1 (assembly GCF_011008975.1). NCBI lineage: Bacteria > Bacillati > Bacillota > Bacilli > Caryophanales > Bacillaceae > Bacillus > Bacillus sp. LUNF1. The sequence continues at coordinate 999,941 of NZ_CP048876.1, read as the reverse complement.
GCCATTTATTTTCATTACTTTTTTCAAATCTTCCATTACGATTTTAATGATCTCGTTATCTGAAAGATCTACGATGGATTCATCTCCGGCCTTTCCGACGTACGCCCTGAGAAGCGTTTTGCCCTCCGGCGCCGCGTGCGGCCATTTTTTATTCGTCCATGTGCAGGCCGTGATGGAGAAATCACTGTTTCTTGAGATAACGAATCCCGTACCTTCATGCTCCATCTTGACGGCTCCCTCAGGAAAACCTAAGGCGACGTTGGCAACGGACGTAGAATGCATGTCTTTGAGACATGAAACCGCCGGCAGATCAGAAAGCATTTTCGCCGCGGCTTTATGCGGGGCTGTCACTATGCATCCTTCCGCATAGAGCACTTTGCCGTTATCAAGCGTCACTGAATATCCTTTCTCCTCGCGGCCGATATGGGTGACTTTCGTTCCTTTCATCACCTTTGTCAGCGTAAGCTGCTTTTCCAGCTCCTCCACCAACGTTTGAAGCCCTGTCGTCAGTGTTAAAAACTGGCCCTGCTTTTTGGCCGTCAGCTGCTGTCCCGAAGGCTGCGGACGTGATTTTTTCATACCGAGAATCAGGCTTCTGTGCTTTTGCTCAGTCTGATAGAATTGCGGAAACGTGGACATGAGGCTCAGCTTATCAATATCTCCGGCATAAATCCCTGATAATAGCGGTTCTATTAAATTCTCAACGACTTCGTCACCGACGCGTCTGCGGAAAAATTCACCCAGAGACTGATCTTCCTTCGGTTTGCTCGCAGGCAGGACAAAGTCAAGCGCCGCCCGCGCTTTTCCGGGAACAGAAAATAAACCGGTGGAGATGAACGGAGCGATTTTGGTCGGAATGCCCATCACCGCGCCCTTCGGCATCGGATGAAGCGTCTCATTGACGAGCACGTAAGACTGGCCGGTCGCATTGTTGACGAGCAGATGCTCAAGCCCCAAATCCTTAACGAGCTGCGGCGCGCTTTTTTTCCTTTCCAAAAAAGAATCCGGCCCCCGCTCAATGATGTAGCCGTCTTTATGCGCCGTCTGAATTTTGCCGCCCGCTCTCGGTCCCGCTTCGATCAGGGTGACCTCAAGCGGCAGCTGTTTTTCCTTGATTTCTTTTTCCATGTAGAAGGCGGCGGCTAATCCCGTTATGCCGCCGCCGATGATGACCAGATGTTTTTTATCGCCACTCATTTTTATCGCCTTCTTTACCGTTTAATTCTACTTGTCCAGCTCTTTCAGCACGACCGCTGCAAGCGCGTCGATAAATTCAGGCTGTGCGTTCGGCATGGCCGGACGATAGTAGCTTGCGCCGACTTCTTCGGTCACAGCTTTGCATTCATAATCATTATCGTAAAGCACCTCTAAATGATCGGCAACGAAGCCTGCGGGCACGTATACAAATGCTTTATAAGGATGCTTTTGATACAGCTCGCGCGTGAGATCCTGCACATCCGGCCCGAGCCACGGATCAGGGGTGTTCCCTTCGCTTTGCCAGCCGACTGCGTAATCGGTAATTCCGGCGCCTTCGGCAATCAGTTTTGCGGATTCCTCCAGCTGGTCAGGATACGGATCGCCGTATTCTTTAATTTTTTCAGGAAGGCTGTGCGCTGAGACGATCAGCATCGCGTCATCCCGTTCTTCTTTCGGCATTGATTCATACGTTTTCTTCACCTGGCCGACCCAATAATCAACGAATTTCGGTTCATCATACCAGCTTTCAACAGACTTGATGGTCAAGCCGCCGAGCTTCTCCGCTTCTTCTTTCGCGCGTTTGTTGTATGACTGGACGCTGAATGTTGAAAAATGAGGGGCGAGCACAAGGCTGACAGCTTCTGTAATGCCGTCTTTATGCATGTCCGCCACCGCGTCTTCAATAAACGGTTCAATATGTTTTAATCCGATGTACACTTTGAATGTTACGTCGTCCTGGATTTCATTTAAACGCTGTGCGAGCTTCTCCGCCTGCTCCTGCGTAATTTTTGCCAGCGGCGAAATGCCTCCGATCGCTTCATATCTGTCTTTTAAGTCTTGAAGCATGTGCGGCTCAGGCTTTCTTCCGCGTCTGATATGTGTATAATAACGTTCTATGTCTTCTTCTTTGTAAGGCGTTCCGTAAGCCATGACGAGAAGTCCCATTTTCTTTTTGCTGCTCATTTAGTTAAACACCTCTTTTGATGGTCTGTCTACCTTGATTTTGACAGGAAAATCTTCTTATAACCAACGATCTGCTCAGGAAGATTGTTCCGTTTTTTGGGCCGCGGAGTATTCATGTACAAACGCCGTCAGCTTTTTCAGCGTTGCCGGATTGACATCAGGGAATACGCCGTGCCCTAAATTGAAAATAAACCCGTCCGTTTTCATGCCTTGATCAAGTATCGCTTTCGCTTTTTTCTCGATGACTTCCCAAGGCGCAAGAAGAAGCGACGGATCAAGATTGCCCTGAACCGTTTTTGTAATGCCTTGTTTTCTGGCGTCATCTATGCCGAGTCTCCAATCAAGACCGACGACATCAAGAGGAAGGTCATGCCAATCCCCGGCCAGGTGGCTTGCGCCTACGCCGAACATGATCAGCGGGACTTGCTCTGCTGAAAGCTCCCGGAATATTCTGTCCATCACCGGTTTTATAAACTGCCGGTAATCTTCGCGGTTCAGCGCGCCGACCCATGAATCAAAAATCTGAATGGCTTTTGCGCCGGCATTAATCTGCGCTTTTACATAAACGATAATCATGTCCGCCAGCTTGTCCATCAGCATTTGCCACGCTTGCGGCATACTGTGCATAAACGCTTTTGTTTTGTTGTAATTTTTAGAAGGTCCGCCTTCAATCATATAACTGGCCAGCGTAAAAGGCGCTCCCGAAAAACCGATGAGCGGAACATTCAGCTGTTCGTTTACGAGTAATCGGATCGTTTCCAGCACATAAGGAACATCCTGTTCGGGATTCAGTTCGCCGAGCTTTTCAATATCCGCAGCAGAGCGCACCGGCTGATCGATCACCGGGCCGATTCCGTTTTTTATTTCAACATCCACTCCGATATAAGGAAGAGGCGTCATAATATCTTTATATAAAATGGCAGCGTCCACTCCGTACTGCTCGACCGGGAGCCTCGTCACATACGCGCACAGCTCGGGCTGATGCGTAATTTCGACTAAGCCGTACTTTTCTTTCAGCTTGCGGTATTCCGGCTGAGACCTCCCCGCCTGTCTCATGTACCAGACAGGGACGTGATTTGTTTTTTCTCCCCGTGCCGCTTTTAAAAACGTATCATTAAACGCTTCTCGTTTACTCATCTGAATTTCCACCTTTCCTCCTGCAACCATACGTTCGTGTTCTTCGCCCATTACACTATACCTTGTTTTTTCTGAATGGTATAGAATTGAGGCTTAATGTTCAAAAAATCGCCGAATTCATGATTAAGAAGAAAAAAGCTTCGGCTGAACGTATTCCGTTCCCTCTCCTTCTTGATTCGTCTGTGAATTATATGGAACGACTTTGTATGAAGCCCCTGAAAACAGATTGGCGTACGGTATGTCAAAGTTGCCTTTTCCTTTCACCGAATCCAGAAGCTTGTCTTTTCCGTCTTTCTTCTCATATATTCGGTAAACAACCCGATCATCCTTTTGAATATCCCATTTTAATTGAACCGTAATCAGTCCCATCGCCTTAAATGTATAACGGGCCGACAGGGATTTTACCGCCTCCAGCTCAATCGGGCTGCCCAGTTCCTTCACATTTTCAGGCTTTTTGAATGTCCGGCCGTTTTCACCCGCTTTTGTGACGATATCTTTAAAGAGTCTGACCGGGTATTGGCTGCCGCCTTTCAGGTAATGGGTTTTATCCGTTTTGTCATAGCCCATCCAGACGGCTCCCGTCAGTCCGGGAGTGTATCCCGCAAACCAGGCGTCCTTTGTGGCGCCGGGGATGCCGGTAAATGTGGTCGTGCCGGTTTTCCCCGCCAGGTCGCCTTGATAGCTGCCTTGTGAAGCGGTTCCTTCTTTTACGACCTGCTGTAGCATTCTCGTCATATTCCATGCCGTCTGTCCGCTGAAGACGCGCGTTTTGCCGTTTTTTGGCCCGGATAACGTTTCTCCGTCTTCGTCCGTGATGTTCTCTATAAAAAATGGCTTTGTATACATTCCGTTTGCCGCAAAGGTATGATAAGCTCCGGCAAGCTGAAGCGGAGTGACGCCTTCAGACAGACCGCCCAGCGCAATCGCGAGTCCGTTGTCAGAAATGTTCATGCCGTTTTTCTCAAGATACGATTTTCCCGTATCCACGCCGATCTGCTTCAATGTCCAGACAGCGGGCGCATTTATGCTGTAAGTGATCGCATCCTGCATCGTCACTTCCCCCTTGTACTGTCCGTCATAATTTTTCGGTTCATACCCGTCGTAGGACGTCAGTTTGTCTTGGAGAAGCGAATACGGTTTGAACTTGTCTTCCTGCATGGCGGGCCCGTATACGGCAATCGGCTTAAACGTTGAGCCCGGCTGCCGCTTCGCCGTAACCCTGTTGTATCCTTTTGCCACATAGTCGCGCCCGCCGACCGCCGCGCGCACGCCTCCGGTTTTATTATCAATAAAGACGGCGCTTCCCTCTGCCGCCTGATCCGTCCCCGGAAAATAGCCGCTTTCCTTCATGAGGGTATATGCCGCTTTCTGCAGCTTGGAATCAAGTGACGTCCGGATCGTATAGCCGCCTTGAAGCAGCTGTTCTCCTGACATCGAATAACGGTCTTCCGCCTCCTTGATGACAAGATCGATATAACTGTCAAACCAAGGCGTTTCTGATGTTTTCTTGACATTAAGCCCCAATGTCCGGCCCTGGGCTCTGACGGCTTCCTTGGCGCTGATATAGCCTTGATCGTTCATCATTGCAAGAATCGTATCGCGGCGTTCTTTATTTTTATCCGGATGCTGAATCGGCGAATAGAGAGATGGCGCCTTCGGGATCGCTGCCAGAACGGCTCCTTCTGCAACGGTTAAATCTTTTACTTCTTTATTAAAGTAGTAGTGGGACGCGGCTTGAATGCCGTAAACGCCATGGCCGAAATAAAGCTGGTTCAGGTACATTTCAAGCAGCTTGTCCTTGCTGTAATCACGCTCAAGATTGATGGCGATAATGACTTCCTTCGTCTTGCGCAAAAATGTTTTATCATGAGTCAGAAAAATGTTTTTCGCCAGCTGCTGGGTGATCGTGCTTCCGCCCTCCACCTTGCCGCCTGCTAAAACATCCCGGAACACCGCCCGGCCGACAGACTTCACATCAATGCCGTGATGTTCGTAAAACCGTTTATCTTCAACGGCGATAAAGGCATCTCTCACATCTTCCGGAACCTGCTGAATGGATACCGGCTCGCGATTTTCCGTATAGAGGCTCGCGATTTCATCACCGTTTTGATCGACGATTTTTGAAGATGCGTGCAGTATTAATTTCTTTTCATCGATGACATAATGGCCGAGAAATATAATGATAATGTATCCGATTAACGCGAGAAAAGCGGTTGCCGCCGCAATTACAGCCGGAATAAAGAATCTTTTTTTCTTTTTCAGCATAAGTCACCTCGCCTTTCTTAACTTGTAGTATGGGAAATATTGTTTCGAATTATGTCAGAATGAGTCGCCAATAGAAACTTATACCACTCTTTTGATATACTAGCAAGCAGGAGGTGGCTGATATGAAGGTTTATATTACATATGGGACAGCCGATTTTTTAAAGACGATTGCCAAGAAACACCCGAGTGAGAATATGGTGCTGATGCAAGGGGAGGATAATGCGGTTTTAATTCATGAAACAAATGGAGAAACCGTTTTTCAGGCGCCCCATTCCTATGAAAGCATCGACAGCGTCGGGGAAATCAAAAATCCGGGCTACGCCGTCCTCAACAACATCGCCGTTACCCAGGAAGGCCGTCCGCTGTTTGAAAACCGGTTTAAAAACCGCGCCGGCAAAGTGGAAAATGAACCCGGTTTTAAAGCCATCCGCGTATTAAGACCGCTCGAAGGCGATACGTATGTCATTTTGACCCTGTGGGAAGAGGAAAAAGCCTTTCAGGATTGGCAGCAGTCAAACTCTTATCAGGAAGCTCATAAAAAACGCGGAACATCTGCCGGCATCGACACGACGTCTATTTTTTCCCGTCCGTCTTATGTAACCGCTTATTACGCAATAGACTAAAAAACCGCCGGAGATTCTCCGGCTTTTTTGATGTCCCGATTTTACGCATCCTTCTTTGCACCTTCCGCCCGCCTATGAATACCCTGTAGCAATCCTATTTATAAACGGAGTGGTTCAATTGGGGATCGGCGTCTACTCGGTACATCTGCTTTATGTTGCTTTTATCGCGGCCATTATCGTTTTTATGCTTCTCAGAAAAGATACAACCTTTATTTCACTCGCCGGCATTTTTGTGATTGCGCTATGGACGACGCATTCATTCTCCGCTTCGGTCAGCAGCCTGTTTCACAGCTTTACGTATGCCGCCGGAGAATTGCTGCCGACGATTTTTATCATTTGTTTTATCGTGGCGATGAGCGGCCTTTTGACCGAAACCGGTATTAATGAAGCGATGATTTCTCCGTTTGCAAAGCTGATGAAAGGGCCGGCTGTCGCGTATTGGGTTATCGGCTGTCTGATGTTTGCCATCTCTCTTTTTTTCTGGCCGTCACCCGGGGTGGCGCTGATCGGCGCTGTGCTGCTTCCCGCAGCGATCCGGGCGGGCCTTTCTCCGATCGCCGCGGCTATGGCGATGAACCTGTTCGGCCACGGATTCGCTTTATCGGGCGATTACGTCATTCAGGCGGCCCCGAAATTAACGGCCGACGCCGCGGGCATTCCCGTGAGCGATGTCATGCAGGCAAGTATTCCGCTCGTTTTGATCATGGGGTTAACGACGACAATCACCGCTTTCTTCCTCATCATGCGGGATCGAAAAAAAACGAAGGCCCCCCTCTCCTTGGACAGCTCCGGTTCTTTGGACACAAGTATGTATCTGCCGAAAAAACTCAGGGTGATCCTGGCGGTTTTCATTCCGCTTGTTTTTCTCGCCGATATTATCTGCATGATCGTATACCGCCTCCAAGGAAACGATGCGACGGCACTCGTCGGAGGAACCGCGATCGGCATTCTCCTGATCATTCATTTCATTGTATATAAAGAGCGGCATTTAGAAAAGATCACCGAGTATTTTATCGGCGGTTTTCAATTCGGATTTAAAGTATTCGGCCCCGTCATTCCGATCGCGGCCTTCTTTTATCTCGGTGACGCGGGGTTTAAAAATATTTTGAACACCCCGCTGCCGAAAGGGTCTGCGGGGATCGTCAATGACCTCGGACTGGCCCTGTCCCATTCTTTTCCGATGTCCGGAGAATTCGCCGGCATCGCCCTGGCCGCAGTCGGTGCGATTACCGGGCTCGACGGGTCTGGGTTTTCCGGTATATCTCTTGCAGGCTCGATGGCAAAGCTGTTTTCCGCCGCGCTTCATACGGACCCGTCCGTTTTAACGGCGCTGGGCCAGATTTCAGCGATCTGGGTCGGGGGCGGAACATTGGTCCCTTGGGCACTGATCCCCGCTGCGGCTATTTGTAAAGTTGACCCGTTTGAGCTTGCCAGAAAAAACTTTATCCCGGTTGCGGCCGGGCTAGTCGTCACAACGATCGCCGCCATCATCATTCTCCCGTAGCAAAAGGATTGAAATCTTCTGACATTTTCTATACAATCATGGGAAAAGCAGACGAGGGGGCATCGCTTTTGACGTTAACGACACTTCAAAAAAGCTTAAACGCTCAGCTTGACGGGCTGTATGAGGAAATGGTTGAAATCAGGCGTCACTTTCACATGAATCCCGAGCCATCCTTTAAGGAGAAAAAAACACCGGCGTTCATCGCCTCATTTTATGAAAAGCTAGGCGTTCCCATCCGGACGAATGTCGGGGGCAACGGTGTCACAGCCTATATTGAAGGGAGTGAACCGGGACCGGTCGTGGCACTCAGAGCTGATTTTGACGCTTTGCCGATACAGGATGAAAAAGATGTGCCCTATGCTTCACAAATTCCCGGCGTCATGCACGCCTGCGGGCACGACGGCCATACGGCGGCTCTGCTCGCGGTCGGAAAAGTGCTGTACCGCAACCGGGAAAAACTGAAAGGGTCATTTGTGATGATCCATCAGCACGCCGAGGAATTATCTCCCGGCGGAGCAAAAGCAATGATTGAGGATGGCTGCCTCGAGCATGTCGATGCCATTTTCGGCACACACCTATGGGCGACTGAACCCGTCGGAACGGTCTTATGCCGCCCGGGCGCAGTGATGGCCGCCGCTGACGGCTTTACGATTAAAGTCATCGGCAAAGGCGGTCACGGCGCGATTCCTCACGATACGAAGGACGCCGTTTTAATCGGCTCACAAATCGTCACGGCTCTTCAGCATATCGTCAGCCGGCGGGTAAATCCGGTGCAGCCGGCCGTCATCTCAGCCGGCTCGTTCATCGCTGAAAATCCGTTTAATGCGATTGCCGATCAGGCAGTCATATCAGGCACCGTCCGCTCGTTTGACGAAAGTGTGCGCAGCCTGCTCGAAGCAGAAATAGAAGCCGTCGTAAAAGGAATCTGTTCCATGCACTCCGCTTCCTATGAATATCGTTTCAAACGCGGCTATCCCGCCGTCGTCAATCATCCTGAGGAAGCGGCGCACGCTGCGGCAGCCGCAGCGGAAACAGAGGGCGTCACGAAAGTCGTTGAAGGAGAGCCGCAGATGGCCGGAGAGGATTTTTCCTATTATCTGCAGCATACAAAAGGCGCTTTTTTCTTTACGGGCGCCGCTTTAGAAAATGCGGAAACCATTTATCCTCATCATCATCCGAAATTTGATTTTAATGAAAAAGCGATGCTGACGGCCGCCAAGGTGCTTATCGGCGCCGCGGTGAGCTACCCCCGATAGGGCATAAAAAACAGCCGGTACATTACGTACCGGCTGCTGTGATTCTTAAATGAAAAACGTGTCTTGCCGTCTCACCGAGCTGTGACAGCAGTTTATAATTGGCCGCTCCGCCCACGGCGGCTCCGACAACCGGCAAAAGCTGAAACAACTTCACCACGTCCAGATAATCGCGGTATTCCTGCTGAAGAACTCTCCAATCGACATCATGCTTTTTCGAATCCCATTGTTCAATCATTGAGTATATGCGTTTCCGCTGTTCACCGCTTGAGAAAGCCAGCTGAAAAATAAACAGCAAAAACAATCGCTCATCCCTGTCTTTCACATCATAGCCGTAAATGGAGGCAAGATCGAACAGACATTTCATTTTAATGGATAGCAGCAAAGGAAAATCAGCCATCCCTAAAAAAATTCCGCCGGCCCCCGTACCGATACCTTCGGCTGCCGCGACCTTTTGGTACGATACGATGGTTTGTCTGGCGAGGGCATCTTTTTCAGCAAGCGTCATACCGTTTGTATCCCGCTTGCTTTTCACCAGATTTGAACCCGCCATTGTTGCTTCGGTCATTTTTTTTATGCTTTCTGTGATAACGGCATGAATTTTATCGGGAATCCGCTCATTTATTTTCGCCTGCATTCCTTTAGAAAAACGTTCAAGCATAGAATCTTTGCGCAAAAAACGCGCTTTCCATTGCAGTGCTTCCTGTATCAGCTGCTGATCGTCGGTCATCTGTGTCTCCTTCTTTCATTGAGGTCTCAAAAACCCGATAGATTACAGCTTGCCGTACTTTTTCAATCTTCCGCCCATATACGAAGGCATGATCACAAAAATCAGAACGGCTGAAGCAACAGCCGCATACAGCGCCCCGCTGACTCCCGCGGCATAAGCTGACGCTGCACAGAACAGCAGCGCCTGCACGGTTAATGCCGATTTCATCAGCGAAAAGAAACTTTGCAGCTTCGCTTTCTGATTGACCGGGTAAAGCTCCTGCAGAGAAAGGTGATGAAAATGCCCGAACAGCGGCAGAAGCTGTATTCCCGTAATAAAGACGGTAAATACGGTTAACGCCGCCGTGATCCACGGATTGGCGGAAACGAGCATAATAATCAGGATAAAAATAATCGTGAGCCTGACCTGAATGCCGAGATAATCATTTGAACGCAGAAAGGCCCGCGCATACATATAGGAGAACGTTTTCCGCTGTTCAAATGGAATCATTCTGAGCAAAAAGTCGAGATACGCCCGGCGTTTTGCCTGTTTCTTCAGGTGAGGCACATCGGTAAACAGATTGGCGATTCTGTAAAACCGCTGCTTCCTTCTTAATTCATATTCAATATGGGCTTCCCATTTTAATGATTTATGTTTTGCGGCCGATGTGAAATACACATAAAGGCCGGCCATCACAACATAGACGGCGGCAGCGTACACATAAAACGACTGTAAGACGAAGTATAAAAGCAGCATATTGCAGATAAAGCGTATGACCGCATCCATCATTTTCATGCTTCTGTCATTCATAAACGTCATCCGCCACTCCATGGCCTGATTCCACGCTTTTACCGCCAGCATCTGAATAAATACGGCGGCATACGACGCAAGCGACGCCCCCGGACTTACAGCGAAAAACAGGGGCATGCATACAACCGACAGGGCAATAAGCGGAAACAGCTGTGACAGATAGCTGTACTTAAATGAATGTTTAAAGTATGTCCCCATTTTCGGTTCAAGCGGCAGCAGAAACACGAGGTCCGCTTCCTTTAGCAGCGTCCGGACGTATGAACCGGTCAGCACAAATGAAAAGAGCACCGCCATCACCCAAAATGACGGAAAATGAACGGGAATGTCTTTGACCCACTTGCTGTACCAGCTTGCCGCGCCGGCAATAAAAAAGATCAGCACAATGACGAGATGATCATTGAGCATATATTTCATATACATTCTGGTTTCCTTTATATGCTCTTCAAGCCGGGACTGCCAAATAGTAGACATATTATTCATGGCCGGCGTCTTCCTTCGTCAGTTCAATATACAAGTCATCAAGAGCTGCGTCTTCCATGCCGAACTGCTCTCTCAGTTCTTCCAGTGTGCCGCTTGCCCGCACTTCGCCGTTATGTAAAATAATGAAAGCGTCACAGTAGCGCTCTGCCGTAGCCAGGATATGCGTTGACATCAGCACGCTTGATCCGGCTTTTTTCGCGGCGTCCATCCGCTCCAGCAATGCATTGATCGCAAGCGGGTCAAGGCCGAGAAACGGCTCGTCAATGATATAAAGCGAAGGCTCCGCGAGAAACGCGCACATGATCATGACTTTCTGCTTCATCCCTTTGGAAAAGTGAGCGGGAAACCATTTCAGCCTTTTTTCCATTCTGAATTCTTTCAGAAGCGGAGGAAGCCTTTTTTCAAGCGTTTCTTTGGAAAGGCCGTACGCCATGGCCGTCAGCTCCAGATGCTCTTTGAGCGTCAGTTCTTCATACAGCACCGGCGTTTCTGGGATGTACGTAAATTGCGAGCGGTAGCTTTCCTTATCCTCCGAAAACGTCTTGCCGTTCAGCTCGATCGCGCCTTTATGCGGGTCCATTAATCCGATAATATGCCGGATCGTCGTGCTTTTGCCCGCGCCGTTTAATCCGATGAGTCCGACAATCTGGTTCGGCTCAAGGGTGAATGAAACATTTTTTAAGACCGGGTTTCTCGTATAACCGCCGGTTAAGTCTTTTACCGATAGCAGAGACATAATTTCTCCCCTTCTGATTCGTTTTTCTTCATAGTACCAAAAATAAAGTCTGATTTGAAACGATTCCCTTTTTTTCTCACGTGAAAAGTGTGCATAGTTATCGTTTTGGCGGACATCATAATATATGTAGAAGGAAACAGCTTTAATCAACTGAAAATGAGGTGTTTATAAAAGACGTCTTAGAACAGTTGGATGAAAATCAACATGTCCTGTGCTTACAATTTCTTCACACACTGCTTTGATGATGTTCTTCATTCATGATGAAATAATCAAATGAGGTGTTTGTCCCAGGAATGATTAAGCAGACCCATAAGTCTTCATTTTAAAAACAAATGAGGTGCTTACAAAAGGCATATTCAATTTTCTGTGATAAAGCTCGTACTTCTGCATCAGGGTGAACGCGCAGCCGTTCATCCTGTTTTTTGTTTTGGCCGTTTTTGTGGTACGATGAGAATATACATATATTTCTTTTCAGGGAGGAAACCCATCTATGCACAAAGCGGACGATTGTATTTTCTGCAAAATCATTGCCGGTGACATTCCGTCTTCAAAAGTATACGAAAATGAACACGTCGTGGCGTTTCTTGATATCAGCCAGGTCACAAAAGGCCATACGCTCGTGATTCCGAAAACACATATCGAAAACGTGTACGAGTTTACGCCTGAGCTTTCTAAAGAATATTTTGAAGCGGTGCCGAAAATCGCACGCGCCATCCGCGATGAATTCGAGCCGATCGGGCTGAATATTCTCAATAACAACGGTGAAAAAGCGGGCCAATCGGTGTTCCATTTTCACATGCATATCATTCCGCGTTACGGAAAAGGAGACGGTTTCGGGGCTGTCTGGAAGACCCACGCCGAAGACTATACGCCTGACGATCTTCAGGAGATCGCTTCAACCGTCAGAAAACGGCTTGCCTCATCTTAAAGATGAGGTTTTTTTGCGTCCGGAAACACAAAAAACATAAATTATATTTTTTCATATCAAAAAAATCAAAAAATTGTGATAGGATAATTGTATTATTTCTTACACTAAAGCGGAAAACAGGGAGAGATCGTAAACATGGAACGTACAACGAATTTCAATGCAGGACCCGCAGCCCTTCCACTGGATGTGCTGCAAAAAGCACAAAAAGAATTTGTCAACTTCAATGATACCGGCATGTCCGTCATGGAGCTGTCCCACCGGAGCAAAGAATATGACGCGGTGCACCAAAAAGCCAAAAGCCTTCTGAAAGAACTGATGGATATTCCCGACGATTATGATATTTTATTTCTTCAAGGCGGCGCAAGCCTTCAATTCTCCATGCTGCCGATGAACTTTTTAACGCCGGAAAAAACGGCGCACTTCATCGTAACGGGCGCATGGTCTGAAAAAGCACTCGCCGAGGCGAAACTGTTCGGAAACACATCCGTTACGGCAACAAGCGCAGATTCAAACCACAACCACATACCGGAAGCAGACCTCTCAGGAATCAAAGACGGCGCCTATCTGCATGTTACGTCAAACAACACGATTTTCGGAACGCAGTGGAAAGAGTTCCCGAATTCACCGATCCCGCTCGTAGCCGACATGTCAAGCGACATCCTGAGCAGAAAAATTGATGTCAAAACGTTTGATGTCATCTATGGCGGAGCCCAAAAAAACCTCGGGCCGTCCGGCGTCACGGTCGTCATCATGAAAAAATCATGGCTTGAAAACGAAAACGCCAACGTCCCTAAAATTTTGAAATACTCCACTCACACAAAAGCCGATTCACTGTATAATACGCCGCCTACATTTGCGATTTATATGCTGAGCCTCGTCCTTGAATGGCTGGCTGAAAACGGCGGTGTCGAAGCGGCTGAACGGCGCAATCAGGAAAAGGCCGACGTCCTGTACGGCACAATCGACGCAAGCGGCGGGTTTTACGCGGGGCATGCCGCAAAAGACAGCCGTTCTCACATGAACGTCACGTTCACCCTCCGCGACAGCAGTCTCACGAAAAAATTCGTTGAAGAAGCGAAAGCGGCTAAAATGACCGGACTCGGAGGCCACCGCTCAGTCGGAGGCTGCAGGGCGTCTATCTACAACGCCGTCAGCCTGGCTGATTGTGAAAAACTGGCTCAGTTTATGAGAAAGTTCCAGCAGGAAAACGAATAAATTTCTTCTAACATAACGGTTCCTTTGATATACTGTTTGCATATCAATTTTTCCGGCCATCGCAATAAATGACGAGCATATTATTGGATGGCGAAAAAGCTTAGCAGAGGAGAGCTTAGTATGAAAACAAAAGAATTAGTCATTATGGCCCTGTTTGCGGCAATCGGAGCGGTGCTTCATTCCATTATGCCGCCGGTATTATTCGGAATGAAACCCGATATGATGCTTGTGATGATGTTTATGGGTATTCTGTTATTCCCCCGTGTGCAGAACGTGCTGATGATTGGGATTGTAACGGGAATCATTTCCGCACTCACGACATCTTTTCCGGGCGGACAGCTTCCGAATATCATTGAAAAACCGGTAACGGCGTTTCTGTTTCTCGCGCTGGCGCTTTTGGTGAAAAAGAGCGTGAAAACAGCGGCCGCCGCCGTCATTACGATAGCCGGCACCTTCATCTCCGGTTTGCTCTTTTTGGCGCTGGCCCTTCTGATTGTCGGCCTGCCGGGCGGATTCACCGCATTGGTGCTCGCGGTCGTCCTTCCGGCGGCTGCGCTGAATACGATCGCCATTATCATTATGCATCCGATTGTGCAGACGATCTTAAAACGGTCCAATATGATTGAAACGGTGAAATAACCGCATACCGAAACCTCTTCCGGCCGGAAGAGGTTTTTTAATGTGTTTCAGCATGTTTTATACGAGAAGTTTTGTGAAAAAGATAAGGAACAATGCGAGGGCGGTTCCTGCTGAGCAGACAATGGCCTTTTGGCGGACGACCCGCTTCGGCGGATAAGAAGCGGCCTGGCCGAGCAGTTTCAGGTAATAAACGGCGCCCGCCGCAAAGACAAGAGCCATACAAGATAAAACAATCATAAAGACAGACAACCTTCTCCCTCCTTTTCCCTTAAAAAATATGCTAAAATAAAGCAAGCTATGTATAGAAGTTTATTCTTCTGAACAAAAATGATAAAAGTTACGAGAAAAAAAACGGGGTGATTTCAAATGGCTGACGGACGTTCCCTTTTAACAGGCCTTTTCGTAGGCGGATTGATCGGAGGCGCAGCGGTGTTACTCTCGGCTCCTTCATCCGGAAAAGAGCTGCGGGGCAAAATCAAAGCGAATTGCAATTCAATTGAGGACACAATCAAACGGTTAAAAAAAGACGGAATGGCGCTTAAGGACCAGCTTGTCCAAACGGCGAAAGAAAGCGCAGAAGTCATTAAAGACGTAGGCGGAGAGCTTCAGACCAGCATTAAAAGGTGGCAGGAGGAAATCAAGCCGCACCAGCAGGATCTCCAAAAGGAAATCGCTGATATCGAAGAGAAAATCAGACAGCTGGAGAAAACCTTACAAAACTAATATCCTATACAACCAAAAAAAGTGCGGACATATTGCGTTCCGCACTTTTTTTTGCGGTTTAAAGCCTTTCCCAGCAACGGATCAAGAATTTATTATAAAATTCTTAAATTTTCATCTTTATTAATCTTTATTTTATTGGCATAATAGAGGAAAAGAAAATGTGAAGCAGGTGATCTGTATTGAATCGTGTTGAACCGCCTTACGATCTAAAAGAAGCTTTAATCTATACCCAAAAAATGGCGCAGCTGTCCAAAGCGCTCTGGAAATCTATCGAGAAAGACTGGCAGAATTGGCTGAAGCCGTACGACCTTAATATTAATGAGCATCATATATTATGGATTGCCTATCAGCTTAAAGGAGCTTCTATTTCAGAAATCGCCAAATTCGGCGTTATGCACGTATCAACTGCATTTAACTTTTCAAAAAAGCTTGAAGAACGGGGATATCTGAAATTTTCCAAGCGGCTGAATGATAAACGGAACACGTACATTCAGTTAACAGAAGAAGGGGAAAATGTATTCGAAAGCCTGCTTGAGGAGTTTGATCCGTCGAGAAACGCTGTGTTTAAAGGCTCACAGCCGATCTACCACTTATTCGGGAAGTTTCCTGAGGTTGAAGAATTAACCTGTGTCATCCGCCACATTTACGGCGAAGATTTTATGGAGATATTCGAGAAATCATTGACAAACATAAACAATGATTTTGATAGTGAAGACGGAAGGCTGAAGAAAAAAACAGACGAATCGGCTGCCCATGAAACGGCTGAAGAGCTGGAACCGATCAACAGTTAATCAAAGTGCTTCATAATCTCAATAAATTCTTCCATCAGCGCTGTATAAAGCCCCTGCTCATACAGAGCAAAAATCGTTTCATGAACATCTAATTTTTCGTTCAGCTGTCCCGCAAAAAGCGCAAGGAGCTTGTCAAACGTCACAAAGCCTTGCGCTTTTTGCGACTCCAGCTCGTCCTCCAATTCGCGGCAGATCCGCCCGACCTCTTCTCCTTCTTCTTCGGTCAGCCCTTTTTCAATCATCATCGCATAAAAAGGGTACTTATCCATATCCACCGTTTTCACCAGCAATTGTATGTAATATTCTAAACGCCCGATACGCTGATCCATTGAATCCATCCGTTTCACTTCTTTCTATCTTTAATCTTATTTTAGCTGATAATGAATGGAGAAGAAAGGTTAAACCGTACATTTCCATGTTTCACCGAGCTCTTCTGTTCTTCTCTTTCCAGGTTTATTTTTTTCTTTAAAAAAGGATTGATTTTTTCTCCTGAAGAGAGTAAATTATTTTGAGATTGTATTCCATCTTTGTACGGAAGGATGACTCTGATGAATTGCTGGAAAACCATTAATCTGATCAAAGATTATGGTGCGGTTCGTTTATTATTGACTGCTGTAGGTTTTATGATCCTGTTTTTTATATGCAACTTCTTGGCATTCGGGCTGCTGCGTCCGAATATCAGTTTAAGTGACGGGCACGTGTTTGCTTTTTGTGTTCTGCTCGTTGTTACTTTATTTGTACATAAAGTCATACATGTCCTGCCGATGATCTGTAAAAAAAGAAAAAAGGAAATGAAAATGTACTTCTTGCGGATGCCGACATGGAAAGGCATACCGAAAACAACGATGCTGATTTCAACGATCAGCCCGTTTTTATTCATTACGCCGTTATTGTTTTATGCCGGACTGGCATTTCCGAGACACGCTCATTACTTTTATATGATTTCGAGTATTCATGCGGGGTATTGCCTGCCTGATCTTCTGTTTGCGCTCCATCTGGTCAAAGCGCCCAAATCATGTCTGATTGACCAGGAATCCGACGGTTTTGATATTTTAGTAAAAAAAGTGCCGGAGTCTTGATGTCCCGCTGATTTTTCAGGTTACATTCTATCTTTTTTAATAAATATTTGGTAATGTAATATGGGAGCAGTTCAGAGAGAGGGGGAATCTCCCATCATTTTATTCTATTTTATCGTGGCTGCCCTGTTTATTCTTTATTTCATAAACAGGCTCACAAATACATTATGCCTTGTCAGAGAGATTCCTGAAGACCGGCAGGATAAGGTATTCCGTTTTATTAATGTATCTATTTTAATTTTACTGATCTCTTCATTCGTCGAGATCTCCTTTACTGTGTAAACAGGCAAAAAATATGGCTGACGGAGGTCTGACCCCCGACAGCCATATTTTTTTCTTAATAAAGCCAAGAAGCGCCGATGATGATCAATAAGATGAACAGAACAACCAATAATGCAAAACCGCCTGCAAATACTTCACCCATCTCCAAAAGCACCTCCTACAAAACGTTTTATTTTTCCAATTACATCATATGCAATTTACTTCTGAAACGATTAGGCGCCCGGGTAAGAAAACGGACCGCTTTTGGAAAAAGCGATCCGTTTCGCTTAACAAATGTAAGCTGCACCTACGATGATAAGCAATATGAACAGTACTACGAGCAGTGCGAAACCGTTTGAATATCCTCCGCCCATGGTTCATTACCTCCTTTTCATGATCAATATATTTGTATGTATCAGGAAAAAGTTTGACTAGACGAATGCCCTTTATTTAAAATCTTTTTACAGAAAGCCACAATATGTTATGATACGCATATGCAATTTAATTTGGATGATTAGGAGTGTTTAATGGAATGAAGAAAATCGCGATAGCAGCTATTACGGCAACGAGCGTCCTGGCTCTCAGCGCTTGCAGCAGCGGCGACAACGACGTGATTGCCAAGACGGATGCCGGAAATGTAACAAAAGGCGAGCTCTACACGAACATGAAAAAAACCGCGGGCGCAAGTGTGCTGACACAGCTCGTACAAGAAAAAGTATTAGCAAAAAAATACAAAGTATCGGATAAAGAAATCGATAACAAGCTGAAAGAGTACAAAACGCAGCTCGGCGATCAGTACAGCGCCCTTAAACAGCAGTACGGCGAAGATTACCTGAAAGATCAGGTGAAGTACGAACTGCTTGCGCAAAAAGCGGCGAAAGACAACATCAAAGTGACTGACTCCGATACGAAAGAATATTACGACGGCTTAAAAGGTAAAATCCGCGCGAGCCACATCCTTGTCGCTGACAAAAAGACAGCTGACGAAGTGGAGAAAAAGCTGAAAAAAGGCGAGAAGTTTGAAACGCTTGCGAAAGAATATTCAACTGACAGCTCAAAAGACAACGGCGGCGACCTTGGCTGGTTCGATAAAAAGTCAATGGATGAAACATTCAGCAAAGCTGCATTCGGCCTGAAAGTCGGACAAGTCAGCGATCCGGTCAAAACAAAATTCGGTTATCATATCATCAAAAAGACAGAAGAACGCGGCAAATATGATGACATGAAAAAAGAACTGAAAGAAGAAGTTCTTAAGCAGAAATTAAACGACAACTCAGCTGTACAGGCGGCAATTCAAAAAGTCATGAAAAAAGCTGACGTAAAAGTTGAAGACAAGGACTTAAAAGACACGTTTAACACTTCAACATCATCATCTTCTCAATCTAAATAAAAAAACTGTGCGGGCTCTCGGCGAGCCGCACAGTTTTTTTATGCGATCGAATGATTGGAGTTTTCTTCTGCATCCCCGTTTTCACCTGCGGGCGCCGCCATACGGCGCTCGCGTTCCTGTTCCATCCGTTCAATATACACCCTTCCTTCTTTTTCAATAAACGACTGGTCAAGCTTTTCCTCTTCTTTAGCTGTTGTGAAAAGCTTATAAGCACTGAAAATAATTCCGATAATGCAAAGGTATACCCACCAAGGAAAAAATAGCACGTCGGTTTCCTCCCTTTTTCACCCAGAGTCTTTATTCTAAGCTATGCTTGATAAAGACAAGTTATGAGAGCTGAACGTAAAAAAGACCGATCGTAGAGAATCGGCCTTTTTATCTTATTGATGGAAAGTCGGTTTGTAGAAAGAACGGTTTTCAAGCGCAAATACACGCTCTGTGTATTCGCCCGGCTTCACCCGTTCCAGCGCTCTGTCCATCATGATCATTTTTGCATCCAGATTGTCAATGTAGTGCAGAATTTCCGCTTCTTTCACCATCGGCGGTTTCGGGCTTCCCCATTCCGCTTTTCCGTGATGGCTTAAAATCAAATGCTTCAGAATCAGCACTTCTTCAGCGTCAATCTGAAGCTCTTCGGCTGCTTTTGAAAGCTCTGTCACCATGATCGAAATGTGCCCGAGCAGATTCCCTTCCACGGTGTACGTTGTGGAGACGGGGCCTGAAAGCTCTTTTACTTTGCCTAGATCATGCAGAATGACTCCGGCATACAGTAAATCCCGGTCAAGAGACGGATACAGATCGGCAATCGCTTTTGCCAGGTTCAGCATGGACACTACATGATACGCGAGCCCGGAGACGAACTCATGGTGGTTTTTAGCCGCAGCCGGGTAATCCATAAACTCAGCCGCATATTTTTTGACCAGATGTCTTGTGATCCGCTGGATGTTTGGGTTTTTCATTTCAAAAATGTATTGAGTGACGGTTTCCATCATTTCATTTTTCGGAATCGGCGCCGTTTCCAGAAAATCATCAATGCTGACATTTTCGTTCTCGCCGGCCGGCCGGATGTTTCTCAGCTTAAGCTGGTTTCGTCCGCGATAGTGATGGACATCTCCGATCACCTTCACGATCGTCTGCGCCGCGTATGTTACTTCATCAGTCGGCTTGGCATCCCACAGCTTCGCTTCGATATCTCCCGATTGGTCCTGCAGCATTAACGTCAGGAATGGTTTTCCGTTGCTTGCGATTCCCTTAGTCGAAGATTTAATCAGAAAGTATTGATCGACCTGCTCGCCGACCTCGTGCAGCATAATACCTTTTGCCATTCTATTAAAAGCTCCCTCCATATCTTACATAATACCAGTATAGCACATACCTCTTTTTTGAAAATAAACTCTTTTATGACAGGAGCCGCATGACTTGTCCGCTGTGAAAAGACCGGCTGACATGCTCATGGCAGGTGAAATAAAGTATCTGCCGCCCGCCTTCTGAAAGCTGATTCAGCACATCAAACAGCCGCTGCAGCCTCTGCCTGTCAAAATGGACAAAACTGTCATCAAGTAAAAACGGCAGTGATACCGCAGATTCCCTCTCTGACGCAAGGGCAAAACGAATCGCCGCATAAAGCTGCTCGCATGCCGCCTGTGAGAGTTCGCCTGCAGAAAACACCGTTCCGTCTTTCCGCATGACCATAATGGAATCATCAGCCTCGGAGAAATACAATTTGTGATAGCGTCCGTCCGTAAGCGGTCCGTATAATGCACCGGCGGTTTCTAACAGACGGGGAAGCGTCACTTTTTTATGCCGCTCCATTTTTTCCCTGATGATGTGTCTGACCGTCTGTAATGCAGCCCACTCTTTAGCGTTTTTTTTCACGCGCTCCTTCTGCATTTCTGTCTGCTGTTTTAAATCGGATACAAGCCCCGAGGACTCCAGCTGCTCTTGCTTCACCGTTAATAAAGCGGTTTGCTCACGGAGCTGGGCGCTTTTTTCCTCAAGCGTTTTTTTCTCTGTTTCCTTCTGAACGACTGTATGTTCAAGTTCGGACACTGTGCGGCTCATGTACGGCTCCAGCTGTTTTCCGCCTATGCCGGACAAGTGCGTTTTGATTTCGCGCAGCTGCCGCTCTGTTTCCCGGCGGCTTTCATTCAGCCTGGCGAGTTCACAAAAGTGTTCGCGGTTGTTTGCGCCTGCCGCCATGAAAAGCTGTTTGACCTGCTGTTCGTAGTAATGAACTTCTTCGTTTAATTCACGCATTTGCTCTTGTGCATGCAGCAGATCCGTTTCGAGCGCCTGTTTTCGTTTTGCTTCCTCACGGGCCCGTTCCGCCTGCGCCAGCAAAACGTGCAGTCTTTCTTTTACGGACAGCTCCCTTCCGTCTGAAGGACTCAGCTTTTTGACCCGGTCCTCAAATGCTCTTTGCAGCTTTTGCAGCCTGCCCGCTTCAATGGTCAGCTCATGCTTGTTAAGGATTTCTTTTTTGACATCTTTCATCACATGATATGCGTCAAGAAGATGGGAAGGACTTCCTGAAAACCCCAGTTCATTCATAAAAAGTTCCGCCTGTTTTTCAGACGGCGCCATTTCGGCCTCCCATTCTTCATATTGGCGGATGACTCTTTCATATGCCGCTTCTTTCTGTTCGAGCACGGCTTGATCCGCAATCAGCTGCTGCCGGTGCCGGCCGTCACGCCAAAGCTCTTCCTGCAGAAGATCAGCCGCTTCTTTGGAGATCGCCGGCTTCTTTTTCTTGTGTCCGGGCCCTCCTCTTTCTGACGGCAGCGGTTTTTGCATGCCGGACAGCATATATAGCAGCAGAGCACCGGTAAAAAGGGCAGCGGGCAGCCATTCCTTTAACATAGCGAAAATCGCAATGAACAGAATGCCCGCACAGAGAAAGAGCTTTTTTTGTTTGGCGCGCTGTTTTTCCAGATGCTGTACATGTGCCTGCCATTTGTTTCCTTCTGTATCAGCCGTTTGCTTATATGATTGTAAAGCGGCTTCTTTTTCTTTCCTGACAGCGGGGTCCAAAATGTTTTCCGCCGTCACGGCATGTTTTCGTTCGGCTTCTTCCAGCTCCAGCCGCGCTTGTTCGAAAATCGCATCAAGCTGTGTCTTTCTTTCTCTAGCCTGTCCGGCGCTCTGCACGGCTTCCTGCAGCCGCCATTCATATTCATAATCGGTGTTCAGTGAAAGAATGCCGTCCTCCTCATGTCTTCCGAGCTGCTGCAATCCTGACGAAACGCGGGCAGATGTCTGCCGGATCTGTGATTGGATGGCGGCAAGCTGTTCGCCGCGCGATTCGTACATATGCTGCTCGCCGGAAAGCTCCTGCAGCTGCCGCTCTTTTTGCAGCAAGTCCTCATTTGGAGCGAGCAGATCAGCCTGCCGCCTGAGTTCAGCCGCTTTTGCCCGAAGCCCCTCAAGACGGGCCGCTTTCGGATGGAGATGCGATTCGTATTTTTCAAGCTGATGCATTCCGTCCTTCGGGAATTGCTTCAATGCTTCCGGATAAGAAGAAAGTTCGCTTTCCAAGGCTGTTTTTTTGTCTGCGAGCGGCTTTGCTTCTATCGCCGATTTTACTGTTTTGATTTCTTCAGTTATGTCTTTCAATCGTGCTTCGGCATCCTGCAAACGGCCGCCGGCGCTTTTTTTCTCTTCCAGAAGGCTGTGATAGCCCGCTTCCGCAGCTTCCGCCTGTTTCAGCTGGGCGCTGAGCCGCTTTAATGTATCCAACTCCTGATTTAAGCGGGGGTTCCGCCCGTTCGGCTTATACATCCTGTCAAGTTCTTTTGCCAGTCGTCCGTCAAGCTTTGCCGCCGCTTCCGACCCGAATAAGCTCGAATACAGGAGAAACTCGCCGATTTTGTCCCGGTTAAAAGCTTGAATCTCCTGCAGTCCGAATACATCGAACGAATAGATCGCTTCGTACAGCGCCCGGTCTGTATCGGAGAGAAGCTGTTTGAGCCATTCTCCGTCCTTGATTTCGCCTGAAGCCGTATACACTCTGACTTTTTCGGCGGCGCCTTTTGTCCGTTCGATTTTGACAGCACCGTGATCGCCATGCTTCAATTCCACAGTGCCGCCGTAAACCCCGCCGTTTTTCGGTTCGTATTTTTTTGATTTCGGAAAACCGAACAGCACGCTTTTGATGAAGGACATCAATGTCGTTTTACCCGCTTCATTTAATCCGTAGATCACTTGCACGGGAGAATCTGACAGCTGAAAACTCCGGTCAGAAAATTTTCCATATTGGTAAATATGCATCGCCGTTATTTTCATCGCTGAAGCTCCTTCATTTGGCGTCTTAAAACGGCTTGAGCCTGCCGCTTAATATCCAGTATCTCTTCATCTGTAAATGAAGCCATCTGACGCCGGTATACGGGATGACGCTCAAGGGCTTCAAATACACCGCTCATGTCCGCGCATTGTTCTATGTCCTGAAGCAGCCCTTTAAAAAACGGATCGGGCGGCCCGCTGTCTGTTTCGTCCGTCCGATCCTCAAGCGCAAGCGGCCAGACGAAACATTCCTCTTCGGCCTCTTCCTCCTGTAAAGCGGAAAGAAGCTCCTCCGCAATGCCTGCGGGCGCCTCCGTCCAAAAGCGGGGCGCCGCGCCGCGAAGCACCAGCCTGACACATGCCGGGCGGCCCGCCGCGCGCAAGCCGGAGAATGTATCCGATGCGGTTTTCAGAAGTGAAGTCATATGTTCAGCTCCGGAGATATCAAGATCAATCTCCTCCCATAACACATCATGCGCTTCTTTGAATTCCCAAGACATCTCACCGTTTGCCGCCCGGACGAGATAATATCCCTTAGGCCCGGTTTCTTTTAAATGCCGGGCTTGAATATTCCCGGGGTAAATGGCGGCGGGATGCTGGGCGGACAGAACCTGCCGTTTATGAATGTGTCCGAGAGCCCAGTAATCCATGCCGCTTTTTTCAAGGTCTTCTTTCGTAAACGGGCAGTACGGGTCATGCCCTTCCGCTCCTGATAACATGCCGTGGAGCATGCCGATATGATAAGGCGCGCCGGTCATTTTCCGGTAACGGGCCGCCTGATTGACCGTTACGCTTCTTTCCTGATAGCTGCATCCGTATATGCTTGCCGCAAGCTCTCCGTTTTTAAAGAAAGATTTTTCCTCCGGTGTATCCGAGGTGAAGATATGTACATTTTCCGGCCATTCAATCGGCGTCCACTTACCGCCCAAATGATCATGGTTGCCGAATATGACGAACACTTGGATATCCGCTTCCTGTAATCTCGCAAACTGTTTTCTCAAAAACAGCTGGGCTTTTAAACTTCTGTTGGCTTCGTCAAACAGATCCCCCGAAAGCAGCACGAAATCTGCCTGCTCCCGGAGTGCCCCGTCCGTCAGTCGGCGGACGCTGTGAAATGTGCTTTCTTTAATACGCGCATATACCGGTTCAGGCAGATTCGAAATGCCGTAAAACGGGCTGTCCAGATGCAGGTCAGCGGCATGAATAAACGTCAGATCAGCCATCTCGCCCTCCCCTTTCTGCAAATTGAATTACCCTTATTTTAGCACCGTTTTTATACGAATGCACGTTCTGTAAAATAAAAAAAACAGCCCGGCTGTTCCGGGCTGTTTCACTTATTTCTTGGAGATACGCAGCGCTTGTTTGATCGCTTTGAATCCGCTGGCGTTTCCGTAAATCAAAACGCCGCCTTTGTAAATTTTCGCGCCGACCGCTGCAAAGATCACGATAGTGAGCAGTGTCAGGGCGATTCCGGCCGCAGCCTGCCAAAACGGGATATCGAGCATCCCGACGCGTAAAAACATAATCATCGGCGTGAAAAACGGAATGTAAGATGTAACGGTAATAAAACCGGCGTCAGGATTGCCGATGCCGAACATGGCGATCATAAAACCTGCCACGACTAAAAAAACCATCGGCTGAATCGTCTGCTGTACGTCCTCTATCCGGCTGACAACACTGCCTAGAAACGCGGCAAGCGTCGCGTAAAGAAAATAGCCGAGCAAATAGAAAATGACGGCATAGACTATCGTCGAGACGGGAACATCCGTAAAATTGAGAAATGCACTGATCGGCGACGACGCATCATTTTGAGGGTTCAGCTTCAGTGAGAGATAACCCGCTGCAATCAGCACCGCAAACTGTGTGATCCCCACGAGCGCGATACCGAACAGTTTGGCAAACATCTGCTGAATCGGCGGCATGCTTGAAATTAAAATTTCCATGACGCGGGACGATTTTTCCGTCGCCACTTCCATCGCAATCATGCTTGCGTACATGATAACTGAGAAGTAGATGACAAACAGCATGATGTATACAAGCCCCATTACCTGACCGAGCTCTTCCTCAGACTTCGCCCCTTTTTCCAGCGCGTCTTTGCTGACTTCCGGCGGAGTGTAGAGGCTGCTGACTTTTTCTGCCGAAATGCCAAGCTTGGCGGTTTCGACAGCGGTTTTTGTCTGGGTTAAAGCCTGCTTGAGCAGTTTATACGCTGATTCATCGGAAATGGTCAGCGCCTTGTATGCTCCTGTTATCGTACCTTTTTGATCTTGTCTGATGATAAACAGTCCGTCCCATTCACCGTCTTTGACACGCTTTACGGCATCTTTTTCGGACTCCTTCGTCTCCATTGCCTGCAGATCATTGTCTGTATCCGCCGCTTTAAGCTGTTTTGCAAACGCCGGGTACAGCCCGCCCGTTTCATCAATCACTGCGATTTGCTGCTTGCCGTCATCCGATTGAAACACGGATATAATCGATTGCAGGTTGGTCACCGCTAATACTAATAAAACGGTAATGGCGGTCGAAATAATGAATGACTTTGTCGTGATTTTGTTTTTATATGTATGAAACAGCATAATCCAAAATTTACTCATAAACGGCCCCCACCTTTTCTATAAAAATATCATGCAGTGACGGCTCTTCCAATTCGAACTTCCGTATAAAACCTTTCCCTTGCAGCGCCCGGAAAATATCCTGAGAAACCGGTTCATTCGCGACCTGCAGTCTGATCCCGTCATTTGTTTCCTTCCATTTCACGACGCCTTCATGCGTTTTTAAAAAGCTGAGGTCATCATCTGAATGAACGGTGACATTTTTTTTGCCGAAAGACCGCTTAATGTCTTTCAGATTGCCTTGGACGACGGGTTTTCCCTTCTGGAGAATGCACAAATTCTCGCAAAGCTCTTCCACATGCTCCATTCGGTGGCTTGAAAAAACGATGGAAACGCCGCTGTTTTTCAAAGAAATAACCGCTTCTTTCAGCAGCTCGACATTCACCGGATCAAGACCGCTGAAAGGTTCATCGAGAATCAGCAGTTCAGGCTTATGCAGGACGGCCGAAATGAACTGGATTTTCTGCTGGTTTCCTTTCGACAGCTCTTCGACTTTCTTATTCTTGTAATCTGTAATGCCGAACCGCTCGAGCCATGTCATGAGCTCTTTTTCCGCCTCTTTTTTGCCCATTCCTTTTAATCTCGCCAGATAGACAAGCTGGTCACTCACCTTCACTTTCGGGTACAGCCCCCGCTCTTCCGGGAGATAGCCGATTTTTTCACTGATGGAATAATTGACCGGCTGCCCTTTCCAGGTGATATGCCCGTCAGTCAGGCTTAAAAGACCTAAAATCATCCGAAAGGTCGTCGTTTTTCCCGCGCCGTTTGCGCCGAGCAGCCCGAACATTTCCCTTTCAGGTATTTGCAGGTTCAAATTGTCAACAGCGGTAAAGCTGCCGAATGTTTTCGTTACGTTTTCAATTGTAAGCACGAATCCAACTCCTTCCTTGACCCATTATATACTAATAATGGGTAAAAATTAATGGAGGATTTTAAATTCTTTATCAGAATATCATTCTATAAAGGGGGTGACATGATGGGACAATATGTATTGACCGCATTCCATGCGTCGGGAGAAACGCTGCTGAATGAACGAATCGAAGCGGATAATGAGGCGGAGGCGAAGGCCGCCGGAGAGGCTTTATTAAAGGAAAAAAAGCTTGAGAACAGTACTCATCGCTTGGTAAATGAAGCCGGAAAGCTGATTTTATTCCACAGATAACAGAAGCTTTCCGGCTTCTGTATTTTACCGGTTAAATTGCGGCGTCCGTTTTTCTAAAAAGGCGCGGATGCCCTCTTTATGATCATCCGTTCTTCTCATATTTTCCTGGGCCTTTCGTTCAAGAGACAAAACGTCTTTTAACCGGCTGATATGGAGGCTCTGATAAATAGCCTTCGTTTCAATCATCGCTGACAGCGGCGCATGCAGCAATCGGTCGATATACGGTTGTGCCCCCTCCGCAGGACCTCCGCTGAACAGCCCGTCGGCCAGCTTGAGCCGCACAGCTTTTTCAGCAGGCAATTTTTCACCGCTCCAAATCAGTTTTTTCGCTTCGATCTCACCGACGCGTCTCATTAATAAATAATGGCCTCCTCCGTCGGGAACCAATCCGATGCCGATGAAATTCATCGCGAGGCGGGCGTTTTCTTCGGCGAGCACCATATCGGCGCACAGCGCGAAACTCAGCCCGAGCCCCGCCGCGGCTCCGTGGATGGCGGCAATCACAATTTTTTTCATATCATAGAGGGTCAGCGTAATGGATTCGATCATTTTCATGAGCCGTTCATATTCTCCTGAATCATGATCCGACGTCATCATCTGAATATCACCGCCCGCGGAAAATCCCCGGCCTTCCCCCCGTAAAAGCACGATAAGCGCTTCGCTGTCGGCTGCCATCACGCATGCATTTTCCAATTCCCGGAGCATTTGTTCATTCAGCGCGTTGTAACTGTCAGGCCGGTTCAGCACAATCTCTGCGATCTTTCCCTTTTCTTCATAACGAATATACTGCATGTTTACATCCCCCTTGAATCCGCTTACATATTTTGTTCAAATGATATATTCCTTTCTCCGAAGCGAAACTCCTTTATTTTTCAAGGTCAACAGATACCGAAAAATGCATATCATTTGAAACTGAACATACATTTTTATATAGTGAAATTGATATACAAAACAAAAGGGGGGAAAAACACCGATAATGAAATATGTGATACTCAGCTTGTTACTGAGCTTTTTTATGGTGCTGTTCCCCCCTTCGGATGTCGCTCTTCCTTCCCAATTGGTGACAGAAACAGACAGCCATGTACAAATTTCGGTTTACCCGCAGGAAACGGAATCGGCAAAGACGCCGGTTCAAACCAAAACCGCTCCGCAAGGCCTGTCAAAAGGATACGGTGCGTTATCCCGGATGATCTCCCTGTTATCTGTCAAACCTCTTGATCAATTCATTGATTCCACAATGGAAAGGACATGCGCCATTCCGATACAATACCAGTCAAATTACCTCCGGCATCAGACCATTTCTCATTGCCAATCTGTATTTACGGTGTAAAAACAGTATATTCCGGAGGGATTTTTTATGAATATTAAAGAAAACGATCTGCCCGGCATCGGGAAAAAATTCGAAATCGAAACGAGAAATCATGAAAAAATGACGATCATCATTCATGATGACGGCAGGCGGGAAATTTACAGATTCGATGACCGCGACCCTGATGAGCTTCTGGCAAGCATTTCACTTGATGATGCGGAAGCAAGACAGATTGCCGCGATTATCGGCGGGATGGTGTACAAACCGCAGGCGCTTGAATCGATTGAAATGGCGTTCAGCGATCTGATTATCGAATGGTTTAAAGTTGAAAAAGGGGCAAAAGCGGCAGGGCGTACGCTCGGCGAACTGGATGTGCGCCAAAACTATGACGTGACGGTCATCGCCATCATTAAGCATGACCAGAAAAAGTTTTTAAACCCGGGCGCTGATTCGCTCCTTGAAACAAACGATACACTCGTCCTCTCAGGTGAAAGAAAGCATCTGAAAAAGCTGATCCAAGACTTCCTCTCCAGAGACGGAGTGTGATCTGTTTATGGACCATCTCGTATTTGAAGTCGGTACGGCATTAGTTCTTGTGGCCATTGCGAGTGTCATCGCCAATAAAATTAAATTCTCGATCATCCCCTTCCTGATCATTTTAGGAATGCTCGTCGGGCCGCACGCGCCCCAAGCGGGCATCATTGACCTGACGTTTATCGAAAGCCGGGAAGTGATTGAATTTTTCGGGCGGATGGGCGTCCTGTTCCTCCTCTTTTACCTCGGGCTTGAATTCTCGGTCGGAAAATTAGTCAAATCCGGACGTTCAATCGCCGCCGGCGGAACGATTTATATTCTGATTAATTTCAGTTTAGGGCTGATCTACGGCTTTATTACGGGCTTTTCCTTTTTGGAAGTGCTTGTATTGGCGGGCGTCATCACGATATCATCAAGCGCCATTGTCGCAAAGGTGCTTGTCGACTTAAAGCGCACGGCCAATCCGGAAACAGAGCTGATTCTCGGCATCATTATGTTTGAGGATATCTTTCTGGCGGTTTACTTATCCGTCGTTTCCGGGCTTGTTCTGGGAGACGCGACGTCTGTCGGAGGCGCGCTGATGTCAATCGTGATCGCTTTCGGATATATGCTGCTGTTTTTCATTGCCGCTCGAAAATTGCCGCCTCTGCTGAACAAGCTGCTTGATATCCGTTCAAACGAGGTATTTGTCATCGTCATTTTCGCCGCGCTCTTTTTCATTGCCGGCTTTTCCGAAACGATTCATGTCGCTGAAGCGATCGGCGCGCTCTTGCTCGGACTCGTGTTTTCGGAGACGGCCCATTCTGACAGGATTGAGCACCTTGTCGTGCCGTTCCGTGACTTTTTCGGGGCCATGTTTTTCTTCAGCTTCGGTCTCAGCATTGATCCGTTTTCACTCGGAGATGCGGTATGGCTCGCCCTCGGCGCCGTTCTGCTGACGATTGCCGGAAACTTTATCGCCGGCATGATCGCCGGGCGCCGGGCGGGGCTTTCTCATAAAGCATCGTCCAATATCGGGCTGACCATTGTGTCCCGCGGCGAATTCTCCATTATCGTCGCAAATCTCGGCATCGCCGGCGGCCTGTCCGCTTCACTTAAACCTTTCGCCGCCTTATATGTTCTGATACTGGCCATCTTCGGCCCTTTGCTCACGAAAGAATCGAAGCGGATATATCTCCTGTTGAACAGCGTGTTCAAATGGAAGACGCCTGAAAAGAAGCCGCAGAAATCATAAAAAAAAGCTGACCTCTTCATAAGAGGTCAGTTTTTTTGAGCAGGAAGAAATTGCTGAAAAGCCGTTTTTTTATTAATGGAGAAATGCTCTTTTCCCAGAATGGTATTGATGATTTTTTGATTTCTGTAAACAGACAGCTTCAAATTCGTAGCGCCCGTTCCGTGAGCATGATCAAGATTCGTTAATGTGAAAAAATGATGCCGCCTGTCGTCCTTAAAGACAAGACGGGAATCTGCCGTCACTTTAAACCGTTTCTCATCCTCCCATTCGATATCAGGGGCAATTGCCGTAAACCATTCCGGAATATGAGGTTTAAAACCGGTCGCCAATATCACTTTTTCTGAATCGGCCGTAAAGGTTTCATCCATCTGCCATTGATGAAAGCTCAGTACGCAGCGCCCGTTTTGCTTTTCAATTTTTTCAAGCTCCGCCATCGGCTGAATATACACGTCAGGCGAACCTCCGCTGATCGATCTGTGATACAGGGCATCGTAAATGGCGGCAAGTGTGTCAGAATCAATGCCGTGGCGCAGTCCGTCCAGCTCAGGGAGTGTGTTCAGCCGTTCTTTAAAAGGCAGGCGGTTAAAATATTCCACATAATCAGGTGTAAACATTTCCTGCCCGAGCTTGGCGGTTTCCAATTCTCGAAATCCGGCGGAGCGTGTCACCCATTGCAGCCGGCTGCGGCGGTATTGTTCATCGTGCAATAAGTCAGAAAAGATCTCCGCGGCGCTCTGTCCGGAGCCGACCACTGTAATTGATTCGGCGCCGGCGAGCTCGTCTTTCCGAAACAAATATTCCGTGCTGACCATCGTGTCCTGACGCGCTTCGTCAGCAATCTCTGCGGGAATAAGCGGCTCAGACCCCGTCCCCATGACGAAATGCTTCGTTTGATAGACACTGATGCTTCCGTCCTCAATGTTCTTGACGCTGACGTCATAATGTCCGCCGGCATTTTTCACACCGATTACCTCTGAGCCGAAACGGCATGATTTGATTTCTGAAGCCGCCCAGCTCAAATAGTCGTTAAATTCCCGTCTCGGAATATCAAATTCATTAAACGTATAAAACCGGTACAGCCGGTCATGTTCATGGAGAAAGTTTAAAAACGTGTAGCGGCTTTTCGGATCGGCGAGCGTGACCAGGTCCGCCAGAAACGCCACCTGTAAATCCGTCCCTTTAATTAATAGACCGGGATGCCACGCAAATTCTTTCTTTTTATCGAAAAAAAGAGCGTCTGTTCCGGGTATATCCTCTAACAATGCGGCAAGCCCTAAATTAAACGGCCCGATTCCCGCTCCTATGACATCATACATAATTACACCTCTTACGAATAACAGTCTGATGGTCTTTTCCCGTTTTTGCAGACGGTTAAACATAAAAAAAACGGCACGCTGATTCCGTGCCGTTTTTGATATTATAATGCAGATTTGACGAACATCTCATCTAAGTATTTGATTTTCTCTTCTGTATAATGCTCGAATCGGTCATTATATGATTTCGGATCTTTCGGATTGGCGAAGTGCGTGATTTTTCCGGTTTCCGGATGAATGAATTTGCTTGCCGCGCCGCAGCCGATACCGATAATCGTCTGCACTTCTTCCATAATCATAATGTTGTAGATGCTTTCCTGACCAGGGAAGGAGTAGCCGACATTTTCAAGGTTTCCGAGAATGTTTTTCTGCCGGTACAAGTAGTACGGCGTATAGCCGTGCTCTTTTGTCCAGCGGACGGCGTCATCCATCATGCGGGACACTTCCTGTCTGTCGGCAACTTTATACTTATGCTTGTTTCTCGTCATTTCTGACGCCCGTTTAAAAGAAAGCGTATGAACGGTCAAAGATTCAGGCATCAGCTTTTCCGTTTCCTCAAGACTGTGCCTGAACTCAGCCGTCCCTTCTCCCGGCAGGCCGATGATCAGGTCCATGTTGATGTTATTCATGCCGTGTTTGCGGGAAAGATGATATTTTTCGATGGTTTCTTCAACTGTATGGTGTCTGCCGATGGCCTTAAGCGTTTCGTTTTCATAAGATTGCGGGTTAATGCTGATTCTGTCAATCTTATACTTATTTAAAACGGCCAGCTTTTCCTCCGTAATCGTGTCGGGACGGCCCGCTTCAACGGTAATCTCCCTGATATTCGCGACATCCGGGAAAGAGCGGACCATTTCTTCATATAAAAGATCCATTTCCTCAGCGGTAATGCTTGTCGGCGTGCCGCCGCCGAAATAAATGGTCGTCACTTTGATATCATGCCGCTTCAGCCATTCTCCGATTTTCTGCATTTCATAGTGAAGCCCCCATAAAAAGGAGCCGACTCTTCCCGCCTGTCCTTGAATGGCATAAGCCGGAAACGTGCAGTAGGCGCATTTTGTCGGGCAGAACGGGATGCCGATATATATGCTGACTTCATCTTTGACCCGGTACAGATCGGGAACCGCAGCGAGCTGACGGTCGACGATCTCCTGCATCAGATTGATTTTTTCATCATGGATCAGATAATCTTTTTTCAGATCGGCGTGCGCCTCTTCTTTTGTCAGGCCGCTCTGCAGCTTTTTATGAAGAAGTTTAGTAGGCCTGATGCCGGTTAAGATGCCCCATTTTTGTGTCATGCCCGTATGCGATTGAAGAAGATTTAAGTAGACGTACGACAGCGTGTTTTTCACCTGTTTAAATACTTCTTTTTCGCTCCATCCGGCAAGAAGCGGTTTCGTATGATGTTCCTTTTCGCCGGTTCCTTTGATTTCTCCGGATACCGACACGCTGTCTGCATCTTGAGAAATGGCAAGTGAGATGACGAGATCAGAGGGCTCCTCCGTTTCGCCGTACGCAAGAACACACTCTTCAAAAAACAAATTCGCGATGTTTTGCAGCGGACGATGCAGCCTGTCATCCGTGATGCCGTCTATTTTTATTTGCAATGTGATCACCTTATTTTTCAGATTCAAAACTTTCTTTAGTGTACAGAAAGAACAGGCTAAAATCAATCCGCGAAAAAGCCGCAGACCGGCGGTTCGCGTCTGCGGCTCTGATTACGGCCGTTTCATATGGAACTTATCGAGAAAGCCTTTGCGGTGCTGCATGCGGAAATATTCCTTAATCATATAGGCGACTCCCTGTTCATCATTTGACCTTGTCACCCAGTCCGCTTTTCTTTTTAATTCATTTGAGGCATTCCCCATCGCGACGCCGAGACCGGCCAGCTCGATCATCGGCAGATCATCTTCCTGATGGCCGATAGCCACAACCTCTTCCATTGAAAGCCCGAGATCAGCGGCGACCATCGAAAGTCCGCTTTCTTTTGAAACCCCTTTAGGCACGATGTTCAGTTTTTCTCCGTTGACGCGGATCACATCGACGGCCGGGAATGCTTTCATTATCGTATCCGTTATATCAGCCTGCAGGCCATCTTCGGCATGCACTTCAATGACGGGCGCTGAAACCGGCTCATCAAGGAGCAGGTCACTTAATGATTCGACAAACTGCACCGGATAAAAAATCGGGTCAGACGGATGAATCATCGTTTTCCCGACCAGATTGGAGTTCACTTTCTTCTTGTTTCCGATCGAATATTTTTCGTGAAGAAGCCGGATATTGCATGGATAGCTTTCCAGCACCTGAACAATATTAAACGTGTGATCTTCTGATATTTTCTTTTCAAAAAACGGCTCATCTATTTTTTCAGAAATGTATGCGCCGCTGTGGGTAATCAATTTCGCATTCAGCTTTAATATTTTCGCCACTTTTTGAGCGGAGCGAAAATGGCGGTTTGTGACCAGTGTGACGTAAATTCCTTTTTTCTTGACGTATTCGATGGCATCCTTTGTCGTCTGATGAAGTTTGCCGTTGGAGCGAAGAAGCGCTCCGTCTATATTTAACGCCAGCATTTGTTTTGACACAGAGAAGTCCCCCTCCTTGATGACTGTACTTGTCATTAGGATATGACCCTGTCTCTTTGTTTAGAACAACCTTTTCTCCGCAGCAAAAAAGCCTGCCTCAAGCAGACTTTGAACTGTCGTTTTGTTGGGATACGATCGATTTGCTGCCTTCTCCCCAATGTGTATTTCTATTTACGAAATATATCAGGAACCCCTTATTTGACCGTTGATGCGCTCGTTTCACTTACTCTCTGTTGCTACCCCTTAACATACCAGGCAGTATAGGCGACCGTATCCTTAGATCATCTGTAAGTGTAGGCGCTTTCAGAGTTATTATCTCAATTATATTATTAAAAAACAAGGGTTTTTTTAACTAAAAAAATCAGAGGAAATATCTATGCTGAATGTATGATAAAGTTGAAAGGGAACATACATTCTCATATAATAAAAGAAAAAAAGCGGTGACTGTCATGTCTCTATTAAAAGATATTTATAACGAAGAATTTGCAGAAGCACTTCTGAACAGAATCAAATCGGCGTATCCGGCTTTTGAGCGGGACAAGTGCCGGGCGCTGATGTTTCAGGAAGATTGGCCCGGACTGACGTTAAAACAGCGGATGCGCCGGATCACAGACTCTTTATATGAAACACTGCCGAAGGATTACATACGGGCGCTTGACGTCTTATATGAGACAGCTCCCCGCTTCTCAGGGCTCGCCGGGATTATTTTTCCCGATTATGTCCAACAGTACGGAACGGATCACTGGGACGAATCAATGAAGGCGCTTCAGTATTTCACTCGTTTTTCCACTTCCGAATTTGCGGTCCGCCCGTATATCAGGCTTGACCGGGAGCGGATGTTCAAAGAGTTCCTTTCCTGGACGGAGCATCCGGACGAACATGTCAGAAGGCTTGCCAGCGAAGGCTCAAGACCGCGCCTGCCGTGGGGAATCTCCATTCCGGCTCTTCTTGACGATCCTTCCCCGATTCTCCCTGTTCTGGACCGCTTGATGCAGGATGACTCGTTATATGTCAGAAAAAGCGTGGCGAATAACCTGAATGACATCTCCAAAACACATCCGGATCTTCTGGTACAGATCGCAGCCGAGCGGTTCGGAAGCTGTCCGCACACGGACTGGATTTTGAAGCACGCCTGCAGGACACTGTTAAAAAGAGGAGACAAACAGGCACTTGCGGTTTTCGGGTTTGAAGACGCCACCCGGATTTCATTGGAACGTTTTACACTGAATTCGGAAACGGCCGCCATCGGAACAAGCATACATTTTTCTTTTCAGATCCGCTCATCCGCCCGGCAAAAAGTCAGGGTTGAATACGCGATTGAT
The DNA here is from genome assembly GCF_011008975.1 of Bacillus sp. LUNF1. Lineage (NCBI taxonomy): Bacteria > Bacillati > Bacillota > Bacilli > Caryophanales > Bacillaceae > Bacillus > Bacillus sp. LUNF1. Next base: position 964,892 of record NZ_CP048876.1, on the reverse strand, counting down.
TTTGTAAAGAAAAGGGGGCACCGCAGCCGCAAGGTGTTTAAGATGTCGGAGTCCGCCATGGATAACGGAGACGTAAAAGCCTTCAGCAAACATCATTCCCTTAAAGATTTAACCACCCGCAAGCATTATCGGGGAATTCACACTCTGTCTGTCATCATTAACGGAACGGTAAAAGGTTCGCTTGATTTTTCTGTTGAATAAAAAAACCCCTCCATTTCATAGATGGAGGGGTGTGGAGCTTATTCCGGGCTGCCGTAAAGCTCTTCAAGAGGTTTCATAATGATTTTGTTTAACTCGCCGATCAGCATGCTCATGCGCTGTTCCGCTTCCATCAGCTGAGAAATCAATTCATGCTGCTGTACGAGAGCAACCGTTTTTTGTGCCTGCTCTACCTCTTCCTGAGTGATTTCTTCACCTGACATCTGTTTCTGCTGAAGCTGCAGCTGTACATTGCGGAAGTTATCAAACATGCGTTTTGCGGATTCATCTGCGTTTACTTGATCATAAAGCCCTCTCAGACGGCTGTATTCATCACTGTTTCGCAAAGCTTTTTCAAGATCATATGCTGCATCATAAAAATGAACTGCCATAATAACCGCTCCTTTCTTCCTTTCGGACATACCACTCCACTATAACAGACTGCGGAGCGACTTTCATCATCGGCGTATGTTTTCCTTAGAAAAGAATGACAAACAAAGCCTGAATTGCTCCGATTATCCCGCCGAGCAGACCGCCTAAATACGTTATCATCTTAAATTCTCTCTTGGAAATCGACAGCACCATTTCCTCCAGCCGTTCAACGGGAAACTGATCAACCTGCTCTTTGACCACTTCCTCAAGACGCAGCCGTTTCAGCACATCCTCCAAATGAGCGGCAATACTGCCGAGTGCCGCATCAAGCAGCTTCGGCGCGTACGTTCCCGTAATCTCCCCTTCATAACGGGAGATGATGTCACCGAGCCGGCATTCGAAAAAGGGCGCGGTTTGAAGTGCGGCCAAAGCCCGCTTTTTCATGCTGAACAGCAGATCTTTCGCATTCCACTTTTCATCGGCCTCATAAAGTGTATAAGATTTGAGCTTGCCCCATTCTTGAGAAAGCAGATCAGCCAGAAGCTTTTTCGTTTCCTCATTGCGCAAAAACTTTAACAGCTCAGGCAGCACACGGTCTGCCAAGCTTGAATTGCCGAGGAACATCTGCACCATGCTGCCGAGCATCCCCCGGGAATTCAAAAAGTCGTCAATCATATTTCCGAGCCTTTCTTTCCCTTCTTCGCTCTCAAAATAATCAATGCTCCGCTTCAGAATATAATCTGCGGCCAGCGGGACTTTTTCATCCAGCTTTTCCTGAAGCTCATCAGGAAGCCAGTCTTTTATGGCGCGGTGCTCATATTTCCGGTACAGTTCCGAAAGCTTTTCATCGGTAAAACGGTCAATCCAGGCATCCGTCTTTTCCTGCGGATTCCCGATGCCCGCGGCGGCCAAAGCTTCGTGCACCGTCATCTCGGAAGCGGCCATTTTTTGCGTGAATTGTTCGGCGAAAAGAAGCGCCTGGTTTTTAACGGTATCTGATAAAAGCCGCTTTTTTATTCCTTCCGGGGTTAAAAGGTGGTTCGTCACCATGAGCCCCATTTGTTTTGCCAATTCATCCCGTCTTTTCGGGATCAGCCCCGGCGTAAACGGAACCCGTTTTCCGAACAGGTAATACGGCCGGTACGGACGAAATAACATCTGAATGGCAAGATGATTCGTCACCGCACCGATCGCGGCTCCGATCACAATCATAAATAGAAACGTTCCTGCTATGCCCATTCCTTTTCTTCTGCCTCCATCTTATGTTCTATTTTCTTGATGATATATCTATTCGTATTATAGAGGCTGGCGGGCATGCGGGCAAATGAAGAACCTGAATTGTTGTTTGTGAGGAATAAGGCAAGATGCTGTTTCGTACTCTTTACAGTAGATCATCTTTTATGATGCGCTTAGCATATTTATTGGATGGAAGGGCCGTTCCATCAGCGGCTTTTTGAATAAAGGGGGAGTAATAATATGACAACACTCGGTTTTATGTCTGTATCCCGCCGGCACGAAGAAGATTACGCCGGGGAATTGGCTGAAAGAGCGCCTCAATATAATGTGCGCTTAGCCCGCTTTACACCGTTTGATATATTTCCGGATTCTTTGCGCGTGAAAGCGCTCGTCTATCACCCGCAAAGCGGAAAGTGGAACGAAACGGAAATCGATATTCCCGAATATATTTACGACCGCTGTTTTTACGGAAAATCCGCTGAAGCGCAAAAAGCCAAACCGATCGTCGAATGGCTGAAAAAATATCCGAAAACGGAATTTATCGGCCGGGGGCTTCCTGATAAATGGACGATCACGGATGCGCTCCAAAAGCATCATCTGATCAGTCCCTATATTCCTGAAACGGCCGAAGTCAGCCGCTATGAACAGGTGCAATCATACTTAGCCAAGGAAAAAGCATGTATACTTAAGCCCGCTTTCGGCGCGGGAGGCAGAGGCATCATCCTGCTTGAAACAGGCAAAAAATCAATTACGGCCACTTACTATATCGGAAAAAACAAACAAACAAAATCATTTTCCAATCACGTGTCTTTTAAGTCTTGGTGCAAAAAAGTGCTGCAGCACCGCTATTTGCTTCAATCCTACTTAAATATCCAGGATAAAGAGCGGCATCCGTGCGACATCCGCATTTTCATGCGTAAAACTGAGTCAGGCGTTTGGGAAACGGTCGGAAAAGCGGTCAGAAGGGGCTATCAGAACGGTCTTTTATCTCATTTGCCCGGAGGATCAGAACCGATTAAGTTTGACACATGGTTTGAGGAAATTCCGAGAAAGCAGCAGGCCGTTTTATTGGATGATGTCTTTTCGATCACCCAATCCGTCCCTTATTTCCTTGACGAACGGTTCGGGCCGCTGTTTGAGCTGGGGCTCGATATTTGTTATGCCAAAGACGGACGCATCTGGCTTTTGGATGTCAACTCAAAGCCGGGACGAAAAGCTATTTTAAGCGTGGCTCCGGAGGCGAAAGAGGATTTGTATACGAGTCCGCTGAGACGCTTCCGTGAGCTTCAGTCACAGGAAAGCCGGAAAGGGGTATTACCGCGTGAATCATAAAGGGATGATTGTCGGCATCGATAAAAAAAGCAAAAATACGCTGTTTCTCCCCTCCTCCATGAAACGGGAAGGGCTTTTATCCGCTGCCTTCGGGACCAAGGTTGTCAAATGCCGTGTAGCCTTTTCTCAATCACTTGAAAAAAGCGCGCTCCTTTCTGAAGATTTGTTTGAGGAGCTGTTGATACCGCATAAAAGCCGGGCTGACTTTCTCATACACGGCCAGACGGTGCACATCGGACCGCTGATCGGCGTTTTCACAGCTGGGTTCACATCATCGCCGTCCCGCCCGTTAAGAGACCGTACAGCCTTCTTTTCCAAGATGCTCTCTCTTCATGAACAGGCGAACGGATATTGTTTCGTTTTCGGGGCCCATCAGATCAACTGGGAAGAAGGCACCGTCCAAGCGCTGATTTATAAAGAAAACAGCTGGAAACGGACGGCCGTCCCGCTTCCGAATGTCGTATATGACAGGCTCCCGAGCCGAAAAACGGAAGAAGTTCCGCTTTTACAGCAGACAAAACAGAGGCTGATGAATGACTATCAGATTCCGTGGTTTAATCCGCAATTCTTTAATAAATGGGACATTCATAAGCTTCTGGAAAAAAACAGTCTCACCGCTTCACTTCTGCCAAAATCTGTCCTGCACCCGAATGCGGAAGCGTTAGAGACGTTATGCAGCACATTTGGCACCGTCTATATCAAACCTGCAGACGGTGCACTCGGAACGGGGATTTACAAGGTGGAAAAAACAGATGCCGGCTTATCTGTCAAACACACGAATGAGGAAAAAACGGTGGTGACGGCAGAGTATTCAGATGCGGCATCCTTCATGACAGCATTTAAAGAAAACAATGACCCGTCCGCATTTTTAATTCAGCAAGGCATTGACCTGATCCGGCTGGATGGGCGCCCCGTCGATTTCAGGGTGCACACGAATAAAAACGCCGAGGGGAAATGGACAGTGACGGCCATTGCGGCAAAAATTTCCGGTGAAAACAGCATCACGACGCATCTGGCAACCGGTGGAGAAGTCAGGACGTTAGCTGAATTATACGGCGATCCGCGCGAGAGAGTCGGCATGATGCGGAAACTTTCAAAAGCCGCCTTGGCGGTCAGCCGCGTGTTAAATGAGCACATTGAAGGTTTTATCGGCGAAATCGGTTTTGACCTCGGCGTCGATCATTCAGGGAAAGTTTGGATGTTTGAAGCCAATTCCCGCCCCGGGCGCAGCATTTTTTCCCATCCGAAGCTGAGATCGGTCGATTACCTGACAAAACGGAGAAATTTTGAATACGCGTCGTATTTATCAGAACGGTCCATCACCGCCCCGGAAAAACTTTGGCGGTGAGGCTGTCTTTTTTTGGTTTACCCGGGACAGGCAATGAACGATGAGCTACAATGAACAAGATCAACATTTCCCATAAGGAGCGTGAACGTCATGATTTCGCACTTCAGCTGGAAACCGTTATTCAAAAAAGAGAAACTGCCCGGATGGCGGATTTCATTTTACTGGCAGGGTACGCATTATGAAGGGATTTACCATAAGTCCGGAGACATTGAATGGGGACACACACATCCGGGAAAAGAAGAGCCGGCTCTCGTAAAAGAGCTGCATGAATTAATGCTTTATCACATATATGACTGAAAGCTAAAAGCTCAGCCGCACCAGGCTGGGCTTTTCTTTTTTCCTTCCGCTATTTACCACACCGTTTTCCGAATGAGATGCCGTTTGATTCACCATAATACGTAGTACAAAGCGGCAAACAGCATTGGGTGAAGCCGAGCTGGCAATGGTTTTCATTCCGAAAACCATCGGCTGGTGCAATTCCAGCAAACCCAACCATACTACTTAATAAAGGAGATCATACAAATGGCAAACAACAACTCTTCAAACCAACTATTAGTACCCGGCGCTGCTCAAGCAATCGACCAAATGAAATACGAAATTGCTTCTGAGTTCGGCGTAAACCTTGGCGGAGAAACAACTTCTCGTGCAAACGGTTCTGTCGGAGGAGAAATCACTAAACGTCTAGTATCTTTCGCACAGCAGAACATGGGCGGCCAAGGCGTACAATAACAACTCAATAAATGGCTTACAGAAGGCGCGGGATACCGCGTCTTCTTTTATGCCGTCACCCTTTTTTCCTATTCCACATACCCTAGGAAAAAAGGAGGGAAAACATGTCATTCATTGCCTCAGTCAATTGGGAGCTGTTTCAGTTCGTAAGTGTTTCTTTGGTCAATGAATATGTTGCCCACCATTTCCCGTTTATTCACAGGTATTCTTTTCCCCGCTGCTTTGAATGATATAATGAGCGGCGAGGAGGTTTTTTACATGAACATCGCTTTACTCGGAGCAACGGGAAGAGTCGGACAGGCTTTTATAAAAGAAGCGCAGAAACATGGACACATGGAGATATTCGCTCTTGTCAGATCAGCCGGTACAGTCCTTCCCATTCCTGAAAAACAAATCATAACAGGGAATGCGAGGCGGCGGGAAGATGTAAGCCGATTGATTTCCAAAGCGGACACAGTCGTGAGCTGTCTCGGCACGGACGGTGACGATACCCTTTCAGCCGCTATAACCCATATAATAGACAGCATGAAACGGCATCGTGTTCAGCGTCTGATTACGATCGGCACCGCGGGTATCCTTCAATCACGGCTTATGCCTGATCAATACCGTTTTGAATCGGCAGAATCAAAACGAAAATCAACAAGAGCCGCAAAGGAACACGCCCGCGTATACGAGATGCTGCTGGCAGAGGATCTTGACTGGACGATCATCTGTCCCACCTACCTTCCTGACGGAGATGCTGCCGGAGTTTACCGGTTCGAACAGGATCGCCTTCCTGAAGACGGCGCTGAAATCACCGTCGGAGACACGGCGCATTTTCTGTACCGTGAGCTGATCAGCCCTCAGTTTGTCAGAAAACGGGTGGGACTGGCTTACTGAATGAAAAAAAGGGCGAACCTTTAGATTCACCCTTTCCGATTACACCGCGGACTTCGCCGTTCCTTTCTGCAATTCATACATTTGGCGGTACTGCCCCTTTTGCGCCATTAATTCGTCATGGCTTCCCTTTTCAATGATGCGGCCCTTTTCCAGCACGAGAATCTGGTCGGCGTGTCTGATCGTGGAAAGCCGATGGGCGATAATAAATGTCGTGCGCCCTTCTTGAACCACTTGCAGCGCTTTTTGAATGACTGCTTCTGTTTCGGTGTCAATGTGCGCCGTCGCCTCATCCAAAATTAAAATGGCCGGATCGAACACAAGCGCTCTTGCAAAAGAAATCAGCTGACGCTGGCCTGAGGACAGGGTGCCGCCTTTTTCGGTGACGGGCTCTCTGATGCCCTTCGGCAAAGATTGCAGAAGACTTGCGGCACCGACTTGGCGAAGCGCTTCTTCCGCCTGCTCCAGAGAAATACGCTGATCATCGAGCGTCACATTGGAGCCGATCGTGCCCGAGAAAAGATACGGGTCTTGCAGCACAATGCCCATATGCGACCTCAGCTCCTGCCTTGACATGCCGTATATGCTCTGACCATCCAGCAGAATATCCCCTTTTTGAGCATCATAAAAACGGAACAGAAGATTCAGGATGGAGCTTTTGCCGGACCCCGTATGGCCGACGAGGGCGACCGTCTCCCCTTTTTCAGCTGTAAAGCTGATGTGTTTCAGCACCTCTTCTCCCTTTCGATATCCAAAAGAAACATCGCGGAATTCCACAGTTCCTTTCGCCTTTCTGTCTGCGGGAGCGCCTTCTTCTTCCGTTTCCTCCTCCTGTAAAAGCTCGAATACCCTGGCGGCAGAGACACGGGCCAATTCAAGCTTTGAAAATTGGTTGACAATCCCCGTAACCGGCTGGAACAAACGGTTTAAATAATCAACAAATGCATATAAAACACCGATTGAAACAATTCCGGCCGCACTCAGACTCGCGCCCCCGAAATACCAGATCAGCCCGACAAACGCCAGATTGCGCAACACATTGACAAGACTGTGGGACATGAGGGAATTTAAGGACAGCATTTTGTTTTTGTAGCGGAAATGAGCTTCATTCAATTCTTCAAATTCCTTCATCGTTTCCTTCTCTCGGCGGAACGCCTGAATAATCGGCATCCCTTGAATGGACTCGTTCATTTTCGCATTGATGTCACTGTTAATGGAACGGATTTTTTGGTTGAAGACGGATGCGTATTTGCGGTAGACAACCGACCAGATCATTAAAATCGGAATAATCAGCAGGCAAACGGCGGCCAGCCTGACGTCAAGCATAAACAGCGCCGTAAAAATGCCGAGCATATAAACGCCGCTTGTGATAAATGTCGACAGCACCGTTACATATAAATCCCTGACCGCTTCTGTGTCATTCGTAATGCGGGCCACGACTTTTCCGGCAGGCAGATTATCAAAGTAGCGGATCGGCATTTTCTGAATGTGTGAAAATACATCCTGCCTCATGCGCTGTATGATCCGGTTCGCTCCCATCTGCAGCAGATAATGCTGGCCGTAATGAAAACATACGGAAAACATGAGCAGTCCCGCGTAAATGGCGGTCAGCGTCAGCAATCCTTTTATTTCCGGACGGTAAAATTGAAAAATCTCCTGTCTTGATAACGTAATGGCGGGATATGACCTGCTTTCTTTACCGTTTGATATCGTCAGCCGGCCGTCAGACACCGAACGGTTTCCGTCAAAACTGACGGGACGGTCAACAAAATAGTAGCCCGCACCGACTTGATAAATGTGCGCCTCTCCGGTTTTGTCCGCCCCCGGTTTGAGCCGGTCCTCCCTGACATAATCATGCCCCCGGAACCTGACGGCGCCCGGATCGTCCGCAGAGGCTTTAACCCATGTTTTTTCAATGCCGAGAATGTGGTCGTCAATCATTTTTTTTCCGATAAACGGGCCGGTCAGCTCAGTGCCGACCGCAATAATGAGCAGGACGACCGCCCATATCAGCAGCTTCTTATATTGAAGCGCGTAATTCCATAATCTTCTTCCGGTCTTCATGCGCCCGTCCCCCCTTCTTCAAGAGAGGACAGCTGCTGCCTCTCATATTGTTTTCGATACCAGCCGTTCTGCGCCAATAGCTCCCGGTGCGTGCCTCTTTCAGACACCCGGCCTTCATCCATGACGAGAATGAGATCTGCGTGTTCAACTGCCGAGAGCCGGTGGGTGGTGATAATCGTTGTTTTATGCCGCCGTTTTTTACGGATGCTGTCAATGATGGCGGCTTCCGTTTTCGCGTCTACGGCAGAAAGCGAATCATCTAATATGAGAATGTCAGGATCAGTCAAAAGCGCTCTCGCAATTGAGATGCGCTGCTTTTGTCCGCCAGAGAGCGCTACGCCCTTCTCGCCGACAAGCGTCTCAAGCCCGTCGGAAAGCATACCGATATCGTTTTCAAAATGCGCATCTTTCAGCGCGCTGCCGATTTCCTCTTCGTTTGCATCCTGCCGTCCGTAAAGCAGATTCTCTTTTACAGTCTTTGAAAATAAAATATGATCCTGCGGCACATAGCCGATCCACCCGCGGAGCTCCTCGAGCGGAATCTCCTGAATCGGTACGCCTGTAAACGTGATTGCACCCGCCCCGGGCGGATATTCACGCAACAGCTGCTTAATGATCGTCGTCTTTCCGCTTCCCGTCTTCCCGACGATGCCGAGTGTCTGCCCTTTTTCAACGGAAAAAGATACATCAGAAACCGCCGGTCCCGCTCCGCTCGGATACGTGAAAGTCACTTGTTCAAAAACAAGACGCCCGGGCTCCTTGATGCCGGCGGGGTGCTTTGGTGCCGTCACGTCAGGCTCATAGGAAAGCGTCTCATTCACACGATCCAAGGAAGCATTTCCGCGCTGCATGATATTGATTAATTCTCCGATCGCAAACATCGGCCAGATCATCATTCCGAGGTACACGTTAAACGATACCAGCTCTCCCAGCGTCAGCCGGTTTTGAAAAACGAGATAAGCGCCGTAGCCGAGACCGATGAGATAGCTGAGGCCGACGAGAAGTTTCACAGTCGGTTCAAAAAGTGAATCGATAAACGCCACCTTCATATTTTTCTCATATACATCCGCCGTCATATCACCGAACCGGCTGACATCATTTTTTTCCTGTACGAAAGCCCGGATGACCCGGACGCCGGATACCGACTCCAGCACCTTGTCATTTAATGATCCGAAAGCATCCTGCGCTTCCGTAAACCGCTCATGGATCTTTTTTCCGTACAGGCTGACCGCAGCCGCCATTATCGGCAGCGGAATAATCGCGGCAAATGTCAGCTTCCAGCTGATGAGAAGCCCCATTGTCAAAAATATCGTCAGCATATACATCGTCGAATCAACGAGCGTTAAGACCCCGAAGCCCGTCGTCATACTGACGGCCTGCAAGTCATTTGTCCCCCGCGCCATTAAATCGCCCGTTCTGTATTTCTCGTAAAACGGCGGTGACATTTGAAGAAGCCTTCCCATCAGCTTTGAACGGAGAATCTTCTCCATGACATTCGCCCCGCCGAAAAGCTGATACATCCAAAAATAAGACAGTAAATAGACGGCTGCCGTTAATGCGAGAAAAACACATATGTAAAACAGCATCCCGCTTTTTGTAAACACGCCCGCCTTCATATCGTCTATCGCGTTACCGAGAAGTTTAGGCGGAAACATTTCAATGACATTCACAATCAATAACAGAACAATCGCTGTCGTATAGCGCAGCCAATAGGCTTTAAAAAACCACGCGAGCTTTTTTAATACAGTAAACAAATACCGTCATCCCCTTTCATCAATCAGCCGCCCTCAAGCTTTTCCGGATTGTTTTTCATTGTTTTCGCTAATACCGCCACATGCATCACACCTGTCTTTCTTTCATTTTTTTGTATAAAAAAAGACATGAAGCCTCAGCTCCATGCCTCTTATTATTATAAATAAGGTACAGACCCGCCGTTTATGCGCGACTGCCTCGTTTTTAAGCAAATGTTCAGAAAACGGAAGCTGTATGGGAGTCACGCCGGTATTCAGCTGAAGATGAGTTGACAAGCTTTAGTTTTGACATGATCCATACCTCCTTTTTCCCTATATTGTTCCTTCATCATATAAACAAATCCTTTTTTTGTCAACGCAGGTTTTACATTTCTGCCATTCGGGTATTGTAAAACAAACCTTTTTTACTGAAAGGATGAGGCCGATGTTTCACGCGGACCGGTTGATAGCAGCTTTTGACGGAAGTGATGATAGTAAAAAAGCGCTCCAAAAAGCCATAGACCTTTCAAAAACGTTTCACGCGGATTTAACGGTCGTACATTCCCACAATGCAAAAGATACCCGGACGATTGTTGATCCCCCGAGGCCGGGAGCCGGGGCAACGTATATCGGCGGCGGGATTGCAAGCGTTCCTGACCCGCTCCAGGCGGAAAGAATCTCCCCTGATCCGATGATTTATGAAGACCGTACGGAAGAAATCGTTGCGGAAGCGAGAATGCTGATGAACGACAGCCAGATTGACGGGGATATCGACATTTTAGAAGGTGATCCCGCTGATGCCATTATCGAGCATGCCGACCGTATATCGGCGGATTTGATCGTCATGGGGAGCCGGGACCAGAACAGACTGAAAAAACTTTTATTCGGAAGTGTCAGTGAAAAACTGTCATCGAAATCCGATATTCCCGTGCTGATCGTAAAATAATTCTTTCTGTAAAGCAGCTTAATCAAAAGCTGCTTTTTTTACAGCTCCCGGCTGTTTCTTCTTTTTTTCGGCATCACAAAAAAACTCGCCATGATCAAAAAATCGATGCACAATACGACAGACCAGCCCTTTAACAGTACGCTGAGCGCTTCGGTGCGGGAAGCGTCCTGAATGAGAAATACCGTTCCGGCTAAAAGAACGCCGCCGATGATAAATGCTAATACATGTCTTCCCCACCCTTTCGCATAATGTTTGGCATAATCCAGTCCGTACCGTTTGACCGGTTTTGCCCCTTCCTTGACCACATAATAGCGGAATCGCTCATCCGCCCATTGAATCATGCTTTTTCCGAAGGCGACAGACACTCCGATATAAATGGCCGCCACCGCATGCGCCATAGTCGCCGCCGCCCCTCTGTATAAATCAGCTGCAGCCGCCAGAAACAGTACGGCATCCAATAAAGGAATGAGAGCGAAAAAAAACATTCCGAGCTTTTGCCGCCTGAATATATAGCGCGCCGCCAATCCAAAGATGACAGCCGCCCAAAAAGCAGCCTCACAAATGACAATCAACCAAGCAATCGCGTTCAATCCGGTTCCCCCTTATCGTTTTCTAAAATGCATTGTATCACTGCTCTTTATTTAATACAACTGTATTACAAAATTGCAAGAAAAAATATTTCCTGTTACACTGGAACCATGCCTAAAATAATCGATCATGAAAAAAGAAGAAAACAAATAGCCGAAGCCACTTGGCGGACGATTTTGGAGCGGGGAATGGAAGGAGCGACAGTGAGAAACATCGCCCAGGAAGCGGGTCTTTCTTTAGGCGCGCTGAGGCACTATTTCACCACCCAGGATGAGCTTTTAGGGTATGCGATGACACTCGTAAAAGAAAAAGCGGCCGCCAGAATTAACGAAGTTGCCATGAAAGATCTGCCGCCGAAAGAAAAAGCGGTGCGTCTGATGCTTGAAATCATCCCGACAGATGAAGAAACGATGGCTGAAATGGAGGTATGGTTCGCTTTCACAGCTTATGCCAGACATAAGGGAGAAGAGTTTCATCCCCAGCAGGACGGGATCTTGGCATATATCCGCGGCCTGATTGACTGGCTGGATGAAAATAAGCTTCTGAAACCGAATCTTGATAAAGAGATCGAAGCGGAGAAAATGTATGCCATCGCCGACGGATTGGCGCTGCATGCCATGCTTGAACCTGATCGTCTTTCAAAAGAGAAGATCTCCCGTGTGCTCGTTCAGCATATCGAATCTCTTTTTATCTGACTGAAGCAAAAAGGCCGGATGTGTTCCGGCCTTTTTTCAGCTTATGACTGAACGCCGAGCTCCTGCTGAATGTGCGACTGAAAAGCCTCCTGAATCGTTTTGGCTACAGGTCCCGGCGCTCCGCTTCCGACCGGTTTTCCGTCAAGGGTTACGATCGGGATTAATTCAGCCGTCGTTGACGAGATGAAAATTTCATCCGCATCCCTGAGTTCGTCTTCGGTAAGAGCCTGCTCACGCACCTCAATCCCGTTTTCTTTCATCAGCTCTAACAGTTTCATCCGCGTAATGCCGTTTAAAATCAGCTCATTTGCAGGATGCGTCCGGACAGTGCCGTTTATGACGGCGTATACATTGGAAGAGGTTCCTTCCGTGACAGCTCCGTCCCTTATCAGCACCGCTTCATAAGCGCCTGCTTCATAGGCTTTTTGTTTAATCATCACATTATACAGTAAATTCAGACTCTTAATGTCACACCTCAGCCAGCGTTTGTCTTCCGCCGTTATGGCCTGCGCTCCGGCTTTTTGTTCATTTTCCGGTTTTTTCACTGAAAAGGTGTATGCCGTCGTCTGCGGTTCCAATCCTTCGTCATACTGGTGCTTCCGCGGCGCCTTCCCTCTCGTCGTCTGTATATAGACCCCGCCGTCAATGAGTTTGTTTTCCTGTACGAGCTTTTGCAGATCCCATTCTATGTCCTCTGCGGAGAACGGCAGGGTGATGCCGATTTCTGAGGCGCTTCTGAAAAGACGGTCAATATGCTCGCGCAGACCGAATAAGGCGCCGTTATACACTCTGATGACCTCATACACACCGTCACCGAATTGATATCCGCGGTCCTCAATATCAACTGCCGCTTCTTCACGATCAATCAACTGGCCGTTTACTAATGTCTTCATGTAAACCCTCCTCATCGTTATCTGCCGTGATGTGCATTCTCAGCTGTTATTGTCAACTATTCTATCATACTGAACGAGCCGGCTGCGGAGTTTATTTTTTTCTTAAAATCTTATTATTCGACACCTTTTCTATGTCTTTTCCAGTTTTGTTCCTGTATACTTGATTCGACATACATATGCTGTTAACTTATGGCACTTCGCAAGCCTCCGCTGTTATCGGCATTATGCAGAAACTTATGCTACTGGAGAGATTGTTATGCGCAACACAAAAGAAGGTGCTTCCCCTTCTCTGTTTTCATTGGCTTTTAAACTTACGAGTTTAGCAGTTTTGTGCGGACTGCTTCTGGTAATCGTCATAATGGGATATTCCGCTTCCGCCGCAAAAAACAAACAGGTCACCGTGACTGCAAACGGGCAGCTTCGGGATGAAGCAGAAAGCCTGCGGCTGAAAAATGATTCTCCCGACGTCTTAATGAAACATTTGCAGAGAGAGCGTGACCCAGGGAAAAAAACGGTATATTTAACCTTCGACGACGGGCCGTCTCCATATACTGAACAGCTGTTGAATGTATTGAAGGCAAATGGCGCAAAGGCCACTTTTTTTATGCTTGAACCGCGGATGAAAGCCTATCAGCATTCCGTGCAAAGAGCGAAGCAGGAAGGAATCGCGCTCGGCCTGCACGGCGTGACGCACGATAATCACCTGTTTTATCAAACACCGATATCACCGCTGAACGAAATGCAGCAGGGACGCGATACACTCGAGGCAATCACCGGAGTAAAAACGGATCTTGTCCGCACGCCTTACGGCAGTAAACCGTCATTGACGGATGCCCAGATTAAGAATCTCGAAAAAGGCGGATTCGTGTACTGGGACTGGACGATAGACAGTGAAGACTGGAAGTACAAAAACGCACGGTACGTGCCGGAAGTATTGAATCAGCTCGCATATTTGGAAAGCGTTCATACGAGCAGGCCGCATGTCATTTTAATGCACGATCTGCCTGCGACGGTGCACGCTTTGCCTAGCCTGATCCAAAAACTGAAAGCCCAGGGCTACTCCTTTGATGTTCTGACGGATCAAATGATTCCCGTCCATGAATAAGAAAAGCCGGATCTGTATATGATCCGGCTTTTTTATGTCGCGGCGCTGATTCGTTTTGCAAATTCACCGATCTTCTCATGGATGACAAGGTCAAATAAATGGTCGCAATATGTCGGCTCAAGGTTAATAATCACCTGCTTCAAACCGGGAATCCGGCCCGCATCCTCAGGGACAAACCTTGCCGGCGCCACTTCAAGCGAAGTGCCGATCACAAGAAGAAGATCAGCTTTATCAAGCTTTTCATAAAGGGTTTCAAAATGCTGAACGAGATCGCCGAACAGCACGACATCCGTTTTTAATACGGTGCCGCATACCGCATGATCACCGATTTCCGCCGTACATTCCGGCACTTCGTCCTTCAGCAGATGAGAAAGCCCGTAGCGCGCTCCGCAGCGGGGGCATGCGGCGGTCTGAATTGAACCGTGAAGCTCATAGACACTGCTGCTTCCCGCTTTCTTATGCAGCCCGTCAATATTCTGCGTGAAAATGTCTACCTGCTTTCCCCGCTTTTCAAGATCCGCCAAATACGTATGGCCGGCATTCGGCTCATAACTTCCGCTCATTTTCATCTGAAAGAGCTGTTTGAATTTAGGCCAGAATTCACGCGGACGGCGTTCAAAGTATTCCCTGCTCATCGCTTCCATTCTGGAGGTGTCTTCGGTCCATATACCGCCCGCCGAACGAAAATCAGGAATGCCGGATTCCGTGCTCATTCCCGCTCCCGTCAGCACCACGATACGTTCCGCCTGATTGATCAATGTCATAAACGCTTCCACTCTTCCACCGCCTTTTCTTTTTATCATATCATGAAAAAAGAACGGCGCCTGTTATGCCCGTTCTTTTTCTCCGGAATGATCCTTCACATGAACCGGATCATCGTGGCTTTTCTGTTTTACGAATACATTCTGGCCCGGATAGGCGAACTCCACGCCTTCCTCAGCAAAAATATCAATAATCCGGCGGTTGATATCCTGCCGCACGTCCAGGCTTTCCGCCCAGACGATGGTCTTTGTGTAAAAGTTGAAAAACAGATTGTAATAGCTGTCCGCAAACACGTCAAAGTTAACCATAATCGTATCATCATGCACGCCTTCATGTTCACGAAGCATTTCTCTGAGCCTTGTGATGCACCGCTCTAGACGATCAATCGGCGTCGCATAAGAAACACGAACGGAAAACGTGACCTGGCGCTTCGTCATCCTCGTCCAGTTTGTGATGGCTTCCATGGACAGCGTTGAATTGGGCACGGTAACAAGCGCCCCCTGCGCCGTCCGGAACCTTGTGCTTCGGAATGTGATATCTTCGACGCCCCCCGTCACAGATGACGTCTCGACCCAGTCGCCGATCGTAAACGGCTTTTCCGTAATGATGATAATGCCGCCGAAAAAATTGCTGATCGTATCTTTAGCCGCAAGCGCGAAGGCCAATCCGCCAAGTCCGAGTCCGGCCACGAACCCGTTTACATCATAATTGAATTCCTGCGCGATCACACTGACGCTGAGCGCGAGAATGACAAAGCGCAGCACCTTGGATAAAAACGGCGCCAAAATGTCATCCATATCAAGCTCAAAGCGCTGATTGACTTTATGAAATAAAAACGAAGACGCCGATGTCAGATTGCAAAGCCCCCAGGCGATCAGCGCAACGATCAGAGAGCGGTACAATTTTTTGACAATGTCCATCTGCCCGTCTAAAAACGGCGAATACTCAATCGCCAAAAACAGACCCAGCGCCGCGAAAAACCATCTGGCCGGCTTGTCAAACGCTACGGCAATCTGCTTGAATATGTCGGTTTTCGGCTTGTTCGCCAATTTGTAAATGAGCTGAAAAAAGTATTTGACAAACAGTTTTCTCAAAACGAGAAAAGCCGCTAAAATTCCGATGCTGATACTGATCTGCGAAATATGGTCAAGCGTAAAAAAGCTCTGAAATTGTGTCATCATGGCATGCTCCTTTGTCTTGTCGAAAATCTATTATACTAAAACATTCGGACATCAGCTTCTTTTAATGTCTTTAGGCAGCCTGAAAAACCCCGGCATCAGAGCATAGCCGGGGTTTTCACACATTCGTTCATCTTTCAGCCAGATACAACAGGGTCAGGCACTATTTCTTCTTTGATTGTGTCTGTTTCAGGAGAGTCGCTTTTTGGATTTCAGCATCGGTTTCGGCCTTAATTCTTTCTTCCACTTTCAATCTCCCTTTTCCCATGATCTCGCCTCCTTTTTGCCATTATAAATCATCAATGCGGATTGTAAACCGAAAAAAGCACTAACTTTATTCCAAAAAAATACTGTTTTGCACATTCACCAGTTTGAATCGCTGTGCATATACGAATCTGATATAATAACAGAAATGCCCATGAGGGGAGCTGACAAGCTTGTATACCATCGCTCATCGCGGCGCATCCGGTTACGCGCCCGAAAATACATTTGCGGCATTTGATATCGCTGCCGAAATGAACGCTGATTTCATTGAGCTTGACGTCCAGCTCACAAAAGACGGTCAGATTGTCGTCATCCATGATGACAAAGTCGACCGGACGACGGACGGCTCCGGTTTTGTAAAAGATTTTACGCTGAAGAAGCTGCAGTCCCTGGATGCCGGCAGCTGGTATGGGGCTGAGTTTAAAGGGGAGCGGATTCCCCTGCTCGAAGAGGTTCTGAAGCGTTATCATTCTGAAATCGGATTTTTAATTGAACTGAAGGGGCACGTTTCTCAAGTCGGCCTTGAAAAAGCAGTCGGCCAGCTGTTAAGCAGGTTTTCCTTTTCCATCCACCCTATCGTTCAATCATTCAGCCTCAAGTCGATTCAGACCTTTCACGGCATGTATCCGTCCGTTCCGACTGCAATTATTGCAAGACCCAGCTTTGGGATGTTTTCCAAAAGCCAGCTGGCCGCCTACAAATCAGCCGTACATTATGTCAATATTAAATATACCCGTCTGAATCGGTTCTTGATTTCCACCGCTCACAGACACGGCCTGAAAGTATTTGCTTGGACGGTCAGAAATCAAAAGACCGCCGAAAAGCTGCAAATGATGGCAGTTGACGGCATTGTAACTGATTTTCCGGATTTTATTTCTAAGGATGGCTGATATGAAACAATACATCGCAATTTTTATCGGAGGCGCGCTTGGCGCTTTGCTCCGCTTTGAAATGAGCGCGCACATTCACAGCGGTTCTTTCCCGGCGGCCACTTTCCTCGAAAACGCGGCGGGAAGCCTTTTACTCGGTCTTATTACGGGTTATTTCATCATTCGGGCTAAACGCCCTCTTTTGACCGCCTTTTTAGGAACCGGTTTTTGCGGAGGTTTCACGACGATGTCAACCTTCGCAAAAGAAACCATTTTTCTGCTGCAATCGTCTCCCGCAGCGGCTTTTTGTTATGCTGCCGCGACTTTATTCGCTGGTCTTGCCCTTGCATACGCCGGCATTTTTTGGGGACGGCGGATTGCCCTTCACGCAGCGGGAAGGGGGCATGATACGCCATGACGATTGTCCTGATGCTTATCGCAGCGGGTATCGGAGCGGTATTACGGTCTCTGCTGGGTAAAACAATTTCAGAAAGAACAAAAAGTTTTCCGATTCCGCTTGGAATGGCTGCGGTCAACCTGCTCGGCTCCTTCGGCCTCGGCATGTTCACCGGACTGGGCCTGGATAATCCTTCCGCCGGCATCATCATCGCGACCGGCTTTTTCGGTGCGTTTACGACCTTTTCCACGTTCAGTATTGAAGCCGTGCAGCTGATGATGAACAACCGCATAAAGGAAAGCCTGCTCTACATCGCTGTTTCAGCAGCCGGAAGCCTTTTGGCGTTCTGGTGCGGCTTCATTATCATGTCCATTTAAAAAACCTTGAGCTTATTTTTCGCTCAAGGTTGCGTTATGAAGCATGACCGTTTCAGGTACAGGCAGCTGGCGGTTTATTGTTCCCTGACCGCCCGGGCGGCCCTGTTCTTCTTTGAGTTCAAGCTGTTTAATAAACCGGCCGTCCATTTCTAATATGAGGGCAGTGTATCCCCCGATTTGTATCGACTCACCCGCACAGATGTCAATATTCCGTTTCAGCACAAGACCGCCGATCGTGTCGACTTCCTCTTCAATCCCTGCGCCGAGAAGATGATTCACCTGATCAATCCGAACCTTTCCGTCCAGCACATAATGGCGTTCGGACAGCTTTTGAATCTGCGGCTGTTCGTCCTCATCAAATTCGTCTCTGATATCGCCGACGATTTCTTCAAGGATGTCTTCGGTCGTCACAAGACCGGACGTTCCGCCGTATTCATCAGACAATATCGCCAAATGAATCCGTTCTCTCTGCATTTTTATCAGCAGGTCGTGTATCGGGATCGTCTCGATGACTTCAATCACCGGGCGGACGTAAGACGTGATGGATACTTCCGCTTTTTCATCTTCTGTCATAAACAGCAGATCTGAAAAGAGATGCTTCGTATTGATCATGCCGATGACACTGTCTTTGTCCCCGTCCGTTACGGGCCAGCGCGTATATTTGTCTTTCAGCATCATATCAAGCATTTCCGGCACGTCCATATCAGTGGAAACAGCCGCGATTTCTTTTCTCGGGATCATGATTTCCTTGGCGATCCGATTATCAAAATCAAAAATTTTATTCACAAACGTATATTCAGACGGATTGATTTCTCCGTTTTTTAAACTTTCTGACAGCAGGATCCGCAGCTCTTCTTCAGAGTGGGAGCCTTCATGCTCAGATGCCGGCTTTAATCCGGCCAAACCGGTCAGAATTCTCGCGGAGCCGTTCAGCACCCAAATAAACGGGAACATGAACACGTAAAATAACCGAAGCGGTCCGGCAATCCATAACGTCAGCTTTTCCGCTTTTTGAATCGCAACCGTTTTAGGCGCAAGCTCACCGACGACGACATGTAGAAACGTAATCAGTCCGTACGCCGCAGCAAAAGCAATCACATGCTCAGCAGAATCCGGCAGCCCCATGCCCTGAAACACAGGATGAAGCATCCGCTCAAATGCAGGCTCTCCCAGTACGCCGAGCCCGATGGATGTGAGTGTAATGCCAAGCTGCGAGGCGGATAAATACTCATCAAGATCCGTAATGATACGCTTTGCGAGCACCGCCCGTCTGTTCCCTTCTGAGATGAGCTGATCGATTCTGGATCTCCTCACTCTGACGATCGCAAATTCACTCGCCACGAAAAATGCCGTTAACGCAATGAGCACACCGATTAAAATCAAACTGTCAATATCGTCCATTTCACCTTATCCCGAATTGAAGGATAAGGACGTCACCTCCTGATTTCATCGTTTTTTCTTAAGCGAGAGGAACGAAATGGGTGATTGACTACACAGAGGGCCCCATCCTGCCACCTCCTAAGTCAAAGCATGATTGTCATTTGTATATTTTATTGTATCACAACTCCATTCTTTCATCATTTTCAGATTTTTTTATCATATAAAAAACAGCCTTCAAAAAGAAGGCTGCCGTTATCTGCTTCGAAAATGATTTTCTAAACAAAGCGCCGTATTAATCCCCCCGAATCCCATGCTTAAGCTTAACGCATGGTGTACGGTATGGGCGCTCGGCCCGTCGGTCACCCACTGAAATGAATCGTCAATCGGCTCCGTTAAATTTCGGATCGGATGAAGCTTGTTTTCCCGCATTTGCAAGAGAGCAGCAATGATTTCCACCGTTCCGGCCGCACTCAGACCGTGTCCGGTAATCGATTTTGTCGCATTAATCCGCGCGTGCGACAGGCCGCTTTCAGAAAGCGCCCGGCATTCAGTCTTATCACCGATCGGTGAACCGGTGCCGTGCGGGTTGATGTAATCGATCTCTTTTGCTGAAAGACCGGCCCGCTCCAGCGCCTGGCGGATCACCGTCATTTCGCCCTCTGCTGAAGGATTCGGGTTGCGGTTCGCATCGGAAGCCATCCCCCAGCCCTTTAAGCCGGCCCACGAACGTGCGCCCCTCTCTTCGGCAGATTCAGCCCGTTCCAGCACAATCGCCCCGCACGCCTCTCCGAATATAAACCCGTCCGTATGCCGGTCAAACGGGCGGCAGGCGGCTTCAGGCCGTTCAGCGTATGTATCAGTGCCCATCGCTCCCAAAGAACGGAGAGCATGACACTCCATGTACGACAGATCGGCCAGCGCCCCGATCACGATACATCGGTCAAACAGGCCACCTTTGATTCCTTGAGCAGCCTGGATAACCGCCGCCTGGCCGCTTGCCGACGCGCCGCCGACCGTAAAGGCCGGCCCTTTTATCCCGAATTGCTCCGTACAAAGCCCCGACAAATCACTATCCATAAAAGAAAGCCCGTATGTCGGATTTACAAATTGCGGCGTTTCACCGTTTTTCTCAAAGGTCTGCAGCAATTCGCGCTGCGTCATATTCGAGCCGCCGATGATCAGACCGGTGCGGCTGTGGTCAGCGCCGTCTAATTGTGCGTCATGCCACGCTTCATATAGAGCGATAAGTGCCGTCTTTCCTGATAATGCGGCCCTTCGGTACAAGCGCTTGGACAGCGCGTCCGGCGGCGTTAATTCGCTAAGCTCCGCGCCGATAAACGAACTGCCTTTCTGCCGGCCGGGCCGTTTCATCACATCAAAGGCGTGCCGCCCCTCCATGAGCGCATCGAGAAGCGCCTCCTTGCCTTGTCCGACCGCGGTTAAGACTCCGATTCCTGTAATGCTGATGTCTGACGTGCCATTATTTCTCCTCGACATTTGTCCGTTCTCCCATCTTTTTGTATTGGAAGCTATGAAGAAAAATCTTGATACAGTGCTTTGAAAACATCGCGCGACTGTCTGATCTGTTCTGAAGGCACGCTGAAAGATAATCGGAAATAGCCGCTTTTTCCAAATCCGCTGCCGGGTACGATCAATAGTTTGTATTTCTGTGCGGCATGCATGCAGAACGCCACCTCGTCTTCAATCGGTGATTTCGGAAAGACGAAAAAGCCTCCTTTCGGCATTTCAAATTCGAAGCCGGCTTCTGTGAGGATGTCCACCATAAGGTCTCTCCGCTTTCTGTAAGGTTCAGCATCAATCGAAAGATCATCCATTTTCGCCACGGTGCGCTGCATCATGACCGGAGCGTTCACAAAGCCGAGCGTCCGGTTGCAGAAAACGAACGCATCCGTCAGAAGATCGCCCTCAGGCATTTGGGCGTCTGCCGCGATATACCCGAGCCTTTCCCCCGCAATGCCGAGATCTTTACTGAACGAACTGACTAAAATCACGCGGTGATACGCCTGAAACGGATTCGCCTGTTCTTCTCCGTAGATCAGCTGGCTGTACGGTTCATCAAATAAAATAAATATGCTTTGGCCGTTCCGCTCTTCGGCTTCTTTTAATAAGGCGCCTAATTCGTTAAGGTTTTTCTGGCTGAGCACAGTCCCCGTCGGATTATGCGGCGTATTAACGATCAGTCCTTTCGTACGGGGGGTGATCGCACCTTTAACCGCTTCAATATCAATCTCAAATGAGTCAGTCAGCGGGCAGATGACGGGTCTGCCGCGGTAATTTTCAACATACGCTTTATATTCCGCAAAATAAGGCGAAAGAAGGATGACTTCTTCCTCCGGGTTTAAAATGCTCTTCAGCGCGACATTCAGCGCCCCGCCGGCTCCGACCGTCATGACTGTATGCCTGGCCGAAATTTCTGTCTGGAACCGCTCTGACAAAAAGCGCGCAACCTTTTCTCTCGCCTCCGGAAGCCCCTGGTTTTGTATGTACCCGTGCCGCCCTGTTTCAGCCGCTTCGCAA
This sequence comes from Bacillus sp. LUNF1, assembly GCF_011008975.1. Lineage (NCBI taxonomy): Bacteria > Bacillati > Bacillota > Bacilli > Caryophanales > Bacillaceae > Bacillus > Bacillus sp. LUNF1. Next base: position 943,015 of record NZ_CP048876.1, on the reverse strand, counting down.
AGCGCTTTTTTAAATGTTTCAGGCGGCTCCGCAACCGGATTTCCTATCGAAAAGTCAAATACCTTATCGGCGCCGAACTCTTTTTTCAGCCGAGCGCCTTCATCAAATAGTTTGCGTATCCATGAACCTTTCTCCAGATTCTGTGTCACTTCCCGTGATAAACCGGCCACTGTCATCTGTCCCTTCTGTCTTTTTCTTCCGTTTCTATTTACAATGATTATGAAAGATTTACATGGCGCAGTCAACGCTTTTTCAGACAGCCCGCCGCGCCGTTTCAGGAGAAAGACGGAAAACAATAAACTTGTGCAAACTCCCCTTCATATATTAAACTATTCTCATAACTATAACGTGATGGTTGGGGAGGGATTTAGATGGGGCTGAGACTTATCGCATCAGTGAATTAGCAGAGCTTGCCGGTGTAACGAAACGCACGGTGGATTACTACACAAACCTCGGGCTTTTAAAGCCTGACAGGTCTTGTTCGAACTATCGTTACTACGATACACTTGCACTTAATCGGTTAAAGTTTATAGTCGCTTGTAAAAAGCAGCGATTGGCCCTGTCTGATATAAAAGATCGACTGGAGAACCAGTTTCCCTCTTCAGCCCTGCCTGACGATATTGGAAATCTGGCATCGGAAATTGATCACATGAATCAAAACATCTCCGTGATCTTGAATCGGTTTGAAAAGCTTGAACCAGAGGAGCGCGCCCAGCTGAAAAAAAGGCTGGCTCCTGAAAAGCTTGCAGTGCTTCAATCATTTATGCTGCTGTTAAGTTAAACCATTATCTTACTAACAGGAGGTGTTACCTTCATCTTCCCAAAAGAAGTGAAGGTTCTAATTGGACATTGTGAATTTGATTTTAGTCGCGGTTTTAATCGCGCTGACGGCATTTTTCGTAGCATCTGAGTTTGCGATAATCAGAATCAGAGGCTCACGGGTTGACCAGCTTATAGCAGAAGGAAATAAAGCCGCAATCGGTGTCAAAAAAGTGACCACGCATTTAGATGAGTATTTATCGGCGTGCCAGCTCGGCATAACATTGACTTCCATCGGTCTTGGTGTCTTAGGCGAATCAACGATTGAACGCTTGCTTCATCCGCTTTTCACAAAGATAAACGTACCAAGCTCATTATCGCATATTATTTCATTTATTCTCGCCTATGCGATCATTACATTCTTACACGTGGTCGTGGGAGAATTGGCGCCGAAAACAGTCGCCATCCAGAAAGCGGAAGCCGTTTCAATGCTGTTTTCGAAACCGCTCATTTGGTTTTACCGCATCATGTTCCCGTTTATCTGGCTTCTGAACAACTCCGCCCGTCTTTTAACGAAGGCGTTCGGTCTGGAGACGGTGTCTGAAAATGAGCTTGCCCACTCTGAAGAAGAGCTGCGCATTATTTTATCGGAAAGCTATAAAAGCGGTGAAATCAACCAGTCTGAATTTAAATATGTGAACAAAATCTTTGAATTTGACGACAGACTTGCAAAAGAAATCATGATTCCGCGTACGGAAATCGTCAGTCTGCCGCATGATATCAAAATCTCTGAAATGATGGACATCATTCAGATTGAAAAATATACCCGGTACCCTGTCGAAGAGGGTGACAAAGATAATATTATCGGCGTTATTAACATTAAAGAAGTGCTGACCGCCTGCATAAGCGGCGAAGTATCAGTCGACTCGCCGATTACCGATTTTGTCAATCCGATCATCCATGTGATTGAGTCGGCACCGATTCACGATCTGCTTGTAAAAATGCAGAAGGAACGGGTTCATATGGCGATTCTGTCGGATGAATACGGCGGAACCGCGGGGCTTGTCACCGTTGAAGACATTATTGAAGAAATCGTCGGGGAAATCCGTGATGAATTTGATATCGATGAAATCAACGAAATCCGCAAACTCGGCGACGGCCATTACATGCTTGACGGCAAGGTCCTGATTGATCAAGTGAACGAACTCCTCGGCATCCATTTAGAAAATGACGAGGTCGACACCATCGGCGGCTGGTTCCTTACCCAGAAATACGACGTCGAACAATACGACTCGATTATCGAAGAAGGCTGTGAATTTATCATTAATGAAATTGACGGCCACCACGTCGCATATATCGAAGTGAAAAAACTGGCGTTTGATGAACTGCTGGAAACCGCCGAACAAAAAGAAGCATAACAAAAAAGCTTGCGCGTCTGATACAGACGGCAAGCTTTTTTTCATTTACAATTGTTCAAGTTTTTTCTCAAGCTCTTTAATTCTGGCATTCAGCTCTTCTGTCATGGCCGCAAGCCTCTCCTTCGGCGCAAGATCGGAAAAGTCCTCCAAAAAAATCGGCTCGCCGATGATAAGCCGCATTTTTCCCTTTTTAAACAGCGCTTTTCCCGTAGACGGCCCTTTATATGCGGCCGGAACGAGCGGCGCTTTTCCCATTTGGGCGATGGTCACGGCCCCTCTTTTCAGCGGGACGTCTTCTGATGTTCTCGTACCGCTCGGAAAAATCCCGACAATCTTTCCTTCCTTCAGAAGCTTAATCGGCGTTTTAATGCTGCTCGGGCCCGGATTTTCACGGTCAACCGGGAACGCGTGAATCTTCTTCAAAAAATGTCCGATCCACTTTTTCTGAAACAGCTCTTTTTTCGCCATATAATGAATCTGATGGGGCAGTATTCCGACACCGAGCGTGAGGACGTCCACCCAGCCCGCATGCGTGCACGCGATAACGAATCCTTTATCAGACGGAAGATTCTCTTTATTGTACACTTTCACTCCTCCGCGCAGAGATAGAATGCATTTGATGGCATTTGCACAAAACTTATACATAACGCACTTCCTTTGTTGTAATGATCAAAAGTGTTCTCTCTCTATTATAACAATATTTTTTATTACCTGGTACTAATAATTATATTTTTCCTCCGCCGATCTCTATCTTTTATGACGGATTTTGGGTACTATAGAGAAATGGTGTTTGATGAGGTGAAAATGAATTTAAGCCGTTTGCATGGAACGTGCAACTTTAAACCTTTCTTATGCGTGTATAACATAGAGGGGAGAAAAGGCAGTGACGATCGATGAAATTTACCAAATGTATATGAATGATGTTTACCGGTTCCTGCTCTCCATGACAAAAGACAAGCATCTCGCTGAAGATTTGCTGCAGGAAACCTTTATGAGGGCATACATACACATTCACTCCTATGACCACAGCAAAGTAAAGCCATGGCTTTTTCAAGTGGCGAGAAATGCGTTTATAGATTATGTCAGAAAACATAAAAAGGAAGTGACCATTTCCGATGACTTAATTGGGAGCCTTTTTCAGACGGCTGTTCAAAGCCCGGCTCATCAGATTGAAATCAAGGAAGTGCTGACAGGGTATATGTCCGAACTTCCCGACAATTATCGGGAGGCCTTAACACTGTATTATTTAAAAGAACTGAATTACAAAGAAGCATCCCATATTATGAATATTTCAGAGGCTAATTTTAAAAGTGTTTTATTTCGTGCCAGACAGCGGCTGAAAGCACTTTATAATAGAGGTGTTAATGATGAATGAAGAATTTAAAAAGCGTTTTTACCAATACAAAAATGGAGAAATGAGCGACCGGGAAATGGCCGCCTTTGAAGAAGAGCTGGAAAAGCTGGAAGTCTATCAGGAGTTGATTGAAAGCGAAATGCAGGACGACCGGGAATGGGACGTCGGCATCAGCCCGGAAAAACAGAAGGCCATTTTATCATACGGAAAACGCAAATCGTATTTGCGGATTTCAGTTCTCGCCGTCATCTCCACTTTGATGATTTTGCCGCTTTGCACTTTAGGAAGCTACCTCTATTACGGTCTGGGAGGAAAAGAAAGCACCGGCAATCAATTAATGGAGACCGCGGCAGTGACGGTGGCGACCACAATGCCGAACGTCCTCGTCGATACCTCCGGACTGAAAAGCCAGGTGAAGCTGTTTGGAATGAATACGGAATTTCCGCTGCAAAAGCAGATCGGCACAAAAACGAAATCCGTCGGCGGAGAACGAATTGAAATGTTTTTAGATACTGTCAAATCGCCTGCCGTTAACTACTATGATCTAGACGCGGCACAGGCAAAGCATTATTTCGCCCATCCTTCCGGCTTAAAGGAACGCACGATTGAAAAAGCCGGACAGACCTTAAAAAAATTGCCTGAAGGAAGCGTGGCGGAGGTCTATCTTTCTTATGACCGGGCCTACCCTTCTTCTCAAGTATATTCGACTTTTAAAAAATACGATGTGAAGTTTTTATGGAACGCGGTCGAAACGGAGAAAAATCTGAAAGACAGTCCTTATGCCGAGCCGTTAGGATTTCCCGGGAAAGATTCCAAGATGGTGTCCTCTTTCGAAACGCAAGGACAGACAGACCGTGAACAATTTATCAATGCCCTTGAATTTATGTCCCGCCATAAAAAATGGGCTCATGCAATATCGAAACGCAAAGACATGAATCTTGGCAGCCGAATCGACTATGTTGAACATCACGGAATGAACGTATACGGCTCTGTCGTGACGGGGCCGACAAAAGAAATCGAACGTCTGCTGAAAAACAAAACAGTAAAAGCAGCAAACATCGGTGAGGTGGAATTATGGAATTGGTAAGAATTTTTAAAGAGCATAATGTTTTCGGCTGGATATCAGTCGGTACCGCGATTTTGTCGCTGCTGCTTTTGAACGTGGCAATCATCAGCAATGTGACTTTCTATTCTTATCAGATGCTGCCGTTTGCGATGGCCGCCGTGCCGTTCGGCATCATTGAGCTGTTTATTAAAAAAGGACGGACGGGCCCGGGACTGCTCGGTGTCATCCTCAACCTTTTCGTCATTGTCTGTGTATATACGATCGTTGCCGTTGATACGAATCTGCAATTCGGTTTTTAAACATAAAAACAGGCCCTTTTACGGGGGCCTGTTTTTTTAAAATGGAAGAACGCCGATTAAATGCAGCAATACGACGATGATAGCCAGCGGCACGAGATATTTCAGAAGGAAATACCACACCTGAAAGAAACGATAGCCGATGGCGGAACCGCTTTTCATCTCGGCGAACAGCTCCCGCTTCGGTATTTTCAGCGGGATGAAGATTGATATTAATAAAGCGCCGAGCGGAATCAGCACATTGCTCACTGTGAAATCCGCTAGATCAAAAAACGTTTTTCCGAACAAATGAACATCACCGAGAACACCGTATGATAAACAGGACGGAATTCCGACTAAGAAAATGAGCAGACCGCTTGTCCACGACAGCTTCTTCCTTTTCGTTTCATCACCTTTCCCGACAGTCGCTACGATAATTTCCACCATCGAAAAGGCCGAAGTCAGCGCGGCGAAGAAAAAGACCGCCAGAAAGCTGATAAAAAACAGCGAGCCGAACGGCAGCCGGTCAAACACAGCCGGCAGTACGGTAAACAGCAGTGTAGGCCCTTCATCCGGTTTAAAGCCGAACGAAAAAACCGCCGGAAAAATGGCCAGTCCCGCAAACAGCGTGACGAGCACATTCATCACAACAATGGAACCCGCCGATCCCGGAAGGTTTTGGGTTTTCGGCAGATACGAACTGTATGTCACCATGACCGAAACGCCGAGCGTTAATGTAAAGAACGCCTGTCCTAAAGCATATAGGATGGATTCCGGCGTCAAATCTTCAAAGTGCGGAACCAATAAAAATCTAATCCCCTCAACGGCATGATCGAGCGTGACTGATCGCAGCACAAGCAATAGAAACAGCACGAATAAAACCGGCATCAGCACCGCACTGACACGTTCAATCCCTTTCTGCACGCCTTTTGCGACGACCGCCACGGTCATGATCATAAATACAAGCTGCGCGGCGAGAGTCTGGATCGGATTTTCAATGACCGTCCCGAACACCGTTCCGTACTGCTCCTGAGTGAGCCCGGATAAAGAACCCGTAACAGCTTTTAACACATAAAGCAAAATCCACCCGCCGACAACACTGTAAAAAGACAAAACTAAAAAACAGGCCGCCACACCCACATAACCCGTGAGGTGCCATACCGACTTCGGCGCGGCTTGTTTGTAGGCATCAATCGCATTTGTCTGGCTCCGTCTTCCGAAAATAAATTCACCGAGCAAAAGCGGATAGCCTAAAAGTACGGTAAAGAGGACGAATACAAGAAAAAAAGCGCCTCCTCCGTTCGTACCCGCTACGTAAGGGAACTTCCAAATGGCTCCCAGGCCGATCGCCGAACCGGCAGCGGCCATAATAAATCCTATTTTTGAGGCCCATTGAACCCTTTTTTGGTCAGACACGACTTTCCACTTCCCTTCCGCCCTATATTATCCCTTATTCGCTGCGATAACTTAAGCCCATTTCAATATGTTTCATTATTCCGAAAAATAAAAAGGAGCGGCGGGTGCCGCTCCTTACAAATCCCCGTTTAATTTCGAATGCTTTCTCGAATATAAGAAATAAATCACCAGACCGATGATCAGCCAGATAAAGAAACGGAATATGGTGGTGGCGCCAAGGTTAATAATCAAAAATACGCAGAACAGAATGGATAATATCGGAATAAAGGGAACCCCCGGACATTTAAAAGCTCTTGGCAGATCAGGCTGTTTCTTTCTCAATACGATAACCGCTACTGAAATCAGGACAAATGCGGCAAGCGTGCCGATGTTCACCAGCTTCGCCAGCTCATCAAGCGGGACGAGTGAGCCGAGTAATGCCGACAGGATGCCGAACACCCATGTCACCACGTGCGGCGTTTTATGCTTCGGATGGACTTTTGAAAGCGCCCCCGGCACCAAACCGTCACGGGACATGGCAAACATCACCCTCGTCTGGCCGTACAGCATGACGAGCATCACCGTTGTCATTCCCAACACTGCGCCGATATCAATAATCCCGGCCACCCAATTCTGTCCGGCCATCTGCAGGACGAGAGACACGGGATGGTCAACGCCTTCAAAGCGGGCAAACGGAACGACGCCCGTCATAATCGCCGATACGGTCACATACAGCACAGTGCAGACGATTAATGAAAAGATAATTCCTTTCGGCAGATCCTTCGCCGGATTTTTCGTTTCTTCAGCGGCGGAAGAGACGGCGTCAAAACCGATAAAAGAGAAGAAAACGAGCGCCGCGGCACTGAAAACACCGCCGAACCCCATCGGTATAAACGGCTGCCAGTTGTGAGGTTTGACATATACGGCCGCAACGGCGATAAACAATAGAACAACCAGAACCTTCAAAATGACCATAATATTATTGACCCGCTTCGATTCCTTAATGCCTAAGTAGAGGAGGAATGTAATCGCAAGCACGATAACAAATGCGGGGAGATTAAAGAATGTGACCGTGCCTTTAATGGATCCCGGCGCGGCCGTTAATGCAGTCGGAAGATGAACGCCGAAGCCCGCCAAGAATGATTGAAAATAGCCGGACCAGCCGACCGAAACCGCGCTGACGGCGAGCATATATTCCAAGATTAAATCCCATCCGATGATAAATGCGAGAAGTTCACCCAGTGTCGCATAAGTAAACGTGTAGACGGAACCGGAAACCGGGACGCTTGAAGCAAATTCCGCATATGATAAAGCCGCAAATAAACACGCAAGAGCGGCGATGACAAATGAAACAGTCAGCCCCGGCCCCGCCGTGACAGCGCCTGTTCCGGTTAATACAAAAATTCCCGTTCCGATGATGGCCCCTATCCCCAGAAGGGTCAGATCAAAGGCCCCTAACTCTCTTTTCAGCGACTTTTCCCCGCCCGTTGCGGCAAGCAGGTCCTGAATGCTTTTCTTTCTGAATATGCTCCCCTTCATCTGCTTCACTCCTTGTAAATCAATATATGTTAGAATATTCAGATAACAATAGCGATAATGACTAAATTCTTATTTTTCGCATGAAATGTTTCAGCACATCATTCCTTTCTCCTACATCATATTATAGCGAAAAATATAAAAATGAAAATAACTTTTTTGAAAATTCTATATATTATTTCAGTTTTCATAAAACAGAACTCAGCGGATTCTCTGCTGTGAAATATTAACATTAGTGATTCGGCTGGAGACTTCCATTTTTTAAAAATCGTATTCATATGTAATCAAATAAAAATCCCGCACTTTTTAAAAGTGCGGGATAAGACTTGCGTATTATGTTGAAATAAACCTGCCGCCATTTACGTGAATGGTCTGCCCCGTCATATAGGAAGATTCGTCTGAAGCCAGAAGCACGTAAGCTCCGGCGTGTTCCGCAGGCTGTCCCGGTCTTCCCATCGGAGTGTCCAGACCGTGCTTTTCCACCTTTTCTTCAGTAAACGTTGCCGGAATCAGGGCGGTCCAGATCGGCCCGGGGGCCACCGCATTTACTCTGATCCCCTGATCGGCCAATGACATCGCCATTGAACGCGTAAAGGAAACGATGCCGCCTTTCGTGCACGAATAGTCGATCAATGATGTGTCTCCCTGATAAGCGGTAATCGACGTTGTATTAATGATGGCGCTCCCTCTTTTGAGATGAGGCAGCACGGCTTTAGTCATATGAAACATAGAAAACATGTTTGTACGGAATGTCTTCTCCAGCTGTTCAGCCGTAATATCAAGAATCCCGTTTTGCGGATGCTGCTCAGCCGCATTATTAACGAGAATATCTATTTTTCCGTAGTGATCTAAGACTTGCCGGACCGCCTTCTGACAATGCGCCTCATCACCGACGTCTCCCGGAATTAACAGGCATTCGGCCTGGTATTCTTCCGCACGCTTTTTCGTTCTCTCGGCATCGGCATGTTCGTCTAGGTACAGGATGGCAAGATCCGCCCCTTCCTTCGCGTAAGCGATCGCAGCCGCTGCGCCGATGCCGCTGTCTCCGCCCGTGATGACGGCGACTTTTCCTTTTAATCTGCCCGATCCTTTTACATCCGGGTCCTCCAAGAGCGGTTTTGGCTCCATGTCTGACTCAATGCCGGGCTGGCGGTTTTGCACCTGCGGCTTTTGTCCTTCCGTCTGTCTGTCCATCGGATTCATATTCTCACACTCCTGCAATTGGTATTACTGAGACGATACCACGCAGTGCGGGGAGTTAAACGGACAAATATGCCGGTAATTAAAGCTGCTGAGCCGTTTCGGGAAAAGCGCCGGTGTATTTCGCAGACGGCCTGTAAATCATGTTGTCAGCGGACTGTTCAAGCACATGTGCGCACCAGCCTGCCATTCTGCTTGCTGAAAAGGTCGGCGTAAATAAATCATTGTCGACATCAATGGCCTGCATCACAGCCGCTGCGTAAAACTCCACATTCGTATACAGCTTCCGTCCGGGCTTATATTGCTCTAACAAGCGGATGGCTTCCTTCTCCACATAAAGCGCCAAGTCAAGCGACGGATCATTTCCCGTCACTTCTTCAGCCTTTATGCGCAGCGCTTCCGCCCGCGGGTCTTTTGTTTTGTACACCCTGTGCCCGAAGCCCATCAGGCGTTCTCCCCTCATAAGCTTCGCTGTCAAATACGCTTCTGCATTTTCTTTTTCCCCGATGTCTTCAAGCATTTTCGTGACGCCTGAAGGCGCACCTCCGTGCAGCGGCCCTTTCATCGTACCCAGTGCGGCAGTGACGGCAGACACTAAGTCCGATTCAGTCGAAACGGTGACTCTCGCCGAAAAAGTCGATGCATTCATCCCGTGTTCCATCGCCAGAATCATATACGTCTCAAGCGCTTTCTTTTGGGCTGCGGACGGCTGCCTGCCTGTCAGCATATACAAATAGTTTTCAACGTGTCCGTATCGCGCCTCGGGTGACAGCGCTTCCTGCCCTTGTTTACGGCGGTATCTGTACGCAATAATCGTCGGTGTGACGGCAATCAGTTTAATCGCTTCTTCCCGCTTGGGCGGATATGTAAATGAATCTGTGCCCAAACCCGAAACAGCCGTTCTCAGCACCGCCATGTCGTCCATTTCATCCGGAAGCGTTTCCAGTAAGCCGATCAAATGTTTCGGAAGCCCGCGCTCGGCTGCAAGTTCTTCCTGAAACGCAAGCAATTGCCGCTCATCAGGAAGCGCCCCGTTCAAAATGAGATACGCCGCTTCTTCAAAACTGAATTGCAATGCGATATCCTTCGCGTCATAGCCGCGATATATTAAATGCCCCTTTTCTCCGTCAATGTGGCTGATCGCCGTTTCTGCACAAGTAATCCCTTTCAATCCACGATAAATCAATTTCATTCCCCCTTATCCTCTTTCTGTTATTATAGTAAATATAATATTTAAAAAATAATGAATATTTTTAAGGGAATTAATTAAAACTTTTAATCAGAGGAGTGCATCTATGGATTTTAAATGGCTTCACACCTTCGTCACCGCGGCAAAATATGAGAATTTCAGAAAAACGGCGGAAACGCTTTTTTTATCTCAGCCGACCGTCACCGTTCATATAAAATTATTAGAGAAAGAAATCAGCTGCAAGCTGTTTCAGCGGAGCGGCCGGAAAATACAATTGACGGAAGAAGGAAAAGCATACGTGCCGTTTGCCATGAGACTTTTGGAAGACTATGAAAACAGCATGGCGGAGCTGCACAGGGTGCGCCAGGGCTACTCGCACACGCTGACGCTCGCTGTTTCGCCGCTTATCGCCGACACCGTTCTTCCGTCTGTCATGAAGCGTTATACAGAGGACAATAAAGAAACCGAAATGACAGTCACCATTTTCGAATCGGAAGAAATCGCCTCTCAAATCAGAAACGGCTCAGCCGATATCGGACTGAGCTGCTTAAAGGTGCAATCATCTTCCCTCACTTGCCGCCCCCTGTACAATGACCCCGTTGTCCTCGTCGCGCCACCCGGCCGAAAACCCGGGACAGGGAAGGCGAATGAAGTGAAAGACCTGTTCGGACAATATCTGCTTTTGACCCATAACCATCCTGACTATTGGGATGATTTGCTCCGCCAGGTCAGAATACAGTTCCCTTTCGTCAGAACAATGAAGGTGACACAGACGCATATTACGAAACGATTTATTAAAGAGGGGCTGGGCGTCTCATTTCTGCCGCTGTCAGCGGTACGGTCCGAACTCGCCGCAGGCAGCATGATTGAAATTCCGTGCGAATTCGCCCAGATGCCGAGCGCGGGCGCGTACGCCATCGCCCTCTATGAAAATGAAAAAAAGAAAACCTTTTTAGATTTTTTATCACATTTTCATTTTTAGGTGAAACAAATGGAGCTCTGCCCCGTCTAAATAAAAAACCCGTTCGGATGAACGGGTTTCTCTCACTGCTAGAATCTTTTCGCGCCCAGGTAGCGCGGCTTCCAGTAGCTGTTATTCAGATCACTTGTTGTGACGCCGTCAGAACCGGCATGGATGAACTTGTTGTTTCCGATGTACACACCCATGTGTGAAGGGCCGGCCTGATATGTTGTAAAGAAGACGAAGTCTCCTCTTGACGGGCTGGACACGCTCTTCATTGAGCTCCAGTATCCCGCAGTGCTTGTTCTGCCGACACTCGTCTGTTTGTTTAACAGGTACCAGATAAATCCGCTGCAGTCAAAGCCGGAAGTCGTTGTTCCGCCCCATACATACGGCGTGCCGATTAAAGATTGCGCATCAGAAATCAGCTTGTTTACATTCAGGCTCGTCTGTGCAATATTATGGCTGGATGAAGGCTTCTTTGATGACGAAGATCCTGAAGACGCTGAACCGGAAGTTGATCCTTTTACTTTAAGCACTTGCCCGATGCGGATCAGGTCCGTTTTTAAACCGTTTAAACTTTTTAATTGGTTTACCGTCATTTTATATTTATTCGCAATTTTCCAAAGGCTGTCGCCTTTTACGACTTTATATGTAGACGATGATGACTTGCTGCCCGAATTTGAACCTGAAGATGATTTACCGTTAATCGAAAGCGTCTGACCGATGTAAATGATATCCGATTTTAATTTGTTCTCAGATTTAATGGAATTAATTGACGTTCCATACCGATTTGAAAGTCCCCATAATGTATCGCCTTTTTTTACCTTAATCGTTTGCGCAGATGCCGCACCCGCAAACAAAGTCGTCCCCAAAACCACTGCCGTTGTTGCTGTAACAAGTTGCTTTTTCATATTTTCCTCCCTGAATGATTCTATCTATTTTATGTGTCTCTTTTTTAAAGTTTTTATCTGTTTCCTATTATAAGGTTCAATTTCCACTAGAAATAGACTTGACTTCCCGTGACAAATTTCTTACTAATTCGTTTTAGAAAAAAGTTTTTAAGGGTATTAAATATTTCAATTTGATTTCAAACGTGACGAAAAACGAGTCAATTTGTCATGTTTTTTTCCTGTGATCATCGTATTTTGGAAAAACAAAGCAGTTTACTTTCCAAATAACTCCTTGTTAAAAAAATCCTCATCTTTTTCAAAAAAGTGAATGGTTTTCACTCTTTCTTGAAAACATAAGTTACACCGGAATTTACATTTCTAACAATGTTTCACCTGAAATTTACAGGAGAAACAGACGCTCTTTACAAACACCCCCTACCATTAGACATACAGACACGATTAAAGGAGGACGAGTGAGAATGAGTCTATTTAAACAGGTTCGATCAAAACTTCTGCCGGCGGCAGCCGTATCCGTACTGACAGCCGGTCTGATTGCGGGTGCGGGGCTTCAGCACTCCGAACAGGCTGCGGCAAAAAAACAGCCTGACAAAAACGAGATCAGAAACGTCATCTTCATGGTCGGCGACGGAATGGGCGCTCCCTATATGAACGCCTACCGTTCGGTCATTAACAAAGGAAAGCCTTCGGATGGTATGAAACTGACAGCATTCGATCCCAATCTCACCGGTATGATGATGACTTATCCTGACGATCCTGATTCCAATATTACCGATTCCGCGGCGGCTGGCACGGCAATGGCCACAGGCGTGAAAACGTATAACGCGGCGATCGGAGTCGATAAAAAAGGAAAGCGGGTAAAATCCGTCCTCGAAGAAGCGAAACAAAGAGGGAAATCCACCGGACTTGTCGCAACTTCGGAGATTGCGCACGCCACCCCTGCGGCATTCGGAGCCCATAACAAATCCCGAAAGAACATGGATGACATCGCAAGCAGCTACTTTGATGACCGCATCAACGGAAAACAGAAAGTCGATGTGCTCCTCGGAGGCGGCAAGTCAAACTTTATCCGTAAAGACCGCAATATAACAAAGGATTTCAAAAAAGCGGGATACAGCTACGTGACATCAAAACAGGAGCTCAAAAAGGATCGTAACAAGAAGATTCTCGGCCTGTTTGCCGATGGCGGACTCGACAAAGCAATCGACCGCTCAAACGCCGTCCCTTCATTAGAAGACATGACAACGGCAGCGATCGACAGGCTGAACAAGAATAAAAAAGGGTTTTTCTTAATGGTCGAAGGCAGCCAAATTGACTGGGCGGGCCATGACAATGATATAGTCGGCGCAATGAGTGAAATGAAGGATTTTGAAAAAGCGTATAAAGCAGCGATCGCATTTGCCAAAAAGGACAAACATACGCTTGTCGTTGCCACGGCTGACCATACCACCGGCGGATTGACGATCGGCGCGAATGACGATAAAAACTGGCATGTTGAACCGATTCTTGCCGCAAAAAAAACCCCGGCGTTTATGGCTGACCAAATCAAAGCGGGTAAATCCGTATCTTCCGTGCTTGCGCGTTATACAGACCTGAAATGGTCAAAAGCTGAAATCAAACAGATCGAAACGGCCTCAAAACAGGATGCTGACAAGAGCGTCTACAAAGCGATCATTAAGCTCTTTAATGCGAAAACCAACAGCGGCTGGACAACCGGCGATCATACGGGCGAAGAAGTTCCCGTTTACGCATACGGTCCGGGAAGAGAGTCATTTACGGGGCTTTTAAACAACACGGACCAGGCCAAAAAGATTTTTCACATCCTGAAACACGGAAAATAAAAAAGGATGCGGGGGTTTCCCCGCATCCTTTCTTCTTTTACAGATATCTCCGGTGCACTCCTTTGCCGTCATAAGAAAACATCACTTCTCTGTCTTCAAGAACAGATTCGATGTGCACGCTCCTGCCCCACAGCTGGTACAGATACGGCAGCACTTTCTCCAAATATTTCAGATCAAGCTCAATTCCCTCATACCAATGTTTAATATAAAGCTCATTATTCTTCAGGTAATCCCCGTCATTGACGGTCAGATAAGGAAATCCCCCGTTGACCCGCATGTTCACGAGCTGATCTCGCACGGCCTTCCATTCTTTGTCGATCACTTTATAGTCCCTGCCCTGCTTTTGGAATAAATACAAATCCTCACGCATTACGAGATCTTTCGTCAAATAATTGCGGATAAATGATATATCCGATTCAATTTCCCTGACCTCAAACATTTTCTCGCGGCCGGAACCGGGCTTTACTCCTGTTTTTTTCATTTCATCTGTCGGGTTGTCATAACGCTCTTCGATGTCCTCAAAAATTTTCAGCCCTAAATAATACGGGTTGATTCCCGTTTTTGACGGCTGAACGACGCCTGCGTTCAGCTTCGCAAATTCGATGGCTTCATCTGAAGTCAGGTCAAGCTCGCGGATAATCCGCTGATGCCAATAAGATGCCCAGCCTTCGTTCATGATTTTCGTTTCCAGCTGCGGCCAGAAATACAGCATTTCTTCTCTCATCATGGTTAAAATGTCACGCTGCCACGGTTCAAGCTCCCGCGAATGTTCTTCGATAAACAGCAGAATATCTTTTTCCGGCCGGGGCGGAAACGGTTTTTTCCCTTTTTTCTTTTTCACCTGCTTCGGCTTATCCATTCCCCATAAATCATCGTAAGGCGATGGCGCGGTTTCTTCTTCGTCCTCCTCTTCGTCATCGACGCTCCACAGCAGCTTCGGCCTGACGAGCGACGGATCGATATGCTCCTGAACCGCCAGAATGGCATCTAAAAAGGACTCCACCTCTTTTATCCCGTGAATTCTTTCATAATGCTTAATCCGCTCCGCCGCAGCCGCCATACTCTCAACCATGTCCCGGTTCGTATTTTGAAAGCGGCAGTTATGTTTGAAAAAATCACAATGGGCAAGAACATGGGCTACAATTAATTTATTTTGGATCAGCGAATTGCTGTCCAGCAAAAAAGCGTAGCAAGGGTTGGAATTAATGACAAGTTCATAAATTTTGCTCAAACCGAGATCATAATGGAGTTTCATCTTATGAAATTGTTTGCCGAAACTCCAGTGGCTGAATCTCGTCGGCATGCCGTACGCGCCGAATGTATAAATAATTTCAGCCGGGCAAATTTCATATCTCATCGGGTAGAAATCAAGGCCGAAACCCTTCGCAATGTCGGTTATTTCCTCAATTGCCCGCTGTAAACCTTTTGTCTCCTCCGCGTTCAACCGAATCCCCCCTACTTGGACTTATTTATAATGTATGACCCCTCCTCTCAAAAGATGAAATAACAGATCGGTTTCCGGCTGAAAACTTTCGGCACATCCGCGCCGTTTGCTTTATCTGTAAGTGGGTAAAACACACACCATACCCCAAAAAGAAAAGGAGCGATTCTACTTGAATACAGCAGACATGCTTACGACGTATCTCAGCAAACTCCCGAATCTGGTCATTGCACTGCTCGTCCTGCTTATCGGCTGGGGCATTGCCAAAATCATTGAAAAAGCCGTATACAAAGGCCTGCAAAAAACAAAAATTGACGACAGGCTGTTCGCCGAAAAAAAGCCGGCGCGCTATTCCTCAGAAAAAGTCATCAGTAAAGTCATTTATTTTATCGCATTAATTATCGTTTTTATTCTATTCTTTAACATTCTGCATCTGACAACCGTGGCTTCGCCTTTTGTCAGCATGCTGTCAGCGATAACGGCGGCTGTGCCGAGCATTTTAAAAGCCGGCCTGATTCTGCTGTTGGGCTGGGCGGCCGCTTCGCTTTTCAGCTATCTCGTCAAAAAAGCGGGCATGAAACTCGCTGAAAACGGCCGGTTCAGAAAATGGACAATGGTGTCTGAAGAAGCGGAGATGAGCAGATCCGTTACGGCCGCTTCACGAATCGTTTTCTACTTCGTCTTGCTCTTGTTCCTGCCCGGCGTCTTGGCCGCTCTCCAAATCAGCGGAGTATCAGGGCCGTTTACAAATATGATCCAAAGCGTTTTGTCCTTTATACCGAAAGTATTCGCCGCGGCGCTGATTGTTTTAATCGGCTGGCTTGTTGCCCGTCTCGTCCGTGATATCGTCACAAACTTTCTGGCGAGTATCGGCACGGAAAGGCTCGCCGCACGTATGGGGCTTTCTATTTATCTGAAGGATACAAGCCTGTCGGCAATCATCGGAACGATTGTCTACGTGCTGATTTTCATTCCGGTGATCATTTCTGCGCTTGACCGGCTTGATGTGGCGGGTATTTCTGAACCGGCGTCAGCCATGCTGCACACGGTCTTTACAATGCTTCCTAATATCATCATCGGTATCGTGCTGATCATCGCCGGCATCTGGATCGGAAAATGGGTCAACAGCATTGTATCCGGGCTCTTGCACCGGGCCGGTTTCGACTCTCTTCTCGGTAAAATGGGCTTTGAACAGGCGGGTACCCCGAAGCTGACGCTTTCTCAGACGGTCGGCATGATTGTTCAGATCATCATCGTCCTGCTCTTTACGGCAGAGGCGCTGCAGCTTGTTCATCTCGAATTTCTCGTCGTTATCGCAACAGGTATTATCGCTTACCTGCCTAATGTTCTGGCCGCTGTATTTATTCTCGGAATCGGGCTTTTGGCCGGACAGCTCGTCAGCAGGCTGCTTGCCGGCATGCTGAGCGGAAAGGAATTCAGATTCCTGGCGCCGCTTGCGAAATATACCATTATCACTCTCTCAATCTTTATGGCGCTGGATCAGCTCGGTGTCGCCGACACGATCGTAAATGCCGCGTTTATTCTGATTCTGGGCGGTTTCGCGCTTGCCTTCGGACTTTCATTCGGTCTTGGCGGAAAAGAATTTGCCTCCCGTTATCTCGCAAAATTGGATCGCAAAATTGAAAAACATCAATCGGCTGACGATCGTAAGCCGCCGATGTCTTAACGAAAAAAACGTGTGCTCAGAAGGAGCGCACGTTTTTTTTTGAGTTAAAGGGGCAAATTCCTTTTTTTTCATTTTAGATTCATATATGATAGACTGTAACAGAAGCAAAATCTCTTTTTCCGAGGTCATTCTATGAAATTAACGAACTATACCGATTATTCTTTACGCGTTTTGATTTTTTTGGCTTCCAAACATTCCGACGAACTTTCCAACATAAAAGAAATCGCAGATACTTATTCCATCTCTAAAAACCACCTCATGAAAGTCATTTACCGCCTCGGCCAGCTCGGGTATGTCGAAACGATCCGGGGCCGGGGAGGCGGAATCCGATTAGGAATGACACCGGAAGACATAAACATTGGAGAAGTCGTTCGAAATACAGAAGACGACTTTAACATCGTAGAATGCTTTGACTCCAAAAAAAATCTCTGTATCATATCTCCCGCCTGCAACTTAAAGAACCTTCTGAATGAAGCCCTGCAAGCTTACCTGGCCGTTTTAGACAAATATACGTTAAGGGATCTGGTCAAAAACAAAGAGGAGATTATGAGACTGCTCAGAAGCTGAAGGAATGTCCGCATTCCTTCTTTTTTTTATGCCGGCATAAGAAAAAAGGACTATTTCTATTAATATGATAAACGATTGCAGACAAGTGCCGATATAAAGATTATCATTACTGATATCCTCACCTTGCGGCTGCAACGAATGGGGATAGTAAAATCATCGCAGGAAAAGGGAGATTCATTATGAAAAAAAAGGTAGCGGTCGGTTTGACTGCATCTGCGATCGTCGGGTCTGCGTTAGCTGTAACACCGGCAGAAGCACAAACGATTAAGGTTAAAAGCGGAGATTCATTATGGAAGCTTGCCCAAAACTACAATACAAGCGTGGATGCCATTACATCAGCGAATCATCTAAAATCCACCGTTATTTCTATCGGGCAGACGCTCAACATTCCTAACGGCAAATCAGATTCCGGCAGCTCAAAGCCATCTTCAAAGAACAGCGGCACGACTAAAAGCGTTTATACAGTGAAAAGCGGAGACTCGCTGTGGCTGATCGCATCTGATTTTAAAATGTCTGTACAGGAACTGAAAAAAATGAACGGTCTGACAAGCGACTTAATCCGCGCCGGACAGAAGCTGCAAGTGACGGGGAAAGTTTCCTCAAGCACCGATCAGAAAAAAAACACACCGGGCAGCAGCTCAAACAGCAGCAAAAAGCAGTCATCATCTTCCGGGACGTATAAAGTCAAACTCGGCGATTCACTATGGAAGATCGCAAACAGCGTCAATATGACCATTGCGGAACTCAAAGTATTAAACAACTTAAAAACGGATACGATCTACGTAAACCAAGTCCTGAAAACAAAAGGAACGTCTTCTTCGGGAAACACGCCGTCAAAAGACAATTCAAACCAAAATAAAAACCAGACGCAAACGTCCTCTTATACAGTAAAAAGCGGAGACTCACTCTGGAAAATCGCAAACGCATACAACATGACGGTTCAGCAAATCAGAAGCATCAACAAACTGACGTCAGACATGCTGCGGGTCGGACAAGTGCTTAAGCTGACAAAAACGTCATCTTCCGGCTCTTCGACTTCACCGTCAACTCCGAACCAGTCCGGAGATACAGGGAAAACCACTACATATACCGTGAAAAGCGGGGATTCTTTATGGGTGATCGCCCAAAAGTTCAATGTGACGGCCCAGCAGATCCGCGAGAAAAACAATCTGAAAACAGATGTTCTTCAAATCGGACAAAAGCTGACGATTACCGGGCAGCAGACAAACACGACACCGAATCAGTCCGGCAACACAGGCGGCACAGGTTCAACAAGCGCGAAGATTAATGTAATGATCGATGCCGCAAAAGCTCAACTGGGCGTACCGTATGTATGGGGCGGGACAACGCCGAGAGGCTTTGACTGCAGCGGTTTCATTTATTACGTTCTCAATAAGGTCACTTCTGTATCCAGACTTTCAGCCGCAGGCTACTGGAATACGATGACATCAGTCAGCCAGCCGGCGGTCGGTGACTTTGTCTTTTTCTCAACTTATAAAGCCGGACCTTCCCACGTCGGTATTTATCTCGGGAACGGCCAGTTTATTAATGCCAACGATTCGGGTGTCGTTATTTCCAGCATGAACAATTCCTATTGGAAACAGCGCTACCTCGGCGCAAAACGTTTCTTCTGATATCTGACAAGCTGTACGGCCTCAATTAGGCTGTGCAGCTTTTTTTACAGTCTGAAAATATTAATGCTGATCACGTGTTTTGTTACGGGATGGAAATACACTTCAGCACGGGATGAAAACGTTTCTTTTGATGTTTGCACCGTTACGCGAAACACATCTTTCGTCTGTTCCCGGTTCACTTTTGTACGGCCCATGTACGAATAATCGGTAAGCTCGGCCCCCTTGTATTCACGTTCAAGCTGGTTCCATGCGAGCTGCTCCCATTTTTCAACTGATGGATCAAGGTGTTCTGTATGCCCTTTTTCAGCGATAGAGGCAATGAGAATGCCGCAAAACAAGAGGGCAAGCGCAAATGGAAGGGATTTCATCTTTATGTTCTCCTGAGTCGTTTTTTGTCAATCTTAGCGTGTCCAAAGAAGAGACGGATATGCGGTTTTATTTTATGTCTCCCTCATATTGCTATGCCGCAGTGATAAGGACACCAACTTTTCCCCCGTTGCATCCGGGCTTCAGCGGCATAAACTAACGGAGAACTTCTCATTGAAAGGAGAAGCGTTAGATGGATCATGCCGATTATGACAAAGCCTTGTATTACACACACCGGTCTCAATGGGACAATTTGTTAATATTGATGGTTCGTACAAAAGATGATTTATTATCAAAGCGTATTGAGCACTTTCTGCACGCGTATCATTTCGAATATGATCATGCGGTGCTTGAAAAAGAGCTGTATTCTCTTCTCGGGTATATTGATCATGCGGCGGAGCTCGTTTATGAAGATCAATTAGCCATGCTGACATAAAAACAATCCCGGCGTCAGACGCCGGGATTTCTTGTATTTGTGAACATATTCAGCTCTTCGATCATCTCTTTCAGGCTGACCGCCATATCCTCAGATACGGTCCGGCGCTCCATGTCAATGTGAATCGGGTCTAAGACCAGCTGTTTCGGGATGACATTTGCATAAACGCCCCGCATGACCGTCCGCATATTCGCCAGCGCGTTCATGCCTCCTTTTCCTCCGCCCGCCGCGGCAATGATTGCCACCGGTTTGTATGCCCAGTGATCGCTGCTTAAAAAATCGATGGCGTTTTTTAAAGCGCCGCTCATGCCGCTGTGATACTCGGGAGATAATAAGACGACGGCCGCCGACTTTTTCACCTGCCGCCTTAACTCTTGCACTGAAGGCAGCTCGTTCTGTTCTTCTTCACCGTTATAAAGCGGCAGATCACTTTCGCTCAAATCAATATAATCGGTATGAAACCGATCTCTGATATAAGAAGCGGCAATTCTCGTCCGCCCGTTTTTTCTCGGTGTGCCGCTGATCACTAATATGCTCATGATTTTACCGCCTTTCCAAAAACATTATATTTTACCGCATACAATGCCGCCTGCGTCCGATCGGAAAGATTCAGCTTTGACAGCAGGTTGGACACGTGGGTCTTCACTGTTTTTTCTGAAATAAACAGTGCCGCCGCAATTTCCTTATTGCTTTTTCCTTTGGCTATTTCTTGAAGAACATCTTTTTCACGAGGGGTCAGGTGATAATATTTTTCCTTATCCTGATCATCCTGAACCATGTGGGTCAGCACATGAGGCACAATATCCGCCGACAGCCGGTAACGTCCGGAATACACTTCCCGGAGCGTTTTCACTAAATCATCGGGCTGGGCGTCTTTCAGCTGATACGCTTTTGCGCCGGCTTTAAGGGCGGGAATGACATGCTCCTGATCAGAATAGCTCGTCAAAACGACGATACTGATGTCCGGAAATCGTTCAGCCGCAATTTTTGCCGCTTCTATGCCGTCCGTATCAGGCATTGATAAATCCATCAGAATGATGTCCGGCTCCGTCTTTTCAGCTTGCTGAAGCGCTTCAGCACCGGTGGACGCCTCACCGACAACTTCAATGTCTTCCTGAGTGGCGAAGAAATAGCGCAGTCCTTTGCGGACAACGTGATGATCATCAGCAATCACAATTTTCATCAATCAGACCTCCTGTCCCGAAACGGAAGCCGAACGGAGACAATCGTTCCGGCGCCAAGCTCGGATTGCAATGTAAAGCGGCCTCCGATCGCTTCAGCCCGCGCTTTCATGCCGGCCACGCCGAGCGATGGGAGCACAGCATGCGCATCAGCGCTGAAGCCTGCTCCGCGGTCGCTAATGTGAAGCTCGGCGCAATCCGGCTTTTTAACGGCGGAAATGATAACCCGGTCCGTTCCCGCATGCTTTTTACAGTTATTCAAGGCTTCCTGGGCGATCCGCCAAAGCGCGTGTTCCTGTTCATCCGTAAGCTCCAGCTCATCCTCCATTTCACAAACGGCTTCCAGACCGATAAGAGCGGTATAGCTTTTGATCGACGCATACAGCCCTTTCGTCAAACTTTCCGGCTTCAGCTGCCAAATAAGCGCCCTCATTTCTGTTAGCGCATCCTGAGACAGCTCTTGAATAAATGTAATCATCTGCCGGAGCCGATCATCATTTGTAAAACTCTTTGCGGCTTTTGCCGTTAAGCTGACAGAAAACAGCATCTGATTGACGGAATCATGTAGCTCTTGCGCAAGTCTGCTTCGTTCCATCAACAGGGCGTTCTGCTGCTCAAATTCGGCCAATTTCATCCGCTGAATCGCCGTTCCGATTTGAAATGCAACAGCTTCAAGAAGATGCAGTTCTTCTTCGTTGAAAAATGTCTTTTCGTTTGCGGCGACGTTTAATAAACCGAACTTCCGGCCGCCGTCCTCAAGCGGTACGGTCGCATGATGGGTAATGCCCTCCGTATCGCGGCAGTTCGTCGTCTGTTCCGCAAATTCAATCCGTTTACAATTCATTATGTTTACGGCCTTTGTCAAACCCCCATTGCTGAATTTGGTCAGACAATAGCATTCCCCGCTGCACATGAGTGCATTTTCCCGCTGACCGAGAGCCGGCGGTAAATAAGCGGATGCGGCGAGCGTATAAGACCCGTCCGGCTCAATCAGAAAAATCCACCCTGTCTGCAGCCCGGTCAGGCTGAGCAGTTCGCGGAGCACTTTATCAAGCGCTTCCTTTAAATCGTGGTTTTGGTTTAAGGTTTCCGCAATCGCTTTTAACGTTTTTAACGTTTCTACCGTCGTTTTCGTCAATTTCCCTCACTCCGGCCAATCAGAATTATCCATATTATATCAATTCTTTTCTGTATATTCCTTTGTTTTCAGCATGAATTTTCCTCATACTTTCGGATGAGGCGTATAAAAAAACCGCCGGATGTCGCTTCCGGCGGTTTGTTGTTTATTTCGTTTTTTCCACTATGCCATCCACCGTTTTCATGACGGCTTCAGATAATGCGGCAAGACGCTGTTCGCTGTCTTGTAAAGAAGTTCCCTTCACGGCGAAATAGAACTTCACTTTCGGCTCCGTTCCTGATGGACGAAGGCAGAACCAAGAGCCGTCTTCAAGGAAATATTTCAGGACATTTGACTTCGGCAGATCAATATCTTCTTCATGATGATCGGCAAATACAGTCCGTTTTCCCGTTGAATAGTCTTCAGCCTGAGTGATTTGTTTTCCGGCCATCTGCTTCGGCGGATCGTTTCGGAATGAAGTCAGGATAGCGGAAATCTGCTCTGCTCCCTGTTTTCCTTTTAACGTCAATGACTTCAAGCCTTCACGGTAATATCCGTATTCTTTAAAAATGGACAGCAGCGCGTCATAAAGCGACATGCCCTGCTTTTTATAAAAGGCGCATACCTCGACGGCTAACAGCGCAGCCTGGATCGCGTCTTTGTCACGCGCGAAATCGCCGATTAAGTAGCCGTAGCTTTCTTCATACCCGAACTGGAACGTGTATTGGCCTGATTTTTCATATTCTTTGATCTTTTCACCGATAAATTTGAAGCCTGTCAGCGTGTCAACCGTATCTAATCCGAAAGATGAAGCGACGGCGCGGCCCAATTCGCTCGTGACAATCGTTTTCATGACGACACCGTTTTTAGGAAGGGTGCCCTGTTTTTTCTTCTCGGAAAGCAGGTAATGCAATAAAAGCGCGCCTGTCTGGTTTCCCGTCAGCACTGTGTACTTGCCTTCGCTGTTTTTTACGGCAATGCCGAGACGGTCGGCATCCGGGTCCGTAGCGACAAGAATATCGGCATTTTGTTCTTCTCCGAGCTTAATGGCATATTCGAATGCCGCGTGCTCTTCCGGATTCGGCGATTTGACGGTTGAAAAATCCGGGTCCGGCAGCTCTTGCTCCTTTACGACGGTGACGTTTTTGTAACCGAGTGCTTCAAGACCGCGGCGCACCGGTTTATTTGCCGTGCCGTGAAGGGGAGTGAACACGACGCTGACATCCACTTCATCCGAAAGCTCGGGATGTACGGAGATGGAAGTCAGTTTTTCAGTATACGGTTTATCAATTTCTTCACCGATTATTTTAATCAAACCTTTTTCTTTCAGCGACTGTTCATCTTCAACTTGAATCGTTAATTCATTTTCTATGGCATTCACTTCCGCAATGACGATGTCCGCTTCTTTCGGCGGCAGCTGTGCGCCGTCATCGCCATACACTTTATATCCGTTATATTCAGGCGGGTTATGGCTGGCCGTCACGACGATGCCGGCATAAGCGTTCAGCTTTCTCACCGCAAAAGACAGCTCAGGCGTCGGGCGGAGCTCATCAAATACGTATGTTTGAATGCCTTGGGAAGCAAGGGTTTTTGCAGCTTCCATCGCAAACTCAGGAGATTTATGACGGGAGTCGTATGCGATCGCAACCCCTCTTTTTTTCGCGTCTTCCCCCTGTTTCGCGATATACGCCGCAAGTCCGGCGGATGCTTTGCGGACCGTGTAAATGTTCATTCTGTTCGTACCCGGCCCGATTTCTCCTCTCATGCCTCCTGTTCCGAACTCAAGATTTTTGTAGAAAAAATCTTCCAGCAACTGCTCGTTTCCTTCTGCGTCCGCCAATAATTTTTTCAATTCTGAATCTAATTGTTCGGCCTGATTCCAGCGTTCGTAACTCTTACTCCAACTCATGTTCGTCCTCCTATAATTTCAGCTTATGACCATATTTTAATATGAAGCGGCTGCCCGTGTCACTTGATAACTTAACCAAATGCTTTATGTAAAAAGATAAAAGAAGGGCTCATGCCTTTTCGGCACAGCCCTCCGGTTATTATTGTTCGAGCGGAACAACCGCGTCGTGCAGCAGCATATTTAACCACTCAGTGTGTTTTTCTTTCGTTTCGTCATTCCATTGGAATCGGTCGCTCATGTAATCAATCACGGCCGTTTTATACGTTTGCACCCATTTGATGTCGAAGAACAGTCTTCCCGTTCTGCGGACGAAGAAATCGGCAGGTGTCGCAGCCATTTCTTCTTCGATGCTGTAAGCCGCTTCCGCCAGAATGTGAACCGGAATCTGGCGTTTTTCCGCTTCATCTTTCAGGCCTTCAATCCGGCTGAATACATTTTCAACGTTAGAGCCGTATCTGATGGCTAACTGCTTAGCGGTTTCCTGTGATAAACCGATTTTCAAGCCGTCTTTTGTCTTTGCTTCCACAAATGACTCGAAGTTTTTAGAGCCGCCGACATGTCCGCCGGAAATCGGCATCGTCTTCGTCTTGCAGCCGCCGAAGTCCTGGCCGCCCTCTTCTTTCAAGCGGTCGCGGACAAGATCGACAATGTGCTCAGCCATTTTACGGTAGCCCGTCAGTTTTCCTCCGGCGATCGTAATCAGGCCTGATTGAGATGTCCAGATTTCATCTTTACGGGAGATCTCAGACGGGTCTTTCCCTTCTTCGTGAATAAGCGGTCTGAGGCCGGCCCAGCTAGATTCAATATCGTCCGCCGTAATGTTCAGTTCCGGGAACATATAATTGATGGAGCTGACGATATAATCGCGATCCTGCACCGTCATGCGCGGGTGCTCAAGTTTTTGTTTGTAAACCGTATCGGTCGTACCCACATATGTTTTTCCTTCACGCGGAATGGCGAACACCATCCGGCCGTCCGGCGTATCAAAGTACACCGCCTGTTTAAGCGGGAATACGGATTGGTCGAATACGAGATGGACCCCTTTTGTGTGCTGGAGATGTTTTCCGCTTTTGCTGTGGTCTTTTTCTCTCAGCTCGTCGACCCACGGACCTGTCGCATTGACGATTTTTTTGGCGTACACTTTGTATTCCTTGCCTGACAGCAGATCTTCAATTAAAACGCCGACAACTTTTCCTTTTTCATAAAGCAGTTCTTTCACTTTAGAATAGTTGACAGGCTCAGCACCGAATTTAACGGCTTCTTTCATGACTTCAATCGTCAGTCTCGCATCGTCCGTCCGGTACTCTACATAATAGCCTCCGCCTTTTAAGCCGTCTTTTTTGACGAGCGGCTCTTTTTGCAGTGTTTCTTTAGCAGACAGCATGCTTCTGCGCTCTGATTTTTTTACTCCCGCTAAATAGTCATACACACGCAGGCCGATTGAAGTAGAGAATGAACCGAACGTGCCGCCTTTATGAAACGGCAGCAGCATCCATTCCGGCGTCGTGACGTGCGGGCCGTTTTCGTACACGATGGCGCGTTCCTTACCGACTTCAGCCACCATTTTGACTTCAAATTGCTTCAGATAACGCAAACCGCCGTGAACAAGCTTTGTGGATCGGCTTGATGTGCCGGCCGCGAAATCCTGCATTTCGCTCAAAGCGACTTTCATTCCCCTTGAAGCAGCGTCAAGCGCCGTACCGGCACCCGTAATACCTCCGCCTATAATAAACAGATCGTATGTTTTTTTAGTCATGTCTTCCAGCATATGATCCCGTTCCAAACTTGAAAATTGGTGATTCATCATTACGCTTCCTCCTTGTTGTCACGGTATAGAAAAAGAGACCACAACAGCCAAAGCGCATGTCGTCACTTTGGTGCTGTGGTCTCTCCTCATCTCAGGACCGTTCCTATTAACTTGTTTTCAGTATACCATAATTTTATCTTATTTAAAAGCCATAGCTGCATTTACTGCTTTTTTCCATCCGCCGTACAATTCATCGCGTTTTTCATCTTCCATTTCCGGTTTGAATTGCTTATCAAGGTTCCACTGATCGGCGATTTCAGTGCTGTCCTTCCAGTAGCCGACAGCGATTCCGGCTAAATACGCGGCACCGAGCGCCGTCGTTTCATTAATTTCCGGACGTTCGACCGGCACATCAAGCAAGTCGCTCTGGAACTGCATGAGGAAGTTATTTTTTACCGCTCCGCCGTCTACACGCAATGTTTTTAAAGAGATGCCTGAATCAGCCTCCATGGCATCAAGCACATCTTTCGCCTGATATGCGAGAGATTCAAGCGTGGCACGGATAAAATGCTCCTTCGTCGTTCCGCGTGTCAGGCCGAAAACTGAGCCGCGCACGTCACTGTCCCAGTACGGTGTGCCCAATCCGACGAAAGCGGGCACGACATAAACACCGTCAGCGGAATCCACACGCTCTGCGTATGTCTCGCTTTCTTTCGAATCCTGGAACATCCGCATGCCGTCTCTCAGCCATTGGATGGCAGAACCTGCGACAAAGATGCTTCCTTCCAATGCATACTCGACTTTTCCGTCTAATCCCCAGGCGATTGTCGTCAGAAGGCCGTGATCAGAAGTGATGGCTTTTTCTCCGGTATTCATCAGCATAAAGCAGCCTGTGCCGTATGTGTTTTTCCCCATGCCTTCTTCAAAGCACGCCTGACCGAACAGCGCAGACTGCTGGTCTCCGGCCGCTCCCGCAATCGGAATATTTTTACCAAAGAAATGATAATCAACCGTTTTCGCGTACACATGAGAAGACGGTTTCACTTCCGGCAGCATTGATTTCGGTACGCCTAAAATATCAAGCAGCTCGTCATCCCATTTTAATTCATGTATATTAAACATCAGCGTTCTTGAAGCGTTGGAATAATCCGTTACGTGCGCCGCCCCTCCGGACATTTTCCAGATGAGCCATGAATCAATCGTTCCGAACAGAAGATTTCCGTTTTCCGCTTTTTCCCGCGCGCCTTCTACATTGTCAAGAATCCATTTGACTTTCGTTCCTGAGAAATAAGGGTCGATCAAAAGTCCCGTTTTTTCTCTGAATGTATCATTATATCCTTTTTCACGAAGCTCTTCGCAAATGCTGGATGTTTGTCTCGATTGCCACACAATTGCATTGTATACCGGCTTTCCGGTATCTTTATCCCATACGACCGTCGTTTCCCTTTGGTTCGTGATGCCGATGCCGGCAATTTGATCAGCGCTGATTCCGGACTCGGAGATCACAGTCGCGATAACGGCGAGCACCGATCCCCAGATTTCGTTCGCATTGTGCTCCACCCAGCCCGGCTGAGGGAAATGCTGTGTGAATTCCTTTTGAGCGGAATGCACGATTTTTCCTTCTTTATTAAAAAGAATCGCTCTTGAACTTGTTGTGCCTTGGTCAATTGATAAAATATAGGTCTCCATGATGCCGCTCTCCTTTTTAAATATATTCAGAATTTGATAATGTTTTCTGTGATTGAGATTTCTTGGTATAAATATAGAGTATGAAAAGCACTACAACCATTATAACGCTTACAAACCAAAAGCTAGGTGTCACATTTCCTTTAAACGCGGCATTGTAAAATACGCCGCCGAACGCACCGCCCATGATCGGACCGACTACGGGAATCCAGGCATATTTCCAATTTGACGGCCCTTTTTTCGGAATCGGCAGAAAGGCGTGAGCGATTCTCGGCCCCAAATCCCGCGCAGGGTTGATCGCATATCCGGTCGTCCCTCCAAGAGAAATCCCGATGGCAACGATGAGGAATCCGACAATCAGCGGGTTCAGCCCTTTTGTAAATTCATTCGCTCCGATTGCCAAAATGCCGAGCACAAGCACAAACGTACCAATGACTTCACTTATCATATTCCCAAATGTATGAGGAATACTCGGGCCGGTCGAGAAAACGCCCAGTTTGGCGGCCGGATCATCCGTCGCCTTCCAATGCGGCAGATAATGAAGGAACACAACAACCGCACCGATCATTGCTCCGATCATCTGTCCTGCAATATAAACAGGGACCTCTTTCCAAGGAAAGCTGCCTTCAAGCGCAAGGCCTATCGTTAAAGCCGGATTCAAGTGGGCGCCGCTGATGCTGCCGACGGCATATGCCGCCATGGCTACTCCCAATCCCCAGCCGAATACAATAACAATCCATCCGGATTGGTATGAAAGCGATTTCTTTAAATTGACTCCCGCACAAACGCCGCCGCCGAAAATAACAAGCAGCATTGTACCGATTACTTCTCCCCAAAATGCTGTCATCATCATTCCTCCTAAATGACAAAATAGCAGGTTTGACAGAGTTATAGAGAATAAAAAACCCACAACAAACCGCTTTACGCTTTATTGCTTCCGTAAAGAGCTGTTGTGGGTCTCCGGATCTCCATCACATAGTATTAACCTAGGTCTATTGTAACAATGGGTGTAAGCGGTGTCAATCTTTTTTTGTCATAGAATGTTCATATTTAGCCCATAGTTCGGTGTCTGAAGTCGTCACGGCCGTGGCTCCTGCCTGCAAGGCGTTTTCAACGTCCTGCTCCGTGCGGATGAAGCCGCCGGCAAAAATAGGAATCCCCGTCATTTCTTTAATTTCTCTGATTAAAGTCGGAACAATGCCCGGGAGAACCTCGATAAAGTCAGGTTTATGCTTTCCGACGAATTCCATGCTTTTCTCCATGGCGCTCGTATCCAAGAGAAATAGACGCTGGATCGCGTATATTTTCTTTTGTTTCGCTTTGACGATGACTGATGATCTCGTCGAAATGATGCCCGCGGGTCTGATGTCCTGACAAATGAACTCCGCACCGTATTCGTCATGCTTAATGCCGTGAATTAAATCGACGTGAACCATCAGAAGTTTTCCGTGTTTTTTTGCTTCATTCACGACACCTTTTAATTGACCAAGGTGGATATCTAAAATGACGCCGTATAAGAACGGACTCTCTAAAAATGCATCGAATTGCTTCATGTTCCGGATAGCCGGTAGAATCTGCTGGTTGTGAAAACTCATGTTTTACTCCTTTACATTAAAAATCAATGCTCAGCACGCTTTCCTTGACGGTCGAAATGATGAAAGAGAGCTCCTCGTCCGACAGGCAAAAAGGCGGAGACAGCTGAATGACATTATTATATCCCGCTACAGTATCACCATTTTTCCCGACAAGCAGGCCTTTTTCTCTGCACGCGGTGATGACGTGCTGCACAAGGGCGGCATCAGCGGGTTCCTTCGTGATTTTGTCCTTGACGAGCTCAATGCCGGTAAGAAGGCCCTTGCCTCGTACATCTCCGACCGCCGGATGTTCTCTGAGCGGCTCAAGCTCACGGAGCAGCCTTTCTCCAAGCTCCCGGGAGCGGGCGATCAGATGTTCGTCCTCCATCAATTGCAGGTTTTTCAAAGCCAGGGCGCAGGCTGCCGGATTGCCTCCGAATGTATTCACGTGCCGGAAGCGGCCGTACGGCTCACCGCCCGAATACGCCTCAAAAATCTCCCGTTTTACCGCCGTTGCCGACAGCGGCAGATAAGCGCTCGTAATGCCTTTTGCCATTGTGACGATGTCCGGTGAAACGCCGTAATGCTGAAATCCGAACGGCTCTCCCGTGCGGCCGAAACCGCAAATGACTTCATCACTGATCAGAAGCGCGCCGTGGCGGCGGCAAATGTCCTCTACCTTTGCCATATACCCGTCCGGGGGCATCAGTATCCCTCCGCCTGTAATAATCGGTTCCATAATCACGCCGGCAATCGTTTCGCTTAATTCCCACGTCATGATCCGGTCGATTTCATGCGCGCTTTCCAATGTGACGGCATCGCCGGGATTCCGATAGAGATCAGGCGGCGCCGCGTGCAAAAAACCTTGTGAGAGCGGCTCATATTTATATTTTCTCTGCGCCTGGCCCGTAGCGGCGAGCGCCCCCATCGTATTGCCGTGATAGCCTCTGTACCGGGAGATGAATTTGAAGCGGCTGTGATCGCCGTTTTCAATGTGGTATTGGCGGGCAATTTTGAACGCGGTTTCATTTGCTTCCGATCCGCTGTTGGAAAAGAAGATCACATAATCGCCGCCGAGCCATTCATTCAGTTTTTCCGCAAGCTCAATCGCAGGTTGATGGCTTTGGGTCAGCGGATAATAAGGAAGCTCCTTCAATTGGCTGTAAGCCGCATCGGCAAGCTCCTTTCTCCCGTATCCGATATTGACGCACCACAGGCCTGACATGCCGTCCAAATACCGTCTGCCGTCAATATCCGTAACCCAGGCGCCTTCCCCTTTTTGGACGATTATGCTGTCATCCGGCTCCGCCCCTTTCATCGCGTGCCAAATCAGCTCTTTATCCTTTTGTTTGAGTGACTGATTTTTTTGTACATGTTCCACACCGCTCATCTCCCTTTCAATATCATTGCACTGTATCGAAAGCTGCCCGGCTTCTGACGCCGATTCTCTTGGTGAAGTTTTTCTCTTAATAAGAATATAAAGGCGCGGCATGGGCGAGTCAATAAAGCGGCGGCAATTAAAAAAACGCTTTCTCCCAGAAAGCGAAAGGGCTACAAGAGCATATCCCGAAACCGGGGCCGGTGCAAGTGTTTTTATAAAAAAACCCGCCCCTTAAGCGGAGCGGGCGTTTTTTATTTCAGATGCGTAATCCGGTAAATATCTTTGCGCCGGTCTTTCAGCTGGCGCACGGTTCCGTTCTCACGCTGCCTTCTTAAGATTTCAAGGTCCACGTCCCCGATCACGACCATTTCGATATTCGGATTCGTTTCACCGACGATTCCGTCTCTGGCAAATTCAAAATCAGACGGAGCAAAAATGGCTGACTGCGCGTATTGAATATCCATATTTTCTGTTTGCGGCAGGTTTCCGACCGTACCTGAGATGACGGTGTAAATTTGGTTTTCAACCGCTCGCGCCTGAGAGCAGTACCTTACGCGCAAGTAGCCTTGGCGGTCTTCAGTGCAGAACGGCGTAAAGATAATTTTCGCCCCTTGATCGGCGGCAATTCTCGCAAGCTCCGGAAATTCGATATCGTAACAGATCTGAATGGCGATCTTTCCGCAGTCCGTATCAAATACGCGCACCCTGTCTCCGGCGCTGATGCCCCACCATTTCCGCTCATTCGGCGTAATGTGAAGCTTATATTGTTTTTCAATCGTGCCGTCACGTCTGAATAAGTAGGCGATGTTATAAATTTTCCCCTCTTCTTCAACGAAGTGGGAGCCGCCGATGATGTTGACATTATATTTCACCGCGAGATCTGTAAAGAGGCTGATATAGTCCTCGGTATATTCGGTAATCCTCTGAATGGCCAGACTAGGAGAACGCTCCTCGAGAAATGACATCAGCTGCGTTGTGAAAATCTCCGGAAATACCGCGAAATCAGATCTCGCATCGGAAGCCACATCGACATAATATTCAACCTGATTGGCAAATTCCTCGAAGGAGTAAATCTTTTTCATTTCATATTGAATGACACAGATGCGCACCGGAAATGCCGATTTGTAATAACGCTTTGACTGCGGCAGGTAATCGACATTGTTCCATTGCATTAATGTCGCATATTTAATGGACGCGGTGTCATCCGGGAGATAATTCGGATTGATCCGCATGAGCGTAAATCCGTTCATCAGCTGGAAAGAAAGCACCGGATCATAAATCTGATGGCGCGTCACCTGTTCGACATAGGCTCTCGCCGTCATTTCTTCCGCATACTTATGATAATTCGGGATCCGCCCGCCGATAATGATGCTTTTCAGATTCAATCGTCTCGCCAAGTCTTTTCTCGCCTCATACAGCCGGTGTCCGATTTTCATCCGTCTGTATTCCGGGTGAACCATTACCTCAATCCCGTACAGATTCAATCCGTCGGGGTTGTGGTTCGTGATATAACCGTCGTCTGTAATGTCCTGCCACGTGTGGCGGTCATCATATTCATCGAAATTGATGATCAGGCTTGAGCATGAACCGATAATTTCCCCTTCATACTCCGCGCAAAACTGACCTTCCGGAAAGTGCGCGAGATGGCTGATTAAATGCTCAGGCTCCCACGGCTCCATCCCCGGGAAACAATCCTTTTGCAGCTCAATAATTTTGTTAATATCTTTCTCTTCCATATTCCGTATGACCATTTTCTTTTCAAAACGGGTCAGATCAAGTTTCTCAGACAATGCTGCTTCCCCCTGCCGGTTCGTTTTGATCGTTCAATCGCTGTAAGAGTAATTCAAGTTCCATTTCCGCCATCGATTCCAGTCTGTGATCGTATTCTTCAAATAACAGGGCGCTTGTTACCTTATTCGGGACGATGACACATTTCATGCCGGCCCGTTTAGCTGCGATTGAGCCGTTGACCGAATCCTCAAAGGCCAGACATTCAGATGGTTCAACGCCTAAATGTTCCGCAGCTTTCAGATAGAGCTCCGGATTCGGCTTCACTTCTTCTACGTCGTCAGCCGTCTGAATCACTTCAAATTCATCAAACAGGCCTAATTCCTTCAGATGGCCCGACACCCATTTAAAATCTGAGCTGGAAGCGAGCCCCACCTTCAATCCTAATTCTTTTGCCGCGGCTAAATAAGCCTCCACCCCGGGACGCGCCGTTTCCGTCTTCATCCGCTGTTCGAAGCGCCCGCGCCTGATCGCCGTCAGTTCATCATGATCGAGCTTTCTTCCCAGCTGCTCCTCTAAATATGCGAACGGCTTAAACCCCGCGGCCGTTCCGATCACCTTTCCCCAGACGGATAAAGGCAATGTTGAACCGTGTTCTTCAAACATTTCCTGCAGCACTTCATATTCATGGGTTTCTGTATCTAAAATTAACCCGTCAAAATCAAAGATTAATGCTTTTATCAATGGTTACAGCTCCTTTAGCTAAACGTACTGACCTATGTATACACTATACCGTGAATTTCTTTCGCGTTCAAAATGTAACATTCTGACGGAAAGAAGAGCCTGCATGAGTGCAAGCTCTCTTCATCCGTTACTGTGTGTTTTGACTGGAAATATTGGAAAGAGCTGCTCCCGCAGACTCATTTGAACGCTGATCGACCGCTAAGTCTCCAAGCGCAACGATCCCGACCAGATGATTTTGATCGACAATGGGAAGGCGGCGGATTTGGTGTTGGGCCATCAGATGTGACGCCTCTTCAAGACTCATTTCCGGGTTTCCGGATACAACTGCAGAAGACATCACGTGTGAAACAGGTGTTTGGCCGTCGCGGCCTTGAGCCGTTGTTCTCAATGCGATATCACGGTCTGTCAGCATTCCTTTTAATTCCCCTCCGTCAACGACGGGAATCGCTCCGACATTATGCTGGTGCATCAGCGCAGCCGCTTCCTGGATCGTTTGATTGGGAGAAACGGTAGCCACGTGGGTAGTCATTGATTGTTTGATTGAACTCATTGTAAAGCACCCCTTTCGACATTTATTATGCTCGGGGATTTGTCTCATTATAAAGGGAGTTAGAGGAAAGAAATTGTGGTATCATGTCAAAGAAGCAAAAAAGAGCCTGTAAAAAGGCTCTTTACACCCGTCAGATCAGCCTTCTGCGACCGCAGGCTTCTGATCCGGCACCTGTCTCGAAATCATCATAGGTAAACGGAAAATTCATTCCGCATTCGTTCAGCAAAGTGCAATTTTTATCAAACAGCGCCCGCTCTTTGACGTCATATACCGGGTGCGGCTTTGACAGCATGATATGTACCGTTTGCAGACAAGCCATAATTTGAAACGCTTCTTTTAAAGTTCCTTGGTAACTTTGGTTTTGTAATGATAATACGCCCCTTTTTTTAAAGCGCTGAATTTCCAGTTCGGAGAAATAAAGAGGAAAGACATTTTGAAACAATTCAGAGGAAAGCTCTTGTATCGCGCTTTCTTGTCCATCAGTCGCTGCGTTCACAATTCTCACATCAATCACCTTTCTTGCCATGTGAATATCCTTAATCTTTATCAAGAATAGCATAGAAAAAAACGCGAAAGCTAAGGTAAGTGTTTCCTATTGAAACAGCCGCTTTCCGCTTGAAAAGGAGCTTTATGAAATGAAACAAAATGACCGCGGTCTGGAACTCCTAATTACGGAAAAGCACGCCGGACAATGGCTGTTTTCAGTCCTGAAATCTGAATTCCAGGCGTCAAAACCCGTAATTACGGAATGGATGAACCAAGAAAGCATCCAGGTGAATCGAACATCACCGAAAAACAACATCATACTGAAAACCGGAGATCGCTTATTCATTGATCTTCAGGAAAAAACGGGTTCCTCGGTGATTCCGGAATACGGAGAGCCGGACATTTTATTTGAGGACAATCATATGCTGATTGCGAATAAGCCGGCGGGAATGCCGACTCATCCAAATGAAGAGGGTCAGACCGGCACCCTCAGCAACCTGATCGCTTACCATTTTCAAATCAACGGCGAGCAGGCGAAAGTGCGCCACGTTCACCGTCTTGACCGTGACACTTCAGGCGCGGTCGTTTTCGCGAAACACCGCCTGGCCCATGCAATCCTTGACCGTCAGCTCGAAACCAAAACATTAAAACGCACCTATATCGCCGCGGCGGAAGGAAAAGTGACGCCTAAAAAAGGCACAGTTGACTCGCCGATCGGCCGCGACAGGTCACATTCCGTCAGACGGCGCGTCTCACCCGGCGGACAAGCCGCCGTCACCCATTACAAAGTGAAAGGCTATCATCCCGGTGCGCAGCTTACATTGGCAGAGCTTGAACTGGAAACCGGGAGAACACATCAAATCAGGGTGCATATGGCAAGCATCGGCCATCCGTTGGCGGGCGATGACCTGTACGGCGGAAGCAGGACGCTGTTTCACAGGCAGGCGCTTCACGCCAAAAAAGTCAGTGTCGTCCATCCGATCTCAGGAGAAGAAATCGTTGCCGAGGCGCCGATGCCGGCTGATCTGGCTCATTTTACGGAAACGTATTTTTCTTAAACCGGGTCGGCATATATAATATATCGTTTCGGCGCATTTCCAATGTAAGAAAACGGATAGCAAGTGGTCAGGATCAATTCCTCCCGCTTGTGCTGAAGGGTGATGACAGATGTATCATCCCGGCTGACGATTTTTGTACGGCTGATTTTATAAGAAAACGTGCCGTAAGACAGAATCACGTTCAGTCTGTCTCCTTTTTTCAGTTCGCCGGTCCGGCGGAACACCGTGTCTCTGTGGCCGGATAACACAATTTGGCCGTGATCGCCCGGATAATAGCTGTCCTTATAATGTCCGACGCCTTTTGCCAAATCATCTGCGTCAGTCCCTTCGACGATCGGGAGCTCAGCGTCGATTTCAGGGATTTCTAAAATGCCGCTTGCCTCACCCGTTTCGGGGTGGAATTCTTTTTTGCGCTGTGTCAGCACAGCGCTTTTTGTTTTTTTCTTTTCCAAGACAGGTTCTGTTGCTTTTTTTGCTTCTTCAAGCGATTGGTTCGTTTTCATATGTGAATCAATGATCTTCCAGCTTCCGTAACATGTGATGATGATACCGACGATGATGACGAGAAGCGGAATATGTTTCAGTTTGTTCATCGTGTGCGGGTTCCCCTTTTCTTTCTGAAAAGCCAATATACGCCGGCACCCGTGATCACCAGTCCGGCCAATGCCGTCTGATGGCTGCCCGCTGAAGTATCAGGCAATGGGCGGCCTTTTTGTGTGCCGCTTTCAGTCTGTTTTGTGCTTTGTTCCGAATTTGCGGCAGACGCCGCACGGGATTCCGGAATTGACTGCACTGTATCAGATGCTGTTTCTTCTGCGACAGGACGTTTAGGTTTTTTGGTTTGATCAGGCTGTTCTGCTGCATCCGGTTTTTTAGCGGGTTTTTCCGCCTGAGGTTTTTCTCCTTTATCAGGCCTGGTGCCGCCCGGTGTTTCCCCGCTTCCCGGCTGATTGCCGGTGTCATCAGGTGTTTCGCCTGCTGATGCCGTGCGGATGCGGCCGTCGGTCTGATAAGAAATCGGTGCGGAAAAGCTTTTGACATAGTCTGCAGTCGCTTCCAAATCCTCAGGCCCCGTCACCGGATTCTTGCCGAGTTTCCCGATCGGACCGTATTTTGCCCCCGCTGCCGTCGCCATAAATTGATTGACTGTTACTGTATATCCTTTTTCGGGCTGTATGTCTGTCCCGTCCGCCATTTTCATATCCACCGCTTGTCCGGTTTCCGGGTTCCATGTATAGGTAAATCCGCTGATGCTGTAATCCGGACCGTACACCGGAGAAATTTGCGCGTTAATGATCTCCCCCAAATCTTTTCCTTTGATTTCAAGCTTCGTCAGCACATTGCCGAACGGCTGTACATTATAAAGGTCTCCCCATGTGATCGGCCCTTTTTTTAAGCCGTCCCGGATGCCTCCTCCATTCATAAGCGCAAAATCGGATTTCATCTTCGCTTTCATACCGTCGGCAATCAGATTTCCGAGCGCCGTGTCGCCGTCATTTGAATATCCGCCCGTTATATCATGGGCCGCTTCCCCGACCGTTTCGCTGATAATCGGTTTCACTTTCTCTTCATATTTGCTTAATATGCCTGCCGCAGCCGGGTCAGGCTTGATTTTACTTTGATCGATATATTGGATTTCCGCTGATTTTTTCACGATATCCTTCGACTCTTTATCTAGTTCAAGATCGGCGATTCCGATTGCTTTTCCGTATTCAAATGCCTGCACGATCAGCTTGCCGTCGATTTCTCCGTTTACGACTTTATGATTGTGCGCGGCGAAAATCACATCAATCTCTGAGTCTGTTCCGCTTGCAAGCTTTGCGGATTCTCCCGTGATGGCTGAGCCATTTTGTTCAGCAGACATATGGGCGAGCACGGCGATTGCTTTAATTCCTTTTTTCTTCAGGTCAGCGGCGGCGTCATTGACAGCCTTTACCTCATCCGTAAACGTAATATTTTTAATTCCGTCCGGGATGACCATGCCTGCCGCCGATCTGGTTACAACCCCGATAAATGCGACCGGAATTCCGGAAATGTATTTAATTTCATACGGCGGCAGAAAGGACTCCCCTGACTTCAGTTTACAGTTGGCGCAGACGAGCGGGAAATTTTGGCCGTCATAACCGCTTGTCCCCTTACCGTCCGGATGATCTCCTCCATTGATGATCCGTTTAAGCTCATTCGTTCCTTCATCGAATTCGTGATTGCCGACAGTTCCGACATCAAAACCGATGTCTTCCATCAATTCTACTGTCGGTTCATCCTGAAAAAGGGCTGACACGGGAGAGCTGCCTCCGATCATATCGCCCGCATGCACGACAAAGGCGTGTTCTTTCTCGGCTTTCGCCTTTTTAATGTACGCTGCGGCGTAGTCCATTCGCCCGAAAGTGCCATCCGGTTTACCGTCTCCGTTAAGGTCAAGCTCATATTGCTGATCAATTTTTCCGTGCAGATCATTCATGCTGATGATTCTGAGCGGGACACGGCCGGAGTCTTCAGTCTGCCGTTCTTTATACGCTTTATCCGTTCCAGCTTCATTCAGTGATCCTGCTTGTCCGATTGCTTCCGCATCTTTCACGCTGAACATCATAAAACAAACCGTCAGCAGACAGCACGAAAGACGAATACCCCTTATTTTCTTCATTCATTTCCCCCCCTGTCTTCTAAGAAATACGTTAGCTTATTTTCTTAAAAATCACATCACTTTTTTGTAAAGATTGTCTTCACTGGCGCAAAATAGTAAATAATCCCCACGTAACGAAACAGGTCTTGATGTATAACGGATCGGCTTTTTTCACATCTTAATGATGATTTGACATGAAGGAGGAAAACAACCAGTGGAACAGCAGCAGAATCAGCAGCAGCCGCCAGTAAATCAGGGGATCCCGGGTTCACCGCAAGTGAATCACGGAGGACATGAGCTTTTCGATATGCATGAAGTGCTGGCCGGAACAGTCGGCGTTTTGGATCAATTTATGATGCTCAGACAGTTTATACAGGATCAGCAGCTGGCCGACATCCTTGACCGCCAGTATCAATTCATTCTGGGACTCTATAATCTGACGGCAGAATGCTTTAAGACCGGCCAAAAGCCTTCTCAGGAAACGTCAACATATATGATGAAGGAACAGAACCAGGCCGTCTACGGTATAAAACCGACTCAGCCGAAAAAACCAAATCAATCATTAAATGATGTCAAAGATCTCGGGATCAGCGGCCATATGCTCGGCCTGATTAAAGCTCAAGCTTCTCTCTTGACGATGAGCTCGCTTGAAATGACCAATCCCGTCACAAGAAGAGTGCTCTCCGCCCAAATTCAGCAATATGTCGAAATGGCGTTTGAAATCTTCTTATACCAAAATAAACACGGTTATTATCAGGTTCCTCAGCTCAATGCACAAGATATGCAGACCATGCTGAATTCATTTGCACCGGCCCAGGGACAGCCGCAAATGCCTCCGATTAAAGGACAAATGGGACAGCAGCAGCAAAACCTCCATTGATTAAAAAACGGCGTTGGAAACCTGACTCTCCAATGCCGTTTTCTTTTTTTCATATGCTTTTGTGAAATCATGTTCAAATTGTTTCAGGCTTTCTTTCGTAGCCGCTTCAAAGCCTTTTTCAAAATCCTGTGTTTCGGCGGTTTTGTTGATAATGGTTAAGATAATGCCTTCTCCGAATGTTTCGGTTAAGTCCTTTATCATATAGAAGCTTTGTAAATAGACATCTGTTTCATATTCCATACGCGATTTCTGCCATTTTCGGTCGGTCGTTAATTGATCAAACGGCACGACGGAAAATGCAATCGGATCAATGACTACATCATAATGCGCGACCCACTCGCTCAGCCCCTCATGAAACCAAAGCGGAAATACAAACGTATCCGTCCCCAATTGCCGCGTTTTTTGATGAAACGCGTAGTGTGTATATTCATGTATAATCAATTGCTTATACATGAAAACGGCCAGCTCATCTTTTTTCAAAAGCTGTTTTTTCTCTTCAGGCAAAAGCCCCATCATCTGCTCCTGTTCTGAATAAAAACCGACTACATTTTTCAATCCTGAATATTGCTCCATTTCAGCTTCATCCGAAAAGAAAATGAGTTCAAGTGGCGCTGCACCTTTATAGCCGACAATGATTTGATTGATACGCTTTGCGTGGTCCAGCGTAAGCTTGGTCAGATCCAAGAGCGGCTTTTCATCCGCCGTATAGTAAATCGCTGTATGTTTGTAAATTTCTTTATTCATGTGTTCAGTCACTTGTTCCATCGTCGGAACAGAGCGGCTGTTTTGGCCTGACAGGACGTACATCATACTTACTGAAACTGCTGAACTGACAGCCAATATGACAAGGACACCGCACAGGATCAGAGTGAATGCCGCCCGTTTCCCCATGCCGTCACGCAAACAAGCTCCCCTCCCCGATCCTTCAATTTTCATCTCATTCTTTACTTTATGCTCAGGAGCGCTGGGTCGTGACGGCAGATAAAATAAAAAAGCCGCATCAAATGCGGCTTTTCCATTCATTTATTTATTGGGGTTTGGGAATACACGCTGCACCATTTGACCGAATTCATCAAACAGACCGGATACAGGATGTCCGTTTTGGATTCGTTTTCCGTAGCCTTGCATGCGTTCAACGAAGTCCGGGTTCGCTGATACATATACAGTCCGGACATGTTTATCGGCCGATTTCACCTTATCGGTAATCTTATTTTTCAAATGGTTGGCGATGGCGCCTTTTTGTCCGTTTGTCAAAACAACGGCTACATAAGCGCTGTTTCCGGCAACGATCACAGTCGCATTTTTAACCTCTTTTAAATCAGTCACCTTGTCGGCGGCTTTATCAGCCACTCTCAGGTTACGATTGTCATTGTGATCGGTGTTTTGGTTATGACGGTTCACTGTATTCATATTTGTCGCACCGTCGTTAGGCGTGTTGCGGTAATTTACATTCTGGGTGCGGTTGTCATTTCGTTTTCCTTCTCCCTGGTTCCCCATACTGCACCCTGCGGTAATCAGCATCGGCAGAAGAAGGGCAGAGATAACTGCTTGCTTTTTTATCATGTGAATTCCTCCTTTCTCACTTTACGTATAGGTTTTTCTATTCGGCGGGATTTATGCACGCCGTTTGCATTCTGAGCGGTTTGGATAAATATCAGAAGGAAAGGGAAAGGTAAACGTAATCAATTGAATGAGGAGGGATTTAACTTGTTCAGAAAAAAAAGCGGCGTCAGCCCGACAGCGCTGCTGATCGGATCATCGATTCTGATTGCAGCTTTATCACCCGAAATCCGCCGGAAAATCTCCGGAATGGTTTCAGGCCGAATGCAGCATAAAGATGGTACACACTCCATGCAGCCTGCTGACCTGATTCAACAGGCGTTCGGCGGGGAATCCGGCGGACAGCAGCACACAGACAAAGCCCGGCATTCACAAACCGGCTCCATGCAGCCTGCTGACCTGATTCAACAGGCGTTCAGCGGGGAATCCGGCGGACAGCAGCACACGGACAAAGCCCGGCATTCACAAACCGGCTCTACGCAGCCTGCCGAGCTGATCAAACAGGCTTTCGGCGGGGAATCCGGCGGACAGCAGCACACGGACAAAGCCCGGCATTCACAAACCGGCTCTACGCAGCCTGCCGAGCTGATCAAACAGGCTTTCGGCGGGGAATCCGGCGGACAGCAGCATGAGCAGACTTCCCGCAATCACTCCGGCTCATCCCATACGGACGGCCAGGTAGACCGCAGCCGCAGTAAAGAAACTTCGCCGAAGCCTCACTATACCGAGCCGATTCACTTCGAAGAAAGCGCGGTAAATGTTTTAAATGACAGCACCGTGATGAATATGCTGGAAGAAATTGAACCCGGAAATCATTAGAAACGAAAAAATCCTTCATTCGTTCAACGATGAAGGATTTTTTCGTTTTAGCGCTCTATCTCATATTTTTCTATAAGAGAATGAACCATTGATCTGCTTTTTTGTTAAGCTTCTTCAGCTTCAATGACGATTGAGGAATCATTGTACACCGCGGTATCGGTTTCCTTCGTCATTTTACTCGTTAACAGCCCTGCGGTCATACTGCCGCTGACATTTAAGGCGGTGCGCCCCATGTCAATT
Source organism: Bacillus sp. LUNF1 (assembly GCF_011008975.1). Lineage (NCBI taxonomy): Bacteria > Bacillati > Bacillota > Bacilli > Caryophanales > Bacillaceae > Bacillus > Bacillus sp. LUNF1. The sequence continues at coordinate 901,696 of NZ_CP048876.1, read as the reverse complement.
AACGGCTCAATTGAAATGAGCAGCCCGGCAAGCGCGACAGGCATGTTCAAAGCGGATAGGACGAGCAGAGCCGCAAATGTCGCGCCGCCTCCCACGCCTGCTACACCGAATGAACTGATTGCCACGATGGCAATGACGGAGATGATAAATCCCGGTTCAAACGGGTTTTGCCCTACTGTCGGCGCAATCATCATCGCGAGCATCGCCGGGTAAATGCCGGCACAGCCGTTTTGACCGATCGATAAGCCGAATGAACCGGCGAAGTTCGCAATTCCTTCCGGGACGCCCATGCTTTTTTGTGTTTTAATATTGAGCGGCAAAGCCCCTGCGCTTGAACGGGACGTAAACGCAAACACCATGACAGGAAATGCTTTTTTCACGTATGTGATCGGATTTAAACCGCTGAACGTAATCAGCAGCAAGTGAATGATAAACATGACAATAAGCGCGGCGTATGAAGCGATCACAAACATCCCCAGTTTCGTAATGCTGTCGATGTCGCTTGTCGCGATCGTCTTTGTCATAATCGCCAATACCCCGTAAGGCGTCAGTCTTAAAATTAGTGTCACGACGCGCATAATAATCGCGTATACCGCATCGACAATTCCGCTGAAAGTCGCAGCGTGCTCCGGCTGTTTCCGTTTCACGCCCAGAAAAGCGATGCCGAGGAAAGCGGCGAAAATAACGACTCCGATGGTGGAAGTCGGTCTGGCCCCCGTGAAATCAAGAAACGGATTTCCCGGCAGAAGCTCAACGATTTGCTGAGGCAGCGTTTTGGCCGTCATATCCTCAGATTTTTGCTGCAGCTCCTGGCCTCTTGATAACTCGGTGCTTCCCTGGTCGATATGAACGGCTTTCAGATCAAAGGATAGCGCCGAAGCAATTCCGACTGCCGCAGCAATTGCTGTCGTAGCGATCAAAATTCCGATGATCAGTCCGCTGATTTTCCCGATGTTATGGGTCAGTTTCAGCTTCGTAAATGCGCCGAGAATAGAAATAAAGACTAGCGGCATGACGATCATCTGAAGCAATTTGACATAACCGCCGCCGGCAATATTAAACCAATCGGCCGTTTGTGTCACGATATGTGAAGCCGGCCCGTAAATCAATTGCAGTGCAAAACCGAATACAATGCCTAGTCCGAGCGCGGTAAAGACACGTTTAGAAAAGGAAACGTGTTTCTTTTGCATGACAAACAGACCTGCTATAAGCAAAAGCATAATGAAAACATGTAAGACTATAAATAAATTCTCCAAAACAGGTAAACACTCCCTTGCTCATTATCCTTTAACACTATATTATATGAATTCCGATCGGTCAAGTAAGAATTGACAAAATATGTATTTTTATAGACTTTTCTCTTTTCTTTCCACCCTTTCTCTAGTAACTTATATAAGGGTGATTGTTATGCTGAAGGAACTGTTTCTTAATTTAACGATTTTAATTACATTTAATTATCTCTTCACCCTTCTTTTTAAAGAGTCGCTTTCGTATAAAGAAGACCGTCTGATCTTTCAATTACTGAAGGGGACGGTCTGCGGGCTTTTAGGGGTTTTTCTGATTGCTTTCGGCTTTTCTTACTCCGATTCCATCATTGATCTCAGAAATATCCCCATTATCATCGCCGCTCTTTACGGAGGCTGGGTGTCTACGGCAGCCGCCTTTGCGATTATCGTCGCAGGCCGTATCTTGATCAATTTCAATACAAGCGCCATTTTTTCCATCGCCGCCGTCGGGGTTATTGCGATACTTTCTGCGGCCGTCCTCAGAGGAAAAAAGCCGGATCACAAAATGGCGTTCGTTATGCTGCTTTTTTCAAATGTTATTTTCACCCTGACGCTGCTGTTTCTTATGCCTGAACAGCCTGCCGGGGCCCTCGTTTATTATTGGCTTATTTCCACCTTGGGCGGAATGCTGTCGCTGTATATCATCAAACACGAAGCCGATGCCCGCCTTTTGTTCAAGCAATACAAGTTTCAAGCGAATTATGATTTTCTGACGGGGATTTTTAATAAGAGAAAATTCGAGGAAGTCTCGCGCGTTCTGTTCGATCGGGCGTCTCAATCCCCCTCGTCTCAGCTCGCGCTTATTTATTTGGATATTGATCACTTTAAGCAGATCAATGATCAATACGGCCATTATGAAGGGGATCGAGTACTGAAAGAACTGGGGACGCGTCTGAGGTTCTTACTCAGCAGTTCTGACCCGTCAGCCCGCATCGGCGGCGAAGAATTTGCCGTGCTTATGCCCAATTGCACGTATACAAAAGGGCTTCACCTCGCAGAAGAAATCAGGCACACGATTGACGCGAACCCGATTCTGCTGACGAGCGGAGATACAATTCCCGTGACCGTTTCCCTCGGCATCGCGCATTATCCGACAAATACATCGGATCCTCAGACATTGCCCCTGATCGCGGACCGGATGCTGTACAAAGCGAAAACATCAGGGCGCAATCAAGTGTGCAGCACTGAAAAAAAAGAATGATCGCCCGAAGAGGAAATCATTCTTTCTTTTCAGTGAGAAAGCCGCCTTTCAGGAAAACAGGAATCAGGCTGCCCTCATATTCTTTTTCAATAAACGCCGCGGTATCATCTGATTGATACAAAGACAGGAGTTTTTGCATCCGTTCATCATCTTTATCCTCAGCCCTGACGGCGATCAGATGAATATACGCTTCCTTCATTTGCGCCGATCGGATCAGCGCGTCCTTCTCCGCATGAAATCCTGCTCTTTTCGCCTCGCTTTGACTGAGAACTGCTGCGTCAGCATGTTCCGCCGCCTGATATGCGTTCTTTTTTGTTTCCGTTTTTAAGGTCAGATGCTTCGGGTTGTCCTTGATCATATCAGTTGAACCCGTACCGGTGAATCCCTTTTTCAATGTCATCAGTCCGGCCTCCTGCATGAGAAAAAGCGCCCTTCCGAAGTCCGCCGCTTCACCAGGCACGGCAATGACCGCTCCGTCCGGTATATCCTTCAGCCGTTTATGTTGCTTGGAATACACCCCCAGCGATGCCGCATATGTCGTTCCTAAAGGAGCCAGCTTCTTTTTCACATGAGGCGGCAAAGATTGAAAATAAGAAACGGATTGAAACGCATTGGCGTCGAGATCCCCGCCGGCAAGCGCCAAATCGGCCTCGGCATAATCCGAAAACGTTACCAAAGAAAGCTGCAATCCTTCCTCACCGGCTTTTTTCGCGACAAACTCCCAGATCGATTGATCAGATTCATTGATCCCGATAGTAATTGTCCGGTTCCCGTCAGGATAATGGCATGAAGTAAGTGATATGATCAAAATGAAAAGAAACAGACTGTTTATAAGCCGCAGGTTCAAGTTGACCTACTCCCTATCTATTTTTATGTACAGAGGCTGCACCATGATATTCGGGCTCATGATTACATACAATACCGATTTAAAAAAGGGTTGTCAATTGCTTCCTTAAGAGGCTGTAAAGCGGTTTTTATCAGCTGTAAATGGGCTGTTCTAGTCTCAAATCAGATTTCCGTATCAGAGCGTTCTCCTCTTAAAACATGTTATTTCGAAAAAAGTTACATTTAGCAGTTGTTTTTTCTTCGAATTACTGGTAGAGTAAAGGTAATTATTTTTGTTCGAACTATCTTTAAGAAGAAAGTTTTGTAAGAGTTTTCGTCTTGGAAGTTTGTTTTAGAGCAAGAATAGTGAATTTAAGCGTTATGTCGCTTTAGGAGGAAATTTCATGTTAGAAGGTAAAGTAAAATGGTTCAACTCTGAAAAAGGATTCGGATTCATCGAAGTAGAAGGTCAAGACGATGTATTCGTTCACTTCTCTGCTATTCAAGGCGAAGGCTTCAAAACTTTAGAAGAAGGCCAATCTGTTTCTTTCGAAATCGTTGAAGGAAACCGCGGACCACAAGCTGCTAACGTAACAAAAGCATAAATTGTTTAAAAAACCTGCCGGTGTACGCCGGCAGGTTTTTTTTCATCTAAAACGAAAAGCTGTTTTGCAAAGGCAAAACAGCTTTTTTATATCAGGTGGCAATATCGCGTTTTAAGAAGACGCCGAATGCGAGCGCCAGAAAAATAACGAAGTAAATCACAAGCAGCACAACCGAAAATGTCATCGTCATCCCCTCTACTAAAGGAGTCCCGTTCATATATTGCGACAAATCCGTGTTCGCAAATAAAATATATTTGGTCCATTCAAATTTCGCAGCAAGAAATACCGTCGCCGTGTTCCCCATAACCAATAGAAAAATAGAAAATCCGACCGCTAATGAGCTGTTCCGGAATACCGCAGACAGCATAAACGCCATCGTCGCAAGCATAAAAGCGGAGACAGATTCATAGACATATGTTTTAGCGAGGAAAGCGATGATATTTTGCTCAAAAACATGGCCGTCTTTGTATACGAGATGAACATCAGCCGCAGTATCTCCGCCTGTACCGAAAAAGACCAATCCCAACAGAGCGGAGCCGGCAAATAAAATCACAAGCATCAGCAGTCCGAACAGCAGCACCGTCATATATTTAGATAACAAAATCTGAAAACGGCTGAGCGGACGGATAGCCAGCAGCTTGATCGTCCCCCAGTTGAACTCATTCGCCACGATGCCTGCGGCAATGATAATCGTAAACAGCCCGGTCAAAACAGTCATCATCGAAGAATCAGCTACGTATGACCACACTGTGTACCCTGTATCCTCGGGGATGTTATGATCCATACGGTATTGATTTATCGCGACATTCTGTTTCAGGTTATCAATGAGCGTCTGATTTCCGGTTTCCTTCATCTGCTGTTTCATTTCTTTGTTTTCAGCCTGGAGCTCCTGTTTCCAATTCGGATTGGCTTCGCTGGAGGTGAAATGGTTTGACAGAAGCGCAAAACCGATCATCGAAACGCCTAAAATCACAATCATAGCCCACGTGCCGACGCGGCTGAAAATTTTTATCCATTCATTATAGATCAGCTTAAACATATTGAACCTCCTCTTTCGTCCCGCCGGTAATCTCCAAGAAACGGTCTTCCAAAGATTTTGTCATGATTTTCACTTCATATAAGCGGATATTTTCACGGACGAGCAGTGATATCACATCAGGCACCTCCTGTTTTGACAGCCTGATTTCAATGCCGTCTGTCTTCTTCACACAGTCAAACTGACTCAGAACAGCAAGAGCCTCTTCTCTTTGTTCAATATGGAAGAAGTATGTATCTTTATCCTCTTTTCCTTCATCCCTTACTTTTTGAATATCGACAAGCTCCCCTTTTTGCAGAATGCCGATTCGGTCGCACATTAACTCCATTTCTGACAGCAGATGGCTTGAGACGATGACAGCCATTCCTTTTTCACGTGTCAGCTTTTTCAGATGGTCCCTGATTTCCCTGATGCCCACGGGCAATATCTTCAATAAAAAAAAGGCAAATCCGCTATTACGCAGATTTGCCTTTTCAATTACTTCTTTTTGTTTTTTAAGGAGAGCAGCGCATCACGATAGCTGCTATCCTGCATTTTGCCGCCGCTATCAGGATCGTTTGGTTCCTGATCCGTCTCAGAAGTCTTAAACTTCTGAAGCGCCTGACGGTACACATCATCGCCCATTGTATTCTTTTTCTCACGGGGAGATTCAGATTTCACAACGACGGGAGCATGCTCGGCTGAGCGCTCCTCGGCCGGATCATGCTTTTCCGGCTGTTCGGCTGTAGTGCCGATCGCTTCTCTCTTTTCTTCTTTGACATCCTGTCCTGCAGAAGTGCTGCGGACATTGAATGTGATAAGAAGTGCAATCACAATGACAGCAGCAATAACCGCTATAATAATGGCCATATAACCCTCTCCTTACTGTCGTCCGGCAGTTAGATTACCTGTGACTTGGCTGACACGTCTGCCAAGCGCTCGGCCTAATTGAAGGCCTTCTTCCGTCATCAGCACATCGCTGTCAACCGGGCATGTGACGCCCGCGCCGTAGTAAGAGCCGTACAGCGCGTTTTCAGGAACGTTGCCGGGAAGTCCGACAACAATCATGCCTTGGTGAAACATAGGAGTGATCAGATTGTGCATTGTCATTTCTAATCCGCCATGTGTTGTCGCCGTCGTACAGAATACGGCGCCGACTTTATCAATCAGCTCGCCTTCAGCCCACAGATAGCCGAGTCTGTCGATCCACGCTTTTAAGCCTGAACTGATGGTGCCAAAGTGTCCCGGGCATCCCCAGATAATGGCATCCATGTCTTTCAGCTTGCGGATGTCTGCTTGATCGACATGGTCGATCAGGACTTCAGCCTCAGCGTTTTCTCGTGCTCCTTCGGCAATGGCTTCAGCAAGGTGTTTTGTATGTTCGCCTTCACTATCGTACACTACGTAAATTTTCATTCAGGAAACCTCCCATTCAGATGATTAAGATTCCTTCACTTCTTTAGGGGCAGGAAGCAATGACAGCTCCTCTTTTTTCTTCGCCCGCTGTTTGTCTTTCCGTACGTCACGCAAGAACAGGCTCAGGACTACGCCGATAACCGCAAAGATCGTCGCCCACATAAACGCGTCATTAATCCCCATAACGTTGGAATTAAGTGAAGCTGTTTTGTAGAGATATGAATAAACGGTTTGTTTCGCCGCATCAAGCGACATGTTCATGTTGACCATTAAATTCGAAACCGCGCTTTGGAACGACTGCATGAAGCTTGGATCAGCCGTGCTCGTTTTATCCGCAATCTGCGAATAGTGCATTGTCGTACGGTTCGTATAAATCGTTGTGATCAAACTTGTTCCGATTGAACCGCTGATCTGGCGGAGCGTGTTGCTCATCGCCGTGCCGTGGCTGTTCAACCGCGCCGGAAGCTGGTTCATTCCGGCTGTCATAACAGGCATCATTAACAGTGACATACCGAATGCGCGGATGGCATAGACAAGCATAATGTGCGTGTAAGGTGTGTCAATTGTCAATTTTGTATACTGGAATGTCGTTGCGACCGTGATGACCAGCCCGATAATCGCAAGCGGTCTCGGACCGATTTTGTCAAACAGAATACCGGAAATCGGCGACATGATCAGCATGACAATCGCGCCCGGCAATAGCAAGAGACCCGATTGCAGCGCCGTAAAGCCGACTAAGTTCTGCAGGTAAATCGGAAGCAGGAACATTCCTGTGTAAAGCGCAACGGTAATAATGATATTAATTACACTGGAAAGTGAGAAAATATCATATTTAAATACCCGGAAGTCGAGCATCGGTTTTTCAGAGCGCAATTGCTGAATGACAAACGCGGCAATCGCGATGACACCGACGATGACGGTAGACAGCACGATCGGATCTCCCCAGCCGTCGCTGCCCGCTTCACTGACTCCGTAAAGCAATGAGGCAAATCCGACAATGGATAGAATCGCACCCAAGCTGTCGAGTTTGATTTTTTGCGGTTCCACCAAGTTCTTAAAGAGGAAAAACGCTATGATAATAACGATTGCCCCGATCGGAACAAGGCCGTAGAACATAATGCGCCATGTGTAATGCTCGATGATCCAGCCGGAAAGAGTCGGTCCGACCGCCGGAGCAAACATCATCGCAAGACCGAAAATCCCCATTCCTTTCCCCCTGCTTTCAGGCGGGAAGATAAGCAGAATAGTTGTCATGACCAGCGGCTGCAGGATACCGCCGCCGACCGCCTGAATTAACCGGCCGATCAGCATGGTTGAGAAGTTAGGCGCGATTCCGCAGACTAACGTTCCCGCTGTAAAACAGAACATGGCTACGAGAAAGAGGCTTCTCTGTCCGAACCGGGTAATTAAGAACGCAGATAACGGAATCAAAACACCGTTGACCAGCATGTATCCGGTCGTAAGCCACTGAATCGTCGTCGCACTCACACCGAACTCGGTCATTAAGTGCGGCATCGCCACGTTAAGAAGCGTTTGGTTCAAGATCGCCAGGAATAACCCGGCCATAAGCACAATAAGCAATGTTTTAGGACTTTTTACTTGATTATCTGATTTAGCCACCTAAGACAACCTCCCTTCATGGTTTGATGACTGATCTGTATTATTCAGAGATTTTTACAGATGCGTTCATACCAGGAAGCACCTTGTCAGATGGGTTGCTGAGTGAAATTTTAACAGGAACTTTTTGCGTTACTTTTGTGTAGTTGCCGCTTGAGTTTGAAGAAGGCAGCATATCAAATGTTGAATTTGTCGCATAACCGATTTCTTCTACTGTTCCGTCAAATGTTGTATTAGGGTCGCCGTCAACAATTACGTCTACTTTGTTTCCTACTTCAATGTCTCTAATGTCTGTTTCTTTAATGTTTGCAGTGATGTAAAGGTGTTTCATGTCAATTTCTTGGGCAATTGTCGTACCGGCTTGCACCATTTGGCCGTTTTTCACTTCGTTTTTCACGATTGTTCCATCCATGATGGCTTTTACGTCAGCATTTTGCTGTCCTTTGATTTTTGCAACAACGTCGTTTTTGCTTACTTCTTTCCCCTCATCAAGGTTCCAGTCAGTTACTTTACCCGCAGCAGGAGCTGTGATAGCAGCCATGTCGCCGGCAACTTTTGCTTCATCGGTTTTTACATAGTGTGTGCTTTGATAATAGTAGTAAGCACCTCCGCCTATAATTGCAAGAACAACAATCAAACCGATAATGTTGGTCAGAATTAAACGTCCTCTGTTCATTTTGTTTTCTCCTTTCGTTTCTTCCTCTATCATTTTGTGGAATGATGATAAAAATATGTGGGGATTTTTTTATTTTCCGTTTTTCACTGCACAGCCGTTTGCAAGCTTCGTTAAACTTTCCGCAAGCTTGCGCAGGTACTGCAGTTCAGCGGTATTGAGCTGCCGGTATAAGACCGCCGCTTTTTCGGCATATTGAACAGCAGCTTTCTTTAGAAGTTCTTCCCCCTCTTCGGTTAACTGAATCATAACAACACGCCGGTCGTCGTGATAGTCGCTCCGAACCATTAGGCGGCGCTTATACAGAATATCGGTCATTCTCGTGACAGACGCCGGTTTCAGATCAAGCGACAAAGCCAGCCTTGAAAGCTGCGTGCTTTTGCTCTTATGTATTTTGAACATCAGCAGATACTGCAGCACTGTAATATCAAAAGGTTCAAGCACTGTCTCCAGAATCATTTTCTGCTTTTTGTAAATCGATCTGGAAGTATCAAACAGTTGTTCAAAACTGAGCAAAGCGAGCTCTGATTCAATCACCGTATTTTCACCTCATTCCCTTAATAATAGTTCACAAGATAAAATATTAATAAATGAAAGAAGGTTTGTAAAGAGAAAAGTTTCATTTTTTAAGGATTTTTTTTATGCCGTTTTTTCTCTTTATTTTTAATTTAAAAAAGCCGGGCGAAGAACCGCGGCCCACGATTCTTCACTCGGCTTTATATTTAATACGATGCTTTGCTTACACCGGCTTCCTCATTTTTAAAAAAGCTTTTCAGCGCTTGAAATACGTCTGATTTCTGTTTCAGGATGTAGTATTTAAATTTATCATCTTTGACATTTTTATAGGCGGACATGAGGGTGGAATGCCTGTTATATTGATTGACCTCACCGTAACAGAACAGATTCGATTTTTTCATGATGTCATTGACGAGCTTTACGCACCGGGCGTTATCCGAAGTCAGGTTATCTCCGTCTGAAAAATGAAACGGATAGATGTTGTAGCGGGCGGGGTCATATTTTTCATCAATTAATTCAAGAGACTTCCGGTAAACGGAGGAACAGATGGTGCCCCCGCTCTCGCCTTTCGAGAAAAAATCTTCTTCGGACACGACCTTCGCTTCCGTATGGTGGGCGATAAATTCGATATCAACCGTTTCATACTTTGTCCGTAAAAATCGTGTCATCCAAAAAAAGAAGCTCCTCGCCATATACTTTTCCCATACGCCCATCGAACCGCTTGTATCCATCATGGCTAAAACGACAGCTTTCGATTCCGGCTTCGTCACATCATTCCATGTTTTGTATTTCAGATCTTCCGGATAAATAGGGTAAAACGACGGCTTGCCTGTCATAGCGTTTCGTTTATAGGCCGACAGCATCGTCCTTTTCTTATCGATATTCCCTGTCAGCCCGGTTTTCCGGATATCATTGAACTCGATATCGGTATGGACGATATTGTCCCTTTCCTTTTGCTGCAGATTCGGCAGTTCTAATTCCTGAAACAGCGCTTCTTCCAGATCCATCAATGAAACTTCCGCTTCATAATAATCCTCGCCTGCCTGATCGCCTGCTCCCTGGCCTTTTCCGGCACCCTGCTTTTTATCTGCGCCGTCTCTTGCGACGACATCGCCGACTTCGCTGTCGCCGTCGCCTTGGCCGACATGTTTATTTTTATCATAGTTATAACGGATTTTATATTCATCAAGCGAACGAATCGGGATTTTCACGACATCTTTTCCGTTGGACATAATAATGCTTTCCTCAGTGACAAGATCCGGAAGGTTGTTTTTTATCGCTTCCTGTACTTTCTTTTGGTGGCGCTGCTGGTCATCAAAGCCTTTGCGATGGAGGGACCAGTCTTCCTCTGAAATCAAAAAATTTCCGCTGTCATTACGGGACATGAATTCCCCTCCTTAACCGTTATGGTCGTTTTACATGTGTATTCCGGCTTGGTCCTGTTTATGAAACAAGTCCGGCGAAAAGATTTATTTTCATCTTATGCCGGACGGACTCTCCAATTGACAAACAATTGCGAAAAACAGCCAAAAGAACCCGTCCTTTTACAGACGGGCCTCTCAATGAAATCAAACATCAGCGGTTTAACAAGCTTCCGACATACTTCAGTAGTTCATTAGCACTAGTCGAATTATAGCCGTGTTCATCTATTAACCTTGCCACTACCTCATTGACCTTTTTAAGCTGCTGCTCATCCGGCGTTTTGGTTGAGGTCGTAATTTTCACCACATCTTTTAAGTCTGCGAACAGCTTTTTCTGAATCGCTTCGCGGAGTCTTTCGTGCGAATTATAGTCAAAGCGTTTTCCTTTTCTTGCATAGGCGGATATGCGGATTAAAATTTCTTCGCGGAACGCTTTTTTCGCGTTTTCTGAAATGCCGATCTGCTCTTCAATGGATCTCATCAGTTTTTCGTCAGGATTCATTTCTTCACCCGTCAGCGGATCGCGGAGCTTATTTTTATTGCAGTACGCTTCCACATTATCTAAATAATTGTCCATGAGAGTTTTCGCGGATTCTTCATATGAATAGACGAACGCCTTCTGCACTTCCTTTTTGGCGATATCATCGTACTCTTTCCTGGCGGCGGAAATAAAATTCATATACCGCTCTTTGTCCTCGGCGGAGATGGACGGATGCTGGTCGAGTCCTTCTTTTAAGGAGCGCAGCACGTCAAGCGAATTGATCGATTCCATATTTTTTCGGATAATCGTTGAGGAAATGCGGTTGATGACATAGCGCGGGTCAATTCCGCTCATTCCTTCATCGTGGAATTCCTTCTTCATATCCTCCAGATCAACGGAATTGTAACCTTCAACGCTTTCTCCGTCATAGAGCCTCATTTTTTTGACGAGATCAATATCAGAGCGGTTCGGTTCCTTCAGCCGGGTCAAAATAGAAAACATCGCGGCCACTTTTAATGTATGGGGGGCGATGTGTACGTCAGAAACATCACTTTCAGAAATCATTTTCTCATAAATCCGTTCTTCCTCTGACACCTTTAAATTATAAGGAACAGGCATCACGATGATCCTGGAGTGAAGGGCTTCATTTTTCTTATTGGCAATAAACGAGCGGTACTCCGTTTCGTTCGTATGCGCAACAACCAACTCGTCGGCTGAGATGAGCGCAAACCGTCCGGCTTTAAAATTCCCTTCCTGCGTGAGTGACAGAAGGTGCCACAGAAATTTTTCATCGCATTTCAGCATTTCCTGAAACTCCATCATTCCGCGGTTCGCTTTATTTAATTCACCGTCAAACCGATAAGCGCGCGGATCTGATTCTGAGCCGTATTCGGCAATCGTTGAAAAATCAATGCTTCCCGTCAAGTCGGCGATATCCTGTGATTTCGGGTCAGACGGGCTGAAGGTTCCGATTCCGGTACGTTTATCCTCCGAGAAGAATATACGTTCAACCTTTACATCCTCAATTCTGCCGCCGTATTCTTCTTCAAGCCGCATGACATTAAGCGGAGAAAGGCTGCCCTCAATTCTGATGCCGTATTCTCTGTAGAAGTCGTCGCGCAGATGATGGGGAATGAGATGGAGAGGATCTTCATGCATCGGGCAGCCTTTAATGGCGTAAACAGCGCCGTTGTCTGTCAATGAGTAGGCTTCAAGCCCTTTTTTCAGCATGGTGACAAGAGTTGACTTTCCGCCGCTGACGGGTCCCATCAATAGTAAAATCCGTTTTCTTACATCGAGCCGCTTGGCAGCCGGGTGAAAGTATTCCTCCACGAGCCGTTCCAGAGATTCCTCAAGGCCGAACAGCTCCCGCGAGAAAAAGCTGTATGTCTTTTTACCGTCATCCTCCTCGATTCCGCTGTCTTTTATCATATTAAAAACGCGAGAATGAGCAGACTGCGCGACCAATGGATTTTCTTTTATGATCTCCAAATAATCAGCGAACGTCCCTTCCCATTTGAGCCGCTGCTCTTCCTCTCTGTACTTTTCAATTTTCTTTAATATATCCATAAGAACCTCCTCTATCATGTTTGATGCACTAGAAATAAGGTACTTTGTTACAATCTATGCGGTAACGTGATAATACATGCTTTTCGTTTCTTAAAAATAAAGACGTTATAAGGCCGTCATTGACAAGGGTCCGGTGCACCGTTCATAATGAAAGAAATACAGTTTCATCCAGACTCGGACATCAAATGGAAAAGCAAAGAGGAGGAGAAATGATGAAAACGATCATTTTACTTGGGGTCATTCTCACTTTTTTAGTATCCATTTTTACGGCGGGTTACGACAGCAAACCTGAAAACAAATAACGGCAAAAGGGTGCTCTTCATAAAGAGCACCCTTTCCTGCACAACATAACAATGTTTCATATTTGAATATGTTCTTGGACAGTTGATTTTTCATGAGATTTGCAGCTTGTTTGATACTCGATTTTTCCGATTTTGCAGCCCGGGCCGATTTCCACATGCTTTCCTCTGACGATGTCTGCTTCCGTGTATTCGAGGTAAATTGCGTCTCCTTCGATCAATTCAGCAGAAAGCGTGCCGGCTTTCCGTTTAAGAAAACCGGGTTTCCGTCTGACGGTGATCGATGTGCCGCCGATTTCTTTCACGCGGCTTCGGTCATAACGCAAATGGATGTTTACGTCCCCCGCGTTTAACAATCCCGCCACATTGATACATCCTGTTACATGAAGCAGCTCCGTCTCGCAATCGCCGCCGACGGTGAGACTTCCTTTTAAATGACACCGCTCTCCCGCGGCCCCGCCGCCAATTTCAGCAAGTCCTTTCAGCCTCATCGTGGCGAAACGCATGGAGCCGCCGACTTTCAATGTGCCCATCACATTTGCTGAACGTGCTGATAAATCTCCTGCAACTTCATGCTCTCCGAAAATTTTCAGCCTGTTGATCTCGGCATCTCCGAGAAAAAGTCCCGTACCGAATATCCGGCAGCGTTCGCTTTGAAGTCCTTCGCCGACAGTTCCTTCCCCTTTAATGCTTACATTTTGGTAGGACCCGCCGGAGGCGTGTCCGGCTCCGTACATTTTTAAATGACTCAATTTTTTTGTCGTTTCCATCGCAGCTCCTCCTATCGTTTCACGACTTCGTTAACCAAAGCGGAAGAATCACATGTAAAATCGCCGCTGTATTCCACAGTCCCAATGGTGCAGCCTGCGCCGATCTGCACATGATTTCCGCGGACTGTCTTCGCGTTCGTGTCCGCCAATTCAATGATGTCACCTTCAATCAGCTCCGCTGTCAGCACCGGGGCCGGCATCAGCTTAAAACGCGTAAGCACGCTCTTTCTGCTCATCACTTTCAAATGGCGGCAGCCGATTTCTTTCACATGGCTTTCTCCCGCCGTCAGCTTAATACTGACTTCATCGGCATTCAGCAGGCCGCCGATCTTGCATTTACCTTCCGAACGGAACGTCTCTGTCTCGCAATCGCCTTCAATCCCGGCTTTCCCGGATATGAAAATATCATCAGCTTTCACATCGCCGCCGAAAGATGAAAATCCCGCGACGTTCAGCCGCTCCGTTTTGACATCACCTTTAATGACACCCGTTCCGTTGATACGGATGGATTCAGCTTCGGCACTGCCGGAAATTTTCCCCGAACCGCTGATCGTCAGCGTTTGCGTCTTGACATGTCCGTCTGTTTTTCCGCTGCCGTTAAACAAAAAGCTCGCGCACTCCACATCACCTGACACCGTGCCGCTTCCGTTGATCTCCACTGTATGAAAACGGCCTCCTTTTGAACTTCCTGAACCGTTGATGATTAATTTATCTGTTACTTCCATTGATGGTCCTCCTGCATCCATTTCGTTTTTAATTCTTCCGATGCCGAAGCAAGCGCCACCCGTTCAACCACTTTGACAGTCGGTTCAAATAAAATCTGTTCCGCGTCAGCGATGAAGCACGTCGTTACGCCAAGCTTTCGGAGCATGACAAGCTCCGTATTTGCTTTCAGTTCGGAAGCCTCATACGTTTTCAGCACCCCTGCCGCCAATTTTCCTTCCTCAAGGCTGATATTGCCCGATCGCAAAAGTCCTTCAAGCACATATAAAGACAGCAGCGCGCGGGACGTGAATGTCACGCCGTCTTCGCCATAAACTTGCAGCGCAGCCTTTGAAATCAGTCCTTTTTGAAGCAGCTCCGCAGACGTTATATTGACATCAGTCATTTGCGGAGACAGCATTTCTCTCATTTCATCCAAAGACAGATTTTCTTTCATTTTCTGTATTTTTGAGATGCGTTTTAATATTTCCGCTCTCGGAAAAAATGTTTCCTGGCCTGTAAATGTTGATTTTCGGATAAACCATTCTTCAGGAATTAAATTTTTCCGTTTCCAGCGGTACAGCTGTCCGTATGAAATTGATGTTTCTTCCAGCAATTCTTTTTTAGAAATCAGTTGTTCCTCCATGAATCCAGCTCCTTCGATGAATGTATTGTAACATAACACTGTTACGTTGTTAAGCCTGGAAATATAAAAATGCCGTGAACAGCTGCTGTCCGTCTTTTTTATTCAATAAAAAAACGCCCGGATGCGGGCGTTTTTTCTCACGTCAAATCTCTGTAATTTTGCTGGCGCAGCGCTTCATATACAAGAATCGCGGCCGTGTTGGACAGGTTTAATGATCTCACATGCTCGGTCATCGGCAGACGCAGGCAGCGGTCCATATTGTTTTCGATCAATTCTTTCGGAAGTCCGCTCGTTTCTCTGCCGAATACGAAGAAAAAGTCTTCCTCCGTATTTGAGTAATCAAATGATGTGTGCGGCTTTTGACCGAATTTTGTAATGAAGAAAAACTTTCCGTTCTCATATGCCTCAAATAACTCTTCCAATGAATCATGATATACGACGTTGACAAACTCCCAATAATCGAGTCCGGCGCGCTTCAGCATTTTATCATCGGTTGAGAATCCGAGCGGGCGGATCAAATGAAGCGTTGTGTCTGTTGCCGCACAAGTACGTGCGATATTTCCCGTATTGGCCGGGATTTCGGGTTGATATAAAACGACATGTAATGCCACGATGTTCACCTCTGTTTTTTATTCCGCCCACCATTATATCATTAATTACTCTTTTGTCGTATCATCCGTAATATGAAAAAACGCATATCTGATGGAAGGAGTATACGCCGTTGAATCCTCATATGACCAATATCTCATTCTGCTGTCATACGTTTGGGCATTGACAAGCGGCATATTGCTTTTATCTTTTGCGACAACGATCGTCGTATGATTAAAACGCCCGTCTCCTTCAAAATCATAGCAAATGATATCTCCGGGCATCAGTTCTTCAGCTCTCGATACTTGCACCGCGCGAAGCCCTGCCTTGGATTGGGCCAGATACATCTTCATCGAATGCGCGACCGTCCAGCTGTAGCTCCACGAGCTTGCCTTCATCCACCAGCCTGAGCCTCTGTTCGGATGCCCCCGCATCGGTGCTTTTCCGGCATGTAAACATTGGGAAATAAAATTGGTGCAATTATCGCTGAAATTTTTATAAGCGGGATTTCGTTTATTCCAAAACTTCTCCGCGTACTGCACGGCAGCCAGACGGTCGTATTGAAACGCCCGCCCGAAATCTTCCCGTTCACTCCGCTCATATTCAATTACGCTGTTTCCGTCAGAAAATCCCGCCGGTTTTTTCTTTACTTCCCGGTCTTTAATCAACAGCTGATCATAGAGAAATGCAGTCCGTTCCTCAATCTGCTCTTCTAAGTAAAGGTGTCCGTCATGCTCCTTGCACAAATATTCGAAATGAATCGTGTACATGACGCATAACGTGCCGTCGTCCTCAAGGCTGCTTTTGACAATGACGGCTTTTGCCTTCGCTTTCACGATGTCAACTTTCCGTTTTTCAAACAGCTCTTTTTTTCTCGTCAGGACCTCAAGATCGCCGGGCTGCCCATTGTGCCTCATCTCGGTTCCGTTGATTAAATAATGAAGCCGGGCCTCCGCTAAATCTTCAATAATATGCTTCAAGCGCTCCACCCACCATACTGTTTTATAAAGAAAAAACACTTGAACTCCGGCCAAGTGCTTTTTCTCTATACATATGTCAGGACCGGCCGGTTTTAGTCTTATCAGAAACCGATAACAGCTCCAGTCCCTTTTCAATTTCCCGTATGGCTTCCTCATCCTGCTCCTTTTGAAGCGCTTTTTCTAATTCCCCCGCATAATCTGGGTCACCGATTTTCCCGATGGCCCAGGCGGCCGTCCCCCTGATGACGGGACGCGGATCTTGGTGCATCAAGGCCGTTAATTCCGGAAGAGACGAGGCATCTTTAAAATGAGCCAAAGCTAAAATCGCATTCCGCTGTATCGGCTTCTTGCCGCGCCATGACCCCGATACATGTCCGAATTTTTCTTTGAATTCGCGATTGCTTATGGTCAAAAGCGGCTTTAACAGCGGCTTTGCGATTTCCGGATCAGGCTCCATCTGCGGATGAAGATGAAAATCTTTCCCCTTATTAATCGGACAGACCGTCTGGCACGTGTCACAGCCATACAGACGGTTTCCGATTTTCGTGCGGAACTCATCCGGCAAAAATCCCTTTGTCTGGGTCAGGAACGAAATACAGCGCTGGGCGTTAAGCTGTCCGGGATTGACGAGTGCGCCGGTCGGACACGCGTCTAAACATTTTGTGCACGTACCGCACATATCTTCAATCGGCACATCCGGTTCAAAGGGCAGATTGGTGATCATTTCAGCCAGATAGACGTAAGAACCGTATTCAGGCGTGGTGATCATGCAGTTTTTGGCGCTGAAGCCGATTCCCGCCCGTTCAGCCACGGCCCTGTCGGACAATTCTCCTGTATCCACCATTGACTTTGTGCGGATATCCTCATGTTTGCTCTGGAGAAAATTCTCCAGCAGATCAAGCTTTTCCCGCAGCACGTCATGATAATCCTTCCCCCAGGAAGCTCTGCAAAAAATGCCGCGCCGCCCGTCCCTCGTGCTCCTCGGCGCATCTTTCATTTTGGAAGGATAAGCAAGGGCGATGGCGACAATCGATTTGGCTTTCGGGAGAAGCAAAGACGGAGTGACCCGTTTTTCAATATCCGGCTCTTCAAAACCGGATAAATAGCCGAGTGATTCCTGAAGAATCAGCCGGTCCCGCAGACTGTCGAACGTATCAGCCGTCGTAAATCCGATTTTGTCGACTCCGATGCTTTTGGCGTATTCGATTAATTCCTCTTTCAGTTTATGAATATTCATTTTTTGCACAGCCTCCTTTCTTTGTGATCAGGCTCCCGCACAGGTATAATAGAGTTTTATCATCCCGAAATGGAGTGAACACACTTGAACATCAGTTTAGATCCACTTATTGCTGAACGGGTGCCGGGGATCAAAGCGGCAGCCGTCTTATATGAACAGATCGAAGTCGGGCCTGCTCCGCAAATGCTGAAAGGCCGCCTCCGTTTATTTCAAGAATCTCTTTACTTTGATTATGCTGACGGCGGTATAGATGAGCAGCCTTTTGTAAGAGAGTGGGCGCGTTTGATGGAACAGCTCAGTCCCGCCTTTTCAGGACAAAAAACGCCGATGGAGCTTATGCTCGGCGATATTTCCCGGGAACGATTCATTGAAAGTGTGAATTCAGCCCATGATACCATACTTTTTTTCTCCTTGAAATATTCATTGCCTATCATGGCGTATGATGCCGCAGAAATAGATGAACCAATTTCAATTACGATCGGAGAAAAAGAAAGCGTACTGTCCTTCTCCGGCCCGGACGGCGTTTTCGGCGACTTCACCGGACATATCAATACACGCCCTGTCACGCCCGGCACAAAGAAAATGCTGCAGCTGATCTTTTTCCCGCCTTCATTTCATGCCGACGCGGCGGATGAGCTGCTATCATCCTTAACAAAAATGTTTGAACAAATTCACGGAGGCACGCATACCGTCTCTTGGCTTTCATAAAAAGACACGCCTTCGTGTCTTTTTTCACATAAAAAAACGCAATACTTCGTTTATCAGAGAAACGAAACACTGCGTTAATAACGTATGTATGGAGCGGGTGATGAGAATCGAACTCACGACATCAGCTTGGAAGGCTGAGGTTTTACCACTAAACTACACCCGCATCAAAGTTCTATTTTGTCAGTAGCGATTTGATGTTTCTAATATTACATGTATATTTTTTTTTCGTCAAGGGAATGTTAAAAAATTTGTCGAAAAAAATTCTTTTTTTGTCCATATGTTAAGTTAGGTTTACATTTTGTTAAATATCTCATACAATATGAAAAAGAAGAAAATTTGAGGTACGCCTGATGATGAAAAATAAAGTAAAAGAGCTGAGAGCCAGATTCGGCTATTCTCAGGAAACGCTTGGAAAAGAAGCCGGAGCCACCAGACAGACGATTGCAGCGATTGAAAAAGGAGATTATGTGCCTTCACTTTTATTGGCGCTTAACATCTGCCGGGCTTTCTCCCTGCCGATGGAGGAAGTTTTCTGGCTGGAGGAGGAGAAAAAATGAGTTTGAAAAGAAAAGCGTGTTTTCACCTTGCACTCTACGGATTAGCCTGCTGGACGCTTATTTCCTTTATGGAAGCGGCGCCGCGGATCGCTCAGTTTTTCCAAACGGAGGGGAGCGGTTCATTTGAGCTGAATATCACTCCGTTTCTGCTGTTTACCGTTTGTGCCTCATTGTATATCTATGCCGAAAAGAAAAAACGAAACGGCAAAAAGCACAGGCTTGTACCCGATGAATTTGAGGAACAGGATGAAAGAGAACGAATGATGACGGCTAAAGCTTGCCGTTCCTCGTATATCGCCGTTTACTTCTCATTGCCGGCCGCAGCCGTTTTGCTTTTGTTTTATCCGCTGATTCAGCCGCATCTACCCTTTTTTCCTATTCTTTTGATTTTCATTCTGATGATGATTCAGCATTTGGCTTATGTTTTCACTTTTCATAAGCACGGCAAAAACTCCGGTTCATGACAGATCCGGAGTTTTTTACATTACCAGCTCGCTTTTTTCACCCCGGGAACCCGGCCTTTATGGGCCAGTTCCCTGAATGCGATTCTGGACAGTTTAAATTTTCTCATATATCCGCGGGGCCGCCCCGTCACCGTACAGCGGTTATGAAGCCTGGCCGGAGCAGAATCACGCGGCAGTTTGCTCAACGCTTCCCAGTCTCCTTTTGCCTTTAATTCTCTTCGGATGTCCGCATATTGTTCAACAAGCTTCTGCCGCTTGAGCTCTTTGATCACTTTTGATTTTTTTGCCATTTCAGCACTCCTAACAAATCGTAATAATTACGTTTTGTATCATATCATCCATATGAGTATCGTGCAAGCTAAGCGCTTAAAAAGGCGGGTGAATACCCGCCTTCACTGCCGGAATTTCCCCGGAAATGAAACCGCAGAAAGCGCCCGCCGTCAATTATCCGCCTTGCGACGTCATCAGACTGTCGCTTTATTTCCTCTTGCAAAATGGTCGTTGCCCATTGCTTCACCCAGTCTGTGCTCAAGCTTTTTAGTCCGTTCATTCTGAAACGGCAGAAGCGGAAACACGAGTTCAGCCAGATAATAAGCTTCTTCCAGATGCGGGTAGCCTGAAAAGATAAACGACTCAATACCGAGTGCCTGATACTCTAAAATTCGAGTAGCGACGGTCTGCGGATCACCGACAAGCGCCGTGCCCGCTCCGCCTCTGACCAGTCCGATGCCAGTCCAGAGATTCGGGCTGATCTCAAGCTTCGAGCGGTCACCGTTATGGAGATCGGCCATCCGTTTTTGTCCCGAAGAATCAGCGCGCCGGAGCGCAGCCTGCGCTTTCGCAATCGTCTCTTCGTCTAAGTGGCTGATTAATCGTTCAGCCGCTTCCCATGCCTCTTCTTCAGTCTCCCGTACAATCACGTGAAGTCTGATGCCAAAACGCATCGTCCTTCCTTCCTTGGCAGCCTGTTTTTTAACGGTTTCAATCTTTTCTTTTACCTGCTCCGGCGGCTCTCCCCATGTTAAATAGACATCTGTATGTTTCGCCGCAGCCTCAATTCCCGCCTGTGATGAACCGCCGAAATATAATTGCGGATGCGGAGACTGTTTTGGCGGAAACAGCAGACTGCTGTTTTCCACCTTGATATGCTCCCCTTCATATGTCACCGTTTCGCCCCGCATGAGTCCGCGCCAGACGGTTAAAAATTCTTCAGTCGCCTTATAACGTTCATCGTGGCTGATAAACATGCCGTCTCCCGCCAGTTCATAAGGATCTCCGCCCGCTACGACATTTACGAGCAAACGGCCGTCTGACAGCCGATCCATTGTCGACGCCATTCTCGCGGCGACAGACGGCTGCATCAGTCCCGGACGGACCGCCACTAAAAATTTCAAGTCACTCGTTTCCCCCGCTAAAGCGGCAGCCGTCAGCCACGGGTCTTCACATGATCTCCCCGTCGGCAGCAGAACCCCCGTATACCCGAGTCTGTCTGCCGCCTGTGCCACTTGCTTAAAATAAAGATGATCCGCCGTTCTCCCTCCCGTTTGCGTCCCTAAATACCGGCCGTCACCATGCGTCGGAATAAACCAAAGAATCTCCATATGAATCTCTCCTTTTTTAATAGGTTACCCTTCATAACTGTTCCGCCATTTTAATAGTTTCCGTTCGAGCATTCTGACCAATGCATCTGTCAGCTTGCCGACAGCCGCAAAAATGATAATGCCGACAAACACCTTATTTGTCTGTGAAAATTGTCTGGCATCCATAATCATATAACCGACGCCCTCGCTCGATCCCATCAGTTCCGCCACCACGAGACCGAGCCACGCAATGCCCAGAGAGAGCCTGATGCCGAGCAGGATATTCGGCAGAGATGCCGGAAGAATTAATTTTGTCATCTGCTGATACCAGTTAAATTCCAGCACCCGCGCGACGTCAAACAGCTTCGCGTCCACACTGCGGATTCCGAGAAACGTATTAATGTACACGGGGAAAAAAGCCCCCAATGCGATCAGCAGAATTTTTGATGTCTCATCAAATCCGAACCACAAAATGAACAGAGGAGTCACGGCCAAGTGCGGAACCGTTCTGAGCATTTGCAGAGACGGATCAAGATATGCTTCCGTCCGCTTTGAAAAACCGACCAGCAGCCCGAAAACAAGCCCGAGGCCAGCGCCAAGCAGAAATCCTGCAGCCGCCCGGTATAAGCTGATCTCTAAATGACCCCAAAGTTCACCTGAAAGAAGAAGTTCCTGAAACGTCTGCAAGATGACGACAGGCGACGGGAGCACCGTGGCCGAGACGATGCCCAGACTTGCGATAAACTGCCATACTGCGATGACCGCAGCCGGGAGTACAACCCCCTTCATCCATTGGTATGAATACTTCCGGGATCTTGCCAGAGCTTTCTTTTCTGATTGGCTTATTGCGCCGGCAGCCGTTGATGCTTCTGCTTTCATTACTTGCCATCCCCCGTTTCAAGCGCTTTTTTAATAAATGAATTGTCAACAACGTCTTTTACATGAATTTTCTTATGAATCGCTTTTGTTTGATATTGAAAATCAGCGGTTTCCTGCTGGGCTTTGACAATATCATCATTGATCGGTTCATTGAGAGGCTCAGTATTGTTAAGCACGTTTCTGACGACTTTCGGATCAAGATGTTTGATTTTCGCATATAAGGAGACAGCTTCATCTTTGTGTTCCTTTTGCCATGTAACTGCTTTATTGAACACTTTCAGAAAACGGACCACCTCATCCGGGTGTTCTTTGGAAAATCCCGTTCTGACTAACGTGAAACCGGGAGAATATAAATCTGTGCTTTCTCCGTTCGCCAATATTTCCGCCCCGTGCTGCAGCGTTTCAATCGACAAATACGGCTCCCAAATGGACCATGCGTCAACTGATTTGTTTTCAAAAGCGGAAACCGCCTCATCAGGCTGAAGCTGGATGATGGTGACGTCATCGGCGGAAAGACCCGCTTTATCTAAAGCTTTATAGAGAAAATCAAAGCCGCTGCTGCCTTTGGCTACGGCGATTTTTTTACCTTTCAATTCTTTCAGGCTCTGAATCCCGCTGCCCTTGTTTACGAGAATGCCGTTTGCCTTTAACCCGTCCTGAGACAGCCCGATCTCTTTAAAATCAATTCCTGCCGCCTGACCGGAAATGACCGGTGAATTGCCGACCTGGGAAAAATCAAGCTTATCGGCGGCAAGACCTTCAAATTGCGGAGGACCGCTTTGGAATTCGACCCATTTTACTTTTATTCCGTCTTTTTTGAAGGCCTCTTCAAACCAGCCTTTTTCCTTGGCAATGAGAAGCGGGCTTAAACTCTGCTGGATGCCGATCCGGATTTCTTTCACCGTTTTCCCGCTCCCTCCTGTCCCGTTTGCACTGCATCCGGAAGACATCATGACTGCTGCGGCTAAAAGAATGATGATTTTTTTCACTTCGCTTCGTCCCTTCTATATCCCGGACCCATCCGCAAACCGGAGGTCTTCCGTTTTCTCAAACTCAGAAAGCACCTTCTGCCGGACGGCCTGAAAATCCGCTGACGTCCGATTGCGCGGATGCGGAAGCTGAATCGGCATCAGGCTGTGCAGCCGGCCGGGCTTTGCCCTGAGGATCGCCAGCTTATCGCCTAAATAGACGGATTCATCAATATCATGCGTGACCAGAATCATCGTCGTTTTTTTCTCGCGCCATATATCAAGCAGCACATCCTGCAAATGTTTTCTCGTAAAAGCGTCAAGCGCCCCGAACGGTTCATCTAAAAGCAGCACCTCCGGCTCACGTAAAAGAGCTCTGGCGATGGCAACCCGCTGCGACATGCCGCCGGATAATTCGCGCAGATAAGCGTTCTCCGCTCCCTGCAGCCTGACAACCTCAATCAGATCATCCACTTTTTTCCGAACGGCCGGGTCGTTCATATTGAGATCGGCAGCGATGTTTTGTTTTACCGTCAGCCAGGGAAACAGCCGGTGCTCCTGAAAGATAAATCCCTGCCGGATGCCCGGTCCCGACACATTGCGGCCGTTTATTGTGACAGAGCCTTTATAATCGGTATCAAGACCGGCAATCAATTTTAAAAGCGTGCTTTTGCCGCATCCGCTCGGCCCGATGACAGTCAAAAATTCTCCCGATGCAATTGACAGCTCAATATCATTCAGCACCGGCGTTTTCCGGCCTTCATGCTCAAAAGCTTTTTCTTGTATGCTGATGGTTACAGCCATCTGTCTTCCCCTCTCTTTCTGCCGCGTGCGATCGAAAAACAAAAAGGCCCCCATCTCCGATTGCTTGCAGAGATGGGAGCCTTCGGCGGTCCGATCGGCAACCCGTTTGTTTTTAAATTTGAATATCATGTTAATTCAAATTATTCCGACTTGTCAACTGTTTTTTATAAGAATTAAAATACGCCCTCCGGCATAACCCTGCCAGAGAGCGCATCGGCTGTATCACGTATTCACTTCCTTTTCTTGGCGGGCGATTTTCAATAATGTCCGCGCGTTGTTGCCGAAAATGTTTTCTATATCTTCTTCCCGCATATTGATTTCCCGGCAGGTCCTCACCTGCTCCTGAAGATATCTGTATACATATCCTCTCGGAAATCCGTTCGAATCCGTCCCGAAGATGATCCGTTCAGCACCGATTAATTCAGATGTCTTTCGAAACAGAATTTCCAAATCAAGCGGGTACGGCATCCACCTCATCCACTGATTTGAGCCGGACGTGTCAATATACACATTCGGGCAGCTCCAGCACAGCTGCAGCAGTTCCTGATAATATCCGGCGCCGAAATGCGGAATGATGAACGGTATATCAGCATACTCTCTCGCAACGCGATAGATGGAGAGCGGGTTGATGTTGCGATGGCTGACAATGCCCCCCGCTCTTCCTAAAAGCCCAAAGTGAATTAATACAGGCAGCCTTTTGTCAGCTAAATAAGTCCACAGCTTTTTCAGCGACGGATCATGAAAATCGATGTCTGTCAGCGGCCCGAACAGTTTATATCCTTTCAGACCGAGCTCTTCTACCGCTCTTTTCAGCTCTTCATACGCATCCTCCCGCTCCAAAGGATGATATGCAAATCCGGTAAATCTCGCGGGATTGGCTTGAATAAACGCCGCCATCCGGTCATTGCTCTCTGCTGTTAAAAAATTCAGCACGTCAATGCCGTACTTATCTAATTCATTCTCCCATCTTGTCATCAAAGCGATTTCGCCCTCATCGCCATCAACATCATGCGGATCAGGAAAGTCCCAAGTCAGATTCATTCTTTCTGACCGCTCCCGGTTATAATCGGAAAATGTCTTATCGTTTTTGCCGAAATAAAGGCTGTACGGCAGATGACCGTGAATATCGACAGGTTTAAAATGCTGTCGGAAAAGCATACAATCGCCGCCTCCCTTACCGCCTGACAATAAAAAAGGCCCTTATCCAGTGAAGAATAAGAGCCTCTTGTGTCCAAGTCAGCGGTTTCTATTTTTCCTCATCTTAAACCCATTATTCCCGTCAGTCAAGTAGGCTTTCAAAACCAAACTCTTTTTTCGATAATAAAAATAATTATTTTATAATCATTATAAAATAATATTGACTTTTTACTGATAGGTGATATTATGTTTTTATAAATCTAAAGAGGTGATCACATGAGTTCAAATAAATTGACAACCAGCTGGGGCGCTCCTGTCGGAGATAACCAAAACTCAATGACGGCCGGCGATCGCGGTCCTGCTTTAATACAAGACGTCCATCTGCTTGAGAAATTGGCGCACTTTAACAGAGAACGCGTTCCCGAGCGTGTCGTTCACGCAAAAGGCGCGGGCGCACACGGTTATTTTGAAGTCACAAATGACGTTACAAAATATACGAAAGCCGCATTTCTGTCAGAAGTCGGTAAACGCACGCCGCTCTTCATCCGTTTCTCAACCGTTGCGGGCGAACTGGGCTCTAGTGACACAGTGCGCGACCCGCGCGGATTTGCCGTTAAGTTTTATACAGAAGAAGGAAACTACGACATCGTCGGAAACAATACACCCGTGTTCTTCATCCGCGATGCCATCAAGTTCCCTGACTTTATCCATACACAAAAAAGAGATCCGAGAACACATCTGAAAAATCCGACGGCCGTTTGGGATTTCTGGTCTCTGTCGCCGGAATCCCTGCACCAGGTAACCATTCTGATGTCAGACCGGGGCATTCCGGCGACTCTTCGCCATATGCACGGATTCGGAAGCCATACATTTAAATGGACAAATGATAATGGCGAAGGCGTCTGGATTAAATATCACTTTAAAACAGAGCAAGGCGTGAAAAACCTTGATGTAAATACAGCCGCAAAAATCGCGGGCGAAAATCCCGATTACCATACGGAAGATTTGTTCAATGCGATTGAAAACGGCGATTTCCCCGCATGGAAATTATATGTTCAAATCATGCCGTTAGAAGACGCAAACACATATCGCTTTGATCCGTTTGACGTCACAAAAGTATGGTCTCAAAAAGACTATCCGCTCATTGAAGTCGGCCGCATGGTTCTGAACCGCAATCCGGAAAATTACTTTGCGGAAGTAGAACAGGCGACGTTCTCTCCCGGCACATTAGTCCCCGGCGTCGACGTCTCACCTGACAAAATGCTTCAAGGCCGGTTGTTCGCATACCATGACGCGCATCGCTACCGTGTCGGCGCGAACCATCAGGCGCTGCCGATCAACCGTTCCCGCAATGAAGTGAAAAACTATCAGCGTGACGGACAAATGCGTTTTGATGAAAACGGCGGCCGCTCCGTCTATTACGAGCCTAACAGCTTCGGCGGCCCGAAAGAGTCACCTGAAGATAAACAGGCGGCATATCCTGTATCAGGTTTCGCTGACAGTGTAAGCTATAATCATCATGATCATTACACACAAGCCGGCGACCTGTACCGCCTGATGAGCGAGGAAGAGCGCGCGCGCCTTGTCGCCAATATCGTCAGTGCGATGAAACCTGTGGAAAAAGAAGAAATTAAGCTGCGCCAGATCGGCCACTTCTACAAGGCTGATCCTGAGTACGGCAGACGCGTTGCCGAAGGACTCGGACTGCCATCACCAAAATAACATCAAAAAACCTGCCGGTCTGCCCGGCAGGTTTTTCCTGTTTATTATCAATAAAACCGTTTTTTTCTCAATTACACGAAGTGGCATGCCGCAAAATGATGAAGCCCTTTTTCTGACAGCGCCGGACTTTTCTCAGCACATATCTTCTTGGCTGCCGGGCATCTCGTTCGGAATTTACAGCCTGAAGGCGGATCAGAGGGGCTCGGTATATCACCCTTTAAAATTATCCGCTCCCTTTTCGCTCCGGGATCAGGAACAGGCACGGCTGATAACAGCGCTTTCGTATAAGGGTGAAGCGGCCGTGAAAAGAGCTCCTCCTTTGACGCGTATTCCACAATCGTCCCTAAATACATAATGGCGACCTTCGTACATAAGTGCTCCACCACGCTTAAATCATGAGAAATGAACAAATATGACAGCCCGTGCTGTTTTTGAAGGCTGCTGAACAAATTGATCATCTGCGCCTGGATGGAGACATCTAACGCCGCCACGGGTTCATCCATAATGATAAATTGCGGCTTGAGCGCCATCGCTCTTGCAATCACGATCCGCTGCCGCTGCCCTCCGGAAAATTCATGCGGATATCGATCGATAAAGTTTGCGGAAAGTCCGCAGGCTTCAAGAACTTCCGCCGCTTTATCACGCGCGTTCCGCTTTACCGCCAATTGATGCTCGATCATCGCTTCACCGATGGCTTCTCCGATCCGGCGCCGGGGATTTAAAGAACTGAACGGATCTTGAAAAATGAGCTGCGCTTCCGATCTGAAAGTTTTGAGCTCGCGCCGGCTCATCCGAAACACATCACGCCCCTGAAAAAACACCTCTCCCTCTGTTTTTTCATGAAGCCTCAAAATGGTCTTGCCGATTGATGACTTTCCGCTGCCCGATTCTCCCGCTAAGCCGAACACTTCTCCCTTTCCTATCGTAAAACTGACACCGTCAACTGCTTTTACGGGATTTTTGCGGGTCTTTCTCATCCCCCCATGCTCCTCGTAATATTTTTTCAGCCCCTTGACCTCCAGCAACACATCACTCATCCGCTTTCTCCTCTCTGTAAAGCCAGCACGCCGCCTGATGCCCCTTCCCGAATTCAGTAAAATTCGGGCTCGATTTCCAGCATATTTCCGTGCTGTGTTCACATCGGTCCGCAAAATAACAAGACGATCCCGACAGGTCCGCAAGCTCGGGGACCTGCCCCGGAATGGTGTACAGCATCTCCCTTCTTTGACCGATAACCGGCTTGGCCGCGAGCAGCCCTTTCGTATACGGATGCTTCGGATCAGAAAACAGCCTTGCAACCGGTCCTTCCTCCACAATTTTTCCCGCATACATGACAATCACATAATCAGCCATTTCAGCAACCACGCCAAGGTCATGAGTAATGAATAAAATAGACGTGCGAAATTGCTTTTTCATATCCCGCAATAAATCCAATATCTGCGCCTGAATGGTTACGTCAAGCGCTGTCGTCGGCTCGTCGGCAATGATCAATTTCGGTTCGCAGCTTAGCGCGACAGCCGTCATGATGCGCTGCAGCATGCCGCCGCTCAGCTCATGAGGATATCGGTGCATAACCTGCTCGGCATGCGGGATCTCCACTAACGTGATCAGTTCAACGGCCTTCCGCCATGCTTCTTTCTTACTCAACAACAAATGTTCGCGAATCGGTTCGGTCAGCTGCTCACCGATTGTAAACACCGGATTCAAAGATGTCATCGGTTCCTGAAATATCATCCCGATTTCGCTGCCGCGGATTTTCTGCATGTCTTTTGGTTTCAATTCCAACAGGTTCCGTCCGGAAAAATGCACCGCTCCCCGTTCGATTCTCCCCGTCTCGGGAAGAAGCTGCATAATGGACAATGACGCCATGCTTTTCCCGCAGCCGGACTCCCCTACAATACAAACCGTTTCCTCCTCATGTATCGTAAAGCTGACATCGTCCACGGCCCTTACCGCCCCCTCCTCTGTATAAAAAGCCGTTTCCAAATGCCTTACTTCTAAAAGCGGTTTTTTCATTTCATTTTCACCTGCCGTTTTACCTTAGGATCAAAAGCGTCTCTTAAACCGTCTCCAAGCAGATGAATCGCCACAACGGTCAGAAAAATGGCCGTTCCCGGCGGAATCCACAGCCACGGGCGGAGTGTAAAATCCATAAAATGATTCGCCGCTTCCATCATGTTTCCCCAAGAAGGTGTCGGCGGAGCAACGCCAAGCCCGAGAAAACTCAGCGCCGATTCACTCAGCATCGCTCCCGCCACATGCAAAGTCGCCGCTACCAGTAATAACGGCAATGTATTGGGAAGCAAATGATAGAGGATTTTCCGTTTATCACTAAGCCCCAAAACTTCCGCGGCCATCATAAACGGCTGCTCCTTCAGCGACAAAATCTGTCCGCGTACAAGCCGCGCCAAACCGGGCCATCCGATCAGGCTTAACATCATCATAATCAGGTACATTCTGTATTCAGAAGGCACTTTCCACTCCGACATCACCGCAGCCAAAACCAAAAGCAGCGGCAGGCCCGGGATGGACATGAGCATATCAGCGATGCGCATAATGATCATATCAGCGGCTCCCCGATAAAATCCGGCCGCAGCCCCGAGTAAAGAACCGATGACAAGCGACAGCACCATTGAAGCAAGCCCCACAGTCAGAGAAATCTGCCCCGCCAGCATCAGCCTCGTCAGCACATCTCTCCCGTACTGGTCGGTTCCCAGCCAATGATGGATTCCCGGCTGCTGATTGGCATTTGAAATATCCGTCCGATCTGTTATGTACGGAGAAAAAGACGGCCCGATAAAGCACAATAAAAACATAAAACATAAGAAAAGAAGACTGATGACCGTCAGCTTATGCTGCAGCAGGCGGCGGTACGTCTGCTTCCAAAGAGAAGGCGGCACCCCTTTTTGTTTTTTCATTCCGAACACCCCCTATTTAAGCCTGACCCGCGGATCAACCGCGGCATAAGCGATATCCGCCAAGAAGTTCCCCACAATCGTTAAACAAGACAAAAACAAGGTAAACGCCATCAAAACCGGATAATCACGATAATGCACAGATTCCAGCTGAATACGTCCGACACCCGGCCACCCGAAAATCTGTTCAATAATGATGGCTCCGGAAAACAGTCCCGGCAGTTCAAAAGCAAGCAGGGTGATGGCCGGAATGAGCGCGTTTTTCAACGCATGTTTCCAGATGACGGTGCGCTCTTTCAATCCCTTCGCTCTCGCCGTTCTGATATAATCCTGTCTGATCACGTCCAGCATGCCGGAGCGGAAATACCTTGTCAGCGAGCCGATGCCGAGCATAGATAAAATCACGACCGGAAGAATCATATGTCTGGCGGCTTCAAGCACGTACGAAAAACCTGTACTCGTGCTTCCGGTATCAATCATCCCGCCGACGGGCAATATTTTCAAATCCACCCCAAACCACTTAATAAACAGAAGGCTGATAAAAAAAGACGGGAACGCCATGGAAGCAAAAACAAGAAACGTCACGATCCCGTCAAACCATGAGTATTTCCTGACAGCGGATATGACACCCGTAATCATCGCGGCTGACCATGTGACAAGCAACGCCAAAAACGCGACAAAAAACGAATTCCAGACATATTTCCGAAGCAGTGACAGGACGTTCTCCTGATATTTCAAAGAAAACCCAAAATCTCCGCTGAGCACATTTCCGAGCCACGTCACATAGCGCTGCCAAATCGGCTGATCCAGCCCGTAAAGCGCTTTTAACTCCATCGCTCTTTCCGGAGTCAGATTGACATTGGAATCAATATAGTCGCCAGGCAGCATGGCGAATAAGAAAAAAATAATAAAGGACGTACCAAATAAGATCACAAGCATTTGAATGAATCGTTCTGCGGCATACCGTTTCATAAAAAGCCCCTCCTTTCCGCTGAAAGGGCAAAATCCCCAGGATGCACCGGGTATTTTGCCCAACCGTTCTATTGAATTGAGACATTTGAGAGACTTGAACTGATTCCAGAATAATTGTCAGGCTCAAGCCCTTTTATTTTTCCGCTGACCGCCCTTGCGCTCTGACGGTAATGAATCAGAATGTAAGGCGGGTTTTCCCCGAGCTCCCGGTACAGCTGGTGATAAATCTCTTTTCTTTTGCTGATATCAAGCGTGCCGGCTCCTTTCTCTATCAGCCGGTCCGCTTTCGGATTGGAATATCCCGTTACATTATTGGGATGGCCGGAAGCCAGCTTTTCCACCGTGTCATTCGGATCAAGAATCTGCGAGGTGGAAACGGCGGCAAGGTCATATTGTTTGTCATTTATTTTCGCTACTTCCGTATTAAAATCCATCACTTCCGGTTTTAATGCGATTCCGATGTCCGCGTAATTTTCTTTCGCGATCGGGATGAAATCATCATCCGCTTTAGACGTGTAATAGCTGATTTCAAGCTTTTTTCCGTTTTTTTCACGTACACCGGCTTTGCCCGTTTTCCAGCCTGCTTCATCGAGAAGCTTTTTGGCTTTTTCAGGGTTAAACGCGTACCGATTGACACCTTTGTCATCATAAGCCCACGAAACCGGAGACACCGGAACATTCGCGACCTCTCCGTAGCGTTTAAAGCGTACATCGACGATTTTTTGACGGTCAAGTCCGTAAATAAGCGCCTGGGACACTTTCTTATCTTGAAAAGGCAGACGCTTGTGATTGACGTACACAAGCCCGTAATCATTCACGACAGATACGCTTATATTGGCAAAACCGAGACTTTTTAAGTGCTGAACCGTATCATCATCAGGTGAGAAAGAAGCGTAATCAAGGTCACTCGTTTCAAACAGCTGAAGGGAAGTTGACGCATCGATAATTTTATAAATCAGCTTTTCGGTTTTCGGTTTTCCGGCATAATAGTGTTCATTAGCCTGATAGCGTATTTCCTGTCCCGGAAGGTATTCTGTAAATTGATAAGGTCCCGCTCCGAGCGGTTTGGCATAAAGCTCTTTTAAATAGTCCAGTTTGCCGAATCGATAATTCTTCCCGTAGTAAGCTTCTGACAGCACCTGCCCGCCTAAAAGAAGCAGCGACTTCGCACTGACTTTCTCAGTCGTGATTTGAATGGTTCTGTCATCAAGGACGCGAATGCCTTCTATCGTCTTTGCCTTTCCTTCTTTGTAAGCCTTGCCGCCTTTAATATAAGCCGTGGTGATATCTTCATAGCCCGCGTATGCAGGATCATGCAGCAGTGTTAAAGTGAATGCGGCATCCTTTGCGGTCAGCGGTGAACCGTCGCTGAAAACGAGATTTTTTCTTAAACGGAACGTGTAGGTAAGCTGATCTTTGGAAACTTTCCAGCTTTCCGCAAGAGCCGGGGCTGGCTTCCCCGTTTTATCCAGTTTGACTAACGGCTCAAAAATAGGATCTGTCGCATTTCCGTCCCAGCCGTTTTCGTAAAAGTACGGCAGAAACACGCCGCCCGGCGCGGAAATCCCAGCAACAAAAGTATCAGTTCTGGCTTTCGATTTAGCGGGAATCGCCGCCGGATGAGAAGCTTTAAATTCCTTTGTCTTGACATGGGCGATACGTGTTTCTTCCTTTTTATCCGCCGCAGATGACGGTTCTTCTCCGGCACTCCCTAACGCGCACCCTGATAACGTGATGGATACCGACAGCGCGAGTACCGTTGTTTTTATCCTCCATTTTCTCTCCTTCATCTTTATCGAACCCCCGCATGCTTTTCATCTATCTTTATATAAATCTGCTCCATCTGTTTCTCATTTCTCATAATCTCCCGTTTGTTTTTCTCTACAAGCAGTTCGAAATTCAATGTGTGTTTTCTGTACTTTTTTCGTTTTTTGCTCTTTTTGCGCACATGTGGTACCTTTTTTAACGCCACTTTTCATCCCTCCGCTTTTCATTTCATTCAATGACTTTCACGCAAAAAAGGCCCTTATCTGTTTAAAAGATAAGAGCCTTCGGTGATCCGATCAGCCATCGTTTGGAAATATGTAATGATTATGTTAATTCATATAATCCCTACCTGTCAACTATAATTTAAAATATCGTTTCCTTCCGGGGGTTTTCCTCATACACTCTCTCATTTTTCCGCATATGCTAGAAAACATAGCAGATTACAAGTGAAAGTGAGTGAGAATGTGGAAAAGACAACATTGACCGGTCGCATCGTCAAAAAAGATGACCCGGACTATAATGCTGCGAGAACCAATATCAATTTAAGCCTGCAAAGATATCCAGACATCATTGTGTTTTGTCAAAATAAACATGACGCCCTCAATGCGCTGAGATGGGCACGTGAGAACAATGTGCCTTTCCGTATCAGAGGCGGAAGACACAGCTACGAAAATTTTTCCCTGTTAAATGACGGACTAGTCATTGATCTCAGTGAAATGAAGAAAATAAGAGTAAATGAGGATAAGCGGCTGGTCTCGATTGAAGCGGGAGCCGAATTGGGGGAAGTCTACCGGACACTCTGGCGGTACGGCTTGACCCTTCCTGCGGGAACCATTGCGAATGTGGGAATCACGGGGCTGACGCTCGGGGGAGGAATCGGATATTTAACAAGGACAGCCGGACTTACTTGCGATCGTCTCCTCCAGCTCGAAATGATCATAGCGGACGAAAAAGCGGGTGCTGAATTGATCACAGTCAACCGTTCAAAGCACTCTGATCTATTTTGGGCGTCTCAGGGAGGAGGGGGAGGCAACTTCGGCATTGTCACATCCATGATGTTTAAAGCCGTGCCGATCTCATGCGTGTCTGTTTTTTCTGTCACTTGGGGCTGGGATGATTTTGAGGAAGTATTTAACACATGGCAGCGCTGGGCTCCATTTACAGACAACCGGCTTACCTCATCAATTCAGTTCTGGCCTAAGGAAGTCAACCGCATAGAAGCGCTCGGTCAATTTACCGGGACAAAGGATGAGCTGAAAGAACTGCTGGCTCCGTTAATGAAAGCGGGAAAACCGACAAGCGGCATGGTCAAGACATTGCCATTTATTAAAGCGGCAGCCTTTTTTAACAGCCCGGGAGGCAATCAGCCGCAAAAGATGAAGCGGTCAGGATCCTTTATTGAAAAACCATTATCAACACGCGCGATTTCCACTTTAAAGCGCTATTTAGAGCACGCTCCGAACGAAAACGCCAGTGTCTGGCAGCAATCTCTCGGCGGTGCGGCCGGACGGATCGCTCCGGACCAAACGGCATTCTACTATCGCAACGCAATCATTGCCCAAGAATATATTACAACTTGGACATCTGCTGAAGAAGAAAGACAAAATGTCCGCTGGATCGAAGGATTGAGAACGTCCCTATCAAGAGAAACGATGGGAGATTACGTGAATTGGCCTGATAGAGAAATCAGAAACTGGCCGCAAACGTATTACGGAGAAAATGTTCACCGCCTCCGTCAAGTCAAAACGAAATATGATCCGGAAAATATATTCCGCTTTGAGCAGAGCATTCCGCCGCTTCGCCGTTCACCGTTTTTCTAAAAAAGATGAAGATGGGCAAACTCCATCTTCATCTTTTCTTTTATTGATATAAGCGGCTTCCCTTCTCTGCAAACTCTTTTGCTTTTTCTTTCAGCCCCTCATTGACGGCCTCATCTTCAGTAAGTCCGTTTTCCTTCGCATAATCACGAATATCCTGAGAAATTCTCATGCTGCAGAACTTCGGACCGCACATCGAACAGAAGTGAGCTGTTTTTGCGCCTTCAGCCGGCAGCGTTTCATCATGATATTCCATTGCTCTTTCAGGATCAAGCGACAAATGAAATTGATCACGCCAACGGAATTCAAACCGCGCCTTAGACAGAGCATCGTCACGGATCTGTGCACCCGGATGCCCTTTAGCAAGGTCTGCGGCATGTGCCGCGATTTTGTACGTAATGACGCCTTCTCTTACATCATCACGATTCGGCAGCCCCAAATGCTCCTTCGGCGTGACATAGCAAAGCATCGCCGTCCCGTACCAGCCGATCATCGCCGCGCCGATTGCTGAAGTAATGTGGTCATAACCCGGAGCGATATCCGTCGTTAATGGCCCGAGCGTGTAAAAAGGCGCCTCTTTACAAATTTCCAGCTGCTTGTCCATGTTTTCCTTAATTTTATGCATCGGCACATGACCCGGTCCTTCGATCATCACTTGCACATCGTGCTTCCACGCAATCTCCGTCAATTCTCCGAGAGTCTCCAATTCCGCAAACTGCGCTTCATCATTGGCATCCGCAATCGAACCGGGGCGAAGCCCGTCACCAAGTGAAAAAGCGATATCATAGGCCTTCATGATTTCACAAATTTCTTCAAAATGCGTGTACAGAAAGCTTTCCTGATGATGGGCCAGGCACCATTGCGCCATAATCGCCCCGCCGCGGGAAACGATTCCCGTCGTGCGTTTGGCCGTTAACGGGACGTAACGAAGCAGTACGCCGGCATGGATGGTGAAATAATCCACGCCCTGCTCCGCCTGCTCAATCAATGTGTCACGATAAATGTCCCACGTTAAATCCTCGGCAATGCCATTAACTTTTTCAAGCGCCTGATAAATCGGCACCGTCCCCACAGGCACGGGGCAGTTGCGGATAATCCATTCACGCGTCGTATGAATGTCTTTTCCCGTGGATAAGTCCATCATCGTATCGGCGCCCCAGCGAATCGCCCACGTCATTTTTTCGACTTCTTCTTCGATAGAAGATGTAACAGCCGAGTTGCCGATATTTGCATTGATTTTCACATGAAAATTCCGGCCGATAATCATCGGCTCGCTTTCCGGGTGGTTGACGTTAGAAGGAATAATCGCCCGTCCGCTCGCCACCTCTTCCCTGACAAATTCGGGAGACACATGCTCACGTATTGCGATAAACTCCATTTCCGGCGTAATGATGCCTTTTCTCGCATAATGCAATTGTGTTACATTTTTCCCCGGCTTGGCCCGAAGCGGTTTCCGCTGTAGGCCGGGGTATTCGGCGGCACGGCCCTCTTTTTTATAGCCGTTGTCTTCAGGTCTCACGGTCCGGCCGTTATATTCTTCTACATCTCCGCGCCCGGTAATCCACTTTGTGCGGAGCGCCCCCAGCCCTTTATGAATATCAATCTGTACATCCGGATCTGTATACGGCCCGCTCGTATCATAAACACGGACCGGCGCATTCTCCTCTTCCCCGAATGCCCCCGTAGTCGCACTCAGGCTGATTTCCCGCATCGGCACTCGTATATCGGGCGAAGAACCTTCTGCATAAACCTTTTTACTGCCGGAAAAACTCGACATAATGGAAATGTTCGCTTGCTGTACTGATTGATTTTGCATACAAATCTCTCCTTTTTCATTTGAATAACAGAACCAAGCTCAGCACCAGCACAAAAAAACCGGGTTCAAAGAAGAACCCGGTTTTGCAGTCAGAAAGAAACTATTATTGTTGTCCTCAACAATAATAAAACCTCTACTTCCCCACGCTGGTACGAACCAGATCAGGTCCAAAGGGTTAAGAAGCCGCCGCTTCTCTCTCAGCCCGCTCAGACGGGCACCCCCAGTAACTATTGATTTCGCTCTCATCGTAACACAAGTTGTGTACAAAAAAAAGCATATTATCAAAATTCAGATAATGGGACAGTCATAAGCTCTGTTTCCCGAACGCCTTCTTCGGTATTAAAAACCCGATAACCCTTTGCGGTTTCCCGGGAAGAGACAGCCTGGAACAGCTGACCGTCTTTATAATGAAGCGCAGCGCCATCATCAGCGGCATAGCCCTCCCTGAGTTTCTTTTCTGAAATCAGACGGTGATACACCGGCCGGCGCTCCGCTTCTCCGTCATAGTGCGGACAGAAGCTGCCCGGCAAAAATCCTAAAGCTCTTAACTCTCTCAAATCTCCAGCTGAATCCGTCAATCCTTCTTCATACCAGCAAATCGCCCCGGCGCTAAGACCCGCCAACATGATGCCGTTTTCCCAAGCCTCACGAAGAATAAGGTCAAGCCCCCACTCTTTCCATAAGACAAGCATATTGCGCGTATTTCCGCCTCCGACATATATAATATCTTTCTTCATGAGAAAGGATCTGAGGTCAGAACCCGGCGGTTTAAACAACGACAAGTGATCCGGCTCACACCGCAGCTTTTGAAAGGCTTGATAAAACCTGCCGATATAATTCTCCGAATCTCCGCTTGCCGTCGGCAAAAAACAAACTTTTGGCTTTGACCGCGCCGACTGCTCTAAAATATACTGATCCAGCACAAGATGATCCGGCTCCATGGAAAAGCCTCCGCCGCCCATTGCAATAATCTGCTTCACGTCATCACCTCTTTTTTTCTCTAGTATAACAGCTCATAAAAAGGCGTTATCCCATTTTCGGATAACGCCTTCAAAAAGTATTTGTTATCTGAAAAATGAAAACGCACCGTATAACACAACGGAGATCCCCGCGGCGATAAGCGCCGGAACAAGGACCAATTCGTTTCCGCCCTTAATAAAATGGGTAACAAGCTCGCCTGCATGAAAACGCTGAAACATAAAAAGAGCAAATGCTGCAATAACCGCTGCCAATAATGCGGTTAACATGACGCCAAGCATATCGCTTTTGATAAAAGCATTCAAAAACCCTTGTGCTTTTGAATGGCCGTCCCACCAGCTGAGAAAGAGTGTCAATAGCAAAAACAGCCCGATCGGAATGATTAAATTCCACGGCCGAATCGGTGTTTCCTTAATATAAGCACGGTGCGCCGAATCCAGCTCCTCCTGCTGGTCAGCATGCTCATCACTTTCGAACATTCCGGTATGTTCACCGTGAATATCTGAGATCGTCCCTGTTTCCATGTTGAATGAACCTGAGCCTTTTGAAAGCAACACACCGCTGTTCCGCGGAATCGGTTCCGTATTTTTGTTATGTTTGCGAGCAGAAGTTTGTCCGCTCTTTTCTGTTTTTTCTAAGCTTTCATCCGCTTTTTGTTTCTTAAAAAAGCAGTAATAAATTCCGACTACTATAATCACAATGGAGAAAAAATTGAAGGGAATACTTTTCACATACACCGTGTAAGCCGGCTGATCTATTCCTGACGTTTTGAGGGCCTGTCCGATAATGGAAACCATGTAGCCGACAAATGCCGTTGCTATCGGAATCAAGGCAATGACAGGGTTTGCCGTAAACTCAATGGCATACGCAATTTTCTGTTTCGACAGGTCCAGACGCTTGCTTAAAGCTTTCATGATCGGTGCAATTGTGACGATGCGAAAGTCCGGTTCACTGAACGTGCCAAATGTCGACAGCCATGCAAGCAGCATCGCACCTTTTTTGGTTTTAACTTTTTTACTGATCAAATGGACGAATCCTTTTATCCCGCCGGTCAGCTTTATAATCCCTACAAGACCGGCAAATGAATATAGAAACACAATGATTCTAATATTATTGGTGACGACAATATTACTGATTATATATTGAACCATATGTTCAATCCCGCCAAGCAAGCTGGGATGCAAAAGATAGCTTCCGACCAGCAAACCGACAAACAGACCGGATTGCACTTGCTTTGTAATGATTGAAATGGGAATGACCAGAATAAATGGGATAAGACAAGCCCAAGTCCCTTCCATAAAAAACACCTCTTTCAAAGAACTTGCTGTTAGTATCTTTGAAAAAAGCGGATTTATACAATAAGCAGGTATCATGTTTTCACAAGCTTTGGAGGATATTTTCATACAACAAAAAAGGCTTCTACATATTGTAGAAGCCTTTGTATACCGGTGGCCGGGGTCGAACCGGCACTCCAGAAGGAACACGATTTTGAGTCGTGCGCGTCTGCCAATTCCGCCACACCGGCATGTAATGCGTCGTGTTCAACCGACGTATATAAATATAACATGTATTTCATAAAACGTCAACGGTTTTAGCAAAGTTTTTTAAATGGTAATGCAGTATATACGATACAAACAAGAAACTTATATTGATAGTCATTACGTTTTTATTATATAAAAAAAGTGATCTGCAATATGCAAATCACTCTCATATATATTTTATAATGTGAAAATTGATGACCAATTTAACATAGTTCGTTCAAAGTTAAATTGGTGCCGAGGGCCGGACTTGAACCGGCACGGTAGTCACCTACCGCAGGATTTTAAGTCCTGTGTGTCTGCCAATTCCACCACCCCGGCAATAGAAAGGCGACACCCGGATTCGAACCGGGGATAAAGGTTTTGCAGACCTCTGCCTTACCACTTGGCTATGCCGCCGTAATTTGGAGCGGAAGACGGGATTCGAACCCGCGACCCCCACCTTGGCAAGGTGATGTTCTACCACTGAACTACTTCCGCAACATGTAAAAGAACTTAATACATCTTATGCTGTTGTTTTAAAAAAATGCAACTGGGCTAGCTGGATTCGAACCAACGCATGACGGAGTCAAAGTCCGTTGCCTTACCGCTTGGCTATAGCCCAATGATAAAATGGGGCGATTGATGGGAATCGAACCCACGAGTGCCAGAGCCACAATCTGGTGCGTTAACCACTTCGCCACAACCGCCATAATCTGAAGATGAATAAATAAAATAGTGGCAGGGGCAGTAGGAATCGAACCCACACCGGAGGTTTTGGAGACCTCTGTTCTACCGTTAAACTATGCCCCTATTTATAAAATGGTGGAGGGGGGCAGATTCGAACTGCCGAACCCTGAGGGAGCGGATTTACAGTCCGCCGCGTTTAGCCACTTCGCTACCCCTCCATCATTTAGAGTGCCGGCCAGAGGACTTGAACCCCCAACCTACTGATTACAAGTCAGTTGCTCTACCAATTGAGCTAGACCGGCAAATGGTGGCTCGGGACGGAATCGAACCGCCGACACACGGATTTTCAGTCCGTTGCTCTACCAACTGAGCTACCGAGCCTTTTTATAAATGGCGGTCCGGACGGGACTCGAACCCGCGACCTCCTGCGTGACAGGCAGGCATTCTAACCAACTGAACTACCGGACCATTTTTTTTGGTTGCGGGGGCAGGATTTGAACCTGCGACCTTCGGGTTATGAGCCCGACGAGCTACCGAACTGCTCCACCCCGCGATGATAATGGTGGAGGATGACGGGCTCGAACCGCCGACCCTCTGCTTGTAAGGCAGATGCTCTCCCAGCTGAGCTAATCCTCCATCATATAAGTGACCCGTACGGGATTCGAACCCGTGTTACCGCCGTGAAAGGGCGGTGTCTTAACCGCTTGACCAACGGGCCCTGGTATTTTTTCGTTTGTTATGTATTGATAATTAGTGGCGGAGAGCAAGGGATTCGAACCCTTGAGACGGGGTTACCGCCTACACGATTTCCAATCGTGCTCCTTCGGCCACTCGGACAGCTCTCCATAAATGGCTCCGCAGGTAGGATTCGAACCTACGACCGATCGGTTAACAGCCGATAGCTCTACCACTGAGCTACTGCGGAATGAAGTCTGCCTGGCGATGTCCTACTCTCACAGGGGGAAACCCCCGACTACCATCGGCGCTGAAGAGCTTAACTTCCGTGTTCGGCATGGGAACGGGTGTGACCTCTTCGCCATCATCACCAGACGTTTTAGTGACATGTATTATTATACTATGTATTTCAGAAAAAGCAAGAGTTTTTTTGAAAAAAATTCTCTCAAAACTAGATAACAGTAAGCATACATTCAAATTGGTTAAGTCCTCGATCGATTAGTATCTGTCAGCTCCATGTGTCGCCACACTTCCACCTCAGACCTATCAACCTGATCATCTTTCAGGGATCTTACTTCCTTGCGGAATGGGAAATCTCATCTTGAGGGGGGCTTCATGCTTAGATGCTTTCAGCACTTATCCCGTCCGCACATAGCTACCCAGCGATGCCCTTGGCAGAACAACTGGTACACCAGCGGTGCGTCCATCCCGGTCCTCTCGTACTAAGGACAGCTCCTCTCAAATTTCCTGCGCCCGCGACGGATAGGGACCGAACTGTCTCACGACGTTCTGAACCCAGCTCGCGTACCGCTTTAATGGGCGAACAGCCCAACCCTTGGGACCGACTACAGCCCCAGGATGCGATGAGCCGACATCGAGGTGCCAAACCTCCCCGTCGATGTGGACTCTTGGGGGAGATAAGCCTGTTATCCCCGGGGTAGCTTTTATCCGTTGAGCGATGGCCCTTCCATGCGGAACCACCGGATCACTAAGCCCGACTTTCGTCCCTGCTCGACTTGTAGGTCTCGCAGTCAAGCTCCCTTGTGCCTTTACACTCTGCGAATGATTTCCAACCATTCTGAGGGAACCTTTGGGCGCCTCCGTTACCTTTTAGGAGGCGACCGCCCCAGTCAAACTGCCCACCTGACACTGTCTCCCCGCCCGATAAGGGCGGCGGGTTAGAAGGTCAATACAGCCAGGGTAGTATCCCACCGATGCCTCCACCGAAGCTGGCGCTCCGGTTTCCAAGGCTCCTACCTATCCTGTACAAGCTGTACCAACATTCAATATCAGGCTGCAGTAAAGCTCCACGGGGTCTTTCCGTCCTGTCGCGGGTAACCTGCATCTTCACAGGTACTATAATTTCACCGAGTCTCTCGTTGAGACAGTGCCCAGATCGTTGCGCCTTTCGTGCGGGTCGGAACTTACCCGACAAGGAATTTCGCTACCTTAGGACCGTTATAGTTACGGCCGCCGTTTACTGGGGCTTCAATTCGCACCTTCGCTTACGCTAAGCGCTCCTCTTAACCTTCCAGCACCGGGCAGGCGTCAGCCCCTATACTTCGCCTTACGGCTTCGCAGAGACCTGTGTTTTTGCTAAACAGTCGCCTGGGCCTATTCACTGCGGCTCTCTCGGGCTTGCACCCTAACAGAGCACCCCTTCTCCCGAAGTTACGGGGTCATTTTGCCGAGTTCCTTAACGAGAGTTCTCTCGATCACCTTAGGATTCTCTCCTCGCCTACCTGTGTCGGTTTGCGGTACGGGCACCTCTCACCTCGCTAGAGGCTTTTCTTGGCAGTGTGGAATCAGGAACTTCGCTACTATAATTCGCTCGCCATCACAGCTCAGCCTTCACGGGAAACGGATTTGCCTATTTCCCAGCCTAACTGCTTGGACGCGGATATCCAATACCGCGCTTACCCTATCCTCCTGCGTCCCCCCATTGCTCAAATGGTGAGGAGGTGGTACAGGAATATCAACCTGTTATCCATCGCCTACGCCTTTCGGCCTCGGCTTAGGTCCCGACTAACCCTGAGCGGACGAGCCTTCCTCAGGAAACCTTAGGCATTCGGTGGAGGGGATTCTCACCCCTCTTTCGCTACTCATACCGGCATTCTCACTTCTAAGCGCTCCACAAGTCCTTCCGGTCTTGCTTCACAGCCCTTAGAACGCTCTCCTACCACTGTTCGAAGAACAGTCCGCAGCTTCGGTGATACGTTTAGCCCCGGTACATTTTCGGCGCAGAGTCACTCGACCAGTGAGCTATTACGCACTCTTTAAATGGTGGCTGCTTCTAAGCCAACATCCTGGTTGTCTAAGCAACTCCACATCCTTTTCCACTTAACGTATACTTTGGGACCTTAGCTGGCGGTCTGGGCTGTTTCCCTTTCGACTACGGATCTTATCACTCGCAGTCTGACTCCCAAGGATAAGTCATCGGCATTCGGAGTTTGACTGAATTCGGTAACCCGGTAGGGGCCCCTAGTCCAATCAGTGCTCTACCTCCGAGACTCTTACCTTGAGGCTAGCCCTAAAGCTATTTCGGAGAGAACCAGCTATCTCCAGGTTCGATTGGCATTTCACCCCTACCCACACCTCATCCCCGCACTTTTCAACGTGCG
Source organism: Bacillus sp. LUNF1 (assembly GCF_011008975.1). Lineage (NCBI taxonomy): Bacteria > Bacillati > Bacillota > Bacilli > Caryophanales > Bacillaceae > Bacillus > Bacillus sp. LUNF1. Next base: position 859,262 of record NZ_CP048876.1, on the reverse strand, counting down.
TGGGTTCGGGCCTCCATTCAGTGTTACCTGAACTTCACCCTGGACATGGGTAGATCACCTGGTTTCGGGTCTACGACCACGTACTCAATTCGCCCTATTCAGACTCGCTTTCGCTGCGGCTCCGCATCTTCTGCTTAACCTTGCACGGGATCGTAACTCGCCGGTTCATTCTACAAAAGGCACGCCATCACCCGTTAACGGGCTCTGACTACTTGTAGGCACACGGTTTCAGGATCTCTTTCACTCCCCTTCCGGGGTGCTTTTCACCTTTCCCTCACGGTACTGGTTCACTATCGGTCACTAGGGAGTATTTAGCCTTGGGAGATGGTCCTCCCGGATTCCGACGGAATTTCACGTGTTCCGCCGTACTCAGGATCCACTCAGGAGAGAACGAAGTTTTGACTACAGGGCTGTTACCTTCTATGGCGGGCCTTTCCAGACCTCTTCATCTACCTCGTTCCTTTGTAACTCCGTACAGAGTGTCCTACAACCCCAAGAGGCAAGCCTCTTGGTTTGGGCTGGTCCCGTTTCGCTCGCCGCTACTCAGGGAATCGCATTTGCTTTCTCTTCCTCCGGGTACTTAGATGTTTCAGTTCCCCGGGTCTGCCTTCTCATATCCTATGTATTCAGATATGGATACCACTCCATTACGAGTGGTGGGTTTCCCCATTCGGAAATCTCCGGATCAAAGCTTGCTTACAGCTCCCCGAAGCATATCGGTGTTCGTCCCGTCCTTCATCGGCTCCTAGTGCCAAGGCATCCACCGTGCGCCCTTTCTAACTTAACCGTTAAAAAGAATCACTACGTGATATCTTGCATTACTAATTGAATGTGAATTACTTCTGTTATCTAGTTTTCAAAGAACAACGCATAGGACATGCTAACACATGCGTTGCCACAGGAAGTGGCGCATTTAGCAGGTGTTCCTATGTTTTGAAGGAATGATCCTTCAAAACTAAACAAGACAGGGAACGTTCTGTTTATAAGACCCAAGGTCTTATATTCCGTTAAAATCCTTAGAAAGGAGGTGATCCAGCCGCACCTTCCGATACGGCTACCTTGTTACGACTTCACCCCAATCATCTGTCCCACCTTCGGCGGCTGGCTCCTAAAAGGTTACCTCACCGACTTCGGGTGTTACAAACTCTCGTGGTGTGACGGGCGGTGTGTACAAGGCCCGGGAACGTATTCACCGCGGCATGCTGATCCGCGATTACTAGCGATTCCAGCTTCACGCAGTCGAGTTGCAGACTGCGATCCGAACTGAGAACAGATTTGTGGGATTGGCTTAACCTCGCGGTTTCGCTGCCCTTTGTTCTGTCCATTGTAGCACGTGTGTAGCCCAGGTCATAAGGGGCATGATGATTTGACGTCATCCCCACCTTCCTCCGGTTTGTCACCGGCAGTCACCTTAGAGTGCCCAACTGAATGCTGGCAACTAAGATCAAGGGTTGCGCTCGTTGCGGGACTTAACCCAACATCTCACGACACGAGCTGACGACAACCATGCACCACCTGTCACTCTGCCCCCGAAGGGGACGTCCTATCTCCAGGATTGTCAGAGGATGTCAAGACCTGGTAAGGTTCTTCGCGTTGCTTCGAATTAAACCACATGCTCCACCGCTTGTGCGGGCCCCCGTCAATTCCTTTGAGTTTCAGTCTTGCGACCGTACTCCCCAGGCGGAGTGCTTAATGCGTTAGCTGCAGCACTAAGGGGCGGAAACCCCCTAACACTTAGCACTCATCGTTTACGGCGTGGACTACCAGGGTATCTAATCCTGTTCGCTCCCCACGCTTTCGCTCCTCAGCGTCAGTTACAGACCAGAGAGTCGCCTTCGCCACTGGTGTTCCTCCACATCTCTACGCATTTCACCGCTACACGTGGAATTCCACTCTCCTCTTCTGCACTCAAGTTCCCCAGTTTCCAATGACCCTCCCCGGTTGAGCCGGGGGCTTTCACATCAGACTTAAGAAACCGCCTGCGAGCCCTTTACGCCCAATAATTCCGGACAACGCTTGCCACCTACGTATTACCGCGGCTGCTGGCACGTAGTTAGCCGTGGCTTTCTGGTTAGGTACCGTCAAGGTGCCGCCCTATTTGAACGGCACTTGTTCTTCCCTAACAACAGAGCTTTACGATCCGAAAACCTTCATCACTCACGCGGCGTTGCTCCGTCAGACTTTCGTCCATTGCGGAAGATTCCCTACTGCTGCCTCCCGTAGGAGTCTGGGCCGTGTCTCAGTCCCAGTGTGGCCGATCACCCTCTCAGGTCGGCTACGCATCGTCGCCTTGGTGAGCCGTTACCTCACCAACTAGCTAATGCGCCGCGGGTCCATCTGTAAGTGGTAGCCGAAGCCACCTTTTATGTCTGAACCATGCGGTTCAAACAACCATCCGGTATTAGCCCCGGTTTCCCGGAGTTATCCCAGTCTTACAGGCAGGTTACCCACGTGTTACTCACCCGTCCGCCGCTAACATCAGGGAGCAAGCTCCCATCTGTCCGCTCGACTTGCATGTATTAGGCACGCCGCCAGCGTTCGTCCTGAGCCAGGATCAAACTCTCCGATAAAGTGTTTGACTGACTACGCACATCGCTGTGCGATTTATTTAAAACTTTGAATTAACAGGTACGTTTTGTCTTGTTTAGTTTTCAAAGATCATTTCAACCTCATCTCGAGGCGACTTTTTCAGTATAACATTTCAGCGAGTTGCTGTCAAATGTTTTTTTGTTTTTATTTCTCCGCCGCTGTGAGCTTTTTGTTGAAGCGCATCAGCGACGTTTAATAATATACCATGCCTATAATTCAGCGTCAACACTTTTTTTGAAAGAATATCCTCGATGATATACTTCCTGCCCTTTGGTCTCTATTTGAGATACTTCAACAAAGCCTTTTTCCGTCAGGTAATCAAGCATGACACCGAGATCTTGGGTGAAGTGCACCAGTTCAGGGTGCTGAAGCAATTCTCCAAACTGCCACATTTCTTTTTCTTTCATCACTTGAAAAAGATGCGCAGAACCGATTTCAGCTTTTGAATGGATGAGAAAATCATTTGCTAAGAATAATAATTCGAGCCTTTTCTCCAAACTTTCGTGACTCTCGACAAGTTCGGAATATAGCTTATATACCTGCGGCTCAATGTGACGGACCTGGTTCCAGACTGTCGTTTCGGGATAAAATCCCCGGTCAATCACTTCTATGCGGGCCAAGTGGTGAAGAGCATGCACTACCGCATAATATGCATCCAGAAAATGATCAGCTTCAAAAAACGCTTTTCCTTCTACAAATCTTCTGATCAGCTTGCCGTATTCCATTCCAATCTTTAATTTCCGCTCGGCGAAAGGAAAAGTGCTGAGCCGGTCATTGAGTTCAGATATATATTCATTGCGGTCAAACAGCACTTTGCCGTTGATGATCCAATCTATGACTCTTCTATTGGTCCCAAGCAGAATCCATTCCTGAAGCAGAGCATCCGTTACAATATGTAAAGAAGCGGTTTTTTGTTCGAATTCATAATGCTTTATAAAAAGAGGTTCATCAGCCTGTTTGACAATGACAAGCATGACCGCATCAAAGTTATCCGTGATGGATGATGCTTTACTCCTTCTCTCAATCATAAGGACGGCCAGCGTATCGGGATGACTTGCTCTTTCTTGGTAAATTGGACGGAGAAGATTGTCCATTACGATTCCTCCAATGCGATTGTTTCACTAGCTATTGTTTCTACATTTCTATGATAAAACATGAAAGTCCTTTTTTCTAAACACATTGCACTATTATAACAAATTTCCTTTCAGGTGCCATATTTATTCTTCCCTTTTCTTACGAAAACATGAAGAATATGCCATCTGTTTTGTGCTATAGTTAAACGAGAGGGGGATGGCCATGGCGAAATACTCAAGCAAAATTAATAAGATCAGAACGTTTGCGTTAAGTTTGGTTTTCGTTGGGTTTATCATTATGTACATCGGGCTGTTCTTTAAGCAGTCTGTTTTGCTTGCCAGCTTGTTTATGATTCTCGGCCTGCTGTCGATCGGACTCAGCACCGCCGTTTATTTTTGGATCGGCATGCTGTCCACAAAAGCGGTCCGGGTGATGTGCCCCGCTTGCGAGAAAGAAACGAAGATTCTGGGCAGAGTGGATATGTGCATGCATTGCAGAGAGCCGCTCACATTGGATAAAGGATTGGAAGGCAAAGCGTTCGATGAGTCTTATAACAGAAAAAACAGTGTAAAATAAACGAAGCTGACCGTATCAAAGCGGTCAGCTTCGTTTAGTGGTTTTCTTTTTTGGAACATTCTTGGCATACGCCGTAAATCTCCAAACGGTGGTGGCTTACCTTAAACCCCGTGACATGAGCCGCAAGCTGTTCCACTTCGTCAAGCCCGGGATAATGGAAGTCTACGATTTTTCCGCAGCTTTCACAAATGGCGTGATAATGGTCAGAGGTGACAAAGTCAAATCTGCTGGACGCATCTCCGTACGTCAGTTCCTTTACAAGCCCCGCTTCCCGGAATACACGCAAATTGTTATACACTGTCGCAACACTCATATTAGGGAATTTCCCTTCCAAAGCTTTATATATATCGTCCGCTGTCGGATGTGCCATAGAATCCACGAGATATTCCAGAATGGCATGACGTTGAGGAGTAATCCGGACTCCCGTATCCTTCAACGTGTCTAAGGCTTCTTTTAATTCATGTGCAGCCATCCGTCATGCACCTCTCTTCTAAAAAAGATTCTTACTTTATAATGTTTATAATTAGTGTACATCTTTTTCCGGTCTCCTGTCAAATGTAATCTGAAGAAAACCCCGTGAGTTCAGCATTTGTCCATTAATTAGACGCAATTTGTTCCAATTCTCGAAGCGCCTCGGCAACGTGATCTTTCACTTTTACCTTTCTCCACTCCTTCACAAGACGGCCTTCTTTGTCTAACAAAAAAGTGGATCGCTCGATACCCATATATTCTTTCCCAAAATTCTTCTTCAGCTTCCACACATCAAAAGCTTCCGCCAGTTTGTGCTCATCATCAACGAGGAGCTGGAAAGGAAGATCGTGTTTTTGCTTAAATTTTTCATGTTTGTCACGGCTGTCAGGGCTTACTCCGATGATAACGGCATCAAGTCCCGCGAAACTTTCGTGCTGATCACGGAAATCACATGCTTCCGTCGTGCATCCGGATGTCATGTCTTTCGGATAAAAATAGAGAACGACGTACTTCCCTTTAAAATCCGTCAATGCTACTTCTTCCCCGCTGTCATTCACTAATTTCATATCCGGTGCTGTTTGTCCGATTTCAATCGTCATTTCTTATACCTCCGGGTTTTTTATTAAGCGTATCCAATTGACGTTAAGATTACAACCGTTACCCCCCCCGCTCTTTTCTGGAAGCATGAACCCGTTGTGCTCGCAATGAAGCATGCTACAATAGAACATGATGTAAGGAGATATTAGGAGGGTCATTTTTTGTATACAAAATCAGTTGAACTTCATAAGGAAGCGTTAGAGCATATCGTCGGAGGCGTGAACAGCCCGTCCAGATCCTATAAAGCGGTAGGCGGCGGTTCACCCGTTGCGATGGAAAAAGCGAACGGCGCTTATTTCTGGGATGTAGACGGGAATCAGTATATCGATTATTTAGCGGCTTACGGCCCGATTATTACCGGACATGCCCACCCGCATATTACTGAAGCGATTAAAACAGCGGCGGAAAACGGTGTGCTGTACGGGACGCCGACCAAACATGAGGTCACTTTCGCCAAAATGCTGAAGGAGGCCATTCCTTCACTTGATAAAGTACGATTCGTAAACTCAGGCACTGAAGCGGTAATGACAACGATCCGGGTTGCACGCGCTTATACAGGCCGGACAAAAATCATTAAATTCGCAGGCTGCTATCACGGCCATTCTGATCTCGTACTTGTCGCTGCGGGTTCCGGTCCGTCTACGCTCGGCACCCCTGATTCCGCCGGCGTGCCGAAAAGCATCGCCAATGAGGTGATTACCGTTCCTTTCAATGACATTGAAAGCTACAAAGCCGCGCTGGATAAATGGGGTTCGGAAATTGCAGCGGTTCTCGTCGAGCCGATCGTCGGCAACTTCGGCATCGTTGAACCTGAAGAAGGATTTTTAGAACAGGTAAATGAATTGACCCATAAAGCGGGTGCGCTCGTCATTTATGATGAAGTGATCACGGCGTTCCGTTTTATGTACGGAGGCGCGCAGGATCTTCTTCAAGTGAAGCCTGATTTAACGGCGCTCGGTAAAATTATCGGGGGCGGCTTGCCGATCGGCGCTTACGGAGGCAAAAAAGAGATCATGGAGCAGGTTGCTCCGCTCGGCCCGGCATATCAAGCCGGCACGATGGCCGGAAACCCGGCATCTATCCTATCAGGCATCGCCTGCCTGGAAGTGCTGAAGGAAGAAGGCGTTTATGAGCGGCTTGATGAGCTCGGCGCCAGACTTGAGCAAGGCATTCTCACCCATGCGGAGACACATGGCATTACCATCACCGTCAACCGTTTAAAAGGCGCGCTCACGGTTTACTTCACTGATGAAAAGATCGTCAATTACGAGCAGGCGGAAAATACGGACGGAGAAGCATTCGCCAAGTTCTTCAAACTGATGCTTGAGCGCGGCATCAATCTCGCTCCATCGAAGTATGAAGCTTGGTTTATCACAACCGCACATACTGAAGAGGATATCGACGCCACTTTACAAGCCGTTGAAGATGCGTTCAGACATATGAAAAAATAACTGCTGAAACAAGCGGGAGCCCAGGGCTTCCGCTTGTTCTTTTTGTCCGATTTGTGAGATAATGGTTTTTTCAAAAAAAAGACCTTGAATAATTGGTATGATCCCTGTATATTACTTTATTGTTTAGCAAATCAGCCGACAGGGAAATGTAAGTGTCAGCCGTTCGTTCGGCACATAATTTATTAGAGAAAGGAATGCACGCACAAACCAATGAAACTTGGTGCCCGCATTTTTAAAACAGGGATTGCGATTACGCTCGCGCTCTACTTAGCATCATGGATCGGACTTCCGTCGCCGATCTTTGCCGGGATTGCAGCTATATTTGCCATACAGCCCTCTATTTACAGGTCTTTTCTTATTATTATTGATCAGGTTCAGGCAAATATCATCGGCGCTGTCATCGCTACGGCATTCGGACTGATTTTCGGACCGAGTCCGATTATGATCGGATTGACCGCAGTGATTGTCATCACGATCATGTTAAAACTGAAAATTGAACACACCATTTCGATTGCGCTCGTGACGGTTATCGCAATTTTAGAAACACCGGGAAACAGCTTCCTGACGTTCGCTCTGATACGAACAAGCACCGTTATTTTAGGCGTGCTGTCTTCTTTTATTGTGAACCTTGTGTTTCTTCCGCCGAAATACGAAACGAAGCTGACTCATCATACGGTTGAATATACCGATGAGATCATGAAATGGATCAGGCTGACGATGCGCCAGTCCACGGAACACTCGATATTGAAAGAGGATATTGAGAAGCTGAAGGAAAAGATGATGAAGCTTGATCATACGTACCTTCTTTATAAAGAGGAGAGAAGCTACTTTAAGAAAACGACGTATGTAAAGTCGCGCAAGCTTGTTTTATTCAGACAGGCGATTATTACGGCGAATCGGGCGCTTGATACGCTGAAAAAGCTGCACCGCTATGAAAACGAGATTTATCATATGCCGGAGGAATTTCAGGAGACGCTGACAGAAGAAATTGATTATCTGCTTCATTGGCACGAAAGGATTCTGATGCGGACGGTCGGCAAGATCAAACCGCATGATGACGATGCTGAAGAAAGCATAAGATATAAACAGCTTTTGACGAAGTCTTTCTTGAAAAATCAGCAGAACTGCGAGGATGAACTGCTTGATTACAATATGCTCAGCATTATGGCTGCGGTTGCGGAATACCGCGAGCAGCTGGAGCATCTCGATACATTAATTACGAGTTTTCAGACATACCACCCGGAAGACAGCGAATTAGAAACAGACGAAGAGTAACCCGGTGCTTCCGTAAAACCGGGTTTTTTTGCATTCAAAAAAACTTATGCCGCCCATTCGGACGGCATAAGTTTTTGTATCAGTTCAAATTCTGAATCGTAAATAAGTGTCTGTACTGGCCGCCTTGGGCCATTAATTCCTCGTGCGTGCCGGTTTCGACGACGGCGCCGTTTTCCATGACGACAATTTTATCCGCGTGCGTAATCGTGGACAGCCTGTGGGCGACGATAAATGTCGTCCGGTTTTTCGCAAGCTTTTCCATCGCTTCCTGAATGTAGTGTTCACTTTCAAGATCAAGAGCCGATGTCGCTTCATCCAAGATTAACAGCGGCGGATTTTTTAAGAATACACGCGCGATGGAAATCCGCTGTTTCTGCCCGCCTGACAATTTGACGCCCCGTTCGCCGACTTTGGTTTCGTAGCCTTCGGGGAAATTCATAATAAATTCATGGGCATTTGCCGCTTTCGCAGCCGCAACCACCTCATCCAGAGACGCTCCCGGTTTACCGATGGCGATATTTTCACGAATCGTCTCACTGAACAGAAACGTATCCTGAAGCACCATTCCGACTTGATTGCGGAGGCTCCTCGCTTCATACTCGCGAATATCCGTTCCGTCAATCAGCAGGCTGCCGCCGGATACATCATAAAAACGCGGTATGAGGCTGACAAGCGTCGATTTTCCGCCGCCGCTCATCCCGACGAGCGCGACGGTTTCCCCTTTTGTCACCTTTAAGGAAACGTCCTGCAAAATCGTTTCTTTTCCTTCCTCATAACGGAACGAGACATTTCGGAATTCGACTTCGCCCTTAATGTCGTCAGCTTTTAGTGCATTCGGTTTATCAGTCAGTTCATACGGCTCGTCGATAAATTCAAATATGCGATCCATTGAAGCGATCGACTGGGTCAGCGTCGTCGATGAGTTGATCAATCTTCTGACCGGGTTGTACATTCTGTCAATATAGCCGACGAACGCAACCATCGTCCCTACCGTCAGCGGACCGTTTATGACAAAATAACCCGCAAACGCGATAACAAGCAGCGGCGCCAAATCCGTAATGGTATTCACGACTGCAAACGTTTTTGCGTTCCAATTCGTATGACGGATCGCCCTGTCCAGAAAATGTCCGTTTTTTTCATCAAAATTGGCTTGTTCATAATCTTCAATGGCGAAACTTCTGATAACGGGCATCCCCTGAACTCTTTCGTGCAAATGTCCTTGAACTTGGGCAAGTGCCTGAGAACGCTCACGTGTCAGTTTTCGGAGACGGCCGTAAAAGTATTTCACTGAAATTCCGTATAACGGAAACAAAATGACAGATATCAATGTCAGCTTAACATCGAGTGTAAACATAATGCAGATGACGATCAGCACCGTCATCATATCAAGCCAGATATTCATCAGTCCCGTTATGACAAAGTCTTTTGTCTGTTCGACATCATTTATCACCCGGGAAATGACTTCGCCCGTTCTCGTGTTGGCATAAAACCTCAGGCTCAATTTTTGAATATGATCAAACAATACCCCCCTGATATCGTAGAGCACCCGGCTGCCCGTCCATTGCGCGAAGTATTGCCGATAGTACTCTACCGGGGGACGCAGAATTAAAAACAGCACGAACATGATGCCCATTATCGTGAATAGCGATGATGTTTTAGCGCTTGCCGTTCCGCTCCCTTGAATAATGTCATCGACCACGTATTTTAACAGAAGCGGGAGAGCCAGCGGGATGGAGAATTTTATGATGCCGATTAACACTGTGATAAAAATTTGTTTTTTATAAGGTTTTACAAATTGCATATAGCGTCTGATTACGCCCACACTTTATCCCCCTCTCTCTTTAAGGCGTGTGAGCCCATGTGAAAAACCTGTTGACACCCCAACAGGTTTTTTATTGTATCTTTATTTTGTATAGCGCAGATACCGTTCATACCACATATCAACAAATTCCGGAGCAAACGGTCCTTTCCGCTGATGAATCCAGTGCAGCAGCGTATTCAGATACTCCTTCAGAATGCTGTCGATCTCTTTAGGGTAATTCATTGATTTGCGGTGGTCATCGTATTCATCCTCGTCAAGAATGTTATACGTCATATCCGGAAACACCTTGACATCCAAATCGTAATCAATATATTTGATGGCCTCTCCGTCATAAGCGAACGGCGAGCTGATGTTGCAATAATAGTGCACCCCGTCATCTCTCAGCATTCCGATGACGTTAAACCACTGACGGGCATGAAAGTAGCAGATCGCCGGTTCTCTCGTCACCCACGTCCGTCCGTCGGATTCCGTCACCATTGTCCGGTCGTTGGCTCCGATGATACACAATTCCGTACTTTTTAAAATCGTCGTTTCATTCCAAATTCGATGAAGCAGCCCGTTATGCTTATAGCTGTGAATTTGAATGGTTTCTCCTTCCTTGGGATACCCCATATTTCTCCCCTACTTTCTGTAAAGCCCTGCAGTCAATGCAGCCGCAATTGCTTTCCGACAAGTCTTTTCACTATTATAACGTTACGAATTAAAAAATGAAAATAAAAGAACCACTCCGCTTCCGGAATGGCACATTCATTTCTGCACATAGGAAGACGGCTTTTCCGTGCTGCGATAAGACTGGATGACTTGCTCTGTCTGCCTTTGGAATAACTCCTGTATGCCGGCCAGGTCTTTTCGCTTTGTCGCAATTTCGTCCTGTACATTGTCCAGCTTTGCATCTCTTTCCAGACTGATGAGTTCCGCTTCCACCTGCCGGCAGCGGTCAAGTTCTGACTGCAGCTCGAGAAGCTGATCCATGATTTTCATCTGTTCACTTACAAGCTTTTCAAACTCTGACATCGGGTTCCTCCTTAGGCTTTTAGGTTGATACTCCTTACCATTTCGATTTTCCGCCGGAAAACCCTTTGACTCATTCTGTAGAGGAATCACAAGTTTTGTCGTTTTGGCAACAAAAAAAAGCACTTCATCCGAAGATGAAGTGCTTTTTCGTTTCAGTGATTAGCTGTTTTGTTGTTTGTTTTGTTCAGCAGATTGGTTTTGCTTTCTTACCTGCTGCACATCAGTTTCACTGCCGAATTCAGTGCCGAATTGACCCTGACCGGAAGCTGATTGCTGGTTTTGTCTTTTCACCTGCTGAACGTCTGTTTTGCTGAATTTTGAGTTTGCCATTGTTATCACCTCCACGCACTTTAGAATGCGCAGGAGACGATAAGGCTATTCATCTTTTTTAAAACTTATACGAGCAGAGAGCGTCCGCCGTCAATTATGATGGTCTGACCGCGGATCATGTCCGCTTTTGAAGAAACTAAAAACTCCACCGTATCGATCATATCTTTAATTTCGACCATTCTGCCGGCCGGCGTATTTTGGCGGGCATCTTCCAGCAGTTCATCTCTGTTAGGGAAATGCTTCAGCGCGTCCGTATCAATCGCTCCGCCTGACACCGCGTTTACGATGATATTTTTCGGAGACAGCTCAACCGCCAGATAACGGGTTAACGCTTCTAAAGCGGCTTTTGAGACACCGACCGTCGTATAGTTTTCAAGATAGCGGATGCTGCCGAGCGAGCTGATGCTGACGATGTGGCCGCCTCCGTTTTTCTCCATCATCCTTGCCGCTTCCTGGGCGCAGAAAAGCAATGCTTTCGCATTGATATTCATCGTCCAGTCCCAGTGTGTTTCTTCAAGTTCCATAACCGGTCTCAGCACGCCTGAAGCCGCATTATTGACGAACACGTCCAGTCTGCCGAATGTTTCGTCAATCTGGCGGAACATGTCTTTGATTTTTGCCGGCTGGCCGACATTGGCTTTAATGACGAGCGTTTTCACGCCGAGTTTTTCAATTTCTTCGGCGGTTTCTAATGCCGCTTTTTTACTGCGGGCGTAATTGATGACGATGTTGTATCCTTTTTCCGCGAGTCTGATGGCCGCTGCTTTCCCGACGCCGCGGCTGCTTCCCGTGATCAGTGCGCATTTATTTTGTTCCATTTTTCCTCAGCTCCTTGCTGTGTATAGTTCTTTTCATTCAACAAACAATAAAAGCAATATGTGTTGAAAGGGGTCTTTTATATGTATGTCGGACGTGATATGGGCGAATTGGCCATGATGCCCAAAAAAGATTGGAGAGATTCAGAGCTCGCCTATTTCCATCATGCCTTCCAGCAAATTATGCCGTATTTAAACGAAGAAGGCCAGTCCAAATACCGGGAACTGATTCAGGAAATCGAAGCCCGCGGCGGACTGAAACGGAATGAAGCGGATTACGGCCACGGCACTCGCGTCAGCTATGACTGACGCTTTTTACAGGCGGCCGCTTTCTTCCGCCATTTTCCATATCTTTTGATGGGATACGGGAAATGCGTATTCCTCGAGCTCCTCTTTTGTGACCCGTATGAATTCCGTTGTATCCGACACTTGTTTTACTTTACCGAAAAAGACCGAAATATTCCAGACGAGATGGGTGAAAACATGTTCTACGATGCCTTCCAGCTCCCCAATTTCAGCGGTTGTTCCCATCTCTTTTTCTAAATAGGCTTCAAGCTGCTCTCTTTCGGTTTTGATTCCTTTCTGGGTTTCGGTATTCGGAAACTCCCACAAGTTGGCGAGCAAGCCTTTTGGCGGCCGTTTATGAATATAGACATCGCCTTGATCGTCTGTCAGCACAACGGCTGCCATTGTTTTTATTCCGGGCTTTTTCTTTTTGCTTTTAACGGGCAGCTCCCGCTCTGTCCCTTCCGCAAATGCCGAGCAGTGCTTTTGTACGGGGCAAAGCAGGCAGGACGGCGATTTCGGGGTGCAGATGATCGCGCCGAGCTCCATTAAACCCTGATTGAATTCAGATGGTTTTTCATGAGAAATGAAAGCGGATACCGCCTGTTCGAAAATGGTTCTGGTTTTAGGTTTTGCGATATCGTCCCATATGGAAAGAATTCTCGACATGACACGCATCACATTGCCGTCTACGGCGGGAATCGGTTTGTTGTATGCGATGCTGAGCACGGCGCCTTTTGTATAAGGGCCGACGCCTTTCAGTCCGCCAAATTCCTTTTCCTCGGCAGGGACGACTCCCCCGTATCGCTCATGCACTTCTTTTACAGCGCTTTGCAGATTTCTTACACGGGAGTAATAACCCAGCCCTTCCCAGGCTTTGAGCACTTTTTCCTCATCGGCTTCAGCGAGCGCCGAAACGGTCGGAAATTGCTCAACAAACCGCCGGAAATAAGGGATGACGGTATCTACGCGCGTCTGCTGCAGCATCACCTCTGACACCCACACCCGATACGGGTCCTGATTTTCTCTCCACGGCAGAATTCTCTGTTCTCTTTCGAACCATGTAATTAAGTCCTCGCGAAATTTGTCTATATCTTTTTGTTTCATTTTTTCTTCAAGTGCGTTCATATCTTCTCCTCAGATGTTTCGGGTTCCGCTTTTCTTGACACCGTATTTTGGTGTAAACTTAGGGCACGTTACGATAATATGTTACATTAAATAGTGATAAAGAAAAAGCGGAAACATATGAGAACGGCGGATAAACGCCATGATTGGGCAAACAGAAAATGGGGAATATCTTATAATGCGAAATATGCGGGCGACTGATTGTTAACGCCTGCTAGGAGGTCAACAATGGATACTGGCACTCACGTTGTCATGGGTATCGCGCTTGGCGGAATCGCAACTCTTGATCCTGCCGTCGGCATGCACACCCCCATGTCTCAGGCAGTTATGATCGCCGCTCTTGCCGGCTCTCAGGCACCTGATATTGATACCATATTGAAGCTGAAAAATAATGCCGTTTATATTCGAAATCATAGAGGGTTCACGCACTCCATTCCCGCCGTTTTATTTTGGTCCGTTCTGATTCCGGGTATTTTGTTTATGTTTTATCCGGAAGCGAACTTTTTGCACCTGTGGCTGTGGACGCTCCTCGCTGTCGTGTTGCATGTGTTTGTTGACATTTTTAACGCGTACGGCACACAGGCCATCCGCCCGTTTTCGAGAAAATGGATCGCTCTCGGTTTAATCAATACCTTTGATCCGTTTATTTTCGTCAGCCATTTGGCCGCGATTGCTGTGTGGTATATCGGAGGTCATCCGGGCGTGACATTTCTGATGCTTTATATCATCCTCGCAGGATATTACGCCGTCCGGTTTTTGATGCAGCTGCGGATAAAGCGAAGGCTGCGCGAAATGATTGAAGAGGAGATTGAAACCATCATTATTTCGCCGACGATGAAATTCAGGCAGTGGCGTATCGCCGTGACGACGGCGCATGCCTTTTATGTCGGCAGAAGCCTTGACGGCCATGTCGTGATATTGGATACATTCAACCGCGTGCCCGTTCCGGAAACCGATGTGATGAAGGCCGCGAAACAGGACGAAAATATTGCAGCCTTTCTTTCATTTTCCCCCGTTTACAGGTGGGAGGTCGATACCTTTAAAGATCATTATGAGGTGCGCTTTATTGATTTGCGCTACCGGAGCAAAGGCCACTATCCTTTTGTCGCCATCGTCCACCTCAGTCATGATTTAGAGCTTCTCTCTTCTTACACGGGCTGGATTTTCAGCGAGGAAAAACTGCAGAAAAAATTAAAGCTCGGCTCTGTTTAAGAGCCGGGCTTTTTTTGTCTTCTCACATATAGAGCCGCAAACACGAGGCTGATCACCGATAGAGCGGCCGCGGGTTTAAAAAACGGCGGGTAATACGTTAATTGAATATCGTTTTTTCCTTTTTGCGCTTTAAATCCGATGAAGGAATAATCCGCTTTTTCAATCTGCTCCTGTCTGCCGTTTATCTTCAGCTCCCAGCCTTTTTCATATGGAATCGGAAGCATGATATACGGCGCGCGGGTTTTGTTTTCATACGAGATATGAAGCGTATTTCCGCGCCAGCTGAGATCGGCCGGCGGTTCTTTTTCCGCTTTTCGGTATACGCTTTTCAGCGTATCGTACCGTTCTTCATAAAGCGCCAGTCTGTCAAGCTGATACGACCCTTTCGGCAGACGGATTTGGATGTTTTTTGTTTTCGGCACTCTCACAGTAAGATCGTTGACACCTGTTTTGTAAATGGATTGATTCGATTTTCTCGTTGTCGTGTAATCGTTCACTTTTAATGTAAAGCCCTGGTCCTTCGCTTTATTCTTCAAATAAAAGCTGACGTAATAATCGCCGCCGTCCATCTTAGCGGCTTGCGGCGTAATGATCAGGCCGCCGCCGTCTTCGTTTACCGTCAGGATGCCGTTATGATAATCGCCATGTTCGGCCGCTACCTCTGCATGGCGGATCATATTTTTCGCCTCAGGCGCTTTTTTCGTGTTGATTGTGCTTGATTTCATGACGATCCCGTCAAGCATTGCCCGTTCCCTGGCAAGGGCGGGAGCTTTTTTCAGGCCGCCCTCGTTATATACGCGATCGGCTGTCCGTACGAACGGAAGCACATATTGATTTTGATAAACCGCATAATGGTTTGATTCCATGATTTTTTTGAACCCGTACGGCACGCCGGCCTCGTTTGTTTTTTCCGTCATATAATATTTTCCGTAAAGCAGGCTGTATAAATTAGCCCTGTTTCCTAATGTCGCATAGCGGCTGACGCTTTCTCTGCCCATGTCAATCTGGAGGTCGTTCCAGTAAAAGGACAGCAGATTACGGTTCAGTATGCTTGAGTATACGCTGAATCCGTTGAACCCGTATATGATCGGGGTGTTATTGAAAACACCGTTCATCCAATCTAAACGGGCAAACGGATCAGGGTCTTTTTCTTTCAGACGCTGAATGAGCTCCGATTGTTCTTTGCCTTTATAGCCAGCACCCGTCATAAATGTATGCGATACCGTATAAATCTTCCCGCCTTCTGATAAAGCATATTTTTCATATGTATTAGCCGTAAGCACAGCCGTAAGCAAAATGACGGCATAGACGGCGGGCACCGCGCCTTTCAGTCTTGTCTTTGCTGCAAAGAAAGCGGCTATGCTCAGCACCAGAAGAAGGATGACGGGCAGGTTGGCGTGATCAGAAATATCCAGACTGTACCGCCTCACCTGGCTCCAATAGAGCAGAACGACGAGTACGGCGGACATCAGCATACTCTTCATGCTGATGTCTGAAAGCTTAGAAAGCCCGGCTGAAACCGTTCCGGCAATCGTGAAGCAGAGGACGTATTCAAACCTGTTCTGCGGAGCTGAAAAACCGTTAAAGGCACTTGCCGCAAACGGACTGAAGTGAAACAGAATATACAGCAGACTGATTCCCGCAAACAGCCGGAACAAGCGGTTTTTGTATAAAGTAAATGTAAATAGAAAAAGCAAAAAAGCCGCCGGCAGGATGATAATCCGGCTTGAAAATAAAATGTTGTCGGAAAAATCAAGCCAAGCAATATGCTCTGAATACGGCGGCCGCAGATTATGAAGGTATCCGTATACGACAGGAATAAAGGAAACTGCGCTTATGCCGAACCCGAGAAGACCCGACAGAATAAATATCCTGCATTGAGTGAGCCTTTTCGCCTCATTGCCTTCAAGGGGGATCACCCACCTGAATAAGATATAAATGCCGATGAAAATCAGATTAATATACGCAAAATAAAAGTTGTTGATCAATGTCAGCGCACAGGCGAAGATAAACCACGCCGGCTTTTTTTCCCTGATGATTTTTTCCGCGCCCAACACAAGCAGCGGCAGCCACACCATACTGTCAGTGAAAAAGTCCCAATATACCTCATGCCGGAAGTAGATAATCGAGACCCCGTACAACACGGCGCCGGCAAAAGCAGGCACCGTCCGTTTGACGAAATAACGGAATACACACGCCGCCGTGAATATGATAAAACTCTGCTTGGCAATGCTGATAAAAACGGAGGCCTGCGCCCAGAACAGCGCATCAGCCTCGCCCGTCAGCTGAATAAGCTGCAAAAAGCGGACAGCGGCGGAGATAAACAGGAATAGAAAAGAAGTAGAGAAATAATAGCCGAGCTGACTGTACACTCCCCCGCCCAGTCCGAACGAATAGCTGTAAAACAGCCTGCCGTTCATATATTGATCAAACAGCAGCTTTTTGAAGACCGCCATTTGGGCGATCCCGTCTCCAGACCCCGTCATATAGCGGCCTGCCGACCACTCTTTTAAGAAAAAAATATGAGCGGCTGCCGCAGCCAGCACACAGGCTGCCGGCAAGATCCATTTATTTTTTTTCATACAACGTCCCCAGACCCTGCGCACAGCGGCGGCTGTTTAATGGTTCCACTTGCGCTTTTTTGTATAATTCGTTTCATTTTGTTCTCCGTATGTTATATTCGCTTCTTTAATTAAATAGTGCGGGCGTTTTTTTGTTTCATAGTAAATCCGGCCGATGTATTCTCCGATGATGCCGAGACTCAAAAGCTGGATGCCCCCTAAGAACAGCACGGCGGAAATAATGGTGAAGTATCCGGGTACGGACACGCCGTGTGTCAGAATCTGAACAAAGGTCGTTACAATATAAACCATCGACAGAAGAAGTATCAGAATACCGGTGAAAAAGCATACCCTCAGGGGCTTGTTGTTGAAGGAGACGACACCGTCCATTCCGTAGTTGAACAGATTACTGAATGACCATTTGGACGTGCCGTTCTTCCTTTCGACATTTTCATAAAACACGATTTTCTGGTCAAACCCGATCCAGCAGAACAGCCCTTTCGAGAAACGGTTCCCTTCACTCAGCTTCAAAAGGGCATCAACGGCCTGCCGGCTCAGCAGGCGGAAATCTCCGACCCCGTCACGCAGATCCACTTCGACGGCTTTGTTGATAAATTTATAATACAGGGAAGAAAGCACGGAACGCACAGGGCTGTCCCCTTTTCGGTTGCGCTGCGCGATGACTTGGTCATACCCTTCTTCATAGCCTTGAATGAAGTCTTTCAGCAGATGGGTCGGATGCTGCAGATCGGCGTCCATCACGATTACCGCTTCGCCCTGCACGTGTTCAAATCCTGCCAGAATGGCCGCTTCTTTCCCGAAGTTGCGGGAAAAAGATATGTATTTGACGCGATGGTTTCTGGCGGCCAGTTCTTTAATCTGCTGAAGGGTGTCATCCGCGCTTCCGTCATTGATGTAGAAAATTTCATAGTCATAATGAATCGTCTGAAACTCTTTTTTTAAAGATTCATGGATGAGCTTGACATTGTTCCCTTCATTGTAAGACGGAATAATAATTGAGATTAACCTTTGTTTCATGAAGGCACCTTCTTTGTATTATTCTTTTTTTAGGACGGCCTTAAAGGAATTGTCCGCAAAACTTCAGTAAGGCTTTTCCTTTTTTTAATGACGTTTAAACCCTTTTTTTGTTACACGGGCAGAAAATTTTTTCTGCATATGGTTTATATTTTGTCATGTTTTTCGGCAGATATGAGAAAAAAAAAGAAAAAGTCTGTACGCGGGACAGACTTTATTGCTGAAGGTATTCATGAATCAAATGGCTGACGATGCGCGGTTTTTCGTGAATGACCCAATGTGAGGCATCGTCTATAAAGATTAAGTCGCCGTTTGGAATCATCCGTTTTGTTTCCTTGGCGAGCTTTTTGCTCAGCGCGCGGTCATTGACGCCCCATATTAATCGGTACGGAACGGGCATTTTTAGCGGAACGGCAGGGCCTAAACCGCCGGCTCTGATCGCCCGGTACCAGTTCAGCATCGCCGTGAGCGCTCCTTTTCTGCCCCATGCCTGTTTGTAGCTGTCGACATCTTCCCGTGAAAAAAGCGCCGGGCGTTCGGATAAGCCGATCGCGTGATCCAATACGCGGTAATTGTCTTCAGACAATCTCCGTTCCGGCTTTTCCGGAAGCTGAAAGAAAGCGATATAAGAGCTTTTCTTCCACTGCGGCGGGTAGAACGGTGTGACCTTCCGCATAACCGCCGGGTGCGGGATATTGACCGTGATCAATTTTTCAACGTATTGCGGCCGCGTGGATGCCAGATGCCAGGCCACGGCTCCTCCCCAATCGTGTCCGATGACGACGGCTTTGTCATCTGTAAAATGAGTGATCAGCCCGATAATGTCGTCTCTGAGCGTATCAATGGTATAGTTTTCAATGCCCTCCGGTTTGTCACTGAGATTATAGCCGCGCTGATCAGGCACGACAACATGGTATCCGGCATCCGCCAGCGGTTTGATCTGGCTCTTCCAGCCGTACCAGAATTCCGGAAACCCGTGCAGCAGCACCGCCAAAGGACCGTCTTTCGGACCGGCTGAAGCCGTGTGCAGCGTCACTCCGTTTGTTTCGATCATGTGAAACGTAATGTCATTCATCGATTCTCCTCCCCGTTTGTTTCAATCTTCTTTCTGTTAAGACGATGATCAGTACGCTGATCGCAATCAACAATACGGCCTGAACGATCAGGGCGAACGGCTGAGTCAGCCGGATAAGCAGGCTGCCCGCAAATCCAGCTGCCGCCGATATAAGGCCGAACAAAATCATGAGGAGCGCACTGAATCGATTGCCTTCTTTCCACTGCGACTCATCCGCCATAGAGCGCTTCGTCCGATATCCGTACAGGCTGTTGATCGACTTCGGCGGAAAAAATGTGACTAAAATGCCGGCCGCAGCCATCAGAAGGCCGCCGATTGCCATTATCATATCCGTCACTCTCCTTTTCATCTTTTACGAAAGGAAAGGCGAAAGGTTTCAGAAAAAAAGCAGGCTCATTCGCCTGCCTGAATCTTTATTTTCGATTTAAGTCGGCCGTTTTCACATAACCTGCTTTCCCGCCGTATATGACGTACGCCCATTTACGGTCAAACCCTCCGTCATGGCTGAACCCCCAGCCGAGCACATTGACGGTTTCACCCGCTTTAACGAACCCTTTTTTGCCGGTTTCCAAAGTCGGCGTATAAAAAGCGGTTTGTTTCGCCGTCACCGCCTTCACCGGCTGCTTCATCAGAAAATGTGTGGAGATATAGGCTTTGTGACCTTTGTAGTCAATTTCAGCCCAATCTGCTCCTTGAAGCCGTTTAACCTTTACGGAATCCTCTGAACGAAGCGTGCCGATAATCGACCCTTGTTTATTTGGTTCTTTGCGGACGTTAAGTTCTCCTGCTTTCACGATATATGTATCTGCTGCGGTGTCTATTTTTGTCTGGTGCACTGCTGCGGCATTCGCTGCCGGATCAAAAAACACGGTGCCTGCGGCTAAAAATAAGCAAAGTCCTGCGGCCGGAATAAATGCGGTTAACCCCTTCTTCATGTTCATTGTGGTTCCTCCCCGCTATTTTATGAGTTATTACACATTTCCACATTCCGCGGGTCGTCAAACATGATTTTCCCATTTCTTTTATAAAAAGAAAAAACCGCCGGACGGTATCCGGCGGGCGCACTGCTATGTTAATGCAGGAGACCCCTGCTTTGATCCAAATAATGAGAAACGTCTTCCCGAACGCTCTGGAACATATGGAGCTTGCTGCCGTATGATTCGATCCATTCCTTGACGACGCGTTCTGTCATTTGCTCTCCTTGATACGGGCGGCCGGCTTTTGCGTAAGTCGCTTCGAAATCTCCCCATAAAAGCTCAACCCAAGTTCGCGCTTGCAAATAGCTGAGCATGTCATTTTTCTCAAGCAGCAAATTCGTCAGTTTGTCGATATATGTATTCATGTCTCTGTCTCCTTTCCTTGGGAAAACCTGCTGCTTTTACGCAGCTTGTCACAGGCATATACTAACTTTACGTCTTCAATCCAGAAGGCGCAACCTTTTGATATTGGCCGAGGGGGAAAACAAATGGTCCGGAACAAGGCAAAAGGATTTCCTAATCAGAACAATAATAAGTTTGAAGGCGAACCGCGGGCAAAGGATGACTACGCTTCTAAACGGGCGGACGGTTCAATTAATTCGCACCCGCAAGAGCGCATGAGAGCTTCAGGCAGACGATAACACACACCGTAAGAGACCGGGAATGAGCCGGTCTCTTTTTTTGCAGAAAAAAACATCCTTTTGCGGTCATAACGCTAAATAAATTCCATAATATGTTAAATGTTCAACCGAAAGCCGGTAGACAAAAAAGGAGGGGTTTTATAAAATGAAGACAGTTTCCAAACGATTGCTGAGCCTTACCGCATTCTTACTGTCAGTTTCATTATTTGCTGTTTCAGCTGAAGCAGCGGGCAGCCCGCAGACATCTGTATCAAACAGCGGTGAGGAGTTTGACGCCAATCTGAATCAGCCTGTACAAACAACACAGACATCCCCCGCTTATGAAGGAACGGGCCTCACCAAAAGACAGCTTGCACAAAACAGCAAAGCTGACATCAAGTCATTAAAGCCTTCCAGTATTATTGGGACAGACGAACGAATCAGAATTTCTCCTACAACATCATTTCCATATCGCGCGACAGCACAGCTGACCGTCACATACAGCGGCAGCACAAGCACCTACGGATGCACCGGTTTTTTTGTCAATGCCGACACGATCGTTACGGCGGGACATTGCGTGTATGACCAGAAAAACGGCTGGGCATCGAAAATTACGGCAGCTCCCGGCCGCAACGGGTCATCGTACCCGTACGGCTCTTATTCAGGAAAGACATTCTACAGTGTCAAAGGGTGGACAGAAAACGGTGACACAAACTATGACTACGGCGCAATCAAAGTAAACGGGTCGCCCGGGAATACTGTCGGCTGGTACGGCTACCGGACGACCAACAGTTCCAGTCCGACCGGGCTTTCCTCAACCGTGACAGGATATCCGTGCGACAAAGTGTCCGGTTCCATGTGGTCGGACAGCAAACCGATTCGTTCTGCCGAGACATATAAACTCACCTACACGACAGATACGTTCGGCTGTCAGAGCGGATCGCCCGTTTACCGCAATTACAGCGACACCGGCCAGACCGCCATTGCCATTCATACAAACGGCGGGTCGTCTTACAATCTGGGAACAAGGGTGACAAACAGTGTATTCGACAACATTCAATATTGGTCAAATCAATAAAGCTTTTGTTTTCTTTCTCGCGGCGGCCGTTTTATGCGGATGCGGCAAAGCGGATGATTCCGCCGCCAAAAAAGCACTGCCCGTTACGCTCCGTGTTGAGGATGCAGACGGTTCACCGGCGGCCGGTGTGACGGTCACCGTGATGAAAGCGGCGGAGTCAGATCATCAGCCGAATATAGACCGCGGAGAGATAATAGGCAAGACTGATCACCACGGCGAGATTGCATGGAAAAGCGGCGCAAAAGGAACCTATGCCGTCGTTTTTGAAAAAGACGGAGTACCGGAAACCCGGAATATTTCCTTAGCTGAGAGTGATAAACATACGGTGATCAGCATTACATTGAAACACTGAAAAAAGCTTGCAGGCGGAATATCCCCTGCAAGCTTTTTGTTATCCTTTATGCACTTGATATTCATAAACATCTTTCTTCTCAGACAGATGAGCGAACGTGGAAAGCACAAGGCCGAGAGCTGTCATCAGCGCACCGCCGGCAAACAGCCATGAGTAAGATCCCGTTCCGCCGAGAATCAATCCGCCGATCCAGGCGCCGAGCGCGTTTGCCAGGTTAAAGGCGGAAACGCTCACCGCAGCGGCGATTGTCGTGCCGTTTTCAGAAGAAGAAATAACCTTGGTCTGCAAAAGCGGCGGCGTGCCGAACGCACATGCGCCGAATAAAAATGTCGCTGAAACCGCGGCGGCTGGAAAAACGGCGATATAAGGAAAAATCGCCAAGACGCCGATCAAGCCGATCATCACACCGATCATCGTGCGCGTCAGCAGTTTGAGCGGCACTTTCCCCGCGAAGAAATTCCCCGCCACTCCGCCGAGACCGTAGGCAAATAATGCGCCTGTAATGCCGACTGTGCCGAACCCCGCTGAATCTCTTAAAATCGGCTCAATAAACGTGTAAGCGATAAATACGCCTGAGTAGCCGAGAATGGTGATCGCAAAGGAAAAAATCACTTGTTTATGCTTAAAGACACTCCATTCATTCATCAGCATCGGAATCACTTTCGGTTTCCGGTTCGGTACGACCAGCATCAGTCCGATCAGCCCGATCATGCCTAAAACGGAAATAATGAAAAAGACGGCCCGCCAGTTAAGGGCATCTCCTAAATATGAGCCGAACGGGACGCCGAGCATCAGCGCCACGGTTAATCCGCCGTTCATGGAAGCCGCGGCGGCGGAACGTTTTTCAGGCGGCACCATTTCACTCGCAAATACCATGGCGATCGCAAAAAAAGCTCCGTGGATGGATGCGGATAAAATTCTGGAAATCGCCAGCACGGCGAAGTTCGGCGCAAAGACGCTCATCAGGTTGGCAAGGACGAAGATGCCCATCAACCCCAGCAGCACCGGCTTTCTCGGCAGCTTAACCGCGATAATGGTTACGATCGGGCCCGTCAGGCAGACGCTTGCCGCGTACGCCGTAACAAGCATGCCCGCTGAAGATACATGTATATGAAAGTCATCGGCAATCGACGTCAGAATACCCATGACAGCATATTCCGTATACCCGATGGAAAATGTGCAGATCATTAAAACAAAAATCATTAATTTCACAGATGGCTGTTTCATTTTGATATTCAACGCAAATCGCCTCCTTTTTATTTAAAAAACAACGAATTCCATCTTAAAAGATATCAAAAATGAATTCAATCATTTTTTACTGAAAGGTTGAAACGAATGTGCCCGAAAAGAAAAAGAGGCCGGAACCGGCCTCTTTTGTTATTTTTTTTCTTTTAAAACGGAAATCGGCAGTGCTTCTTCCCCGTCTGACGGGGAAGATCTGTGTCCCCAGGCGAATACGCCGTTGATGTAATCAATGCGGAAAGTGTCATCAGAACCTTCTATCTGATACACCCCGCCGGGCCGAAAGTCTTCCGGGTTCAGCATGTAAGCTTTGGCCATCGTAATTTTCCGTTCAAGCACGGCCAGTTCATTTACAATGCCCATCTGTTCCGCTTTTCGCGCTTTTTCCGTCAGTCCCGCAATTTCTGTCTGAAGTTCATGAGGCGTCATTTGACTGTATCGTTTGTCCATTTCAGTTTACTCCTCTTCCTGCAAGAATTGATCAATATCGTCAATCGAGAATCCTTTTCTGAATAAGTACTGTTTAACCTTCATTCCGCTTTCATAGCTGCCGTCATAGCGGTATTTCCTGATCGCTTTTTCCGCATGAGCCTTCAGAGCTTCCATCTCGGCTTCATCATCATTTTCATACTCCGTCTGCTCCAGAGCGGCATTGATGACGTCGAAAGGGAAACCTTTTCGCTGAAGCTGCATCTGCGCCCGCTGTCTGATCTCTTTTGTGGACAGCTTTTTGTCCTTTTTCAGGATTTTGCTGATATGTTTCAGCGCTTCTTGTATCTGCTCATCAAATGTAAACGCACTGAGCGTCTCCTTGATGGTATCGTCGTCTATTCCTTTCGCTTTCAGCTCGCGGAACAGGACGTCAGGGCCTTTGCCGTTTGTTTTTTTGTGGGTGCTCGCATAGGCTTCGGCAAATTCTTTGTCATTTAAGTAGCGGTAATCGTACAGTTTATGGATGACTTCAGAAATGACCATGTCCGGTGTTTCTTTTTTCTTCAGATGATCGCGGACTTCTTTTTCAGAGCGCATCCGGTATGATAAAAATTCTACGGCGCGGTTAAAGGCTTTTTTCACGTCATCGCCGTACTGGATTTCAAGAATGTCAAGCTCGTCCAGTTCTTTCCCTTTTTTCAGGTCATAACGCACAAGCACGTCGGCGTCGACGCTGAATGCATATTTCTCATCAAGAAAGATGTTGAAGCGCTCGGTATTTTTCTTTTGGGTCGATATTTTTGTAATAAACGGCATCCCGGTCTCCTTCCCCGCCCCGATGTTCAGGCGTTTTTCTTTTTGGCAAATGAGGTACAGTATATATATCAACGTGTAAGGAGAGATGGATATGAATATCGCGATGACAGGCGGCACTGGTTTTCTGGGCCGGCATCTGACAGGTGTGTTTACCCGCCGGGGACATCATGTCTATATTTTATCAAGAAAACAGAGAGAAACCGAACAAAAAAATGTGACATATGTTCAATGGCTGGCCGAAAATGCGGCGCCTGAGCGCGAGCTTCCCCCTATTGATGTATGGGTGAACCTCGCCGGCAAATCCATCTTTGACCGCTGGACGGACACAACGAAGGAACAAATCATCTCAAGCAGAATAGAAGCGACGAGAGAAGTCAGACGGATTATGAAGCAGCAGCCGAAAAAACCCCGGGCTTTGATTCAGGCCAGCGCCGTCGGCATTTACGGCACAAGCACAGAAAAAACGTTCACCGAACAGTCCGATACGTCAAATGAAGACTTTCTCAGTCATACGGCTCGTATGTGGGAGCGTGAAGGCCAGAAAATTGAAGCGCTCGGCATCCGGACGGTATATGCCAGATTCGGGGTGATGCTCGGTGAAAAAGGCGCCCTGCCGCTCATGGTTCTCCCTTATAAGCTGTTAGCCGGCGGCACCATCGGCTCTGGACGGCAATGGCTGTCATGGGTTCATGTGGATGACGCCGCGGGACTCATCGCTTATGCGGCGGAGCATGATGACTTGTCCGGTCCCATGAATGTGACATCGCCGAACCCCGTAGAAATGAAGCAATTCGGAAAGACGATCGCAAGCGTCCTGCACCGCCCCCATTGGATTCCCGTACCGGAACTTTTTCTGGAGAAGACCTTGGGAGAAATGAGCCTGCTGATCGTAAAAGGCCAGCGCGCCCTGCCTAAGCAGGCGCTGACATCCGGTTTTCAATTTACATATGAAGAACTTGATTTGGCTTTAAAGGATCTCTTATCTGCATAAAAACGGAAATAAAAGCCAATCCTATTGGTATTCTGTTTTGAAGGAGGGTCTTCTTTTATGGAAAAGAAGCGCGAAAAACATCAGCAGGGAGCCAATCTGAAAAAAATGCAGGAAGTCCTTTATTCCGGTGAATTCAAAAAAGCGGAAAGAGCAGCCAAACGGAAATAAACTGAATAAAGATCAGGACCGGGCAGATACTATGTTTGTTTGATATCACTTTTTTCAGGGGGCGATTGATATGGGCAGAAATCATACTCACAAAAACCGTGATAAAAACAAACAAAAACTTCCTCAAGTTCCGGATGCTTTGAAACGCGAAACAGACGGCACGTACGAGGAATATTCAAGCGAGCTTGCTGATTCCGCTGACCGCGAAGCGCAGGCGCGGATGAAAGCCGCTGACAACAGAGCTAAAAGCAAAACCCGCTAATACGAAATCCCCGCCTCTGTATAGAGACGGGGATTTTTTTTACAGTTCGGTAAACAGGCTTTTTGCCGGCGTCCGTTCTTTCGCCTTAGGCTGTTCGTCCGGATAGCCCGTTTGAATGATGGCGGCAAAGCGCTCATTATCAGCAAGACCGAAGTCTTGGTGCACCTGTTTGTCATACATGATGCGGCCGCTTTTCCAGACCATGCCGATGCCGTTTGAATGTGCGAGAAGCTGAAGGTTTTGAATCATGCCGCTCAGCGCCGCGAAATCATCGTTTCTCGTAAATTCATTTTCATCTTCTTTTAAGACGACCAGTAAAAATCCCGGAACGGCGCTGAGGTTTTTTCTCATGTTCCGCTCTTTTTCCTCGTTGAAATCATCTTTTATCTTTTTGAAAAATGAGACGTAGCTGTCCGCAAGCTTTGCTTTTCCCGCTTCGCTTGCTGCGTAGATAAAACGCCATGGCTCCGTCAGTCTGTGGTTCGGTGCGTAAACGGCCGTTTCAAGCATCTCTAATATGACTTCAGAAGGTACGGTTTCCGGTTTAAACGACCGGATGGATCTTCTGTTTCTGATTGTATGTGCAAGACTTTCGTTTTGCTGTAATTGTTCGGTTTTCGGCATGCCGATTCACCTTCCTATCCAAATGAAAATGATTATCATTTATAATATAACGGATACGACCGGCTTTTGTAAACCGTTACGGAAGCTGAAAATTGATTGTTTCGGCATACACGGCCGTTCCCGTCATCTTGATGTTCATCTTTTCGTTATCTTCTGTAATCCTGATTTCCACTTTTCCGTCTTTCCCGATTTCCTGGCCTTGTTCAATCGTGAGGCATTCGGCTTCGGAGCCTCCGTATTGCCGCATATAGGCCGCCATGACGCCTGAAGCGGTTCCCGTGACGGGATCTTCGGTCGTACCGGAGAAAGGGGAAGAAAAATGGCGTCCGTGCAGATCACTTTCCGGATGAACGGTTTCAAGAGAAAACGGATGAACGCTCGCTTTCGGAAGATCGCGCAAAATAGCGGGGAATTGTGCGTTGTCCGGCACCATATTCCGTGATGCTTTAAGTGATCTCAGCGGAACAATCAGTGTCCAGATCCCCGTTGATCCGTAAACAATCGGCAGCTCGCTGTGAAAATCCTCAGCCGTAATTCCGAGCGAGGCCGCAAGCTTTTCTTTGTCGCCCGTAAACGGCAGAAATTGCGGGGGAGCCTGTTCGAGTGTGATGTATACCCGGCCGTTTCGTTCAGCGGCTTTTGCGGGAAGAATGCCGGCTTTTGTTTCAATTTGATATGTCTGATCAGCCTGAAGCCTTCCCTTTTCAATTAATGCGTAAAGAGAGGCGACGGTAGCATGTCCGCATAAATTCATTTCGTGGCCGGGTGTAAAATAGCGGATGCGCAGATCGGCTTCTCCGCTTTTACAGAGAAATGAGGTTTCATTGTACCCTGCCATTTCGGCGATCATCTGCATCTCTTCATCTGAATAATCATCTCCGTTAAAGACGATTCCCGCGGGATTTCCCAAATCCGGAATATCGGAAAACGCTTCATATTTAAACACGGTTGCCTGTTTCATTCATCAGCCTTCCTTTCACCTTATGATCATGTTATTCAGTATAACAGAGTGAAATTAGAATTTTTAGTCAATTATTTTTAAAAAAAGACGCCTTTTAACGGCGTCTTTTTTTGGTTTTTCCGATCAGGCGGGTGACGAGGATCATCGTGACGGACAGCGATCTGTTTTTGCGGTACGCCAAGTATTTCCCGCGCCACTCCGGTTTGTATTTTTCTTTAAAGGCCCGCAGCCCGCTGAAGCTGTACATATACCGGACGTTGTTGAAGATGACGGCCGCGATTCTTTCCGACCAGAAAGATGTAAAAGCCGTTCCTACGTTTGACAAAGGCGCCATGCCCATATTGAAGGTGGTATAGCCTTTTTCCTGCGCCCAGAGAAACAGACGGATGAAAAGCGCGTCCATAATACCGTTCGGCGCGCTTTTCCGATAACGCATCAAGTCGACGGATATCTCGCCTTCCTGATACATCGGCATCAGGTTGGCAAAAGCGATGATCTCCCCTTCCGCGTCTTTCACGTAAGCAATCGGCGCCTGTTCCAGATAATCCCGGTCGAAGAAACCGAGGGAAAAACCTTTCTCTTTTTTCGGTCCGAGCCATTCGTCCGAAATGTCTTTCAGCTTGGCGATAAACTCGGAGGAAAACGGCGGTTCCCCGACATGAAATGTGTAGCCTTCGCGGTCAAATTTGTTGTTAATCGCCCGCAGCCCCGCTTTTTTCTTACCTGAGAGCGTAAAGGCCTCCATATCCACGAATGCTTCTTCTCCAAGCTTGAAGAAGTTATAGCCGAAGTCATGGTACAGCGCCAGATCTTCACGTTCGATCTGATAAAACATGACACTCAGCCCCTGCTTATGCGCTTCATTCAGAAATTCCTCAATCACAAGCGGAAAAGAGTCTCTCTGTCCTGACGGATCACCGAGCACGACAAGCCTTCTGGAAATCTGGCTGAACAATAAAAGCGCTTTGCCGTCGCTTGAGAAATAAAACCGCTTATCCCCGAGAAAGCCGAGATGGCTGAGCGCGTTTCCTCCTTCTTCCGCCAAAAAGGACTTCAGCCGTTCAGGATCGGCCTCTTCTCCGATCGGCTTCGATCTTTTATGATAAAAGAACGTAAACAAAAGGAAAAACAGCGGCACAACAATAATGGCCGTCATCGTGGCATATGTAATGTGCGAATTGTTATGGACGAAATAGTCGTGGCGCAGGAGCCGATTCATTTTATCCCAAATAAAGCCGGCAATGAGATTGTAGTTAAACAAGGCGATAATAAACAGAGCGGCCGCAAAAATCATCTGGCCGAGCGTATACGATGCCTGCTCTCTGATAAACTGCCGCTTTAACAGCACAAGCAATACGATGACGACAGGCAGAATAAAGATCGCGCTGATGTTCATTCCTTTTAAGAAACTGAACACAAAACCGCCGACCAGCGCGGCAACCGCCATTGAATAAGAACGTTTCGTCCGTTTGTATAATTCAATCGGCAAAATTAATAGAATCAAAGCCGCGCTTAGCGATAACGCGTTAAACGCAAGGAGCGCCGGGCGCGGAATGTGCGGGATGACCGTCTCCCTGTCGATCGGCAGGGCGACGGACGCAAGCACGACGACTCCCGCCATGAAAACCAAAAGCGACAGCGAACCGTAAAGCACCCTGATTAAGATAGCGCGCTGGAATACGAGAAGCACGTTCGTCGTTTCCACGGCAGGCGCCATCTTCGGATTTGATTCCAGCCGTTTAAGCGTATTTTCCGTTAAGTCGCCGGCCGCAAAGAACAGCCCGAACACAAACGGAATAAATGAATACACAATCCGATAGATGACGATGGATGTCACAACCGCCTCCTGGGGAAAGCCCATATTCTGCATGCCGAGCAGAAACAGAAGGTCAAACGAACCGAATCCTCCCGGCACAAGGCTGATGATTCCCCCGATAGCGGCAATGGCAAATACACCGAATACATGGCGGACATCCGCTTGAATCCCCATGACATACAGGGAATAATACATGACGACGGCCGCCGCAAACCATTCGGCAAACGATGCCCCGATGTAAGAAAAAACCGGATGCCTCGGTTTTGCTTCACCGTCTTCTGCGCCAGCTTTTTTATTGTTGATCCCAGCGGCGATTAAGGCTGCCGGCACAATAAGCGCCACTCCGGCGATAACAGCCCACAGCCACGGTTTCTCACCTGTAATCTCTCCAACCGGCAGAACCCGGGCGATGGTCAGGATACTGAAGACGGACAGCCCGAGCAGCGCTGAGGACGTAAGCCAGGCGATGCCTGCGACGAGGCGTTTTACGTCATTCGTATGTTCTTTGTAAAGCATCGTCCGCAGCCCGATGCCCGCCAGACCGCCGAATCCAAGGACATTGTTAAAGGAATTGGCGATAAAGGAGACCCTGAATACTTTCCAATTCGGAATGTTGAGGCGAAGCGTCCGTTTCAGCACAAAGTCATAAAAGGACATCGCGCTGACGGCAAGAAGGCCGAGCAGAACGAGAATAAATAAATCGTAACGCTCAATCCCGTTAATAATGTACAGCGTTCTTTTAAAAGAAAGGTCTGTCAATTCCTTTTTGGACTGATAAATGACTAAAAGCAAAACTGCAATAGGAAATAATACTTTTAATATCGATAAGGCATTCTTTTTAGTCAGCAATGTTCTCTCCAATCATCATAAAATAGCTTATTTATCATAATTCCCCCAATAATCTCCAACATATTATACACTACCACCTCACATTCAAACAAAACTCGTCTGCAACTTTCTTTCTCTGATTAAAATCAGTAATATGGTATGCAGGAGTATGAATGAGGAAGTGAGACGATGGATTATAATCTGCATGATACAACAGTATTAGGCGGCGATATTTTTTCTCCTGAGGAACGGGATATTTGGGTGCTGTACATGAAAGTGATGACATCGGCGGGGCTCGGCGATGTGTCGGAGTGGATGAAGCTTGATATGAGCATGCCGCAAATGAAGGTGCTGATGCTTCTGAACAACCACGGGACGCTTAAGGTGAGTGACATAGCGGAGAAAATGGGCGCTTCTCTTTCAAATACGACGGGGCTCCTTGACCGTTTAGAAAAATCATGTTTCATTACACGCGCTCCGTCAGAAGAAGACCGCCGTTCAGTCGTCGTTCAATTAACGGAAAACGCGAAAGATATTTTCCGCAGCCTTTATCAAAAAGGACATGTAAAATTGAAGCGTTCATTGGAAACGCTGACCGCTGAAGAAAAACAAACGGTCAATCAAGGGCTTTCCATTTTGGCAAGAGCGCTTGATTCTTCCAAACAGGGATAGAGATGAAAAAGGCCTGCCGGTATCGGCGGCCTTTTTTTGTTTGACATTTAATTCATTTGAAGTGAATAATATATTCGAAGTGAATTAAAAACGGAAGGATTGATCAGTATGCCGGAGCCATTGCAAACAGAAAAAAACCAGAGCTGGGCCATCACTCTCTTTACGATCGGTGTGTTCATGGCGGCGCTGGACAACGGAATTATTTCCGCTGCTCTGACGACGATTAACAGCTCTTTTGATGTTTCTCCTTCATGGGGATCGTGGGGAGTGACCCTTTACACATTGGGACTCAGTGTCAGTGTGCCGATTGTCGGCAAGCTGTCGGACCGATACGGGCGGAAAAAGCTGTTTATGATTGAAGTCGGGTTGTTCGGACTCGGCTCTTTGCTTGTCGCACTCAGTCAGAGCTTCCCGATGTTTTTGGCGGCACGGCTCATTCAGGCCCTTGGCGGCGGCGGAATTTTTATTATCGGGAGTTCGCATGTACTGGCCGTGCTTCCGAAGGAGAAACAGGGGAAAGCTCTCGGGCTTTTAGGGGCGATGAACGGTATGGCGGCCGTCCTCGGACCGAATATCGGGAGCTTTTTGCTTGATGTAACCGGGTCGTGGCATTGGCTGTTCTTGATTAATCTGCCGATTGCCGCCGCTTTGGTTGTGTGCGGCGGTTTGTTTATCGCTGAAACGAAAGAGCCTGAGGCGAAACGGCTTGACCTCGCCGGCACAATGCTGCTGTCTCTTGCGATCTTATCTTGCATGATCGGTATCACGAATCTCGATGGGGCGAAGCTGTCAGAAAGCATAATGAACGTAAAGGTGTACGGGTATCTTTTGGGAGCGGCACTTCTCTTTCTGGTGCTGCTTAAAGTCGAAAAGCGGGTTGAAAACCGAGGGGGCGATCCGATTCTCGCCTACTCGCTGCTGCAAAATAAAGTGTTTCAATGGACGCTCGTCATCGGATTTTTATCGGGAGGGCTGCTCGCTGCGGTCATTTTTATTCCTTCTTATGCGGAGCAATATTTGCACGTATCGGCGGAGAAAGCGGGTTATTGGATGACGCCGCTCGCGTTGGCGTCAGGAATCGGAGCGTGGCTCGGCGGGGCGATCACGGATAAAAAAGGGCCGGTCTTCTCCGCGGTTGTATCAGGCGCCATCGCATTTGCAGGCTTCAGCCTGTTTCCGTTATGGGTGACGGATAAATGGGAATTTGTCACAGCGAGTGTCATTGCGGGGGTCGGTTTCGGATTTCTGCTCGGGGCTCCGCTGAATGTGCTTGTATCAGAAACTTCGGGCCAAAACAAAGGAACAGCGCTCGGCACGCTGTCACTCGTAAGGCAGGTCGGGCTGACGCTCGCTCCGGCTTTATATGCCGGCTTCATTACAGCGGGCTTTGACCGGATCGGAGATGACATCAAAAACCGTTTAGCGAAAAGCGGCATTCCCGCTGATCAGGCGCAAATGCCCGATATCGGCGGCGGACTTTCTTCGTTGCAGGAGCAAGTGAGCCGAATCCCTGTTCCCGCCGTCAAAAAAGCGGTTTCTGATGCAATTGAAGCGGGCATTTCCAGCGGCTACCACCATCTTTATACGGCAGCCGCCGTCATTTCATTATGCACGATTGTGTCTGCGGCTGTTTTGGCGTATTTCCGGAAGCCGGCATCCTCTAAGACAGATGCCAGCCCATCCGCCGGGAAAGCTCAGTAATATGGGCGATGTGATGTTCAGAGTGCCAGACATATAGCCCGAGCGCTTGTTCCAGCGTAACCGTCTCTTTAGATACAGGATGGAAGTATGTCCGTTTGAATTGGGCTTCCGTCATGGAGCGCAAAAGAGCGGCCCATCTTCTGTGCAGGATCGTTAACAGCTCAAGCGCATCCCCGCAAGCGGCGGTTTTGGAATCATGAAGATCGGCCCAGCCTTTTTCATCATAAGGACGGATTTCCGGTTCATTCTCCGTTAAGCTCAATTTAAACCGGGTATAGCCGTTCATGTGGCTGTCCGCCAGATGGTGAACCACTTGGCGGACAGTCCATCCCCCTTCGCGGTAAGGCGTATCAAGCTGACTGTCCGACATCGCTCTGACAGCTTGTTTCAGTTTGGCCGGAGCGTGTTCCAGCGCATTGATCCATTCTTGTTTCTGTCCGGCCGAAATCGATTCAGCCGGCTGATATTCTCCAATCGGATAGCTGAGGGTTTGTTTTTCCATTTTTGTCTCTCTCCCGCTGATCGTATTATGAAAGTATGATGGTGATGTCGCAGCCTTCCGCTTTCGCTTCACGAAAGACCTGAAGCACACTCTCGGCGCCATTTTCTGTAAGCTGCTTGCTTTGTTCAAACTGGCTCCATTCTAAAACGAGGGGGTATTCCACCCAGCCGGTCAGACAATCCCATAAAGCGTCAAGGTTTTCACCGTAGTATTCAGGAAGGGCAAGTTCCTTTTTCAATGTCTGGTGCAGGTCGCTCATACTTCTGATTTGCTCCCCGTTAATAACTGCTTTATTCATGCGCTGCTCCTTTCCCATGTTTTTATTCTATCAGTTTACCATTTTCCTCTTCAGAAGTGGCCGGAGTCTGCCGCGGTTCCAGCTGGACGATGCCTTGCCCGCCGTCAACGGCCACCCTGTCCCCCGTTTTCAGTTTTGACGTTGCATTTCCGCATCCGACAACGGCAGGAATCCCCAGTTCCCGGGCAACGATCGCCGCGTGGGACAAAGGGGCGCCGACATCCGTTATGATAGCAGCCGCTCTTGGAAAAAGCGGGGTCCAGCCTACATTGGTTGTCGACGTCACTAAAATTTCCCCCGCCGCAAAAGAATCCCCGTCTTCCGGAGCATCAAGGACACGGACAATGCCCTCCACTCTCCCGGCCGCTCCCGCGAAACCTTTTAAAGTATGCGCATCATCAGTTTCCGCAGGCATAAAAGCATCGTAATAATCCGCTCTTCTGTCAGGATCCTCAGCCCATTTAAACGGATTGAACCTTCCGTTAATAACGGATGGGAACGGCGGCAGTTTTTTATAGGTTTCATAGTTTTGCTTTCTCGCTTGAATCGACGCAACCGCCGGCTCTTTCCCCGCGAGCAGATCGGTTATTTCATGCAGATACAGGAAGAAAATATCGTCCTTCATGCCGGTCATTTCCGTCGCTCTGAGCGCGAATGCTCTGGCTGTCCGGTACACCCTGACAAATTCGGATCTGGTTGTTTCTCTAATATTCGCGTATTCTGACGCTTTTTCCATTTTGGCTTTGAGCCATTTGACCTTATGAGGATACTTTTCTTCAAATCTTCGGAAGGCCTGTTCATGCGCCCGCTGCTGTTTCAAAAGCAGTTGTTCGGCATCAATACCCGACTCCTTGTGTTCTTTGATCTGCTTCGTCAGCCAATCCCGGTTTTCTCCCGGATGCGGTATGGAAAGTTCGTATTCATGCGGGCCACGGTGGCCTTGGTTCCTGAGATATTCTTCCTCGCTCATACGGCCTTTCATGACTTGATCAATGCCGATAATCGGCTCCAGGCTGGCCAGTCCGCCTTTTCCCCTCAGATTGGACAGCAGGAGATTCGCATCTTCTATCCCTGCGAGTTTTGTTAATTGAGAGGTTAACGACGAAGAGGATTGCGCAGAATCACGCCCGCCGGATATTAACGCAAACCACGCGTTGCATAAATACGGATAGATCTCATTGTTCCATATCGCTAATAATGCCCGCTCCGTTTCGGCACGTTTCAGCTTTTCCTCAATATTCCGGCACCACTCCGGCGATTCGTCCAAGTAGGAGGACATGTTTTTTTTCGCTTGCTTCATTTTCGACAGATACGGTTTCAGTTTTTTCGGGATGATCTTCAAAAGTTCATACTTTGAGAACGGATATAAAGGAATCTTCATTTCCGCCGGGATTTCACCCAATGTATCGCTCATCATTTTTCCTATTTTTCCGCCTTTCGGATTCAGACCGAAAGCGGCAAGAACGGAAAGAGGCTGGCTCATATTGTTATAGGCTCTGCCGCAAATATTGCCGGACCAGACATAATAGCCCGGAATAATGCCCGACTCTTCATCCAGATTCCGGAGGAGCGACCATGTCAGCGGCGTCATCACATCGGGAATCGCTTCTCCTATATTGGTGTTTGTCCATAAAAAATCACCGCTGAAAGAATCATTCCATTCATAGGTTTCCAGATTTCCGGCTTGTAAGGTCGTAATCGGGCGGGATTGAAGAATATACAATGTCCCGCCCGCGGCAGCCCATTCAATATCCTGCGGCCCTCCAAGATCTTTTTCCAGCTTTTTCGCCAGTTTATAGAGCTTTGACGCATATTTGCGAAATTCCCCGGGGCCGTCATATTTTTTCTTGGGCCGTGCCAGTTTAAAAGAATAGGCATCGGCTTCCCCGGAAACAAGCTGCTCCCCGAGACCGTAAACGTAATTGCCTGTCATCTCCCGCCTGCTCCCCGTAATCGGATCTGCGGTAAACAGCACTCCGGATATGTCAGACGGTATCATCAGCTGGATGACGATTGCGATTTCATGCTCATCTTCCATTCCCTGAACGGCGCTGTACGCTTTTACTCTTTCTGACTGTGTCGATCGGCGGACTTCATCAATCGCCCTGAACATGTCTTGATCTGTTTTGACATTCAACACCGTATCGAATTCTCCGGCAAAGGAAGCCTGAGCGGAATCCTCGCTCAGCGCGGATGAGCGTACGGCAAACAACGCAGATGCATGGCGGCTGCGGATGGAATTCACATATTGATCAACAGCCTCTCTCGCCTGATGGCGGAGCTGTCCGTCCTGAAAGGCAGACGGCAAAATCACAAACCCTTCAGGCACAGGATACCCGCTTTGATACATTTTAGAGAGAATGCTTCCTTTTCCTCCCGCAAAGGAATAAAGTTCGGCCGGAAGTTCTCCGAATGTTTTGACACAGTCATTCATAATGTCCCCGCTCCTTTTTAGTCGTTCATCCAAGCTCACAGTTTTTCTCTTTTTCACTTTTTTTGAAAGTATTTCCTATAAGTATACAATATATCGGTCTTCACAAGGGAGAAAATCGATGGCGTTATGTTGTCATAAATGCATCCGTCAAAACGGCCGCAGGCGGGGGCTTTGTTTGCAGGATGTACAACTATCCGTCCTCGTGCCGGATAAGGCGGACCCATATCAAAAAGGCGGCCGAAACGCCGCCTTTTTTTCAGACTGTGCGGCCTTGATGCGCCGCCGTATTTCTTTTGGTCTGCTTCGG
The DNA here is from genome assembly GCF_011008975.1 of Bacillus sp. LUNF1. NCBI lineage: Bacteria > Bacillati > Bacillota > Bacilli > Caryophanales > Bacillaceae > Bacillus > Bacillus sp. LUNF1. The sequence goes on along the minus strand of NZ_CP048876.1, from coordinate 822,874 downwards.
CTGATACACTTTCCCGACAAACAGGTATCCGTATCTGAAATGGTTGCACACCCAAGATACGAAAATGGGACCGAGCGTGCAGATCAAAAATAAAAGAAGGATGGCAGCCGGCAAAGGCATTGACCGCAAATAGCCTTCCAGAAGATATCCGCTGATTAAAAAGTAGGAGTGCAGCAGATAGATTGAAAACGAATAGTTGCTGATCATCATCACAATCGCGGGCACTTTTTTGAGCTTTGAAAACAGATGAAAACACAGAAAGATCATACTGACCGCGTAAATCATAATATCCGGACGCTTAGAGGAAATGGAGCCGCCGCTGATATATGAAACGGCCACAATCAATATTGCCGATACGGCTGCACTGAAGTAAACCGCATAACGGTACTGATTGATGAGCGATAAAAAACGCGGATATTCCTTTCCGCAATAAAATGCCAGACAGAAATAAAATACCCAGCCCGGAAACGGAACCCAAAAGAACGGAAAAATAGAATCAAGCCCCGATGATACGGGCGGATGAACGATGGAAAAGTAAGCCAGATAGACGGCGTTGATGATAAACGAAACAGACAGCACCCACACGGGAGATGTGTTGTTCAGCCAGCGGTGCAGCAGCATATGGAGAATGTAAAATTGAAAGATCACAAGAATGAAGTAGCCGATGAAGTTTCCTAAAAACACATTTTCTAAAAATTTACCGATCACTGAAACGAATCCGGCTCCTTCTTCCGCCACGCTTTTCATTAAAATGGCATCCACCGCGGCAATAAACAGAAACGGCACGAAAATGACTTTGCCCCTTTTCTTTAAAAAACCCGCGGGAACGCCTCCCGGGTATGACCTGGCAAGCAGAAATTCCGAAATAAAGATAAACGCCGGCGTGCTGAACATCAACAGGGTCCGAAAAGCATCAACCGTATGGGCGGCACTGGCTAAGGACTCTTCCTGAATCATCAGCACCATTGAAACTGCATGAAGCAGAACCACACTTAAACAGGACAGGCAGCGAATCACGAAAATTTCTTTTATCTGCATGCGGCCGCTCCTTTTTCACAAGCGCGCCGGACTTTAGCGTATGCTTGGCGCAGCCATTTTTCCCGCAGCTCGGGTGTGCTCGTTTTGACGACAGAAAAAAGGTTCCGCTCGGCTTTTTGAATGCCGCAAAATTGCAGAATGCCTTTTTTCAGCGTAATCCAGTCCGAGTTTTTCCGGAACCACTTTAAGTACCAGCCCGGGGAATCCGCCGTATAAAAGACTTGTGCCGTCTCTGCCCGGAGCAGTCCTTTTACGCGGCCGTTTTCATATGTGTAGGCTTCTCCGGCGACAAGCACTCTGTCAAAAAAGCCTTTCATAATCGCCGGAACGCCTCCCCACCACAGCGGGTAGATGAAAATGAGATGATCCGCTTCTTTCATCAGTTTCCGGTATTTCTTCGTTTCAGCGTCCCGGTTCATGTCAGAGCGCTTTTTTTCGCCGCCGTACTTCAGCACGGGATCAAATTGGTCGGCGTATAAGTCAATGACCGTATAGCTTCGGCCGCTGTCCTTTAAAGCCATGACGACGTATTTTACGAGAGCCGCATTGAAACTGTTCTCATCCGGGTTTGCATACACAATCACCGTCTTCATATGTCCCTCCCAGTATTTCTTAATTTTTACAATGATTATATCATGATGTCATATGAATGAGGCAAAGACATGAGAAAGGCTTTTTGATAACCCCTTTCTGCATATTTTCGCTGATTTTGCCGCCGCAGATTCAATTACAAGCATCCGGCACTTCTCCGTTTTTGAGCGGCCGTATGGTATACTAGCTGTCAAATGAATGGGCTTGGAGGACAACATGAGAATTTTAAAGTACGCGATTTTAGGGCTTTTGCGAAAAGGCGAATTGAGCGGATATGATATATCGAGCTATTTTAAGGAAGAGCTCGGCCAGTTTTGGAGCGCAAAGCACAGCCAGATTTATCCGGAATTAAAAAAACTGACGGCTGAGGGATTTATTACGTTTCGCACTGCGATTCAAGGAACAAAGCTTGAGAAAAAAATGTACACGCTGACTGACAAGGGAGAGCTGGAGCTTGCTGCCTGGCTGACGAAAAAAGACCCGATTCCGGAAACGGTGAAGGATGAATTTATGCTGAAGGCTTATTTCATCTCAGCTTTGACGCAGGAAGAAGCGGATGAGCTATTCACCGATCAGCTCGTAAAGCGGAAGGAGAAATTGTCCGATCTGGAAAACAGTTATCAAGAACTGATGACATCGTCCGCGGAGGCGGATTCATTTTCTTCTCCTGATTTCGGCCATTATCTCGTGCTGACAAAAGCGCTTGAGCGGGAACGGAATTATATTTCCTGGCTTGAAGATATTTTGGCTCTCATCAAAAAAGCATAAACAAAACGGGGCGGCTCTGTATCTGCAAGCCGCCTGTTTACGTTCTGAGAACCGCATTGATAAACGAATCAGCCATTAAAATAAGGAAAAGCAGACTGAAATACACAATCGAATAAAAAAACATCCCCTTCGACCATTGCGTGTCATCCGCCGCCTGAAAGCCTTTGACGCTCCGGTACAGCCAGATGGCTCCGAGCAGGAGAGCGGACGCGGTATAAAACGGGCTGACGTCTATATAAAGAGGAACGAGCAGCGAAACCGCAGTCAGAACGGCAATATAGCGCAGCATTTTTATTTTTGTGACGCGATTGCCTTTTATAATCGGCAAAAGCGGAATGCCGGCGGCACGATACTCTTCCTTTCGCCTGATTCCGATCGCCCAGAAATGCGGCGGCTGCCACAAAAACATAATTGCGTATAACAAAATCGCGGGCATATCAATGTACCCAGTCAGCGCGCAATAACCGATTAAAGGCGGAGCCGCCCCCGGAAAGCTGCCGACAAATGTGCTCCAGACGGATTGTCTTTTAAACCAAAGCGTATAAACGACGGCATACAGCAAAAATGCAAGCAGGCCAAGAACGGCGGTCAGTACATTAAGCGAAGCAAGCATGATGAATCCGCATGCGCCGAGACATGTGCCGTACAGGATCATGACCGGCGGCGGTATTCTCCCCGTGACGCTTGCGCGGGTGCGGGTTCGAGCCATCTTTGCGTCCATGCCGCGGTCAAAGAAGTTATTAAAAACAGTGCTTGATGCCATGACCAACGCCGTTCCGATCATAGCAACCGCCATGGCGGCAAATATACCGGGCCCTCCGCCCGTCCTTTCCGACTGAAGCCATGCAATCCAAAATCCGCCCAATGCGGCAAGTGAATTTGAGATGATAATCCCCGGCTTGGCTAGAATGATAAAGTCCTTAACCGTCACCCGGTTTCCGTTATGCTTCATCGGCTGTTCCGTCTGTGCTGCATTTGAATTCATTTGTTCAGGTTCTCCTTTTTCGGCTTATCATATCAGGAAGAATCAGGAAGAACAATTTATTTTGGACATTTTTCACACAATTGTAAATTGTATATGAAAAGCCGCATCTTGTGACCGGATGCGGCTTTTGCCTTTTTCTATTCAAATTCTGCCCATACAACACCCTGATCCGCCGAACGGACACAGTTTTCAATCCAGCGGATGCCCTGAGCTCCGGCCGGCGATGGCGGGCTCCATGCGTCATTTTTGCGCCTCACTGAGATGTTCGCTCTCTTCAGTCACAGACGTTCTTTCCCGAGCCTTTTCAAGAAAAACTTCAGAAAAATAAAAACCCTTGCCGGTTAGACGGCAAGGGTTGTTTCTTACAGTGTAAATGCGATATCCGCCCCTGATACAGGGTCTTTGACGAATACGCCCTCTTCTTTTTCTTCGATCTCAAAGCCGGCATCGGTCAGCGCTTTTGTCACACGTGACAGCTCTTTTTGATGCGGCAGCGCGATGGTGTAATAATCCAGCCCGCTTGCATTTCCCGGTTTCGGCGACGCATGTTCTCCGGCCCATATATTCAGACCGATGTGATGGTGATACCCTCCCGCCGAAACAAACAGAGCAGACATGCCCGCGTAATTGCCGACAATGTCAAAACCAAGAATATCGGTGTAAAACGCTTTGGCTTCCTGTAAGTCCGTCACATGAAGATGGATGTGGCCGATAACAGTTCCTTCTGGGAGACGGCTTTTCCGTTCAGCTCCGGCTTCTTCCAAAAGCCCGTCCACATCGACGGGCGCCGTTTGCATAACATAATTGCCCTCTGCATCCCGGCGCCACGTGCTGCGGGGACGATCGGCGTATATTTCAATGCCGTTGCCGTCCGGATCAGACAGGTAAAGAGCCTCACTGACCGCGTGATCCCCCTGACCGAGCGCGATGCCGTTTTCAATCAGCCTGGCCAATGCGATACCGAGTTCTTTCCGGTCAGGCAGAAGTATCGCGAAATGGTAAAGGCCGGTGACAGACCGCTCCGGCAGAACGACGGCGCCTGGATTTTCTTCAAGCACCAGCAGTACGCGTTTTCCGTCTGCTGACAGTCTTGCTGAACGATCTGTCTGCGAGATGACTTGAAGGCCGATTACATTCCGGTAAAAGCCGAGCGAGCGTTCCATATTTTTAATGGTCATTTTGACATAGCCGATTGCCGTATCTTGATGAATACCGGTCATTTGAACGCCTTCTTTCTTATGCTGAAAAAGTTTCTCCCTTTTTTGATTTGAAAAGGAGCTGATCCAATGAAAGCAGACGGCTTCCTGAAAGCGCTAAGTGAATTGACGCAACCAGTAAGATGAAATCAAATTCCGATCCGCCCATAAATGGTGAGGAAAGCTTCGCCGTGAAGATGGCGCCGACTAATGTGACGGCAAACAGAACGCCGATAATGCGCGTTGCCAAACCGAAAAAGATCAGAACCCCGCCGACAAGCTCAATCGTAGCGATGACATAGACCATAAATGCCGGAATCCCGATGCTCTGGAAAAATTGCGTAGTTCCTTCCAACCCTTGAAACTTGGATAAACCGTGAACAAAAAAGATAATACCTGTTACAACCCTTAAAAGCAGTGTTCCTGTTTCGAATGATTTATTCATAAAATCCTCCTTGAAAATTATTATCACTTACTTTATGTAAGCTAGTATATATACATAACTTATTTACGTCAAGTAATTTTGTTACATTTAACGAAAATAACTTAAAAGTACTATTTGCCTTCGCAAAAAAAGACCTCCGCACTCTGTCGGAGGTCTTTTTCCCTATCTATGATTCCCGGAACTGGCTTTCATATAATTCCCGGTAAAACCCGTTCTGCCTGAGAAGTTCGGCATGGGTTCCTTTTTCAGCCATTTCGCCGTCCTTCAGCACAAGAATCTGATCGGCTTTTTGAATCGTGTTCAGCCTGTGAGCGATGATGACGCTTGTTCTGCCCGCCATTAAACGGCCGAGCGCTTCTTGTATTTTCACTTCCGTCACCGTATCAATGTTGCTCGTCGCTTCATCCAAAATGAGCAGCACCGGGTCCGCCAGCACAGCTCTCGCGATGGAAATAAGCTGTTTTTGTCCTTGGCTGATGCCCGCGCCGTTTTGGGTAAGGACGGTATCGTAGCCTTTCGGGAGCCGTTCGATGAATCCGTGGGCATTGGCGGCTTTTGCGGCTGCCTCCACCTCTTGATCAGATGCGTCCAGACGGCCGTAACGGATATTTTCCCTGATGGTGCCCTGAAAGAGAAAGGAATCCTGCAGGACAAACCCCATGTTTTTTCTCAAACTGGATCTCGTCAGTTTTTTGATGTCCGTTCCGTCAATGAGGATTTTTCCGTTATTCGGCTCGTAAAAACGGGCGATCAGGCTCGTAACGGTTGTTTTACCCGCTCCGGTCGGTCCGACGAAGGCGATTGATTGTCCTTTCGGAACGCTGAAGGACAGGTGTTTTAAGATCGGGCTGTCTTCCTGATAGCCGAAGGAGACATCTCGGAATTCAATCTCTCCCGTTTTGATCGGCTGGTACAGCGCATGCTCTTCATCTTCCCGCTCCTCTTTTTCATCCAGCACGTCAAACACCCGCTCAGCCCCGGCGATGGCCGATAACATCGTATTGAACTGATTGGCTAAATCATTTAAAGGGCGCGTGAACTGCCGCGAGTATTCGGCGAATACGACGATAGATCCGATTGAGATCCATCCCTTCAGCGCAAACAGCCCGCCGACCGCCGCTATAATCGTAAAGCTTAAATTGTTTAAAGAGTTCATGACTTTCGGAATGAATCCCGAAATTGTCTGCGCCCAAAACCCCGATGATTGTAACGCCGCGTTTTTTTCTAAAAATTGTTCCATGACGCGGTCTTCCCTCGAATAGGCTTTAATGACCTTCGCCCCTGATATCGACTCTTCAATAAAACCGTTCAGCTCGCCGAGGTTTTTCTGCTGCTGTTTAAACAGCAGTCCCGTCCGGTTGGTGATCCATTTAATGCTCAAAAGCATGATCGGAATAATCAAAAGCGTGATCAATGTTAAAAGCGGACTCATGTACAGCATGACGGAGATTGTGCCGATGAATGTAATGACGCTCGACAGCACTTGAATGACGGATGTATTTAAAGTGGAGCTGACATTTTCGATATCATTGGTGACCCGGCTCATTAAGTCCCCGAGCCGCTGTTTATCAAAAAACGGAATCGGCAGCTCATGGAGATGGGTAAACAGCTCGCTCCGCATTTTAAACACGGTGCTTTGCGAGATATTGATCATCCAATAGTTTTGAAACCATAAGGACAATGATTGCACGAGGTAAATCCCAAACAGGATGAACAGCACCCCCGCCAATCCGTCTGTCGTCTGTCCGACGATAAAATGATCAATCGCTTTCCCGATGACGAACGGTCCGAGCAGGCCGAATATGGCGCTTATGACTACCATGATGATCACAAGGGTTAAAAGCCCTTTTTTCTCGGCTACATAAGACCAGATTCTGCGCAGCGTGCCTTTTGTATCTTTTGCTTTCGCGCGTTTTCTGCCGCCTTCATTTGATTTGAGCGGTATTTTCGGATATCGGAAAGGTTTACGAATGTCTTTTTGCATTGTCAGCTCCCTCCTTTCCGAATTGTGATTCATAAATCTGCCGGTACAGATGAGACTGTGCCATCAGCTCTTTGTGCGTGCCTTTGGCCAGCAGTTCGCCGTCTTCAAGCAATAAGATGGTGTCAGCCTTCATTGCAGTCGTTATTTTCTGCGTAATAATCAGTGTCGTGCATTCATAGGATCTGATCGCTTGTAAAAGCTTCGCTTCCGTCTGAAGATCGAGCGCGCTCGTACTGTCATCTAACAGCAGGAGGGACGGCTTTCTGATAAAAGCGCGTGCGATGGAAATCCGCTGTTTCTGCCCGCCTGACAAATTGACGCCCCGCTGTCCCAGCACGGTGTCGTATCCGTTTGACAGCTTCATAATTGTGTCATGGATTTGCGCGTCTTTGGCCGCTTCCATTACTTCATCTAGTGAAGCATCCTCCCGCCCCCAGGCGATATTTTCACGGATTGTTCCCGAAAACAGAAGCACTTCCTGCGGAACATAGCCGATTTCCCTGCGCAGCCCGCAAGCGGAGAATTCACCGATCGGTTTGCCGTCTATGAAAATACTGCCCGAATCAGCCGTGTACAGGCGCGGAATCAGCTGAAAAAGCGTTGATTTTCCTGAGCCTGTCGCGCCCATAATGGCAACCGTCTCTTTTGGGCTGGCAGAAAAGGACACGTGATGCAGCGCGTCTTTTTCCATGCCCGGATAGCGGAAGGACACTTCGCGAAACTCAATCCCGCCTGCAAGCGCCCGTGCCGGGTCCTGCCCCGTTCCCTCGCCGCCTTCTGTTTCCAGCACCTCGCCGATTCTTTCCCCGGAAGCCTTCGCCCGGGAAAATACCATGATGAGAAAAGGAAGGACGGACAGCGCGCCTGTAATCCGCGTCGCATAGTTAATGACGGAAACGACATCGCCGACCTGCGCTCCGCCCTGAGCAATGCTTTTGGCGCCGAACCATAAGATAAACAAAATGCAAATGTTCATCAGCAGCATTAAAATCGGCATCGCCGCTTCCACGAGACGAAAAGCGGAGACCGTTTTTTCCATCAGCTTCGTATTCGATTTCAAAAAACGTTTCACTTCGTGGTTTGCACGGAGGAGCGCTTTAATCAGTTTGATCGCCGTCAGGTTTTCCTGCATGATCGTGTTGACCTGATCAAGCCGCTTTTGCACAGACCGAAACAGCGCGCCGCCTCTTTTCAGCACCCACAGCAAAAACAAAAGCAAAATCGGGACCGTGATCAGCAGAAAAAAACCGAGTTTCGCATTGACGGTCAGCGAGAGAATAATGCCGCCTGCGATCATTAACGGCGCACGAAGCATAAACCGGAGACTCATGAAAAGCATATTTTGGACCTGTGTCACATCGTTTGTCAGCCGGGTGATAAACGATGTGGATGAGAATTGCGCAAACGTCGAATAAGAGAAGGATTGAATTTTTTGAAAAATCCCCTTTCGCGTATCATACGCATAGCTCTGGCTGATGTGGGCGGAGTAGAATGAATTTATAATTCCCGATGCGAATGAAACAGCGGTCAGTCCGATCATCACGCCGCCCCACAGCCAAACCGTACCGAGATCCTGCTTTAAAATTCCTTCGTCAATGATTTTCCCGATCAGCAGGGGCTGTATCAGCTCTACCGCAAGCTCGATGAGCATGAAAAACAGAGCGATTCCCGCCAAAAGAGAATACGGTTTTACATATGATAAAGCCTTTGACATGTGTAAGCCTCCAAATCCTTTGTTCAATATGTATGTATATTTATTTTATTTGTTTGTCTTAAATGAATAAAGGATTAACCCTTGAACTCGCACTTTTATTATGTACTTTGTGTAAAATGATTGAAGATAAAAATGAAGGGATGAGGCGTGCAGATATATGGAGGCTGTCTTATCTTTTCTTATTACCAGCTTTTGAATCGGAGCCTTGATTTTAAAATGAATTAGCGGAGCCTTTAAAAAGGCGTCCGCTATTCAGGATGGTCAATTATGCTTTGTCATTTCATTTAACGAATGAAAACGAGAGCGACCCCGAATCCTTTACCAGCATCAAACTCATTGATCACTTTCATGACCTGCCAGCGCTGGTTTGAAGCATCAGATTTTGTTGCAATCCCGTTATGAGCGTGAATAAAATCTCCCGGTTTCACAGTCTCATCGCATCTGACATATACCTGGCCGATGAGCCCGACAATGTTCCATTCGTCTCTCTCTTCTCTTGAAGCGTAGTCTTCTTCAGGCCGAAAGTCCGGATTTTCCTTTGGCGCCATGACCGTATGGCCGTTCGCATCTTTCTGTTCTTCATAAACATAGCCGCCAAATTCATTCTTTACGTATCGTCCCGACCAGTGAAAACTCGACTCGCCAAGAATCACTCCGGCGGTCTCGGAAATGACCCCAAGCATGAGGTCACCTTTTTCAGCCGGTCTGATCTTATCACCTTCAAGTGTGACAAGTGTTCCCGTCGGAATCTTTTCCCCTCTCAGGCTTTCAAAATACTCGGCGTAGTCAGAGAATGTCGAGGAACCTGTTACGCCTCCCGCAGCCTTAATTGTTCCTTCTTTTGCGTGAAGCTCAATCTTTCTGTTGGCTGATGACGGAGTGCTGCCGGCACCCCAGCCAAGTGCTACAGAATCTGAATTCGGATTAATTGTATTGTACGAAGAAAGCACTGAAGATTGAGCCGCTCCGGTTGCTCTTCCCCGAACAGAACCAGCCACAAAATTATTATTGCCTGTAGCGTGAGATTCACGGGAGCCAATGACTCCGCTTCCTTTATGTTTGAATAAGAAATAAGGAGTGACTGCTCCTCCAATGTTAAAGTCAGTTTCATAACCTGAAAAATCACAATTGGATACATTAAGATCTGGATCTGAGGAATAAATTCCAACTGTCCCGCTATTATTTTTTGGAGATCTCTGTCCCCAAACATTACTAACAACAGACTCGTACATTCCGCTGCCAAATGCAACTCCTTTTTTTCCGGAGTCAATCAAGGTGACACCATCCACCATTACTTTCCCTACTGAGTTATCCCCGCCGACAATATATAAGTCATTGTCTGCAGTCTTAAATCCGCGAATGGTTATATTCTTTAAGCTAATTAAGCGTCCTTTATAAAATACGCTGACTACCGAATTACCCTTATAATCAATTGAACTATCATCACAAACAGCATGGAAATTCACAACACTCACCCCATCATATCCGGAGATTTGCAACGCGTTTGGACCCGCCCCTTTGTAAAGATCATTCGGCTTAGGGTTATATGCGATACAATTCGCAAGCTGCACATCGTGGGCTGTCGCTGACTGAGGATCGCTTGCTGTGTGGTGACCGATATGGCGAATGCTATATCCAATGGCATTTTCGTATGCGCGACAGTTAACAAGCTGCACTCTCTCGCAGCCGGTGCATAACCGTGTGCCTTAATCTCAAAGCCTCGGACTCCTCCAATTGAGATACAACTATCAATCATTACGTCTTGAGAGCCGTCATCAATTTCAAAACAGTTTGTGTTAGAAGTTCCATCGTTTAGCCCCATAGGATGATAAGAGAGGCAATGACTGAAAGTCGTGTGTTTCCCAAAGTGACAAGTAAAGTTATCATCGCCGGACCCTGTTGCTTCACAATGTGAAAACGTTACAAAGTTACAGCCGTTGGGCTGATAATAAGTTGGATCATCTTTTTCTCCATGTCGGTTATAGTTCGGGCTTGTAGAATCAAAGCCGTGCAGGCCGGCGTTCTTCGCAAACACATGCTCAACAAAAGAATAGTCAACATTCGCAAAAAGCAAACAGCTTGAAGTGGGACCTTTCGGAATCTTCCAGCCGGCAGGACGCGTATCCTTGTTCCAATCCAAAGTGAGATGGCCGACATAAATATTTTCATTACCGTTCGTATAATCACTGTTGGTCAGAACAGAATGGCCGACCGGTGTTTCGTCTAATAATTTAATGACCGTTCTTTTCTTGCCTGCTCCGACAAGCATTGTATTTGACGGAACAAACAATCCCGATGTTCTGAATACACCCGCGGGAACTGTTACGACATAACCTCCGTCGGCCATGGCATCATGAAATGCCTGCGTATCATCCGTTACGCCGTCACCTTTAGCTCCAAAATCCATAACGTTCCGCTCTGTCACATGTTCAAATCTGTTTTCATACATGTTAAGTCTTTCATTTAAATTTTCATAAGTTGACGTGCCGTTGCTAAGCGCAGCACCGATTTTGCTGTCAATCGCTTCAAAGTTTTGAGCAATGCTTTCAACCTCAATCCCCTCCGTTTTATCGGGTTTGTAAAGTCCTAAGAAAGTCGTATAGTTTGTCATTGCCTTGCCTCCTATTTTTGAATTGCTGTTTAAAACACCGAACACCACAGAAGTCTTTCGTTTTCACTCCTGCATGTACAGGTGGCAAAGGTATGACAAATTCATACATTTCTTCAAAACATAAAAAGAGCGCCGGATTAACAAGCGCTCTGTACATAGTCTGCTGCTGCAGTATTTTAACCGTTCAATATTTTCTCGACACGCTCCCGCATTTGCGGAACGCCTAATCCGACAATGACCTGAAGCGCCCTGCCTTTTCTGACAACCCCGTGGGCTCCCAGCTCTCTGAAATCGGCGTCACTTTTGACCTTTGATTCATCAGCGACAGTGACGCGGAGACGGGTGGCGCAGTTGGTGACCTCCGTAATATTGTCCTTTCCGCCCAGCGCTTCAATATACAAAGCGGCTGTATCCCGCCGTGTTTCGTCTGCCGCCGCTGTTTCTTTTGAAGCCTGCTTCCGTTCTCTGTACTCCTTTTTCGAATAGAGCTTTGTTTCCTGCCCTTCCTCTTTTTCTCTGCCCGGTGTGGCGATGTTGAATTTGAGAATGAGGAAACGGAAGACGAAAAAGTAAACAGCGGTAAAACACAACCCGATGATGATCTGGTATACATACGTCAAGCCGTGGCTTGACGCCAGCGGGATCCAGTTCAAGGTCGCAGCTTCGATCAAACCGCCTCCCATATTTCCGACGACGCCGGCCATATACATGACGGTTGCCATGGAAGCGGCAAGCAAAGCATGAACCGCAAATAAAAACGGCGAGATAAAAAGGAATGTAAATTCAATCGGCTCTGTAATTCCTGCGACAATGGACGTCAAGGTGACCGGGATCAATAGGCCGGCGACGATTTTTTTCTTTTCCTTTGAAGCCGTGGCGTAAAAAGCGAGCGCGATTCCCGGAATGCCGAAGATTTTCGAGTTGCCGTGAAGCGCGAAGCCCCCCTGCGGGAACAATTCTTTCAGCGGTTTGACGCTTTGAGAGTATTCCCCGAGATGCTGGGCCCAATAGGTGACGATACCGCCTTCAGCCACAGCCGGACCGTAAATAAACGGCGAGTAAATAAAATGATGCAGGCCGGTCGGAATTAAAATCCGCTCCAGGAATGTGTAAATCCACACGCCGATCGCCCCGGAAGAAACGAGAAAACTTTGCAGCGAGCCGATTCCGGACTGAACCATCGGCCATACGTATGCCACCGCAAGTGAAATCGGTATCATAATGAAGAAAGAAATGATAACGATGTATGAAGATCCTTGAAAAATCCCCAGGAAATCCGGCAGTTTTTTATCAAAATAACGATTGTGCAAATACACGACAATAGATGAAATAAAGATGGCGCCGATAATATTCGTATCAAGCGTTTTGATGCCGGCAATCATCGTCAGCCCGCTCGTTCCGCCGGCTTCCTGAGTCATATCGACGTGAAAAGCCCCGCCCCAAACCGTCAGAATCGCATTGATAAAGTAATTGAATGTCAGATAAACTGTAAGCGCTTCCAAACAGGCTCGTGCCTGCGCTTTTTTTGCTAAGGCGACAGGTATGCCGATCGCAAACAGGAGCGGCATTTGATTAAAGACGGTCCAGCCGCCCTGTTCAATGACGTACCAGCATTGATACCAAAGCCCGTCAGGATCAGCCAGCGGCCCCATCAGCGTTTTATTTTTAAACAGCGTACTCAGACCGACAATTATACCGGAAAATGCAAATAATAAAACAGGCACAAACATCGCGCTGCCGAAGCGCTGGACTTTTTGCATCATTTCACGTGACCTCCCGCTATTTATCAAAATGTTCGAGCTCTTTATAATCAACATATGCACGGAATAACGCTTCGCCCACCAGAAAAAACGGGGCAAATGCGACGATTTCCGTTTTATCGCTTAACGTCACCGGCTTGCTGGTCGCATAAAGATTATACGGCGTCGTTTGCGCCAGTACGTTGTTTTTCAGATTGGTGATTGAAATAAACGGAACTCCCTTTGCGGACAGGGTCCTTACCTGCGGAATTAATTCGGGTGTTTCGCCTGATAAAGAAATAATGATGAATACGTCATCAACCTTAAAATCATCACACATGATATCAAACTCTGTGATGTCCTGAATTAAAATCAGATACTTCCGCCGGGATACAAACATCCGCTGCAGCTCACGGGCGCACACCCTCTGAGCCGTCCCCGATCCGTAAACGAAAATCCGTTTTGCTTCATCTATCAGCCGGCACATCTCCGTCATATCTTTTGACTTCACGTATTTTACATTGGCTTCAATATCATCCAGCAGCTTTTCAAACGTCATATTCTCGCCCTCTTCAGGCTGATCCTCCCATTTCAGAAAAACCCGGAATTCACTGTAGCCGCTGAAGCCCAGTTTTTGGGCGAGCCGCAGGATGGAAGACCGAGAGACATTGCAGGCTTTCGCCATGTCATTGATCCCGAGATGGTAGCACGTATGTTTATGATTCAATATATATTTTAAAATATAAAAATCGTTGTCATTTAATTTCGCGTAATGCTGGTTAACCAGTTCTTCAAGACTCATCCCAAAAATCCCCCCGTTTTCTTTCTATTATATAGAATAACAGATAAAGAAAACGGGGAAGATTTTCATCAGGAAATAGGAGACGGACTCACATCAAGCTCAGGCCAGTAGTCCTTATTAGCCTCCATCAGATCTTCAAGAATCAGTCTTGCCACACGGGCATTCGGCACTGTTTTTGATAGGATCAGCGCCTGCCACAGCTTTTGAAATGACCGCTCTTCCCACGCTTCAGCCGTCAGTTTTTCGACAGACACCTGCTGTTCCATCAGGCCTTTTTGAAATTGCGGTATTTTCCCGACTGAGAGGGGTTCCGGTCCGTTTGAGCCTACGAGACAAGGAATCTCAACCATGGCTGATGGATCAAAGTTTGCGATCGCGCCGTTATTTTCAACGATTAACAGCATTCTCTCCCCGGTGTTGTAAGCGATGGCCCGGGCAAGGTCGACGATATATGAAGCATGATCATCAATTTTAATTTCACTGTTCTCCGATGATTGTTCGCGCGTAATCATATCGCATTGGCTGAAAATGAAAGCTTCGCGCCCTTCCATAACTTCATTGGCTCTCGTATGGTTCGGGTTTGATTTTTTCACCATATCATCCGGGAATAAGTAATATTGCAGATATGTGTTCGGGAGCGTATCCGGATCAGCCGCCTGTACGTCGCGCGCTTTTTTGAATGTGTCATTCCAGCTTGCTTCAGTCTGTTCGGCCTCCGTCTTCGGAACGTAGCCGTATTCACGGACATGCTCTTTCAGCTTCGGCATTAAATCATTGCCATGCCGGTCTGTGATGGACGTCCACCAGCCAAAGTGGTTTAAGCCGTAGTAACGGACGTTCATTTCTTTTCGTGAAGATAATCCGAGGATGTTCGCCATGCGATCCTCAATTCCGACCGGCATGTCGCAGATGTTCAATATTTTTGAATTCGGTCTGAGGCGCCGTGTAGCTTCGGCCACAATCGCCGCCGGATTGGAGTAATTCAGCATCCATGCGTCAGGCGAGTACGTTTCCATATAATCAAGAATCTCCAGAACACCGCCGATAGAGCGCATGCCATATGCGATTCCGCCCGGCCCGCATGTTTCCTGGCCGACCACGCCGTACTTCAGCGGGATTTGTTCATCAAGCGCGCGCATCGCATATTTTCCGACGCGGATATGCGCCATGACGAAGTCAACATCCGTAAAAGCCGTCTCTGGGTCATCAGTCGCCAAAAATTCAATGTCCGGCGCTTTTTCTTTTATGAATACCTCACACGCACCCGCAATCCGCTCCTGCCTTTCTTTATCATTGTCATAAAGTTTCAGCTTTCTGATCGGAAACTCTTCCAGGTGATTCAAAAGCATTAATACAATTCCGGGGGTAAATGTGCTGCCGCCGCCTGCAATAACGATTGAGAATGATTTGTCTGTCATGTGAAGCCCTCCTCTGATAACGTTTACATTTTATTTATATCATGAGAAGGTCCGATCTGTACCGGGTTTGGAGGAGTTAGATCATTTAATCATTTTTAGTTATTTTTCTCAAAAAGCGGGAAAGTTCCCACAGGTACGAAAGAGGCCTGCTGTCATCAGCAGACCCATTCTCAAAAATGCTCTTGTAAATCAGAAAGCAGCACTTCCTGCTCAAATTGAGGATTTCCGATCGGAAAAATTCTGGCTGTTTCCTTGTCTTCGTTGACATGCTGAATATAAATCGGAACTCCTTCATACGTCACATACGCCATGGCGGCGGATTCCGAAATGTCTTTCGCACGCTGTGTATTCACGTCTCAAACCTCCTTTAGGCCTCACACATAACGTGTCCGGCAGCCAAGAGAAGTATGCTTGTTTCTTACAATTGTCCGGCGGTGAGTTTGAATTTTTTGAGACGTTTGTAAAACGTGCTCCGCGGGATTCCAGCCATTTTGGCGGCCAGCGTGACATTCCCCTTCGCCGATTCAAGCGCGTTTACGATGATGTTTTTCTGAATGTGCTCCCGGATGGAGACGGGGGACGCTTCTTCCTGTTCATAAGACTCGGCCGCCTCTTTAAGACCTGACGCTTCAAGCAGGGCTGCGATGGGGCGCCCTGACAGCCGTCCGTCCGGGAACATGACGGAAAGACGTTCAAATACATTAAACAATTCCCTGATATTCCCCGGCCATTTCCGGCTCTTTAATAGGTCTAAAAAGTCATCAGGAAGCTCCCCCCGCCAGCCGCGATTTCGCTGAAATTCAAGGAAGAGGCCGGGAATGTCTTCGGTGCGTTCTCTTAATGGAGGGAGATGGATCGGACAGACGTGAAGCCGGTAAAATAAATCTTCTCTCAGCTTTTTGCATTCGACAAGCTGTCTCAGATCAGTGTGGGTGGCAGTGATGATTCTGATGTCAACGGGAATCTCTTTTGTCCCGCCGACCGGGGTGACTTTCCGTTCCTGCAGCACCCGTAACAGAGCGACCTGCATGGAGTGTGATATTTCTCCGATTTCATCGAGGAAAAGCGTGCCTTTATCGGCTTTTTGCAAAGCGCCGTTATGTCCTTTCCGTTTGGCCCCGGTGAAGGCGCCTTCCGAGTAGCCGAACAGTTCGCTTTCAATCAGCTTTTCGGGGACCGCTCCGCAATTGACGGCGATAAACGGGCCGTTTTTCCTGGAGCTGTTGTTATGAATCGCCCGGGCGGCAACCTCCTTTCCCGTCCCGGTTTCTCCCGTAAGACAAACGGTTGCGTCCGTTCGGGCGACAAGCTCCAGCTGCTGAAGCATATGTCGGGATGACGGGCTTTTGCCTGCCGCACCATGGAATATAAAAGACGGCTTTTCTTCTCGTTTGGATAAATAAACGCATGTGTAACCGTTCTCCTCCCGCTTCGCCTGCTTGATGTGATAGCCCTGTTCCTCAAGCTCGCGCAGCATATGTCCGGTAAAATGCTGAACGGGACGGCTTGCGGCGATAACCCGGCTCATTTCATTGCAAAGCACGATCGGATCGTGTGACCGGGTCAGCCCGGTGAATTTGCTGATCATGTCAAGTTCTGTCATTTTGATCTTTAGGGCAAGCTCCCGTTCCGCCGTATAAGCGATGGAGGAGGCAATTCCGAGCATAAAAGGCTGAGCGCGGGCGGCGGGGCAGGAAATATCAATGACACCCGCCAGCCGCCCGTCTTCATAACGGATCGGCGCGGCGGAACAGCTCCATTGATGAGAAGCGAGCGAATAATGTTCAGAGCCGTGTATCATGACCGGCTCATTTGTATAAAGAGCCGTCCCGATTGCATTCGTGCCGACGGCCGTTTCCGTCCAGCGGGCGCCTTTTAAGAAATTGATGCGGTTCGCTTCATGAATGGTGCGCGGGTGGCCGTCAACTGAATGGACAACGCCGTCTGAATCAATCAGGAGAACCATCATTTCCATTTCCCGCATTGCCGTTTTCATTCTTTCTGCATGAGGCATTGAGGCTGCTAAAAATAATGAATGCTTCTCGGCCTGCCTTTCTAAATGATCTGCCGGCATCACATTCGGCCCCTTTTCGAGATAAGGGTTGACGTCGGCTTTTTTGCAGCGGTGCCATGAGGCGGCCACCCGCTTCTGAATACGGGATTCATCAAGCACACCTTCTTTCACAAAGCGCTTCCAGGTTTTAAAATCATTCCGAATGACATTCATTGTATTCGCTCCCCCCTGTTCAGACCATCTTTTCATATATTGTAGGGGAAAAATAAAGCGCTTTCAACGAAAAACACCCCTTCTCATCTGAGAAAGGGTATTCCGGTTATACGGAATGCACCGCAAGTCCGGTGACATTCAGCAGGGCTTCCTGAAGCGTTTCTGACAGAGTCGGATGCGCCGCGATAAAGTGCTCCGACATATCCGCCGTCATTTCACCGTTCATCATCATGACCGCCTGACCGATCAATTCCGTCACGTCCGGCCCGATCATTGACACGCCGACGATTTCTCCGAATTCCGGTTCGGCAATGATTTTCATTTTGCCGCCATGCTGATGTTTAATTAACGCTTTTCCGTTAGCAGAAAATGAGCATTCTCCGATTTTCACATCTCCGTATGTCTCTCTCGCCTGTGTTTCCGTCAGCCCGACAGCGGCCATTTCCGGCGATGTATAAATACAGCGGGGCACCGCCCGCATATTGACTTTGCTGTCCTTTCCCGAGGCATGCGAGGCGGCTGTGATTCCTTCATGAATGGCGGCATGCGCGAGCTGCATTCCTCCGGCCGCATCGCCGCATGCGTATATATGAGGCACATTGGTCTGCATATGGTCATTGACTTCAATGCCGCGCGGAGAATACCGGATGCCGGCCTGCTCCAGATTCAAGCCATGCAAACGCGGCTTTCTCCCGATTGCAACCAAAACGTGATCAGCCTGCGCCTCAATTTCTTTGCCGTCTTTTGTCCACACGGCGGTTTTCCTTTCTTTGTCAATCCGCTGAAGGACGGCTTTTGTCTGAATATCAGCCCCGCTGTCTCTTAAAGAGTCTTCAAAAACGGCGGCGATTTCCCCGTCTTCTGCCGGGAGCAGCCGGTCAGCCGATTCAATCACCGTCACTTTCGTTTTAAACCGGCTGAATAAAGAGGCAAATTCACAGCCGATCACACCTCCCCCGACAATAAGCAGGGAAGAAGGGATTTTCTGTAAAGAAAGCGCGTCTTTGCTGTCGATCACCCAATCGCCGTCAAATGGGGCAAACGGCAGCTCCGCCGGTTCAGATCCGGATGCAATCAATATCCGATCCGCTTCCAGAATGTCTTTTGCGCCTCCTTCTCCTTCAACAAGCAATGTCTGCTCTGTGAGAAATGAAGCTGTCCCGCTGATGACTTTAATCTGATTTGCTTTCATTAAGTATTGAATTCCCTGCACGAGCTGGCTGACGATTTGCCGTTTGCGCCCCTGCATGCGGGCCCAATTGAGTGTAATGTTTTGCGGCAGTTCGATGCCGAATGTATCTGCATGCCTGATTTTATCGAGCACATTCGCGCTTTCCAAAAGCGACTTTGTCGGGATGCATCCCTCATTGAGACAAGTGCCTCCGAGCGGCCCTTTGTCGATCAGAACGACTTCTTCTCCCCTCCGCGCGGCAGTCACGGCAGCTGCATATCCGGCAGGCCCGCCGCCGATAATGGCTAGTGTCAATCTCTTCACCCTCTCTATAAAATCAATCCGGCCGGCTCTTCAAGCAGCGCTTTGACCGTTTTCAGGAAGTCCGCAGCCGGTGCGCCGTCACATACTCTGTGATCAAAGGTAAGGCTCAGCGGCAGCATGGTGCTTTTGACAAGCTCATCTCCTTTAAACGCAGGCGTTTCATAGCTTGCGCCTACTCCGAGAATACCGGCTTCAGGCGGATTAAGAATCGGGGTGAAATGCTCGATTCCGTAACCCCCGAGATTTGTAATAGAAAATGTCGATCCGTGCAGATCATCTCCGGAAGCATTGCCTTCCCGCGCCCGGCGTGCCGATGTGCTGATGTGCTCCGCAAGCTCAAGGAATGAAAGCTTTTCCGCATCCCGGATCACCGGCACGACGAGACCGTTTTCAAGAGAAACCGCCATCCCGAGGTGGACATATGGATAGGTGATGATCCGCTCCTCTTGATAAGAGCTGTTCAGCTCAGGATGCTGTTTCAGCGCAAGCACCGCGGCCCGGGATACGAAATGTGTGACCGTCAGTTTAACACCGCTCCGCTTTTTCGCGCTGTCGGCGAGCTGCTGCTGCCATTTTACAAGCTCCGTAATGTCCGCTTTCATCGTCAGCGTCAGCTGGGCGCTGTTTTGCAGGCTTTTGTGCATTCGGTCTGCAATCACTTTTCTCATCGCTGAAGCCGGTTTTCCCTCCGGCTGTGTCGTCTGAACCGAAGACTGCGGTTCAGATTCCGTCTTCATGGCCTTGATGACGTCAGCTTTTACGATTCTGCCTCCGGGCCCCGTCCCGTTCAGCATATCAACTTTCAACCCGGCTTTCTCCGCCATTTTTCGGGCAACGGGAGATATTTTCACGCGGTGTTTACGCTTTTGCACGGCTTTGGGAGCGGGAATATGTTCAGGTTCAGATTGCGGTTTCCCTGCATTTTCAGGAGCCGGCGCCTCCTTCTCCCGCACTTCTTCGCCGTTTTCCCCGATATAACAGATGGGCGTTCCCGGCGGGACTCCTTCTCCCTCTTTGACTTTAATGTGAAGAAGTGTGCCGCTTTCAGGCGCTTCTATTTCCATTTCTATTTTTTCCGAGTTGATGCTGGCGATGCTTTCTCCCTTTTCAACCGGGTCGCCGACTTTTTTATTCCAGACGGATACTTCACCTTGCTTCATCGCCATTCCCAGCTTCGGCATTACTACTTTTACAGCCATTCTATATCCCTCCTTTAATTCATTGCCGGCTCGCCAAGCAATTCAAGCGTGACGCTGACAATTTGGTCTGGTGTCGGCAAATATTGATCTTCAAGCACCGGCGAAAACGGTACCGGTGTATGCGGCGCTGTAATCCGCTTAATCGGCGCATCAAGCAAATCAAAGCCCTTATCGGCGACAATCGCAGCAATATCCGTGGCGATGCTGCAGCGCGGATTGGCTTCGTCAATGATGATCAGCCGGTTTGTTTTTTCTAACGATGTGAAAATCGCTTCCTCATCTAAAGGAGACAGACTCCGGGGATCAAGCACCTCGGCGTCGATGCCTTTCTCAGAAAGCTGTGCAGCCGCTTCAAGCGCGGTATTAACCTGCTTGCCGACCGCAAACAGCGTGATGTCGCTGCCTTCGCGTTTGATATCCGCTTTTCCGAGCGGAATTGTATAATAATCTTCCGGCACCTCACCCTTCATGTTGTAGGACGTTTTGTCTTCAAAAAAGAATACCGGATCATTGTCTTCTATTGCCGAAAGCAGCAAACCTTTGGCGTCATATGGATTGGACGGCACAACCGTCTTCAGACCCGGGATGCTGGTGAACAGGCCATACAGCGCCTGCGAATGCTGAGCGGCTGCCCGGAACCCGGCTCCGTATGTGGTGCGGACGGTGATCGGCACTTGCGCTTTACCGCCGAACATATAGCGGAATTTCGCCCCTTGGTTGATCACTTGGTCAAAGCACGTTCCGATAAAATCGTTAAACATCAGTTCCGCAATCGGTCTCAGCCCCGTGGATGCCGCAGCCATGGCCGCACCCATGTAGCCCGCCTCAGAAATCGGTGTGTCCAGCACTCGGCTGCGCCCGAATTCCTGTACGAGCCCCTTTGTGACCCCGAGTACACCGCCCCATGCTTCATCATCCTGCAAATGATCGACCGCCGCTCCCCCGGCGACATCTTCACCGATTACAAGCACATTTTCGTCTTTTCTCATCGCAAGCTTCATTGCTTCATTGATCGCGTCCGACATGCTTATGACTCTCGCCATCTCACATTCCCCCTTTTTCATATGACACGTAGACGTCTGTCAACAGCTCCGACTCTTTCGGATATGGACTCTTTTCGCTGAACGAGACGGCTTTTTCAATCGATTCGCTGACACGCTGTTCGATGTCTGACAGTTTATTTGCATCTGTTTCTTTTAGAAGATAGTTTTTAAAGCCTTGAATGGCATCCTTTTCTTCAAGATGCTCAGTCTTTTCATCCTTTGTTTTATAAGTTTGGGCATCCCCTTCGAAATGGCCGTAGTTTCTGTAAGTCATACATTCAATCAAAGACGGGCCTCCGCCGTTTCTTGCTCTTTCTATCGCTTCCCCGGCTGCCTGATAAACCGCTAAAATATCTTTTCCGTCCACCGTGACCCCCGGCATGTTATAGGCAGCCGCCCGATCGGCGATTGAATCACAGGCTGACGCGTACTCAAATGTCGTGGCTTCGCCGTAGCCGTTGTTTTCGGCGATGAACACGACAGGAAGGTTCCATACTGCCGCTAAGTTCAGCCCTTCATGGAAGGTCCCTTGGTTATTGGCTCCGTCTCCAAAGAAGCAAACGCTTACATTTTTAGTTTGTTTATATTTAGCCGTGAGCGCTGATCCGCATGCGAGCGTAAAGCCGCCCCCGACGATTCCATTTGCGCCTAACATGCCTTTATCAAGATCCGCAATGTGCATAGAACCGCCTTTTCCTTTACACAGTCCGGTCGCTTTTCCGAATATTTCCGCCATCATGCCGTCCAGATCACAGCCTTTAGCGATACAATGACCATGTCCCCTGTGCGTGCTTGTAATGCTGTCGCCATCATCTAAATGAGCGCACACGCCTGCAGCTACCGCTTCTTCACCGGCATACAAATGGACGAATCCGGGAAGCACTCCTTGCGCGAACAGTTCATGCACTTTGTCTTCAAAGCCCCTGATTTCCAGCATCTTTTGGTACATCCACAGCGCTTTCTCCTCAGTTAATGACAAGTCTTCTCGTTTTAACAATTCCATTTTGTGCGCCTCCTTCTATTTAGGGTTCACATATACAAATGCAAGAAGTGTGCCAGCCTTTGGAGCCCGGAAAATGAATGTTTTTATTTTTACACTGGAGACAGTTTGAGACAGGTGTCTCATTTTGTCTCGATCTGTTCCCTTTGTCTCGTTTTATGGCATACAAAAAAGACCGGGCATCACCCTGTCTTTGACAATGATCGACGTATTTATTTCCTCGGAAATCTTTTAACTGCTTCATTCTTCTGCATACAGTCTATCGCGGCGTTTGAGTGGTTACACTCTTTTTTTCATATCCGCGTGCTTGCAGTTCATGCTTTTCTTCAACAGCCCGATTCAGCGCTTGAAGCATGTAGCCAATGCCTTTATACGATGACAAAGGCCAGGTGATATGCTGATGCTCTCCGATGACGGCCTTTAGGACGCTTCGGTATTTTTTCCCGCCAAGCATGACAAGCTCTTCGATGTCGGAAAAGCCTTTTTCATGAAATTGACGGCGCAGCTCGTCCGCTGCCATGATCTCCGGATGACCGGTTCCAAAAGTGACATCGTAATTTCCGGGAACAATATCATCCGGACGAAGGAATCCGTGCTTCGCCGACAAAATCACCCACTCATCGAAAAATGCTTTCGCATATTGCTCGCACGCCTGATGAAACGGGCTGAGATAAGCGTCTTCCGCCCTTACCGGACCTGTATCTGAATGGACATCCCAAATTTTTTTCTTGCCGCAGGGGATGATGCACAGTCGTTTCATTTTTCTCTCCCCCTTTATGATGTATCTCCTATCAATGTACCATTATTCGTTTATTTCTGCATGACGGATATGTCTGGGTAAAAGCCGCACACAAAAAGACCCGGAATTCAAACCGAACTCCGGGCCGGATGAAGAGTTGTTTATGTCACTCTTGCTCCATCCCATCAAGATACTTTCTCTCAAAGTCATCGAGCAATGCACGCACTTCATCTGTTGACTTTGTATTCATGCATTGATTTCTTAATTCACTTGCTCCCCGGAATCCGCGGAGATATATCTTGAAAAAGCGAGGGAGCGGTTTATATGCTCGAGCTTCTGCTTTTGAATATTCATCATGAAGATCCAGATGCAATCTCAAAAGATCAAGCAATTCCTTACTGCTATGCTCTCTCGGCTCCTTTTCAAAGGCGAATGGATTAGTAAAAATGCCTCGTCCAATCATAATCCCGTCAACACCGTATTGTTCAGCGAGTTTCAAGCCGGTCTCCCGGTCAGGAATATCTCCATTGATCGTCAAAAGGGTCTCTGGCGCTATCTCGTCACGAAGTTTCTTAATGTCCGGGATGAGCTCCCAATGCGCATCTACTTTACTCATTTCCGCTCTTGTACGCAGATGAATGGAAAGATTCGCAATGTCTTGTTTCAGTATGTGTGTCAGCCAGCCGCGCCATTCGTCTATATCCGTGTAGCCGAGTCTGGTCTTCACACTTACCGGCAGACCTCCTGCTTTCGCCGCCTGTATTAATTCGGCTGCAACTTCAGGACGGCAAATCAGGCCGCTTCCCTTTCCATTCCCCGCCACATTAGGTACAGGACAGCCCATATTGATATCCAGGCCCTTAAACCCTAATTCCGCCATCCCAATACTCATTTGGCGAAAGTTTTCAGGCTTATCTCCCCATATGTGGGCAACCATCGGCTGTTCATCCTCCGTGAAAGTCAAACGGCCGCGCACACTATCCTTCCCATCCGGGTGACAATAGCTTTCTGAGTTTGTAAACTCTGTGAAAAACACATCAGGTCTGCCTGCTTCACTCACAACATGGCGAAAAACGACATCCGTCACATCTTCCATTGGTGCCAGTACAAAAAATGGCCGCGGTAATTCACGCCAGAAATTATCTGTCATAACAAATCCAAATCCTTTCATGATGGGATACAGCCAAACCTTTATCCCAAAATTAAAAACTGACCATGCTTCTTTTACACTTATAGCATGTGTCAGCACTTCTTATCAAACGATAGTAAATTTTGAACATTTCACTTTTTACACGTTAAAAAGTGAAAAGCAAACTGAAGCAGAACACCTTAATTGAGTTAACGTAATAGACTATCGCTAAAGTTAACCCCATATCGTTCATTTCTGATCAACTCAGTCAACTCCTTAACCTTTAAAAGGGTTTGAGAGAGAAAAAAGTGTGAAGATTATCTACACCTATTTTTTTATTTATATTGTGGTTTATTAATAGTAGCGCTGACCTTCATCTTACTTAGCGGCCTTACTTTTGCTCTTTTTGGACAAAAAGGATTCCAACCTAAATAGAATATCATAAGAGTTCTCCCTATTACCAATGCAAAATAATTGTCCTGTTATCGAAGATAAAATATTTAACGCTGCACCATATCCTTATCTCAATATCATTTTGCGGAAAACTAATTTCAAGAGATTTAATTATGCAAATTGAGTTGGGGATGGTATGGAGTAAGGAGGATGAGAAGAGAAAATAAACTCTTACTTAAAAGAATTCAAAACTTCAATCTGGACCATTTGAGATTTGCTCATGGTTTAGAAATAACCAACGCAGCAAGTGGCTTCTGGCTCTATACAGTATATGTACTAAAGGGCGATTGGCTTTCAAACCCCATATGTTAATATCTTTATACAATGTATAAGGTTACGATTCGGTAATCCTGATCCAAAACCAATAAAATAGACTGCTGACTAAGTGCCGCAGTCCTCACTCATAAGAATAAGAAAGTATTCATTTTCTTTCATCATTAAATAAGGCATCAGAAGTTATTGCTTTTATTTCGAATATCCTTTGTTACACCTGTAATTATTTGTATAACAGTGAAAACCCCCAAGAAAACAGTGACAATATTAAACCATGGATTATCATAGAATGAAAGATATGTTTGAAAGAAATCCAGTTCAACTATGTTTGCTGGGAATCCATTCATTTCTCTATAATTAGGACCCCATCCCGTTAATACTGCAAAATTAAAATAAAGCTGTGAAACTAAAAATGCCAACAACGTTTGAAACCAACTTCTTTTAAATAACAGTCGTTTTTTGTTTACTTTATCCATTTCCTTTTCTCCAATACTTTTTAGCCTAGTGTCAATCTAACATCATTATATGATGAAGAATGATTGTCGCGATAATTACTTATTAAGGATATAACCATCGCAGGTATTACTGTAATAGTTGTTATCACTTGCGTTTCCGCCTCGGATTTATTTCTTTTTTAGTAATAAGGAAAGTAATCGGGGGCCTTTTTTCCTGTTTAGGCTTTCATATCATGTATAACGACGAAACATGCTTTTTTAGTTTGTTTGATCTTTTATCCACAGTTGTTGCTGATAGTGATGTGCCAACTGCCGTTGTGATTAGTGTAAGTAAGCAACCTTGTCTTTTACAGTTTCTACTTCAGAACCTTCGTTCAGTTGTTGAGGTTCCAATATCTCTCATTCGGTTTCACCTCCTTTTTATCATTTATTACAACTATCGCCAATAGTAGATGTGCCGATGAGTGTCGGGGACTTTATTCTTTAAGAAAGAAGTTCACAAAATATTAACTGAGATTACAAGTATTCACGGAACTTGAACGACTTGTTATTGCTTCTGGTTCACAACAAGATCTTCATATTTTGTCTGTAATGCCGTTTCCAAACGGAAAAAAGAAAGTGTTAATAGAAAGCAGCCTGCTTGGCTGTTTTTCACTTGCTTTTCCATACGTTTTTTCAACTCTTTTTATCAGTTAAATAAAGACAGATAGGACAAGGGCAAAACATGAAAAAGACCCGGAAATCGGAATTGTTTATTTACCGAAATCCAGGTCTGAATTGTTTATTTTAGTTAGACGATTTCAAAACAAGCTTCGCCACGGCTTCCACATGAGCCGTCTGCGGAAACATATCCACAGGCTGAATATATTCGACGCGATAGTCCTTCGATAGCGTCTGCAAGTCTTTCGCCAGTGTGGAAGGATTGCAGGATACGTATACGAAGCGCTTCGGTTTTACTTTTTTGATGGTATCTAAAAATGTTCTGTCGCAGCCGGTTCTCGGCGGGTCGACGATGACCACGTCAGGGCGGAAGCCTTCTTTCGTCCATTTCGGGAGCCAGTGTTCGGCTGTTCCTGTGACATATGCCGCGTTTTTGATGCCGTGTTTTTTGGCGTTTTTCTTCGCATCATCAATTGATTCTTTAATGACGTCCATGCCGCGGATCTCTTTTGCGCCGCTTGAAACCCACATGCCGATCGTACCGACGCCGCAATACGCGTCTACGACTTTTTCTTTTCCTGTCAGCTGAGCCGCTTGTTTCACTTCGTCATACAGCTTGACCGTCTGCTCAGGGTTGAGCTGGAAGAAGGCGCGGGCGCTCAGTTCAAATGACACGTCACCGAGCACTTCTTGAATGGCATGGCTTCCGGCCAGCGCTTTTGTTTTGTCACCGAAAATGACGGATGTGCGCGCGCCATTGACGTTTTGAATAATCGATTTCACTTCCGGCAGACGGTTCTGAATGGCTTTGACGATCTCGTCTTTATTCGGCAGTGTCTCTTTCGCGGTGACAAGCACGACCTGCACTTCGCCTGTTTCAAAACCGACTCTCGTCACGATGGTGCGGACATCGCCTTTTTTGGTTCGTTCGTTATAAACGGATACGTTGTGTTTTTCCAAAATACGGCGGACGATACCCGTTGTTTTGTTTGTCGCCGGATGCTGGACAATGCATTCCTTAATCGGGACGATTTTATGGGAATCAAGTCCGTATAAGCCGGCAATGATGCTGCCGCTTTGCGAGCGTCCGACTTGGAACTGGCTTTTGTTCCGGTAATTCCAAGGGTTGTCCATTCCGATCGTATCTTTAATGTTCATTTCTTCGACATTGAATCTCGTATGACGTTCCAGAGACTGAATGACGATGTCGCGTTTTTCGCGAAGCTGCTGGGTGTATGCCAGATGCTGAAGCTGACAGCCGCCGCACTGGTCGTAGACCGGGCATGGCGGCGTGACGCGGTGTTCAGACGGCTTGCGGATTTTTTTGACGCGTGCTTCTGAAAATTTCGGCTGCACATTTGTCGCTTCGGCAACGACTTCTTCCCCTGGCAGAGCGCCGGGTACGAAGACAACTTTTTTCTTAAAATAGCCGACGCCCTCTCCGTTAATGCCGAGACGTTTGATGGTCAGCGGAAATGTCTGTCCGATTTTCAATTCGGCAGGCGCCTTTTTTTGATGTTGATTCACGTTTTTTTCTCTCCGTTTCTATATAAAGCCTTTCTCATGGGAAAACGGCTGATTTGAAATATCACATCTTTTCAGTATAACATGCAGCCGGCGGTTCCTTCATGTTTTTCACTGGAAGTTTCCTTTTTTCATTCAATGCTTCTCCACAAGTACAAGGACGCATAGCTTAAATACGGCGCCCATTCCCTGCTTACCTGGAGCATCATGTCTTTTGACGGTTTATCCTCTAGAGCGAAGCGGCGTTTGACGGCGTTTTGCAGGCCGATGTCCGCCAAAGGAAACAGATTCGGGCGGCCGAGGCCGAACATGAGCACGTTTTGAACGGTCCACGGGCCGATGCCTCTGATGGCGATCAGCTTTTTCATAATGTCTTCATCCGATAAATGAGAAAGTTCCGCCAGATTGAGCGCTCCGTCTGCAATCATCCGTGAAATGTCAATCGCATATTCCGCTTTTCTCATGCTGAACTGGAGCTCCCGCAAGTCCTGATAATCAAGCGCCGCGATCGTTTTCGGCTCGGGATAGCACCAGACGCCGTCTATTTGTTCACCGAAGGCATGGACGAACCGTTCCGTTAAAGTAAAAGCGAAGGAAAGGTTGAGCTGTTGGTGGATGATGCATTTCATGAGACAGTTGTAGACGTCATATTCCAAGACGAGCGGGGTTCCCGCATGCTCCTCAAAAAGCGCCGACAGATTTGTTTTTGAGAAATGATCAAGTACAGGCTGAAGCGGCTGCTCCCACTGAAAAATGTGTTTGATCCGTTCAATCATCTCTTTGCGGTCCGTTTCTCCGCTGACGAGAAAAACCGGGTCTGCGGCGGTGCCTTCCCCTTGAACCGTGATGACGGACAGTTTACCGTCCCGTGTTCTGAGCGGCACTTTGATTGACCTTGCTTTAAGATCGACCGCATTCAGCGGATCGAGCGACAGCCTTTCAAGGACTTTATCAAAATGATACGGCGGTGTGACCGAAACCATTTCCTTCCACATATGCTCCACCCCTTTTTGTCCAAGTATATCATGAAGCGGCCGAGCGGCAATTCGTATACTTTTCTTCATAACGCCGCATGATATAATGGCAGGCGGAGGGTTGTTTATGATACATATAACCGCAATCACAACACATAATGAGATATTAGATAATATCCCCCTATCACGTACAGAACAACCGGACATCGCATGGTACTGGATTGATTTTTTCGGCGCTGAGATGCATGAAACCGAGCTGCTGCGGGATTATTTTCATTTTCATCCGCTTGCGATCGAGGATTGCTTTCAGCACATGCAGCGGCCGAAAATCGACCACTATGACGGCTACCGTTTTTATGTGCTCCACGCCTTGAACCCGGACACACTGGAAATGGAAGAGGTGGACATTTTTCAGTCTGACCGTTTCATCGTCAGCTTCCATTTGCACGAATCGCCCGGCGTCTCAAAGGTGAGAGAACGTTTTTTCGCTTCTCCGGGATTAGCCAAAAAAGGGCCCGGGCACATCACTTATATGATTATGGATCAGCTTGTCGATGAATATTTCCCCGTGCTGTACAAAATTGAAGACCGGTTGAATGAAATTGAAGACAGCAGAACCCATAAATCTTACGGCACTTTAATGAATGAAGTGTTTGAATTGCGGACTGATCTTTTGAACCTGAGGCGGACGATCATTCCGATGCGCGATTTAATGTACCGGATTTTGAGCCTTGACCATGTAAGAGAAAGCCGTGAAACGAAAGCGTATTTCAGCGATATTTATGACCACCTGTTAAAACTGGCTGAGCTGATCGAGTCAAACCGTGATATGACTTCAGATTTGCGGGACAGCTATGTGACGCTGAATTCAAACCGGATGAACGCCATTATGATGACATTAACCATCGTCTCGACCATTTTTATCCCGCTGACGTTCATCGCGGGGGTTTACGGCATGAATTTCGATAACATGCCTGAACTTCATTGGAAATACGGGTATTTTATCGTTTTGGGCGTAATGGCCGTCCTTGTGGCCGCCATGCTGTTTTGGTTCGCTCGCAAAGGCTGGTTTAATATTTTCAAGTAAGAACGGCTGCCGGCTGTTCTTTTTTTTGAGAAAACATGATAGTCTGGAAAAAAACGTAAAGAGGTGTGCGCCGTTACCATCTTTTCTCACAAAATCATTTCTTCTGTCCTCCTGGCTTTCAGTGTCATGTCCATTGCCCCGCTGTATAACGGCCGCACGGTGTCTGATTACATCTTTGAGTTACTCGGCTTTTCCTCTTGGTCGGAAGATGGAGCCCATATCTCCGTCATTCCCGGGGTCGTGCTTTACTTTGCGGCGTTAATCTGGTGTGCCGCCGCGTTCAGGCGGACGCTTCCCGCGGCGGGGCTGTTTCTGATCTTTCTCAGTATGGGGGCCGCTTCCGGTATCAGTCCTGCCACCGAATATGCCGCTTTTTCCTTAAAACAGTTCGCGCCCGAAAAAGAGGCTGTCGAATATTTGAAGCACCGCAGCGAATGCAGTCATCTGGTTGAGCGAAAAAGAGCGGGCATGAGCTGCACGCTTTATATCAATCATTACGGAAAAGGGGAACAAACCATTTCTGTCACCCCGGATTTATCAGAAAACATAAAGGACGTCACATTCAACTCAAAAACGTTCACTGTAAAACCCCGTTCAAAAACAATCATTAAAACGCGGTTTAGCGGATTTTATAAGGGGAAAGCCGCCTCAGACTCCGGATGGTCTTCAGAACCTGAACTGAAAGTGGCAATCCTGTACACAGCAGAATAACCATTTTGCATGTATAATGGTGGAAAACTTTTCATTGGAGGGACTGTGAAATGAAGATCGCCATCGTCGGACTCGGCAATATGGGCCGCCCCATCGCCGAAAATATCATAAAAGCCGGATACAGCCTGACTGTATATAACCGGACGAAAGAAAAAGCGGCTGACCTGCTGGAAAAAGGGGCCGAATATGCCGAAACGCCCCGCCAGGCAGCTGAACATGCAGATATCGTGCTGTCCATGCTGTCAGACGATGAAGCCGTAACAGACGTGACTTTCGGAGCTTGCGGCATTATTGCCGGGTTATCTGAAAACGGCATTCATATTTCAATGAGCACGATCAGTACGGCGCTGTCAGAACAGCTTTCCGCCGCACATTCGGGCAGAGGGCAGTCCTTTATCGCCGCTCCCGTCCTCGGCCGCCCCGATGCCGCCGAGAAGGCTGAGCTTCGCATCATCACAGCCGGACCGGCGGAAGCGAAGAAAAAGGCCGAACCGCTGCTTAACATCCTGAGTCAGCAAGTATTTGACACTGGTGAAGAAACAAAGACCGCCAATGCCGCGAAAATCAGCGTCAATTTCTTGCTCGTTTCTATGCTGGAGGCGTTATCTGAATCATTCTTAATGATGGAGAAGTTCGGTTTAGAACGGAAACAATTTTTAGAAATTGCCGGCGCGCTCTTTGGCTCTCCCGTCTATCAAAATTACGGCACGATCATGGCTGAGGAGAAATTTGAGCCGGCCGGTTTCAAAATGTCTTTAGGGCTGAAGGATACCAATTTGGCGCTCGCCGCCGCAGAACAGGTTTCCGCAAAACTCCCTCTTGCCGAGCTGGCCAAGAGCCATTTTGAAAGCGGGATCGCACAAGGCTTCGGGGATCTGGATTGGGCTGCACTGATTAAATGTATCAAATAAGCAGTGAAAACCTCTCCCGTTTAGGAAAAAATGAAACCAATGTGTTCTCTAACACATTGGTTTCTTGGCTATTATAAGCGTCTGTTTCTCTTTCTAATCATTCCATTCATGTCCGTATTAATTTTATTTTTCCAAATGCAATGCCGAATGTTGTTTTTATATAAGGGGTGCTGTCAACCCATATTCTCCCTTGATTTTTCTCAATTAATGCTTTGGCAATTGAGAGTCCTAAACCGCTTCCCGAGTGTCCTGAGCTTCTGGATAAGTCTCCCCTGTACATCCTCTCAAATACCTTCTCTGATTCTGTCTTTGGTATCCCCGGCCCCCTATCCCAGATCAGCAGTTCAAATTCTTTGTCATTCTCTTTAAGTTCTATGCCAAGAACCTTTCCTTCTTTTCCGTAAAGGATGGCATTCTTCAAGATATTCTCAATAATTCTAACGATACTTAGACGATCCGCCATAATAAGACACTTTCTTTCAGGAATATTTATTTTAAGCTCTAATTCATTTCTTTTTATCTCCGGCAAGTATTCAATCAATAACTCTCTGGTTATTTCAGAAAAGTCAATAATATCTGGCTGCATCGGCATTTCATCTGCATCCAGTTTAGCCATGTTAAATATTTCATCAATTAACTGCTTTAAATGATTCGACTTCTTTGAAACAATGTTTACGTATTCTTTCTTTTCTTCTTCCGAGGCTGCAATATCGTCTTTCAACGCATCTAAATATCCTATAATTGATGTAAGCGGTGTGCGAATATCGTGTGATATGCTTGATAACAGGCTTTTTCTCGCTGCGTGCGTTTGAATCGTTTCCACCTGTATTTTCTCTAACTTCTCGATCAATTCGTTTATTGAAAAAACCATTTCATTAAATATCGGAGCCCCATTCGCAAATATTCTTGTCGTTAAGTTCCCATTTAATGTCCGCTTAACCGCATGGATCATTTGAATGAGCTCATTGTTGAATTTGCAGTAAATTGTAATAAGGATTACAGACAAACCGATCAGCAGACCATAGACAACCAATTTAACAGTGTTAAGCTCTTGGTGCTGCCAGTCATATAAACAATTGAGGCAAATCAGTGTAATCTGCAGAAACATAAGATATATGATTTTACGACTCATCTTTCTCACCTGCAAATTTGTATCCTATTCCCCAAACTGTTTGTATAAATTGAGGATTAGATGGGTCTTTTTCTATTTTTTTTCTCAGCTTTCTTATGTGAACCATCACGGTATTGTCATCTTCTAAGTAATGATTGCCCCAAACATTCCGAAACAACTGAGCCTTCGTAAATACCTGTTCCGGATTGGAAGCCATAAATTTCAGCAGCTCCAGCTCTTTTGCGGTTAATGATATTTCTTCACCTGCAACGCATACGATATATCTTTTCACATCAATTGATAAACCTTTATATTTCAGCAGCGGCTTCTCTTCTGTTCCGCTGCCGCTCCCTAAAATGAAAAACCTTCTCATCAGTGCCTTAATTCTGGCCACAACCTCGTTTACGCTAAAAGGTTTTGTAATATAATCATCTGCTCCTATACTCAACCCTACAATTTTGTCAGCTTCATGGTCCTTTGCAGTAAGCATAAGTATTGGCACATTGGTTTTTTCTCTTAGTTTTCTGCATACTTCAATCCCATCCATTTTTGGCATCATGAGATCCAATATTACGAGGTGATAAGTATTTTGTTCAAATAATGCCAAAGCTTCCTGTCCATCCTTTGCAACATCTGCTAAATAAAGTTCCCGTTCAATGTATTTTTTTAATAAATCTCTGATCACTTTTTCATCATCAGCGATAAGGACACGAATTTCTTTCACTTCATGACACCCGCCTTCATATTTTTTGTATTTATGTAAGTAACAGTGGGTATTCATTATTACATGATATGCAATCTATCATGTGATCTTTTAGCCAATTTTCAGTATTTTATATAAACACAGGTGTATTCAAATTGTCGGCTTATGAAAATTGTAACGCTCAGCTTCCAAATATAACTTTGACACAAACGTCATGATATTTAAAGAGTAAGCCCTAATTCCAACAAGATCAGTATTTCGATTATGTTTTTATGTCGGGAATTTGTCCCCTATCCGCTAAATTATTACCTGTTGATCAATCATCAATATGAGTTTTTTGTTTGTGCTCGAACGAACAAAAACACCTGGTTCATACAGGTGTTTCTCATCCGCCTAAACATTTTTCGACCTCTCTTTTCGGGGTAAAATACAGCCCTCCCCCTTTTCATAAAGAGTAAGAACTTTTTTAGTCAATGCAAGCCTTGGTACAATCCAATACGATAACACAGCTGATATAATTCCAAAAAGAGCTCCTGCAGCAACATCGAAAGGATAGTGTACACCTACCCATATGCGTGAAACAGCTACACTAAGCGCAAATATGATCCAGATCCAGCCTGTTTTTTTATATACAAGCCAAAAAGAAAATGAGATAGAAAAGAATAGGATGGTGTGATCGCTTGGAAATGAATTATCCACCGCATGATCTGCCAGTTTGTTAACATTTGAAAGAACTGCAAATGGTTGATGATTGGAATAGAGTTGACCGGCAATTTTCCCGATCATCTCTGCTATAATGAATGCCGCTCCCGCCTGTATGACCATCATTCTGTTTCTATCATTTCGGGTAAACCAGAAAACAAGCATAACGAGTGCTAAAATAAACACTGCATATTCAGCAAGTATGACCATTGCTGAGTTTAGAAATGGATATTCTTTTCCCAGATCGTTTACAGCACGAAAAGCGGTCATATTCATCTCTGAAAAAGACACTTATACCATCCTCCTATTTAAACACTCATTTATATTTTCACGGAATTTATGCGGCACAAATCAATCGGCTTTTCACTTGAAAGTCTTTCATAAACATTAATGTATATCCGCTTTGTTAAAATAGATCACCAAGGAAGCAAATCCCAATATTGAGATTAGGGCAATTCCTGCATAGGAGTACTCCGGAGGATAAGTAGGGAGAAGCGTATTCATTGAAATGTCTCCGGCTGCTGCCCACGGGAACAATCCTCTGTGTTCTGAGTTAGCTGTCATAATATTTATCAAAGTAATTAGGATTGTAAAAATAATGGTAGGTACGTAATTCTTTAGAACAACTGTGATCAGAACAATAGGTGTTGATAAAACAAATAGTAAAATTCCCCCAATTGAAAAGTGCAAAAATGATTTGAGTATGAGTGATTGGCTGAGATCCGGGAATTGCAAGATCACACCCAGTAATAAAGTAAGCCCCCACGCAACTAAAGTTAAAAAGAATATCCAGATAAATAGCAGCAATAGTTTACTAAGTATCAGATTGATTCTGGAAACGGGTATGGTTAAAAGGTTTTTCAGTGTATCATCCATGTATTCCCTGTTAAAAATATAAGCGGCAACAACTCCATACAGCGGGACCCCCACTACCAAGACTGTATATAAGTTAGCGTTGCTGAAAAGTTCATGAAATTTTATGACAGGAGCGGGATTCTCAGTCTTTATCTGTACATAGGATGCAACGACAACCATAAATGGGACGACCGAAGCTCCTATCGTACTTATTAGAAGCATCGCAGACCTTCTGAGTTTTAGTAACTCTGCATATAACAGATTAACCAATGGTTCCACCCCCAACCAATTTTGTGAAATAATCCTCCAGGCGGTCTTCACTCATCAAAATTTTAAACACCTCAATATCGTTCTGAACAAGTAATTTATTAATTGCTCCCTGTTGTCCAATATGCGAGAAAATGCGGATAATTCCGTCACCATGTACTTCGTAGTCAAAGATCTGAAAATGTTTCTCTAAAAGCATCGCAGCTTTATTATCATTCGAAACTTGAAACTCAAGAAACTTTCGATTTCTCTTCCGGAGAGTATCAAATTCGGTTTCCTCTAACAGTTTTCCCTCGTGAATAATGCCCAAATGATCAACTAATTGTTCAATCTCAGACAGGATATGGCTCGATATCAGCAGAGTAATTTTTCTTTCTTCAGCTAATGTTTTAATGAGCCTTCTCATCTCTTTAATCCCAATCGGATCTAAACCATTCGTCGGTTCATCTAATATTAGTAATTCCGGATAGTGAAGAAGAGATCGGGCGATGCCAAGTCTTTGCTTCATTCCTAAAGAGTATTTGCCTACAAGCTTTTTGGTTTCATTCTCTAATCCCACAATTTCTAATGCTTCTTCAATTGCATTTTTTTTGTGAATTCCAACGATCCTGGCATTTATTTCAAGGTTTTCTTTAGCCGTGAGGTTTCCATAGAATCCTGGTACTTCTACAATTGAACCAATTCTTTTTAGAATGTCTTTCTTATTCGTATGTAAATCCTCACCGAATATCTCAATCTTTCCATGAGTAGGCTTTATCAGCCCCAGCAGCATTCTTATTGTCGTTGTTTTACCTGCCCCGTTTCTCCCCAGAAACCCGTAAATATCACCTTCATTAACTGTTATGTTGAGGTTATCAACTGACTTTTGTTTTCCATAAACTTTTGTTAAATTTGTCGTTTTAATTATTTCCGGCATTGATCCAGACCTACTTTCCTAATGCTTATGTACAATAGTATAGGAATGCGTTTTTAACTGGGGATTAACTATTTCTTAACTATCTCTTAATTAGAGGGGCAAAAAAACCTGCCCCCTTTAACTGGGAGCAGGTTTCATCTCAGTGATGTTTATGGCGTAAGGGTTTTGACGCCTGCATCAAGATAAGACTATATGATGAGGCGCTTCCCGTTACAAAGACGGCAGCTTCATTTCTTTCTCAAACATCAGGTCATCAATGCTTTTAAACGTGTAGCCTTCTTTTTTCAAATCGGTAATGGCATCGTCCAGAGCTTCTGAATTGTCCTTTGAAACGGTGTGAAGAAGGTAGATCGCGCCGGGATGCGCCTGCTTTATCATGTGATCATAGGCATATTGTTTCCCTTTTTGCTCGTTAACCTTCCAGTCGACAAATGCGACGGACCAGAAAACGGTTTGGTAGCCGAGGCGCTTCGTTTCTTTGAGGACATATTCGCTGAATACGCCGCGCGGCGGACGGAGATACAGGTTGTCCCGCTTTCCGGTAATGTTGTACACAGCTTCCGTGACGGAATCGAGTTCGTCTTGAATCTGATCGCCCGTTTTTGTCGTCAGATCAGGATGATGAAAAGAATGATTGCCGATGATATGGCCTTCCTTTGACATCCGTTTAATCAAATCAGGCTGCTCTTTCACAAAATGACCTGTGACAAAAAAAGTGCCCGTGACGTGATGTTTTTTTAACACATCAAGCACTTTCGGGGTGTACCCATTTTCATATCCGTTATCAAACGTTAAATAGATGGTCTTTTCTTTCGTATTGCCCAAATAAAAGGCATCATATTTTTTGACCAGATTGTCCAGCTGTCTGCCGGCATCCGGCGGCTGATGATTGACGCTGCGTTTAAAGCCCCAGTTTATCCGTTCATTCGGCACGGCTTCTGCGCTGTTGATGCCTCCCGCAAGTAAAACGGCCATGCAGCAAATTGAACAAAACCATTTCATGACCAGCACTCCTTCTGCATTTTTCCTTATTTTGCAGTAGGCCCTGCCCTTTTATACAGCCGCATTATGGAAAAAGAAAAACCCCGGCATTCCGCCGGGGTTTATTCCCAATCCTTTTTAAAGCGTTCGTATTTTGCTTCCAGATCATCAAGCATGCCGATGAGCCGGTCTATATCTTCAACGTCCGTTGATTCAGGGTCTAATGAATCAATGACATTCATAAACATATCGAGTCTGTTCTTCAGGTA
This sequence comes from Bacillus sp. LUNF1, assembly GCF_011008975.1. NCBI lineage: Bacteria > Bacillati > Bacillota > Bacilli > Caryophanales > Bacillaceae > Bacillus > Bacillus sp. LUNF1. The sequence continues at coordinate 785,899 of NZ_CP048876.1, read as the reverse complement.
ATCGAGCTGCTGATCTTTGCTGTTTACTGCATTCCCCATACTTCCACTCCATTCATTTTTTATAATGGTAGCGTATTTTTTGCCGTTTTTCAATGGTTCCGCTACTTGCGATCTTGGCAGATCAGGTCTAAAATTAACAGTTGGCAGACGTTAGTATGCCCCATTTATAAAGGAGTTAGATAGTCATGACACAAAACACAACACTGCGTCCGATCACACCGGAGTACGATCCTTGGGAAGCGTACATGGATGTCGACCAGTATGGAGATATGAAACTGACGAACGTTGAATTCACAACGACGACTTTGTGCAATATGAGATGCGAGCACTGCGCCGTCGGGTACACGCTCCAGCCGAAAGACCCGAATGCGCTGCCGATCGACCTTTTATTAAAGCGGCTTGATGAAATTCCTCTGTTACGCTCTATCAGCATTACGGGCGGCGAACCGATGCTTTCGCTGAAATCGGTAAAGGAATACGTCGTCCCGCTTTTAAAATATGCGCATGAACGCGGCGTCCGTACACAGATCAATTCAAACCTGACGCTTGATATCGGGCGCTACGAACGGATTATTCCTTATTTGGACGTTCTTCACATTTCTCACAACTGGGGAACGGTCGAGGACTTTGCCGACATCGGATTTGCGATGATGGAGAAGAAACCGACATTTGAACAGCGGGCGCGCTATTTTGACAAAATGATTGAAAACAGCCGCACGCTTGTCGAAGCAGGCGTAATGGTTTCAGCGGAAACGATGCTGAACAAACGGACGCTGCCGCATATTGAACATATTCACCGGCAGATTACGGAAGAAATGAAATGCCAGCGGCACGAAGTCCATCCGATGTATCCGAGTGATTTCGCCAGCGCGCTTGAATCACTCAGCCTGACGGACATGAGACAGGCTATTCATCATCTGCTCGACATTCGCGATGAAGAGACATGGATGCTGTTCGGTACGCTCCCGTTTTACGCATGCAGCCCTGATGAAGAAGACCAGAAGCTCCTCCGCCGCCTGCGGGAAGCAAAAAACGTTACGGTGCGAAACGACCCTGACGGCCGCTCCCGCCTGAATGTCAACATTTTTGACGGAAATATCATTGTCACGGATTTCGGCGATACACCGCCGCTCGGCAATATTAAAACAGACAGCCTTCCTGAAGCATATGACAAGTGGAGACAGACGAAGCTGAGCAAAGAGCTGAACTGCCGCTGCACAAACGTCCGGTGCCTCGGCCCGAACGTCCTTGTCAAAAACAGTTATTATCAGGATACGGATTTTTCATTACGAAAAGCCAGAGGTTAACAGAAGATGGAAACGACAATTACGGACATTTTGAAAAGCAAAGTGGTTGAGATCATCATCGTCGCTCTCGTGCTTTACGCCGGTGTTTTTTTGATCAACCGCTTTGTCCAGGTGTTATTTAAACGCACGGATTTCTTAGAGGAACGGAAAGGGAAAACGATTGAAAGCCTCGTCCGGTCCATCACCCAGTATACGGCGACGATCGGTTTTATCTTTTACGTCATTTCTTTATTCGTTCATGATTTCGGCCGAATTTTAGCCGGGGCGGGTGTTGCCGGTATCGTCATCGGTTTCGGCGCACAGTCGTTAATCAAGGACATATTGGCCGGTGTCTTTTTGATATACGAACGCCAGCTTCATAAAGGCGATTACGTGACGATTAACAATCTGTTCAACGGCACAGTCGAAGAAATCGGACTCCGTTCCCTCCAGATCCGTGAGTGGACCGGCAAGCTGCTTACCATTTCAAACGGTGAGGTCAGACAGCTTCAAAACTATAACATTGATTTTATGCGGATTACCGAATCCGTCGTGATCAGTTACAAGGAAGATCCCGAGCGGGTATATGCCGTCTTAGAAAAAGCCTGCGACATGCTCAATGATGAGCTTCGCGATTCACTGAAGCGGGATGAATTTCTCAATGCGACGGAGCCGTTTCAAGTACATGGAATTATGAGCCTGAACAAATTGACAAGAGGCATAGAATTTACTGTCAAAGGCATGGTTCAAGACACAGAATACTTCTCGGCGAGCCTTGCGGTGAGACGCGTTCTTGCCCGGGAGCTGTACAACAACAATGTGCAATTGCTTGAGGAAATGTATCACACACAAAAAAGCTGATTCCCGAACCGGAATCAGCTTTTTTTATTTATCTCGGCTGCGCTGTCATTTGAAAACCGAATGTGACGTGATCCTGCACCGGAATCCAAGCCCCGATTCCTTGCGAAGTCACATTTTTGACGACAAGTTTCCGCTTGCTGCCTTTCAGCACCAAATACACTTCACCGTATGTTACTTTTCCTTTTTCATTAACGGCCGGAGCGTAGGCGTGCAGGTAGCCGAGCCGCTGCGGAGAAATTTTGTAGGTTTGATCGCGTTTTGTGCCTGCGCCGATAACCGTTTCAAACGCGAGCGGCAGTTTTGTTTTCTTCATCGCTTTTTGCATCATCATGCTTTTTACGTCTTCTGCGTTCGGCACCTTCGCAGTGAGCCCGCCTTTGATTTTGTATTGCTGTTCTTGGGCGTATGAGATAACCGCGGTTTGCTGCCCGCCCCGGTTATCCGCTCTGTTCGTATTGATTTTTTTATATTCCCAGTTGGCGACCGTTTCGTTCGATTGATAGCCGAGCGCCCATTTCCCGAGAAATATTGTCGCCCGGTATCCGATGGCAAGCGGTGAACCGGAAACCGAGGATTCATTCAGCATCTTTATCAGATGCGGATTTTCGATGTTGATCTCGGATGTATCTAACAATTCCTTTGCCAGTTTGCTCGGCTGAAGCATCGGCTGATCCTGTGAAGCATTCGGATACGTATTTTCCTTTGAAATGCTTACGACAGAGTTGGGAACTTTAAACGGTTTTTTTGCATCGGCAGACGGCGTTGCGAAAAAACTAAAGGATAACAGCAGAATCAGTGTGGCATGAAACAGCTTTCTCATCATATCACTCTTTCTATAGCATTTTCCTTTAGTCTTTTCCTCCGCAATCGTTGTTATCCGCATTTTTTACAGGTTAAAGCAGGAAAAAACCGATCGCCATGATGACATAAGCGGCAAGGAGCGTAGCCCCCTCAAACCAGTTCGAATCACCGTCATTTGAAATCATCGTCATCAAAAGGACGGATGAGATCATCGCGACAAGCTCGGGCAATGTGAATACAAGCGGCATATTGACCGGAAAAAAGATGGAACAGATCACAAGAACCGGAGCCACAAACATGGCGATCTGCAAAGTCGAGCCTACCGCGATTTCAACGGCGACATCCATCTTGTCTTTGTACGCCATAATAATCGCCGACGCATGCTCTGCGGCATTTCCGACGATCGCGACGATAATCACCCCGATAAACAGCTCGCTCCAGCCGAACTGTTCAGCCACCGCATGAAACGTATGGACAAGGTTTTCAGATATGTAGGCGACGATAATGGTTGAAATAAATAAGACGGCTGTCGCTCTTTTCCCCGACCACTCAGGCTGCTCCTCTTCTACCTTTGCCTCCGGCTGATTCGGCTGATAAACACCGCGGTGGGTGACGAGCTTGAAATAAAGAGCCGCCACGTACAAAAGGATCATGATGATGCTGATGCCGACACTCAAATCAAGCTTGTTTTTTTCCCCCATATCCATGGAAAACACTTCGGGAATGACAAAAGCTACGATAATGGCAAAAATCAGCAGGCCGGAATTATGCCGGGCATCATGAATATTGAATTCCTGCCGCTTGTATTTCAAACCGCCGATAAAAAACGACAATCCCGCGACGAGCAGAAGATTGCCGAGCACCGAACCGGTCAGTGAAGCAAGCACGATGCCCGTCAGCCCTTCTTTTAAGGCGAAAAGCGATATAATCAGCTCTACCGCATTGCCGAACGTGGCATTCAGCAGACCGCCGATCCGCGGTCCCGCGATAATGGCAAGAGATTCAGTCGCTCTCCCCATATAACTTGCAAGCGCAATAATCGTCAAGCAATAAATAATAAACAAAACCGCTGACGGCCAGTGCATCAGGCCGCCGATGACTGAAAGCGGCACTCCCGCCGCAGCCGTAAAGAAAAAAATCCGATTCATATCTGCCTGGCTCCTTTTTTCGAATGAGTCTTTTTATATCCTTCTCAAAAACTCCCTCAATTACACTTCCGCGGCAGCCCGAATTGGCATTTTCAGGTTGCCGGACGCGACAAATCCGTGTACGATCAAGAAAGATACTGAAGAAGGAGAAATACGCGATGTCACGACTGTACTTCTATTTTGGTTCTGCTTGTTTCCATCTCCGGATTTTCCCAAGGCATGCTTCTGCCGGTGATCTCCGTCATTTTTGAAACGAACGGGGAATCAGCAGCCATAAACGGACTTCACGCAACCGGCCTTTATATCGGCGTGCTTCTGGCGTCGCCGTTTATGGAGGCCCCGCTGCGCAAGCTCGGGTTCAAACCTCTGATGGTCATGGGCGGATTTCTTGTTATCATCAGCTTATTCAGTTTTATTTGGCTTCAATCCATATGGTTATGGTTTTTTCTTCGGCTCTTTATCGGAATCGGGGATCATATGCTGCATTTTTCAACCCAAACGTGGGTGACGTCAAAGTCAACGCCCCGAAACAGAGGAAGAAACATTTCGCTGTACGGACTGTCCTTCGGGCTCGGATTCGCTGTCGGCCCGTTCATGGTCCCTCTTGTGAAAACAAGTCCGTCCCTTCCGTTCATCGTATCCGGCTGTATCAGTCTTGCCGCCTGGCTGTTTGTATTTGTCTTACGTAATGAGTACCCGGCGCAAGGTCCGGATGAAACATCCGGGGACAATAGCGCAAAACGGTTTTACCGCGCCCTTCTTTTCGGCTGGGTCGCTTTTCTCCCGGCTTTCGGGTACGGTTTTTTAGAAACGGCGCTGAACGGAAGCTTTCCCGTGTACGCCCTGCGTTTAGGCATATCAGTCGATGCCGTCGCGCTGATATTGCCCGCTTTTGCCATCGGAAGTATTGTATTCCAGTTCCCTCTCGGTTTATTAAGCGATCGATTCGGGAGAAAACGTGTCCTGCTCGTCATCTTATTAACGGGTGCCCTTTGCTTTTTGACGGCCGGACTGTTTCCGTCGCCTTCTGTCATCGGCTGCTGCTTTTTCACGGCGGGAATGGCGGTCGGCAGTATGTTTTCTCTCGGCATCAGCTATATGAGCGACCTGCTGCCGTCCCATCTGCTGCCGGCGGGCAATCTGCTCTGCGGCATTTCCTTCAGCCTCGGCAGCATGATCGGCCCGGTGGCGGGCGGCTGGTATATGCAGCGGTTTGAAAGCGCCAATTTGTTTTACTTTATTACGGTGATTCTGGTCTGTATTTGGCTTGCGCTCGTCTTCGGGAAAACAAAGCACAGTCCCGCATCCGAATCCCATTCTTTTCCGGCCTCATAAAAAAAGCCGCCTGATCTAAGTCAGGCGGCTTCTTTCTAGTGGTATCCGTTCTGCCCGTTAGCGCTTCCGCTTGTTTTATTCTTCGGGCCGTTTTTTGAATTTTGTTTATTATGGCTTCCGCCTTTTTTCGTATGCTTGGTCATAGCCGATTCCCTCCGTTTTTCAGCTTGAACGTCATCCGTTCCTCTATAGCTTGCTCCCGCGGTACGGATTTTCATCAGGAAGCTTTTTACGTTTATGTAAAAGCGCGTTGATTTCTCCTCCTAAAATCAGCAGTGTTCCCGTAAGGTAAAACCAGATCATAAGGACGATAATTCCCCCGATGCTCCCGTATGTGGCGCTGTAGTTGGCAAAGGTGCCGACGTAAAATGAGAACAGCATACTGACGATAATCCAGCCGGCTGCCGCAAATACGGCTCCCGGCAGGACAAAACGGAGGGAAAGCCTTTTATTCGGCGCGAAAATGTAAAGCGCGGTAAACACGATTAACAGGATAAGCGGACTGATACCCCAGCGGACAACCGACCACACCTGCAAAAACAGGCCGGAAGCGCCGATGAAATCTGCGGCCAGCATTCCGATTTCTCTGCCGAACACCGGCAGAAGCAGTGCGATTAAAATCGTAACCACCATCGCGATGGTTAAAAAAATTGAGGTCAGGCGAATGATGATAAATGAGCGGTTTTCCTCGACTTCGTAGGCATGGTTAAATGCTCTGACAATCGCGTTCATGCCATTCGAAGCCGACCAGATGACGGCGATAATCCCGAATGACAAAAGCCCGCCGCTGCGCTTGTTCAGCGTTTGCTCCGTTATGGATTTCACCATAGACATGGCGCTGTCGGGCGCGTATTGATCGACCGCCCCGAGCACGTCTTCTGCCGATATGGGAAGATAGGCGGTGAGCGTCAGCATGAAAATCATCAACGGAAACAATGACAGCAGGAAAAAATACGCCAGCTCCGCCGATTTACTTTGTCCTTCATGCAGTGAAAACCTTGCAAACAGCTCTTTTATAAAACCCATGACATCCCACCTCAATGATCGTTTTTCGAAAAATGCTCCTTCGTTTCTTTTAACAGGTCAATGACCTGCGGCGTCGTCTGCTTCAGCTTGGTGATCTGCCCGTTTAAAAAACTCAGATCTTCCGATACGGTATTGGCGATGATTTTCACTTGATCAAGTTTTGCGGAAGCCTGCTGTTTCAGGGCTTCAGGATGTTTTCGGTAAAATGCCGCACGGCGCCTGCACGCGTCCATGTTCCGGAAACATCCCTCTCTCGTGGGCTTATGTAATAAGGACAGTGCTCCGCCGGCGGCAGCGCCGATCAGAATCGCTTTTGCCATGATGCGTGTCTGCTTCATCGGTCAATCCCCCTTATAAGTGATGGTCTTTCTTTATTGTCTCCAGCAAATGACGGCACCCGGACTCGACCAAAGCGTACACCTCGCTGAAATTCCCGGTATAATACGGATCGGGCACGTCCGCAAGGTCCGACTCCGGTACATAATCAAGCAGCCTTGCAATACGCGGCGCCGCTTTTTTATAACCGGCCATGCTGCGCAGATGTCCGATATTTTCTGCATCCATCGCAATGACGTAATCAAAATCGGTCAGATCAGACTCACGGACCTGCCTCGCCGTGATGCCGCTTGCGCTGATCCCTTTCTTCTTTAGGATCTCCTTTGTCCCTTCATGCGGCGGATTTCCCGCATGCCAGGCGCCGATTCCCGCTGAATCAATGTTAATCTGCCCGTTCAGCCCGTTTTTCTTCACCATATCAGAAAATACCGCCTCTGCCATAGGCGACCGGCAAATATTTCCCAGACAGACAAACAGCACATGTATCATATCAATAACCTCCCTATTCTTTCCCCGCATTTTGAGGATCAAAAACCTTATCATCATCTTAGCAACTTTTCTGCGGCTGTGGAAATAAGCTTTTATTCTAAATGAATTCTGTTAGAATAAAGGGTACGAAAACGGTCATGAAAGGATGCATGAATTTGCCGAGCCAACAAACAGAAACGTTAAACAAAATGATTGAAGACATTTCGCAAAAGCTCAACATGCTCAATGTCGGTGTCATCAGAGCGGAAGATTTCAGTGATGAAAAAATAGAAGATCTTACATACCTTCATCAAATGGTGATGAAAAAAGCATCATTCAGCCCGAGTGAAATGCAGGCCATTGCCGAGGAGCTCGCCTCTCTCAGAAAATAAACCCATGTCAGACCTGCCGAAAAACGGCGGGTCTTTTTTGATTTAAAAAAGTAAAAAATAAAAGTTCATCGGTTTGACACATATAAAAAGAAGGAGTATAGTAACTGTGAACTTGGTAGAACGATATACTAAATGAGCGGGCCGCTTATCTTTTTTTATTTAGTAGAACGATATACTCATTGTGATATCAGCGTTATTCAAGTTTGTCTCAGCAGCCGTTTTATCAAACAGTTTTCAAAGAAAGGCAGTGGTTCAATAAAGGGGAATGGATCTGCGCTTATCAATTTAAAAAATAATTTAATTCTTTATTAACCGCATTAGGGGATGTCATCATGAAAAACATATACACCAAAATGGCAGCGGGTCTTTATATTAACTATTTCCTGCTGGGCATGATCAATATTATTATCGCATCCAATATGGAGGCATTATCAAAACAGCTTCATACATCCGCAGCCGGGGTCAGCTATTTGGTCTCCGCCATCGGGATCGGAAAGCTGATTTCGCTTCTGTTTGCCGGGAAGCTTTCGGATACATTCGGGAGACGGCCGTTTATCGTGTCGGGCGCCTTTCTGTATCTGATTTTCCTAATCGGAATTCCGCTTTCGACAAACTACACGGCCGCGTTTATCTTCGCCATTTTCGCCGGGATCGCCAATTCCTTTTTGGATTCCGGGACATATCCGGCGCTTATTGAAGGATTTCCGAAAAACGCAAGCTCTGCAACCGTGTTAATCAAAGCGTTTGTATCCATCGGTGCGACGGTGCTTCCGTTTTTTATCGCGTTTATTGCGGACAGGCATTTGTTTTACGGCTGGACGTTTTTCGTACCGGGCATTATTTTCTTCCTGAACGGCTTTTTCCTGTTAAAAGTTCCGTTTCCGAATCATAAGCAAAAAGAAGACGGCGGCCGGACGGAAGCCTCTCCGTCTGATGACGCGTTCACATCACAGCCGTCGATATGGCGCGAAGGTCTTGCGATCATTCTGTTAGGCTTTTCATCTACGGCGCTGTTTATGCTCGTTCAAGTATGGCTTCCTAAGTTCGGGCAAACCGTTTTGGGCATGCCTGAGGTGCAGGCCGTCAAATTGTTGAGCTATTACAGCATCGGGGCGCTTGTATCCGTATTATTGCTGGCTGTGCTGTTAAACAGAGTGATTCAGCCGATTACGGTAATGGTGCTGTACCCTGTGATCGCGGCAATCGCGCTGCTTGCTCTGATTTTCATTCATCAGCCGGCCGTATCGGTCATCAGCTCCTTTGTCATCGGACTTTCAACTGCGGGCATTCTGCAATTGGCGATGACGGTTATGGCTGTTTTATTCCCTAAAAATAAAGGTACGATCACATCTTTTGTTAATATAGCATCAAGCTTATCTTTTATTGTCATTCCGCTTGTAACGGGAGCGATATCCAAAGCGGCCGGCCTGACGCCTGTTTTTCTGCTTGATATCGGAATTGCGGCCGTCAGCGCCCTTCTCGCATTGTTTATCGGAATCCGCTTTAAGCAAGTGATGAAAGCCTGACTATTTTTTAAGGGAGAGGATTTATCATGCAATCTATCACGATCAGAAACACGGTCATCGGCGAAGGGCTTCCGAAGATCATTGTGCCGCTGATGGCGGCCGGAGAGAAAGAACTGCTCGAAGAAATTGAAGCCGTCAACAGGCTTCGCCCGGATATCATTGAGTGGCGGGCGGATGTGTACGAGCACGTTGACAGCCTGAACGCCGTAAAAAGCATGCTTGAAAAGCTGCGGAAAGCCGCAGGCGCAACACCGCTGCTTTTCACATTCAGAACTCATAAAGAAGGCGGAAATAAAGTTATTGATGATCGCTTTTACATTGAATTGCTTAAAACCGCCATCGAAACAAAACACATTGACCTTGTGGACGTTGAGTTGTTTACGGGAGAAGCGGAAGTCAAATCAATTGTGAAAACCGCTGAAGACAACGGCGTATATGTCGTCATGTCCAATCATGATTTTCATCAGACACCGAAAAAAGAAGAAATCATTTCCCGGCTGCGGAACATGCAGGCGTACGGCGCGCACATTCCGAAAATCGCGGTGATGCCGCAAAGCACTGAAGATGTTTTCGTCTTATTGGATGCCACTCACACGATGAAAACACAATACGCGGACCGGCCGATCATCACAATGTCAATGGCGGGGACAGGCCTGATCAGCCGCCTGGCCGGCGAAGTCTTCGGCTCAGCGTGCACGTTCGGAGCGGGCAAAGAAGCATCAGCGCCCGGACAGATTCCCGTTGAAGAATTGCGCAGCGTACTCAGCATTTTAAATAAACATATGTAATCAGCGTTTTTCTGCCCTCAAAGCGGGATGAAAAACAAATGAATGGACTTACGGAGGAATACATCATGAAGAAAGAATTAGGACGGATTAACGGAAAAACTCAGCTTATCGGATTATTCGCGACACCGATCGGACACTCTTTATCTCCGGCGATGCACAACCTGGCGTTTAAAAAATTAGGATTGAACTACGCTTACCTCGCGTTTGAAGTCGGCAATGAACAGCTGGAAGATGTGGTAACGGGAATGCGCGCCTTAAACGTCAGAGGATTCAATGTCTCGATGCCGAACAAGATGAACATTCTCCCTTACCTCGATGAACTCGCGGATTCAGCGAAATTCACCGGCGCGGTGAATACAGTCGTTAATGAAAACGGCAAACTGATCGGACACTCCACTGACGGTATGGGATACGTCCGCAACTTAAAAGAACACGGCATCAATATCACAGGCAAAAAAATGACGCTGGTCGGTTCCGGCGGGGCCGCCACTCCGATAGCGATTCAATCCGCATTGGAAGGCCTCGGAGAAATCTCTATTTTCGCCCGCAATGACGCGTTTTTCGAAAAAGCGGAAGAAAACGTCCGCATCATCAATGAAGAAATGAAGGGATCTTCTTGCAAAGCGAAAGTCTTCCCGCTCGAAGATCAAGATGCGCTGCGTGCTGAAATCGCTTCAAGCGATATTTTCACAAACGGAACGGGTGTCGGTATGAAACCGCTTGAAGGCTTGAGCGTCATTGAAGATACATCCATGCTCCGTCCTGATTTGATTGTGACAGACGTCGTTTACAACCCCGTGACGTCGAAATTGCTTGAACAAGCTCAAGCGGCCGGCTGCAACACCATTAACGGCCTCGGCATGATGCTTTGGCAGGGCGCCATGGCGTTTGAATATTGGACAGGCCGTGAAATGCCGGTTCAGTATATTAAAGAGCAAATGTTTGAATAACCTATTGTGACAGAAGCGCCGAAGGACAATCCGTCTTCCGGCGCTTTATCATTTTCTCCCCCTCTCTCTTTCTTCTCAGCCTCCAAAACGCTTATAATGGATGTAACGAATAAAAACCAAGTGAGGAATGCGACGTATGAAACAGCAAAAAAAACGCCGGGTGACATTGCAGCAGGTCGCTGAGCATGCCGGCGTCTCAACATCCACCGCTTCATTAATTGTCCGCAATAATCCCCGAATTTCCGAAGCGACCCGTGAGAAAGTGCTGCAATCCATGCGGGAGCTGGGGTACGTATATGATCGGGTTGCCGCGAATTTACGATCACAGACGTCCACAACGGTAGGATTGATTATCACTGACATTTCCAATACGTTTTTCTCAGAGTTTCTGATCGGCGTTCAGAATACGCTTGAGGAAGTCGGATTAACGGTGCTGTTAGGCACGACATTTGATTCCGTCGCCAAGCAGGAGCAGCTGATCTCGACCATGCTGGAGCACAGGGTAGGCGGATTGATTTTGTGTCCGGTTTCAGGTACGGCTGAGGAAACCCTTTCCCGCCTTGAGCAGCTTGACATTCCGGTCGTGCTCGCCGTCAGGGAGATTGCCGATGCCGACTGTGATTTTGTCGGAGCCGATTATGAGGAAGGCACCTATAAGGCAGTGCGTCATTTCATTGAGAAAGGCCATCAGGAGATTGCGTTTCTGGGCGGCGTGAAGCACTCGTCAACATGGACGAAACGTATGAAAGGGTTTAAAAAAGCGCTCCGTGAAGCGGATCTGGAAGTAAAAAATGACTATGTCATTGACAGCACGCCGACCCGCGAAGCAGGCTGTGAAGCCGTGACGGAGCTCCTCCGCCGGTCTGAGCGCCCGACCGCGATTTTCTGCTTCAGTGATTTGGTCGCGTTCGGCGTCATGCAAGGGATCAGAAAAGCCGGGCTCATTCCGGGCGAAGATATTGACATTGTCGGCTTTGATAACGTGCCGGAAGCTGAAATTTCTTATCCCCCGCTTACAACCGTTTCTTCCTTTCCGCGGCAGTCGGGAAAAGAAGCGGCTCAATTGCTGCATCATAAAATCACCAATTCCCAGCACAAAAAACAACGCATTATTCTGGCGCCTGAGCTGGTCATCCGGGAATCTTCACAAAAAAAGCGGAACGCCTGATACGGCGCTCCGCTTTTATATTACGCAAGCAGTTTTAATGATTCGCGGTTGAATGCCGGAATGTCATCCGGTGTGCGGCTTGTGACCAGCTGGTTCTGACAGACGACAACTTCTTCATCCACCACATTCGCGCCCGCGTTTTCCATGTCGATTCGGATAGAAGTAAATCCTGTCGCTTTGCGCCCGTCCAATGCTTTCGCGTTGATAAGAAGCTGAGGTCCGTGGCAGATGGCGAACACCGGTTTTTTATCATCCATAAACGCTTTGGCAAATTGGACGAAACGGTCATCCGCACGCAGCATGTCAGGAGAGAATCCGCCCGGGATCAGCAATGCGTCAAAGTCTTTCGGATTCACATCATCGATGGACGCGTCCACTTTCACTTCCGCTTCCCCTTGTTTGCCTTTGACTGTTTTTCCTTTTTCCTGTTCAATTACGGTTAATTCATGACCTGCATCTTTAAAAGCTTTCGCAGGTTCAGTATACTCGACATCCTCAAAATAATCCGTTAATACAACTGCAATTTTTTTACCCATAGTTACTACCTCCTGCTTGATGAAGTCTACATAAATCTATGTACCCCAGCCACACTAACATCAAACATAGGTAACGCGTTTGCCGCTCATCCGTTTTACATAGGTCATTATCCTCATTTTTCATCTTTTTACAAGAATCATCATGAAATCTATATGAACTTTCACAAAATATTCTTACAATGGTACTGCATGACAAAATTTGTTGAAAGGTGGAGAACAGGTGAGAATACAGAAAAGACGATGCAGCGTCAATATGACACTCCGTATTCTGCTGCCCCTAGTTATGATACTTAGTCTAATCCTCCCAACATCACCCATTAAAGCAGAAGAAAACAAATCCTCCAGTGTGAATCTCAGCATTTTAGCCACAACTGACGTTCACGCTAACATGATGGACTACGATTACTACAGCGACAAACCGACAACGGAATTCGGGCTGGCCAGAACGGCTCAGCTTATTGAGAAGCACAGGCGCGAAAACCCGAATACGCTGCTTGTCGATAACGGAGACCTGATTCAGGGGAATCCCCTCGGAGAATACGCCGTAAAATATGAGAAAAATGATATCATTTCAGGCGCAAAGACCCATCCGATCATTGAAGTGATGAACAGTCTGCATTATGACGCAGGAACACTCGGCAATCATGAATTTAATTACGGGCTTGAATTTCTGGACGGGACAATCAAAGGCGCTGATTATCCGATCGTCAACGCCAATGTGAAAACATTAAGCGGCGAAAACCGTTATACGCCTTATGTCATAAAAGACAAAACCGTCACGGATGAAAAAGGCGGCAAGCATCAGATAAAAGTCGGCTACATCGGCTTTGTTCCTCCCCAAATCATGACGTGGGATAAGAAAAATCTCGAAGGCCACGTTCAGGTCGAAGACATTGTGGAATCCGCAAAGAAAACCGTTCCGAAAATGAAAGCTGAAGGAGCCGATATCGTCATCGCCCTCGCCCACAGCGGCATCGAAAAAAAAGCGCAGTCTTCCGGAGCGGAAAACGCCGTTTTTGACCTGGCAACGAAAGTCGCCGGAATTGACGCGATCGTATCCGGCCATCAGCACGGGCTTTTCCCTGATGCCGAATACAAAGGCGCTGATCAATTCGACGTCGATAAAGGCACGATTAACGGCATCCCCGTTGTTATGTCAAGCAGCTGGGGCAAATATGCGGGCGTCATCGACCTCCGGCTTAAAAAAACAGACAGCGCGTGGCATGTGGAAGATGCAAAAGGCAGCATCGAGCCGATTGCCGGCAATGTGACGTCGGAAAACGAAACCGTCGTCAATACCGTCAAAAAAGCGCACGAAGGCACTTTGAAATACATCAGAGAACCCGTCGGCCAGACAAAAGCCGATATCAACAGTTTCTTCGCCCAAGTCAAAGATGATCCGTCCATTCAAATCGTAACGGATGCGCAAAAATGGTACGCCGAAAATAAGATGAAGGATACGGAATACAAAGATCTGCCTATCCTCTCGGCGGGCGCCCCGTTTAAAGCCGGCGGGCGGAACGGCTCAAACTACTATACAAACATTTCCGCAGGCGACCTCGCCATCAAAAATATCGGCGATTTGTACCTGTATGACAACACGGTTCAGATCGTCAAGCTGAACGGAAGCGAAGTGAAGGACTGGCTCGAAATGTCCGCGGGGCAATTTAATCAGATCGATCAGGCAAAAGGCGGCAGCCAAGCGCTTTTAAATGATGCCTACCGCTCATACAATTTTGATGTCATTGACGGTGTCACCTATCAGGTCGATGTCACAAAACCGGCGAAATACAACGAAAACGGAACAGTCATTCATCCCGATGCAAGCCGGATCGTCAACCTTTCTTATCAAGGAAAGCCCGTCAGCGCCAAGCAGGAATTTCTGATCGTCACAAATAATTACCGCGCTTCAGGCGGCGGAGGATTCCCTCACTTAAGCAATGATAAAATCGTATATTCATCAGCCGATGAGAACAGGCAGGTCTTAATGGATTACATCATACAGCAGAAAACGATTAATCCGCAGGCTGATCATAACTGGTCCATCCTTCCGGTCAAAGGGACAAACCTGACATTTGAATCTTCCTTGGCCGCAAAGCCGTTTGCCGACCGCGCAGATGACGTCGCCTATATCGGTGAATCACAAAACGCGGGCTACGGACAGTACAAGCTCCAATTCAAAGATGATGAACCGGGCACAGATCCGCCGAAAGATGATGCATGGAAACTCACCGTTATGCATACAAACGACACGCACGCCCACCTTGATAACGCGGCGAGGCGGATGACGAAAATCAAGAAAATCAGAAGCGAAACCGACCGCAGCATTTTACTGGATGCGGGAGACGTTTTTTCAGGCGATCTCTATTTCACAAAGTGGCAGGGGCTGGCTGATTTAAAATTGATGAACAGCATGGGCTACGACGCAATGACCTTCGGAAATCATGAGTTTGATAAAGGACCGGGTGCTCTCGCCAGCTTCCTGAGCGGTAACGGGAGCGCGGCTGACCCGTCCGGAAAATACGATTTCCAAGCGCCTGACTTCCCGCTCGTCAGCTCAAATGTCGATGTGTCCAAAGAGTCAAAACTCAGACCATTCATGAAAAAAGCAGACACATTTACGGCAGGGAAAAAGAAAAAAGCAGGCATCTATCCATATATTCTGCTTGATGTAAACGGAGAAAAAGTCGCCGTATTCGGCTTAACGACAGAAGATACGTCCGTCACATCAAGCCCGGGAAAAAGCATTGTCTTTCATGATGCCTTCCAATCCGCACAAGATACGGTAAAAGAAATAAAGAACAAAGAACATGTCAATAAAATTATCGCCCTGACCCATATCGGGCATCAGCGTGATCTCGATCTTGCCAAAAAAGTAAAAGGCATCGACTTAATCGTCGGCGGACATACGCATACGCTTGTAGATAAAATGGAAATTGTTAAAAACGAAGAGCCGACCATCGTCGCTCAGGCAAAAGAATACGGCGAATATTTAGGCCGTGTCGATGTCGCATTTGACAAAAACGGCGTCGTTCTGCCGGAACAATCCTCTCTTCAAGCGCTGCCGGTGAACGAGCAGACGAAAGAAGACCCGGGTCTGAAAAAAGAGCTTGATCCGTTTAAAAAAGAGCTCGTCTCAGTCAAAAATGAAAAAGTCGGCTCAACGAAGGTCGCACTTGACGGCCAGCGCGAGCATGTCCGCTCCAAAGAAACCAATCTCGGAAACTTCATCGCGGACGGCATGCTGCAAAAAGCGAAGGAAGCGGCCGGCGCCCAAATCGCGATCACAAACGGGGGCGGCATCCGCGCGGGCATTGATAAAGGAGACATCACACTCGGCGATGTGCTGAATGTAATGCCGTTCGGCAACACGCTTTACGTCGCGGATTTAACCGGCAAACAGATCAAACAAGCCTTGGAACAAGGGTTAAGCGGAATTGAGGCTCAAGGCGGCGCCTTCCCTCAAGTTGCCGGTTTAACATACACGTTTACACTGAATAAAAAGCCGGGACACCGCGTTCTTCAAGCTGCGGCCGTACAGGATGACGGCAGCGTAAAGCCGATTTCTGATAAGAAGACATACAGAGTCGCCACCAGTAACTTTGTCGGTGAAGGCGGAGACGGATATTCCGTCTTTAACGAAGCGTCCCATAAAGAAGACCTTGGCTTTGTCGACTATGAGGTCTTCACCGAGCAGCTTGAAAAAGCGGGAAAAGCGGTGGAACCGAAAGTTGACGGCCGCGCGCAGGAAGTGTACCTGCCGACGAAACAAAAAAACGGTTCGTGGACGCTTGAAGATGACAGCGCATTTGCCGTTTATGCCAAAAACGCCAACACGCCGATCGTGTATTACGATAAGAATGACGGCGCCAAAAAGCCGATTGATCTCAGCGTGACAAAAAAACAAATCAGCCTGTTAAAGGACAGAACATCGGATTCTTCCCTTACGATCCTGCATGACAAGTTCAGCATGAAAATGCCGATGGCAAACGCTGCTTCAGCTGATACACGATTCGGCGTGACGCCGAAAGGAAAAGTAAGCGGGGCGCTTTCAAATGTATACGACTTTACAATGAAGCAGAAAAACAAAGACATCAAAACATTCAAAGCGCCGGTAAAGCTCACCCTGCGCATTGAGAATACGAAAAAGGCGAAACAGCCCGGCATTTACCATGTAGACCGGAAAAAGAACGTCTATACAAAAACAGACAACGGTTCGGTTTCACACGATCTCGTCACGGGCTATACAAATCATTTCAGTGAATACACCATATTAAACGCAAACACGAAGAGCGCGCCGCCGACAAGCGGAGACCACGGCTCCGGAAAGCAGCCAAGCGGACAAAAACCGTCATCCGGCCCTGCACAGGACGGGGTATCGCCGGGCGGCCTGCTTCCTGATACGGCCACGACGATGTATTCCATCCTTCTTGCCGGGTTACTCATCAGCGCGCTCGGAACGGCACTGTATCTGCATCAAAGAAGAAAAGCAAAAAAAGTGAACGAAGCATAAAAAGACCGCTTTTATCGTGCGGTTCATCCCAAGAGCTCTCCTGATCTGAAATCAGGGGAGCTTTTTCTCTCGGTCCCCTTCTGAGTCGACAGCCGTACGGCCGAATGATAAAATATGACCGTTATTCGCGAAAGACTGCATCCGCATCGTTTAACACTTCACGGCAGGGCCTCTCTTTCACACGGCGCCGCCTGTTTGGAGGACTTTTTTTGAAGATAACAGGAAACAAACGAAACCGCATGTCTTACAAGAAAAAGCTGTTTTACGTGATAACAGCGCTCTGTTTTATCAGCTCGCTCATTTTCGTCACTCACAACGCTTCTTTTTATGAGCGGCCGATTGCCAAAGTGACGAAAACAACATTGGAACATCAGTCTGACGTACAGGACATGCATAAAAACAAAGATAAGATTTTCAGTCAGACGATCACTGCCCGACTTGAAAACGGCAGTCAGAAAGGACAGCTCATTCATTTGTCCAATCAGTATTCATCATCCGGAGCGAATGATCAGAAATATTCGATTGGCGATGAAGTATTCGTTTCTATTGATAAAGGGAAACCATCAAACAAGGATATATCGGGAAGCATTATAGATAAAAAACGGGATAAACAGCTTTTGCTGATCGCTTGGGTTTTCATCTTCACCTTGCTTATCGTCGGAAAAAAACAAGGCTTCTTTTCGATCGTCAGCCTGATGTTTAATGCCGTTTTACTGTCGTTTGCATTAGATTTGTACAGGAAGCATCCTAATATAGGGTTAATTTTCATCTGCGGTATCTGTATTCTCATCTTTACTGTTATCTCATTGCTGCTTGTCAGCGGTTTTCACGCGAAAACATACGCCGCCATTGCCGCGACGCTCGCAGGCACTTTCGTTTCCCTGCTGATTACGTATCTGGTGATGCTGGCAACCGGAGAGAAAGGTCTCAGATATGAGGAAATGCAGTATTTAACCCGCCCTTATCACACGGTGTTCATGGCCGGGGTATTTATCGGATCACTGGGAGCGGTCATGGATGTAGCCATTACCATGACATCATCTGTCTTCGGATTATATGAAGAAAACAAGGGTATCTCATTACAAGCTCTCAGACGTTCCGGGATGGAGATCGGAAAAGACATCATGGGGGCGATGACCAATATTCTGTTTTTTGCTTATATAAGCGGCTCTATTCCGATGATGCTTTTGTATTTGAAAAATGATTCCCCGATAGGATTCACTCTTTCTATGAACATTTCCTTGGAAATAGCCAGAGCATTGGCCGGAGGGATCGGAATCGTATTAGCCATACCCGCCAGTCTGTATGCTTCTATCTTTTTTATTAAACGAAAGAAGGCAAGCTCATGAATGTCATCGTAATTCTCGCGGCGATTTTATTTCTATTAATGGTCATCATCGGCGGAAAAAAAGGAGCGAGGTCTTTTATTGCGTTATTCTTAAATTTCGGAGTTCTCTTTCTCACCATCATTTTCATGACAGACCCGCATATCAATCCGATTGTTTTAACATTGCTCTCTTCCGCCGTGATCTGCAGCATTACTCTTTTTTATATTAATGGAGGAAACGTCAAAACCGTAACCGCCTTTATTTCTGCAATGCTGACGATTGTACTGCTGCTGTTTTTTATTATGTCCGTAACAAAACATACTTCGATTCAGGGATTCGGTGAAGAAGAATTGGGTGATATCGGCATATTCACACTGTTTGTCGGGGTGGATTTTGTGAAGGTTACCGCAGCCATGATCATCATGGGCACGATTGGGGCGATTACCGATGTCGCGATTTCCATTACTTCACCCATGCGGGAAATTTACAGTCATAATCCGTCCATGAGCAGAAAAGATCTGTACACATTCGGATTAAGCATCGGGAGAGATATTTTAGGAACGAATACGAATACGTTATTCTTTGCTTTTTTCGGCAGCTATTTGGCTTTAATTATCTGGTTTAAAGACTTATCATACTCAGCTGAAAAAATAGTGAACTCAAAAGTATTCAGTGCGGAAGCCGTCACCATTCTTTGCGCCGGAATCGGGATCGGCATCATCATTCCCGTTACGTCCTGGATCACCGCCTGTTTTTTAGCAAAACCAAATAAACGTTAAAAGCTGCCGGGACACGCCCGGCAGCTTTTTTTATCTTATACCCACTTTACAACGTCTTTTGAGGCAGATCTTGTTTTCGGGCGCGGGTCTCTGACACGGTAGCCGAATGCGGCCATAACAGAGATGTCGAAACTTCCGTTTTCCAGAAGTCCTTCTTCTTCAAGAATCCGGTGAATTTCTTTGTAGTTGAAGCCTTCTACAGGGCAGGAGTCGATTCCGATCTGCGCAGCGGCTGTCATCATATTGCCGAGGGCGATGTAAGTCTGTTTGGATGCCCAGTCAAACAGCGCGCGATCTGATTCAAGCAGATTGAAATCATTTTTCTGGAAGTCTTCCGTTTTGCTGATATAGCCTTCATACATATCTTCCGGCATTTTTTTGACTTCCCGCAAGTGATTTTTGACATAGTCGGCGTCAAAACGGATATCCTTTGCCGTCCGGGCAAGCAGAAGTACGAAATGGCTTGCGGTCGGCAGCTGCTTTTGCGCGCCCCATGTGAACTCGCGGAGTTTTTCACGAAGCTCCGGATTTTGAACGACGACAAATTTCCAAGGCTCCAAACCGAGCGAGCTTGGCGATAATCTTCCCGTTTCTAAAATGAATTCAAAATCGCTTTCTGAAATTTTTTTCTCAGGATCAAATTCCTTTGTGGCGTGTCTGAATTGATACGCTTCGATGATCTGCTGTTTTTTATCTGACATTGGTGATCTCTCCTTTTCAATCGTTATGTACTATTGTAGCCATTATTTTTGAAAGTACCAGTACGCACATTTTTGTTGGATAGTATTCATTTTGATACTGACAAAAAAAATGGGCTGCCGCGGCAGTCCGTTTTTATTTTTCTCTTCTCGCAAAGTCGACGAAACGGAATTTATCGAGCCTGTGCCGGCTTTCCGTGTACTGAAAGAGGCTGGTATCCTCCAAAAAGACGCTGTTTTTCACGACCGCCATATGGCTGAATCCGCCAAGATCCAAATACTTCCGGTCCTCTTCCCCCGCCGGCTCCACGACAATTTCCTTTTGCGCGTAGCTGATGGACAAGCCGAGCTCTCCTTCGAGATACTCATAGATCGAATCTTCACAAATCGCCTTTGTCAATAGAGGCACGTGTTTTTTCACAAAGTAATCCTTGTCCAAAATAATATGTTCTCCGTCAATCCGTCTTGATCTGACGACTTCCCACACCTTTTCATCCGCTTCTGTACCAAGCTCTTTTGCGGCTTCTGAGGGAGGCAGGATCAGCCCGAGACGGTGAACCGTCGTTCTCGTCTCTTTTCCGAGCGTTTCCGAAAGCTCTTTGAAGCTGATCAGGCCTGAGACGGGAAAACGCATTTTTTCTCTGTCTAATATGACGGAGCCTTTGCCTTTGATTTTCTGGATGTAGCCGTTTTGCGCCAGCATATTGAGCGCTTTGCGGACGGTTTCTCGTGATGTGCCGTATTGATCGCACAAATCATTTTCAGACGGAAGAACGTCTTCAGCCTTCCGCTGGCCGCTTTCGATCTGCCGCACCATATCTTTATAGATTGTGATGTATTTATTCACTTTCATTTGACCACCCAGATTAGTGTATCACGCTTTTGTCAGATGATAAACGATCGATTCATACGGACGGAGCGTCAATCGTTCCGGCCGCCCTTCCCTCGGTTCATCATTCGTCAGCAGCACCGTAAACCGCCAGCCGTCCGTGTCTTTAAGCGGAACCGTAAAGTCCGCTTCTTTCCCGTAGAAATTGTTGATGCACAGCAGTTTTTCATCCTTGCCGTGTCTGACGTACGCCAGAACTGCCGGATCGTCTTCAGCAAGCAGCTCAAACGTTCCTTCAGTCACGATGTCATATTCCTTTCTGAGCTTGATGAGCTTCTGATAATGGTAGAAAATTGAATCCGGGTCCCGCAAAGCCGCTTCCGCGTTAATGTCCCGATAATCATCCGCCGCCGGAATCCAAGGCGTGCCCGTCGTGAAACCGCCGTGCGGCCCGCTGTTCCACTGAATGGGGGTTCTTGCATTGTCTCTTGATTTCTCTTTTAAAATGGCGATAATGTCTTTTTCGGGCACGCCTTCTTCCTTCATCTTTTTGTAAATGTTCAGTGATTCGACATCGCGGTATGAGCCGATGTCATCGAACTTCGGATTGCCCATGCCGATCTCCTCACCTTGATAAATGTAAGGCGTGCCCTGCATCATATGAATGGCCGCCGCCAGCATTTTGGCTGATTTCGTCCGGTATACGCCGTCGTCTCCGTATCTGGATACGGCCCGCGGCTGGTCATGGTTGCACCAGAATAATGCGTTCCAGCCTCCGCCTTTTTGCATCTCCGTCTGCCAAAACGCTAAAATCCGTTTCAGCTTCAGAAAATCAAACGGAGCGAGCGCCCATTTTTCACCATTCGGATAATCCACTTTTAAATGATGAAAGTTAAAGGTCATATCGAGTTCTTTATTCTCAGGGTTTGTGTACCGGATGCAGTGGTCAGCCGTTGTCGAGGACATTTCCCCGACCGTCATACTGTCATATTTCGAAAACACTTCCCGGTTCATCTCATGAAGAAATTCGTGCGCGCGCGGCCCGTCCGTATAATAAGGGCGCCCGTCACGCCCATCCTCGGCATCAGGAAACGATTGGTCTTTAGAAATGAGGTTGATCACATCCAGCCGGAAGCCGTCGATCCCTTTCCGGAACCAAAAATGCATCATGTCGTAGACCTTTTTTCTCATCTCTTCATTTTCCCAGTTCAAATCGGCCTGCGACACATCAAATAAATGCAGATAGTGCTGGCCTGACGCCGGGTCGAGCTCCCAAGCGGAACCGCCGAATTTTGATTCCCAGTTGTTCGGCGCCCGGCCGTCTTCCTTTCCGTCTTTCCAAATGTAAAAATCCCGATACGGACTGTCGGGTGACGAGACCGCTTCTTTGAACCACCGATGCTCGACTGATGTATGGTTTACGACAAGATCCATGACGACCTTGATTCCTCTTTTGTGCGCTTCAGCGAGAAGGCGTTCAAAATCCTCCATCGTTCCGTATTCTTCATAAATGGTGCAGTAATCGCGAATGTCATAACCGTTGTCATTCTGCGGCGAATCGTAAATCGGCGTAAGCCAAATGACATCAATCAAAAGCTTCTGCAAATAATCAAGCTTCTCGATAATGCCGTTCAGATCACCGATCCCGTTTCCCGTCGTATCATTAAAGCTCTTCGGATAAATTTGATATACCACTGCCTTTTTCCACCATGGTGTGCTGTCTTTTTTCATTTTTCTTCACCGCCTGTATTGTTTTGAATTGAAAGGGAAAAGGGACAGCCTGATAGAAGGCGCCCCGCAGGTTTTCTATTTTTGCCGTTTCAGCCGCGCATACCCGTATGTTCCCGCAAACGGGAGAATCAGCACGATCAGCATTCCGATCGCAAACGGACCCCAGTACCGACTCATAATGGAGAAGATCCCCGGCACGCCGCCAACTCCGACTGAGCTTGCGAGAACGCCTTTGACGGAGATGAACATCCCCGCGATTCCCGAACTGATCATGGCGATCACAAACGGAAATTTGTAACGCAGATTCACGCCGAAAATCGCCGGTTCGGTAATGCCCAAATATGCGGAAATGCCGGCCGTCAGTGAAAGCCCCCGCTGTTTTTTATCTTTTGTGATCAGCATCATGGCCAAAGCCGCCGATCCTTGAGCGATATTTGACAATGCGAGCATCGGCCATAAAAATGTGCCGCCGAGCTTTGATCCGATTAATTGAAGATCGACCGCGAGAAACGTATGGTGCATCCCCGTGATCACAAGCGCCGAATACAGCCCTCCGTACAGCAGGCCTCCGATGGCGGAGAATTGGCCGAAAACGGCAATCAATCCCGCCGTCAGCGCGTTACCGATCGCAAAGGTAATCGGACCGATGATGACAAAGGATAGAAAACCGATGACCAAAAGCGTCACCGGCGCGACGACCAACAGCTGAATACCCTCCGGCGTCCGTTTCGTCAAAAAGAGCTCAAGCCTGGCAAGTAAATAAGACGCCAGCAGAATCGGGAGCACCTGACCTTGATACCCGACTTTCTGCACCTCAAGGCCGAACAGGTTCCACACCGGAATATCGCCGCTCTGCTCGGCAGCCCCGTAGCCCCATGCGTTTAACAGATCAGGATGCACCAGCATCAGCCCGAGCACGATGCCCAAAAGCGGGCTTCCTCCGAACCGCTTCACTGCCGACCAGCCGATTAAAGCCGGCAGAAAAGCGAAAGCCGTCCCCGCGATCAGATTAATCATATTGGCGAGATCCGCCCATTGCGGATACACTTGGACAATCGATTTGGCGCTGTAGAAAATGCCTTCCGCCGTTAAGATATTGTTCAGACCCATTAAAAGTCCAGCCGTGACGATCGCCGGCAAGATCGGAATAAAGATGTCTGCAAGCGTTTTCACAGCACGCTGTAAAGGATTCATGTTTTGCGCTGCCGCTTTCTTCACGTCATCCTTGGACGCTTCACCCATCCCCGTTTCCTTCACTAATTCCGCATATACTTTGTTGACCGTCCCCTGCCCGATCACGACTTGAAACTGCCCGTTTACCGCAAAAGATCCTTTGACAATGTCTATTGCATCAAGCATTTTTTGGTTTACTTTGGTTTCATCTATTAATGCAAACCGCAAACGCGTCACACAATGAGTCGCCGCCTCAATATTTTCGATTCCGCCGACAGCTTCAGCGATCTGCCGCGCAGCCCGGTTAAACTCACCCATGCCAACCCCTCCGTAACCGTTTTCATTTTGTCTCGCAAACTTGTATATACATGTTTATGACTCTATTGTAATGATGTATATACATGTCGTCAATCTATTTTTATAGCGCTTTCATCACAAATATACTGCGAAAGACCCTGAAACAAAAAAAGCCCCGCCGGAACCGGGCCTTGACTTCTTGTTTTATCGGGAACATGTCCGGGCGGAATTCACAACAGGAGCACAAAAAGCATACAGTACTGTACAACTAAGTTAAAGAGGTGTGAAGAGATGCCATCCACTGTTATCAACCTGTACTATTTGAAGATTAACAGTATTTCTGGCAACGGATCTATTACGATTGGGGAAGCGGCATACAACAGTCCCACCACAAATAACAAATCACAAGGACTGAACTCTTCATTCGGCGATACGTCACCTATAGAATCGATGATGGAGAACTTGTTAAATGATCCTGATGTCAACGACCAGACAGAAATCGGAAACGCAGATACCGCAAATGTTATGCCGATACCGCCCACTATAGATTAAAGGGGTTTTTATGAATGCCTTACCAAATTAACGTCGTCAATATAAAAGTAAACGGAGCAACGCAAAACGGAAACGTCGATATCGGTCAGACCGTACAAAACAGCCACACCGCCAACAGCAAACTTGTCGGCGCGAACTTTTCTTTAGGGGATTTTTCGCCGGCCGCCGGATGTTTGAATTCGGGCCATCTTGACCCTGACGTGAGCGACCAGGATCAGATCGCCAACCCGTCAATGCCGATCGCAAATCAAATATAGGGAGGTTCTGCCGAAGTGGATATCGAAAAAATGAGAAAGTGGCTTGAGATTACGAACGAGCACAAGCCCAGCGACTTTTGGACCAATGTCCTGAAACGGAAATCTCCCGAAGATTTTTTCTCCTTACAAAAAAACACCCTGACTTATGATATTTATCAGGATGAACAGCACACATTTGTCATTGTGGAAATGCCCGGCGTTTACGAAGAAGAATTGACATTGGGGCTGCTGTCAAGAACACGGCTGCATATAAGAGGAAACATCACACCCCTTTTTCCAAAGAACATGGGCGTCTGCCAAAACCGGTATTACGGGGAAATCGATGAGACGATTGAGCTTCCTGAACCGGCTGAGCCCCGCCTGTTACAGGCGCAGTGCGTAAACGGCCTGCTCCACATTTCCTACCCGCGCCTTATGGAGCACATTCCTTTTCAGAAAAAAATCTAAAGAGCCGGCTTACGGGCGGCCCAGCCGTCTGTACACTTTCTCCTTATAATGAGAAGATGCGGGTTTTGAGAACATGGCTTTCTCCTCCGTCAGTTTGTCGAGTCTGACTTGTTTTTCCGTCCGTTTGTTCCGCAGGTGATCCCGCTCCTGTTCATTGCGGCACTTGGCGATCAAATAATCGAGCGTCATCAGCTCTTTCTTCAGCGCGCCTTCATCCTCGGCGATCCCGGCGTTTTTTAATATGCGGTAGCCCATTCTGAGCGATTCTGGAAGATGTGCGGCATCGTCTTTCGGCAGGGGCTTTCCCATTCCTTTGATGCCGGCGAACTCTCCATCCTTAATGGCGCGCTTGATTTTATCTTCAGCCACGATATGGGCAATATCCATTACTGTTCACCTCTTTTTTCAATAGAAACCGGGTGTGATCATACGGAAACATAGGTCCCAGTTTGTTCCATTTATATGTTTTAAAGCTGTCATTCAACAGATCAACCGCCGTTGCGACAGCGTTTTTCGCCCTTTTTCCGATGAGCCTTTTCCACCTTTTCTATTTGCTGGTTTCATGGTATATTGATTACGTTCGTTTTTTCTATCGTTCCGTGTAAACCGTGATCGGAAAAAAGGAGTGTAACAATGAAAACATTTATAAAAGAAAGAGGACTTGCCTTCTTCTTGATAGCGGTCGTGTTATTGTGGGTGAAAACATATGTCGCTTATATTTTAAACTTTAACCTCGGCATAGACAACACGATCCAGAAAATATTGCTTTTTGTGAATCCGCTGAGCTCCAGCTTGTTCTTTCTTGGACTTGGGCTTCTTTTCAAGAAAAAATTACAGCAGACAGCCATTATTGTGATTCATTTTTTATTGTCTTTTTTGCTTTTTGCAAACATCGTCTATTATAGATTCTTTAATGATTTCATTACCATCCCGGTCATGATGCAGGCAAAGACAAACGGCGGCCAGCTCGGAGACAGCGCGTTCTCGTTAATGAGATGGACAGACGCCTTCTACTTCCTGGATACCGTCATTTTGATTATTTTGGCCCTTAAGATGAAAAAACCGGCTGAAAAACCGGCGAAGAAATCATTCAGAATCGTTTTGGCTTCCGCCGTGCTTATGTTCCTGATCAACCTCGCCGTCGCGGAATCCGACCGTCCTGAGCTTTTGACACGCTCATTTGACCGAAACTATCTGGTGAAATACTTGGGCACGTACAACTTTACGATTTACGATGCCGTGCAGAATGTGAAATCAAACAGCCAGCGCGCGCTTGCCGATTCAAGCGATGTAACGGATGTGGAAAACTATATGAAGGCCAACTATGACGTGCCGAACAACGTCTACTTCGGAAAAGCCGAAGGAAAAAACGTCATCTACGTCTCATTAGAGTCTCTGCAATCCTTTATCATTGACTATAAAATTAACGGCAAGGAAGTGACGCCGTTTTTAAACAAACTGGCGCACGATAATCAAACATTCTACTTTGATAACTTTTTCCACCAAACGGGACAAGGTAAAACATCTGATGCGGAATTTATGATGGAGAACTCTCTGTACCCGCTGTCGCAAGGTTCGGTTTTCGTCAATAAAGCGCAAAACACGCTGCAGTCCGTTCCTGCGATCCTAAAAGGCAAAAAGTACACGTCTGCCGCTTTCCACGGAAATACGCAGACTTTCTGGAACCGTAACGAAATGTACAAAGCGGAAGGCATCGATAAGTTTTTTGATTCCGCTTATTATGACATGAGCGAAGAAAACACGAAAAACTACGGCATGAAAGACAAACCGTATTTCAAAGAATCCATGCCGCTCTTAAAGAGCCTGCCGCAGCCGTTCTATACGAAGTTCATTACGCTGTCAAACCACTTCCCGTTCGGGATGGATAAAGAAGACACGGACTTCCCGGCGGGAGACTTTGGCGATTCAGTCGTCAATAATTACTTCCAGTCCGCGAACTATCTGGATGAATCAATCGAACAGTTCTTTCATGACCTGAAAAAAGACGGCCTGTACGATAAGTCGATTATCGTGATGTACGGAGACCACTACGGCATCTCCGAAAACCATAATAAAGCGATGGCGAAAGTGCTCGGCAAAGATGAGATCAATGAATACGACAATGCCCAGCTTCAGCGGGTGCCGCTCTTTATCCACGCTCCCGGCGTGAAAGGCGGCCGCAATCATAAATTTGCCGGTGAAGTCGATGTCGCGCCGACCGTTCTTCATCTGCTCGGCGTCGATACGAAAGATTATCTCATGTCAGGTTCAGATATCTTATCGAAAGAGCACAGAGAAGTCATTCCGTTCCGTAACGGAGACTTCATCTCGCCGAACTATACGAAAGTGTCCGGCAAGTATTACGATACGAAAACCGGAAGACTTTTAGATGATTCAGAAGTCGACAAAAAAGAAGACTCTCTCGTCAAGACTGAGCTTGAAATGTCTGATAAGATCATCAACGGCGATCTGCTTCGTTTCTATCAGCCGAAAGGCTTTAAGAAAGTGGACCCTTCACAATTCGATTATACGAAGCGTGAAGATTCCTCAGCAGATGATCAAAAAGAATAAACAAAAGCCAGATCATATCAATGATCTGGCTTTTTTATGTTCAGCTCCCGGCGGCGGCCATAGAGCGCTTTTGCAGGCTGTCGGAAAGAACTGAATAAGCGACGACTTTCTTTTTCTGCTGTTTGACGACATCTACATGGTCTTCGTAGCTGTATACAAACACCGTCATATCTTTTTTTCCTTTTCTCGTCTTAATGACAAGCGGATCGGCTCCGTTTTGCGGATGAAGATAACGCTCTTCATCCCCTGGGTATATATAATGCCGTTCGATAAACACGGCTTCGTTAAAATCATCAATCACCCGGCGTTTGTCTTCGCCTTCCAGACGTTTTCCGCCGAGGGAAACGGCAGCGGACGCGTCACTGAGCTTCGAATGGGTTTCAAACTTGCGGAGAATCCATTCCACCGCTCCGGTAGGAAGGCATGTCAGCACAATCTTAATCAGGCTTATGACAACAATTGAAACAACTGCAATCCATGTCACCTTACATCATCTCCATACTTGTTCTACATGAATCTTAACATAGAAGAAAACGTTGTTTTTTGTACATTATGTGAAACTTGATATATGTTCAAAAAAAAATCCGGATCACCTAGGTGATCCGGATTTTTCAAGTCTGCTTCTGGTCGTCACGGCGGACGGCTTCCCTCAGCTCTTCCGCGACAAATTCGACGTTCGGCCCGATAATGACCTGCGCAGTTTTATTCCCCGTTTTGATAACCCCTTTTGCTCCCGCTTTTTTAAGCGCCGCCTCATTAATGAGAGACGTATCCTGCATGGTCAGCCTGAGGCGGGTCGCACAGTGATCAATCGTTTCGAGGTTTTGCCTGCCGCCGAGCCCCTTGAGCATGGCATGTTCTTCGACGGAACCGGCCGTATCTTCACTAAGCACTTCTTCCTCTTCCTCATCATCTTCCCGTCCCGGCGTTTTCAAGTTTAACGTTTTGATGAGCATATAGAAGACGACAAAATAGATCACCGCATAACAAAGCCCGACAACGAGCAGCAAAAGCGGTTTTTCGGCAATGCCGTAGCTGAGGAGATAATCGATCGCCCCCGCCGAGAATGAAAAACCTGACCTGATTCCGAGAACATTCACGATAAATAAAGAGAACCCGGTTAATATAGCATGAACCCCGTACAAAAGCGGTGATAAAAACATAAATGCAAATTCAATCGGCTCTGTAATTCCGGTAATAAATGCCGTCAGCGCGAGACCGATCATCATTCCGGCCGTCGCTTTGCGCTTACTTGGCTTAGCCGCGGCAATCATTGCCAGACATGCGGCCGGAAGCCCGAACATCATAATCGGGAAAAATCCCGTCATATAAGTTCCCGCCGTCGGATCCTTCGCAAAGAAGCGGGCCAGATCTCCCGTTTTTCCGTGAAAATCGCCAAATTGGAACCAAAAAATATTATTCAGCACATGATGAAGACCGAACGGAATCAAAAGCCGGTTAAAAATCCCGTAAATCCCCGCGCCGATTCCGCCAAGCCCGATCATCCATTCCCCGAAAGACGTAATCACCGACTGAATCGGCGGCCACACAAATCCGAAGATCCCCGCCAAAATAATGGTAATCAGCGCCGTTACAATCGGAACGAGCCTGCGCCCGCTGAAAAACCCGAGATATTCGGGCAGCTTCGTATCCTTAAAGCGATTATACGTGTATCCCGCAATTAACCCCGCGATAATCCCTCCGAAAACGGCCATATTATTTGTCGAATTGATTGATTTTACAGCCGCGTCCAGCATGATATAAGAAATTGCTCCCGACAGAGCGGCGGCCCCGTTGCTGTCTTTGGAAATCCCGATCGCGATTCCGATCGCGAAAATCAGCGGCAGATGATCAAATACCGCGGTCCCCGCCGCGTAAATGAACGGAATATTTAATAAGTCCTCTCTGCCGATGGCCAAAATAATACCAACGGCGGGCAGAACGGCAATCGGAAGCATAAATGATTTTCCTAGTTTTTGCAAAAATTGAAGCATTTTACCCATCCCCCTTCTTTTTTCTTAAATATACCACATAAGTTATCTAGTGATCTATACCAATTTTCCTTCATTTATTCACATAAGGCTTGTTGGTTTTCTATTTATAAACCAGTTGTGGTAAGCTTGAATCAGATGATTAAAAATAGAAAGCGGGAATGACAATGATTGTAACGAACGATCAAGAATTAGAAGGCCTTAAAAAAATCGGCAGAATTGTCGCGCTGGCGCGTGAAGAAATGAAGAAAAAAGCCGAGCCCGGCATGAGCACGAAAGATCTTGACCTGATCGGAAAGGCGGTGCTTGACGAGCACGGAGCCGCTTCCGCTCCGGAGAAGGAATACGATTTCCCGGGCGTGACATGTATCAGCGTAAATGACGAAGTCGCTCACGGCATTCCGAGCGCCTCTAAAATCTTAAAAGCCGGAGATCTTGTCAATATCGATATTTCGGCGGAGTTCGGCGGTTTTTATTCCGATACGGGAATTTCATTTGTACTCGGAGAAGGCGATGAACGTCTGCAAAAGCTTTGTAACTGCGCAGCATCCGCATTTCAGAAAGGATTGGATCAGGCAAAAGCCGGCAAACGCCAAAACCAGATCGGCAGAGCCGTCTACCATGAAGCCCGCTCCAACGGATTTACCGTCATTAAAACGCTGACGGGCCACGGAATCGGCAGAAACCTCCATGAAGCGCCGAACCACATCATGAATTACTACGATCCGTTTGATAACGCGCTTCTTAAAAACGGAACCGTGATCGCGCTTGAGCCGTTTATTTCCACGAAAGCGGAAACGATTGTTGAAACGGGAGACGGCTGGACGTATAAAACGCCGGATAAAAGCCTTGTCGCCCAAGTGGAACACACCATCGTGATCACAAAAGACAAACCGATTATTTTAACTGCATTGTAATGTTTCATCTCCCTTCCAAACAGGTATACAACAACTAACCCGAAGGAGGGAGACGCATGAAAAAAGATAAAGAAAAAATCAAAATCGAAAACGAAATACACGCCATGCACGGCGTAACGAAACAGCAGATTTTAGAGGATTTCGAGGAATTTAAGGCGTACCTTCATCAGAAAATTTCCGCCGGAAAAAAACTGGGTCTGGATGACAGCAAAATCATCAAAAGCGCCGCCATCCTCGGGGACTATCTCGCCAAACACGAGGAGCCCCGCAATGCGGAAGAAAAACTCTTACAAGAACTGTGGGACATTGCGGATGACAATGAAAAACAGCATTTGGCCCAGCTTCTCGTCAAACTTGCCGGACACTGATACAGTGCCCGGCTTTTTTATGCTCCGTTATAAGAGTTGTGCTACACTGGACATATGTCTGTGAAAGGAGCCATTTTTCAACATGTGGTTTATTATCTTCGGGTTTATTTTCTTTATTGAAAGCATCATTCTCACCGTTTACGGAGTGAAGAAAAAGAAGGGGATGCTGGTTTATTTCGGCGTCGTTTTCGGAATCATGACACTCGGAACGGTGCTGTTAAAATTAACCGGCCATTAAGCATGAAAAGACCGCCCTTTACATATATATGTAAGAAAGCTTTACATCTCTGAATCGAAAGTCTCAGTTTTTGCGTTATCCCTTTTCATCGTCTTTTTATAGATGTTACAATGCCAAAAGTTTGGCAAAAACTGAAGAAACCTCCCCAGCGGGAGAGCGGAGAAAGGAGTTTTCTGACATGCATTATGGCAGTAAAGGCTGGTATGTAGAAGAGTTAAAGAAAAAAGGAATTACCCACTATGAAGGAAGAAAGCTTCAAAGCTTCAAAAAGTACTTCCTTGCCAATCTGCTGGAAACAAAAAAACAAGCATAACGTAAATCAGCCGTGCTGGCAGTGCAGCACGGCTTTTTTCTATACATTAGTGAGCCTGTCTCTTTTTTTAAGGAAGGACTCCCTCCAGCTTTCTGACAGCGCTTCTTCCCGCAGTATTTCTTCAATCGCTGACAGATTGCCGGAATCACGATATTTCACTTCATTCGCATACCAGACGGAAATGCTTTCTTTGCCTCTCGACAGACGCTTGAGGACGGGACGCGGATCGACATATCCTTCTTCAAGCACCCTGAAATAAAAGCCGGTAAATCCCGTCTGCTGTACACGGAGCACCATATCTTTGATGCCATATTTGAGCGCGAGTTTGACGCAGGGCTGGCGCGGCTGGCTTACTTGAACGACGGCTTCCCCCAGCTGAAAGACGTCTCCGATCCACACGT
Source organism: Bacillus sp. LUNF1 (assembly GCF_011008975.1). Lineage (NCBI taxonomy): Bacteria > Bacillati > Bacillota > Bacilli > Caryophanales > Bacillaceae > Bacillus > Bacillus sp. LUNF1. Next base: position 753,875 of record NZ_CP048876.1, on the reverse strand, counting down.
CTTGTTCGGCCAGTCCTTTGACCGTTACATTCTCCCCGAACGCGGCGGCGGGAAGTTTTCTCGCGAGCGTTGTTTCCCAATATGAATAATGCACGGCGGGATACACGCACACCGCTTTATCGGGGCCTCCGTGATGCTTCAAGTCGGCTTGCCCGTCCCCGTCAAAATGGGTTTTATACAGCATGACGGGAGAATCTGCGGGCAGCTTTATGATGCCGGAATTGATTTGTCTGCCGGCAAATTCATGAATTGCGGGCTTTCCGAGATTGATAGATAAGACAGAATAGTCTTCCGTCACCTCGTTCACATCCTTTGCGAAATCTCATATCTTTCCTTTATCATAGTAAGAAAAAGGTGGTTTTTCCATGCTTCAATATCATATGATTGCAGACGGTCGGGTTCAGGGCGTAGGTTTTCGCTACTTCGTCCAGATGGAAGCCGACAGACATAAGATAGCCGGCTGGGTAAAAAACCGTGATGACGGCCGGGTGGAAATCCTTGCCGAAGGTCCTGAAGAGTCGTTAAAACAATTTGCCGAAGCAGTCAGAAAAGGCAGCCCCTTCTCAAATGTCACAGGCGTAACCATCGAAGAATCACACCGTCTGAAAGGGTACCGCACCTTTTCCATCAGTTACTGATAAGGCTTGTCCTGATAATAATAATTCGGCTTCACAATCGTATTGTCATATGATTTATGGAAAATGTGGGTGGAAGCCGGCGAGATCGGCGGAATCAGCCAGGTCCAGTCGCCCGTCAGCTTTCTGCCCGCGTCTTGTTCCTGTTCTTCGAAGCGTTTAAATTGATTCGCCGCCGTATGGTGATCGACAATGCTGACACCGTGTTTTTTGTATGAATAGAGCACTGCCTTATTCAGTTCCACCAGCACCTGATCTTTCCATAGGTCGGTATTCAGGCTGGCGGAAATCCCCATGACCGAAGCGGCTTTTTTGAGCATATCATACCGTTTTTCGTCAGCAAGGTTCCTTGCGCCGATTTCGGTTCCCATATACCATCCGTTAAAAGGCGCCGCGTTGTACGACAGCCCGCCGATTTCAAGCCTCATATCGGCGATAATCGGAACCCCGTACCATCTGAGATTTAAATCGGCAAACTCTTCAATATCCGGATGGGTGATCGGCACTTCTTTCACGAGCGTCTGAGGCAGGTCATACCAGACCGGCTGCCCGTCCCCTTTCATCCGGAAAAGCAGCGGCAGAATATCAAAATCGGTCCGCTTCCCGCGCCAGCCGAGTTTTTCGCAGACAGCCGTCAGTTCATATGATGCCGGATCACCGACTCTTCCTTTTTCAGTCTCATATCCCGCATAGCGGATGAGCTGGTGATTCCAGATTTCCACTTGTTTCTCGCCATTCTGCTCAGGAGGGAAAATCGTAATCGTCGGTTTAATTTTTCCGCCGTTCGTGGCGATTTCAATATGTTCAAATAATGCGTCGCGCACCTCTTCTTTCGTGTTCACACCGCGCCGGTCAATGACGTTCAGCGATTGCCAGAACAGACGCCCGATACAGCGGTTGCTGTTGCGCCACGCCATTTTCGCCCCGTGTTCAAGCTCTTCCGCCGTATGGACGTAACTTCCCGTCCGATCTATCTCATCTTTTATCGCGTGAAGACGCGCGTTGATTTGCGATTCCATTCCGAGTTCCTGATAGCAGACATCAATAAAATCCTTCGCCTCATCCCAAAGTATTTCCGTATGTTTCAAAAAACTCTCTCCTTCAATTTACATCTGTTTCCCATTGTATCGTTTTTAGGAGTGAACACAATGGTTTTTTTGTATCATACTGGAAACTGCATAGAAAAAACACCTGTGATTTTCGCAGGTGTTTTACAAAACGGAATGCAGTTTTTCAGCCAGTGTAAGCAAATCTTCACGGTAGTTTTTTCCCGTCATCGGAATTCCGTGACCCGTCAAAAGCGCTTCCGGCTCCAGTTCGGCCAGTTTCTGAACGGACGCGGCCGCCGTCTGCGTATCCGCTGTAAAATAGGCGGGCGGCCCGTGAAGCTCTTGCTTTTGAATGACAACGTCCGCAAGCGATTCCTGTTCAACAGTGATCACGGCATCACCGGCAAGCAGAACGCGGTCTTTATCCCGGAATAATGAAATATGGCCGGGTGTGTGGCCGGGCGTATGCACCCATTTCCATTCTTCAAGAAACGGAACGGTACCGTCTGAAGGCAGTGCCTGAACGGACGGAATGCGGATCGTATGGCGCGGAAACAGCGGTGACAGCTTTGCGACAAGCCCTTTTTTCGCATCGGGCCTGGCAGGCGGATAATCTGCTTTCCCCGTGACGTACGGGAGCTCCTTTTCATGAATGTAAACCGGCACATTCCAAAGCTCAAGCAGTTCTTCAATCGCACCGACATGATCAAAATGGCCGTGTGTCAAAATGACCGCCTTCAGCTGATACCCCTCTTTGAATCGGCGTTTCATTTCTTCTGTTATCATCTCCGCCGATTGAGGCATTCCCGCGTCAACCAGAATGATTTCCCGCGGAGCTGAGGGATTTTCGATAAAGTAAACATTCGCAATCTGCACGGTCAATCCGTAAACGCCGTCCGCCGCTTTAAAACCGGCGCCGCTTCTCACTGAAAAAAGCGGCATAAACGGATCACTCATCATGGCACCTCCTCTGATGCCTTTAGTGTGCGACGAACCGGGTGTTTTATGTTAAAAAATCGTGATTGCGCCGATGATGAGCGCAAAGGCCGTCATGACGATAACAGCAAGAACCGCCCATTTCATCGCAAACTTCTGGTGCTCATCAATCGTGACCCCGGCAAGCCCGACTAATAAATGTGTCGACGGCACGAGCGGGCTTAACATATGAATCGGCTGGCCGATGATCGAAGCGCGGGCGATTTCCACCTTATCTACACCGTACGCCACGGCGGTCTCGGATAAAATGGGCAGCACGCCGTAAAAATAGGCGTCATTGGGCATCAGAAACGTAAAGATACCGCTCGTTAAGGCAACAATCGCCGGAATAAACCCCCCCATCTGTTCCGGAATAAGCGATACGAGGGAAATGGCCATCTCATCAACCATCTTCGTCCCTGTTAAAATTCCGGTAAACACGCCTGCGGCAAAAATCATCGAACCGATCGCAAGCACATTGCTCGAATGGGCTGAAATACGCTCCCTTTGATCGTTAAGCTTCGGATAGTTGACAATCAGCGCGATACAAAACGCAATGATGAACAGCACGGTTAAATTCACTTTTCCTGACACTAAAAATCCCACTAAAGAAAGCGTTAACAGTAAATTGAACCACCATAGTTTCGGCCGCCTCCATTCATCTTCCGCAGCCGCAGCCGTTTCATTTGTATGGGACGGCTGCTTTAATTCGATCACCCCGAGCCGTTTCCTTTCCATCCTTCCGAGTACATAAGCGACCACAATCATACACACCATTCCGCTGGCAATGACAGGCAGCATCGGCCCCGTCAGATCTGCCGGGTCAACGCCGAGCGCACTCGCCGCACGCGGCGTCGCGCCGCCCCATGGGATCGTATTCATGATACCCATGCCGACACCGGCGATTCCCGCTAAAATAATCGGACGGATTCCGAGCATGATATACAAAGGCAGCATTGCGCTTGTCGTAATCATATACGTCGTCGAGCCGTCTCCGTCCAGTGCGACAAGCATGGTCAAAACGGCTGTTCCGACTACAATTTTGAGCGGGTCGCCTTTAACCAGCTTTAAAATACGCGACACCATCGGATCAAATAAACCGGTATCAATCATAATGCCGAAATAAAGAATCGCAAACATAATCATAACTGCGATCGGCGCCACCTGTTCAATACCGGAGATCATCATCTCGCCGACCCGGTTAAAAGAAAACCCGGCAATCAGCGCAAACACGATCGGTGTTAATACGAGCGCCGTTAACACGGAAAGCCGTTTTGTCATAATCAGCACCATAAAAACAAGCATCATAAGAAAGCCTAAGATTGCTAACACAGTATGTCCCCCTTATTATGAATACGCTTACATTTTAAAGGCCCGATCCCCTTTATCCGCCTTTTTGCTATCTTATGAGAATTGGATATTGAAGTAAATATTTTGGATTTTAAAGATTTTTAATTTTTTATAACCTTTTCGTTCATTTTGTTCATTTATAAATAAAAAGCCTCCCCGCAAATATGCGGAAGGCTTATTTTTCGCTGCTCATCATCTCTTTATAGAACTCGGTCTGCTCTTCTAAAAAGCGTTTTGCGCCGCTGCTGTTTTTGTAAAAGCTCTCCCAATCCCGTTTTTTCAACATTTGCTTCCACTCCGCGGATGAGGTAATCTGTTTCAAAGCCTGATCCCAATAGGCGATCTCGCCTTCGGTCATGTCTTTCGGCCCCATGATGCCTCTCCAGTGCGCAAAGACAAACGGCACCCCCTGCTCTTTCCATGTCGGCACATCGCTGAAGCCGGAGAGCCTTTTGTCCGACGTAACGGCCGCCAATGTGATTTTCCCTTTCCGATAGGCGTCTCTCGCTTCTGAAATGGTCATTGAGGCGGCGTCTATCTCGTGGCTGATAAGAGCTTCAATGACTTCATTGCTGCTCCCGTATTGAAAAAAGCGGATATCAAACGGAGAAATTCCGGCCATTTCCGCCGCTCTCGCAAAGGAGAGCTGGTCATCATTTCCGAGGCCGGGCGCAAATCCGATTTTTATGCCGCCCGGATGTGCTTTAATATCGCCGAGCAGCCGCTTTCCGCTTTTTATCTTTGAATCCTTCGGAAGAGCGACGGTCTGCCACTCTTTTGCGATAATGGCCAAAGGCGTAAAATCAGCTGCCTTCAGCCGGCTTTGTCCCAAAATTTCATTGCTTAACAGCAGGCTTGAATTCATACTGATGACATCCGTTTTTCGTTCGTTTACATATTTCCAGCCGCTGTCTCCGCCTCCGCCGGGTTTATAGACGATCTTTACGGGCCGGCCTAATATTTGCTTCCGCTCTATTACCGATTGCAACGCTTTTGCCGTTACGTCCCAGCCCCCTTGAGGCGCCGCCGGGACGACAATTTCAACCGGCCCTTCGGCTGAACGGATGCCCGCCATCTGCCGTCCGTCAAAAGAAACCAGCGCCGCCAGCATGACAAGAAACACTCCCAACCGCTTCATTTCTCCCATCCCTTATTCATGTGCTAAATAATATTTCCGTTCCGGCCTGCCGATAATGCCGTACTCTAATTCAGCGAGCGCTTCTTCCCGAGAAACGAGAAACTCGGCGTAGCGCCGCGCCGTTGTTCTGGAGGCGCCCATTTTTTCGCCCAGTTCTTCAGCCGTCATCCCTTTTTGGGCTGCCCTGAGCGCGTTTTTGATTTTTTGAAGTGTAATCGAATTAATCCCGGTCGGCAGATCATTGAGCTGTTTTTGTTCTTTCTGACCGCTTCCGAAAAACATGTCGATAACGGACTGGCTCAGCTCCGGCTGTGAGTGCAGCCATTCTCTTTTTTCCCGGTACTGCAAAAGCACTTCTGTAAATTTATGTGCCGACACCGGCTTTATGACATAGTGGGAAACGCCTGATCTGAGCGCTTCCTGCAGCAGTCTTGTTTCGGCAGAAGCCGTAATAATGATGATATCAACGGAAGGAAAACGGCCGCGGATGAGGGGAAGCAGATCTGTCCCCAGCTCATCCGGCATATAAATATCCAAAAGCAGCAGATCAGGCTGCCGTTTCTCAAGCAGCGATATGGTGTCTTTGGCATTGATTGCTTTGCCGATGACATTGAATCCATCAAGATGTTCGATAAATTTTTCGTGAATTTGCGCTATTCGAAAGTCGTCCTCTGCAATCGCGATGTTAATCACACCGATTCCCCCTTTGGCCTTTCTTTCGGTATAAACACCGTAAATACGGCACCGCCGCTCTTTTGCTGCGAAATCTCTATCGATCCCTGCAATTCACTGACGGCTTCTTTCAGATTGGCTAAGCCGTATCCTCTCCTCGTCCCCTTTGAAGAGTAGCCCTTTTCAAATATCGTTTCTGTTTTTTCCTGAGGCACGCCGTCTCCTGAATCCGCCACTTCGATGACGATATCCCTGCCGATATCGGTCATAAAAAAGGCGACCTCTTTTTTCTCTTTTTCGGCGACGGCTTCGAAAGCGTTATCAATAAGATTTCCGATGATCGTAATGAGCTGGGATGAACCCACATGCTCCGGCAGCGATTCTAAAAAGCTGTTTTCATCTATTGAAAGCTTTACTTTCTTCTCAGACGCCTTTCCCATTTTTCCTAATAGTATGGCCTGAACCCGCTGTGAATGAATGTTTTGAAAGAGGATTTCGTGCTGTTCATTCTGGATGGCGTACTCTTCTTTTATCAGTTCAATGGCTTCATTATATTCTCCCAGCTCTAACAGACCGAGGATCGCGTAAAGCTTATTCGAGAATTCATGCGTTTGCGCCCGGAGATCCTCCGAGTATTTTTTCATTTCAGTCAGCTTGTTAATCAGTTTCTTGAGCTCCGTTTTTTCGCGGAAGCTGATCACCGCTCCGTATACTTGCCCGGTCTGCTTCATTTCTTTCACGTTTAAGATAAATACTTTATCTCCGGCACGCACCTCCACGTTCGGCGGTAATTCTCCCCCTGCCAACACCGGCATGAAATTTGCGCCCGGCATGATTTCTTTTATATGCCTTCCGATCATCGGTTCCGGCAGATTCAGCATATCAGCCGCAGACAAATTCATCATGGTTACCGCGCCTGCTTTGTTTACGGCGATAATCCCTTCTTTCATCGCAAGGAGCATCGCATTGCGCTCTCTGTACAGCGCTGCAATTTCATGCGGTTCAAGGCCGAGTGTATCTTTACGGATGCTTTTTGCGAGCGCCGCCGCTCCCCCGATGCCGATAAGAAACACCAAACATGCAAAATAGCCTAAATGCCGCAGATGCGCTTTCATATCTTTTTCTATCTCATCTTGTAGAAACTCGACTGTCACCGTTCCGACGACTTCGTTATGATTTTTTTCCTCCAGAATAACCGGGGCGCTTCCCCGGACGGCCTTCATTCCGTCGGAAACCGGAGACCCGCCGAACATGACGGTTTTGTTTTGCAGATTTTGATTTTCTTTCGGAATACTGCTTCGGGCCGAATGAAATGCAACATGCCCTTTTTGATCAGTGATGTAGACGGCGTGCGCGCCTGCCTGTTCTTTCATTTGTTCAATGACGTCTAACTTTGTAAAAGCCTCTTGATCCGCAAGCCGGAACGCCTCTTTTACGGGAGGCATATATGAAATGGTTTTTGCGGTTTGCACCGCCAGCTGTTCAGCCTGCTTCTGCCCTTCCTTTAATTGCTGAAAGGCAAATATAACCGTGAGCGTTCCGATAACAAGTATTAATAAAGCCGTAATTAATCCGGCGATTTTCATTTGCAGAGAGACATAAAACCGCTTCGCTTCCAACACAGCACCAGCCGTCCTTTCCTCCTAAAATCATACCATTTTTCAAATCTTTATTTCTCATTTTTGAGAATTTTCGTGATCTTTTTCTCTTGCGGCTTACCAAAAAGGTGATGATAGGTATATATTTACTTTTACACAATTGATATAACACATAAAAAAGACTGACCGAAGTCAGTCTGCAATCTATCAGGAAATTGTAACTCCCGCGCTTGCATATCCCGCCACTGTATTAATAAGCGAAAGGCCTGTCGCAGTGGCGGAGAATACCATTAACAGCCGGGTTTGAGGAGTTACCGCAATGTTCAGCCCTGTCGTGATTCCGTTGCTGATGCTGCCGATTGACAATACGCCGGTGAGGGGAGGAGCTAAAGTGACGGATGCTCCGGGGATCGGGGTGAACGTATTGTTCGGCACAGTAGAACTGTATAGTTGTGCGGTTATCGTAACAGTCGAGCCGACAAGCGACAGTGCTGCGGTTGTACTGAAATAGGCGGCAATTGATGTAATGGTTCCGCTTCTCGGAGCAGAAAAAGCAAAGTTCAGCAGAGTTCCTCCAGCCCCGGTAAGATCAATTGCGCCTCCCCCTCCGACATTGACGCCCGTCACAGAATTGCCGAACCCGACAAGGCTCACCGTTCCGATTAATCCGCCGGCAATGGTCGTCACGGCAGTGGGAAGACCTGAAGCATAAGGAATGATCGCGCCTGCTCCGGTGATTCCAGTGGCTCCGGTGATCCCAGTTGCGCCTGTTACTCCGGTGGCGCCTGTTACTCCGGTTACTCCGGTTACCCCGGTTGCACCTGTTACTCCGGTTAATCCGGTAGCGCCTGTTACCCCGGTGGCTCCCGTTATCCCAGTTGCTCCGGTTGCGCCTGTTACTCCGGTGGCTCCCGTTATCCCAGTTGCTCCGGTGGCTCCCGTTACTCCGGTAGATCCCGTTATCCCAGTTGCTCCGGTAGCGCCTGTTCCCCCGGTTGCTCCCGTTATCCCAGTTGCTCCGGTTGCTCCCGTTACTCCGGTAGATCCAGTATCTCCGGTGGCTCCGGTCAAGCCTGTTACTCCAGTAGCTCCGGTGGCTCCGGTGAGCCCGGTAGATCCCGTTACTCCTGTTGCACCAGTACTTCCTGTTGCGCCTGTTACTCCGGTTGTTCCCGTTCCCCCAGTTGCACCGGTGGCTCCCGTTATTCCGGTCGCTCCTGTTACTCCCGTTACCCCGGTTGCTCCTGTTGATCCCGTTACTCCAGTGACTCCGGTTGCGCCTGTTATTCCTGTCGCTCCGGTATCCCCGGTGACTCCCGTTATCCCTGTTGCTCCTGTAACTCCGGTTGCGCCTGTTACTCCGGTTGCGCCTGTTACTCCAGTGTCCCCGGTGGCGCCGGTAATCCCGGTGGCGCCGGTTGCGCCGGTTACCCCGGTGGCTCCCGTTATTCCTGTCGTTCCTGTTACTCCCGTTACCCCGGTTGCTCCTGTTATTCCTGTCGCTCCAGTATCCCCGGTTGCTCCTGTTACTCCGGTGGCTCCCGTTATCCCAGTTGCTCCCGTTACTCCCGTGGCGCCGATTTCTCCCGTCGCTCCGGTTACTCCAGTGGCGCCGGTGAGCCCGGTGGCTCCCGTTATCCCAGTTGCTCCCGTTATTCCGGTCGATCCGGTTACTCCAGTGGCGCCGGTGAGCCCGGTGGCTCCCGTTATCCCAGTGGCGCCGGTTGCTCCGGTTACTCCAGTAGCTCCCGTTATTCCGGTCGCTCCAGTATCCCCGGTTACTCCAGTTACTCCGGTCGATCCGGTTACTCCAGTATCTCCGGTTACACCGGTTGCTCCGGTTGCTCCTGTTACCCCAGTTGCCCCCGTTACTCCGGTTGCCCCGGTTACTCCAGTGGCTCCCGTTACTCCGGTTACTCCCGTTGCTCCCGTTACCCCGGTTGCTCCAGTTACTCCTGTTGCACCAGTACTTCCCGTTGCGCCGGTTACTCCGGTTGTTCCCGTTACCCCAGTTTCACCTGTTACTCCGGTCGCTCCGGTTACTCCAGTTTCACCGGTGAGCCCGGTTGCTCCCGTTATCCCAGTTGCGCCTGTTACTCCGGTTGCTCCCGTTACTCCGGTTGCTCCCGTTACTCCGGTGGCACCTGTTACTCCAGTAGCGCCGGGATCTCCGGTGGCTCCAGTCGTGCCCGTTATTCCAGTCACTCCCGTTACCCCGGTGGCGCCGGTTGCTCCGGTCGAGCCTGTTGCTCCCGTTACTCCCGTGGCGCCGGTGGCTCCAGTCGCGCCGGGATCTCCAGTGACGCCGGTTACCCCAGTCGCTCCGGTATTCCCAGTCGAGCCCGTAGCTCCGGTGAATCCCGTTGCTCCGGTAAACCCCGTTGCTCCAGTGAATCCCGTTGCTCCAGTCAGCCCTGTTGCTCCAGTCAGCCCCGTTGCTCCGGTAAACCCCGTTGCTCCGGTGAATCCTCTTACATGAAAATGATTTGGATGACAGCATGGACACCATCTTTCATGGCAGCAAGAGTTTTCGCAACAGAATCCTTCACAGCAATGTGCCCGATTTTGATAACTGCGCCTTTGATATCTTCTTTTATGTTGAAAATGACAGCAACAATCATTGCAATTCCGGCAGTCGCAATCCCAAGAGTCGTATCTGTTATACCAAGTATCTCCTTTTCTCATTACACCACCTCTATTTTCATAATATTTCCACGAAGAAAAAAGGTGTGGCAAAACCCCACTTCTATTGGGCGATTTTTTAAATGTTCGTTAAGACTGCATCATGCACAGCATTTTACAGAAAAAAGACCTAACTGTGCATAAGTCAGGTCTTTCACCTTTAAAATATCAGTCTGCTATTGTCATTAGGTTGTCGGGAAACGAATGCTGTTAAAATCGATATTGAGAGCTGACGCTGCTGTTATATTATTTGCAGTTGTGAAAACAACTCTCAACTGGTACGTATTTGTTCCTGCGGTCGGCGCTGTATCCACTGTTGTATCAGCAATCGAAAAACTATCCGTAGCTGCGGTAGTATTAGTTCGCGACAGAGTTCTTGTATGAATTTGCACTGCTCCCCTATATAATCTCACTTCAAAAACAAAGTTTGAATTCGCTGCAGTTGTTAGCGCGACACTGAGTGCATAATCAAGCTTTACATTCTGCAAAGCGTTAACCGGGATTGCCAGCGTAGCAATGGGAACCTCTGTATTTAACGGCGGATAAACAGTGAGCGGCCCGTTAGTTCTTGTGAAGAGCAAGGTTGGTGTACTGCCTGTGGCGCCCGTTACTCCAGTTACTCCAGTTACTCCAGTTGCTCCAGTTGCTCCAGTTGCTCCAGTCACACCCGTTGGACCGGTTGGGCCTGTTACTCCCGTTGCTCCAGTTAGTCCTGTTACACCAGTTATTCCCGTTACACCAGTTGGACCAGTTGCTCCGGTTGAACCTGTTACCCCTGTTGCGCCAGTCGCTCCGGTTATCCCCGTTGCCCCAGTCACTCCAGTTGCACCTGTTGATCCCGTTACTCCGGTTGCGCCGGTTGAACCTGTTGCTCCCGTTACTCCTGTGGCTCCTGGTTCTCCCGTTGCTCCAGTTGGTCCTGTTACACCAGTTATTCCCGTTACACCAGTTGGACCAGTTGCTCCGGTTGAACCTGTTACCCCTGTTGCGCCAGTCGCTCCGGTTATCCCCGTTGCCCCAGTCACTCCAGTTGCACCTGTTGATCCCGTTACTCCGGTTGCGCCGGTTGAACCTGTTGCTCCCGTTACTCCTGTGGCTCCTGGTTCTCCCGTTGCTCCAGTTGGTCCTGTTACACCAGTTATTCCCGTTACACCAGTTGGACCAGTTGCTCCGGTTGAACCTGTTACTCCGGTTGCGCCGGTTTCTCCTGTTGCTCCTGTTGGACCCGTGATTCCGGTTGGGCCAGTTTCTCCAGTCGCCCCAGTTACTCCGGTTGGTCCCGTTTCTCCGGTTGCGCCGATTTCTCCGGTTGAACCTGTTACCCCTGTTGATCCCGTTACACCAGTTGGACCCGTTTCTCCGGTTGCTCCTGTTTCTCCTGTTGGACCCGTGATTCCTGTTGGGCCTGTTATTCCTGTTGCTCCGATTTCTCCTGTTAACCCTGTTACTCCTGTTGGGCCAGTTTCTCCAGTTACACCGGTTGCGCCTGTTTCTCCCGTTGAACCGGTTACACCAGTCGAGCCGGTTGTTCCTGTTACTCCAGTCATTCCGGTTGGACCGGCTTCTCCAGTTACCCCCGTTGCGCCGGTTGGGCCGGTTGCTCCAGTAGCTCCGGTATCCCCGGTCGAGCCAGTTTCTCCGGTTGCCCCAGTAACTCCAGTTGGACCGGTTGCCCCAGTAACTCCAGTTGGACCGGTTGCTCCAGTCACTCCTGTTGATCCTATTGGACCCGTTGCCCCTGTTATTCCGGTTGAGCCTGTTGATCCAGTTGGACCGGTCTCTCCCGTTGGGCCGATTTCTCCAGTTACACCCGTTACCCCTGTTGGGCCGGTTTGTCCAGTCGCCCCGGTTTCTCCGGTTGGACCGGTTGATCCTGTCGATCCCGTTGCTCCGGTTGCCCCGGATGCACCCGTCGCCCCGGTTTCTCCGGTTGAACCAGTTGGGCCTGTTGCACCGGTTTCTCCCGTTGCACCTGTTGCTCCTGTTACTCCAGTTGATCCCGTTGCGCCAGTCGATCCGATTGAACCAGTTACACCAGTTGAGCCGGTTTCTCCGGTTGCGCCAGTAACTCCTGTTGGCCCTGTTGAGCCAGTCGCGCCTGTTACCCCCGTTACTCCGGTTACGCCGGTTGATCCAGTTGCTCCAGTTGCACCGGTTGATCCTGTTACACCTGTTGGGCCTGTTGCTCCCGTTGAGCCCGTGACCCCAGTCGGGCCAGTAACTCCTGTTGCACCGGTTTCTCCAGTTAATCCCGTCGCACCAGTTGAGCCGGTTTCTCCAGTCGGCCCTGTTGCTCCAGTCGAGCCGGTTGGTCCCGTTACTCCTGCTGGGCCGGTTTCTCCAGTAGCTCCGGTTTCCCCGGTCGAGCCAGTTTCTCCGGTTGGGCCTGTTGGACCCGTGATTCCGGTTGGGCCAGTTTCTCCCGTCACCCCTGTTACTCCTGTTGGACCCGTTTCTCCCGTTGAACCTGTTACTCCAGTTGGGCCGGTTTCTCCGGTCGAACCTGTTACACCTGTTGGCCCTGTTGCTCCGGTTGGACCCGTTGCCCCTGTTGGGCCGGTTGTTCCGATTGAACCTGTTACTCCAGTTGGGCCGGTTTCTCCGGTCGAACCTGTTACACCTGTTGGCCCTGTTGCTCCGGTTGGACCCGTTGCCCCTGTTGGGCCGGTTGTTCCGATTGAACCTGTTGCTCCGGTTGGACCGGTCTCTCCCGTTGGGCCGATTTCTCCAGTTACACCGGTTTCTCCCGTTGCTCCGGTTACTCCTGTTGCACCGGTTTCTCCGGTAGAACCAGTTACACCAGTTGAGCCCGTGACCCCAGTCGGGCCAGTAACTCCTGTTGCCCCTGTTACTCCGGTTATACCAGTTGGACCGGTTGAGCCTGTTGGCCCTGTTGAGCCGGTTGATCCAGTGGTTCCGGTTTCTCCGGTTGAGCCGGTCGAGCCGGTTGCACCCGTTGGGCCGGTTTCTCCTGTTGGACCCGTTGAGCCAGTCGCTCCAGTTACTCCCGTTGGGCCAGTTGGACCTGTTACACCCGTCGCTCCTGTATCCCCGGTTTCTCCGGTTGAACCAGTTGACCCTGCTGCTCCTGTTGGTCCAGTTACTCCCGTTACACCAGTTGGACCGGTTTCTCCGGTTGAACCTGCTACCCCAGTTGCTCCGGTTATGCCAGTGGCGCCCGTTGCGCCGGTTGAACCGATTTCTCCTGTTGGACCAGTCTCCCCAGTTGACCCGGTTTCTCCTGTCGCCCCAGTTACTCCCGTTGCACCAGTTACACCAGTTGAGCCTGTTACTCCCATTGCCCCGGTTACACCAGTCGAGCCGGTTGAGCCCGTGGTTCCGGTTTCTCCTGTTAGCCCTGTTGCGCCGGTTGGGCCTGTCGAGCCTGTTGCCCCAGTCACTCCAGTCGACCCTGTTGCACCGGTTGAGCCAGTTTCTCCCGTTGTTCCTGTTGAACCGGTTTCTCCTGTCGACCCCGTTGCGCCGGTTATTCCTGTTACACCGGTCTCTCCTATTGCGCCGGTTGGGCCTGTTGCTCCTGCTGGGCCGGTTTCTCCGGTTAAACCGGTTGTGCCTGTCGATCCCGTTGGACCGGTTGTGCCTGTTGCACCAGTCACTCCGGTCGACCCTGTTGATCCTGTTAAGCCCGTTACTCCGGTTGAGCCAGTTGAACCGGTTTCTCCTGTCGCTCCAGTTATTCCAGTTGGACCGGTTACTCCTATTGGCCCTGTTGATCCTGTTGCTCCGGTTGAACCGGTTTCTCCCGTTGCACCGGTTACTCCGGTTGGACCGATTTCTCCAGTTACCCCTGTTGCCCCGGTTGACCCAGTTCCTCCTGTTGGGCCGGTTACACCAGTTGGACCAGTCTCCCCAGTTGAACCGGTTGACCCCGTTTCTCCAGTTGTTCCAGTTGTTCCAGTTGCTCCAGTTGCTCCAGTGGCGCCCGTTGCGCCGGTTGTTCCTGTTGACCCGGTTGCTCCTGTTGGGCCGGTTGAGCCCGTGGTTCCGGTTATTCCTGTTGCTCCTGTTATCCCCGTTGCTCCAGTCACTCCGGTATCCCCGGTTGAGCCTGTCGATCCCGTTGCTCCGGTTATTCCTGTCGACCCGGTTTCTCCGGTTGGACCCGTTACTCCCGTTGCACCAGTTTCTCCTGTTGCTCCTGTTTCTCCTGTTGCTCCTGTTTCTCCTGTTGCTCCTGTTGATCCAGTGGATCCAGTGGATCCGGTTACACCAGTTGGACCAGTCTCCCCAGTTGACCCGGTTGACCCCGTTTCTCCTGTCGATCCGGCTACTCCTGTTGGCCCGGTTTCTCCAGTTGAACCGGTCGCTCCTGTTTCTCCCGTTGGGCCGGTTTCTCCGGTGAACCCCGTTGGTCCAGTCACTCCGGTTGAACCTGTTATTCCGGTCGCTCCTGTTGGACCGATCGGGCCAGTAACCCCTGTGGCTCCCGTTATCCCCGTTGACCCAGTCACTCCAGTTTCTCCTGTTGGGCCGGTTGAGCCCGTAGTTCCGGTTATTCCTGTTGCTCCTGTTATCCCCGTTGCTCCAGTCACTCCGGTATCCCCGGTCGAGCCAGTTTCTCCGGTTGCGCCAGTTACACCAGTTGAGCCCGTGACCCCAGTCGGGCCAGTAACTCCTGTTGCCCCTGTTACTCCGGTCGCTCCTGTTTCTCCTGTTTCTCCTGTTGCACCGGTTTCTCCAGTTAATCCCGTCGCACCAGTTGAGCCGGTCTCTCCTATTGCGCCGATTGGGCCGGTTACACCCGTCGATCCCGTTGCTCCTGTTACTCCTGTTGGGCCTGTCGCTCCTGTTACTCCTGTTACCCCAGTTGCTCCTGTTATTCCAGTTGAACCAGTCACTCCCGATGAACCGGTTACTCCGGTTGCACCAGTTATCCCAGTAGCTCCTGTTACTCCCGTTGAGCCGGTTGCTCCGGTTGGGCCGATTTCTCCTGTTGACCCGGTTGACCCAGATCCTCCTGTTGGGCCGATTGCACCCGTTGCTCCGGTTGCGCCTGTTGGTCCTGCTGGGCCGATTGCCCCAGTCACTCCAGTTGACCCCGTTGCTCCTGTTGATCCTGTTGCCCCAGTTACTCCAGTTGCACCGGTTGATCCTGTTACCCCAGTTGGGCCTGTTGATCCCGTTGCACCAGTTGAGCCGGTTTCTCCTGTCGAGCCGGTTGCACCCGTTGGACCAGTTACACCAGTCGCTCCTGTATCCCCGGTTGGACCGGTTTCTCCTGTTGGACCGTTTTCTCCCGTTGGGCCGGTTGAGCCAGTTACTCCGGTCGCACCAGTTGATCCCGTTTCTCCTGTCGATCCGGTTACTCCGGTTGGGCCGATCGGGCCAGTAACCCCTGTGGCTCCCGTTATCCCCGTTGCCCCAGTCACTCCAGTTGCTCCGGTTACACCAGTTGGACCCGTTACTCCAGTTGGACCGGTCGAGCCGGTTGGACCGGTTGCTCCTGTTGGACCCGTTTCTCCGGTTAAACCGGTTGTGCCTGTCGATCCCGTTGCACCCGTTTCTCCGGTTTCTCCTGTTGGACCGTTTTCTCCCGTTGGGCCGGTTGAGCCAGTTACTCCGGTTGCGCCGGTCGCTCCGATTTCTCCTGTTGATCCAGTTACTCCGGTCGCACCAGTTGATCCCGTTTCTCCTGTCGATCCGGTTACACCAGTTGGACCCGTTTCTCCCGTTGAGCCCGTTTCTCCTGTCGATCCGGCTACTCCTGTTGGGCCGGTTGGACCGGTTACACCTGTTGTTCCAGTCACTCCCGTTGCTCCGGTTGTTCCTGTAATTCCACTGGGGCCCGTTACACCAGTTGGACCGATCTCTCCCATTGGCCCGGTTTCTCCTGTTGAACCAGTTGAACCAGTTGCTCCGGTTGATCCCGTTACACCAGTCGGGCCTGTTACTCCTGTTATTCCGATTGGACCGGTTACACCAGTTGGACCCGTTACTCCGGTTAAACCGATTGTGCCTGTTACTCCCGTCGACCCGGTTACTCCAGTTGTCCCCGTTACACCAGTTGCTCCTGTTACTCCTGTTGCGCCTGTTATTCCTGTTGACCCGCTTACTCCGGTTGGACCGGTCAAGCCGGTTGGGCCGGTTACTCCCGTTGATCCAGTCGACCCGATTGAGCCGGTTATTCCAGTTGGTCCTGTGGCGCCAGTTGGACCGGATGCACCCGTTGATCCTGTGACTCCTGTCGCTCCTGTTATACCAGTTGAGCCGGTTGTACCTGTGGCTCCGGTTGAACCAGTTCCTCCTGTTGGCCCGGTTGCACCCGTTGGACCTGTTGCTCCAGTTGAACCGATTGCTCCTGTCGATCCCGTTGCTCCGGTCGCTCCCGTTATTCCGGTTACCCCAGTCACTCCAGTTGCACCCGTTGGACCTGTGGCGCCAGTTGAACCAGTTGATCCCGTTACACCAGTTGCTCCGGTCGCTCCTCTTGCTCCGGTTACTCCTGTGGGACCTGTAATTCCTGTTACGCCAGGTTCACCCCCGGTTTGCGCCAATGAAACATCGTCTATTAAAACCGTGCCGGTAGAAACTTTACTTAATACAATGACGGCAGAGGCCGCGCCAGAAGGCACACTGCTTGTTTTATAGATTTCAGACCATGTGTGGAAGAGCACGTTCGGCAAATTTCCGGGTGTAATATTTTCTTGAATGGAACTGATTTGTTCACCTGCTGCGCTGACATAGATGATCTGGAGAGTTACTTGGGGACTTGGCTCATTTCCGAGCGTTGCGAGTGATACGAATAGAGTCACTGACTTGGCTGAAATGGGAACGATTTGACTGAGGTAAGCATATGGCTGAGCTCCAATAAATTGCGCAGAATATCTCCCTGAATGTGCAAACAAACTGTTAATCTGGGTATTTGCCGAACTCCACCCCGCTAATGTACCGGTTTCAAAGCTTCCGTTTATAATCGGATTATTCATTCAATCTTTTTCCCTCTCCTTCCCGTTGTTGACCGTCTTACTTATTAAGACAGCATATTAATACGGGCTGTGTTTTGACAACCTAAATAAAAAAGGTGATTTCTTTTCATCACCTTAATCCGATCCTTGAATGGGGAATCCCGTCGCAATGAGGGAGCGGTTTGCCGCTGCGACTTGTGTTACGTAATTCGAAGAAAGGACGGATAAATAGAGCTGGTACGCGGCTGTTTCATCCGCCTTCATTTCGTCAATGTACGTAAAAGGAATTCCTATGATTTGTCCGCCTGAAGAAAAGAGGTTCCGCTCTTGTCTCTGTGTTTGTATAGATACGCCATTTCTTTGCAGATCGACAGCTAAGACCAATGAGAAATGAGACGCGAGCGGATCTAATTCCACGTTTACTTGTATGACGGCATCCGTTTTCACAAATTGATCTGTCGGCGCGGCTATCACTGCGCTTAACACGTTTATCGGTGTTCCTTCTAACGGAATCATCATCTGGTCTGCTGTATTTTGAAAAGCTACCGCAGGAACCGCTCCCGGCGGACCCTCAGGCCCCGGGGGACCGGGCGGACCCGCCTCCCCTTGCGGACCGCGAGAGCCGGCGGGTCCTCTTTTGCCTTCGGGACCTCGCAGCCCGGGTACGCACAAGGCAGATCGATTTTCATCTGAAGACGGAAACCGTTTTTCCGTCCCTGTTTCCGGTCTTTCATGTTCACATGGTAATTGTTCATACCGGCGTTTCATATGTCTGCTCATATATTTGTAAGGTTTCTGTTTCAATATCATGTATTGATTACGGCCGCTGCTCATATTATCACCCCGGCCATATTCTATTCGCACTGGAGTCATCATGTGTAGGCCCTTCCCCTTCCTTACAGAAATAAAAAAAGGCAGACCTGAGTCTGCCTTTTTCTTCTACCATAATCCTAATACTTTCCACCATAATCCGCCGATCACAAGCCATGTCACAATATGGACGATTGACAGGATAAAGCCGATGGACCACCATTTGCTTTGCGATATATAGCCCGCTCCGAAAAAGACCGGAGCCGCTCCTGAGCCGTAATGCGTCGTTGAACCGAAAAGGTTGCTGAAAAACGCCAAGCTGAGCGCCGCCAACAGAGGCGGAGCGCCTGCCGCCACGATGACGGCGAGAAATGCCGCATACATGGCGCTGATATGCGCGGTTGCGCTCGCAAAGAAGTAATGCGTGTAATAATACACGACAATCAGAATCATAAATGCCACAATCCATGAAAAACCGGAAACAGAAGATTTCATCATATTGCTGAACCAAGACACCATACCGAGCTCATTCAGGAAATTCGCCAGCATCACAAGCGCCGCGAACCAAGTCAGCGTATCCCATGCACCTTGTTCCTTTTTGATGTCCTCCCATGTTAATACCTGTGACAAAAGCAAAACGGATAATCCGATCAGGGCCGTCGTCGTTGCGTCAATATTTAAGCTTCCTCCGAAAATCCACAGCGCAAGCACCAATAAAAAGACGATGACCATGGAGAGTTCGGATTTTTTAAACGGACCCATTTCTTTCAATTTTTCCGTTGCGATTTTAGCCGCATCCGGTGTTTCTTTAATTTCCGGCGGATACAGCTTATAAATGACGAGCGGCGTAATGATTAAGCTCGCCAATCCCGGTACAATGGCCGCGATTGCCCAGCTTGTCCATGTGATGTCCACCCCTGCGACATCGTGGGCCAGCTTGGCGATCAGCGGGTTCGCCGCCATTGCCGTCAAAAACATCGCAGACGTAATCAAGTTTCCTTGAAAACCGGTTTTTAATAAGAAAGCGCCGATTTTCCGCTCTGTTCCGTCTGCCGGCGTTGATCCGAAAGTTTCGGATAATGATCTGATAATAGGAAAAATAATGCCGCCCGCCCGTGCCGTGTTGCTCGGAATGGCAGGTGATAAAATTAAATCACTGAAAAGCAGTGAATAAGAAAGGCCGAGTGTTTTCTTCCCGAACCGTTGTACGAATACGTAAGAAATCCTGGCGCCGAGCCCGGTTTTGATAAATCCCCGGGAAATAAAAAAGGCGATGACAATCAGCCAGATTGTCTTGTTTCCAAATCCGCTTAACGTATTTTCAATAGATAGCGTTCCCGTTAACGCGGTGACTGCCAATGCAAAAATTGCAATTGCGCCCATTGGCAAGGGCTTGGAGATAAAGCCGATAATTGTTGCGACAAAAATAGCGAACAAATGCCATGCTTTAGGTTCAAGTCCGGACGGCGCGGGAATAAACCAAATGATTAATCCCACAGCAACGGTAATAAGCAAAGGAATAATTTTTACCGCCTGCTGTTTTTTTGCGTCTTTTTCTGAAGCCATTACAGGTCTCCTCCTATTTTGTTGTCTTCCATCCCCTATCCCATTTTACTACTTAACTAAGTTAATAAACGTTTTTGTTAATTAAAAAACACAAAGGAATATTTTCCTTTGTGCTTCTTGTTTATTATTTTAATATGCCCGACCCGGCTTTAGATATAACATCTGATTTTACATTTGATGATGAGCCGATGGAACCGTGCAATGACGGTGTCCAGCCGACGGACTGACTTAATCCGTTGGCGGCTGACGCGTTAATGGCGGCGCCGTTTAAAAGAGTGCCGTCTTCATGAAGCGCTTTTCCGCCGCTGAAGACGCTGATGACTTTATCAGCAGCCAGTCCCGGCACTTCAAAAACATTATTCTGGGCATATATTTTCGACGCGTGGCCCGCGCCCCACGCATAGCTGAACGGGTATGCGGCGCTTTTAGAGCCTGCGTAAAAATTATTATAAATATGAACCTGCCCGTACCGGACCCGCGGCGCGCGCTGGACGATGTTCTGGTAATAGTTATGGTGAAGGGTCACCTTCAGTTTTCCCTCATCCGACGTCTTGCTGTCGCTGTTTCCGATGACGGAGCCTTTGTCATGGTCATGATATTTATTATAGGACAATGTAATATAATTCGCCCCGTTGGCTATATCCGTCTGGCCGTCATGGTGCTGATATTTTCTCCCGTAATAGTAGGGAAAACCGCTGTCGGGATTCGATCCGTCATTAAAGGTGCAATGATCGATCCAGATGTGCGTCGCGCCGTTAATGGTGATATTGTCATATTCCGAGTTCCAGTTGCCGCTGCTGCCGTCCGTCGGGTCCCATTGCGGAAAATAGTCGTAAGCGTCTTGAAATTCAATGTTGCGGATGATGACATTGTCGACGCCGTTCTTTATATTAAAACTTCCTCCTGTCACTTTGGCATTTGAACCCGAGCCGATGATCGTCGTATTTGAAGGAATGTCAACCACGACCCGTGCCTTCTGGTTTTTTTGCGATCGCTGTCTGGCGTCTTCCTGGGTGCCTGACGGCGCTTTTTTCCCCCATTTGTCCGGGTCGTACGCCTTTAGATAAGCATTGAGATCATATGCCGGATCTTTATAATCATTAAAGCCGAGTGTTTTATTGCGGTCGTCCGTATTCATATTGATTGTGCCTTGTATGTAAATAATCTTCGGCGTGCTGTTGGCGCTTCCCCCTAATGCGGAAACGAGCTGCTGTCTGTTTGATACGGTGTATACATTCGATGAAGAGGCTTTCGCGCCGCCGGTTGTCCCGCCGGAAGCGGCTCCCCAGCCGTCATTTGTTCCTAACGTCTGCCGCCCCAGATCAGCGGCATAGACGTCCGCAGGGATCATACATAAACAAACCGCCAGCATAAATAACATTTTTTTCATGAATTGTGCTCCTCCTGATTCTTTGTTCCAATTTATTACAATCGAATTGTATCAAATCAGTTGAGAAACAGCACCGAAAATGTACAGAATGTGCCTTTCGGTTTTATTGCGGAAACCGCAAAAAAATCCCAAGGGACCGAAAACCCCTTGGGATCTGTTCAGCTTACGCCCATGATTTCACTTTTTCATTATCCGTGACAAACAGAAGAACTTTTCCTTCATCTAAGCGCTTTTCAAATTGTGACGCTTCCTCTTCTGAAAAGCCGATTTCGTGAATTTTGTTGCGGAGCTCGTCGCCTTTTTTATTAAACATATTGCCGACCGCGTGTTTAATGCCCGTTTCTTTCGCTCCGATGGTATTGACATCAGTATTATCGGCCAGGCGGTCCGTTCTGTCGTCATCATGTGAAAGCACATACACGTCCTCTTTTGCAACACCCAGCTGCTGAAGCTCTTTTACGTCCTGCATCAGTTTTTGATCATTTGTATATTCTCTTACTACCGGTTTCATTGATAAGTCCTCCCTTTTGTTTTTGTATATTTGATGTTTACCCGCTCAATCAAGGATCAAACAAAAGAAAGAGAGTTCCGTGAAAAAACGGGCAGGTTGTCGGTGGATATTTTCTTGCGGGACATGTTACAGTAGAGGAAGCTACATTTATCAGAAAAATAAAAATCTTCATGAGCCGATTAAGCAGGGAGGTGGTTCCTATTCATTACTTTTCACCGGAACAGCGATTTAACGCTTGGGTTGTCAGTGATTTAGTGAAGCAGGTATTCCGCCGGCATACCCGCTGCCCGGATGGAATAAAAGAGCTTACGGCCTTTGCTGAAGATACTTTTCATATTAATATCGATTTCGTTTTCTCTATCATTATCAATATCGGTGATATCGAATCCGTTCTGCCGAAAGAAATTGAAAATAGGCTGGGTTCTTATCTGACCGCGCTTCAGCCCGTTGTTACCGCTGACATGCTTCATTCTTCAAAAACGAATGCCTATGAATATTTGGAACATGAGAAAAACACCGATGTGTACCGGTTATTCTATTAAATATGCATATAAGGAAAGAAGGGCCCTGGGCCCTTCTTTTTTATGGCCGCTGACGGTTTGATTTTGTAATCGGGAAATGGTTCGTGTTACATTTGGAACAACCACTTATCTTGAAGGAGGATTCAGTATGCCGAATAATCAGCAGCAAATTCAATTGGCAAGACGCCCCAAAGGCGTTCCCGCCCATGACGATTTCCGCTTTGAAACGATTGCCGTTCCCGAACCGAAAGACGGCGAAGTGCTTGTGAAAACGAGTTATGTGTCCGTTGATCCGTACATGCGCGGACGGATGCAGGATACAAAATCATATGTAGAGCCGTTCGCTTTAGATGAAGCCATAACAGGCGGAGTGATTGCCGAGGTTCTCACAGACGGCAATAAGCTGAAAAAAGGCGATATTGTGATCGGGAATCTCGCATGGCAGGAATACTCAGCAGTGAATGAGTCCGCCCTCCGCAAGTTGGATACGGATATCGCACCCGCCCAGGCGTATCTCGGCATTTTAGGGATGACCGGACTGACCGCTTACTTCGGGCTGCTCGATATCGGCCGTCCGAAAAAAGGCGAAACCGTCGTCGTTTCAGGCGCGGCGGGCGCCGTCGGCTCAACAGTCGGACAGATTGCCAAAATCAAAGGCGCACGGGTTGTCGGCATCGCCGGATCTGATGAAAAAATCGCGTATTTGAAAGAGGAGCTTCAATTTGATGAAGCCATTAATTACAAAACGGCGGATGATATTCAAAAAGCGCTGGAACAGGCATGTCCTGACGGCGTCGATGTCTATTTTGACAATGTCGGCGGACCGATTTCAGATGCGGTGATAAACCTGCTGAATGAATTCGCCCGCATTCCGGTATGCGGAGCGATCTCATCGTACAATACCGAACGTGAAGAAGAAGACATGGGCCCCCGCGTCCAGCCGAAGCTGATCAAAACAAAAGCGCTGATGCAGGGATTCATCGTCAGTGATTATGCTGACCGCTTTTCCGAAGGCGCGAAACAATTGGCCGAATGGCTCAAAGACGAAAAGCTCCACTATGAAGAAACGATTACGGAAGGATTCAACAATATTCCTGACGCGTTCCTCGGCCTGTTTAAAGGAGAAAACAAAGGCAAACAGATCATCAAAGTCAGTGATCTAAGTTAACAAGATGATAAAAAAAAGGAGGGCTTTGTCCCCTCCTTTTCTGCTTTTTCGCATCAGCCGCGAAGAATCAAAGTAAGAAAGCCGTCTTCATCAGGCTCCGTATCTTCCAAAGCGAAGCCCGCTGCTTGAAAGCAGGCTAAACTGATTTGATTGTCTTTTTCGATGCTTGCCGCCCATTCCCGCACGCTGGTAAACCCAGGATCAGTCAGCAGTTTTTGCAAGATCTGTTTTCCGTACCCTTGAAGCTGGTACAAAGGATTGACGATCAATCCGATATACGCCCGCTCCTCCACAAACTCTATAGAGACCATGCCTGTCGGAAGCTGCCCGTCATATGCCATAATGACAGTATCGTCTTCATCTTTACTCAATCGTGCATACCACGCATCTAATGGCAGCATCGCATCCATTCTCCGTCTGATGTTATCGTTCTTAAACCAGTGTTCAAGGATTTTCAGCTCACGCACCTTCAATATTTGAAATCTGTCTATTAAACCCATCTTCCCACTTCCCCGCCTGAACCTTTTCCGTTATTTTACAATAAAAAAGAAGGGCTTCCCGCCCTCCGTTTCTTATTTCTCAGATAATTTTCCGCCTGAATAAACGGCCTCTTTCAGCTCAATTCCGAGTGATTTGGCCATTTTTTTCAGTTTGGATTCTTCCATCGGCGTGACAAGGCTGAGTACGGTTCCTTCTTTACCGGCCCGCCCCGTCCGGCCGGATCTGTGGATATATCCGTCTTCATTCGGGATGTCCGCGTGAATGACGTACGGAAGATCGTCGATATCGAGTCCGCGCGCCGCAATGTCAGTCGCCAGAAGCAGCGGAAATTCTCCCCGTTCAAACGCTGATAATATCTTTGCCCGCTCCATTTTTTTCGCTTCTCCGTGCAGGATGCCGAGGTCCACATGATGATAGGCAAGTTTTTCCGCATAGACGCTTAAATTTCCGATATCTCTGACGAACACGAGCGCCTGCATGCCGTTCAGCCGTGACAGTTTTTGCAATAGCTTCACTTTATCCCGCTGATCGCAGACGAGATATTGATGTGTGACGCGCGCTTTTTCCGCCGTATTCCGCTCCACTTTCAAAACGGCCGGTTCGTGCGCGATGGTATTCAGCACCTGTTCTGTTTCCGGCTGCAGCGTAGCGGAAAAGCTTAAAAGCTGTCGGTCTTTCAGCGTCGTTTTAATGATTTTTTTCATCGTTTCGCGGTGTTCCTTTGTCACGAGCTGATCCGCTTCATCAAGAACGATCGTCTTGACTTCATGCATTTTCAGCTTTTTCGCCTGAATCAATTCGAGCACCCTGCCCGGTGTGCCGGCAATGATATGCGGTTTATTTTTGAGCTTCTCCACCTGCTTTTTCACGTTTGCCCCGCCGATCAAAGACAAAGCGCGAAGATCGGAGCCTTTTTTCCAATCCTGAATCACTTGAAAAATCTGCATCACAAGCTCGCGGGACGGCGCTAAAATGATCACTTGCGGATGTTTCTGTTCCGGGTTGATCCGCTCCAGAACCGGAAGCGTGTACGCCAATGTTTTTCCCGTTCCCGTCGGGGATTCGGCAATGACGTCTTTCCCTTCCATGATCACCTGAGCGGCTTTTTCCTGAATGACGGTCGGCTCCTGAAAACCTGAGGCCTCCCAGTTTTCGGCGATAAATGGTTGTGTATGCTGTAAAAATGGCCATGTTTGGGTCATGTCGTTCTCCTCAATTCTTAAAATCTACTCCATAGTATCTCAAATGCACGCGCCAAACGCAATTTTCTTTTTCCTTCCAAGCCTTTTAACAAACGGTCTCCTCCTTTATAATCATAAATGAGAAAGACACATGATAAATAAAACGTGTCTGATAACGATAGAGGTGTAATGATGAGTATTTTATCCGTAAAAGATTTAAGCCACGGCTTCGGTGACCGTGCGCTTTTTAACAATGTATCGTTCCGTCTTTTAAAAGGGGAACACGTCGGCTTAATCGGAGCAAACGGCGAAGGTAAATCAACGTTTATGAATATTATTACCGGAAAACTTGAGCCTGATGAGGGTAAGGTTGAATGGGCGAAAAACGTGCGTGTCGGCTACCTCGATCAGCATACCGTGCTTGAAAAAGGAAAAACGATCCGCGACGTGCTGAAGGATGCGTTCCATTACTTATTTGCAATGGAAGAGGAAATGAATGAGATTTACAACAAAATGGGCGAAGCGGACCCTGATGAGCTTGAGCAGCTGCTTGAAGATGTCGGTGTCATTCAAGACGCCCTGACAAACAATGATTTCTACGTGATTGACAGCAAAGTTGAAGAAATCGCCCGCGGCCTCGGCCTGCAGGATGTCGGACTTGACCGCGACGTCACAGATTTAAGCGGCGGACAGCGGACGAAAGTGCTGCTCGCCAAACTGCTTTTGGAAAAACCGGAAATCCTTCTGTTGGACGAACCGACCAACTACCTTGATGAACAGCATATTGAATGGCTAAAACGCTATTTGCAGGAATATGAAAATGCGTTCATCTTAATTTCTCACGACATTCCGTTTTTAAACAGCGTGATCAATTTGATTTATCATGTGGAAAACCAGGAGCTGACGCGTTATGTCGGCGACTACCATCAGTTTATGGAAGTATACGAAGTGAAAAAACAGCAGCTCGAAGCCGCCTATAAAAAACAGCAGCAGGAAGTGGCTGAGCTGAAAGATTTCGTCGCCCGCAACAAAGCGCGGGTCAGCACGAGAAATATGGCGATGTCCCGCCAGAAAAAGCTTGATAAGATGGATATGATCGAACTGGCGGCCGAAAAACCGAAACCGGAATTCCATTTCAAGCCTGCGAGAACGTCAGGCAAGCTCATTTTTGAAACGAAGGACTTAGTCATCGGCTACGATACTCCGCTGTCACGCCCGCTCAATCTCAGAATGGAGCGCGGGCAGAAAGTCGCCCTGTACGGCGCAAACGGCATCGGGAAAACGACGCTGTTAAAAAGCCTGCTCGGTGAAATCCAGCCGCTGGAAGGCACGGTGGAACGGGGCGAGCATCAATACACGGGCTATTTCGAGCAGGAAGTGAAAGAAACCAATAACAATACGTGCATCGAAGAAGTGTGGAGCGAATTTCCTTCCTTTACCCAGTACGAAATCCGCGCCGCCCTCGCCAAATGCGGCCTGACGACCAAACACATTGAAAGCCGCGTCTCCGTTCTCAGCGGAGGAGAAAAAGCGAAGGTCAGATTGTGCAAGCTGATCAATTCAGAAACAAACCTGCTCGTGCTTGACGAACCGACAAACCACCTGGATGTCGATGCGAAAGAAGAGCTGAAACGCGCGCTGAAAGAATACAAAGGCTCCATTCTGCTGATTTCCCACGAACCCGAGTTCTACATGGATATCGCAACGGAAACATGGAATTGTGAATCTTGGACGACGAAAGTGCTGTAAACACAAAAAGGAACTCCCGCCCATGCGGAAGTTCCTTTTTTTCTTAATGTCCGGCTTTTATTCCGGCGAGATGTTTGCGTCCCATGAGAAGGACAAGCATGCCGACAAAAACGACGATCCCGCCTACTGTATATGGAGTGCTTGCGGTGAAGTGTTCTGACAGCATTCCCGCAATCCACGGAGCGAGCGCACCGCCGATAAAACGGACTGAGCTGTAGGCTGAAGACGCGATTGAACGTTCAACCGGCGCAGAACCCATCACAGCGGTTGTCATGATCGTATTCACCATACCGAGAACAGCACCGGCGACAACGATACACGTAATGATCAACGTCTGATGGTCAGTCCAGATCCCCATGACGATGAGAATGACCGCAAAGGCGATAAAGAGAACGACGAGCGAACGCACTGTTCCCAGCGCTTTGTGCAAGAGCGGCGCCGTAAAGACTGACGTAATTGCCAGCAATAACCCCCAGCCGAAGAAGACGTATCCAAGGCCGTGTTCATCTAAATCCAGCACGAACGGAGAATAAGCAAGCAAAATAAAAAATCCAAAGTTGTATAAGAATGCAGATACTGCCATTGTCAAAAGGCCTTTATATTTGAGCGCCTTCATCGCATCAAACACACCGACGCGTTTCGCCGGTTTCGGCAGCTTCGGCAGCATGAGTGAAATCGCGCAAAGCGCTATGAACATGAGGACAGATACTCCGAAGAACGGAGCGCGCCATGAGATGCTGCCAAGC
This sequence comes from Bacillus sp. LUNF1, assembly GCF_011008975.1. NCBI lineage: Bacteria > Bacillati > Bacillota > Bacilli > Caryophanales > Bacillaceae > Bacillus > Bacillus sp. LUNF1. The sequence goes on along the minus strand of NZ_CP048876.1, from coordinate 726,707 downwards.
TCTCCGCCGGCAAGCGGCCCCACGGAAATCCCCAAGCCGAGCGCGGCCTCATACAGAATAATGGCTTTGGCGCTGCCGCCGACAGATACCCCGACAATGACGGCAAGCGCGGTTGAAATAAAGAGAGCATTCCCAAGCCCCCAGCCGCCGCGATAGCCGACAAGCTGAGCGATTGAACTTGAGCTTCCGCCAAGGGCGGCAAACACGATGATAAAAATAAGTCCGAGAAGCAGCGTCCATTTTGCACCGATCCGGCTTGAAATCGCGCCGGAGAAAAACATCATAAAACCGGTAACGAGCAAATAACTTGTAAATAGCAGAGATACTTCACTAGGTGAAGCATGTAATTGTGCGGCGATCGCCGGAAGAATCGGATCGACAAGACCGATTCCCATAAAGGAAATCACACAGGCAAACGCAACCGCCCAAACGGCTTTCGGCTGGCTGAATAAGCCTGTTTTCTGTTGTGATGATGTATCCATTTGACCAGACCTCCTATTTGATCCATTAAAAGAAACGCTATATCCATAGCGTTTACAGCAAAATCATTCGATTGATTGAATGGCGCGTTCAGCTTTTTCTTTCATTCCGTTAAGGCGCGTTTTAAAATGCTGAAATGTGCTGATCTTCTCATCAATCATCTCAAGCTGGTGGTTCAAAGCGTGCTGAATCTCTTCCAGCTTTTCTTTCCGTTCCTTCGGATCCAGTGACAACAAGTACCCCTCTTTGTTTAATTCCAGCTGACGGCTCATCTCCATAAACTGCTGAAGCTCCTGAAGGGAAAAACCGAGCACTTCTTTTGTGCTGGTTACTTTTTCGAGCTCCTCCATATCATCTTCAGAGTAAAGCCGGACGCCGCCTTCTGTCCGTTTAGGAGCAGGAATCAAACCAATCTCCTCGTAAAAACGAATGGTTCGTTTTGTCAATCCGCTTCGCTTGGCAACTTGATCAATCTTCATCCATTCCAAGGTGAATCCCCCTCTTGTCGTATCTGTTTCTATTATACACCATTTGAACCTTAACGTAAACGTAAACTTTTTATGCCTGATAAACTTGGTTTGGACAAAACGTTTGTCTTTAAAGCGCCGGGAAACATCTGTGTTAGATAAAAAAAACCGGTATGACCCGCCATCTTCTCGGGGGCCGTACCGGCTTTTCTTAATTCTCAAGTTCTTCAATCATCAGTGACAATTCGGTCCAGCGCTCCATCGCCGCTTCAAGCTCTTCAGCCGTTTTTGCCTGTTCGGCCATCAGTTCTTGAATCTTTCCGAAATCACTTCCCGCTTCAGCGATTTCCGCTTCCAGACGCTGATGCTTTTCTTCAAGGCCGGCGATTTTGTCTTCGATGCCGTCCCATTCGATCTGATCCTTATATGAAAGCTTTTTGCGCTTTTTCTTCGGCTCTTCTTCCGCCTTTTTCTCTTCGGCCGGCTGTTTTACCGCCGTCTTCTTCGCTTTTGCGTGTTCCATGTATTCACTGTACGAACCTTGGAAACGGGAAATGACACCTTGTCCTTCAAATACGATCAGGCGGTCAATGACGCGGTCAAGGAAATAGCGGTCATGGGATACGGTGATGACGACGCCTGGGAACTGTTCGATATAATCTTCGAGCACGCTTAATGTTTCCGTGTCCAGATCATTGGTCGGCTCATCTAAAAACAGCACATTCGGTTCCTGCATCAGTACATTCAGCAAGTACAGACGGCGCTTTTCCCCGCCCGACAGCTTTCTGATATACGTCTGCTGCATCGGACGCGGGAACAGAAAACGCTCAAGCATTTGTTCCGCGGTGATGACATCGCCTTCCGCCGTTTTGACGATTTCAGCCGTCTCTTTTATATATTCAATGACTTTCATATCGCCGTTCATTTCGCTGTGGTCCTGGGTGTAGTAGCCGATCCGGACCGTCTGCCCGATGGTGATATTGCCGCTGTCAGGCTGAATTCTGCCGGCGAGGCTGTTTAAAAGTGTCGTTTTTCCGATTCCGTTCGGCCCGATGATGCCGATTCGTTCCCCCGGGATGACAAGCTCATTAAACCGGCTGATCAGCGCTTGGCCGTTATAGGTAATGGTGACGTTATCGGCTTCGATCACCTGTTTTCCGAGACGGTGTGAGCCGATCGCGAAATCGAGTGATCCGGAGACTGCCGGCCCTTTTTGCTCCTTGAGCGCCTCCGCTCTGTCCACTCTCGCTTTTTGTTTCGTCGAGCGCGCTTTCGCCCCTCTTCTGAGCCACGCCAATTCGCGGCGCAGGAGGTTTTGACGTTTTGTTTCTTTCTGCTCCGCCAGCGCTTCCCGTTCGGCCCGTTTTTCCAAGAATACTTCATAGTTTCCTTTATACGTATAAAGGCTGCCTCTCTCAAGCTCGTAAATTCTGTTCGTCACCCTGTTCAGAAAATATCTGTCGTGCGTGACAAGCATAACGGCGCCCGGATATTGCGATAAGTAGCCTTCCAGCCATTCAATCGTTTCATTGTCCAAGTGGTTTGTCGGTTCATCCAAAATGAGCAGGTCAGCCGGCTGGATGACGTTTTTCGCAATCGCGACGCGCTTTCTCTGGCCGCCGGACAGCTCGCTGACATCCTTCATCAGATCGGTGACGCCAAGTTTGGTTAAAACCGTTTTGGCTAACGTATTCGCCTCCCACGCATCATTCACGTCCATTCGGGCCTGCGCATCAAGCAGCTGTTTCTGGCGCTGGTCATTTTCCGGTTCTTCATTCAGCGCCTGAAGCGCTTTTTCGTATTCTCTCATCGTTCTCATGACGGCTGATCCGCCGGAATAAATATGCTCAAGTACGGTTTGTCCGGCCGGAAGCTCAGGGTCCTGATGCAAAAACTCAATATGCACGCTTCCTGAAGCCGTAATCTCGCCTTCCTCCGTTGATTCAAGGCCGGCAATGGTTTTCAGAAGCGTAGACTTCCCCGTTCCGTTCGGGCCGATTAAACCGATTCTTTCATTCTCTTCAATATGAAAGGAGATATGGTCGAATAATGTCTTATCTCCGTATGTTTTATAAAGGTTTTCCGCTTTTATGATGCTCATGGTCCCTATCAATCCTCACGTAAGTTCATGTGTTCATTTTAAATCAGGCGCTGGAATAAAACTAGTAAAAGGACAGACAAATTTCTTGGAAGAGATCATTTTGTCCGAAGAATGTTTCCGCCTCTCCTTTTATACACTGGAGGTGAAGAGGTGATGACATGATCAGCGTCAGTTTGTGCGTTATCGTGAAAAATGAAGAGGAAGTGCTTGCGGGCTGTCTTGATTCCGTCAAAGACATTGCGGATGAGATTGTGATTGCTGATACGGGCTCGACCGACCGGACGAAAGAAATCGCGGCCCGTTATACGGATAAGATTTATGATTTTGAATGGATCGATCACTTTGCGGCCGCCCGTAATTTTGTGTTTTCGAAAGCGGAAATGGATTATATTCTGTGGCTGGACGCCGACGATATACTGACGGAAAAGGACCGTGAAAAGCTGATTGAACTGAAGGCGTCGCTTTCAAAAGAGGTGGACGCGGTATCCATGTATTATCACGTCGGCTTTGATGCTCGGGGAGAGGTCAGCTTCAGATACCGCCGCAACCGACTCGTCAAGCGTGAAAAAGGGTTCCGCTGGATCGGAGCCGTGCATGAGTATCTTGAAGTATACGGAAACATCATAGAAACCGATATTGCCGTCACACACCGGAAATCCGAGAAAAAGCACTCGCCTCCCTCAGACCGCAACTTGAAGATTTATGAGAAAATGGCGGAAAACAGTGAAACGATGACACCGCGCGATTTGTTTTACTTCGCGAATGAATTAAAGGATCACGGCCAGTATCAGCGCGCCATCACGTATTATCACCATTTTCTTTCCACAAAACAGTGCTGGATCGAAGACGAGATCAGAACGTGCCAATATCTATCCGATTGCTACAGGGCGGTCGGCCATGAAGAGGCCGCCATGACGTCTCTCTTAAAATCATTTCTGATCGATTGTCCGCGGCCGGAGTTCTGCTGCAGGCTCGGCGACTATTTTGCGGAGAAACGGCAATACCGGCAGGGCGTGTTTTGGTATGAGCTCGCCTTATCCGCCAAAAGCAGTGATGCAGGCTTTACCCAGCTCGAATATTCCACCTGGTATCCCCATCTGCAGCTCTGCGTCTGCCACTGGCAGCTCGGCGACAGAGAAAAAGCGAAGATTCATAACGACAAAGCCGCCTCCTATCATCCGTCACACCCGAGTGTCCTGTATAATCAAAACGTGCTCGGCACATAACATCAAAAAAAAGAGCTGCCCCCGTATGTAGGGCAGCTCCTTATTGATTACGCTGTCGGAATTCCTCCGCTTACACTGTAAATTTGGGATGTCACATAGCTCGATTCTTCTGAGGCCAAAAAGACATAAATCCCTGCAAGCTCCGCCGGCTGTCCGGCACGCTTTAATGGGACGGCCGGTGTTTCCTTGCCGAATTTCGGAATGTTTTCACCGGGCTGTCCTCCCGAAATCTGCAGCGGCGTCCAGATCGGCCCCGGCGCTACCGAGTTGACTCTGATTCCTTTATTCGCCAGCTGCTTTCCTAAGCCGACGGTAAAACCGATAATGGCATGTTTCGTCGCGGCATAATCCAACAGCATCGGGCTTGGATTATACCCTTCTACGGACGTTGTCGTGATAATAGACGCGCCTTCCGGCAGATACGGAAGCGCGGCTTTGACGAGCCAATACAGCGAGAATACGTTGACTTCAAATGTTTGATAGATTTGTTCTGTGGCAAGATTGCTGATGTCATCCACTGCCTGCTGTTTGCCGGCGACAAGAGCGAGCGTGTCAAGACCGCCAAGCTCTTGATACGCTTTTTCCGCCAATTCTCCGCAAAACGCTTCATCGCTTAAATCTCCCGGCAGCAGAACGGCTTTTCTTCCCTCTTTTTCAATTAACGCTTTCACTTCTTCGGCATCCGGCTGTTCCTCAGGCAGATAGTTAATCGCCACATCCGCCCCTTCCCGGGCATAAGCAATCGCGGCGGCCCGGCCGATACCTGAATCGCCGCCGGTGACGAGGGCTTTTCTTCCCTTCAGCTTGCCGGCTCCTTTATAGCTTGTTTCACCGCAGTCCGGCACAGGCTTCATCTCTTTTTGCAAACCGGGCGGTTCTTGATATTGTTTTGGAAATTCATCATGATCATATTTCGTCAGCGGGTTGTGCAGATTTGCATCAGACATACAAGACTCTCCTTTATCATTGGTGATGTATTCGTATGTGTACCCCTGAGCATGACGGATCAAACGTGTAAGTGCAGTTTCCGATTGATAAAGGGAAAACAAAAAAGGAGCCCGTAAGCTCCCTTTTTTTATGATTCTCCGAGTACGTTTTCAGCCATTTTCGCTAAATGCTGGGCGCTTCCCGAAATTTCCTGCATCGTTGCAGAAATTTGTTCAACCGCCGCCGCTTGGCCGTTTGTGTTCTGGTTGATGGATTCAATAGAGTCCTCCAGCCCTTTCAGCAGGCTGTGGATTTTTTTCGTAATCTGGTCAATTTGGCCGACGTTGTCTTTTGAATGAGTGGCAAGCTTGCGGATCTCATCCGCCACCACGGAAAAGCCCTTGCCGGATTCTCCTGCTCTCGCGGCTTCAATGGCCGCATTCAAACCGAGCAGATTGCTTTGATCCGAGATGCCCTTGACAGTGACGGAAATGTCGGCGATTTCTCCCGCGCTTTCACTGACTTGTTTCGCCTGAGTGGAAATCCCGGTCATCTGTGCTGAGAAACCGCTGATGGATTCTGAGATATCCGCGATGGCCGAAGCGGTCTGTTCCACGACGGCGGACAGGCTTTCAGCGACATCGTGAAGCTTGGCTGATTTTTCAAGGCTGGTGCCGAGACCGACGCCGCCGATGACTTTTCCGTTTTCATCGTGAAGCGGAATCGCTCTGGCGATCAGCGGAAATCCGAACAGCTCTTTCGGCACCATGCTTGTCTTCTTCTGATTCATGCGGATCGCGTCTGTAATGATGTCCCCTTTTTGCAGCGGGTCTCCCGGCTTTACATTAAGAGAAAACGTTTTAGCCGGAATATTCACGATTAATTTTTCTGTATCATAAATTCCGATGGTGATGTCATCTTGGATCAGGCTGTTTAAAAAAGGCGCAACTTTGACAAAAGCGTCAAGCAGGCTGTGCGTTTGCTGCTCCGTCTGTATACTCATTTCTTTCACTCCTTCTTAATATGGGAATTGCCGTTTTTCATGCTGAACCGAAATCCATTTCAGCGTGGTGAATTCTTCAAGGCTCCATTCGCCGTTCAGCCTGCCGAGACCTGATTGTTTCTCGCCGCCGAACGCGACGTTCGGTTCATCATTAATGGTCGTATCGTTGACGTGAATCATGCCGGTTTCGATCCGCTTAGCAAACTCAACGCCGCGCTCAACGTTTGCCGTATGCACGGCTCCGCTTAAACCGAACGGTGTCGCGTTTGCGATGCTTACCGCTTCATCCTCCGTTTCAAACGGCATGATGCAGACGGCCGGTCCGAACAGCTCCTCCTTCGCGATGCTCATCTCAGGTTTCACATCTTTTAAAATGACGGGCTCAGCGACCGTTCCGCTGAATCGGCCGGACAGCACCGGAACCGCTCCCTCTTCTATCGCTTTTACGACAGACCGTCTCAGACCTTCCGCCTGCCTCTCATTGATTAAAGGACCGATAACCGTATCAGGGTCCATCGGATCGCCGACTTTCAGCGATGACACTTTCGCTTCGTAAAGCTCTGTAAATTTGTCATATACAGATGTGTGAACGAGCACGCGGTTCGCCGACATACAGATCTGGCCTTGATGCGTAAACCGGCTGAATACGGCCGCATTGACGGCGTATTCAAGATCAGCATCCTCAAGCACGATCAGCGCGCTGTTTCCGCCAAGCTCCAACAGCGGTTTTTTAAAGTGTTTGACTGCAAGCTGTCCGATATAGCTGCCCACTCCGGTTGAGCCTGTAAATGAGATAATCCGCGGCACGGGATGCTCAACAAAGCTGTCGCCGATCTCCCCGATATCTGTCACGATAACATTGAGCAGCCCGTCCGGTACGCCGGCCGCTTCAAAAATTTTCGCGATAAGCGTTCCGCCGCAGATCGGTGTTTCTTCATGAGGCTTCAGCACGACGCCGTTCCCCGCGCCGAGTGCCGGCGCAACAGATTTCATCGAAAGGAAAAACGGGAAATTAAACGGGCTGATCACCCCCACGACTCCGGCGGGTATTCTGTACAGTCTGTTTTCTTTTCCGTCAATCGTGGACGGGAGAATTTTCCCTTCCATCCGCACCGGAAATGTTGCGGCTTCTTTTATCATATTTTTGACAAGTCCGATTTCAAACTCAGCCTTCAGCCGTGTTCCGCCAAGCTCCTCCATGATTAAGTAAATAATCGCTTCTTCGTGCTCTTCAATGAAAGAAACGGCGTTTTCCAAAATGGCCCGCTTTTTAAAAGGGTTTACTTTGTCCCATTCTTGTTTCGCAAGAGCCGCGGCGCGATATGCCGCATCCACATCATCAGACGTCGCTTTTTGGAATGAGGTGATGACTTTTTGAGTATAAGGATTTCTGTTTTCCAATACGTTCCGGCTGCTTCCATCCCTCCATCGGCCGCCGATAAACTGCTTATTTAGTTCTTCATATTGAAACATGTAAACATCTCCCTTTCACCGAAACTTGAAATTAGTTGATGAGTCATCTTTTGTATCGGTCTTAAGGTGAGAAAATTGAACTATTTCACAATAAAATTCCCGTTCCTTCCGCGCATCGACGCTTTTTAGCTTTGTCCTTTTAAAGTGGAAAATTCTTTAATTGACTGCGAGAAATTTCGACAATATAATACAAACGTCAGTGTATATAATGATAAGAATATTATGAATTTTCAGGAGGACCCATATGTCTTTACTATTTCGGAAAAAGCCGCTGGCCGACTTAAAGGCCCAGAGCAAACAGACCAGCCTGTCCCGCTCGTTAAGCGCTTTTGACTTGGTTTTGCTCGGAATCGGCTGTGTTGTCGGCACGGGGATTTTTGTGATTACCGGGACTGTGGCCGCGACAGGCGCAGGACCGGCTTTGATTCTGTCGTTTGTGCTCGCGGGCCTTGCCTGCGCGCTCGCCGCGTTTTGTTATGCGGAATTTTCTTCATCCATTCCGATTTCAGGCAGCGTATATACGTATTCATATGTCACTCTCGGGGAGTGTCTCGCGTTTTTAATCGGATGGGACTTAATGCTTGAATATGTCATCGCGCTCGCCGCCGTCGCAACCGGCTGGTCATCCTATTTCCAGTCGCTTCTTGCAGGCTTCGGGCTGCATCTTCCGGAGGCGCTGACCGCCGCACCCGGCAGCAAAACGGGTGCCGTGTTCAACCTGCCGGCCGTTATCATTATTTTGGTCATTACCGCGATTGTTTCAAGGGGCGTGAAAGAAAGCACCCGCTTTAACAATGTCATTGTATTGATGAAAATTGCGATCATTCTGCTGTTTATCATCGTCGGTTTCGGCTACGTGAAACCGGAAAACTGGTCGCCGTTTATGCCGTTCGGAATGAAAGGCGTCATCACGAGCGCCGCGACCGTTTTCTTCGCGTATCTCGGATTTGATGCCGTGTCAAACGCGTCGGAAGAAGTGAAAAACCCGCAGAAATCAATGCCGGTCGGAATCATCGGCGCGCTCGCCATCTGCACCATCCTTTACATTACGGTATCGCTCGTCCTGACGGGAATGCTTTCGTACACCAAGCTGAATGTCGGAGATCCGGTATCTTTCGCACTCCAATTTGTCGGCCAGAACAAGATAGCAGGCATTATTTCCGTCGGCGCGATTATCGGGATTACAACGGTGATGCTCGCTCTGCTTTACGCTCAGGTGCGCCTTACATTTGCGATGAGCAGAGACGGCCTTTTGCCACGCATGTTTTCCAAGGTTCACCCGCGTTTTAAAACACCGTTTCAAAACACATGGGTGACGGGGATCGCTGCTGCCGGGATCGCGGGTTTTATTGATCTGGGAACCTTGGCGCATCTCGTCAATATGGGAACCTTGGCGGCCTTTACGGTCATTGCGATCGCCGTCATCGTTTTAAGAAAGAAACATCCGGAGATCAAATCTTCCTTCCGTGTTCCTTTCGTGCCTTTTGTGCCGATCATCAGCGCATGCTTATGCCTGTATCTCGCAAGCAGCCTGCCGGGCGTGACATGGCTCGCCTTTGTCATCTGGATCGCCGCCGGGATCGTCGTTTATATGATGTATTCGAGAAAACACAGTTTGTTAAATAAATAAAAAGGGAGGCTCTTTTTTCTGTTTGAGAAAGAAGAGCCTTTTTTGCACTTGATAATTCATTCACCTTATGAATAATATGGTGTATGCTTCGTTTACATAAAAAGGAGGAGAATCACTTTGGCAATTGCCGCCCCGCTTAAAGAAAAACCTGTCCATCGTCCCGAGACAACCATGTATTCTATTTTGTTCATTATCGGGATCTGTCATCTGCTGAACGATTCACTGCAAGCGGTGATTCCGGCGATGTTTCCGATTTTGGAACGTTCCATGAATCTTACATTTACGCAGCTCGGAATGATCGCCTTTACGCTGAATATGGTGTCTTCCGTGATGCAGCCCGTCATCGGCTGGTATACAGATAAACGCCCGATGCCGTATGCTTTGCCGCTCGGACTCACCGCAAGCATGCTCGGCATTTTAGGTCTCGCGTTCGCCCCGTCTTTTCTGACGATTTTATGCTGTGTCTTTTTTATCGGCCTTGGCTCCGCCGTCTTTCATCCTGAAGGATCGCGTGTCGCCTACATGGCCGCTGGCGAAAAGCGCGGCTTGGCGCAATCGATTTACCAAGTCGGAGGGAATACCGGCCAGGCGATGGCACCCTTGATTACCGCGCTGATTCTCGTTCCGCTCGGTCAATTCGGCTCTGTCTGGTTTACGCTTGTCGCCGCAGTCGCTGTGCTGTTTCTCATTTATATCGCCAAATGGTATAAAGGCCGCCTGATTCATTTGCGCGCCGTAAGTAAAAAATCACCGGCCTCCGCTGTGCAGACCGTGATTACAAAACCGATTATTCTCGCCCTTATCATGATTATCTTCTTAATTTTCGCGCGCTCCTGGTATGTGAGCGCGATCGGCAACTTTTATACGTTCTATGCGATGAATGCCTATCATGTCAGCATTCAGCAGGCACAGAGCTACATCTTCGTCTTTTTATTTTTCGGAGCTGTCGGAACGTTTCTCGGCGGGCCGCTTGCAGATCGTTTCGGAAAGCGGAACGTCATCATCGTTTCGATGATAGCATCGGCTCCATTGACGATTTTTCTTCCGTTTGCGGGGCCTGTCATCGCCTATGGCGTACTGGCGCTGATCGGTGTTGTTCTGATGTCCAGCTTCTCCGTGACGGTTGTCTACGCGCAGGAGCTTGTTCCCGGCAAAATCGGAACAATGTCAGGGCTTACGGTCGGGCTCGCCTTCGGAATGGGCGCGATCGGAGCCGTTGCGCTCGGAGCTCTTATTGATTCAGCAGGATTGACGCCGACCATGACAGCCGTCGCCTTTCTGCCCGTTTTAGGTCTGCTCGCCTTTGTCCTGCCGAGCGACAAAACATTAAAAGAATGGCATTCATAAAAATAATCCCTGCCTTTTCGGCAGGGATTTTATGTTTCAACCGTATAAAAATGAGTGTCAGGAACCGCATATTTCGGAATAAACCCGTCTCTGAAATCAGGAAACGCTTTTTGAATTTCATCAATCCATTTTTTTACGTTTTTGATGTACGGCACGTAAATCATATTGACTGTCGCCTCGTCATCAATGTGATAGTACCAGCACAGATTGAATTCGTTCTCCGTGACGAGCGTAAAGCCTGAAAAATGATAAAACATCAGCGGGGTGTCATTGACATATACAGCCCCGTCGCGCAGGCTGACGTCATATTGCTCAATATTCCACAGCGCCGCATTCGCGCCGATCGACTCCGTGACATGAACGTCTTCAAACTGCGCGGGCCACTTTTCAACATACCTTTGGTCACCGTATGTCTTTTTTTCTTCATTCATCTCCACCGTACAATAGGAGATGCAATCCTGTCTCCACTGCCAGACCGCCCGATACGCTTCCCCGGTATTCCGCGCGCCGACAAACCCGGTGTTGTACTGCCCCGTCAGCTTGTAATAAGACGCAAACCGTTCTGAATTGCGGTGATCCGTCAGAAAAAGGGAAGCATCCGGCTTTTCCGCAAACAGCTCGCCCGCATCTGAGAAGAAAAAGAGATCGGTGTCCAAGTGGGCAAAATATTCGGCTTCATCATACTCTGTCATCACATGGAACAGAAATGCCGGCTTCAGCGTCCAGCAATATTCATGAAACGTCCGGCCGCCCTTTGCTTCAAGCAGCTCCGGGTCCTCCATTTCATGGAGCTGAACCGCCGTGACATGTTCCCACGGCACCTGCTGAAGCAGTTCGTACGCTTTCTGATCGACACACAGCACATACAGATGAAAATCCCGGCAATGCTCATGGAGAGAATGAATCATCGGCATCAGTTTAAAGATATGCGTTCTGGAAACAATGGTTGAAAAATGATATTTACTCACCATATCACATCCAATTTATTTAAGATCCACATGCAGTAAATCAGCAGCCAGCGCTTTGAACGCCCTTGCAAAGTGCGTGACGCCCAGCTTTTTTTCCGCTTTTGCCAAAAGCTTTCCGACCTCCGGCAGATTGAAGCTGTTCGCCGTGATACGCGGGCTTTTCGTCTTCCAGTCCGGGTCGAGGTTGCGGTCTTTAACCGCGTGCAGCAGCTCGAGAAAAATGTGCAGCAGGCTTTCATATTTCTCATAATCAAGCAGCACTTCGATGTCTGCCATCATGCTGTTGGTTAACTCCGCGTCAAACGGGCCGTTAAACGCGAGGTGCACGTCAAGCGAATGAATGTCATTGTACTTGTCGCACATGTACGCGATATTCGCCCTGATGTCATCAACGGAAGCGCAGTTGCTCGGATGCTCCTGATGGACGCTCATGATATCGCGCCGCAGCTGAAATCTCATTCCCGACTGATGAAGCCTGATGCCGAGATCATAATCTTCAAAACCGTATCTGACGATGCCCTCATCAAACAGGCCGAGATCTGCCACGTGCTTTCTCTTGACTGACGAATTGTTCGTAATGAAAAAACGCCACGGCAGACGGTAGCCGTTCAAATCATCTCCGTATTTTTCCAAAATGCTTTTCAGCACACGGATAAAGTCGGTATCTAAATCAAAGCATTGGTCAAGAAAACTTCCGTCTCTGATGTCACTTTCATCAAGGAGCGGCTCTTTATCGCCCGGCAGCTCTTCATACAGTTCGGCGAGTTTTTCCTTATGCTCTTTTTCAAAACGGTCATAATAAAAGCTGTAAATCCGCTTCCAGAACATACCGCATACGACAAGATCGTCCCGGTTCTCATGAGCCTTGATATGCTTCGCCACCAAATCTTTTTCAGCAAGCATATCGCTGTCATGGAAGATCAAAATATCGCCTCTGGCATTGCGGACCGCCTGATTCCGGCCGTAAGCGATTCCTCTGTTTTCTTTAATTCTCACAAAAATCAGCGGAAAATTCGCGCTGAATGATTCCAGCATGGATAAGGTTCCGTCTTCCGAACCGTTGTCAGCCACAATCACTTCGAACGGCTCTGTGCATTCCTGTTCATTCAGGGACAGCAGGCTGTTATAAAGCCTCTCCTTGGAATTATATGCGGGAACAATGACGCTTGCCTTCACTTTTCGTTCACTTCCTGTATATGATCATTTATTTGTTATCATCCTCAGATGCAAAGCCGCTGAACTCCGGGCAGACGGCGCTGACCGTCCCGATCACCCGCTTCAGAATGTCCTGATAAAGCTGATGGACAAACGGCAGATCGGTCCGGTCCGTCTCATGAATCTGCCGAATGTCGCCGGCTGTAATGATCCGGTATCCGCTGAAATGATAGAAAATCAGCGGACTTCCGTCTTCAAGCACAAGACGTCCGTCCTTCCATGAAAATGTGTGGCGGCCGTAATTCCAATGTCCGATATTCACGCCGGGCGTGGTGATGTCACACACATTCGGGAACAGGCCGGACATGTAATCCAAGTAGCCTTGATCTCCGAATTTTCCTTCGCCCGGCGCATTTTTGCATTCTTCAAGGCAGCGTTCTTTCCACCATCTGAGACAATCTGTGCCGGCACTGTCGGTTTTGAAGCTGAGAAAACCGGAATTATACCGGCCTAAAAGACGCTGCAGCATGTCGATTTCCTGTTTTTCAAATGAGGGAATGACGATATCACCCCGTGACAGAAGCACCGAACAATCCGGCTGATTGTCAAAAATCGCGCGCGGATCAGCGAAGAAAAACAAATCGGCATCAATGTAAGTGACACGCTCTAATACCGGATGTCCGTCCAGCACGAATTCGAGAAATACCGGCTTCACCGTCCAGCAGTATTCGCTTTGATCCCTCGTCCGCTTCAGTTCAAGGAGCTCCTCATTTTCCAGTGCGGACACCTGAATCAAGGTGACATTATCCGGCCGCATTGCCTGAAGCACGTCATAGGTGTCTTGATCCATACACAAAGTAAAAATGGGGGCGTCCGCCTGAACCGCTTTCAATGAGCCGAACAAAGCGATAGCCTGATACAGCCTTCCTTTTGATAAAACTGTGCAATATGCGCTTGTCACGTCTTTCTCTCACCTCTGTTTCTGTTACTTTTGAAAAAAGGCTTTATACCATTCGATCGTTTTTTCCAATCCTTCATCAATGGTATGCGCGGGTGTCCAATTCAGAAGCTTCCTCGCCTTTTCCGCCGATAAATATTGGTGCTTGATTTCATGGCTTCCCTGGTTGAGCACTTTCGGCTTAAGGTCACTGTCCATGGCCTTAAGAATTTTTTCTACAAGCTCCAGCACCGTCAGCTGAATCTCATTGCTGAAGTTGAACGCTTCCCCCGCAAGATTGAGCTCCTCCATCTTTTCCGCCAGCAAAAGGTATGCCTCGACCGCATCCTCGATGTAAAAATAATCACGGATAAATGTGCCGTCGCTGCGGATTTCCGGCGCTTCACCGTTCAGCACGAGCTGAATCGTCTGCGGAATAATCCGATTGAAGTTCAAATCTCCGCCGCCGTACAAGTTGCCGCAGCGCGTAATACAGACCGGAAGTCCGTACGTATTAAAATATGTGTGGCTTAACAAATCGGCACAGCTTTTTGATACGTCATACGGATGTTTGCCCTGAAGAGGCATGTTTTCATCGTACGGCAGTGCCGGCTGGTCGCCGTACGCTTTATCACTGGACGCGACGATCACCCGCTTGATGAGCGGATGCCTGCGGCACGCTTCAAGGATGTTCCATGTGCCGAGAATATTGGCTTCAAATGTGGAAATCGGATTGCGGTTTGCGACGCCGACGATCGCCTGAGCGGCTAAATGAAAGACCGTGTCAATTTCATATTCGCCCAGCGCCCGCTCAATCACATCCAGATCCTCAAGCGCGCCCTGCACGATATTCATTTGCTTCACTTGTTCTCCCTGATACAGGTTCGACTTGGGCACAGTGTCACGGACAAGTCCCGTCACATTGGCCCCCTGATCGATCAGTTCCTTCACCAAGCAGCTTCCTAAAAGACCTGTACATCCCGTCACAAACACATTTTTATTTTTCCAGAAACTCAAACTTGATCACCATACCTTCCATACATGTTGTCCCCGGTCCCACATGTTGTTGATTTCCAGCAGATTTTTATACGTATCGATCGCCGTCCAGAAACCGTAATGCCGGTATACCGCCAATTCGCCGTCTTTCGCCAGCTCCTTCAGCGGTTCTTCTTCAAACATGACGTCTCTGTCTTTCGGCAGATAATCAAATACCTTCGGGCTGAGCACGAAAAATCCGCCGTTGATGATGCCGTCACTTGAGGTTTTTTCAGAAAAGCTTTTCGCCATACCGTCTTCAACCGTCAGCGTTCCGAATTGCGAGGTCTTTTCTATACCGGTGACGGTTGCCGCAGCCCCTTTTGATTGATGATAGCTGATCAGATGAAACAGGTTGATGTTCGCCAGTCCGTCCCCGTACGTCATAAGAAAGGTTTCATCACCGATGATGTCCTTCGCCTGTAAAAGCCGCCCCGCTGTCTGCGTGTGTTCCCCCGTGTCTAAAAAAGTGATTTTCCACGGCTCGGATTTTCCCAATATCCGCACTTCTCCGGTAGAGCTGTCCAGCGTCATGCTGTGATTCTTCCAGTCATAATCTAAGAAATATTCCTTAATCATCTCTCCTTTGAAACCAAGAAGCAGGATAAATTCGTTCACGCCATAGTATTGATAGAGTTTCATAATATGCCATAGAATCGGTTTGCCGCCTATCATGGCGAGCGGTTTGGGACGTTCATTGGTGATTTCGCTCATTCTCGTTCCTTTTCCGCCGCAGAGAATGACTGCTTTCATCTCTACCCCTCTTCTCTGTGAATATTGGATTCGAAACCGCCCGTATAAGAGAAACCAACCCGATAATTTGTCCGATTCTCTATCACCGGTTTCAAAATCTACTGTAAGATATGAGAGATTGGCGCCCTTTGTGACCAAAAGCTCTCTCTTTTTTCAGATTGGTGAAGATACACACAAAAAAGAGCCTCACGGAAATTCCGTAAGGCTCTTTCTATTATTTATTATCCTGATTCAGCTTTTCTTTGCCGTAATGATATTTAGACGGATCAACCGGCGTAAAGTCGCTCAATTTGTGGAATCTGAGCAAGTCTTTGTACATCACGCTGTCAGACAGCTTCAGCTGCTCTGTGACTCTGGCTTTCAGGTTTTTCGTTTCCTGATTGCCTTTCAGTTCTTTTCCTGTCTTCGTATCGTATACGACATTGGAGATGGAAGTATATTTCGGCGTGACGTAATCTCCGTTACGGAACGTCACCGTATCATCATGGTCTTTCGAGAAGAGATCGGTGCCGAAATTAATATATTTCTTAGAATCGATGCCTTCCAAGTGAAGGATCGTCGGCACAACGTCCATTTCACCGCCGTACGTATGGTTCACCCCGCCTTTTTTGCCGGGGATGCGAAGCATAAGCGGCACACGCTGATTCTGTGCGTTTTGATAAGGCGTAATTTCTTTGCCGAGAATTTCTTTCATCGCGCGGTTATGGTTTTCAGAGATTCCGTAGTGGTCTCCGTAAAGCATAATCACCGAGTTGTCATATAAACCGGATGCCTTCAGATCTTTAAAGAACTGTTCAAGCGCTTCGTCGAGATAACGCGCCGTCTGGAAATAGTCATCCACAGTCGCGTCGCCCGTTTTCGCTTTTTCGATCGTTGCGTCTTTTTCATCAAGCGTAAACGGATAATGGTTCGTCAGCGTGAGCAAATGCGCGTAGAACGGCTGTTTCAGCGATTGAAGCTTCGGTACGGATTCTTTGAAGAATGGTTTATCCTTCAGACCCATATTGACAAGGTTGTCATCAGACATATCGTATGTGCTGGCGTCAAAGAATTTATCGTAGCCGATATGTTTGTAAATCTGGTCACGGTTCCAGAATGATTTGTAGTCACCGTGTAAAACGGCGCTTGTATAGCCCTCACTTTGGTCAAGGATGGCAGGAAGCGATTGATACGTGTTTTCCCCTTTTGTCACGAAGGCTGACCCTTCAGGCAGTCCGAACAGGCTGTTATCCATCATCAGCTCGGCGTCAGATGTTTTACCTTGGCCCGTTTGGTGGAAAAAGTTATCAAAGTACGTCATGTCCTCTCCGCCGCGTGCGAGTTTATTCAGGAACGGCGTGACTTCTTTTCCGTCAAGTTTGTAGTTGATCAAAAACGATTGGAAACTTTCCAAGTGAATCTTAATAATGTTTTTGCCTTTGGCCTTGCCGAAATACTCGGCGTTCGGCTTCGCGTAATGCGACGATGTGTAGTTTTCAACGCTCGTCAGGTCATCGCTGCTGGCATATGCCCGCTGTGATTCCGTCTGCGCCGTCTGTACGCCGTCATAAATCGTGTAATTATAAAGGCCTAAGTATTTTACAATGTAATTGCGGTCAAACGTTCTTGTCAGCAGCTCCGGGCGGTCCTCTTCGGCAATCGCCAGGTTCACGAAGAACAAAACAATACCCGTCACGATAATTAATGACGTATACCGTTTTTTCAGCTTGAATTCCTTCAGCTCACGTCTCCACACCAGAAGCGCGATTAAAATAATAATATCAACAAAGTATAAAATATCATGGCCGGACATAATGCTGAAGATGCCGTCTCCCATATTTCCGACATTACCGGATTGCTTTAAGTTAGGGAATGTCAAGAAATCATCGAAGAATCGATAGAATAGGATATTTGCATACAAAATAAACGTCATGATGAAATCAATAATCACCATGATAATCGCTGATTTGCGGCCTTTCGCAAACAATGCCAGTCCTAAAAAGAAAATGGCGCTTGAGAACGGATTGATCACAAGCAGAAACTGCTGCGTCGGACCCTTCACCCCAAGGTTGAATTCAGCATGATAGGCTAAATACGTTTTGGCCCAAAACAAAATAATAGCCAGTACAAAAAAACTAAGTCTGTAAGAAAATAATTTCTTCATGGCAACCTCTACTTTCCTAAACACTTTAAATCTGTATTCTTACTTTTTGCTTCAATTCCTGCTTTCCGAGCAAAACGAAAGCATCACACAGCCCCATAAACACACCATTTAAAAAAACGATATATTTATCATTCGTGTCATGCCCATTGAACATCTTATCCCGCCAGCCATTAGACGCAGGATATCCGTTCTTCGTTTCACATTTTTTTCTGGCATTAAAAGGTACCGTATCAGACCCGGTCTGAAAATAGGAGATACCAAATATAAGAATAACACAAACTTCTAAAAACGAAAAATGAATATCAAAGACAGCCGCCCAACAGGCGGGCTGAAGTTATTGTATGCAAAGGGGCTGAAAAACTTGAAGGTTTTTTTGGCTGATGTAAAAAAAGGACTGGAGTCATCCAGTCCTTTTCATCAAATCGGTCAAATCCCCGCCCAAACATCTTTTGCGTAAATGCCTTTTGTCTGGAGGTCCAAAAGCCATTCTTGCGCTTGCCGTTCGTCTGTTTCGTGGACCGACTGATACGCTTTTTGCAGCGTTGCCTCTACATCGGGCGCCATTTTGCTGCCGTCGCCGCAAACGTAGAGGTGCCCTCCCCGGCTGAGGATGGAAATTAAAGCGCCGGCGTCTTTCGCCATTAAGTGCTGCACATACGTTTTCGGTACGCCTTCTTTGCGGGAGAAAGCCGTATGAAGCGTCACGATTCCGTCTTTTTCATAAGCTTCAAGCTCGTCACGGTAAATAAAATCATGATCGTTTCTGCATCCGAAATACAGATGAGCCTCCCCCAGCTCTTTTCCTTCTTTTTTTAACGCCGCGCGGGCCTGCAGAAATCCGCGGAACGGGGCGACTCCTGTGCCGGGACCGACCATAATAATCGGTTTTTCCGGATCTTCCGGCAGCCGGAATCGTGTTTCCGGAGTGCGGACAAACATCACGATACCATCCTCAGGGCCGCGGTCCGCTAAATAATTCGAAGCGACTCCGCGATACTCACCCAAACCGCTCCGGGCGGGGCCGCGAACGACGCCGACGGTAATTGAAGCCTGACCGGGATTTTTCCGAGGCGAACTTGAAATCGAATAATACCGCGGCTTCAGCGGACGCAAAAGCTCCAGAAATCGCTCAAACGGAAGTTCACACGCTTCATATTTTTCAAGGAGATCGAGCATCGAGACGCGCAATGTTAAGATTTGCTCCTGATAGACGCCCTCCTCAAGAAAATCTTCCAATTCCCGTTTGTGCGGCGGACAGACCGTATAAGCGGCCATTTCCCGGATTTGAGCTCTTGATGCCGCTTCCTGCAATTCGACACAGCTGCTCAGAAGATCATGCAGCCTGACCGGCCGATCAAGCGGGAGATGAGCCGCGCTCTGCCCGCTGGCCGTCAGCAGCACTTGATCATTCCCGTTCAGATTGAACCGGCGGAGAACACGGCTGACCTGCTCTTTGCTGTTTACCGGCAGCACGCCGAGATGATCCCCCTCATGATAGGCAGCCTCTTTCGGCAGAGTGATTTCGATATGCCTTGTGCTCCGGCCGCTTTCCGGCGCCTGAAGTTCCCTGTTTTCCGCAACGGATGCGTAAACCGCTTCATACGTCTGTGCCAAAGGAGACCCGCCAAGCCCGCTGACAAATTGAAGGCCCAGCGCACTTCGCTCTTTTTCGGCATTTTCATTCAGCTTGAGACCGAATGCCTTCATGGCGTCCGTCCACATGCTTTTTTTCCATTCATCAAGCTTTCCTTCAAAATCGCCGCTGACGTCCCCTTCGCCTCGGGAGGAAAATCGTTCCGCCCCTTTTTCGGCAAGCTTCTCATCAATAAGCCTCGGCACAGCCTGATATGTCGCCGCCCAGTTATGATCACCGCAGCCGAAGACGGCATATCGGACGCCTTCCAGTTCCCCGGGTTTGACTTCTTCAAGCCATTGAACGAATTGTCCCGCGTTGCTCGGAGGCTTTCCGTTATAAGAGGACGTAATGATCAAGAGAGCTCCTTCTTTCGGCAGTTTTCCGATCCGGTCATTTAAAGGCGCCGTTTCAGTCCGGACGCCATGCATCCCGGCAGTATCGGCAAGCTCCCGCGCCACGCCTTCTGCGGTTTCCGTATCTGAGCCGTACAGAATCAGAAGCGGTCGGTTATCAAGCCCGATAATGGATGCGCCTTTTGTTTCCCGTTTTTCTTTTTCGACGTCTTCCGCCGCTTTTTCAGCCGCCGGGAGAGCAGCCGCAACGGCTTCTTTGTTTCTCGGCCGCACCCGGATATGAAAGTCGCCGGGCTTGATCGTTAGTGTCTGTTTAATATCGAGCTCATAATCGGTGTGATCGATAAAGGTAAAATGCTGCAGAATCATCCCCAGAACAAGGGTTGCTTCATGCAGGGCGAACTGCATACCGATACACGCCCTCTGACCGTTTCCAAACGGCTTATACGCATGGTGAGGCACTTGATCAGGATGTTCAAACCGCTCCGGATAAAATTCCTCCGCATTGTCTCCCCATGCGTCTTTATCACGGTGAAGCTGGGGAATTAAAACGGAAATTCTGTCTTTCGGCGTGATCGGATATTTCCCGCCGATCACCGTATCCTCTTTCGCATAAAGGCTGAACGCAGGCGCGGTCGGCCATAAGCGCAATGACTCCTGCAAAATCATTCGGATATAACTAAGCTCCAGCACTTGTTTATAAGAAGGAACGGGATCGGTCAAAACCCGATCGGCTTCTTCATAGGCTTTTTCCAAAACACGGGGATGTTTCAGCAGAAAGTAGATGGCAAAGGAAAGCAGGCCGCTGGTCGTTTCGTGGCCGGCAATTAAAAACGTGATGATTTGAAACCGGATATTTTCATCATCAAGTTTTTCGCCCGTTTCCGGGTCTTCCACATTCAGCATTCTGGCCAGCAGATCCTTTTCATCCCGGCCGCCTGACCGGCGCTCTGCGATAATACTGTCAACTAACGAAAACATCGCCTGAATGTCATGATGAAATTGGCGCTTCGTCCTGATCATAAGCTTATCCTGAACATCAAGGCGCTGCATTTGGTGCATCGCTTCATCAAGGGCGCGCACCATGCTGTTGATAAACGGATGAGGCGTTTCCCTGTAATAACTGTTAAACCGATAGTTAAAGCCGCAAAGCCCGATCGTATCGAGCGTCAGGCGGGTCATATCAGCAGGCACATCAACGGCCTCATCCGGGTTCAGCCTAGCCCATTTTTGAATCAGCTGCACCGCGATATCAGTCATCATCGAATGATAATCTTTCATCGCGCGCTGGCTGAAGGTCGGCATCAGAATATTATGCGCCTTTCGCCAGTTAGGCTCATGCGTCCAGCTTGTAAACAGCCCGTCACCGGAAAACGCCCGGACTTTCTCCAAAGCCCCTTCAATGCTTTTATCGAACCGCTCTTCATCACAAACCTCTTTCACCAGTTCATGGCCGGACACGACGATAATGGCGCCCGCCGGCGTATGCAGCTGAAAAATAGGCCCCTGCTCGTTTGCCAGTTTGATAAGCGACATTGTAGGCTTGTCTTTATCAAGCAAAGGAAGATTGCCGAGCGGGCCGAATGTCTTCGGCTGCGGAATCGGACCTGTTTCCTTCATGAATAACACCCTTTCTAACACGTTGATGCGTTCCTTCCAACTACATTGCCCTTTTCACCGGCCGATTATCCGCCGTCACGGATCAATCATCGGATTGACGATCGATAACGGTTTTTTCTATACTGGAGAGGCTTGTTAAATACAGAAATAAGGTGAGTTCACATATGGATTTTGAAATCAAGTTTTTATCGTTTTACGTCATTCAAGTGGAAGGAAAAGACGAACAGGCAAACAAACAGTTCAAACATTTCCAGACCCTTGACACGGAAGAATTTGAAGAAAGCGAGCTGAAGGATTTTCTTGACGGGGAATTGAAGAAAATCGTCAAACGGAAAGCCGAACGGCATCCGCAATCCGAGCAGGTCCCCACAAAAATCGGCCATTTTATCACGGAGCCGAGCCATGAGCTTGATTCAAATCCGAATTACAACCTTTTCAACCGCGCCAGACTTGCGGATACGAAGGAAGCATTTATCGAGGCAAGCGAGCAGTTCGTCCGCACTTACCTTGATACAAGCGCCGTGCGCGGCGGTGTCTTTATCGTGGCATCGGCCGTTCCGCGCAAGTATTTTGAAGACAAATTCGTCTTTATGATGAAATGCGATTTCGAGCCGAAGGTCGCCCGCATCTCAGACGCCTCTTCTCTCATTAAAAAGGTCGAAATGGCCATCACGACAAAAAACATGAAAAGCATTCAATATCCGTATATGCCGGAAGAAGGCATGACGGAAGAGCATGAGCTGAAAATCCACCAGGCCTCGCACGCCCGTTATTTCGAGGATTTTCTCAAATTTGTCGAATACGGCGAATCGATGCCGGAAATCATGAAAAGCCAAGTCATGAACATGGTGCAGGAACACGTGTATGAAACGTTTGAAGAAAACAGCGAAGAGCTTCAGCAGTTTGAGCACGACATTGAAATTTGGGAAGCGAGTGAAAAGCGGGAAATTCAGGAGCGCCTCGACACCCATCAAGTCATCGAGGCATCCGCGCAGATCATTGAACACACGCCGGAAGCCGAGCTGAAAATGAAAGTCGGAGAAACAGAGATTAAAGGATTACTGGCTGATTTCGGCGAATCCATCCATCTCGCAAAAGTGAACGGGCGCTATGTCGCGCTCATTGAGGCGGAGACGATCTCGTTTGAAAAAGGCAGTTCGCCGGTGGAGTTTCATAAGCCTGAGGGGCTGCATGAGGTGATTGAGCGGATACGGAATAAATCTGAACAAGACTGACAAAAGTCCAGACGCCATGTTCTGGACTTTCTTTATTTAATAAGGCTCTTTGAGCAATCGATAGCATTCACTTATGATGTCTTGGACGCCGGGCGTTCCCTTTATCTCGCGGCGGACGATTTCAGATGAGAGATTCTGCACCTGTAATGCCCGCTCCGCCCGTCTTTCGAAGTATGCTTGACATGCAGTTTCATGGTTTTCGTGCTTTTGCAGTTCTTCACTAAGCACAATCGCGTCTTCAATCGCCATCGCCGCTCCCTGCGCCAATGTCGGCGCTCCTGCATGGACGGCATCCCCGCCCAGAACGACGCGGCCTCTGTGCCACGGTTCTTTGACCGCCATCTGCTCAATCTTATGAAACAAAACGGGATATTCCTTTGACATATTCTCTGTCACAAACTTCACTCCCGGAATTCCGCGCAGCAAGTCTTTCACCCGTTCAAAACGCGTGTCCTCGTCATCCCTGAAGTCAGCGTCATACGGCCGGATGATAAATACGTATCCTGTTTTTTCAGAGAGCGGCACGACTCCGACCTGCGTCTGCCCTTTTTTATACATCAGTGTCGAATCATGAAATATCGGCTCGGGAAAAGAAATGTAAAATCTGTGCGCTCCCATGCCGAGATACTCCGTTTTCACTTCTCTTTGCAGCATTTGATCGCGGACAGCGGAGCGGATGCCGTCAAAGCCGGCGAGAATGTCAGCCGTCATCGCGGTTCCGTCTGCACAATGCACCGTTATGTCATCTGCCGTTTCTTCGTAAGACACGACTTTTTTACCGAGCAGAATCGTGACCCCCGCCGCTTCAGCATGCTTTTTGAGGATATCGTTTAACGTTTGCCGCAATATATTATTCCGCCCCGGCAATGAATCATCTAAAAACGCCTCACTCACTTTAAACTGCAGCGTTCCGTTTTCATCATGCTGCTTCAGCCATTCCGTTTGAAAGCCGTGTTGACAGCATTCATCATACACACCGATTTCCCGCAGCACCCGCAGCGCATTTTGAGGCTGGAGAATGCCCGCTCCGCTTTTTCGCATGTCGGACGCCGCCTCGCAAAGGGTCACTTCAAAACCCGCTCTGCCGAGAGAAATCGCTGCGGACAGGCCGCCGATCCCTCCGCCCGCTATGATGATCTTTTTCACTTCATGGTTCATCACGATACCGCCTTCTCTATTTATTTATTATTCATTAACTATTAGCCACCTTACTATATAGCTAGGCTGAAAAACTGTCAATCTTTATAGGTTGCCTTTTGAATCCGGCAAGCTTATACTTTGAATCACTAAAATGGTACGGAGGCTTACAAAAATGGAGTTGAGACATTTGCCGGATTACTCGCAGATTGCCGGACGCGCTGGGATTTACGCCGATATGGATGCTGAATCATTGAAAACATTTTTGACGTTATTTGATATGTCTAAAAAAATGAATCAGGTCATGGAGCATTATTTCTCAAGTCACGGATTGTCCGAAGGGAAATTCAAAATTTTAATGTTTCTGTTTGACGCACCCGGCCACAGCCTGAGTCCGACGGAGCTGGCGAAAAAATCCAATGTCACCAAAGCGACCATCACCGGATTGATCGACGGACTCGCACGGGACGGCTTTGTAAACCGCAGCCGGCATACCGGCGACAGACGAAAAATCAGCATCGAACTCACAAAGGAAGGAAAAGAAAAGCTGATGCTGTTTCTTCCCGGCCACTTCTCCAATATTTCAGGAGTCATGGAAAGCTTCACCGCTGAACAAAAAGCGGAATTGACAAAAATGCTTGAAGTATTATTTGATAAGCTTCTGCTGTTTTCCGGCGGCAGAACATAAAAAGGCGCCCCTCTCAGCAGGGCGCCTTTTTCGCGCGGTTAATCATCACTGTTTAAAATTCCGAAAAACCGCAGCAGGTTGATAAACAGGTTAATAAAGTCGATATAAAGCGTCAATGCCATCAAAGGAATCAAATCAGCCGTGATGTCCCGGTGCTTGATCTGGTTCAGATCGTATAAGATGTACATTGAAAACACAATCGTCCCGATGACGGAATACGCCATCATGGCGGCGGAATTCAGCGGGCTGAAAATATTAAAGATTCCCACTGCGAGAAGCGCGATAACAGCGACAAGCAAGAAGGACCATAAAAACGACAAGTCCTTTTTCGTCTTAGCGCCAATCGTGCCGAGCACCGCAAAAATCACAAACGATGAACCGAATGCCTCCAATACGACATAGGCCCCCGCTGCGGACGCATAATGGCTGATAATCGGAAACAGCGTCATTCCGGAAATGAAAGCGAATGAAAACACAAACACATATCCGACGGCTTTTTTTCGGCGCAGCCAAAATGCGGCGATGATCATGGCGACCTCTAAGACCGACAGCGGCAGCATGAATGCCGGCGGAATGAACTGGCCCGTATACAGGCCGATTGTCGCAACTAACAGTGTAAACACAAATACCGTTATAATGCGCTGCATAATAGATTGTTTGCTCTCATAAGCAGCAGTTTGCATGTCAAAAGTCCTCCCAAAAAATGATCGTGATAGGTCTATTATAAATAAAATGGGAGAAATTTGTATGATTTTAAGAAGATTTTAAGGATGTCAGGCCTGACGTTTTGCTGCGCACTCCTGCATATCCATGAAATCATGCAGTTTTTTCGTCAATCCGCCGTGCCCGAATCGGATATTCCCCTTCTGCCCCGGCGTTTTCGCGAAATCGAGAAATGCCAGCACATAAAGACGCCTGACGGGAATCGGAATGACGCCCGCATCATAAAACCAGCCGTCAATTGTATTGAGCACGCCTTTGTTAATGCCGTATTGCTTCGTGCACCAATGCAGAAAGCGCACTTCGGGCAGGTGCAGATACCGGCTCTCCCGGAAAGGAACAGTTGAATGCTTCATATGTACCGCCTCCTGTCATTGGCTGTTTTTTAAGATTGTTTTACTTCTTTGCTCTTCAGGGAAAATCGATATTTCTCCACCTTATCAATTTGTGTCACTTGGGAATTATGAACCGTAATCTGAACAGTCCCGAAATCGAGCGTTTCCAGCGCACTGATAATCTTTTCGATCACATGCGGATCTACGTTTCCTTTGGACGTCATCATGCTCCCCCTTTATGTCTGGCCGTTCGTCTTTTGACAATGAGTGTTTTAATTCATACTATTCTGATAAGAAATATATAATTATACTATTATGTTTTCATTCAGAAATCAATAACATTTACACAATTTTTGGATATGTTTTCTTTGCGAAAACTTTCACTTCCTTCGCTTTGATATAAACCGTGTCGCCGCCCCCGCCCCCAAGGCGTCATATTGCTCTTTTTAAGAACGCAATCTTCCGTTCCGACATATTTAAATTGTTTTCCGCTGACAAAAAAAGCGCCCCGCCTCTGGACGGAGCACCTTTTTTCTATGCTTTTGCTTCCTCGATCACACATGTGACACCCATGCTGGCGAGCGCTTGCTCCAGAGATCCGTAAGTTTGATACTCTGAAAAATCAAGCCCCAATTGGATAGAAGTCTGTGCCACATCAGGCCGAATGCCGGAAAACACGGTTCTGATGCCGAGGAGAAATAACGTTTTCGACAGCATATACAATTGCTGCGCCACCATCGTATCGACAATGGGCACACCGGACAGATCAATCACAAGGTTTGTGATCCGTTTGGCGACACAGTTTTCCGGCACCGACTCCAAAATCACGCGCGCCCGTCTCGTATCAATCGAGCCGATGAGCGGCAGAGTGCCGATCGTATCCGCGATCAAAATAACCGGACAGCTCAATTCGGAAATAAGCTCCTGCTGAGATGACAGCCTCGCGATCATTAATTTCTGAAACTGTTCAGTAAAATCCGTCATCAGCTGATCAAACGAGCCGTTGACAAGGTGATTCCAGCGGCGGGCATCCTCGTTTGTTACGGTGTCCTGATGCTCATCCATAAAACGGGTGACCGCCTCCCAAAAGACGGTTCTTGAATTGCCGATCGCCTCAACGACCTCATGAACTTCCGCGTCTTGCTCCACTCTGCTTTTCGCTACCTGTGCGGCCCATTTTTCTTTGTTATGCTGAAAAACGGCCGGATCTTCCAAAAAAGCGCTTGCGATGACCGTGTTTGTAAAGGTATGCTGCTCGATCAGCAGCCGTTTCATTTCCTCACTTAATTGATCCGCAGAATAAAAACGCCCTCTCAGCTTCCGTCTCAGCTTGAGCCATTTTTCCGTCAGCTCTGCCGAATGTGTAATAATATAATCATGAAGTAATTGGTCTTTGTTCACTGCCGTCTCCTCTTTCAAGAATATGTACTTTTGTCTAAATTATAAATCGGAATCGCCGATCGCACTAGAGAAATTAAAAAAACCTGCACATTAAAGCTTTTGATTGCTTTTTTCGGCAGGAGGATACACTATAAAAGAAATGAAACAGGAGGTCAGTATGATGATCAAAAAAATCGCGACAGTCGCCGTATACACTGATGATCAGCAAAAAGCGAAAACATTCTGGACGGAAAAAGCGGGGTTTGAAACCGTCGCCGAGCATCCGATGGGCCCGGGCGCCTTCTGGCTTGAGGTAGCGCCCAAAGGAGCCGCCACTCATTTGGTTATTTATCCGAAATCGATGATGAAAGGGGCCGAGCATATGAAGGCTTCTATCGTATTTGAGTGTGAAGATGTCTTTGCCGCATACGAACAGATGAAAAAGAACGGCATCACCTTTTTAGATGAACCGAAACAAATGGACTGGGGCAGCTTCGTGCAATTTAAAGATGAGGATGGTCATGTCTTTCTCCTGAAATCGTAATCCGTCAGGCACCCCAATTGACTTTGAGAATCATTTTCATTTAAAATGTTGGATAAAGCGTGAAAAGGATTGGAGAGCTGCCAGATGTTTGTGCAAATCAGAAAAATGACCGTAAAAGAAGGACATGCCGACAAAGTAATCGAACGCTTCAGTTCAGAAGGCGTGATTGAAAAGCAGGAAGGTTTGATAGACGTAACAGTCCTGGAAAAAAAAGTCCGCCGCGGTGATGAAGAAGTCGTCGTATTAATCCGCTGGGAGTCAGAAGATCATTGGAAACAATGGGAAAAAAGCGAAGACCACATCGCGGCCCACAAAGCAAACCAAGGCAAGCCGAAACCTGATTATATGCTTGGGACGGATGTCGGTATGTATCATGTCAGAGCCGTTAAAACAGGCGTACACGAAAAATAATAAAGAGCATTTGCCCCAGGGCAATGCTCTTTTTATTTTTTCTCCTCATACGGCAGGACAAACAGCGGTTTATCAGGCTTCCATTCCGCATACAGCACGTCCTCCGTTTTTTTGATGTTCAGCTTTTTCAGCTCCTGATTCAGCTGCTTTTCTTCCAGCCCGGCTTCTTTCAGATTTTCATACAGCACTTCGCCGTCAATAATCAACGTGACCGGCAAAGAGACCTGCTTCGGCTTTATTTGCATGTCGCCGTTTTTCGTCGTGTCATATTGAAATTTCGGCAGGACGCTGACCATCCCGTTTGTTTCTAAAATCGCGTACTCCGCTTCCTGTATGGAAAAGCAATTCGCCTGTCTGAGAAGGCTTTGCAATTGATTAATGTCCAGCTTATTCTTTTTCAGCACATCATATTTCAGTTTTCCTTTATGTATGATAATACTCGGCTCGCCTTCCAACAGCTTTCTGGAGCTTTTTACTTTCTGCGTAATCAGTTCGATGAGATAAATTAAAATCCCCCATAACAGAGAGGCAAAAATGATTTCAAAGATCCTGACGCCTTTATCATACACCGCATTTCCGACCAGTTCGCCGAGGATGAGCGCGGAAATAAAATCAAACGGCGTAATTTGCGAGAATTGAGTTTTTCCAAGCAATTTTAAAATCACAAATAAAATACCCAAACCGCATACTAACTCCCAAGCCACTGTAAGTAAATGTCCCATATTCGCACCTTCTTCTTAAAAGTCATTACCATTATGGACATTCGCCTGTTTTCTATACAGCGGCCGGCAACACACAAAAAAACGCAGCCGAGGCCGCGTTTTTTCACTTCTGCTTACTGTTTTCGATTCGATCTGACGACCCGTAAGCACACCTCAGCGGCATAACCGGCGGCCGCTCCGGAACCCGCAAACATCGCGGCAAGCCCCAAGCCCATTCCTTCCCAGCCGCCGACACCGAAAATGCTGTAAACAACCGTACCGAAAGCAGTCAGGCCCAGCACCGCCAAAAGGCACTCAGGCCACATCTTTTTCGGCCATTTCTTGCGGAGCACAGCCGATACGGCAAAGTTAAGACAAAATGCGGCCAGACAGATCAGATAAAAAAACCCCATGTCTTTTACCTCCGTCATGAGAAGCTTTTTATTTACTCACCTTTTTTTCAAACAAATGATAACCCGGCGCGAGTCCTTTTGATTCGTACCCCATTCCGCTGTAAAACGACTGAAGCGCCTTGTTTTCGGACACGCAATCGAGCCGGATTTTCGTTTTTCCCGGACAAGACACACCCGTCTCCGCCCAAGTCATGATTGTCCGGCCGAGCCCCGCCCCTGCAAACCGCCTGTTAATCGCCAGTCGATGGAGATATACGGACTCCTCATGTCCTTCCTCGCCCCATAGACGTCTGTCCCACCCGCTTGCTTCGGGAAGCAGCATGACGACGCCGGCCAGCTCTTCATTCTGCCTGAATAAAAAAACATACCCTTGGGCGATCGCCTCCCGCATATTGTGGGTATCTTCCCCTTCTAGAAGGCCGCTCCACTGGTTCGACCCTTTATCGCGAAGCCATTCTGCCGCTTGCACGAGCAGATCCATGACCTCTTCTTCATCATCCTTCCGGGCGGAGGTGACCCGGAATGCCCCCGCCTTCTCCTCCGTAATCGTAAATGGTGTCATAAAATCCTCCTGTAATCAGAATATTCGACACCTTTATTATAGACCAAACGCAGAAAGGAAAAAAACAGCCGTCGGGTTTGAGGGCCGTTTAAAAAATTTTCTTCTTATCACGTTCTTCTTTTAAAATCTCAACCGCTTCCCTGAAACGCATAGAGTGGACGATTTCACGCTCACGCAGAAAACGGAGTGAATCATTCAGGTCAGGATCATCGGAAATATCAATAATCCATTGATACGTCGCTCTCGCCTTTTCTTCAGCCGCAATATCCTCATATAAATCAGCGATCGGATCTCCCTTCGCCTGTATGTAAGACGCTGTGAACGGAACTCCGGCCGCATTGTGATAAAACAGCGCGCTGTCATGGTTGACGTAATGATCACTGAGCCCTGCATCACGCAGCTGCTCCGGGGTCGCATCTTTTGTCAGCTTATAAATCATCGTCGCAATCATTTCTAAATGCGCAAACTCCTCCGTGCCGATATCCGTCAGCAGGCCAATCACCTTGTCAGGAATCGTGTAGCGCTGGTTTAAGTACCGGAGCGCTGCGGCCAATTCGCCGTCCGCCCCGCCGTATTGTTCAATGAGAAACTTAGCCAGCATCGGGTTGCATGTACTGACTTTAACCGGATACTGCAGCTTTTTTTCATATACCCACATTTACAGATCCCTCC
Source organism: Bacillus sp. LUNF1 (assembly GCF_011008975.1). Lineage (NCBI taxonomy): Bacteria > Bacillati > Bacillota > Bacilli > Caryophanales > Bacillaceae > Bacillus > Bacillus sp. LUNF1. The sequence goes on along the minus strand of NZ_CP048876.1, from coordinate 696,655 downwards.
TTATACTTGCCATGGCCAAGGACCGCGGCCCCAGTCCCATTGAGCGCCGACCTGACTCACGCCGAATTGCAGAAGCGGTCCGTACTCAGGCTCAAACCGCTTTCTCAGCTGTCTTGAGTACCGGGAATATTCATGAAACTGCTGAAGCGCGAGACGGTCATGGGGATGCGTATCCAGATAAAGCGTCAGCTCCACCAAGACAAAGTCCGCCGCCTGAATTTGCTCCAGCAGCCGATAGTATTCATCATCAATCTTTTTCGCCATATTCGATTCCCCCCCGATAAGGATTATCATAGAAATCGTAAAGATCCTTCCAAAGGGTCCCTTTTCTCAATGCCTCCATCGGAGAAAACTGCTCCAAGTGATACGGCTGAAACCGCATATAAAGATGCGGCGGCGTTCTGTAGTATTTTCTCCCGATCGGCGGGCAGGGATCAAACCGGCTGTGGAAGGGTTTATAGGATTTGACCGGTGTAAACGGCTGATTTTCTTTCATTACGATCCTCCTTTCCTAAACACATGACCTTAATAGGTATGAATCCGTACCGGCATTTATGCCCTGTAAGAAAATAAAAAAGCCCGTTAGAAACGGACTCAATGCAACTCATCTGGAATTTTAAGTAAATAAATCATAATGAAAAATCTGCTTAAAAACGCTGATAATGTTTCAATGTATATTCCGTAATTTGTTGATCATATTCAGGATATTCATATCTCAATAAATCAGCCACTGACTTTGAATATGCTCTAAAGAGACCCTGGCAGTCAAACAATGCCTTCCACACGCTTTCATAAGTATTGCCGACATAAGTATTCAGCAGGATTTCCCAATCTTTCGCATTCATGTAATGTTGAATATACTTATAATTCTTCCCTACACTTAATGAAAACTGATTCTCTATCCCGATATTCCACGCAATCATACGCAAAACATTAGGCCTTAAAATGTCATTCATATGATCCAGCGCAAACAGTATTTCTTTACGCATTAATCCTTTAATCACATAGGTTGAAACCATCCAAAATTCATTGCAGCAATCATCAAACTCTCTGGGAGTCGGTTTCTTTATATGATATTGTTCATCACTCGCAATAATCTTACTATTGATTCGGTCATCCTTGTCTAATACTATTTCCGCCAAACCATCACTCTGTGTAAAATAATCCTCTGTTTGACTCAGAGGGATCAAAGTTAAGTCGATTTTATGATGATCTTTAAATAGCATTAGATAGGAGAACCAGTCTCCGAGCTCCGGAGGGAAAAGTTCCATATCTTCAGGTTTTTGCATCATCAATCTTTCGCCAAACTGATCCAGCCAGCTTTCGTCAGATGTGAAAGAGTCCATATCGGTCACAAAATAAGAAATATCATAGTCTTGAAATTTGTCTCTCGGTACATTTTTATTGGTTCTTGATCCCTCTAAAGTGACAAGACGGATTCTCTCGTCCTTCATCGCAATATCAAGAATCAATTTCATCATTTCGTCTTCACTTCTCACATGTAAAACCCCCCGATAAAGAGATTTTTACAGATCTGCTTTAAAAGTCCTATGTACTTGATGATTTTGCTCCAATCGTAACACAGCTGCAATAACATGAGAAGAGCACTCTTGCTGTTCCAAGAGTGCTTTTTCCCGAATGATCAGATATATTGGCTGTCCCGATGATGATGATGGAACGGGTAGCCGCCGTAGCCTCCGAAACCGTACCCCGGATATCCCCCGAAGCCTCCGTAGCCGCCGTAGCCGCCAAAACCGCCGTAACCGCCAAAACCGTATCCCGGGTACCCGTAGCCTCCGCCGAAACCGTGTCCCGGATATCCTCCGAAGCCTCCGTAGCCGCCAAAACCGTACCCCGGGTAGCCTCCGAAGCCTCCGCCGTAAATCGGTCTTCTTTCATTCATGATTTATCGCTCCTTCACATAGGTTACAGTCCAGTTTATGATATCCGGAAGGAAACGTATGGGCATCCGCCCAGTTTTGGCGAAATAATCAATAATTGCTTACGGAGAAATACGATACAGGCCGACCGCATAAGCAAAATAAAAAGGCCGGAACTTGTGCCGCCCCGGCCTTTTTGTCTTTATTCGCCTAAATCTACATTGTGATAAACCTGCTGTACGTCTTCGAGGTCTTCCAACACATCGATCAGCTTTTCAAATTGAGCTTTCGCATCTTCCGGAAGCTCGACTTCATTTTGCGCAAGCATCGTCAGCTCCGCAACCGTGAACTCTTCAACGCCGGCATTTTTGAATGCCTCCTGTACCGCATGGAATTGATCAGGCTCGGCATATACGATAACACTGTCATCCTCTTCTAAAATATCGCGCACGTCCACATCAGCTTCCATCAGCAATTCCAGCGCTTCATCCGCCGTCTTGCCTTCAACACCGATAACGGCAGTCGCATCGAACATGTAAGCGACAGACCCGCTCACACCCATATTTCCGCCGTTTTTCCCGAATGCGGCACGCACTTCAGGCGCCGTGCGGTTTACATTATTCGTTAACGCATCAACGATGATCATTGAACCGTTCGGCCCGAAACCTTCGTAACGCAGCTCGTCAAAGTTCTCTTCCGCGCCGCCTTTCGCCTTTTCAATCGCACGCTCAATAATATTTTTCGGCACACTGTACGTCTTCGCGCGCTCAAGCACCACTTTTAATGCCTGGTTCGATTCCGGATCTGGCTCGCCTTGTTTTGCCGCCACATAAATCTCACGGCCGAACTTCGCGTAAATCCGGCTCGTATTTGCGTCCTTTGATGCTTTCTTTTCTTTAATGTTGTTCCACTTACGGCCCATTTTGTTCCACTCTCTTTCACGAATTGAATCTGTATGATAAATACTCTGCTTCTATTATACCTCAGCGGTTGGGTTGTTTCGAGTGTAAGACATTAGAAAAAACAGGCACGCTTAAAATCACCGGAGCGCAGTAAGCCGAATTTGAGGGTTATTGTACAAAACATAAAAAGCCTCCCTTCATACAGGAAGGAAGTCGCAAGCCAAAAGATTCATTTTATTCTTATTACCTATTTCCTACACTGTATATCATGACTCACGTGGTAAAATTTTGATATCGAACAAAAGAAAGGATATGGTCATGAAAGTTTTCGAAGCAACCACCCTCCTCGCCGCCGCCAAACAGCGCGCGGGTGAATACAAAAAACTGCGCGGTCAGATGGTCAATCTAAAAAAAGCGTTTCAAGGCATGGCTGATCTTGGTGACAATGATTTCTCAGGCCGGGGTGCAAATAACATCAAAGCTTTTTTCAAGGACCACGCCGGCGTCACAGACAGCTGGCTTGATCTGATTGACATGAAAATCGCATTTCTCACAAGCCTTCCCGGTAAGGTCGAAGATGCCGGACTTTCCAATTCGCATGTGGAGGAATCATTTCTGGAGCATGAGCTCACCCACGCCCTCAGTAAATCAAAGGCGATTATGGAAGAGCAAAAAAAGGACATGCGCTCCATCCTCGGAGAGATCGAAGACATCATCTCGCTCGAATTATTTTCAACCGAAAGCACAGATCAGAAGCTTTCTTCAGCTGACAAAAAAAGAAGCGAAACGATACATAAGCTCGGCAAGCTTGATCACGATCTAACGAAGGAATACGCAGAAACCGAAGCAAACGAACAGTTCATCCAAGCCGACTTTCAACAGCTCCAAAACGCCACAGGCAAAGGAAAAAGCGCCACGCCGCTTCACTACAATGCCAAGGCGTACCGTGAAAGCGACATCCATAAGAAGAAAGGCGAGATTGCAAGACATTCGGATGCTTATTTGACGATTAAAAAGGAAGAAGCGAAAGAGCGGGAGATTGAAAAACTGAAAGAAAGACTGAAAAACTACGATTATGCGAATGCCGATGAATTCTATGAAATGGCCAAAACAATCGGCTATAAAAACCTGACAAAAAAACAGCAGCGCTACTTCACTCAAATTGAAAACACGCGTGAACTTACAGACGGTTTCAAAGGCGTTGCCGTCGGCCTTTATGATTCCGGAAAAGACGCGGTCACAGGCCTGTGGGATATGGTCACAGATCCGGGCGGAACGGTTGAAGCCATTACAGGAGCGGTGGCTCACCCGATCAAAACGTATGAAGCCATTTCAGCGGCAATCGAAGAATCGTACCAAAAAGACATGGTGAATGGCGACACCTACTCCAGAGCAAGATGGGTGTCATATGCAGTGGGCACCGTTGTGACATCAGTTGTCGGCACAAAAGGCGTCGGCGCCGTCTCAAAAACAGGCACAGCCGCCAAAGTGACAACCAAAGTCAAAACAGCAGCAAGCAAATCCGCCGCAGCACAAAAAGCGATAACGGTCTCAAAACAAACCGTTGATCACATCAAACAAAAAGTAAACACAGGCATGGAAGTATCAAAAAAACGCGTCAAAACCAAGTTAAATCAAATGGGAGATCTCACCCTGGCTGATATTCTCCCGTATCATCCGCGTCACGACTTAGTGCCGGCGGGCATTCCTTACAACGCAGTCAACGGGGTCACACTTAAAGAAGGACTTCAGAAATTCGCCAAGGTCATCCTGCCGAAACCGTACGGAACCTCCGCAAGCGGCAGACGGACACCGGCACCGCATGTACCGCCGGTAACGGTCAAATACGGCGAGCATTTTGCGAAATGGACCAGAAAGAAAGTATTGAAGCCGAATGTCATCTACAAAACAAAAGAAGGCTACACGTACACCACTGACAACTATGGTAGAATTACAAGTGTCAAAGCAGACTTGCAGCTGGGAGAAGCAAAACGCAACCAATATGCACAGTCAAAAGCAGGTAAACCAGACCGTCTGACAGATGACGACGGAGGCCACCTAATCGCCACCCAATTCAAAGGCTCAGGCCAATTCGACAACATCGTGCCGATGAATTCTCAGATTAATAGGAGCGGCGGGAAATGGTATAAAATGGAGCAGGATTGGGCAGCGGCTTTACAAGCAGACCCTCCTCAAAAAGTATCAGTTGAAATCAACGCATTGTATAAAGGAGATTCATTAAGACCCACTGCTTTTAGGGTGAAATATAAAATTGGTGATCAAGAACCTAAACTTATGAGAATTAAAAACCAGGTCGGAGGTTAATATGGAGACAAAAAAAATGGGTGATCTATATCAACAGATAGCAGAAGGCATTAACGAAATCATTCCTTCTGAATGGAAAAAAGTTATTCTTTATGCTGAAATTCTCGACGATTCATCTGAGGTTTTCTTTTATTTCAATACTCCACATAGTGAAGATTTTATCTATTCTCATAACATTCCTGAGCATTTCCATGTCAGTGAGGAGATTTATGAGGGGCTGTTATTTGACTTGCATGACTTATTCGAGGAATTACGAGATGAATTTAAAGAAAACAATCAAGATATATGGACTAATTTAACACTTAATCTGGCGATAAGCGGAGAATTCTCGATAGATTATAATTATGAAGACGTTATTCAATCTCCATATACCATCTCTCAAAGACAAACAATCTGGACTTATAAAAATGTAGGAATTTATCCTAAGAGTAAACCTTTAAAATCCTTTTTAGAACAGTATCTAAATTCTCAAAATTAAAAACCCTCTCCTTTATTGGGGGGATTTTTTGATACAAATGATCCTTACAAATTACCAATTATAATGCTGGAGGCTAATCCTTATTGGAAAATGAATTAAATGCAATATATAGAAACATAGCTGAAACCGTTAACGAAATGATACCAGAACCATGGGAGAAATTTTTGTTCTATGCTCAGATTTCAGAGACAGGCGGAGGCACTTACTTTTTTTACAATTCTCAACATGAACCTAATCATTTTAAGTACAGTCTTGAAATTCCGTTTGAATTTGATATTGACGAAAATGAATTCGATCAGTATGAGATGGAATTATTTAAACTAAGCGAAAAAATGAGAGATGTTTTCAAAGATCATGATCAAGAATTATTTTATTCTTTCACTCTTATCTTGGAAATATCAGGAAAATTAACTGTCAACTTTGATTATACAGATTGGTTTAAGACAGATTATAGTTTCAGTGATCAGCTTATCATCTGGAAATTCAAATATTTAAGGGAAGAACCTAGGGATCTATCATTACAAAAATTAATAAAAAAATATTTAGATAAATATCCTGAAAATCCAATTTAATAAAGTTGAATAAAGTTGGGATAATGATGTTAGAAAAAGCTTATCTAAAAATAACTGATGCCATAGGAAAAATAATTCCTTCCGAATGGAGCAAAGTTGTTCTTTATGCAGAAATATTAGACGGCTCCAGAGAAGTGTATTTTTTCTTTCAAACACCAGAAAACGATGAATATATATACTCTCATGACATTCCAGAACAATTTCAAGTTAGTAAAAAAATTTATACCGAACTATTAATAGATCTTCAAGAGTTATTTAAACAGTTACACAATGAGTTTAAAGAAAATAATCCTGAAGCATGGACAAATTTGACACTGAATCTTGAAAGCGATGGAACGTTCTCAATTGATTATGATTATGAAGATGTTATTGAATCTGATTTGGACGAATACGAAAGACAAATGATTTGGGAGTTCAATAACTTGGGTATTTTCCCCGAAGATGAAGAGGATAAAGAATTTGTTAAGGATTATCTAAATATTAAATAATGCCATCAACAATTCAAAGGCAGAGGATCATCAATGGAAACTGAAAAAATGGAACAACTATATCAAAAGATTGCTGAACATCTAAATGAAATGATTCCATCTCAATGGGAAAAGATCGTTTTATATGCTGAAATACTTGATGACTCAGCGGATATATACTTTTATTTTACAACACCAAGTAACAGTGGTTATTTATTTTCTCATTATATACCTGAACATTTTGATGTGAGCGAAGAGATTTACGATCAACTGCTGATTGAACTTCAAGAGCTATTTGAAGAACTAAAAGAAGAATTTAAACTAGGCAATCAAGATATTTGGACAAATCTCACTTTAAAATTAGAAAACACCGGAAAGTTTTCAATTAATTATAATTATGATGATGTTTTATCCTCTGAACTCGATGACCTTCAAAGACGCGATGTTTGGAAATATCAAAATCTCGGCATACTGCCAGCTGATGAGGAAGATAGAAAATTCATAGAAGAGTATCTAAACATATAATAAGCTTTCAAACGGCTAAAAAAATTAAAAAGGATTCTGATATTGTGGAAACTGAAAAAATGGGCGAACTATATCAAAAAATCGCTGAGCAAATAAATGAAATTATCCCCTCTGAGTGGGAAAAGGTTGCTCTTTATGCCGAAATTTTAGATGATTCTTCAGAAGTTTACTTCTTCTTTACTACTCCACAAAATCAGGAATATATATATTCACACGATATTCCTGAACATTTTAATGTTGATGAAGATATATATGACGAACTTCTATATGAATTGCATGATTACTTTGAAGAGTTACGGGATGAATTTAAAACAAACAATGAAGACTTATGGACAAACCTCACTTTACATCTCGAACGAAGCGGCAAATTCTCAATTGACTACGATTACACCGATGTCATCGCCTCAGACTTAAACGGAACACAACGGCAAGTGGTATGGGAATATCAAAACTTGGGGATTTTGCCTGAAGATGAGGACGACAAAGAATTTGTAATAAACTACTTCGGTCTATAAATCAATAATGGCCCAGCCCTTCTTTTCTGGGCTATTTTTTATAACTAGGATTTCTCGACAATTGAAGGCAAAAAGGTTGGAAACTAAAAAAATGCAAGATTTGTACCAGCTTATTAGTAAGAAATTAAATGACATCATACCTTGTGAATGGGCAAAAATGTATCTTTATGCAGAAATATTAGATGACTCTACCATGGTTCTCTATCACTTCAAGACACCAAACGTCAACTGATTCATTCGCAAGATATACCAGCCCGATACAGTGTAAATAAAGATATCTTCAACACTTTTTTAAGAGAAATCCGAGAACTCTTTGAGGAATTAAGAATTGAGCACAAAAAGAATAATGATAAACAAAACAGGCAGCATCCAGTAAACGGATGCTGCCTGTTACATCGTTATGTATCGTCTGAAGAGGTCATTTATTTTGTTTTTTAAATATGAAAATAGATATGACGGTAAATATGATGGCTGTAATAACAATGATCCACAAGCTTGCTGCCGTACTGATAAAATGGCCGTTTAACTTGTAGACGATCCCGTAATGCTTTTCATATTCCTGTATTTGGTCCGCAGAGGCATGTTTAAATACTTTATCAACTGAGTCTGTCATAAACGCTTTTCTGAACAGAACGGCGGTGTGGCTGATAGGGAAGTACATAATAATCTTCTGCACAAACACCGGTACGCCGCCGATCGGCACATATACTCCGCATAAAAAACCGATGGCTGTTCCGACAATCGTACTTAACGTCGAAAATGCATTTTGTGTGTGAATAAACAGCGTTAAAAATAAATTTATGGAACTTGACAGTGCAACTGAAAGAATAATGATCCCCAATACTTCAAGTATATCTGTTCCGCTTAAAAGCTTGCTGCCTGTTGAAACGAGAAAAATTTCACAGCCTAAAAAGGCGATGAAAGAAAAGATCAAGCCGATGACAAATGAATGAATGACATAGCTCAATTGGATGGTCGCCCTTGATAAAGGAGCTGTTAAAAAGTCATACGTTCTCTTGCTTTCTTTATCTTTCACCATAATTCCGAAAGCGCCTAAAGTCGTTGTCACAGCTGTAATGGACAGCAATCCCGCCACCATCCATTCGTTCACCATTGCTTTGGAATCATCTGTCGAACCGACCAAGGCCTTAATGGCGTCCAGCTGTGTCTGCTGTAAGAACACGGCATATAACAGAATGACGATAAATACTGACAGCAAAGAAAGAAGCAAAAGCGTTCGATCACGGAAGTATATTTTTATATTTCTGCTGATTAAACTGGATAAAGACTTCATTTATGCAATGCTCCCCTTTACTGGCAAACTGCTTCCTTGTTCTTCGATAATATGGATAAACACATCATCCATATTCCCTTTAATCACCTCGAAAGATTCAATTTTTCCTTCAAGACCTTTCAAAATGTCAAACGCTTGGAGAGTGGACTCTACACGAAGGGAATAAATAGAGTTTTTAACCGTAAAATCCAGTTGTTTATTTTCAAACCATGCAGTCGGATCAACGCCTTGCTTAAACATCATATGCAGACTGTCAAACGCATATTGATCTTTCAGCTGACTCGGTGTACCCTCTGCGATCAGACGTCCTTCTTTGATGACCACAACGTTATCAGCCACAGCGGCCTCCTCCATGTAATGGGTCGTTAAAAAGATCGTCATGTTTGTTTCTTCCTGCAGCCTTTTAATCGCATTCCAAACAAAAACTCTCGTTTGCGGATCAAGACCTGTAGTAGGCTCATCTAAAAATAATATAGTCGGTTTATGGATGATGGCACGTGCAATATCCGCTCTTCTTCTTTGTCCGCCTGACAAATCGCTGTATTTTTTCTCCTTAATATCATCCAATTTTAAATAGTCTGTTACAAACTGATAGTTCTCTTGCACTTGTGCCTTGCTTAAATGATAATATTGTCCGCGGTTCATGATATTTTCATAAACGGTCAATCGTTCATCCAAAATGCTCTCTTGGAAAACGACTCCGATCTTTTTGCGGATATGATTATTCTCTTTCCCCTCACCAAGTGTATAACCGTCTATTACCACTTTTCCGGATGTCTTTTTAATCAGCGTACAGAGAATATCGATAGTGGTCGATTTCCCTGCACCGTTCGTTCCCAGAAATGCAAACAGCTCGCCGCGTTTGACAGAAAAGGATACCCCTTTCACTGCTTCAAATGATCCATATTTTTTGCGCAGATCCGTTACTGTAATAATGTCTTGTTCTTCTCCCATTCTGTTCACCTCGAAAAGTAAGATACTATACCGTTGTTCACTAACTTTATATCGTCATTCCCGCCAGGATTTTCCTCATTTTTATCCAACTTTATTATCTTTTTATAAATAATTATCTTTATTATGAAGATATACGCACATAAAAAGGCTTCTTAAAAGAAGCCTTTTATCGTTTTACGTTAATATTATGCTTTCATTCCCCAAGTCATTAACAATCGCCACTTTATTAAGGAGCTTTGTAAGGATCTCCTACACAAATAGATTTTTCTTTTCCTGCAAAAACGGTAGAAATTTAGTCGCATTTCGTTAAAAAGCCTTTAACAGTTATCACAAAATCTTGCCTCCCTGCTTTTTAAATGTGCAAGATCATAGCGTGATGTTTTTCCCAATTCCGTTTTAATAAATAATTAAAAAAGGTTTCATTTGTGCTTATATGTGGCTTTTTCTTCAGCAACTGATGAAGACTTAAAGAACTCATTCTCTTTGTAATTCATTTGCATATGTTTCAGCCTTTTAAAAAAGTAATTTTCTAATTGTTTGTCTATACAATAAATAAAACAGCCTTTTTGTCCCCGGGTCATCAAAGTTCTGTATGTGTTGCGAATAATTTCGTCTGCAAGCTTCTCAGCTTCTTCTGAATTTTGCTTTAGCATTTTCTTCAAACCACGTAAGGAGGTATCTGTTTTCGCCCGCTTTGAATGATCAGTCAATACTACTCCATCCCTGCACACTAGATCATTTCCTATAATTACACCTACATAATCAAATTCCAAACCTTGGCATGTGTGTATACAACCTATTTCATTAATAGAATCTTCGTCAATTGCCCACGTGTCTGAGTTATTTAAATTCCAACTCATTCCGAATTGATATTCAGGAATCTCGATATCATGAAATTCTGTTTTAGCTTTTCCTTCCTTCACCCAATCCCAACAGTAACCAGCAACTATTCGAGCTTTATTATTAACTCTATTCAGATCTTCTATCTGTTTACGCAATTCATTTGGATTTCTATATATACGAAAATCGTAGTTCATTCCAATATAATTAGAATTCGCAGTTTCCCGAATTTGAAGAACATCATCTAACCAGCTTATATAACCATCTGAACCATTGCAACGAAACTGTGAATCCAGTTTCATATTTGTAACCTGAGCATCTAATTCTTTTGAGAATTTAAGGATTGTATCAGTGCTACCAATATCTTTTAACGTTACTCTTTGATGTTCATCTATGAAAAAAACAGAAAGTTTGGAAGCATTTATTATTTCCTTAATTTGATTTTCCCCAAGGTTATTAAATAAACCGGATTTCTCATTTAATCGATGCGCCTCATCAACAATTAAAACGTCAAATTCACCTGATGGAGCATTGACATAACTGCCCGATCCTTTAAATAAATTATCAATGTGCCCTTTCCGAAAGTTTTGTTTTAACTTAGTAGCATATATATTTCTGGGAGCAGCATTTTTTGTTACATATTGTGCAACGAGACTTCGGTTTGTTGCTTCTACTAATAAATTTACAGCAAGAACAGATTTTCCTGTACCTGGCCCGCCTTCTACAACTAAAACTTGTTTAGTGTTTGTACGTAATGCCTCATTCGCCAAATGTAAAGCCGTCTCATACACGACTTTTTGATTATCAATCATCATAAACTCTCGATTACCTTGAAGCATACTGTTTAACGAATCTTGAAGAGACTTTGAAGGCCGTATTCTTCCTTTATCTATTGTATATAGGATTTCTTTGTTGTCTCCATATTTAATATACTTTTTAATGAAATCACGAAGCTTACCTGAATCACCTTTGATAAAAACAGGAGCTTCTTTTATATAATATTCATATATTGAATCAGTTAATGGATCGTCTGTACCCTGATTCAAGTAGTTATGTAAGTATGTACAAGGATATAGCTTGATATCTTCTTTTTGCGCATTTTCATTGTAATCCTTTATTAACGAAGCGTATGACCAGGCTTGATAAGATGGATGGGTTGTTTCGCGAATTCCTTTATTTATAAACGTTTTAACGATGGCCTCTTTACTATCAATTTTCTCTACTTTCTCCCATTGTTTAAGTTCCACAATCACAATAGATGAACGATCATCCTTATCTGATCCAGATATAAGAAAATCAATACGCTTTGAAGTATGGGGTATTTTGAACTCAATAGCAATTCCTGCGTCCTTAGGAATTTCTCTATCACTTAATACCCTATACATATACTGCATAGAGTTATCCCAAGATCTAACCTCTCTCTCATTGATTTTGCCAATCTTATCATTATAGTTTTTACAGATATTCATCACCAACTTATCGTCAAACACATCACTTAAAAACTCTTCTTTTGTAGCTTCATAAACTATCATTGTTTCACCTTTTCATTAACTTTTTGCGTTATCTCTATAAATTCGCCGCTCAAAATAACTAAATTGAGCTATATTGAGAATACCATTTTTCTTCAAATTAATCTGTTTTAATATAACCTTTGTAATTAATAATTAAAAAGGATTCTTCACATATTAATATAAAAAGCAGCGTTCTCAAAAAGAGAACACTGCTTTATTTCAATACGAGCTTTGCCACACACTCCACATGATTCGTATGCGGGAACATATCCACCGGCTGCACTTCGAGCGTCTCATACCCGCCATCCTCAAGCACCCGCAAGTCTCTCGCAAGCGTGCCTGGGTTACACGACACATACACCACCCGCTTCGGTTTCATCTCCACAATCGTCCGCAGGAGGGCTTCGTCGCAGCCTTTTCTTGGCGGGTCGACAACGAGGGTGTCGGCCGTGATGCCTTCTTCATACCATTTCGGAATGACTGTTTCCGCTTCTCCGACTGCGAATTCCGCGTTTGTGATGCCGTTCAGCTCAGCGTTGCGTTTTGCATCCTCGATGGCTTCCGGCACGATTTCGACGCCGTATACTTTCTTCGCCTGCTTCGCTAAGAAGAGAGAAATCGTTCCGATGCCGCAGTAGGCGTCGATGACGGTTTCTTCCCCTTGCAGCTCCGCGTACTCAAGCGCTTTGTCGTAGAGCACTTTTGTCTGTTCCGGGTTGACCTGATAGAACGATCTGGCGGAGATGGCGAATTTGACGTCTCCGATGAGGTCGTAGATGTATTCTTCGCCCCAGATGACGTTTGTTTCGTTCCCAAAGATCACGTTTGTTTTGTTTGGGTTGATGTTTTGCACGATGGATTTGACGTGCGGGAATTGCGCCGTAATGTCTTCGATGATCTTCGCTTTGTGCGGGAAATCGCTTGTTCTTGTGATGAAGACGATCATCATTTCGCCCGTGACGACGCCGTATCTGACCATGATATGGCGGAGCCAGCCTTTGTGGCGTTCTTCGTTGTAGGCTTTAACGCCGTATGCTGCGCAAATGTCTTTGACAGCTTGGACGGCTTCGTCGTTTTTGGATTGCTGGATCAGACAGGCGCTCATGTCGATGATGTCATGGCTTCTTTGCTGATAGAATCCGGCGACGAGTCCGCCTTCTCTTTCACCGACAGGCACCTGTGCTTTGTTTCTGTAGTTCCACGGGTCTTCCATGCCGAGCGTCGGGTGCACGGTGACATTGGACAGATCCAGCTTGCCGATCCGTTCTAAGACGTCTTTGACTTGTTTCTGTTTAAACAAGAGCTGGCCTTCATAGGTCATGTGCTGAAGCTGGCAGCCGCCGCATTGCTTGTAGATCGGACACGGGGCATCCGTTCTGTGCGGGCTTTCTTCTTTCAGTTCAATCAAGCGGCCGAAAGCGAAGCCTTTTTTGACGCGTGTCACTTTGATTTGCGCTTTTTCCTCAGGCAGGGCGTTCGGCACGAAGATCGGGAAGCCCTGAACCTTTGCGACGCCCGCTCCTTCGTGCGTCAAATCCTCAAATGTCACATCATAGTATTCATTTTTTTCTATCGGGGGTTTCATTTTCATCTATAATCACCTCTAGTTTTACCAATAGCCTTGTTTCAGCGTGCTGGCAAACCTTCAAATTCAATGTCAGCCTTCAAAGGTTTCCGATCACGCTGAAAAGATGACAAAATCCTAAAACGAATACTGTTTTAGGATTTTGTCCGCGTATTAATCATCCAGCTGTTCCGCTTTCTCTTTCGGCATGATGACGTGAATATGCCGGTACAGATTCACGAATTCACCCGGCAGCATGCCGCCGTATTCGCCGTCCAGGTTCAGCTGCATCTTTTCTGATACATTGACTTTCACACGGTTCGCTTTTGTGTAAATAATGTGCTGATCGTTAATATGATCGCCTCTGAGCGCCATGCTCGCGACTCTGATAAACTCCGCGAGATTGGCTTTTTTCAAAATAATCAAATCAAACATGCCGTCATTCAGGCTGGAATCAGGGGCCAGCTTCTCGAATCCGCCGACCGAGTTGGTCAGCGTCACTAAAAACAGCATAATTTCGCCTTGAAACAGCTTGCCGTCATATTCAATCTCGACTTCTGTCGGTCGAAGTGAAGGCAGCATTTCCATTCCCTTTAAATAATAAGCAAGCTGGCCAAGCATCGTTTTCAGTTTACTCGGCACATCATACGTCAGCTCCGTCAGACGGCCTCCGCCGGCGATGTTGATAAAGTACTGACCGTTCACCTGGCCGATGTCGATCGGGCGGGCTATGCCGTTAATGACGGTATCAGCGGCATTCAGTATATTCTCTCTCGGAATGCCCAGCGCTCTGGCGAAGTCATTTGTCGTGCCGACCGGAATGATGCCGAGTGTCGGGCGTTTGTCTAACGGCGCAAGGCCGTTGACGACTTCATTAATCGTTCCGTCTCCGCCGGCAGCGATAATCAGGTCAAACTCCCGCAAAGCGGCTTCTGTTGCGGCGTGGGTGGCATCCCCCGCGCATGTGGTGGCATGGGTGGAGGTTTCATAACCGGCTTGTTCAAATTTTTGCAGGACCTGGGCAAGATTTTTCTTAAAAAGCTCCCGTCCTGAAGTCGGATTGTATATTATGCGTGCACGTTTCATTATCTCATCATCCTACTTAAGAGTATCCGATCCATTATTAACACTAACAACCTTTAATTATACTATGACTTGAGAAAATCGCAACAATATGTACAGGAATTGCCAGAAGAAAAAAGGCCTTAGCTCCGTTTAAGGAGCCAAGGCCCGCTGTCTTACTCTTCTTCCATTCCAGGTTTTTTCTTACGGAATTTCGCTAATACTTCATATACGATCGGCACAATCAGAAGGGTAAGCAGAGTCGAACTGATTAAACCGCCGATAACGGTGACACCGAGTCCTTTAGAAATGACCTGGCTGCCGCCTTCGAAGCCCAATGCCAATGGAAGCAGGGCGCCGATTGTCGCGATCGCCGTCATCAGAATCGGACGCAATCTCGTAGAACCCGCCTCTAGGAGCGCTTCTCTCGTCGATAAGCCTTCCGCTTCTTTATGGATGACGCGGTCAATTAAGACAATCGCGTTTGTGACGACGATTCCGATCAGCATCAGCATACCGATCATGGCATTCAGACTGATCGTCTCTCCGGATACATACAGGCCGGCTAATGCGCCGATGACTGTAAACGGAAGCGAGAACAGAATCGCAAACGGCGCTAATGCTCCGCCGAACGTGATCACAAGAACGAGGTATACGATGGCGATTGCGGCAAGCATCGCTAACCCAAGTTTCGTAAAGGAATCAGCAATATCCGCTGATACACCGCCGGTATCAATGGATACATTGTCCGGCTTATCCAGTTTGTCAACTTTCTTTTGAACTGCTGATGACACCTTCGTGACGTTGTCAGAAGTGACGGTTGCCGTTACGTCAGCGTACACTTTGCCGTCGCGTTTGGAAATGGTATCGGATGTCGTGCCGTTTTTCACTTTCGCCACATCGCCGATTTTAACTTCTTGGCCTGCAGGCGATGTGATGGTTTTATCCTCTAATTCTTTTACACTCTTATACTGGTCTTTTTCTGTTTTGATGTTGACGTCAAGCTCTTTGCCGTCCTTTTTCACCGTTGTCAAAGGAGACTGTGACGTTTGGGACATCAGGGCTTGGGAGATTTGCGAAGCCGTCAGGCCCTGCTTGCTGAGTTTCTCCTGGTCAGCGGTGAACGTGTACTCATCATATGTGCTGGAAAGGCCTGAGTTGATGTCTTTCAGATCCTTCTGCTTTTTCATGATGCCTTCGATGTCTTTGACCGTGCCTTTAATATCAGACTCTGAATCTCCGTACACATAGTACGTTAATTCGTTGTTGTTGCCTGACGAGCTGAAATTTTGTGATTTCCATTCGCCGCGGCTGGATGTTTTTTTGATTTCTTTTAAGACATTGTCTTTTTCTTTGTCAAAATCAGGCGTGTCATCCTCGTATTTCACGTAGAACAATGCGCCGTTTGAGCTTCCGCCGAGCGGACTTTGCGAACCTAAAGAATACTGAACGGTATCGACATGTTTGCGTTTAAGCAGCATGTCTTCCGCTTTTTGCGCAGCTTTTTCAGCTTCGCTTTTCGTTTCGCCCGGTTCAGGCGTATATGTGAGCTGCATCGTTTTGTCCGCTTGCGCAGGCAGGTAGCTCGCTCCGATCAGAGGTACGAGGAACAAACTGCCGACAAGCATCAGAACCGCGATGATAGATGTAATCCATTTATGTCTTAATGACCAATTCAGCACTTTTTTATAGAAATTGGCCAATCTGCCCGGCTTATGCTCTTTCGCTTTAACAGGCGCGCCTGTGAGCGATTTTTTGAATAAGCTGTGCGCAAGCATCGGCACCAGTGTGATCGAAATCAACAGCGATGCGGCAAGCGCGAAGACGATTGTTAATGCAAACGGCATAAACAGTTCGCCGATCTGTCCGCCGACCATGGCAAGCGGCAGGAATACGGCAATGGTTACGATCGTTGATGACATGATCGGTTTAAACATTTCTTTCGTCGCTTCACGCACCAATTGCTTCCCGCGTAAAGGTTCATCTTTCAGCCTCATGCGGCGGTAAATGTTTTCGATCACGACAATCGAGTCGTCGACTACCCGTCCGATGGCGACCGTCATCGCACCGAGCGTCATTATGTTCAATGTGACATCAAGCTGATTCAGCACAAGAAGCGCAATCAGCAGTGACAGCGGGATGGAAATGATAGAAATCATCGTTGATTTAATATCTCTTAAGAATAAGAGAATGATCACGACCGCAAAAATCGCGCCGAAAATCGCTTTGCTTAACATCGTATCCACCGACTCTGTAATCGGCTCTGCCATATCAAGAGTCGAGCTGTACTTGAACCCTTTATGGTCTTTTTTGTATTGATTCAGTTCATCTTTAATCGCATCGGCCACTTCTACCGTGTTGGCGTCATTGGCTTTTACGATATTAATTCCGATGCTGTCCTTTCCGTTCGTGCGGGAAATGGATTCAGCTTTTTTCACATCTTTAATGTCGGCAATGTCAGAAAGCTTGACTGTCGGCACTCCTGCTGCCGCGCTTTGCTGTGCCTGCTGCATAGCCTGAGCGTCCGCCGCAGATGCCGCACCGGCTCCGCCCGCTTGACCTTGAGCGGCAGAAGAAGATGTGACTGGAATTCTCATATCTTTCAGATCTTTAATTGACGTAATATTTCCGTTAACAACAACTGATTTTTCTTTGTTGCCGAATGTGTACAATCCAAGCGGCGTATTGACGTCAGAGCCTTGGATCACTTTCTTGACGGTATCTTCATCAAGTCCGTACTCTTTCATTTTTTTGTCTTTGAAAGAGAATTCCACCTGCTCTTCCTGCTGTCCGGAAACTTGTACGGACGCAACGCCCTGAATGCCTTCAAGCTTAGGAACGAGAGTGTTTTCCACATTTTTGGTCAGGTCTTCAAGCGAGCTTTTGCCGCTTGTCACACTGAGCGTCAAAATCGGGAAAGAGTTGAGGCTGTAACGGGAAATGTCAGGTTTTTTCGCGTCGTCAGGAAGGCTGACACTGTCCAGCGCTTCAGCGACTTCGGTTTTCGCCTTGTCCATATCCTTGCTGTAATCATATTCAATCATAACCGATGAGACGTTTTCAGAGGATGTGGACGTTACGACGCTCACTCCTTCTAAATTCTGGACCGCCTGCTCGATCGGTTTTGTCACGTCATCCGCAACTTGACTCGGAGCAGCTCCGGGATAAGTCGTATTTACTGAAAGGTAAGGCATGTTGACGTCCGGTATGGATTCCTGCTTCATATTCATACCGGCATACAGCCCTGCTACAGTAACGATAATCGTCATCAGCCAAACTGCGAATTTGTTCTTCAGTACAAAGTTAATAATGTGGTTCATCATGTCCTCCGTTAATTTTTATTGACTGACTGGTCATTCTATATAATACTAAACGGTATAACTCAACATCGTCAACTAATAAGGCAGTAAATTTTTCTAAATTTTTCAGGATTAAGGGGAAGCACGTCATGAACGAAAAAAAAGAGAAAATCATAAAAACAGGCATCCATTTATTTGCCAAAAAAGGGTTTTCTTCAACAACCATTCAGGAAATCGCCGGTGAATGCGGAATTTCAAAAGGAGCCTTCTATCTCCATTTCAAATCAAAAGAAGACCTTTTGCTGTCAGCATGTGAGTATTACATCGGCATGTCTATGGAAGAAATAAAGAAAATCAAAACAGAACACCAGCATAAACCGCCTAAGGACGTATTCCGAAAACAAATCGCTTATCAATTCCAGGAATTTATGGAGCACAAGGACTTTATCATTCTCTTGCTGAGCGAAAAGGTCATTCCTGAAAATCAAAAGGTCAAACAGTATTTTCATGAGGCCAATATTCAATTTAACATGCTGTATCGGGATGCGTTGCTCTCCGTTTACGGAGATGCCGTCACACCGTTTTTAGCGGATGCGTCCGTTATGGCGCAAGGAATTGTGAGCTCCTATATTCATTTCTTGATTTTTAATGAACATACGGCATTCCGGACGGAAAACGTGGCGGCCTTTCTGATTGCCAGAATCGATGACCTGATTACGGGACTGATAAAAGACAACCCCGATCCGCTGCTGCCTGAGGATATCTTCACTCAGCCCGCGGCGGACAGAGAAAGACTGCTTGCGGATATTCAAAAGATAAAAGCACAGCAGGGGCTGCCTGAGGACGTCCTCGTATCGCTTGAAGTCATTGAAGAGGAATGCGCAAAGGAAGAGCCGCGAAAACCGATTATTAAAGGAATGCTGTCCAACTTGGCAGGCAGCGGAACTGAACAGATTGAAACGCTGCGGGCTTCCATTGAAACCTATTTCAGCTTATAAAAAAAAGAGACCGGCGCTTACCGGTCTCCGTGTCAGCAGCGCCCTTAGAGGCGGCTGCTTTTTTTTATCGTTTTTTGATTTCTTCAAGTAAGATCTTGTTGACCATCGGCGGGTTGGCCTGTCCTTTTGAGGCTTTCATAATCTGCCCGACAAGGAAGCCGATCGCGCGGTCTTTTCCGTTTTTGAAGTCTTCAATTGACTGCGGGTTGCTGTCAAGCGCATCTGTTACCAGCTTCAGAAGCACGCTTTCGTCAGAAATCTGCACGAGGCCTTTTTCTTTGACGATTTTTTCTGCGTCGCCGCCTTTTTCAATTAATTCTTTAAAGACTTTCTTCGCGATTTTAGACGAGATGGTTCCTTTTTCAATCAGCTTAATCATGCCGGCAAGGCCTTCAGGAGTCAGGGCGACATCCTCAAGCTCTTTTTGTTCGGCGTTCAGGTAAGCTGAGACTTCACCCATCAGCCAGTTTGATGCCTGCTTGGCTTCTGCGCCTTTATTGACCGTTTCTTCGAAGAAATCAGCCATTTCTTTCGTCAGCGTCAGAACCATTGCGTCATAAGCAGGCAGACCGAGCTCTTCGATATAACGCTTGCGGCGCTCGTCCGGAAGCTCAGGAATGGTTGCTCTTACGCGTTCTTTCCATTCGTCATCAATGTAGAGCTCGACAAGGTCAGGCTCAGGGAAATAACGATAGTCGTCAGAACCTTCTTTGACACGCATCAAAATGGTTTTTTTCGTCGCTTCATCATAGCGGCGCGTCTCCTGCTGAATGACTCCGCCTGACAGAAGCACCTGCTCTTGGCGTTTTTCTTCATGCTCAAGTCCTTTTTGCACAAACGCGAAGGAGTTCAGGTTTTTCAGCTCCGTTTTTGTGCCGAATTTCTCCTGGCCGATCGGACGGAGGGAAATGTTGGCGTCACAGCGCAGTGAACCTTCTTCCATTTTACAGTCGGAAACGCCTGTGTATTGGATAATTGATTTCAGCTTTTCGAGATATGCGTAAGCTTCCTCCGGTGTGCGGATATCCGGCTCAGATACAATCTCGACAAGCGGCGTGCCCTGGCGGTTGAAGTCAACGAGGGAATAGCCGTCGCCCGTATGCGTCAGTTTTCCCGCATCTTCTTCAAGGTGAAGACGGGTAATGCCGATTTTTTTCGTTTTTCCGCCGACTTCGATTTCGATCCAGCCGTTTTCGCCGATCGGCTTGTCAAATTGAGAAATTTGATATGCCTTCGGGTTGTCCGGGTAGAAATAGTTTTTCCGGTCAAACTTCGTATCCGTTGCGATTTCGCAGTTCAAAGCCATTGCGGCTTTCATCGCGAATTCGACCGCTTCTTTGTTCAAAACGGGCAGCACGCCGGGATAGCCGAGGTCGATGACGCTCGTTTGGGTATTCGCTTCCGCGCCGAATGGCGTCGGTGAGCTTGAGAAAATTTTAGATTTTGTTTTTAATTCCACATGGACTTCAAGTCCGATTACCGTTTCAAAGTTCACTTCATTTCACCCCTTACAGTTCAGGTTTCGCTTTATGATGATCTGTTGCCTGCTCAAAAGCATGAGCGACGCGGTATACAGTGCCTTCATCGAAGTGTTTTCCGATGATTTGCAGTCCGAGCGGCAGTCCGTCCGCAAATCCGCACGGCACGCTGATTCCCGGCACACCCGCGAGGTTGACAGGAATCGTTAAAATATCGTTGGCGTACATTGTGAGCGGATCGCTGGTTTTTTCGCCGATTTTGAATGCCGGTGTCGGCGTTGTCGGTCCGACGATGACATCGTATTTCTCAAATACGTCTTCAAAATCTTTCTTAATAAGCGTGCGCACTTTTTGCGCTTTTTTGTAATACGCGTCATAGTAGCCGGAGCTGAGTGCGAAGGTGCCGAGCATGATGCGGCGCTTCACTTCATTGCCGAATCCTTCAGAGCGTGTCTGTTTATAAAGGTCGATCAGGTTGTCCGCATTGTCTGAGCGGTAGCCGTAGCGGATGCCGTCAAAGCGCGCAAGGTTTGCAGACGCTTCGGAAGAAGACAGCAGATAATACGTCGCAAGCGCGTATTTGCTGTGCGGCAGAGATACTTCTTCCCATGTCGCTCCGAGGTCTTCAAGCACTTTTAAAGCGGCTAAAACCGATTCTTTCGCTTCTTTGCCGACGCCTTCTCCGAGATATTCTTTCGGTACGGCGATTTTTAAGCCTTTAATATCGCCAGTTAATGAAGAAAGAAAGTCCGGCACTTCGACATTGGCGCTCGTAGAGTCCATTTTGTCCGGGCCTGAAATCGCCTGAAGCAGGAATGCGTTATCTTCTACGTTTCTTGTGATCGGTCCGATCTGGTCTAATGAAGACGCAAAAGCGACCAAACCGTAACGTGACACGCGTCCGTATGTAGGCTTTAATCCGACGACGCCGCAGAAAGAAGCCGGCTGGCGGATGGAGCCGCCCGTATCAGATCCGAGTGAAAACGGCACTTCGCCCGCGGCAACCGCAGCTGCGGAACCGCCGCTTGATCCGCCGGGAACCGTATCGAGATTCCAAGGGTTTTTCGTCGCTTTGTACGCGGAGTTTTCAGTAGAAGAACCCATCGCGAACTCATCCATATTCAGCTTTCCGATCGTGACGGCTTCAGCAGCTTGAAGGCGCTCCACGACCGTCGCATCGTAAATCGGATCGAAGTTTTCGAGGATTTTGCTTGAGCATGTTGTGCGAAGCCCTTTGGTCACGATGTTGTCTTTGACGCCGATCGGCATTCCGAAGAGAAGACCGTGTTCAGACCGTCCGTCAACCGCTTCGTCAAGTTCTTTCGCGTAAGCGCGGGCTCTTTCTTCATCAAGCTGCAAAAACGCCTGCACCTTATCATCCACGGATGCGATCCGTTTGTAAGATTCATCAACAAGATCGGAAATCTTGATTTCTTTTTTATGTATCATTTGTTTCAGTTCTGTGATTTTGTGATCAAATAATGACATACTGTCTCCCTCCTTTAATCCAGAATAGATGGCACACGGACATAGCCGTCTTTATGATCGGGAGCATTTTTCATGACATCCTCGACCGGAAGGCCTTTACCCGCTTCATCTTCTCTCATTACGTTTTTCATTTTCAGCACGTGTGTTGTCGGTTCCACGTTATCCGTGTCCACTTCATTAAGCTCCTCGGCAAACGAGATAATGCTGTCAAGCTGTTCTGTGAACATTTCAGCTTCTTCATCCGTAATGGCGAGTCTCGCCAAATGAGCGACATGCTTTACTTCTTCTATAGAAATTCGTGACATAAGATCCACCTCCGCATAATTCTCCGTTTCGTCATATAATACTGATCATATCAAAAACGAGCCCTCTAAAGCAACAAAACGCCGCCTTCTGAGGCATGATGAAACCCTCTCTATTTTATCCTAAATCGGGGAGAAAGAGAAACGAATTATATGTCAGAAAATTTTTACTTTTATAATCTATTGGTAGCGCTTTCATCTCTAAGCTGTTCTATGTTGGCGGGGATTTTTTCCTTGAGCGGGCCAGGTTTCGAGAGTTGATTGATCGGGGATACTTTGTTAGGTTTAGTAACCATAGCCAGCACTAAATCATGCGATCCGCATGGAATGATGACTAAAGGCTGGATCGCCGGCGCATATTCCGGCACTACTAATCTACAGAGGTGATGCAACATTTACATGAAAGAAGAGAGGGACCAAAAACGTGAGTATTGAACTAATTATATCTCTTGGCATTTACTTTGCTGCCATGCTGTTAATCGGCTGGTACGCATTCAGGAAGACAACGAATATTAATGATTACATGCTGGGCGGAAGAGGACTCGGCCCGTTCGTAACGGCGCTGTCCGCAGGTGCGGCCGATATGAGCGCATGGATGCTGATGGGAGTTCCCGGCGCAATGTTCGCAACGGGGTTATCGACCTTATGGCTGGCGCTCGGTTTGACGATCGGCGCGTATTCAAATTATCTGCTGCTTGCTCCGAGGCTGCGCGCTTACACGGAAGTTGCGGATGATGCGATTACGATTCCCGATTTTTTCGATAAACGGTTCCGCCACTCGTCATCATTGCTGAAAATTGTTTCCGCCGTGATTATTATGATCTTTTTCACACTGTACACATCGTCCGGGATGGTATCCGGAGGCAGGTTATTTGAATCGGCATTCGGCGCCGACTACAAATTCGGTTTGTTTTTAACGGCCGGTGTTGTTGTGCTTTACACGCTGTTTGGCGGTTTCCTCGCTGTCAGTCTGACTGACTTTGTGCAGGGAGCGATCATGTTTGCGGCATTAGTGCTTGTGCCGATCGTTGCTTTTACCCAGCTCGGGAGCGTTTCAACGACGATTGATTCGATCAACGCCGTTAACCCGAAACTATTGGATATCTTTAAAGGCGCGAGCGTCATTAGCATTATTTCTTATTTGGCATGGGGACTCGGCTATTACGGCCAGCCTCATATCATCGTACGATTTATGGCGATTAAAGAAGTGAAAGATTTAAAACCCGCCCGCAGAATCGGGATGAGCTGGATGGTTATTTCAGTTATCGGTTCATTGCTGACCGGGATTATCGGAGTTGCGTATTCTCATCACTTCGGAGTCTCCGTAAAAGATCCGGAAACGATTTTCATTATTTTTTCTAAAATCTTGTTCCATCCGCTGATTACGGGCTTCTTGCTGTCCGCGATTTTAGCGGCGATCATGAGTTCCATTTCCTCACAGCTTCTCGTAACGGCAAGCGCCATTACGGAAGATTTATACCGCGCCTTTTTCAGACGGGAAGCGAGCGATAAAGAATTGGTCATGACCGGACGCCTGTCGGTATTGATCGTAGCCGTTATCGCCATCCTGCTTTCCATGAATCCGAACAGCACCATTCTTGACCTGGTCGGATATGCGTGGGCAGGCTTCGGTTCGGCTATCGGACCGGCGCTCTTGCTCAGTCTGTACTGGAAACGGATGAATGAATGGGGAGCGCTTGCGGCGATGATTACCGGGGCCGCGGCCGTTTTAATCTGGATCACCACAGGGCTTGCCGCTTCAACCGGCGTATACGAAATCATTCCGGGGTTCTTCCTCAGTCTGATTGCCGGTATTGCCGTCAGCCTGCTGACCAAAAAACCGGCCGATGCTTCTTATCAGCTGTTCAGCCGGATGGAAACTCTTTTGAAAAACAAGAAATAGACAAAAAGCCGTCAGATTTTATCCCTGACGGCTTTTTTCTTCCGCACTTGTCCTGCTATAAATACTGTGAGAAAATCATATCAATTTATTATAAGAAAAATTGCGGAGGTGCTGTGCAAATTGAGCTGGCCTATCGAACCAGACATTTTATTAAAGCTGGGCATTGCCACGCTGATCGGCATGATCATCGGTCTTGAACGCGAGCTGAAAAACAAACCGCTCGGACTGAAAACCTGTATCGTCATCGCCGTCAGCTCCTGTATGCTGACGATCGTCAGCATTAATGCGGCATATCATTTCCCAAAATATTACCGTATCATGATGGATCCGCTCCGCCTCCCCGCCCAAATCATTTCCGGCGTCGGTTTTATCGGCGCGGGCGTGATCCTGCGTAAAAGCAATGACGTCATATCCGGCCTGACGACATCGGCCATCATCTGGGGCGCAGCCGGGCTCGGTCTGGCTACAGGCGCCGGCTTTTATAAAGAGGCGTTCGCAAGCCTCTTGTTTATCCTGATCAGTGTCGAATTTCTTCCGTGGCTGATCAGAAAAATCGGTCCCAACCGCTTGAAGGAGAAGGATATCCGCGTGAGAATGTCTCTTTCCGATAAAGACAAAATGACCGAGATTCTAAAAGAAATGAAAAGCAAACGGCTCCGCATTCACTCCGTCCGGATTGATGATCTGCGCGAAAAAGAATTTCCGATTATGGAAGTGAAAGTCAGTGTTCACAAAAACCGCTACACCACTGATGTCTATTATGATATTAAAGAAATTCAAGGTGTCGTCGGAGTGAAGTGTGATACGTTATAAAAAAACGCCGGGCTGGATTCAGCCGGCGTTTTTCTATTTATACGAATGCAGAAAAGTTATACTCCGTAATCGGCGTTTCGTTTTCGATATCGCGCCTGAAGGCTTTCAGCATCTCACGTTCCTCGTCCCCGAGTGAATTGAGGTCAAACGCCTGATGCAATAATCCGTAGATCAGCATATGGCGCAGCCGGAGAAAATCCGGGATGTGTTCAAGCCAGGCGGGGTCAAGGTCATTTTCTTCCCTGTAGCCTTTCATAAAGTGTGTCATGAACTCACCCGTAAACGCGGCCTTGTCTTCATACGGGATGACCGGATACCACAACATGTTGTACAGCAGAATACTGATATCATTCACAAACCAATTGTAGCCGATATCATCAAAATCAAATGCCGTGATTTTCCCATTGTCCCAGTTGAAATTACCGTGGTGCAGATCGGCGTGCACAAGGCCGTAGTTTTCAGGATTCTTCGGCAAACGGCGCAGTTTTTCCATTAGAGCATCCGCCCGCTCAAATACGAGATGCTGATCTGCGGGCACGTATTTTCTCAGCTTCAGCTGCTCCTCTTCATCCCATTCCTGCCTTTTATATGCCGGATCGCTCAGACGGTAGCTTTTTGTCAGCCGGTGCATGTTCCCCGTGTACTTTCCAAGCTCATAAAACAGAGTTCCGTTCCAGTCTGATTCCTCCACTTTGCGTCCGGGCGCTTTTTCATAGACTCTTACTAAA
The DNA here is from genome assembly GCF_011008975.1 of Bacillus sp. LUNF1. Taxonomy (NCBI): domain Bacteria; kingdom Bacillati; phylum Bacillota; class Bacilli; order Caryophanales; family Bacillaceae; genus Bacillus; species Bacillus sp. LUNF1. The sequence continues at coordinate 670,757 of NZ_CP048876.1, read as the reverse complement.
AACGCTCCGCCTTTTCCATCCGGCACTTCTTCGACATCTCTGCCATTTAATGAAGGAATCGGTTTTGCTGCTGAAAGCCCTCCCTTTGCCAGATGATGAAGCCATTCCATTTCTCCGAGAATATATTCCGGTGTTCTTCTGATCGTATGCGTAATTTTTAAGATATACGGTTCGTTATCTTTCACAATTTCGTATACGTAGTTCTCTGCGTCCGCAATAAATTGAAACTTGGTAAAGCCGTATATTTCACCGGCCTCAGCCAGTACCTTATCTTCCTCAAAAATCGCTTTAATATCTTTATGCATGCTGATTCACCCTTTTCATAACGTTTGTAGGCGGTGTGTGTACTCAGCAAATGTCATTCATCAACATTCCTGCCCTTCTTTTTTCACAGCAGATTAGTAACATCCGCTTAGAAATAATATGTGTTTTCCTGTTAATTCCTAATTATACAAATATCTTAACATACCTCATCCCTCTCTCCAACGATATTCACAATAAAAAAACCCTTGCTCATACAGAAATGAACAAGGGCATCTTGGTTAATCGTAAATATGGACGGTCGGTTCTTTGTCACCCGCATTGCGGACGATCAGCGCTTCCTGGCCGTCAGACGAGGTAATGTTAATTTCGACATCAACTGAGCCTTTTGAATAATAATCCATCAGCTCACCTGTTAAGTATTGGGTAAAGGCGATAACTTCGCTTTTCCCGTAAAATTGCATCGGGATTTCAATCTTCATTTTTCTCATTTCATCGTTTTCGTACATTGCCGTTCCGACGACTCCGGTGTAATTCGGGAAGTAGCTGTCGATGGCGTTTTTGAAGCGTTTAAACACTTCGGAATCATCAGGGTATTTCTTTGCCGTGTCTGTATCCGCCGGATAGAAGACGTACTTTTCTTTGACATCATCCCAGTTTGAAATGGTGGATGAGCCGGCCTTGACTTCTGTTTTCGCAATGTAATTCCCCGGTACGATTGATGTTTTCGGCGCTTGTTTATAAAGGGCGACGGTGATCGGCACATTTTTCAGGTTATCCATTTTCCGAAGGCGGTTAACGACTTCCTGGGCGATTTCTTCACCGTGGCTGCGGATCGTTTTGTCGCTGAGCTCCACTTCCTGCTGCGGATCACCTGTGTTTTCGCGGTAATAGTATACAGAGTTGAGAGCGAGACCGATCATGACACCTCCAAGCTGGATGGAATTTTTATCTTTTCTTACTAAGTAATCCTGCTCAAGCATGGACGCTAAGTAAATCGGGCTGTTTTCATTTTTCTCTTTTGCCGATCCCGAGCTTGGCAGCACGGGGTTTAAGCCGAGATTCTGAAAATTGGCGTCTGCCTTTTTCGCCTTTTTCAGATCACTGCCCTCTTTTTTGCGGTCAAGCCAGCTGAGTACCGTGTCCTCATCTAAATACTGGCCTTCCTGATACAAATAGTCATCCGTCGGGAACGTGTCTTGAGCGAGCCGCATCAGACCCGTCTCGAATTCATCGATGTCCAGCCTCGTGTTCAGCCGGTCCGCGGTCAGGCCGCGCGCTTTTCCGGCCTTAAACGGAAGCACCATTTTATAGTAGGAATCAGAGATATTATATTTCGGTATGATCGCTTTTTCAGAAGACTTTGCCGTTTTCTGCGTGATCTCTTCCTCTTTGTTCCCCCCGAAACTCGGCGAACAGGCCGACAACATGAGTACTGCCGCCGTTGCCGTCGCCGCCAATGCCAACATCTTTTTCAATAGAAAACACTCCTCTTATTTCTTTAGCTCTCCCAATAGCTGTGCTTCATTCCATACTTCAATGTTTAATTCCTGCGCTTTTGTCAGCTTGCTTCCGGCCGCTTCTCCGGCAATCAGCAAGTCTGTTTTTTTGCTGACAGATCCCGTCAGCTTTCCGCCGAGCGCTTCAATCTGCGCCTTGGCTTCATTTCTGGACAGCTCTTCAAGCTTTCCGGTTAACACGATGGTTTTGCCGGCAAAATAAGAGTCGCTGTCCGCCGCTTTTACTTTTTTCGGGCCTTTGTAGAGTGTGTTCACACCGAGTTCCTCAAGTTCATTCAAAAGCTCAAGCATTTCTTCTTTGCGGAAATAGGTGACAACGGCATCGGCCATCTTTTCGCCGATTTCATCTACCGCAAGCAGCTCTTCTTCCGTGGCTTGTTTCAGATTTTCCAGGCTTTCAAAATGCATGGCGAGTGTTTTGGCCGCTTTTGAGCCGATAAAACGGATGCCGAGACCGAACAGCAGGCGTTCCAGCGAATTCTCTTTTGACTTTTGGATGGAGCTGATCAGATTGTCAGTTGATTTTTCCCCCATCCGCTCAAGCCGGATAACCTGTTCTTTTGTCAGCTTATACAAATCAGCGACATTACGGACGAGATGTTCACGGAAAAGCTGTGTGATGACACGTTCTCCGAGTCCGTCAATATTCATCGCGTTGCGTGAGACAAAGTGAATCAGGCCTTCTCTGATCTGCGCCGGACATTCCGGATTGATGCAGCGCAGCGCGACTTCCCCTTCAATGCGGACAAGTTCGCTTTCGCACTCAGGGCAGCTGGTCGGCATATTGAATTCTTTTTCTTCCCCGGTCCGCTGTTCGATTAAGACATTGACGACCTCAGGGATGATGTCGCCCGCTTTTTTGACGACCACTTTATCGAGAATGCGGATATCCTTCTCTTTAATTAAATCTTCGTTATGAAGGGAGGCTCTTGAGACCGTCGTCCCCGCGACTTTTACCGGTTCCAGAACGGCGGTCGGCGTAATCACGCCCGTTCTTCCGACATTCAGTTCGATATCGAGAAGTTTTGTCACGACCTCTTCCGCCGGAAATTTATAAGCAATCGCCCAGCGCGGGCTCTTTGCCGTATACCCGAGCTCTTCCTGCTGGTCGAGCGAATCGACTTTGATGACGATTCCGTCAATTTCATACGGGAGATCGGCCCGCTTCGCCTGCAGCTCTTCGATCATTTCAATGACTTCATCTATCGTGGCGCATTTTTTCCGTTCCTGGTTTGTTTTAAAACCGAGCTCATCCAGAAAATCCAGGCCCTGACTCTGTGTTTCCACACCCATCTCGTCAAGCTCCGCTATACTGTAGACGAAGATGTCAAGATTTCGTTTCGCTGCAATTTTCGGATCAAGCTGTCTGAGTGAGCCCGCAGCCGCGTTCCGGGGATTGGCGAACGGCTCCTCTTCATGTTTCAGCCTTTCTTCATTGAGGGCTTCAAATGACTGTTTCGGCATGTACGCCTCTCCGCGCACTTCTATGGAAAGATTCCGTTTCATTTTCAGCGGAATGTTGCGGATCGTTTTTAAGTTTTCCGTGATATCTTCGCCCGTCGTTCCGTCTCCTCTTGTCGCGCCTCTGACAAAATAGCCGTCTTCATAACGGAGAGAAACAGCAAGACCGTCTATTTTCAGCTCCACATTATAAGCGACGCCGTCACCGACAGCCTGACGGACGCGGCGGTCAAAATCGCGGAGATCATCATCGTTAAATGCGTTGCCGAGACTGAGCATCGGCGTGCCGTGCTGCACCTTTTGAAACGATTCAAGCACCGCTCCCCCGACCCGCTGTGTGGGCGAATCAGGCGTTCTGAGCTCCGGGTGCTCTTCCTCTATGGCAATCAGCTCCTGCATCAGTCTGTCGTACTCGGAATCCGGCACGCTCGGTTCATCTAAGGTGTAATATTCATAACTGTACTGATCGATGGTGCGGCGCAATTCTTCTGCCCGGTGTTTCGCTGTTTCTTTGTCCATCATGTTCTTCCTTTCCTCTTCAGGTTACTGCTTTTCAATCGGCGCAAAAGCGGCAAGCAGACGCTTCACGCCGACTGGGCTCGGGAATGCGATATCAAGCTCGGTGCTTTCGCCTTCTCCTTTTACGCTGACAACCGTTCCGGTGCCCCATTTTTTATGGCCCGCTTTATCGCCGACCGCCCAGCTGAGCGAGTCGCCGCCTGTTTTGTTCGCATATGAAACGGGACGGGATACGGGCCCGCGTTTCGGCTGCACTTTTCTTCCCGGCTGCATGCGAGGTGTTTTCTTCTCATTTAGGTTCTCCAATAAATCGCCAGGTATTTCCCTGATAAAGCGGGATTCCGGATTCATATTGGTGCGGCCGAATAAGGTGCGCATTTTGGCATTCGTTAAATACAGTTCTTCTTCCGCCCTCGTAATGCCTACATATGCGAGCCTGCGTTCTTCTTCCATCTCGGCTTCTTCCATCAGGGAGCGGCTGTGCGGGAACACGCCTTCTTCCATGCCCATTAAGAACACGACAGGAAATTCAAGCCCCTTAGCGGCGTGCAGTGTCATTAAAGTGACGGCATCCTTTCCGCCTGATTCCTCTTCCTTCTGGTCGAGCTGGTCAATATCCGCAATCAGCGCCAAATCAGTCAGAAACGCGACGAGAGACTTGTCTTCGCTTTTTTGTTCGAAGTTTTTCGTCACGGAAAGAAACTCGTCGATATTTTCAAGGCGGCTTTGGGCTTCGATTGATTTTTCGGCCTTCAGCATTTCTCTGTATTCCGTTTTTTCGAGAATTTCTTCCGTGAGTTCCGTAATGGACAGGTAATCCTGCATATTCGTCAGATTTTCAATCATCGCGCCAAAGCCGTCAAGCGCGTTTGCCGCTTTCGCGCTGACGCCGATGAAATCAACCTGTTTGACCGCCTGGAACATTGACATTCCGTTCATCGCCGCATATGAAGCGATTTTTTCTAGCGAAGTTGCGCCGACGCCCCGCTTCGGCACATTGACGATCCGCGTAAAACTGATGTCGTCGTCCGGGTTTGACACAAGGCGCAGGTATGCGAGAATGTCTTTAATTTCTTTCCTGTCGTAGAACTTGGTTCCGCCGACGATATTGTAGTTCAGTCCGGATTTTAAAAGGGTTTCTTCAATGACGCGCGACTGGGCGTTTGTCCGGTATAAAATCGCGATATCGGAAAGCTTCCGCCGGCCCGAGCTGTGCAGCTCATAAATTTTGCCCGCGACGAATTGGCCTTCGCCGAATTCATTGTCGCCGCTGTAATAAGAAAGCTTGATGCCTTCGTCATTTTCCGTCCACAGGTTTTTCGGCTTGCGGTTTGAGTTGTTTTTGATCACTTCGTTAGCCGCCTGCAGAATACGCTTTGTTGAGCGGTAATTTTGCTCGAGCAGAATCACGTTTGCGCTCGGATAATCTTTTTCAAAGGAAAGGATATTCGCGATATCCGCCCCGCGCCATCTGTAAATGGACTGGTCGGAGTCACCGACGACGCAGATATTTTCAAGACGGGCAGCAAGCTGCTTCACAAGCAGGTATTGCGCCCTGTTCGTATCCTGATACTCGTCTACGTGAATGTACTGGAATTTGCGCTGATAAAACTCAAGCACTTCCGGCACACGCTCGAAAAGCTTAATTGTCGTCATGATTAAATCATCAAAATCGAGCGATTGGTTTTTCAGCAGTTTTTTCTGATAATCGGTATACACGTCACTCGTGACCTGATCATAGTAGCCGCCGGCCGTTTTTGCGAATTCCTCAGGTTCGATCAGCTCGTTTTTTGCGCTGCTGATGGAGCCTAAAATACTTCTCGGATCAAACTTTTTTGGATCGATATTCCGCTCTTTCAGAATCCCTTTAATAACGGAAAGCTGATCAGCCGTATCAAGAATGGAGAAATTTCGGTTGATGCCGATTCTGTCAATATCCCTGCGCAGAATCCGCACGCACATGCTGTGGAAGGTGGAAATCCAGATTTCATCCGCGCCGGGTCCGAGAATGCTCTCCACCCGCTCCTTCATTTCTCTGGCTGCTTTATTTGTAAATGTAATCGCCAGAATGTTCCATGGCGCCACGTGTTTTTCCGCCATTAAGTATGCGATTCTGTGCGTCAGCACACGTGTTTTTCCGCTTCCCGCGCCCGCCATCAGAAGCAGCGGACCGTCCGTCGTCTTGACCGCTTCCTGCTGAACGGGATTTAATCCGCTTAATAATTGATTGCTAATGTAATTCATATCCGTTCACCGCCTATCAAACATATGTTCTATCATAAATCAATTTCGTCCGCTTGGCTACTTTGTCTTTACAGCCGCCACCGTTTTAAGCGCCTGATCAAAATCTTCATATACGGCATTTCCGACAACGATAACATCGGCATGACGGCCGAACCGTTCCGCCGTTTCCGCGTCTTTAATGCCGCCTCCGTAAAACAGGACGGACTTGTCCAGCACAGCTTTCGTTTTCTCCACCGTTTCTATGTCCGCCAGCATCCCGCTGTATTCCAGATAAAAAATCGGGAGATGAAGCAAATGTTCCGCGACCCGCGCATAGGCGAGAATATCTTCTGTTTCTATATGTGTATCCGCCTCCGTCAAAGCGGCCGCCTTACAATCAGGGTTGACGATGCAGTAGCCCTCCGTCACGATTTCCTCCATTGACATGAGCTCTCCGTATTCTTTCATCGCCTGATGATGCATGCCGACAATCCAGTCCGCCTTTTTGCTGTTGAGCACACTCGGAATGAAATAAAGATCAAACCCGGGCACAATGGAATCAATCGTCGACACCTCAAGTACGCACGGCACTAAAAACCGCCGCACCTTTGACATCAGTCTGAGCACATTGTCCTCGGTGATATTGTCGCTTCCTCCGATCACAATGGCGTCAGTCCCTGATTCACAAAGCCGTTCCAGCTGTTCATCCGGTAAATCTTTATTCGGATCGAGTTTAAAAACATGCTTCCACTCGTTAACATCGTACATGCGTTTTCGTTCCTCCATTCGTTTCTTGCCATTTAAACATTATAACAAATTCGTTTGGCCCGGAAAAACGGAAAAAGACGTCATTCACCTGATTCACAAAAAAAGATTGCGCTCCGCCGGACGGGACATGGCTATGTTTGAAAACAGACAATATGTGGAATGTCAAAGAGAAAAAAGACAAGGAGTCTGATCTGAATGGAACAAGCCATTATCGTACTGATTTGTATATTGATTTTTATTATTTTAGTTCCCGCCGTATTGTTTCTCTGGATATACATAAGAGACGAAAAGCAGGAAGAACATTCAGTGCTGCGCAATTATCCCGTAGCGGGAAAACTGCGCTATATATTTGAAAAAATCGGACCTGAGCTGCGGCAGTATTTATTCAGCAATGATAACGAAGAACAGCCGTTTTCCCGGAGAGAATATGAACAGACGGTCATGTCGGGAAAGTATAAAAGCAGAATGATGGGCTTCGGCTCAGAACGGGATTTCGATCAGCCGGGCTATTATATCCGTAACGCCCTTTTCCCGAAACAAAGGGAGGAGCTGCGCACAGATCAGACGCCGAAGATCGACACGATGGTATACAAGATTGACAAAGACAACCTGCTGAAACGCAGCGAACACCGCGAAAAAGCAAAAGCGGACCCTTATTACCTGCATCCGGACGATGTGCAAGTGATCGGCCGCGATACATGCAAGAAGCCGTTTTATGTGAAAGGGTTAATCGGACAATCAGCGATGAGCTACGGCTCACTTGGCGACCGGGCAATCACCGCCCTGTCAAAAGGGCTGCACCAGGCCGGCGGCACATGGATGAATACAGGCGAAGGCGGCCTGTCTGAGTATCACCTGAAAGGCGGCGCGGATATTATCTGCCAAATCGGCCCCGGGCTGTTCGGCGTGCGCACTGAAGATGGAGAATTTTCATGGGAAGAATTTAAGAAAAAAAGCCGCCTCGAGCAGATTAAAGCCTTTGAATTAAAGCTTGCGCAAGGGGCGAAAGCAAGAGGCGGGCATATTGACGGTTCAAAGGTGACCGAAGAAATTGCCGCCATCAGAAATGTGCAGCCCGGACAATCCATTGACAGCCCAAACCGCTTCAACGAGTTCTCAAATGTTCCGGACATGCTTGATTTCATTGAGAAATTAAGGACTGTCGGTGAAAAACCGGTCGGCATCAAAATTGTCCCGGGAAGCCGCAAAGACCTTGAAGACCTTATTTCCTGTATGAGTTCATCAGGCAAACTTCCCGACTTTATTACGATTGACGGCAGTGAAGGGGGAACGGGAGCTTCTTTCCATGAGCTGGCGGATTCCGTCGGCCTGCCGATTCTGACCGGCCTCCCCCTTGTTGACGGCCTTTTGAAGACATACGGGATAAGAGATAAGCTGAAAATTTTCGCATCCGGAAAGCTGCTCACTCCGGATAAGATTGCCGTTGCCCTCGCGTTAGGCGCGGATTTTGTCAATATTGCCCGGGGAATGATGTTTTCAGTCGGCTGTATCCGCGCTCAAGTATGCCACACCAATCATTGTCCTGTCGGAGTGGCGACAACCGACCCAAAACTTCAGCGCGCGCTCAGTATCGAGGATAAACAGCACCGCGTCTGCAACTACGTGCTCTCGTTGCGTGAAGGGCTGTTTCACCTCGCCGCGGCGGCGGGCATCAGCTCGCCGATTCATTTCTCAGCTGAACACATCGTATACCGGGAGGAAGACGGAAGCCTGAGGGAACTTCCCGGCCTTTTGAATCAGCACGTATAAAAAAAACCGCCTGCCGTCATCGGCAGAGCGGTTTTTTACGTAGCTGAGGAGGATTCTCCTTTGTTTACGCGGTCAAGCGCCATTTCATAGGCGTCGTTACCGTAATTTAAGCATCTCTTCACCCGGGAAATCGTCGCTGTGGAAGCACCCGTTTCGCTTTCAATTTTGTGATACGTATTTCCTTCGCGGAGCATTCTTGCCACTTCCAAACGCTGCGCCAGCGATTGGATTTCATTAATCGTACAAAGATCATCAAAGAAACGATAGCATTCCTCCAGATCTTTCAGCGATAAAATAGATAAAAATAACTGGTCCAGTTCTTTTCCGCGTAATTTATCGATTTGCATCGTCAAACACCTTCTCCTTTACTAATGGAAGCTGCATCGAGATCAGGCACGATATTAATCCATGTCTTTCCTGGCACAAACGGAAGAATCTCACCGCCTTTTACGGGCAGAATACGGCCGTCTTTATATTCCCAGTCTGACTCCATAACATCGCCGTGCTGAAGCAGGAGGCCCTTCCCCCCTGTCTGAATATCGATGGCCCGCCTTCCATCTTTGTCTGTCATGCGATGGCCGGCTTCAACAATAAAAATATTGTGCATGGCTAAAGGCTTTCCGGTCTCCCGGTCTGTCGCTTTCACACCATCAGAGCTTCTTGTATAAGCATCAGCTTTTTTATCATAATCGTATTCGACAAGATTTGTAACGTTTTGTGTTCCATAATCTATCCGAATATTGTAGGTTTCGTTTCCGGGTTTTGCATCTGATGTCTGAAATGGGAGCGGTTCTGTTTTTCCGTTCAGCTTGTATCCTTTTTGTTCCGCCGCCTTCCTGATATTGTCATAGGACGTGTAGGAATTGTGGGGCGGCTTGCTGAAATCAGCTCTCCAAAACAGGCTTCCGTCAAAATCCAAACCGTTTATATAATCGTAAGCTCCGGACTCCAGCTGCTTTTTTGCGCCGGGACTCCAGCCATGATGGACAAATATGCTGTTAAACCCGCTGCTGAGCGTGACAAAATATTCTCTCGCGCTCCGCACAGGCCCGACCGTTTCCGGCATCTCACTTTGAAAAATCGCGAGAAACCGCGTAATCTGGCCCTCCGCGAGCGCTTCGATGACAACATCCGCCTTTGACAGCCCGGATTGGGGCCTCGCCTTCGGATGATTGTTCACTGCGACTGCAATCGGACGGCGTTCTGCAAGCTTCTGCTCAGTTTTCAGCCCCGTTAAAGGAGCTTCCGCTTCTTTCGGCTGCACCTGATCGGCATTGTTCTGCCGGCAGGCGGCAAGCAGCAAAAACGCAAAACAAAGCATACAAACGGTTTTCCATCTTTTCATATGTCGGCTCCCTGCTTTTATATTTTAACGCATTATCGATGGAAAGAGTACAGTTTTTTTCATCACGTCGAATATTCCTCTCGGCGTAATGCGGATATAAGGCAGGTGTGTGCTCTGCAAAAAGAGCAGCGTATAGATCGGATCGCAGAATCGGTAGCCCCGCTCCTCCAGCAGCGTCCTCAGTTTTTGCTCTTTCTCAAGCACTTCTTCATACTTCTCCGCAGATGCAGAACCGTTTAAGGCGAGGGGAATCTCATGAAGAATCTTCCCGTTTTCGGCAAGCACGATTCCGCCCCCGATTTCTTTCATCCGTGAGAAAGCGAGCAGGATATCTTCCTTATTTTTTCCGACAGCGATAATATCTCCGGTTGTCGTGTAGGAACTGACAAAGCCCTGCACCCGATCGGCAAAACCTTTCAGCATTGTATTGACCCGCCATTTTCCATGCTTATCGAGAAGCGTGAGATAGCATTCATCATGATCAAAAGAAAGCTGGTCAACAGAATTATCAATCGCAATCATATACGGCTCCATAATGACCGCGTTGCGCATGGTCACACCCATCGGCATTGAAAACTGTAAATCATCCATCGTCATATCATATGAAAGCTCGAGAGGGACAAGACCGCCCTTTTTCCAATCCGTTTCTGTAAACGCATTCATATTTCGGCCGTCTTCCCTCAGCAGGATGCCTTTGGAGATTACCGTGACCGGGTCCGGATTCATCGGGTCATCGAGAATGTTCAATGAAGCAAGCCGGCCCGGACCGATCACACCGAGAAAGTCGTCCATCTGATAATACTTCGCGATATTAAAGGACGCCATATTGTAGGCATCGATCGCCGGAACTCCTTCCTCCAAAGCGATTTTGATTAATTCATTCGTCATGCCGCCTTTATAAAAATGCGGCGTCGCTCCATCCGTCGTGTAGAAGAAATGATCATAATGCCGGAAGCCTTTTTGATGGAGATCCTGCAAAATCGTTCTTAAATCAGGGCGGATGGATGAATGTCTGAGCGAAACATAGTAGCCCAATTCAAGCCGTCTCATCACCTCGCCGCCATTCATCGCCTCGTGGTCGGAATCCGCTCCGAACAGTTTCATCTTCGTCAGTGTTTTTTCAGAGGCTCCGGGAAAATGCCCTTCTATCCGCTTGCGCAGTTTCTTTGTCGCCTGCATGCAATGAAGCATCAAGTCATCGCCGTCCATGAGGCGCGGCCATCCGGTCAATTCTCCGCCTTGAATGACATCCGGGTGCTCCATCCATTGCTTGCGGACATCAAAAGAAAGAAGCTGATCCTCATTCAGCACTTCAGTCTGCAGATCATATCTGGACCACCAGAAATATTGCACCGGCTGTTTTTTCAGTTCCTCTAATATAGTAAGCGCTTTCTTTTTACCGCTGTGCAAAAGAAAAAACAAGTTATCATTAACAAACGTCGTTGTTCCGAATTGAGACACATATTCGGCGAGCGTTTGGGGATTATATATTTGAAAAGGATGTGTATGCGGTTCAATGTAACCTGGCACAATGTATTTTCCTTCACAATTTATGGTATGAATGTGCTCTGCTGCATCAGGAAGCTCATGACCAACATATACAATTCGGTCTCCATAAATCCAGACATTCTTTTTCAGCCATTGTTTTAAAAAAGGATTTAATACGAGAGCATCCCGTAAAAGTAGCGTTGGAAGCAGCTTTGAGTCTACAACATCCGCCTGTGATCTGATGTCTTTATTTTTCCAGTTAAAGGTACGTTCGGACATTCACATACTCTCCTTCGCTTATATTAGACCCATCGTATCACATCCGCACAATTATCGCACGGCTAAAACGTTACAAATTATTGAAGATGAATGAAAAACTTTTTCTAAGGGAGCTGAAATGATGAAACCGAATATCAGTTTATTAAATGCCGTTATGCGCATCACTTGCGGCCTCACCATTTTGTCTGCTGCGTCAGCGAAATACACGAGAAAACCTTGGTGCAAGATGCATCTCTTCTGTATGATAATGGGCGCGATGAAAGCGGCGTCCGGCATCCTCCGCTTCTGTCCGGTGACATATATGTTCCAAACCGGAATGAATCAGGATGACAGCCATCAGCAAGAAAAATAACAAGCCGTTTCGGCTTGTTATTTAATTTCTCCTGTCCCGCGAGTCTGAGAAGAATCCGTCTATACGCCGGAAGACTTCATCGATGACTGAGTGTCACACGGCAAACCGACAGTCTTAGTCGTCTTTTCAGAAGAAAACCCGCATCTTATATGACACGGGGTTTTCCTCTTTATCGCTGCGATGCTTTCAGCGCACGGGCGCCGATGTCGCTTCTGTAAAACAGTCCGGGTTTTGTCAGCCCTGAAACGGCGCTGTACACTTTATCTCTCGCCGCTTCAAATGTCTCCGCAAATGCCGTGACATTGGCGACCCGGCCGCCGTTTGTAACAAATTGTCCGCCGTCTTTTTTCGTTCCGGCATGAAAAACGGCGATCCCGTCTTCAGCGGACGTCAAACTGCCGATCGGCGTCCCTTTTGCATAGCCTTCCGGATAGCCCTCGGAAGCCAGCACAACGCTGACGGCGGCCGTATCCTTCCACCTTAGGTCAACATCCTTCTCATGCAGCAGATCCAAAAGCACCTGGATGAGGTCAGATTCCATTCTCGGCACGACAACCTGTGTTTCCGGATCTCCGAAGCGCGCGTTGAATTCAATGACTTTTGATCCGTTTTCCGTTAGAATCAGCCCCGCGTACAGCACGCCCGTGAAGGAACGTCCCTCTTTGACCATTGCTTTTGCCGCCGGCTTCACAATCGTTTCGACTGCGCTTCTGACGATATCATCGGAAATGTGCGGCACCGGTGAGTAGGCGCCCATTCCGCCCGTATTCGGCCCTTTGTCTCCATCGAAGGCGCGTTTATGATCTTGAGCGATTACCATCGGATAGACGGTCTCCCCTTTTACAAACGCCATTAAGGAAAATTCTTCGCCGGCGAGGAACTCTTCAATGACAACGGATGCGCTCGCCTCGCCGAATTTCTCATCCTCAAGAAAATCGTGCAGGCATTCAATCGCCTCTTCTTCCGTCATCGCGACCGTGACACCTTTTCCGGCGGCAAGTCCGTCCGCTTTAATGACAATCGGCGCACCTTTTTGCTGCACATATGCTTTCGCCTCTTCAAATGAAGTAAACGTCTCATACTCCGCCGTCGGAATGCCGTATTTTTTCATTAAATCCTTGGCAAACTGTTTGCTCCCTTCAATGATTGCCGCTTTTTCAGACGGTCCGAAAACAAGCAGTCCGGCTTTTTCAAACTCGTCGGCTATCCCTTCAATCAGAGGAACTTCGGGGCCGATAATCGTCAGCCCGACATGATGTTCTTTCGCAAACGCAATGAGTGCGGCATGATCGCTTTCTTCAATGTTGACCAGCGTCGCGCAGTCTGCCATACCGTCATTTCCGGGCGCGGCGTACACCGTGTCAACAAGCGGGCTTTGCGCCGCTTTCCAAGCCAATGTATGCTCTCTGCCGCCTTTTCCGATAATCAATACATTCACGCTTCGTTCCCCCTCTTAATGTTTGAAATGTCTGATGCCGGTGAATACCATGGCGATCCCGTATTCATCCGCTTTTTTAATCGAATCTTCATCGCGGACCGATCCGCCTGGCTGGATAATCGCCGTGACACCGGCTTTTGCGGCTTCTTCGACTGTATCCGGCATCGGGAAAAACGCGTCTGATCCGAGCGCGCTGCCTTTTGCTTTTTCTCCGGCCTGCTCAATGGCGATTTTAGCTGAACCGACGCGATTCATCTGCCCCGCTCCCACACCGACCGTCATATGGTCTTTTGCAAGAACGATCGCGTTGGATTTCACATGTTTGACGACTTTCCAGGCCAGCTTCAAATCTTCCCATTCCTGCTCGCTCGGCTCTCTTTTTGTCGGGATGCTGATGTCGGCGTCATCAAATCCATGGACGTCTAAATCTTGAATCAAAAGACCGCCCTGTACGGATGTCAGCTGTTTTTCTTTCTTCCCTGATGCGGTCACGTCAAGAGTGAGCAGACGAAGGTTTTTCTTCGCCGTCAGTACGTTCAGCGCTTCTTCACTGAAAGAAGGGGCGATAATGATTTCTAAAAAGATGCCGTGAAGGGCTTCAGCCGTTGCCTGATCAACTTCACGGTTCAGCGCGATGATGCCGCCGAAAATGGAGGTTTTATCAGCTTCATACGCTTTATTGAATGCTTCCTCAATTGAAGCTCCCGTACCGACTCCGCACGGGTTCATATGTTTAACGGCAACAGCTGCGGGTTCTGTAAATTCCCGGACGATTTGAACGGCCGCATCTGCGTCCTTAATATTGTTGTAAGAAAGCTCTTTGCCGTGAAGCTGTTTTGCCGCCGCGATGGAACCGGAGACGGGAAGTGCGCTTTGGTAGAAAACCGCCTCTTGGTGAGGGTTTTCACCGTAGCGGAGCGATTGTTTTTTCTCAAATGTAACGGTGAATTGCTCAGGGTCTTTCTCATCGGCCTCGCGTGTTAAGTAATCAGCGATTAATGCGTCGTATGCCGCGGTATGGCGGAATACTTTGGCCGCAAGCTCGCGTTTTCTTTTAAGAGAAACGCCGCCGTGTTCTTTAATCTCATTGAGCACGGAACTGTAATCGGCCGGATCTGTGATGACCGTCACATCCTGATGGTTTTTCGAGGCGGCGCGCAGCATGCCGGGACCGCCGATATCAATGTTTTCTATCGCTTCATCGTATGTTACGTCTTCTTTTGAAATCGTTTCTTTAAACGGGTAAAGGTTGACGACCACAAGGTCAATGGGGGCAATGCCGTGCTCATTGATCTGCGCCATATGCTCTTCATTGTCTCTTACGGCAAGCAGTCCGCCGTGAATATTAGGATGGAGCGTTTTTAACCGTCCGTCCATAATTTCAGGAAATCCGGTCACTTCTGAAATGCCGATGACATCCACACCGTTTTCCTGAAGAAGTTTTTTTGTTCCTCCGGTCGAAATGACTTCGACGCCGAGCTCTGTCAGTTCCCTTACGAAGGGTACGAGATTTGTTTTATCAGAAACACTGATTAGTGCGCGTTTGATTGTCATGCCTTTTCACCTCTGTTATTTAGTCCCAGCAGCCGCTTCACAACGCTCGGATACCATTTGTGCTCAAGCTCGTGTATTGTATGCTCTATGTCTTCAAGCGTATCGTTTTCCTGTATTTCGAATGCTTTTTGCGCGATAATCGGTCCGGTGTCCATGCCTTCGTCGACGTAATGAACGGTAATGCCGGCCACTTTCACACCGGCCCGATACGCCTGTCCGACAGCGTCAATCCCAGGGAATGCCGGAAGAAGCGAGGGATGTATATTAATAATGCGGCCCCCGTATGCTTCAAGCAGCGTATCTCCAATCAGTCTCATATAGCCGGCGAGAACGATTAATTCCGCCCCGTGCAGGCGCAGCTGTTCAATAATGGCCCGTTCAAAGGCCGCTTTGTTTTCAAAAGATGACGGTTCAAAGGCGAATGACGGGATATGTAAAGCCTCCGCCCTTTCCGCCGCCTTTGCCTGAGGCTTATCCGTCACGAGAAGCGAGAGCTCCGCATCCCACTTCTCTTCTCTCATGCGTTTGGCAATGGCCTCGAAGTTCGATCCGTTTCCTGAAGCAAATACCGCAAACTTTTTCATGAAAGAGCCGCACCGCCGAAAGAAATGCCTTCGCCCCGCTTGACCCGGCCGATCAGATAAGCCTTCTCGCCCTGAGCTTCAAGCGTGCCGATGACGTCTGTCAGGTTTTCTTCTTTAACGGCAAGGACAAAACCGATGCCCATATTAAAAACATTGAACATTTCTTCTTCTTTCAGCTTGCCGTGCTCCTGCAGAAACGGAAAAATCGGCGGGATCGGCCATGATCCGTGATCAATTTCCGCGCTCAATCCGTCCGGCAGCATCCGCGGGATGTTCTCGATGAATCCTCCGCCTGTCACATGCGCCATGCCGTCCACCTTACCGCTTTTCACCGCCTTGAGCACCGGCTTCACATATATTCTCGTCGGTTCCAGCAATTCTTCTCCGAGAGGACGCGCAAACGGTTCATAGACAGTATCCAAATCAAGTCCGCCGTCATCAAGAAGCACTTTTCTCACAAGGGAGAATCCGTTGCTGTGAAGGCCGCTTGAAGTAAGTCCGATTAAGAGATGCCCCTCTTCGATATGTTCACCGGTGACGATTTCGTCTTTTTCCGCGACGCCGACTGAAAAGCCCGCAATATCGTATTCATCAGACGTATACAGCCCCGGCATTTCCGCCGTCTCACCGCCGATAAGCGCTGATCCTGACTGCTCGCATCCGTCCGCCACACCCTGAACGATCTGCTCAATTTTCACAGGATCGGCCTTGCCGACCGCCAAATAATCAAGGAAAAACAGCGGCTCCGCTCCCTGGGCAAGCACATCGTTTACACACATCGCGACCGCATCGACGCCGATCGTGTCATGCTTATCCATTGAAAATGCGAGTTTCAGCTTGGTGCCGACACCGTCTGTTCCGGAAATTAAAACAGGCTTTTGATACGGAAGCTCTGACAGATCAAACATTCCGCCAAAACCGCCCAGGCTTCCCATAACGCCGAGCCTTTTCGTGCGCTCCACGTGTTTTTTCATTCGTTTGACGGCTTCGTATCCGGCTTCGATGTCAACTCCGGCATTTTTATAAGCATCAGACATCCCTATCACTCCTTGTCAATTCGTTTCTCCTTAAAAGGCAGAAAGAGAAAGGCAGCCTGAATTCCCGCTGCCTTTATGTCATTTTCACATTTTATTTTGTCAGCACCGCTTCTTTTACGTGAGGAAGCACTGTATCCTGATAAATTTCCGTCGGATATTTGCCCGTAAAACAAGCGAGGCATTGTCCGCAGTTGGTGTCTTCAAATTTTCGGCCGACTCCTTTTAACAATCCGTCTACACTTAAGAAAGAAAGCGTGTCAGCACCGATGATCTGGCGGATTTCTTCCACCGAATGAGAAGAAGCGATCAGCTCCTCATGGGTTGATGTGTCGATGCCGTAGAAGCACGGATGAGCGATCGGCGGTGAACTGATCTTGACGTGCACCTCTGTCGCTCCCGCTTCTCTGAGCATTGTGACAATCCGGCGGCTTGTCGTCCCGCGCACGATGGAATCATCAACCATGACGACCCGTTTTCCTTCAACAACACCGCGGACGGCGGACAGCTTCATTCTGACGCCTTGCTCGCGCAGAGCCTGGGACGGCTGAATAAACGTTCTGCCGACATAACGGTTTTTAATGAGACCGAGTTCGTACGGAATGCCCGTTGCTTCGGCATAGCCGATGGCCGCAGAAATACTGGAATCAGGCACGCCTGTGACGACATCCGCTTCAACCGCGGACTCCCGGGCAAGCATTTTCCCGAGGTTTTTCCGGGCGCTGTGCACGTTAATGCCGTCGATATTGCTGTCAGGTCTTGAGAAATAAATGTACTCCATGCTGCAGATGGAACGGTTGATATTCATGGAAAAGCGCTCTGATTTCATGCCTTCATCGTTGATGATCAGCATTTCGCCCGGCTCTACCTCGCGAAGGTACGTTGCGCCGACGACGTCAAATGCGCACGTTTCTGAAGCGACCACATAAGCATCGCCCATGATGCCGATTGACAGCGGTCTGAGTCCGTTCGGGTCAAGCGCTACGATCATTTCTGTTTCAGTCATGATTAAAAAGGCATAAGCGCCTTTCAGCATAGACAGCGAATTTTTGATCTGATCCTTCAGCGAAAAGTGTCCGCTGCGTTTAATCAGATGAGCCAGCACTTCCGTATCGGAGGAAGTCTGAAAGATGCTCCCTTGGTTTTCAAGCTGCTGCTTCAACTGTGTGGCGTTGACCAAGTTGCCGTTATGGGCAAGCGCGAGGCTGCCGTTGTTTTGCGAACGGAACAGGAGCGGCTGGACATTTTCATATCCGCCTCCGCCTGCCGTCGCATAACGGACGTGCCCGATCGCGCCTTTTCCCTTCACTTTGCTCAGTTCGCCGTTTTGAAAAACCTCGGTAATAAGCCCCTGTCCTTTATGCGCAGTCAGTTTTTCACCGTCAGTCGCCACGATGCCGGCGCCTTCCTGTCCTCTGTGCTGGAGGCTGTGCAGGCCGTAATACGTGATCTGCGGGGCTTCTTCATGTCCCCAGATGCCAAACACACCGCATTCTTCATTCAGGCCTTTGATTTCAGCAAGCATGGAATAGCTCCTTTCCACGCGCGCTCAAGTTCTTTCGTTTGCGCGTGAACCAATTGTTGTCCGTCCTGATTTTGAATCGCCAGAAGTCCGTCAGCCGTTACCTCACCGATATGAACCGCATCAGCCGCAGCTGCTTCAAAGGCCGCTTGGTGTTCTTTTTTGACCGAAACGACGAAGCGGGATTGAGATTCAGAGAATAATAACGCCGCTTCCCCTGCAACAGTCACGTTGGCGCCAAGGTTTTCCGTCGTCATGACGCTTTCTGCGATCGCTACGCCTAAGCCGCCTTCTGATACGTCATGCGCGGATTGAACGAAGCCTTTTTTAATCGCGTCAAGCAATGCTTTTTGGCGTGACAGCTCTATATCAAGATCGATTTGCGGCGCTTTGCCGTAAATGCGGCCTTCTGTCATTTTTTGCAGTTCGCTTCCGGCAAACTCAGGTTTTGTTTCGCCGATCACGTATACAAGATCCCCCGCTTGTTTGAAATGCTGTGTCGTAATATGAGCGGTATCTTCAATTAAGCCGACCATGCCGATAACAGGCGTCGGGTAGATGGCCGTTCCGTTCGATTCATTATAAAGTGATACGTTACCGCCGATGACGGGTGTGCTGAGAACATTGCACGCCTCGCTGATGCCGTCGGCCGCTTTTTCGATCTGCCAGAAAATTTCAGGTTTTTCCGGGTTTCCGAAATTCAGATTATCCGTGACCGCAAGCGGTTCGGCGCCGGAGCATACGATGTTGCGCGCCGCTTCGGCAACGGCGATTTTTCCGCCTTCTTCTGGATCAAGATATAAATAACGGGCGTTGCAATCCGTCGTCATCGCCAGCGCTTTTTTCGTGCCGCGGATTCTGAGCACTCCCGCGTCAGAGCCGGGAGCGACCACCGTATTTGTGCGCACCATGTAGTCATATTGATCATACACCCACTCTTTGCTGGCGATTGTCGGCTGCTGCAGCAGGTCAAAAAGCGTCTCTGTCGCATCTTTCACTTCAGGCGCGGCAACTTCCGTTTCCTGAAACTCGCGGTAGTACGCGGGTTCCGCTGACGGTTTGTGGTATACAGGCGCCTCTTCCGCCAGTGCATCGACCGGAAGTTCGCAAACAACCTCTCCGTTATGGCGGAGGCGGAGCATTTTATCATCCGTAACATGACCTACGGAAACCGCTTCAAGATCATATTTATCAAAAATATCGACAATTTCCTGTTCACGTCCGCGTTCAATGACGAGAAGCATGCGTTCCTGAGACTCGGAAAGCATCATTTCGTAAGCGGTCATACCCGTTTCCCGCTGCGGAATGAGATCAAGGTTCATTTCAATGCCGGAGCCGGCTTTGCTTGCCATTTCAGCACTCGAACTTGTCAGACCGGCCGCCCCCATATCCTGAATGCCGACTAAGGCGTCGCATTGGATGACTTCAAGGCATGCTTCCAGGAGAAGTTTTTCCATGAAAGGATCGCCGACCTGCACCGCAGAACGTTTTTCTTCAGATGAATCTGACATTTCTTCTGATGCGAAAGTAGCGCCGTGTATGCCGTCGCGGCCCGTTTTAGCGCCGACGTACATGACCGTGTTGCCGACACCTTTCGCCTGGCCTTTTTTAATATCTTTATGATCAATCAAGCCGACGCACATTGCATTGACAAGCGGATTGCCTTCATAGCTAGCGTCAAACTGCACTTCTCCGCCGACCGTCGGGATGCCGATACAGTTTCCGTATCCCGCGATTCCCGCCACTACTTCTTCAAACAAGTACTTCACACGAGGTGAAGTGAGCTCACCAAATCGAAGAGAGTTTAATACAGCTATCGGACGGGCGCCCATTGAGAAAACGTCACGGATGATACCGCCCACTCCGGTCGCAGCACCCTGGTATGGCTCAAGCGCTGACGGATGGTTATGCGATTCAATTTTGAACACGACCGCCTGATTGTCACCGATGTCAACGATTCCCGCGCCTTCTCCGGGACCCTGCAGCACGCGTTCGCCGCTAGTCGGGAATTTGCGTAAAACCGGTTTTGAGTTTTTATAGCTGCAGTGCTCTGACCACATCACGGAAAAAATCCCGATTTCCGTGTAGTTCGGCAATCTTCCGATAATAGATTCAATGAGTGCGAACTCGTCATCACTGACACCCATTTGCTGATAGAGTTTCTCTTCTTTTATTTGTTCTTTACTTGGTTCAAGCAGTAGCGACATGAGTTTCCCTCCAATTTTTCACGATAGACCGGAACAATGTAAGACCGTCTGCGCTGCCGAGCAGTTCATCGACTGCGCGCTCAGGGTGAGGCATCATGCCTAATACGTTGCCTTTCTCATTCACGACGCCGGCAATGCCGCTGACGCTTCCGTTAATATCGCCGCCGTATGTGAAGGCGATTTGATTGTTTTCTTTTAATCTTTCAAGCGTTTCGTCATCACAGTAGAAATTGCCTTCGCCGTGGGCAACCGGAATCGTAATCGATTGTCCTTTTTCATAGGAAGATGTGAATAACGTATCGCCGTTCTGTACGATTAATTCAACCGGGCGGCAGATGAACTTTAAATCTTTGTTGCGTCTCATGGCGCCGGGCAGAAGTCCGAGCTCCTGCAGAATCTGGAATCCGTTGCAGACGCCGAGAACCGGTTTTCCTTCGGCAGCCGCTTTTTTCACGGCCGGCATGATGTTTGCGAATCTGGCAATGGCGCCGCATCTCAAGTAGTCGCCGTATGAAAACCCGCCGGGGATGAGCACGCCGTCAAATCCGTCAAGGCTTGTTTCCTCGTGCCAGACATACTCGACTTCTTCGCCGAGTTCGTCCTTTACGGCGTGAAACATATCAATATCACAGTTGGAGCCGGGTAACACAATCACCGCAAATTTCACTGTGCGACAACCTCCTCAACTTCATATCGGTAGTCTTCAATGACTGTATTGGCAAGGAGCTTTTCACACATTTCTTTCACGAGCGCGTCAAGATCGCGGTCAGATTTTTCGATCGTCAGCTCCATGTATTTTCCGATGCGCACATCCTGCACTTCATTGTAGGTCATGCTGTGCAATGCATGCTGCACTGCGCTTCCTTGAGGATCGAGCACACTTTCTTTTAAGCTGACATAAACTTTCACTTTATACATTATGAAATGCCTCCCAGTCTTTTGAAAATCTCTTCATATGCGTCGGTTAAGCTTCCCAGGTTCCGTCTGAACAAATCTTTATCGAGCTTTTCGTTTGTGTCTTTGTCCCACAGACGGCACGTGTCAGGAGAAATTTCATCCGCTAAAAGCACCCGTCCCTCTGCGTCTAAGCCGAATTCCAGCTTAAAATCTATTAATCTGACGCCGCAGTCTTCAAAAATATGCTGAAGTTCTTGATTCACCTGGTTTGTAATCGATTTGATCGTTTTGACCTGCTCAGGAGCCGCAGCTTTCAAGAGCCGGATATGATCTTCTGTGATGAGCGGATCACCCAGTGCGTCATCCTTGTAGTAAAATTCGATAATCGGCTGCGGAAGCTCTGTTCCTTCCGGGATGCCGAGACGTTTCGACATGCTTCCGGCGGCAATGTTTCTGACCACGACTTCAAGCGGAATGATGCTCACTTTTTTGATGAGCTGCTCTGATTCTGAAACACGCTCCACAAAGTGGTTGTCAATTCCTTTGGCGTGCAGATGTTTGAAAATCAGGCTTGAAATTTCATTGTTCAGACGGCCCTTTCCGCTGATCTCCGCTTTTTTCTCACCGTTAAAGGCTGTTGCGGAATCCTTGTAGACCACGCGGAGAATCTGTTCGTCTTCAGTTTGATAAATTCGTTTCGCTTTTCCTTCATAAAGAAGATTATTGTTCACAATATTCACGGAAGGCCTCCTAACCCGAATGTTGGGAATATTCAATCTGCGGCGGCTGAAGAAGCCGCCTCCGGCTGGCTTCTTCTATAAACCTAAACGCTCAAAGATCAAGTCGACGTTTTTCAGATGATAATTGTAGTCAAAGCAATCGGCAATCTGTTCCGGTGTGAGGCGGGACGTGATTTTTTCCTCCGCTTCGACAAGCTGGCGGAACGGCACTTGTTTTTCCCAAGCTTCCATCGCTTTCGGCTGAACCGTGTCATATGCTTCTTCACGAGGCAGACCCGTGTCGATTAAAGCGAGCAGCACGCGCTGAGAATAGATTAAACCGAGTGTGCGGTCCATGTTGCGTTTCATATTTTCCGGGAATACCGTTAAGTTTTTGACGATGTTGCTGAATCGGTTCAGCATGTAATTCAGCGCGATTGTCGCGTCAGGAAGAATGATGCGCTCAGCTGATGAATGAGAAATATCACGCTCATGCCATAACGGTACATTTTCGTATGCCGTCAGCATGTACCCGCGGATCACGCGCGCCATGCCCGTCATATTTTCCGACCCGATCGGATTCCGTTTATGAGGCATAGCCGATGAGCCTTTTTGTCCTTTTGCAAAAAACTCTTCCACTTCACGTGTTTCACTCTTTTGCAGACCGCGGATTTCCACTGCGAATTTTTCAATGCTCGTCGCGATCAAAGCCAGTGCCGCCATGTAATCCGCATGACGGTCGCGCTGTAATGTCTGAGTGGAAATCGGCGCCGCTTTCAGGCCGAGTTTTTCGCAGACATACCGCTCTACGAACGGATCAATATTTGCATATGTGCCGACCGCGCCGGAAAGCTTCCCGACTTCGATCCCTTCTTTTGCCTGCTTGAAACGTTCAAGGTTGCGTTTCATTTCTTCGTGCCAAAGCGCGAGTTTCAGGCCGAAAGTCGTCGGTTCCGCGTGTACGCCGTGCGTGCGGCCCATCATGACCGTGTATTTATGTTCTTTCGCTTTTTCTTTTATAATGTCAACAAATCTCTCAATGTCCTTGAGCAAGATCTCATTCGCCTGTTTTAATAGATAGGAAAGAGCGGTATCCACGACATCTGTTGACGTCAGGCCGTAGTGGACCCATTTTCTTTCTTCGCCTAATGATTCTGAAACCGCCCGGGTAAATGCAACGACGTCATGGCGCGTATCCTGCTCGATTTCCAAAATGCGGTTGATGTCAAAAGACGCGTTTTCGCGCATGACCTTGACGTCTTCTTTCGGAATGACGCCAAGCTCAGCCCAGGCTTCACAGGCTAAAATCTCGACTTCCAGCCATGCCTGGTATCTGTTTTCGTCCGTCCAGATCGCGGACATTTCAGGTCTTGAATAACGTTCGATCATTATGCTCGTCCTCCGTCTCTTTTCATCCATATGTTCGTGATGTCCTGAATCCATGTTTCATCAGGCTTCCGCAAAAATGTCATATGCCCCATTTTGCGGCCTTTTTTAATCTCATGTTTTCCGTACAGGTACAGTTTGGCTTCTTTTAAAAGCTCCGTATGCTCCTCCGCAAGCTTCACTTCATCACCGAGCAGATTCACCATCATTCCCGGTTTGAGAAGATCGGTTCTGCCGAGAGGAAGTCCGCAGACCGCTCTGATGTGCTGTTCGAACTGGCTCGTTTCACAAAGGTCGAGCGTATAATGCCCGGAGTTGTGAGGACGCGGCGCCAGTTCATTGATCAAAAGGTCTCCGTCTTCCGTGACGAACATTTCCACCGCAAGCGGCCCGACAAGCTCCAATTTCTCCGCGAGCTGGACGGCAAGCGCCTCTGCCCGCTTTTGAACCGTTTCCTCCGCTCTCGCGGGCACGATGCTTTGGAACAGAATATTATTTTTGTGGATATTTTCAGCAGCCGGAAAGGTTGAAATCTCACCGTGCACCGATCTCGTCACGATAACGGAAAGCTCCATCCGGAACGATACCCAGCTTTCCAGTATGCACGTGCCGTTTTCTAGCAGCGCGGCCGCTTCGTCTGTCTGTCCTTCTTCCTTAATGACAAATTGGCCTTTGCCGTCATATCCGCCGCGGCATGTTTTCAGCACAGCCGGGAGCCCCAGTGCCTGAACAGCTTCCTCAAGCTCCCGTCCGCTGTTTACGATCCGATAAGGAGCGACTTGACAGCCTGCTGACTGGATCGCCTTTTTTTCCGTTTCCCTGTTTTGGGTGATGAGCAGCAGCTCGCTTCCCTGGGGAAGATATGCATGTTCTTTGAGCCAGTTGAGCGCCTCGTAATCGATATTTTCAAATTCGTACGTAATGATGTCACTGACTCCGGCCAATTTTTGAATCGCTTCACGGTCATTATACTGGGCGGTAATCTCAATATCGGCGATCTGTCCGCATGGCGAGTCTTTCACGGGATCGACGACTGCGACTTTATAGCCCATCTGTTTTGCGGCGACAGCCATCATTTTTCCGAGCTGTCCGCCTCCGATAATGCCGATGACGGCGCCGGGATAAATCGTTTTTTTATCAGACAAGCTGATCACTGCTTTCCAGCACCGTTTGTTTTGTCGCATTTCTTCTCGCCTCTAGTTTATCCGCAATGTCACCGTCAAATGCCGACAAAATCTGCGCGGCTAACAGACCCGCGTTCACTGCGCCCGCTTTTCCGATCGCCGTCGTCGCGACCGGCACGCCGCCGGGCATCTGTACGATAGACAGAAGAGAATCAAGCCCGTTAAGCGATTTCGTCTGAACCGGTACGCCGATCACCGGCAGCGTCGTTTTGGCCGCCGTCATTCCCGGCAGATGCGCCGCTCCCCCGGCTCCGGCAATAATGACTTTTAAGCCCCTGTCTCTGGCGCTTTCTGCATATTCAAACATCAAATCAGGCGTCCGGTGCGCGGATACCACCTGTTTTTCATAAGGAATGTGAAGTTCGTCAAGTATGTCGCATGCATGTTTCATTGTCTCCCAATCGGAGGTGCTTCCCATGATGATTCCTGCTAGCGGCTGCATTCTGTTCCCACCTTCTCATGCTTTGTTTTTCAGAAAAAAAAGCCCGGCTTATATTGCAACTATGAGGAAGCAATACAAACCGGGCATGGCGCGCGTATCGTCAGTCGTTCGCTTCTGCGATATCCATGTCAGCTGTTTATCACTTTCCTGCATAGTCCGGCCGTTTACGGCAGCCGGGTAGAAACTTATGGGCCATATTCCCAAGATTATATGAGGTCGTGTTTTGATTTCATGTTTATCTTAACAACGGACTTGGATAATGTCAACGACATTATCGAACGATATAAAAATTCTTTCTTTTAATGTTCGTGTTTAGATCAATTTCCCTTCA
This sequence comes from Bacillus sp. LUNF1, assembly GCF_011008975.1. Classification (NCBI taxonomy): domain Bacteria; kingdom Bacillati; phylum Bacillota; class Bacilli; order Caryophanales; family Bacillaceae; genus Bacillus; species Bacillus sp. LUNF1. The sequence continues at coordinate 645,473 of NZ_CP048876.1, read as the reverse complement.
AATACGATTTTTTTCCCGCAAGGAACGACTTGAATTGATCCATTTTCTTTCTTTTCTGTAAAGATCGGCTCTTCCATCCGCCGGACGGGCATATAGCCCTCTTCCTTCATTAAAGTGAGAATGGTGTCAATCGTTTCGTCTTCCGTTACTTCAAACCGTTTCTTTTTTGGCTTTGTCATTCCTTAATTCTCCTCTTCTTCACTGCTTTCACCCAGAATCCGCCATGGATCGTTTTCGGCTCAAAAGCGATCATAAACGCTTTTTCATCAAGCGTTTTAATCGTATCATAAAGCTGAAGCTCATATTTGCGCGGTGTCAGTATCTGCATGGCGGTCCGGTCTCCTTCAAGTCCTCCCGCAACCCAGCTTGTAACCCCGTATCCTTTTTCCCGGAGCTGTTTCGGCAGGTCCAGATCGAGCTCCTTCGTAATGACGTTGACTGTAATATAGCCGAGCGCCAGTTTTTCTTCAATTTTCATTCCCACTATGACGCCGAGACCGTAGCCGAGTGCATAGGCAATGACGTTTTGAATTTGATTCAGATTGCCGAGCACGAGACTCAGGCCGGTCACATACACAAGGATTTCAATCGTACTGATGCCTGCGGCGAAATAGCGCTGTCCCTTTAATGTCAGAATCATCCTGATCGTAAAGAAAGAGACATATATAATGTTAATGATGAGAATAATGAGAACCATACCTATACTGTTGGATAAAATCGTCTGCATCATTGATTCCCCCTCCTCTGATAATTTGAAAAGCCAATCTTTCAATTAAGGATAGTTTACCCTCTTTTGATCATTTTCAAAAGAAAAAAAAGCCCGCCCCGCAAGGCAGACTTTCAAGCTCTTATCAGTGAAGCTCGGCTTTTTTCAATCGTTTGACGGCTTCATATTCCTTTTCAAGCTCACTCAGCGTGTATCCGGACAGTTCCTGAACATGGTCTTGATAAAACCCTGAGCGGATCAGTTTTGTCCTCAGGTGCTGTTTTTTCCGATTAATGGCTTCTCGCAACAACGGGGCCATCTTCATCATCCCTTTCCGAATCATAAAGAGTAGTGCCGCTTTCGAATTGCTGTTGCTCTCATCATATCTCGGCCGGGTCTTCAAAACAACACGCTTTATTAGAAAAATTTGTAAACATTGTGAAAGACAAATTTCGACTTATAAAGGGATCAGCGAAGCAGTAAAGTACTCTGAAATGAGCGGCCATGTCACAGCCGTAAAAATGAGCATGATGATGACCGCCGCGGAAATACAGTACATCACGTCAGCCGCAGGCTTTTCAGCCGATTTGTAAAGAATCTGCACAAATTGCACCATCGCCGAGGCGGCCAGAAACAAGGTCAGCGCCGTAAACACCACGGTGATGACCGGCAGATTCAATATCGCGAAAATCATCCACACGATAGAGCAGGTGACAGCCGGAACCAAAAGCGATCCGACCCCCGCGGCCGCATCCCGCATCGTGATTTTCTGTTTCATCATATAACGTGATACAAGCCAGACCGCCCCGGCCGCAGCGGCAAAAAAGACGAGCGTATACACGAGAACGACGGTAAAGCCGTCAAAAAACGTATGATGCCGCTCTCCGTATCCGAGAGGCCTTTGCTGGCTTGCCCTCAGCTGAAACCAATTTCCGATTGAGAAAAAGATACTGAACACAAGCATTGAAATAAGAGCATATTTAAAGCGGGAAAAGCCGTCTTCCCCAACGACCTTCACCGGTGATGTCAAAATGCGCAGCGCGAAACGGCAATAACGTTTGACCGCGGCCCATACAGAAGCGAGTTTTTCCGTAAAAGCCCGAGCCGGGCGCCGTTCCTTTTCTTTCTTCTTTTGCTTTTGATAACGTCCCGCTTTTCTGGACATTCTCGAGAGCGGTTCTTCATCAGTTCCCTGATGCTGTTTTTCTTCTTCCAACGTTTCTTTTCTTTCTTCCGTCATGTCAGCAACTCCTATCAAAAAAATACGGCGGAATTTGTTAAGCAAGAAAATAAAACACTTATATAAGGTACCGAAGCGTCCTTAAACAGTCAAGCGGTTTTCTTCACCCGGACACCCACATGACGTTTTATAGTATGTATTGGTTTTACGGAATAGGACAAAAACAAAAAACCGGCTGAACTCAGCCGGTTTTTCCGTTATTTCAAGAAGATGAAATACAGGATAAAGATGACGAACAGCCCGTACATAATCGGATGAACGCTTTTTCCTTTTCCTTTGCAGATCATTGTAATCGGGTAGAATATAAAACCGATCGCAATCCCCGTCGCAATGCTGTACGTCAGCGGCATCATAATCATCGTTAAGAATGCCGGCACAGCCACCTCGAATTTATCCCAGGCGATCTTACCGAGCGGCGCCACCATCAGCGCGCCGACAATAATTAAAGCCGGAGCCGTCACATTCGTGGTGACAACTGACAGAAGCGGCGAGAAAAACATCGCCAGCAAAAAGAGAATGCCCGTCACAACAGCCGCGAAGCCGGAGCGCGCCCCCGCCGCAACGCCTGAGCTTGATTCAACATAAGAAGTCGTTGTAGACGTACCGAGTACGGCTCCGATAACGATTGATGTCGAATCCGCCAGAAGCGCTCTTCCCGCACGCGGAAGTTTATTTTCCTTCATCAGCCCGGCCTGTGTCGCTACAGCCACCAGCGTTCCGGCCGTATCGAAAAACCCGACGAACAGGAACGTTAAAATGACAATCAGCATTTGGACGGAGAAGATATCCGGAAGATGCATCCACGCCTGTCCGAAAGTCGGCGCAAGACTCGGCACGCTGCCGACAATGTGCGTCGGAACCGGAATCAGTCCGCAGACCATGCCGGCAACCGCCGTCAGAAGCATTCCGATAAATACGCCGCCGTTTACGCGAAGCACCATCAGAATGACCGTCACAATAACACCGAAAACCGTCAGCAGCACAGGGCCGCTGTGAATATTGCCGATAGACACCAAAGTCGATGAGTTCGCTTCAATAATGCCCGAACCCTGCAAACCGACAAATGTGATGAACAAACCGATACCCGCGCCGACCGCCAATTTCAGCTCAGGCGGAATCGCATTAATGATTTTTTCCCGCAATCCCGTCAGCGAAAGCGCCACGAAGATAATTCCGGAAATCAAGACGCCGGAAAGCGCGGCCTGCCATGAAATCCCCATGCCGAGGACGACAGAGAAAGCAAAAAACGCATTTAATCCCATACCCGGCGCAATCGCGATCGGATACTTTGCAATGAGCCCCATTAAAATACAGCCGGCCGCAGACGCCAAGGCTGTAGCGGTGAACACCGCGCCCTGATCAATTTTTAATGCTTCGGGAAATCCCTTCACACCGTTTAAAGACAATGTCAGCGGATTGACGAACAGAATGTACGCCATTGACAAAAAGGTCGTTAAACCGCCGATGATTTCATTACGATAGCTTGTCCCCAGCTCATCAAACTGAAAAAATTGCTTCAAGCCAATTGCCTCCTTCATTCTCTCCCATTTATTCTGCCCGATATCCGCCAAATAAAAAACGCCCCAAATACATTTGGGACGCTTGACTACATACGTTCAGTCTGAATAAATAAGAATGGATTATTTATATCAAACGATTGAGATTGATCCGTAGTCAAGCCATTTACGGTAGCTTGGTAGAAACTTGCGGGCCATATCCCCGCCATTATACGATATCTGCATATTTGATTTCTGAGTCTATTGTATCAATTCAATTTTGAAAACTCAATAAAAAAAACGAACAATCCCGTTAAAAAAATTTGGTTTATTCGTTAATTGACCAAAAATGGAAGACGGCAAAAGCCGCCTTCCTGACATCATTTTCCGTCTGCAGGCCAGACCGGCACCGAGAATGTGATTCCGCTGTCATCGGCCAGCAAGTTCATAACCGTTTGATTGACGTACAAAGCATATGAATCGAATGAAAAATCGCGCAATGAATAGTCTTTATTGGTTGAATCATCCAATTCAAAAACGGATTCCATTTCACCCGTTTTAAGGTTCGTGACTTTCGCCTTATTCCCTTTCAGATAATAGCCTTTTTCATACTCATTAAGCGATGGCCAGGTTTTCATTTTTTTCGTATTGCCGAGACCGATAGACTCACCGACATTGATCAGCTGATCTTTATCCGTTTTGCTGTCATTAATTCCTGTGAATTGATAATCGACGATCACCCGTCTGCCTTGCTGTTTGATCTTTTTGATGGTAATGCCGACATGATGATGTTTCGTTTTATAGCTGGCGGGCAGTTTTGTTTTCAGAGGGACGATTTCTCCCGGCTCTGATTCTGATTTTAAATTACCCGTTATGAAAAGTGTTTTCGCTTTCGGGTCTATCGGTTTGCTGAATTGAGTTTGGCCGCGTATTCTTTTCCCGCCGCCGGGAAGGTTCTTTCTGCTGCCAAGTTCAATATTCGACATCGTCATTTCATAATGGTTTCCAGCATCATCCGTTGCTTCGTCAATCGAGATGGCATCATTTTTAGCTGCATCTTGAAAGTCGACTGAATACAGGAGAGCCGATCCCATCGTTCCGTTTTCCGCCCGGATATCGAAAAAGCGGTATAACCCGTTTACATTCACAGCTTTCGTCCCTTCAAGAGAAACGGACTTTTGTTTTTTAATCGGGAGTGTAAAGCGCCAGTTTCCGGGAATATCCTTGATCTGTGTAATGACAAGCGGAAGCTTATCACCGTCTTTCATCTTTGGGCCGTCCGCAAAAAAGCGAAGCTGCCCCCCGTACTGCCCGTCTTTCATTTTTTTCATGCCCTGACTGTCATAATCCAAAGATAATATATTCCGGATGTCTTTATAATCTACTTCAAAAGGAATATCCTCCTCATCAGATTTCAAATTGTCAACGGTAAAATTGTAAACGAGCTGTCCGCTGTCGTAATACACACTTTTCACTGTCACCGTGATTCCGCGTGATTCTGCTTTCTCATTCAGTTTTGTCACCAAATTGCTTTTAAACAGCGCAGAACCTGCCTTATCCTGAAATACCCTGTAAATCTGCCCGGCAACAGGGATGTTTCCCATAGCCGTATTAACGGAGGGTATGAATAAGCCTGAGGACAAATACAGAATAAACAAAGCGGCAGCAACCGCGAGTCCGTTTATCACTTTTCGTCCCCATCTCCGTCTGACGGCGCCTTCTTTTCCGGCACGGACAGCGGCGCTATGTATCACGTTTTTCAATTCAGCTTTCGGCACGTCAATGTCCTGATACAATTGCTTCATTTGATGCTTTTCCATATATGTTTATCCTCCTTTTCCAGCTCCTGCTTCAATGCTTTTCTCGCCCTGTGAAGATGCGTTTTTACAGTGCCTTCCGCCATACCGGTCTGTTCAGCGATCATAGCAATCGAGAAATCTTGAAAATAATAAAGCTGAATGGTCAGCTGTATATGTTCGTCAAGGGTTTCCAGGGCATTCCGAAGATCTATGTATTCTTCAATGTTCTTATTCTCCGCGCGCGTATCATGTTGCGGCTCAAACGGAATGACGTCTCCGTGCTTTTTCCTCATCGCAAAAATCGTATGAAGCAAAATCCGGATCAGCCACGTTTTAAAATATTTCGGCTCCTTCAGCTGTGCGATATAAAGAAAAGCCTTGTAAGCCGTTTCCTGAACAGCGTCCAGTGTATCTTCCTTGTGATGCAAATAGAGATAAGCTGTTTTATATAAAGTATCCTGGTGTGCTGTGATCAGTTTTTCAAAGGCTGCGGCATCACCTTTTTTCGCCTTTTTGATCAATCGTTCTTCCTTCACCTTATCCACCTCCTATGCTGTTAGATATGAATCAGGGCAAAACGGTTTCAAAAAGATGAAAAAAAACGCCTCTTTTTTAAAAAGAGACGTTTTTTATCTTCATTTATTCCCACTCAATGTTCTCTAAACAGTATAAGAGTTCTTTGATTAAAGCATATCTTGATTTCTGTTATTTGTAAATTGTTTGCACTCTTTTACAATGATACTTTTTATTTGTGGACTTTGTAGGAAATCTTAAATATGTAATCAAAACGAAAAAAACCTTAACGACTACTTTTTTAGGCTAAAGATAATTTAGATACTCATCATTCCATTCAACCATTTGAAATTGACTCTGACCGATTAAAAATGATTTCCCGTAGATCATGCTAAGTCTCATAGAAACTTGATTTCTAATCATAAATGTTAAAAGAAATTTAAAAAATTTGATGATATAATTTAAAAGTAGAGAAATCTACCTTTAAATTATAGACAAAGTGGGGTGTTTTTTTGCAATTAGATCAATTTAATAGAGATTCGCTATATAGTAAAGCATTGGAGTATTGGTATGAAGAATGGAAATCTTTAATATCACAAGTGAAAAATGGGACAATAGGAATTGATATAGTTAATATTCGTCTTGTGTTATTGGATGTGATTAATGAATATGAACTAAATAAATTTGAGAGTGACAACAATCGTAAAGTTTATATAAAATTAATCGAAAATCTTATTAGTGAAAGACATATGAAATTATATAGAGATGAATTACTCATTTTAAAAGGGAAATTGGAAAGGAAAGATAGTCAGGCAGTTTATGTTATTGCTAAGGAACTTTCTAAAAAAATTTCTAAAGCAAATTTTGCACAAATATTATTTGACGAATTATTAGAAATTATCGAAAAGAAATTATTCTTAAAAAAAGATAGAACTAAAATTAAAAATTTAACTAAGGATATCATTATAGACTTAGTAACTTCAGGGAAAAGTGTGAAGGATATCGAAAACTTACTCAGTGACGTATTCCAAACATATAATGTAAATGGAGAAGATATCTTTATTCTTTTCAAATATACTCCTGCTGGCTTGTCTCCTGAACAAGCCAAAGTATATATTGATAATTTAAGTGTAAAAGATAGATTAGAGATATTTAGAAAAAATTTAATAGCAAAGAAAAGTGACTATCTTTTTATATTTCCTGTATGGGGAATGATTGCACCTCCTCTTAAAGATGAAAACGATACAATATTTGGTTTTTATGTATATGATCCAGTCCGAGAAAAAAAAACTCCAGATGCCGAATTGTTTGACGAAACGTTTAACACAAAAAAACAAGAAGAAGTTGTTGAAGATACATATAAATTTGATAGTAGATGTAATGTACTAGTTAAAGTACAGGCTATTTCTAATAATGTGGCGAAAAAAATTGCAGAAGAAAAGTATTTAATTTTTTTAAGGTTAGCAAATTTGAAGTTTGCTAGCAAGTTTAAAGAGTTTTTTTGGGATGGACAGTATATAGGAAAAAATCTTGATAGCGAATCTAGTTTTGGTACTGCATTTAGCTTAGGTAGAGATGACAGAGTTTTTAGAAGAAAACTCAGCAAAGATAATCCAGTTTATTTTAGTAATGAAAAGTTTAAACAAATGAAAGATTATTCTAAGGTAATTGATGCCCTTGAAAAAAGGAATATGTTCATTGAATTAAATTCTATTATTAATGTAATTGAATTGATGTCTAATTCTATTTGGGAAACCGAGAACAATAAGCTGTTGAATTATTGGATTTGCATTGAAAGTTTAGCAAACATTTCAAAGGCATATAATGAATCTAAATTTACTTTTATTAAAGAAGCAATATCAAATATGTATTTTCTTTGGGAACAATTTAGACCAATTCATAATCTCTTTTTATTAACTGTAAAGTATACTGAACACTCATTTAGAAATGATGATTCCATCAATATACCGGAGGAATTTGCCCATGATGTTGGCATTTACCAAGCGCGGTCTGAGGACTCAGTAGTTTCACTGGTTAAATTTCACAAACGGATGAAGGATTTATTGTCTTATACCACAAAAGAAAGCTTTTTAGATAGTATTGAAGATACTCTTGATTTTTATCAAAATAATAAAAAGGCTTTACAGATGCTCCGAAACAAAAAAGATGAAGTTAAGTTAACAATTGATTATATATATAAGTCTAGAAATCAAATTGTTCATAATGGTTATGTAGCAAAAAACCTTATACCTTACTTAGTAAATTTTGCAGAGAGTTATGCAGAGTCATTATTCCAGAGAATTATAGACGTATATCTTGAAGATGAATTTGATCTTCAGAACTATTTTATCAAAGAACAATATGAAGGTGTTTTATTGGAAAAGAAGCTTTCAAGTGAGACTTTTATAAAATTGGTTTAGAAGAATAAATTTATTTTTTGAAAAAACAAGAGCTTAGAACCCTTATAAACCAAGGATTCTAAGCTTCTTTTGACTATTCCCACTCAATCGTTGCAGGCGGCTTGCTCGTAATGTCATACACGACGCGGTTGATGTGTTTCACTTCGTTGACGATCCGTGTCGAAATCACTTCAAGCACATCCCAAGGGATACGCGCCCAGTCAGATGTCATGCCGTCGATTGATGTTACGGCACGGATACCGATTGTGTAATCATACGTTCTCGCATCTCCCATGACACCGACGCTGCGGATGTCAGGAAGAACCGTGAAGTACTGCCAGATGTCGCGCTCTAGGCCGTGGTTCGCCACTTCTTCACGCAGAATCGCGTCTGATTCACGAACGATCTCAAGTTTTTCTTCCGTTACTTCACCGAGTACGCGGATGCCAAGGCCAGGGCCAGGGAACGGCTGACGCCATACGATATCATCCGGAAGGCCGAGCTCCGTGCCAAGCGCGCGCACTTCGTCTTTGAAAAGGGTGTTCAGCGGCTCTATCAGTTCAAACTGCATATCTTCAGGAAGTCCGCCGACATTGTGATGCGATTTGATCGTTTGCGCCGTTGCAGTACCGCTCTCGATAATATCCGTGTAAAGCGTTCCTTGCGCAAGGTAATCGATGCCTTTCAGCTTGTCCGCTTCATCATCAAACACGTAAATGAATTCGTTGCCGATGATTTTGCGTTTTTGCTCAGGATCAGAAACACCTTTCAGCTTGTTTAAGAATCTGTCTTTCGCATCAACTTTAATGACATTCATATTAAAGCCTTCGCTGAACGTTTTCATGACGCCTTCCGCTTCGCCTTTACGGAGCAGGCCGTGATCGACGAAAATACAAGTCAGCTGGTCGCCGATCGCTTTATGAATTAAAGCAGCCACAACAGAGGAATCAACACCGCCGCTTAGCGCGCAAAGAACCTGTTTGTCTCCGACTGTTTCACGGATTTTTTGCATTTCGATTTCGATAAAGTTTTCCATTGACCATTTGCCTTCACAATCGCAAACGCCGAATACAAAGTTTTTCAGAAGATCATTGCCGTATTCAGAGTGGCGCACTTCCGGGTGGAACTGAACGCCATACCAATTCTTGTCCGCTTTGCTCATCGCTGAATTCGGGCAGTGATGGCTTGTTGCGTCAACAGTGAAGCCTTCAGGAACTTCTACAACCAAATCGCCGTGGCTCATCCACACAACCTGTTCTTCCGGAAGATCCTTGAACAAGTCAGGAGTTCCTTGAATCTGAATGTTCGCTTTTCCGTATTCGCGCTGGCTTGCCGCCTCGACTTTCCCTCCGAGGTAATGAGTCATCAGCTGCATGCCGTAGCAGATGCCCAATACAGGAATATCGAGTTCAAAGATTTTTTCATCACAGCGGAAAGATCCTTCATCATATACACTGTTCGGTCCGCCTGAAAGGATAATTCCTTTTGGATTCATTTCTTTGATTTCCTCAGCTGTCAACGTATGGGGGTGCAGCTCGCTATATACGCCAAATTCACGGATCCGGCGGGTAATCAGCTGGTTATACTGACTGCCGAAATCAAGAACAAGAATCATTTCATTCACTAACTTCGTCATGGTTGTCACCTAATCTCCTCTAAGTTTTTGACACAGAAAAAACGGAGGACAAACGTTCAGCCCTCTGTCGCGCAAGACTTGTACGGAAGCCCGGCTTTTTAACGCTCCCGGGCTCCCATTTAACATTCATTTATTCTAACAACAGGACGATATGCGGTCAAGACTATCTTGTTTTAATTATATTTTCCCACAACTGTCCTGATTCATTCCAAAGCTTTGCGGCATTATCCCTGCGGTATAAGGCCCGCTCATAGCGCAACGTCAGCTCGGACATGTCGTTTGTATGGTGCGCCTCGTCAATCCTCGCAGCAAAATCGCGCAGTGTTTCTCCGTCTCCCCTGCTGAAACCTTTTCGTTTCAGCTGGCGGAGCAGCGCGGCATATGCGTCGAAAAAGACGTCTTCATCCGTGCGCCGCTTCAATCTGGCTGCTGTAACGTGCGGAATCCAGCGCGCCCGGAACAGCCAGACGAGTGCCGCCGCGGCTGAAATCACGATGGCGATGGCTGCATACGGCCACAGGTGTGCCGCGGTTTTGTTGCGGATCACAGGATGCGGTACCGCGCTGTGATCCCGCTTTTTCGGTGTTTCTTCTTTTTCCGGCTTTGTTTCCTGACGCTGCTTGTCAGACGGTGCATCCGAATTCCCCGCTGAGCCTCCGCTGTCTTTTGCCGCGGTATGATTTTGCTCTGACGTAAACTCCGTCGGATTGGTGAAGCCTTTTGTCGGCTCAAACGTCACCCAGCCCTGATCGGGAAAATACACTTCTACCCACGAATGGGCGTTGTTGTTTGTGACTTCATAAATGTGGCCGTTATGGTCGCCTGCCCCTTTATATTCGCCGGATGTATAGCCCTTCACCCAACGGGCGGGAATTCCCGCGGAGCGGAGCAGCACCGCCATTGCCGATGAAAAGTTATCACAATATCCTCTTTTCGTTTCAAACAGAAATTGATCGACATAATCCTGATTGTGCTCCGGAACCGCGACATCCTGTGTATTATACGAAAATGCGGAAGATCCGAGATAATCCTCGATCGCCTTCGCTTTATCGAACATATTATGATGATCCCGCGTCAGTCTGTCCGCAAGCTGTCTCACTCTTTTCGGAAGGCTGTCGGGGACCTGTAAATACCGGTCATTGAATTGATTCTGCTCACGGTATCGTTTCACTTTCACTTTTCTGAGATCATTCAGCTTAAAGACGGGCGCCTGAAAGGTCACCGTGTACCTTCCCATATTGCGGATGTTGCCCACTTGTTCACTGACCGGCGTAATTTGCTCGGTGTTTCCGTTCATTTCAAGCTGAATCGAGTGCTTCGGTTTAATATTGGAGACGCCGATCGGATACATGACGTGATTATAGAGATAATTCTCATCAATGGACACCTGTGCCGTATACCGTCTCGTCTGCACACTCCGGTCAAACCATATATCTTCCACGTTGCCGCCGTTCAGTTTATAAGACATGCCCTGATCGGTCTCCACCCAGCCTTTCCCCGTGTATGTATCCTTCGTTTCCACCCGGAAGTACGCCCGTTCTTTTCCTTTCCATGTAAAAACCGGCGTATCATCCTGCTGAAAAGGACCGCCCAATGTTTCATCATGATTGCCGTAGCCGATTTTGCTTTCGGCGGCGGGCACTTCTTTGTGGTTTGTTATTTTTTTAAGAAACGGCACGGGGTCCGGCCAGTTCGGGTCTGATTTCGGAGCAGCCAGACCGAACACGACGGAAGCGCAGATAAACAGCATCAGCGGCAGAAACCATTTGAGTATCAATCTTTTTTTAAACGCTATATGTTCCGTAAGCCGGATGCGCTCCATATACAAAAGCCCCATCATCAAAAAGCCGATAAAGACGATCCGGATGACGGCGTACGCGGCATCATAGGGAGTAAACGTATCAAGCACGGTGATATACGCTACCGTCATGATAAAAAAGAATAATATTTTCCGCTGATAGATCACCCAGTAATGCAGCAAATACACGAGCAGCCATAAAAGCACAAAAAACAGCAACGTGCGGAATGACGGGTTCATGTCATTCCATCTTCCGGACCCGATGTGGCGGGCATTTTGCATCACGTCCCGCAAAAAAGAAACGAGCCATTCCGGCTGAAAAACCGAACCTTTATAAAACAGGATGTGAATACTGATCAACGTAAACAGAATGCAGGACGGCACGGTGACGTACCACCTCATCCGGAAGAATGACAGCAGAAATGCCAAACCGATAAAAACGATGAAAAAACCGGTATGTTTTGTATCCGTAAAATTGTGCAGCGGCCTGAGCCATTCCCATAACAATAAAAAAGCGAGAAAATAAAACAGCAGCAGACTCAGCCTGCTTCCCTGGTTCTCGTCATGCGGCATGGCGCGCCACCTCTCTTTCTAAACAACATGGGACACCCGTTTGTCCCTGATCATTTGCACCTTAATATTTTTTTGAGCGAAGATGAGAGCGAGTTTCCGTTCTTTCTCCGAAAGCGCGGCATTCGTTTCTTTCGCCAAAAACACCGTCATGTCAGCACGGCCGGGCTCAGCCTGTTTGAGAAGGTCTTCTGTAAGACTGCCCGTCACGACGGCAATGGAAGCTTTGCGGACACGCGGATCCGCCAGCTCTTTTCCTAAACGCCCGCCTGCATCGGCTTCTTCCGATTCTGAAGCTGATGCCAGGTAACGCAGCATCTTTCTGAAATGCCGGTCTCCCTCCCGGACGGGAAATACAGTCCGGTCTCTCCCCAATGAGATAAATCCTGCGGGAGAGCCCTTCACAAGCGCCGTGTAAAGCAGGGATGCCGAAGCGGATACCGCGGCTTCAAACGATGGGGACGGCCTGCAGTCCAAAAGGAGAATCATATTCACACTCTGCAGCGGGTCAAATTCCTTCGTCATCAGCTCATTTCGCCGCGCCGATGTTTTCCAGTCAAGTGCGGAAAACCGGTCGCCCGGCTGATAATTTCTGACGCTCGCAGCCATTGCGGAGCGGTGTACCTGAAACGGAGCGCCGGCAGCCGCACCCTCTTCCCCGGAGGCAGCCTGCGGCTTATAGTGAACAGACCCGTACGCCGGGAAAACCAGAACCGTATCCGTAACGGAAAACGACGCCGTCTTGTCCAAAAGCCCGAGAACATCTCCCGTCCGCACTCTTATCGTATGTAAATGATGCTCTCCGCGCGGCACCTGCGGCAGCTCATATTGTAACGTCAGCTTCCTTTGAAACCACGGAAACACAAGCTGTTTCGCACTGCGCCTCTCGCCAAGCGTTTCCGGCATCACATCTTCAATGACCATATATGTCAGCGGAAACGGCAGGCGCCTCGCCAGCCTGATGGTGACAGACAGCCTGTCGCCTGAGGTTAACTGGGCGGAGGACACGTCACGCGTCACCTGAAACGCCCGCAGCGGGTACACAGCGACCAGCCCGGCGTAAACGGTAAACGGCAAAAACGCATAAAATAAAAACCAGCTCACAAATCCGCCCTGAAACATGGCATAAGAAAAGACAGCCGCCGTCAGTACGGCCAACATAAGCAGCTTCCATCCATATAGAAGCCAATGCATCTTCTTTCTCATTAGCGGACCGACATCCTTTGGACGGGGACTTTTTCCGTTTGCATGATGTCTTCTATAACCGCTTCCGGTGTCACATCGTTAAATTTCGCCTCGGCGGTCAAGATCATTCTGTGCGGCAGCGTATACGGAGCCAAATACTGGACGTCATCAGGAATGACGTAATCGCGGTCATGAAGCAGCGCGTACGCCTGCGCGGCTTTCATTAATGAGATTGAACCGCGCGGACTTACGCCCAGATGTACGGACGGATGCCGGCGGGTATGCTGAGTAATGTCGACGATATACGCTTTTATTCCATCATCCACCCGCACCTGCTCCAGTTTTTGCTGAAGGCTGATAAACTGTTCTTTAGAAATGACGGGCTCGATTGTTTCAAGCGGATTGCGCCCTTCCTGCAAAGACAGAACCCGAAGCTCCTCCTCGGCAGTCGGGTAGCCCATGCGCAGCTTAAATAAAAACCGGTCAAGCTGGGCTTCGGGAAGCGGATACGTTCCTTCATATTCAACCGGGTTTTGTGTGGCCATGACGAAAAACGGCTCAGCCAGCCGCATTGTCTTTCCGTCAATGGTGACATTCCCTTCCTCCATTGCCTCAAGCAGAGAAGACTGCGTTTTCGGAGAGGTTCTGTTAATTTCATCAGCCAGCACGATATTCCCCATGATCGGTCCAGGGCGGTATTCAAATTCCATCGTTTTCGTATTATAAATAGAGACACCCGTCACATCTGACGGCAGAAGATCCGGCGTGAACTGAATCCTCTTAAAGTCAGCTCCGATCAGTTTGGCCAAAGCGCGGACCATCATCGTTTTTCCGACTCCCGGCACGTCTTCCAGCAGCACATGCCCTTTTGCGAGAATGGCGGCCAGACTGAGTATGGCGATATCCCGTTTTCCTATGATGATGTTTTCAATATGCTCAACGGCTTTCTCCAGCAGCGGATGCAGCTCTTCTTTATAAGCCATTCTTCTCCTCCTAGTCATCTCTCAAATTTCAATTATCGTAACCTAACTTTACCACAAAATATAAACAGTATAAAAAAACGTTTCCAGCGAATTGTTTCCAGTCTGAAAAAGGAAAAAGCTCCCTTTAGAAAGGAAGCTTTATTTCAGCTGGAGAGGCTCCATATGAACGTGTGAATGGTCAATGGCATGTTCCTCTTTCATCCCGGCACCTTCTGCTGTACGGACGAGAAAAAATGTCATATTTTCTTACATCATTTTCAACTGCCTGTGGCATTTATGATAGAATAATACTTGTCGGAATATTCAGCATAAACAAACCAAAAGGAGGCAAAGAATGAATCAGCCTAACTCTTTATCAAAGGGATTAAAAACCCGGCATATGACTATGATTTCAATTGCCGGCGTGATCGGCGCCGGATTATTTGTCGGAAGCGGATCCGTCATTCATTCCACCGGACCCGGAGCGATTGTCTCCTACGCATTAGCAGGACTATTAGTTATTTTTATTATGAGAATGCTGGGGGAAATGTCCTCCGTCAACCCGACAAGCGGTTCGTTTTCACAGTACGCGCATGACGCCATCGGTCCTTGGGCCGGTTTTACGATCGGATGGCTGTATTGGTTTTTCTGGGTCATCGTCATTGCCATTGAAGCCATTGCAGGCGCCGGAATCATACAGTACTGGTTCCCGGGCATTCCGTTATGGCTGACGAGTCTGCTTCTGACCGTGCTGTTAACACTGACGAATATTTATTCAGTTAAATCGTTCGGCGAATTTGAATACTGGCTTTCCTTAGTGAAGGTAGCGACGATCGTTGTCTTCTTAATCGCGGGATTTGCGTTCATTTTCGGAATCGTCCCCGGCAGCAAACCGGTCGGGCTGGAAAATCTGGCGGGCAGCGGCGGATTTTTCCCTAAAGGTCCAAGTTCCGTTCTGCTCGGCATCGTCGTTGTCATTTTTTCTTTCATGGGATCTGAAATCGTCGCAATCGCAGCGGGAGAAACGTCAAATCCGGTCGAATCCGTCACAAAGGCGACCCGCTCAGTCGTTTGGCGGATCATTATTTTTTACGTCGGTTCCATTGCGGTTGTGGTCACACTGCTGCCGTGGGATTCAGCCAATATTTTGGAAAGCCCCTTCGTTGCCGTTTTGAGCCATATCGGGGTTCCCGCAGCCGCTCAAATCATGAATTTCATCGTCCTGACAGCCGTTCTGTCCTGCCTGAACTCCGGGCTTTATACGACGTCACGGATGCTGTATTCACTGGCAGAGCGAAATGAAGCGCCGCGGCGTTTTATGAAACTGAGTAAAAGAGGCGTACCGGTTCAAGCCATTATCGCCGGCACCTTTTTCTCCTATATTGCCGTTGTTATGAACTACTTTTCTCCCGACTCCGTATTTTTGTTCCTGGTCAATT
Organism: Bacillus sp. LUNF1; assembly: GCF_011008975.1. Classification (NCBI taxonomy): domain Bacteria; kingdom Bacillati; phylum Bacillota; class Bacilli; order Caryophanales; family Bacillaceae; genus Bacillus; species Bacillus sp. LUNF1. The sequence goes on along the minus strand of NZ_CP048876.1, from coordinate 629,730 downwards.
CATCAGGGGCGATCGCACTGCTCGTTTATCTCGTTATCGCCGTCTCACATCTGAGAATGAGAAAGAAAATCGAACGGACAAACCCTGAATCTCTTAAAATCAAAATGTGGTTCTATCCGTACTTAACCTACCTGACGATCATCGCCATTTGCGCCATCTTGTTATCTATGCTGTTTATCAGTTCAATGCGGTCTGAATTTCTGCTGACAGGATTTATTACTCTGCTGGTACTTGCCTCATATGTATTCCGCAAAAAACAAAAACCGAAAGAGAGCGCTTCCGAAAGCCGGGTTGCGCAATAACCGCAAACACCCCCCCCCTCAAAAAAGGGCGGGTGTTTTTTTAACCAACCTGTTCAAGGCAGCATTAACTGTAGTACAGGATTTCAATAATTGATAAGGACAGGATGAAAAATGGCACTAGAAAAATTTGCAGATGAACTGCCGATTATCGAAACACTCCAGCCGCAGAAGAAATCAGACGGCAGCACGTATTATGAAGTCACCATGAAGGAATGCTTTCACAAGCTGCACCGCGATCTCCCGCCCACCCGGCTGTGGGGGTATAACGGTTTATTTCCCGGCCCGACGATCGAGGTGAACAAAGATGAGAACGTCTATATTAAATGGATGAATGACCTTCCGGATAAGCATTTTCTGCCTGTGGATCATACCATTCACCATTCAGAAAGCGGCCATCAGGAACCCGATGTCAAAACCGTCGTCCATTTACACGGAGGAGCAACCCCGCCGGACAGCGACGGCTACCCGGAAGCCTGGTTCACAAAGGATTTTAAGGAAACGGGTCCTTATTTTGAGAAAGAGGTATACCATTATCCAAACAAACAGCGCGGGGCTCTGTTATGGTATCACGATCACGCCATGGCGATTACGAGGCTCAATGTGTACGCCGGGCTTGCCGGGATGTATATCATTCGCGAGAGAAAAGAAAAGCAGCTGAAGCTTCCCTCCGGAGAGTACGACGTACCGCTTATGATTTTGGACCGCACGTTAAATGACGACGGTTCCTTGTCTTATCCGAGCGGACCTGCTACCCCTTCCGAAACGCTGCCCGACCCTTCCATCGTCCCGTTTTTTTGCGGAAATACCATTCTCGTCAATGGTAAAGCGTGGCCGTATATGGAAGTTGAACCGCGGACATATCGTTTCCGCATCCTTAATGCCTCCAATACAAGAACATTTTCTCTCTCGCTCAATAACGGCGGCAAGTTTATCCAAATCGGTTCTGACGGCGGACTGCTTCCCCGCTCTGTCAAAACACAATCTATCAGCTTAGCCCCGGCAGAGCGGTATGATGTGCTCATCGATTTCTCCGCCTTTGACGGAGAACATATCATTTTAACGAACGGCACCGGCTGCGGGGGCGACGTCGATCCGGATACAGACGCCAATGTGATGCAATTCCGCGTCACAAAACCGCTGAAGGGAGAAGACACAAGCCGGAAGCCTAAATATCTTTCAACAATGCCTAATGTAACATCAAAGAGAATACACAATATCAGGACGCTTAAACTCACAAATACGCAAGACAAATACGGCCGGCCCGTTTTGACGCTGAATAACAAGCGATGGCATGATCCTGTGACAGAAGCGCCGAAGCTCGGCACAACGGAAATCTGGTCGATTATCAATCCGATGGGGGGAACCCATCCGATACACCTGCATCTTGTTTCCTTCCAAATCCTTGACCGGCGTCCTTTTGACTTAGAGCGTTATAACAAATTCGGCGACATTGTGTATACAGGGCCAGCCGTCCCGCCTCCTCCAAGTGAAAAAGGCTGGAAAGATACCGTGCAGGCGCACTCGGGAGAGGTCATCAGAATCGCGGCGACCTTCGCTCCTTACAGCGGACGCTACGTATGGCACTGTCATATTTTAGAACACGAAGATTACGACATGATGAGACCGATGGACGTCACGGATAAGCAGTAAACAAATATCACCCCTTTTAGAGAAGGGGCTTTTTTATTTATCCAAAAAGAAAAAATAAGAAGACACTTATTTGCATATACTGTAATAACAGGAAGACGATGCACCCTCATTGGAAATCTGGATAGAAAAAGGAATTAGGAGATTAGGGAAAAGTATGAGACAATGAAGGAGTGCACGAAAATTCATAAGGGAAGAAGTGACTTTATGTCTTACTACAACAAACGTAATCAGGAACCGCTGCCTAAAGAAGATGTCAGTACGTGGGAATGCACAAAAGAGGACTGTATCGGCTGGAGCAGAAAGAATTTTGCCGGCAGTGATACCCCGACTTGCCCCCTTTGCGGCAGTAAAATGATCGACGGCGTCCGTTCGTTGGTAAATCTCCAAAACAATAATCAAACGGCATCAAGTTAGACCTCCCTTTTACGAGTCTCAACATAGAGAAGGCCTCCATGTCTCATGAGAGGCCTTTGCGTTATCATGCCCTTTTATGATGTAAAGGAGCAATGAACATGAAAAACGATCGGCAGCAGAAAGATCTGAAGGAAATGGCAAAACGGCGGAAAATGAACCTTGCCGCCAGTCATTCATCGAAACGCTTCATTTTGCCGTTCCGATTCTCCGTTTTTTCAAATGGCTCGCCTCAGCCGCAGCCAGCTTTGTTCATTAAAAAACACCCAGCGGGCGCTGAGTGTTTTTTTCATGATTGGATGACGGAAAAACTGTTGATAATGCCGTTGTCATTTTCCCAGACTTTTTCGCATTTTTTCGTATCCAAATGATAAGCATAAATGGTCCGGACCTTCGCATTCCGCCCCGTTTCATCCTTCAGACGCTTAGCGCCTTTTGCTTCCGCCATGAAATAAATAATGCTGCCGTCTTTAGAAAACTGAGGCTGGGCATCAATCAGCGGAGTGAAGTCCTTCCCGTTTGAGATAATCGTTTCATCTTTTTTCGACTTGACATTCATCAGACGGATGGACGCTTTTTGTTCCGTCCCTTTTTGTGTATAAGATGTAAAGACAAGGTTCTTTCCGTCCGGTGACACCGCCACGTCGCTGATAAACTGTTCAAGGTTTGTCAGATCCTGAAGGTGTTCTCCCGCTCCTGCTGCAAACCGGATATTCGTCGGTTCAGGGTCAATCCCCTTCTCATTTGCCTCATCCGTTTTTTGATAATCCTCTTTCACGGAATAATGCAGAAGCGCAAAATCGTTTTGGCTGCGGTTATAAAAGAAGCTGCTCACACTGTCGTCTTTCTCATCGGCGGCGGGATACAGATTTTCGTAACGTTTCGTTTTCAAATCAAAAGATGCGAGACGGAAAATATCTTCATCCGCTTTTCCGAGACGGAAATAAATGTGCGTCAGATCCTTTGATAAAAACAGACTGTCAGCGCTTGCCGTTCCTTTATAAAGCACCGTCTTCTTTTTCGTCTTCAGATCAAGCTTATACAGACGCATCTCATTTTGGTCATTATTCCCGACAAAATAGAGCACCTGATGGGCGTCATCCAGCGCAAACGCCGGATATGCCGAAAGCTTTTCCTCGTACAGCACGCGGCCGTCTTCGTAATATTTCGTCATCAGATCTTTGTCTGTAATGGAAACAAGCAGCTTGTCATGGCCGCCGGAGACAACGGCTTTCCCGCCGCCGTCGCTTTTTCCTTTAATCAGTAAAACGGCCGCGATGACCGCCGCCGCCAAAACGGCGGCCAGCAACATCCAGATCCATCGTTTCTTCTTCATTATCAATCTCTCCGTCAATCAGAAAAAGCAAGAATCAGTGTCCTTGCTTTTTAAGATGGTCTATTTTAATAGCTGTAGTGTCCGGATACTCTTCCTTTGCTTAATGGATATCCGAGCGCTTTGAACGCTTTCGGGCTGACATCCAATACGGCATTCGGCATACGGCCTACATCATTTTTGTATACGGTAATAACCTTTTTCGGTTTTGCTTTCGCATAAGCTCTGATTTTCGTTCCGTTTCTCGGAACGTCAAATCCTAATTTTGTCGCGCAATCCCAGTGTCCCAGTTTTTTACCGGAAGATCCTTTTTTACCGACTCCATTATACCATGTAATATTTCCGTTCACTTTTTTAGCACTTGCATCAGAAGAGTAACTGATCGCTCCCAGCGTGCTTCCTGCTAAAATCAATAAGGCTAAGAATAACTTCTTCAAGCTTTCGTCCTCCTGATTCTTTATTCTAGGCAAAATTATACACCAAGAAGACGATTATAATATTTCAATCACTTTACATGTTCATTACAACGTGATGAGACGTGCACATAACGACGGCACAATTTCCTGTTCTATATAATTCCATGGTAAATTATACTACAAAATTTAATTCATTAGCGTTATAATATTCATAGAGTATTTCTGCATTCAATATGGACTTTTTATAAGGCCTATTGATAGTTGCATAATATGATATATTTTGAGAAATCAGGCTTTAGGAAGCAGGCACTTTATTCCTTTTAACCGTGGTTCATATTGATCATGTACCTATACTCGTTTCAATCAGACTAGGAGTGATAATCAATGAAAGCGGCAAGATGGCACAATCAAAAAGACATTCGAATCGAAAACATTGATGAACCTAAAGCAGAACCGGGTAAAGTCAAAATTAAAGTCAAATGGTGCGGGATTTGCGGAAGCGACCTTCATGAATATTTGGGAGGCCCGATCTTTATTCCGGTCGGCAAACCTCATCCGTTAACAAACGAAATGGCTCCCGTCACGATGGGTCACGAATTCTCAGGAGAAGTCGTGGAAGTGGGCGAAGGCGTCAAAAATTACAGCGTCGGCGACCGTGTCGTCGTGGAACCGATTTTTGCCACACACGGACACCAGGGAGCCTATAACCTTGATGAACAAATGGGATTCTTAGGCTTAGCCGGAGGCGGCGGCGGATTTTCTGAATATGTATCCGTTGACGAAGAATTGCTGTTTAAGCTTCCTGAAGAGCTTTCTTACGAACAGGGCGCGCTTGTTGAGCCGTCAGCGGTAGCGCTTTACGCCGTCCGCCAAAGCAAATTGAAAGCGGGCGACAAGGCGGCAGTTTTTGGCTGCGGACCGATCGGGCTGCTTGTGATTGAAGCCCTGAAAGCGGCCGGCGCCACAGATATTTACGCGGTTGAACTTTCACCGGAACGTCAGGAAAAAGCGAAAGAACTCGGCGCTATCATCATTGATCCGTCAAAAACGGACGATGTCGTTGAAGAAATCGCTAAACGCACAAACGGCGGCGTTGATGTTTCTTATGAAGTAACAGGCGTTCCTGTCGTTCTCCGCCAGGCGATCCAGTCAACAAACATTGCCGGTGAAACGGTTATCGTCAGCATCTGGGAAAAAGGAGCGGAAATTCATCCGAACGATATCGTCATCAAAGAACGGACCGTAAAAGGCATTATCGGATACCGTGACATCTTCCCTTCCGTTCTTGCACTGATGAAAGAGGGCTACTTCTCAGCAGATAAGCTCGTCACGAAAAAAATCGTGCTCGACGATCTGATTGAAGAAGGCTTCGGCGCTTTAATCAAAGAGAAAAACCAAGTGAAAATCTTAGTCAAACCGAACTAAACCGTTCAGCTGAATATCAGACACATCCGAAAAAGAGCCGTTCCGGCTCTTTTTTTCATCTCTTCGTCTTTCCTTCCTTTTCCTTTTAAAAATGATCCCCTCTGCGCAAACTATTTTTCACCCTGTCCCGTCTATCCTTAGGCAGCAGCCTATGATACGTATTTTTAAAAAAGGAGCCCTTTGAAGCAATGAAGAACGAAACAGCCAAAGCGTCGCTTGTGACGTGCATAACTGAGCGCAAGGAAGACTTTTACCGGCTTGCGTACAGTTACGTAAAGAACAAGGATGACGCGTTAGATATTGTTCAGGAATCAATTCAAAAAGCGCTGACATCGGTCGAATCCGTCAAAAACCCCGATGTGATCAAAAGCTGGTTTTATAAAATTTTAGTGCGCACGGCCATTGATTTTCTCCGCAAACAGAAAAAACTGAAAGTGATGGACGATGAAACGATTGAGTTTTTAAGCCGCGGAAAGGAAGATCACTACAAAGACACGGACCTTCACGAAGCGCTTGATGACCTGCCGCATCAATATAAAACCATTATCATTCTGCGTTTCTTTGAAGACCTGAAATTAGAAGAAATCGCGGACATCACGGGGGAAAACATCAACACCGTCAAAACACGCCTTTACAGGGGGCTGAAGCTCATGCGCATTCAGCTGACAAAGGAGGATCTTTCTTAATGGAAAAGAGATTAGAACAATTAAGAGAAGAGTATAAAAGTGTGCCCATTCCTAAGGAACTGGACAGCATTGTCGAAAAAGCCCTTCAGCAGAAACCGAAGAAAAAACGAATCGTGATGTGGCCGACATCCGCGGCAGTCGCTGCGGCCGTCTTATTTACCGCCGTTGTCAATATCAATCCGGATGCCGCACAAGCCATGTCTAAAATCCCCGTCATCGGCAAAGTCGTCCAAGCCATCACATTCACGGAGATGAAGGAAGAAAAGAACCAATCAAGCATTGATGTGAAAACGCCCGCTCTGTCCGGCCTTTCCGATCATAAACTCGAAGACAGCATCAACCGGCATTATATGAAAGAAAGCAAAGAGCTGTATCAGGAATTTATGAAGGCGACCTCAAAAAGCAAAAAAGGCCACCTCAGTATTTACAGCGATTATGAAACCGTTACTGACACAGCGGATTTGATCTCAATCCGCCGTGATATCGAAAAAACGCAAGCTTCATCCTATACGCAAAGCCGTTACATCACGATTGATAAAAAGAATGAGGCCGTGCTTACATTAAAGAGTTTATTTAAAGATGACCGTTATATTAAAGTCATCAGCCAAAATATTAAAGAACAAATGAAAAAACAGATGAAAGAAGATCCGAATAAAATATACTGGGTCGAAGATGATGATATGACGGAGCCTTTTAAAGCCATCCGCGCCGACCAGAATTTTTATATTACAGATAAGCACAAACTTGTTATTTCATTTGATGAATACGAAGCGGCACCCGGATATATGGGCGTTACAGAGTTTACAATACCGACCTCCGTCATCTCCAAGCTGCTTGTCGGAGACCGCTACATCAGATAAAGAAAGAAAAAAATCCATGATATCCGCAGATCATGGATTTTTTCTTTCGTCCCGCAACAGCCAAGATGCATAAGGGACCCTTTTCATATAACAGACGCCGGACGGGGGCTGAAAAGTTTAAGAAAATCACAGCATTTCATTCATTTTTTCTGAAACAAAATCCCCTTCCGAATGCGTCTAATTAACGGAACAAATGGAAGACTGTACAGAAATCTGCCATAGCCATCCGCAAAACAGCGAGAATTTCCGCACACATTATTGGAGGAATACCATGTCAGACAAGTCACTGCATCACCGCTATATTCCCGGACTGGATGGACTTCGCGCCTTTGCCGTCCTCGCAGTTATCGCATATCATCTGAATTTCAACTGGGCCGACGGCGGTTTCATTGGTGTTGATATCTTTTTTGTTTTATCGGGGTATTTAATTACATCTATTATATTGCCTGCCCAAGGCAATGCCATTACCCTTGATTTTCGTGATTTTTGGGTGCGCCGGATCAGGCGGCTTCTGCCGGCGGCTTATCTCATGATTATCACGACGGTCATTTGGGTCGTATTGTTTAACAGCGAGCTCCTGCATACCGTACGCGGGGATGCGGTCTCCTCACTTTTTTACATAAGCAATTGGTGGTTTATCTTTCATCAACTTTCTTATTTCGACAGCTTCGGCTCCCCTTCGCCATTAAAAAACCTTTGGTCGCTGGCGATTGAAGAACAGTTTTATATCATATGGCCGTTCCTGCTGCTTGCGGGAATGTACATATGTAAAACACGGGCCCGGCTTGCGGCCGCGGTCATGTTCCTCGCGTTATGTTCTGCAGTCGTAATGAGTATGATGTATGTGCCCGGCGGAGATCCGAGCCGCGTTTATTACGGGACGGATACCCGCTCATTTGAATTGCTGATCGGCTGCGCTTTAGCTTTAGTGTGGCCGATGAAACGATTATCTTCCAAACGGCTGCCGAGCAGCATGAAACACCTGCTTCACGGGACGGAGCTTGCCGCTTTTGCCGCGCTGCTGCTTTGCGTCTTTTACACGGATGAATATGAACCCTTCCTGTACAAGGGCGGCATGCTTTTGATCAGCATCACCGCAGCGGTTCTTGTCGCATGTTTATGCCATCCGAGCAGCTTTTTGGGACATGTCCTTTCATGGAAGCCGCTTCGCTGGATCGGAACGAGATCATACGGAATCTACCTTTGGCATTACCCGGTTATCGTGCTGAGCACACCCGTACAGGAAATCGGAAATCCGGTTTATTGGCACTGCGCCGTCAGAATCGGCGCCACTTTCATTCTTGCCGAGCTGTCTTACCATTTCATTGAACAGCCGATCCGCACTGCGGGCTTCCGGCCATTTTTACGCCGCGTGTTTCTGAACCGCTTTCTGGAATGGAAGACGTCCTCTGTCATCAGCCGAATGTCGCTCGGCCTTATTCTTGCCGCCATTCTCGTATTTGCGGGCGGGCTGTCAGGGATAGCCGAAGAGAAAAAACAGCCGCAATGGACGTACGCGCAAAATGATCAGCAAGAAACCGCCGCCTCTTCGCACAAAACGGCCGATCACGATCAGCCTGCAAAAGAAGAAGACAGCAAGAAAAAACACGGCGGCGAAAAAACGGACACCGCGTCAGACAAAAACAAGAAAGAACCAGCAGACAAATCAAATACAAAGAAAAACGAAGAGAAAAAGGAACGGTCATCTCAAAAAGCGGCTGATTCAAAACAAACACAGCCTCAGCAAGACGTGCTGGCCATCGGTGACTCGGTGATGCTGGACATTGCGTCATACCTGCGGCAGTCCCTCCCTCATGTCACCATCGACGGAAAGGTAGGAAGACAAGTCTCTCAAGCACTCCAGCTCACTTCGGAATATGCGTCATTTAATCAGCCGGACAAAGCGGTCATCATCGAGTTAGGGACGAACGGCTATTTCACAAACAGCCAAATTGAATCACTGATCAGCTCCTTTTCAAAAGCCGATATCTATCTTGTCAACACACGTGTGCCGCGGCAGTGGGAAAGCAAAGTAAACGAATCATTGCGCCGGCAGGCCGAGTCACGGAAAAATGTGACGCTTGTCGATTGGCACGCAAAAGCATTGCAGCACCCTGAATACTTCACACCGGACGGCGTCCATCTCATACCTGAGGGATCAAAAGCGCTGACATCCCTCATCGTTCAAACAATGAAATCATGACAAAAAAAGAGGCCCAAAAAAGGCCTCTTTTTCGTATATCGTCACGCAAGCTTCTGTCCGCAATTCGGACAAAAATTCGCGCCTTCCGTTTTCGTTCCGCAGTTCGGACAGAATTTCGGCTTAGCCGCTCCTTCCGAGCCGTTTGCCGGTGCCGTCCCCTGATTCTGCTGACTTTGATCTTGCTGCGGCTGGTTCTGCTGATTTTGGTTCATTTGGTTCATCATTTGATTTGCCACATTCATTCCCATCATCATGCCCGCCATGTCTGAGGCGGCGCCGCTTCCGTTCATTTTGCCGGATGACATTCCGTCCGTCATGGAAATCTGCTGATAGCGGTTCACATCGCCCACCATACCGTAAGAGGCATTTTTCGTAATCATATCCTGAACTTCCTGCGGATAGTTAAAGCTCATAATATTGAAGCCCGTAATCGACATGCCGTCTCCGATCAGCTGCATATCAAGATCTTCTTGAATCCCTTTTCCGATTTCAAAGGAATTCGACTGCAGATTGAACATGTCTTTTCCTTCTCTGGTGATCCATTTCATCAAAAGCTGATCGAGAATAGACGTAATCCGGATTTTAATGTCCTCCACTAAATAGCTGTCTTTGACACCCGCAATCTTATCAATCAATCCGATGTAGTCAATGACCTTGAAGTTAAATGTGCCGTTTGCGCGGATCGGCATACCGCCCGGCATACCTGCCGCCGGAATGTTGATGGCGTTTTTTGTGCCCCATTTCACGGTGAACTCCTTCGTATTCACAAACAGCACTTCAGCCCGCATGCCGCTGTTAAAGCCAAACTTAAACCCTTTTAGTGTAGATAGAAACGGAATGATTTCTGATTCGATATCATAATCGCCGTCATCACGGAAAATCCCTTCAATTTTCCCGTTGTATAAAAAGATGGCATCCTGTCCCGGCCGGATGATCAGACGGCTGCCTTTTTTAATTTCACGGTTGTTCCATTTATAGAAAACCATGTCGTCTCTGAATTCTTCCCATTCCACCACATTTGCTAACTGATTTCTGAAAAAACCCATGTATGCTCAAATCCTTTACATATAATTTAAAAACTACCCTTGCTTCCGCTGTAACTCGTGCCGCCCCTCGTGACTCCGCCGTCATTGTCATTATCTTTATCAGGCTTTTTTTCTCTTGTAACGTCGGTTCGGATATATGTGTCGTGCTGGCTCAGCACTTCAGACGTATCGTGATCCATATACGTGCTGCCGGTGACGGTGACCTTGCCGCCGGAATTGTACACCATCACAGTGACGGCGATTCCGGCCGCGGCTGCGGCAATAATGAGCTGAAACCACCATGTGAGCAGCAGATTGTCAGACTTGTCGTCCGGGCTTTTCCCCATATCTTTATAAGCCAACTTGATGTAGGTCTGAAACGCCTTTTCATAATGGCCTGCGGAAATATCTGACGAGATCGTATTTCTGATCGTATTCAGCCGGCTGTTATTCAAATACGTCTCCGCCTTTTTATATCCGGAGATAAATACTTCCCGATTTTTCATATCAATGGTCAAAATCGCCGTGCTTCCGCTAAAATGACTGTCATAAAAATCACCGGCGTACTGCTCGATATCCTTACCGCCCGTTCCATTTGCGGTCAGAATGATAAAATCGGTATGGCGCTTTGCCCCGAGCTTCCCGGCCAATTCCTCAAGTTTCTTCGTTTCATCCTTCGTTAATAAATGAGCATTGTCATAAACATGCTTCTGTTCCGCGGCAGACGCCGATGTATGTAAACCAAAAGACAGCATCAGAAAAAGGACGAAGCAGAAGAGACACGCTTTTTTCATCGATACTTTCATCAAAAACCGCCTCCTATCATAAGTGAGACGAGTCTTAATGCTAAAAACGCACCGGCGGTTATGCCGCCGAACCACGCGGCCACTTTTCCGGCACTGATCGGCGGTTTGCCGACAACCTTGCCCGTCTGCCCGTTCATCGCAAAAATGTGTTCAGCCCGCTCATAGTCGTAGCTGACCATCCAGACCGGAAGCAGTACGTAAAAGCTGCTGATTTTATCGGTCTGAATCTGCTCATCCGTAATGTCAGCCTTCGTATATCCGGAGAAGGTGGATCTGATATAAGAATCAATATAATGGCTGATTTTATCCTTCGCCCGCGGAAAGAGATCGTCATCGGTATAATTGTACTTTTCCGCTATATATCCCGCTAAATAGGCCGTATTAAACTCCTTCAGCTCACTGTATGAGTAAGGCTCCAATTTGTCCATTAATTCATCACTCATTTTTTCTGAAGCGTCGACCGGAATTTTGAGATAATCAAGATTGATATCGCGGTACGCGTTGTAATACTCGGTCTCCGTCACCCGGTATTCTCCATCATCATAGTGATGCACTCTCGTACAAACGGCATTGACCTGAACCTTGCTGTTTAAGTCAAACATCCAAAACGGCACGTACATGCCCGTTATGCTCTTCACCCGATCGGCAGACATAAATCCTTTCGGTGTCAGACGGCCGTTTCGGCACCACTTTTTAAAAGCGTTCATGGCTTCTTCTTTACTGATCGTAAAAGGAATCACCATCGAAGGCGCGAGATTTCCCGATAATCGGTCGGCGAGAACGGCGGCTCCTCCGCAAAACCCGCACGTCGTGGCCGTCGTTTCCGCCTCAGTCATTAATACCGCGCCGCAATTCTCACATCGGTACTCGTTCGCCTCATTTTCGGAAAATCTCGTCGTTATATACTCTTTTGGCAGGCTCTCAATCTGATCCTGCCGCCCGCAGCTGTGACATGTCAGCATGCCGGATGAACTGTCAAAGACCATATCATCGCCGCAGTTCGGGCATTTATAAGAAATGATCATTCTGTTTCTCTCACTTTCTCTTTATATCGGACAAAACTGCAGCCCGCTGTCTATTGATCTTTACTGAAAAGCATTTTCTGCTTGAGCGCCGCCAATTCATCATCGACACTGCTTTGATTGCTGTCATATTTAGCCGTCAGATCGTCAATATCGTCTTTCGGAGACGCGTTCAGCTCAGCCATCGCATTGGCATGATCAAGCGCTTGGTTGACCTTGTCTTCCATTCTGCCGAAAGCTGTCATCGATTGGCCCGCATTTGACACAGAGGACCCCAATTTGTTCATTCTCTCCTGCGTCTTTGCCACAGACCACTTCGCTTTGATGGCATTTCGGCGCGACTCAAGCTCTCCGATATCAGCGACAAGCTTGTCATGCATTTTGCGCATTTGAGACGCGTTGGAAGAAGCGAGCTGATAAGCCGTCTGCAGCTCAGTCAGTCTTGATTCAACAGCCGCTTTCCTTTCCAAAAATGTCCGCGCATCGGCTTCATTGCCGGCCTGCAACGCTTTCATCGCATAACTTTCCATCTTTTTGGCATCAGCCTGGCATTCTGTTAACGCTCTTTTCGCCCGCTGTTCCTCAGCCATGACAGAAGCCGTCTCCGCTTTCACTTTTCCTAAATCATTGTTCAGATTCCGCAAATATTGATCAACCATTTTTTCAGGGTTTTCAGCTTTATCCAGCAGCGCATTGATATTGCTTGACATGATGTCTTTAAATCTTCCTAAAATACTCATTTTTCATTTTCCTCCCAAAATTAAATAGTAACAAGTTCATAGTTATATATACTGTTTTTTTCAAAAAAAGTTTCATTTTCTCATGAATTTATGTATTTTATATGAAAATAGTCTCATTCAACCCATTTGTACCGGCGGAAATTTTTCACGACCAGATACAGTGAGAACAAAAAATAAATAAAAAGCCCGATCATCAACCCGCTCACTAACGGATAATGCTTCGCCGCATACACAAAGAAATCCAGCTGCGAAATCTGTTCCGGACTTGTAATCGTATCCGTCCCATTCAAAAGCTTTGAGAATTTAGCCGTATAATTCCAATCAAACGAATCAGAAACAAGCTCACTCCCCTGATACCAATTGACAGCGGCGAGACAAAGAAAACAAAAAACAGAAAACGCGCATTGCACAATAAGAAAAACATGTTTCATGAAAAACATTCCTCCGCGGTTCAATATCACAGGCCGTCACACTATACATGACGGCAGCAGCAGAAACTTGGTTTTACTCAGAACTGATAAAAAAGTTATTGTATGTACTTCACAGCGGTTCAATTTACTGGATGCCTTTCTAAAGTATACCGTATATCGAAAAGGGTTTCAGACCTAAATAAAAGAGGATGCTTCCCGAAGTCCGATGACTTTCAAGAAGCATCCTCGATATTTTACAGTGATACTTCAACCTCTTTTAAACTCGGCAAAGCATCGATCGCACCGATTTTGGTGCACACGAGCGCCCCCACCTTATTGGCAAATGAGACAATATCACGCAGCTTCGCAAAATCTTCGGCTGCTGTCTGAATCTCATCGGTGCGTGCCAGCTGATACAGCGCCGCGCCGACAAACGCATCTCCCGCTCCCGTTGAGTCTATTGATGTCACCGGAATGCTCGGAATGATGTCAATATCCTTCCCATTTGAAAGAAGGGTCCCGCTTTTCCCGAGTGTCACCGCCACAATATCGGCCCCGAGCTCATGAAGAACCGCAACACCTTCTTTATGATCCTTCGCACCGCTGATGATCTCAAGCTCTTCGTCACTGACTTTCACAAAATCACTTACGGCAACGGCTTTTTTTGCGGTGTTTATAAACTCTGAAACTCTTCCTTTCCATAAATCCTCACGGTAGTTAGGATCGAAGGAAATAAACTGTCCATTGTCTTTCGCAATCGACATCAGCCGTAAATAGGCTGAGCAAAACGGATCAGATAACAATGCCGTCGCTGATCCGAAATGAAGGATTTTGGCATCGTTTACCTTTTCCAGATCAATATCATCCAGCGTAAACAAAGCGTCCGCTCCTCTGTTAAACACAAAGTCGCGCTCCCCGTTTTGTTTTAATGAAACAAACGCAAGCGTTGTAGACGCTTTCTCATCTATGACGAGCATAGAGGTATCGACATGTACGGCGTCCAATGTCTGCTTCAGAAAATACCCGAACGGATCTTTGCCTGTTTTTCCGCTGAAAGCCGCGTCTCCGCCCAGCTTAGCAATCGCTGCCGACACATTCGCCGGTGCGCCGCCGGCACTTTTTAAGAAATTGCGCCCTTCCGTCAAATCAACATCCACATCGGTACAAAAGAAATCAATTAACAATTCTCCAATACAAATAACAGATTGGCTTCCCACATTATCACACTCATTTATCAATTCTCGATTATAGTTTCAGTATAGTGCTTTCTGTCATAAATACAACCGTTTACATAGAATATTTTAAATTTTACGTATACTTATCTGGCAGCCCTTTGCTCCAGATCAGACATCATCTGCTGATATTTTTTTTCAGTTAAAGGATAAAAAGAAATAAGAATAATAGACAGCAGAATGAACAATCCCGGAATGAGCGCATTCATATTTTTAATCGCATTCAATGACGAGACCGTCTGATCGGTATTCGCGGCATATCCGGCGATTCCGAGATAAACGGCCGAAAATGACCCGGCTAACGCAACTCCGAGCTTATTGATGAAACTCATGCTCGAAATCACCACGCCATCAGCCCGGACTCCGGTTTTCCATTCCGCATAATCGACACAATCGGCAACCATTCCCCAAGCAAGCGTATTTAAAGGCGTCGTAAAAAATCCCGAAACGAAAAGCCAAAAGAAAATAAGCGGCAGCGAAGAATACGATGTAAACTGAAGGCCCGCATAAGAAATCAGCGATAGCGCCGCCGTGATGATCATAACCTGCTTCCGGCCCCGCTTCTCAGAAAAGAAAGGAATAAACAGATTGCTGATCAGCGCTGCGCCGAAAAACAACACGGTTCCTAAAAACACAAATTCCTTATGGCTGACGTTATACGTAAAATAGTACACCATCGTGCTGAGCTTAATGTTAAACCCAATCGCAAACGCCAAAAATGCAGAAACCAAAATGAGCAAAGGCTTGTTTCGGAACAAAACAGACAACGTCTTTTTCATTCCTTGTTTTTTTCTTTTTTCAGGCTGAATCCGTTCCCGCACAGTAAAGAAACTGAACAGATTCAATGCGATGCTCACCGCCGCATAGATAAGCGCCGTCATTTGGAATCCAAACGCCTGATCTTTCCCGCCGATGGCGTCCGCAAGCGGTGTCGCACAGGAAATCGATAACAGAATTCCGATATAAACCAAAATCATCCGGGTCGTCGTCAGAACCGTCCGTTCCTCCACGGAATTCGTCATCCGCCCCGTTAAGCTGTTGACCGGAATCGTCTGCATGCTGAAGGACATCCCAAGCAGAATATAAGTGATATACGCATAAACCATGTTCCCCGTCTCGCCGAAATGGGGGGTCGTGAAGCATAAGAACGTAAATAGCGCAAAAGGAAACGCCACCCACAAAAGATACGGCCTTGCCTTTCCCCATCTTGTATTCGTCTTGTCTAAAATCGCGCCCATAATCGGGTCAAAAATAGCGTCCAGCACCCTTACGATAAGAAACAAAGCTGCAATGACCGCAGGCTTAATGCCGCCGACGTCTGTATAGTAGAATAATAAGTATGCGTTTACAAACTGAAAGATAATATTGTACGACATATCGCCGAATCCGTAGCCGATCCGTTCCATCCAGGACAGGCCGCGATATTTCGTCTTTACTGCCGCTGCTTTTTCTGTTTCAATCATCATTTCCCACCCCAAGAATCCGTTTTCATTTTTGATAAGCAAGAGGGAGAATGCAAAGATCCTCCCCGTTCACTCAGCGATTTGGATACACCATCACTTTTAAGCATTCATTTTTGTATTGAAAGGCCCGTTCCATCGCCTCTTGCGTCTGCTCCAGCGGATATTGGTCCGTTATAAGGTGCTTCGTGTCCACTATGCCGGAAGCGAGAAATTCAATTCCATTCGGATACGTATTCGCATAACGGAAGATTCCGTATATATCAATCTCGTTATCTGCAATAAACGGCACATTGAGCGGAATCTCATTCTGAGAAGGCAAACCGACAATCGCCAGTTTTCCGCCCCGGCGCACGGAAGCCAGTGCGGATTGCAATGCCGCCGGATTCCCCGCTGTTTCCCAGGCAGCATCAACGCCTCTGCCATTCGTGATCGTTGTGATTTCTTCACCGGCATCCTGTTCCCGGACATTAATGACATGCGTCGCGCCCATTTTTTTCGCGGCATCTAACCGCAGCGGCTCCAAGTCGGTCACAATGATTGTGCCTGCCCCGTATGCTTTCGCTGCCGCAACAGCCATTAATCCTACAGGCCCCATTCCCATAATCGCAATTGTTGATCCGGGCTGAAGCTTTGTTCTCGCGGCCGCATGAATGCCGACAGAAAACGGTTCGATCAAAGCCGCATCTTCATAGGATAGTGAATCCGGAATCGAGAAAACAAAGTCCTGACGCATTTTGATATATTGGACAAACGCGCCGTCAACCGGCGGTGTCGCCAAAAACTGTACATCCGGGCAAAGATTATAACGCCCCTCCTTGCACGCCTCACAGCGTCCGCATGTGACACCGGGTTCGACGGCGACACGGTCTCCCACCTTGAATTGATCGACAGACGATCCGACGGCGGCAATTTCCCCCGCGCATTCATGACCGAGGATAAATGGTTTTTCCACTACATAATTGCCTATTCTGCCATTTGTATAGTAATGCAGATCAGATCCGCAAATTCCGACAGCCATCACCTTTATCAATACTTCATCATGATTGATCTCAGGCACGGGCAATGTTTCGATTTTGATTTCTCTCGTGTTGTGCATAACCGCCGCTTTCATGTTTTGAGGCACTGTGTGAGTCATTTGGCAAAATCCTTTCTCTGCTTTGAAATGTAAGTGCATACATTTTTGTTTTCTCTATTACTGCCCCTATTTTATCTGCTTTTCAAGACGTACAACAGCCTTTCCTGCTGTATAAAAGGACAGCCGCACTGTACTTTTTATTTTTTCATATACAAAAAACACTGAATTGATAAAATAGTACTAATAGGAGGTGCAGGCTAATGGCTGAACTTGAAAACCGGACACAATTTGCAGAACTGCTGGCACCTGCCGTCAAATCGCTGAAACATCATCCTGATTTCAAAATTAAAAGGACAAAGAACGTAAAATCCAGACAGTCTTATATAGAGCAAATCGCACTCCGAATAGGCGTTTCCTCTAACACGATCAAAAGCTGGATCGGACAGATGGGCGCAAACTACATTCCCGGACGAATTGACGACGGAAAGCTGTTCGGGATGATCTGGATTATTATAGAAAAGACTGACATGGATCCTGAATGGCTGACCGGCCTTCTGGAAACCACCACCATTCCCGTCATCAAACCCGCATTGCCCGTTTGGACGGCGTCTTGTCTAAAAAAAGCAAAAATACTCCGGAAAGACGGATCATTCGGAGCGCCGAGTGATGAAGATGTTGAAAAAGCAGTAAAGCGGCTGTTTCATGACAGACAAAGCCACGAAACGAATGCGCTTACAAGAAAGTCCGTCACGCATAACCTACCATCACGCCGGACGGGGAACTTTATCGGACGCGGCTTTGATATGGAAGCGATCCGACAATGGATGCTGTCTCCGTCACCGGTCTGTTTAATCACAGGCTGGGCCGGCATGGGAAAAACAACGATCGCTCTTGAAGCAGCCTACCTTTGTGCCGGCGATTCACCAGATTGGCCGGCATTCAACAGCATCATCTGGATCAGCGCTGACTGGAAAGGATTGAGCTTCAGCGATTTTTTAAACACGATCGCCTATCAGCTCGGACGCACCGAACAAATCGACAAATCAATCAACGAAAAACGGTTCGTCGTCCGCAATGCATTAGCCGCTCATTCAAATGAAACACCGGTATTGCTGATCGTTGACAGCATTGATACAGCGGAACGTGACATTCACGAATTTATCATCGGCCTTCCGCAAGGCGTAAAAGTCCTCCTTACGGCACGGGAAAACGTAAAACAGACATACCGGGACGGCCTCGGGGAACTGGCGGCCATCCAGCTGAGCGGCCTTGAACAAACGGATGCCCTTGAATTTTTCCATCAAGAAGTGCACCGCTGTCTGCAAACATGCAACCTCCCGCATAAACGGGAAAAGCTGGAGCAGCTGTTGCAGCTATCACCTAACCTTAAGAATGAATTCGTCTCGGCAGCTGCCGGCAACCCGAAGGCCATGGCACTGAGCATTGCATACATGTCAGACGACGACATCCCCGCTCCCCAGCTCATACAAGAGCTTAAACAAGCGGGTTACTCATTATTGGAATTGTTTGAGGTTCTCTTTGGCCGCACATGGGACAGATGTCATGAAGACACACGAAAACTATGGCAGACGCTTTGCTTTTTCTCTAAGCCCCCTGACGAAAAAAGCTTGGCTCAAGCGGCCGGATTAGACGCCCGCCGTTTTCATTACGCGATTGAGCAAATGAGGTCATTTGCTTTAATACAGCCGGAACGAAGCGAAGGAAGAATTCAATACGCAGCCCATCAAACCGTTGTCGCTTACGGAGAACAGCACTTATCCGAAAATCATGATTTTGCAAAAGAAGCCCGATGCCGCTGGGCGCATTATTATATGGATTATGCGGAAACCCATATAAAACGGGAACAGCCGAATTCCATCTATTGGAGCTATCTGCTGGGACGGAATTTAGAGCTAATGAAAAAGGAATGGCCGAACATCCTAAAGGTCATCGAATGGTCGAGCGAAACCGGACAACATGACATCCTGATCAAACTCATCACCCGCATCAGCCATTTTCTAAGCAGAATCAACCTGCCCTTACGAATCGAATACGGCCGTAAAGCCGCCGACGCCGCCCATCAATTAGGCAAACACACGCTAGAAGCGTTCTTCCGAATCGACACAGCAGGCTGGGCACTCATGGAAGTCAATGATTTAGACGGGGCACTTCAACAAATTGAAGACGGACTGAAGATTCTGGAACAATCAGACACTGAAGAGCAAGACGTTCACGATCTAAAGGTATGGGGACTCGCACTGCAATCGAGGCTGTTTTTAAAAGCCGGAAGTCATGAAAAAGCAGAAGTGATTTTAATCGATATCAAAGATCAACCGATTTCCCCTGCGATTCAGCACAGAGTTCTATTGGTTCGCGGAGATCTGAGCTTTGTGAAAGGTCATAATGAAGAAGCCATTCAATTATACGAAGCGGCAAATGAGATCAGCTCCATGTATGGGGGCGAAAAAACGATAGAAGCCTATTTCAATTTGGGTATAGCTTACGTGAAGTGTGATCTGTTTGAGAAAGCGGAAGAAGCTTTTGAGCAGATGCTTTATGACAAACATAACGCGAATCAGGTTGAGTTGATTTATTATTATTACGGGATGGCACTCCTGCTGTTCCGTAAAGGCGAGCATACGAAAGCGATGGAATTTAATCAGAAGGCAATTCTTTTGATTGATTCGTGGGAGCCTGCGATTGGGATTCGAGGAGAGGTGGAACAATTGGGTAAGGCGCTTGAAGGAAATGGACGGGCTTGAGGCTTTACTTGAGATGAAACAACGATGGCCTGATATGAAGATTGTGCTCATGACAACGTTTGAGGATACCTTGCAGGCGTCAACTGCATTGGAGAACGGGGCGGAAGGCTACATGCTGAAGTCGATTCATCCGCGGGAGATGAAGGAAGCCTTGAAACTTATTTATAACGGTGGAACCTGGATCGACCAATCGGTCGCTACGCGAGTTTTCGAAGAGATAAAGCGTCAACGCGAGCAGTTGGAGAAGATCGGCTCAAGTAAGGACAGCTACCCGTACGGGCTTACGAAACGAGAAATGGAGATTCTGGAGCATCTGTCAAACGGCCTGCGCTACAAGTCAATCGCCGCAAAGCTATTTTTATCGGAGGAAACGGTCCGCAATTACTGCTCGAAGCTCGACGTCAACAACCGTGAAGAAGCAATAAAAATGGCGCGAACGGAGAATATTGTGTAGGAGCAGGAGAACTTTTTCGATATTTCTCTTGTTTTTTTCAAATGCTTCTTCCCCATAATAATCAAATCGTTTATCAACCTTAACAAGCTAAAGTCACATAATAGTAGTTTGAACCATTATAGAAATTTAAACTGTTTTTCAACAAAAAAAGTGCATTAGTCCTTCTTGGATCAACACACTAGTTAAATTTATAAGCTCCTTATATGTTTTTTTATTTTTAACACGTTTCTTATTAAACCCTTTTTATATGTATCTTAGTCAGAATGTTTAATAGATTAACTACAGGAATGCTATCCTGCCCCGATAGTTCATTACGGAAGTCCAAAATCAAGTATTGATATCGCATCTTTTTTATAAACATCGTGACTTTATTTCAAAGCTACAAAAAGCCCTCCAGTTAATTTGGAGGGCTTAGCATGCGTTTTTTCCATAATCATATACTAAGTCTTTCTGAATTGATTAAACATAGAAGAAACTCATTCAAAATGGAGGAATGGAGAAATAACAGCTGTTATGTTTATGGAAATGTTAGAAGAAAAGTAGCATCTCTCCTATAGGAAATGCTATTTTTCCTCCTATTGTAAGAATGATGGTACTCCCCTTAAATATTTGCTATGATTCATGTTTGGATGAATCCTTACTTCTGCTTAATAGGCAAAGCATGATAACCAAAAGCCAAATCGAGTAAGGCACTCGCTTCTTGACGTAGTAACAGATCCTTCGGACGGAAGGTAAAGGATCCGTCGGCGTGGATGGTAGTATCAGGGTCTACGATTCCTTGTGAGGCAAGTGCTTGAATGGCTTGGACCCCCCAGTCATCCGCAGCATCAAGCAATTTTACTTTAATAGCTTTGTCAGGCTGAATCGGTTTCATGTCATGAATTTGCTTTAAGTTTTGAATCATGGTTGCTGCGACCTGTCGGGTAATCGGAGTAGCACGGTCATACCCTGGAATTCCTTTCATAATTTTTTCCCTTGCCTCCTTGGAGTCGTCTGGAAAACCGTTCCATCCATAAGCAAGTAACAACGTATCCGCAAACTCTCCTTGTGTCATGATGTCCATCGGATTGAATAGATTACCTGTTTTAGCACCCATAATATTTAGAGCATGAAGATTATCAATGTGACTTCTATAGTTACTCTTTTGTGGAACGTCATCAAAAGGTGGTTTGTTGTTAATTCTCTGGGCATCTGCTACAAAATCAAGGCTTTTAGGAGAGTTGTAGTGAAAATATGCGATTTCTCCAGCTGAATTCTTTTTGAAAGCAACTTTGTTGCCTTTCGAATCTTCAAATAACAACGGATGAATCATTTTGAGAACTTGTTTTCCAGTTGTTCCACCCTCCATGACCAAATTCCCATTTTCATAAGTAAAATGAGTGCGAATTGCAGCGAAACGCGTATTTTGGAATAAGCCCAAGTATTTATGAGCTTCTTTTTCCTCTAACGGGAGATAACTTGTTTTTACTTCATTCTTCTTAGCAGGGAAATAGTGATCCATGAGAGTTTCATATATGTCTATACTCATCATTGAATCATTATTGTAAGACATGAAGAATGCTGTTTTTTGTTCAGGCACTAAAATCAGCATTGATTGATGTCCCGGCATGCTTCCCCCTTTTATTACAACGTGTTGACCGTTAGCAAATTCATTAAAAGGCGTTTCAAATCCAATTGTTGCAACAGGAATCGTCTTATCTGCGAAAACTTGGTAGTCATGCATCATATCCATGCTTCTTTTACTTACGATTTCTTTACCTCCAAACTTTCCATTCTGTAGCTGCATAATCATGTACTTTGACATGTCTTCTCCAGTGGACAAAATGCTTCCTTGTGGTGCATCTGTTAGACCATGCCCACTTGTTGGAATAGGATCGCCAGTGGGACCGTAATGTGTAGCCATTCTCTTGAGAAGATCAGGCGTAAAACGTACACTTGTAGACTTCATGCCTAATGGTTTGAAAATATTCTTTTCCATATATCGTGAGAAAGATGAGCCCGTAACATTCTCCACTGCATATCCTGCGAGTGCAAATGCGAAGTTGTCATACGTATAAGCTTCACCGGGCGGCCGTACCACCGTCGGCATATGTTTAGAGAAAAACTCCTTCATCGGGATATCTTGATTAACGTATTCTGGTCCGGTTATTGTAGTGATATCGGGAAAATCCACGCCGCTGGTATAGGTCAGCATATCAAACAGGGTGAGGGGTTTTCCTGTTTTATTGGGTATTTTCAATCCACCGAGATATTGTTGTACATCTTGATCTAGTTTAAGCTTTCCTTTATCGACTTGTTGCATCACGGCCAAGGCAGTAAAAGTTTTCGAGACTGAAGCAATTTGGAAGACCGTTTCCTTATTGACGGGAATCTTCTTTTCTTTATCTGCATAACCGTACCCTTTATTGATGACGACCTTTCCATCATGGACGACGACAAAACTTGAACCGTTTACATTGTACTCCTTCATTTTTTCCTCAAATAACGGATCAGCAAAAGATTCTATTTCTTTTGCATTATTGGGAGCTTTCGTCATTTGGACATCGGGCGTGGATGTCGATGGTTTTGATTCTCCAACTTCTGATGATTGTGGGGAACATGCAGAAATCATGCTAGTAGAAGTGAGAAGAATTGCGAGACTGAGTGTATTGATTGCTTTTTTCATTTTCGGACTCTCCTTTGTTTGACTGAAATTTTCTTGTCAGCACAACGAGTAGTCAGCTCGTCAGTGTATAAACCGAGTGTAGCAATCGGAAAGTCATAGTAGCTAGTGACCTTTCGTCATCTTCATGCATGACATAAAAAATAGAGCGTAGTACGGATAGTTTTATAGTCATGACCTATAAATCATGACACTTTGACACTACCGTATGTGACAGGCGAAAAGTTAGAATCGAAGAGCGGCTCATAACGTATTAGTAAAGAAAAAGGAGGAGAAACTCTAATGTCGAAAGAAGCAGCTCAAAAAAGTTTGCAAGATTTCTACTTTTTTTTGTTTACCTTCGGATCTGGATTGTTTTACTTTTGCTTCTATTTGGCCAGCATTACATTTGCACTCGTGATGACAGTTATCTTCGTAGGTATTCCCTTGTTAGCGAGTGTGTTGCGGACAACTCACACGTTTGTCCAGTATGAACGTATTCAGACGAAGGTTTATACGGATATATCGATAGAGCCAATCCTACCAAGGACAAAAAGTGGAGGGGATAAATGGATTGAAGCGAAAGAAGCAATTCTTAATAGTAACAATTGGAGGGCTATTTTTTGGCTCATGCAGAAGTTTCTTATTGGGGTAATTAGCCTCTTATGTGCCGTTATATTGTATGTAGCTCCGCTTGTATTTATCGTTACACCGTTACTTTTTCAATATCTTGATGTATATTTATTAGGAATAACTGTGAATTCATGGAAGGAATCTATATGTGTCATGATCGCTGGGGGTATTCTCTCCTGGATACGTACTTGTATTGGAAACAGTTTAGTTCAAATGATTGGAAAGTACACGATTTCCATGTTCAAAGCTATTAAGGGGTGATAATTTGTTTGGGATTTTGAAACAATGGTTTTGGTATGACTGGGTATTACTTTGTATACGTTTTGTCATCTGGCTCTCAATGATGTTAACTACTATCCAACATCAAGACCATTTGACTGTGCCACTTTGGATCATCATTCTTTGGGAAGTAGCCTCATTTTCAGTACCTTGGATTTGTTTAATGTTCAGTTATCGCTATTATCTGTTTACTGAGATAATTTTGTTTGGTGGAGTTTGCTTCTACTTAATCTTATTATTTCCAGCGGCTTATCTTGCTTTTTTAATGCCGACTTTCATGATCGCGGCAAATAGTGCCCATAAATCATACCGTTGGTCGGGTTCTATCACAATTGTTTTGTTTCCGTTTCTCATTGCAATATTTTCCCGTGAAATAGATGTATGGGTGATTATCCTACAAATGGGTCTGGCTTTTGCAATGGGATTTTCCTTTCGCTTACTCGTTGTTAATTACCGTAACAATGAAATTATTCGTAACCAGAAGCGTGTATTGGAACAGTATTTATCCCAGATTGAACGAATTACTTTGCTAGAGGAGCGTGATAGACTCTCAAAAGATTTGCACGATACGATGGGACATTCCTATACCTCAATCATTATGGGGATGGAAACATTACGTACGGAATTAAAGACAAAAGATGGGGAACAAAAGCTTGACTCATTATTGAAATTGGCCCGTAACAGTATGGCAGAAGTGAGAACGTATTTACATCAAATGGATTCACAACAGGAAGCACTTCCGCTAATTGTTACCTTGAAACAATTAGCGGAAGAGTTTCAGAAACATGCAAAAGTAAATGTACGCACTCGAATAATAGGGGAAGAGTACACGGTCCCCAAACAAGTGAAAATGACACTGTATCGGAGCTTGCAGGAAGCACTGACTAATGCTGTGCGACACGGACAATCCACCGAAATCATTGTGTCACTGCATTTTGAGCCGCAACAGACGAGATTGGATGTGCAAGATAATGGCTGCGGAGTGGAGGAATGGAAAGATGGCTTCGGGTTAACTGCGATGAAAGAACGTACGGCACAATTACAAGGTAGAGTCACTATATACTCCGAAAAAGGCGAGGGGACGCTCATCTCATGTGCGTTACCTAGGTTGGAACAATTATCCAATGAACGAATCCGCTTGTGTATCGTCGATGATCATTCGTTTATTCGAGAAAGTCTCTATACAATCTTGGATGAACAGAAGGACTTGCAGGTAGTGGGCATGGCTGAAGATGGAGAGCAAGCTGTAGAATTGTGTGGAAGGCTGAATCCAGATTTGGTATTAATGGATTTGGAGATGCCCAATCAGGATGGGATTCGTACCACCAAAATAATCAAGGGGAAGTGGCCTGACATTCGTGTCCTCATCCTGTCAACGTTTCAGGATATAGAAAGGGCGAAGGAAATCATACGAAGCGGCGCTGACGGCTATCTGCTAAAATCCATAGAGTCACGTGAACTAGCTGAATCGATTCGCCTCGTCTATCGGGGAGCCACTATGATTGACCAAGATTTGTTCCATAGAATGTGGGATGGAAATGATGAGGCAGAGCCAGCCGGATTGAAGTTAGATGGAAAAGAGTATGGCTTAACGAAACGCGAACTAGAGGTTTTGAATCTTTTGTCTCAAGGAATTCGTTATAAAACAATTGCTTCGGAACTTTACTTATCAAACGGCACTGTAAGAAATTACGCTTCCACTCTCTATGATAAATTGGGAGTCAAAAATCGAGAAGAAGCCGTGCAAAAGGCAAGAGATACAGGATTACTTTCATAAGAGGGATTACTTTCATCTGCTAGGGGTGTGTGAACGTTCAAGGTTTCAGGGGACCACATGTCAAAAATATGTGTTATAGGCGATTTTACAGCTTCTATAAATAATGTTTTGTTTTTGTTATAAGTTTTTAAGTAATTCATGTTTAATTTTCAATGAATCATATAAAGATATAAAGACAAGCATATTACACCCCATAGCTTTAGACATACTCATACATCCCCTTCTCATTGAAGCTGGTGCAGGCGTAAAGGAGATTCAAGAAAGATTAGGGCATTCAGACATCAACACGACGATGAATATTTACGCTCATATGACAAAAAATATCGAAGAAAAGACCTCCCATAAGTTCAGTGAACTTACGAAAGGTCTTCTCTAATTGGTGAAGTAAATTTGTTTCAAAAACTGAAAGTTAGCAAAAAGTTAGCATTTCACTAATCTCCACCTTCCAAACCCCTATATATCAAGGGTTCTAGGCGATGATTACATCATTCCGCCCATACCGCCCATGCCGCCCATGTCAGGCATTCCTGCGCCGCCGGCGTTTTCTTCCGGTTTGTCAGCGACAACGGCTTCAGTTGTTAAGAGCATTGCTGCTACAGAAGCTGCGTTTTGCAGAGCAGAACGTGTAACTTTTGTCGGGTCAACGATACCTTTTTCGATCATGTTTACCCATTCGCCGGTTGCAGCGTTGAAGCCTACGCCGATTTTTTCGTTTTTCAGGCGCTCAACGATGACAGATCCTTCAAGGCCTGCATTGTGCGCGATTTGACGGATCGGCTCTTCAAGCGCGCGAAGCACAATGTTGATACCTGTTTGCGCATCGCCTTCAGCTTCCACTGCAGCGACTTTGTTGTATACGTTGACAAGCGCTGTACCACCGCCGGATACGATGCCTTCTTCAACAGCTGCGCGAGTTGAGTTGAGGGCGTCTTCGATGCGAAGTTTACGCTCTTTCAGCTCAGTTTCAGTCGCAGCGCCGACTTTGATGACAGCTACGCCGCCGGCAAGTTTCGCAAGACGCTCTTGTAATTTTTCTCTGTCGAATTCAGAAGTTGTTTCTTCCACTTGAGCGCGGATTTGGTTGACGCGTGCAGCAATTTTTTCAGTGTCGCCGGCGCCTTCTACGATTGTTGTGTTTTCTTTCGTTACCACAACTTTAGAAGCGCGTCCCAATTGTCCGATTTCAGTAGATTTCAGGTCAAGGCCTAAGTCTTCTGTGATCACTTCTCCGCCTGTAAGAACAGAGATGTCTTCAAGCATTGCTTTACGGCGGTCACCGAAGCCAGGAGCTTTAACGGCAACAGCGTTGAATGTGCCGCGAAGTTTGTTGACAACGAGTGTAGCAAGAGCTTCCCCTTCAACATCTTCAGCGATCAGAAGCAATGGTTTGCCTTGCTGTACAACTTGCTCAAGCACAGGAAGGATTTCTTGAATGTTTGTGATTTTTTTGTCTGTGATTAAGATGTAAGGATTGTCAAGAACCGCTTCCATCTTATCAGAGTCAGTCACCATGTAAGGAGACGCATATCCGCGGTCGAATTGCATACCTTCAACAACTTCAAGCTCAGTTGTGAAACCTTTAGACTCTTCGATTGTGATGACGCCGTCGTTTCCTACGCGCTCCATTGCTTCAGCGATAAGGCTTCCGACTTCCTCATCAGCAGCAGAGATCGCAGCAACCTGAGCGATAGACTCTTTGCCTTCGATCGGCTTAGAAATTTCTTTTAAGTTTTCGATTGCAACGGTTACAGCTTGTTCCATACCTTTACGCACGCCGACAGGGTTAGCCCCCGCAGTTACGTTTTTAAGGCCTTCGCGGATCATAGCCTGCGCAAGTACAGTCGCAGTCGTCGTACCGTCACCGGCAACGTCGTTTGTTTTGCTGGCTACTTCAGCTACAAGCTTCGCACCCATGTTTTCAAACGCATCTTCAAGTTCAATTTCTTTTGCGATTGTCACACCGTCATTTGTAATTAACGGAGAACCGAATTTTTTCTCCAGAACCACGTTGCGTCCTTTTGGCCCTAAAGTTACTTTTACAGCGTCAGCAAGCGCATCGACACCGCGAAGCATAGCGCGGCGTGCTTCTTCACTAAACTTAATATCTTTTGCCATGTTAACGAAACCTCCTCGAATTTTTAAAAATATTTATTTGCTTAGCCGATTACAGCTAAAATGTCGCTTTCACGTAAGATTAAGTATTCAGTACCTTCGTATTTCACTTCAGTACCAGCGTATTTTGAGAAGATAATGCGGTCGCCCTCTTTTACTTCTAAAGCAACGCGCTCTCCGCTTTCCAACACGCGACCTGAACCGGCTGCCACGATTTTGCCTTCTTGCGGCTTTTCTTTTGCAGAATCCGGTAATACGATTCCGCTGGCAGTTTTTTCTTCAGATTCTACGAGTTCAATGACAACGCGATCACCTAATGGCTTTAACAATGTAATAACCTCCTCAATAGTATGAATATGTAATTTTAGCACTCAGCTCTAAAGAGTGCTAACACAGTTATTATAATAAAGAATCTCACTTCCAATTTCAAGTCATAAGAATAAAAAATTTTCACGCTTACATGTTTCTCTCTCGCACTGATTTTCTCCTTTTTTCACGTCAAGTTCACTTGTGTTACAATAAGAACAAATAAGTTGATTTTATAGGATAAAGGAGTACATATCATTTGAGAAAACAGTATTGGTATATCATTTTGACATATGTTATCATGCAGCTTTCCGCATTGATCGGCATTCCTTTAATGTACAAATTCGGCTATGCGGGCGGGCACCCTACGAATGAGAATCTCACCATGGCTCAGGGGATTTATTCCGTCGTAAGCTTTTTTATCTGCCTGATTATCGTTCTCTTGATTTTGAGAACCGTGCCGAAGCAGACATTAAGAAACGGGAAGAAAGCATCCGCCGGCATGTCAGTTCTCTGGGCGGTCGCGGGAATATGGCTCGCTTTATTTTCTCAGGGAATCGCCGGGATGATTGAGCAGTATGTCTTTCATGTGGGCAGCGGTTCTGAAAACACGAAAGCCATTCTCAACATTATTAAAGCCATGCCGCTCATGATTATCGTTTCTTCAATCGTCGGGCCGATTCTTGAAGAAATCATTTTCCGGAAGATCATCTTCGGTGTATTATGTGAAAAAACGAATTTCTTTATCGCCGGACTGATCAGTTCCGTCATTTTCGGCATTGTGCATCAAGACCTCACGCACCTGCTGCTGTATACGGCCATGGGCTTTACCTTTGCGTTCTTGTATGTGCAGACGAAACGGATTATTGTGCCGATATTCGCCCATGTCATGATGAATACCATTGTCGTGGTCATGCAGCTCGGCCCCGCCCAAAAATATATTGAACAGCATAGTGAGCAAATGCAATTAATTATTGGAGGATTGTTTGTATGAGGAACCCAATGACTTGGGGCTTGATTTATTTCGCAGTCGGCTGTATCTTTACGTATTTGGCCGCAAGCTCTCCGGGAAGCATGTGGTCTTTTTATTCCATACTGCTGATGGTTTTCGCCGCTTATAATATCAGCATCTCGTTTAAAATGTTCGCCTTCTCATTTAAAGTGAAAAAAAATCAAAAATAAAAGAAAAGCCATTTCTCATCATTGAGAAATGGCTTTTTTATGCTGATACGTCCTGGTCAGATTCACTGCCGGTCTGCCTTTTCCGATACGCCGCTTTTGAAATCAGGATACTGATCTCGTATAAAATGCAAAGCGGAATGGTAATCATCAAGTGAGACAGCAGCTCAGGCGGCGCAATCATCGCGGCGATCACAAGCAGCACAAAATATGCGTACTTCCTGATCTTCGATAAAAACCTAGGCGTGATAACACCGAGTCTCGTTAAAAACATGATCAGCACCGGCATCTGAAACAGCAGTCCGAACGGAATCGTCAGCTGCAGCAGAAAATGAAAGTACTCAGTGATCCCAATCACCTGGTTGACATCGAGGTCATTCGAGACCCGCTTCATAAAATCAACGACCAGCGGAAATAAAATATAATAAGAAAACGACACACCGCCGACAAACAGCACGATCGAAATCGGAATATAGCTGAGTGTTACTTTGCGCTCCTTCTCATACAGACCCGGGCTGACAAACGCCCAAATCTGATAGAGAATAATCGGCGAAGTCAAAATGATGCCGATGATAAACGCGAACTGCAAAAAGATAAACAGCGGATCCGTCAGGTTAAAAGCATTAAGGGTGAGCTCTTTTACTTCATCGGCTTTTTGAAGATACACAATGATAGGTTTTGCCAGAAAAAAGCCGGCAATAAAGAAAACCGTAAAGGATAACGCCACAATCAGCAATCGTTTCCGAAGTTCGGCAATATGCTCCACAAGCGTCATTTGATTCACTCTCATACGCGTCATCCTATCTTACTGTTCTTCTTTCTTTTTTTCCTCTTCTTCACCGGCTAATCCCTTAGTAGCGTTCTTAAATTCACGAAGCGTGTCCCCCGCCGCTTTTCCTAATTCGGGAAGCTTCTTCGGACCGAAAATAATCACCGCCACCACACCGATAACCGCCAGGCTTCCAGGACCAATCATGTGCAGCTCCTCCTTTCGCTATTCAATTTCTTCCAAAACAGAATAATGCTTTAAGAAATAAACCAATGATTGAAGCTCTACAGCTAAATCTATATGATGAATTCGAATGTGATCCGGCACATTCAAACGGGCCGGCGTAAAGTTAAGGATTCCCTTGATTCCGAGCGACACGAGCCGGTCGGTGATTGACTGGGCGGCAACCGCCGGAACGGTAAGAATCGCCACGGGTTCATCCTTAATGTGAAGCTCTAAATCATTAAGATCAAAGACAGGCACACCGCCTACCTCAGTTCCTATTTTACTCTGATTCACATCAAAAGCCATAGATATTTTTGTGTTATTATTTTTTGTGAAATTATAGTGAAGAAACGCCGTCCCTAAATTCCCGACACCGATCAAAATGACGTTCGTCGTTTCATCCTGATCCAGTGTTTTTCTGAAAAATGACAGCAGGTAATCCACATTATAGCCGTATCCTTTTTTGCCGAGCGCCCCGAAATAGGAAAAATCCCGGCGGATCGTGGCCGAATCGACTTTTACCGCGTCGCTCAGTTCAGCTGATGAAACGCGCTGCTTTCCTGACGCGTGTAAATTCTTTAAAAAGCGATAATAAAGCGGCAGCCGTTTTGCCGTCGCCTGTGGAATTTTTGATTGATCCTTGTTCATGATTGGTCCTCCACTTTATACTCAGATGCATCTCTTTTAAAATCACCGTTTTTCCCTCCTGTTTTTTCCAAGAGGCAGGTCGGGCCGATGACCATTCCTTTATCCAGCGCCTTGCACATGTCATAAACGGTCAAAGCGCAGACTGAAGCGGAAGTTAGCGCTTCCATTTCCACACCTGTACTCCCTTTCGTTTTTACGCTTGCCTGTATATGAAGAACGGCTTCGGAATTCTTTTCCTCCCAGCCGAATGAAATGTCAACGCTGCTTAAAGAAAGCGGGTGGCACATCGGGATAATCGCTGACGTCTGCTTTGCGGCCATAATTCCTGCCACCTGTGCGACAGCCAGCACGTCTCCTTTTCCGATCTCGCGGTTTTTGATTCTGCTGTACACGTCATGCTTCATGTGTACGCTGGATATCGCAGCGGCAGTACGGACTGTTGAAGATTTATCGCTTATATCCACCATGCGGGCATGGCCTTCTTCATTAAAATGAGAAAATCCATTCATATTTAAACTCTCCTTACTTCTGATCATACACTATTTTCTCCCTGATGTCTTATCCTATAATGTTCCAATTCTGATGTATTGTTTGCTGACAGCAGGTTGATAAGCTACACTTAACTTATTATAACAGAGGTGAAATAATATGATGATCTTACAAATTAATCAGCTATCCAAATCTTTTGGCGCTGATCCTATTTTAAACAATATAAAGCTCGAAGTCAGATCTCGGGATCGCATCGCCATAGTAGGCAGAAACGGAGCCGGCAAATCAACTCTCCTTAAAATTATCGCAGGTCACCTTTCATATGAAAAGGGTGAATTAATCAAACCGAAAGAATTAACGATGGGATATCTTGCCCAGCACACAGGCTTGGAATCCCAGCTTACCATAAAAGAAGAACTGCTGAGCGTTTTTGATTTCCTGAAAGCAATGGAAAAAGAGATGCGCTCTATTGAAGAAAAGATGGCCACAGCCGCCCCCGCGGAGCTTGAGACGCTGATGAAAACCTATGACAGGCTTCAGCAGGATTTCAAGGATAAAGGCGGCTATCAATATGAAGCGGACGTCCGATCTATCCTTCACGGCCTCGGCTTCGGAAAATTTGACGATTCCGTGAAAGTGCAAAGCCTGAGCGGCGGTCAGAAAACAAGGCTTGCGCTCGGAAAGCTGCTGCTGACCCAGCCTGATCTGCTTGTTCTGGATGAACCGACGAACCATCTCGACATCGACACGCTTACATGGCTTGAGCATTATTTACAGGGATATTCAGGCGCAATCCTGATCGTTTCCCACGACCGATACTTTCTTGATAAAGTCGTCAGCCAAGTGTACGAGGTCTCACGGACAGAAAGCAAAAAATACCTCGGCAACTACAGCGCCTATTTAGAACAAAAAGCTGAGCAGTATGAGAAAGACCTGAAGCTGTATGAAAAACAGCAGGACGAAATCGCCAAGCTTCAAGATTTTGTCGACCGCAATCTGGCCAGAGCTTCTACAACGAAAAGAGCCCAAAGCAGACGAAAACAGCTTGAACGGATGGACGTCATGGCAAAGCCGCTCGGGGATGAAAAATCAGCCGCCTTCCGTTTTGACATTACAAAACAGAGCGGAAACAACGTCCTGCGCGTACAGGATGTTTCCATCAGCTATGACGGCCAGCCTCCGCTCTTGAAAAACCTGACCTTCGGCATCACAAGAGGCGAAAGCGCCGCCCTCGTCGGACCGAACGGAATCGGCAAATCAACCTTGCTGAAAACCATTATGAATACAATCAGTCCGGAATCCGGATCGATCACGTACGGTTCCAATGTCACAATCGGATATTATGATCAGGAGCAGGCTGAACTGACCTCGTCCAAACGCGTGCTGGACGAGCTGTGGGATGAATATCCGGACATGCCGGAAAAAGAGATCAGGACATGCCTCGGCAACTTCCTGTTCAGCGGAGACGATGTCCTGAAACCGGTCCGCTCGTTAAGCGGCGGGGAGAAAGCAAGAGTCGCGCTTGCCAAGCTGATGCTTCAAAAAGCAAACTTTCTCATCCTTGATGAACCGACAAACCATCTTGACCTGGACAGTAAAGAAGTGCTGGAAAACGCCCTGATCGACTACCCGGGAACACTGTTATTTGTATCGCATGACCGCTACTTTATTAACAGGATCGCCACAAGAGTGCTGGAGCTGTCACCTGATCATGCAGAAGAATATTTGGGAGACTATGACTATTACACCGAGAAAAAAGCCCAGCAGCTGGAACTGGAAGAAATGAAGCGGCAGGAAAAGGAGCAGGCTCAGCCTGCCGGCAAGGTCAAACAGGATACGAAAAGAACTTACGAGGAAGAAAAAGAATGGAAGAAGAAAGAACGGCAGCGCCTGAGACGCATTGAAGAAATCGAAGCAGCCGTCTCATCCGCCGAAGAGAAAATCAGCGCCAATGAGGAGCTGCTGTGCGATCCTGACGTGTATCAGGATCATGAAAAAGTACAGACCATTCACGCGGAGAATGAAGCTCTGAATCAAGAGCTCGAAAGCTTATTAGCAGAATGGGAGGAACTCTCCTCAGAAGAATAGAAAAAGTCAAGCACCTCTTTAAGGGGTGCTTTTTTATCCACAGCTATCCTCCTTGTCAGCCATGTAAGTAAGCGTTTTATACACACTATCCACAAAATTTTCTGACTTTATCCACTTTACTAACAACTTATAGTCCCTTATCCAGCCTGGATTTCTGGATATATTCACAATCCTGTGGATATGTTAGAATTGTCTGTTAATAAGTAAAAAAAGCCTCACGTTTTACAACGTGAGACGATCAAAGGATGTTAATTCCAAACCGGGCTGTCCGTTCATATCATATGAGCCCCGAATCCCCTTTTCAAAAGCAACGGTTCCGGCAGCCGCAATCATCGCTGCATTGTCCGTGCATAAAGAAAGCGGCGGGATGACAAGCTCGGGATCTCCCGAATGGCTGAATTCCTGCTGCAGTGCGGCTCTCAGCCCTTTGTTAGCGGCTACGCCCCCTGCCAGCAGCACTTGTTTAACCCCGTATTCTTTCGCGGCCTTAGAGGTTTTTGCCGTCA
Source organism: Bacillus sp. LUNF1 (assembly GCF_011008975.1). Classification (NCBI taxonomy): domain Bacteria; kingdom Bacillati; phylum Bacillota; class Bacilli; order Caryophanales; family Bacillaceae; genus Bacillus; species Bacillus sp. LUNF1. The sequence continues at coordinate 595,803 of NZ_CP048876.1, read as the reverse complement.
GTACATCAATGACACTCTGCTGAAAGCTTGCGGCAAGATCCTCCGGAGGAATCACCTCATTTTTTTGCGAGGCGTTATGAAGTGTGTTAATCACAGCTGACTTTAGGCCGCTGAAACTGAAATTGTAAGACCCTTCTTCCAGCCACGCACGCGGAAGCGGAATGGAATCCGTTCCCACAGCAGCCAGCTTATCAATCTGCGGCCCTCCCGGATAAGGAAGCCCCATCGTTCTTGCCACTTTGTCGTAAGCTTCGCCTGCGGCATCATCCAGCGTTTCACCGATAACCTCGAATGAACCGTGCTCTTTCATATAAACCAATTCCGTATGTCCGCCTGACACAACCAAAGCAAGCGCCGGAAATTGAAGTTCTCCTATCAGCCTGTTTGCATAAATATGGCCCGCGATGTGATGGACGCCGACTAACGGTATTTGATGGGCAAAGCTTAACGCCTTTGCCGCATTGACTCCGATTAACAGGGCTCCGACAAGTCCGGGTCCTTCCGTTACGGCAATCGCATCAAGATCATCAAAGCCCATCTCCGCTTTTGAAAGAGCTTCTTCAATCACAAGGGTAATCTGCTCCACATGATGTCTGGACGCTATTTCAGGCACGACCCCGCCGAAACGTTTATGGCTTTCAATTTGAGAAGCGACAACGTTTGAAATAATTTCATTCCCGTTTTTTACGACTGAGGCCGCTGTTTCATCACAGCTTGTTTCGATTCCTAATACATAAATATCTTGTTTTTCACTCATGTAATGTCACCCACATTAATAACGCATCTTCCCCGTTATCTGTATAGTATTGTTTTCTGATTCCTCCGGCCTGAAGACCGAATTTTTTATATAAGGATTGGGCGGGATGATTTGAGACCCTGACTTCGAGAGAGAGCCTTCTTGCCTTTTTTTCTCTGCACAATTCTATCGCAGAGCGAAACAGCGCTTCTCCCAATGATTGGCCCCGATATTCCGGCTTAATGGCTATATTCGTAATCTGCGCGTCATCTATAATAATCCAGATTCCGCAATACCCCGCCAGACAGCCGTCCTTTTCAATGACAAGGTAGTGGGCATACGGATTTTCCAAAAGCTCATGATAAAATGAATCCTTCGTCCACGGAGAAGTAAAGGATGCTGTTTCAATTTCATAAATTTGATCAATATCTTCCGGACGCATGCTTCGAATCGCCGTTTTCGTTTTCATCCCTATCACCCTATTTTTGAGATTCCATCCATTTCGCTTCAGCCTCTGCCAGACGCAAATAATCCGGAACAAGGCTGTGGACATCCGCTTCTTCTTTTTCCAAGCCTAAAAACGCCAGCTCTGACGGCCGCGGATTATGCTGTGCAGCCGTTCCAATCACTGCTTGAGATGTCAGCTCATGCAAAATGGTTTCTTCATGAATGGCTGTATCGTGTCCTAAAAATAAAACCGGAGACGCTTTTTCTTTCAGCATGCCGAGCCAATCAGTCAAAAGGACATTCTGATCAGGAAGAACGGATTGTAATCGGCCATCCTGATATTCATAAAGTCCCGTATATACCTGTCCGCGCCGGGCATCAAATAACGGGCAGATCAGTCCTTGAAAGTGCCGTCCGTTAGCCGCCAGCACCTCCAGACTCGAGACAGCGGAAACCGGAAGCTTCAGCGACCATGCCAATGTTTTTGCCAGCGTCACACCGATTCTGACACCTGTGTACGATCCCGGTCCTTTCGCCACCGCTATTTTTGTAAGGTCCTGCGGTGTTAGGCCGCAATCCTTCAGCAATGAATTGACAGCAGGCATGGCCCGCACGGAATGATTCTTTTTTAAATATGTAATATACTCCGCCATCACCGTTTTGTCACGAACGAGCGCGGCACCCAGCGTGTAATTTGACGTATCAATTGCCAGTATTGTCATGTTTATTTATCTCCTCACAAAGCGTTTCATACCGTGTTCCGCAAGCCGTAAAGGTAATGTCCCTTGCCTCATCACCGGCTCTTGTGATGACGATCTGCAGCCGTTCAGCAGGCAGCTGATCCTGAATTAAATGAGCCCATTCAATTAAACAGACGCCTTGTCCCTCAAAATATTCTTCAAGCCCTAAGTCTTCGCTTTCATCCTCCATACGATACACATCCATATGATATAGAGGAAGCGAACCGTCATGGTATTCTTTTATAATTGTAAAAGTCGGGCTGTTTACCACTCTCGTGATTCCCAGTCCTTCGGCAAAACCCTTTGTAAAAGTCGTTTTTCCCGCGCCTAAGTCGCCTTCCAGTGTCAAAATGTCTCCCGGCTTTGCCAAAGAAGCGGCAAGCTTGGCTACGGCTTTCGTTTCTTCGGGGTTTTTCGTTCTCCATTGTAATGTCTTCAAAGTGAGTCACCCGTCTTATTTAAAATGATTGTATCCTTTTTTCTCAAGGACGATTTGTCTCTGATCATTGGCTGTCAAAAGAACACAGGCTTCCTTCCGTTCAGATACCGCTCCTATCTTCGCAATCGGAATGCCTGATTGAGTGCAGTAATCAAGCAAAGAAATCCACTCTTGCTGAGAAACCGTTCCAACCAATTCAAAATCTTCACCGCCGAATAACACCCATTTTTTCCACTCAGAATCTGCCTCAGGCAAATCCGGATGCACCGGCAGAAGTTGTTCTTCAATTTCTATCGTAACTGAACTTGCCGCAGCTATTTCATGCAGCTCACTGGCCAATCCGTCACTGATATCATTCAGCGCCGCACGCTGAAGCTGAGAGCAGAAGCGGCCGACCTGAACTCTCGGAACGGGCCGTTTATGTTTTCGGATAAAATAATCAGTCGCATGAAAAGCAGAAGGGAGTGTCTCTCCCAATAAAAGAGACAGTCCTGCTGCGGACGAGCCGATATCCCCCGTAACAAACACAACATCTCCGGGTCTTGCCGAGCTTCGCAGACAAGCGCGATCCTTCTCAACTTCTCCGATGACAGTAACGGTAATAACAGCTTGACCGGAAGCGGAGACGGTATCTCCCCCGATCAAATCCATTTGATATAGTTTCGCCAGTTCCGCCATTCCTTCATACATTGCCTGGACGTGAGCTTTCTGCCAGCAAGAAGGAACCGCTAGAGACACCAAATAAAACTTCGGAATGCCTCCCATCGCCGCCACGTCACTAATGTTAACAGCAAGCGCCTTATAACCGATATCATGAGGAGAGGAATACTCTAATTTAAAATGGACATTCTCCACCATTGTATCAAGGCAGACAATTTGCTGCATATGGGGTGACGCTGTATAAACCGCACCGTCATCACCGATCCCTACATCGACGGAAGGATGATAATGCGAATGCGGCGTAATACTGTGAATCAAATCAAACTCATCCATATATCTCCCGTCTCCCTTTCTGACGCTCTTGTGAAATACAGCTCTTTCTAGTGTATCGGATTATGTTTCAATATCCAAGACTTTAACGATATAAAGAAAGCTTGGTTAGATACCAAGCTGCCAGCATTTAAAAGAAAACACAAAAAAAAACGAAAACATGATCGTTTCGTTTACAATAAAAATGGCGGTCCGGACGGGACTCGAACCCGCGACCTCCTGCGTGACAGGCAGGCATTCTAACCAACTGAACTACCGGACCATTTTTTTGGTTGCGGGGGCAGGATTTGAACCTGCGACCTTCGGGTTATGAGCCCGACGAGCTACCGAACTGCTCCACCCCGCGATGATAAAATTTTAGAAAAGCTTGGCGGCGTCCTACTCTCACAGGGGGAAACCCCCGACTACCATCGGCGCTGAAGAGCTTAACTTCCGTGTTCGGCATGGGAACGGGTGTGACCTCTTCGCTATCGCCACCAAACCATTGAGAGTGTTCTCTCAAAACTAGATAACAGTAAGCATACATTCAAATTGGTTAAGTCCTCGATCGATTAGTATCTGTCAGCTCCATGTGTCGCCACACTTCCACCTCAGACCTATCAACCTGATCATCTTTCAGGGATCTTACTTCCTTGCGGAATGGGAAATCTCATCTTGAGGGGGGCTTCATGCTTAGATGCTTTCAGCACTTATCCCGTCCGCACATAGCTACCCAGCGATGCCCTTGGCAGAACAACTGGTACACCAGCGGTGCGTCCATCCCGGTCCTCTCGTACTAAGGACAGCTCCTCTCAAATTTCCTGCGCCCGCGACGGATAGGGACCGAACTGTCTCACGACGTTCTGAACCCAGCTCGCGTACCGCTTTAATGGGCGAACAGCCCAACCCTTGGGACCGACTACAGCCCCAGGATGCGATGAGCCGACATCGAGGTGCCAAACCTCCCCGTCGATGTGGACTCTTGGGGGAGATAAGCCTGTTATCCCCGGGGTAGCTTTTATCCGTTGAGCGATGGCCCTTCCATGCGGAACCACCGGATCACTAAGCCCGACTTTCGTCCCTGCTCGACTTGTAGGTCTCGCAGTCAAGCTCCCTTGTGCCTTTACACTCTGCGAATGATTTCCAACCATTCTGAGGGAACCTTTGGGCGCCTCCGTTACCTTTTAGGAGGCGACCGCCCCAGTCAAACTGCCCACCTGACACTGTCTCCCCGCCCGATAAGGGCGGCGGGTTAGAAGGTCAATACAGCCAGGGTAGTATCCCACCGATGCCTCCACCGAAGCTGGCGCTCCGGTTTCCAAGGCTCCTACCTATCCTGTACAAGCTGTACCAACATTCAATATCAGGCTGCAGTAAAGCTCCACGGGGTCTTTCCGTCCTGTCGCGGGTAACCTGCATCTTCACAGGTACTATAATTTCACCGAGTCTCTCGTTGAGACAGTGCCCAGATCGTTGCGCCTTTCGTGCGGGTCGGAACTTACCCGACAAGGAATTTCGCTACCTTAGGACCGTTATAGTTACGGCCGCCGTTTACTGGGGCTTCAATTCGCACCTTCGCTTACGCTAAGCGCTCCTCTTAACCTTCCAGCACCGGGCAGGCGTCAGCCCCTATACTTCGCCTTACGGCTTCGCAGAGACCTGTGTTTTTGCTAAACAGTCGCCTGGGCCTATTCACTGCGGCTCTCTCGGGCTTGCACCCTAACAGAGCACCCCTTCTCCCGAAGTTACGGGGTCATTTTGCCGAGTTCCTTAACGAGAGTTCTCTCGATCACCTTAGGATTCTCTCCTCGCCTACCTGTGTCGGTTTGCGGTACGGGCACCTCTCACCTCGCTAGAGGCTTTTCTTGGCAGTGTGGAATCAGGAACTTCGCTACTATAATTCGCTCGCCATCACAGCTCAGCCTTCACGGGAAACGGATTTGCCTATTTCCCAGCCTAACTGCTTGGACGCGGATATCCAATACCGCGCTTACCCTATCCTCCTGCGTCCCCCCATTGCTCAAATGGTGAGGAGGTGGTACAGGAATATCAACCTGTTATCCATCGCCTACGCCTTTCGGCCTCGGCTTAGGTCCCGACTAACCCTGAGCGGACGAGCCTTCCTCAGGAAACCTTAGGCATTCGGTGGAGGGGATTCTCACCCCTCTTTCGCTACTCATACCGGCATTCTCACTTCTAAGCGCTCCACAAGTCCTTCCGGTCTTGCTTCACAGCCCTTAGAACGCTCTCCTACCACTGTTCGAAGAACAGTCCGCAGCTTCGGTGATACGTTTAGCCCCGGTACATTTTCGGCGCAGAGTCACTCGACCAGTGAGCTATTACGCACTCTTTAAATGGTGGCTGCTTCTAAGCCAACATCCTGGTTGTCTAAGCAACTCCACATCCTTTTCCACTTAACGTATACTTTGGGACCTTAGCTGGCGGTCTGGGCTGTTTCCCTTTCGACTACGGATCTTATCACTCGCAGTCTGACTCCCAAGGATAAGTCATCGGCATTCGGAGTTTGACTGAATTCGGTAACCCGGTAGGGGCCCCTAGTCCAATCAGTGCTCTACCTCCGAGACTCTTACCTTGAGGCTAGCCCTAAAGCTATTTCGGAGAGAACCAGCTATCTCCAGGTTCGATTGGCATTTCACCCCTACCCACACCTCATCCCCGCACTTTTCAACGTGCGTGGGTTCGGGCCTCCATTCAGTGTTACCTGAACTTCACCCTGGACATGGGTAGATCACCTGGTTTCGGGTCTACGACCACGTACTCAATTCGCCCTATTCAGACTCGCTTTCGCTGCGGCTCCGCATCTTCTGCTTAACCTTGCACGGGATCGTAACTCGCCGGTTCATTCTACAAAAGGCACGCCATCACCCGTTAACGGGCTCTGACTACTTGTAGGCACACGGTTTCAGGATCTCTTTCACTCCCCTTCCGGGGTGCTTTTCACCTTTCCCTCACGGTACTGGTTCACTATCGGTCACTAGGGAGTATTTAGCCTTGGGAGATGGTCCTCCCGGATTCCGACGGAATTTCACGTGTTCCGCCGTACTCAGGATCCACTCAGGAGAGAACGAAGTTTTGACTACAGGGCTGTTACCTTCTATGGCGGGCCTTTCCAGACCTCTTCATCTACCTCGTTCCTTTGTAACTCCGTACAGAGTGTCCTACAACCCCAAGAGGCAAGCCTCTTGGTTTGGGCTGGTCCCGTTTCGCTCGCCGCTACTCAGGGAATCGCATTTGCTTTCTCTTCCTCCGGGTACTTAGATGTTTCAGTTCCCCGGGTCTGCCTTCTCATATCCTATGTATTCAGATATGGATACCACTCCATTACGAGTGGTGGGTTTCCCCATTCGGAAATCTCCGGATCAAAGCTTGCTTACAGCTCCCCGAAGCATATCGGTGTTCGTCCCGTCCTTCATCGGCTCCTAGTGCCAAGGCATCCACCGTGCGCCCTTTCTAACTTAACCGTTAAAAAGAATCACTACGTGATATCTTGCATTACTAATTGAATGTGAATTACTTCTGTTATCTAGTTTTCAAAGAACAACATCTCGAAGAATCGAATGATCCTTCAAAACTAAACAAGACAGGGAACGTTCTGTTTATAAGACCCAAGGTCTTATATTCCGTTAAAATCCTTAGAAAGGAGGTGATCCAGCCGCACCTTCCGATACGGCTACCTTGTTACGACTTCACCCCAATCATCTGTCCCACCTTCGGCGGCTGGCTCCATAAAGGTTACCTCACCGACTTCGGGTGTTACAAACTCTCGTGGTGTGACGGGCGGTGTGTACAAGGCCCGGGAACGTATTCACCGCGGCATGCTGATCCGCGATTACTAGCGATTCCAGCTTCACGCAGTCGAGTTGCAGACTGCGATCCGAACTGAGAACAGATTTGTGGGATTGGCTTAACCTCGCGGTTTCGCTGCCCTTTGTTCTGTCCATTGTAGCACGTGTGTAGCCCAGGTCATAAGGGGCATGATGATTTGACGTCATCCCCACCTTCCTCCGGTTTGTCACCGGCAGTCACCTTAGAGTGCCCAACTGAATGCTGGCAACTAAGATCAAGGGTTGCGCTCGTTGCGGGACTTAACCCAACATCTCACGACACGAGCTGACGACAACCATGCACCACCTGTCACTCTGCCCCCGAAGGGGACGTCCTATCTCTAGGATTGTCAGAGGATGTCAAGACCTGGTAAGGTTCTTCGCGTTGCTTCGAATTAAACCACATGCTCCACCGCTTGTGCGGGCCCCCGTCAATTCCTTTGAGTTTCAGTCTTGCGACCGTACTCCCCAGGCGGAGTGCTTAATGCGTTAGCTGCAGCACTAAGGGGCGGAAACCCCCTAACACTTAGCACTCATCGTTTACGGCGTGGACTACCAGGGTATCTAATCCTGTTCGCTCCCCACGCTTTCGCTCCTCAGCGTCAGTTACAGACCAGAGAGTCGCCTTCGCCACTGGTGTTCCTCCACATCTCTACGCATTTCACCGCTACACGTGGAATTCCACTCTCCTCTTCTGCACTCAAGTTCCCCAGTTTCCAATGACCCTCCCCGGTTGAGCCGGGGGCTTTCACATCAGACTTAAGAAACCGCCTGCGAGCCCTTTACGCCCAATAATTCCGGACAACGCTTGCCACCTACGTATTACCGCGGCTGCTGGCACGTAGTTAGCCGTGGCTTTCTGGTTAGGTACCGTCAAGGTGCCGCCCTATTTGAACGGCACTTGTTCTTCCCTAACAACAGAGCTTTACGATCCGAAAACCTTCATCACTCACGCGGCGTTGCTCCGTCAGACTTTCGTCCATTGCGGAAGATTCCCTACTGCTGCCTCCCGTAGGAGTCTGGGCCGTGTCTCAGTCCCAGTGTGGCCGATCACCCTCTCAGGTCGGCTACGCATCGTTGCCTTGGTGAGCCGTTACCTCACCAACTAGCTAATGCGCCGCGGGTCCATCTGTAAGTGGTAGCCGAAGCCACCTTTTATGTCTGAACCATGCGGTTCAGACAACCATCCGGTATTAGCCCCGGTTTCCCGGAGTTATCCCAGTCTTACAGGCAGGTTACCCACGTGTTACTCACCCGTCCGCCGCTAACATCAGGGAGCAAGCTCCCGTCTGTCCGCTCGACTTGCATGTATTAGGCACGCCGCCAGCGTTCGTCCTGAGCCAGGATCAAACTCTCCGATAAAGTAGTTTGACTGACTACGCACATCGCTGTGCGATTTATTTAAAACTTTGAATTAACAGGTACGTTTTGTCTTGTTTAGTTTTCAAAGATCATTATAATGGAGCGGGTGATGAGAATCGAACTCACGACATCAGCTTGGAAGGCTGAGGTTTTACCACTAAACTACACCCGCATTTGAATTGGCGCGCCCGAGAGGAGTCGAACCCCTAACCTTTTGATCCGTAGTCAAACGCTCTATCCAATTGAGCTACGGGCGCTTATCAGGCGACTTAACTATCATACTACCAATCAGTTATGATGTCAAGTGTTTTTTTTATTTCTTTTCGAAGTCTTTTTCTCGACCTTATTTATTATACACGCTTTTGAGAATTTGTAAAGTCTTTTTTTAAAAGATCATTTTCTCATTTGTCGTTATCGCTTTGTTCATCAGCGACGTTTAATAATATACCATGCACTTCAAATTAGGTCAACACTTTTACGAAACTTTTTTCTCACTTATTATTCCCTTCTATATAATAAATAAAAAAGCAGGATTCCTAGGAACCCCGCGTCTATTCAGATTACCCGCTCACCTCAGCTTCTGCGCTATTACGATCTGTTTTTTCATAAGCACGGAAGTTTTGTTCAAGCTGTTCGAGCGACAGACCTTTCGTTTCCGGAAGAAACCTTTTCACAAATATAACGGACGCTACCCCTAACAGGACAAAAATGAAGAAGGTTGCAGACAATCCGATGTTTGCGAGCAGGATCGGAAAAGTTAAACCCACAAGGAAGTTCACGATCCAGAGGCAGAAGACAGTGACCCCCATACCAAGTCCCCGCAATCGAAGCGGGAATATCTCCGACAGCATCAGCCAGGTCACCGGAGAGACAGCCCCCTGCTGAAACGCAAGGAAAGTGACTGTTAATGAAAGAACCACATAAGGAAGAGCAGGCGATCCTTTCAGCACGACAGACAGAACTCCGATCAAAAGCAGCACCGCAGTCGTTCCGATCAGCCCCGTCACCAGCATCGGACGGCGGCCGACTTTACCGAGAAGCCATATTCCCACAAAAGTCGCGAGCACCGAAATCACACCGTTAGCGATATTGCCGATTAATGCGGCTTTTGTCTCGAAACCGGCATCTTTTAAAATTTGAGTTCCATAATACATAATTGAATTCACGCCGGTGAGCTGCTGCACTACCGCAATTCCGATCCCGATAAACACAATGCGGCGCACCCACGGAACGGCAAGATCCTTAAAAGTCGCCTGCTCCATCTCAGCTTCCTTATGAAAGGCAGATTCAATCTCAGCGAGCTCAGACTTCGCTTTCTCTTCATTCCTTATTCGCCGGAGAACGTGCAGAGCATCTTCTTTTCTTCCTTTAGAAACCAACCAGCGCGGACTTTCAGGAACTTTCAGCATACCGAAAAACAAGAATAACGCCGGAAGGGCCGCGATAACGAGCATATAACGCCAAGCGTGAGAGGTATCACCAAGCACATTGCCGATGATAGCATTACACGTGAAGGCAAGCAGCTGGCCCGTTACAATCATCAATTCATTTTGGGTAACCATTCTCCCTCGGCTTTCCGCCGGCGACATTTCAGCCAAATATGCCGGAACGGTTACGGATGCTCCCCCGACGGCAAGCCCCAGCAGAAAACGGGAGATGATCATAACCGATACGTTAGGCGCCAGTGTACATCCAAGCGTTGCTGCAAAGAACAAAACGGCAAGGATAAGGATATTTTTACGTCTGCCGTTATAGTCCGACAATCTCCCTCCGAAAACCGCGCCGATCGCAGCCCCCAAGAGCAAGGAGCTCGCCACCATCCCTTCAGTCAAAGCGGTAAGATTAAGCTGGTCAGCTTCCGCCATAAACGGCAGCGCCCCATTAATTACACCGGTATCGTAGCCGAAAAGAAGTCCCCCGAATGTCGATACTAAAATGATGGTTCTCAAAAATGAATGCTGGCTGCTATTTTTATTCATCTTCAAATCCTCCTAGTTTTTACACAGAGATAATATCGGAATATTCAGTTATCAATGTTTACACCTATAACGTCTGCATACAATTTCTGACTGTCCAAAACAGTTATATAAGAAGAAAATACTCCGAAAGCGTTATCATTTATAGTGATTATTCGCTCTCCCCTCTCGCCAAATTGTTACTTTATAGTTACTTTTTAGTAAAGTTATAATGATATTATTGGCACTTATGTTATTATCATAATTTTAAAAGCGCTTTCAGTCAATAAATATTTCAGAAAATTTTATAACTTACCTATATTATACCCACACATAATCAATTTACGTTTTCCATTAATGCATTTTCGTAACACGCTCAACGAATTACCCCGATTGTAATCAATAATTGATTATATATTGAAAACCCCCAACTGCTGATTGGGGGTTTTTGATTTATTCTTCGTTTATTGTAACGATCGTTCTTCCTCTCGCTTCTCCTTTTAAAAGGGCAGGAAGCGTATTCGGCAGCTCTTCAAGTGTAATTTCCTTTTGAATAAAGGCCTCCAGATCTGCAGGCTTGAAGTCATCAGCTAAACGCTGCCATGTTTTCTTTCTTGTCTCCATCGGACAGAATACGGAATCGATTCCCAAGAGACTGACGCCGCGCAATATAAACGGAAAGACTGTAGCCGGGAGTTTCGTTCCCGCTGTCAGTCCGCTCACAGCAACTGATCCGCCGTACTGAATCTGGCTGAGAACTGAAGCAAGCGGCTCACCTCCGACCGGATCGACGGCCGCTGCCCATTTTTGCTTTTGCATTGGTTTTAACGTGCCGTTATACACTTCATCACGGTGAATGACCGTCTTTGCTCCGAGGCTCTTCAAATAGCCGCTTTCGTCTTCTTTTCCCGTACTGGCCTCAACCTCGTAACCTAAGGTTGAAAGAATGGAGACGGCAAAGCTTCCGACGCCGCCTGTCGCTCCCGTGACCAGCACCTTCCCTTTTTCAGGAGCGGCATGGTTTTCTTCAAGACGCTGAACGGACAATGCGGCAGTGAAGCCGGCGGTTCCGATCGTCATGGCTTCTTTAAGTGTCAGACCTTCAGGCAGCGGCACAATCCAATCTGCCGGAATGCGGGCCATCCCGCTATAACCGCCAAAGCGGGAAACACCTATGCCGTAGCTTGTCGCAATGACTTTGTCCCCCTCTTTGAAACGGGCGTCATCTGAGGAAACGACGATTCCCGCTAAATCAATTCCCGGCACGAAAGGATACGACGTTACAATCTTGCCGTCAGGAATGGCAGCCAAGCTGTCTTTATAATTCACCCCTGAATAGCAAACCTTAATCAGCACTTCACCCTCGGGAAGGTCCTGAACCGCCAGCTCCCGTACGCTGACTGAAAACCGGTCTTCACGTTGATCGACTACTAACGCTTTAAATTGATCTGTCATCACTACGTCTCCTTAAAATGAATTGAATGGCTTTGGAAAAGCATAGAATAAGTTTGATTTGATTTCAAATGTCCTGCCCCGTGTAGTATGATCAAAAGTAAAAACAGCGAAAGAGTGGTTACGCAGCATGTCTGATAAACAAAACAAAGATAACAAAAACAACAACAGCAGCAATCAGCCATTACCGGACATTATTCATACCGCCGTTTTCAAGGCGCCGATACAAGTTGTCTGGGATACGGTCTCCACTGCGGACGGCCTGTCTCTCTGGTTTATGCCGAATGATTTCACACCTCAAGAAGACAGTGAGTTTCAGCTGGAATCTCCGTTCGGTCCGTCTCCTTGCAAGCTGCTGGATATTGAAGCGCCGTACCGCCTTTCTTTTTCGTGGGATACGGAAGGCTGGATCGTTTCTTTTGTCTTAAAGGAAACGGAAAGCGGAGATACGGAATTCACTCTCATTCACGGCGGATGGAAAGAGCCGGAAGCCGTTATCAATAAAGTCAATCGGAAAAGCTCCGAGATTCACAGTACGATGGATCAAGGATGGAACGGGCTTGTCAACACGAAACTTCGCGGGACGGTTGAGGCTTAACACAAAAGGACGGACACGGTTTCCGTCCTTTTTTTGATGCCGATACATAAAAACTGACTTTGCAAAGACACTAACAGAAGAACCGAAAACTTCTTTCAGGGGGCGCTGTTTATGTATTATTACAAAGAAGAGCTGATCAATATCATTAAACCGGACAAGCCGGACCCGGCCGCAGCCAAGGTGCTTCAGGAAATTTTAGGCGGGCACTACGGAGAAATGCGGACGATGATGCAATACTTTTTCCAAAGCTCTAATTTCAGAGGAAAAGAAAAACAGTTCCGTGACCTGCTTCGCGGTGTATTTTTAGAAGAGATCGCACACGTTGAACTCGTCCAAAGTACGATCAATGCGCTGCTAGATGAAAGCGGCGCTGAGGGCCCTGGAAATCAGGCAGCAGATCAGGCGCCGCTTGACGAAGCAGTGAAACACGCCAATCCGCACCATTTTATCATCGGGGCGCAAAGTTCTCTTCCTGTAGACGCCGGCGGCAATCCATGGAACGGGTCTTGGGTATACAACCACGGGAACCTGATTTCCGATTTATTGGACAATGTCGTGCTGGAATCAACCGGCGTGCTGCAAAAGACGCGCATTTATGAAATGAGTTCAAATCAGACGTTCAGAGAAACACTCGGTTTTCTGATCGTCCGTGACAACGCCCATCAAAATGCATTTACAAAAGCGTTGGAAACACTGGGTGTCGAATGGGGCAAATTATTTCCCGTGCCGAATTATGATATTGAAAAATACCCGGAATGCCGGAAATTCGTTGAGATGGGTTATCATAATACCCAATTTAATTTCAGACTGGATCCGACACGGATCGGAGAAATTCTGCAGGGAACGACGCCGAGCCGAAACGGCGGCGAATTAAGTGTCTCCGAGCCTCCTAAAGGTTTCCCCGTGCCGGAACTTCCTGAACTTCCGAATGAGCACAGCCCCGGACTGAAAGATATGAACTTGTAACAAAAAACGCCTGTTTCGGGCGTTTTTTGTTTTTCTGAATATGAGGTTTGAATGTGTTTAAAACGGGGAATATAAGCCGGGAGATCTTGCCATACGGCCGTTATTATAATGTGAGCACATTGCTGTACATACTTCGTTTCGAAAGTTGTCCTAATTTTCCAGCCGGCCGGCTGGGTATGTTTGAATGATAATGGGAATTATGTAAAGAGAACAATGTCTTTTCTAAGGAGGCAGCGAATGTCTAAGCAAGGAAACTTCCAGAAAACTATGTCACTTTTTGATCTTATTTTAATCGGCATGGGAGCCATATTCGGTTCGGCATGGCTGTTTGCCGTCAGTAACGTCGCCTCTAAAGCGGGCCCATCAGGCGTTTTTTCCTGGCTGATCGGCGGGGGAATCATCTTATTGATCGGCTTGGTTTATGCGGAACTGGGCGCCGCGCTGCCGCGGACCGGGGGAATTATCCGGTATCCCGTATATTCACACGGACACCTCGTCGGATATTTAATTTCCTTTGTCACCATTGTGGCATACACGAGTCTTATTTCTATAGAAGTCACGGCCGTCCGCCAATACGTGGCGTATTGGTTTCCCGGTTTGACCGTAAAAGGCTCCGATTCTCCGACAATTGCCGGGTGGATATTGCAATTTGCGCTGCTCTGCCTGTTCTTCCTCCTCAATTACTGGAGTGTCAAAACCTTTGCGAAAGCAAACTTCATTATTTCGATTTTTAAATATGTCGTACCGATTACGGTAATTGTGGTACTGATTTTTCATTTTCACCCGGGCAATATGACCGTTCACGGATTCGCGCCTTTTGGTTTCACTGGAATTCAGGCCGCGATTTCCACAGGCGGCGTCATGTTTGCATACCTTGGGCTGCATCCGATTGTGGCTGTCGCGAGTGAAGTTCAGAATCCGAAGCGAAACATTCCGATCGCATTGATTGTCTGTATTATCGTTTCTACTATTATTTACACCGTGCTGCAGCTCACTTTTATCGGGGCGATCCCGGCGGATACCCTGAAGCACGGATGGCCGGCTATCGGGACTGAATTCTCCCTTCCGTTCAAAGATATCGCCGTTTTGCTCGGTTTGGGGTGGCTGGCGACATTGGTCATTTTAGATGCGATTTTATCACCGGGCGGTAACGGAAATATCTTTATGAATACGACTTCACGTCTCGTCTATGCCTGGGCCAGAAACGGAACATTATTCAGCATTTTTTCTAAAGTCAATAAAGAAACCGGGACACCGCGTGCCTCCCTTTGGCTTTCGTTCGGTCTGGCTGTTTTTTGGACGCTTCCGTTCCCTTCTTGGAACGCTCTTGTCAACGTATGCTCCGTCGCATTGATTCTGTCTTATGCGATTGCGCCGATTTCTTCTGCGGCGCTGAGAGTCAACGCGAAGAATATTAACAGACCGTTTTATTTAAAAGGGATGAGCATCATCGGACCGCTGTCGTTTATTTTTACCTCTTATATTGTATATTGGTCCGGATGGCGCACCGTATCCTGGCTTCTCGGTTCTCAAATTGTCATGTTTCTGATCTATCTTTGTTTCAGTAAATATGCTCCCAAAGATGATGTCAGCATACGCCAGCAGCTGAAATCAGCATGGTGGATTGTCGGCTTTTATGTCATGATGCTGATTTTCTCCTATCTCGGCTCGTTCGGCCACGGATTGGGCATTATCAGCAATCCGCTTGACCTGATTCTGATCGCCATCGGTTCGCTCGGTATTTATTACTGGGCAAAATATACGGGACTGCCGAAGGCTATGATCGACAGTGATAAATGACGAATGCCGGAAAGAAGTATGGTCTTCTTTCCGGTATTTTTATTTTAAGGGATGACAAAAAAGCGAATGTGCGATAAAATGAATGACAGTCATTCATAAAAGGAGGAACCCCTCTATTGGCAAAACAAAGCTCGGGAAAATACGAAAAGATCCTGCAAGCCGCGATTGAAGTCATTTCTGAAAAAGGATTAGACAAAGCATCCATTTCAGAAATCGTCAAAAAAGCCGGAACGGCCCAAGGGACGTTTTACTTATATTTTTCTTCTAAAAACGCACTGATATCCGCGATTGCAGAAAACCTGCTCGACACTACGCTGGACAGGATAAAAGGGAAAACGGACGGTTCTGAAGATTTTTGGACGTTGCTGGACATTTTGGTAGATGAGACATTTCACATCACCCGGCTTCATAAAGATATTATCGTTCTCTGTTATTCCGGTCTTGCCATCGATCATTCGATGGAGAAATGGGAAGCCATTTATCAGCCTTATTATTCCTGGCTGGAAGGCGTGATCAATACGGCCATTGAACAGGGTGAGGTCCACAGCGGCATTCATGTCAGATGGACGGCCAGAACGATTATCAACGTTGTCGAGAACGCGGCTGAACGGTTTTATATCGGCTGTGAACAGGATGTCGATCTTGAAGTATATAAAAAAGAAATATTCAGCTTTCTCAAAAGAAGCTTGCAGAAATGATTGGCGGAGACCGATCATTTTTGACCGCTGCAAAAATGACTGACATTCATTCATAACTAACTGAGGTGACTGTATCATGTATTGGCTGCTTGTATTGATAGCCGGACTGTTAGAAGTAGTTTGGGCGTCCGCCCTGAAGCATGCGGATTCGCTTTTTGATTGGATTGGTATTTTCCTTCTGATTGCCGTCAGCTTTCTGATGCTGATCCGCTCTTATAAAAAAATTCCGATGGCTGCCGCATATACCGTTTTTGTCGGAATAGGCACCGTCGGCACATATGTAACGGGCGTCATTTTAGGCGAATCGTTTTCAATCGGGCAAATATTCTTTTTGGCTTTGCTGTTGTCCGGCATTTTAGGAATGAAGGTATTTACGAAAGAAACTGAAACAAGGGGTGAACATTAATGGCATGGCTGCTGTTATTTATTGCCGGAGCGGAGGAAGTTGTAGCGGCCGTTGCCATGAAACATATTGACGGTTTTAAAAAAAAGTGGCCGCTGATTGTCATGGTAACAGGCTTTATGCTTTCATTCTTTTGCCTTTCCGGAGCGATGCAGGTTCTTCCCACAGGTGTCGCGTATGCGGCTTGGACCGGCATGGGAAGCATCGGCGTTTCGGCCGTGAGCATACTTTGGTTTAAAGAAAAATTCAATCTGTCACAATTGGTGTCTCTGGGGCTTATCCTCATCGGTGTCATCGGCTTAAAACTGACAGCGTGACGGCCTGAGACAGCTTTTCAAATAAAAAACAAAGGACCCTAAGCGGGCCCTTTGTTTTTTTATGCTGTTTTGATCTGTTCCGCTTTTCCCGCTCCGACTCCGAAAATGAAGATCAGAACGGAGACTGCGATCAGCATGAATAACGGAACCGTCCAGCCGTGCGTGATGTCATGCAGCAAACCGAATACGAGCGGCCCGAACGCGGCAAGCAGGTATCCGAATGACTGGGCCATGCCGGAAAGCGCCGCGGCTTCATGAACATGCCGGGTCCGCAGACTGAAGAACATCATCGCCAAGCTGAATGCACATCCTCCCGCAATTCCGATCAAAATGACCCATAGCGGAGTGAGAGCCGGGCTTCCGAAAAGAACGCCGGCAATGCCGATAAGGAAAAATAAAGCCGTCAGTCCGGCGAGTGCGCGCTGATTTTTCATTTTAGCGGCAGCGATCGGCACGATAAAAGTAATCGGCAGGACTGAGAATTGCATTAATGAAAGCATCCATCCCGCCTTACTTGAGCTGAGTCCATTCTGCTGAAGAATTTCCGGCAGCCAAGCGATGACGGTGTAAAAAATAAGGGATTGCAGCCCCATGAACATCGTCACCTTCCAAGCAAGCGGAGACCGCAGCAGACTGCTTTTCTTCTCTCCGTTTGTCCCAGTCGTGCGGACGGGCAGTTCGCGTCCTCGCATTTGCGGAATCCACATGACAAACGCAATGAAAGAAAGGATAGCCCAGCAGCCGAGCGCGCCTTTCCAGCCTAACCCCGCTGAAGAGGCGATCGGCACGCTGATGCCGGATGCAATCGCGCCGCACAGATTCATAGAAACCGAGTAGACGCCGGTCATGATGCCTAAATTTCCGGGAAACTTATGTTTAATGAGACTCGGCAGCAGGACGTTGCATACGGCGATCGACAATCCCAACAGGATCGTTCCGAAAAAGAGAGTGCCGATTCCGGCGATGGAGCGCAGCAGAGTTCCGGCTGTCAGGACAATTAATGATGACAGTAAGACAATCTCGGTCCCGAAGCGCCGGGACAATAAAGGAACAAACGGCGACAGACATGCAAAGGCCAAAAGCGGCACTGTCGTAATGGTGCCGGCAGCCGCATTGGTCATGCCAAGGCTGTCCCGAATTGAGGAAACGAGCGGTCCGACCGATGTCAGAGGCGCTCTGAGGTTGGCCCCTATCAATATGACTCCGATGACCAGCAATATCAGTTTTTTACGCTGACTTGCTTGCAGAATTTGATGTTCGTCTTTAATTTTCATGTTCATCCTCCATGTGTATTGTATCTTTAAATACTCTGATGTATTGGTTGACGGCCTCCATGGCCTGATCCGGTTTCTGTCCGATAATCGCGGCGGCAAGCTGGGTGTGGATCCGGATAGCAGGGGTGATTTCCAACAGGTTATGGACTGACGCACAAAGCGCCTCCGTCATATGCTCGTAAAGATCAGAAAGCATGTTGTTATGGGCCGCCTGTACAATGGTTTTGTGCAGCTTAATGTCGGCTTCGGCATACCGTTTTCGATCTTCATTTTGCAAGGCCGCTTCACATTCATCCAAGCATGCCTTCAGTGCTTTCAGGTCTTCGTCATTACGCCTTTCCGCCGCCAATCGTGCAGCTTCTCTTTCGAGTGCGTATCTGACTTCTAATGTTTCAAGCAAATTTGATTTTTTAATATGGCGGTAAAATGCCGCGCCGAGAACACTGGATGAGCTGACATACGTACCGCTCCCCTGCCTTGTCTGAAGCAGGCCGGCATGTACGAGCGCCCGAATAGCCTCACGCAATGTGTTTCGGCTCACATCAAATTGCTTCATTAAATCCAGCTCAGGGGGAATGCGCGTCCCGACCGGCCATTTATCCGATTGAATTAACGATTCAATTTGCGTCACCACTTGTTCTACGAGCGACAGTCTGCTTGTTTTGGATATCTCCATCAAAACACCTCTGAAATTTGTAGGATGATTCTATCATTGGGTAATATAACATAAAAGAAGCGAAGATGTAAATCAGCGGCAACAAAAAAAGAGTGAGTTTTTCTCTCACTCTTCGGCGCTTTTATGAACGTTTTATATTGACTGAGGTCACGACAAACTTGTCATGACGGTGGCGGGAAAATGAATATTCAAAGGGAGTGCCGTTGTCCAAAAAGCCTACATGCTCGACTTCAAGTATCGGGTCATCCGGCCGGCAGCCGAGATATTGCTGATCCATATCATCCGACTTGCACGCTCTGATTTTTCTGTGTGAGCCTGCGATTTTGAGCTGCAGTTCCCGCGTAATATGATCATAGATGGAATGGTTGAGCACCTCGTCATTAATGCCGGGTATAAGGCTCGCCGGCATGTACGTTTTTTCAAGAACGTACGGTTCGCCCTCAACAATTCTGAGCCTTACTACATAATAGACGGGAGTCTTTTCATCGATGGCCAAATGTGCGGCGACATCTTGAGACGGAAACTGCACTTCAAACCGGATGACTTTGCTCTTGATATTCTTTCCTTTTAACAAATTGCTCAGGCCGAGAATTTCGTTGCTGACTACGTGAACGTGCTCATCCTGCATGGCTGATTGAATGATAAACGTGCCGTGCCCTCTTTTTCTGAAAAGCATCCCTTCAGCCGCAAGTGTATCAAGCGCCCGCTTCATCGTCATCCGGCTGCACCCGAACTCCGCAGCGAGCGTCTTTTCATCCGGGATCGGCTGATCTATGTCATATACACTGCTTTTAATCCTCTTTCTCATTTCGTTGGCGATTTTTTCGTACTTATTCATCGGTTTCCTCCGGCTGTATAATGTTTGATCTGTATAGACTCCTTACGGTTATCATAAATTTTTTTCCCTGCTTCATCAATGACGTTACAGCCGCCGATATTGAAATTTGAAAGGATTTCCTCGAATTTTCTATGGAATATCCCTCACTATTATGGTAGAATTTTTTGCAGAAACGGACACAACCGAATATTGCATACATTGTATAACCTCAATGATATGGTTTGAGGGTGTCTACCAGGAACCGTAAAATCCTGATTACAAAAATTGTCCCGTACACTTTTTGTAATCAGGATTTTTTATTTTCTAAAAAATAAAAAAAGGAGTATCTGTACATGAATTTCAAAGTATTTCTGCTTGCAGCATCTACCATCGCAGTCGGATTGGTTGAATTAATTGTGGGCGGTATTCTTCCGCAAATCGCTTCCGACTTAGATATATCCATCGTCAGCGCGGGGCAGCTGATCAGCGTGTTTGCGCTCGGTTACGCGGTATCCGGCCCGCTGCTTTTGGCAGTGACGGCAAAGGCTGAACGAAAGCGTCTTTATTTAATCGCACTGTTTATTTTCTTCCTAAGTAATCTGGTCGCTTATTTCAGTCCCAATTTCGCCGTACTTATGGTGTCACGGGTGCTCGCTTCCATGAGCACAGGGCTGATTGTCGTCCTTTCTTTAACGATTGCTCCTAAAATCGTGGCGCCTGAATACAGAGCGCGGGCGATCGGCATCATTTTCATGGGGTTCAGCTCCGCAATCGCTTTAGGCGTGCCTGTCGGCATTATCATCAGCAATGCCTTCGGATGGCGCGTTCTGTTCTTGGGAATCGGCGTATTATCTCTCATTTCCATGCTGATTATCAGCGTCTTTTTTGAAAAAATACCTGCTGAAAAAATGATTCCGTTTCGTGAGCAGATCAAGACGATCGGGTCCGCCAAAATTGCCAGCGCACATCTTGTCACCTTGTTTACATTGGCGGGGCATTACACACTCTATGCCTACTTTGCGCCTTTTTTGGAAAGAACGCTTCATTTGAGTTCCGTTTGGGTCAGTGTATGCTACTTTTTGTTCGGTCTGTCAGCGGTATGCGGCGGCCCGTTCGGAGGCTGGCTGTATGACCGTTTAGGGGCATTTAAAAGCATCATGCTTGTGACCGTTTCTTTCGCTCTGATCCTGTTTATTCTTCCGCTGACAACGGTTTCTTTAATCATTTTCCTGCCTGCGATGGTGATCTGGGGATTGCTCAGCTGGAGCCTTGCGCCGGCGCAGCAAAGCTATTTAATCAAAATTGCGCCTGAGTCTTCCGATATTCAGCAAAGCTTCAACACGTCCGCTTTGCAGATCGGCATCGCGCTCGGGTCAGCCATCGGCGGCGGAGTGATCGGACAAACCGGTTCTGTCACAGCAACAGCCTGGTGCGGCGGTTTGATTGTCATTATCGCTGTCGCGTTAGCTGTATTCTCTTTAACGAGACCCGCTTTGAAAAGAAAATCCGCATAAATGTGAGACCGCAAAAAAGCCAAAGGAGTTCCTTCGGCTTTTGCGGTCTTTTTATTTTGCGGCAGCAAGCTCGTCTTCTGTCACCCATTTATGATTGGTTACTTTTTGGCCGCCGTCAGTCGGTGTATAGTCGACCATATACACGGTTGTCTTTTTGGCTGAATCAATAACGGCTTCGGCGCCCTTCATGCCTTTCATATGGGATGCCTCGATCACGGCCTTGTCACCCGGTTTTAACGTTTTATCACCGGCGCCCTTCAGCTCTTCCTGAATGACCCATTTATGATCTTCGACGCGCTTTCCTCCCGTTTTCGGAGTGTAAGATACACTGTAAACCGTTGTATCATAAGCACCTTTTACGGTTCCTTGTGCATTTTTCATGCCTTTCATATGAGAAGCTAAAATCATGACGTCACTGCCGACTTTATAAGTCGGATTTTCGGCCTTCTTTAAACCTTTCGGCACCTCGGATGAACCTGAGTGATTCATGTCTTCGTGAGAGTGCGTTTCTTTGTCTTTCGCTTTTTCGCTTCCTCCTGAAGATTGGCTGTTGCATCCGGCAAGCGCCAGAACGGGGATCAGGAGAAACATGCTGAATAAAAATAGTCTCGCTTTCATTTCAAGAACTCCTTTGCCTTTTTGATTTTTCACTTTCCCTTTCGTTTCTTCAGTAAAACAAAAAGATGGCCTGTCATTTCTCCTAATTCTTCAAATCTCTCTTTATTGCCTTTCATCAGGTGAAATTGTTCACAAAATGTACACATTAATGGAGATGCAGTATAATTCAATTATCAGATAATAGGGGGAACTCATCATGAAAACGAAGGTTTTTGCGGTGGTATTGGGCGCTGTTTTAATGATTGCGGGGTTGGTTTTGGCAGAAGTTTCGCTTTATATGGAATACATCACAATGCTCGGAGCTATGATTTTTTCTTCTATATTTATGTCAGAGCCGAAAAGAAAATTTCGCGTCATCAAAGGGGTTTGACTTTTCTATTACCGCCGTCTTCTCAGGACGGCGGTTTTGTTTTGCATGTCACTCAATCTATCCGCACAGCCGTTTCTTCTGTGCCGTCCTGATATAAAACAAAATGCGGGGCTCTGTGTGCTTTATCACCTGCAAATTCAATTTCAAGCGGCAGCGCCCTGACAAAATAACGGGTTTCCGTCATTGGGAATAATTCGAATGGTGTCTGCCCGTCTATTGTAAGATACAATCGGTTTTCTTTTACCGCCACCGATGCATGTGTGTCATCCTGAAATGAGTAATTGCCGGTAAATCTGCTGTAATTCGCAGGATCGATATCTGCTTTTTTCTGATCTGCCGGACGTTTCGGAATCACGTATGGCTGATCAAATAAGATGTTTACAGCCGCGGCAATTACGGCTTGTTCAAATTGATACGATTGTTCCATATTGCTTAGATAAATCAATGTTTTATTCTGGTCAATATACCGGATCATCAGAGTTGAATAGCCCGGCCAGCCTCCGTCGTGACTGATAACCTTCCCTTTTTGCCGGCTGTTTTGAATCATCCAGCCAAATCCGTATCCGAATTGCTCTTCTTCATTCCAATAGCCCGGTGTAAACGCTTGATCTTTAGACTCTTTGCTGATGATTTCTTCTGTATAAAGAGCCTGATCAAACAGATATAAATCTCTTATAGCGGAGTTAACGGTTCCGTCACCTTGAATCCCGTCAAGAAAGACGACATAATCGGTTTCCTCAAGTTCATCCGGCAGCACATATTCTCCGGAATGAACATCATACACATAGCCATATGCATAGTTCGGGATGTTTTCTTTACTCAGCCTTCTGTTATAAATGCGCGTATCGTGCATACGAAGCGGATGAAATACGGCTTGTTTCATAAATTCAGCAAAACTCATGCCTGATACAATTTCTATAATAACCGCTAACACCACATACCCCGTATTACTGTAAAGCCACTCCTTGCCAGGCGGGAAATAAGCATCCGGCTTATGCTGCTTAAGCATATTGATCACATCTTGATTAACGGCAATTCTGTCCCGGTCCCAATGTGTTAAGAACAACTCCATATAGTCCGGCAATCCTGACGTATGATGGAGTAAATGCCGAATGGTAATGCCCGGATAAGGAAAATCAGGAAGCCACCGCTCTATCATATCGTCATAACGCAGCTTCCCTTGCTGCTCTAAAATGATAACGCCCAAAGCTGTAAACGGCTTCGATACTGAGGCCAATTCAAAGACCGATTGGTCATTCAGCATCCTCTTTGTTTTCAGTTCTGCAGCGCCGAATGAACCCTGGTATAAGATGCGGCCGTTTTCCGCTGCCAATACAGCGCCGTTTATTTCATGTCTTTCGTCTAAAGTGCTGAAAAGCTGTTCAAACGCTTGTTTTTTCTTATCGTTCATTTCACGAACCTCCATATACAAGCTGATTTACTCTTTTATACGAACGGCCGCTTTAGAAGTTTCAATATTTTCCCTTCTCGAAACACCAGTCGTTATACTGCCGTTCAGGCAGCCGCGGAGGTTTGATGAATGTCTTTTATTCACAAAATACTGTGCAGGCTTCAAATTCAACATGCTTCTCGTCTTTATTTGCACCGGCAATTTCCATGGTCGAAAACATCGCGCAGACGACGGCTTTGTATTCGTTCATGACGGTTTGAATTTCAATCAGGAACCGTTCGGATGAAGCCGCGTATTCCGTTACGTACTCTTTCATTTTGCCGATAATATCATCTGCCTGAGGGCTGAAGCCGGCCGCCTCCAAGTCACTCTCAAACTGGTTTTTGTTGATCATATGAATATGCATTTTTTAAAGGCTCCTTTCAGCAGCATTTTGTGGTTATATCTACTGTAAAGGACAGGCTTGGATAAACTTTTAATAAAATATGAACAAAATATGAATTGGCTCATCGGCCTGACTGGCGGGCTTTCGGCTGTACTCCGTTTCATTTGGACTACATGAAAAAATGACTTCTTTACTCTGTTAAAAACAGCTCATATATGATCTAATACCAGTAAAATGTTTAGGAGGCGGCCTATGTCAGCAGCAGGAAATCGGCAAAAATTTTGGGTCATGGCGATGCTTATAGCGGTCTTTGCCGTGTTCGTTTTCTCTTTTTCTGAGAATCATTCACAAAAGAACTGGCACACGGCGGTTGACCAGGCGTCAGTGAATGTCTTCGGCCAGCAGATCTTTGAAAAAAACCGTCTGGCAAAAACACTCGACGCACGTGAGGCAGAATCTCTTCTGACTCTTGTGAAACTTGCAAATGAAGAACATCACATCATCTAAAAGCCATTATAAAAAGCCTGTTTCCCTTTGGCAGAGGAAACAGGCTTTTTCCATGTATTATTGAGCATGTTTTTGTTCAATAAACCGGTCGATCCGGGCAAGGACATCCTTCATGTCCGTACATTCTTTAAAGCTTTCATTAATGGCTTGAATGCCTTGTTTGTATTTTCCGTTATGCAGCACTTCTTCCGCGGCAAGCCTTACCTTTTCAGCGCTTACTTCATCTTTTTGCACTGTATAGCCTGCATCCAATTCAGTCAGGCGGCGCGCAACCATCGGCTGGTCTTTATCGTGCGGGATGACCACCAGCGGCACTTGATAATGAATGCCTTCATTTACACTGTTCATTCCGCCATGCGTGACAAACACGTCGGCCTGCTCCAGCACTTCAAGCTGCGGCACGTATGGAGCGATGATAAAGTTTTCCGGCGCCTGTTTGATTTTCGACAGATCGGCTTTTTCCCCGGCGGCAATGACTACTTTTCCTTCAAAATCTGAGAACGCGTCTATGCACAGATTGAAAAACGCTTCTGTGTCCCCGAGCACCGTTCCCATTGAGATATAAATGACTTTTTCATTCTTTAATGAGTCAATCGGGAAGTCGACGCGCCCTTTTCTCTTCGGAAAACTCGGGCCGATAAATAAATAATCATCTCCGAATGTCTCACTTTCGGGCTGAAAATATCTGCTTGTATAGACGACGTTCAATTCACCTGTGTTGTTCATAAATTGAACCATGCTGTCAGGGGCGACACCGTATTTGTCTTTCATCTCGGCCAACAGCTCTTCACATTCCCTGTCCGGCTGAAACGGCACGCCCGATTCCGGGTGGAGCGGCAGTATTTTCAGACGGTCTTCATTGAACAGGAAGGATGCTGAAGAAGAGATGCCGGGAATGTTGAGATAATCCCGCACCAGCTCTCCCGCACCGAATTTATCATAATAGACGGCGTCGAATTGAATGTCCTCTGCCAGCCGCTGCACAATATGTAAAATCTCCAGTGACGTTTTGATATGAACCTTTAAAAATGCAAGTATGCCGGACGGACTGCCGGGATCAATGGGTGTCATTCTGAGCAGATCGCTGTGAAGATGAACTTTCGCCCCTACTCCTTCCAGTCTGCTTTTGTATTTTTCCGTTGAGATATAATGAACGTGATCGCCCCGTTCGCTGAAGGCCTTTGTCATACCCAAAGTCGGGTTTACGTGTCCTTCTGCGGGAAAATTGATCATCAGTATATGTTTCGCCATTTTTCAAACTCCTTTACCTTTTTTGCGTCTCTTCCATATCCATCATAAATGACGCGGAAAAAATCATGCAAGGAACATCCGTCAGGTCTTTATGACGGTTCGATGACATCGGCAAAAAAAAGACAAGGCTTTTCACCTTGTCTATCGTGATGATTCGTCTGTTTCTCCCTCTTTGAGCACGCCTTTCAGATGTTCTTCATCATGCTTGAGATGCTCCGTCATATATTGCACGGCTTTTGTTTTGTCGCCCTTTTTTATTTCTTCAAAGACTTTCCGGTGCTCATGCAGGATAACCTCCGCACGGTCATCGCCTTTAAAATTAAGAACTCTGCAAAAATGAATCAGCACATTGACATGCTCAAGCAGCATGGCCAGCCGGCTGTTGCGGCTGAAATCCACAAGGAGCCGATGAAACGACTCGTTTAAGGAAATAATCTCAGTCTCTTTGACGCCTTTATTGATGGCTTCTTCCGTTTCCCGCAGCTGTTTTTCAATGAGGTCAATTTCACTCTCAGCCGCTTCATCAATAACCAGTTCGACCGCCAGTGATTCAAGTGACATTCTGATTTTATAAATCTCTTCAACATCCTTAACGGACAAAGAATAAATGACAAAGCCGTTTCGATCGTCTGCCGTCAAAAGCCCGTCCTTTTCAAGGAGCCGCATGGCTTCTCTGACCGGCGACCGGCTGACTCCGAAATCCTTGGCCAGCTGAGTCTCATTCAGCCGTTCACCCGGTTTAAAAATCCCGTCAAATATCATTTTTTTCAATTGGGAATAAAATTGCAGATAATACGGGATTGGCTTATCTAATTTAAAATTATCCATCTTTCCTACCTCTTCATACAATTTAGGCCTTATTGTTACCAAGATCATATAACAGTTTATCTATGGAAGCAACATTCCCGAGCTTGTCAGCATATCGGATGTGGCGTAATATGGAATTATGATGAACGACAGTCGACGGTCTGCCGTAAACCGAAAACAATTCATTCAGAGGTGACGGAAACATGAAAACATACAAGATTGCCAGCATACCGGGGGACGGTGTAGGGAAAGAAACAGTTCCGCAAGCGGAACGGGTGTTGAACGCAATCGCCGAATTACATGGAGGCATTGCCTTTGATTTCACTTCTTTTCCATGGAGCTGCGAGTATTATTTGGAGCACGGGACTATGATGCCGGATGATGGATTAGAAACGTTACAGCACTTTGATGCTTTGTTTTTGGGAGCGGTGGGGAATCAAAAACTCGTCCCCGATCATGTTTCGCTGTGGGGGCTGCTCATCAAGATACGCCGGGAATTTGAACAGGTGATTAATGTGCGGCCGGCAAAGCTCCTGCCGGGAATCACTTCCCCCCTCGTTAACCCGAAGGATTTTGATCTGATAGTCGTCCGCGAAAACAGTGAGGGCGAGTACAGCTCTGTCGGCGGCAGAATCTATCAGGGTGAGGACGAAATCGCCATACAAAACGCGGTCTTTTCCCGCCGGGGTACGGAAAGAGTGATGCGGTATGCTTTCGAACTGGCGGCAAGTCGGCGGAAACACGTCACAAGCGCGACGAAATCAAACGGTATTATTCACTCGATGCCGTTCTGGGATGACATCTTTAAAGAGGTCAGCCGGGAGTACGCCGGGATTGAGACGGATTCCCAGCATATCGATGCACTGGCGGCCTTCTTTGTCACGCAGCCGGAACGCTTTGATGTCATTGTCGCTTCGAATCTGTTCGGAGATGTGCTGACAGATATCGGCGCGGCGATTATGGGAAGCATCGGAATCGCTCTCGCAGCCAACATCAATGTAAACGGCAAATATCCTTCCATGTTTGAGCCTGTTCACGGCTCCGCCCCGGATATTGTCGGAAAAGGAATTGCCAATCCTATAGGCCAAATATGGACGGCGAAATTAATGCTCGATTCATTCGGAGAAGAGGAACTGGGCCATCTCCTCTTACAATCTATTGAAACGGTCACAAACAGCGGCATTCTGACTCCTGATGTCGGCGGAAAACATTCAGCGGAAGACGTCACTTCCGCTGTTATTTCTCAAATCAAGAACAGATAATACGAAAAAACCGCGGGCAGGAAAACTGCACAGCGGTTTTTTTCGTCTCAGACGGGACGGACCGCGCAGAAACAGGCCGATTCACCTGTGAAGCCCGCAATACGGCCTGATTGATTCTTTTCTACAGAAAAAAACCGCTGTATATCACGAGGAGCATCCAGCATCTGTTTTTCCAGTAATGCGGCTTTCTCTTCAGTCAGGCCTGCCCGTTCACACCAGACGGTAAATTGAAATGGTTTCAAAAAGCAGACAGCGGATTCAATCCGGAAGCCGGCTGTCTCCAGAAAACGGAGCCATTCTGTTTTTTTCCACGCCCGAAAGTGGCTCTGATCCCGTTTCTTTTCAATGTCATTATAAAAATGGTCATATTCATCCTTTTCAGGTGCGGTATTGTCAATGAGAAGCAGTCTGCCGCCCGGTTTGACAACCCGAAACGCTTCATGAACAAAGGCTCTGACATCGGGAAAATGATGCGCCGCGATTCTGCATGTGACGATATCGAAAGCAGCATCGGAAAACGGCATCTTTTCAGCATCGCCTTTTTCGAATGACACGTTCGTCCATCCGTTTCCGGTTATAAATGCTTCAGCGGCGGCTAACATTTCTTCCGTGAGGTCATATGCGATAACAGATCGTACGAGAGGAGCGAGAGCGTTAGCCGTATGTCCGCCTCCCGTCGCGATATCCAGCACGTCCATATGCTTTTCGGCACCGGAAGCTGAAACGAGATACGCCAAATCCTCTCCTGCAGTGTGTCCTGGACTAGTCACATATTTCGCGGCGTTTTTGGCAAATTGCCGCTGCGCCTGCTGTTTAATTGAATCCTTCATTATACTCGGACCCCCTTTTCTTTCTGATTGCTGTCTTAATCAAAATAAACGGGTTCGTCCGGATGTTTGAGATATGCAAACATCCTTTCAATCTGACTTTCCGTATTGCGGGCTTCAGATAGCGGCGGCAGTTCCGTCTCCGCAAAAAAGCCTGCCGCGCTTGTTTCCGTTCCCTCCCTGAGCCGGCCGCCGATGATCTCGCATTTGATAAACACTTTGTAAACGTGGACGGCGGACGGCGGATGCGAATGGCATTTCTTATCCATTACAGCTAACAGTTTAACGGGCTTTACGTCGATTCCCGACTCCTCTTTTACTTCTTTGACAGCGGTCTCGCCCGGAGAAAACCCGATATCAGCCCATCCGCCCGGCAGCGCCCATCTGCCGTCGCTTTTCTCTCTTACCATTAATATGCTCTGATCTTTAAAAACTGCCGCTCTGATATCAACTTTCGGAGTGGGGTAGCCCGTGTCACCGGCGAATACGTCTTTTATGACCCTTTTGTCGATGCCGGTATGATGCGCCATGATATCCACACTTATTTTTCTTATTTCTTCAAATCTCTCAATATCATATATGTCTTTGGAATAAGCCAGCCCCGCTTGCGCCGCGGATTGAAGCTGTTTTGCCCAATCTAGCCATTTTGGCTCCATTTTTTCACCGCCCGTTATGTTAATTGACGAAACCCTGAGGGTCCGGGTATTGCACCTTGAGAGTACCGGTGCCCATGATCCGTTTCTGCTCCTTGTTTTCTGTTTATGGAGGGGCGAATCCTGCCGGGAAAACAGAAAAAAGCCATTCATTTGCTGAATGGCTTTTTTTCATTTTCTATTTTTCTTTCATGACAAGAACGACGCCTGAAACAATAAGAGCCGCTCCGATCCAGAAGGTTCCTCCGATCGTCTCTCCCAGCAGCAGCCAGCCGAGCAATGTTCCGGAAAGCGGCTGAAAGAAGAAAAACAGACCGCCGCTTGCCGCATTCAGCAATTGCAATCCGCGATTCCAAAGCATGAACGCGCAGGCGGTTGAGATCACACCCAAATATAAAAGTCCGCCCCATATCTCAGGCCGGGCAAGCTGAGACAAAGGAATCTCCTGAAGCGGGCCCGCTGTAAACGGGGTCAGGATGACAAATGCGACGCAAATGGAATACGTTGTGACCACAAGCGGTGAGTAATGGCCGGGAACCCGTTTCATCAGCACAGACATCAAAGCCCATGTCAGCGCCGCAGCCAGAAGCGAGAGACCGCCGAGCTGGCTCGACATATCGAGATCTCCGTTCCCCACAATGAGCAATACTCCGATCGTCGCCAGCCCTGTCGATATTCCTTTTTTCAGCGTTAACCGCTCTTTCAACATCAGCCGGGCAAATACAACCATAAATGCGGGAGTGGATGCCGTAATAATCGCACCCATCTGCGCGGTTGATAATTTCGTGCCGATTTCCTGCGTGACGATCGAAATCGTGTTGCCGATCAATCCGATCGCAGCGATCAGTAATAAATCACGTTTATGAACTTTCCAGGATTGGTGTGTAAACAAACTGAGAATCAAAAGCGAAAGAAGCGCCACCGCATATCTCAGCCATACCAGTTCAAGCGGCGGAATGACCGCTACCACAACTTTTACAACGACATACATACCGCCCCAGATACTGGCGGCCAATGCCAAATAAATCGAACCGAACAATGTATTTTTCAATTTGATGCACCCTCCGTTATCATATTAGGTCACGTTATATGCCCTAACGGAGAGAAGCGCAGTCACTTTCCTCCATTAAGGGCGGAGAAGTGCTGCCGGTACATCATGTTCAAATAAGGGCGCTAGAAACATATCGTGTTTCACCTCAATTGCAATCTGATTTTCTCATTATACAAGGTTTGTTAAAAGACGTAAATGAACGGCGGCATCGGCTTTATGGATTGCGGACTTGCAGCTGGATTCTTGTGATCTGATTGTCAAACCCGTCCGCCACAACCTCATCAAGCATATATTCTTCATATGCATAATCGCCCATTTCCAGCCCATACTCTTCAATAAACTGCATGATGCTGCGGTAAGCCGCTTCCGCTTCATCCCCTATTTGGTACCCGACGGCATAAAGCCCTTTCGGCTTGATATGGAGGTCTCTATTCTCGATGCCTTCATCTGTCTTCATATAAAAATGGGTGTAGTTGTAGAATTCTTTTTTCAGAATCTGCTCCCGCGCAAACAGTCCGCCGACCGGATGCCCCTGATCGAGCCCATGTACCCGCATATAGCGGATCAATTCGGAAATGGCGGCAGTATATTGCCGTTCTGGCAAATGGAGTACGGGTCGTCCTATCATAAGTGTCTCTTCATCTAATCGCTGCAATGAGACGGAGGAAAAGTCTGTCTCCAAGGCTTGTTCGGTCAGCTTCACCTTTGTCTGAATCATCCCTTGCAGGTGCTCCAGCTTTTTGATTTTGCTTTCGATTTCTGAAGATCTCTCTTTTAAAAGCGTGATGATACCCTCAGGGGTTTTGTCTGTTAAGAGCGGTTTGATCTGCTTCAAGGGCACGCCGGCCTCCTTAAACAGACCGATGACCTGGAACAGTTCGAATTGATGATAGGAATAGTATCTGTATCCATTCGCTTTTTTGATTTCCGGAGAAAGCAGGCCGATCTCGTCATAATGGAACAGGGTTTGTTTTTTTACGTGGCACAGTTTTGCAAATTCACCCGTTGTGAAGTATTTTCTGACGTCTTCGCTCATAATGCCTCCTTGACTATACGGTAACCATATCCTTTATGATGATCAGAGAAGGCTGATTCACAAATGGCTTACGCACTGCAAGCTTTACCGTCTCAAAAAAAGCGGAAGAGGAGTATCAAGTATGACGATTGAAATCAGAGCAGTCACGGAAAAAAACCGTGCCGATATACTGGCGCTTCATGTAAGGGAAAGCCAGACTTCATTTATTGAAACCGCGGAAGAGTGCTTACAAGATGCTGAGGATTGCCGGCATTATCAGCCGGCCGGTCTTTATGTTAACGGGGAATTGGTCGGCTTTTCCATGTACGGATGGTTTCCGGAATATGATGAGGAAAATGAAAACGGCAGAGTGTGGCTTGATCGTTTTTTTATTGATGAACGCTATCAGGGACGGGGATTGGGCAAGCTGTTGCTTGATGCCCTTATCCGCCATCTCGTTCGAATATATGATTGCAGACGGATTTATTTAAGCCTGTTTGAAGATAACGTGCACGCATTGCGGCTTTATCAAAAATTCGGCTTCTTATTCAATGGAGAGCTGGACTCAAACGGGGAAAAAGTGATGGTGAAAGAGCTGTAAACCCTCTGTATAAAAGCGATTCGGCTTCTTGCCAATACATTAAATTTGAGGTAACATAAAGATATTAGACGACGGTCGACGGTCGATTGTTAAAAGCCTGATACAGCGGAGCGGAACATGGTGATCAGGCATCTAAATGGAGGAGAAGATTGTGTTTATTATACTCGTTATGTTTCTTCTCGGGATTATTCTCGGGTTTATCGGCGCCGGGGGAGCCGGTTTTGTCATTGCACTTTTAACTATACTGTTTCACGTACCGATTCATACGGCGTTGGGCACCTCCCTTGCCGGAATGGCTTTCACAAGTTTATCTGGGGCTTTCAGCCACTACCGTGAAGGCAATATTCAGATGAAAATCGGTCTCATCGTCGGCGTTTTTGCGGCATTCGGTTCGTTTTTCGGGGCAAGGCTTACTTCCCTTATCCCCGCAGATTTGCTGCATTACTTGACGGCGGGCATGCTGTTTTTATCTGCTCTGCTTATTTTAGTCCGGTTATTTATTGTAAAAGAAACACAAGAAGATTCCGGACGGCAAAGCAATCTGAACATATGGGTGAAAGCCGTTGTACTCGGTGTCATCGCAGGAATCTTGTCCGGAACATTCGGGATCGGTTCTGCCCCTTTTATTCAAATCGGCTTAATGATTCTTTTGCGCTTATCCATCCGCCAGTCGGTCGGCACCACCATGCTTGTCATTATTCCGCTTGCGGTCGGCGGAGGACTCGGTTATGTGACGGAAGGATTTGTCGATTATATGCTGTTGGTCAAAGTGCTGATCGGAACGATGTGCGGCGCATATGTCGGCGCGAAATTCACCAACCTCGTGCCGAAAGTCATTCTGAAATCAGCCATTTTTTTAACACCGGCCATCGCCGGTCTCATGCTTTTATTTTAAACTGAAACGGGAGGCAGCCGCCTCCCGTTTTTTTCTGTTCTTCACCTGTTTTCGAAGAGCTTTTTCAGCTTTGCTTCCGTTTCGGTATGATCTACCGGCGTATACACACTGCAGCGCAGATCACTGTTGCCCTGAACCTGAAATGAAGTCAGGTTAAAGACCATTTTTCCCGCCTTCGCGTGGCGGAACTCAATTAATACTTCGGGTGCCGAGCTGACTTCGCTCTCATTCCACAGCGTATGAAATTCCGAATACGTTTTCTCCATTTCTTCTATAAACTGAGAATACCACGTATCAGCTACATACTGGCCGTAATACGTTCTGAAAATGGCGATGAATCCTTTCACAAAGTGCTCCCAGTTCACGGCTAAACTTCTTAATTCTTTTCTGGAAAACAATAGCTCTATGAGATTCCGCTTTTCAAGAGGAATTTGTTCAAAATCTAAAAACACGTGAGCCGCGGCCTGGTTCCATCCCACGATATGACACCGCCTGTCCGAGATAATGGTGGGGCAATAACGGAGCTCCTGCAGGATTTTTGAAAGCGACGGGCTGATAACCGCTTCTTCCTCCGCGGTAAACGGCTGCTTCACGCCCTCCTCAATGGCAAGCGCGTATAAATAATTTCTCTCATCTTTGTTGAGCTGCAGGGCATCGGAAACGGCGTCCAATACGGCTGCGGACACTTTAATGTCTCTGCCCTGCTCCAGCCACGTATACCACGTGGTGCTTACGCCGGCTAATTGCGCGACCTCTTCTCTTCGGAGTCCGGGCGTTCTTCTCCGTGTGCCCATCGGCAGCCCGGCCATCTGCGGAGAAATTTTGGCCCGCTGCGTTTTTAAAAACTCTGAGAGCGCCTGCAATCTTCCTTCTGGTATCATACCGAATCTCTCCTCTCTTACCCTGGTATTCATTATACTAGGATAATCTACAACTTGTAATAGGATAATTGCGAGTTACAATAAATACATACCGAAGGAGGAATGACCATGAAAAGAGTTGTGATCACCGGAATGGGAGTGATTTCACCTCTCGGCAATGATGTGCATACATTTTGGAAACACCTGACGGAAGGAAAATCGGGAATCTCTTTCATCGATTCGTTTGATGTCTCCGGCTCAAAGACAAAAATAGCCGGTACCGTCCGTGATTTTGACGCAGAAGAAAGATGGGGCAGAAAAGAAGCGAGACGGCTTGACCGTTTCAGCCAGTTTGCTCTAGCGGCAGCGGAACAGGCGCTTGAAAGCTCCGGGATTCAGCTCGATCAGATTGACCGTGAACGCCTCGGCGTGTACGTCGGCTCGGGAATCGGCGGCATCACGACTTTGATTGAGAACGTTCATACTTTAAATGAACGGGGAGCGCGAAAAGTGAGCCCGAGCCTTGTCGCCATGATGATCTCAAACGCGGCCGCCGCTCAAATCAGCATCAGATTAGGCGCGCTCGGCCCCTCACTTTCTCCCGTCACCGCGTGTTCCATCGGCAATACGTCGATCGGGGAAGCATTCAACGCCATTCGGAATGATGACGCAGATATCATGTTTGCCGGGGGAGCGGAAGCGGCGATTACGAATTTGTCATTAGCCAGCTTCGGCAATGCCCACGCGCTGTCAGCGAGAAACGAAGACCCCGCCGCGGCAAGCCGGCCGTTTGACGCGGATCGCGATGGGTTTGTCATGAGTGAAGGCGCGGGCATCTTAGTATTGGAATCATTGGATAGCGCAATCGGCAGAAATGCCCCGATCCTTTGTGAGGTGCTCGGCTATGGCGCGAGCTCTGACGCCTATCATATGGTGGCCTCCCATCCGGAAGGAACGGGCGCATACCTGGCGATGAAAAACGCTTTGAAAAAGGCGAACGTTTCAGCGGAAGACATTGATGTCGTAAGCGCTCATGCGACAAGCACAAAAGCCGGAGATCTTTCTGAAACGTTGGCCATCAAGACATTATTCGGGGAGCTTGCCTATGACATTCCGGTCACGGCCAACAAATCAATGCTCGGCCACATGCTTGGCGCGGCAGGCGGCGTTGAAGCCATCGCTCTGACAGAAAGCTTGAGACACGGCATCATTCCGCCGACGATCAATCTGCAGCGCCCTGATTCGGCATGTGATTTGGACTATGTAGCAGACGGGCCCCGCCAGCAATCGTTAACGATCGGCCTTTCCAACTCATTCGGCTTTGGCGGACATAATTCGGCGATCGTGCTGAAGAAATATGAATAGCGGGCATCAAAAAAAGGAGTGAATCATTTCACTCCTTTTTTGCTTTCTCCGGTTTTGTTGTTAAGGCGAAAAAAGCGATGGAACCGATAACGGATGTCGTGAACATAATTGCCCCCATCGGCACGGCCGTCGCTTCATTCATCCCCACAAGCGGCGACACGATGGAACCGAGAAGAAGCGGAAGCATGCCGAGCAGTGCGCTTGCGCTTCCCGCGCGGTGTCCCTGCTTTTCCATCGCCAATGTAAAGGTGCTTGTCAGCGTCATGCCGATCGTAATCATATAAATAAAAATTGAAATCACCAGTGCCGCAAGCGGCCCGTGAATGCTCGTCATGACGAGCAGAACGGCAGTCGCCGCCATCGCTGTAATCACGCCGATTCTCAGCAGGCTTTTTTCGTGAATGATCCCGCCGAAACGCCCGATGATAAAGCTTCCGGTAATGATCGCCAGACCGTTTATGCCGAATAAAACACTGAATACCTGAGGCGATACTCCGTAAATATCCTGATACACGAAAGGCGTTCCGGAGACATACGCAAAGCTCCCGCCGTGAATAAAACCGACCGTCAGCGCATAGCCGATAAATGACCGATCCTTCAGCAGGCTTCCCATTGTCCGCACGGAATTTCCGATGGAGCTCGGAATCCGCTTTTCCGGCGGCAGGGTTTCTGTCAGCTTGAGCGCAATGATGAACACAAGCAAAAAACCGATAAACGTTAAAAAGAGAAAAATCGTATGCCATGATGCAAACGGAAGCAGTAAAATCGCGCCTCCCGTCATCGGCGCCACCATCGGCGCTACGGCGGTAATGACCATCAGCAGCGAGAAAAATTTAGAAAGCTCTCTTCCCGTAAACACATCTCTGACGATTGCACGGGATAAAACGAGTCCTGCCGAAGCGGTGAATCCTTGAAGAAAACGGGCAATCACTAATGTTACAATGTTCGGTGCAAGCGCGCAAAACAGAGAAAACAACGCAAATAAAAAAATACATAGTAATAACGGTTTTCTTCTTCCCTTCGCGTCACTTAACGGGCCGACAACAACCTGTCCGATTGTCAGTCCGATCAGACAAGCGGTTAAACTGAGTTGGACAAGCGATGCGCGGGCGCTTAAATCTTCAGCGATTTCAGGGAAACTCGGCAGATACATATCTATATTGAGCGGCCCCAGTATCGCAAGCATTCCGAGAAGAAAAGCCAGCGCAAGCCGCTCCTTACCGGTCGGATTATGCAGCATATCGTTCCCACCTTTCCTTTGTCAATCTCTCAAAACATTTGTATATTGTATCATAATTTTTTCTTTATTTTTAAAAGTTTTCAAAGGGCATAAAAAAAACCAAGAGCTGTAACAGCCCTTGGTTCCGGGTCACGCGGTAAAAGGTTTTACGCGTGTTTTTCTTTAAATGCTTTTGCGTATTGATCAGCCGCTATAATGGCATCCGCCACGTCGTCAGCCGTCACGTCAAAAGCGGCATGAATTGTTTCTTCTTCAATCGTCGCGGCTTCTGCCACTTTCATAATGTCCTCTTTAGATGCGTCTTTCAATTTGATGTCTTCAAGTGTGACAGGCAGCCCCAAGCTGATATAAAACGCGATATACCGCTCAATTTCCTCAAGCGAGCGTTTTTCCAGCGCCAATTGAACGAGCGTGCCGAATGCCACTTTTTCACCGTGGGTCAAGTGATGGATTTCACCTTCAAGCGCGGTAAATCCGTTATGAATGGCATGCGCCGCAGCTAAGCCGCCGCTTTCAAATCCCAGTCCGCTCAGAAGTGTATTGGCTTCAACCACCGCTTCCAATGCGGGCGTAACGGCTTTCGCTTTCACAGACTCATAAGCGAGACGGCCGTATTTGAATAATACCGCTTCACATTTTTCCGCGATAGCCTCTCCGGCGATTGTCGGAATTCCGCCCGCCATCGTTTTACCGCCATTGGCGATGACACTGCGCGCCTCTATCCACGTCGCCATCGCATCGGCAATCCCTGATGCTAAAAAGCGCGGCGGAGCTTCCGCGACGATTTTCGTATCGACCAGAACCAGGTCAGGATTCTTATGATAGAAACGATAGTTTTCGAACGCGCCTTGTTCAGAATACACGACAGACAGCCCGCTTGTCGGAGCATCCGTTGAAGCGGCCGTCGGCACGATAACGGTATAGCCGTTTATTTCATCTGATACGGCTTTGGCCGTATCAAGCGTTTTACCGCCGCCGACTCCG
Source organism: Bacillus sp. LUNF1 (assembly GCF_011008975.1). Classification (NCBI taxonomy): domain Bacteria; kingdom Bacillati; phylum Bacillota; class Bacilli; order Caryophanales; family Bacillaceae; genus Bacillus; species Bacillus sp. LUNF1. The sequence continues at coordinate 558,693 of NZ_CP048876.1, read as the reverse complement.
ATGACAATAGTCGCGCCTGCTTTTTCTGCGATGCCGGCAATTCTTTTCATTTCTTCCTGGGAGGCTTCGCCGTTGAAAACCGCCTCTTCAGAAGAAATATTGCTTTTCTTTAATTCAGCCGTCACCTTGTGGCCCGCGATATCCCATACGGTTTTGTCCGCGATGACGACGGCTTTTTCACCAACGCCCTCCAGATGTCCGCCGATCGTTTCAATTGCGTTTTTTCCCTGCACGTATTTGGCCGGACTGATAAAAATTCGTTCCAATGTCATCATCCCTTCTTCGTTGTCTCTCATTACATTTCTCTTATTGATAGAGCAGAAATGAAAACTCTTCTGATATAATTCCTCGTTTCAACTTGATTTAAACCTCATATACACTGCAGAAAAATCAATTTTCACGGCATTGACAAGATGTGAAGGTGTCTATATAATCTTCGATATTGAAGCTGATCATTCTTTACTGAATGAACAAACGAGATTGTGAATGATTCGTCTTAAAAATTATTTAGTTCTTCTGGATAATTTTTGAGGCGTTTTTGTTTTTTATATATTTTTGACTGCGGAGGAGGTTTGCACATGAAGAACATTTGCAAGGATATACTGATGATTATGGCCGGAGCCTTTCTTATCGCGGCGTCCGTGGAATTTTTCGTCATCCCGAATCATTTAGGGGACGGCAGCACCGTGGGAATCGCTCTCGTGTTATATTATCTTTTTCATATACCTGCAAGTATTACGACTCTGGTTGTAAATTTGATTTTTATCGGGCTGGCTTATAAATTTTTAACGAAAAAAACGATTTTATACACGATACTCGGGACGGGAATGACTTCTGTTTTTCTCAGCATCGTCAGCTTTATTCCGTTCGGCGTGCACGACATGGTGCTCGGGATTGTATTCGGCGCTCTGCTGATGGGAGCGGGGCTGGCATTGATCTTTATCGCTGACGGATCTACCGGCGGAACCACGCTTTTGGCGTATTTATTAAATTACACAAAGGGCTTTAACATCTCGAAAAGCATGTTTTACATGGATTGTGTCATCATTTTCGCATCCGTTTTAGCGATCGGCCTCAATCATATGCTGTATACGTTTATCTTCGTTTATCTATGCGCCAAAATCGTCGATATTGTCATTGAGGGTTTCCATAATAAAAAAGCCCTCACCATTATGTCTGACCAATACGAAGAAATCGCCAAAGCCATCACCTCCGAGTACGGCAACGCGGCGACGATTTTTTACGGATACGGGTATTACGGCAGCAAAGACAAGCGCATTATCTATGTCGTCATTAAAAAGAACGAATTGCTGAAAATCAAAAAACATGTTCAAAAAATTGATCCGAAATCATTTATCGTTATTCATGAAGTAAAAGAAGCTGTCGGAGGGCAATTCGGGTTTACAAACCTGCCCGCCGCAAATGAAAAATAACCGCCTGCAGTGTATAGCTGCAGGCTTTTTTTATTCGGCTCTTCCCCGCTCAAAGGTTTTTACACCTTTCAATCGAAGTAGTAGAAGTAGTAAATGAAACCTTTTTTGATGGAGGAACATAAAAAATGAATATCAAAACTGACAGGCTCGTCATTCGCACATTTGAACCGGAAGATTGGCAGGATGTCTATGCGTACACCTCAAATCCGAATGTCATGAAATATATACCAGAGGGTGTCTTTACCGAAGATGATGCCAGGAAATTCGTTACTGAAAACAGGGGTGAACATGCCGGGAAGTTTCCCGTTTTATTGAAGGATGAGGAAACGGTCATTGGCCACATTGTTTTTTTTCAGTATTTTGGCGATCATACGTATGAAATCGGCTGGGTGTTTCACCCGGAATACCAGGGCAAAGGATATGCTTCAGAGGCGGCGCGCGCCGTGCTGGCATTCGGGTTTAACAAGATGAAATTACATCGGATCATTGCGACATGTCAGCCGGAAAACACGGCTTCGCACCGGGTGATGGAAAAGATCGGGATGAGACGGGAAGGCTTTTTTAAAAAATGCATCCCCCATGATAATGAATGGTGGGATGAATATTATTATGCCGTTTTAGAAGAAGAGTGGGAAGTCTCCAATCTGGAATAAAAAGGCTTATACCCTTTGCTTTTACAGATAAGTGTGTGCTACACTGTTCGTAACAAATACGAAGGGATGATGGGTGGACAATGATTAACTAATCTTATTTTGACCGTTTGAAATCAAATATTTCAAATCAGAAAAAATAGGATTAGTCTGCCCATTTTCTATACGATACGAAAGCTATGTAAAAATAGCTTATTTGATCATGCACAGGTACGGCTAATCCTTCCAAATCAATTGGGAGGATTTTTTTGTCCTCCCTTAAAAGCGAGGGATTGACATATGAAAGAAATGTTAAAGTTAAGCGGCATCAGTTATGAAATCAACAGCGTTCCCCTTTTTGAACAGATCAGCGCGAGCGTTCAGCAAGGTGACATCATCGGCGTTATCGGCAAAAACGGCGCCGGCAAATCGTTATTGCTGCAATTGATCTGCAATCAAAAAGCGCCGTCACAAGGACAGATCCAGATGATGCAAGATGTGAACATATATATGGTGGAACAAGAAACGGAAGCTTATGATTCCGGCCATCCGGAGCCTGCGGAGGCAGCCTTGTTAGAAAAGTGGAACGTGCCCGCACGCGCCTTTTCGCAATTAAGCGGCGGAGAAAAATTGAAAGCCCGTCTTGCCAAAGGTTTCTCCTCCTCAAGCAGCCTTTTGTTATTAGATGAGCCGACGAACCACCTCGATCAGCACAGTTTAGAAATACTGCTAAATCAGATCAAGAATTACAAAGGCACCATTATTTTCGTTTCGCATGATCGTGCTTTTATAGATGCAGCGGCGACAAAAATCTGGGCCATCGAAGGAAAGAAACTCATTGAGCATAAAGGGAATTATTCAAGCTATATGGAGGTCCGCAAACAGAGAAGGCTGACACAGCAGCGGGAATATGAGAATCAGCAGCATATGATCAGACGGATTGAAGCTCAAATGAACGAGCTGAGCGCCTGGTCAAAAAAAGCCCATGCCCAATCAACGAAAATAGAAGGATTTAAAGAATACCATCGCGTAAAAGCAAAACGCACGGACGCCCAGATTAAATCAAAGCAGAAGCGTCTTGAAAAAGAGCTTGAAAAAGCGAAAGCAGAACCGGTTGAAGCGGAGTATGAAGTCCGTTTTTCCATTGAGCATCGCAAAAAAGCGGGAAAGCGTTTTTTAGAAGTAAGTGATGTCACAAAGTCATATGACGGCCGAACGCTTTTCAAAAATGTGAATTTCACTGTGATGCACGGTGAAAAGATCGCGATTACAGGCCCGAACGGCAGCGGGAAAACAACATTATTGAAGGTCATCCTCGGTCAGGAAAAAGCGCAGGGCGGCATATGGATTTCTCCGTCTGCAAACGTGGGATATTTAACCCAGGAAGTATTCGACCTTCCGCTTGATAAAACCCCCGAACAGCTTTTTTACAAAGAAACGTTCGAAGCAAGGGGAAATGTTCAATCCCTCATGAAGCATTTAGGATTTACCGCAGCGCAATGGACGGAACCCATCGGCAAGATGAGCATGGGAGAGCGGGTCAAATGCAAACTGATGGCGTTTATTCTGGAAGAGAAAGATGTGCTGATTCTGGATGAGCCGACAAACCACCTTGATCTGCCGTCACGCGAGCAGCTTGAAGACACTTTGGCCCGATACGACGGAACGCTCATCATCGTATCTCATGATCGTTACTTTGTCGAAAAAACGACGGACATCCGGCTTGATATCTCAAACGGCAGCGTCCGAAAACAATGGAAAGAATCTCCCTCCGTCAGGGACGATGCTGAAGAACTGCGATTAAAGCTTGAAACCGAACGGCAGGAAGTCCTCGGAAAACTCAGCTTCATGACTCCGGCTGATAAACAATATCGTGAGCTTGATCAAAAATTCAAAGAGCTGACGGAAGAAATCAAGAAATTGAAATGAATGTAAAAACCCGTGATTGTCACGGGTTTTGTTTTGGAAAGCTCACGTATCATGAAGAATAATTTCAAACTGATTTGTACAACCTACGTTCAGATTTATTATGAGCATAGTTCAGGGGGACGAAGAATGGCCAAACGCATCGGAATTACGGGAAACATTATGGCTGATCAATCCGGTCCTTTCCCGGGTTATAATCGGGCATATGTCAATAATGATTATATTCAGTCTGTTTCTGAGGCCGGCGGTGTGCCGTTTATATTGCCGGTGATTCAAGAGACGGCGCTTTTAAAGGAACAGGTCTCTCATGTTGACGGGATCATTCTGTCCGGCGGTCAGGATATAGACCCGCTGTTTTACGGCGAAGAACCTTTACAGGCTTTAAGAAAGACCTTTCCTGATCGGGACGCCTACGAGAAGGAGCTGATTCTCACGGCGGTTGCATTAGAGAAGCCGATTCTGGCAATCTGCCGGGGGATGCATATGTTAAATGTCACTTACGGGGGAACTTTATATCAGGATCTGACACACGCTTCATTTGCTGAAATCAAGCACGATCAAGAAAAAGATCCGCCGTTAAAAACCCATCATGTTTCTTTTGAAAAAGGGACACGTCTCCATTCTTTGTTTGGCGATTCTGCGCGGGTGAATTCATTCCATCACCAGATCATAAAAGAGACGGCGCCTTCGTTTAAAGCCGCGGCTTATGCGAAAGACGGGGCCATTGAAGCGATTGAACGGACGGGTGAATTATTTGTCGTCGGCGTGCAATGGCATCCCGAAATGCTGACAAAAAAACATGAGGACATGAAAAAGCTTTTTTCTCTTTTCATGGATGCGGTCAGCACATAAAAAAAGCAGATCAAAACGATCTGCTTTTTCATTTTATTCTTCCGGTTTCTCCGGTGTTTTGCCTTGTGTCAGCTTATGGCCTTCGATATCCACGTTCGGAATGATTTTATCCAGCCACCTCGGCAAGTACCAGGCCGCATGTCCCATCAGCTTCATGACACTCGGAATGATGGTCATTCTTACAATGAACGCATCGAAAAGAACACCGAAGGTCATTGCTAATCCCATGGATTTGATCATAGAGTCCCCAGCGAAGACAAATCCCGCGAAGACGAAAATCATGATCAGCCCCGCCGCTGTTACGACAGGCCCGCTATGCTTCAATCCGGCATGGATGGCTTGTACCGGATTTTTTGTTTTGACATATTCTTCTCTCATTCTGCTGACAAGGAATACTTGATAATCCATCGCCAGTCCGAAAAGAATACCGATTGCTAAAATAGGCAGGAAGGCAAGAATCGGGCCTTTTTCCGGAATGCTCAGCAAGCCGGTGAAATTCCCATCCTGCAGGACGAATACCGATAACCCGAGTGTTGCGGTCATTGTCAGCAAAAAGCCAAGAACGGCCGCAAGCGGCACGAGAAGAGAACGGAAAACGACGGTCAGCAATACAAATGCAAACCCGACAATAAGAATGGCGAATTCCGGAATGGCATCGTTTAACCGATCTGAAATATCAATGTTCACCGCGGTTGACCCGGTGACGAGCAGACGGATGCCGTTTTTGTCTGACAGTTTCCGTATATCCTGCACTAACTCTTTCGTTGCCGTATCGTTCGGCCCGGTTTCAGGCACTGCCGTAATGATGGCATAGTCCCCTTTTTCGTTCGGCATGGCAGGGGTGACGCTCGCCACATTATGCAAGTCCTTCATTTCTTTCACGGCGTCTTGGAATGCTTCATTTTTATTGCCCTTAACATCTTTTGCATCGGCAACAATTGTCAGCTTGCCGTTAAAGCCTTCGCCGAATCCTTTAGACAACAGATCATAGGCGCGGCGATCCGGGCTGTCTTTCGCTTTCATTCCCGCATCAGGCAGCCCCAGCTCTAAATGCATGGCCGGCAGACTGATGACGGCTAAAAGAATAATGCTGAAAATGCTTAACAGAATAGGCCTCTTTGTAACAAAGCGCCCCCAGGCATTCGTGTCGGCGCTTTTCTTTTCTTTCTTCTTATTTGATGTCGGAATCATCCGTTTTTCTGCGACCGATAACACTGCGGGCACCAGCGTTACTGATGCCAATACAGCCATCAGCACACTGAGTGCCGCTGTCAACCCCATCGCAGACATGAACGGAATGCCGACAACGGTCAATCCGCAAAGCGCGACGATCACGGTCAGTCCCGCAAAAACGACGGCGCTGCCTGCCGTTCCCGCGGCTTTAGCGATCGATTCATTTTTTTGTACACCTTCGCCCAAAAACTGACGATGCTTCGTAAAGATAAACAGCGCATAATCAATCCCGACGGCCAGGCCGATCATTCCGGATAATGAGAGACTGACCGAGGCTATCGTAAAGAACTGTGTCCCGATTAACGTCAGCGCGACGCTTACGCCTAATCCGATCAGGGCCGTGACAATCGGCAGCCCCGCTATGACTAATGAACCAAACGTAATAGCCAGTACGACGAATGCCAGCACAACGCCGATAATTTCTGATACACCGCCGACTTCAACACCGGCCCCCGGCACATCACCGCTGAGCTCCGTCTGCAGGCCCTTGTCTCCTGCGGCAGACAGACTGTGTTTGATATGTGAAACAGACGCGGCCGAAATGTCATCCGCCGCTTTTTTATACGTAATATCGGCATATGCCACTGATCCGTCTTTAGAAATGGTTCCTGTCTCAAAAGGACTTGCAATCGAAGCGACTGAATGATCTGTTTTGATCTTCTTTAATGTCTCTTCGATCGCTTGTTTTTCTGATTTTGACGTCAGTTTTTTCCCATCTTCAGCACCGAAAATAACCCGTATGCTTCCTTTATCGGGACCCTTTGAAAATTCTTTTTGAATCATATCCATTGCCTTTTCAGAAGGTGTGTCAGGTATTGACATATCATCAGAAAAAGCAGGTTTTAACGAGATGGCGATCACAACCGAAGCGATCAGTATCACGAGCCACGCACTGATCATTTTTAATCGGTTGCGGGCAGACCATCCCCCTAATTTATATAAAAATCCAGACATCGAATACTCCTCTCCAATCATTACTTTCTGCCTAATTGTAGTTCACATTCACATAAAAAAAACGTACATAGGGGCATGTACGTTTGGGCAGTTTTTCATTATATATTCAGTTTCAGAATGCCTTTTTGCATGGCAATGGTGACGGCTTCCGTCCGCGAATCAGCGCCTAATTTGTTATAAATCGATGTTAATCTCGCTTTTACCGTCCGCTCTGAGATTCCTAAATCGAAGGCGATCGCTTTGCTTTTATGTCCTTTCGCAACGGCTTCTAGAACTATGATTTCCTTTTCCGTCAGCTGTGTTTCATTGGCATTTGCCCGTTCCATTTTCATTTCCCGGAAACGGCGCAAGATGTCCGGCTGCAGAAGCACTTCTCCCCTGACCGCCGCATCCATCGTATGAAATAAGGTTTCTGAGCTTGTGTCTTTCAGCAGATAACCGTTTGCGCCTGATTCGATGCCTTCTATCATCAGATGATCTTCATTATAGGTCGTCAGAATAATGATCGGCACATCAGAATGCTCTTTTATCTGTTTAATGGCTTCCAGCCCGCTCATTTCCGGCATGTACAGATCCATGAGAATGACATCGGGCTTTAGTTCCTCTGCGAGGCGGACGGCGGTTTTCCCGTTTTCCGCCTCTCCCGTTATGGTGTAATGTTCATTTGTTTCTATCAAAAGCTTCAGACCTTCTCTGACGACAAGATGGTCATCTGCTATTAACACTTTATACATGTTCTGCCTCTCCTTGAATTGGTATGATGATCTCAATTTGAGTCCCCGCTGATCTGGCGCTTGTTATACGGAAAATGCCGTTCATCATATTGACGCGTTCTTGTATCCCAAGCAGCCCGTAATGTCCGCTTTTTCTCATTTCTGTTCCGGCATCAAAGCCTTTCCCGTCATCTTTGACGGTTATGCGGACCTGTCCCTCTTCTTCCTGAACGGATACCCAGACATTCTTTGCTTCTGCATGCTTGGCGGCGTTTGTCAGGCCTTCTCCGATCATGTAATGGCAATTCTCCGCCGTATGAACGTCAAGCACATGATGCACGCTGTACTCTAAAAAACAAGACAGCCCGGAGGCTTCTGTAAAATGGTTGATTTGTTCAGTGATGCTTTCTTTTAAGAACCCGATCTCTTCTGATTTGCTGCGAAGGTTGTCAATGGCCGAGCGCGCATCAGCCAATGTGCCCTTCACTCTGTCCATTGACTGGCTGATGATGTCTTTCGCTCTGTCAGTGTTATCTTTCGAAAGATGAACTTGCACCGCTTCAAGCTGCATATGCAAGCTGACCAGCCCTTGTGCAAGCGTATCGTGCAAGTCTCTCGCCATCCGCTGCCTTTCGTTTTGAAGCGTCAGCTGTTTCACTTGCCGGTGAGCGAGCTCTAATTTTTCAAGCGTCACCTGTGTTTTTATTTTTTCATCAACTTGCGCGAAAAATGTTGCCGCATACGTGATAATCACGATCATGATGGGAGCGGCGATAACGATGAAACGCAGCAGATGATGCGGATGCTCCTGGTGCAGGGCTGCTATGGACATTAAAATGAAAAGATAGAGTATGAGCAGCGTTTTTCCCTTATCCGCCATTCCGATAATCTGCCCGATTAAAAAGGCATAGAGACCGACGACTACCGCGATATAACCGCCGGCCATCAAGTTAGCCGATGTATATATGATAAATCCCTGTATGATGAAATAAAGAAACGTTTTTTTCTTGACCCAGCGATGGGAATGCCAATGCAGCACGGTAAAAATGACGATCAATATCGTGAATAACAGCAGCAAAAAAACCGTCCAGCTTTCATAAATGTACTGCAAAGAGACTGATGCGGCATATACCATAAAAATAAACGCCAGACCGGGCACCCGAAGCGCAAGCATATGCAATGAGCGTCTGTCACGGGAGACATAGTCTTCTTGATGTTTTGTACCAAACAATCTCTGTTCACTTCCTTTTAGCCGACCGGCCTCACGAGGTTTTATTCTATTTGTCATCATACCATAAGTGCCTGCTTCTCACCTTCCCCTTCTGTTCCTGCATGACGGGTGAAAGAAAAAACAGCCTGCGGGATTGTGCGCAAGCTGCTTTTGTTCATATCTTTTTTATGACCTTTTCCGGGTTTCAGCGGTCTCGTCTCCCGCGCGGCAAAACCGCCCGCGCATCAGAAAAACGTTCATGACACCAACAGCCATTCCATGTGAACAAGAGGAAGCGATTGTGCTTCCTCCTTTTTTGATGCACCGTCAGGCTTTTTCTCCGCTTTTCTGATAAACAAAATTTGTAAGACTAGACCTCTTTTCTCAGGGGAAATTAACTACGTATTTCTACAAAGGGAGGTTTCAGACGATTATGGATAAGCGTGAATTAGCGGCTCACGAGTCGTTGGACTTACATGAAATCATTAACTTCAAGACGCTTTGTGTCGCGAAATCCAAGCTCATGCAAGGGCTTGTGTTTGATCAGGATCTGAAAACGTTAATGGAGAAAGATGTTCAGCAAGCCTCGCAAGACCTGGCTGATCTGCAGGCGGTTTATGAACGGGCATCTTTTCAGGCTCCTGTTCCTCAAAACCGGCCGACTTCGATCATCAATTGAAAGGAAGGTAAGCATCGTTGAATCATGACCATTTAGATCCAATCAATTCATTACACGTCCCTGAACTCGCAGATATGACATTCGCAATGGATTTTCTTTTACGGGCAAAAGAAGGCGTCAGAAATACCGCCGTCGCTTTAACAGAAACCGCTTCACCTGATGTAAGAGCTTTGCTGCGCAAACAGCTCATGCAGGGAATCGCGATGCATCAGGAGATAACAGACTTGATGGTCAGCAAAAAGTGGTTTCACCCGCATGATCTGAGCGAACAGTATAAATTGGATCAGCTCTCTGCGAAAAATACCCTCATGGTCGGAAGCATGAACCTGTTTCCCGTTGAAACAAACAGAAAAGGGATGTTTGACCGCACACCTGATGAACACTAACACTGGAGGTATTACAGCATGAAGGCCGTAACGTATCAAGGAGTGAAAAACGTCGTTGTCAAAGACGTGCCTGATCCGAAGATTGAAAAACACGATGACATGATTATAAAAGTCACAAGTACGGCAATTTGCGGATCAGATTTACATTTAATCCACGGACTCATCCCGAATTTGCAGGAAGACTACATCATCGGCCATGAACCGATGGGCATCGTGGAAGAAACCGGTCCCGGCGTGACGAAAGTCAAAAAAGGCGACCGCGTCATTATTCCTTTTAATATCGCCTGCGGAGAATGCGTTTATTGTAAAAATCACCTGGAAAGCCAATGTGATCAATCAAATGAGAACGGCGATATAGGCGCTTATTTCGGCTATTCAGGAAATGCCGGCGGCTATCCGGGAGGCCAGGCGGAGTATTTGCGCGTTCCATTTGCGAACTTTACTCATTTTAAAGTTCCCGAAACATGCGAAGAACCGGATGAGAAACTGAGTGTTATTTCCGATGCGATGACAACCGGCTTTTGGAGCGTTGACAATGCCGGCGTAAAAGAAGGCGATACAGTTATCGTTCTCGGCTGCGGGCCCGTGGGCCTTTTCGCTCAAAAATTCTGCTGGTTAAAGGGAGCGAAACGCGTAATAGCCGTAGACTATGTCAACTACCGTCTCCAGCATGCGAAACGGACGAATAAAGTGGAAATCGTGAACTTCGAAGACCACGAAAATACGGGCAGCTACCTGAAGGAAATCACCAAAGGCGGCGCTGATGTGGTCATTGACGCCGTCGGCATGGACGGAAAAATGACGGATCTTGAGTTCCTCGCCAGCGGATTAAAACTTCAGGGCGGGGCGATGAGCGCATTGGTCATCGCGTCCCAAGCGGTGCGAAAAGGCGGAACGATCCAGATTACGGGTGTGTACGGCGGCAGATACAACGGGTTTCCCCTTGGCGATATCATGCAGCGAAACGTCAATATCCGATCAGGACAAGCTCCGGTCATCCACTATATGCCGTATATGTTTGAACTGGTGTCAACCGGCAAAATTGATCCGGGCGATGTTGTAAGCCATGTCATTCCGCTTAGTGAAGCGAAGCACGGCTATGAGATGTTTGACACGAAAACAGATGATTGTATTAAAGTTGTACTCAAACCTTAAAGAACGGAGGCTACAGAAATGACCAGCGCCTTACATGAATTACTCGAAATTCAGGAGATGGCTTCTTTTAAGTCACTTTGTCTGACGAAATCTAAAACCATGAAAGCGCTCGTATCCGATCCGCAGCTGAAAGAAATCATGCAGCAGGATGTGGATACATCAACAAGGCAATTGCAGGAATTTGCCTCAATTTTATCTGATGCACAGCATGAATGAGGAGATGAATGACGAATGAATCCGATTATTGAATACTTGACGGGAATGAATGCGCTGACAGACCAAATTGTCGCAATGGATTTATTGAATTCGGCAAAAAGCGGTGTCAGGAACTATGCGATGGCGGCGACGGAAGCCGGAACGCCTGAAGTGAAAGCGATCCTCACCCGGCACTTAGAAGAAGCCCTTGACATGCACGAGCAAATCTCACGCTATATGATGGAAAAAGGCTGGTATCACCCGTGGAACACAAATGAACAAGTCCGGCTCAATTTGCAAAATATTGATACTGCGCTCCGCCTGCCCGTCCTATAAATCGTTTTGCTGCTGAGACAGCACCCCTGACTCAAGCTTCAGTATTTCAAACTGAGAGCTGCCTTTTACAGCACCCAGGCAGCTCTCAGTTTTTTTATGCCTTCTTGTATATCGGTTTCAGAAACCCCCGCGAATCCGAGGGAAACTGTTTTTTCAGGGACCTGTTTTTGATAGGTAAGAGACACGGGATAGATTTTGACGCCTTGTTCCTCCGCCTTTTCAATCAGCTCTTTTTCGCTGAAAGGCAGATGAACGTCAAGTAAAATCCGCAGCCCGGAATTTTCTCCGCGAATCCTGACGTATTGTCCCAGCTCGCGCCGCACGGCCTCTAATAATACCGCTCTTTTTTTCCGGTACAGCTTTCTCATTCTGTTAATATGTTTCTGCCACTCTCCGCTTTTGATAAATTGAGCCAGCGTCAGCTGACTGTGGCAGGAGACGGTCTGTTTATATAAAGAAGCGATTTCCCTGCCTTTTTCGATAAGCGGCAAAGGAAGAATCATATAGCTGATGCGCAGCGAAGGAAGCAGAGATTGGGAAAACGTTCCCATATAAATGACACGGTGATGCTGATCAAGCCCCTGCAATGATGGGATCGGCTGGCCGGTGTATCTGAATTCTCCGTCATAATCATCTTCTATAATGAACGATTGATGTTCCTTCGCCCATTTCAGCAGCTGAATCCTTCTGTTTACCGGCATAATCGTTCCTAACGTAAATTGATGAGAAGGCGTGACATATACAAGACGCGGCCGCTCTTCATTCAGCTTCCGGATACAGACTCCTTCATCATCGACGGGTATCGGAATGATCTTCATGTGATTGGCTTTAAAAATCTCCCTCGCTCTCGGATAACCCGGATCTTCATATCCGATGGATAGATTTGCTTCAAATATTTTGCACAGCATTTGCAAAAGAGCAGGGTTCCCGGCGCCGACTATCACTTGTTCAGGAAGACAATTCACGCCGCGCGACTGATATAAGTACTCTGAAATGAGCGTTCTCAGTTCAAGCTCGCCCAAATCATCCCCGGGCCGATAAAGCTCATGCCCGTATTGATCTAAGCTTGCAACCATGCTTTTGCGCCATGCCGAAAAAGGAAAATGAGCGGCATCCACAGTGCCGTAGTGAAAATCAATCCATTGGCGGTCTTCCTTCGCCTTTGTTTGAACAGGCGAAGCGCCCGGCTTTTTCACATAGACGGCGTCCGAGTCATAATCGGCAAACCATCCGCTTCTCGGCTTACTGACAATATAGCCTTCGGCGGCAAGCTGTTCATAGGCACGCTCCACAGTCGTCTGACTGACGGAAAGCTGACTTGACAAAAGCCTTTTTGAAGGAAGCTTCAGTCCTTTAGGAAGACGGCCCTGATGCATATTTTCCTTAAAATGCCGATAAAGCTGCTGATAAAGCGGAATATCCAGATCTCTATTTAAAAATGGCGTGATATCCATTTTTACTCCCTCCAAACTGGCATTCTTCTTTTTATAAAAACTGGCCATTTGTATAAGGTCAATTTCAGTTTATAGTCATTATAAACTTTGAAAATGGGTTTAGAAATATATATTGGAGTGATTGGAAAATGAATAAAGCTACAAACGGCTGGATTAACGGGTTTATCGGCGTGCTCATTTTCAGCGGCTCGCTTCCCGCGACCCGCTTGGCTGTAGCGGACTTTGATCCGGTATTTCTCACCGTATGCCGCGCCGCGATAGCCGGTATATTGGCAGGCGCTCTGCTCCTCATTTTTCAGGAGAAACGCCCTGCCAAAAGCGACATCATTTCACTAATAACAGTAGCGCTCGGCGTCGTGATCGGTTTCCCGCTGCTTACAGCATTAGCGCTTCAGCATGTCACATCCGCTCATGCCATTGTCTACATCGGGCTTCTTCCGCTTGCGACGGCGATCTTCGGCGTCCTGCGCGGAGGCGAACGGCCCAGGCCGGTCTTTTGGATTTTCTCGGCTGCCGGCAGCATCCTCGTAGCCGGATATGCTCTGCTGCAAGGAGGAGAATCCTCTCCGCTCGGTGATACGTACATGATCGCTTCGATTATCGTGTGCGGTCTCGGTTATGCCGAAGGCGCCCGCCTCTCCCGGCGGCTTGGCAACTGGCAGGTAATCTCTTGGGCACTCGTTTTATCGCTTCCCCTTATGTTCATCCTGTCTTTCTGCTTCATGCCGGACTCATGGTCAAACATCGGCGCGCCCGCACTGCTCAGTCTTGCATATGTCTCAATATTCAGCATGCTGATCGGCTTCGTATTCTGGTATCGCGGACTCGCCCAGGGAGGCATCGCCGCGGTCGGACAGCTGCAGCTTCTGCAGCCTTTCTTCGGACTGTTACTGGCCGCCATGATTCTCCATGAAAAAGCAGGATGGGAACTTGCGGCGGTGAATGCCGGCGTTATCGCTTGCGTGGCGGCCGCCCGGCGGTTCGCAAATCAATCAGAAAAGGCCGAACAATGAACTTGTTCGGCCTTTTGATTATGTTCCGCCCATAGGCAGCAAAAGTCTGCATCTCTTTCACATGATCCGGGTATTTTTCAGGCAGGCTGAACTCCCTTAAACGCACTCATCACCAGATCATGCACATAAGAATCATTCACCTCATCACCTGTAATAAGCAGACGATAGAAAATCGGTCCGTAAATGAGATCGATGCTAACGTCAATATCAAGATTCTCTCTTAATTCACCTTTTTGAATTCCCTTTTCCAGAAGGCCTTTCGCTTGGAGGCGGCGGGGCTTGAAAAATCGCGTGCGATATTCTTCCGCCAATTTTGCATCCAGCTGCCCCGCACCGATTAATTCCTTAATAACGGTTCCTTCCCGGCTCGTCAAAAACCTTGCTAAATTCGTGGCGTGGGTCAATATATCTTGCACTGTTGATCCTGTATCGGGCACAGGCAGTCTGTCCGTAGCGGTCGAAAGAAAGCTGTCCATGATAACGGCAGCCTTGTTTGACCACCATTTATAAATCGTTGCCTTACTCACTTTGGCACGCTCAGCAATTTTATCGACTGTCACCGCGTCAAAGCCATTTTCCAACAATAGGTCATACGCTGCAGAAAGAATTGCCTTATGTGTTCCTTCATCGCGCGGCCGCCCTCGTTTACTCTGCACATGAATCATTCCTTCCCGAATTATAAACGATACGTTCAGTATACTTAACCTGTATAAAAAAAGAAAACAGAAACCCATTTACAAAACTGAACGTTTAGTATATCATTTGCTTATAATAAAACTAAACGTTTAGTTTACAAAATAACTTGAGGGAAATCTTGATGAAACACAGACTCCAAAAGCCTCTGCGTAAAGGAGATGAATCAGCAAATCATTTATCAAGCATCATAAAAACCACTTAAAAAGGAGTTCATTCATATGGCTAAAGAAAACAAACAAACAGCAGATCAGGGAATTTCACCTGGTTTAACCCTTCTTCTCGCAACGGCATGCGGTATCATTGTCGCTAATCTTTATTATGCACAGCCCTTGGCAGGATTCATTAGTGCGGCAATCGGGCTTTCTCCAAGCAGCGCCGGATTAATTGTCACGCTGACTCAAATCGGATACGTTGCCGGCTTACTGTTTCTCGTCCCTTTGGGAGACATTATCGAAAACAAAAAACTTGTCGTTGTATCGCTCCTTCTAAGCGCAGCCGCTTTGACACTGACAGCATTTGTGAAGCATGGAACACTGTTTTTAGCTGCTGCGTTTTTCATCGGACTGGGATCAATCGCGGCCCAAGTGCTAGTTCCGTTCGCATCATACCTTGCACCAGATGCCGCACGCGGCCGGGTTGTCGGCAATGTGATGAGCGGCCTGCTGCTCGGTATTATGCTTTCCCGTCCGATATCCAGCCTGGTCGCTGATATATGGGGGTGGAATGCCATATTTGCTTTATCCGCCGCGTTAAGTGTTGTCCTGGCAATCATCTTATCAAAAGTGCTTCCTGCCAGAAAACCAACAGCAAACACAAGCTACACCGTCTTACTCGGTTCAATGTGGAAGCTGCTGCGCACGACTCCGGTCTTACGCCGCCGTGCCATTTATCATGCGTTTGTATTTGGAGCTTTCAGCTTATTCTGGACGACTGTGCCTTTATTATTGTCCGGTCCTGCTTTTCATTTTTCTCAAAAGGCAATCGCGCTGTATGCATTAGCGGGCATTGCGGGTGCAGCGGCTGCACCGATAGGCGGCCGTCTGGCTGATCGCGGCTTGACCCGGCTTGCCACCGGAATCGCTCTCGGTGTTGTCATCATTTCTTTATTACTCCCGCTCATAATTCAGAGCAGCTCCCCCGTCGGAATAGCAGTTCTGGTGGCCGCAGCTATCCTGTTGGATATGGGGGTATCTGCCAATCTCGTACTCAGTCAGCGTGCCATTTTTTCGTTGGCACCTGAATTTCGCAGCCGATTAAACGGATTATTTATGGCAATCTTCTTTCTGGGCGGTGCTATAGGATCATCAATCGGAGGATGGGCATACGCCTCAGGCGGGTGGAGTATCACATTATGGATTGGAATCGCTTTTCCGGTCATAGCATTGCTTTATTTCACCACGGAGAAATAAGCCTTTCCCCAAAAATAAGCCGTCAGGACCAAGCTGACAGCTTTTTTTGGTGTATTCTTCTTTACATCCATCCGAACAAAAAATCCGGATTCATGAAAAGATAATATTGATTCTTTACGCCCCGCTCATATAGCCGGACTTCCAATTCTTTCAGCAGCGGTAAAACCATGTCATAATATGTTAAGAAATAATTGCGCCATAGGCAGGTGAACACATGAAGAAGTATTTATATAAACACCTTTTGTTAGCTTTCGTTTCGTCCGTTTGCTTTTTATTAGTCTTTTACGTGAGTTTAAAAATGACACAAGAGGACACACCGCCGTTGTCTTCTTACCCGTTTTACCTTTTTATTTATCTGTACATAGCAGCCGGATATTTGACGGTCGGCCTTGTTTTAGCTTGTATGACTGATATCTTGAAGAACCGCTGGACATTCAATAAACCGTCTACCATTCTATTGAAACTTATCGTTTACTTACTCATACCATATGCTATTTTTCATTCTTTCTTCATTTTAATGGCGCCGTTGATTTATGTGCTGTTTGAGTCGTTATTCATCCTGAGAAAAGCTTCATAACCTGAAAAAACATACCGCATGCTGCCGGTATGTTTTTAATATGCTTGTCAGTTGTTCGCAGTGATCCGTTTGATGTTTTCTTCCATCAAGCCGGAAATGAGCTGTTCGTTTGTATGAGGAATCTGTTTGAGCTGTTGTACGACCAGCCCTTGTCTTGCAGCTGAATGATTTTGACTCAGCTTTGCTTTCCCCTCTATTTTGCTGACTTTGATTTTAAAGCCTTTTACCCCTTTGTTCATGCCTGCCAGCAATTTCGCATCGACATCCTCTAATTTGTACGGGCTATCGGGGCTTTCGTATTTCAATACGAGATCACTCATCGACTGCACGGTTTCTTCCTCATCCAAAAGCTCCGCCTCTCCGTAAACATGAACCGCCACATAATTCCAAGTGGGTACAGCCTGATTCGTCTCATACCATTTAGGCGAGATATAACAATGAGGCCCTTGAAAAACGGCTAACACGTTTTGGCCATCAATCTCTTTCCATTGGGGGTTCGGCAATGCAAAATGACCGTATAAGCATTCGTTATTCTTACTCATCATCAATGGCAGGTGGGTCGCATACGGCATGCCTTCCGCTGTTGAAAACAATGCTGCGAAACCATACTCTTTGATTACATCGCACGCTTCAGCTTCACTCAGCTGAAATGGAGCGGGAATATACATACAAAACTCTCCTCTCTGAACATGGATTGATAAAGCGCTTTCCGCTATAATAAGATATCAACTGACATTTAAAAAGGTACAGTTTTGAATAAATATACATGTCAGAGGAGAACATCTGATGAAAAATATGATTTTCGCTTTCGGAAGCGACACCCCGAAATACAAACAAATTTACGAGCAATTTAAAACATTGATTGAGCAGGGAAATATTCAGGCAGATGAGCGGCTGCCTTCGATTCGGGAACTGGCAGATTCCCTGCGGGTAAGCCGTAATACAACGCTGATGGCTTATGATCTTCTTTTAGCGGAGGGATACATTCGCGGAGAAACACGCAAAGGTTATTTTGTAAATGAAGTAGAACCTTCTATATTTCAAAAAGAAAACGATGTTGTTTACGCTGAAAAATCCGAATCAACTCAGCCGGTTCTGATTGATTTTCGCGCCGGAGCCGTCGATCAAAAGCATTTTCCTCTGAAAACATGGAGAAAATTATACAATCAAGTTTTGACATCAGAGAAAAGCTTCCTGTACGGTGAACCGTTCGGCGAGAGAGACCTGCGTGAACAAATTGCCGCTTATCTCTTGGAATCCCGCGGAGTGAAAACAGATGCGGATTCCATTATCATCGGCAGCAGCACCCAGCAGTTGCTGATATATCTCAGCCGGATTCTGAAAGAGGATTTTTCGGGAATGATCGTTGAAGACCCCGGATTTGACGGTGCCAGAGCGGCATTTCAATTTCACGGGCTTTCTCTGGAAACGATGCCTGTCTATGAAAACGGAGCTGATTTTTCTCAATTACATGCAATGAAAGAAAAATTAATCTATGTGACCCCCTCCCATCACAGCCCTTACGGCGTAAGCATGTCCATTCAGCAGCGCCAAACTCTGATCAATTGGGTGAATCATAGAGAGGGTTATATTCTTGAGGATGATTATGACAGTGAATTCCGTTACACACAGCAGCCGTTTCCCGCTCTTGCTTCCATTCAATCAGACCGGGTGATTTATTTAGGGAATTTCTCAAAATCCTTTCTTCCGGGCATCCGCATAAGCTATATGGTTTTGCCGCAGCGCCTTTTGCACCGGTATAAAAAACGGTTTATTCATTTCGAAAGCACCGCTTCTTCGCTTAACCAGCTGACCATGGCTGAATTGATGAAGGCCGGTGAATGGACCCGCCATATTAAGCGCATGCGCATTGTTTACAGGCGAAAAATGCAGCACTTGATTTCACATGTAAAGCAGCAGTTCGGCGATCATGTGACGATCATCGGCGAGCAGTCGGGATTGTATATATTGGTGAGAGTTCACCTGAATTATACAGAAGAAACATTAATCGAACGCGCTTTTCAGTACGGAGTGAAGGTATATCCTACCGCCGTTTATTTCGTTGCCGAAAAACCCGAACCGCCGATCATAAAGCTAGGTTTCGCCCATCTCGATACGGATCAGATCACACAGGGCGTACAGCTTTTGAGAAATGCTTGGCTGTCATGAAAGAAAAAAGGCGCCGAACGGCGCCTTTTGTTATCTATTATTTCTTGTGAATTTCGGCAGTCCAAATATGATGGCGGCGATGCCGCAGATTCCGATTAAAACGGGATAGAAAGAGTATGGCAGGATGCTGACGGGTGAAATATTCCCGAATTTCCCGGCTGATAACAGCTGCGCGCCGTAAGGAATCAATCCTTGAATCATGCAAGAAAAGATATCCAGAATACTTGCCGATTTTCTGTTGTCGATGTTGAATTTATCAGCGATATTCTTTGCAATCGGCCCGGCTGCGATAATCGAGATCGTATTATTGGCCGCAGCCAGATTCGTCACGCTGACCAGTCCGGCAATGCCGGCCTCGGCGCCTTTTTTCGAACGGATTCGTTTCGTGATGAACTCCAGTAAAAAGTCGATCCCGCCGTTTTGTTTCATCACGCCGACCATCCCGCCGATCAGCATGGACAGGATGATCAGATCGCTCATTCCGGCAATTCCATCCGTAATCGCCTTAAAATAAGAGTCAAGCGTCAGGCTCCCGCCCGCTAATCCGATGATTCCCGTCAAAACCAATCCGCCGAATATGACAGCCATCACATTAATACCTATTAACGCAAAAACTAGCACGGCGACATAAGGAAGCACCTTAATCCAGTTGTAAGATTCAGCACCCGTATGGCCGGCGTGGCCTGCCGGAATAAAAAATAAGATAATAACAGTCACAATGGCAGCAGGCAAAACAATCAGAAAGTTTGTTTTGAATTTATCCATCATTTGTGTTTTTTGCGTCCGGACTGACGCGATGGTCGTATCGGAAATAAAAGAAAGATTATCTCCGAACATAGCTCCGCCGACCACAGCCGCCATCGTAATCGCGCCGGAGATGCCAAGCTCTCCGCTCAAGCCCGCGCTGATCGGCGCAACCGCCGCAATCGTGCCCATTGATGTTCCCATCGATATAGAAATAAAACAAGCAATGATAAACAGCCCCGGCAGCAAAAACTGCTGCGGAATAACGCTCAAAGCAAGATTGACAGTTGAATGCACCGCCCCCATCGCTTCAGCCGCTGAAGCAAAGGCACCTGCCAATATAAAAATCATAACCATAATGATAATATCAGGATGTCCCGCACCGGAAGCGAACCATTCTATTTTTTGATTGAGCGATTTCTTCCGGTTAAATAACAGCGCAAAAGCTGACGCAATGATCGCGGCAATCAAGATCGGCAATTTATAAAAATCTCCGGTCACCAGACCAGAGCCGACAAAAAGCCCTACGAATAAGACTAAAGGCAATAACGCCCAAGGGTTCTTTTTATTGTTCATCTGGGTAAACCACCTCTTTTCAGCATTAAAGTCGCTAATCACAGTCTAAGCAACATTTCACACTTTAAAAGTCTGCAGTAAAAAAGTCAAGCTGAAAAAAGGATAAGTAATGATTGATAAGATAGAAAAAGCTGTTTTGTTTCCTCTCTTTAGAAAATAAAAAAAACCAAGGCTCGTTTCCCTTGGTACATTTCATGCGGCCCGGCGTCCGGGACACCTTCTCTTCATTCAGAAATACATTCAGCTTTCAATCTGTTTTTAAGTTTCGCTTCATTTTCAAGGATATCTTCGTAATCCTCAATCTTCCTGTTTAATCGTTTTATGGTTTCATCAATTTCCCTCTGTTTCTCCGTCAGCCTTTTCCTTTCATTTATCAGGATGTTTTTTCGGGGTTCGATCGTATGATCGGCTCCTTCAATAAATAAAGCGGTATATTCAATCAGCGCCTCAATCGACAGCCCGGCACTTCTCATGCATTTTATAAATTGAATCCAATTCACATCATCTTCGTCATAAACGCGGATGCCGCTTTCATCGCGTTTTACCGGAGGAATCAGTCCTATACTTTCATAATACCTAAGCGTTGCGGCTGATAACTCAACCTGCTTTGCAGCCTGCACAATCTTCATATTCTTACCACCCGTCCTTCATACCTTTCATAAGCGTGCCATTATAGGATATCATTTCATAAAAAAATAAACCAAACTCCTTGACTTAAAGTCCGCTTTAACATTTAAAGTAAAATCGAACAGAGGATTCATCACTTTATCTTGGAAAGGAAGATAACCATGTGTAATAGTCATCCGACTCGTGTATTAAGCGCTCCGCATGCAAAAGCTAAATTTGAGCGGACGATGATTGAGAGAAGAGCATTACGGCCGCACGATATCCTGATTGATATTAAGTACAGCGGGATTTGTCACTCAGACATCCACAGCGCATTCGATGAATGGGGCGGCGGAATCTTTCCGATGGTTCCCGGGCACGAAATTGCCGGAGTTGTGGAAGCCGTGGGTGAAGAAGTCACCACATTTGCCGTCGGCGACCGTGTGGGTGTCGGCTGTTTTGTAGACTCCTGCGGGGAATGTGAATACTGCCTTAACGGAGACGAACAATATTGCACAAAAGGCGTTGTTCAAACTTATAATAACCTGGACTACGACGGAAACCCTACGTACGGCGGCTACAGCCAGAAAATAGTTGTCACTGACAGATTCGTTGTCCGGATTCCGGATCAGCTGGATTTGGATGCTGCCAGCCCGCTATTGTGCGCGGGCATTACCACCTATTCTCCGCTGAAACACTGGAATGCCGGCCCCGGCAAAAAAGTGGCGATTGTCGGAATGGGCGGGCTCGGACATTTAGCCGTTCAATTCGCGCACGCTTTAGGCGCAGAGGTCACCGTCCTCAGCCGCTCAATGAACAAAAAAGACGAAGCGCTTGAATTTGGAGCCGATCATTACTTTGCAACAAGCGATCCGGATACATTTACTGAACTGGGCGGACGTTTTGATCTTATTTTAAATACAGTATCCGCGAACCTTGACGTAGATGCCTACTTATCTCTGCTTCGAATTGACGGTACATTGGTAAATGTGGGAGCGCCAGCTAAGCCGGACTCATACAGTGTGTTCTCCTTAATCACGGGCCGCCGCAGCATTGCGGGTTCACTCGTCGGCGGTATTCCGCAGACTCAGGAGATGCTTGATTTCGCCGCCGAGCACGGCATTGCTCCTAAAATTGAAGTGATACCCGCCAATCAAGTCGACGAAGCGTACGAACGGGTTCTCCGAAGCGATGTCCGCTACCGTTTCGTCATTGATATTTCAACTTTATAATCGATATAAAAAACATACCAATATTTGTTGGTATGTTTTTTCCTGTTCAGATTATTTTTTATTTCAGCAGCCATCCGGGCACCGCTTTTATATAAACCAATTCGCCTATCAGCTCAACAATCGTCTGTGTGACGATAACAGCGACGGCTAATGAGGCCCAAGCATCCGGCAAAGCCAGCGCTAACGGAAGGACTGCGAGAGAATTTCTTGTGCCCGTGCTGAAGATCAATGCTCTTCCTTCGCCTGTATCCAGACGGAACGCATATGCGATAAACCGGGAAACAAACGGCATAATGAGCAGGAATAACAGATAGATTGGGATCACACGTATAATGATGTCAGCATCACTGATGACCTTGCCGATTTGTGTGGCGACGACCGCCAGTAAGACCAGAGCCATAAAAGGAACAGGCAGCCACGCCGTCCACTCTAACATCTTTTCTCCCGCCGGCTTCTTATCAGCCCATAATTGAGTCATCACCGCCGCGAGCAGCGGCACCGCTATTAAACATAAGAATGCTTCCAGAAACGGTTCTGCATGAACAGCTCCTATCACTTCTTTCCCGATAAACAGCCACAGGTATAACGGAAGCAATACCATCTGAAGAGCGAACAAAACCGGCGTGGAAGCCAGTATTAATCTCTCATTTCCTTTGCCGAGCTGAGTAAAGACGATGACGTAATCAATACAAGGTGTAAGTAATACCAAACAAACCCCTAATAATATAGGAGGAGATTGAGGAAAAATGGCGGTTAACACCCATACAACGACAGGTACAGCTAAGAAATTACCGATCAGTAAAGCCGCCATAAACTTGAGGTTTGACATGGCTTCCCTCAGCTTCAAGAATGGGATTTGGGCAAACATGGCATACATGAGAACAGCGATAAGCGGTGATATCGTCCATCCCCAGCGAAGTCCTGAATCTTTCCCGGCGATCCCCGCTATTCCTCCGATCACAAGAGTCACACCATATATCCAAATTTGCTGTTTTTCTAATGTCTCTCTGGTTATTTTCATTGGCTGACACCTCTTCCCCGCCCATTATACCTTCTTTTCTGCCGGAATTAAAAAACACCAAGGGTCTGTGACACTTGGTGTTTTTGGAACGCGTGTTATTGTTGTCAAAACCGCTTATGAAAGTTTACTTATGTTCTCTGTCCTGCCAACGAATAAGGTGGCCGCAACACTGGCTGAACTGACCAAAGTTCCCAGGACGGCAGCAAGAATTGTCAAAAAGCCATTGGGAATCAGAAATCCAATCGGAACGAGCCCCGCAAACGTGAGGACGATAAAACATTGATAGACTCCGGATATGATTCTCACAACCAAACTGCCAAAAAAGGACATGACGAATGGCGGAATGAACAAACATAAGATGATTCCGAGCGAGATCAATAAAATCATAGGCTCGTCAAAGGAAATGACACGATCGCCGGGAGACTCTTCAGCAGCCGCGAATACAGCAAATATAGACATTATCAGCGTAAGAAAAACAAGAAAAAACCTTTTCAGCAACGTTATGACTCCTTTTTTTATAAAAACGGTTATCTTTTTTTAAAATCACGATAACCATTTTACGTTATCAAATGAAATAATATGAAGTCAAACCGAGTTCTGCACCTGATTTATTGGTTCTTATTTTTTTGATAATTTCCATATAATTGTCCGCAAGCAGCATCTATATCAATGCCAAATTGACTTCTGACGGTCACGTTAATTCCTGCTGACTTTAATTTTTTATAGAAGTTTACAACTTGTTTCTCATTTACTTCTTCAAATCTCATAGGTGAACTAACAGTCGGGTTATATCTAATGATGTTTACATGGAACAAGTTCCCTCTCTTATATCTGCTTCTTAAAAGATTTACTACTTCATTCGCATGATCAATAGAATCATTAACTCCCGGCAGCATAATATAAGCAATATAAACTTTTCTTGAGGTCACACGTATATGCTCATCTAATGTGTCCATTACCTCCAATAACGGGAAGCGTTCATTAATCGGCATTAACTTGCTTCGCTGTTCATTAAAAGGAGAATGTAATGAAAACGTCAGGTTGACCTGCGGATAATCCTGTGTGATTTTTTTTATGCCCGGAATAATACCTATGGTCGAAATAGATAACCTGCGAGGGCTTAAAGCAAACAACTCCGGATTTGTAAGCACATGTAAAGCATCAAAAACTTGTACATTCGCTAATGCTTCTCCCATTCCCATAAAAGAAATACTGTCAATTGAATGTCCTTTTAAGTGAAAGTACAAAATTTGGTCAGTCATTTCATCTGACGTTAAATTGCGTTTCAAACCAATATCTCCTGTTGCACAAAATTTACAGCCGAAATGACAGCCGCACTGCGAGGATATACAAAATGACTCCCAACCGGCTTTATATTTCATATTAACCGTTTCTATTTTTTCGTCTCCTGAAATTTCAAATAAGACTTTTGTAACTTGCTCAGAATGCTGCACTTTTAAAGGAGCAATATTTAAAATTGACTCTCCGAACTCCTCTATTAACAATTTTCTCAAGGATTTAGGAAGAACCGTTATTTCATTGAAATGATTTATTCTCCCTTGGAATACAGCATTTTTGATTTGATTCATTCTAAAATCAGGAAATTTTTTTTGCTTCAGGAACTCTTGAATTCTTATATACTTGTTTTTTTGTTGCATGTTTTCTCATCCTTCCATAATACTCTGGTTTGTTTGAGTAAATAGAAGGGAGTGATCATCTAACCTTTTTTTAAAATCAGGCACAAAAAAACACCGACACAATTATCGGTGTTACGCTTAAATAACATCATGCACAAATAAACAAGGACATTATGTCATTGGATTACGTTTATTTGACATAGAGAAAAAGCACCGATAACTGTTTTTGTATGGTGATTTGGCTTAAAAAAGGACAGACTGCTCCCTTTATCCGCCAAGACGTTTCCAATTTTTGCGTTTTTACCATACAAAATTCCATAAATCGTTATCATCGCTTTCACCTCTTTCTTGTCAATATTAGCAATAATCACCATATCATAAGGTTTCCCTTATGTAAAGCTAAACAAATGCTTACGCCCCCGCTAATGACAGTATTATATAACTTGCTTATTAAGCCTAATCCAAGTACAGAAAGCACGCTGATCACATTTTTCACTTATCCGCGACGGAACATTTCTTATATAATGGGTGACCGGCAGCTGCCTGCTTGAATCCCAATCTTCCTATAGTGATTTTTTATATTCATGACAGTATGATGATTTGTCACTTCAGCAATCAGATCGTTTATTCGATCCAGATTAATCGGTTTATTTTCTGATAAGCTGCTGAAGCTTTCTCTGATTTCTTCAGGATAGACATTTCCGGCCATGCTTGACAGGCCGTTACACCCGTTACTCAGCATCTTCGGAAATTCAACGTCTCCTTCCGCAAACAAAATAAAGTGATCAGGGAACTCTGTTTGTTTATGACGCAGAACGTCTCCTCCTTCTTTCAGCCCCCTTATCCCGGGATGCCGGCTTATTAAGTCTTTAAGCGCTTTCTCACTCAGATTAAAACCGGTCCGGCCGGGGGTTATTATAAAGCACAGCCTCTTTAGAGGTATGACTGAGAAGTTCGTCAACGTAATAAACGGCTTGCTGCTGTGTCGGTCTTATATAAGGAGGAAAACCAATCAGTACAGAATCAATATTGGTTTTCTCGATGTGTTTCATCAGTTTGACGGCATCACTGGTTCTTACGGCTGAAACACCGAACATCAGTTCAACATCTTCAAATTTCGCTGATTAACATACTCAATGATCTGAAGACGCTCATCTATGCTGAGTGAATGCTGTTCACCAGTCGTGCCGCATATGAGTAACGAATGGATACCGCTGTTTTTCAAATGTTCGACAATAGCATCAAATCCTTCTAAATATAAACTTTCATCTTCATGAAAAGGCGTAGGGATAGCAACATTAAAATTTCGCATGAGAATGTCCTCCAAGTACATATTCTTGAATATCTGCAGAGTATCATATAACACTGTCTGACATTTAAAAAGGTACAGTTTCAGATAATTCAGCATGTCAGATGTAAAGACCGACACACAAAAAAAAGCAGGCAAAGAGAGCCTGCTTCATAGCTTCGTCTTACAGCGGCCCATTCCCTGGATTACTTGACAAATATGAGTAATAAGGCAAACTGAATATAAAAATTATGCTAATGAGGTAGGGTTAATGATTTTAGATTTAAAAGGTGAAACGCACATGGATCATCTTGTGGGAATGCTGTATTCTGCCGTTAATGAAAATTACAAGCAGGAGATCGATTATAAAGGACCAAATCAAACATACAATAGTGCAGCTCAGCTAATAAGGCACTTAGCATATGTTGATCTCAACTGGATATTCAGAATAAAGGGTGAACCGATACCAAAGCAGCTTGAAGAGAAGTATGGACCAATGTTAGATCAGAACAATAAGATCCCTTTCATTTCCGGTGTTTCATTAAAACAAATTCTCACTGATTATGAAGAAGTATTCAGCATGTTTAAGTCTGTTTGTTATCAGTTAACTGACGATCAGCTGAATCATACAGTAGATTATGAAGCAGAAAAACAAGCAACCATTCAATGGGGAATATGGCATATGGCAGACCATAATAGATATCATCAAGCTCATATTCATCAGCTTCGCAAATGGTTTGAAGAGGAACAGAAACTTCGCAGTTAAGCCGCTTATTAGGAGGAGCAAGGATAAATTTATTACATATTCCCTGCGGATTGTCTATTTTCACTGACTGCCAATCAATTAAAATGGTCAGACAAAAAACCACATTTGCTGTTGAAAAGTTGTGGAATAAAGCATCGCATCAACTGCACTATGACAAGCTGAAACGTTAATATTTTGTGTTTCAGCCATTTCATCATGCTGTCCCAATACCATTTTTTCTATAGTCTTTGCAGCAGCAAAGTCCTCTGGAATCCTATACTAATCTTCCGCAGCCGCTGCATCTGCCTTTGTCACATGAACTGTACCGAACGGATGGTTGGGAGGAGCATAAATTGAATATAGTTTTAACGGCGTATTACCCGTATTAATAACATTGTGCCAAGTGCCGGCAGGGACAACAATGGCATAATCATCATAGACATTTCTTCGGAAACTTAAATTATTTTTACTCTTGCCCATTTTAACTATCCCTCGGCCTTGCTCAATCCGTAAGAATTGATCTACGTGAGGATGGATCTCCAAACCGATATCTTCTCCAATACCAAGACTCATCAAAGTAATTTGAAAATGCTCTCCTGTCCATAGGGCCGTACGGAACGTATTGTTTTGTTTTGCGGCTTTATTGATATTCACAACAAATGGTTTTGGTCCATAATCTTTCAAAAGAAGGTTTCTATCTTCGTATGAAGGATCATAGTTATTTGGAACAGTCCAATAAACAGATCTTCCATCGCTATACATCGGTACATTCGCACAATAATAACATTGATGCGAAAAAGGTATATAATACATTTTTCATCCCCGCAATTTTAAATTTTTGTGATATTATCCTATGCTTTTTGTAATGAGAGTGTGCCACACTAAGATATTCCCTTGTTCAGCCTAAAAGACTTAAGTTAGCAGAAACGTTTTGGCCACAAAATCCGTTTGCATAAAAAATACCAAAGGTCTGCAACTCTTGGTAACACTGTTACAGCCGAGAAACTTGAACCTGCCCGGGGTATGCACTCACCAGTCCGACAACCAGAGATAGTGTGTTTTCTGGCTTGTTATTTGGGCTATTTCGACTTTTGCTTGAAAGAATTAAATTAGTGAGTCTGAACGAGGAGTAAAGGCACGCTCTCCATGTGAATCCATTTAGTTCAAACTGAATATGCGCGAACTAAAATAGTTGCACTGATGGATAATTTAGGCACATGCCCTTATCAAAAACAATCTGGGTGCATATCCTGCTCCTAAAAGTCATTCATAAAGGGAGTTTAGATATGTATTATTATTATCCGTATTATGTATATGATTACAGACAGCAGCCTGATTTAAGTCAGGCAAATCATAAAATGCGAAGCCATTTATCTGCGATTCAACAAATTCCAATACACTCATCCTCCTTTCAACAATCAATGGCTGCAGTAGTGAAACACTTGCAGGCTGTCAGCAGAGCACTCGCTCTGGGATGCGGTATGAGTTCAGAATTCAGATTTCTTCCAGACACTTGGGGATTACGAGAACTTCATATTGTACACGCGAAATACCTTACTCCGTTGAGCTATCACGTTTATTCCGCTTTAGGCGCGGCAGAGCTTCTCGCCTCCGGACAAGGCCGTGCTCCTCATTTTCCTCTTATGGTTGGCTGCATGAATTCAATACTTCGTCTATGGTCAAACTTCCCCGCAGCGATAGCAGACCTGCGAAGAGCAGCCGGTCACCAATACGCGTCATCTGTAGACGAGGCGGAAAATCTCCTAAGACCAATGGTTCCAGCTACACAACAGGCATTATCCATCAGTCAATCTGCAGTGAGTCCGGCTATTTGGCAGGCTTCCTTACGTGCCGCGCAGTTAGCTCGGGAAGTACGTCAGAATGTTGCACAATCAATGAGTCAGGGATCTTCTTATTAATTAAGCCAAAAGATTTTTTCGGCTTTACACAGTCATATAACCGGACTTATTCAACACAAAAAAGAGCAGTAAACCCGTAAGTTACTGCTCTCCTCAGTCTATCCACCGTTCATTTGTTTTACAATGTATTCAGCATCATTTCCTACACCTTGAAGCAGCGCTGAACCTCGCCTATGCTGCCAAGGCAAACCAATAAAATACAATCCTTCCACAGCTGAAACACCCCGGTGATGTATAATTCGGCCTTCCTTATCCAAAACACCTTCTATTTTCATCCAACAAAGCGGATTCTTAAAACCAGTTGCCCAAATGATATTGTTTACTTCTAATGAAGATGAGTCTTTAAAAATGATTTCATTTTGCTTTCCGGCTATGACTCTTTGTTTTAAGATGATCTTCTTCTGTCTTATCGCATGTTTTAATTCATACCCAAATATGGGGTCGCCTTTCTTTTGAATGAACTTGCCTAATATTGATGTATGACTTGCACGTAAAACTCCTAATTTATCAAACCACCAAAAGATGCTTCTTTTTCCAATCCATAAAGGGAAATAAGCCGGTTTATTACTGCAAGCCAAATATGTAACTCTTTCTTTGGATAATTCAACAGCTATCTGAGCCCCGCTATTCCCGCCGCCGACGACCAGTACATTCCCAGGCGCCAGTTGTTTTGAATGTTTATATTGTGAAGAATGTAATTGATGAATATGATCGGCTACATCCCTTGATATTGATGGAATGTTAGGGGTATGAAAAGGACCTGCGGCCATCACAAGATTCTTCGTTTGATATTCTTCCCAGCTTGTTCTTATTAAGAAATCGTTCTTTAATTTTTGGACACTTATTACTTCTGTTCGTAATTGGATCGGGATTTCAAATCTTTCAACATATTTTTTCAAATAAGCAGCAATTTCATTTTTTGAAGGGAGTCCATGCTTGTCTCCTTCAAGCTGCATTCCAGGCAAAGAGCTGTACATTCGAGAAGTAAATAAAACCAACGAGTCATACCGGTTTTTCCAGCTTTCTCCCACTTCATGACTTTTATCCAAAATGATAAACTTTTGTTTCGACTTCTTTAGATAATATCCTACTGAGATTCCTGCCTGACCAGCTCCGATTACTATTGTGTCGTACATATGAATCCCCCCCGCGGTTTTATCTTAATTGTCAGAAGACAAAGTGAGTCCCCTATTAATGATGATGATGGTCATGCGGATTCTCAGTTTGAGCCTGACAAAGAATCGTATTGTCGTGATTATGCGCTGCTGTTTCCATTTGAATGGTTACATGTGTAATGCCTTTATCTCCAAGTTCATGTTCAATTTTGCGTAAAATACTTTCGCTTTCTGAAATGGTCAGTTGATCGTTAACAACAGCGTGGCAGGAAAGAGCATTCAATCCGCTTGTGATAGACCATATGTGCAAATCATGAATGCTTTGAATTCCTTCTGTCTCTTCAATTGTATGAATGATGTCAGTGACATCGATATTTTCCGGAGTTCCTTCCATTAATACGTGAATGGAGTCTTTCGTCACATGGTAACCGCTTCTCAGAACAAGAATAGCCACAATGACACTGGCCGCTGGATCTGCCCAGCTCCACCCGAAGAAGATGATAAGGATCGCAGCCAGTATGGCACCTACAGATCCGAGCATGTCACTTATCACATGTAAGTAAGCCCCTCTTATGTTCAGGTTATTCTTTGTATCTCCGCCGTTCAGCATAATCCAAGCGACCAATATATTTACAGCTAACCCGATGATACTAATCGTCAGCATTCCGGTTGTTGCTACCTCCGGCGGATGAGAGAAACGTTTGATTGCTTCATAAATGATATAAAGGGAAATCAATATTAATGCAACACCGTTTATCACAGCTGCAAGAATCTCAAATCGTTTGTAGCCGAATGTCTTATGATGACTTGCCTTTTTTTCGGCCAATTTAAAAGCAATCAGAGCAACCATTAATGAGATTGAATCACTCAGCATATGGCCTGCATCTGATAAAAGCGCTAAACTATTGGTTAAAAATCCGCCTATCGCTTCTATTATCATATAACCTGTAATCACGATAAAAGAGATCAATAAAACCTTCTTATTAGATCTGCCAGCGTGTTTGTGATTATGACCCATAAAAATCTCCTCCTTATCTCATACACTGCATTTATTATTTCTTTTCTGTTATGAAGCATTCTAACATGGACACAAAAATAACCATATATGATTATATGCTCATATATGAATATATAGGTTCTTTACTGAAATGTCAAAATATTTTTGATGAAAATGTCCAATACTTTATATTGCTCTTAATCAATGATTGGTATGAAGCCGCGGATTACAGTAATTACTTTAGGCGCAGACACTTTAGAAAAATCGCTGCACTTCTATCAGGATGGCTTGGGTCTGCCTACAGAAGGAATAGCCTGTACAGAATTTGAACATGGCGCACAGCTGCTTTTTTTGACTTGCAAACGGGACTTGCCCTTTGGGACCGCAAAAACATCGCACATGAATCAAACGTTACGTTAACTGCTCCCAGTACTGCGGAATTTACATGAGGACATAACGTCATCAGTAAAGCTGAAGGCGATAAAGTCATAACAGGCAGGAGCAACGATAACTGATCCCGCTCATGATACTTTTTGAGGCGGATATGCCGGTCACTTCCAAGACCCCGATGGACACTTATGGGAAATCGTTTGGAATCCGCACTGGGGTATAAGTGAATAACCACATTTCAGAAATGAAAGCAACAATAAAAACACACCTGAATGTTCTGGTGTGTTCCAACAGAATGCAAACGCAGCATTTTATTTTGTTTCCCAAAACGATCAAACTATTTATACGATGGCGGGATGCTTTGCGGAAAACGGAATACATTTTCGGGATCGTATTTCGCCTTTATTCTTTGAAGCCTTGCAAAGTTTGAGCCATAATATGCTTTCCCGAAGTTCTCGATATTTTGATCCGGAACATTCACATATGAACCTGTTACATATGGTTTCATCAGCTGACGCACTCTTTCAACTGATGCAAGATTCGAAGCTTCTTGTGATTTATTTTTCCAACTGGCCGTCCATTCCGTATAAAACAATGGCCGGCGCCAATAGAAGGCTGTTTCACTGCTTGGAACTCTGCTTATCGCGCCGCCCCAATTGATAAAAAAGAAATTGGTTTCTGTCCCGGTCGCTTTTTCTAAAAATTGTCTCATTACTGCAATAGGTTCTTCCGGCCAAAGATTGAGCGCCCACGCCGAGGAGAATTTAACACTCTGATCCGATCTGCCGGGAATCGGTTCGTCAGGATCTAAGAAATCTATACAATCCGGGTAGTATAGTGTTTTGATTACTGTTTGTGCCGGCGTTCCGGCATTTAATAAAGGTTTTAATAATTGAACCAGCTCTGGTTTTGAACCGAGGAACAATCCTTCCACATGGCACAAGCCATTTACTTTGCTGTAAATCTCAAGGTAGCATCCTAATCGTTCGTCTGTAAACGGCGCCCATTTTTGCCACGCTTTAAATACCGTTTCTAACTGTTCCCACGGCCATATAATATTAAAGACGGTTGCGGTTTTAGGGGCACGGTGAACTTTGAACGTATATTGGGTGTTATATCCGAAATTGCCTCCCCCGCCGCCTCTGGAAGCCCACAGTAAATCTTCATTGCGGGATTGATTTGCTTGAATAATCCTGCCTTTGGCATCTACCATTTTCAATGCGAGAAGGTTATCGCTTATCAGGCCGATCGATCGGGAAAGCACTCCAAATCCGCCTCCCATTGTGATTCCTCCGATTCCGACGGTTGGACTGTCTCCGAACGGGGCCATAAAACCTTCCCGAGCTAAACCTTTTACAAGCGGGCCGACGTGAATGCCGGTTTGAACGGTTGCTACCGCGTTTTTTTCATCTAAGAAAACTTTATTCATGTCACTCACATCAATAACAATCCCATCACTTACCGTGGAAAGATTTTTATCCAGAGCATGGCGGCCGCTTCTGACACGCATAGGCACATTCTTCTCACGAGCCCATTTAATAGCATTACTTACATCGTATGAATTTTGTGCAAAAACAAAGACAAGCGGACAGACATCAACATAAGGGTTCCAATTCTTAACCGCCTGTGTATAGCCGGGGTCCCCTTTGAAGATGACGCGTCCCGTTAACTGTGCTGATCCCATCTATTTCACTCCCAATAAGCATTTGATTCCGATACCAGTATATGTAGGAATTGGACAAATTCTTAGACAGATGTTCTGCAAACTTATAAATAGACACATATACGCGAAGATGATTTGAAAACAAAAAAAGACAAGAGCGGCAAGCTGCCGAAACTCTTGTCTCTCCTGCCTTTTTTATCATGATAGGCACTTACATTTATTGACGTGATATCCCGACCAAACTATGGAAGTCCATAGAAAATTATGTTTGCCCTGCCATGCGTGGTTCTGCTGAGACACCGGCTGAGCAATCTTTCTGCTTGATCCCCCGACAAGAATCTTATTCTTTATCGTTTTTGCACCCCTGTACGGATAACATCAATACACATTGAATCTTATCTTTTACATGATGAAAAGCTCTTATTTTTTCTTCTTGTGCTTACGTTTGCAATCCTGTTTTTTCTCTTTCTTATGACGTTTTTTACATTTCGCTTTTGCTGCTAATTTTGCCGCTTCTACCTTTGCTTCTGCTGCTCTGGCTCTTGCTTCTTCCGCTCTTGCTATTGCCTCTTCCGCTCTGGCTCTCGCTTCTGCTTCTCTTGCTGCTTCCGCTCTTGCTTCATCGTCCGCCATATCAAAATCATGGCCAAGGTCACAGGCTTCGTTGTATGGCTTTTTCTTCTGAACGTACTGTTGATCTTCACCTTCGTTATAATACATTACGCCACTCCTTCTCTCATTTTTCAATCTTTACATACTATGTAAATAAATAACTGCAGCTTGGACTGGTATTTTGATGAACCGGCACATTTTAGGGCAATTTCCATTTATCGATGCAACAGATTCTGGATGCTTGATGAAACTTGAATGCTTTTTGACGATTATTATAAGCAGCGTAAAAGGGAGACTACGAAAAAGGATGCTGCGCGCTGCAGCATCCTTCTGTACCAACTTTTTGTGTTTTTGACTTTTAGTTTGCTTGCTGTGTTTGTTTTACTGGTTCTTTGCTAAAAAGTCCGACAATGTTCCACAAGATAATTGCAGCAGCTATGATCAAACGAGCCGTACTGACTTCTTGGTTAGTAAACAATTTATAGCCATATATTGATCCCAATGCTGCTATGCAAAAAATATTGAACCATTTACTCCAACGCAATTAGAAAACTCCTTATAAAATGATTACATTTCCAAACAATGTATTATAATATTAACAAAATTTTTCAATATTTAACCTTAAATCATTCTTAATTGGTTTTCCTGATCATTTTCTCTAATCGTCATTCAATCTTTCGGAGTTTTGATCGTTTTTTGTTACAGGCTAGACCCAGACATCATTTTCAGCTGTTTGATCAGTTATTTCCTGCCCGGTATTCACAACACCTTTAGGTTCTGCAAGCAAAATGTGACACTCTGATTCTGCATAAGGTTTATGTTCAACATTTTTCGGAATGACAAACATTTCACCTTCATTTAATTTTACTTCTCCATCACGAAATTCAATGATTAAATTACCCTTAATGACAATGAAGACTTCATCTGTTTCGTCATGCTTATGCCAAACAAAATCCCCTTGTACCTTAACAAGTTTAAATTGATAATCATTCATTTCAGCGATTACTTTTGGAGACCATTGATCTTGGAACGCAGCTAATTTCTCTTGGAAATTAATCGGTTTATATTCCATTCTTTCCCCTTCCCGTGTAAAACACAATCATTTAACTAGTCCCAAATTAAAGGCCTGTCCACTTCAGCAGTTCTGAGATAGTCTAAAAGCTGACCGGTATGTACGGACTCATGGTAAGCGATTCTTAATAACATGTCTCCTAGTTCGCGAATATATCCAACATCAGACCTGTCAATCTTTATATTTGTTAAATCTGTTTCGTTTAACGATTTGATGAATGTCAAAAACTCGGCCCGATACGGTTTTGCAAATTCTAATTCTTCGGTTACTGTGGTAAACGTTTTTGATTCATATGGGTTTTTAGATTCCTCTGAAGACTCATTCATTTGTTTTAGTAAAATGTGATGATAAAGAAATTCCGCTTCTAATACATGTCTTATCATTTCCTTACACGACATTGCTTCGGAATCCGGGCGCCAGTCCATTTTTTCCTCAGGTATAGCTGTCCATAACTTGATGCTTCGCCGTCTTACTTCTTCAAAATTTAAAATAATAAGGTCAATCGTATTCAAGTGTTTTCCCCCTTTTATTTTTAAATAATTCTCCTTCTTCCCGGAAAAAACCTCTTTAAATAAAAAACGTATTCTTTCCCGACTCGCTGGATTGGTAATTTAAGATAAGAAGATATTCATTCATCCATACAATAGACTCTGGCTGAACATATACTGAATGATAGTTTTCATCAGAAAGGAGAAATCAGCTTTGGCAAAATATCGGATCATGACCTTTGACGGGGGCGGTACCTTAGGTGCTTTAAGTTTACAACTATTGAACAGACTGGCTGAAGAAAATCCAGCATTAATAAGCCGAACCCATGTATTTGCGGGAAACTCAATCGGTTCATTTACTGCCCTTGCATTAGCAAGCGGAAGATCTCCGAAGGAAACACTTCAGTATTTTGAGGATGAAATCCTGCCCGCATTCAGCACTTCCCGGCCGGGCGGACCTGTTTTCAATCAGCAATTACCATACTCCGGTTTTATTAAAGCGGTACGAAACTTTTTCCCGCCAGGCCTTCGTCTTAAAGATGTAAGAAAACGAATTGTTGTCCCTTCATTCAAATTATACTCCCCCGCACTGGATCGTTGGACGCCCGTATTATTTCACAACTTTCCCGGCTCTCCCTATTTAAATGAGAAAGTGAGTGATGTCATACTGCGGAGCAGCGGTGCCCCCGCGACGCAGCGAGCCTATCAAAACTACGTGGACGGATATGTAGTGGCAACGAACCCCAGTACGGCCAGTATCGCGTTTGCGGTTGGTAAAGCCAACGTGCCATTGGATCAAATTGCGGCGCTATCCATCGGTACAGGTGAAGCCCCGACTCGGTTAAGAAGAGATACGAGAGGGTGGGGAATGGTAAGTGCGGATAACATACGTCCCGAAAACCTGAAGAACCTTCCTCCAAATTGGGGAGTTCTTTTGGACAGGTCGCCTAATGAACCTTTACTGCCATTTCTTCAGATGATCGCCGGCGGAAATGGCTACTATGAATCTATGGTCAGCGCGAACCTTCTGGGAGACCGCTTTTTCCGGTTAGATCCGCGGATTCCTAACTTCTCCAAAACAGACCCTTCCGTGGTTCCCGCTGTCATTGAAATTGCGAACAAAACCAACTTACAGCCTGCGAATACATTTATAGAGAAAAACTGGAACGACAGCCACTAAGGAAATTCACATCTTAAAACAATGAACAAAAAATACCAAGGGACTCAAAACCCTTGGTATTTTTAATGCGGCTGAGAGGGTTTGGACCTTCACGGGTTAATTATACGCTGGGCATTTGATAAAGTGAAAGCTTATTACCGCCCGGCATTTCAAGCACTGAAGTTAAGCATTACACCCAACAATCGGGCCATTTAATTGAATAGGACTACTCAGAAGCCGCTTCCCATTACGTAAGAAAAGCGACTTTTTAGATTTGATTTTCAAGTTCCTTTGACAAATTTTGAAAAGACCATTGACTATTCAGTTGGACTGTATTAAGTTTAACTATATAGTCAGACTGAATAGAGGATGAGGATATGAAACATAAATTATTACCGCTGTCTGAAACCATGCATTATATTTTATTAGCTTTGCGGGAGCCGCTTCATGGCTATGCCGCCATGCAGAAGATCGAAAAGATGAGTAACGGAACTGTTATTTTAGCAGCCGGCACATTATACGGCGCGATTGAAAACTTGAATAAGCATGGCTGGATTGAACCTGTTGGAGAGTCGGGCCGGAGAAAAGTTTATATGATAACTGCGGAAGGAAGCGCCATTTTGAAAATGGAACAAAACAGGTTACTGCATATTTTATCCCTGTACGAAGGAAGTGAATCGAATGAAGACATTTAAGATGTTTTTTGATATTGAAAAAGAGGAGCAATGGCTGAACGAGCAATTGCAAAAAGGCTATCGCTGTACAAATATCAGCGGATTAGGAATATACACTTTCGAAAAAACCGACAAGAGATATGTGATGAGACTGGATTATCATGATTATTTATCAAAGAAAAAGTTCAAAGACTACAGAGAGATCTATGAAGACTTCGGCTGGAGTTATATAAACAGCCCATGGCTTAGCGGAACTCGATATTGGCAGAAAGAAGATGATGGTCAAAATGAAATCTTCTCGGATCGCCAATCAAAGAGTAGTTATTATAAAAGACTAATGAGTTATTCATCTTGTTTTGGTTTACTTTGCTTATTTTATTCTTATTTGATTTACAAGGATTCAGGTTTGTATTTAGCTGAAGGTCTGTGGAGTATGGAAGGCGCAATGTTTTGGAAAGCATTTTTATTTGAAACTCCATTTGCCCTTTTAAGGTCGCTTCCCGCTCTTATGGCTGTTGTCTTCGGCATCAGTTACTATAAAGCGTATCGAAAATATTCAATGTTAAAGGAACAATAACGCGGGGAAGTTACATTCAAGAAGTAATCGAGGATTATATATCTGCCGAAGCCGGGCGCTTTAACGGAAAAAAGCGCCCTGAATTTGCTGATAAATCAGACGGCTTATTTTGTTAATGATACATACTTATTTACAATGGCTTGAGCGAGACAAGCTGATGAATCAACAATGTTGAGTTCGCTGCTTTTTTGATCCGTGACCATATTTAAATCCGTACATGCAATGATAACAGTATCAACCTTTTCTGCTAAGTCACGGTGTAATTCATCATATAATGTACCAGCCTCATTGATTTGACCTTGTTTAATCTTTTCTATTATGTGATCGACATAGATTTGCCAACTATCTTGATGTAAAAAATCATAACCTTCTCTGTTTAACGCTTCTTGAAATATTCCAGATTGAACCGTAGGAACGGTGGCTAAAAGAGCTGCTTTTTTTGAACCTTTAGATATTTTTTTTATGGTTTCATCAACCATGTTTAGTAAAGGGACTGAAAGCGATTTTTTTATTTGATTAAAATAGATATGTGCGGTATTACATGGGATGGCAATAAAATCAACACCCGTTTTTTCAAGCTTTACAGCTCCCTCAATAATTGCCTTTTCCATGTCCGTATGATTGAGAGGTTTATTCATATAGAAAGGAGTCGGACAAGAATAAATCATCATATGAGGGAAATCCATGTCATGTATTGCTCCATATATTTTTTGGCACTCGTCTACTACCTTATCTACAAATGGCCCAGTAGATTTTGCCCCCATTCCTGCCAGTATTCCAATCATAATTGTCCTCCTCTGTAAAAATGTGTACGAATACGATCACGATGAGTTATTCTTGTGTTTCTCATCTGAATCTGCTCTCATTTCATTTTGGCTGTCTTCTCCTATTTTATCATTTCATTAATCGAAAAAGGGTCTTTAAAAAAGATAGCTGGCAAACCAGACGACTTGCTATAAGTAACGGGGCAGCTGTAAACAAAAAATACCAAAAGTGTCAGAACCCTTGGTATCATTGTGATGCGGCTGAGAGGTCTTGAACCTCCAGAGGTTATTCACCCGCTGGGCCCTCAATAAAGTGAAACTGTGCTTTCTATTACAAAACCTTTATATATTAGTGTTTGTTTATAAGGAGTGATGAATCTTTTAATCTTTCATTTTACCCGCTGACTCATATCAAAGGAGCTCTAACCAAATTTTAATAGCTGTCGCACTTATTAATAGCGCTAAAATCCATTGCAGGAATTTTGTATTTACTTTTTGCCCAACTGATGCGCCAATAGGAGAAGCAATTAAACTGACAATCATAAGAACCAGAGCCGGTGCAAAAAGAACCTGGCCCGTGATTACTTTTCCAACTGTTGCGCCAATAGATGAAAGAAATGTAATCGCAAGAGATGAAGCGACTGTGATTCTAACAGGGATATTTAAAATCGATAACATAATGGGGACTAGGATAAAAGCGCCGCCAGCTCCTAAAATACCTGATACGCCACCAATGATAAACGCTAGGGACGAAGCCAACCATTTATTAAATATCACTTCTTCGTCTTCGCTATGTTCTTGTCCTTTTTTAGGTATAAACATTAAAACAACTGCTAGTATAGCCAGAATTCCGTAGATAAAGTTAATTCCTTTTTCAGATATATAATGAGAAAAGTAACTCCCCAATACACTCCCTAAAAGGATGCTGCTTCCCATGTACATAATTAACGCTTTATTTAAAAAACCACTTTTACGATAAGCCCAAACACCGCCAAGTGTCGCAAAGAAAACTTGAATAGCCCCTATCCCTGAAACTTCATGGGCAGTTAATGACATCACTCCCACTAAAGAAGGAATGTATAATAGCATTGGATAATTAATAACTGATCCGCCAATACCCATCATTCCGGAAATAAAGGCACCAATAAACCCTATAATGAAAAGAGTTGTGATAAAGGCAATATCCATTTTAGTTCCTCCTTTCAAAGAAAAAGGGCATCTTTGTATTCGATACCCTTTCACATTCATTAGCCTTTTTTAATCCAGAATTTCAATACATCGCCTTCATCAGTTTGCTCTAAAAGGTCATGCCCGCCTGATTTAGACCAAGCTGCAAGATCATTTTTAGCTCCCTTATCTGTTGCATGCACTTCTAATATTTGACCTGATTCCAGTTCATTCATCGCTTTCTTTGTTCTGACGATTGGCATTGGGCATGCCAGGCCTTTTGCGTCTAATACTTTATCTGATTTCATGTTCATCTCTCCTCTTTTTAATAGAAACTTGTGTTACCGTATTGCACAGCGGTTTGGACCAATCTCCATTTCACGCTGTTTTTCTTCATCCGGGCTGATTTTCCCCATGTTTGTTTTCCGAATCTCTTGGTATGCATTTGGCTGCGGAGGCAAATGATCTGTTACTAGGTGTCTAAATTCTCTTTCATCCGCAATGTTCAAACCATGGTTCTCGCTAAATAATGTACTTAGTTTTTTACCAACACTTCCATCATCATTTAGCTCGTCAATGATCATAAAGTGTGCCGGTAATACAATTAAATCCTGTGATAACGCGTTGTAACGGCTATAAAGCGTTGTTCTTAAATCTTCCGCCCAATCTTCTGCCATACCGGCTAAGTCTGGTCTTCCGATTGAATCAATAAACAAGATATCACCTGAAAGAAGATACTGATCATCGACAATGAAAGAAGTGGAACCAATCGTGTGCCCCGGTGAATAAATCGGTTGAATGCCAATCTTTGTGTTTCCAATGACAATATCGTTGCCTTCTTCCAGCGGCTGATAATCAAATACCGCTTCTTCTGCATCCTTCGGTGGTAACCAGTAGGTTGCTTTTGTTTTTTCAGCTATGACTCTGCCGCCTGAAATATGGTCTGCGTGAAGATGTGTATCAAATACGTGAGTAATCTCCGCACCCTTCTCTTTCGCAAAGTCTATAAAAATATCCGCCATACGTGTCGCATCAATAATCGCTGCTTCACCATTGGAGATGACCATGTATGACAGGCAGCCTTTACCGATTCGAACAAACTGATACATCTCACCGCCATCTTTTAAATCCCCGACTTTTACCGGCTCTAAATGTTCGCTCCATGCTTTCATTCCGCCCTTAAGATAGGATACAGAATGACCTGCTTCAGAAAGCATTTCGGATACCATGACAGATGAACCTTCTTTTGCACAAACGACCAGCACTTCTTTATCAGAAGGAATTTTCTCCAAGATATCTTCTACGCCATCTAAAAGATCGAAATACGGTACATTTAAATGGTCAAAATAATGTCCTTCAATCTTCCAATCGCTAAAATCATTTTCATTACGCACATCCAAAATAAATAAAGATTCTTTGTGAAAGATTTTTTGTGTGACTTCTTTTGCGGTAAGTGCTTGCACGGTCATGTTTACATACCTCCTTTTTCTGTTTTGCCTGTCCAATCCCGCATACCGGGAATAACATTAATAACCTTTTTAAAACCTTGTTTTTTCATGGTGTGAGCTGCCATTTCACTTCTTCTTCCTGAATGGCAAATAATATAAATTTCATCATTTTTGTTTAATGCGTTAGAGCGCTTTTCCACTTCGCCAAGAGGGATATGCACCGCTCCGGGGATATGGGCTTCTTCATACTCCTCGATCTCTCGTACATCTAAAATGTGAAGAGACTCATCACGATCCACTTTCTGTGTGAAAGCTTCTAATGAAATCTCAGGAATTGAAGATGCATTTTCTGATGAATGCTCTCCTCCTTTTCGAAGAAAGTGACGAAGGACTTCTCCCTCTGTTTCAGTACCTAGATATTCATGGCCTGAGCTTTTTGCCCATGCTTGCAGATCTGTCGCCGATCCTTTATCTGTTGCTTGAATTTCTAATATGTCACCAGCTTTTAATTCTTTTATTTTCTTCTTTGTTTTTACGATAGGCATTGGGCATGACAAGCCTTTAGCGTCTAATACAATATTTGCTTTCACGATTTTTTCCTCCTTTTCTTATATAGGGGTGGGGGTATATAAATATGCAAAAAGTTACTCTCTGGATGTTAATACCATGTATTCATACCACCTTTTATATTTGTGATATTTTTAAACCCTTGTTTCTTCAATATTTTACTTGCCTTTATACTTCTCATTCCGCTTTGGCAGATCACAAAGACGTCTTTGTCTTTCGAAAGCTGATGAGTTTGACGAGGCAAGATAGACAAAGGAATATTTTTGAACCCTTTAATATGCCT
Source organism: Bacillus sp. LUNF1 (assembly GCF_011008975.1). Lineage (NCBI taxonomy): Bacteria > Bacillati > Bacillota > Bacilli > Caryophanales > Bacillaceae > Bacillus > Bacillus sp. LUNF1. Next base: position 516,930 of record NZ_CP048876.1, on the reverse strand, counting down.
TGTGCGGAACTCATAAGGTGTTCGTACATCTATAAACTGTTTGTCTTTATTTTTCAGCTCTGACTTTAAATCAGCAGTTGTTATTTGTTTAACACCATGCAATGGGAAAAAACGTCGAAATACGATCCAAAGTAAAAATAAAATGAGTAAAGTATTGAACATTACTCCGCTATTCATAGTGTTATAACCCCCTTCACTTATTCAATTTGCAATGGATAACATTAGATAAATAAGTTGACATTGCCTTCTTCAGCATCTGCCAAATAAGCAGCTACACCAGCATAGTCGATATCATCTAATAGTTCTTTTTCCTGTAAACCAAGAAGATCCATTGTCATCGTACAAGCTACGAGCTTTACACCTTGTTCTTGAGCCATCTCAATCAACTGAGGCAACGTAAGTGCATTATGCTTTTTCATCACATTTTTAATCATTTTAGGGCCTATACCTGCAAAGTTCATTTTAGATAAACCCAACTTATTAGCACCGCGAGGCATTATCTTTCCAAACATTTTTTCAAGAAATCCTTTTTTCACTGGAATCAGCTCTTCTTTACGTAAAGCGTTTAATCCCCAAAACGTATGGAAGATCGTCACTTCATGATCGTAGGCAGCTGCACCATTTGCAATAATATAGGCTGCCATTGCTTTGTCATATTCGCCGCTAAATAAAACAATTGTTGTGCGTTTTGTTTGTTTTGTCATGTTTATTCTCCTGACTAAATCACTATTACCCCTGGGGGTATATTAGAATTAAAATTTTTTTCGAAAGATCTCCTATTATTCAATCCAAAATACCGGTAGGGGTATATTATAATAAATAAAAAAATTCGTCAACCTTAAAGATGATAGGTTGATGAATTTTTTTATCGGCTCTTTACCAATAATTCGACCGCTTCTTTTACTAAGTGTTGTGTGTCTTCTCCCTTTTCTAAACTTTCACGAACACAATGTTCAAGGTTTGTGCTCACAATCAAACCCATTGCTCGATCGATCGCATTACGTGAAGCAGCTAATTGGGTCACAACCTCTCTGCAATCTTTTCCTTGTTCCATCATGGTCAATACACCTTTTATCTGTCCTTCTATCCGGCGTAAGCGATTTTTAATCTTTTGATCATATTCCATGCGTTGAACTCCTTCTTTGAAATTTATATATTTGCATGTTATCAACTATCACTTCATACTCTGCTTTATCACACTACATTATTAACTAGATAATGTTTGTGAATCAATATTATACCCTTACAGGTATACTGTCAATTTTCAAGACGGCATGAGAATGATTATAAAGAGTTAATATTAGTATCCCCTGTTTTACGTTAAACCCAAAAGATTAATCACAATTGATGTCAAGGCATGAACTCCTAAAGGAGATTTAATAACTCATTTTCAACGAAAAACTGATCTCTGTTAATTAGTCGAGATTCCAAGATATACACGGACCAATTGACCTTTCCTTTTTTAGGAATCCCACAGGTTCCCTCTTATTTTGATGTTGTTTTTTAAAAAAAGTTATTGACACCAATAAATGACCATGTTATCATTAAAAATTTGATATCTCACTCCATATATGGTAACCTTAAGTTAAGTTCCCATATATGGAGGTGGATTATATGTTTCAAATTGGCGATAACATTGTTTATCCAATGCACGGAGCAGGTACAATTGAAGCCATAGAAGAAAAACAATTCTTAGAGGAAAAACAACAGTATTATGTCATAAGAATGTCAATCAGTAATATGACAGTTATGATTCCAACGCGTAAAATATTGAGTTCAAGTATACGGCCAGTTACTGATATACGTGCATTAAAACACATTATACACATTTTTCAGCATGGTGAATCAGATAGGTTACTGCCATGGAAGCAAAGGTATGTAGTAAACACGAACAAAATAAAAACGGGTGAAATACAAGAAGGCGCTGAAGTTGTACGTGATTTAATGCGAATGAAGAAAGAAAAAGCACTTAATTCAAGCGAAAAAAAAATGTTGGATAATGCATATGAATTTTTGATTAGTGAACTGGAAGTCATTAAAGGAATCACTGAAAAACAAATAAAAAGTTTCTGCTAAGGTTAATTTTAAATAATGTTTTGCATTCCAAAAAGCATTCGAAAGTTTTCTGAATATTACGATTAGACGTTCAACTTCTCCAACTTACTTTTAAAACATTAACCGCTTTTATTACTCCTACAATCTAATCTGTTTTATTTTTTTCTTCAACGAACACTTGAATTCTCGATGAAATAGTCACTTGATTTTTGTAATCCTGATTCACACTGGCACGGACAAGGAGCCGTAAGGATGGAAGAGAGGCAGGGCTTTCATTGTTTTAGGTCTAAGTGATTATTTCCAGAAGAAAAAACAACCACTCCCCTCTTTATCTTTAAAAATTTCTTACATCTGCTTCCACAGTGAATAGCAGTTGTTTATCTTCTTTTCATAAAAGAGATATGCGAATTGTAACAAAGAATAACATACAGTTATCTTGAGAACATAAAAACAAATCATTTATATATATTCCACATATCGTCAATCCGGTATGTTATACTGTAAACAATCCTTTGAGGTTTTAAACCTTTTTCTTACCTTGTAGCAACTGTCCCTACTCGAACGTTGAGTAGGGTTTTTTTATTCAGTATGATACAGAGAACATAAAAAAACAGGCCCTATATAAAGAGCCTGTTTGTATAAACGATTGAAGATTAAGCAGTTTTTTGAACGTTAGCAGCTTGAGCTCCACGAGCACCTTGCTCAACGTCAAACGTTACTTTTTGACCTTCGTCTAAAGATTTGAATCCGTCACTTTGGATTGCAGAAAAGTGTACGAATACATCGTCTCCATTTTCACGTTCGATAAATCCAAAACCTTTTTCTGCATTAAACCATTTAACTGTACCTTGTTCCATTTTTGTTGCCTCCTAGTGTGTTACACATTGTATTACTATCCTTGCCCAAAGTATCATCAAGACGAAAAGTCGATATTCATACTATCCTTTACACGAACAAAAATAATTCTCCTTTATCATATCACGAAACGGAAATAACTGCAAATTAATAATGTGTTCATTCATGTTTTATTTGTTAAACCTGTCGATACCAGTGCAAAATAAGATGCCTATTAATAGCTATGGTTTGAAAACACCGTGAAAATGAATCACGAGTGCCTTCAAACCCAGTACTTCATATTGATTGTTAAAGGTTTCTTTAAAAAGCTCAGCTGTTTCTTGTTCAAGCACAAAATATTCTTGGCTGTTCACTGGTATAGCTTTGTTTCTGCACATGTTTCCAAACGATCACTCAGGTATACCCCTATTTTAACGGTATTAACTTGTCATGTTTGTTCCTCAAACAATCAAAGTTTACGGTCTAAATAAACTGATTCACATAGGGGAGCATGGAGAGAGTTTGGCCCGATAAAGAGCTGGGTATAATCTTCATACGCTTTTTGTATCCCGGCTGGCCCTTGCTAATAAAGATTTAATTGAGATGGAGATCATTTTCTGACCTTCAATAATTTTACACAGGATTAGGAAAGATACTTATTATACATGGGGTATAACAGCTGGGACTTCAAAGGCAATAAAACGTTTTCTATACGCAGATTAAGAACATCAGGGAAGGGGAAGCTTTTAAAAATGAATGAACAAAACCTAAGGACTTTGAGAAAACTGGTTACCCCTTATGAAAAGTCCGATTTACAAAAAAGTATTTATCAAATCATTAACACATTGGTGCCGTTTTTCCTGTTATGGTGTTTGGCCTATAAGAGCTTGTCGATTTCTTATATCCTTACATTAGCGATTTCTGTCGTTGCAGCAGGTTTTTTAGTGAGAACCTTCATTATCTTTCATGATTGCTGCCACTATTCCTTTTTTAAGAACCGAAAGGCGAATCGAATCCTTGGAACAATTACAGGAATTCTGACTCTGCATCCGTTTGATCATTGGGCACACGATCATTCTGTCCATCATGCGACAAGCAGCAACCTGGACAAACGCGGTACGGGCGATATTTGGGTACTGACTGTTGAGGAATATAAAGAAGCCTCAACTAAGACAAAAATAATGTACCGTTTGTACAGAAATCCGTTTGTTATGTTTATTATCGGACCGATTTACGTCTTCGGGATTACCAATCGTTTTAATCGTAAAGGGGCAAAACGCAAAGAACGGATGAATACATATGTAACCAACCTGGGGATTGTCGCTTTGGCAGCACTTTTATGTTGGGCTATCGGCTGGCAAAACTTTCTGCTGGTCCAGACGCCAATTTTTATGATATCGGGATCCCTCGGAATTTGGATGTTTTATATTCAGCATACGTTTGAGGATTCATATTTCGAAGAAGATGAGCATTGGGAATATGTAAAAGCAGCCGTTGAAGGAAGCTCTTTTTATAAGCTTCCAAAAGTCATGCAATGGTTAACAGGCAATATCGGTTTCCATCATGTTCATCATTTAAGCCCAAGAGTCCCAAACTATAAGCTTGAAATCGTGCATAATAACACTGAACCATTGCAAAACGTTCCGACCATCACACTGGCAACAAGTATTAAGTCGTTAAAGTTCCGCCTATGGGATGAAGAAGGCAAAAAATTTGTTGGTTTTACCCACTTAAAAAAAACTTCCTAAAAGCCAGGTATCAGCTCGGGTAAGAACGGATTAAATAAACGCCCATAATCGATGATAATGGGCAGTGTATCTTGCAGAATAAAAGTGCAGACTCGCGCAAAGATTTTGTGCAGAGGTCAGCACTTTTTTAATGCCACATGCACTTACAACAAAAAATACCAAAGGTGTCAAAACCCTTGGTATCATTGGGATGCGGCCGAGAGGACTTGAACCTCCACGGGTTATTCACCCGCTGGGCCCTCAATAAAGTGAAACTGTGTTTTCTGTTATAAAACCATTGTTCTAAACACATTTGCCGCACTAATCGTTATTTATGTCTTGATCTATTCAATCAAGTTTAATCGATATTATTCGAAAGTGACATTATGAAGTTTTGACTGACCCCTTACCGTACTTAATAATAAAAATCATGTTGATAGGTGTATTTTTAAAAAGCCCACTCACGAAAACGAGTGGGTTTACAAAAGCTCTAAACGTGATACCCCTTTTTCATAAAAGTAATCCGCTACTCTGATTGCAAAGTTTTCAATGTCTCCGTACATTCTTAGAAGGAAAATACCATTAGCGATGACACTAATGGTACCCCTTTGTTTCTACTCAATCACTTATTCAGCTTCTCCAACCACTGTAAAGCGTTCATTTATATGTTTTGGATTTTCGATTTCATCCAATACTGCAATTGCATAGTCTGCATAGCTGATATAACTTTCGCCTTTCGAATTCACAAGAAGATGATCTTTTCCCGACTGATAAAATCCAGTTCTTTTCCCGTCTGGGTCAAATACCGCTGAAGGACTGATAAATGTCCAGTTAATATCAGAAGTTTCCTTTAGTTCTTGCAAGTTACGACCTTGCCCTTTAGCTGTTGGAATAAAAATCTCCGGGAAATCAGGTGTATCCATTACACTGACAGTTTTATTTTCGTCTACATAAAGACTCCCTGCTCCACCTACAATTACAGCTCTTGTACCCGTTCCTTTTAATGCCCTAATTAATGCCCGGCCAGCATCTACATGTGCCTGTTCTTCTCCTAATGGAGCACCGAAGGCATTAACTATTACATCTAACTTTTTTAGATCATCCGATGTAAGATCAATTATATTTTTTTCAATGATTGAAATCTTTTCCTCTTTAAGTTTTGCAGCATCTCTTACAATTGCAGTTACTTCATGTCCCCTGCTTACCGCTTCTTTCAAGATAAGACTTCCAGCTTTTCCGGTTGCACCAATGATTCCAATTTTCAATTTAAAGTCCTCCTAATCATTCAAAATTTTAAATGTAACCATATTGATTACATGTAATAATTTTAGTTACACCTTATTTATTTGTCAATACTTTTATCATCTTGTTAATTGAGCATATTAGAGTAAAAGAACTTGTAATACATTCAGTTACAAGTGTACTATAAAGAGTGTAATGTAATTAGGATGGTGAAGAAATCATGTCTATTAGCAGCCGTTTTGCTGTAGGAATTCATATATTGGCTCTTATTGAAATAAATGAAGACGGAATTAGCACTTCTGAATTTTTAGCTGGAAGTGTAAATACAAATCCCGCCTTCATAAGAAAAATTATGGGGATGCTGAAAAAAGCAGGTTTAGTAAATGTTCGGCCAGGTATTGCAGGAGCTGAATTAGCGAAGGATTTAACTGAAATCACCTTACTTGATGTTTATAGAGCAGTTAATGTTGTTCAAGATAAAGAATTGTTTAGTATACATGAAAATCCCAATCCTCAATGTCCTGTAGGCCGGAACATTCAAAGTACAATTGGTCCAATATTTGAAATCGCCCAATCTGCCTTGGAAAAAGCTCTTGGGCATATCACAATTGAGGATGTGGTAAAGGATATTATTGAAAAAGAAAAATTGACCAATAATTGCTAAATGATTTCACAGAAAATCTTTTATCAGACTGGGAATAAAAAAATGGCTTTTTCATGAACAAAAAAAGAGCAGACATAAAGTCTGCTCCTTTTGATGAAAGATTTAGATTACGGTAAGGGATATAAATATGCTCATGATACAGAGGAAAAATTAACGACAATGCAGACGATGCCAGATTCTTTAATAGGGCGTGAGTATTACTATCCAACAACTCAAGGTTCAGAAGCTAAGTTCAAACAAAGACTTGAGGAAATCTCGGATTGGTATAAAAGAAACCGCAAATCTTAGTTTGAACGAATATGTTCTGTATATAAAAATAATGAGGTATGGGGTGAATTGATAATGAATTATGATGGAATAAAAGATTACTGCCTAACCTTTCCAAACTCTTATGAAGACCATCCTTTCGGAGATGGTTGGACTGCAATTCGTCACAAAGGGAATAAGAAAATATTTGCACTTATCTTCACTCGCGACGAACACTTATGTGTCAACCTTAAATGCGAACCTGAAAGGGCTGATTTTCTACGTGGTCTTTTTGAAGAAATCAAGCCCGGATACCATATGAACAAGGAGCATTGGAATACTCTTACCTTAGATGAGGGACTCCCAGAGCACCAAATCCATGACATGGTAAAGTACAGCTTTGAACTGACAAAACCAAAAAGTAAAAAGGAAACATAACATCGAAGGATAGAACGCTCATTATAGATATTCATCCGGTGCAATGGTACAGAGGAATATGCAAAAACTTCAAGGCAGCAATGTTTAAATTCGTATTTACGAGATGATTTTTTCGTTATTGTTAGTCCTTTGTTTCTTGACATGGGTTGAACAAATAAAAAAGAGCAGACTCAAAGTCCACTCAATTAATTAAGATGATTGCTCATTTCATCCAGACATCTATAAAAAATGAAAGGTGACGATGATATGCCACAAAGGTCATTTAGCGTTTAATTAATACTGATAACTCACCTTCAAACACTTTTTCCTCTTTCTGATTATAGGTAGATAACAATACAGTAAGTATCCCCGTCTGGCTTTTATTTGGTTTTTTATCAATAACCTTAACAATAGTGTTCAGTCTATCATTAGGGTAAACGGGTGCTAGGAATTTTATATTATTCATTCCTGTCCCAGCAATAATATCGTCTTCATGACGCCCTTCTTCAATCCAAAGCTTAAAAGTAATAGATAACGTTTGTATTCCAGAAGCAATAATTCCATTAAATCTGCCCATTTTTGCTTTTTCTTCATTTAAATGCATGTATTGTGGGTCATACACTTCTGCAAAATTCATTATATTCTCTTTTGTTAATTCAAAAGATTTAGTTTGAAAAACCTGCCCGATGGTGAATTCATCCAACTTCATAAATAAATCTCCTAGAATCTAAACTTTATTATTAAATCTACGTAGCATTTTAACATACTGGCTCTCACACAACAACTTAACGGTAAAACAATTGTTCCCCTATCAGGAATGAACAAGCACATTGTTTTTGTTTCCTTGCCTTTAACCTCTTTATAATCAGGTGTTTTCTTATAAAGACCAAGGCGGTCGCCATCACCATCACCCGGCATATGTGCCATTTCCTCATAAGAATCTCCAAGCTTCTCATAATAAGAATAAGCAGTCAGCCTACGAGAACTTTCTTCTGGCTGATAAAACACAAGTTGAATATATTTCCCGTCATCATATACACGAATTATGGCGTTATCTCTTTTGTGCTCATCTGAATCTGCTCGCATTTCTTTTCTGACTTTCTTCTCCTGCTTCATCACTTCATTAATCATTATCATATTTACTACCGCCGCACGCAGTCAGCAGAAGGATGAAGGTGACTGACAAATCATACGACCTACTATAAGTAAGTGGACAGTAACAGATAAGTTTCTATAAACAAAAAATACCAAGGGTGTCAAAACCCTTGGTATCATTGATGCGGCCGAGAGGACTTGAACCTCCACGGGTTATTCACCCGCTGGGCCCGCCATCTATATTCATAAAACTATTGCTCAGTTGTCAGCATGTTAAGTAAATTACGAATTTCCTTGTTATAACTTTTAATTTCTTCTTCATTACAACCGGTTTTATCAAATACTGCATTAGGTATCATTGTGACTTTTTCTTTAAACTCATTCCCTTCAGTTGTTAACGTAATAATTACACTTCGTTCGTCCTCTTTTGAACGCTCTCTTATAATAAGACCTCGCTCCTCAAGTCGTTTTAAAACTGGAGTTAATGTTCCGGAGTCTAGATATAATTCTTCGCCTAAACCTTTAACAGATATTTTTTCCTTCTCCCATAAAACAAGAAGAACCAAATACTGTGATTAACGTACAAGTTCTCGTTTTCTGCTTTGGACCCCATATAGAAAATAAAAAGCCAGCTCTCCTTCGGGAGAAGAACTGGCATAACAAAGCTTCTTGCTTCTTATTTTGCTGTATTGCTCGGACCTTTTAATATCTCTTCGTTCTTGCGTCAATGTTTTATTATTAGGACACAACCAATAAAATAATGACGATCGAGAATAGCAACGCTGCTTTTGCAAAGCAGTAAGCCCTCCAGAATATAAAAGAGCTGCAGTTCTTGCTGCTCGGATAATCCCAGCTTATTCTGAGTCTGTATTTCGAGTAGCCGGTCAATTAAATGGATGTTTTTTTCATTCCTTTTCTGTTTGTTCCATTTTCCACCACAGTGCATCTTTTGGATTTTCAACAGCTTCTTGAAACTCAGCCTTAGAAGCAACTGTTGGGTAAGAACCTTTTAAAGATTTACCTGAAGTATCTTTAAATAAGGTTAACACAACTATTAAGCCAATTAAACTAACTGCTAATAAATAGAAACCCGGCGCCAAATTGTTTCTTGTCACATGGGTTAACCAAGAAGCAACTAAAGGTGTTGTTCCACCAAAAATAGAAACTGATAAGTTGAATGTCCAGGATAATGTACGATATCTAATGTCAGTATGGAACAACGTAGGTAAAGATCCTGGCATAGTGCCTTCGTATACAGATAATACAATACCTAACATTAAAAGTCCTATAAATAAGAATGTTATATTCCCCATATTAAGAAATTGAAAAGAGATAATCGAAAATACAATTCCTAATACTAATCCAATTGATATAACTTTTTTATTTCCTAATTTATCTCCTAGTTTACCGAAAGTTAAAGCGAACGGTACCATAATAATCAATACAATTGCTGTAACCGGTGTACTTATATTATCACTTATACCAAGGTTCTCATCTAAATAAGAAGGCATATAACCTAACAATAGGTAATTGGTTATATTGAAAAACGCCACAAATACGATACATAAAAAGATATCTTTTTTATATGTTTTAATGACTTCTAATAAACCGGGTTGTTGTTCTTGGTTTTCAGAGATGTCATTTTCAAAGATTGGTGATTCATCTAAATGACTTCTCAAATATAAACCAAATAATCCTATTGGAATACTTAAGAAGAAAGGAATTCTCCATCCCCAACTATTCATTTGAACATCAGATAAAGTCCAGAAAAGTACTGTAACTAAAACAGAAGCTACTATATAACCAGATAATGTGCCGATTTCTAAACCGCTGCCTAACCTTATACGCTTATTATCTGGAGAAGATTCTGCGATATATACCATTGCACCAGCGTACTCTCCACCCACAGAAAAACCTTGCAGAATACGAGCTAAGAGTAATAATATAGGGGCCCATACACCAATCTGATCATAGGTAGGAAGCACACCAATTATTAAAGTAGATAAAGCCATCATTAAAATAGTAATTGTTAATACTATTTTCCGACCAAATTTGTCACCAACTTTACCAAAAATAATTCCGCCTACCGGTCTAAGCAAAAAGGCAATTGCAAATGTAGCAAAAGTAAATATTAACTTTAATTCATCGTTTTGAACTGGACTGAAAAAGTTTTTACTAATAATAACTGCCAAATAAGAATATAAAGCAAAATCAAACCATTCCATCGCGTTTCCTATCCCTGTAGCAAACACGCTTTTCTTCGCTTTTTGAATGTCTACAACGTTAATTTTTTTCTTGTTAAACTTCATTTAATAATATCGACTCCTTAATTATCAAATCCACATTATACAAGCGTATAAACGGTCCAAGCACGCAGTCCCAGAATGTATAGCGTAATGCTTCTCTAAAAGTCTGGGGGTTTCTGTTTCACCTGATGGAGAGCTAACGGCATAGTGGATGATTGGTTCAACTGTACCTTAAAAGACTCGACTAATATCCATATCAGCCAAATAACATTGTAAACCAGGAAAGAAGGATGAAATTAAGTGTTTTCGCTGGTTTCCTTAACTTATTTTTGCCGATTGGACTAAAAATAATACAAAAAGCAACAAAAAGAGAAACATCCAACAGATAATACCAGCCAAAGCGGTTAGTGATATATCCGTGGGCTGTGGTTGGTATTTTCTGCAGAATATTTGGAGAAATGATTCCCCTTAATACAGCTCTATTGTGAATATTATCACAATCAAAAAAAATTTTATTTCTTCAAAGTATCCTAAACCTTTATTTTAGTTCTTCCGTCTTCCAATATGTTTATTATAAGATTGAGGTCGTTCCTTAGAATTATTTACTGATTCTATCTTTATTACCCCACAATCAGGTGAAACAAAACACTATAAACGTACCATATCTTTTTAAAATCTGACAAGCCCAACAGGGTGATAGAAACCCGGCTAAAGCCCAGCTAGTCAATGGATAGAAGAAATTTTTTTGTTTTTCCCAAGGAATAACCGTCTGCGTTTAATCCAGCCCAATTAGAAAGAAAAAGAGCAGGAGTAATCCTGCTCTTTCATTCAAAACTTTAATTTGTATGAAGAATTTCGTATACCTTTTCGACTTTCTTTACCTATTAATCAGTATACAGACTACAACAGAAATAAGTAGCACCGGGTATGAAATAATGGATGCATTTAAACAGGCCAATCACCGACAATTGAATTTATTGCATGACACCTAACAAAATTATTTTTTAAATCCAGCTGGAAATAAAGAAACATTTCTTAGGTAATGGTTTTATTTTTGGTAAATCGACATGTATTTGTTTCCCTTTCCCTGTAATCCAAATGTTTCGATATGAACATTTAATCCTTTCATACATTTATCACAATTTTAACAAATTTTTAACTGAACTTGGTAAGTTGAACAAAGATTAAACATTGAATTTTGACAATCGCAAACTGTCATATGTGTCCGTCATATCAAAAGAATCTCTTTAATGTGTTGTTTAGTGCTTTCGTTACGGCGACTATCGACAAATAAGACCAAGCAAAGTATTGTCCAGATAGTTTGAGTATTTTGATCACTTTGCAATAAGTTATTGAAAACACACTACCTAAAATCACTGCAGCCAATAGACACCGGCTGATTTTCATCAATCATCTCCCCTTTTTTAATTTTCGTAGAAAGCATTAAGCTTCCTCGTTCATGAAAATAATCAGCGACTTCAATCGAAAAATTTTCAACATCAGCAAACATTTTCCTCGAAGTCTTGGTTTTCTTCCATGCTTAGCAGCACTTTCTCTGCTTTTGCAAATTGGAGTTTGAGGCATTAGTAACTATCTATAAATAATGAAAATATTTGTGCGATGTCTACTGCAAATGACTTACTTTAGGTAAGCGGGCAGTTTGTGGGCAGTAGATCATTTAAAAATAAGCACAAAAAAATACCAAGGATCTCTATAACCCTTGGTATCATTGAGATGCGGCCGAGAGGACTTGTACCTCCACGGGTTACTCACCCGCTGGGCCCTCAACATTGTAAATCCGTATCACTGATTATGAAAGCTTGTTTTCATTACACTTTCTAACACCACATTACATCATTTCTATAGGTTTGAATGAATTATGGTTAATAATTGGTGAGAAAAAAAACCCCCTTAATTCCCCACTTCTCGAAATCTCATTACGTTCAATTCATTACCTCTTCTTCAACAATTTTTTCGAACTTCACATCCTATCCATGGTAATATTTAGATATAAACTTACTGAAAGGATTGTCCAATGAAAGTATTTGAAGCAAAGTCTTTGTTATCTGAAGCTGAAAACCGAGCAAACGATTATAAAGAGTTGAAAAATCAAATGATTAATTTAAGAAAAGCCTTTACGGCAGTTGCTGATCTTGATGATAGTGAGTTCTCTGGGAAGGGAGCAAACAATATTAAAGCATTTTTTCACGATCACACCGGTGTAGCTGATCAATGGATTGATTTAATTGATATGAAAATCGCTTTCCTTACTAGCATCTCCGGTATTCTGGAAGATGCCAGCTTATCTGATGCATATATCGAAGAATCCTTCTTAGAACACGAACTGGCAAACGCATATAGAAAATCACAAGCAATTATGTCCGAGCAGAAGAAAGCAATGAAAGATATACTGAGTGATATTGATGACATTCTTCCACTTGATTTATTTTCAACAGAGGCTTTTAAGGATGAGCTCTCGTCCGCCGAAAACAAACGAAAAAAAACTATTGAGAAAATAGGCGATACAGACGAGAACTTAAAAACTGAATATGCAATGACTGAACCTAACGAACAATTTATTAAAGCAGACTTTCAAAAGTTACAGGAGTCAACAGGTAGGGGCAAAAACGCTTCACCTATACATTATAATGCCAAGGCTTATCGCGAGAGTGACATACATAAGAAAAAAGGCGATATCGAAAAGCGGTCTGAAGCTTATTTAAAGCTCAAAAAAGAGGAAGCTAAACAACGCGAAATTAAAGATTTGAAAAAACAGCTTGTAAATGTAACAGATCCTGACGAGTATTTAAAAATTGCTGAAAAAATTGGATACGAAAATTTGGAGCCTGACCAAAAAGTTTATTTCCGCCAGCTCGAAGAACTTCAACAAAAAGCCGAAATCGGAAAAGGTATTGCAGTTGGAATGTATGAAGCAGGTAAAGATACCGTGATGGGTCTCTATCAACTTGCAATGCACCCTATTGAAACGCTTTCTGGAACGGTGAACGCCGTCTTACATCCAATCGATACTTATAAGATCATAGCAAAAGACATAGAAGACACTTTCCAACGTGATATGATTAATGGAGATAGCTACAGCAGGGCAAAATGGGTGTCCTATGTCGGCAGCACTGTTGTTCTTGCAATAGTTGGTCCAAAGGGTATTGATAAAGTATCCAAAGTTGCAAAAGCCGGTTCAAAATTTGCTGCAATTAAGACACTTGAAGTTTCAAAAACAGGAATAAAAAAAGGGATTGAATACGTTAAAATACCAAATGTTTTTGAACAACAATATGCAATGGCTGGCGGTTCAGGGACTTTTCCTTTCAACACAATTGATGGGGAGAGTTATAAAAACTCTGCACTTGAAGTTTTTAAGAACCAGTCTGCTACACATGGTATAAAAAAAGCAAAGCCGCATGAAGTTGTAAACGAATTAGAGACTTTTCAAAGCAGGAAATACATTTTTGGAGGACAATCATTTCTCATTGATAAACGTGGAATGAAGCATATTTTAGAGCGCCATCATCCTAGTTTATGGGATGGTTCAGTTAAGTCTCGTCAATCTTTTCTCAATAAAGAGATGACTGTTAGCGATGTTGCAGATGCGATAGAATCAATCATGAAACAAAACCGTGAAGAGTTAGTACAAAAAGGAACAAAATTCAGTTATCAAATTAGAGGAACGTATAAGGGTCAGCAATATGTTGTAGGCTTTCAAAAAGGAAGAGTAGGTCAATTCTATCCGGAAAAATAGGAGAGGTAAGAATGTTTTATATACAATCATTAATTCTCAAGCCAAATAAGAAGATAAAGGATCTTTCAGTCTTAAAAAAGAATGTTAACGATTACTTTGTCCCCCTTAACAATATAGAGGGACTAAAGAGCATAAAACCACAGTTAGACTCTTACTATTTATGTGGGGCGATTATTTTAAAATATGGTGAACAAGATTTGCTTGATGTCACTATGTGGGACTTGGTTGACCAATTGTGGGCTTATTTTTTAAATCTAATTGAAGAAGCTATTGAAACGGGAAAAAGCGAAACTTATTTTCCAGATCAACCCCTTCTATTGAAAATGAAATCAATATCGAATGATATGTTGTTATTTGAAATTGACCAAAAACAAAAAGTATTACTACCGAAACTTGATTTTTTTGAATCACTTTTAAAGAATGCGAAAAGTTTCTTTGAAACTATGAATTTTGTTTTAGAAGAAAACTGTGATTATGAGTATGAACTTAATAAGATCGATGAATTGCAAACCAAAATTAAATGTATGTGAGGTTAAATGTGAATTACTCTGGAGTGAAAAAGTTCTTTGAAGAGAATAAAAAATATTCAATTCTTACTGAAAGCGTCACTGATAAACAAACCTTTTTCATGGTTAGCATCCACGCATTTTCTTATTTTATCCATCAAAACAAAAATTTTCTGCTGAAAAATCCCTTTAGGGCATTGTTCAGCTGCCTTTTCTTATGGTTATTTATTCTCTCACAAATAGCACAAGATAGTGGATAAAAAGATGAAGAGTAGCAACTTGCCTACTCTTCTTTTTAAATGGGAAATATTTAAGATAGAGGTTGGGTTTTCCGACCCACTCACCAATATAAATTACATCCAAATAGCTTGCCCAACAACACTTTTTATTCGACCTAACCAGTGGTCTCCAATTCTCTCTAATTCTAGTATTTGATCATCATTCGCGTCAGCTAAATCCCCAACTGTTTTGAAGTTACTACTCTCTAAAATTTCTATTCTTCTAGAAGTTAAGCCATACGGATATGCATTTGATTTTTTAAGCACAGAGATTGGTTTTTCTAAAATCCCTAGAGACCCATTTCCTTTTAATTCAGGAAGAATTATATTATCTAATACACCTCGTTTATATATTTGAGGATATTCCTTTTCTATACTATTCCATTTTTTGAATAAATCCGTCGTGAGTCTATTCCCCGGGATAACTTCCAACAAACTTGATAAATTCAAAATATACCTAGTTCCTCTTCCACCACTTTTCATTGCTCTGGATGAATCTCGTTTTACAATAAAACCAGCATACTCCATTATTTCGAAAAGTTTTTTTAGCCGTTCAATTACATCTCGATGAATTAAACAAGAAGGACCATACCCCGGCCTGTCCACAAAGTAACTAACTTCTTTATATAACGTCTCTGTAAGCTCTCTAGTAGGCCTTATTAAGGGTTCATATTTTCCAAGCTTCGGTTCTAATTCTTCAAGTAAGGGCCAGTAGTATTCTGTTGCTAAATGTTTTAATGTTGCTTCAATTTCACGGAGCCCAATTACTTCATGTTCTTCCGATATTTCAATAATGTGATTAATTGCATAAATAAATGCTCTAACATTACCCGTAACTGCTCTACCAACAAATCCCGAAAAATCCTCAATAGAAACTTTTAAGAACTCTTGAAGCGAGGAATTTGAATACCGCCTTTCTAATATTTCCTTAAAGAATGACGTAAAAGATGGGTTTTCCTCATTCCGTGAAATATCTATTACTGTTGCATCATTAAGCAAATCAAATCTAGAACCGAACTCTGTAACACCTGGATAAATAGTCGCTTTACATGAAATAGTATTGCTTGATAAAGTTCTGAAGATATCAAAAAATTCTTTTAAAGATGTTTCTCTACCTATATGTGCAGCATCATCGAAAAACAGTATTATACGTTTTTCAATTTTCTCAGATAGATTCGTAAGTTCACTTTGAATAGTCCCGATCTCTGAAGCAGGACTGAAATCATCAACAGGAATATCTATATACTTGTCAATAGCAATTCTTATTTTATCTATTAGTAACTTACAAAATATATCTTCATAATCTTTCCCTTCTGCCCTAAGTAAGGGAAGGTGCCTAACGCTCACATAAACTCCCAGAACATTTTCAGAGAGATCTCCTTCATTCGATCTAAAATAAGCTTCTTTTAATAATGCACTTTTTCCACTTCCTCGCCCTCCCCTTATAAGTACCGGTCCATGAGCTATTAATTTTCTTATAATTTTATTTTCGTACTTAGAAAAAGTATGATATTTACGAAACTCTTCATCTGGAAAATCTTCTGCTGCCAATATTAATTTGCTATCAAATAAATCACTCATAATGATTCTCCACCCAATTATATAATTTTTGATAGATTACAAAAGCGTTATCATAAGGCAAACGACAAATACAAGAGTCTATATAATGACTAACAAGTCCAATAATAGAACAAAATTTCACAGCATCTAATAATAATTCGACTACAGTTGATTTATCATATATTATTTCTGGTTTAATCAAAAATTCACTATGTACCCCCTTGGAAAGGGATGAATAAATTTTAGACGATCGTGTTCTTAAAAACTCTGTGAATTTATCTGGGTCAACTGAACTTCGGTAATAATCTAATGATTCATCATCTTGAATGGTCTCATCATCAATCAACATCTGATAAGCAGGATTCCAAAATGTATCACCATATGCATCTCCAAAGAGGCCTCGCCCTACCTTTTGAAATTCTTTATCTGGGTTCCATATAGCACCGTTTGATTTTTTTTCAAAAACATCACCATTCCAATTTATCGCTCCACTTGATTTCTTACCAATACTATAGCTATCTAAAGATTGAATTTTGTGCACGTAAATCAATCTAAAAGGATCAAATCTTCCTATTAAAGCTGAACATGAAGATTCCAATATGTTTCTTGCATAAAAAGGGCCTAATAAGGTCAAATCATCACTATCATTAGTTAGCAAAACATTAATTCTTGTTTCCATGTTTTTTATATTATTAAAGAGTACATCATACAGACTTTCAATTGATTTATGTTGAGCATAGTCACCACAAATCAATCTTGCTAGATCATCCATAATTTCATAAATCCTCCATGTTATTTTAGATCAATTCTACCACAATTGAGGTTAAATGAGGATGACCTTCATTTCTAATTTATCTCTTCTTGTTTCTAATCGTCTATTACAAAATAACCGAATTCCAAAGGAAGTTTACTATGTGGTTAATGATAAAATTTTCTACAGGGTTGCATTTTATACATAAAAAAATAATACCAAAGGTAGTTAAACCCTTGGTATTATTGAGATGCGGCCGAGAGGACTTGAACCTCCACGGGTTATTCACCCACTAGGCCCTCAACCTAGCGCGTCTGCCATTCCGCCACGACCGCGTGCTATGAAGCTGTCTTTCCACTAAGCATATAAGCTAGTGATGATGATCAGCACTTTGAAAATAAAGTGCGGGTGAAGGGACTCGAACCCCCACGTCGTAAGACACTAGATCCTAAGTCTAGCGCGTCTGCCAATTCCGCCACACCCGCGTGACAAGTGGTGAGCCATGAAGGACTCGAACCTTCGACCCTCTGATTAAAAGTCAGATGCTCTACCAACTGAGCTAATGGCTCGCTCTAAAAGTGAATCAAAATTTTTAAATAAAATGGCTGGGCTAGCTGGATTCGAACCAACGCATGACGGAGTCAAAGTCCGTTGCCTTACCGCTTGGCTATAGCCCAACGAAGGTAAATGGTGACCCGTACGGGATTCGAACCCGTGTTACCGCCGTGAAAGGGCGGTGTCTTAACCGCTTGACCAACGGGCCGTCTGGTTGAGAACTTATCTGGCGGAGAAGGAGGGATTTGAACCCTCGCGCCGCTTACGCGACCTACACCCTTAGCAGGGGCGCCTCTTCAGCCACTTGAGTACTTCTCCATATGGCTCCACAGGCAGGATTCGAACCTGCGACCGATCGGTTAACAGCCGATAGCTCTACCACTGAGCTACTGTGGAATAATCAGACTTTCTTTATTATAAATGATGCGACATATTGTGTCAAGAAGCAACATTTATTTTTTTGAGAAAGTGTCGTTGTCTCTCAACGACTTTTATAATTTAACATAGAACATTAAAATGAGTCAAGCCTTTTTAAAAAATTCTTTTGATTTTCCCTCTGCATTTTCCGCAGGCATATCTTTCCGGGTTCATTGCCCGCTTCTTTATATACTGTTGGCCGCAGGCCGCGCATCTATACATATATGTTTTCTTTTGTGGCTTTTTGGTTTGCAGCGGCGTGCAGAATCTCGGCGCTCCGACTTTCTGAAGCAGTTCTCTGAAGTCCTTGTCTCTGTGCTTGTACCCTTTTCCTTCAAGGTGAAGGTGGTAATGGCACAGCTCGTGTTTAATGATTCCTTCCAGCTCGCTCTGCCCGTGTTCGAGAAGATATTTTCGGTTTAATTCGATGTTATGGGAAGACAGCATGTACCGCCCGCCTGTCGTTTTCAGCCGGTCATTGAAAAAGGCCCGGTGACGGAACGGTTTTCCGAAATCTTGTGCAGAGATGTCTTCCGTCAGCTTTTGAAGTTGTTCGTTATCCATAAGTGCACCCCGCTTTAAAAACATTGAACGGGACAATTCACCGTTCGCATACAATGAGTTAAAACCGACCTCTAACTAAAAGCTGAGGAGGAATGAGCCATGCCGAATTGGCTGATGAAACAAATGCAAAAAGCGTTTTTAGAAAAGGACAATTACCAAATCAAACTGCTGAACCAGTGCTGGTATTTCTACAGAAAAAAACACTGCTCGTAAGCAGTGCTTTTATTTTACCATAGACAGCGACACTCTGCCTTTTTGCACGTCCACCCCTTCGACCCATACGGTGACGATGTCCCCGACCGATACGACGTCGAGAGGATGTTTGACGTATTGATTGCTCAGTTTTGAAATGTGCACAAGCCCGTCCTGTTTGACGCCGATATCGACGAAAGCTCCGAAGTCTACAACGTTGCGGACGGTGCCCTGCAATTCCATTCCTTCCTTTAAATCCTCAAGCTGCAGAACGTCTTTTTTCAGCAAAGGCTTCGGCACTTCGTCACGAGGATCTCGCTCCGGCCTTGTCAGCTGCCCGCAAATATCCGCAAGCGTAATTTCCCCTATACCAAGCTCTTCAGCCGTTTCAGACAGCGGCAGTGCGCTTATTTTCTCTTTTGCGTCCGCGCTTCCGATCTGATCCGCAGTGAGCTGCAGTTTTTTGAGCAGCGCCTTTGTCTCTTTATAGCTTTCCGGGTGTATCCCGGTGCGGTCGAGCGGCTCCGGTCCCCCAGGCACTCTCAAAAAGCCGATGCACTGTTCATATGTTTTTGCGCCGAGACGCGGGATTTCTTTCAGCTCTTTGCGATTTGTAAATTTTCCGAGCTCTTCCCTTTTTTTAACGATATTACCGGCAACGGTTTTGGATAACCCGGCTACATATTGAAGCAGCGCGGCTGATGCTGTATTGACATTCACCCCGACTTGGTTGACGACGGTCTCTACGACAAAACGGAGTGATTCATTTAAATGCTTTTGGCTGACATCATGCTGGTATTGTCCGACGCCGACGGATTTAGGATCAATTTTCACAAGCTCGGCCAGCGGGTCCTGCAACCTCCGCGCGATGGAGACGGCGCTGCGCTCTTCGACCTGAAAATCCGGAAATTCTTCACGGGCGATTTCTGACGCGGAATACACGCTTGCTCCGGCCTCATTGACGATGACATAATAAATGTCCCGCTCTGTTTCTTTCAGCACATCAACGACGAATTGCTCTGTCTCCCGTGATGCCGTGCCGTTTCCGATCGCCACAACCTCGACTTCGTACCGGTCCAGCAATTCTTTGATTTTTTTCCGGGCTTCCGCTGTCTTTTTTACGGGAGCGTGCGGGTAAATGACGTCGATTTTCAGCACTTTTCCCGTCTCATCAACAACTGCCAGTTTGCACCCCGTACGGAAGGCCGGATCGACGCCGAGCACAACTTTCCCCTTCATCGGCGGCTGCAGCAGGAGCTTACGCAGGTTTTCAGCGAAAATATGAATCGCCTGCGCGTCTGCTTTTTCTGACAGCTCTTTGCGGATATCGCGCTCAATAGCCGGCTGGATCAGACGTTTGTAACTGTCCTCAATGGCTTCTTTCAGCGTTTCTTTCACAGGCGTTTCACGGTGTTTGATGATTTGCTTTTCTAAATAAGCTTTTATCTGATCGGCGGGCGGTTCGATCGCAATCTTTAAAATGCCTTCTTTTTCACCGCGGTTCATCGCAAGCACTCTGTGAGGAACGACCTTTTGGATCGGCTCTGCGTACTCGTAGTACATTTCATAGACGTTTTTCTCGTCATCTGCGGCTGACTTGCCTGCCGCGGAAGTGAGAATTCCTTTTTTATACGTTTCCTGGCGAATCCACTTTCTGAAATGAGGATCATCCGAGATTTGTTCGGCTATGATGTGCTTCGCGCCTTCAATGGCCTCCTCTCTTGAAGCGACTTCTTTTTCTGCACTGATATATTGATCAGCGATGTCGTGAAGGCGGTTTTCTTTCGGGAGAGAAAGAATATAGTCCGCAAGCGGTTCAAGGCCTTTGCTTTTGGCGACGGTGGCTTTTGTTTTCCGTTTTTGTTTGAAGGGACGGTATAAATCCTCGACTTCCTGAAGCTTGACCGCTTGTTCGATTTTTTGCTTCAGCCCTTCCGACAGCTTGTCCTGCTCAGAGATCAATCTGATGACTTCTTCTTTCCGCTGCGTCAGGTTTTGTATGTATTGCCACCGCTCGGAGATTGCCTGAATCTGCACCTCGTCCATTGAGCCGGTCTGCTCTTTTCGGTACCGCGCAATAAACGGGACGGTATTGCCGTCTTCCAGCAGGCGGATGACACTTTCGACATGTTTTTGGGATAACGCTGTTTCTTCAGCAATTTGTTTTTTCAAAAGGGCTAACGTTTCCATATCACAAAAGCCTCCATCTCTTCATTCTTTCTCTAGTGTATCAAAAAACGGCGGAACATAAAAAAAGCAGCCTTACGATAAAAGCTGCCCTAGAATATAGGTCAAATCATCACGTCTGGATGTTGTGTACGGATGAAGTGATTTTGATATATCTTCTATTGAGTGTCCCTGCTTTAAGCAGGTGCGGATATGCGGAACCTCAAGCCCATCCGTGTAGATGATGAACCTCGCCCCTTTTTCGTATGATGACGTATACGTTTTGTATCTTTGCGGTTTGCCTGAGAGGTAACCCGAAATCGGCAGCGGATGAAAGACTTCGCCTGATGGGGAGTGCAGGAAGAAACGGACATTGCCGATCGAGCAGTATGTCAATTCCCTTTTGATGAAATTGATTTTTAAGATGGAGGCAGTCGCCCCTCTTTTGTTTTTCATCGCTTGATTGCAGCGCTCAATGATGCTTTCCACATCCTCATCCGCATACGTTTCCACGATGTCTTTAATGGCTGACGAGGATTCGTTGGCAAGAGATCCGCTGCCGAGACCGTCCGCTACCGCGCAAACTAATTCTTCTTCATTCGCCTTCATAAAAAAGCTGTCGCCGCATATGGACTTGCCTTCTTTATTTAATTGGTATACAAGAGTTTGAACATGTTCATTTTCTTCAACCTGAATCATTACATTAGCTCCATGGAGGGATCTCCAATCAAGGCCTCTCTCAGTTTTTTCACCGCTTTCCGCTGCAGGCGCGAGACGTGCATTTGAGATATTCCGAGAATGTCCCCTGTTTCTTTTTGGCTTTTATTTTGCACAAATGTTAGATCGATAATCTGTTTTTCGCGGTCGGACAGCACATGAAGCACGCTTTTGAGCATCATCTGCTGGTTGACGCGTTCGTATCCTTCCTCCTGCGACCCGACGATATCTAAAATTGTGACGGTGCTTCCGTCCGCATCCGCTTCGATGCTGTGATCGACAGACAGCGCCTGATAGCTTTTTCCCATCTCCATCGTTTCAAGCACTTCCTCTTCTGACACATCGAGAAAGGCTGCGATTTCTTCGACTTTCGGCGACCGCTGCGTCTCTGTCGTCAGCTGATCCACCGCCATTTTAATGCGCGGCCCGAGTTCTTTAATCCGTCTCGGGACGTGTACGCTCCATGTTTTATCTCTGAGGAAGCGTTTGATTTCGCCGATGATGGTCGGAATCGCAAATGCTTCAAAGGATTTGCCGACCTCGGGATCATACCGTTTAATGGCTCCGAGAAGTCCGATCATCCCGACCTGGCGGAGGTCTTCATGAAAGCTTTTTCCTTTTGAATATTTCTTTGCCAGCATTTCGACGAGATTGGTATACACCTCGACGAGTGTTTCCTGGGCTTCTTTATTATCATGTGTTTGAAAGTCGCGTATGAGCCGATCAACTTCATCTTTAGTTAGTTTCGTAGTTTTTGATGGTTGTGCCATGATCAACTCGCTCCCCATTTAAATACTTTGTCATCGCCACGGTTACGCCAGAGTTGCTTTGAACTTTGACTTCATCCATGAGCGTTTCCATTAAATACAGACCGAGCCCTCCTTCTGACAATTGATCGACTGTGTGCGAAGGTGTGTACGGCCCGAGATCCTGCTGCTTCTGATCAAAATCAAAGCTGTCTCCCTGATCGGCGACAATGACCTCCAGCCGATCCTCAAACACACCGAACCGCACGGATACTTCTCCCTTATTTTCATCATTGTATGCATGCTGGACAGCGTTTGTACAAGCTTCGCTGACAGCGATTTTTAAATCTTCAATGTCATCATAGGTATAGCCCATTCTGCTTGCGACACCTGATAACGTAAGCCTGACGATTCCTACATATTCCGGTTCAGCCGGAATTTTCATCTCTATATAATCAACTGATGTACTCATTGCACGCCACCTTCTGACTTTGCCGAAATGTCGATGATGTCCTTAAGCCCCGTAATTTCAAACAGACGGACGAGCCGGTCGGAAAGATTCTCAAGCTTGAGAGAGCCGCCTTCCTTGCTCACCGTTTTAAACACGCCTACAAAAACGCCTAAACCCGTACTGTCCATATAATTTACATCTTTTAAGCAGATTCTCATGTCCTTCCCCTCGTTTGCCAGGGGCATCAGCTTTTCACGAACCACCGGAGCTGAGTATACATCGATTTCTCCAGCGATATTGATTTGTATATCTGAAAGATTCTCCTTCATATCTACCGTTAAATTCATCGTATCACCTCTGAAAGTTATCCTTACTCGTGCTAATGGCTTTTTACCCGTGCTGCTGTTTTTTTAAACCTTTCTTTTCAAAACAATTAACGTAAAATCGTCATGAAGCTGAAAGTCCTGGAGTCTCAGCAGGCTGTCGTAAATATTTTTGACCATATCCTGCGCGGAGCAGTCCATATGTTCTTCCAGCATGCGCTGAATGTCACTGCGTTCTAAGAAACCGTTTTCGGTACGGCATTCGGTGACGCCGTCAGAAAAAAGAACGATCATGTCTCCTTCGTCCATGTGCTGTTCATATTGGCTGTAATCAAAATCCTGAGAAATTCCCAGCACCAATCCTTTTGCCTCCAGATCATAAAACTTTTTTTCTTTTTCAGAGTAGTAGAAGCCCGGTTCATGCCCCGCAGAGGCATATGTAAATTGGTGATTTTTCGTATTGTAGTTTGCGTAAAACATGGTGATAAACATGCTTGAGTCCACGTTCTGTTCTACAACGCGGTTAAGATTTTTCAGCACTTGGGAGGGGTGAATGCCGGTCTCCGGAAGAGAGTCCATGGCATACTTGATCATCGACATGCACAATGCGGCGGGTATTCCTTTTCCGATGACATCGGCTATCGCGATGTTAATCGATTCCTTGTCTTTGACAAAGTGATAATAGTCCCCGCTCATCTGTTTGGCGGGGACGCTGATCGCCCCGATATCCAGATCTTCTTCTTCAGGAATTTTTGTGCCAAGCAGCGTCTGCTGAACATTTGCGGCAATTTCAATTTCTGAACGAAGCTCCTGCTGGATATCTCTCAGACTTTGATGTTCCTGATAAGCCATCCCGTAGCCAATCATGACTTCTATTAAAAAATCCAGCGAATGAAAAACATCTTCCGGCAGATCCGGATACAGTTCCTTTACTACTTTTCGGTGGATGCTGATGATCTCCTCCGGAGGAACCTGATGTTCAATCGTTTTTCGGCTGAATTTTTGGGCTTGATATAAAGATGTTTCTGTTAATTCGGCTATATATCGGCTAAGCAGCTGATGATACCGCTGCTCTATAACCTCCCTGAAATCCACGTTCTAACCTCCTACCGAAGCCATTTCACGGCTTGAATCTCTGTTCCTTCCTCTGCAACAGATTGCAGGCTGAATTCGTCCATCAGCCTTTTGACGCCCGGAAGGCCCGCTCCCAGTCCGCCTGACGTTGAAAAGCCGTCTTCCATCACTTTACGGATGTCGGGGATTCCGGGTCCTTTGTCTTCTGCTATAATTTTAAGGCCTTTTTTCCCTCTGTCGTTTACTTGTTCTATGCTGACCTGGCCCTTGCCTGCATATAAGTAAATGTTTCTGGCCAATTCTGAGATAGCCGTCGTGATTCTGGCCTGGTCCACCGTGCCGAAGCCTAATTCCTTCGCAACGTTGCGGCCAAGCTGTCTGGCGGCTACGATATCCCATTCTGTCATGATTTTCACACAGGATTGGTCGTTCATCGCTATTCCCCCAATTCCCGCTTCAATGTCTCAAGCCCTTGCTCTAAATCGAGCGCTGTTTCAATTTCCTCAAGTGAGATTCCGAGTTCAATCAATGTGACCGCCACAGCAGGCTGAATTCCCGTCAATACGACCTTTGCGCCCATCAATTTAGACATGGTGATGACATCGCCGAGCACTTTCGCGATAAATGAATCGATCATGTCAACGGATGTCAGGTCAATGACGACCCCGTTTGCGCCGGTTTCATAGATTTTGTTCAGCAGATCTTCTTGAAAATGCAAAGCTGTCTGGTCGTCAAGTTCCCATTGGATGGATACCAATAAGCAGTTATACAGTTTCAGGATCGGGATTTTTGGATGTCTCACAATGTTATTCCCCCAATGAAACGATTTTTCGATTTGTCATTTCAAGCGCTGTTTGAATTCCTTTTTGAAGGGTATTCTTCGTAATAACCTGCGACAAATCAATTCCCAGATTAACGATCGTCTGCGCGATTTCCGGACGGATTCCGACGAGCAGGCATTTCGCGCCGACAAGCCGCACCGCTTCCGATGCCTGAATAATATGGTGCGCCACCATCGTATCAACGACCGGCACGCCCGTGATATCAATTAATACAACCTGTGAACGGTGCTTTACGACGCCGTTTAACAGATTTTCCATAATGTGCTTTGCACGCTCCGTATCAATCGTCCCGACAAGCGGCATGACCGTTACATGCTCAAATACCGGGATCAGCGGAGCCGACAATTCCTGAAGCGCGATTTTTTGCAAAGTAACCGTCTTTTCCCAGGAGATAGAATACTGATTTAAAATTTCCGTGTTGATCGGATTGAAAAAGCTGTCTATTTCCAAAATCAAATCTGCTCTGTCCTGATCGGCCATATTAAGGTCGACCATCGTTTCGTAAAGCAGTTTCCAAAACTCTGACAGGGTGGCTGAAAGAAGTTTCAGTGACAGGCCGAGCTGAACGGCGCGCAGTGCGAGTTCACTGATCTGCTCTTCCGTAGCCTCGTCATTTTTAGTCGATAATAAAAGAATGTCTATATAGTCTTTACAAATATTTTCACATATGTGATTCGTAAGCTGATAGTCTTCCTGATTGCCTACTTCTTTTAGTTTGGCTGTCCAAGTATCAAGCAGTTCATCATGCTGATCAATGATGAACTGGTACACTTTCTGATTCGACATGGGTTTCACTGACCTCCCGACACAAAACAACAAATTTTGTTTGATTATCTCTTTATTATAGCGCTTATGTTTTTCGAAAACAAAAAAAGTTGCTCCATATGAGCAACCAAAATATGACTAAAAATCAATGAGTGCCAAACTGATTTGCAAGGCTTCATCAACCTTATCCATCATTTCATCATCCAGATGAGTTATTTTATCCGTTAATCTTTGCTTGTCAATCGTCCGAATTTGCTCCAGCAAAATAACGGAATCTCTTTCAAAACCGTAGCGTTTTGCATCAATTTCGACGTGGGTTGGTAATTTCGCTTTCTGTATTTGGGCTGTTATGGCTGCAACAATAGCAGTCGGGCTAAAGCGATTTCCGATATCATTTTGGATCACTAAAACCGGGCGTACGCCGCCTTGCTCTGAGCCAACAACAGGAGATAAATCAGCAAAATAAACATCGCCGCGCTTTACAATCAAAATGATTATCCTCCGCTGACTAAGCGCTCAACGGTCGTTTCTGCTTCGCACTCAGCATAGTGAGCCTCAGAAGAGATATTCAAGTTGATTTTCGCCATTTCCATATACCCGCGTCTCATCAAATCACGGTTATGGCGAGTTGTCCGTTCGCTGACATACGCTCTCACTGCTTGTGATATCAGTTCGTTTCTGCTTCGTTTCTCCCGCATCGCTACACCATCCAATTCAGCTACTAAGTTTTCAGGCAAGCTGATTTTCATTTCGGTTCTTGCGCTGGATTCAGACAAAAAACATACACCTCCACCAAACTTACGGATACGACCAATACATCCATCCAGACATAATGATACCATTATTCAAACGTCAAGCAAAGCTGTTTTATAAATTCTCTTTTTCCGGATGACGGCTACTTGTTTGTATTATCTTGCAGTAAAGGATTTCTTACTTCCATTATACTCTCATTTTCCAAAAACATACGGGGAACGCGGGAACTAATGGTACAAGGGACCTCGTAATTAATCGTCTCAAGCCGCCCTGCGATTTCATCCATCGTGATCGTTTCTTCCTTCTGGCTGCCGATCAGGGTGACTTTGGTGCCCGGCGGATAAGATTGATCTAATTCGACCATCAATTGATCCATGCAGATTCTTCCCGCGATGTTCATCCGTTTGCCTCCGATCAGCACAGACGTGCCGCTCAGCTTGCGGAGCCACCCGTCCGCATAGCCGATGGGGACCGTTCCGATCCATTGATCCTTCTCTGCCGTATATGTTGCGCCGTAGCTGACGCTTTCCCCTTTGCGGATCTTTTTCACATGGGATAAAACAGAGTGCAGCGCAAAAGCCGGTTTTAAATGAAACGGAATTTCGCTTTGGATGTCAGCAGAAGGACGAAGCCCGTACATACTGATGCCGAAACGAACCGCGTTAAAGAAGCCTTTTTTAAGACGAAGTCCGGCAGCGCTGTTCGCGCAGTGCACCATCAATTCTTTTAAAGGGAGCGGAGCGATCAATTTTTTAAAGCGGTTAAACTGGAAGAGGAAATAATCTCTGTTTTTCTCATCCGCGGTAGCAAAGTGGGTGAATACGCCTTTACAGACTAAACCGGGATTTTGGCTGAGGATTTTTAACACGCTTTGGATTTCTTCCTCCGTTTTGACTCCGAGTCTGTTCATGCCGGTGTCGACTTTCAGATGAAACGGCACTGTTTTACTTCCGAGGTGGCGCGCAGCTTCCTGAAGCCATTCAACAGAATACCCCGTGAGTGTTACGTCATACTCGGCAGCTGCTTGTACATATTCGGGCGGCACGGCGCCAAGCACGAGAATCGGCGCTGTAATGCCCCGTTTCCTCAATGAAATTGCTTCATCCAGTATGGCTACGGCAAGACAAGAGGCACCCGCTTCAAGCGCGGCTTTCCCAACTTCCAAATCTCCGTGGCCGTAAGCATTCGCCTTTACAACCGCCATGAGATGGACGTTTTGCCCGATGTGTTTTTTCATATGCGTGACATTTTCTTTAATCGCGGACAGGTTGATTTCCGCCCACGTTTCTCTGTAAAAGGATGCTGTGTTCATTCGATACACTTCCTAGCATTATTTTCAATTCATATTGTTATTATCATACTAAAATTATTCTGCAAAGTGAAATGGAATCAAAAAAGAGACCGACAGCGGCGGCCTCTTTTTTGACGTTATTTTGACGACTGTCCCTGCATGCTTTTGGCGGCGGCCACCATTTCATCTTTTGTCAGATCCTGTGATGACAGAAGGTAATCCACTCCGTCATATGTCCACGTTAAAGACGCATCAGATAATGCGGCCACCGTGAAGCCGAGATTAACCGGTTCGCCTTTCAGCGTGACGGCAGAGGCGGCTTTTGCGATATGGGCTTTTTCTTGAATAAGGGTGAATGATTTTTCTCCGCCGTAAGTCATGACGATCCGTTTGCCGTCCGCCGTTGAAATATCTTTCTCTTCAAGCTTTTTGACGCCGGCCGGCACTTGAAGCGGTGTTTTGACCGCAAATGAATCAGACGGCTTGGCGCTTGTGGCGACGTCCATCTGGGAAAGCGTCATATTTTTCTTCTCGTCAAAAGAGTCTTTATCAAACGGCTTGTTGAATTCAAAGCTTTTGAATTCGACTTTCACCATCACTTTCCGATCTGTATCCATGACTTTGACGAGCGATGGGCTCATGTCCTTTTTGTTGAAAGTGATTTCCTGAGTCGGCAGCATTTTGTTGTGCTGATAGTTTGTTTTTGTTTCAAACGTGTACTTTTTATCTTTGGCGGAATAGACGGCGTCTTTGTCATGCTGCACGTCCTTTACAAGTGACTCAAACAAATATACTTGGCTGCTGTTATTCGGCCAGTCGCTTTGGAAGCGGAAGCTCTTATTTAGAGACGGCGTGAGGACAAAGACTCCGTTGGCGTTCCGTAAGATGACTTGGTTTTGGTCTTTTTTCGGATTTTCCAAATAGACCCGGTACAGGGAAGGTTTTTTATGCCAGATTTCCACATTGTATACTTGCGGATCACTCCCCGTTTCGATGGTCATTTTGGCTTTCGCTTTGTACGAGGTGTATTCCTTCGCCTTCTTATCTAAACCGTTCACGATATCTTCCTGTGATTTTTGGCCGCAGGCCGAAAGAATAAGGACGGCAAGCAGTCCCGTTAAAAGCAAAACAAAGCTTTTTCTCACCTTTTTTCAACCCCTTCTTCTCAATTGATGTAAAGGGAAGAAATCGCTTGTTTGACTTTAACGGTACGCCCTGAACGGACGGACGCGTACCATAAAAGCCTCAAACAACTTGTCTCCCTTAATGCACTATCAAATATATGAAGGGGTTCCGGCTAATATGCAGACTAGCGTGACAACCTTTCAATCACGACCTGTGCCGCGGCGTATTCTTTTGTATGGGTAATGGAGACGTGAACCGCCGCGCCGTCAAGCTTGGCGCAGGCCAGCACAGGCTTTCCCGCTGTGTCGTTTCCGGTTTCAATATCCTGAAAGCTGAGCTCTTTGCCGATACCTGTGCCGTATGCTTTCGAAAAGGCTTCTTTTGCCGCAAATCTTCCCGCGAGAAATTCAATTTTCCTTTTGTCCGACAGCAATGTAAAACGAGCGTATTCAGCCTCCGTCAATATTCTTTGCGGAAACCTCGCCTGCCGGCTGAGCATGTTTTCAATTCTGTGCAGTTCAACGATGTCGATTCCGATTCCGAAAATCATGTGAATTCCTCCTAAAAGTCCGTACTAAAAAACGGTTTATGTCATAAACGTGTTACTATATATGTAACAAATCAGATGCAAAGGGGCTTGCGATGTTTATACGAACGGAAAATTTCCAGACTTTTATCAGACGTTATCCGGCCGTCAGCTGTATTTTGGCGCTGCAGGCGTTCTTGTGGCTGTTTTTCAGTATGCCGCTTCATTCCGTCATGATGTGGTCAGATGCTGTGACCGGCTATAATTACGGCGTTTCCTCGGGAGAATGGTGGCGGCTGGTGACACCGATGTTTTTACACGCGAATTTCACTCACCTTTTGTTTAACTCCATGTCTCTCTTTTTATTCGCGCCCCCGCTTGAGCAGATGCTCGGAAAAGTCCGTTTTCTGATTGTGTACACTGCATCGGGCATCATCGGCAATATCGGCACGTATCTTGCCGAACCGCTTGATTATGTGCATGTCGGCGCATCCGGCGCGATCTTCGGACTTTTCGGCGTGTATGTGTTTTTGACTGTTTTCCGCAAGGAGCTGATCGGCCGGGATCAGTCGAAAATGATTATGACCCTGCTTATCATCGCGGTACTGTCGACGTTTATCAACTCTAATATTAACATTATGGCGCATTTGTTCGGACTGGCAGGCGGATTTTTGCTTTCCTTTTTATGCGTGCAGCAAAAAAAGCGGCGGTATTAACCGTCCGCTTTTTCATATGAATACCAGCGCCCGATGCGTTCGGCATCTTCCTCGCTGACATCCTTCAGCATGACATGCTCCATGTGGTGAGCTGATTTCACTGCGGTAGCCACAGATGCGAGCCGCCTTCTTTTTTGCAGAAAGGAACGGCTGACTTCAAACATCTGCATTCTTCTTCTCAGCATAATCGTGGTCGTCTTCCCGACCAGCCTCGTGGTGATCTGAAGCCTGCCGCCGTTTATGCACCATGACGCTGTCCTAAACGAGGCATATCCAAGCACCATTTCGACGGGAAGCACAAGGAGCGATGCATATCCCCACGGTTTAAACAGAATACAAAGCGGGATGATCACGAAAACCGAGAAGATTATGGATCGGAATAAATACCGGCGCAGCGCCCTTTTCGGCAAATGATTCCGGTTTTCTTCCAGCACGTAATCCGGTGTGAAACCGTTCAGCATCACTCCGAGCTTTGATTTGCGGATGATCGGAAACAGAATCGTCTGTGCTCCTTCTTTCTCATTCCCCGCACTGCCGGCGCTGACAATCGCAACCGTCGCGTATCCGAATAATTGCCTGATCACATTTTCTTTCATTTTAATGGCTTGGATTTTACGGAGCGGGATCGTCACTTGATGTTTTTCAATAATTCCTCTGGTAATGACCAATTCGTGTTCTTTTTTTTCTATCTTAAAGTTGGCATGCTTGATCATCATACCGGCGATGCTTAACAGCCATGCGATGAACAATCCTATGAAAATGATCACGGCGTATATGCCGATGCTCGCATGCTTGAGAAAGGAGAACCTGTCATAGAGCCAGTCCATCGGAAGTACTTCATCAATCTGAGAAAAGAGGGCGAATACCGCTGAGATGATGACACCGATTCCCCCGGATGTTGAGGCGGCCATAAGCAGCTCACCTACAGACAGGCGGTAAACGGATTGCACATCTTCCCCGCGCATCGGCTCCTGCTCCGCTGCGGTCTCCCCTCGTTCTTCTTGCTCCGCTTTTTGCTGAAAAACAGCCGCTCTGATCCGTTCCGCCTCTTCCACAGTAATGGCGGATAAGACAGCCTCGGCGTTTTTCCCGTCGCCGGCCGTTTCGATTTGAAGCTTAACAAGCTTAAAAAGCTGCTGAATGATGCCGGCACTCGTATTCATTGATTGAATCCGGTCAATGGAGATGTATCTCTTTTTCGTAAAAAACAAGCCTTCTTCAATTCTGAATTCTCCGTCCTCAATCCGGTATGTAAATTTTCTCCACTCGATCACACTAGCCGTAATCAGCCAGATAAGCAGGACGGCGAGCGCAATGCCTCCGTAAAAGCGGATGAAGTGGTTGGAATTAACAATATAGACGAGAAAAAATGGCAGAATAATGTTTTTAATGGTTTCGATAATAGTATGGAATAAGTTCAAAATCACGGCCGCCGGATGCAGACGTTTCGGCTCAGACATCATCTTCCGTCACCCTTGCCAGACGGGAAATGGAATCCCTCAGCCGGTCAGCTTCCTCCATATCAAGCGCCGGAATGGAATGAACGGTTGCCGCCGTGGAGATTTTGACTGAGGCCAGACGGTACCTTCTGAGGAGCGGGCCTTGTGAAGTATCTACGTGCTGCACCCTCACCATCGGCACAATGACCCGTTTGACAATAAAAATGCCGGATTGAATATCAATTTCATTTTCATGGACTTCATAGCGCCAGATCCTGTGCCTGATTTTCGGTATGGCATAGATGGATATCACTGAACCGAAGATCCAAATGATGCCGAGGACTCCGGTGATCCAATACGGCCAATGGAAGAAATGGCTTAAAACAGCTGCTGCTATAACGGCCAGAAGACAGAAGGCGGACAGGATGATTTCCTGAAGACGCCAGACTTTTAAGCCGCTTGGACTGATTCGATTTTTTGGCTGTGCTCTCAACATACCTACCTCCCATTTTTTATCATACATACAAATACGGCTGATTTGCAAAAAAGATTCACTTTCCGGCATATCAAAAAAAGCGGACCCCGTAAAAGGGTCCGCTTCCTGTGTCTTAGTATGATTTTTTCTGGCGTCTGTCACCTGAAGAACGGCGGTCGCTTGAGCGTTTTTTATCGTAGGAAGAACGGTTGTTGGTTTTCCCTTTGCCGCCGCGGTAGCCGCCGCCTTGGCCTTCTCTGCGCTTAGAAGTACGCTGGTTTTTATAGCGTTTGCTGACCATCGGCGCTTCATCAGTGAGGCGTACAGGCGTGCTGTCCGGCTCTTTTGTCGCCATTTTAATGGCTGCAGCCACAACTGTCACTGCATCATGATCTTCTAACAATTCCGCAGCTGCCGTCATGTAGAAGTTCAGGTTGTTTTCGCTGATCGCCGTGCGCAGACGGTCAACCGTCATCTGCTGCTGACCTTCTAATGCTTCGTCAAGCGTCGGCTCTTTCATGCGGTCCATTTTGCGTTTTGTCGTTTGTTCGATCGCGCGAAGCATGTTTTTCTCACGCGGTGTGATAAACGTCATCGCCATACCCGTTTTTCCTGCGCGTCCCGTTCTTCCGATACGGTGAACGTAGCTTTCAGGATCTTGAGGCACGTCAAAGTTGTAAACGTGGGTAACGCCTGAGATATCAAGTCCGCGGGCGGCAACGTCAGTCGCTACAAGCACTTCGATCGCACCTTCTTTAAATTTACGAAGCGCAACCATACGTTTCGCCTGCGTTAAGTCGCCGTGAATTCCTTCGGCCGCATATCCGCGAAGGTTCAGGGCTTCAGCAAGCTCATCGACACGGCGTTTCGTACGTCCGAATACGATCGCAAGTTCCGGAGACTGAATGTCAAGAAGACGAGTCAGGGTATCGAATTTTTTGCGTTCCTGCACTTCCAAGTAGAACTGCTGAATGTTGGACACAGTCATTTCTTTCGCTTTTACTTTTACGTGTTCCGGCTCAGTCATGAAACGCTCTGCGATCCGTTTGATCGGCGCAGGCATTGTTGCTGAGAATAAGAGCGTTTGGTGCTCGCTCGGTACATTTGAGAGAATGGATTCAATATCATCAATGAATCCCATGTTCAGCATTTCATCAGCCTCATCCATGACAACCGTATTCACGTTGTTTAAACGGATCGTACGGCGGTTGATATGGTCAAGAAGACGCCCCGGCGTACCTACGATGATATGCGGGTTTTTCTTCAATGCGCGGATCTGACGTCCGATATCCTGTCCGCCATAAATAGGCAGCACTTTCGCACGCTTATCTTGTCCGATTTTATATAACTCTTCAGATACTTGAATGGCTAATTCACGGGTTGGCGCGATTACGATTGCTTGAATATTAGGAGACTCGGGGTTCATTTTTTCAACAAGGGGTATACCAAACGCAGCTGTTTTACCTGTACCTGTTTGCGCTTGTCCAATGACGTCTTTATTTGAAAGTCCGAGCGGAATCGTTTGTGCCTGAATCGGCGTTGCTTCTTCAAACCCCATACGATTAATTGCCTTCATGAGATCAGAACTTAATTGAAAATCTTGAAACGTTATAGTCAAATTATTCAAACTCCTTCTAATTGCTGTTTCAGTAATGTCGTGATTTACCACTAAAAACCGCCCTTTCATCCAAAGGACAGGATCATACGTATACAAAGCCCGAATTACTTTACGTTTAATCTTACCATTACACTATGTGTTTTTCAATAAGGCGAGATGGTCAGGCGGCCGGAAGCGGCCTGACCGAATTCTTCCCGCGAACGAGGCCGGCCCCCGCGCCGGACGGGATTTCCCAGCCGGCGGTCTTTCTTTTTCATACGGACAGAATTATTTCACCCTGAATTAGTTTCTTCATTTTTGTATATTTTTATAATGCTGATCAGTATTTTTTCAGTTCTTCTCTAATAAATCTTTAACGATTTCTTCGAGCTTCATACCTCTCGATGCTTTAAACAGAAGGAGATCGCCGGAAGCGGCCATTTCCTGTATGGCGTGAAGCAGTTCTTTTTTGTCAAGATAATGGCTGACGCGCCCTTCTTCAAAATGCCGGCGCGCTCCGTCAGCGATGAATGCGCCGAGTGTGCCGTAAGTAAATACATGGTCGATTTCCGCCGGATTGACCGCAGCTCCGCATTCTTCGTGGAATGCTTTTTCTTCATCACCAAGTTCAAGCATATCACCGAGCACGAGCATTTTCTTCCGATAGCCTTTCATCGTTTCAATTAATTCGACCGCCGCTTTCATTGACGTCGGGCTCGCATTATACGCGTCGTTTACGATCGAGATGCCGTTGTCCGTTTTGACCAGTTCCAATCTCATCCCCGTCACCTTCAGGCGGCTCAGTCCCAGAGCGGCATTTTCCGGCGTAATGCCGAAATAGATGCCGGCGGCGTATGCGGCCATGGCATTCATCACATTATGTCTGCCGAGAACGGGAATAAAGAAAGAACGGTCGATCCCGTCGATATTAAAGTACGTGCCTTCTTCCGCCTGTTTTATTTCTTTCAGGCGGAGATCATTGTCCGCGCCTGCGCCGTATGTCGTTGTCCGGCAAGTGTACGCCTTTTGGCGGAGCAGCGGCTCATCCCCGAAATAAAACAGAACGCCGTCTTCCCGAAGTCCGTTTATAATTTCAAGTTTCGCCTCCGCAATTCCTTCTCTTGAGCCTAAATCCTGCATGTGGGATTCGCCGATATTGGTAATGACGGCAGCTTCCGGTTCAGCAAGACGGCTCAGAAAATCAATTTCGCCCCTCGCGCTCATTCCCATTTCTAAAACGGCGATTTCTGTATCTTCAGGCATGGCAAGCACAGTCAGCGGCAGGCCGATATGATTGTTGAAATTGCCGGCGGTTTTGTGAACGCGGTACTGCGTGCCGAGAACGGCGTGAAGCATGTCTTTCGTTGTCGTTTTTCCGTTGCTCCCGGTCACCCCGATAACCCGTGTGCCGAGCTCTTCCAAATAAGCTTTTGCCAATGTTTGCAACGCCTCCAGCGTGTCATCGACCAGGATGACAGCACGCTCTTCCGGCGGATTCGGTTCAGAGCGGTCCCACAACACCGCGGAAACGCCTTTTTCGAATGCTTGCGGCACAAAGGTGTGGCCGTTAAAATGCTCGCCTTTTAAAGGAATGAACAGCTGATTTTTTTCCAAAGTCCGCGTATCGGTTGCGGCGCCCTCAATCATTGTTTGTTCAAATACGGGATTTGTCAGTGTGCCTTTGACCATGTCTGCGATTCGCTTTACAGTTCGCTTTATCAAAGGTGGCACCTCGCTTTCTGAAAATGTTGTCTGTTACGGGAAAAGACACTGCCCCTTCAGGCAGTGTCCGTCTTCATTAAAATGTATGTTTAATCAGCTGTTTTTCGGCATGGCGTTCTTTTGCCAGCTCAACCAGCTGTTCGATCAGATCACTGTAATCTACGCCTGCTTCTTTCCAAAGCAGCGGGAACATGCTGAATGGCGTAAAGCCCGGCATTGTGTTCACTTCGTTAATGAGCACTTGCCCGTCATTGGTCAGGAAGAAATCGGCGCGGACAAGGCCTGATCCGTCAATCGCTTTGAAGGCTTTAATCGCCATTTCGCTGATTTCCGCATATTGTTCATCCGTCACTTGCGCGGGAATCATTAAATCCGTGTCGCCGTCTTCATATTTCGCCTTGTAATCGTAAAAGTCGGTTTTCGGCGCGATTTCACCGACGGCGGAGCATTTCGGTTCGTCATTTCCGAGTACGCCGATTTCGATTTCTCTTCCGGCGATTCCTTCTTCCACCACAATTTTCCGGTCATACTCAAAAGCCAGTTCGAAGGCTTTTTCAAGCTCTTCACGGTTTCGGCATTTGCTGATTCCGACGCTTGATCCGAGGTTCGCCGGTTTGACGAAGCACGGATATCCCAGCTCCTCTTCAACCTGCTGTAAGCAGCTGTCCGGCGTCTGTTTCCAGTCCTTTTTTAAGAAAGCGGCGTACTTCGCCTGCGGAAGCCCCGCTTGAGCGAACAAATGCTTCATGATGACTTTATCCATGCCGGCTGATGATGCAAGCACTCCGTTGCCGACATAAGGAACGTTCAGCAATTCCAGCAGACCCTGAATGGTGCCGTCTTCACCGTTCGGTCCGTGCAGAAGCGGAAATACGACATCGATCGTCGCCTTTTCGTCAGGCGACGCTTCAGGAAACATTTCCCGGTTCAATGCTGATAGAGCAAAACTTTCACCGTTTTGTTCCAGCTGAAGCATTTTCACGTTGGAAACCGGCTCAGTCAGCAGCGGGCCTCTTTGCCATTCTCCTTTTTCAGTGATGTAAATCGGATGTATATCAAACTTCTCAGTATTAAGCGCTTTTGTTACAGCTAATGCTGTCTGCAGCGATACATTGTGTTCGGCTGACTTTCCGCCGTACACCAATCCTAGACTTGTTTTCAATGGATATTCCCCCCACAACAATTCATCTTTACTATCTTATCACTTTCCTCAGAAAATGATCTAATTATTTTTGGGCATTCTGAATATGAAAGCATTTGTATGTAATTCCTTTTTATTTTATATTAAAATGGCATGGAAAAGGAGATGTGTCATATGAAAAAAATCAGTACAACAGAACAATTTAATGAACTTATTCAATCCGACAAGGAAATCATCGTGAAATTTTTCGCTGACTGGTGCCCTGACTGCACGCGCATGAATATGTTCATCGGCGATATTTTGGAAGAATATAATCAAAATGATTGGTATGAACTGAACAGAGACGAGCTCCCTGAGCTTGCCGACAAATATCAGGTAATGGGCATCCCGAGCCTTCTGATCTTTAAAAACGGCGAAAAGAAAGCGCATCTTCACAGCGCAAACGCGAAAACGCCCGAAGAAGTCACAGAGTTTTTATCACAGCATATTTAATTCGTTTCACGATCTTTGTTTATGACTTCAGGCTCTACATGAACATGGACATGAGTCACATCATGTTCATGTTTTATTGCATATTCGACTTCATCGGCTACTTCATGGCCTTCTTTCACAGACAGTCCCGGATCTACCGTAATGACCATTTCCACATGAACCGTTCTCCCCAAATACCTTGCTTTCACATCCTTCAGCCTGCTGACCTCTTTTATTTCTTTCACCGTGTGTTTATACGGCTCCAAATCTTTCAGATCAAACCCGTCCGTCAATGAGTGGGAAGCATCTTTGAAGATGTCCCATGCCGTCTTACAGATGATGATTCCGATCAGAAAAGCAATGACCGGATCAATCCACGGCAGATGAAGCCGGGCCGTTAAGACGCCTATAAACGCCCCAATACTGACATAGGCGTCAGAACGGCTGTCTTTCGCCGCCGCATGAAGCGCAGAACTTTTAACCCGATCCGCAAGACGGCTGTTATATACATACATGCCGTACATTACAATCGCGCTTCCGAGCGCCGTCCATGCCGCAATGAGGCTCGGCTCGGCCTCCGTTCCGCTGACAATCGCCTTTGCTCCTCCGATCAGCACTTCAATACCGACCGCCATCATAATAAAAGACGCAATTAATGAAGAAATTGTTTCAGCCCGATAATGTCCGTAGGCATGATCAGTGTCAGCGGGGCGCTGGGAAATCCGGAGCCCGATCAGCACAGCCAGTGATGCGGCAATATCCGTGGCATTATTTAACCCGTCCGCTCTGAGCGCTTCAGAATGATAAATAAGACCGATCACCAGTTTGACGGCGGCAAGGATGAGGTACGCGGCGATATTAAGAATCGCGCCTTTCTCACCCCGTTTTAAGTTTGCCGTTTGATCATTCATGTAAGGACTCCTCCATTCTCATTCATAGTATGGATGGAAAAGCGGAAAAATAGCAGCTTTGATCTGACAGAATCAAATCAATTCGACAGCATTATTCCCCGGGAAACTTTTTGTCGAAAAATTGGCGGTATTTTTCCTTTACATATGAATATGCCCATTGTATACTTTCATTAATTGATAATGATTCTCAATATCATTTGATTAGGAGGGTAATCATGAGGTCTTCTCCTCAGCTCAGATCATCAGTTGAAGGACGAAAAAAACATCTGATCCATTTGCTGATCAATAACGGAATATACAAAAAGTCGGAACGGCATTTATATGAATTATCGCTCGGAGAATTAGAAAGCGAATACAAATATGTAAGGAAGGTGCGGACTTATGGCGAAACGTAAAATAAAAACATACGAACAGCTGATAAAAGAAAACAAGGCGGCCATTATGAATAATCAAAAGCTGATGAATGTGATCTATGACAGAATTGACCGCAAGCATCAAAAACTGCTCCGGCACAACAGCCATACATAAAAAGAGCCTTTTTCAGGCTCTTTTTTTTATTGCTCAAAGGCTTCCGCCGCTAATTTGCCGATGACCGCATCGTCCATCGGCGGATTGTGAAGGCCGGCCCGGGCATCCCGATAATACCGCTGAAGCGGATTGTTTCGCTCAAGGCTTTTTGCGCCAGTGATTCTCATTGCTTTATCAACAACAGAAAGGACGGCATTTGTCACAATATGTTTTGCGGCGCCGAGCTCGCTTTTGATGAAAGGGCGGCGTTTCGGGTCATCATACATTTGCGCCGCCGTGAAGAGAAACTGTCTCGCTTTTAACAATTCGAGCTCCATTTCCCCGACACGCTGCTGAACAGCCGGCACGTCTTTAATCGGTCCGTTCAGGCTGCTCGGCGAATATTCGGATGCAAACCGGACGGCATAGTCCCTTGCCGCTTGAGCGATACCCAGATAAGCAGCGGGAATGTGAAGCAGCCAGCCATTCACTTTCGCCGCTCTTGGCCCGCTGATAAGCTCCACAAGCCGCTCGTCATTGACCGTGACATGATCTAAAAGGAGATCATGGCTTCCGGTCGCCTTCATGGCAATCATATCCCATGTTTCTTCGACTGAAACGCCTGCCTGATCTTTATGAATGAGAAAAACACCGGTCGTTTGTTTTTCTTCAATCCATGCCGTCACAAGCATATAATCCAAAGTCAGCGAAAGGGTTGTAAAGGTTTTTCGGCCGTTCAGCACCCATTTTCCGTCTTTTTTGACAGCGGAGGTGCCGGGTCTTCCTCCCCTCGTCGGACTGCCGGTCTGCCGTTCCGTCGCTGCCCTGTTCAGGACAGCTCCCTTTTTCACCTCTTCTGTGATAAATGAAAAGACATCTTCATCCCAGCTGTTTCCTTCTCCGAGCTCACCCATGACGGATAAATGCCAGCCGATTCCGAGAGCCACGGCCGCGTCTCCCCGCGCCAGCCGTTCCTGAAACAGCACCATATCATAAACGGAAATGCCTGCACCGCCGAATGCCTCAGGTACTGTTAACGCCGTATATCCTGCGTCGCGCAGTCTTTGAATTTTCTCCGCGGGAAAACGGCCCGCCTCATCATCAAGCGCGGCTGTTGTTTGAAATTCGTCTGCAAGCAGGCCGATTTTTTCCATCCATTCCCTCTGCCGTTCATTCTGTATCCATAAAGACACTGGAATCCCCCCATTATAATTCCGATAAAGTTAATAAGTATTATAGAGATTCAAGTCTCGTTTCGCAACTGTGAGGCTGTACAAAAAAACGCGCTATTCCATGGAATAGCGCGTTCAGACTGCTTCCGGGCCGCGGTCCTGCTTGAGCCCGAGATAAATCAGCATATATGTGAGATACCCCATCGTCATCACAAGCCCGCCAAAGAAAAAGCTTGAAAAAATCGGCTCTTCAAACGCGGTAACCGCCGCAAGCACGATCCAGCTTGCATACAGGTAGATGATGAAATAACGGAATCCCGTCTTCAATTTATATAAGAGAAACAGCCCCACTGTAGAAAACAATCCCAGCGCAAGTCTGAAATAAACAAGATGTTCGAATTGGAACATGAATGACACAAAGGAAAAACCAAGCAATAACACAATCGGTAATGCGGTAATAAAATTTCTCAAGTGAGCACCTCCGTCATTACCTTTATTATAAATCAAAATAGCATAAATTATTGATTTATCGTGATCTTTTTCACAAAAATGTCATTCCTTTACTTTATACCCGAACATCGCGTTTGCAAAAGCTCCACCAAGCGACGGCTAAGAAGAATACGATATGGATAATGATAATGCCTGCGGAAAATAACGGCGTCATTCCCGCAAACAGCGGTTTCGCCCCGCTCATATATTGCGTCAGGTCAGTATTTGCGAACAGCAGAAAACTTCCCCATTTGTTTTGGAAGAGCGACATAATCGTCACGAGTGATTTTGCGCCGTACAGCACGATAAATGACAAAATGACGGCCGTTGCGCTGTTTCGGAATACAGAAGAACACAACAAGCCAAAACATGCCATCGCAAACGCCTCGACCCAGTTCGTGCCGATTACTTTCAGGGTGTTCATAAGAAGCGTCCCTGATTCAGATGTCACCGACACGCCGAAGAAAGCCATGCCGAACAGCAGAGACAGAACATAGTACGCCGCATACAGGTACAAGCTGACCAAAAATACGGTAATGAGTTTAGATACAAAAATCCGCTCCCGCTTTACCGGGCGGATTAACAAAAATTTGATCGTTTTCTTATCAAATTCAGCGGAAATGATCGTTGCCGCGATCACGATTGTTAACGCCTCAAGCAGAATATTCAGCCCGGGCGCGTACGCCATATAGCCGATGAAATTCTCATCCGTTCCGGAACTGATGACAAGCCGTTTAATGACAAGCGCCATAATAAATTGGAGAACGGCCATCAGAATCAGCGCCACTAATGAGACTTTTCGGTTAAAGAGCTTCATATGCTCATTCGCTGTCAATTTAAACATTCGTCTCCCCCTCCTCTTGAAGCGCCGTCGTCACTTTCATGAATTCATCCTCCAGCGATTCCGCATACGGCATGATGGAATACACGAGAAAGTCTTGTCCGACGAGCGCACGGTTTAATGCCGGGATGTCCTTCTTCGCTACGGTGACGGTAATGCCCCCGCCGTTTTTCTCCGGAGCAAATTGCTGTTGGGACAGCCATTCGAAGGCTTCGTCAGCCGGCTGAATGTCGAGGACGGCTTTTTCTTCTTTTTCCTCAGCGCCGCGCAGAACAACCTCTGTTTTGATCTCACCTTTTTGAATGATGATGACACGGTCGCAAAGGTCCTCCACTTCACGCAATAAATGCGTCGCAAAAAGGATGCTCGTCCCTTCAAGCTCCGCGAGTTCCTTTAAGTGATCGCGGAAATCCTTCATTCCGCCGGGATCAAGCCCGTTTGTCGGTTCATCTAAAATGAGCAGATTCGGACGGTGAAGAATGGCCTGCGCAATCCCGAGACGCTGACGCATACCAAGGGAATACGTTTTAATTTTGTCATGAACGGCGTTTGTGAGCCCGACCCGCTCGATGACTTCCTGAAGCCTGTCCTCTTTGATGTTTTTGTGCATGTTGGCAAAGTGCTTCAGATTTTCCCACCCCGTCAGGTACGGGTAGAATTCAGGATTTTCCACGATCGCTCCGACTGATTCAAGCGCTTTTTCGAAATCAGCATCGTGCTGAAAGCCGTTAATTGTAATCGTGCCGCTGTTTTTCTTTAAAATACCGACGATGATTCGGATAAGTGTGGTTTTTCCCGACCCGTTCGGACCGAGCAAACCGATGATCTCGCCCTGCCTGACATCCATGCTGATGTTTTTTAAAATGTGCTTTTTGCCTATTGTTTTGTCAAGGCCTTCAATATGTAAAATCGGCTCAGTCATACAGCCTTCCTCCTTTTTCACAAAAAATAAACAGTGCCCGTACATAGGCACTGTCTGCATTATAACATTAGTCATATATTCGTGAAGAGCCGGAGCCGACGTTATGTCTTATCCGGGACCGGTCCGTTTTTTTCCTTTTCTTCATTATTGACGACATCCAGAATATCAAGCAGGAACACAAAAATCGGAATTCCGATAATCAAGCCCCAGATACCGAAGAAATGTTCCGAGAAAATCAGAACCGTAAAGGTAAAAAAGATCGGCAGTTCCGTTTTCGCTGACATCAGTTTCGGATTAAGGAAGTACGTCTCAATCGCATGGATGACGAAAATGACCAGCACGATGTAGATGACATACGCTGCGCCGCCCGTCGTATACGCAATGATGCTGAGCGGAATGAGCGAAATCACCACACCCGCCACGGGAATGAGCCCGAGGAAAAAGACCATGATTGAAAGGCCGAACAGCTGCGGAAAATGCAGAATCGCCAATGCGATCAAGGTGAGGATACAGTTCACCAGCGCGATAATAAATTGGGCTTCAAGCACTTTGCCGAATGTTCTCGCAAATTTGCTGCCGAAATAAGCAAGTTCGTAGTAAAAAACAGACAGCTTGCTGTGCTGAAATTTTTTCATAAACTCCGTGAGCCGCTTTTTCTCGAACAGGAAAAACATGCTGAGAATCAGTGACATCACGACCTGCAAACCGAAAGTGCTGATATCGGCCAAGTATGTATACAGTACATTAAAACCTTCTTTTACATAGGAACCGATATTGATATCGCCGAACACGCTCGATATCTCATCATAAAACGGAATGACATCGGGATGATACGCGATGTGCTTGATCTGCTTAATCAGCTGTTCAATCTGCTTGGCAACAATCGGGTAAAAGACAAAGCCTCCGACAGTCGCCCCGACAGCCAGCGCAATATATAAAACGGTGATGACCACCCTCTGGCTGATCCGGAAAAAATGGTTCAACACGTGCCGGATGACAGTCTCCAGCCGATCCATCAGAAAAGTAAAAATAAACGTAAGCAAAATCAAATTAATCATACTTCGGAATACAACTAACACCCCAGTCAAAACAAGAAAAACGGAAAAACGTCTGACACCCGGATGCTGAAAAAATTTAAAAATAGCCGCCATTTATACACTCCTGCTAGGACAAAAAGCCCTTAGATTTCATCTTTCACTCTCTAATTGTAAATTATATAACAAAATGACGCTAAGGTCTTTGTCCACCTCCTAATAAATTTAAACAAATTTATCTTTTTTACTCATGGAGGCCGAAAAAAAGAACGGCATGCCCGATGCATGCCGTTCCTTTCCTTTTATACCGCCGTTTTCATTTCTTTTACGGCCTGTGTGCTTTTCGTTTCGTCAAACTCATTTTCGCTCTTGGCTACGATGATGGTGGCGATTCCGTTTCCGATCAGGTTGACGATCGCCCTTCCTTCACTCATAAAGCGGTCAACGCCGAGGAGCAGCGC
Organism: Bacillus sp. LUNF1; assembly: GCF_011008975.1. Taxonomy (NCBI): domain Bacteria; kingdom Bacillati; phylum Bacillota; class Bacilli; order Caryophanales; family Bacillaceae; genus Bacillus; species Bacillus sp. LUNF1. The sequence goes on along the minus strand of NZ_CP048876.1, from coordinate 473,147 downwards.
CAGTCCCTCCAGCGGGATAACCTGAAGCGCCGATAAAGTGGAGGCAAGTACGATAAATCCGCTTCCGGTTACGCCCGCCGCGCCTTTTGATGTCAGCATCAGCACGAGAATGATCGTAACCTGCTGGCCGATGGTAAGGTCAACACCGAACACCTGCGCCAGAAAAACCGTCGCCATGGACAGATAAATCGAGGTGCCGTCCAGGTTAAAAGAATATCCCGTCGGAATGACAAGGCCGACAACCGATTTGGAACAGCCGTAACGCTCCATTTTATCCATCATCCGCGGAAGGACGGACTCAGAAGAGCTTGTGCCGAGAACGATGAGCAGTTCATCTTTAATAAAACGGAGATAGTTCCACAAGCTGAAACCGAATAGTTTGCAAATGATATTCAAAGCGACAAATACAAACAGGAACATCGTAACGTATACAGACAGCATCAGACTCGCCAGCGGCTTGATGGAATCAAGGCCGAAGTGCCCGATCGTATAGGCCATGGCCCCGAATGCGCCGATCGGCGCCGCGCGCATGATGTAGCCGATGATTTTGAAAAAAACGTGCGACAGTTTATCAAAGAAATCAATAATGCTTTTGCCTCTTTCACCGAGCGCCGCCAGGCCGACACCGAATAAAACAGAAAAGAATAAGACCTGAAGAATGTCGCCTTTTGCGAAAGCGTCAACCATATTTGACGGAACGATGTGAGTGATAAACTCAATCCAGTCAATCCCCTGTCCCCCGTTTTGCGTGTACTGAGAGACATCCCCTTTTTCAAGCTTGCTGTAATCAAGCCCCTCACCGGGTTTCATGATATTGACGACCAGAAGTCCGATAATAAGGGCGATGGTGGTCACGACTTCAAAATAAATAAATGCTTTTCCCCCGACTTTGCCGACTTTTTTCATGTCTCCCATCTTGGCGATGCCAAGCACGATCGTCAGGAATATGATCGGTGCGATAATCATTTTTACCGCATTGATAAATGTATCGCCGAGCGGCTTCATCTGCTTCCCGGCCTCAGGCCACACAAGTCCGACAATGACGCCGATGATCACCGCCGTGATGACCTGCACCGTAAGATTTTTGAAAATTTTCATCCCTACTCCCCCTTGCCTCTCGCTGCGTCTATACGAGAATGATAGCGTTTTCATACGAAGAGGGGAAGCTTATGATCATAACGGACATTTTGGTCTTTTTGGTCTCGGCTAGCGGACGAATTTGTAGCGGTTAACCGGCCGGCCCACTCCCCCGTATTGAATGTCGAGCTTAATCTGGCCGTCTTTCTCAAGAAAATCAAGATAACGCCGCGCCGTCACCCTTGCGATCCCGAGCGCTTTGGCGGCTTCTTCAGCTGAAAGCGGCTCCGTCTGCTGTTTCATATAGGTCAAAATTTCATTCATCGTAAAATGATTTAACCCCTTCGGCAGATCCCTGGACGGATTTTGCGGAATTTTAAGCAGCATGTCAAGCTGCTCTTGCGACATGGTGTCATGCTCTTCAATTTTCCGTTTATATTGTTTATAGTTTTCGAGCGCCTGTCTCATCCGCTCCAGCTTAAACGGCTTCAAAATATAGTCGGCCGCACCGTTTTGCAGCATAAGCTGGATTGTTTCTTTGTCTTTTGCGGCCGAGACGATGATGACGTCCACTTCGAGCTTTTGTTTTCTGATTTCCTGGAGCGTTTTAATTCCGTCTTTTTTCGGCATGTATACGTCTAATACCACGAGCCCGGGCCGCAGATCTTTTATAAGCCTGATTCCCTCGTCTCCGTCAGCGGCCGTGGCGATTACGCTGAACCCCGAAACACCGGTGATAAATTCTTTATTCACCTCCTGCACCATCGGATCATCTTCAATAAGCAGTACCTTGATGTCCATCGAATGATTCCTCTCCCTTCATCGGAAATAAAATAGAAAATGCCGTTCCCTGTCCCTGCCGTGTGTCGACTTCAATGACGCCCATCCCTTTGTCGACGATTTGTTTGACGAGGTACAAGCCGTATCCCGTTCCTCCCGTTTTATTGACGGTAAACCCTTTGTCATAAAGGCGCGGAATGTGCTGATCGGAAATCCCGCTTCCGTTGTCTTCTATTAATATAGCAAGCACCTCATCATTTTGCTCGATACTGATGTCAATATGTTTGTCCTCCGTGTCCGCTGTTTCGAATGCGCCGAACGCATTCTCGATTAAATTGCCGAGCAGGACGACAATGTCATGCTGGTCGACATGCTCCGGAAATGCCGAGAAACTGCTGTTTTCATCAATTTTCACAGAGATGCCAAGCTCTTTTCCTCTTTTGATTTTGCTTAACAGCAGCCCCGCCGCAGCGTCATTCTGAATGGCCTGATGAAGAAAATCGGTGACGCTTTCTTGTTCTGACGATTCCTTAAAAGCAAGCTGGAGCGCTTTTTCTGATTTTCCGAGCTGAATCAGTCCCGCGATGGTGTGAAGCTTGTTCATATGTTCATGATTTTGAACTCTGAGCGCATCGACAAAATTTTTCACACCGGTCAGTTCTTCCGCCATTTTCGCCGCTTCCGTCCTGTCCTGAAAAATGGCGACGGCTCCGATGACCTTCTTTTTCATGACGATCGGAATTCTGCTGCTCATGATCACCTTTCCGCTGACTTGGATTTCTTCATTGTATACGGCTCGGTTCCGCTCGACGATCTCAGGGAGCCGCGAATCTTTTAACACGTCCCAGATCAGCCTGCCATCGGTCTCTTGTCTGACATTGAATATCTGCTTCGCTTTTTCATTAAAAATGGTGATGTGATGCTGGTTATCGATCGCGATGACGCCCTCATTCATTGAATGAAACGTAGCGGTCCGTTCCTCATACATTCTCACGATCTCATGGGGCTCCAGCCAAAACATTTGTTTTTTGATGTGGCGGGCCAGTAAAAAGGAGCCGGCCAGTCCGAACCCGAGCGCCAGCAGAACGATAAACAGTATTTCATGTTTCAGCTGAAGAAGAATTTCACCGAATCCGGGCAGCGCTTTACCGGCCAGAACGACGCCGATCTGATTCAAATCCCGGTCTTTGATGGGATAAAAAGCGCGGACGGCGGTGCCGATCTCTCCCTTTGCTTCGGAAAAATAAATGTGCTCGGCGAACGCCGCGGCTTCGTCCTCACCCCTTGAACGCTTTCCGATCATTGTGCTGACGGGATGCGAATAGCGGATATGATCCATATCCATGACGACGATGTAGTCCGCTTCATTGATGATCCTTATTTCTTCGACCGCATGGCGCACGTCATCCCTTTGTTTTTTCTGCTCGAGGGCGCGTTTGACATCGGTCATCTCAGATACCGTCCGCGCGGTATTCATCAGCCGTTTTTTTAGCTCGCGCTCCTCTGTATGCTGAATATTGCCGATCAGCACGATGCCGACGATCAAAAAGGTAAAAAGCACGACGATATAAGAAAGTATGGTGATTTTCCAGCGGATGGTGAGCTTTTTTTTCGTCATTGGCCTCTTCCTTTCCGTCTCTTTACGAAAACGGCCCGCCCGATTATGCTTGTTATAGAAAATGGCGGAGGGGGTTTTCGATGAAAAGCTTGCTGACTTGTCTCAGCCTGATGGTACTCGGTATCGGAACCGCTTTATTCATCGGCTTTCATGATCATTTCTCAACGGATGAACCGTATTATGATGACGAACAGGAAGGCCTGAAAGATCAAATCGTTTTCAAATTTAGCCATGTCGTTGCTGAAAACACGCCTAAAGGGCGGGCGGCGAATAAGTTTGCCGACCTTGTCTATCAAAAGTCCGGCGGCACCATTAAAGTAGAGGTGTTTCCAAACGGGAGCCTCTATTCAGATAATGAAGAAATAAACGCCCTCCAAAACGGGGACGTGCAATTCATCGCTCCCTCCACCTCAAAGCTCGGATCACTGTCTCCCGAATGGGGTGTTTTGGATCTGCCGTACGCGTTTACAAACTATAAAGCCGTGCAAGAAGGCCTCAACGGCAAAATCGGCACACGCCTGTTCGCTTCATTAGAAAAGCATCATTTGAAAGGACTGGCGTACTGGACGAACGGATTTAAGCAGCTTACGTCAAATAAAGGACCGATCTTCACTCCGGACGATTTGAAAGGACAGGCGCTCAGGATCATGCCGAGCAGCGTGATCGAAGACCAATACCGTCTGCTCGGCGCGCACCCGCGGCAGGATTCCTTTAATTCCACGTTTCAGCTCTTGGAAAGCAATCTTGTAGACGGAGAAGAAAATACGATTTCAAATATCTATTCTAAAAAATTTTATAATGTTCAAGATTATTTGACAATCAGCAATCACGGGTACCTCGGTTATGCCGTGATGACCGACGAGCATTTCTGGAATTCGCAGACAGAAAAAACGAGAGCCATCTTAACGGAGGCGATGAGAGAAACGACGGAATGGAACGAAGCCTCCGCTGAGAAAATGAATAAAGACCAGCTTGAAGAGATAAAGAAGAATTCATCCATTCATATTCATGTGCTGAGCAAAGCGGAAAAGAACACATGGATGCAACGCCTCGACCCGATTTACGGACAATATGAACAGGTGATCGGCCGCGGGCTTGTGCAGGATTTGTTATCCTTGCGCCGCGAGCCTTAGCAGGACCAATACGCCCATCTCCGTTTCATCCCTTTTCCCGCCGGGGAAGTAAATAGGGACAGAGCAAAAAAGGAGATGGAGACATGTTTACACATACGAAAAAACTGCAGCATCCGGCTAAACCGGATCGTCCTGACCCGCTGTTCGCAAAAAAGATGCAGGAAATTTTAGGGGGACAATACGGGGAGATATCCGTCGCCATGCAATATTTGTTCCAAGGATGGAATACACGGGGCAATGAAAAATATAAGGATCTTCTGATGGATACCGCGACGGAAGAAATCGGCCATGTCGAAATGATCGCGACGATGATTGCGAGACTGTTAGAAGACGCCCCGCTGGCAGAGCAGGAAAAAGCGGCTGATGATCCGGTCATCGGGTCCATTTTAGGCGGGATGAATCCGCATCATGCAATTGTCTCAGGACTCGGCGCAATGCCGGAGAGCAGCACGGGCGTTCCGTGGAGCGCAGGCTATATCGTCGCAAGCGGAAACCTTCTGGCAGACTTCCGGGCCAATCTGAACGCCGAATCACAAGGAAGGCTTCAAGTCGCACGCCTGTATGAAATGACCGATGATAAAGGCGTGAAAGATATGCTCAGCTTTTTATTGGCCCGCGATACCATGCATCAAAACCAATGGCTTGCGGCCATTAAAGAATTAGAAGAACAGGAAGGTCCGATCGTTCCTTCCACATTCCCGAAGGCGCTGGAAAAACAGTCATTCTCCCATAAGCTTATTCATTTCTCAGATGGAGCAGAAAGCGCTGAACAAAATTGGCTGAAGGAAACAGCGCCGGACGGAGAACCATTTGAATACGAAAAGGAACCGAAAGCGCACGGCGAAATAGCTAAGCTGGATCCCGTCCCGCCGTATGTCCACAACACGCTTCCCGGACGCGAGTAAAGACAAAGCCCAAAACAAACTGTTTTGGGCTTTCATTATGCCTTCTGAACCGTCCAGTCCGGTTCGTATCGGATGTCCGGGTGATGTAACAGCTCGTGAATGATAGCTTCATCCTCTTCGTACAGCATCACTTCTATTGAAAGAATCGCAGCCTTCTGCTCGATTTCTTCGTATATGCGGTCATGTTCGTTCCCCATAAAATCATCATAGGCCTGTCTGTTCTCCCAAACGCTGATGATCTCTGCGATGAACAGGCCGTCTGCGTTTTTCCGCCACCCGCCGGCCTGTTTGACGAAGCCATTTACACATGATAATGCTCCCCACCTTGACTGTGCTTGCGCAAATGCTTCAGCGTTTGCAGCGTCTGTTTCACATACAATCTTCTTGATCAGCATGACCGTTCCTCTGTGATGACTGTTTTCGCATGCGTATGCTCGACACAGAGATTCACGGTTCTGACGTATGAGCGGGTGCGGTGAATCGTGCCTTTCGGGATGAGCAGGCTGTCATTTGCTTTGAGCACTGCGGTTTCTTTGTCCTTAAAATCGATCAGCAGCTCACCTTCCAGAACGATGAACCATTCATCTGAGTCAGGGTGATGGTGCCAGTCATATTCTCCCGTAAACACTGCGAGGCGCACACAGTGGTCATTGATCTCCGCGATTGAAAAATTGTCGTGTTTTTCTTTGACTTTATTGGCGATAGCGAGCAAATTCAGCATGTCAGACACGAGTGAAAAACCCCTTTTTCATTTTATTGTATCGCAACGGCGGCTCAGATCAAGATTTTCCCAAAATAAAAAGCGATCCAGCTGATGCGCCGGATCGCTTTTGATCTGCAGGTTGTCTGCCTTTTATGCTTTTATTAGCTGCTTCGTCTGTTTCCGCCTTTTTGGCCGATTTCCTTATAAAAATCTTTGTCATGATTTTTGCTTGTTGCTTCTCCGCCTTTTTGGCCGATTTCTTGATAGAAATCCTTGTCATGGTTATTGCTTGTTGCTTCTCCGCCTTTTTCACCGATTTCCTGATAGAATTCTTTGTCGTGATTTTTGCTTGTTGCTTCTCCGCCTTTTTCACCGATTTCCTGATAGAATTCTTTGTCGTGATTTTTGCTTGTTGCTTCTCCGCCTTTTTGACCAATTTCCTGATAGAATTCTTTGTCATGGTTATTGCTTGTCGCTTCTCCGCCTTTTTTACCTGCTTCTTCTCTGCTCATTTTGTTATTATCTTGTGCCATTTTTGAATTCCTCCTTTAATTGGTGTTGGTTGTTGGTTTCCCGATTTCAGAACTGCTAAACAAAGAAAACACATTGAATGTGTTTTCGGGTGGTTTTTATCATTCTGTATCGTGCATGCGTTTTAGAATCCGGCGTTTTTTATAAAGCATGGTGCCTGTTTCCGCGATGCTTTCTAAAGCTGAACGGTTGGCGGACGCGCCGAAGATGATGCCCGCGACCGGAACCATTTGCAGCAGTTTTTTCGCGGCGAACGTATCGCGGTAGCTGTAAACGACTTCCCGCCAGCCTTGGATTTGCGAGGCGACGCGCTGATAGGCGCGGTCGTTTTGATCATATTGCCGTAAATCTTGCAGGATCGCTTTTTTTCCGATGACGTCACTGGATGCAAGCTGGAGCAATTTGACGATAAACACGCGTTCTTTTTTGTCTTTCGGATCAAAGCCGTAAGCAACCGCGATATCCTGCAGCGTCTTTAAGGACAGGCCGAGCATCGCCGGAATGTCTGCCGCCAGCGTGAATACACCGCCGACTCCCGTTGCGGCTCCCTGCACCGTCGCGGCCTTTACGCTTGTACGCGCTATGGCTTCTGCGATTTCGTCCATGACGGCAAGCGGCGCATTGCGGATGTCGTGAAGCGTTTGACATGTACCGTGCGGCAGCCGTTTTTGAAACTTTTTCATGATGCGCTTTTCTGATGTAAGGTACTGTCCGCCTGACTGAATAAACGTTCCCGTTTCATCGAGAATGAGTCCGATTTTCCTCTGAATAAATTGCGGTGTCAGCTTGTCCAAAAGCTGAAACGGCAAGCGGGTGAATGTTTGCCAGAACATCACCCTCTGCTGCGCCTTTTCCCATTTTTGAATGTCTCTCAGTTGTCTTTCCAGGTCTGTCCGCTCTTCTGTCACCCGTCCTGCACGTCCTTTCTGATTTCTTTGTTCATAGTATACCTTTATGGCGTTTTCTTTTTACACCCGGCCGGATTTTTTATCCGGAAAACATTCCATTGTTTAATTTTCTTCAAATTCTATATATTGTATAATTTTGAATAATACGATTGAAGGAGAATGTTGAATGCAATGGATTTATTTAAGTTTAGCGATCATTTTTGAAGTATTGGGTACGGTCAGCATGAAATTATCAAATGGATTTACAAAACTTGTCCCAAGTATTTTATTATTATTGTTTTATATCGGCAGCCTTTGTTTTCTTACTTTGACTTTGAAATATATAAGTGTCTCCATCGCGTATGCGGTCTGGTCGGGAATGGGGATCGTGCTGATTTCCGCGATCGGAATTTTTTTCTTTCATGAACAGTTCTCTGTCATAAAAGCTGTCTCTGTTCTTCTGATCATCATCGGTGTTGTTTCCTTAAACTTTATTTCTGAAAGTGAAACGTCATCAAACGGCATCAGCGTTCATACGGACAGAAACAGATGATGAAAGGGTTAAAGGTTCTCTTCCTCATCACAGATATTGGATTTATCGTTTATTGGATTGTTACTTTTTTTGAGTGGATTCCAAAAAACATGGTGTTTAAAGATTATGATAACGCCATGATAATGGCCTGGAACTGGTCATTCTTTCCCTTAGATATTTTCATTTCGATAACCGGGCTGTACAGCTTGTTTCTTTATAAACGGAAACATGCGTTATGGCGCTCTTTCGCATTAATATCACTTGTGCTGACCTTTTGTTCAGGCCTGCAAGCGATTGCCTTTTGGGTATTTATCGGTGATTTTGATTTTATGTGGTGGGCATTCAATCTGTACTTGCTTCTTTATCCTTTATATTTTATTCGGAAATTGCTGGTCTCTCGTAAAAATAGCTGTCATTCTTTTTGATGAGGCGGTTTTCTTTTTCTTCAGGCGGGAAACACTTTTCATAAAGGAGTGATAGACATGCCTTGGTCTATGAAGGATTATCCGCAATCATTGAAGAATCTCGAGGAACCTGTGAAGAAAAAAGCGATCGAAATCGCGAATGCGATGGTAGATGAGGGTTATGAAGAAGGACGGGCCATTCCCATTGCGACAAGTCAGGCGAAAGAGTGGAAAAAAAACGCTTCTAAAGAAGAAATTGATCAGCTGATGAAACACGATGATGAAACGAAACGCGGAAATTGAATCGGAATAAAGGAAAAACCCCGCTCTCAAGAGAACGAGGTTTTTCTGCTTATAAACCGTAATAATAAGATAGTGTGGTGACTGAAACGTAGCCTGTCGCTCCTGCATACGTGACTTTCAGCCATTTATTAGAATTCGTGTAGTGGCCTTGAACATATTCTCCGGTTACCCAAGAACCTGTAATTTTTTTACCGCTTGAGAATGTTGTGATCGTTGAACAGCTGACCTTAGAGCATGAGCGCATATTAGCACCGTAAATACCAACTGTACCCCCGCTGGCTAAAATGGAAACGTCCGGTTCAGCTTTAGGTTTGAAAGCTGCTGCTGATGCAGAGCCGCCAAAAGCGAATAAAGAAACAGCAAAAATCATGGCGAAAGAAATGATCGACAAACGACGTACCAAGAAAATTCCCCCTCTTTTATCATATGGCTGGAAAGCTTTCCTGACGTTATTATACTTTTTTGCCCGGGAGACTGAAATAAGTCTAATGCTCCAACTTCTTTTCTTCGCAAGTGACCATGCCGATTCTTTATTTGATAAATAACAGCGGTTTATTGGACTGGAATCACTGATATATCGTTGATTCAAACGTTTATTCAGAGCGGTCCGAGTTTTTCCGGAGGTCATTTGAATGGTACAGAAAGGTTTTATCTTCCAATGGAAAGAAACATTATTATTCTATTTACCCGGGAAAACGGAGGAAATACAGCGTCTTTTTCTAAGGATCAGTTGGGCGGACAGGAAGTTGTGAAGTTATATGAGCAAGTGTCCTCTTTTCATCTTTTTAAAAGAACGCTCAACGCATCCGCGCATGATCGGACGCGGAAACACGCTTTGCGAACGGCATCGCTTCTTTCCCGGAACGATGCCGTTTTCATTTTCGGACCTTTCTTCGGCGGGATACATATCATAGATAAAACAGGGCATCTATGTGCCGGTTTATTGAACATAAAGAACTTGACATCTCATAATAGCAGATTTATGATGTAGATAAAATAATTTGCGTCTAGGAAACTTTTTGTTATTTAGCTAAAAATCTATCGGAATTTAGGTGAGACATAATGAGCAAAGACATCTCAGCACAATCACTGCAAGCAAAAGCCGTGCAGGATGCACTTGACGGCAAAAGCAAGGGATTCAAGCGGCTTCTGCCTTTCTTAGGCCCAGCCTTTATCGCGGCGATTGCCTACATTGATCCGGGAAACTTCGCTACGAATATCTCAGCTGGTTCGAAATTTGGGTATATGCTGCTGTGGGTCATCCTCTTTTCAAACTTGATGGCTTTTTTAATCCAAGTTCTTTCCGCGAAGCTCGGCATTGCCACGGGTAAAAACCTTCCGGAAATCGCCAGAGACCGGTATCCGAAATGGGTATCAGCCGGGCTGTGGATACAGGGTGAACTGGTGATTATGGCAACTGATCTGGCAGAATTTATCGGGGCGGCGCTCGGACTCAACCTGCTGTTCGGCATACCGATGGTTGAAGCGGCCATTATCGCGGCGATCGGATCATTCGCGATTTTAGAGCTGCAGCGCCGGGGTTACCGGGCGCTGGAAGCGGGCATCGCCGGACTTCTGTTTGTCGTGGTGATCGCCTTCGCTCTGCAAACCTTCTTTGCCAAACCTGACGCCGCTTCCGTTCTCGAAGGGCTGTTTATCCCGAAAATTGACGGAATGGACAGTGTGCTCTTGGCAACCGGGATACTCGGCGCAACCGTGATGCCGCATGCCATTTACTTACATTCCGCACTGACACAGCGCCGTGTCGTCGGAAAAACGGATAGTGAGCGGAAAAAGATTTTTAGATTCGAGACGATTGACATTCTCATCGCGATGGTGATCGCCGGGGCGATTAACGCAAGCATGCTCATCGTCGCTGCCGCGCTTTTCTTCAAGAACGGGCTGTATGTAGAAGATTTAGACGTGGCTTATCAGCAATTCGGCCACTATATCGGACCGGCTTCAGCCATTCTCTTCGGGATCGGGCTGCTGGCCGCAGGGCTTTCAAGCTCTTCTGTCGGCACATTGTCAGGCGATATTATCATGCAGGGCTTCATCCGTTACCGTATCCCGCTTTACTTGCGGCGTTTCATTACCATCATTCCCCCGATGATCATCATTATCTCAGGGGTCAACGCCACAGAAGCGCTCGTATGGAGCCAGGTCGTTCTTTCATTCGGCATCTCCTTTGCTCTCGTGCCGCTGATTATGTTTACAAGCAATAAACGCCTGATGGGCGCCCTGACGAACCGAAGATGGGTGACGGCTCTTGCCTGGCTGATTGCGGTTTTAGTGATCGCGCTTAATTTGTTTGTGATCTACGATTCATTCCGTTAGAAAAAAACCGGCCATAGCGGCCGGTTTTTCTTTTGACGCCGGGTGCCGTTCGTATCTTTTTCCGGGCGTTTTTGGTATGATAGAAGAAAAATCGGAGTTTTGCTTATGTCAGTATTTATCCTTTTTTATCTGTGGATTGTGCCGATTGTCATCGGCATCTTCTGTTCTCTTATTGCTTATCGGACAACGGGTAAGAAACGTCTGATTCCCGGCTTTTTCATGATCGCATTAAGCATCGTTTCCTTAATTACGGGGCTTTGGATCGGCGGGGTGAACTATCATGTGTTCATCGGGGGCATGTTTTTATTCGGTACGTTATTGGCCGGCTCTGCCTTCCCGTTTTTCTTCGCTCTTTCACGCAAACGAAAATAAACAGGCATGCCGCCTGTTTATTTTTATTCATTAACCCTAAATTATAAAACCGCTCCGATAATGTGATTCCGCCTCAAACAGCCTGTACATGTGTTATATAGGCTTCAGCCCATGTCCCATCATCGAAACTGCAGCCAAAATGAATCCTGCTAAAGAAGATTTTGAATTATAAGAAAAATACTGTATTAAAATCCTATTTACCCCAAAAATACCTATTGATAGAATGGTATCTGAGAGGGGAAAATGTTCAAAGCGGATCATATCGGTCCCGCCTAAATACATAGTCTTTCATTTCTCTCTACACTACATTTCTAAAGGAGGATTTCCCATTAAACACGCAGCTAAAGGCATTCTGTTTGCCGCATCTTTAGCCCTTGTAACTACTGCTTTTGTCCCCGCATCCTTAGCTAAAGAAAATCATAATAATACTGCCAATGCCACTGGAACGGCCAAATCATTTTTTTATCAGACTGATACGCAATTTTCCTACGGACTTAAAGCACAAAGCGATGCATCTGTGTCAAAACCAGTCAAAGATGTAATCAGAGAAGTGCTGAAAAATAAAACAAAATTATTCAATCTTGTTGAAAAATTAGCAGGAAAGAAAATAAGAAATGAACTCGAATCCGTTTTCAATGAACACATAGAACCGGTTTTAAAGAAAATGCTGAACGAGTATGTCGCCTTAAGCTGGGCTGACGTGGAAAAGAATCTTTATCTTTCACTTAAAAAGTCCGGACTTTCTGACAGCCAGGCTAAAAACCTCGCTCAATTGACAACTTTAGCAATGAAAGCATTTTAAAATCATTCATAAATGATCGTCAGGAAAATACGTATGAAGTAATGCAAAGTGCTGTTAGATTCACTCTAATAGCACTTTTTCATTGGAGATGTCACATGACTGTCTTTTTTACTGTTCTGCTCACTTTCTTATGCTGCCTTGTGATTTCATCTCTTATTTTTATGATTCTATTAAAAAAAGAGATCGTGGATACACCGCCAAACCGCTTAGCTCATGCAGCATTCATAGGGCTTATTGGATTCTCTCTGTTCTTCGCTATAACTGTACCCAGCCTAGTTATTTATTTTGCAGCTATAACTGTAAATCATTTTTTCGGAGAATATATCATATATGGTTCACTTTCAGACTTATACATATTTTCTGTCGTCGTCAGTATCTTAGCTTTAGTTTATATGCTTATCCTTACGGCAATTGTAAAAGGAATGACTCATGTTTTGACATTGCCTGCTTGGTCAGCCTACATCCTTGAATTCATTTTTGCATGGGCTGCTGTTTACTTCTCAATTCAATACGTTTCCAATCATATCATTGAGAACATATCTATATTTCAAGGCGGAGAAATTCTTCTTTCATTGTTCATCACTTTCTTATTTTCGGGATTGGATATCCTTTTCACTAATTTGGATAAGATCACAAAAGAGAAATTAGGCTAAGGGGGTAACAAATATGAGGATCATGACATATATATCCTATTTTTCTATTTATTTCGTTTTGCAGGTGGTATGGCTGCTGTTAATAAAAAGAACCTCTAATATATCTCTGATAGATATGATTACGGTGTCCTTCTTATTCACCCTCTTTATGTTCATCTTGGATCATATTTTCAAAAAAAAGCGGACAAATTAGGGACTGTTTTTTAATAATCCTCGGGCTTCTCTTTCGTTTTGAAATGATTCCGGATCTGGAGATGTTTCGATGAGCCATTCATTAATGAATAACACCAGTCTCCGTAAAATACTTCTCCTTTTATATAACATCCTGACTTTTCCGTCATATATTCATACGAAAAAACTGCAAAAGGGAGTAATAAAACATGATATTGTTTATTGGCAAGTTCATGTTGCTCTTTTTACTCTGTTCGCTGGCATATTATCTATTTAAAATTGTTTATTACAATATAGGGAAGAACATTGCGCTTAAAACCTTGAAAGGGACAAAGACAAACCGGACGGCACATGTGTTTGTCAAAAATGGAACTACACTGAATGAGGGAGATTACTTTATGATCGCTGTTGTGACCGCTCTCTGGCTGTTCTTGAGATGAATTGCACTGAGCACTGGTCCTTCATAAGTTTCTTGATCAGCCATCGCTCGCCAGCTGTGGTTTTTCACAATCTCCGTTTCCGTTTAGGGCGGCTAAATGCAAGCCAAGTCGCTCAACAAACAAAAAAAATAAACAGGCATGCAGCCTGTTTATCAAGGTCGAAATCTTCTCGATAGCTCCTTTGTTTTTCCTTGAATGATTGAAGAAAGGCTTAAAAATGGACGGCGTCTTTCTCATGCATGCATCGTTCAAGAAATCATCACAGCAAAACGGAAAAGTGAACGCAATACAAGTAACGCTTAAGAACCTTATGAGGCTGCGTATGTTGATTACTGGATAAGAAAAAGAAATCCCCCAGTCTTAAAAGATGGAGGTCAAAAATTGGAGAATACTTAAATATTTATAGCTTTTTCAGCGATGTGGAAAGTTCCAGAATCACTCATTTCAGCAGTATAAACATTTGTTACACTTAATAATCCAGTGAAAAGAATAGCGATTAAAGCGGAGCTGATTATAACCTTTTTCATTATATAGCCTCCGTAACCTTAAGTATTTGTGTTTGGGCGTGTATGGTTTTCTTTAAAAAGTTTCTTCCCTCTGCATAGTTTCTCTTCTCAAAATGAAAGTCACCTAATTTTTCAGTCAGCTCTGCGAAATCAGACCAAAGGCGTTTCCCTTCTAAGTAGCCTAAGCTTTGTTTCACTGCTGTTTCATTATATTCTTCGTATAATGAATTAATGATTTTTAATTTAGCCAAATATTCTTCTTCATTAGAAGTCCGAGCACGATTTAGAGCCGTTTCATAAAAGAAACGTGCTTCCTTGGCTTTATCACATTGGTACAGGACATTCGCCATCATATATAATGATCTCACTCCATACACTGTATCAATATGTTCTTTCACGTCTATTGCCTTTTTGAAATTCTCTTCAGCAGCAATCAAATTTTTCCCTCTTAAATAAACTAAGCCTAAGTTATGAAAGATCACTCCGATAATTCTTTTCACTTTTTCCTCATCCAAGCCACGGGCGATACTTAATGCTTCCCGATAATATGATTCTGCCTCCGTCAGCCTGTACATATCGTACATGTTAGCACCGACCATCATATTACAGCCAATCACTTTCACTTTGTATAGTTGACTTTTTTCAAACAATTGCTTGGCTTTTTTTAAATGATTGAGGGAAACAAAGTGCTGATCAATTTGATAATAGGCATCAGCTATTTTGTAATGAAATTCAGCTTGCTCCATTTCATCTGATACAGCATTCAACTCTCTCTCTGCTTTGCGATAATAGCTTATCGCTTCAACATACTCTTTATGATCAAATTCATACATTCCACGAAAAAACAATGAGTAATATTTCAAGAGGCCTGTAAGTCTTTTTTGTGGTTTTTCTATTTTTTCAAGCAGTTCGTCGACTGTAGGGCGATCTCTATATCTGTCTTCCGGCTCCAAGGAATCTAACATCAATTGGTGACGAAAGCACATCAATGAATAAAAGACAAGCAAATCCTGATCCTCTTCCAT
The DNA here is from genome assembly GCF_011008975.1 of Bacillus sp. LUNF1. Classification (NCBI taxonomy): domain Bacteria; kingdom Bacillati; phylum Bacillota; class Bacilli; order Caryophanales; family Bacillaceae; genus Bacillus; species Bacillus sp. LUNF1. The sequence continues at coordinate 457,968 of NZ_CP048876.1, read as the reverse complement.
CTCCTCTATTTCCTGTTCTACTTCAGCCTTTAAAATCTCAGCATCAGGCACACTGAACTGGCGAATCATTTTGTACCATTCATTGATCTTGACACCAACTTGGGACGACGGCAAAACTTGATCCATATATACCTCTCCCTCTAATCACTATTTTTGTAATATTATAACTATTTGAACAAAAAGTGAAAACGAAAAAAAACCGCAATTCTCTTTTGCGTCATAATCACTTTGATTAACTTGTTTTTAAACAAGCCTCAGGTAAATTATAACTCAACATTAAATACTGTATAAAAATACTATTTACCCAAAAAATACCTATTGATAGAATGGTATCTGAAGGAGGTGGAAAAATATTCAAAGCGGAGAATATAGGACTATCCTAAATACATAGTCTTGCATTCCGCTGGCAGATTACATTCCTAAGGGAGGGTTTTTCTTTAAACCCGTAGCTAATGGTATTCTATTTGCCACATCTTTAGCTCTTGTAACTACTTCTTTTGTCCCCACATCCTTAGCTGAAGAAAACCGTGATATTACTACTAATGCCACTGGAATTACCAAACCAATTTTTTATAATAATTGATAAGCCGTTTCCCTTTTAGCTTGAACTGGTTTTAAAGAAGCTATTAAACGAATATGTTTCCTTGAGTTGTACTGACATGGAGAGGATATTTATCTTTCACTTAAAAAGTCTGGACTTTCTGACAAGGCTAAAAGCCTCGCTCATTGGACAACGTTAGCGATGAAACATTTTATTATTATTCATAAATTATTAGGAGGAAAATATATATGAAGAAGAAAGTAATTCCTGTAGTTTTAAGCGCAACTCTACTTACATCATTCTTGGGTACTTCAGGTGCTTTAGCAGCTGAAAACAGAACCGCAACTCCTGTACCGGTAACGAAAACTGCACCAGGAACTATTCCAACTGGAATGCCTGGCACTATTCCAACCAAAGCGGCTCTCAATGGTGACTACCAAACCCAAGGTGTAGTTTCATGGTCCTATAAGGCTTTCAGAGCTGCCTGCCGTTCAGGTGGATGGCTTTTATCAAAAGCCTTAAAGCCTTTCTCCCCTAAAGCTGCGGCATGGATTAGAAAAAATTCTAAAAAGGTTGCCGACATTATGGATAAAGGTGAAAATTGGGGTGTAAAACAATTTACAAAAGCTTTTAAAGCTATCGGAGCTCCTACAGATGTAGCTACCACTTTAGCTAAATTCATTGTTGCTTTGATTTAACATATTTAAAATTTAAAGTGCTGTTAGACTCACTCTAATAGCACTTTTTCATTGGAGGTTAACATGGCTATCTTTATTACCGTATTGCTCACCATACTATGCTGTCTTGTTATTTCATCTCTTATTTTTATGATTCTATTAAAAAAGGAGATTGTGGATACACCACCCAACCACTTAGCTCATGCAGCATTCATAGGGCTTATTGGATTCTCCCTGTTCTTCGCTATAACTGTACCTAGCCTAGTTATTTATTTTGTAGCTATAACTGTAAATCATTTTTTCGGAGAGTATATCATCTATGGTTCACTTTCAGACTTATACATATTTTCTGTCGTCGTAAGTATTTTAGCTTTAATTTATATGCTAATCCTTATGGCAATTGTAAAAGGAATTACTCATATTTTTAAATTACCTACTTGGTTAGCCTATATACTTGAATTCATTTTTGCATGGGCTGCTGTTTACTTCTCAATTAAATATGTTTCCAATAATATCATTGAAAACATATCTATATTTCAAGGTGGAGAAATTCTTCTTTCATTCTTCATAACTTTCTTATTTTCGGGCCTGGATATACTTTTTACTAATTTGGATAAGATCTCAAAAGAGAAATTAGGCTAATAAAAAGAAAAGCAGGCAATTTAGAGCCTGCTTTTTTATTTCCATTTTAACATTTCTCCAAGCCTTGCTTTCGTTTTCGGCCCGTAAATGCCGTCAGCAGTCAATCCATACATGGACTGGAACCGTTTGACTGCATTTGCTGTTTTCGACCCGTATGCACCATCTATTCCGTTATTCTTCGCCCCTTTGTCCGGATAGTAATAAAGAGCCGCCAAAGCTGTCTGTATCTGTTTCACGGACGTTCCCTTAGTTAAGGGGCTTGTCACTTTAAAAACGCCTGAAGGCAGCGTGTAAGATGATTTTTTGCCTTTTGTTGGGGGCTGGCCGAATCCGTCAGCTTTAATACTTGGCCGACTTTGATAAAATTCGGATTCTTGATGCCGTTCAACCTTTGCAGGGTGGCCATGCTCACGCCGTTTTTCTGTGCAATGACAGAAAGAGCATCGCCTTTCTTGACGGTGTACGTCGCCCCGCTGGTCTTAGTTCCTGTTTTTGCTGATAAGGGCTGGGCGATGCTGATGTGCGAACCACGTTTGTTATGAACTGTCCTGGTCCTTCTTAAGTTTTTTATCAGCCATCGCTCGCCAGCTGTGGTTATTCACAATCTCCGTTTCCGTTTAGGACGGCTATATGCAAGCCAAGTCGCCTCAACAAACAAAAAAATAAACAGGCATGCTGCCTGTTTATTTTTTTGTAAGCGCCGGCTTTTTTAAAACAGCCGTTTTAAGCTTTTCTTGAGTGACGGCATTTCGATTTTTTGGTTTTCAAAGAAGTTTTTCAGCATGTATTTGCTGAAGCCCTTCGCTTGGCCGTAAGTGATTTTTCCCGGAAGCGGCGGCTCATCGCCGATGACGGCGTCGATGACGACTGGCTCATTTGAGTTGAGCGCTTCATGAAAAGCGGGAGCCAATTCCTCGTGTTTCGTCACTTTGATGCCTTTTGCTCCGCAGCTTTCTGCAAAAGCGGCGTAATCCATATTTTGCAGCTGGGTGACGTAGTCAATGTTGCCTTTGACCCGCTGTTCATATTCAATCATGCCTAAATTTTCGTTGTTTAAAACGACAACCGTAATCGGCAGTTTGTATTTAACAGCCGTCGGCAGGTCCTGCATCACCATTGAAAATCCGCCGTCTCCGCAAATGGCGATGGACTGCCGCTCAGGTTCGGCAAGGCTTGCGGCAATCGCTCCCGGAAGCCCGCATCCCATCGTGGCGAGCCAGCTTGAGACGATAAAGTCCTGCTTCTTCATTTTAAAATGGCGGGCCATCCACACCGTAACCGTTCCGACATCCACCGACAGGACAGCGTCCTCTGCGGCGGCATCCTGAAGCCGGGCAATGACCTGCTGCGGCTTGAGCGGATGAGTCGCTTCGGTTTCATCCTTTTCGATTTCCTTCCACCAATGCTTCATGTGCTCGGTGCAGGCGTCTAAAAATCTTCTGTCTTCTTTATATTCAATGTATTCCGTCAGCTCTTTCAGCCCCAGAGCCGCATCACTGACAATTCCCGCATTGACGGGATAGCGCTTCCCGATTTTCGCCGGATCCGAATCAAGCTGAATGGCAGGCGTATCATCTGGGAGATAATCCCTGTACGGGAACGATGTGCCGAGCATAATCAGCAGATCACATTCCTCCATGGCTTCGTAGGCGGGCTTTGTGCCGATTTGTCCGAGATTCCCGAGAAAGTGGGGATGGCTGTCAGGCACGACGCCTTTTGCCGGAAGGGTAATCACAATTGGAGCGGCCGCTTTATCGGCGAATGCGAGCAGCTCCTCTTTTGCTGATTTTAACCCTTGGCCGGCGAGAATGACCGGTTTTTTTGCGTTGTTAATATATTGCGCGCATGTCACGAGATGTTCTTTTTTCGGCTCTATATCGGCTTTGAGGTATATCGGCGATGTATAAACCGGCTCCCGTTTGATTTTTTGCGCGAATAAATCATCAGAAACGGTTAAAACGGCAACGCCTTTTTTGCTGTAAGCCGTGCGGATCGCCTGATTCAGAAGATCGGGCAGCGCTTCTGCCGTATGTACTTGCTGGTTGAACACCGCCACGTCCTCAAACATTTGCTCTAATTTGATTTCCTGAAAGCTGTCACGGCCGATTTCATCGGAAGCCACCTGTCCCGCAATCGCCAGCACCGGAACGCCGTCCGCTTTGGCGTCGTATAAACCGTTCAGCAGATGAACGGCCCCCGGCCCTGCGATTGAAAGACAGACACCGATCTGCCCGGTCAGTTTTGCCTCAGCCGCGGCGGCCAGGGCTGCGACTTCTTCGTGCCGGGTTTGGATGAATGTCAGGTTATTTCGTTCATGTCTCAGTTCTTCGATAAATTCATTAATGCTGTCTCCGGGAATGCCGTATATATGACCGACTCCCCATTGTTCAAGCAGCTCCGTCATTACGTGTCCTGCTGTTTTACTTGGCATACTGCATCCTCCTTTTACCTGTATTCATCCCCTTTTTCAAACGGGTTGAAACACGGGCTATACTCTCAGCTTTTTTCTTAGCAGATCAAGGATGGATAACAGATTCCGGTCTTTAAGGACTGCCTTATGATTTGCCGCCCCATTGAGTCCGTCTTTTATTTGCTGTTTTCTGTTCGGCACCATGAACAGCGGCAGCCGGTTTGGGGAAAACCAGCGTAAGGCGGCGGTTTCCGGCCCGTTCATCAGCGGAGTTCCTCCGGTAATGGCTCCGATGAAAACGTGCTGTGTATCTTCAAATGCCGGCCTTTCATACTCACCGGCTTTTTTTATGATGGTCACGTTATAACCGGTTTCTTCGAAGGCCTCTCTGACGGCTGCGGCTTCAGGTGTTTCACCTTCTGCGATCCCGCCGCCGGGCAAATCCCATAAGGGAATGTTTTCGTTTTACGAGCAATATGTCCCGCCCGTCATTTTGTATGATGACAAAAGCGCCTTGTGCCATGTCGTCCTCCTTTACAAAAAAGACCGCGGCATTTCAGCCTGCGGTCTTTGCCGTTACTTTTTAAAATGATACGGCAGGGTGGCGACGATGATGTCCTTCTTCCAAAACAGCCGGACGCGGAGCAAGAAGGCTGATTGGTTGTGAAGGATGGTCTGCCAGCGTTTCTTCGTAATAAATTGCGGAAACAGCACCATCACGGAGAACTGTTCTTTTTTCGCTTTCTGTTCGACCGTTTCTAAAAACTTATCAAACGGGTGAACCAAACTGCGGTATGAGGAATGCAGGGTGACGAGGCGGACGCCGTTATGAAGCTCTTCCCAGCGCTTTTCCACCTTTTTTTCGTTTTCTCTGTCAAAGGAAACATGAACCGCAATGACCTGATCCGATAATGATTTCGCATACTGAATCGATTTTTGGACGACGGTGGTGACACCGGCGACAGGCACGATGACGACAGTTCCCTTGATTTCCTCAGGCTGCTGATCAACGACCCGCAGCTGTTCGCCGACCGCGGTGTAGTGATTTTTAATGACGAAAAACAGCATGACGACAGCAGGCATGAATAACAGCACCGGCCAGACAAGATTGAACTTTGTCGCGAATAAAATACACAGCACCATAAATGAAATGGCGGCGCCGCATGAGTTGATCAGCATTTTTACCGCCCAGCCCTTCGGCTTCTGCCTGATCCACTTGATGCACATTCCCGTTTGCGACAGCGTAAACGGAATGAACACGCCGACAGCATAAAGCGGAATTAAATGTTCCGTGCGGCCCCCGAATAAAAGAATGAGCAAGATGGACGCGATACCGAGAAAGATAATTCCGTTTGAAAATCCTAACCGGTCGCCCCGTACCGTAAACATTCTCGGCATATACTGATCGCGCGCTAAATTAAACGCCAGCTGCGGAAAAGCGGAAAAGCCCGTATTCGCCGCAAGCACGAGAATCAAGGATGTAACGCCTTGAATGAAATAATACACCGTATGGCGGCCGAAAGTTTCCGCGGCGATTTGTGAAATAACGGTCTCGTCAGGCTTCGGTCCCGTGCCGTAGCCGTACGCCAGCACCGTAATCCCCGTAAATAAGATCGCCAGCAGAATCCCCATCATGGCCAAAGTGCGGGCCGCGTTTTTCGCCGGAGGATTTTTAAAGGCAGGGATCGCGTTTGAAATGGCTTCAACACCGGTCAGTGCCGAACAGCCGGATGAAAAGGCCTTCAGCAGCAAAAACAGCGTGATGCCCGCCACGGGTGTGCCGATCGGCGTGTGTTCGGCCGGATGAACCTGACCCGTCATAAGCTTAAACAGTCCGACGACGATCAAAAGGACAAGCGCCGCCACAAACAGATAGACGGGATACGCCAAAATGGACGCCGACTCTGACAGTCCTCTCAAATTTAAAATCATAATCAGAATCACAAGCAAAACAGCAATGAGCAAATGATGCGGGTGCAAAGCCGGAAATGCCGATGTAATGGCGTCAGTTCCGGCAGAAATGCTTACCGCCACCGTCAGAATATAATCAACAAGCAATGAGCCGCCCGCAATCAGGCCCGGCTTCTCACCAAGGTTTTCTTTTGAAACCATATAAGCGCCTCCGCCTTGCGGATAAGCGTAAATAATCTGTCTGTAGGACAGAATCAAAGCAAGCAGCAAAATGAGAACGCCGACTGCGATCGGAATGGAATACCAAAACGCGGCCGCGCTTACCGCAGCCAAAATGATCAGAATCTGTTCCGTTCCGTAAGCAACTGATGACAGCGCGTCTGAAGAAAGCATGGCGAGCGCCTTGAGTTTCGTGAGTTTCTGCTCTCCGGCCGCCTGTGATTTCAGCGGTTTCCCAATCAAAAATCTTTTGATTGAATGGTACATTTGTTGTCTTCCCCTTTTTTTCATTTTCCGTTTGATTTACAAACTCTTACTGCTATGATGTCTCCGAATGCTGATTGCATGCCTTATTTCAGCACAGCAAAAAGACACAGAGGCAAACGGATGCCCCTGCGCCATAATCGTGCACAGGTTTCATTCATCTCCTCTCATGAACGCTTACGAGGTTAGCTGTCGGATTCGGGCTTATGAGAGTTGGCCCTACCTGAAAAAGGATTCACCCCAAGCGGCATGACGCGCCGCAAATTGGTTCCCCCGCTCTGATTACAGATTAAGCGATATAGATTATAAAAGAGATCATACTCCCGTCCCGTTCAGTTGTAAAGGGGCTTTTATGCTGTTTCAAAAATAAAAAAATCACCGCCAAAAATGGAAATAAAAATACAAAAAAAGAGGCCTGTTAACGGCCTCTTTTTCCTTCATTACTCTTCGCTTTTTTCATGATCCGTTTTTCTTTTTTTCCTTCTTGCCGTCAGCCAGATCAGACCGGCCGCAATGATCATAAGCGCCGCGAAAACAGCGATATACGTGACGTTCAGTGTTGCGGAACGGCTTTTCGTATCAGCCGATGGACTGCTGTTATCTGACTTGATTTGCTGATGGTTCGAAAACAGCTGCTTGCCTGTCGTTTCGTTGACGACGGTTGCCGCATCGCTTGTGCTGTCTAAAAAGCTGATCAGCTCTTTTGTGACAGCCGCGCCGCTTCCTGATAACGGAGCAAAAACAGCAATACTGCTGTCTGAGTCCCAAGGTGATTTCTGGGTAAACGCGACTTGTTTCGTTGTCTCATTCAGCATCTGAAACGAAGAAACATCGTAAGCTCCGCTGCGGTCTGACGGCACGAGAAGCTTAGAGGCGTTTGATTTCAAAAGCGGAATTTGCGGCAGGCCTCCGATAAACACAACATTCCGGCCTTTGGCATCCGCTTCCTTCATGTCTGATGCCGTCTTTACGGTAAAGCCGTTTCCGAATGAATCCGCCACCAGAGAAAGTTCTTTCAGTGTCTGCATGTTTACGTCATTCGGGATGACGATCACTGTTTTCTCTTTCCCGCCGCCCGCAAACGGGAGCGGCCATTGCCCGAAGTCCGCTTTCTGCGCCGCATCGCTTACCGGATACGTCAGCGTGCTGCTTTTATCAATATAGACCCATTTGTTTTCGTCACGGTCGATACACGGATTGTTATGTTTCAAACCTGATGTGACAAATTGCAGATCAATGTACCTGCTGCTTCGCAAAAGCTTCGGATCAATCGGGATTGAGACGTGGTAAAAGCCGTCTTTATCTTGATTGCCGAGATCATCAAGACGCACCGCATTCGGCTGTCCGTTGACCATGACGTTCAGTTCCGCTCTCTCAGCATCATCATCTGAATCCGCCTTCGTCCGGACCGATTCCGACGTCTTTAATGTGAGCGAAAACTTGACCTTCCCGTCTTTATCAACAGCGGCCGCCGCAGGGTAAAAGAAGTGCTCTGACGCCGTTTTGTTTGATCCGACCGTTACATTTCCCGCGCCGAAGTCCTCTAGTGTCAGTTTATTGCCTGTCTTTTCCGCAGCGGGCTGAAGGCGGCCGATTGTCAAAGTATCTCCGCCCAGCTGGCTTGAATAAGCGCTGTCTGTGATGACGCGGATTTTATCCGCCAGCGTTTTGTCTGATTGCGCCGTGACAAACAGGACGGGCTGCCGTTTGTCCCCTGATGTCAGAACCCGTTCAGCGAGAAGAAGTTTGTTGTCTTCCGCTTTGATGTTCCCCCGTTCGAAAAGCTCTTTTATTTTCCCGTTCCAATGCTGATCAGCGCCGATGACAATTGACGGATTGCTGATTTTGCCGGCGTCGGATTCTTTTACATAGGATACCTTCAGCCTGCTGTCTGCCGTTTTCAGATATGCTTCTGTTTTGACTGCGGCTTCAGCTTCCGCCGAGGTCGGTTTGTCAGGAAGGATAATATCGGTTTCTTCACCCGTATTGCCTGATTGGGCAAACGGATACGGGAAATGGCCGAGATCCGCTCCCTTTGACTTGCTTGCTTCTGAAAGCACAAGGCGGCTGTCCGGATAAATTTTTATCCAGTTGCCTGACGTATCCTGCCTGACGCAGACGCCCTCTTTTAATACGCCGTAAAATCGTAATGATACATTGTGATAGCCTTGGGCGGATTGGCTTTTGCTGAGATTGAGCTTCACCGTTTTCCGCTTGGAACTGCCGTCAAGCTTTATGGATTTGACGGGTTCATCATCAATGGCGATGGTTAAAGAAGACGGGGCAATTAATAAGTTTGACGCCTCGTAATCAATCAGAAGCGACTGATCGGCATTCGAAGCTCCCGCAGGAATCTGATAGGTCAGCTCTGCGCTGTCTTTCGCCCCGTACAGTGTCATCAGATCGCCGGTCAGCGCCTGCTGCTCTTTTGCGCCGGCGCTTGTTCCGAGGGCGGAACCGTCCGTTTTCAGTTCCCGGGCCGCGGCCGCCTGCCCGTTATACATCAATAGCAAAAGGCCAGTTATCAATATGATCGCTTTTTTCAAAAAGGTCACCCGCTTTTATTTTGATTGTATCGCTCCGTTTTGTACCACTTGACTTCCTGCTTGAACAAGCGGTGCTTAATCTCTGTGAATAATGACCAGATGACGAGCACGATCCAAGCCTGGGAGTATGTAAAGTACATCAGAAATACGATAAAGAAGTTTTGTTTGTTCATTTCTGTTTTTTCAATGCTTAAAGTAATCATGACCTCAGTCATAAACAGGAAAAAGGCCAGTATCCACAAAATCATCGCCAAAAACCCGACTGCCAGATGCAGGTCGTAAAAAAGATTGATGATAAAAATCGTGTTTGACATGATCACACCGAAGAAAAACAAAAAATACGTAAAAAAGAAATAAAACAGATCGAAGATGATCCGCTTGCGTTTCAGCTTGAAAAATTGGGATAAAAACTTGAGAACAACGTATTGGTTGCCGCGCGCCCATCTTGTCCGCTGACGCCACCAGACCTTCCATGTCTCAGGCTCCTGCTCCCATGTCACAGCCGCCGGGAAAAAGCGGATATGGTAGCCGAGATTATACACGCGGATGGTCAGCTCGGTATCCTCCGCCAGCGCCTTATCATCCCAGCCGCCGAGCTGTTCGATAATGCTCCGCCTGATCGCGAAGTTCGTTCCCGGGATGGTGGCGATTTTGAACCATTTCCATCTGCCGCCCTGCGCCATCCACTGAAAGCAGATGGTTTCTATATTGATAAACTTCGTCAGGATCGTTTTGGCCGCATTGATGACACGGAATTTCCCGACAACCGCTCCCGCTTTCTCATCATTCATCAGACCGAGAACCAGGTAGTACACCGCCATTTTTTCCGGCGTATTGTCTGCATCATACACGCAGATCACGTCTCCGTTCGATTCCGCGAACCCTGAGTTCAGCGCCGAAGATTTTCCTTTTCCGGCGTTCGGGGGCTTTGTGATGACCATTTTAATGAAGTCATACTGACGGGAAAATTCATTGACGATGTCTCCCGTCCGGTCGGAGGAATTATCGTTAACGACGATGATCTCAAGCCTTTCTTTCGGATAATACAGGTTCACCATCGCCTTCAGCGTCTGCCTGATGACGACCTCCTCATTATGCGCGGGAATGAGCACGCTGACCTTCGGGAGCTCCCCCATCATTGCGCGCCATTTCGGAATGTTCCGTTCGAAGGTCATATAATGCCTGAATCCGCCCTGCATCAGAAACATGTGATAGAGAAGCATCACCCATATTAAACTTAATGAGATAAAAAACAGAATGTTACTCAAGGGTTCTTCTCTCCTTAAAGATTCGTTTTTTTAATGTGGCGCGCAAATATAGAACGTAGCAGGCGAACATGATGATAAACAATAACACCACGCCGGAGAGAATCCAAAGCGCTTTTTCCAGAGGCGTCTGCTGATGGTGATTGAAAAAGGCCGTTATCGGATGAATCTTGTTTTCCACATGAATGGTTCCGTCTCCGTCCGTTTTGATCCTGACGCTGTCCGACGTTACCGTTTGCTTCGTTTTCTTCAGATCGAGCCACTCGCCGCCGGGAATCCGCTCCATCTGATTGACGAGCTCGGGGAGGTATTTCATGCCGAGATACGGATGGTAGAAACCGCCCGCCGTTCCGCCGCCGAAATCAATCATCTGCGAAATATGATTCTCCATATCTCCGAGCGGATTTTCCTTTGAGCTATCGGCATAACCGATTGTTTCTGGGTACAGCGTCATCCCGTGCAGCATAGCCGGCTTTGAGACGAACGGAGGGGCGCCCGAGGTTTTCCACGTCGTGCCGCTGAGCTGCACTTGTCCGAAAATGCTGGAGAAATAAGAAGATGCGATTTTGTAGCCTTCTTCAGACATCGTATAGTGCGGCGCTTCGAATGACAGCGGGTAAAGGCCGAGCTCTGTCAGATCGTCAATCGCCTGCTCCAGCTTCGTTCTTGTGTAGATGTTTTCTTTTTCACGGAAAGGCTTCACATACGCCCGGTACGCTTTTTCATTCGGAAAATCCTGTTCCTTTTCAAGCTTGACCGGAGTATCATCCGCATTTTCTGACGTAATCGGCTGATCCGCTTTGGCATCCCAAAATTCAAAGCCTTCTCCCGTTTCGCTGTATCGGTATGCGTGCGTGTAGCCGTGAATAATGATACTGCCGCCCATTTGCTGAAGTTTTTTCAGGACGCTGACCATTTTCGGCTTGTCCGCCAGGTATACTTTTTCTCCGTTTTCCGGGTTGAGATAGACCGGAATGACCGCCAGAATAAACGGAATGTGTCTTTTATGCAGGTAAGCGCCCGCTTCGTAAAGCAATGTTTCATCTGACATCGGACTGATGTCCTCAAGCCGCAAATAAAGGAGGGTGCCGTCCTCTGATTCTCCGAATGCGTTGCGCAGCGCTTTCGCCGTCAGAAACGAATCATTTAACAGGCTCGTCACACCGAAATAATAGTCAGAGCGCGCCGTTTTCCACATAAAAGGGCGGGTGCTGCCGTCACCGGACCGGTATGTATAAAGGGGCTCCCCTTTTACTCCCGATACGCCGAGCACGGACATCCCTTTTTCAAGCGGCATGTCTGTTTTTTCTTCTTTGCTGTAAATGCAGTATACCGTTTCTTTTTCTGCCAGGGACAAACCCGCAAATTGGCGGAACTGCCCAGCGTTATAGCCGATGCTGATAAGCTGCTGCGGCATACTGCTGATCAGAGACACAAATGATGTGCTGAGCTTTTTTTTCGTGACGCCGTAATAGATGACGCGCCGATTCTTTTTGAGATCGGCTGCTGTGATGTCTCCGTCGCTTTTCACGGTGACGGCGGATGAGAAATGGCCCGCGGTCAGATCAAGCATTTTGACCTCAGCGGTTTCTTTGCCGTCCGTGCTTGTATAAATAATGAGAATGCCGTCCTTTTTGTCTTTTGCTTCCGCCGTGAGGGGAACATAAACCGCCGAAATCATGAAGAGCGCCGAGAGTAAGAGACGTATCCATTTAGAGTTCATTCATCATCATCTCGTTTTCCAGTTCATTTAAAAATTGCTCGGCCGTTTGTAAATCCTTTCGGTACGCCAAGTAACATACACGGAAGGTGATGGAGACGTATTTACCGTTTTGCAGCCGGTACGTATCCAATTCCTTTTTCAGCTTCGCCAGAACGGCCGGCATGTTTTCTTCAGGCGTATGGGTCAGCACGATGCCGAACCGTTCGGCGGACGGCCTGAATTTTTTGTCTGTTTCCCGAACGCTTGACCGGATTTGGCGGCTGATAAACGCCAGCAGCCGATCGGTCTCTTTTTCTCCGTAGAGGGATTTGAATTCTTTGAAATAATGCATGTGCAGCAGCAAAAAGACGAAGGAATTGCCGTAGCGTTCCGCCCGCTTGATTTCCTCAGAAAGCTCCAGCTTCATCCGCAGATGGTTGTCAAAGCCGGTCACCCTGTCGACGGCGACAAAGCTCGTAATCTCTTCACGCAGCTGTTTCACTGAGCGCTCAAGCCCCTTCGCCAACTCGTGAATCCTTCCCGCTATGTAAGAAAAGAGCAGCAGCGCAATCCCCCAAATGACCAGCACCTGCAGACTTTCGGCACCGGCAGACGCCATAAAGCTCCCGGTCTGAAACCACAGGAGCAGGCTGCCGAGAACAAATAAGACGAGTAAGGTGATGACGAGCGCGTAGATTGCCCCGAACCATATGCCGGCTCCCGTGACAAGCAATGTGATGCAGGTTATCAGAAGCCCTGCGGATTGCTGAGACGCATAGTAAATAAAAAAAGACAGCAGCACCAGCATAACTGCTGTGTAGCTGCACAGTTTTTGTGATTCATTGAATGATATTTTCATTAAACAATTTCCTTTCAGCCAGAAGCGGCAGCAGGTTATCGAAAGAATGTGTATCGTCCCCGCTCATATAGCCGCCGTAATCAGGTTTCAGCGTGTCCAGTGTTTCAAATGAAGTCATTCTTTCATAAAGCGGCTTGATGACAGCCGGATCAGCTTTTTGTTCTGCTAAAAAAAGAACGGCCAGGGCGTAAACGGACGGTGATTCGTATTGAACCGCCGGCTCCTTCGTGTCTGCGCTGTATCGTCCGTACAGCTGTCCGCGCGACTTAAATTCCTTTATAATCCATTTCGACAGCACAGCGGCTTTGCCATCGCCCCGCTTCAGATTCACGGCGGCGTACAGCTGGTCGATGATATTCACTTCGCTGTCATATTTGTATTCCTTAGTTTCGGTATTGAACGATTTCGGCAGAAAACCATTTTTCAGGGGCGCAAGATTGAGAACATCAAGGTTCAGGTTTTCCGTTTTCTCATCGATAATTCCCTTTTCTCTGAGCATCTGTAAGGCGCCGGGGTCGACATAGGACAACGTCACGGTCTTTGACGCGGCATTTGAAGCGGCATCATAATAATCCGTAAAATACCCGTCATTCGTATTGTATTTTTCCAGCGCCTTCCCGATCTGCACCGACGTTTTCCCGTATTCACTGTTTCCCCACAGGGTTCCGGCCTCATTCAGACAGTTCATAATTCTGAAATCATCAATTAAGGCATTGGTGCCGCTCGCTTTATTCCCGTCAATCTTCCACGACACGAGCCCGTTTTTCGTCAGAAACGAATCGGTGAGAAGCTGATATTGCGCTTGAAACTGCCGTTCATCTTTCCTGTTCAGCAAAAATGCCATCCATAGTCCGAGAGACTCAGATAAATATTCCGGCTCACCGGATATGTTCGTCCGGATCATCCCCCGCCCGTTCATCAATTTATGATAAATAAAATGCTCTGCGGGCTGAAGCGGTCCGGACGGTTCGGCCGCCGCCTGTTTTTCAGTGCCGGCCTCCGCGCACCCCGCCGTCAGAACGATCGAAATCAAAAGGATCATCAGACGAAAAACGAATTGCTTCACAGTCCATCCTCCTATTTTATAAACCCTTTTTTAGACCCATATCTTATTTTTTCACAAAGTATTTTTACTATATAGGAAACGATAAAAGAATACTAGCATTTTTTCACATTGGAAAATTTTAAATGGGAGCGCCGCCTGCTCACCTTTCCCCTCTTCGTCTGGATCGTATTCCCATTACAGTTAAAAACACAACAAAAGGCAGCATTTCTTTACAAATGCTGCCTTTCACTGATCTATTTATCCAGGCCGAGTTTTTTCAGCTGTTCTGCCAGCGCGTTGTTCATCGGCTCCTCTTTGTTTTGGCTTTTCATATAAGAGTTGATGTCCCGCTTGGATGCGCGTCCGGATTTATCTTTCGCCTTGCGCTTTTCAAAGACGGACAGTTTCTCCCGGTGGCCGCATACACATGCGAAGGTTTGGCCTTCGCCCTGGCCGCGAAGCTCCATTTTCTTATGACAGTTCGGACAGCGGGCGTTTGTTTTTCTCGCCAGCGTTTTCCGGCTGCCGCATTCCCGATCCTGACACACGAGCATCGTGCCGCGTTTGCCGTTGACTTTAAGCATCATTTTGCCGCAATCAGGGCAGGCGGTGCCTGAAATGTTGTCATGTCTGAAAGTCTGGCTGCTGTTTTTGATTTCCTTCACCGTTTTGCCCGCATATGTTTTCATGTCTTTAATGAACACGGCGGATTTCAGTTTACCCGCTGCGATGGCGGAGAGCTTTTGCTCCCACTCAGCGGTTAAGGCCGGTGATTTTAAATCTTCCGGGACGAGCTGTAAGAGCTGCTTCCCTTTTGACGTGATGAAAATATCTTTTTCTTTTTTCTCGATTAAGAAACTATTGAACAGTTTTTCAATGATATCAGCGCGGGTGGCGACTGTTCCGAGTCCGCCGGTTTCACCCAATGTTTTCACAAGGTTCTTCTCTTCTCCCTGCATAAAGGCGCTTGGGTTCTCCATTGCGGATAACAGCGTGCCTTCATTAAAGCGCGCCGGCGGTTTCGTCTGTCCGCTCGTTTCTTTCAATGATGAGACAGTGAGGCGCTGACCCTGCTGAAGATCCGGGAGCGTCTGGTCTTTGTCTTCCTCATGATCGTCGTCATCTTCGTACATATCATACACGGCTTTCCAGCCAGGCGATTGAACCGTTTTCCCTTTTGCGGTAAATGTTTCGCCGCCGATATCGGCTGTGACCTTTGTTTCTTCGTATTCGAACGCCGGCATTAACACGGCGAGAAAACGTTTGGCGATCAGATCGTAAAGCTTTCGTTCTTTGTCGCTGAGGCTTGAAAGGATCAGCGGCTCCTCTGTCGGAATAATGGCATGGTGATCCGATACTTTCGCATCATTGACGAATCCTTTATGCGCTTTGACGCCCCGCTTCAGTATTTGATTGACGTATTGCGCGTACGGCTTAACTTCCATGCCGTTTAAACGGTCTTTTAAAGTCGGCACGATGTCTGCGGAAAGGAATCTGGAATCTGTCCGCGGGTAAGTGACAAGCTTATGCTGTTCATACAGCTTTTGAAGCACGGACAGCGTCTCTTTTGCGGAGAAACCGAAGCGCTTATGAGCGTCCCGCTGCAATTCCGTCAAGTCGTAAAGACCGGGTGCGAAGCTTTTCTTCGCCGTTTTTTTCAATTCTGAAATGACTGCCGGCTTTCCTTGCAGGTCTTTTGCCAAACGGCCGGTCACCGTCTGATCGAATGTTCTAGTCTGCTTTGTTTTTTTATCCTGCCATGTCAGCGTCATCTGATCAGCCGCCGCGCGGAGACCGTAATAAGGGACGGGTTTGAACGCCTGAATGTCCGCTTCACGCTTGGCGATCATCGCCAGTGTCGGAGTCTGGACGCGTCCGCATGACAGCTGCGCGTTAAATTTTGTCGTCAGCGCGCGGGTCGCGTTGATGCCGACGATCCAATCCGCTTCCGCTCTGGCAACGGCGGAATGATACAGATTTTCGTACTCTTTGCCGTTGCGGAGCTTTTGAAATCCTTCTTTAATCGCCTTATCCGTCACAGAGGAAATCCACAGCCGCTTGATCGGTTTGCGGACGTTTGCCTTTTCGATGATCCAGCGGGCCACAAGTTCCCCTTCCCGTCCTGCGTCTGTAGCGATTACGATCTGGCTGACGTCTTTTCGGACAAGCTGAGCTTTGACCGCATTGAACTGTTTTCCTGTTTTTTTAATGACGACGAGCTTCAAAGGCTCCGGAATTATCGGCAGATCCTCAAGCCGCCATGATTGAAATTCTTTGCCGTATCCTTCAGGGTCAGCGAGCGTTACCAGATGTCCGAGCGCCCATGTGACGATGTAGCGGTCGCCTTCAAGATATCCGTTTCCTTTTTTATGACACTTCAGCACGCGGGCCAAGTCCCGGCCGACTGAAGGTTTTTCAGCTAATACAACTGTTTTTGACATGCTTTTCACTTCTCTTTCTTTCACAATCATCCTGTTATTATAACAGACTTCCTCACGCTCTCTCTAATCGAGGACGTTTTTTGTGTCAATTTCTGAGAAAATGACGTGGGTCACGGTTTGGGCATACGGAGAGGTGCGGTTGATGAAGTGTTCGATCGTTTCCAGGCTGTCCGCGTTAATCTTCAGCATATAACACGCCGCGCCGGCGACCCGAAAGCAAAATTCAATGTTGGGAATGGATTGAATGTAGGTTTTGAATTGATCGTATTTTCCGTTTTTCACTGTCGCTTCAACAATGCAGGAGACGGGAAGCCCGATCTTTTTTTGATCAATGTCCAATGTATAGCGCTTAATAACGCCGAAAGATTCAAGCTGTCTGACACGCTCTGTGACGGACGGGGCTGACAATTTGATTTTTCTGCCAAGCTCCCGCATGGACAGGCGGCTGTCCCGCTGCAGCTCTTTAATGATGCTCAGATCAACATTATCTAGTTTCATGACTGTAGTCCTTCCTTACCCTTTTGGCTATATTATCAAGAGAAATCCGAAAAATGACAAGAACAACAGGCTGAATTAATAAAGGTTTTTTAGGAACTGACGCGAAATGGTCATATTAGGACTGCCCTTTGCTTATAGTATAGAGGAAAAAAGATGTCCGACAGGAGGGAGCTGTATGTTACACACGCCGATCGGCAGACTTCGCACGATGGGGTTTATTGAAGGAATGTCGCTTTTGGTGCTGCTGTTTATCGCGATGCCGCTGAAGTATTGGGCTCATCATCCGCTCGCCGTCACCATTGCCGGTTCCATTCACGGCGGTTTGTTTATCATTTATCTGGCGGTGCTGGCGTATGCGGCGTTTACTGTCAAATGGCATGTGAAATGGTCAGCCGCCGGTTTTATCGCGGCCTTTATTCCGTTCGGTAATTTTATTTATGATCGCGGCCTGAGAAATTATCAATAAAAAAGCTCCTCTGCAGAAGAGGAGCTTTTTTCATGCGTTACATCCATTTCGTCACCCAGGCGATATAATAAGCGCCGGGGATGAACACGAGCTGGGCGAGAAGCGTGCCCGCCACCCTTGATGTCACCATCGTCAATGATGTCCATTTTAAGGAGACGTAGCTGCGCTTGCCCTTCGCCACATCGTCTGCCAGTACGGATACTTTCGGATCAACAAACACAGCCAACAGCATGGTCGCAACTCCGTTGATTAAGCCTGATGCCATCACGGCGGTCGTGCTGTGCTCAGGCGCCAGAAGGCCGGCGTACAGAGCGGACAGAACACCGATCGTGTAAATAGACGTAATGACCATATTAATGACAAACAAGCGTTTCGGGATCATTCGGAATTGAAGCCCCTTTAAATAGGAGACTGACGGCAGTCTGATATAAGAACGCGCATGCTTCAGCCCGTTCAGTGAAAATCCTTTTTTAAATACCTGCATGACGGAGCCTCCTCCGTCCGCCAAGTGTATAATCGCCCTGGTGAATAACGCGACGAATGTCGGCAAAAGACAGATGCCGAGTATCGTTCCGACCGTGGAGCCGAATATTAAAAATCGAAACTGAGCGCCCACAACAGACAGGGCGTTTGATCCGGCGGCATCAATCAGATGTCCGGTAAACGGCTGCTGAACCATGTTTGACATACGCGACACGATGACCATGACATTAAATAATGACAGCGCTGACGCGATAAATCCGACTCTCGCGCCGGAAAGCCGTGTTGCATAGGCAAGCGTTTCAACCGAATGTATCAGCAGCAGAAAACAGAAGATAAACAGTACTTGTGAAGTAATAACGTGCAATGTATGATTCCTCCAAATCTTTTCTACTGATTAGACTCTGCAGACTGCGGCGAGGTTTCGGCCGGTTACATAAAAAAACCGCCCGGATGTCCGGCGCGGTTTTTGTCTTATTCTTTTCTTACGCAAATAAATAATATATGGTTGCCCGCCTTAGCCCGCGGGTGATTCGTATAAACAGTTCCGACAGAATCATTCTTCGAAAGTAAACACCATGGAAGTTCTTGAACACAAGACAACGAAAGCCCTACCTCTCAATCGTCACTGCGGCTCCGAAGCCGCGCCGGTGTGAATTGTAAAACAAAAAGTCTTTTTTCCATCTCTTCGTTAGGGGCGAATGTCAGAAGGAAAAGAATAAGCTCAGCTTTTTTTCAAGCTGTCCGTTGAAGCCTGAAGCTTCTATATCAAAACAGAAAAAAGAAGTTTACTTTCTTTTTTATTTGCATGTTGTCACTTAGCAATTAAGTATAACAGATTGCCCCTGAATAATCAAATGATTTATTAAAGTTCCAGCTCGGCCGGCGTTTTTTCACCCGCGTTCATGAGCTTGATCTGCTTCGGTTCAATTTCCAGAATCACAAGGTTCGGATCGTCTTTTCCGTCAAACCAGCGTTCCAGTTTCGGATCCCACAGCTTTTCTTTTAAATCGGCTGAGTTGTTCAGTTTGGCGGTTCCGGCCACTTCCACATAAGCGTCACCGAATCCTTCACAGTCATACCCTAACAGAATATGAACATTCGGATTGTTTTCAATTTCTTCCGCTTTATGAGTGTCTTTGCTCGTCGGCGTGTAAATCGTTAAGCCGTCATGGAAAAATGTCATGTAGCGTGAATGCGGTTTGCCTTGCTCTACCGTCGCAAGCGAACCGACTTTATGATGATCCAGTACTTCAAGCACTTTTTCTTTGATTTCATTTTGATTCATGAAGAATCACTCCTTTTTAACGTCTCCGCTGTTACTTTTCCACATTGGGGAGACATTTAAACCAAGAAATGTGCTCTTCTGCCGATCTTCGCTCCATTCCCGCTTCAGCATGCTGTAGTTCACCGTGTCATGATAGGCGCCCTGTACGAAAATGCCTTCTCTCGTCAGTCCTTCTTTCTGAAATCCGAGCCGTTCCGCCACCGCCCTGCTTTTCGTGTTTTTTTCAGCCGCGCTGATCATGATGCGGTTCAGGCCGAGATCCTGAAATGCATGGGTGATGACCGCCCGGCAGCTTGCGGTGATAATGCCGAATCCTTCATGCTCTCGATCCAGCCAGTAGCCGATCTCTGCTTTTTGATTGACTGGATCGGCATTATGGATGCTGATCATGCCGCAAAACCGGCCCTTCACAAAAATTCCGGCGTCAAACCCATTCTCTTCCGCGTATTTATAGCGCCATTCGGGGATGATCACATCTCGGTACGTATCGATATCAGCCAGTTCTTCCGCCCAGCTGAGCCATTCGCTGAGATGGTTTTGATTTCGCTTCATAACAGAATACAATTCGTCCGTATCTTCTTTAGCAAGCAATCTGATCTTCAGATGTTCCCAGATTTGACAGGAAAACACGACCGCACCTTCTTTCCTTTATTAGCCATTATACAGGTAAATTCACTTTTTTCCATACAAAAAAAGATGAGGCGTGCAGCCTCATCCTTAAATGCGCGGGTCGGTGAAAACATCGTGATCATCCGTGCTTGTCGATGACATTTCCGTGACGACCGCCCCTTCTTCTCCCGCTTGAAACCAATGCTTCGTATCCGGCGGAATGGTGTATTGTCCGCCCGGCTCAAGCACAATCTCATGCCAGACGGTGTAGTATTCCTTGTCTTCTTTCGGCGGGAGGACGCTTGGGTTCTCTGTCTTTTCGCCTTCCACGTAGAGATACACCTTCCCCCAGCGGCAGCGGAATGTCTCTTGTTTTCCCTTCTCGCTGCCGACCGGCGGATGGCGGTGTTCCGGACACGTCTGGCGCGGGAAGAGCACCAATTCTTTCGAACAGTAGCGGTCGGTATTCACGTAAATAAACAGCTGAAGCCCGGTTTCCTTAAGCTTGCCTAAGCCGTAATCCATGATTTGAATGTCTTCGACTTCATCATCAGTCAGAACGATTCCCGCTTTTTGATAGTATGCATTCACGTCATGCTTCGATATCGTCATGCTTCAGCCCCCTTATGTGGTCACAAATTTGCCGCCGTTGACATGCAGCGTCTGTCCGGTCATATAAGATGATTCGTCTGAGGCCAAGAGCACATAGCAGCCGACATGTTCAACAGGCTGGCCTGCCCGGCCCATCGGCGTAGTCTGACCGAAGGAAGCGACTGTTTCTTCTGAGAATGTCGCCGGAATAAGCGGTGTCCAGATCGGTCCCGGCGCCACGGCGTTGACACGGATACCGTCGTTGACGAGCGCTTGCGCCATGGATCTCGTAAAACCGTTAATCGCGCCTTTCGTAGCCGTGTAGTCAATCAGCTGCGGATTGCCTGTGTAAGGATTAATGGATGTCGTATTAATGATCGCGCTGCCCGGCTTCATGTAATCAATCGCTTTTTTAGTCAAATAAAATTGTGAGTAAAAGTTTGTTTTAAAGGTTCTGTGAAGCTGCTCGCTTGTGATGTCTTTAATGCTTTCTTTCGGATGCTGTTCCGCGGCGTTATTCACGAGAATATCAAGACGCCCGAATTCTTCAACCGTTTTTTCAACGGCTTCATTGCAAAAGTCTTCCTCACCGACATCGCCGGGGATTAACAGACATTTTACGCCTTCTTCTTCCACTCGTTTTTTTGTATCTTCCGCATCACCGTGTTCATCAAAATAGACGATCGCGACATTTGCGCCTTCCTTCGCGTAAGCAACCGCTACGGCGCGTCCGATACCGCTGTCGCCCCCTGTGATAAGTGCGGTTTTTCCTTTTAATTTGTCAGCGCCTTTATATTCTTTGTATTCGTAAACAGGCGCCGGATTCATTTCGTTCTCAATGCCCGGCTGGCGGTTTTGTGATTCCGCCGGGAATTCCTTCGGATAGTTTTCCATGTCAAGTTCCTCCTTCTTGTTCGATCTCATATTTCTTGTCTACCTCGGCAGTCTTCCGGATAAACATGATTGAGACAGTTCAAAATGTTTTCGGAGTAAAATGTTTCACATGGAACGCAAGAAAAAAACCCGGCTCGCAGCCGGGTCTTTGTTTTCAATTATGAACGGACCGCTTGTTTGCGGAGCACGTCTTTTCTCACTTTTCCAAGGTTGTTTTTCGGAAGTTCGCTGACGAACTCAATGTCCGGAATTTTAAAGGCGGCAAGACGTTCTTGAAGGAAACGGGTCACTTCTTCTTCTGTCAGGCCTTCTCTGCCGTTTGTCACGATGAACGCTTTCGGCTTTTCGCCGTAGAGCGGATCAGGGATACCGACAACCGCCGTTTCGAGAATGCCCGGCACTTGCTGAATGACCTCTTCAATCTGGTCGGGATAAATATTATCGCCGCCGTAGATGATGACATCTTTATAACGTCCGGTGATAAAGATAAATCCGTCTTCATCCACATAGCCGGAATCGCCGGTATGGAACCAGCCGTCTTTCAGCACTTTTCGTGTCGCTTCTTCGTTACCTTCGTAGCCTTTGAATAAAAACGGACTTTTCACAGCGACTTCTCCGATTGAACCTTGCGGAAGGAATTCACCTGTTTCCGGATCTACAACGCGGACGTCCACTTCTTCCATCGGTTTACCCGCGGAAGCGGCTTTATCCATTCCCATTTGCGGATTCCAAGAGCTGATGCCCCACGCTTCCGTGCTTCCATATCCATGCATGAGCGGAATGCCGATGTCGAGATACTGCTGAATCAGACTGCTTGGCACCTTTGTTCCTCCCGTCATCATATAAACGATAGAAGACATGTCAGTCTGATGCGTTTCCCATGCTTTCAGCAGGTATGTGAAATAGACTGGCAGCGCCATGATGGTTTGTATTTTTTCTTTTTCGATGAGCTTCAGGTTTTCCACAGGGTCCTGATTGTCTGTCATAATGAATGTCGTTCCGCTCATCGTGCCGACCATCTGGCAGATAATCGCGCTCGTATGGTAATTCGGATGGCATGCTAAGAAGCGGACATGCTGCATTCTCCCCGTGTATGCCAATGTCGCGTTTACGTAGTTGTATATGCCGCCGTGAGTGATCATGCAGCGTTTCGGATTGCCGGTTGTACCTGAGGTAAACATCAGCAATGCCGTATCGTTTTCAGACACCGTTTCGACGTCCGGTGTTTCACCGGAGCCTGTCAATAAAGCGTCAAACTGAGGCGTTGTCTCCGCAGCTGTTCCTGTTACGACCTTCAGTTTAAGAGAAGATGCAAGCGCAGGAAGCACTTCTTCCATGATCTCTTTAAATTCAGTGCCGTAAAAAACAGCTTTCGGTTCACAGGCTGCTAAAATGCCCTTCATTTCGTAAGGTGTTAATTGCCAGCTGACCGGCACAACCACCGCGCCGATTTCGAGTGCCGCAAACATGACAATGGATGCCGCGTGGCCGTTTTTGCAAAGCATCGCCACTCTGTCGCCTTTTTTTATTCCTTTATCAAGAAGCGCTTGTGCAAGCTGGTTGATTCGTTTTCGATATTCCGCGTAGGTCAGGGTATGCGCACCGCTTTTTACAGCTTCGATCTCTTCGCTATTTGAAATGTCATGCAGAATCAGATGCTGTAATGTCTCCATATTTTCATCTCCCATAATGATAAATCACAAAAAAACTCTGTCAGATTTTCTTTCTCACGCAACCCATTTTAAACCAAAAAATATAACTTGTAAAACTATTTTGTTTTAGAACTATTCCATCGGTGAATGATACAATAGTCCCGTGTTTTTAGTTTCTTCCCTTCCCCTTACCCTCATACATGCATAAAAAAACACACCCCACATGAGGTGTGCGCTTCCTGTTTACCGCTGTCCTTTCTCCCGAATGAAATGATAAAACAGCTTGTTTAAACGTTTGTATAAATCGGCCTCATCCTCAGTCTGGAAGGCTTTTATACTGTCTTCGGACTCGATGATGGCCGAACTGACCGCACTTAGTATTTCCGACCCTTCAGCAGGCATATCAGCCGGCGCCATCATCACCAAAGCGCGGTCGACGGTCAGGGAATTTCCGTCCATGCCTTTGACACTGCATGGAGCTGTCAAATCATAAATTTTGAAAAAAGGCGTGACAATTTCTTCATTTTTGAGATGGTACAGGGCCATCGCCGTTCCCGGAATGCCGAGTCCGCCCTGTCGTTCACGCTCAGCAAGGCACTGTGCGGTTTTTTGGGCATTATGAATCAATCCTTCTTGCTCCAGCATGTCAAACATACGGTTCAAAAACAGCTCATACGCCGTGTTTGACTCAATGGATTTGACCGAAAAGTTCCGCAGCACGCTTTGGATAACCGCCGCGTAATGCGCCATACGGCCGGCCGCTTCCAGCATATCAGGCGTCTCCGGCTGCTTCTCTTCTCTTTTACCGTTTCTTTTTTTGTCAAGAATCAGCGGAATTTTTCTTTTGATGTACTGCTTGACCTGATCAGCGTCTTCTTCGTTTAAAAGCGGACTGACCATGACGTAATCAATGTTTTCATACGGGATCGGAACGGTGGATACGATCATGTCATACGCGGTGATGTCTCGATCCTTCAGTTCGATGAGGGAAGACATATCAAAGGAACGGATTTCCGGAAGCTCTTTTTTCAGCCTGGATGCGAGCATTTTGGACGATCCGATGCCGCTTGAACAGACGATCAGCGCTTTGATCTTCGCTTCTTCCCGTTTGATTTCCAGAGCGGAGCCGAAGTGAAGAACGATGAAAGCGATCTCATCATCAGAGAAAAGAAGCCCCGGAAAGAATTTTTCCATTCCTTCTTCTACGGCCATGTACAGCAGAAAGTAGTCGCGTTTAATTTGCTCAGTCATCGGATTGTACATGTCGATATTTTCTTTTACCCGGTTGATCGCAGGCTCCAGATGGGCGATTAAACCATCGTATAAAGAACCGTTTTCCGTCAGATCAATTTTAATTTTTTCAGAAATGAAGCCGATCAGCTGCTTCGTTTGCAAGGCCGTTTCAACCTCTATGTCTTCCGGTTTGAATTCCGTTTTGTATTTGCGGTTGGCGCTCCGCAAATGAATGGTGATATATCCGATCTCAGCTTCCGGAATTGAAACGCCGAACGCTTTTTCAAGCTCTTTTGCCATTTCCAGCGCAGAGCCGTACTCCTTCGTCTGCTGCAGCGCTTTTAGTTCCGAATCCTCCATCGTGATGGTTTCTCCGAGCCTGATCCGGTCCATCGCAAAGGTTAAATGAACCGCAAGCGCCATGTATGAGCTGTCAGATAAGGCGATCGCGATTTTTTCCTTGAGCTGAATTAAGAGCCGGTCCATTTTCAAAAGTTCCGCTTTATTTACGACGCCGAACATTTTTTCAGCATCGTCCGGTTTTCCTTTAATATTCAATTCAACCGCTTCCAAAAAGCTTTGAATATCAAGGCGGTTGACGATGAGATTGCCGACGATTTTCCGTTTCGCATTTTCCGGCCCCGTCAGCTGAATGCCGAAGCCCCTTTTTCGGATCAGCGTCAAGCCGAAGGGCGCAATCCAAGTCTCCAGCTCATCCAGGTCATAGCTGATCGTCGCGTTTGTCACTTGCAGTTCGTTCGCCAGACTGTAGAGCTTAATCGGCTCTTGAGACTCTAATAGTGAACATAGAATTAAAAGTTTCCGCTCCTCAGCGCTGTATTCATACTGTTCATAGGACAGGTCTGACAGGAGTTTTTGTTTGTCCTCCGGGTTTCCTACCGCTTTCAGTCCTTTGCCGGGCTGTTTATCAAGTGCCAGACCGAATGATTCCATCATCGGTTTGATTGTTTTTAACTCGCGGTGAACGGTTCTTGTGCTGACTTGTAAAGCTTCCGCCAGTTCATGCACTGTCTCGTACCGGTTCTGCAGTAAAAGATGTTTCATTAATTTTTGTTCTCTCGCTGTCATATACATGAAACGCGCCTCCAGATTTTCTAGTTGTGAGAAGTATGGCATATGGGGAGTGCTGCCGGGGAAAGTGGTGTAAGTTATAATATAAAACGCTTTCAATGATTATTCAACCATTTTCAAATGGCAATTTGGCACTGGGCCGTGTGACAGTATTGAAAAAGAAAAATGTGTCAGATAATATGCCATGACGCTTGTTACTCTTGATCCGCACGGCTATACTTCAAAGTGACCTTACTTGTTTTTAGACATTGCACACCACATAAACAAACGCCCGGAAGCTAGCTTCCGGGCGTTTGTTCTGTTTATGGAATATCGCAGCCTTGGACACCGGTATAAATCCGGAACCACTGATCATGGCTGAGTTTGTACGCGGATGCACGCACCGCGGCGGAAATGCGGTTCTCTTTTCCGCTGCCGACAATCGGCATGATGTCTGCCGGGTGGGTGAACAGCCATGCGTACATGACTTCGTCAATGGAAGCGGCGCCGATTTCTTCCTGTACGGAACGAAGCGCGGCACGGATTCGGACGTCCTTATCTGATTGTCCGGTAAAGACGCTCCCGCCCGCAAGCGGTGACCACGCCATCGGCGGAATGCGTTTTTCCTGACAGAAATCCAGCGTGCCGTCATGAATATTTTCAAGCTCGTACGCCGAAATTTCAATTTGGTTTGTGATAAGCGGATCATCCAAATAGGATTCGAGCATTCTGTACTGGTGCGCTTTAAAGTTCGACACCCCGAAATATCTGACCTTTCCCGAGCTTTTCAGCGCGTGAAACGCTTCAGCCACAGCCTCCGGGTCCATAAGCGGGTCCGGTCTGTGAATGAGCAGCACGTCCAGATAATCCGTATTCAGATTCAAAAGCGACTGCTCCGCCGACGCTAAAATGTGAGACTTCGACGTATTATAATGATGCGACTTGTTTCCGGGCCGTTCCGGTGATTCAATGACAATCCCGCATTTTGTGACGATTTCGATTCGCTCCCTTATTGAAGGCGAAAGGGACAAAGCGCCGCCGAACAGCTTTTCACACGTATAACCGCCGTATATATCGGCATGGTCGAAGGTGGTGATGCCTTGGCTGATGCACCATTCAATCAGATTCAGCAGCTCTCCGTCTGAAACATTCCATTCGTTCAGACGCCAAAGCCCGTGTATCACTCTTGAAAATTCCAGGTCTTCAGCCAATTGAATGCGCTGCATGTGAAATCCCCCTTTTTTCTTAGAGCCTCTTGTATCTCTGTTTTCAGGAATTGCCCATGCTGTTTCATTCTGCTTCGGCGGCCGATTTTCCTTTCAGCCCGCAAAAATCGTCATTTAATGATTCTGAAACTGCTTTTTCGCTTTTTCAACGACGTAATGGCTTCCGCCGCGTTTTTTGACGTCTTGAATCATCATCGCGATCAAGAGGTCTTTCTTTTTATAATCGTAACCGACAAACCAGCCGTTTTCTTTGCCGTCTTTATCTTCTTTAGACGTTTTCAGCTCGGCTGTACCGGTTTTTCCGGCTACGGTAATGCCGCTTACGGCCGGCTGATATGCAGAGCCGCGCGGATCTTCAACGACGCCTCTCAGCCCTTTCGTGATTTCTTCGGCATTGGCTTTCGACACCACTTGCTTATGCCAGATTTGCGGTGTTTTTTCTCCGTCTTTGATCAATGTCGGTTTGACGAGATTTCCGTCTGTTACAAATGCGGTATAGTCAGCCGCTAAGTGCAGCGGAGACATCATCATCTGCCCCTGGCCGTAGCCCGTATCTCCGAGAAGGATCTCGGAATCAAGCTTGCCGTTAGCGATTGAAGACTTTTCAATCGGAAATTGGTACGGAATCTCTTCATCAAAGCCAAATGTTTTTAATCCTTTTGTAAACGCGTCCGCTCCGGCATCTATGGCATTTTGCGCAAAGTAGATGTTGTCCGATGTGATCAGCGCGTTTTCGAGATCCACTTCATTCAGGCGCTCTGATACGCGTGTGACATGGTAACCGCCCCAGCTTGAATCTTTCTGCCACTCTTTTCCGGTGATTTTTTTCTTTTCCGACGCTTTCAATGTGCCGTTTGTCAGGCCGACTGCCGCGGCAATCGGTTTAATCGTTGATCCCGGCGCATAAAGTTTGTTGAATTTCGCTGAAAATGGATTGTTTTTATCTTCATTCAGGTTTTTCCATTCTTTTCCGCTCCAGCCGAAAATAAAGCCGTTCGGGTCATAAGACGGTGCGCTGACGAGCGCGAGTGTCTCTCCCGTTTGCGGTTCGAGGGCGACTGCCGCTCCGCTGTCATCTTTCATAGAATCATACAGCTTCGTCTGCGTTTTCATGTCAATCGTTACATGAATATCCTGCCCGCTTTCGGCTTTCTTTTCAGCAATGACCTCACCTGTTTGCGGGACGTATATTTTCCAGCCGGCCGTGCCGCGCAGCTTGTCTTCATATACATTCTCAAGGCCGGCGATGCCGATTTTGGAAGTATCGCTGTATTGGCCGTCTTTCGCTTTTTTCAGCTGCTCCGCTGTGATGGTTTTAATATAGCCGGTCAGATGGGCTGCTTTTTCGCCGTACGGATAGTAGCGGGAGCTGACTTTCGTTTTCGTCACGCCGTCTAATGCGAGCAGGCTTTTGACCTTGCTTTCATCATCCGGTCTGATTTTTTGAATCGGGACATAGGAGTCGTCTTTTACCCAGCCCTGTTTCAGTTTGCTTTTGATATCGTCTTCAGAAAGGTCCAGTTTTTCAGACAGTTTTTTGATCACGCTGTCTTTATCCTTACCGAGTTTTCCAGGGATAATGCCGATTTCCGGCACCTCGGTATTCACGGCGAGACCTTTTCCGTCTTTGTCGTAAATTTGTCCGCGCTTCGGTTCTTCATTTGCGATCTGCACGGTTTTGTCATCGGAAAGCTGTTTGAAAATAAAAGAAGGATTCCAGTCGATGTTCCATGATTCTCCATCGTCTGTTTTTTCTTTTTTCAGGACGGCCGTGTTTTCAAAAGCGACCTTCCCTGCTTTTGTATCCATGCTGACTTTATAATCGATGTGCTGGAGGTCATCTTTTTTCTTGTCGTCTTCGTCCTGTTTTTCGGCAGTGACTTTCAGATTTTTGACCCCTGCTTGTTCATAAATGGTTTCATATCGTTTTACAAAATCCTTTTTGGATAGCTTTTTCTTTTCATCCTGGGTGAGACTTTGGTACATCTTATCGTAATGACCGCTGTTCCAGTCTTTTACGAAATCTTTCATTCTGTCTTCGGCCGATTCCGTTTTCGAGCAGCCGATCAAACCTATGATTCCTGCGAGTAAAAGTAATAGGTATAACCCTTTTTTCACTGTCTATTCCCCTGCCTTCCAACTGTTATTTTCTCCTAAACCAAATCAGGCTGGCAAGGATTTTTTTCTCATATTGTTTTAAATTTTTTTGTTTTTCCTGCCGTCACGGGCCATATTCTTATACAATGTATCTATTAAAAAAAGGGGGAATTTCAGATGATCAGAGAAGCAGCCATGCTTTATGTAAAAGAAGGTCTTGAGGGGGAATTCGAAGAGGCATTCCGCCGGGCGGAGCCGATTATCGCGGGCATGAAAGGTTATCTGTCCCATTCCTTGTCCAAATGTATGGAAAAGACGCATAAATATTTGCTGCTTGTGGAATGGGAGACATTAGAAGATCATACAAAAGGCTTTCGCGGATCGCCGGAATATCAGGAATGGAAAGCCTTACTGCACCGTTTTTATTCACCATTTCCCGTTGTGGAGCATTTTCAGGATCTATCAGACTCAGATCGCGTGAAGCGTAAAACCGATTAAGGAGATTGACCATACAAAAACGGCGGTATAGATATTGAATTTCCCGGAGCCGTCGTTTTCTTTCCGTTTTTCCTCCAGCCCCTGAATGAACATGACCGCACCGAGAAACACGAGCATAACCGGCTGTATGACTGAGGTATGTTCCGCATACGTAAATGCGGCGGCCGCAAGTATAATAATCAGCATCGCGAGTGACAGTTTTAAGGCGCGCAGCAAAGCAATCCATCCTTTCTGTTATCATTTTTTGAACACAATTCTATTTCTGTCTTTATCCCCCATTATTCTAGCGTATTTTTTGCGCGGATAGAACGAAAGTCGGGCAATTTTAAGTTTGTTTTAAGGAGCACGAAAAGCGCGCTCCCGATGAAAAGGAGCGCGCTTTTATGAGCGGGCGAGGCTTCCGTATCCGAGCCCCCGCAGGACGCATGCCATGACTTCATATCCCTTACTGTTGGGGTGTACGCGGTCATGAGAGAGATATTCATTCATTTTTCCTTTGAAAGCGCTGTGGACGTCGGCGATTTTGACGTGCGGCGCCGATGCGAGTGTGCTGAGGTGCGCATTATAAGAGGATATCCATTTTTCTGCAATGGAGATGCCCGGGAAAGGATTGTATAAATTAAAGACGCGGATCTCATAAGGAGACGGGTGCGGCCCTTTTAAGGCAGCGATCTTGGCTATCATCTTTTCAAAGTTCTCATGGCAGTGACTGGACACGCTGGTGAACACCGAAGCGTCCGATGTTTGCTGATATGCCTGAACCGAATCGATCAAATCGTTGCCGCAGCCTGTAATCGTAATCATATCAGCAGCCTGAATCCGCCTCTGAATGTACGGCAAGGACATAAGCCCGAGAATTTCTACCGTCTCAAGGCCTGATTTGGCAAAGATGGATACGTCGGTTCTTGTCTGTAAATCTTCTGCCATCATGCGCCCGAACCGCTGGACAAAACCGGCGGAAAACGGCCCGGATCCCCTTCCCGTCGTCAAAGAATCCCCCAGCGCCGTATAAACAAGTCCCATTTACTTTCCTCCACTCGTTACTATCGATATTGTAATGTACGCGAGTGAAGAAAAATTGGCTCGGTCAATAACCCAATTTCTCAGAAATATGCTGTGCGGCGTTTTTGACCTTTTCGGTTAAATACGGCAGCCTGTCCTCTGAAAACCGGGCTTCGAAGCCGGCGATGCTGATTCCGGCAGCCACCTTACCTTCGTGATTGAAAATCGGCGCTCCGATCGCCGCCGTGTAATCCTCTAATTCCGAATAGCTGATCGTATAACCTGATTGTAAGGATCTTTCAATAGATTGAAGCAGTTCAGCCCGATCCGTCATCGTGCCTGAGGCGATTGCGGCAAGCTTTGTCTTCTGAATGTATGTGTCAATCTCCTCTTTTGGCAGAAACGATAGAATGCTTCTGGCGCACGCTCCCGCGTACAGCGGAGACCGGCGGCCGATTGCCGTATACAGGCGGACGGTTTGGGTGCCTTCAATTTTCTCGACGTAAATGGCTTCATCCCCGTCCCTCATGATCAGCTGAACGGCCTCATCCACTTCGCCGCACAGCTCTTCCATAATCGGTTTGGCTATTTTCCTGATATCCAGACGTTCAGAGACGAGCTGGCCGAATTGTAAAAAGATCAGACCAAGCTGATAACGGCCGTCTGCCGCCCGGATGAGAAACCCCGTTTCTTCCAGCGAGCTTGCCATCCGGTGAACCGAGGTCTTCGGCATCTCCGATAGAGAAACCAGTTCATTTAAGCTCAGGCTCGGTTCAGTCAGAAACAAATGAAGCAGTTCCATTGATTTGATGACGGTTTTGTTTAAGTTTTCCATGGTCTTTAGCCCCTTTGTCAGATCAGCCATTCCATTTTGAGCCTTGCTTTCAGCTCCTTCAGCTGCTGTTCCTTCTCCAAAAGCAGCATTTCCGCTTCCTCCAGCGAAACGGCCCGGAACGTGATATGTTCCCCCGGCATCGTTTGGGCGACGAGAGGAAGATCGGCGGATATGATATGCGCCATCCGCGGATAGCCCCCCGTCGTCTGTCTGTCAGCCAGCAGAATAATCGGATTGCCGTCCGGCGGCACCTGCACCGTTCCGAACGTCACGGCCTCAGATACCATCTCCAGCGGCTCCCGCAATTCAAGCGGAGCGCCCTTCAGCCGGTAGCCCATTCGGTCGGATTGAGGCGTGACCGTATATGACTCTTGATAAAAACGCAATTTTGCTTCTTCTGTAAAAGCGTGAAATTGAGCGCCTTCAAGCACTCGTATAACCGGATTTTTTTTCAGCGGCAGAAACCCTCTGCTGCTGACAGACCAATCAGGCGCTGAGAAACCATGCTGTCCGAAAGAATCGCTCAGACGGTACGCGATTGATTCCGAACATGGCGTCATACGGCCGAGCGGCAGCTCATCATCTTTTTGCAGCGCTCTTCCGCAAAAACCGCCGATCCCCGCTCTGACATACGTGCTCTTGCTTTCCATGACGGCGGGCACGTCAAATCCCCCCGCGACGGCGAGATATGCGCGGCTCCCCATCTTGCACGGCCCGAATGAGACGACGCTGTTTTCCTTTATCAAAACCGGTTTCCACAGAGGAGCGGGCTCCCCATTAATATGAAGGGCAAAATCAGCTCCCGTCACGGCAATAACCGCAGGTTCTGAAAATTCAAAGGAAGGCCCGGGCCCCATGAGCGTAATTTCCAGTCCCGCCTCTTTTTCTTGATTTCCGGCAAGAAGATTGGCGATGCGCAGAGAGATCGTATCCATTGCGCCGCTTCCCAGCACACCGTATTTCTGATACCCCGTGCGTCCCGTGTCCTGAACCGTCGTCAAGAGACCGGGCTTTACCACTTTCATACTCATTCGGCTCCCTCCTTGATGCGGCTGTATTCCTCTGCCGTGATCCGGACGAATTTCACCGTATCGCCCGCTCTCAAAAGACTCGGCGGATGTTCTTCCGGCCTGAAAAGCCGGAGCGGGGTGCTGCCGATCAGCTGCCAGCCGCCG
Source organism: Bacillus sp. LUNF1 (assembly GCF_011008975.1). Taxonomy (NCBI): domain Bacteria; kingdom Bacillati; phylum Bacillota; class Bacilli; order Caryophanales; family Bacillaceae; genus Bacillus; species Bacillus sp. LUNF1. The sequence continues at coordinate 425,831 of NZ_CP048876.1, read as the reverse complement.
GGAGTGGATATCGGATACACACCGGTCTGCATTCCCGCGATTCCTACTGAACCGGCCGGGATGGACGGCCTTGGTGACGCCTTTCTCGGCGCTCTGATCCGCTCAGACATTCCTCCTAAAAACGGAAATCCCGGCGCAAATCCGAGCATATAAACGAGATATTCGCCTTCAGTATGAATACGGATGACGTCTTCCGGGGTCAGATCGTTCATCTCAGCGACCTCTTCTAAATCGGGACCGAAATCACCGCCGTAACAAACGGGGATTTCCATCACCCGGCGCTCTTTCTGGCGGTCGGTCATTATATGGCTGAGACGTTCTGTCACTTCTTTCTTGACCAAGGCAAAAGGAGAGACGCCTTTTTTTATGTTTGAGACGGCATACATATCATAAAAGATCGTTAAGCTTGTGAATGCCGGAATACATTCAACGAAGCCCGGAAACGGCCGTTCTTCCATACAGGCTGCCGCCGCATGCACCCGGCTGTTGACCTCTTCGCTGATGTGCCCGCCAAAGCGGATGATAACGGCGGAATCACCGTACGGCTGTATATCAAGCGCTGTATTTCCGCTATACTGCATCATTGTCATCACCTCGTTGTATTCTTTCTCACTTACAGGACAGCAAGCGATTCATTTCGTATATCGGTGATCAGCATGTGCCCCGGTGAATGTGTTATCACAATATCAGGCTTTGCTTCCATGATCACCGCCTGGGGTGTAACGCCGCAGGCCCAGAATACGGGAACTTCACCTTCCCGCACCGTTACGGCATCTCCGAAATCCGGCTGTTGCAAATCGCTGATACCGATGCTTTGCGGATTTCCGATGCGGACGGGGGCGCCGTGCACGGCGGGAAAACGTGACGTGACCTGCGCCGCCCGGACTGCAAGCCTTTCCGGAATCGGTCTCATGCTGACGACCATCTTTCCTGAAAATGGGCCGGCGGGAACACAGTCAATATTTGTTTTATACATGGGAACGTTCACGCCTTCATCAATATGCCTGATTGGAATGTGCTGATTAATAAGGGCTTGCTCGAATGAAAAACTGCAGCCGATCAAAAACCCGACATCATCATCCTTCCAATACGGCGTAATATCCGTTACCTCTTCAGTAAGCACGCCATGCCGATAAATCCTGTATTTCGGAAAGTCCGTCCGGATATCAGCTCCTTGCGCAGCTATTGCCGGAACGGGTGAACCCGCATCCGTCACGTCAAGCACCGGACAAGGCTTTTGATTGCGCTGGCAGAATAAGAGAAAATCAAAGGCAAGATCCTTTTGCAAAACGACGAGATTGGCTTGTGCGTAAGAAGCGGCCATCCCCACCGTCGGCCCGGTCATCTGCCCTTTCCTGATCAGCTGTCTGGCTTCTTCGGGGCTCATGTCACTCATATGGTTTTTCATATCATCAGCTCCATAGCTGCGGCATTTGCGTGAATAATGTATAGATGCCCATAACCGCCATGACAACTACTACGATCGCCCCTGCAATCGTGAGCCAGATCGGATGCTTGTAATCGCCGACGATTTTTTTCTTATAAGCGCCCAACAGAATCATCGCTAATGCAAGCGGCAGAATTAAGCCGTTAAGCGAACCGACCGCGACCAGAATTTTGGCAGGCTGGCCGATCGTGACAAAAATAAGAGTGGATACGATGATAAAACCGATAATTACGCCATGTGAGTGCTTTTCGATTTTTGTTGAAAATGATTTGAAAAATGATACCGATGTATAGGCGGCGCCGATGACAGACGTGATAGCGGCAGACCACATGATGACGCCGAAAATTTTATAGCCTACATTTCCCGCCGCAAGCCGGAATACAGAAGCCGCCGGATTATCAGGATCAATGCTCAGGCCCTTTGAGACGACGCCGAGCACGGCGAGAAACAGGGCAATCCGCATAATCGATGTAATCAGAACGCCTGTGATGGAGCTTTTCGTAACCTGAGGGATGACTTCTTTCCCTTGGATGCCTGAATCAAGCAAACGGTGGCCTCCGGCAAATGTAATGTACCCGCCGACTGTGCCGCCGACAAGCGTCACGATCGCCAGCACACTGATATGATCAGGCATAAAAGTTTTCACAACGGCGTGTCCGACCGGCGGAGCCGTCGTTACGGCAACATACACCGTCAATACGATCATGACGATGCCGGCGATCTGCATAAAACGGTCCATGACTTTTCCGGCTTCCTTTATGACAAAAATCAGCACCGCGACCGCTGCGCTGATTAAAGCGCCGATCTCCGGTTTGATCCCGAATAATACTTGAAGACCGAGACCCGCGCCGCCGATGTTTCCGATATTAAACGCAAGTCCGCCGAGCATGACCAGAAAAGCAATGGCATAACCGGCGCCCGGAAGCACCATATTGGCAATCTCTTGGCCGCGCTTTCCGGAAACCGCGATAATCCGCCATACATTGGTTTGCGCGAAAATGTCCAAAATAATAGAAATTAAAATGATAAAGCCGAAGCTTGCCGCCAATGTATTGGTAAACGTGGCCGTTTGCGTCAGAAAGCCGGGCCCGATTGATGATGTCGCCATCAAAAATGTCGCGCCTAAAAGAATCGACCATTTGCCGGAAGCCTTTCCGGCTGTTTTTTTCTTTTGCTCCATGCTGTCTTCCTCCCTCTGCTGCTCAGTCTTTTGCAAGCGCGCTGATTTGAATGTCTGCCGTTTTTAATTCTTTTTTGATTGTTTTTGCGAATGTGAGGGCGTGGGCTCCGTCTCCGTGAATGCAGACCGTGTCCGCTTTCAGGCTTACAGCTTGTCCCTTACGTGATGTCACCGTGCTGTCTTTCACCATTTGAATCACTTGACCGACCGCTTTTTTGTCATCCTGAATCAGCGCATCCGGCTCTGAACGCGGCGTCAGCGTGCCGTCTTCCTGATAGGTGCGGTCCGCAAACACTTCGCTTGCCGTCCTCAGTCCGATTCGATCTCCCGCTTTAATCAGCTCGCTTCCGGAAAGCCCGAAAAGAATAAGCCCGGGATCAAAATGACAGACCGCCTGAGCGATGGCTGCTGACAGGCCGGGATTGACGGCGGCCATATTATATAAAGCGCCGTGCGGCTTCACATGCTGCATCTCGACACCTTCTGCTTTTAAAAAACCTGACAGCGCGCCGATTTGGTACAGCGTCAGATCATACGCTTCCTCGGGTGTAATCGCGATCTGCCGCCGCCCGAATCCCTGCAGATCGAACAGCCCGGGATGAGCGCCGATTTTCACGCCTTTTTCCGCCGCAAGCGCAACCGTTTTGCGCATCACGCTGGGATCACCCGCATGAAAGCCGCAGGCGATGTTTGCAGATGTCACATAATCCAAAATCTCTTCATCCAGTCCGATTTTATAAGCACCGAAACTCTCTCCTAAATCACAATTGATGTCAATCTGAAACATAAGATCCCTCCTGTATTGTAAACGTTTTATATTATTATCATTCCGCTATTCGGAATGACTATTCCGAATTGTTGAATTTCTCTTCATTATATTTAATTCTGACAGGTTTGAACATCCTTTTGTCAGAAAACCTACCATGGACCTAGTCATAAATCTGACAAAACTAAAAAAAGAGAGCCTCATACTGAGACTCTCTCTTTTTTCTATTATAACACCCAGTGGCGGATCGCTTTGGCGACCCCGTTTTCCGTGTTGACATCAGTCACCCAGTCAGCTGTTTCTTTCACAATGTCCTGCGCATTCCCCATGGCGACGCCGACACCCGCTTTTTCAATCATGGCAATGTCATTCAGACTGTCACCCATGGCCATCACATTTTCCATCGTGAAGCCGAGTTTTTCCGATACCTTCGCCAGCGCAGCCGCTTTGTTGATACCGAGGGCATTGACTTCGATGTTGATCGGACTGGAGTTTGTGATCTCGAGCTCCTTGTATTCCTTGAGCTCTTGCAGCACCTCATTCCGCACTTCGTCATCCTCGATTTCGAATCCGAACTTGAGCCACTGATGATCTGTAATCGTTTCCGGGAATTCCCCTCTCCACACTCTATCGACGGTAGAGGCCCAGAAATTCGTGTTGTGCTTATTCCTCAGATCCCATAATTTTTGAATATGATCGGTATGAAGAAGCTTGCGCTCAACCAGCTCAAAGTTGGAATCCCAGATCTCGCTGCCGTTTGCCGTGATTAAAAAGGATGACAGCTCGAGAGACTCAGCCAGTTCGCGGCAGGTCATCAGCGTGCGTCCTGTGCTGATGACGACGTGAATTCCTTTCGCCTCCGCTTCCTTGATCGCCCGCCGGTTTTCCTCCGGGATGAGCTGCTCGTCATTGAGCAGGGTTCCGTCCATATCAATCGCGATCAGTTTAATATCTGCGTCTTCTCTTTGTATCGGCATATATGTACCTCACTTTTTATAATGTAGTCGTCTCTATTTTAATACATATGACCCACAGGAACAAAAAACCGCTTCCTGCGTTTGGCGGGGAGAACGTTGAGGAAAAGAAATATTGAGGTGATGGAGGATGAAAGAAAGAAAACAAAAGAACAAACCGAATGAAAATCCTGAACATCATGATTTAACCGATCCGATTCCGCTGGAAGAGCTGAAGGAAAACGCCAATGACGAAAAACACAAACATGACCAAAGGGACAATTCACAAAGTGAAAGAGACTATGATACAAAATAACACGCTTGTCCGAAAGCCGCCGCTGGAGGCGGCTTTTTTTACGATGGCTGGATAAATATGCTGAGTTCAGCTTCCGCCACAGGCTTCCCGGCAACGGACGCTTTCGCCCGGCCGAACACAAAACCGCGTCTGATTCGCGTGACCTCAAACAAAAGATCCAGACGGTCTCCCGGCAAAGCGGCACCTAACCTTTCCGCTTTCTTCACCGCGGATAAGAGACCGAGGCTGTCACCGCCGGTAATTCCCGCGCAAGCCGCCGTTTGGGCCATTGCTTCAACGACGAGCGAAAATGGCATCTCTCTTTGGGATTCAGTTATAAACCAGTCATTTTCACTGATATTTTTGTAAGCAGCCGCCCATTTTCCGGCTTCACTGTTCGTCGTGCCGTCAATTAAAAGAAACGGATAACGATGTGGCAATAGCTTCTGATTCATCACGCAGCCTCCCTTCCCTCTCATTATAACGCAAGAAAAAACCCGCGTCCCCCGACGCGGGTTCATTTTTATTGATTGAGCTTTTTGAGCACGATGCCGTGCAGCGGTTCATGCGGCTGAATACCGCAAATGTCTTGAAGAACGCGGCTCGTGCCTTTTTCCGCGATAAGCTTTTGCAGCTCAACCGCTTCCGGATCATCCTGATAGTCAAAGCGCAGGGCGGCGGCGATGCCTTCTGCCAGCGCGTTCGGTTCTTTTATTTTTTTAGCCGGCCCTACTAATCTGTCATTCGCTCCGAGTTTTCTGAGCGGTGATCTGGCGACTCTTGTCACATCATCCGTGATGTATTCATTTTCAAAGCGGCCGATGATTTTCTTCATGTACTGCTCGTGTTCGGATTGCTTAAAGCCGTACGCTTTCACCAAGTACTCGCCCGTTTCTGAAAGTGCATCGTACACGACACGCCGGATTTCCGGATGGCCGATGGCCTCTTTGACGGTTTTTAATCCGCGCTGATAGCCGACGTACGCCGTAACGGCATGACCGGTATTGACGGTAAACAGCTTTCTCTCGATGAAAGGCGTAAGATCATCCGTAAACAACGCGCCTTTAAGTACCGGCTGGCCGCCGGCAAAGCCGGTTCTGTCTATGACCCATTCAAAAAACGGTTCTACGGATACTTTCAGCGGATCTTCATGGTGCTGAATCGGCACGATCCGATCTACCGCAGAATCCGGGAAGCCGACCGTCCGGTTCACGAGTTCCCGCTCCGCATCCGTCAAATGTCCGAAAACTTCTTTTTTCAGAAAACTGCTACCGCCGATCATATTTTCACAGGCAATGATATTGAGAGGCTCAGAAGACGTTCTGCGCTTCAGCCCTTCCGCGATGGACGGGGCGATGAGTCTGAGAACGTTCGGGCCCACCGCCGTCGTAATGATCGCCGCTTCATTGATCAGCCCGTACAGCTCTTGTTCTTGCACCGCGCTGTTGATGGCTGAAACAGGGCCGATGATTTCTGTCTGCCGGCCGCCGTCGGCAAGCTCCACGGTATATTCCTTCCTTTCATTGAGAAGGCTGACCATCGTTTCATTCACATCAGCGAAAACTACGTCATAGCCGGAATGATGGAGCAGGGCGCCGATAAAGCCCCGTCCGATGTTTCCCGCTCCGAAATGAAGGGCAATCATGTCAGTTCACCTCGCTGAAAATAGCGGCCAGTTCTTCTTCCGTCTTTGCACTGATCAGCCGTTCGATGTTTTCTTCCTCTGAGCAGATGATGGCGATGTTTGACAGGATGTCTAAGTGTTCATTGTTTTTTCCGGCGATACCGAAAACGACCTTTGCCGTATTGCCTTCACCGTATTCCACACCATCCGGAATCTGGATGACGGAAATGCCTGAATGAAGCACCTCATCCTTCGCATCTTCCGTGCCGTGCGGGATCGCGATGAAATTCCCCATAAACGTGGATGATGTTTCTTCACGTTCGAACATTTTTTCCACATAGCCGTTCTTCACGTAGCCGTTATCAATCAATGTCTGTCCCGCGAGGCGGATGGCATCCTCTTTTGAGTTCACCGTCTGGTTCAGTTTGATGTTCGCTTTAGCCAATACTTCCATGATGAAGATCCCTCTTTCTGTTTGATTAGTTTTTGAGCTTTTCAATCAGTTCATCGTATTTCGGGCTGTTCAAGAAATTATCAACCGAAATGTGCACCGCCTGCGGCAGCTTCGCTTTCGCGCGGTCAGTCAGGTCCTTATGCGTAATGACGATATCCGCGTCATTCGGCAGATTATTGATCGACGTATTTGTCACATCAATATCCAGGTCTGCTTTTTTCACTTTGTTTCTTAAAATAGAGGCGCCCATTGCGCTCGATCCCATACCTGCGTCGCATGCGAAGATAATGCGGCTGACTTGGTCAGCGGAAATATCAGCGGCGCTGTTTTCCGGCTCTTCCTCTTTGTCTGCCAATGCGGCCGCCGCTTCGCTTTTCCTGCCTTTCATTTCCTGCATTTTTTCCGCCGCGGCTGTCAAATCTTCTTCGCCTGCTTTAGACGATTTCAGAATAAGCGCCGAGACGATAAACGATACGGCCGCGGCAACGATGACGCCCGCCAGCACGCCGAGATAGCTTCCTTTCGGCGTCAGCGCCAAAATGGCGATGATGCTTCCCGGAGATGATGCGGCGACAAGACCCGCGTTAAAGATCGAGAATGTAAGCAGTCCGCTCGCTCCCCCGGCGATCGCCGCGAGGATCAACATCGGTTTCATTAAAATGTAAGGGAAATAGATTTCATGAATCCCCCCGAAGAAATGAATGATCGCCGCTCCCGGAGCCGTCGATCTTGAAGAGCCTTTCCCAAAGAACATATATGCCAGTAAAATACCGAGTCCCGGCCCGGGGTTCGCTTCCACTAAGAACAGAATGGATTTACCCGCTTTGGCGGCCTGCTCGATTCCGATCGGACTTAAAATGCCGTGGTTGATCGCGTTATTCAGGAACAGGACTTTCGCCGGTTCTACGAAAACGCTTGCAATCGGCAGCAAATTCGCGTGGACAATGACTTCCACACCTGCCGCCAGCAATTTGTTAAGAGACAGGACGACCGGGCCGATCGCATAAAATGCGATAATCGTCAGCACAGCTCCGATAATTCCCGCCGTGAAGTTGTTGATCAGCATTTCAAAACCCTGTCTGACTTTATCTTTAAACACACGGTCTAATTGTTTAATGAGATAACCGCCCAAAGGCCCCATAATCATTGCCCCTAAGAACATCGGAATGTCCGCTCCGACAATGACTCCGATGGCGGCCGTCGCTCCGACGACTCCCCCGCGGTGATCGTAAATCATTTTTCCGCCCGTATATGCGATTAAAAGCGGCAGTAGATACGTAATCATCGGGCTTACCAATGTATTCAGCTGCGGATTCGGAAACCATCCCGCTGGAATAAACAGCGCGGTGATAATTCCCCATGCGATAAATGCGCCGATATTCGGCATGATCATACCGCTTAAATAACTGCCGAACCGCTGTATCTTCACTTTCATGCCAGCTTGCTGTTCTTGCTGCATGTTCATTCCCTCCCTGTTTGCTTGCCTTCAGATGAAAATAAATAAGACACGGGGTTTCTCTCTCCCCTGTGTCTTCATCATAAAACGCTTACAATCCCCATTCAATGAAAAGTAAAGAGGAGTTTGGCACAGAGACTGTGACAACTCCTTAACAAAAAAAGACACCTCATCAAAGGTGTCTTAACGCTTTCTGTATATAATGTGTCCTTTTGTGACGACGAGTTTGGCAATGAGCCGCTCACTGACAATAAACACCGGATACGCACATACGAGCGCGAAAATGGCGGCCGGCACATACCGCGCTGCCGGAAACATCGGCATGACGGCGGTTCTGGCCATCTGCACAAGATAAATCAAAAGCACCGTGATCGCAATGGCCACAGCCATAATCGGAGCGGATACTTTATATTCACGCAATTTCACATGGCAATGCCCGCACTGAAACTGGCACGGGATCATGGATGATCTGACCATGTCGCCTGTAATCGGCTTGCCGCAGTTCGGGCAGGTCGTTTCTTTCATGTTTATTCCTCCATTCAACTCTTCTATTATAACAGAGTCTGACTACGTCTTTTACATTGTGATTGTTCAACATTTTTTCACATATTTTATCATCAGGCTCTTGTGTGCATTTGTGAAAACATCTACTCTTAGAGGGAGGTTCATCACTCATTCGTATAAAAAGGAGGATGCAGAATTGCTTCCGATTCACAGACAGCAAACCTTGCTTGAATGGCTGAAAGAAGAGGGCGCGCTGAAAATCTCTGACATAAGCGAGAGATTCGGCGTCTCCGAGATGACCGTGTACAGAGACGTCAATCAGCTGGCGGATGCAAACCGGATTATCCGGACACCCGGCGGCATTACGCTCCCTCCCGCTTCAGAACGAAGCGCCAATCAATGCGGCTATTGCCTGCGGCCGATTCAGCATTCGTATTCTGTTCAGCTTATTACCGTTTCACAAGCCGTTGAGCAGATGTGCTGCATTCATTGCGCGATTTTGCGGTATGAGGATAAAAAGGAAGAAGTGTCCCATGTCATTTGTAAAGATTTTCTTCTCCAGACGACGCTGACGGCCGCTTCCGCATACTTTTTAGTCCATGCCGATATTGACCTTCACTGCTGCCGGCCTCAGGCGATTCCCTTCTCAACGCTTGATTACGCAGAACGGTTTCAAAAAGGATTCGGCGGGGTCATTTGCACCTTTGACGAGGCGGCGGACATCATCTTACACGACAGGCAGAAGGGATGCACCTGCAGCAAGACATAACAACAACCAACCGGAAGGCGGTGTCATCATCCATGAGACAGAACAAACGCTGGCTCATCTTTTTGCTGTTCCTTGTTTTGATTCCGAAAACAAGCTTCGCCCACGCCTACATCACAAACTCAAATCCGGGTGAGAACAGCGAATTAAAACAAGCGCCGAAGCAGATTGAAATTGAGTTTAATGAACAGATTGAAGAAGGATTCCACTCCATTAAGGTCTATAATTCATCCGGCGAACGGGTTGACGCGGGCAAAACGGTGATTCAAAAAAATAATGCCCGCATCATGACCGCGGCATTGAAAAATAATCTGCCGCATGATATTTACAGAGCGGAATGGAACGCGGTATCGGCCGACGGACATCCGGTATCCGGCGTCATCCCTTTCAGTATCGGAAAAGCCGGCGGAGAACTTCAGGAGCAGACATCATCGCAAGCGGCGCTTCATCCCGAAGCGGCCATCGACCGCGGTATTTTGTACACCGCTCTCTCCCTGTTTATCGGCACGGCTTTTTTCCATCTGTTTTGGTACAGAAATAATAAAGATTCATCAAAAGCAAAACGAACTGTAAAGCTGCTCGTGATTTCTTTATGTTTAACGGGGCTCGCGCTTATCTGCCAGCTCCCGATCCAGACGAAAGAAAACGCGGGCGGCGCTTGGAGCGCCGCGTTTCAGCCGGACTATGTAAAAGAAACGCTTCTGAAAACGGCAGGCGGGTACGTCTGGATGATCCAGATCAGCTTATTTATCCTGCTCGCCCTGTCCATGATCCCGCTGTTGAAGAAGAAAGCATTCCGGTCATTTGCGTACTGGACGGCGCCGCTGTTATTCTTCTTCGCTTCGCTTTTGGCAAAAGCATTCGCCGGGCATGCGGCGGTTATCGACGAAAAAGCGGTCGGCATCGCGATGGACTTTCTCCATTTATCGGCCGCGTCTGTATGGATGGGCGGTATCGCCGCGCTTGTGCTGCTTCTTTCATCAGAGTGGAGAAAACCCGATAAAACCATCGCTTGGGAAACGGTCAGACGGTTTTCTCCTTGGGCGTTCGCCTCTGTCGGTGTGCTGTTATTTTCAGGCGTGCTGAACGGATTTTTCATTATCCGCACGTTTGATTCACTCTTTCACACTGCTTACGGTAAGACGCTCCTTTTGAAAATCGGACTGTTTGTCATCGTGCTTGTGCTCGGCGCCGTTCACGTATGGATGACGAAGTTCAGCAGAAAAAGGAGCATCAGCGCAACGATAAAGGCCGAATGGGCACTAGGCATTGCGGTGTTATTTACAACCGCCGTCTTCACAAGCCTGCCCAGTCCGCCGCCGCCTGCGCCATTGCCTTTTAACGGCTCAGAAACGATCGGAAACGGGGAAACCCTGTCCTTGCACATTACGCCGAACCAGCCGGGTAAAAATGAATTTCAAGTCATTGTCACCGATCACAACGGCAGCTTGGTAAAAGACATTCAGCAATTTACGGTCACTGTTTACCAGACGGGCTTCAGCGGCAAACAGCATGAAAGCACCTTTGATTTGAAGAAGACGAAGGAAGGCACATTTGAAGCCGCCAACCTGTCCATCACCGAAAAGGGAAACTGGAAGATCAAAGTCCACGGGCTGACAAACGATTTTAATGAAATCAACCAAATATTCTCAACGACAAACTAAGGAGTGTATCTCATGTTGAAAAAAAAGGCTTTATTATTCATATCCGCCGTGACCCTGTCACTCGTCGGTTTTACGGCGACAGCAAGCGCCCACGTCTCAGTCAAACCCGCGGAATCCGCGGCCGGTTCTTGGGAAACATACACGATGAAAGTGCCTGTGGAAAAGAATGAGCCGACAACGAAAGTCGTGCTGAAAATGCCCGCCGGCGTTGAATTTCAGCAATATCAGCCGATTCCGGGCTGGAAAACATCCGTATCCAAACATGATGACAAAGCGGTCTCCGTCACTTGGGAAGCAAAGGACGGCGGCATTCAGCCCGGCCAATTCCAGCAGTTCACGTTCGTTGCGAAAAATCCTGAAAAGAGCGGAGATGCCGCTTGGGACGCTTACCAATATTACAAAGACGGCAGCATTGTAGAATGGACGGGTGATGAGAAAGCCGACACGCCCCACTCGATTACGAAAATCACGAAATCGGCCAGCGTGACGGATGCGCACGGAGCTGAACAGTCAAACGAAGAAAGCAAATCCGGCGTATCAGCGCTTGATATTGCGGCCATCGTTCTGTCAGCTGCGGCGATTATCCTTTCCATCGCGGCGCTTGTAAAGAAAAAACGCGCGTAAGCAAAAAGCGATCCGGCTCTAAAGAGCCTGCGATCGCTTTTTTTCTTATCCGCGGCCTGCCTGGAATGACGGATATTTGGTCATTCCTCCGTCAGCAAACAGCGTAATGCCGGTCACGTAGCTTGATTCCTTCGAAGCAAGCCAGACGGCGACAGCCGCGATTTCTTCCGGCTCACCGATATATCCCATCGGAATCATGCTTTCCACATCTTTTCTCTGAACGGGATCCGCAAATTTTTCCGCGTTGATCGGCGTATTGATGGCTCCCGGTCCGATATTGTTAACACGGATGCGCTTCGGCGCGTACTCAAGCGCCAGCGTTTCCGTCATCAATTTGATGCCGCCCTTACTCGCCGCGTAGTGAACAAACAGCGGCCATGGAATCATTTCATGTACGCTTGACATGTTAATGACGTTTCCTTGAATATCATTCTCTACGTAATATTTAATGGCTTCGCGGCTTCCTAAGAAAGCGCCGGTCAGATTGGTATTGATGACTTTGTTCCAGTCTTTAAGCGGCATTTCATGTGACTGAACCGGATTTTCCATGCCGGCGTTATTGATCATGACATCCAATGTGCCGAATTCCTTCACCGCGGTCTGCACGATGTTTTTGACATCTTCTTCTTTTGTGACGTCTCCTTGAACGATGACCGCTTCGCCTCCCGCTTTTTGAATCTCTTCTTTAACGGTTTGGGCGTCTTTTTCATTACTATAGTAGTTAACCACGACTTTCGCCTGCTCCTGTCCGAAGCGGATCGCCATCGCTTTTCCTAATCCTGATGAAGCTCCCGTAATGGCAACGACTTTTCCCTTTAAATCCGTGTACATGTTCAAACCTCCTGCATATGTTATGAATTTGATTTCGCAACGCCTAAGAATACCGCGGCCACAATGATCAGGATAATCCCGATGGCAATCGCGACCAGCTGACGCTTCGTTTTGCTCTCACGGAGAATGAAGATTCCGCCGAGCGTGCTGATGACGATTCCCATTTGAGAAAGGGAAAAACTTGTCGCAACTCCGACGCGCGGCTGTGAGATGAACAGAAACATATTCCCGAGCGCCCAGATGATTCCCGGCAGAATGTTCTTGAGGGCGTACTTATTAAACGGTTTATGCTTGTACGTCAGGAGCAGTCCGCCGATGACCATCCCGATTGCCTGCGGCAGAAGCGCTGACCATCCGGATACGCCGAACAGCCGGGCGACGACGACATAGACCAAATAACCGAGCGTGGAGATCAGCAGGATGACAATGCCTTTTTTTAAGTTTCCCGGTTCTCCGTCCGCCCGCCCCTTTTTATCTTCTAAAGATGTGAGCACAATCCCGATGATGATAAAAATAAGGGCGAGAATACCCAGCGTAATCGCGATCGGGGTTGACCATTCTTTGAATACGATCACACCGAACAAAGAAGTCGAGACGAGCTGCATTCCCGTTGATATCGGCATCGTTTTTGAAACGCCCATCAGCTGTATGCTTTTAAGCTGATTGCTTTGGCCGAGCGACCAAAACAGCCCCGAGATGATGCCGACAATAAAAATGCGCCCAGACAGCACCGGGTGGACAAACAGATACAGCACAAACGAAACGATGAGCGCCCCGATTGTCGTTCCCAGCGTCTGGCTGTAAGGCCCGCCGCCTAATTTAACGTTAAATAACACGATGCTCCCCCAAAATAAAGCCGGGAGAAGAGCCAGTAATATATCCATGATGGCGACCTTCTTTCAATCGTATTTGCTGTTATTTTGTCTGGAATCGAACCGATTATTCCCGCAAGATCAAAAAAGCCTGCCGGCGATATTCACCGGCAGACCGCTCAATAAAAACAGCCCCGCTTAGTAGCGGGGCTTTCTTTTCGGCTCATTAAAGTCCGATAGACATGTATTTGGTTTCCAGGTACGGTTCAATGCCTTCCGTACCGCCTTCACGGCCGATGCCGCTTTCTTTCATTCCTCCGAACGGCGCTTGAACCGCGGACGGACCGCCGTCATTCCAGCCGATGATGCCGTATTCAAGCTGTTCAGAAATATAAATGCCGCGGCGGTAGTTTTCTGTGAAGAAATAAGCCGCAAGCCCGAACGGCGTATCGTTCGCAAGCTTGATCGCTTCATCAATATCTGAGAACGTAACGATCGGCGCAACCGGGCCGAATGTTTCTTCATGCATGATGTTCATGGATGTATCTACATTTGAAAGCACGGTCGGCGTCACGAAATAGCATCCTTTTTCATCGTTTTGGTCATACGTTCCGCCCGTCAGCACTTTTGCGCCTTTTTCCACGGCGTCATTAATTTGGCCGACGATTTTATCGAAGCCTTTTTTGTTGATGACAGGGCCGACGTTTACGCCTTTTTCAAGACCGTTTCCGACTTTGAGTTTCGCAGCTTCTTCACTCAGTTTTTTCGCAAACTCGTCTTTCACGGATTCGTGTACGATCAGCCGGTTCGCACAGACGCAAGTTTGGCCGGCGTTTCTGAATTTAGAGGCCATTGTTTGGGCTACCGCCAGATCAAGATCAGCGTCTTCATCCACGATCAGCGGCGCATGTCCGCCAAGCTCCATTGACATATGTTTTACGGTGTCGGCGCTGTTTTTCATCAGGATTTTGCCGACAGGCGTTGAGCCGGTGAAGGTAATTTTACGGATTTTCGGGCTGCTGGTAAAGACGTTTCCGATTTCGGCTCCGTCACCGATCACCACTTGCATCACGTCCTTCGGAATTCCCGCTTCATATGCGAGACGCGCAAGGGCGTAAGCGGAAAGCGGCGTATCCTCCGCCGGTTTGATGATGAACGTACAGCCTGCTGCCAAAGCCGGCGCGGCTTTTCTTGTAATCATCGCATTTGGGAAATTCCACGGCGTGATTGCGGCTACCGGGCCGACCGCCTGACGGGTGACGACAATCCGTTTGCCCGTTGTCGGCGCAGGTACGGTTCTGCCGTAAATCCGTTTTGCTTCTTCGGCGAACCATTCAATATAGCCGGCGCCGTATAAAACTTCTCCGACCGCTTCTTCGTACGGTTTGCCGTTTTCTTTCGTAATTAATTCCGCAAGTTCTTCTTTATTTTCAACAATCAGCTCATACCATTTTCTCAAAAGTGAGGCACGTTCTCCCGCTGATGTTTTGGACCATGATTGAAACGCTTGATGTGAACGTTCAATCGCTTTTTCAACATCTTCGGCCGTCTGCTGGGGGATGCTTTCGATCGCCTCTCCCGTTGCCGGGTTGTACACTGTTAATTGTTCTGGCATATTGAACATTCCTTTCTCTGCTATAGTAAAGCCATTGAATGCTTGTTGATGTATCTATACTTTCATGATAGCAGACACATCCGCCGGCATTCCAATAATTGAACTCACAGAGCTGCTTCGATAATGGAAAGGCCTTCTTTGAGCTGCTCATCCGTCACGACAAGCGGCGTCAGGAATCTGATAATGTTGCCATTTATGCCGGCCGTCAGCAGCAGCAGCCCGTTCTCGTTCGCCGTTTTAGCGATCGCCGCGGCTTTTGCTTTGTCCGGTTCCCGCGTGTCCGGATCTTTGACAATTTCGATGGCCGCCATCGCGCCGAGTCTGCGCACTTCTCCGATGCAGGCATGCTCTTTTTTCCACTCGAGCGCTTGATGCTCAATGATCCGGCCGATCTCCTCGGAACGCTGATTCAGCCCTTCTTCTTCAATAATATCCAAGACCGCAAGCGCAGCCGCACAGCCGAGCGGGCTTCCCGCATATGTGCCCCCGAGTTCACCCGGCGCGGCGGCATCAAGCATTTCCGCCCGGCCGATGACGCCGCTCAGCGGCAATCCGGCCGCAAGTGATTTGGAAACGGTGATCAAATCCGGAACGGCTCCGAAATGTTCAATCGCAAAATACGTTCCCGTTCTGGCAAAACCGGTCTGAATCTCATCCGCTACAAAAACAATGCCGTGTTTTTTACAAAAAGCGGCGACGTGCTGGACGAAACGTTTTGACGGAATGATGAAGCCGCCTTCTCCCTGAACCGGCTCCATTACGACACAGGCGACGGTTTCCGGTGCAACTGCGGCGATAAAGAAATCCTCAAAAGCGCTGATGATAAAGTCGTCATACTGCTCGTCGCTCATGCCGGCCGGCTTTTGATAATAGTAAGGAAACGGCGCCTGATACACCTCTGAGGCAAATGGGCCGAAACCGTATTTATAAGGCTTCACCTTGCTCGTCATGCTCATCGTCATGTTCGTGCGGCCGTGGAACCCTCTTGTAAATGACACGACAGCCTGGCGCTTCGTATATTTTCTCGCGATTTTCACGGCGTTTTCCACCGCTTCCGCCCCCGAATTGAGAAAAATCGCTTTTTTCGCATGATCTCCCGGCGCAAGGGCGCAAAGTTTTTCGGCCAGCTCAATATAAGACGGATACATCATAACGTTAAAACCCGGGTGAATCAGATCCTCCGCCTGTTTCTTCACGGCCTCCACCACTTTCGGATGGGAATGGCCGACATTCAGCGTTCCGATCGCTCCGGCAAAATCAATGAATCGTCTGCCGTCCAAATCGTACAAAAGCGCCCCTTCCCCTTTTACCGCCATGCCGCGGTTTCCGTTGCCGACCCCCTTGGAAACGAATTGATCCCGTTTTTGCTGCCACTGGGCAGTTGTCACTTCTGATGATGCTGTTTGGCTCATAGATTCCATCCCCCTGCATTGTTTTCTTATCATTCTGACTTCTTTTTGGTATGATGAAAAGTACCAAAATCAATTTATCCATGGTATCAGAAAGGGGCAGGGTCTGGATGCTGACGATTTCCATTGATCATTCGGAAACGGCGGATTATATCTATCAGCAGATCTATCAGCACATAAAAGCGGCCGTTTTGAAGCGCAGCCTGATGCCTCATACAAAGGTGCCGTCTAAACGGGAGCTTGCCGAGACGCTGAAGGTCAGCGTGAATTCAGTGAATTCAGCTTATCAGCAGCTGCTTTCGGAAGGTTATTTATATGCGGTCGAAAGAAAAGGTTTTTTCGTGGAGGAAATTGATACGGTTTATCATGAAGAAGCGCCTTCGCTCCTATTGCCGGATGATTTGAAAGAGCGGGAGACGGATAAAAGCGGCTGGATTTCGTTTTCTCATATGAGCGTGGATACGGCGCATTTCCCCCTGAAAAGCTGGTTCCGCTGTGAGCATAAAGCAGCCGCCCGTTCATTTCATACACTCGGTGAACTCGTCCATCCGCAAGGTTTATATGAAGTCCGTGAAACAATTTCGCGGCTTATTTCCCTGACAAGGGGCGTTACATGCCGCCCGGAACAAATCGTGCTCGGGGCGGGCACGCAAATGCTGGTGCAGCTGCTGACGGAACTGCTGCCAAAAGACGCGCTCTACGCCATGGAGAACCCGGGATATATGAGGATGTACCGGCTGCTGCAAAACCTCGGGAAAAAGACAGCAACGATCGGCCTTGATGAGAAAGGCATGTCCATGGCCGAAATCGAAAAGCGCCGGCCCTCTGTATTGATCACCACGCCTTCCCATCAATTCCCCTCAGGCGTGATCATGCCGGCTTCCCGGCGGATTCAGCTTTTAAACTGGGCCGCCGAACAGAACGGCCGCTTCATCATTGAAGATGATTATGACAGTGAATTTAAATATGACGCCGATACGATACCGGCGCTTCAAAGCCTTGATCGGTTTCAAAATGTCATCTACATGGGGACCTTTTCAAAATCCCTTTTCCCAGGTCTGCGCATCAGCTATATGGTTCTGCCGCCCGGGCTTTTGCGGACGTTCAAAGAGAGAACGTATGACCTGCATACGTGCAGTACGCTTGCCCAGCTCGCGCTGAAAGAATTTATCGATTCAGGTGAATATCAGAAACATATTAAAAAGATGAAGCAGCATTATAAGAACATGCGGGAACGCCTCATTTCGGCTTTGGAAGAAACATTCGGAGAAAGAATAAGTGTAAAGGGCGCCAATGCGGGGCTTCATTTTGTCACGGAGTTTGACTGCGCCCGTTCAGAAAAAGAGATATTGGCACGGGCGGATGCAGAACAGCTCGATCTGTTTGCGATGAGCCGGTTCCGTCTGAAAGCGGGAGGCGATTCAAACAAACCGCAGCTTATCCTGGGGTTCGCCCGTCTGAAGGAGAGCGATATTCAAGAAGGCGTCCTCAGGCTTTACCGGGCAGTTTTCGGCGCATAAAAAAACCCCCGGAATTCGGGGACTTATTTACCAGCGGTCCGGTTCTGTCTGCAAAATCGCCTCCAGCAGGCCGGGAAACACCGCTTGTAAATCATCTTTGCGCAGGGAATAATAACGGTGCTTCCCGTCTATGCGCACTTGGGCGATCCCCGCTTCCCGCAGCACTTTGAAGTGATGGGACAGCGTTGATTTAGCGACCCGGACATCAGCGCAGGTTCCGCACGTTTTTTCTGTTGTTTCCGCCAATTGTTTGACCAGCTCTAAGCGGAGCGGATCACTCAGAGCATGAAGAACCTTTGTCAGCTGTAAGCGTTCGGTTTCAGGATGGTTTGGAATGTTCATGAGTCAAATGTAACACATAAAAGCGGCGGGTGACAATTTAGGCGGTGAGGGTTTTTCCTTTACCTTTCGCAATGAAACATGTTACAGTTAGTTCGATAATATTCGAACTATAACAAATTAACCCAATCAGGAGGAATAACAATGATCGTCTTACAGGCTTACATGAAAGTAAAAGCGGATAAACGCGAGGAATTTTTAGGAGAAGCGCAATCACTTCTTCAGCATTCACGCGCGGAAGAAGGAAATGTGCAATACGATCTTTTCGAAAAAGTCGGTGAGGAGAATACATTCGTCATGCTTGAACAATGGAAAGATGAAGAAGCGATGAAATTCCATAACGCAACTGACCATTTCCAAGGATTCGTGGCAAAAGCGAAAGAAGTGCTGAGTGCGCCGCTTGACGTCGTCCGCACAGAACTGTCAGAGTAACGAAAGGATGAATGACATGAACGAAGTCCTTCAATTATTAACAGACCACCGTTCCATCCGCAGCTACACAGATGAAACCGTATCGGATGAACAGCTGGATCTTATCATCCAAGCCGCTCAGGCAGCGCCGACTTCCATTAACGGTCAGCAATTTACCGTTATCGCGGTGAAAGATAAGGAACGGAAGAAAAAAATATCCGAATTGGCGGGCGGCCAGCCGTGGATTGACCAAGCGCCGGTTTTCCTTTTATTCTGCGCTGATTTTAACCGCGCCAAAATTGCGCTTGAAGAATATAATGATACACCGCTTGAGATCACGAACGGTTTAGAGTCCGTTCTAGTCGGAGCCGTAGATGTCGGGATTGCGCTGGGTACGGCAACGGCTGCGGCTGAATCAATGGGACTCGGCACTGTGCCGATCGGCGCCGTGCGCGGCAAGCCGGACGAACTCATTGAATTGCTGAAACTTCCGAAATACGTTTTCCCGGTTTCCGGTCTCGTCATCGGCCATCCGGCAGACCGCTCCGCGAAAAAACCGCGTCTGCCGCAAGCAGCCGTTCTGCATCATGAAACGTATCAAGAAGAAGATTTAAGAACCCATATCGAGGCCTATGACAAGCAGATGTCCGAATACATGAAAAAACGCACCGACGGACAGGAAACAAGAAACTGGTCACAAGGTATCACTTCCTACTATAAGCAGGTTTATTATCCTCACATTCGTGAAATGCTTGAAAAACAAGGATTTAAGACGGATAAATAAACGTATCAGCCTGCCGGAACACTCCGGCAGGTTTTTTCTATTTCTCAAACAAAAGCGTTGACACTATGTAAAAATTTTTGTTAATATTTTCATCATATACTCATTGGTTTTCTGTGAACCGATGGGTTTTCTATTGTGACGAAAGAAGGAATCTGGGCTTATGAATGATAAGAAAACGGATATTCTGCTGGCGGCAAGGAAGCTTTTTTCCGGGAAAAGCTTTTCGTCGGTTTCGATGCAGGCGATCGCAGAGGAGTGCAAAGTCTCCAAAGCATCTTTATATAAGCTGTTTGAATCAAAGGAAGACCTGCTCCTGGAGCTGCTCGATTTTAACCAGAAACAGATGGTAGCCGCCGCTTCATTATTGAATGAAGAAACAAGCCTCTCCCCTGAGGAACGGTTTGCCAAAAAACTGATGGCTGAGCTTGAAGGCTTCAGGCGCAATCAGCAGTTTTTTAATATGCTGATGTACGGAAGCCCCTCTTCCATTAATGAGCGGGTAAAGCGGCATATCCACAGAGCCCGCTCCACCTTTATCTGCTGGCATCGCGATTCACTGATTCAGACGTACGGCGAAGACATTATTCCTTATGTATGGGAGCTGGTGATCGTCCTGCAGGGGCTCCTGAGAGAATGCATCACGCTGATTAAGCTGGAAAAAGAACCGCTCGCCCTGGAGCCGCTCACGGAGTTTATCATCCGCCATCTCAATCTCATCGTCGAAAACAGGACAACCGAAACCGCATTGCCTCAGGAGATGATTGACCTTTATATCGCCTCCGCTTCCTCATTTGAGCCGAAAGACAAAACCGTATTGCTGGCTGAAAGCCTGAAGGAACTGAAAGAAGCGGTCTCAGTCCTTCCGGAGGAAAAATATGACGTCGCAGGACTCGCTTCCGCGGCGGCTATGCTGGAGAAAGAATCAGCGGACAAACAGCCGCGGGATTTTCTTATAAAAGCGCTCATCGGTTATTTGGAGCAGGCCGGACCGCTGCACCAGCCGCTTGCAGCCGTTAAAACATTGCTCAAACTATAAAGAAAGAAGGAATCAGCTTGAATAAGAGTATTGAAACTGCACCATACAAACGCTCTGTCATTGTCGGGATTCTTTTGGCGGGAGCGTTCGTCGCCATTTTGAACCAGACACTGCTTATCACGGCGCTGCCGCACATTATGAATGACTTCAATATAGACGCCAACAAAGCACAATGGCTGACAACATCGTTTATGCTGACGAACGGGATTTTGATTCCGATTACCGCATTTTTAATAGAGAAATTTACGAGCCGCACCCTCTTGATTTCCGCCATGAGTATTTTCACGGCGGGCACCATTGTCGGCGCATTCGCCCCGAATTTTCCGGTGCTCTTAACGGCCCGGATTATTCAGGCGGCCGGCGCCGGGATTATGCTGCCTCTCATGCAGACGGTATTTCTCACGATTTTCCCGATGGAAAAGCGCGGCCGCGCCATGGGTATGGTCGGCTTGGTTATTTCGTTCGCGCCGGCGATCGGCCCGACGCTTTCCGGATGGGCGGTCGAAGCATTCTCTTGGCGGTCTTTGTTTTATATTATCTTCCCGATCGCGGTCATCGATTTGCTTTTAGCGATTATTCTGATGAAAAACGTCACGACATTACGAGAAACACAGATTGATATTTTATCCGTGATCTTATCGACCCTCGGATTCGGCGGCCTGCTTTACGGCTTCTCAAGCGCCGGTTCATCAGGGTGGACCAGTGCTGAAGTGCTGACTTCGCTGCTTGTCGGAGCGGCCGCGCTGATTTTCTTTATCGCAAGACAGATGAAGCTCAAAAAACCGATGCTGGAATTCCGCGTGTTTTCTTTCGGGATTTTCAGCCTGACCACCCTGCTCGGAACGCTTGTCTTCGCGCTGCTGATCGGAACAGAAACCATTCTCCCGCTTTACACGCAAAAAGTCCGGGGCGTATCCGCGTTTGATACCGGATTAATGCTTTTGCCGGGCGCGATTGTGATGGGAATGATGTCTCCGTTTATCGGCCGGGTGTTTGACAGAATCGGCGGAAAAGGCCTTGCGATGACCGGATTCTTCATCATCCTGCTCACGTCCCTTCCGTTTATGAATCTGACAGACTCGACGTCTCTCATTTGGATTGTCGTCGTTTATACCGCGCGGCTTTTGGGAACAGCCATGATTATGATGCCGGTGACGACAGCGGGAATCAACGCCCTGCCGCGCCACTTAATTCCGCACGGCACAGCCATGAACAATACCGTCCGCCAAGTCGGGGGTTCTATCGGTACGGCGCTTTTAGTTTCCGTGATGAGCAGCCAGGCCGCACACGCCAATGCGTCAACTCCGGGAAACGCCGCCCTGCACGGCATGAATGCGGCATTTGTCGTAGCCGCCTGCATCGCGCTGGCCGGCTTCCTCTTATCTTTTACATTAAAGAAAAAACCGCGTCAGCCCGAGCAGCAGCAGGCCGTTACGCGGTAAACCAAAAAGAACCCGATCACGTATGTGACCGGGTTCTTTTTTTACTTCTCGATTCCGTCTTTTACTTCTTTCACCATCTGAGCCATGGATTCCAGGCCGCCTCCTGATAAATACCATGTAGCTGAATCAAGGTAGACAACATGGTTGTTTTTCACAGCTTTCACCGATTTTACATAATCATTTTCAACCACTTGTTTTGTTGAAGATTTTGTGCCGATCGCTGTTCCGCGGTCAACGACAAACATGTAATCAGGGTTTGTTTTGGCGATATATTCATAGGAAATGCTTTGTCCGTGCAATGAGGCTTCGATGTTTTTGTCAGCCGGTTTGACGCCGAACACATCATGAATGAAGCCGTATCTTGATTTAGATCCGAACGCGCTGATTTTGCCGTCGTTCGCCATCACCACTAACCCGTTTTTATCCGTGCTGCTTGTCTTTTTCTTCAGATCGGCAATGGATTTGTCAATTTTCGCAAGCTTATCTTTCACTTCATTTTCTTTGTTGAAGATTTTGCCGATCACTTCGGTGTTTTGCTTGAATCTGTCAACGTAGTTTGTATAGTCATCATCAAGATAAATCGTCGGCGCGATTTTTGAGAACTCTTTATAAGAATCAGATTGTCTGTGGGCGATAATGATTAAATCCGGATCAATATCCGCGACTTTTTCAAAATCCGGTTCTTTTAAACCGCCGGTATTGGCGTATTTATCACTATTATATGAAGATAAGTATTTTGGAAGGTTTTGTTTCGGAAGCCCCGCCACGTGATCCTGTAAACCGAGTTCATCCATCGTGTCCAGCATTCCGAAGTTGAATACGACGACTTTTTTCGGATTCTTCGGCACTTTGACTCCTTCTTTGTTCAGATCATCTTTGATTGTGATTGTTTCTTTTGATTTGCCTGATGTTTTGTCCCCGTTTCCGCATGCAGAAACAACAAAAATCGTAACGAGCGCAATGAATAGCAATGCGAATTTTTTCATGATTTTCACCTCATCTGGTTTTTAAGAAAAGTACACACCGATCCGCTGACTGTCAATCTCTTGAATCGGGATGGTCATATCATAAATATCTTCAAGCACGGAGGTTTCAATGATCTCCTCCGCCGGCCCTTCTTTGACGATCCGTCCGTTTTTCAGTGCGACGATATGGTCTGAATACACGGATGCGAAGTTGATATCGTGAATCACTACGACGACCGTTTTTCCGAAGTCTTCCACAAGCCGCTTCAACAGCTTCATCATTTCAACGGAATGCTTCATATCTAAATTGTTCAGCGGCTCATCGAGAAAAATATAGTCCGTATCCTGAGCGATGATCATCGCGATAAACGCCCTCTGACACTGGCCTCCGCTGAGCTGATCGAGGTATTTATCCTTTAAATCATCCAGCTTCATATAACTGAGGGCCTGGTTGATATGCACCCAATCTTCATCCGTCAGTTTCCCTTGGGAATACGGAAATCTGCCGAAGCTGACCAGGTCTTTAATTGTCAGTCTGATATTGATTTGGTTCGTCTGCTTCAAGATGCTGATTTTTTTTGCCAGATCGTTGCTTTTGCAGGCCCCGATCTCTTGCCCGTCGACCGTGATTTCCCCGGAATCCGTCTTAATCAGCCGGCTCATGATAGACAGCAGCGTGCTTTTCCCCGCGCCGTTCGGACCGATAAATGAGGTGAGCCTGCCCTTTTGAATGGATAGAGACGTTTTCTCAAGGACGGTTTTCCCTCCGTATTGTTTGCTTACATTTCTGACCTCTACCATGATTTATTCTCCTTTAACAGCAGATAGATAAAATAAATCCCGCCGGCAAAATTAATGATGACGCTCAGCGTCGTGGAAAATGTGAACACTTTCTCCACGACGAACTGGCCCCCGACGAGCGCGACGATGCTGATCAGGACAGAACCCGCGATTAAATACGTGTGCCTGTAGGTTTTTAAAAACTCTCTCGCCAGATTGACGACAAGCAGTCCTAAAAACATAATCGGCCCGACAAGAGCCGTAGAGACAGACACAAGAATGGCGACGACAATGAGCATCTGTTTCACAAGCTTATCGTAATCAATCCCCAGGTTGACGGCGTGCTCCCTGCCGAGGGACAGCACGTCAAAAAACCGCGTGAACCGCCAGACATAAATGCCTGTCAGAAGAAAGACAGCACCGGCAAACCATAAAAGATCGGTGTTGATATTGTTAAAGCTGGCAAACATTTTGTCCTGAACAACCTGGAACTCATTCGGATCAATCAGCATCTGCATAAAGGATGACAGACTGTTGAACAGCGTGCCGAACACGACGCCGACAAGCAGAAGGAAAAACACGTTCCGCCCCTCGCCTTTAAACATGAGCTGGTACAAAACGAGTGACAAGAGCACCATCAGCCCGACGGAGATGACGAAATTAAGATTTTTGTTCATCATGACGATATTCATTGAACCGAACAGGAACACGATGACGGTCTGAATGAGCATATACAGGGAATCGAGGCCTAAAATGCCCGGTGTCAGTATGCGGTTATTTGTAATCGTCTGGAAGATGACCGTTGAAAACGCGATCGCTCCTCCGGTGAGCATCATGGCAAGCACTTTGAAGCATCGTCTCGGCAGGGAGTATTCCCAATTGCCCAGTCCGTAGAACAGGAAGAATCCGATACATATCATGGCGAGCGCCGCCAGCAGCGTAATTTTTTTATTATGACTCATATGCTTTTCTCCTTAACAGCATATACAGGAAGATGCCGCTGCCGATAACACCGACCATCAGGCCGATGGAAATTTCGTACGGGAAGATGATCACCCTTCCCAAAATGTCGCAAAACAGCACAAAAACAGCGCCCAGCAGAGCGGTGTGAGGCAGGCTGCTCCTCAGGTTGTCCCCTTTGTAAATCGACACCATATTGGGAATGATCAAACCAAGAAACGGCAGCATCCCGACGGTCAGGATCACCAGTGAAGCGATGAGCGACACGATAATCAGACCGATATTGACGACGCGTTTGTATTTTAGGCCGAGATTGACGGAAAAGCTCTCTCCCATTCCCGCCACCGTAAATTTATCCGCATACACATAAGCGATGATCACCAGCGGGATACTCAGATATAAAAGCTCATACCGGCCTTTGACGACCAGTGAGAAATCCCCCTGCAGCCAGGACGACAGGTTTTGGATCAGGTCGTATTTATATGCGATAAACGTGGCGACTGAACTGACGATATTCCCAAGCATTAAACCGACGAGAGGAATAAAAATCGCATCATTAAACTTGATCCTCTCGAGAATTTTCATGAACAGGAAATTTCCCGCCAACGCGAAAACGAAAGCGATAGACATTTTCACAAGCGGACTGGCTGATGTAAAAAGCATTAATGAAATCAAAATTCCGAGCCTTGCCCAGTCCATCGTTCCCGCAGTCGTCGGCGATACAAATTTATTCCGGCTGATCTGCTGCATGATTAATCCGCAGATGCTCAGGCTCATGCCGGCGATGATAATGCTCACCAAACGCGGCAGCCGGCTGTCAAACAATGTACCTGCCTGTTCTTTATTTAAATGAAAAATATCCAGCGGCGACAAATCTTCTACACCGATAAATATAGAAGTACACGCCAAAACCGCCAGTAGCAAAAGTAAGTAACGTAGCTTCATGCTGCCTCCCTGCACCCATCACAAACGGTATGACTGATTGCCAAACAACTCCCATATATCCCACTCGTAATGATTATCATTATCAACGACAATTATAATCTTATCATCTTTCCAAGCGCAGTCAATACAGTTTTGCTTTCAAAAGCGGTCATCCGCGGGCCGTACACTAAATTGTCTTACAATCAGTCTATCAAGAATTTGCAGGATTTTCTATAACCTTCATTTGGCTGCTTATCATTTTTTGCACATGATGACACGCTTGAGGGAAACAAATCTGACAAACAGAGGAAAAATTCCTCCATGTAAATACAAATGTTCTCCCCACGTAGAAAAAATCCTTGATTTACATGTTTGAAAGAGAGATAATAAAAATTAAATTTGTGAGAAAATTTAAATATTAGGGGATGTAAATCATGAAAGTTGTAAAATTCGGAGGCAGCTCTCTTGCGTCAGGAGCCCAGCTTGAGAAAGTGTTTCAAATCGTGACGGCTGATCCCGCGCGGAAAGCCGTCGTCGTATCGGCACCGGGAAAACGCTTCTCGGACGATACAAAGGTGACGGATCTGTTAATCCGCTGTGCGGAGCATTATTTACAAAAAGGTGCAGCGCCCGAGCTTGCCGAAACGGTCATTGAGCGGTACGCCGCCATCGCGCGTGAGCTGAACCTGGATTTCTCTATTATAGAAAGAATTCGCAGTGACCTATTCGCTCTCTTAAACAGCTGTAAAACCAATCCCGAACAATATATGGATGCGGTGAAGGCGAGCGGCGAGGACAACAACGCGAAGCTGATCGCAGCCTACTTCCGGCGCCAGGGCGTGAAAGCGGAATATGTAAGTCCGAAAGAAGCGGGGCTGTTTGTGACGAATGAACCCGGAAGCGCGCAGGTGCTCCCTGAGTCTTATGATCATTTGTACCGCCTGAGAAACCGTGAAGGCTTGATCATTTTTCCGGGATTCTTCGGTTACACGAAGGAACATGAGATTGTGACGTTTTCCCGGAGCGGTTCTGATATTACCGGCTCCATTCTCGCCAGCGGCTTAAAAGCCGACCTGTACGAAAACTTTACTGATGTGGACGCCGTCTATTCCGTCAACCCGTCAATCGTGCGGCATCCGAAAGAAATTAACGAACTGACGTATCGGGAAATGCGTGAGCTCTCCTATGCCGGATTTTCCGTTTTTCATGATGAAGCGCTGATTCCCGCATTTCGGGCCGGCATCCCCGTTCAGATTAAGAATACGAATAATCCGGATGCGAAAGGAACACGCGTCGTCAGCAGCCGTGACAATACGAACGGGCCAGTCATCGGCATCGCAAGCGACACGGGCTTTTGCAGCATTTACATAAGCAAATATTTAATGAACCGGGAAATCGGTTTCGGCCGCAAAGCCCTTCACATTTTGGAGGAAGAAGGATTGACGTATGAACACGTTCCATCCGGCATTGACGACATCACGATCATCCTCCGGCACAATCAGATGGACTCAGAACTGGAACACAGGCTCGTCACCCGTCTGAAGCAGGAACTTCAAGCAGATGAGGTCACAGTCAGGCATAATCTGGCGCTGATTATGGTCGTCGGGGAAGCGATGCGCCATAATGTCGGCACAACCGCCAGGGCATCCAAAGCACTGTCGGAAGCCGGCGTCAACATCGAGATGATCAATCAAGGGTCATCGGAAGTCAGTATGATGTTCGGAGTGAAAGAAGAACAGGAAAGACACGCGGTGCGGGCACTGTATGACGAATTTTTTGCCGGAGTCTTACTCTCATAGGACACCGCCTCTTTTTTCTCTTGTCCACTAATATCCCTTACAAAGCAGCTTCTTTTACATATTGTATGGTATAGACAATATGGAGGTGAAGCTCATGTCAGGATATTCAGGAGTCAGCTCTTTCGCTTTGATCGTTGTTTTATTTATCCTGTTGATTATTGTTGGTACTGCCTTCGTTGGCGGTTTCTAAGCATCGCTCCGTCTATATGAGGACGCTGCAGGTTTTGACCTGCGGCGTTTTCTTTTGTTTTCCGCCGCTGTCCGAGTCCGGCCGCGCAAAAAAAAGACTGCCGGGAACATTCTCGGGGCAGTCTTTTCCTTTGTTCAGGCTATTTTCTTCTCACGTCATTCCTCTTTCAGCTACATGGAATTCAGCCTGATCTGTCTGGCCTGCTCCTGTCACTGTAAAAATCGCGGCGGCTGCTAAACAAATAACAAACCATTTAGATTTCAATTTCATACAAACCCTCACTCCTTTGTATTTGTTTCCTTGCCTCTTCGACTTTCAGAAAATAGTCAGAAGAAATCTTAAAGCAATTTTGTTCATAGTAATATTTAGCTGCTTCTAGTGCTAAATCCTCTATATCGGCGTATAAATTTTTATCTTCCAGGTAACGGAAACACGCGCTGATTGTTTCCTCATCCGGTTTCGCCTGATACAGAGCCTGCAGCCATTCGAATTTTACCGTGTAAACGGGATCGTCTGTTTCTTTAGCATATTCATATCCCCGCTTGTGATATTCCGACGCTTTTTCTTTTTTTCCGAGTTTAAAGTAAATGAGTGTGATTAGAAAATATGCTTGAGGAAGAGAATTGACGATTCTTTGTGATTCAAATGTATCAACCGCCCGTTCAAAGTACGGAATCGCTTCGCCGATGCGGTCCTGATTGTAGTAGCACAGTCCGAGGTTATACAGCGCCCTCCCGACAAGCTGCGCTTTTTGTTCTTTTTCGGCCATTTGCAGAGCGTGCTGAAAATGTTTGGCCGCCTGTTCAAAGCGCCTTTCATCCATTAAATTGACGCCGAATACAAAATGGCATTGAATAATCCGGACGTTATATGTGTCCTGCTCCACGTAAATTTCATAAGCGTTTTTTATATGTATCAAAGAAAAATACGTTTGTTTCATATGATAATAAGCTTCGGCCACTTTAAAATAAAACTCCGCCCGTTCCACATGGTCCGATACGAAGGCCAGTTTTTTCTCAGCTTGTTTATAATATGTAATCGCTGAGATAAATTCTCTTTTATCAAATTCAAACATGCCTTTGAAAAAATTGACGTAATAATCGAGAAGCCCCTTGAGGCCGGCCTGGCTGTTATCAATGTTATCAAGAATTTCCGACAGGGTCGGCTGGTCTTCTATCTTCAGTTTTTCCAGCGGCTCCAAGTAGTCCAGCATCAGCTGATGGCGAAATTCCATGAGGGAATAATAAAGCACTAAGTTCGAATCAGGCTCCATATGGTCAAGCTCTTGTTTGATCTCGGCCTTCAAGATCTCCGCATCCGGCACGCTGAATGTTCTGATGTATCGGTACCACTCGTTAATTTTCTGCCCGACTGCTGAAGAAGGAATTAACCCGCTCTTCATTCCTTCACCCTCCCCATCCAAGACCTGTTTACCAGTTATTTTATCACGTTTCCGTCTCTTTCCATCCCGAAAAACACGCAAACTTTGTTTCGGCAGAGCGCAATTTTCCGAGTGGAGTTAAAACAGACGGCGGCCAGACGGGACCGCCGGTTTCAAGATGATTCATTTTTCGTATTCAGCGGAAGGCGGATTGTAAAGGTCGTGCCTTTTCCTTTTTCGCTGTCAATATCTATCGTGCCCTTGTGCATTTCGACGAGCTGCCTGACGATGGAAAGGCCGAGTCCGTATTCGCCGTATGCCGTATTCGTTCTGGACACGTCCGCCTTATAAAACCGCTCCCATATATGCTCAATTTCCTCTTTGGAGATGCCGATCCCGGTGTCTTCGATTTCAATCACCGTTTCTTTATAGCCTTCATACCCGCGCAGCGTGATGTCTCCCTTTTGCGTAAATTGAATGCTGTTTTTCGTGATGTTGACGAGAATCTGGATCAGCCTGTCATAATCGGCGAACACTTTGACGCCGTCCTCCACTTGAATCCGCAGCTGATTTTGTTTTTTCTCCGCCTGCTGATTGAGATGCTCTTTAATAATTTCAAACACCTCGATGAGCGGCAGACTGAGCTTGTCCAGTTTGATTTGCTGGGATCTGATTTTTTCATAATCCAGGTTTTCTTTCACGAGCCTGAGCATCCGCTTCGTTTCTTCGCTGATCAGCGAGAAGCATTTCTCTTTATCTTTTTCCGGGATGGTGTTGCTGTTAAGCCCCTCCACAAGTCCGTTAATGGTCGTCAAAGGTGTTCTCAGCTCATGGGAGACATCGGCGATAAATTGGCGCCTCCGCTTTTCAAGGCGGTCAATCTGCTCTCTCGATTGCTTCAGATTTTTGGCCATGGTGTTGAAATCGGACGCCAGCATGCCGATTTCATCGCCGCCGCTGTTCTTGAGCGAAATATCGTAATCACCTGATGCCACTTTTCCGGTCGCATCCCTCAATGTCTGAATCCGCTTGACGTGAAATTTAGATAAAAGCCAGCTCAGCAGAATCGTGATGATAAGGGTGCTGATGATCGCGTAAATCATATAGCGGTTGACCTGGCTGATCATCTGCTCGACACCTCTGACGGGAGACACGAACAGCACCGCCCCTTTAAATTGATCGTTGATAAAAAGCGGCTTTGCGACAAGCGATACTTCTAAGCCTTCCGTATTAAAACGGTTCATCTCCGCTCTGATCTGAACGGTTTTCCCTTGCTTCAGCATGTGCCACTCTTTACTTTTCAGCTTCTCGCGCGGCGGCATATCGTCAGGAAAAAAGTAAGGCCGCTGATGTTCATCAAAAATAATAAACCTGGTCTCGCGCGTTTTTAACATGTCCTGATACGGATACAGGCGGCGCAGATCAAGATCGCGGCCGTTCAGCTCACTTGTGATCTGCTGCGCGTAAGATGACAGCTCATCCACTTTATTTTGATACGCAAAATCTTTCACAAAGTGCGAAAACAGGGAAATGATGATGAAAAAGGCCAAAATCAAAATGCTGACATGGCTTAACAGCAGCTGATATAAGTATTTAATCCTCATCAAATTTGTATCCTACCCCCCACACCGTGTATAAAAACGGTTTTTCCTCACTGGACAGTTTTTTGCGCAGCCGTTTAATATGAACATCAACCGTACGTTCATCGCCGTAAAATTGATAGCCCCACACCTGCTCAAGCAGCTGCTCTCTCGAAAAGACCTGGCGCGGATTTTGTGCGAGATAAAAGAGCAGATCGAATTCCTTCGGCGTCAGATTCTCGACAGGTTTTCCGTGCAGAAACACTTCCCGCGTCTTCTTATTGATTGAAAAACACGCCGTTTCGATCAATTCGTCACTTTTTACGGCCTGCCCCGTCGCCCGGTATCTTCTGATCACCGCTTTAATCCGCGCTACTAGTGTCAGCGGGCTGAACGGCTTGGTGACATAATCGTCGGCCCCCATTTCAAACCCGATCACCTGATCAGACTCCGTGTCCTTTGCGGTCAGCATAATAATCGGCACACTGCTCGTCTCTCTTATTTTCCGGCAGATCGTCACTCCGTCCATGGATGGAAGCATAATGTCCAGAATGACCAAATCCCAGTCCTCTTCCGTGAACCGCTGATAGCCTTCCACTCCGTCATGGACAAATTCGGCTTCAAACCCTTCTTTAAAAAAGAACATTTCCGTCATGGTGCATACGCTTATATTGTCTTCTATCATTAATATCTTCATTGGTTCCTCCGCTTATCTTGACGCTTTTTCTTATAATAGCACCATTTTACTCGGATGTTTTCGGGTTTCACAATTGTTAGTTTTTATTTCATCACCCGGAAATAGTTTGTTCATATTTTTTTCATACATTTCTCCTACTATATACATATCGGATGACCGGTGCTAAAGAAGGCCGGTTTTACAAGATCTGACACCCACACGGAGGAACAGACATGAACTTTATAAAAAGAGCCTTTTGGAGCATGAAGGAAAAAAAGGGAAAAACATTTTTGCAGCTGGTTGTGTTTTCAGTGATTTGCATTTTTGTCCTGTCCGGTCTTACGATCCAGTCAGCGGCAAAGAAATCAAGCGAACTGGCAAGGCAGCAGCTCGGCGGGAGCGTCACACTCCAGGCTGACCGCCAAAAGCAAATGGCGCAGCAGCAAAAAGACGGTGAAAAGAGGACGTTTGAATCAACGCCGATTTCCGTCTCAGATGCCAAGAAGCTTACATCTTTACAGCATGTTAAAAATTACAACTTCCTCACGACAGCGTCAGCAAATGCAGAAAGCTTTGATGCGATAAAAAGCTCAGGCGAATCAGCCAGTTCCGGCGCCGGCCGTTTTCAAGGCGGCGGAAGACAGATGATTTCAGCGGATATCTCGATCGAAGGCGTGCTCTCTACGGCATTGCTTGATGATTTCACAGGCGGGAGTTCAAAAATCACTGACGGACGCGCTATCACAAAAACAGATGCGGACGCAAAAGTCGCCGTGATTAATGAAACGCTGGCAGACCAAAATAAGCTGAAAGTCGGCGGCTCCATTACCGTTTCCTCAGCAGCGGATGATTCTTTGAAAACGAAGCTTAAAATTGTGGGAATCTATAAAACAACATCATCAGGAGACGATCAGGCACAGCATTTTTCATTCTTAAATCCTGACAATAAAATCTACACGCCTTACACCGCCGCGGCGGCGTTAAAAGGGTCTGATAACAAAAACAAAATCAGCTCAGCCGTTTATTATATGGATGATGCAAAATATATTGACTCATTCGTTGCGGCTGCGAAAAAAACATCTATAGATGATAAAACCTACGCGCTGACGACAAATGATCAGGTGTATCAGCAAATGGCCGGTCCGATTGAAAATGTCGCGTCATTTTCTAAAAACGTGGTATACCTTGTATCCATCGCGGGCGCGGTCATTCTCGGGTTGATCGTGATGATGTCGATCAGGGAACGCAAGTATGAAATGGGTGTCTTGATGGCGATCGGCGAAAAGCGCTGGAAGCTCATCGGACAATTCTTAACGGAAATTCTGGTTGTCGCCGTTATTGCCATCGGGATCGCATCCGTCACGGGCAGCCTTGTGGCGAATCAGCTCGGAAATCAGCTTCTTTCCCAGCAGGTCAGCTCAGCCGATGATTCACAGCAGCAAACAAGCGGCTGGGGCGGCGGAGAAATGCCGCGGGGAGGCGGCTTGTTCGGTCAGCATTCATCCGGCGCGGATGTCATCAGTACAATGCAGGTAAACGTCTCGCTGAATGACCTTCTGATTCTTGGCGGGATCGGCGTCGCAATTGCCGTCATCGCCACATTACTGCCGTCTGTATCAGTCATGCGGCTTCACCCTAAAACGATCCTGACCAAGCAGGAATAAGAGGAGGCAGCATAATGAGCCTATTAACCTTTCAACAGACCGGCTACTGGTACCAAGACAAATCACAGCCGCTGTTTCAGGATATAACGATCAGCTTTGAAAAAGGGAAGTTTTATACAATTGTCGGCGCCTCCGGGACGGGGAAAACAACGTTTCTGTCTCTGGCGGGCGGCCTTGATACACCTAAAGAGGGAAGCATCCTTTATAACGGAGAAGACATCTCCAAAATCGGATTAACCAAATTCAGAAATCAATATGTCTCTATCGTCTTTCAATCTTATCATCTGATCCCGTATATGACGGCGCTCCAGAATGTCACAACAGCGATGGAGATCACCGGCTCTAAGGAGAACAACAAAGATGCGTTCGCGCTCAGCATGCTGAAAAAAGTCGGCATCACCGAACAGCAGGCCCGTCAGCGAGTGCTGACATTAAGCGGCGGACAGCAGCAGCGCGTTTCAATTGCGCGGGCTTTCTGCTGTGACACGGATTTGATTTGCGCGGACGAGCCGACGGGAAATCTCGACGAGGATACGTCAAAGGAAATCGTCCGGCTCTTTCAGGACTTGGCACATAAAGACGGCAAATGCGTCATCATGGTGACGCACGACGAACAAATTGCCAAAGTGTCTGATATCAACATCCGCTTATCAAGAGGAAGTTTCACGGTCAAAGAAAACGGCACGGCCGTTTCCTGATACCGCGCCCCTGCCAGCGCAGACAGGGGCGCACCCTATATCCCCCTATTCAATAGAAGTGAACGTAAAAAGAGCGAGGGCTGCATCCCCTCGCTCTTTTTATTTATATCAGCTGTAAATAACGGTCAATATTTGATTGTCCGGCTGCTTTGATCAATTCTTCCGCCTTTTCCTCTTCCCCCGGCAAAGCGAGCCGGAGTTTGTCTTCAATGTCTTTTTCAGAAAGGCCGTTTCCCGGCGCTCCCTTCGGACAGTCGATACGTGTTTCATAGACATGACCGCCGGAAGCCGTAACCCGTACAATTGTAAAACGGCCCTTCGGAACGGCGTTTTCAGCCGGCTGAATTTGGTCATCGCAGCTGCGGTGAATCCGCTCAAATCCTTTTTGAAAGGATTCAGGAATCGGCTCGGATGTGAAATGTTCAACTGAAAAATCCTTACCGTGCAAAGCTAAGGTGATCACATATTCCACGCTGAATCTTCCCGCTTCGCCTGTTTTCGGACGCCGTTCTGTCAATGCGGCGTCCCCGCCCGGCGGATAAATCACGTCGATCCGTTCCGTTTGGCCGAAAGTGAGACCATGTTCGGCCTTCAGCTTGAGAATGGCGTCCGCCGCATGATGAGCCGCCGAGCAAAACGGATAAACCTTAAACCAAAGTCCCGGGCTCACAATCCGCCAAGGGTTTCCCCACCTGTTTACAAGCAGGGTTTCTGCCCGTTCAAGATCGCCGTACAGTCCGAAAAAACCTTTCTCCCCGTCGAGCGCATGAACTGAGCCGCCGAAACCGGCCTTTGCAAGCTTTACGGCGAACAATCCGGCTTGAGCGGCCAGTCCTGCGTGGAGCGGCTTCATTTCTGTCCCGAATTGCACTCTCATGCCTCCGGAACGGGCGGCCGCAAACCCGATTGCTTTCTGCAATTGGATTTGATTCAGATTCTCCGCGAATCCGACGGCGCATGCGGCCGCAATGGCACCTAACGTTCCTGTATTGTGCCAGCCTTTCTCGTAATGATGCCTTCCAGCTGACTCGCCGATCCGCGCCATCACTTCGATTCCCGTCACATAAGCACCGAGAAAGCGGCCCTTGTCTATACGGCCGGCTGATGCGGCTGCAATCAAAGCCGGGAGGATGACTGCGCTCGGATGTCCTCTTACATCAGAATGAACATCGTCAAAATCAAGCGCATGTGCGATGAATCCGTTAATGAGCGCGGATTGGGACGGCGTGGTTTTTTGATTTCTGCCGATAAGCGGCGCTATCGGCACCCCGCCTTCTTCTTCGGCCAGTTTTACCAGCTTTTCAACTCCTTTATCCCGTCTCCCCGCAAAAGCTGCCGCTGTAAAATCAAGCAGTCCTTTGCGCGCTTCTTTCATCGCTTCAGCGGATGTTTCCGGCACAGACGACATGACGGCCTCAGCAAGCCCGGCCGTCAGATTTTCCGTATTCATTCCGTCTGCTCCAATACATTGACGGCAAGCCGGGCGAAAAACTCAGCCGCTGCCGGGAGCGCTTTTTCGTCGAGTGTGAAGGCGGGATGGTGCCATTCTTCTGTTCCGTTTGTTCCCATCCAGACGAAAAAGCCGGGGATTTTTTCTTGATATAACGCGAAGTCTTCGCCGCCGGGCGACTGTTCTGCCCGAACGGTCTGAAGCCCGAGATCTTCAGCCGTTTGTTCCGCCGCCTGGATGAAACGGGCGTCGTTCATCACTGTCGGAAGGTAAGGATACCAACGGAATTCGGCTTCTGCCCCGAACCCGGCTGCGATTCCTTCGGCAACCCGCTTCATATGTTTCGGAACAGCGTCACGCGCATCCTTTTGAAACGTCCGGACGGTGCCTTCCATTTCAACATGGTCCGGGATGACATTCCAAGAGCTGCCGCCTTGAACTCTTGTGATGCTGACGACGGCATTGTGAAGCGAGCTGATATTTCTGCTGACAACTGATTGCAGGCCGCCGGTAATCTGCCCTGCCGCCTGAATCGGATCAATGCTGTTATCAGGGATTCCGGCGTGGCCGCCTTTTCCTTTAACGGTGATTTCAAAGCGGTCGACACTCGCCATCAGCGGGCCTTCTTTCAGACCGACCGTACCGACGGGGAGGTCAGGTTTGTTATGCATGCCGAATATCGCCGATACACCGTCAAGCGCGCCGGCTTCAATGACCTGTCTTGCTCCGGCGGCGATTTCTTCCGCGGGCTGAAAAATAAACCGCACCGTTCCTTTCAGCTCATGCTTTCTCTCTTTTAATAAAAAAGCCGTGCCGAGGATAGATGCCGTATGGAAATCATGGCCGCAGGCGTGCATCACGCCGCTGTTGCGCGAAGCAAACGGAAGGTTTGTTTTCTCTTCGATCGGCAATGCGTCGATGTCCGCTCTGACGGCGATGACGGGGCCGCTTTTGTCTCCTTTGATTTCAGCGATCACTCCGGTTTGAAGTTTCGGCATATCAAGAACCGTGATTCCTTCTTCCTCCAGCCAGCGGCGGATTTTATTCGTCGTTTCGTATTCCTCGCCTGACAGCTCAGGGTGTTCATGAAGGTCGCGGCGGATATTGATTAAACGTTTGTTTAATGATTCATACGTTTCATTTGCCATTTCTTCTTCTTCCCTTCTTAGACAAGTTCGGCGGGCTCTCCCACTTGCTTAATGAATTTTTTCGTCCGTTCGTTCTGCGGATTGTCAAACAGCTCTTCCGGCGTTCCCTGTTCGATGATGCGTCCGTCTGCCATAAAAATAACTTTGTCGGCCACTTCACGAGCAAAAGTCATCTCATGCGTGACGATGATCATGGTTGTCTGTTTTTCGGCAATTGATTTGATGACTTGGAGCACCCCGGCTACAAGCTCAGGGTCAAGGGCCGAAGTCGGTTCATCCAGTAAAATCGCGTGAGGATCAACGGCCAAGGCGCGCGCAATCCCGATCCGCTGCTGCTGCCCGCCCGACATCGTAATCGGGTAGCTGTCCGCTTTGTGTTCTAAACCGACTTGCCGCAGCAGATCCATACCGATCTGTTCCGCTTCTTTTTTCGGTTTCTTTTGCGCGGTGATCAGCGCCTCTGTCACATTTTGCAGGGCGGTTTTGTTTTTGAACAGGTTGTAATTCTGAAACACCATCGCCGTCTGCTGGCGAAGCTTATGAACGTCTTTGCGCGAATAGGACGCTGCATTCAGTTTTGCATCACCGATTTCAATGATGCCGTCATCCGGGCGCTCCAGCAGATTCAAACAACGGAGGAGCGTTGATTTTCCCGAGCCTGACGGGCCGATGATGGCCGTGACTTCGCCGCTTTTGATCTCAAGATCGATCCCGTCAAGTACGGTAAGGTCTTTAAATGCTTTTCGAATATGTCTGACTTGTATCATCCTGAGCCTCCTCCTATGTGCGATAAGGCTTGCTGATCGCCCGTTCGAGCAGATCCTGCAGCACACTGTAAATAATCGTAAGAATCCAGTACATGACCGCGACGGCTAAATACGTCTCAAAATATTTGAGGTTGCCTGATGCGTACATTTTTCCTTGGGCGAACATTTCCATCACTCCTAATGTAAAGGCGAGCGATGTTTCCTTTAACAGGCCGATAAACGTATTTCCCGTCGCGGGAAGCGCGTTTCTGACGGCTTGCGGGAAAATGATCCGTCTGTACGCCTGGGATTTTGTCATTCCGACAGACAGACAGGCTTCAAGCTGCCCCTCATCGACTGAGTTGAGCGCCGCGCGGAAGATTTCAGCCAAGTAGGCGGCATTCTTCAGGCTTAACCCGATAATCGCCGCAGTTAACGCCGTCATCTTGCTCATTCCGGGAAAGAGCTGGGGCAGGCCGTAATAAATTAAGAAAAGCTGCACGAGCGTCGGCACGCCCCGGAAAAATGAAATATACACCTTTGACAGCTGGTGAAGCACAGGAACACGATTTTTTGTGATAAGCGCTAATATAAGGCCGCCGATCACGGCAAATACCATGGCCGCGACGGCCATTAGTAATGTGATCGGCAAGGCTTCGATTAACGCGGGAAAAGCTGAAAACATAAATCCCCAATCAATGCTGTTCATTCTCGATTTTCACCGCCGTTTCTTAATGCTTTGCTTCCGTTGTGATGTCTTCTTTAAAATACTTTTCAGACAGCTTTTTCAGCGTGCCGTCTTTTCGCAGGTCTTCAATGGCTTTGTTTACTTTTTTGCGGATTTTATCGTGAGCCGCATCTTTCGCAAACGGGAAAGCGACTTTTTCATAGACAATCGGGTCTCCTGCTAATTTCAGAGGCAGACCTGTCTTTTTGATCTGGGCGATCAGGACGCTGCGGCTGTTCACATAAGCGTCAACCCGTCCGTAAGCCACGTCTTTCAGCGTACCTTCTTGTGTTTCATACGTTTTAATGTTGATTTTTTTATCCGGGTCCTTGCTCTCAAGGTTTTTCGCGTGGTTTGAGCCCAGAACGGCCGCCACTGTTTTTCCTTTTAGATCGTTGACTGATTTGATGTCTTTGTTATCGTTTTTGACGACGATTTGAGTGCCCGCATACGAATACGGTTCTGTGAAGTTATACGTTTTCTTGCGTTCGTCCGTGACAGCGACCTGGTTTGAGATGGTGTCGAGTTTGCCGGTCTGG
The DNA here is from genome assembly GCF_011008975.1 of Bacillus sp. LUNF1. NCBI lineage: Bacteria > Bacillati > Bacillota > Bacilli > Caryophanales > Bacillaceae > Bacillus > Bacillus sp. LUNF1. The sequence goes on along the minus strand of NZ_CP048876.1, from coordinate 387,672 downwards.
AGCTCTCCCATCAGACCGCTGAATTCAAGCAGCTTCCAGTCCAGTTTCATGTTGATTTTTTTCGCGACGGCTTCCATGACATCCACGTCAAAGCCGGTCAGCTTGCCGTTTTCTTTATATGCGAACGGATAGCTTTGCCCCGTGGCGCCTACATGCAGTACGTTATCGCCGCCTTCGCTTTCGTTTCCGTTTCCGCATGCTGTTAAGACCGCCAAAAGCGCGGCAGACAGCAGCAAAGCCCATGTTTTCTTCTTCATTGAAATCCCGCCTTTTCCTATTAAAATGTTAATCCTGCAATTGTTTTTTTAAATAAATGGTGATGTGCCCTTTTCCTAAATCCTTTTCGCCTGCACGGACGTAGCCTTTCCGCTCGTACATGCCGATCAGCCACGGATGCTTGTCCGCTGTGCCTAGTGACACGAAAGGCGCTTTTAATGTATCGCGGAGCACTGTATTCTCCAGCCACTCCAGCATGTCTGAGCCCGTCCCTTTTTTTCCGGTTTCAGGATCGACGGCGAACCACCAAATATGAGGGACACCGTACGGCCCGGGATTCGGCCCCCACGGCATCCGCAGAGAAATCGTCGCCAGAATCCGTCCGTCTTCCTCCAAAACGTAACAGGCGTTTTTTTGTATGTTATTCAAAACGAGCTCCTTATCCGCCGTTGCTGCGGCAAAGTTGATGCCGAGCTTGCGGATCGGTTCATACGCCCGCAGTGTCAGTGAAAGCAGCTCATCAGCGTCTGCCTCCGTTGCGAGCCGGTATTGTCTTGACATGATGAGCCCTCCTTTAGTCGGCATATCGGTTTGCCGGTTTTTCCAGTCCGAAATGTTCTCTGAGCGTCGTTCCTTCATACTCTTTTCTGAACACGCCCCGTTCTTGTAAAATTGGAATCACTTTGTCTACAAAAAGAGTGAGACCTTCAGGCAAAAGCGGCGGCATGATGTTGAAACCGTCACAAGCTTGTTTTCCGACCCATTCTTCCATCTTATCGGCAAGCTGTTCCGGCGTTCCGACAAAGATATGATGGCCTCTTGAACCCGCCACATATTTGTACAGCTCGCGGATGGTCATGTTATCGCGTTTGGCCATCTCCTGAACGAGCTTGAACCGGCTTTTAACGGCATTCGACGCATCCGCATCCAATTCAGGCAGCGGGCCGTCAAGCGGGCAGGCGGAAAGGTCGACGCCGCCCAGATAGTTTTGCAGAATGTTCAGGCCGACAGACGGAATGATGAGGTCTTGGAGCTCTTCATATTTTGCCTGCGCTTCTTCTTCGGTATCGGCAATAACGGGAAAAATTCCCGGCATGATCGCGATTTTTTCAGGATCACGGCCGAAAGAAGCCGCTTGTTCTTTAATAGATTGATAGAATTCCTGCGCGGACTCCAAATGATTTTGCGCGGTGAAAATGACTTCCGCCGTTTTGGCTGCCAGCGCTTTTCCGTCTCCTGATGATCCGGCCTGAATAATGACTGGGCGCCCTTGTGGTGTGCGGGCGACATTTAACGGCCCTCTCACGGAGAAATATGTTCCTTTATGGTTCAATTCATGCATTTTGTCTTTATCGAAAAATGCTCCTGATTCTTTGTCACGGATAAAGGCGTCTTCCTCCCACGAATCCCATAATCCTTTGACGACTTCAACGAATTCTTCCGCGCGCTGATATCTGAGATGGTGCTCAAGATGCTTTTCGCCGCTGAAATTAAGCGCGGTCGATTCAATCGAAGATGTGACGACATTCCAGCCCGCACGGCCGTTGGAAAGATGATCAAGCGATGCAAATTGTCTCGCGATATGGAACGGTTCGCTGTATGTGGTAGATGCGGTCGCCGTCAGACCGATGCGGGATGTGACCTGAGCGAGCGCCGACAGCAGCGTAAACGGCTCAAAGCGCGTCAGCACATTCGGATGTGATTTGCCGTCTATTGATAAACTGTCCGCCAAAAACAGCATGTCCAATTTCCCCCGCTCAGCTGTTTTCGCCAGTTCTTTGAAATAATCCAAATTCATGCTCGCGTCCGCCGGTGCCTGAGGATGTCTCCAAGAAGCGACATGATGGCCGGTGCCCGCGAGAAACACACCGAGTTTGATTTCTTTTTTCTTTGTCATGATGGATCTCCTTCTATTCTGAAATACGGTTCGGAAAACATTAACACCACTAAACCTATATTTCCTAGTAATTTTATAAGAATAAATCAAAATGTACAATTGTCAGGCAAGTTTGTCAATGCATTAAGACAAAAATCATGATATTTAAAATAACCCGGCGCACCGGCCGGGTTATTTCTTCGAAACTGTATAGACGGTCCCTTTGACCTTTTTCTTAATAACGGCAATGATAAGCAGCAAAACGGGGAACAGCACTTGAAACGGAAGATGAATATAGATCGGCACAATGTTTAAGCCTTCATTCATGTGTTCCGAAAAATTGCTTGCGATGCTGATGGAGAGAATCAGCACCCCCAATCCGACCGGGAAGGCCAGCTGGGACGGATTTTTTTCTTTAAACAGCGTGGACACGCCCACGACAACCGCATATGTAAAAAGGCTGACTTTGAAAAAACCGCCGATGACGAGCACGAGCATGAAAAAGACATCCAGCCGGTCTAAAAACTCTTCCACTTTAATTGTCTGTATGGTGCTCAGCAGCGGAAATTGAGAGCGGAGCATTAAGTTGACGTCCAGCACACAAATATTAATCGCCACTGACATCGCCAAAAACAGCCCGCTGATGATAATCGCCATAAATCCGGTTTTCTTCACCTTTTTCCGATCTTTTAAATAAGGGAAAATCATGACAAACACGATTAATTCACCGAACGGGATGAACATCGTCTGTTTAAACACGGAATAAATGACCGTTCCTGCACCCTCCGCTAAAACGGGCTGGAGAAATCTGAGGTTTATCGTGCCTGAGCTGATAATGAGGATCAGCCCGACGGCTGTCAGGAAATACATAATGCCAAACAGCAGCTCGCCGGCTCTCGCTATCACTTCAATTCCCTTTCTGACCGCAAATATCGCGGCGATCATCAGCATGGCATTCACAATTAAAATCGGCGTGTCCTGATAGGCGAAGGTGACAAGCATTTCGCCAAAATCCCGCAATACGCGGGCGGCGATATAAGCAAAATAGAGAATATAAAGAAGGGAGACCGCCCAGCTCAGATGTCTGCCGATCAGTTCGTTCATGTAATCTCTCGGAGAAGACTCAGGAAAAAATTGATACAGCGCCTGATAAACGTAGAAAAGTCCGAGACCGGTAACGCACCCGAGAAGCACGGACAGCCACGCATCCCGCCCGGCCATCGTGCCCGGCGGGATCAATAACGAACTGCCCAATTCAAACAAAATGATCATAATAAACAGCTGACGCGTGCCGATTTTCGCATTTTCCATACGCTTCGCTCCTTTCTCCTCAAATCAATCATGCTCAAGCTTGTCTGAGAGAGGATTATTCCGCAAGCCCGTTCTTCTGATAATGACTTCCGTTTTGACATCTACGGGGAGATTTGGGAAATATTCTTCATCCCACTTCCCTTTGAACTTTTTCCATTTGTCCGGATGCTTCCGATAGATCAGGTCTCCGAAGCCGACGAAGTCATTCTTATGGGCTTTTATATCTTCAATCGATTTGGTGATATCTTTCTCAAGCTGCACGCTGAGCGCCTTTTGCATCGTCATCAGCACTTGCGGATCAGACAGATGGAAAGGGTATCTGACAGCGTCCACCAGCCCCTCGACCTGAGCATGCACGTGAATATGCGGTTTTCCGTTCGGAAAAGTGGCCGTCACCTTTGTATTCTGGCGGGTGACCTGCAGACTGATTGCATGCTTCACGTTCTTCCAATCCGCATTGATGAACGTATGCTTGATCCTATTGAGCAGCCATACAGCCCCCACACTGTCGTCATCCTCAATCCAGTAATCCAGCCTCCCATCCTTTTTGAACACCGCCAGTCCGTCCGCTGACAGCACTGCTTTCGGTTCAGTTGTCTGCGTATTTTCCATCGTAGGACCGGCTTTATCGTCTCCGTGCATTTCATAACCAGGAATAAACGGCGACCCGGTCGGAGAAGCGAGATCAATCAGAACGTCCTGAAGGCTGGTTTTAATGACTCTGCCGTATTGTTCCTGCGTGAAGCTGAGCGTCTTGTTCACTTTATTGGAAGGGATTTTATCAATCGGCGTCAGCACTTTAATAATGTCTTCCGCCTTGGAATTATGCGCAATCACAACGGTTGCGGTCGTCCTGAATTCGGTGTCGCGGTCAAGATTGTCCAGAATAAAACTGAGCCCTTCCTCTTTCGCCAGTTTTTCACTGAACACCACGAGATTTGTATGCGCAAAATAGAGCCTCCTGGACACTTTCATCGAGCCTTTTCTCAAAGCTTCCGTCAAATTGTCTCCGGACACCGAATAGACGGAAACCGGAGGCCGGTCTCCCGCTCCGCCGCCCTGCAGACCGCCGGCCACGTTTCCCGGATTGATAATTTGAAAGTGAAGGACGTACTTTCCCGTTTCGGTCCGGTCAATACCGATGGCGGAGATCACCGCTAAATCGGTCAGCTCCCTTTTATCCCAGCATCCGGATACAAACATAAGGGAAACCATCGTACAAAGGATAAGCATCCATTTACGTCTTTTCATTACCGTCGCCCTCTTCTACATCTTTATTAACCATTCCTCTGGATGTCTCCGGTTTCGGTCTTTGATGTTCCCCTTGGCGCCTGTTGTTTTCCTGCACGAGCAGTCCCGGCCTTTTTTCATCCGCCCATAACGGAGCGCGGAGGAGGGAATCCTTCAGTCCGCCCGGGGTTAAAGGAGCGAGCGGGGACATATACGGAAATCCGAATGAACGCAGGCCGCACAGATGGACAAACATCATGATAATGCCCAGAATCAGCCCGTAAAATCCCATGACCGCCGCCGACAGAATAAAGAGAAACCGGATCAGCCGCGCAGATATCGCCATGTCAAAAGCCGGGGTCGCAAAGCTGGCAATCGCCGTCAGGGCGACGACGATAACCATGGCCGGGGAAACAATGCCGGCCTGTACGGCGGCCTGGCCGATGACAAGCGCTCCGACTATGGAAACGGCGGAGCCGACAACTCTCGGAAGCCGGACACCCGCCTCCCTGAGAATCTCAAAGGCCACTTCCATCGTCAGCGCTTCAATCACGGCCGGGAACGGCACCGTCTCCCGCTGGGCCGCGATGACAATCAGCAGCTGCGTCGGAATCATTTCCTGGTGAAAGGTCGTCGCCGCCACATAAATCCCCGGCGCCACCAGTGAAATGAAGAAGATCAAAACCCGCAGCACCCTGATGCTGGTGGCGATATCAAATCGTGAATAATAATCCTCAACCGATTGAAAAAATTGAATAAATAAGGCCGGCGCGAGGAGAACGAACGGCGTTCCGTCCACTATAATCGCAAATCGTCCTTCCAGCAGATTCCCCGCCACAACGTCCGGCCGCTCCGTATGATATACGGTGGGGAACACAGAAAACGGCGCGTCTTCAATGAGCTGTTCAATGTAGCCGGATTCCAGAATGCTGTCGATGTCAATGTGCTTCAGCCGCTTGCGGACTTCCTTAATCAGCTTTTTATCGCAAATTCCGTTAATATACATCAGCGCGACATCCGTATTCGTTTCGTGTCCGATCTCCATTTTTTCAACCCATACATCAGGCGTTTTTACATACCTGCGGATCATGGAAATATTGGTTTGCAGAGATTCAGTGAATCCCTGCCGCGGGCCGCGGAAAGAGACCTGAGTGCTCGGCTCTTGAATGGACCGGTGCTCTCCCCCTTCCGTGCTGGCGATCAGCGCCTTGTCAGCCCCGTCGACAAAAATGAGCGTGCTGCCCGCCACCAGCCCGGCATAAAGACTTTTCCATTTTTCCTCCTCTTTCACCCCGCCGATCGCAAGCGTTTTATCGTATATCAGGCAGACCGCTTGTTCCGGCTGAACGGACGGGATGTCGATTAAATCCTCCAGAAGGGATTGGCTGACAAGCTGTTCGTCTACCAAACCGGCGATATACACAATTGCGGCCGGAAGCTCTTCTTTTCCGATTTTCAGCCGGCGGATGACGACATCGGCACTGTTGCCGAACCTCTCAGACAGCTTCTTCATATTTTGCTTTAAGCTGAGGGAGATCGGCTCATCCCGCTCTTTGTCCGGCTGGCTGGCCGCTTCTTTTCTGTCTTCATTGTCACGGTCGTTTTGATCGGCTTTTTTTTGTTTCTTCTGCTTAAAAAATGGCGGCATATCGCAAAAAACCTTTCCTCGTTTTTTTCATATTCTTCCTGTACGGCAAAAGATTATGCACGGCGGAAAGTCTGTATAAATTTTGCGTAATCGAAAAGGATAAAAAGGGAGAGTGTTGCTCATGAAAATATTGGGAGTTTCATTTTTTTTGCTGGCTGCCTTGCTGGTGATTTCACTCGCGATGGATATGCTACAAGGTTTCAGTTTCTATGGAGCGGTCCAAAACAACCTGTCCGCTTTTAAATTGACCACCTTCTCAGAATGGCTGATGCTGTTTTTATTCGCCCTCTTTTTAATCAGAGAAATGATCGCTTTATATAAATCAGGTAAAAAAGATGCCTGACAGGCGCACGGCTGTATTGTGTCAAAAAAGAACACATCCCTCCTTCTCTCGGAGTTCATGTGTTCTTTTTATTTTTCCGGCGCAGATTGTTTTCAGATGACGATATTTCCGCTTTCCGTATCTGTCGTGTGTTTCACAATGACGCCTCTGATTATGCGGTTGCCGATGATTTTGGTGCTTGCGGAGGAATTGGTTTGGATGGCGGAAGCAGAAGCGGCGGAAAGGTTGTTGATGGTATTGCCCGACACGAGGGAATTGGAGGCTCCGTTCAGATAGATGCCGATCGGGCTGCCCGCCGTTCGGTTGATCGTGAGCGTATTGTCTATGACTTCATGCGTGCCTGAGTTCAGATACACGGTAACGACGAGCGGTGATGATTCAAAGCGGTTGCTGATGACAGAGGTTCCCAAGGATGTTGAACTGAATACGGGATAGTTTTTATAGTTCTTAAAGAGATTGCCTTTGATGACAGCCCTGGCTTCATTTGTTACAGATACGGCATAGGACTCCGCGGCGCCCTGATACGCATTCGGAATGAGCGTATTTCCTTCAATAACGGCATTTCCGCCTGTGACCCATATGCCCCGGCTGAACGATTTCAGCACATTTTGTTTTACGGTGATATTGCCGGCCGACATGCTGATTCCGTCTGTCACCTGATTCAGAGTGTTATTCGTAAAAACGGCGTTTTCCGACAGCGTCGCCCGCATCCCCGTGCTTCGTCTCGTTTCGGAACGTCCGTTTTCAATGACATTGCCGTCAACGGTCACATCTTCTGCCTGATAGACGGAGATGCCCGTATTTTCAAATTGATTGATTTTGTTGTGGGTGACGAGGACGCTTTTTCCCCTTACATCTATTCCGGTGGAAAAACCGGTAATCAGATTGTTGGAAATGACGGCATTGCTGCTGTCCTGTCCCTGTGACACACCTTGTCCGGCGACTGCGGTTCTTGAGCCGCCGTCTGACCGAAAGAAGACATTCCCCGAAATGACGGTATGTGCCCCATACCCGTAGCTGATTGTGTTATCGGAATGATTTCCTTCAATTAACACATTATATCCGTTAAAATTGGTGACTGAGCTTGCGGCGTTTCCGGAGAAGAAGTTGTTGCGGACCGTAATATGAAGAGCTTCCTCATAATCAATATCGCCTTCTCCGTACGATTCAATATCGATTCCGAATTTCGGAGCCGTTCCGTTCCCTTGCCCGGCGTCTTCAATCACGCATTCTTCCACCGTAACGGTATTGCAGCCGGTGATTGAAATGTTGTTCCGCCTTGACTGCCTGACCTCACAGCGGCGGATGGTCACCTGTTCTGAAGTTTCGTAATCACTGTTTGTTTTTAACCCGAGCGGGCTGACAATTATGCCGTCTCCCGTAAAATCCGAAATCTTCACATTTTCGATCAGCACATTGCTGCTGCCTTCAATACAGATTCCAAACCCCCATTCATGGGTCGACCGCAAAGGGACATTGGTATACGTGTGTTCATCCCGTTCCCCGATGATCCGGCCGCCGGTGATGGTGACATTTTCACGCCTGCCTATATAGAAAGCCGAGTAGCCCCAGGAGCTGTTCGGCGCCACTTTAATCGTGCATTCCGGATCTAAAACGATGGTGAGATGGCTCGGCACGTTAATCCCGGCGTTCCGAAACGGCTGGCTTCTGTCCCCGCCAAGCGTGCCGTTGATTTTATACGTTCCGGGCGGAAAAAACACTGTATGACAGCCTTCGCTTACGGCCCTGGCCAAGCATTGATTGATGGCTACCGTCACGTCGGTTTTTCCGTCTGCCGCCACACCGCAATCCGTAATATCCAATATACAATTCGGCAAGTAATAATCTCCTCCTTCCTCTCTTATTGTCATCTTATTCCGCCATATCCCGCTCCGCCTGTACATACTTTAAATTTTATTAAAAAAGTTTATAAAGATAGTTTCGTCAGATAATATAACAAAATAAGTCATTGGAATTAGGAAGATTCGTCTATATTCAACGTTTTAATATCTTTTCATTCTGGAATTTTTTGAATTCAGTATAAATTATATTGACACAAGTATTATATAAGAATATGATTTTTGTAATACACTTTTTTAAGAAAGGGTTGGCTCAGGTGGCATCTATTGATAAGGACTCTATAACAGAAACTGTGCCGCAAAGAGGCTTTTTCGGTCATCCCCGCGGCTTGTTTACACTGTTTTTCACCGAATTTTGGGAGCGTTTCTCCTACTATGGTATGAGAGCCATATTGCTTTACTATTTATACACGGAAGTCGCTCATGGCGGTCTCGGCTTTGATAAAACGACCGCAGTTGCCATCATGTCCATATACGGGTCTCTCGTATACATGTCGAGCGTCATCGGCGGATGGCTGGCCGACCGGGTATTCGGCACGGCAAACACCGTATTTTACGGCGGAATTTTAATTATGTTCGGGCACATCGCTCTTGCCTTCCCTGGCAGCACGGCGGCGTTTTTTACCAGCATGGCTCTGATCATTATCGGAACCGGCCTGCTTAAACCAAACGTATCCAGCGTTGTCGGAGATTTATATACGAAGGAAGACGAGCGCCGCGACTCAGGTTTCAGCATCTTTTACATGGGGATCAACCTCGGCGGATTGCTTGCGCCGCTAATTGTCGGAACACTCGGACAGAAGTACAACTACCACTTAGGCTTCGGATGCGCCGCGGCCGGTATGTTCCTCGGACTGATTGTTTTCGCTCTTACGAGAAAGAAATACCTCGGCAAAGCAGGCTCCAATGTACCGAATCCGATTTCTAAATCATCAGTGATCGGCACGGGAATCGGAGTGGTCATCGCAGCAGCCGTTATCGTCGTTCTGATTCAAACCGGCTGGCTGACGATCCAGCGTGTGATTGACACCGTCAGTATCCTCGGCATTGTCATTCCGGTTATTTACTTTATCGTGATGTTCACGAGCAAAAAAGCGACGAAAACGGAAAAATCACGGCTTGCGGCTTATGTTCCGCTGTTTATTGCAGCCGCAATGTTCTGGGCGATTCAGGAGCAGGGCGCGACGATTCTTGCTTTATATGCGGATCAGCGCACGAGACTTTCCTTTGCGGGCATGCATCTTGAGTCTTCATGGTTCCAGTCTCTGAACCCGTTATTCATCGTTATTTTCGCGCCGGTGTTCGCGTGGATCTGGATGAAGCTCGGCAAACGCCAGCCTTCAACACCGATTAAATTCGCGATCGGCATTATCCTTGCCGGATTATCATTTTTAGTCATGGTGCTTCCGGTTATGGGCGGAAGCGGCGAGCTTGTGAGCCCGCTTTGGCTTGTGCTCAGCTTCCTTTTGGTTGTGCTTGGTGAGCTTTGCCTTTCACCGGTCGGTTTATCCGTCACAACGAAACTTGCGCCTGCCGCTTTCTCAGCGCAGACGATGAGCATGTGGTTTTTAACAAACGCCTGCGGTCAAGCCCTGAACGCAAAAGTAGTCGGTTTGTTTGATAAGATTTCTGAAGCGGCCTACTTCGGCTCAATCGGTCTTATTTCGATCATTCTTGGTATTATTTTGATTCTTCTATCTCCCGTTATTAAACGGGCGATGAAAGGCGTACAATAAAAAAAAAGCCTGCGGAATCGTCCGCAGGCTTTTTTTATGCGTCTATCGTTTTAACTCCTCAAGTGTTTCTCTCCATCTCTTCAAGACATCTTCCGGTTCGTGGAGCTGGATGGCCGGTCCGGATGTCAGATCCGCGTATTTCGCCCGATCTTCCTTGACGGTGATCACGCGGCAGCTGAACCGTTCCCGCTCGTGTTTCGCCTCTTTCAGCGGCGGAAGCGCCTCACATTCCAATGTGACGTAATATGCGGCTCCTCCGTGCCAGGCGATGAAAAGAGCTTGTCCCGAATGCAGCAGGCTTTTTACGGTCGTCGTGTTTTTCCATAAGGCGAGCCGGAGATTTGTTCTGCTCACAGCCACGATTTCACCGGCGCTGATCATAGCCGCGTGCGGACGGCCTTCTTTTGTCACAGATTGCAGCACAAACGCGTCGTGCTGCTTTTTTTCAAGCTCCATCCCGTCTAAAAGCGTGTAAAGCGCCTTCGGCAAGTGCTCCGTCAGCATTACGCTTTTCTTTCCGGGACAGCGGGAACATGTGCGGCCGTCTCCGTTTCTTTCGGATCAATTTTAAATGCCGGGTTGAATGCCGCCGGATTCGTGATGCTTTCCGGTTCACAGGATCTCCATGTGAAAAAGCAGGTTTGGCATTGGTAAATTTCCCAAGCGCCTTTGACCGGCGATTGGCTGACGGTTTCTCCTTTTTTCGATTCACAGCGCGGGCATGTTTTCATTGCAACCTCATCCTTTCTTATTGATTCATTAAGTCCATCAGTTTTTGTTCCCACTCTTTCGTTGTCAGCGGAGAATCAAGCGGCTGCGAATAATGGCCTCTTGTTTCCGGCGCGACAGGCGTTGTGGCGTCAAGAATCATTTTGTGTGTCATCCCTGCCGGATCAGACCCCGGGTCAAGCGGAAGGACGGACAGGTCAGGAATGATGACTGCATCGTGTTTCGGATGCATTTTCGTTGAGAGCGCCCACATGACTTGCGGCAGGTTAAACGGATCGACATCTTCATCCACGACAATGACCATTTTGCAGTAGCCGAGTCCGTGCGGCGTGGTCAGGGCGCGCATGCCGACCGCCTTGGCAAATCCGCCGTAGCGCGTTTTCGTGGAAATAATGGCGATCAGCCCGTGCGTATACATCGCATTCACGGCGACAATTTCGTTCGGATAAGCTTCCTTGAGCTGCTGGTAAAGCGGCACGCACGTATTAATGCCGATCATATAATCGCACTCCGTCCACGGCATGCCTAAGTATAAATGTTCAAAAATCGGATTGTTTCTATGATATACCCGTTTGATTTTGATCACCGGCATGCTGCGGCCGCCTGAATAATGGCCCGTGAACTCACCGAAAGGTCCTTCGTATTCCCGTTTTCCCGCAAGGATCTCTCCTTCCAGAACGACTTCAGCGCCCCAAGGGATGTCTAAATCAGACAATTTAGATTTGACGATTCTGTAGGGCTCCCCTTGAATCGCGCCGGCCATTTCATACTCGGATTGATCGTATAACAGCGGAGTTGACGCAGCCGTCGTAATCACCGGCTCACAGCCAAGCGCGATCGTAACGGGAAGATTCACGCCGCGTTCTTCAGCTTGGCGAAGATGAATCGCAATATCATGCTGAGGCACGGGCTGAATGCCGAGACGGTCTTTTCCCTTTACCTGCATTCTGTAAATGCCGACATTTTGCTTGCCGAAATTGTCCGGATCTTCAAGATCGCGGGAAATGACACACGCTTTATCCAAATAGTAGCCGCCGTCCCCCTGGTTGATTCTGAATAGCGGAAGGATGTCAAATAGATTGATATCTTCCGTTATTTCATTTTCATGAAACGGCGCGGTTTCTTCCCGTTTGACCGGCACCGGAAATGCATCGTACCGTTTGGCAAACTCAAAGAATTGTTCTTTTACAGGCGTATCTTTCGGCATGCCGAGCATCATCGCGTGATTCGGCCACGAGCCGATGACATTCAGAGCCACCTGCGCATGGTGATGTCCGTAAATATTGTTAAACAAAAGCGCAGGGGTTTTATCCCCGAGATTGCTGGCTGCACGCGCTGCGGCGCCCAGATCCGGCTCCGGTTTCACCTCTTCGTTTACTGTTAAGAGCTGCCCTTCTTTTTCAAGAGCGGCGAGAAATTCCCTAAAATCCTGATAGGCCATTATCAGATTCCTCCTTTTTGTTTTTCAATTCCGTACCACCGTTTCGCTTCCGGCAGACGGATACCGAACTGATCGAGCGTCCGGAACACAATATGGTCGATCAATTCATCCATGTCAGCCGGCTTGTTATAAAATGCCGGCATCGGCGGAAGAATGACGGAACCCATTTTTGTAAGCGCTAGCATATTTTCTAAATGAATTTGGCTGAGCGGTGTTTCTCTTGTCAGCAGCACAAGTTTTTTCCGCTCCTTCAGGATGACGTCAGCCGACCTTGTCAGCAGATTGTCAGCCATTCCGGTGCGGATGCTTGCCAGTGATTTCATGCTGCACGGAGCGATGATCATCCCGTCCGTTTCAAACGAACCGCTTGAAATCGCCGCTGCCTGGTCTTTGTGAGAATACGTATAGGATGCGAGTTTCTCGACATCTTTTAACGTATAATCGGTTTCATGTGTAATGGTGACATTTGCCCAAGGAGAAACGACAAGATGGGTTTCGATCTCCGCGGCTTTTAAATATTCTAAAAGCCTGATCCCGAATATGGCTCCCGTTGCCCCGGTCATTCCGATGACGAGCTTCATATTGACCCCTCCTTTACGCTTGAAATGTGGTGTCAAAACCATCATACTCCTGATATATCCATATGAAAAATATTCGTTAAATCTATGTATCATACCTTAAAGGTATAAAAGAAAGGAGCGAGCGTTCTCATGGATATCCGGCAATTGCGTTATTTCATCACCATTGCCCAAGAGCAGAAAATCACGACGGCCGCCAAAAAGCTCCATATGGCACAGCCGCCTTTAAGCAGACAGCTGAAACAGCTCGAAGAAGAATTGGGCGTCATTCTGTTTGACCGCAATAAAAAGAAACAAATGACCCTTACATATGAAGGAAATGTCTTTTTGAAAAGAGCGAAAGAGATTCTTCATAAGTTTGAGGATGCCATTATCGAGGTACAAGAGCTGAAGGAAGAAGTGGCCGGGACACTTGCCGTCGGGTCAACCATTTACTGCGCAGCGCTCATGCTTGAGAAAGTGTCACAGATGAAAGAGCGGTTTCCGCATCTCACCTTTAACATTTGGGAAGATGAACCCGTCTCACTGCTTGAGCTTCTGGAAACCCGGCAGATTGACGCCGCCGTCACCACCACCTTGATTAAAAACGACGGCATTGAATCGAAGGAGCTTGAAGACATTCCGTGTGTATTGGTGCTGTCCGAGCATTCAAAACGAATGTGCGGAGAAACGATTAAACTGAATGACATCGCCTCTTTGCCTCTGATCCTTTTGCGCACCGTCAATGGAAGAGGTGTGTATGACCAAGTCCTCCAAGTTTGTGAACAGTACGGTCTCGACCTCCAGGTTGTCTGTGAATGCCATGACTCCGCGACGCTCTTGAGCCTCGTATCATCAGGGTTCGGCGCCACAATTCTGCCTTTGACGATGATTCCCGTCCATATGCGCTCGCATGTCAAAACGGTTATCATCGAAGACAACCCGTTTGTCATGACACCGGCCGTCATCTGGAGGAAAGACAGCTACCTGCCGAAGCCTGTCAGACAGTTTTTGGAATTATTTTGATCCCGGAACACGAAGAATTCCCGCTCATGAAAACCAATTACTTGACTCATACTAAAAAAAAGTTATCCTTTACAATTGGGAGCTATTTTTTCTCAATAAAACTACTCAGAAAAGTGGGGAATAAAGAAGATGAAAAAAGCATTATTCGCTTTGTTCATGATGGTCAGCATCGCAATGCTTGCAGCCTGCGGAAACTCACAGGACAGCGGATCTAAGTCAAAAGACGGCGATCTTTGGGCTTCTGTCAAGAAAAAAGGCGTACTGACCGTCGGTACAGAAGGAACGTACGAACCGTTTACCTTCCATGATAAAAAGACTGACAAACTGACCGGATATGATGTTGAAGTGATTCAAGAAGTGGCGAAACGCCTCGGTCTGAAAGCTGACTTTAAAGAAACACAATGGGACAGCATGTTTGCCGGTTTAAACGCGAAACGGTTTGACGTCGTCGCCAACCAAGTCGGCAAAACAGGCCGTGAGAACCAATATGATTTTTCTGATAAATACACAACGTCAAATGCAGTCGTCGTGACGAAAAAAGACAGCACGATTGCGAAAGAGGCTGATGTCAAAGGAAAAACAGCGGCTCAGTCATTAACAAGCAATTACAATAAATTAGCGAAAGAAGCCGGCGCGAAAATTGAAGGCGTTGAAGGCATGCGCAATCCCTTCAGCTCATTCAGCAGGGCCGCGCTGATCTGACTTACAACGATAAGCTTGCCGTACTGAACTACTTAAAAACGTCCGGCAATAAAAACGTGAAAATCGCGTTTGAAGCAGGCCAGCCGCAGCAAACGTATTTCGCATTCCGAAAAGGAAGCGGCGAACTTGTGACTCACGTCAACAAGGCGTTAAAAGAAATGAAAGAGGACGGGACTCTTTCTAAAATAGCCAAAAAATGGTTCGGCGAAGATGTTTCTAAGTAACTTGCCGGAGCCCGTGATTGCAACAGCCATTCCTTGGGATTTGGTGCAGCAGTCATTCTGGCCGATTCTTTCCGGGGGAATCTATTACTCGATTCCCCTTACCATTCTTTCCTTTATTTTCGGAATGATCATCGCGCTGATGACGGCGCTCGC
The DNA here is from genome assembly GCF_011008975.1 of Bacillus sp. LUNF1. Lineage (NCBI taxonomy): Bacteria > Bacillati > Bacillota > Bacilli > Caryophanales > Bacillaceae > Bacillus > Bacillus sp. LUNF1. Next base: position 372,621 of record NZ_CP048876.1, on the reverse strand, counting down.
CAGAATGTCAAATATGAAACCATTGAGATGGGTGTTCAGCGTATACGTATCAGCGGTGCGCGGCACTCCTCTTCTCGTTCAATTGTTCATCATTTTTTATCTGTTCCCGACATTTAATATTACGCTGGACCCTTTCCCAAGCGCAGTCATCGCGTTTTCATTAAACGTGGGCGCCTACGCTTCTGAAATCATCCGGGCATCTATTTCATCCGTGCCGAAAGGGCAATGGGAAGCCGGTTATACGATCGGCATGACCTATCGCAAGACATTGTTCCGCGTGATCCTGCCGCAGGCGTTTCGCGTGTCCATTCCGCCATTATCAAATACATTTATCAGCCTGATCAAGGATACATCTCTCGCCTCACAGATTCTCGTCGCGGAGCTGTTCAGAAAAGCGCAGGAAATCGGCGCGCAAAACCTTGATCAAATCTTGGTCATCTATATTGAAGCCGCCTTTATTTATTGGATCATCTGCTTCTTGCTGTCAATCGTACAGCACGTGATCGAACGGCGTCTCGACCGTTATGTGGCCAAATAAGGAGGTTTCGATATGCTTTCCGTCAAAGGATTAAATAAATCATTCGGACAGAATGAAATTTTAAAAAAGATAGATATGGAGATAGAAAAAGGGAAAGTCATCGCCATTCTGGGGCCGTCCGGTTCAGGAAAAACGACGCTTCTGCGCTGTCTGAACGCGCTTGAGATCCCCAATCGCGGCGAGCTGGCATTCTCCGATTTTTCAATAGATTTCTCCAAAAAAGTGAAGCAGGCTGATATTCTTCGCCTCCGCCGCAAATCAGGCATGGTCTTTCAGGCGTATCATCTGTTTCCTCACCGCACGGCGCTTGAAAACGTCATGGAAGGACCCGTTCAAGTGCAAAAGCGCGACAAGGAGCAAGTCAGAAAAGAAGCGATCGAGCTTCTGGAAAAAGTCGGACTGAAAGACAAAATGGATTTATATCCGTTCCAGCTTTCCGGCGGTCAGCAGCAGCGTGTCGGCATCGCCCGCGCGCTTGCGATTCAGCCCGAGCTGATGCTGTTTGACGAACCGACGTCAGCGCTCGATCCGGAGCTGGTCGGCGAGGTGCTCAAAGTGATTAAGGATCTGGCGAACGAAGGCTGGACGATGGTCGTCGTCACCCATGAAATCAAATTCGCGCAGGAAGTGGCCGATGAAGTCATCTTCATTGACGGCGGCGTCATTGTGGAACAAGGACCGCCGGCCCACATCTTTTCCGCGCCGAAAGAAGAACGCACGCAGCGGTTTTTAAATCGTATACTGAATCCTTTGTAGGAGCGGGAGAAGAAGCGAAACACTGATTTCGCTTCTTCTTTTTTTTGGCGGTTATGCTACAATGACAATTAATGAAATTTTATGAAAGAAGGGACCTCTTTGAAGCGGGAATTCTTGATGCGCTGGACGTTTTATTTTGCTGGTCTGTTGATTTTGTCTTTCGGGGTATCGTTAACCATTAAAGGAAAAGCTCTCGGCATCAGCCCTTGGGATGCCTTTCATTATGGGCTTTTTCAGCATTTCGGTCTTTCTGTCGGCCAATGGTCCATCGTGGTCGGCGCGGTCATTGTGGCTTTAACCTGCCTGTTCACGAGGACACTCCCGAAAATCGGCGCTATCTTAAACATGGTGCTGATGGGAATGTTTATTGATTTCTTTTCGTTTCTGCTTCCTGAGACGCACGCTTTTTCCTTAGCGGCCGTGTGTTTTTCTATCGGATTGCTGCTGATCGGGTGCGGCGTCGGTATTTACGTATCAGCAGGGCTCGGCGCGGGCCCCCGGGACTCTCTGATGATGCTGATATCTGAAAAAACGGGCTGGAACGTGCAATGGGTGCGGAACGGCATTGAGCTGACGATTCTTGCCGCAGCCTGGATGATGGGCGGACCGATCGGCGCCGGAACCATTATTACGGCTGTTTTGACGGGGCTGATTCTGCGTTTTTCTTTGCCGCAATCCTCTAAACTGTTAACATACGCGATCTCCGGGCGGGCAACGTCCGTTCATTAAAAACAAAGCCGAAACGGTTTTGTTTTTTTATTTTCGGACAGCTTTCGTCTGATATGATAGGATGGTTTTGACAATATTTTCAGACGGAGGATCTGGACATGAAGATTTACGGAGTATATATGGACCGCCCGCTTTCTGCAGGGGAAGAGGATCGGATGATGGCGGCCGTGTCCGCCGAAAAGCGGGAAAAATGCCGGCGCTTTTACCATAAGGAGGATGCTCACCGCACCTTGATCGGCGACATGCTGATCCGCACCGCTGCGGCGAAGGCTTACGGACTTGATCCGGCCGGGATTTCATTCAGCGTTCAGGAATACGGAAAGCCGTACATCCCCGCGCTTCCGGACATGCACTTTAATATTTCCCACTCCGGTCGCTGGATCGTGTGCGCCGTTGATTCAAAACCGATCGGCATTGATATTGAAAAAATGAAGCCCGGCACGATTGATATCGCCAAACGGTTTTTTTCGCCGACGGAATACAGTGATCTGCAAGCGAAACACCCCGATCAGCAGACCGATTATTTTTACCACCTGTGGTCGATGAAAGAAAGCTTTATCAAACAGGCCGGAAAAGGGCTTTCCCTGCCGCTTGATTCATTCAGCGTCCGCCTCAAAGACGACGGCCATGTGTCCATTGAGCTCCCGGACGGACATGAACCTTGTTTCATCCGCACATATGAGGCTGACGAGGAGTATAAGCTGGCCGTTTGTGCGGCGCATCCCGATTTTTGTGACGGGATTGAGATGAAAACGTATGAAGAGCTGCTGTAAGCATAGAAAAAGGAGGGTGTCCCCCTCCTTTTTTGTCAGCCTGATATTTCCGCCTGTTTCTGCAGCTGCTTTGCTTCCTGATAAATTTCTTCGAACAGATCCGCGATGTGTTCCTCTTCAACACATGAAAATGCGATTCGCAAATCGGTTTCATTAATGGATATCGTCCCGATTCCTCTCTTTTCAAGCAACGACAATCTCAATTCGCCGGCGTTTATGTCTTTCAGCCGGACACACATGAAATAACCAGAGTTAAACGGGTAAGGCGTCCATACGTCATCATAGTGCTTGTTTTCTGCAAGAACGGCTTTCACTTTGTCAGCCCGTTTTTTCATGATGTTATATTTCAGCGATTTTTCTTTCTCGTATTCCGGTGACTGCATCGCCCGCAGCATAAACGTTTGGGACGGATGCGGGGCGCTTGAAATCGTCCCCCTGATAATCCCTTTTGTTTTTTCCTCGAGCACGCGCAGCGCTTTTTCGCTTTTTGTGCTGTACGTAATAAAACCGACGCGGAAGCCCCACGCGTAATTTTCCTTCGTCGCGCCGTCTATTTTCACGCAAAGCACCCGGTCGTGCACTTGGGCGAGTTTGCTGAAGATGGATTCCTGAATGGCAGTTTCATCGTAAAACAGATTGTAATACGCATCGTCTACGAGCACGACAATCTCTTTGCCGGCCTCCGCCGCCTCCAAGATCACGCTGACGATTTCTGACGCTTCCTCTTCCCCCGGCGTATAGCCTGTCGGATTATTCGGGAAATTCAGCACAACAATCGCCTTTTCTTCCTGCTTTTTCAGCAGCTCGGACAGCCCCGCCGCATTAAAACGCCCATCCTGCTGAAAAAGCGGGTATGTCTCAATGGATGCCTTGCGCCGGACACCGAAAATGAAATTGTAATTTCCCCAATATTTATCAGGCAGAAGCAGTGTATCCCCTTCATTGACGAACAAGTCGGCGGCGATGCTCAGCCCGTGTGTTAAAGCGTTTGTCACGATCGGCGTGCTGATGTCTTTGCCGGCTAATGAAGGATTTTCGAGACGCATTTTTTTCAGCCATTCCTGTCTGAGCGGCTCTTTTCCCTGCGGCGGAGCATAATCGTAGATATCATCGGGGTTATAGGCGGACAGTGTCTCTTGAATATGGGAAAAGTGCATGGACTCGCCTTGTGAGGTGGCAATCCCGATCGTGGCATTATACTTTCCGGCCCTGGCTTTCGCTTCAGCCGATTGTGTCAGCACCCCTTTCGGATAAAACAACTCTCTGCCCAAATCAGAAAGCATATGAAGCACGTGCGGGTTTTCTTCAGATAATGTTCTGTTCAGCTCTTTTGCTGCATCATTCATGTACGACAATCCCTTCAAAATTATATTCCATCAAATCATAACATAAAATTTTTGATAAATGAGAAAACGCGCGGGCGGATTTTGTTACAAAAAACAGACAGCAAATGCTGTCTGTCATATCCTATAACAATTGGCCTGCCGTGCTCCTGTTAATAATCTCATAGATTCGTTCCGCCACTTTTTCAGTTTCACTTAATATGAACATGTGGCCGTCCGAAAACTCATGAAATACGGGATTGTCGGCCCATTTTTTCCATCCGTCCGCATCTTTGATACATTTTTTATCTTTCCGCCCGTTAAAAATATGGACGGGTGATTGAATCATGTGAGAATCAGACGGACGGAAGCTTTCAAGCGCGCGGTAGTCGGATCTGAAAGAAGGCAGGAAAAATGACATGACCTCCTTATTCTCCACTAACTCCTGCGGCATTCCGCCAAGCTCGATAATATGGGCGAGAAATTTTTCATCATCAAGATGAGACACTTTTTTCCTTTCCACATGCGGCGGCTGAATGGCTGAGATGATCACGGCCTGCGGGTAAATGCCCTCCCGCTCCAGCTTTTGCGCCAGCCTGAAAGCGACCATGCCTCCCATACTGTGGCCGAACAGCACAAACGGGCGGTCAGGATGGAGATTCAACTCCTGCTTGTATAAACTGACAAGCTGTTCAAAATCCTCAACGGGGGACATTTGATTTGTTCCGTGTCCCGGCGGTTCCGCGGCAAGCATCTCACACTCACCTTGAAGATAGGTGTGGAGCGGGCGGAATGATGCGGAATAGCCTCCTGCGAACGGAAAACAGATAAGCTGCGTTTTTTCTGTGGTATCGAACGATTTAAAGAGCTGGACCATTGGCGGGCTTCCTCCTTTTCTATCGTGAAGTTGTCAGCTTCAGATGTTCCTTCCTTAGGAATTCGAGCAAATATGCCGCATTCCTTTCGAGACATTCTCCCTGAAGCATTTCTGCGTGCGTGCCGCAGCCTTTTTTCACACGGTATTCACCTGTCGTGGCTTCCTCCCACGAAGCGAGCCACGGCGGCATCGCAAAGTCCGGTTCTGACGTTAATAGATCTATATCCGCTTTGACCGTGCCGGTGCTGACGGTATGCACGAAATAAGAATAAAACGCGTTTGTTTTTTTGGCGAGCCCTTCTTTGACGGCTTCGTTATTCAGCGCTTCATTGTCCCTGTTTACCTTCATCAGCGCCTGGACATCACTTTCTACGGTGCGGCCTTCTAAGTCGCTGATGCCTTGTTTTTTATAAGAATCAACCATGATCAGCCGCTCCACTTTACGTCCTTCGGCTTCAAGCCGTTTGGCCGTTTCAAAGGCGAGCGTACAGCCTGCCGAGTATCCGAACATCTTGACCGGTCCTTCCGGCTGGAGCTGATTGATCAGCTCTGTGTAGCGTTCGATGCGGTTGTCTTCCTCGATAAAATCAAACGCACAGATTCGATAGCCGGACAGCTGTTTTGCCAGCGGCTGGTACATCAGCCCGTAACCGAGAACCGGCGGGAACGTAAACAGTGTGTCAGACTGATTTTTATTCATGATGGTGAGATCTTTCATACCTTTTTCTTCACCGTGAAGCAGATAACCGGCAATGTCTGCGATTGTCGTCGCTTCGAATAACAGCTGCACCGGAATGTCCGTACCTAGCTCTTTTTTAATGCGCGACGCTGCTGTCATCGCTTTTAAGGAATGGCCTCCGAGCGCGAAGAAATCATCATGAATCCCAATCTGCTGTCTGCCGAGAATGTCGGACCAGATGTGCGCAATTGTTTCTTCCGTCGCATTTCGAGGCCCGATCCATTCTTTCGCCGCCTGAGTCTGATCCGGTTTCGGCAGCTGCCGTTTATTGACCTTCCCGTTTGTCGTTAACGGAAGCTCCTCTAAGAAAGTAAAGGTTTGCGGCACCATGTAAGCAGGAAGCTGTTTTTTCAAGTGCCTCTTTACGTCTTCAGCTGAAAGCGGCGTCCGGTTCACGAGGTAGGCGTTGATTGATGCATCTCCGGACTCATGGCGGTCCGCAACAACGACCGCATCTTTCACACCCGGGTATTCCTGCAGCTGCTTTTCGATTTCTTCAAGCTCAATCCGGTGTCCGCGTATTTTGACCTGGTCGTCAATACGCCCGGCGTATTCAATTGTTCCATCCGGCAGCCAGCGTGCTAAATCCCCTGTGCGGTAAAGCGTTTCTCCCGGCTTGAACGGATTTGGAATAAACGTTTGCTTCGTCAGGTCATGACGGTTCAGATACCCTTTTGATACACCCATTCCGCTGATGCACAGTTCACCGACAGCTCCAAATGGCTGAAGCTGATTTTGCCCGTTAAGAATATAAACACTTGCATTGCTGATCGGCTTTCCGATCGGCAATGAGGAAATGGAATCCGGGATATCATGCACGACGTGAGCTGTCGCAAACACCGTTCCCTCAGTCGGCCCGTAGCAATTAATCAGCTTACCAGGCCCCATGATCTCAAGCGCCTTTCTGACGTGAGGCACAGACGCGCGCTCACCCCCGAATAACACACAGCGAAGCCCCTTCAGCCACTCCTCTCCCGCATCGGTGAGAAGATTAAAAAGTGCGGTTGTCGCAAACATGACATTGACATTCTCCTGCCGGATCAGATCAGTGAGCCGTTCTGTATCAAGCAGTGTATGTTCATCTGCGATAATGAGCCGTGCCGCATTCAGTATTGATGCGTAGAAATCAAAGGTAAATGCGTCAAAGGCGTAATTGGAAACAGATAAGAACGTATCTTTTTCAGAAAATGCCATGTAATCTACATGCTTGACCAATCCTTGAATATTGGCATGAGTGGTGATATTGCCCTTCGGCTTTCCGGTTGTGCCGGATGTATACATAATATACGCCGGATCATCGGGATCAATTGCGGCTGCAGGATCGCTTGCCTGTTCCTCAAACCGTGCTTGATCATCGATGATGAGTGTTGTTCCTGTATACGGCAGCTGAGCCGCTTTTTCTTTCATCTCCTGATGTGTCAGCAGACAGGCTGCCGCACTGTCAGCCAGCATATACGAGATTCGGTCTTCCGGCAGCTTCGGATCAACCGGCAGATAAGCCGCTCCCGCTTTTAATACGCCGAGAATGCCGATCACCAGTTCAAGCGAGCGCTTCGTGTACAACGCGACAACGGAGCCTTTGCCCGCACCTTGCTTTTGCAAACGGCGCGCAAGACGGTTCGCTTCCTCATCTAATTCACGGTAGGAAAGAGTCTGGCCGGAATACGTAAGCGCCGGCGCATCAGGATTTACATTCACCGCTTCCTTGAACCAATCCGTCAGAGGCTTCGCCTGATGAGTCTGAGCCGGCGGGTTTAAGCCGGTAAGCAGAAGCTCTCTTTCCTTTTCATCAACAAGTCTGATCGTATTGACAGGCTGATCCGGCTTCTGGATGAGCTGCTGAATCGCTGTGAGAAGCTGAGATTTTAAGCGCAGGATAAACGCCTCATCAAACACATTCCCGTTATAGGCAAGCTTAATCAGCATCTCATCACCTGGAGAAGCCAACAGGTTGAGATCATAATTCGATTTCTCAAAAACGTGTACATCCTCCATATCAAAGCCGTTTTCACTGTTCTCTTCATTTTTTGCATCCTGAAGCGGATAATTTTCAAACACAATGATGTGGTCAATCAGCTTTGGCTGATCGGCTTGGCTTTGGATGTCATAGAGCGGCACATATTGATGCGGCTCAGACTGCAGCGATTGCTCCTGCAGCTGCTTGAGCAAGCCGGTAAATGTGGTATCCCCAGACAGCTTCACCCGCCTCGGAACAGCATTGATAAACAGCCCGACCATATGTTCAACGCCTTTGATTTCTGCGGGACGCCCGGAAACGACTGTGCCGAAGATCAAATCGCCGGACTGCTGGTAGCGGCTGATTAATACACTCCAAACCGCCTGCAGCGCCGTACTCAAAGTGGTATGCTGCGATTTTGCAAGCTCGGTAAATGCTTTTGTTTCCTCCTCCGGCAGTGAGAAGAGCAGCTCATTCGGCTCATAGCCGTCCTTTTGTTTCTTTCTTTGCTCCGCAAATGTCGTTTGTCCTTCAAAATCTTCTAAGTACCCGCGCCAGTAATGCAGTGATGCTTGTTTATCCTGCTTTTCAAGCCACTTGATATAGTCTTTATACGGTTTGACCGGCGGCAGGCTGTACGGCTTTTGTTCGCGCAGGGCATTGTATACCTTAAACAGATCCTGCACGACGATGCCGAAGCACCAGCCGTCCAAAATGATGTGGTGGTAGCTCCACACCCATTCAAAGCTTTCTTCCGATTTTTTAAAAATGGCTGCCCGCATCGGAATATCCCGCGTCAAATCAAAGCCCTTGATCTTATCCTGTTCTTTGTATTCATTGATTTTGGCTGTTTGCTCGCTGTCCGTTACATGTGTCAGATCGATTTCTTCTATCTGAAACTGCCGTTTTTTCAATACGACTTGGACCGGCCTTTTTACTTTTTCGTGAATGAACACGGTACGAAATACATCGTACCGGTCCATAATCACATTCATGCTTTCTTCAAGGCATTTGATATTCAAGCTGCCTTTTACTTTCATTGTCATTTGTTCGATGTAAAAACTTTGGCCGGGATTCAGGAGAGTATGAAACAGCATTCCCTCCTGCATCGGCGACAAATAATACATGTCCTGAACTTGATCTTTTTTGAACTGGCTCATCTGCTCCGCTCCCCCCTTCTGTGATCTGTTTTTGTCACGTTAAATTCTCCTCAAGCATGTCAAAGATGTCTCCCATTTCATCCATCTCAAGATCCTGCGCGCTGAAATCGCTCGGCGTAAATTCTTTCTCCTCTTTGGCCGTGCAATGGCGGATGATCATTAAGAGATTGTCTTTAAACCGCTGCATCTGTGTTTCGACGGTGCTTCTTTCATATTCTTCCTGATTGTATGAGCAAGAAATGACGAAGCGGCCGCCTGTAACCATCCCGCTGAAGCTCAGTGCGTATAACGCCTCTGACTCTTCGCTGACTTGACGTCCCATATCGTATGGAGACGGCTCAAACCATTCCGTTTTCACTTCATTGTCAAACTGCCCCAAGTAGTTAAAACTGATTTCAGGCGTGACGCCTCTTTCTGTTTTATCGGATGACAGATACCGGAGAATCCCGTATCCTACACCTTTATCAGGAACGCGCCGCACCGTCTCTTTTACCGTTTTAATGACGGAAGAGACGCCGTCTTCCTTGCTGATCTGCAGAATCAAAGGATATTGGGCCGTAAACCAGCCGACCGTCCGTGAAATATTGACATTCGGTATGATTTCTTCCCGGCCGTGTCCTTCTAAGTTGATGCCGACTTTGCCGTTTTCCGTCCATTCACCGATCGTTAAGCCGAGCGCGCTGAGCAGAATGTCGTTGATTTCCGTTCCGTACGGATGATGAACATCTGTGAGCAGCTGCGCCGTTTCTTCCTCAGTCAATTCACATTTCACGGCCGCCGTATGTTTGACGAGCCGTTTGTTCGGATCATGATCTTTCGGCAGCGGCTGGAGTTCTTCCGCATCTGCCTGCGCCCAATAATCCGCCTGCTTTTTCAGCTCTTCTGATTGCGCAAATGTGTTCAGCGCCTCCGCCCAATCTTTAAAGGAGTGGGTTTTCTGCGGGAAGACGATGCTGTTTTGCTGCTGCGCCTGTTTATAACCTGAAGCGAAATCCTCAAGCAGAATTCTCCATGAAACCCCGTCCACGACGAGATGGTGAATCGCGATTAACAGATGATCGCCTAGTTCTGTCCGGTATTGCTCCGCTTTTAACAGCGGACCGTTCTCCAGATCCAGACTTCCCTGAAGATGATCGGCAAGCCGCTGAATCTGGCTTTTCAGCATATCCTCGTCAGTTCCGTACAGATCAACGATGTCAAAGCTTGCCTTGCATTCTGTGACAGGGAGGTATGTCTGAATGATGCCTTCCCTTTCTTCACGGTAAACCATGCGGAGCGCATCATGGTGTTCAATCAATGCTTGCAGGGTTTTTTCCACCAGGTCCGGATCAAAGCCGTCTTTCGCGTGAAGCATGACGGATTGGTTCCAGTGGTGTTTGTCGGTAAAGTTTCGTTCAAAGAACCAGCGCTGGATCGGCGTTAACTCCGCTTCGCCTTCGACAGGTCCCTGGTCGGCCTGCTTGCCTTCCGTCCGCTCCACATAAGAGACGAGCTCTTCGATGGTCGGATGCTGGAAGAGATCCTTCATCTCCAGCTTGTAGCCATGCTGGTTCAGACGGCTCGCCATTTGGATGCCTTTGATCGAATCGCCGCCGAGCGTGAAGAAATTATCGCTTACGCCGATCTGGTCAAGACCGAGCACTTCCTGCCAAATGTCAGAAAGCAGCGTCTCCATCTCCGTTTCCGGCGCTTTGTAAGCGGCGCTTCCCGCTTCAATGTCCGGTGCCGGCAGGGCTTTTTTGTCAATCTTTCCGTTTGCGGTGACCGGAAGCTCGTCCATCTCCACCCAGAACGCCGGCACCATGTAGTCAGGCAGCGTGTCTTTCAGCGCGGATTTGAGCGCTTCAATATCGTCCTGCCGAGGCGCGACATAGGCGCAAAGCGCGGTATTGCCCGCTTTGTCTTCCACGGCCGTCACCGCTGCGTCGTGAACGTCCGCAAGCTGGGCGAGGCGGACTTCGATTTCTGAAAGCTCGATCCGGTAGCCCCTCACTTTGACCTGCTGGTCGATACGGCCGATGTATTCAATGCCGCACTGCGCGTTCCATTTGACGAGGTCGCCGGTCCGGTACATGCGCTCGCCGGGCACGAACGGATCTGCGGTAAACCGCTTCGCCGTTTCTTCTTCACGGTTCAGGTATCCGCGCGCCAGACCGCGGCCGGCCACACACAATTCACCGGCAATGCCTTCCGGCTGCACCTGATCGCCGTCGCCGAGAATATAAACTCTCGTATTGGCAATCGCCCGTCCGATCGAAAGCGATCCTTCCTCCGGATTGATGACGCCGCTTGTCGCGACGACGGTGTTTTCCGTCGGTCCGTAGTTGTTGACGATCGTGTACGGCTGTTTCACCGCCCGCTTCAGCTTGTCGCCGCCGACGAGAAGCATGCGGAGAGAGGTATTTTCCAGCTCCATAAATTGTTCGGCCAGCTGCGTCGGCAGGAAGGTGATGGTCACGCCGTTCTCCTCGAAATAGTGATTTAAGCGGGTGATATCCAGCCGGATCGCTTCGTCAATGACGTGAAGCTCCGCGCCGATGGTCCATGCCGGGAACATTTCCCAGATGGAGGCGTCAAAACCGAAGCCCGCGTATTTGGCGCTTTTATCATCCGCCGTCATGGCGAATGCGTCGTGATGCCAGAAGCACAGGTTCACCAGCGCATGGTGTTCGACCATGACACCCTTCGGCTGCCCGGTCGTTCCTGACGTGTAAATCATATAAGCGAGATGATCCGCCGTTGTTTCCGTCTGCGGGTTCGCTTCATCGTTTTCATCAAGCGGCAGGCTCAGAATGGAGCGTCCGCCGTCAAGCAGAATCGTTTCTCCGTTGTAGCTTTCCGGTACGTCCAGCGCTTCCTGTGTGAGAAGGAGCTTGGCGCCGCTGTCCTGCAGAATGTAGCTGATGCGCTCTTCCGGGTAGTCGGGGTCAATCGGCACAAATGCCGCGCCCGCTTTCAGGACGCCGAGTACACCCGCGGCCATTTCCAAGGACGGTTTCGTCAAAATGCCGACACGTTTGTCAGCCGTGACGCCGCAGTCCATGAGAATGCGTGCGATGCGGTTCGCCCTTGCGTTCAGCTCGCCGTACGTCCATTTCGCGCCGTTGTATGCCGCGGCCGGCCGGTTCGCGTAGCGGGCGGCCGTTTCTTCAAAGAGACGGTGAACCGTTTTGTCCCGCGGCACAGAAATTGTTTTTCCTTTCCATGCATCAAGGAGAGCTTGTTTTTCAGCATCGCTGATCAGTGAAATCTCAGGCAGCTTTCTGTCCGGGCTTTCTGCCGCTTGCTTCAGAATCCGCAGGAACCCGGCGCTCCACTTTTCAATTGTTTCTTTTTTAAACAGATCAGCCGCATATTCAAACTGAAGGCCGAGGCCTTCTTGATCCGTAAACCCGCCGAGTGTCAGATCGAATTTCGCCGTGCCTTGGTTCGACTCATACGGAGTGATGCGCAGGTTCTCCAGTTCCAGTGTTTCTTTATCCGGATCTTCTGTCGTCACCATCACCTGGAACAACGGGTTGCGGCTCATGTCTCTCGGCAGGTCAAGCTTTCCGATCAGATCCTCAAACGGATAATCCTGATGCGCCAGCGCGTCGAGATTGGTTTGTTTCACCTGTTCGAGCAGCCCGGCGAAGGTTTGCTCTTTGCGCGTTTCATTGCGAAGCGCAAGCGTATTGACAAACATCCCCGGCATTTCCTGAACTTCGGCGCTCGTTCTTCCGGCGGTCACCGAGCCGATAATGATGTCGCGCTGCCCCGTGATTTTGCTCAAAAAGACATGGAACGCGGCGTGAAGCACCATATGAAGAGTCGCTCCCGATGATTCCATTAATTCACGCACCGCTTTTTCCGTTTCACACCCCGCTCTGAAACGGACGGATTGTCCTTTAAAACTTTGGACCGGCGGACGGGGGAAATCGGTCGGCAGATTCAATTCAGGAAGCTCGCCGGAAAATGCGGAGAGCCAATAACGCTCATTGTCTTTCATCCGTTCGGCCTGCTCAGGTTCATTCTGCCAGACGGCGAAGTCTTTATAGTGCAGGTTCGGCGACGGCAGACTTCCCCCTTTATAAAGGTGAGCGAGCTCTTTGACCAGCATGCTTCTGGACACGCCGTCGGCAATAATATGATGCATATCCAGCAGCAGCAGATGTTTCTTTTCATTCAGTCTGACAAGAGCGGTCCGAATGAGCGGAGCCGCGCTCAGATCAAACGGCTTAATGAATGCCTGAATGATAAGATCCGCTTTCTCCTCGTCCGCTGCTTCAAAGATGTGCAGGTCGATGTCAGCCTGTTCTGCGATCTGCTGCATCGGGCGGCCGTTTTGATCGATAAAGGACGTCCGCAAAGACTCGTGGCGATTGATCATCTGATTGAGGGCTTCCTGAAGCCTTGAAATATTGACTTCTCCTTCCATCAGAAGAACGGACGGCATATTATAGCTGATTGTCTCCCGGTCAAGCTGGTTCAGGACGTACATCCGTTTTTGGGCGGATGATAACGGGTACGCGTCTGCACTGTCTGCCGGTGTGATCACCCGATATCCCTCAGATACCGCCGATTTTTCGATATATGCGGCAAGCAGGCGGACAGTCGGCTGTTCGAACAGCGCTTTTAACGGAACCGTTTTGTCCAGTTCAGCCTGAATATTGGCGAGGAGCATCATGCCTTTTAAAGAGTGCCCGCCGTAATCGAAGAAATTATCGTCGATGCCGAGCGTATCCGTACCGAGTGTCTGTTTCCAAATGCGGCACAGCTTTTCCTCCAATTCCGTTTCCGGCAAGGCTGAAACTGTTTGCGCCGTTTGGCTGACGCCCGGTTTCGGCAGGGCGTTTTTATCAGTTTTTCCGTTGGCTGTGAGCGGAATGCGGTCTACCTGCACGAAATAGGCCGGAAGCATATGAGACGGCAGTGTTTCGGAAAGCTGTTTACGAAGCTCAGAGCCTTTCAGCTCGCTGCCGGCTTTATAGTACGCGCACAGTTCCGGCAGCCCGCCTTCGCTGACTGCGAGAACGACCGCCTCCTGAATGCCGTTTACGCTTAACAGCACGGTTTCAATCTCTTTTAATTCAATGCGGTAGCCCCGGATTTTCACCTGATCATCCGCACGGCCGATAAATTCAATCGTCCCGTCAGGAAGCCTGCGGACGACATCTCCCGTTTTGTACATCAGGCTGTCCGGTGAAAAAGGATTTGAGAGAAATTTCTCCGCCGTCAGCTGCGGACGGTGAAGATATCCTCTTGCAAGCCCCTTCCCGGTAATATAAAGCTCGCCGCTTGCGCCCGGAGGAACGAGCTGCATTGCTCCGTCCAATACAAGCGCGCCGGTATTCGCGATCGGGCGGCCGATGACGGGACGCTGCTCATATTGATCAAGGCGCTCCATATTGATCCGTCCGGCAATGGCGCCGATCGTCGTTTCCGTCGGCCCGTAGTGATTGATGAAGTCGGTATGGGCGTATACGTCATGAAACTTGCGGACATCGGACGTGATGATCTTTTCTCCGCCGAGCACCACTAAACGAAGCGGGCTGAAACGGCGTTCTGCCGCAAAACGGGCTGTATTGACGATCATATGGAACAATGACGGCGTCAGTTTCATATACGTAATGCCGTTTTTCTGTATATACTCACCAAGCTGATCAGGCGCGGTGTACGTCTCTTTCGGCACAATGTGCAGCTCGCCGCCCGCCTGAAGAATAGGGAATATAGCCGTATAGCCGAGATCAAATGCGTAAGAAGACAGCAGCACGGATTTGTCAGCTTCGGTCAAACCGGCTTCACGGCTGAACCATGTGACATAATTGATTAGATTGCGGTGCTCCAGCTGGACGCCTTTCGGTTTGCCCGTTGTTCCCGAAGTATAAATGATATATGCAAGCTGGTCGGCGCCGGGCTTCGTTTCAAGCCGGTCGGCGCTTTCGTTCTGCCATTCTCCGTCTTCCATTACGACCGTTTTTCCTTTATAAACGGCGGCCGCGGTCATGTTTCTCTCATTGACGACCAGAAGCTTCGTTCCGCTGTCTTCGAGAGAGTAGCGGATTCTCTCTTCAGGAGTCTCCGGATCAATCGGGAGAAATGCCGCTCCGGCTTTCATGACGCCGAGAATCGCGGTAATCAAGTCGGCCGAACGATCCATCATAATGGCCACGATGTCCTCACTGCCCGTTCCGCAAGCCTGAAGGTGGCGGGCAAACCGGTTCGAGCGTTCATCAAGCTCACGATATGTCAGACTTGTTCCGCCCGCAACCGCCGTGAGATCAGGCGTTTTTTGCGCTTGCCGTTCAAACAGCGAAACAAAAGTGCCCTCAGGCAGATCCGCTTCCGTACGTTTTTCATCAGAAAGGAGCGCTTCCCGTTCAGGAGCGGACAGCAGGCTTGCGTCGGCCAGCTGAATATCCGGATTTTCAGCGCAGGCTTTAATCAGATTGACAAAATGAGCACTCCAGCGGCGGATGGTTTCGTCCGCAAATAAGGCTTTCACGTAATCAAAGCTCAATCCGACCTCTTCTCCGCGTTCAGCCGCTTCTAAGGAAAGATCAAATTTAGCGACATGATGATGCATGGAGTATGAAGAAATCTCCAAATCTCCGAGCCGCAGGGCCGGGATCTCCATGTTCTGCATATTAAATAACACGCTGAACAGCGGACTCCGGCTTGTGTCCCTCATTAACGGCAGTTTTTCAATTAATTCTTCAAGCGGATAGCTTTGATGCTCAAAAGCTTGAAGGCTCGCTGTTTTCACCTCATCCAGAAATTGTTTGAACGTTTTTTTGCCGGCAGGATGCGACCGAAGCGCAACTGTGTTGACAAACATGCCCGGCACGTCTTGGAGATCAGGATGCTGTCTACCGGCCGCCGGAGACCCGACTATGATGTCTTCCTGCCCCGAATATTTGGACAGCAGCACTTGAAAAGCGGCTAACAAGAACATGTACATCGTCGTATCCGTATCAGCCAGCAGCTTCTTAATCTGCGCCGTCACCTGTTTATCAAGCCCGAAGATGACGCGTTCCCCTTCAAAACTGCGCTCGGCAGGACGCGGGAAATCAAGCGGCAGATCCAGCACCGGCAGATCGCCTTTGAACGTCTCAAGCCAGTAGGCTTCGTGCTGATCGAGATTTGCTTTTTCACGCTGCCAGACTGAAAAATCCTTATAATGAATCTTTGGCAGCGCAAGCTCCGTGCCTTGATAAAGCTTCGCAAGATCACCGATGAAAATGCCCATTGAGCTTCCGTCCGTAATAATGTGGTGCATGTCAATCAGCAGAAGATGCCGGTCTTCTTCAAGCCGGATCAGCTTCGAACGGACAAGCGGCGCGCGGTTGAGCGCAAACGGTCTGATAAAGGCTTTTGTCAGCTCTTCTGCATCTTCTTCCCGGCCCTCGGCGGTTTCAAGCTCAAACGACACATTTTTATGAATGGTCTGCACGACTTCTCCATCTGCCATGTCAAACGACGTACGCAGTGTCTCATGACGGTTGATTAATGCCTGCATGGCCTCCTCAAGACGCTTTTTGTCTACTGATCCTTCCAGCAGAAGTACAGCAGGGACGTTGTAGCTCGTGCTGGCCTGTCCGAGCTGATTAAGGATATACATCCTGCGCTGTGCTGAGGAAACAGGATAATGCTTCTGATAAGGCGCTTGTCGGATCGGTTCAAACTGCTGCTCCTCCTCGCTCTCATGCTGCAAATAATGCGCAAGCTCCTGAATGGTCGGCTTTTCAAATAACACTTTAATCGGCACTTCTTTTTGAAAGTGCTCCTGAATTTTAGCGGTCATCATCATGGCTTTTAAAGAATGTCCGCCAATCGTGAAGAAATTGTCAGTCACACCCGCTTTTACACCGAGAATGCCTTCCCAAATGTCCGCGAGTTTCTGCTCCGCTTCCGTTTTCGGCGCTACGTATTCTTTTTGAACAGCTTCAGCCTGAGGCTCAGGCAGCGCTTTTTTATCAATCTTTCCGTTCGCCGTCAGCGGAAACTGATTCATCTGGATGAAGTGCGCCGGAATCATGTATTCCGGAAGTGATTCCGAAAGCGTTTTGCGCAGGTCTTCCGGCGAAAGGGCTTGGTCTGCGGTAAAGTAAGCGCAGATTTCATTTTCATCCGCTTTATTTTTCCGGATCACAGCCGCAGATTCCGTCACATTCTCCGCCTGGCTGATTTTCGCCTCGATTTCGCCGAGCTCGATTCTGAAACCGCGGACCTTTACTTGGTTGTCAATTCTGCCGAGAAACTCGATCGTGCCGTCCGGAAGCCACTTCGCCAAGTCCCCCGTCCGGTATATCATTTCATCCGGTCTGAACGGATCGCGTAAAAACTGCTTCTCCGTTAATTCAGGCAGATTCACATAGCCTCTTGCCACTCCGCTTCCGCCGACGCACAGCTCACCGGGCGCGCCGATCGGCTGGAGGCTGCGGTTTTCATCCATAATGTACGCAGTGGAATTTCCTATCGGCTTCCCGATCGGGATCGAGCCGTCGTAGTCCTGATCAATGAGAAAACTCGTCGAAAACGTCGTATTCTCCGTCGGCCCGTAGCCGTTCCAAAGCGACAGCTCCGGTGATGCCTTCCTCACTTTGCTGACGATATGCGGCACAAGCGCATCACCGCCGATGATGAGGTGCCGGAGCGTGTTAAACATGCCGGCATCCTTTTGGGCAAGCTGATTAAACAGCGGAGACGTCAGCCACATGGTCGTGATCCGCTGCTCTTTCAGAAATTGGGCGAATTGTCCGGCGTCAAGCAGCGTCTCTTTTTTCACCGGATGCAATGACGCTCCGTTCAGCAATGCGCCGAAGACTTCGAAGGTTCCGGCATCAAAGCTGACGGCTCCCGTTTGCGCCATCCGGTCTTCTTCATGAACCGGCACGTAATTCGAATGTTTGACGAGCCTGATGATATTTCTGTGTTCAATCATGACGCCTTTCGGTTTGCCGGTCGATCCGGATGTATACATGATATACGCCAAGTCGTTGCCGCCAGCGGGGAGATTCAAGTCTGTTCCGCTTACCGTTTCATCCGCGCTTTCATCCAGCATGACGACCGGGACTTGCAATGCGCCCGCTTGTTCTTGATATGCCTGAACTGTCAGCACGAGCCGAATCGAGCTGTCTTCCGCCATAAAGCGGAGACGGTCCTCCGGAAAAGCCGGATCAATCGGCACATATGCGCCGCCTGCTTTTAGGACGGCAAGCATTCCTACAACGGTTTCCGCAGACCGGTCGTTCATAATAGCGGCGGTCCGGCCTTTTTCCAGCCCGCTCTTCACAAGGTGTCTCGCCAGGCGGTTGGCCGCTTCGTTCACTTCACGGTAGGTCCATTCGCGTCCCGCTTCTTTTATCGCGATACTTGCAGGCGTCCGGTTTGCCTGTGCTTCAAACAAACGGTGAACGGCCTCCTCTTCCGGAAGCGCCGTTTTCGTATCATTGAATACCTCAACAATCTGCCGCTCTTCTTCACCTGAAACAAGGCCGAGTTCCCGCACGGGCGCGTCAGGCGTTCCGACCGCCGCTTTCATCATGCGGGTCAGATGATGCGCCGTTCGTTCGATGGCATCATGGGCGAAAGCCGCTCCGTTGTATTTGATTTTGACAGTCCACGTTTTTCCCGGATACACGATGAGATTGAAATCAAAGCTCGTCTGCTCAAAAGCATGTTCAACTTTAATGGAAAATCCGAGTCTTTCCTCCATGCCCCCGTTTTCCAGCTCTTTGTCCAGCGGATAGTTTTCAAACGCGACCAAATGATTTAAGAGGCTGCCGTCCAGGGCGGAGCGCTTTTGAATGTCATAGAGCGGCACATAATCATAGCGCTCGGCTTCCACGGCGTTTTTCTGAACTGCCGCCATCACGTCCGAAAAGGCTGCACCTTTGTCAATCTTGATTCTGACGGGAATCGTATTGATGAACAGCCCCGCCATCGTTTCTATGCCGTTGATTTCTGAAGGACGGCCTGATACAACGGTGCCGAACACCACATCGTCTGTATAGTTGTATTTGCTGAGCACCGCACCCCAAACGGCCTGAAACAGGTTAGGCCCCGTGACTTGATGCCGGTTGGCGGTCTGCTGAATCTGTGCGACCAGCTCTTCATCCCAGACAAAAGAATATTCTTCATTTTGGTAGTCTTTCTTTTCTGCTGCCAGACGGCCCGGGAGCAGGCTCGGCTGTTCGAAATCCGCCAGGCGGCTGCTCCAATATTGTTCCGCCTCCTCATAATCCCGGCCTCCGAGCCATTTGATATAGTCAGAGTAAGGTTTGCCCTGACTTCCCCCGGCGGGCCGGCCGGCACGAAGCGCTTCATAGTTTTGAAACAGGCTTTTCATCAAAACGCCCATACTCCAGCCGTCCATGACGATATGATGATTGCTCCAGACGAGATACAGCTCCTTCTCACTGAGTCTGAACACCGCCGCTTTAAAGAGAATATCCTTCGCCAGATGAAAGCCCTGCTGCTGCACGCCGCGTTTATAGCGTTCAATATATTCGGTTTGGCGCGCTTCATCTAATTGACTGATATCTTCATAGTGCACCTTCGTCTTCCGCTCCGCCAATACGACTTGGCGCGGTTTTTGAAGCTGCTGGTGCACGAATACCGTACGCAGGATGTCATATGTCCGGATCAGCTCATTGACGCTTTTTTCAAAAAGCTCCAGCTGAAAGCTTCCGTGAATCCTAAGCTCTAATTGTGTGAAGTAGGAGGAAGAATGCGGATCAAGCAGCGCATGATACAGCATTCCCTCCTGCATCGGTGTGAGTGCATACACCTTTTGAATTGATTTTTTGCTCATATGTCACCTCTGTCTTTTCTGTTAGAGAATTTCCATTAATTTATCAAGTTCATCAAGCGTCAGATCATCATCGCCAAGATCACTAGGCGTAAGCTCAGGTCCGTCTTGGGCCAGGCAGTGATCTATGATTTTCAAGAGGTGCCCTTTAAAGCTGTCACTGAACGATTGAATGGTTTTTTCATGAAATTCGAGAGAATGATAGGCAAACGTCATCGTCATCTGCCCATTTTCTATAAATCCGACAATATCAAGCGCATTCGGCTTCTCTGTGTCAGGGCTCAGCGATTGTCCTGACGGCATCCCGGATCTTGTAAATAAGCCGGAATCCGACATCTCATTAAACTGGCCTAAGTAGTTAAAGCTGATATCCGGATCAATCTCAAATGAAAGATTCTCTTTATGCTCGGGCGCCGTTACATAACGCAGAATGCCGTAGCCGACTCCTTTGTTCGGGATGTGTCTGATGTCTTCTTTCATTTGTTTCAGCTGATATGAAAGATCGTCGGCGTGCTTCATCTCAAGGATCATCGGATACATGCTCGTAAACCATCCGACCGTCCGGGTGATATTCAAGCCGTCAAGAATGTCTTCGCGCCCGTGGCCTTCCAAATGAACGCCGATCGTGTCTTCACCCGTCCACTCTTTCAGCGCCAGTCCGAGCGCCGTGAGCAGGATGTCGTTCATTTCGGTGTGATAGGCTTCATGTACGTTTGTCGTCAGCTGTTCAGTTTGTTCAGGCGTCAGAGAGAAGCTGACCGTTCTCGTATGTTTCATGCGCTGATCACCAGACTGCCTGTCTTTCGGAAGCTGAGTGCATACCTCTTTTTCCTCAAGCTCTCTCCAGTAATCCGCTTCTTTCAGAAACGCCTTCGTATTTGCGTATTCTTTGATTCTCTCAGCAAATTCGGCGAATGAATGTGTTTTCGGCGGCAGCGCTGGTTCATTGCCTTGCTTCAGCTGCGTATAAACGGACGTGAAGTCCTCCAGTAAAATCCGCCAAGATACACCATCCACGACCAAGTGATGGATTGCGAGAAGAAGGTGGTCTCCATCTTCAGCCCGGAAGAGCCCGGCTTTCAGCAGATGTCCTGTTTCCAGTGAAATACTGCTTTGAAGACGGTCTGCTTCCCTTTCGATACGGTCCTCATGGTCTTCAGCAGGTCCGTTCAGCTCAAAGACGTTCAGTTCAACAGACACATCCTCAAGTCCTCTGTAATACGGTTTTTGTTCACGATAAATCATCCGGAGCGCATCATGGTGCACCGTCAGGACATGTAATGTTTTTTCTGTTATCTCCGGATCAAAGCCGTCTTTCGCGTGAAGCATGACGGATTGGTTCCAGTGGTGTTTGTCGGTGAAGTTTTTCTCAAAGAACCAGCGCTGGATCGGCGTTAACTCCGCTTCGCCTTCGACAGGTCCCTGGTCGGCCTGCTTGCCTTCCGTTCGCTCCACATAGGAGACGAGCTCTTCAATGGTCGGGTGCTGGAAGAGGTCTTTCATCTCCAGCTTGTAGCCGTGCTGGTTCAGACGGCTTGCCATTTGGATGCCTTTGATCGAGTCCCCGCCGAGCGTGAAGAAATTATCGCTTACGCCGATCTGGTCAAGACCGAGCACTTCCTGCCAAATGTCAGAAAGCAGCGTCTCCATCTCCGTTTCCGGCGCTTTGTAAGCGGCGCTTCCCGCTTCAATGTCCGGTGCCGGCAGGGCTTTTTTGTCAATCTTTCCGTTTGCGGTGACCGGAAGCTCGTCCATCTCCACCCAGAACGCCGGCACCATGTAGTCAGGCAGCGTGTCTTTCAGCGCGGCTTTGAGCGCTTCAATATCGTCCTGCCGAGGCGCGACATAGGCGCAAAGCGCGGTATTGCCCGCTTTGTCTTCCACGGCCGTCACCGCTGCGTCATGAACGTCCGCAAGCTGGGCGAGGCGGACTTCGATTTCTGAAAGCTCGATCCGGTAGCCCCGCACTTTGACCTGCTGGTCGATACGGCCGATGTATTCGATGCCGCACTGCGCGTTCCATTTGACGAGGTCGCCGGTCCGGTACATGCGCTCGCCGGGCACGAACGGATCTGCGGTAAACCGCTTCGCCGTTTCTTCCTCACGGTTCAGGTATCCGCGCGCAAGACCGCGGCCGGCCACACACAATTCACCGGCAATGCCTTCCGGCTGCACCTGATCGCCGTCCCCGAGAATATAAACTCTCGTATTGGCAATCGCCCGTCCGATCGAAAGCGATCCTTCCTCCGGATTGATGACGCCGCTTGTCGCGACGACGGTGTTTTCCGTCGGGCCGTAGTTGTTGACGATCGTGTACGGCTGTTTCACCGCCCGCTTCAGCTTGTCACCGCCGACGAGAAGCATACGGAGAGAGGTATTTTCCAGCTCCATAAATTGTTCGGCCAGCTGCGTCGGCAGGAAGGTGATGGTCACGCCGTTCTCCTCGAAATAGTGATTTAAGCGGGTGATATCCAGCCGGATCGCTTCGTCAATGACGTGAAGCTCCGCGCCGATGGTCCATGTCGGGAACATTTCCCAGATGGAGGCGTCAAAACCGAAGCCCGCGTATTTGGCGCTTTTATCATCCGCCGTCATGGCGAATGCGTCGTGATGCCAGAAGCACAGGTTCACCAGCGCATGGTGTTCGACCATGACACCCTTCGGCTGTCCGGTCGTTCCTGACGTGTAAATCATATAAGCGAGATGATCCGCCGTTGTTTCCGTCTGCGGGTTCGCTTCATCGTTTTCATCAAGCGGCAGGCTCAGAATGGAGCGTCCGCCGTCAAGCAGAATCGTTTCTCCTTTGTAGCTTTCCGGCACGTCCAGCGCTTCCTGTGTGAGAAGAAGCTTGGCGCCGCTGTCCTGCAGGATGTAGCTGATGCGCTCTTCCGGGTAGTCGGGGTCAATCGGCACAAATGCCGCGCCCGCTTTCAAGACGCCGAGTACGCCCGCGGCCATTTCCAAGGACGGTTTCGTCAAAATGCCGACACGTTCGTCAGCCGTGACGCCGCAGTCCATGAGAATGCGTGCGATGCGGTTCGCCCTTGCGTTCAGCTCGCCGTACGTCCACTTCGCGCCGTTGTATGCCGCGGCCGGCCGGTTCGCGTGGCGGGCGGCCGTTTCCTCAAAGAGACGGTGAACCGTTTTGTCCCGCGGCACAGAAATTGTTTTTCCTTTCCATGCGTCAAGGAGGGCTTGTTTTTCTGTTTTATTCACCAATGAAAGCCCAGAAAGCTTCGCAGCCGGATTTTCCGCTGCTGCTTCTAACAGTTGAAGCCAGTAATGCTTCCATGTCTCTGCCGTTTCCGGTTTAAACAGCGCGGTGTTATATTCAAGCACAAACGTTAAGCCTTCGTCTGTGTCCTCAGCCGTCATTGTCAGGTCAAACTTGGCTGTTTTTCTGTCAAACGGATGGTGCTTCAGCTCAATTCCTTCCATGACCAGATCTTCCGCATTTGCATTTTGCATTGAAAATACTGCATCAAACAGCGGATTTCTGCTCGTATCACGCTGCACCTCAACCTTTTGCAGAAGGTCTTCAAGCGGATAATCCTGCGCGTCAAATGCATGTAAAGCGGTTTGTTTCACTTCTTTAAGATAGTCCGTGAACGTTTTGTCCGCTTCCGGATACGTACGAAGCGCGAGTGTATTCACAAAAACACCGATGACGTTTGCGAGATCCGCATGTGACCGTCCCGCAACCGGCGAACCGACAATGATGTCATGCTGTCCGCTCAGTTTTGAGAGAAAGGCGCTGTATGACGCCAGCAGCACCATGTACATGGTAGAATCTGTTTGTTTCGCAAGACTGCGAAGAGCCGACGTCTGTTCCCCAGTCAGAGAAAAGACCAGCTTGTCTCCTTCAAAGGTTTGCACGGCCGGACGGCTGTAATCAGCCGGCAGCGTCAATACCGGAAGCTCGCCGTCAAGCTCCCGAAGCCAATGCTCCTCCTGCTTGCGGTACTGCTCTGATTGAATAAATTTCTGCTGCCATACCGCATAGTCTTTATAATGGATCCGCAGCGGATCAAGCGTTTCGCCGCCATACAAGCGGGACAGTTCATCTATCAGCACGCCGACTGAAGCGCCGTCCGAAATGATATGGTGCATATCAAACAGCAACAGGTGGTCATGTTCAGCCAGCTTGACCAGTCCCGTTCTGACGAGAGGAAGCTGATCCAGGCGGAACGGCCGGATAAAGCTCTGAATAATCCGTTCAGCATCTTCTTCAGAGGCTTCATAATATTCCATGTCGATATCAGCTTCCGCCCATATGCGCTGAACCGTTTCTCCATCCTTTATGTCAAATGTCGTTCTGAAGGCTTCATGGCGTTCTGTCAGCTGTTTCATGACGGATTTCAGCTTTTCTGCATCAAGCTTTCCTTTTAAGCGGAGCACAGACGGCATGTTATAGCTTGTTTCAGCGCCTTCCAGCTGCTGAAGCACAAACATCCGCTTCTGCGGTGAAGAAACCGGATACGTTTCCCGCTCGGCAGCCGGTGCGATGCTCTCTGCCGTTTTCCGCTCAGCCCCTTCAATCAGCTGCGCCAGCCCCGCAGCCGTCGGAGAAGTGAACAGATCCTTTAAGGTAAGCTGCACGCCGAATGTCTTCTGGATAAGGGCCAGCAGTTTCATCCCCGCTAACGAGTGGCCCCCGATCTCAAAGAACTGATCATGGACGCCGACCCGCTCCATTTGCAGCACCTCAGCCCAAATATCCGCCAGTTTTTGTTCTGTTTCATTGCGCGGCGCCGTATATGACACGGCATTCGCTGCGGTCACATCCGGCATCGGCAGCGCCCGCCTGTCGATTTTTCCGTTCCCTGTTAGAGGCAGTTCATCCAATTGAATAAAGACGGACGGAATCATATAAGCCGGAAGATCCTTCGCCGTATGCTCCCTCAGCTCCCGGGAAGAGATTTCCCTGAGGCCGACAACATACGCGCAAAGAAGTTTGTCACCCGCGCCCTGATCCACAGCGAGCACAATGCATTCCTGAATCTGGTCATGACTTTGAAGCTGATGCTCAATTTCGCCAAGCTCAATCCGCTGACCGCGGATTTTCACCTGATGGTCGATACGTCCGATAAACTCGATATCGCCATTCGGAAGCCATCTGGCCAAGTCGCCCGTTTTATACATCCGTTCACCTTCCTTAAACGGATGCTTTACAAATTTTTCTTCCGTCAGTTCAGGACGGTTGTAGTAGCCTTCTACGAGACCTTCACCGCTGACGCACAGCTCTCCCGCGATACCGGCCGGCTGAATGCGTCCGGCTGAGTTCATAATAAAGACTTCCGTATTGCTGACCGGTTTCCCGATCGGAACGGAGAGCGTATCCTCTTCAATGACATCCACTGGATGGTATGTCGCAAACACCGTGCTTTCCGACGGGCCGTACATATGAAGCAGTCTTCCTTTTCCGACTGCCGCCAGCGCCTTTTTGACATGTTCTACTGACGCTCTTTCGCCCCCGAACATGATTTTCCGAAGCGTCGTCAGACAGGACGGCTCCATATCAACAAGCAGGTGGAACAGGGCCGTCGTAATCATCAGAATGCTGACGTTCTCCCGTTTGATCACACGGGACAGACGTGACATATCCAGCACCGTATCTTTCGGGACGATCACAAGCTTTGCACCGTTTAACAGCGAACCGAACATATCAAACATAAAAGCGTCAAAGACGTAGTTTGACAGACCGAGCACTGTGTCCTCTTCAGAAACGGTCAAATAGTTCGTGTTCTTTACCGTTCGCAAAATGTTGGCATGTGTGACGATGTTTCCTTTCGGCGTTCCCGTCGTGCCAGATGTATAAGTGAGATTGGCAATCGTTTTGGAATCAAACGGCAATGCTGGATTGTGAGAGTCCTTTTCATAGCTCGCCTCATCATCAGCAAGCACAATGACGCCTTGAAAACCGGCCTTTTCCGCAAGCGGCTTGAGGCTTTGCTGAGTCATGAGCACATTCGCCCCGCTGTCACGGAAGAAATGCTGAATCCGCTGAACCGGATGCTCAGGATCAATCGGCACATAGGCGGACCCCGCTTTTAACACAGCCATAATGGAAACAATCATATCCATTGACCGTTCACACAGAACAGCCGCGGTTTTCCCGCCGCCTCCGACTGAAAGAATATGCCGCGCAAGCCTATTGGCGCGTTCATTCAGCTGCTGATACGACAGGGTTTCCCCTTCGAACTGAAGAGCCGTCCGGTCAGGGTTCTTTCGGGCCTGTTCTTCAAAGATCTGCACGATCGTTTGCTCTTTCGGGTACGCCGTGCGCTCCGGATTGACCCGCTGTAATTGAGTCAAAGCCTCCCGTTCAGAAAGCAGATCATATTCGCTGATTTTCACATCCGGCTGAGCTGCCGCGCTCTCCAGCAGACGGACATAGTGCGCAAGCATGCGATCCGCAGTTGAGCGCTTAAACAGCTTCGTGCAATAATCCAAATCAAGCGCAAGGCCTTCCGCTGTTTCCCGAGCCTGCATGGTCAGGTCGAATTTGGCGATATTGAAGTTTGTTTCATGAAGAGACAGCGTCAGATTACCGATCTCCGGAATACCGTCCGAAGCATTTTGCAGACTGAACATCGTGTCAAATATCGGATGCCTGCTCATATCCCGGGGCACGTTCAGCTCCTCGGTCAGCCACTCAAACGGATAATCCTGATGAGAAAACGCGTCCAGCACCTGCTTGCGCACATGACCTAACAAGCCGGCAAATGTCTGATCCTGCTTCACGGAGCTTCGCAGCGCAAGCGTGTTGACAAACATCCCGATAAGCCCCTCGGTATCAGAGTGATTTCTTCCCGCTGACGGTGTTCCCACGATGATGTCTTCCTGTCCTGAATACTTAGAAAGCAGCGTATAGTAAGCTGATAACAGCACCATGTAAAGGGTGGCTCCGTTTTTCTCGGCAAGCTTCTGCAGCCGTTCCCGCAGCATTTTCGGCAGCTTGGCGGACACGCGGTCACCTTCAAAGCTTTGCACCTGCGGCCGCGGATAATCAGGGAGCAGCTGAAGCACCGGCAGTTCGCCGCTGAAGACTTCTTTCCAGTACGCCCGCTCCTTCTTGTAGCCTTCTTTCGCCCGTTCCGCCTGCCATACGGCATAATCTTTATATTGAATGCGCAATTCAGGCAGCTGATTTCCGCCGTAGATGTCAGCCAGTTCCTTCAGCATGATGGAAATAGACACCCCGTCAGAAATCAGGTGATGCATATCAAACAGCAGCATATGGCGATTGTGATCGAGCGTTTGCAGGCCGATTCTGAACAGCGGCGCCTCAGATAAATCAAAACGGCGCACAAAGTCCTTCATGACCTGTTCATTCGTTCTTCCGCGCGCTTCAATCATTTCAATATGAAACGGAACATGTTCGTGAATCACCTGTCTCGGCGTGCCGTCCTCTGATTGAAACGATGTTCTGAGCGCTTCATGCCTGCTGATTAAGGCAGAAAATGCACGCTCAAGCTTTTCACGGTCTAAAGCGCCCTCAATCATGGCCGCAGCCGGCATGTTATATCCGACTCCCGCGTCTTCAAATTGGCTCGCGATATAAGTCCGCTGCTGAGCGAGCGAAAGCGGATAGCTCGCCTGCTTCTCAGCCGGCTCAATCGCACTGAATGCCGGTCCTTCGTTTCGGTTTTCCGCATAATCGGCAAGCGCCGCAATCGTCGGATGCTCAAACAAGTATTGCAGCGGAATTTCGACGCCCATTTGCTTATGAATTTTCGTCAGAAGCGTCATGGCCTTTAATGAATGACCGCCTGACTCGAAGAAATGATCATAAATGCCCGCCTTGTCCATTCCGAGGACTTCCTGCCAGATGACGGTGAGCGTTTCCTCCGTTTCATTTCTCGGCGCGGCATATTCGGATGAACTGACAGCCTGCACATCAAGCGCAAACAGCTTTTTGCGGTCTGCCTTCCCGCTCGGCGTGAGCGGAATTTCGTCCGTTTTTGTAAAGTAAGCGGGCACCATGTAATCAGGAAGGTGCTTTGACACATACTCTCTGTACTCGGCAGGGTGAAACTCGGTTCCTTTTTCCTGAACGATATATGCGCAGACATCTAAGCTGCCCTGCAGATCCGGCCGTGCCAGCACGACGGCCTGCGCCGCGCCCGGAGCTTTTCTGAGCACCGTTTCAATTTCTCCCAGCTCAATGCGGTAGCCGCGGACTTTCACCTGATCATCTTCACGGCCGATATATTCGATCGTCCCATCCGGCAGCCAGCGCGCCATATCACCCGTGCGGTACATGCGGCCGCTTCCGTTAAACGGGTCCTGCAAAAACTTCTCTGCGGTCAAATCCGGAAGATTTAAATAGCCGCGGCCTACACCGTCACCCGCGATATACAGCTCACCGGCCGTGCCGTCGGGCTGAAGCCGCTGGTGCTTATCCAATATATACAGACGGGCGTTGCCGAGCGGTTTCCCGATCGGAACGTACGCCGCCTGTTGATTCATTCCGTTATCGGCTGACACCTGATGCACGGACGCATCTACGCACGTTTCTGTCGGCCCGTAGACATTCGTCAGACGCGGCGCCCTGCCCGATTGATGAAAGAGCGTCATCAGCTGTTCAGCAACAGCCGCGGACAGGCCCTCTCCCCCAATGAGCATGTGGCGCAATTCAATTCCGCTGACATCTCCCGCCGCAACCATCATCTGCAGATGCGCAGGCGTTCCGTCAGTGGCTTCAATCCGGTTTTGACGATAATAGTCCAGCAGTGCCGAGCCATTCGTCACAGTCGTTTTCGGCACGATATAAAGCGTCTGTCCCAAAAGAAGCGAGGCAAAAATCTGTTTGACGGACGCATCAAAATGAAACGGAGCCAAAAGCGCCATTCTTAACGTCTGCTCACCGCATTGATAAATCTCCTGCTGCAGTGATTGCACCAGATGATGAACTTGCCGGTGCTCAATCATCACGCCTTTCGGCCGCCCCGTTGTACCTGACGTGTAGATGATGTAAGCCAGCCGGTCTGATTGTGTGCTGACACCGTCCGCAGCCGTTTCAAACTGAACAGCCTCGTCAAAATCAATCCGTTCGGCATCCGCTGCAGGCACCTGTATTCCGGTCTCCGTCAGAACAGCCTTCGCTCCGCTGTCCTCTAAAATGTACTGAATCCGATCCGCCGGAAAGTCAGGATCTATCGGCACATAAGCGCCGCCCGCTTTCAAAATTCCCAATATTGCCGCAATGACACGCTCAGATCGGCCAAGCAGCACCGCGACAGGAGAATCGGCTGATATCCCGGCTTGAAGAAGGCGTCCGGCAATACGGCCTGATTGTTCATGCAATGTGCGATAGGACAATGTTCGGCCTTCATACACAACTGCGGGTTTGTCAGACAGTGACTTCACTTTCTCTTCAAACAGCCCCGGTATCGTCATCTCCTTGCGGTAATTCACCGGATTGCCGGAGGCCCGTTTCAGCAGCCGCTCTTTCTCGGATTCAGAAAGAAGAGTAAGTTCATCAATTATGCGATCAGGAGATGAAATCGCATCTTCAATCAGCGTGATCAAACGTTCAGAAACAGATTCAATCTCTTCCCCCTTGAAAATGTCGCTGCGATAGTCAAAATCAATTGTCAGTTTCCCGGTGTCCCATCGTTCCTTCACATGAATCGAAATATCATTTGTACCGCTTCCGCTGAAAATAGGGTCTGTCAGGAAGGACAGATTCTCTTTTTTCTGCCACTGCATCACCTGGTACTCCAGAGCCACCGTAAACAATCTGCTCAGCGAACTTTTCGAAGCACGCAAATCATTGACAAGCAGGTTATACGGATACTTTTGGTGGCGGAGAATTTTCATCAGATCCTTCATCCGGCCTTTAACGAATTCCAAGAACGACTGTCCTCCGTCAACGCTTGTCCGCACAGGCACCGTAGATACGAACATCCCGAGCATCTGCTTTTCTTTCGCATTCGTCCGGTTTCCCATAAACGTACCCGTGACAACGTCATCCCGGCCGGTCACTTTGTAGAGATAAGTGATCAGAGCTGACTGGAACAGAGACAGTACGCTGACTTTATGCTCCTCGCAGAATGAATGAATGCGGCCATATAAGTCGTGAGGAATTTCTTGAGAAAACCGTTTCGCATCAAGACCCGCATCTGCCCGGCTCCGTTTCAGGGACACAAGCTCCGGCACGGTCTCAAACTGCCCGTTCCAAAAGTCCCGATCCTTCTTAAACCGCTTCGACTGCACATATTCCTGCTCTGTCAGCACGTGCTCGATAAAAGAAGGAATCTCCGTCTGTTCCTCACTTGTCCCGCCTGAAAGCTCCAAATAAATATCAGTAATCGCATTGCCCAGAATCGTCATGGAAATCCCGTCTGAAATAATGTGATGCACATTAGCGTAAAACCAGACCTCATTTTCACTGATCGTGTGCACGGAAAAACGGAATAAATCCTGATCATATAACGCCAGAGGCTTGCCAGCTTCTTCACGCCCCCATTTTGACAGCTCGTCCGCAGAGCAGCCGGCTTGCCTGATATCCGTGTGCCCGATAGAGAGCGGACGGTATTCGCTCACATATTGAACGGGCTCCCCCTCATCATCAAGCCGCAGACGGATTCTCATCGACTCATACCGCCGGACGAATTCCTGTATCGCTTTCTCAACGTAATGAGCCTGTACGCCGTCTTCAGAAATGAGTTTCCCGAACCCGGCAAGATTTGAAATACTTGTGTTCGGATAGAATTTTTCTGTATACCAGATACGTTTTTGAGCATTTGTTAAAGGATAAAAAGTTATTTCCATATGTGTGCGCCTCCCCTTTTTAAGATATAGTTGTCAATTCTCCCTTAGAAACAGCCTCCCTCTATGTCCCTAACTCATTCTCAAGCCAAAAGAACCACTTACCTCAAAAACGATCCCGATTCAATCACCGCCGAAATCCGTCATCCGTTCACCCGCGCAGTCCGAAATACGGCATCAAATTTATGAGAAATCAAGACAAAAAGCCATTGATTGTAAGCACGAAAGGTTTACCTATTTCTGCATGTATTTCTATATATCTACTTACGTTCACTTTATATGAAAATATTGTTTTTATCACCGAAAAATGGGTGAAAAGTTTCATGCGGCACACCGAAAAAAAATCCGACAAATCCAGAGGGTATTTTGCGGCATCCCGCAATTTATTTTCAAAAATATTATTTACGTAAAATTAAAAATCTTTAAACTATAATGAAAATCTGTCGAATATCCAGTTATGGCAGAAATAAAAAAAATTTACGTACGTAAGCTGACCCGGAAAAAACAGCGCAAGAACCGAAACAGACGGCCCGAATGTTCGCAATATGATTTCATTAAACCGCAAAAAAAGCACTCTATTTTACATAGAGCACTTCAAAAAGATTCCTTTATTGCAGTTTTATCAATGTTGATTAATTCCATATAATCTTTTCCCCACTTATACATGGCGTCCAGAATCGGCATAAGGCTTTCTCCTTGCGCCGTTAAAGAATACTCCACTTTCGGAGGGACGACAGGGTAAACTTCCCTGTGAACGATCAGATCCTGCTCCAGCTCCCTGAGCTGATTCACAAGAATTTTGTGCGTAATATCCGGAATTAAAGCTTTCAGCTCATTAAACCGCTTCGTCCCTTCTTTTCCCAAGTGCCACATAATCAGCATTTTCCACTTCCCGCCTATCACGGCAAGCGTCAATTCCTTTTCGCAATTAAACGTTTTCTCATCCATTCGGCTCACAGACAATTCTCCTTCCTCTTACTTTTTGTACGGTCATCATCTATTCATACACGCTTACTTTTTCACACAACTTTCATCAGTTTATACTACCACGCAGTTTTGCTGAAACAAAGCGCATTGCCTGCGGGGACAGTATCCTCAAAGTAACTATTAGACTTCAAAGTGCGTACTTCTCAACATGCGGGGCACTCTATAGAATGGAAATACATGAAAAAGAGGAGTGGATATAAAGTGGAATTACAGCTGGCATTAGACTTAGTAAATATCCCGGAAGCAATTGAACTTGTGAAAGAGGTCGAACAATATATAGATGTTGTAGAAATCGGCACTCCCGTTGTCATTAATGAAGGACTGAAAGCCGTGCAGGAAATGAAAACAGCCTTTCCTCACTTGAAAGTGCTTGCCGATCTTAAAATCATGGATGCAGGCGGTTACGAGATTATGAAAGCGGCAGAAGCGGGAGCCGACATCATCACCGTTTTAGGAGCGACAGACGACTCAACGATCAAAGGGGCCGTTGCCGAAGCAAAAAAACAGCAGAAAAAAATCCTCGTCGACATGATAAACGTAAAAAACCTTGAAACACGGGCAAAAGAAATTGACCAACTCGGTGTTGATTATATTTGTGTTCATACGGGTTATGATCTTCAGGCAGAAGGAAAAAATTCATTCGAGGAACTGACGGCGATTAAAAAAGCGGTCAAGAGCGCTAAAACCGCAATTGCCGGAGGCATTAAACTTGATACGCTTCCTGAAGCCATCAAACAAAACCCAGATTTAATCATTGTCGGCGGAGGCATTACGGGAGCTGACAATAAAGCGGATGCTGCTGCTAAAATGAAACAGCTGATCACACAAGGATCATGAAAACGACTGAATACTTACATGAAATACTAAATGAAATATCCCGCACCGCAGCATTAATATCCGACAGTGAAGCTGACAAGCTTGCGGATCAGATTTTATCGGCAGATCAAATCTTCACGTCCGGAGCGGGGCGTTCCGGCTTTATGGCTAAAGCGTTCGCCATGAGGATGATGCACATCGGCCTGAACGCTTACATCGTCGGTGAGACGCTTACCCCTCCCCTCCAAGAAGGCGATCTCGTCATCATCAGCTCAGGCTCAGGCGAAACAAAAAGTCTGCTTCATACGGCTGAAAAAGCCAAAAGCCTTAACGGCATCATCACTGCATTAACGATTAACCCCGCTTCAAGTCTCGGCAAACTTGCGGATCTTACAATAACGATTCCCGGCTCTCCTAAGGAAGAGACCGGCGGAGACAGAAAGACGATTCAGCCGATGGGTTCTTTATTCGAACAAACTCTTCTGCTGTTTTACGATGCGGTTATTCTAAAAATCATGGAGAAAAAAGAATTGAATTCAGCAGACATGTTTACAAAGCATGCGAATCTGGAATGATTTGCTGACGGCCTTCTTATCAGATGGCCGTCTTTTTATCGTCTTGTTGCGCACGGTCATACAGGCCAAGGTTTTCGGGTCAGACACTCGCAGACGAAGATATCCTGCCGGTGAGCTTATCGCTATAATAAGTCAATTGACGATACGGCCGCAACCATTCATTTCTGAATAGGGAAACGGCAAAAACACTTTCTGATCGAATTTTTAATGAATAAAGTTGATTTGTGCGGATGGTTTTACAGATATTCAGCTGAATTGCGGCTGAGAAATATATTTTAACAGCTTTACAGCCGGCCGATTCTGCTTTATTCTTGGACCAGCTTTACAGCAATTAAAACTGGAGGTGATTGATACTCTTGAAAACATTAAAAGCACTGCTGCTTGTTCTTATCATCATTGCCGGAGCAGTCGCGGCCCTGATCAAGGGTGATCTTTTCTCAGATAACGAGCAAACCGTTCAGAAGAGTGATTACGACAAGGTAATCCTATTTCCGTCCGATCGATATCCGGAAACAGCAAAGCATATTAAGGACGCGATAAAAGAAGGGCATTCCAGCATATGCACCATTGACAGAGACGGAGTACATAAGCGGCGTGAGCAATCTCTTAAACATGTGCCTGTCAAAACGGGATACGATAGGGATGAATGGCCGATGGCGGTTTGTAAACAGGGCGGAAACAACGCCTCCGTAGAATATATTTCTCCGGCAGACAACCGCGGAGCCGGCTCATGGGTCGGACACCAGCTTACCAATGATCCCGACGGAACGAGAGTATTATTTAAAATTAAGTAAAAAACAGGAGGAACAGCGCATTGATTAAATCATGGAAACCGCAAGAACTGGCCATTTCTTATCATCAATTTACAATCTTCCAAAAAGATTCAGAACCGCCTGTTATCGATTGGACCGATGAAGCCATTGAAAAAGGATATGCGGAAGCTGACGGAGCTGTTTCATTTGAGGCAAGGAGAAATACGAGGGCATTTATCGTTCTCAGGCTTAACACAAGTGAACCGGTACCATCCTATGAGAAAAAAGCGACTGTTCCCTTTGAGGCTGTAAAAGATGGAATTGAGATTGAAAGCGTGATGTCAAAGCGGCTTTTCTTTCATATTCCGAAAGGCCGATACAGCCTTACCTGTTATTCAGTGCCTGCCGAAATATCCGATCTTCATGCGGATACGTATATTATTGATGCAGCCGTAATGTAAAAGAAATCCCTGAGAGAATCATATTTCTCTCAGGGAACTTTTATAAACTTTTACCGTTTGTTTCAATTACATTCCGGTACCAATAAAAACTTTTTTTCCTGATCCGTTTCAAATCCTTTTCATCTTCTTCATCTCGATTGATATACACAAAACCGTAGCGTTTTTGATAGCCGTTCAGCCAGCTTAACAGATCCGTGAATGACCAGCTGCAGTAGCCGATGAGATGAACTCCGTCACTAATAGCCACTCTGCACTGTTTACCCATACTGAAGGTCCTTTACCGTCTTTATTCCAGGCTCCTTCAGCCTGATAGGCAGCCGAGGCTGACTCCCATAGAAATGTATCAGGGAACAGGCCCTGTTTTTTATGTATCATGTGTTTCATCCTCCTGATGCCTATGATATTGATATCATACGTTATGAAACGCGTTTCAGAGCAATCCCGATAAAAACAAAAAAGCATCCGGCTTGCCGGATGCTTAAGAATGATGATGCCGCTTTTCCAATTTATGAGGCGGAGGCTTCGGGACAAACCCATTTTGTTTCATCATGTTAAAGCGCCTGTCCATATGCTGTTTAATATGTTCTGCTTTTTCTTTCGGCAGGACCCCGTACTCGACATATTTGGATATGACATGTTTTCGTTTTTCGAGCACTTCTTTTTCAAGTGATTCAATTTCTTTTTTCTGCTGTTCCGTGAGTGACATTGTTGAAGGCATTTTTGTTCCGGCGGCGTGTGCCGGCATTGTGAAAACCATTGCTGTAATGAAAAACGCAGCTAAAGACAATGCAGCTCTTTTCATGATTCTTTCCTCCTTTAACGTTTGTTATATGTTTCTCCCTCATCCATTTTTTATGCAAAAAAAAGAGCGAAATTATTCGCTCTTTTCAATCGATTCGTCCGGCAGCGCGTACGTGACATACGTTCCCGCTACAAAATCGTGGATTGACCGTTTGTCTTCTCTCATTCCGACCATGAATGCGCTCACGATCACACCGATTCCAAACGTCACCCCATATATCAGGCCGCCCACAAGCACTCTCAAAATCATAGTGAGAAAGCCTACCTGAGTTCCGTCTTTTTTGACGATGCGGATACCGCAGATCTTTTTGCCGATAACATAACCGTTCCAGTAGACAGGGAGCAAAATACCATAAAGAGTCAAAATAATGCTGATCATTGCGCTCTCATTCGGATCTTTTCCTGTTGCCAGCATAAAAATAATCGCCAAAGGCACTGAAGTAATTAAATAGTCGAGTACCACGGCTCCCAATCTGATCCAAAATCCCGCCGGTCTGTAAATATTCATCGTGTTTCTCCTCACTATGGCTTTAAAATCACTTTAATGTTGCCATCTTCTTTTTTGTCAAATATATCATATGCAGCAGGAGCTTCCGCAAGACTCATTTTGTGTGTAATGATGTCCGTCGGATCAATTTCATTTTGTTCGATCATTTGATACAGCATCGGCATCAGATGAATAACGGGTGCCTGGCCCATTTTTAAAGAAACGTTGCGTGTGAAAAAATCACCGAGCGGAAAGCCGTCCGCTTCAGAAATGTATGCGCCCGTGAGCTGCACGGTTCCGAACTTCTTAACGGCTTCTGATGCTGTAAGAATCGGACTGATCGTTCCGAACTGATTCGGTTTTTGCTCTGTTTTTTCTTTTGACAGCGGCGTGCCGTCCATTCCGACACAATCAATCACTACATCCGCGCCCCCTGACGTTTGTTCATGCAGCAGTTTCCCGATCTCATCATGTTCTGAAAAATTGAAGGTCTCTGCTCCGTTTATGCGTCTCGCATGTTCAAGGCGATGCGGGACTTGATCGACTGCGATAACCCGCTTTGCTCCTTTTTTCCACGCGAATTTTTGCGCCATTAAACCGATCGGACCTGATCCCAGAATCACGACTGTATCTCCTTTTTTCACTCCGCTGTGCTGGACGCTCCAAAAGGCGGTCGGCATGACATCTGACAGAAGCAGCACATGCTCATCTTCAAGCTCACTGTCTGCCGGAACCAGAAAAGAAGAGAAATCAGCATAAGGAACACGTAAATATTCAGCCTGCCCGCCGGGATAATTACCGTTAAACTCCGAAAAACCGAATAAGCCGCCGGCATCTGTATGAGGATTTGGATTAGATTCATCACACTGGCTTTCCATCTGGTGCTGGCAATAATGACATTCTCCGCAGCCGATGTTAAAAGGAATCACGACCCGGTCGCCTTTTTTCAGCTTTTTGACTTGACTGCCCGTTTCTTCAACGATTCCCATCGGCTCATGCCCGACGATATAACCCGGATCGGCGGGTATTCCGTTTTTATATAAATGAAGGTCTGAACCGCATATCCCGGTTGCGGTGATTCGAACGATGACATCCCTCTCATCTTGAATGGCGGGTGCCGGGACTTCTTTCACTTCCATATGTTCTTTTCCTTGGTATGTCAGTGCTTTCACACTTGGTCAGCTCCTTTTTAATCACTCCTTCCCTTTTCACCTGCTTCTAAACTTGGCCGGAATGTTATTCGGCCCGCTGAATATCCCATTGAAAAGGATCTTCAAGCTGCGACCAGTCGGAATCGAACTCAGACGGCGTGAGCAGGCACTGATCCAATTCCTTTGTAATGGCTGCTTCATGTAAATCTGTTCCGATAAACACCAGGTTCGTATGACGGTCTCCGAATTGGTCGTCCCAATCTTCCAGAATCTCCGGTTCCTGCTGTTTAATCTGCTCCTGCTCAAGTTTCGGCATTGCCGCCACCCAATAAGAAACAGGCTCAATCGAAACTGCCGGACCCGCCTGAGACATCAGCAGCGCAAGGCTGTTGCGGGTTGCGCACCAAGCAATTCCTTTTGCGCGCACAATGTTGTCAGGCATTGATTGATGCAGCCAGCTGTCAAAACGAACGGTATGAAACGGCAGACGCCGCGAGTACACAAACGAAGTGATGCCGTACTCTTCCGTTTCGGGAGTGTGCGCTTCATGACCTGCCGTCAGCTCCTTTATCCATCCTGCTGATGAACTCGCTTCCTCAAACTCAAATAAACCGGTATTCAATATGTATTCGGCGGGCACTTCTCCGCGGACGGACCGGATCAGTCTGGCACGGGGCTGTAATGCGCGAAGAACCGTTTCCAGCTGTTCAAGCTCTTTTTCGCCCACCATGTCGCATTTATTTAAAATGAGCACATCACAAAACTCGATTTGGTCAATTAATAAATCGGCAATCACCCGTTCATCCTCTTCTCCCGCCGCTTCCTTCCGGTCAAGAAGGCTGTCACCGGACTGGAAATCATGCCAGAAGCGGTTTGCATCCACCACGGTCACCATTGTGTCCAGCCTGCAGAAAGTTGTCAGATCAATGCCCATTTCTTCATCTATATAAGAAAATGTCTGGGCAACGGGAATCGGTTCGCTGATCCCTGTTGATTCAATCACAATATAATCAAATCTGCCGTCTTTCGCGAGTTTCTCAACTTCGACTAATAAATCTTCACGCAGCGTGCAGCAGATACAGCCGTTGGATAATTCTACGAGTTTCTCATCCGTCCTTGACAAGCCGCCTCCCTGCTTCACCAAGCCCGCGTCTATATTTACTTCGCTCATGTCATTGACGATGACGGCAATTTTTAAACCGTTGCGGTTTTGTAAAATATGATTCAAAACGGTCGTCTTTCCGGCACCAAGATAGCCGCTCAATACTGTAACCGGAATTTTTTTCATAAAATAGCCTCCTGACAAAATAGAATGATTACGATTTACATCCCGCACCTGCCTTATTTTCATCATGATGTACATTGTTATAAATCGTAATCGTTACTATTTATTCTGATATATTCTCCGTTTAAAATCAAGTGAAAAATAATCAATCATAAAAAAGACACGCTGTCATACGTGTCTTCCGCCCAAACTTAAACATCCGCAGGACTGTTTTCAGTGCCATAGCTTTTTCTCCAAAAATAGCCTGCGGCCAGAACAAGCACAAATGCGAGCAATGCGATACATGAAAAAGAGATAAAACCGATCGCATAAGTTCCCGTCATCTGCTTCAATGATCCTAAAATATTCGGAAGGAAAAACCCCCCTATGCCGCCGGCCGCTCCGACGATCCCCGTCACCATTCCGATTTCTTTTGCAAAGTGCTGAGGGACAAGCTGAAATACCGCTCCGTTGCCCATACCGAGCGCCATCATTCCGATAAACAGCAGAACGACAACCGTTGAAAGCGGAGGCAGGCTGCTGACTCCCGCCATACACAGAGCCGCGATGA
Organism: Bacillus sp. LUNF1; assembly: GCF_011008975.1. Taxonomy (NCBI): domain Bacteria; kingdom Bacillati; phylum Bacillota; class Bacilli; order Caryophanales; family Bacillaceae; genus Bacillus; species Bacillus sp. LUNF1. Next base: position 334,337 of record NZ_CP048876.1, on the reverse strand, counting down.
CAAACAGTACAGCGAGAACTTTCGCACCTCCCGCACGGTCTGAAATCCAGCCTCCTGCTGGGCGAAAAAAACTGCCCGCCGCGACACATATTGTAACGAAATCACCGGCATGGATTTTTGACAATTGATATTGATCAACGAAAAAAATCGCCAAAAAACTTGATAATCCCACAAAACCTCCGAAAGTGACGCCGTACAAAAGACAGAAACACCATGTCTCCTTCTGCCTGAAAACGTGAAGGTAGTTTTTAAGCGGCTGCGGTGCGGGCTGTGCAGGAGAGTCCTTCGCCATGACGATAAACAGAATAAAAACGATCATCAACGGAAGAAGCGCAATTCCCATTACACTGTGCCACCCAAACTGTTCCGCAAGGCGGGGACCGAACAATGTCGCAAACAAAGTGCCGCTGTTGCCGGCACCTGCTATCCCCATCGCAAGCCCCTGCAAGTGAGGCGGATACCACCGGCTCGCCATCGGAAGCGCAACAGCAAAACTTGCGCCCGCTACGCCCAGCAGAATGCCGATCGCATACAGCTCAGTCAAAGAACGGCCGCCGAATGCCCCCCAAAGCAGCGGGATCATCGTGATCAGCATCCCGATCACGGCTGTTTTCTTCGGCCCGATCCTGTCCGTTAACACACCTAAAATGATCCGAAACACAGATCCTGATAAGATCGGCAGAGCCACGACAAACCCTTTTTCAAAAGAAGACAACCCGAAATCCTGAGAAATATAAACGCCGAGCGCCCCCAGCATTACCCAAATCATAAAACTCACATCAAAATATAGGAAGGAACAGAGCAGAGTGAGCGGATGACCGCTTGTTTTTAATTCCGACAGCTTCATAACATTCTCCTTTCCGGTCTTCTATCATTTCAAATTGCTGAATCAAGAATATATGACCGGCATTCACCGGAAAAGACATGTGTAAGATAATGCGACACATTTAATGCGTTAATCAGGCAATGTGCCATAATTTCTCATAGAGAAGCAATCTTACAGGCAGCTGCAAAGGAGGTTTGGCGAATGAAGAAACAACGATTAATTGCAGCAGGGAACGGAATGGCCGGAATCCGCTGTATTGAACACATTTTAAAGATGAACCGTGACATGTTTGAGATTGTCATTTTCGGAAGCGAACCTCATCCCAATTACAATCGCATTCTCTTATCCTCCGTTTTACAAGGTGAGGTTTCGCTTGATGCCATTACGCTGAATAGCCGCGAATGGTACAAAAAAAACGGAATTACGCTTTACACGGGAGAAACGGTTGTAGACATTGATACAGAACGGCAGGTTGTCACAACGGATCGAAAGCGCAGCATGACTTACGATCAAATCATCCTTGCAACTGGCTCCTCTCCTTATATTCTCCCCATACCCGGAGCAGAGAAAGAAGGGGTCTGCGGCTTTCGGACAATAGAAGACTGCCAATCCCTTATCAATGCGGCCGGCCGGTATCAAAAGGCGGCGGTCATCGGCGCCGGTTTATTAGGTCTTGAAGCGGCCGTCGGCTTACGGCAGCTCGGCATGGACGTCAGCGTCATTCACCACTCTTCGGCCATTATGCAAAAACAGCTTGATCAAACGGCATCACGCCTGCTGCAGAAAGAGCTGGAGCGAAAAGGCTTAGTCTTTCTTTTAGAGAAAGACACGGCATCCATTACAGGAAACTCACGGGCGGAAGGCATCCGTTTCAAAGACGGTTCTTCCATAGAAGCAGACCTGATTGTCATGGCCGCCGGTGTGAGGCCCAATATCCGATTGGCTGCATCTGCCGGACTTTCAGTGAACCGAGGAATCATCGTCAATCAATTCATGCAGACGAACAAACCGAATGTGTATGCCGTCGGTGAATGCGCGGAGCATGACGGGATTGTATACGGATTGGCGGCGCCGCTTTATGAACAGGGAAAAGTGCTCGCGCAGCATCTATGCGGCGTCCCGTGCGAAGGGTTTCAAGGCTTTACACAATCTGCAGCCTTAAAAATAGCCGGTATTGATGTATGGTCGGCAGGAAAGGTGCACGAGGATGAGCACACAGCCGGCATATTGTTCCATGATGAGCATGCAGGCATCTACAAAAAAGCGCTCTTTGAGGACGATAAACCGGCCGGCTTTATTTTATTCGGGGACACGCGCGGTAAACAGCGGCTTCTCGACAGTCTTGTGAAGCAAAGAGATATTTCCATCGTGAAAAAACAGCTCATGGAACCGGATCAAGGCGGTATATCCTTTGAATCCATGCCTCCCCATGAAACCATTTGCCAATGCAGCTCAGTGACCAAGGGGTCCATTGAAGAAGCGGTAAACAAATATGGCTTAAAAACCGCGGAGGAAGTAAAGCACATGACAAAAGCGTCCGGGTCTTGCGGAGGATGCAGGCCTCTCGTTGAAGACTTGCTGAAGTATATGGCGAGCGATGATTACACAAAACCCTCCCGCCAGCCTTCGTTTTGCGGCTGCACCGATTTGACGGAAGAAGAAGTCATCGCGGAACTTTGGCGCCGTCCGTTCACTGATGCCGCCGAGGTAATGAAAGAGATCGGCTGGAAAACAGAAAACGGCTGCCGCATTTGTATTCCGGCGCTTCACTATTACCTGGAAAGGACGCGGCCTGATTTTATGCAGTTCAATGAAATATCGGCAGAAGAGACATGCACCCTGATTCCGCAAATGTACGGCGGACTGACAAGTGCGGCAGAGCTCAAAAACATCGCAGACGTCATCGAAGAATACGGCATCCCCGGCGTTTCGATGACTGACAGTCACCGGCTGAGGCTTTCCGGAATCAGGCCAAATGACCTTGCAAGCATCAGAAAAGCACTGAACATGCCGGTTTTCTCCCCCCGGCACCGCTGGACGATTCAAATCAGAGCATGTACGTGCGGACAGCATCGCTCCTTTCAAGAGCTGGCAAGCAGGATTGAACGAGATACCGACATGCTTGCCGTACCCGCTTATGTATCCGTCAGCTTGTCATGTGAAAACAATTGCACCGATGCTTACATTCAGGATATCGGCGTGCTTCAGACACAAACTTGCTGGGAAGTTTATATCGGGGGCGTCCGCGGAAAACAAGCCCGCGCCGGCAGCCTTTTTTGTGTGACGAATAACGAAGACAGTACCGCCGCTATGATGAAAGGCCTTATTCAGTATTATCGCGAAACGGCTCACTACAACGAAGCGATTTACCAATGGGTTGACAGACTCGGCCTCGTCCATATCAGAGAAATGCTGTTTGAAGAAGATATGCGGACACAGCTTCTGAAAAATCTTCGTTCAGACATATCCCTGCTGCAAAACCTGTCTGCCGGGAAAACGCCATACGAAAGGATGAAGCTTTTTGACTGAACCGATGCTCCGTTATTTCCGTGACAAACTGCAAGATATTCAATCGGAAAAAACATATGAGACGCAATGCCCGTTCTGCAGCATGCAATGCAAAATGCAGCTTACGGAACAAACCTTCGCGGCACGGAAGAAATACACTGCAATCGGCATTGATAATCCGACGACACATGGCCGTTTATGTACAAAAGGCATGAATGCCCATCAGCATGCCGTGCACTCTTCCCGCATTACACGCCCCCTGTTTAAAAAAAACGGTGAATTTGTGCCTGTCTCTTGGGCTGAAGCACTGAATCGCATTAAGGAACAAATCAATCTGATCCAAACCGAACACGGCAATGATGCGATGGCCGTCTACGGGAGCGCCTCCATTACAAATGAAGAAGCCTATCTGCTAGGAAAGTTCGCACGGGTCGGCTTACAGACGAAATACATCGATTACAACGGGCGGCTCTGTATGTCTGCCGCAGCAACGGCGGCCGGCCAGACATTCGGCGCGGACAGGGGCCTGACGAATCCATTATCGGACATTCCGCATACACGCGTCATCATCCTGGCAGGCACCAATATCGCGGAATGCCAGCCGACGATCATGCCGTATTTTGATAAAGCGAAAGAAAACGGGGCTTACATTATCGCCATTGATCCCCGGGAAACGGCGACGACCAAAATAGCCGATCTTCACCTGAAAATCAAGCCCGGCACAGACGCCGCCCTGGCAAACGGACTCGTCAAAATCTGCATTGACGAACAGCTTACAGACAAAGACTTTATCCGCACACGAACAAACGGATTCGATAAGCTCAAACGGCATACCGACGCTTTAGATCTGAAAGAGATTTCCGAGCAGACAAGTGTTCCTTTGGAGCATATGCGAAAGGCCGCCGTGAAGTTTGCCAAGGAAACATCCGGCATGCTGTTTACAGCGCGGGGGATCGAACAGCAGACTGACGGTACCGCGGCGGTGAAAGCTTTCTTAAATATGGTGCTGATCACGGGAAAAATCGGCAAGCCCTTCTCAGGTTACGGGGCGATTACCGGTCAAGGCAACGGACAAGGCGCGCGAGAACACGGCCAAAAAGCGGATCAGCTTCCGGGCTACCGTTCTATCGAAATTGAAGAACACCGGGCGTATATTGCGAAGGTGTGGGGGATTCATCAGGATGAGCTGCCGCGAAAAGGCGTCTCAGCCTATGAAATGATAGAAAAAATAGCTAGCGGCGACATCAAAGGACTGTTTCTCATGTGTTCCAATCCGGCTGTTTCCGGCCCAAATGCGAATTTCGTCAAGCAAGCAATCAAGAAACTGAGATTCTTTGTCGCAGTTGATTTATTTATTTCTGAGACCGCGGCATTCGCAGATGTGATTTTACCCGCCTCCTCTTATTTGGAAGACGAAGGCACGATGACAAATGTAGAAGGCCGCGTGACATTAAGAGAAGCGAGCCGCACCTGCCCCGGAGAAGCGAAACATGATTGGCAGATTATCTGTGACATTGCCTCGGCTCTTGGTAAAGGGCATTATTTTCCCTATACGTCAGCGGAGGAAATCTTTAACGAACTGAGAGAAGCGAGCCGCGGCGGAATTGCTGATTACGCTGGCATCACCTATGACAGGCTCAGGCGGGAAGGCGGCATTCATTGGCCGTGTCCGGAATCTGATCATCCCGGAACTGGGCGCTTGTTTACAGAATCATTTGCTCATCCGGATCAAAAAGCGGCATTAAGTGTGATTCCAAACGAACCACCTGTTCCAAAAGAGAAACCGTCAGCCGATTATCCGCTTTATTTAACGACAGGCAGAGTCATGTCTCACTACTTAACGGGTGTCCAAACGAGAAAAAGCTCTGCCTTGGCTGCAAGACATTTCGAATCCTTTGTGGAAATCCACCCAAAAACGGCGGCCGACTATCATATCGAAGACCGTGTTCTCGTGAAGATAGAATCCCCCCGGGGCAGCATCACGGTCCGGAGCAGATGGTCGGAAAACGTACGAAAAGACACGTTGTTTGTCCCCATCCATTGGTCTGACACGCAAAACGTCAACGATTTAATTGGTGAAGCCTTGGATCCGGACTGTAAAATGCCCGGTTTTAAGATGTGCGCGGTACGAATCAGCCCTATATAATTTTTCATAAAATTTTTAGATTTTTTAGTATTTTTTGTTACATTTCATAACATGCACCTTAAATATTTGTTTTTGCTGTGCTACGCTAAAGAAAACATAGATAAGGAGCGGATCATCTGATGGGAAAAAAACAGCTAGTCCTTGTTGGAAATGGAATGGCCGGGGTAAGAGCGATTGAAGAAATACTGCGTGTTTCAAAAGACGAATTCGAGATTACAATATTCGGGGCCGAACCTCATCCCAACTATAACCGAATCCTTCTGTCAAAAGTGCTGCAAGGCGATACCGACATTCAAGACATTACGTTAAACGATTGGAACTGGTACAAAGAAAACAACATTCAGCTGTATACCGGTGAAACAGTCATCAAAGTCGACACGGAAAATAAAACCGTCATCACAGATGCAGACAGAATCCAGCCTTACGATGAACTCATCCTGGCGACAGGCTCTGTCCCTTTTATCCTTCCGATTCCGGGCGCAGACAAACAAGGCGTCACGGCATTCCGGGACATAAAAGATACAGATACGATGCTCGCGGCGTCAAAACAATATAAAAAAGCAGCCGTCATCGGCGGAGGACTGCTGGGATTGGAAGCCGCACGCGGACTGCTGAATCTCGGAATGGACGTGTCTGTCATCCACCTCGCCCCATTCCTGATGGAGCGCCAGCTTGACGCAGCGGCGGGACGCCTGCTGCAAAACGAATTAGAAAAACAAGGCATGACCTTTTTCCTTGAAAAGCAAACCGATGAAATTCTCGGTACTGACCGTGTCGAAGGCGTACGCTTCAAAGACGGCACAAGCATCGAAGCTGACCTGGTCGTCATGGCGGTCGGCATCCGCCCGAATACACAGCTTGGCACAGAAAGCGGCATTCCGGTAAACCGCGGAATCATTGTCAATGATTATATGCAGACTGACATTCCGCACATTTACGCGGTCGGTGAATGTGCCGAGCACCGCGGAATCGCATACGGTCTTGTGGCGCCGCTCTATGAACAGGCGAAAGTGCTGGCCAAACATATTTGCGGCATTGACACAAAACCGTATGAAGGCTCCGTTCTCTCCACTCAATTAAAGGTATCAGGCGTCGAAGTCTTCTCTGCCGGTGACTTTGACGAATCAGAGGACAAAAAAGCGATTAAAGTGTTCGATGAACAGGACGGCATTTATAAAAAAATCGTCCTGAGGGGCAATCAAATTGTCGGCGCTGTTTTGTTCGGCGACAGCAGCGAGGGCGGCCGCCTGTTTTCTATGATTCAAAAAGAAGCCGATATCTCCGAAACCTCCAAAATATCAATCTTACAGCCTCTTGACCAGGAAGCAGGCGCAAGCATGACCGCGGCGATGAGCGACGATGAAATCATCTGCGGATGCAACGGCGTTTCAAAAGGTGCGATTATTCAAGCCATTCAGGAAAAAGGCTGCACATCAACGGACGAAATCAAAGCATGCACCGGGGCATCCCGTTCCTGCGGAGGCTGTAAACCGCTCGTGGAAGACATTCTTCAATATACACTGGGCTCAGAATTTGACGCGTCCGCGCAAAAAGAAGCGATTTGCGGCTGTACATCACTGTCGAGAGATGAAGTCGTAGAAGAAATCAAAGCCAAAGGGCTGTCCCATACAAGAGAAATCATGAACGTGCTCGGCTGGAAAACGCCGGAGGGCTGCTCCAAATGCCGTCCTGCCCTCAACTACTACTTAGGCATGATTAATCCGGCTACATACGAGGATGACAGAACATCCCGTTTTGTGAACGAACGGATGCACGCCAATATTCAAAAAGACGGAACATACTCAGTCGTGCCCCGGATGTACGGCGGCGTGACCAACTCTCAGGATCTCCGTAAGATCGCCGATGTCGTCGACAAATATGAGATCCCGCTCGTTAAAATGACAGGCGGCCAGCGGATTGATCTCATCGGCGTCAAAAAAGAAGACCTGCCGAAAGTATGGGCCGAGCTTGATATGCCGTCAGGCTACGCGTACGGAAAAACACTCCGCACGGTAAAAACGTGCGTAGGCGAACAATTCTGCCGCTTCGGCACGCAAGATTCCATGGCACTGGGCATTGCGCTTGAGAAAAAATTCGAAGGGCTCAATACGCCTCACAAGGTCAAAATGGCCGTGTCCGCCTGCCCTCGGAACTGTGCGGAATCAGGCATTAAGGACCTTGGCGTTGTCGGCATCGACGGAGGCTGGGAGCTTTATGTCGGCGGAAACGGCGGAACCCATTTGCGCGCCGGTGATTTGCTGATGAAAGTAAAAACGAATGAAGAAGTCTTAGAATATGCGGGGGCTTACCTTCAGTACTACAGAGAAACGGCAAACTATCTGGAGCGGACATCCGCATGGCTTGAGCGCGTCGGTCTATCTCATGTCCAATCCGTATTAAACGATCCGGAAAAACGGCAGGAGCTCAACGACAGAATGAATGAGACACTCTCTGTCCACAAAGATCCGTGGCAATACTTCCTTAAAGATAAAAAAGCATCTAAAGATCTATTCGAAAATGTCGTCACGACTTCATAAAACAGTAAGGGGGAACGGACATGGTTAATAAAGATATGACAAAGGTTTGCATAGGCAAAGTAAGCGAATTACCCGAGGAGTTAGGAAAAACCGTATATATAGAAGATAAAGAGCTTGCCGTATTTAAGCTTTCTGACGGGAGCGTCCGCGCCGTCGAAAATCGCTGTCCCCATAAAGGGGGCGTCCTGGCTGAAGGCATCGTCAGCGGAGAATACGTCTTCTGTCCGATGCATGACTGGAAAATCTCCTTAGAAGACGGAAAAGTCCAAGAGCCGGATCATGGCTGTGTCAAAACATACGAAACACTGATTGAAGGAGAGAATGTATACCTCCTGTATTGAGCAAAGACCGGATCACTTTTTCAAGTGGTCCTTCATTTTTTAAATTGCTGAAGGGATGACGCCATCATGAAAAACGGAATCGTATATTTTGTCGGTGCCGGACCAGGAGACCCGGGGCTGATCACCGTAAAAGGAAAACAGGCTCTGGAGAAAGCGGATATCATTTTGTATGACCGGCTCGCAAACCCAAAGTTCCTTGAATATGCCTCACCGGACTGCCGGTTCATTTATTGCGGAAAGCTGCCCGACCGTCATTTTATGAAACAGTCTGAGATAAATGCCCTGCTGATTGAAAAAGCGGCGGAGGGCTGCACCGTCGTCCGCTTGAAAGGCGGAGACCCAAGTGTGTTCGGCAGAGTCGGCGAAGAAGCGGAGGCGCTTCATCAGCACGGCATCCGCTACGAAATGGTGCCCGGCATCACCTCGGGAATCGCAGCGCCGCTGTATGCGGGAGTCCCCGTCACCCATCGTGATTTCGCTTCGTCCTTCGCGATGATCACCGCTCATGATACATCATTGCAAGGCAGGCCGAATCTCGACTGGGAAGGGCTTGCCCGAAGCGTTCAAACGCTTGTGTTTTACATGGGCGTTAAAAATCTGTCGTTTATATGCCGGCAGCTTATGGAGTACGGAAAATCCCCTTCCGTTCCCGTACTCGTCATTCAATGGGGGACGTGGGGGCGGCAGCGAAGCGTTAAAGGAACGCTTCAGGACATCCATGAAAAAGTTCAAAGCCAAAACATCACCAACCCTGCCATTATCGTCATCGGTGATATTGTCAATTTTCAAACACACAGCTGGTTTGAAAGCAAACCGTTCATCGGGCGGCATATCATGGTTGTCACTCATGGCGATGAAGAACATACATTGACAGACAAGCTGCGCGAGTATGGCGCCGATGTTATTGAATGGCCGAAGCGGATCGTTAAAAAAATGCCCGCAAACGAAAACATCCTGAAACAGATCAGCACCTTTGAACAACTATTTTTCACATCACGCCTTGCGGTATGCGAATTCTTTGACACACTGGCTTTCAAGCAGATCGATATCCGCCGGGTGACCGCAAGCCTGAATGCAGCGACTGAGGCCGCAAAGACGGAACTGACAAAACGGGGCTTTCTCCTATCCGAATGTCAAATTGATTCTCCGCATTCACTCATTGTAGGAAGCCGTCAAGCAGCAGAAAACTTGTCAGACTCAAAATCATGCCCGTTTTATATCACCCATGAGCATATCGCGGATGAGCGGTTCACTTCCATGATCGAACGCACGATCAGTGAGTCTCCTCTGCAAATGATTATCTGTACGGGCAAAGAATCCGCTCAGCATTTGATCAGCGCCGGAAAACAAATCGGCATATCACCGGATCCGTCAGCAAACCGCCCTCCCGTCATCTGCATGGGCGAAGACGTCCCCGCCGGCTGCGGGTTTACCGCCGTGAAAAATCAGGAACAGTTATTTGCGTTTATACGAAATGAAATGAAAGACATGCTCGTTCACAGCTGATACCCGGAATGCTTTTCTGACCCTCAGGCTCAACATCGGGGGTCAGCCCTTTTTTATTGTGTCACCAATTTTTTATGGTGAGTCGAATACATCGCCATCTGATCCGCCTGCGGGTCCAAATAGGCTTTGGCGCTGTTCACGGCGGTCGGCCCCTCCGTGAAACCGCCGGCAATCAATCTGAGCTTGCTTTCATAATGGGCGGCGTCACCGGCGACAAACACGCCCGGAAGATTCGTCCGCATATGTCTGTCAGCTTTAATCCTGCCTTCTTCTATCTCAAACCCCCAGTCCTTCATCGGACCGAGATCAATTTTAAACCCGTGGTTGATAATGAGCTCATCAAGCTTGATGACTTCAGAAAGTCCGGACTCAGTTTGGCAAATGGTGACGCTCTCGATCCGTTCTCCGGTGCCGTTGAGATGCTTCAGTCGATACGGCGCAAGCACCCGCACGGAAGACCGCTTCATTTTCGCGACGCTGCTTTCCAAACCGCCAAACTCCTCCCTGCGGTGCAAGACGGTAACAGACGCCGCAATCGGTTCCAGCTCATTCGCCCAGTCAACCGCGGTATCTCCCCCTCCGGAAATCACGACATGCTTATCTCGAAACGCATCAAGCTTCTCTACCTTATAATGAAGGTTCTTTCCCGAATAACGGCTCGCATCCGCGCTGTCAAGTTCATTGACCTCAAGCGTTCCCATGCCGACGGCCAAAATCACCGTGCGCGTATAGTGCTTTTCCCCTTTGGAACTTTCCAGCACAATGGTTCCGTCTTCCACCCGTTCAAATCCAGTCACCCGCTGATTCAACACGATATCCGGCTTAAATGTCGCAGCCTGTTCCTTCAGCTGCTTAATCAGCTGTTCTCCGGCAATCCCGGGTATTCCGCCGATATCACGGATGATTTTTTCAGGGAAAAACATAGACACTTTCCCTCCGAGCCGCGGCAAAAACTCGATCACTTTCGTTTTCAGCTCGCGCATCCCGCAATAAAAAGCCGCAAACAGGCCGATCGGGCCTCCGCCTATAATCGTGACGTCATACACCTCATGATTTTCCGCCATCGTTCTGCCTCCCGTTTATATCTATACTTCAAATATTTTTAATTGAGAATCAATATCAATGAAAGTATAACACATATTGAGGAGCAGTGTTTATTCATTTCTCATCTTGCGGAAAAGGAGTGATTCAGAAGTGAGGTTCTGAGATTGATAAGCGGGAAGGTATTAAAACTGAAACCAGTACGGCGACTGGTTTCTTTTTTATCTCTTTTTCATCAGCATGATATCGAGGTACAGCTGGCACCTTGTCCTGAAGTCGTTTAAATTAATTGATGTCATGTCAAGAATCTGTTTGATACGGTAGTTCAATGTGTTTTGATGAATAAAAAGCTGTTCTGCGGCTGGTTTTGTTTTGCAGTTATTGAGGAGATAGATTTCTAACGTTTTCAGCAGTTCTGTACTGCTTTCTCTGTCTTTGGCTTTTAATAACGCTAAATCATCGTTTACATATTCCAGTGAGGCGTTTTTTTCTTCGATGCTTTCAAGATAGCGGTAAATCCCGAGCTTACTGTATTCGTACGGGATATTTTCCTGGTTTCCGGTAATTTCGGCGGCCTTTATGACTTCAAGGGCTTCTATATAACTTTTGCCGAGCTTCAGGATGCTGCTGTATTCATTGCCGATTCCGATATAGATGGGAGTGGGGATCTTCTGAAAGTGAAAATGAGTCAGCAGTTTGTGGATGAATTCAGATGCTGCCGAAGTGCCGGAGCTTTTTTGCGAGAAGCTTGCGACGACGATGACAATATTGGAATCAATGGTTAAGACGTGACTGACTTTATCCCGCAAATTCAAGTACGATTTGATGTTTTCCTTCACATCTTCGACTGCCTCCCCATCCCCATTTGCGGCGTGCAGGACGACTACTGAAAAAACCGACGGCAGCACGGCGTTCATCTTTTCCGCTTCCCGCCTGAACTCCTTTTCAGAGGAGAATTGCTGAAAGATCGCCCGTTTCACCAGGTCTTCCGCTCTTTCTTCTTTTTCTTGTTTCAGCCGGTTCGTTTTATAGATGATTTTTCCGACATGAAATGAAGTTTCATATAAAAAATCGAGCTCCTCGTCCGTCAAGTTTCGGTCGAGCTCCTGAATCCAGATGTAGCCCATCACTTCCCCTTTATGTTTTGCGCTTACAACCACTCTCTGATTCAGTCCGATACTGTCTATTTTTTCGACACGGAACGGTTCAGGAACGGTTTTCAGCTTTTCGATCACCCCGTCCTTCAGAAACCTTTCAAAAATCTGCACGGGGCATTTTTTTGAAAATATCGTCTGCTGGTTGGCGGAGTCGAAGTGATTAATGTAATAAGAATTATAGGCAAGCAAAAAGAAATCCGCGCTTTCCAGAATAACGGGCTTCTGCAATTCATAACTGATGAAATCAATTAATTTATCAATGTCCGTAAATGAAAAAACTCTCTCTAAAAGCTCTTCCATACCTATTTCTCCTATGCTCTTTTTATCTTTATCATACTCTGCGGGGTGACTTTTTGTATAGAAAAAAATTCACCTATTCCCAAAACGGCATGATCCGAAAGCCTGTATCGTGAAAAGAGGAAAAAGGGCGGTCCCTTCTTCCTCTCGTTCCTTGCTTTTATTGAGAAAGTGTATCACGGTAATCATGAAACTGATCTGTGACATCTTTTGACGGAGCCTGTGTCAATAAGCTGACGACAAATACAGCGGCAAGGCTTACAGCAAAGCCCGGAATGATTTCGTACAAAAAGTCTGAAAGACCGGCATTCGCCCAAATGATTACGGTAATCGCTCCCGCAATCATGCCGGCGAGTGCCCCCCATTTCGTCATCCGTTTCCAAAATAAACTGAGCAGTACGACCGGCCCGAATGACGCGCCGAATCCCGCCCATGCATAGCTGACAAGACCAAGTATCGTGTTGTTTTTCTCCCAAGCGAGCACCAAAGCGATGATTGACACCGCAAGCACTGCCATTCTCCCCAGAAATACGAGTTCCTTATCAGAAGCCGAACGCCTGAACATGGACTTATACAAATCCTCTACTAAAGAACTGGACGTAACGAGCAGCTGAGACGAAATCGTACTCATAATGGCCGCTAAAATCGCAGAAATGAGAAATCCCGTAATAATCGGGTGGAACAGAATGTTGCCGAGCTGAATAAAAATGGTTTCCGGATCAGCCAGCTTCAGTCCGTGCTGGTGGTAATACGCGATTCCCGCAAGACCCGTAAACAGCGCGCCTAGTGCAGACAAAATCATCCATCCCATTCCGATCCGTCTGGCGCGTTTGATTTCTTTCACAGATGTGATCGCCATAAAGCGCACAATAATATGCGGCTGCCCGAAATAGCCGAGCCCCCACGCAAATAAAGAAATAATGCCAAGGACGGTCGTCCCTTTGAACATATTAAACAGTTCCGGGTTGACGGAACGGATATCGGCAACGGTTTCCCCCGGGCCGCCCGTATGGAAAATCGTCACAATCGGTACGAGAATAAGCGCCACAAACATAATGATCCCTTGAACAAAGTCCGTCCAGCTTACCGCCAAAAAGCCTCCGAACAAGGTGTAGGCGACAACGACGCCTGTCACGACCCACAGTCCCGTGTGGTAATTCAACCCTAAAATGCTGTTGAATAAGACGCCTCCTGAGACCATGCCGGATGATACGTAAAATGTGAAAAAGACGAGAATGACAAGACCCGAAAACAGTCTGAGAAGCTTCGTATGATCACCGAAACGGTTTTCAAGGAAACCCGGAATGGTGATGGAATTCCCCGCTTTTTCGGTATACGTTCTCAGCCTCGGTGCCACGAAAAGCCAGTTCGCCCACGCCCCGAGCACAAGCCCGAGCACAATCCAAGCGCCGCTTAATCCTGTCGAGAACATAGCACCCGGAAGCCCCATCAAGAGCCATCCGCTCATATCCGCCGCTCCCGCGCTGAGCGCTGTGACGGCAGGGCCTAAAGAACGCCCCCCGAGCATGTAATCCGTCAGATTTGACGTCCGTCTGTAGGCGAAATAACCGATAAACAGCATACCCGCCATATAGATACAAATGGAAATAATCAACTGAATGTTTGCTATGGCATTTCCTCCTCCGCTTTATATGTTTATGGTGAAATGGACACCCCCCGCGAGGAGGATGCCCATTCAGTCCCTCTTAAAACATTTCACTGATTGTTTTCGCCTGCATGTGGAGGGCCAAATAATCCGGGCCGCCCGCTTTTGAATCAGTGCCGGACATTTTGAAGCCTCCGAACGGATGGTAGCCGACAATCGCTCCCGTACAATTGCGGTTGAAGTACAGGTTGCCGACATGGAATTCCTGTTTCGCCCGTTCAATATGTTTGCGGTTATTTGTAATGACCGCGCCTGTCAAACCATATTCAGTATTGTTGGCCACTTCTAAAGCTTCATCAAAGTTTGACACTTTAGAAAACGCCACGACAGGCCCGAAAATTTCTTCCTGCATGAGTCTTGCTTTCGGATCAAGGTCAGCGAAGATCGTCGGCTTGATAAAGTAGCCTTTTGAATCATCTCCGGTGCCGCCGCTTACTAAACGGCCTTCTTCTTTTCCGATTTCAATGTAGCTCATGATCTTGTCGTAAGAACCTTGGTCGATGACAGGCCCCATATAAACATCTGCACTGTCAGGTTTAGCAGTTACTTTTGATTCCGTAATTTCAATGACACGCTCTAATACTTGATCATACACTTTTTCATGGACAACTGCACGTGAACCTGCAGAACATTTTTGTCCGGCAAAGCCGAATGCAGATGTGAAGATCGATTGAGCCGCTAATTCAATGTCCGCATCCTCGTCAACAACAACCGTATCTTTACCGCCCATTTCAGCAATGACGCGTTTCAGATGCTGCTGGCCCGGCTGCACTTTTGCCGCGCGTTCAAAAATTCTCGTACCGACTTCACGTGATCCTGTAAATGTGATAAGGCTTGTTTTCGGATGGTCAACAAGATAATCGCCTACTTCTGCTCCGCTTCCCGGCACAAAGTTGACTACGCCTTTTGGCAATCCGGACTCTTCAAGCACCTCAACAAATTTTGCTGCAATAACAGGTGTAGCACTCGCAGGTTTTAGAACCACTGTGTTTCCAGTAACGATCGGCGCCACTGTTGTTCCTGCCATGATCGCAAACAAGAAGTTCCACGGCGGAATAACAACTGTCACTCCAGTCGGCGTGTACACATATTGGTTCTTCTCGCCTTCGCGGCTGTTGACCGGTTTGCCTTTTGCCAGTTCGATCATTTGGCGTGCATAATACTCCATGAAGTCAATCGCTTCAGCCGTATCTGCATCAGCTTCGTTCCAAGGTTTTCCTGCTTCCTTGACGAGCAGGGCGGAGAATTCGTGCTTTCTGCGGCGGACTTTGGCAGCTGCGCGGAACAAAACGGCCGCTCTTTCTTCAGGGGATGTGTATCTCCACTCTTCGAACGCTTTCGCAGCTGCTTCAATCGCTTGCTCAGCGTGCTCCTGGGACGCCTTTGACACTTTTCCGACGACTTCTTCTTTATCAGCCGGATTGATTGAAACGATTTTCGCTTCCGTCTCTACCTTTTCACCATTGATGACGAGCGGATAATCTTTTCCCAGATACTCATTTACCGTCGCAAGCGCTTTCTTAAATTCTTCAACGTTCGATTGATCTTGGAAATTCGTGAATGGTTCGTGTTTATAAGGTGTAGTCATTGTCATCTCTCCCTTTTTTACTTCTTAGTCATCCCTTTAAAGGCGAATGCGATGTTTGAGGGGCGTTCGGCAAGCCGTCTCATGAAATAGCCGTACCAGTCATCCCCGTAAGGCAGGTAGACTCTCATGCGGTATCCTTCTTCCACCAGGCTGAGCTGGGTTTGCGAGCGCATGCCGTACAGCATCTGAAACTCAAAACGGTCGTTTGGAATGCCGTGCTCTTTGGCAAGCTGTTTTGTAAACTCGATCATTTTGTCATCATGCGTGGCAACTGCCGTATAATGTCCTTTTAAAAGCTGTTTGCGGATGAGTCTTTTATAATTTTCATCGACGTCGCTTTTTTCAGGATAGGCCACCTTTTCCGATTCTTTATAGGCCCCTTTGACAAGCCGCAGAAACGGATTCAGCGGGCTGAGGTCATCAAGATCCTTCTCCGTTCTGTACAGATAAGCCTGCACCACGGTGCTTACATATTCATACCGGCTCCGGAAGTCTTTAAAGATATCCAGCGTTTTCTGGCATCTCGTTTCATCTTCCATGTCAATCGTCACCATGACTTTATGTTTTTCAGCCGTCTGGAGGATTTTCGTCATATTTTCATAGACAAGATCGAGATCTATATCAAGACCTAAAGACGTCATTTTTAATGACACTTGGGAATTCAGCTGTTCATCAGCGATTAAGGCGATGGTCTGCATGCACTCCTCGGTGCGTTCTTTCGCGACATCACCGCTGTTGACAAATTCCCCCAAATGATCGACAGTAACTGACAGCCCTTGGCTGTTCAAATGTCGGATTGTCGGGATAGAACTGCGGAAATCCATTCCTCCGATGATTTTGCCGGCTGCCACACGGCTTCCCCAGCTTCGCGCCATCTTATTGAGAAAGCTGCTCTTGGATAAAAATAAGAAAAAATCTCTTGTAATCACTTCCAACCTTAACACCCCGCAATCTAAGAAGTATTTGTATGAGTCTATTGTAAATGGACAAAACATCCTCTCACAATATTCTAAAAATACAAAGATTCTGATAAATTTTTGTGGTTTTACCACAATCAGCTTCTTAGATAGCAGGCGGATTATGCCGAAAAAAGGCGGACGGAAATGACGGCAATCGTCAATTTCCGCCTTTTTACCCCCACGCCTCTTCGACGGTCTGAATCAATAGCTGATTCAGTTCCTCCGTTATGTCAGGTTTCGGCGTTTTGATCATTTTGACATAGTGCCTGATGCGTTCTATTTCTTCTTCTATAAATGCATGAATGATCGTATTTCTCGGTTCCGGGGCCAGCTCCTGACCGCTTTTTTTCCTTGTAAGCAGTGTATTGATTTCAGAAATGAGCGCTTCATCCGTCAATAAGGCATCGGCCAGTACGGGAAATGACATCGGCGGTACGGAGCCGAACGTTTCAATCCATCTGCAGGCAAGGAGAGGACGCAGAACATAAAAATACTTTTTAATCTTCACTTCACTGCCCCGCAATTCCGTTTTTTCATTCCGTTTTGCCATATTGAGATAATGATAGATGCCGGCTTCAGGCGAAAAGGCGCGGTTTTTCAGTTTTCGAAGCTTTTCAGCCGCTGAGAAAGCTTCATAATAGATCATCTCAGAAGAGAGCCATTCCAAAAGAGGCGGATTTGATTTTTTAAAAAGCCGCAGCGCTTTTCTCAGTTCCCAGCCGCTGATGTCAAGCATGTCATGAATCGGCTCTTCTATGACATCCCTATGCGGTTCGATCGAAAAGTACCATTCTTTTTTCGGCACATAGAGAAACCGTACATCGTAGTCGCTGTCGCTTGACGGAAACCCCCATGCGCGGCTCCCTGATTCTACGGCATAAAGCACCTTGACGCCGTGCTGTGCTTCAATTCGTTTTAATTCTTCGATGATCCTTTGTTCCATCAGTATCCGTCCTTTTCCGTGATCATTCCTGAAAAAAGCCCAAGTACTTGGGCTTTTCGCTGTCGTCAGCCTTTCAGATGCGCTTTCAGAAAGGCCAGCTTTTCCGTATGGAAAGAAGGTATGTATTCATGTCCGAAATACCGGTAAACCTTCAATTCTTTTTCCGTTTCCAGATGATTGTAAGCGGCAAACACCGTCGACGGCGGAGTCACGCGGTCAATCAGCCCGATGGACATGAGCACCGGAACTTTTACGCGGTCCGCCAGATTCATGATATCAAAATAGGCCAGTGTATTCATCGCGGCCTTCTCCGTTTCAGGGCTGCCGTTCTTTCTGAAAAAGGAGTTAATCTCAAGATACGGCTCATCAAGAGCGACATCAATGGCCCGCTCAAAATTGCTTAAATAAGGATAATCGGCCGCAACCGCTCTCGGAATGTCAGATAGTGCCGCCGCGGCGATTGAAAGTCCGCCTCCCTGGCTCCCGCCGATGACGGCGATCCTCGTTTCATCCACTTCCTCAAAGCCGCTGATGACTTCCAAAGCCCGGACGGCGTCTAAGTACACGCCGCGGTAATAATATGTATCTTTATCTAAAATCCCTTTCGTCATCCAGCCGGGAACGTGTCCATGCGGTGAGACGCTTGTATCTGTGCTGCTGTGCTGACCGCGGACAAGCATGCCGAATGCGGCATATCCGTGTAGCGCCCAATTTACGATGTCATGTATATCCCCGTCATAGCTCGCGTTATAGCCGTGATATTTCACGATGGCCGGATGCGGTCCTTGCCGGTCGGGAACGGCGTACCATCCCTTAATTTCCGCCTTGCCGAAGCTTCGGTATGTCAGCCGGAATACTTTCACGCCGTCAGCCGGGTAGCTTTCAGCCGTCAATTCAGGCTTTGCCTCTTCCTTTGCAAGCTCATGTAATGATGATGCCCAAAAATCCGAAAAGTCATGAGGAGCGGTTTTATTTGGTTTATAGGTTTGCAGTTGGTCGAGCGGCAAGTCGTATAATTGCATATCCGATTATTCTCCTTTGTTTTATAAGATTTAATTTTCTGACTCTATCTTAACACGATTTTACACTCATTTTCTAAACATTTTAATAAACGTTTGTTTAAAAACAAAAAAGCCGTGCGCTCACAGCGTCACGGCTCTTTTTACATCGGCTGATACAGGTCCCAGCCGATTTTTAACGTTTCTACGATATAATCGGCTATTTCTTCTGGTTCCAGATTATCCGTCGCCACTTTTGAATTATGTTTATCATAGATGCTTTGGCGCTCGTTAAAGAGCTGCTGCATTTCATCCATGGAACGGTTATGCAGAACGGGACGGCTTTCAATCAGCAGATCAGCCCGCTGCTTCCAATTCTCCCATGATAAATCAAGATGGAGCACGAGACAGTTTTCAAGGCAGCACTGTCTGATTTCCTCTTGTTTAAACGAACCGCCCCCAAGTGACACGATCTTGAATTTCGTATTGCGGCAGATATCTAATATATAATCCTTTTCGGTCTGACGGAAAAAGGCTTCACCTTTTTTCTCAAACATTTCAGGGATGGACATCTTGAAATCTTTCTCAATCTGCAGATCAATATCAATGAAGTCTCTGTATAATTTCTTAGCGACCAGCTGGCCGATTGTTGTCTTTCCGACACCCATGAATCCGATCAGTACGATATTTCTTTCTCTTACGGGAATGGCACGTTTTGCGTTCATCTTCGGCGAAATCCTCCTAAGAAATGAAAAAGTTATGTTTATTATATGATAACTCAATATTGAAACATAGAGATAATGCAATGAAAGAAAACCCATCCTTTATTAAGAAGAGATGAGTTTTTCTTTCTATCGGAGCGTAATGCGTTCCACCTTTCCGACAATGAAAATATAAGAAAATGCCCCGATAAATGCGACAGCGCCGACAAACAGAATCGCTCCGTTATATGAACCGGTCGCAGAAACGATAAACCCGATGATAAGCGGGGTGATAATACCGGCCATATTGGCGAAAAAGTTAAACACGCCTCCTGCCAATCCGATTGTCTCGCTTGGCGCCACCTCACTCAGCATCGTCCAGGATATATTGGACATGCCCTGCGCAAAAGAAGCAATGGATAAGATCGTCAAAACCGCAGGAGCAGAATCCGTAACATTCGCGAGCACGATGGAGCCTGTCAGCAGAAGACCGAGGATGACGGGCGTTTTCCGGGCAACGTTCACCGACACGCCCCGTTTCATCATTCCGTCAGACCAATATCCGCCGAACAATACGCCGAAAAAGGCGGCGATATACGGGATTGATGCGGCGAAGCCGACTTTTAAGAAAGCCATGTGCTTTGCCTCCGCCAGATAAGTCGGAAACCATGTCAAAAAGAAGAACAGCGTGGAGGCTACGGCGAACTGGCCGATATACAAGCCGACAAGCTTGCGGTATTTAAGAAGCTGGACGAAATCCGGCCACGTGATCCTGCCGGCTGATTCTGACACCTCTGTCAGTCCGCCGCCTTCTCTAATATACTCAAGCTCCTCCCGGTTCACTTTCCGGCACCGATTCGGCTCGTGATACATTTTGAACCAGAAAATGGAGAAAACAAGCCCGAGCACCCCTGAGGAAATAAAGACGGCGCGCCAGTCAAATGCCGTTAACACCCAGAATAAAACCGGTGTGGCGAACGCCAGCCCCACATATTCCCCCGCCGTATAAGCACCCGTCGCAAAGGCGCGTTCCCGCCTTGGAAACCATGTCGTGACAATCCGGTTGTTTGCCGGAAACGCAGGCGATTCAGCCAGCCCGATAATCAGGCGGCAGCCGAATAAAAATCCGAAACTGGCCGCAAAAGCCTGCACTCCGGTGAAAACCGACCAGATCAATAAAGAAACGCCGTACGTCCGTTTTGACCCGAATTTGTCCAAAATGAGCCCGCCGGGAATCTGCATTCCCGTATAAGTCCAGCTGAATGCGGAAAAGACGACGCCCAAAAGCGCGGGGCTTATGTTCAGCGATGTCTGAATGGACGGGGCGGCGATGGATACACTGGCACGGTCTATATAATTAATCGCAGTGATAAAAAACAAAAGAATCAGTATCACATAACGAGCGCGAGTCGGTTTATTGCAGACGGGACTGAAGTCCGTCAGCTCCGTTTCATTTTTCAATGGCTTCTCCCCCTTACTCGAATGAAATTAATTGTACAACACTTCGGTCAATTATTTAATACTTTGACGCAAAAAAGCGCTAAACAATTTGTGTGCCGCACCGACCTGATGCAGACACACCCCGCTTATAAAAAAGTGTCTGCCCTTTTCACCTGTTTATCCGTATCGCACCCGGGGAAAAAGTACACATATGATAGACAGTTACGGGAGGATTACCGATGAAACTGAGTTTTTGCACGACAGGTTTTAAAAAAAAGCATATTCTCGACATCATTTCTTTCGCGAAGGAGCACTCCTTTAAGGGAATCGAACTGTGGTACGGACACGCTAAACAATATATAGAGGAAATCGGCCCGCTCGACAGGCTTGATCAGCAGCTTCAGGAGGAAGGCCTCGGGGTGCCTGCCGTCAGTTTGTACACTGACTTCGCCGCTCAGGATGAAAGGCAGGCGTTAAAGGATGTTCAAAGGGCATTAAGCGCGGCACGACAGCTGCACAGTCCCTTGATCAGAGTCTTTGCCGGCAATCTTCCTTCGCACCGGACATCACCGGAAAAGTGGCAGCGTGCGGTTGATCAATTTCAGCAGGCGGCACGGCTCGCAGATGACTATGAAGTCGATATCGGGCTTGAGATTCATTACGATACGTACGCGGATACACCGGAGGCGGCGCTGGCATTTTTGGAGGATGTCGGACATCCGCGGGTCCGCACCATTTTTGACGGCTCCAACCTACACGTCAATCACGTTGACCAAATGTCCGCTTTAGAAAAACTGTATCATACCGTCAGCCACATTCATCTGAAAAACTATCACTGGAATTTTGACAACTGGTATCTCAGCAAGCCAACTCCGATTTTTCAAGGAGATCTCGATCAAAAAGCATTTTTAAAAGAGCTGATGAACAGACAATATGACGGTTTTGTTTCTCTTGAGTATTTTGGAGAACATGCCTTTACGCATATAAAGGAATCGCTCCGCGAATATACGTCCGTTTTTTCCCGCTGACTCTTCGATCGAAGGGTCTTTTTTTGTATCATATAGAAAAAGGGGGATATCATGGTGATCCTTTGGATAAATGGGGCTTTCGGTTCCGGAAAAACACAAACAGCGTTTGAACTGCACAGAAGACTGAAACCGTCTTACGTATACGATCCTGAAAAGATGGGGTTTGCGATGCGTTCGATGATACCGCCGGATATCGCTGAAGATGACTTTCAAAGCTACCCTCTGTGGCGGGAATTCAATTACAGCATGCTTTCCTATTTGTCAGATACATATCAGGGCATCATCATTGTGCCCATGACCATTACGAACGATCAATACTTCCATGACATTATCAGCAGGCTGAGACAGGATGGCCGGACCATTCACCACTTTACCCTGCTGGCTTCAAAGGAAACATTGCTGAAACGCCTGCGCACCAGAGCGGAAGGAAAAAACTCCTGGGCCGCAAAACAAATCGACCGCTGCATCAACAGCCTGTCTGATAGCCTCTTCACAGAACATCTCCATACAGACCAAATGTCTATTCAGCAGGTCGCAGAAACGATCGCTGCCCAAGCAAATCTGCCTTTTGAGCCTGATTCGAGAGGCAGCCTTCGAAGATTCACCGACAGATTGATGGTGAAGCTGAATCATATCCGTATCAAATAAAAAAACGTTTTGAAAACATGTCCCTGATCCATGCAAATGGATCAATAAATAAAAAGCCCCTCTGAAGGGATGTTTTTTCAATTTAAGAAAAAAATTTTAGAAACAGAAGAGGTATTTTATGGATAATTGTCTAATTATTAACAACGTAACACATTTCATTTGAAAAGGGAGTGCTCGAAATGAACTTCAAAAAAGTGTTAACCGGTTCTGCGCTGTCTCTTGCCTTACTGATGTCTGCCGCTCCTGCCTTTGCCGCATCACCAACAGCATCCGCATCCATGGAAAATAGCCCAATCTCAACGAAAGCAGATGCCGGCATTAATGCCATCAAACTCGTTCAAAGCCCTAACGGAAACTTCGCTGCTTCTTTCGTTTTAGATGGAACAAAGTGGATTTTCAAAAGCAAATACTATGACAGCAGCAAAGGGTATTGGGTAGGGATTTATGAAAGTGTAGATAAATAAAAATGCGATAAACAAAAAACCTCCCTTTTAAAAGGGAGGTTTTTTTCATTCTATTTCCACCAATCATCAAACATCGATGCCGGCACCTGGCGCTTATGCTCCGTACTGAGGTAGCGTTTTTCCAGCGCCTCAATCACTTCGGAAGAAACGTCCTTGCCTTCTAAATAATCATCAATGTCATTGTAGGTGATGCCGAGTTCGGTCTCATCAGTCTGCTGCGGTTTTTCATCAAGCAGATCGGCCGTCGGTAATTTCAAATACAGGCGCTCCGGCGCACCGAGCTCTTCTAATAAACGTCTGCCCTGGCGTTTCGTTAATCCGGTCAGCGGCAGCAGATCAGCTCCGCCGTCACCGTATTTCGTGAAGAAACCGGTCACTGCCTCGGCCGCATGGTCGGTGCCGATGACAAGCAGCCCCTCTTGTCCGCCGATGGCATATTGAGCGATCATTCTCATTCTGGCCTTTACATTTCCTTTGTTAAAGTCAGACAGCTGATCGCCCGTGTCTTTTTTGTACTGATCGGCGAACGCGCTGACAGCGGACTTAATATCAAATGTCCATGATTTATCAGGTTTAATGAATTTGAGCGCCAATTGGGCGTCATCCTCATCCTGCTGTGTGCCGTGTGGAAGCCGGACGGCGATAAATTCCGCATTTCCGCCTTCTTCTCTGATGCTCTCAGCCGCCAATTGGGCGAGGCGTCCCGCAAGCGTGGAATCCTGCCCCCCGCTGATGCCGAGCACAAAGCCTTTGGCACCTGTTTTTTTCAAATATTGTTTCAGAAAGTTCACTCTGTCCTCAATTTCTTGTTTCGGATCAATTGAGGGCTTTACATGGAGATCATTCATAATTTGTTTCTGGATGCTCATCCCAATCACTCCTCCTGCATTGTTTCTTTATGATCCATTTCCCGTTCATGCTGAAAATGAATCATGCCACTATGTACGACTCTCTGTTAAATATAGCACAGGTGCGGATTTTAAGTGAATCAAATACACCGGGATCAGCTGATTTCCACCCGCAGCGCCGTGATGCTGTCTCCGTTGCATTTTCCTTTTTCGATCGGACAGGATGAAAACGCGACGACGAGATCCATTTCCGCACGGAGCCGTACATAATCACCCGCGTCAGAAAGAGGCGTTTCGACTGATAAGTTCCCTTTCTCATCGAGCACCGTGTTCATAAAGATGGCAAACGGGTAATGCATATGCGGCCGCGGCACCCCGAACGGTTCAAGCGCCCCGCTCATATTGTCATAACACGTATCCTGGAGTTCGTCTTTATGCTTTCCGTATAAAAGTCTGTTCATATCCGGACGGCAGGCGGGAAGCAGCAGATCGTGCTTACCGACTGTATCTTCAATCAGCGTCAGCATCGGCTTGTATAAATTTGAATAAATATGATCACCCGTTTTTACATGAATGGACTGGTTGGCATCAATCGTCGCGCCCTGATCAAGATGTTCATAAAAGTCCTTGGCATGATACGCCGTGAAGTCAGCCACCTGCTGTCCTTCCACATCGACAACTTTTATAATCTGCCCTTTGTGAACCTTCAGGCCGAGCCCTTTTTTCGGCGGTACGATAAATTGCTGTGTCATCAGACTGCTCCTTTTTTCTTCTATTATGAACTCCGTCCGTTTGTTTCATGTAAAGCAATTTATTGGATGTATATTCCCCTTCTGACGGCTGCAATCTAAGCTTTGATAAAGGGGTTGAACTTCATGGGTAAATCACAGGACCAGCCTAAAGGAAATCTCGCTTGGTGGCAGCTCTCCTTAATCGGCGTCGGCTGCACAATCGGGACGGGCTTTTTTCTCGGGTCCAGCATTGCTATTGTCAAAAGCGGATATTCCGCGCTGATCTCATTTCTTATTGCCGGGCTTGGCACCTATTTTGTCTTTGAGCAGCTCGCGAAGCTTTCGGCTAAACAGCCCGAAAAGGGGTCTTTTTGCGCTTATGCGAGAAAGGCTTTCGGCACTTGGGCCGGTTTCAGCAACGGATGGGTGTACTGGTCGTCCGAGATGCTGATCACGGGAAGCCAGCTGACAGCAATCTCGCTGTTTACGAAGCATTGGTTTCCGAATGTGCCGCTGTGGATTTTCGCCTCCATCTATGCGGTGCTCGGTCTTTTGATTATATTTACGGGGCTGTCCGTTTTTCAAAAAACGGAAAATGTGCTCGCTGTTGTCAAGACGGCGGCGATATTTATGTTTATCGTGATCGCCATATTGGCGCTGTGCGGTATATTTTCTCATAAACCGGATGTGCAGGTGCCGAACGAATCAAAGGATTTGTTCCCGCACGGAGCGATGGGGTTATGGACGGGACTGATTTATGCGTTTTACGCCTTCGGAGGAATTGAAGTCTTGGGGCTGATGACCGTACACTTGAAAAAACCGGAGGAAGCCTCAAAATCAGGCCGGCTGATGCTTGCCGTACTTGCGGTGATTTACGTCATTTCTCTCGGCCTGGCGCTGCTGTTAGTGCCGCTGGGCAAATTCACCGAGCAGGACAGCCCGTTTATTACATCGCTGAAGGGTTTTCATTTAGATATCATTCTTGATATTTTTAACGGGATTTTTATTATTGCGGGATTTTCCACGCTCGTCGCCTCGCTGTTTGCCGTGACGACATTGCTTTGTACAATGGCCGATGACGGGGATGCGCCGAAATGCTTCAGATTAAAGGAAAACAAAAAAATCTGCTGGCCTGCGCTCGGATTGACGTTTGCCGGACTCATCGTCTCCATCATCCTGTCATTGGTGCTGCCGAAAAATATATATGAACACATGACAACCGCAGCGGGCCTCATGCTTCTTTATACGTGGCTGTTCATTTTGTTCTCGGGCAAGAAACTGCTCGAAACGACAAAGATGGGAACCGCACAGATTGTTATCGCCCTTGTGCTGATTGTCGCGGCCGTCTCCGGGACGCTGTTTGAGAAATCGAGCCGGCCCGGTTTTCTGGTCAGCCTTTGTTTTCTCGCCGTCATTGCGATCGTGACATGGATCGTACAAAAAAAGCAGGGACACAGCCCTGCCGGATCATAGCTTATTTCGTCGGTTTAAATAGTCTTTTCAAATAAGAAAAGGGACACTTTGACACTTGCGTCTCATCATCACGGAGGAAATATTGCTTCCATTCTAAATTGTCTTTTCCTCCGTACCACCCCAATCGGGGATGAAGAGGGGCTTCATCATACGCCTCTAAGCGTTTTCTGATCAGCCGGCTCATGTTTCGTCCGAACGCGGTTGAATCATTTAATCCTTCGAAAATCCATCTCGGCTGAAACGCCAGCATAAAAAACGGGAAGCTTCTGCTTTGTCGCGCTTCATGCGCAGGCGTCGCGCACAGAATAAAATACGGCTCGCCGTCAAAGCAGAACTCCCATTTATAATGTTCAGGGTCTTCCGGCATATCTTCCGGCCAGTCATTCGGGTCGCAGCCGCTCAGCCGGTTTAAAAAAGACCAGAACAGCTCTTCATACGCCTCAATTGAATAATGCTCAGCTAAATCCTCAGGCGTATCAAAAATCACAAGCAGCGACGCGTATCTTCCGGTATTCCTTGAGATCTTTCCGTACTCGGACAGCAGCATCCCCACTTCCTCCGGGGTTCCGTCTTCGCGGGGATCACCCGCAAAGGATATCCGGAGCTGATCTGTCAAAAATCCCTGACGTCCGGGAATGCACGGAAACGTATCCGCTTTATCGCCTACTTTTTCTGATAGAAGCTCAAAAGCGATTCTCTGCCAATTTGGCAGATCCAATAACTTTTCCTCAAGGCAACTTTTTGTGTACAGCCCGCTTGCCATCGGCCCACCTCCAGTATCGTCATGATACGTTATGACGGAGATAGGCGATGGGTGACTCTTCTTCTATTTATGAGATGAGCATTTGAATCCCCTGCCATCCGAAATAAAACCCGAAAACGATCAAAGACACACCCGCCGCTCCCGTCAGCCAGCGGAGCGCTTTTTCATGAAGGAGATTTCTGAAAGTGCTCGCGGCGACCGCCATGCAGAAATCCCAGATCAAAATGCCGAGAAGAATGCCGGAGCTGTAAATCAAAAGCTGATTTGCATCGAAGGATTCAGCGGTTTTGGCGAGAATGCTCCCGTATATGCCGAGCCAGAATAAAATGCTCAGCGGATTGGAAAGAGAAATAAAAAATCCCGCGCCGAATGTTTTGTAAAAAGCCGGTTTTCCTTTTCCGCTTCTGACATTCATGGCTTCCCTGATATTTTTTAACGTTTCGACTCCCGTATAGGTCAGCACGAAAAAACCGAAGAGCCACAAAAACGTTTTTACAAAAGGAGCGGTCAAAAATTGAGACAGCCCGAAATAGATCAGAATCATATACAGCCCGTCCGCGGCCATGGCGCCAAGACCGAAAATCCATGCATGCCAAAAGCCGTTTTTGATGCCTTTGTCAATTTGCGCTGCATTGACCGGTCCGACAGGTGCTGACAATGACAGCCCGAGAACGATGTAGCTTAAAAAGATGTTCATTGGCTTCCCCCTCATTCATGCAACTTGTACAAGTTATTCATGAATGGGCCGTGCTATGATACATTATTTTAATTTCTCAAGCTCGTCTTCCATCATGTCCGTCGCTTTTCCTAAAAAATCGAATATCAGCTGCAGTTCTTCTTCTTTATATTGTCGGCAAAGGCTGATCGTGGACTGGGATAAGGAGCTGAACAATTGCTTCACATTCGCTTTTCCGGCTGTCAGCGGCACGATGATCACCCGACGTTTGTCTTCGGGGTCTTTTTTCCTCATGACATATCCCGCTTTTTCGAGCCGGTCAATGAGCGCCGTTACCGAACCTGTGCTGAGGCCGGTTTTTTTCCCCAGCTCGCCTGCGGTCATCGGGCCTGCTTCATTTAAGATATCAGCTGATTTTAAATCGGTCGGAAACAGACCGAGAGATTGAGCGGCCGCCTGATGAAACAGGATCGTCCTTGTGGCCATCTTCCGGAATAACTGTATCGCGGTTTCCTCCGTCTCGCTTCTGGTATTTCTTGTTGACAACTGACAGGCCTCCCTATAAAATCAATTTATCTTGACGATCAAGATAATTTTCGGCAAATCTAATATGATCATAGCAAATTTAATGATCAAAAGTAAGTATGGGAGGAAAAAGCATGGAACAAACAGACGCGAAGGACGCCTCGACGAAGTTTGTCGTCATCGGTCTTTTGCTGGGCATTTTAATGTCGGCTATGGATAATACAATCGTTGCCACTGCGATGGGAAATATCGTGGCGGACCTCGGAAGTTTCGATAAGTTCGCGTGGGTGACGGCATCATACATGGTAGCCGTTATGGCCGGTATGCCGATTTACGGAAAACTGTCCGATATGTACGGACGCAAACGTTTCTTTTTATTCGGTCTTATTCTTTTCTTAATCGGATCTGCATTATGCGGAATCGCCCAAACAATGGATCAGCTCATTATTTACCGCGTCATTCAGGGAATCGGCGGAGGCGCGCTGATGCCGATCGCCTTCACGATCATTTTTGATTTATTTCCGCCGGAAAAACGCGGAAAAATGTCGGGCATGTTCGGTGCCGTTTTCGGCCTGTCCAGCGTTCTCGGACCGCTTTTAGGCGCGCTCATTACCGACTCCATCAGCTGGCACTGGGTGTTTTACATCAACGTGCCGATCGGTATTTTATCATTGTTTTTCATTCTTCGTTATTATAAAGAATCCCTTGAACACAGGAAACAGAAAATCGACTGGGCCGGCGCGATTACGCTGGTGGTTTCCATTGTCGGTCTGATGTTCGCTCTTGAGCTCGGCGGAAAAACGTATGATTGGAACTCCGTGCAGATCATCGGTCTGTTCGCTGTGTTCGCCGTGTTCTTTATCGCCTTTTTTATTGTGGAAAGAAAAGCGGAAGAACCGATTATCTCATTTTGGATGTTTAAAAACCGTTTATTTGCTACAGCACAGATTCTGGCGTTCCTTTACGGAGCCACGTTCGTCATTTTAGCGGTGTTTATCCCGATCTTCGTTCAGGCTGTGTACGGAAGCACCGCTACAAGCGCGGGCTTTATTTTGACGCCGATGATGATCGGTTCTGTTATCGGAAGTATGATCGGCGGAATTTTCCAGACGAAAGTGCGGTTCCGCAGTTTAATGCTGATTTCCGTGGTCGCTTTCTTTATCGGAATGCTGCTGCTTTCCAATATGACACCGGATACGGCGCGTACGATGCTGACGGTATTCATGCTGATCTCAGGATTCGGCGTCGGCTTCAACTTCTCACTGCTGCCGGCCGCGTCCATGAACGATCTGGAGCCGCGTTATCGCGGAAGCGCCAACTCAACAAACTCGTTTTTGAGATCATTCGGTATGACGCTCGGTGTGACGATTTTCGGCACCATCCAGACGAATGTGTTTACCAATAAGCTCACAGATTCATTCAGCGGCATGAAAGGAGCGGGCGGCGCGATGCAGAACATAGGAAATCCGCAGGACATTTTCCAGGCCGGCACGCGCGCTCATATTCCGCCGCACATTCTGGATCGCATTATTGACGCCATGTCGCAAAGCATCACATATGTATTTACGCTTGCGCTAGCGCCGATCGTCATTGCCGCCGTTACCATTTTGTTTATGGGAAAAGCGAGAGTGAAAACCTCTCAGGAAATGGCGAAAAAAGCGAATTAAAAAAAGCAGTACATGGCGTTTGTCATGTACTGCTTTTTTATTTACCCAGCGAAATGCGGAGCGAGAATATCTTTCAGCACGTTTGCGCTGCGGCTGAATTGAGCCTGTTCTGTTTCATTCAGCTCAAGTTCCGTCACACCTGCGATGCCGTTCCGATTGACGACGGCCGGAACGCCGATAAAGACGTCGTTTACACCGTATTGGCCGTCCAGATATGTGCTGACGGTTAAAATGCTGTTTTCATTACGCAAAATCGCTTTTGTGATGCGGGCGAGGCTCATCGCCACTCCGTAATATGTCGCGCCTTTTTTCTCGATAATATGGTAGGCCGCGTTTTTCACATCGTCAACGATCTGATCCAGCTCGTCCTGTTTGTAAGCTGCATTTTTCTCCAGCAATTGCTGCACCGGCACTCCGCCGATATTGGCGTGACTCCATACAGGAAGCTCGGTATCGCCGTGCTCGCCGATAATGTGGGCGTGTACGTTTTGCGGAGCGGCTCCGAAGTATTCGCTCAGCATATAACGGAATCGCGCAGAATCCAGTGTCGTGCCGCTGCCGATGACGCGTTCTTTCGGCAGCCCGCTGAATGTCCATGTCGCATAAGTGAGAATGTCGACCGGGTTTGTGGCAACGAGGAAGATGCCGTCAAATCCGCTTGCCATTACTTCACCGACAATGCTTTTAAAAATGGCGAGATTTTTTTCGACCAGCTCAAGTCTCGTTTCGCCCGGTTTTTGATTGGCCCCTGCACAGATGCACACGATATCGGCATCCTTGCAATCCTCATATGTGCCGTAAGACGTTTTGACCGGATGAGGCGCAAATGCCTTTCCGTGATTTAAATCCATGACATCTCCCATGGCTTTTTCTCTATTTACATCAATGATCACAAGCTCATCTGTGATCCCTTGATTAATTAACGCAAATGCATAACTGCTTCCAACAAAACCTGCTCCGATTAATGCTACTTTGTTCACTCGTTCGTTCATCATGTATGCTCATCCTCCAGTGTTTCGTGGTGTCTGTTTTTATCTTGTGAAGTATTTCACATTTATATTGTGCAATACTTCACAAACTTTTGCAAGAGAAAAGTTTGATTTTTGGACAAAAAAATATCGGTGATGGTTTCCAGATTGTTGACAACATCCTAAAACGGAACCGTTTTAGGATGTTGTCATCTTTTCAGCGTGAATGAAGACGCGCTGTCCCTTTCTCAGAAGCGGGGGTTTGCCGGCACGCTGATGTGATGATGGCCCTATCCATTAATGCGGAAGATAACCATTCAAACCGGAGTTGTTATACAAACCATTCTGCACATAATCAAAGCCGGGCTGGTTCTGGCCGGGCACTTGGGCGCTGCCATTGTTAAAAATCACTTTGGCGTTGGCCGTATCCGCATTCTCAGGCAGCGTCAGCGTGTACATTCCATCTGCATTCTTGGTCATGGCTTTCCCCGGCCACGATCCGGTTAATTCTATGGCCCTGCCTCCATCATGTTTATAGATATAAGCATTTACCTGGCCCCAATGATCCGGATTTTGATAGCCAATGATGTTGGTTTGGGCCGGGTCTTTTTTGACAAACGTGTATTCTTGGGTTCTCGCTGCACCCTCGCCGTTCGTTCCGGTTAATTTGATGTTGTATGTCGTGCCGATTGGATCTTCTTTCCCGATCGTTAATCGGTCTCCATCCTTAAATGCTGTCTCTTGACCATTATTGATTTGGTAAACGGCTTTTGTTGTTTTCGCATTTGTACGCAGGGTGACCGTCAGCTGATCATTGAAAGAATGGACTGCCCCCGTTTGGTAATCTCAAGGAAGACATGAGGCGCATTTCCAATGTCGTCAGGATAAAGAACAGCCGCGGATCTGGCATTGATCGTACCTGTCAGTTTGCCGTTCGCTACTTGAAATGAACCGGCGCCGGCCCTATTATCATACCTGCCGTCAGGTAATTTCGTTGAAGTATTGACGGTGACAGAAGACGATCCTGCATTTGCCAGCACAACGCCTTTTGAGCCGCGCTGATTCATAAATATTTGATTGTTCCCATTCGGATTCGAGAGTTCCTCGGGCTGCCCGGCCATTTCATTGTGAAATTGATTGACCGCAGTGATCGCCTGATCTTTAAATAAGGCGCTCCCGCGATCTCCTATTTGACTTTTTCCGGGAAATCTCACACCATTTCCTCCGCCCTCAGGTCTGGAAAAGAAAAGAGGCGTGCTTCCTGAGCGGGAACCAATCACTGCCCAGCCTAAACGAATATCGTCATCACTCATCCATGTGGACTCTTCATCATCATTGGCATACGTATCATGTGATTCCACCCATGTGACTAACTTGTCCGCAGACACGTCAGATGCATAATGGGAGATATTCGACACACTCAGATTACGATTCTTTAAAGCGGATCTGATGGAATGCCCGTAGTTAGAAGCCGTCACATTCATATAATTCGCATAAGCAGTATCTCTGGATGCGCTGTCTTGCAGGATTTCTCCGTATTGGAACTCCGCCGATGTATTTGTGATATTCGGCCAAAATTGGCTGCCGTAATTCCCATCATCCGGAAGCTCTATATGCTTGGCGGCATCATAGCGGAACCCGTCTGCTCCGTCATTCAATGCTCTTTCCAAGAAACCTTTCAGGTAGGCTTGCACCTCAGTATTCTGAGTATTCCAATCATACAGCCCAAGCAATGCATTTTGAGTGATGTCCCATCGGTCCGACCAATTTTTAATTTGTGTGTTTCCATGGGTCCAGTTTGGAATACGCTTAATCTCGTCAGAAATCGCGCCATAATCGCTGGTGGTATGATTGATAACCGCATCAACAATGACTTTTACGCCATATTTTTCCGCGGCTGCACACATGTCCTTAAATTCTTGTTCAGTGCCTAAGTAACGGTTTCCGATTTGGTACGATGTCGGCTGATACAGCCAGTACCAGTTCCTCATGCTTTTATCTCCTTGGTTCCCTTCCTTTACTTGGTTAATCGGAGACGTCTGAATGGCTGCATAGCCCGCATCACGAATCTCTTTCATATTTTGTGTTAACGTATTGAATGACCAATTCCAAGCATGAAGGATGGTCCCGTTTTTGACCGATGACGCGGCCATCTCATTCGATTTGTTTGCAGTTTCAGCGTTTGCAGCCGCCGGGCCTGACAAAACCAAATGAAACAGCAATAAAAATCCGGCGAATAACGGCAGTAAAGAGGTTTTGAATCGTTTTTCAAACATTTTTGACACTCCTTATTTCATTTTTGAAGACTGACTGCGGAGTCAAAAATTCCTCTTACTCTTTCTTCAGCTCCTTTCAACTGTTGTGAAGACTGGAGAATTCTGTTAACGCTTACATTTCAACTTATCACACTCTCTCTATCAAAGCAACGTGACAGAGTGAATTCAAATCTATATTCCTATCAATTAAAAAGACTTCCCGCTTTCAAACAAAAAAAGAAACCACCTGTCAAGATGATTTCTTTTTTATTTCTTTTATCGCTCTTCTGTAAGACAGCTTCACAATGACATACCGAAGCAGAAACAGAATGCCTCCGCAGACGATAAAAAGAAAGATCATTTTCAGCCAAGCAAAGAATGTATGGGGAAACCCCCTGTCGTACATCGTAATCGCCGCTACCGCAAAAGTGACCGCAATTGAATCTATCCGCTGCTGCTTCACCCGCTTTTGCAGTTCTTCTTTGGTGTCTATTCTCGGCATGAGCATTCCCGACGCTCCCGCCCTGATACAATAATAAACAATTATAATGAAGAAAACCGCCAAGCTACCGGCCCATTCCCTAAACGGACAGTTCAGAACAAGTCCGCGTACGATGATGTCAAGCAAAGACAGTGTGCCCACAAGCATTCCGACTTCTGACCAAATCATTCGTTCTTTCTCTTTCACACTCTCACTCTTTCCATTCACGTTTGAAAGTCTGTTCCGACGCTGATTCATGACTTCCTCCCGTACTATTAAGAATGGCTTACAACTCCCATTATATCTTGCCGATTCATAATGATAAACCGAAATATCATTGACAAAAATGTTAATAAGGACCCCAATTGATCAGGACGCCTATGCATATAAACACAAGGCCGATGACAAACCAAATCAGCGCCAGCGGAATCATGAAGCGAAGCCACTTTACGTACGGAATGCCGCTGGCAGCCAGTACGGCCATCAGCACGCCGGAAGTCGGATTGACACAGTTTACGACGCCTTCCCCAAGCATAACCGCTTCAACCGCGACCTGTCTCGTGATACCCATCAGATCGGCAAGCGGCGCCAAGATCGGAATAAATACGACCGCCTCCCCTGAGCCTGATGAAATCAGAAAATGAAGCAGGGCGCTGGAAATATACATTCCGATGGCGCCTGCCATCGGGCTGAAACCGTGCAGCAGTGACGCAAGTCCATTGACTACCGTATCAAGCAGCTTTCCATGTTCCAGGATAACGGAAATGCTTCTCGCCATTCCGACGATCAGCGCGCCGTAAACGAGGCCCTGACAGCCTGTAATAAACGTTTTTGCGATATCATTTGCCGCCATTCCCGCAATCAGGCCGGACACGATTGAGATAAAAATGAACACGGCGGCCATCTCTGAATCAGACCAGCCAAGAGTAAGCGCGCCGTATAAAAAGCCTGCAAGCGACAAAGCCGCGACAGCCAGAATCAATTTATGGCGGACGGTAAACGGGACATGCTTGTCCTCCGGCTCAGAAACCTGCGGGAGTGAACCTGCCGCCGGAAACCAATCGTTCCCCAGCAGACTGGCGTCCTTTGCTTTTCTGAGTTTTCTCGTATACCGATAAATATATAAAATAGATGATAACAGAAAACAAATGTAGACGGCAATCCGCAGGCCGATACCGGAAAACAGCGGCAGCTCCGCGATGCTTTGTGATAACCCGAGCGGTGAAGGTGATAAAATCGTAGCGTTAAACCCGGCATAGCAGCCGATATAAATGACGGCCGCTCCGGCCACGGCGTCCCATTTCAGCGAGCGGGCGACGATCAGGCCGATCGGAATAAAACCGATCACGGAATTAACGACGATGCCGGTTGTGCCGAGGATCGAAAACAGAGATCCGACAATCGCAATAAACAGCAGCTGTTTTGTGCGGAACGTACTGATGACATTACTGATCAATCCATTGATGGCGCCCGTTTTCTCCAAAATCGCAATGGTGCCGCCCGTAAACAGGATTAAAAAAATGATCGGCGCGGAACTTGTCATCCCTTCCTGAATCGCGGTGAAAAAAGCGATCGGGCTGACAGGAGACTGGTCTAAAGAATGATAGCTTCCCGGGACGGCGGACGTCACACTGCCCTTTGTCACCCTGTCAAATTCTCCCGCGGGAACGATGTACGACGCTATCGCGCATAGTAAAGCGACAATGAACAGCAGCACATAAGCATCAGGCATCACAAACAATTTCTTCTTTTTCAATACAGGTTCGGCCTTCGGCACAGCCATACCATCACCATCCCGCTTTAAATTTATAAACTATTCAGAAAATACAGATATGTGCTATATTATATACAGACCGATTGCCTGTTTTCAATATCAAAAATAAAAAACAGACAGCTTTTGAAGGAGGACTTACGGCATGAACAGACTCACAGCGCATGAAAAGCAAGTCATTATGGATATTTTTGACCACCTGCACGCCAATCCCGAAGTAAGCTGGAAAGAATATCAAACAACTGAATATCTGACTGAAAAACTGAAAGAGGCCGGCTGCCGGACCCGCACGTTTGATGATTGTACCGGGGTTGTCGGCGAAATCGGAGAAGGCTCGCCCGTTGTGGCTGTCCGGGCGGATATTGACGCGCTGTGGCAGGAAGTGGACGGTGCCTTTCAGGCGAACCATTCATGCGGACATGATTCACATATGACGATGGCGCTCGGCACGATGATGCTTTTAAAGAGTCAGCCGAAACTTCCGAAGGGCACCATCCGCTTTATTTTTCAGCCGGCGGAAGAAAAAGGCGGCGGAGCGCTGAAAATGATTGAAAAAGGCGTACTGGATGATGTTGACTTCTTATACGGCGTGCACGTGCGCCCCGTACAGGAAACGGCAAACGGCCGATGCGCACCGTCCATTCTGCATGGCTCAAGCCAGCATATAGAAGGACTGATTATCGGAGAAGAAGCCCACGGCGCGAGACCGCATCTCGGCCTTAACAGTATCGAAATCGCCGCTCTTCTCGTCCAAAAACTCAGCTTCATTCATCTTGATCCCGGCATCCCGCATTCCGTGAAGATGACAAAGCTTCAGGCAGGCGGAGAGAGTTCCAATATCATTCCGGGAAAAGCATCGTTCAGCCTTGATCTCCGCGCACAAACCAATGCCGCCATGGAGAAATTAACCGCCGAAACCGAAAGAGCCTGTGAAGCGGCGGCTGCCGCATTCGGCGCAAAAATCGAACTGCAAAAAGAACACAGCCTCCCGGCAGCCGAGCGAAACAAGGAGGCGGAAGCCATCATGGCATCTGCGATCAGCAGCATTCTCGGAGAAGAACATCTGGATGAACCTCTTGTGACAACCGGTGGAGAGGATTTTCATTTTTACGGGTTAAAGGTGCCGAACTTGAAAACGACGATGCTCGGCCTAGGATGCGGTCTGGAGCCGGGACTTCACCATCCCCAAATGACATTTGACCGAAGCGCCATCTTTACTGGAGTTGAGATATTAACGGCCGCCGTCCTCAAATCGTTTGAAGCATAAAAAAAGCAGCCCGTTACAGGGCTGCTTTTCTTCATTATTTCTTCAGATCTTCAATTGAATTGACGTTTTTCATATACTGAGGAACGACCAGACCCATCTTGACGCCTGTCAGACTCGTTCCTACATCTTCATATTTGCCTTTATATTTAGACGCATATGCCTTATGGGTATTCGGAAGCCAAGCAGACAATGACGCATCCGCGCTGCCTGTCGCAATCGCAGTCCACATCGGTCCTGCCTCCACTTGCGTCAGCTTCACGTCATAACCGAGGTCTTGAAATACTTTTCCGATTACATTCGTACTTGCGATTTCACTGTCCCATGCCACATAAGCCAGGTTGATTTTATCCCCTTTAACTTTATGGGCGCCTTTTGTCCATTGAGCCACTTGATCTTTGTGTTTTTTCACATATTCAGCTGCGGCTTTGGCCGGATTTTCGCCTTCCTCAACGGCAATCATGACTTCTCCCATATCGTCCTGCGTCCATTTAAACTGGCTGAGAACTTTGGCCGCGTTAGGCTGTTCCTTACTGAAGCCGGTTCTAGTAATCGTATGAATCTGCTCGGCAGTTCCATACGTTTTTTTCGGATCATCAAGGAACTTCAGCTTGTATCTGGAGAACATCCAGTGCGGCGTCCAGCCCGTTACGATGATCGGCTTTTTCCGGTCATATGATTTCTTCAATGTCGCCGTCATGGCAGCACTTGATGCCGTGACGACATTCCAGTCTTTCAATCCGTAATCCTTCACGGCCTCATCCGTCAGGGCCATGATCCCCGATCCCGGATCAATACCGATAATGGTTTTGTTCACCTGGTCCGCAGCCGTTGCCTTACCATCAGTCTGCGAACCGCAGGCAGCCAAAGAAAGAGCCAGCGCAGCGGTAACGCCGACACCGATGATTTTCTTAAGCATCAGGCATTCCCCCTGCTCTTCTTCTTCACTTTAATGTTTTGCGTGATACGGTCGAGTGTAATCGCTACGATAACGATCGCGATACCCGCTTCCACTCCGACACCGGTTTTCAACTGTGTCACGGCGCTGTATACTTCAGAACCGAGGCCCGGCGCACCGACCATGGCCGCGATAACGACCATTGACAAAGCAAGCATGATGCTTTGGTTAATACCGGCAAGAATTGTTTTTGTGGCAAGCGGAAGCTGGACCTTGAACAGACGCTGAGACGTCGTTGAACCGAATGCTTCCGTCGCTTCAATCAGATCAGCGGGAACCTGTTTAATACCGAGAACCGTCATGCGGATCGTCGGAGGCATCGCGAAAATAACAGATGCCACGACGCCTGGCACAACCCCGATATTAAAGAAGAAAATTGCAGGCAGCAGATATACGAAAGCCGGCATGGTCTGCATTAAATCCAGAATCGGTGTGACAATGCGGCGGACCGTTTCTTTCTGAGACGCCCATATGCCGATCGGAACCCCGATAATAATGGAAATCAAAACAGAGGTGACGACAAGCGCCAACGTTTGCAGCATCGGCGACCAATAGCCCAAATAATCAATAACAAGGAATCCGATTAACGTAAAGAGTGCAATTCCTCTCGTACTGATCCACCAAGCGAGAGCTGCAAAAATAACAGTCAATAAAATAGACGGGATGAAACCCAAACCGCTCACAATCGCGTTTACGAAAGCGGCCAAACCGTTTGAGATTCCGTCAAAGAAACCTCCGAACGTCATGGTAAGCCAGTCAACAAACCGGTCAACGATATCTGCTAACGGAATTCTAGGCAATCTGTCCATTTACTTCACCCCCTGAACAGAAGAATCCTGAGCTTGTTCAGCAGAATCTTCAACATTTATATAATCGTTATTTCCTGAAAGCGCGCCGATTAATGCGCCTTTTACGACAATGCCTTTCATGCGGTCCTTATCGTCCGTGACGGCGATCGGAATATTCGCATCAGACACGACATCGAAAATTTCCGTCAAGTACGTGCTTTCGTTTACAGTCGTAAATTCAGTATTTAGAATATCCTGAAGCGATAAGTCGGATTCCACCGCTTTTTTCGCATCCGCCGCGTGAATGACGCCGAGAAGCTGTTTCTGTTTATCAACGGCGTAAATAGAAGAAATACCGAGATTCTTCATGAGCTGCAGCGCTACACGAGGCCCTTTGTCAATCCGCACGGTTTCAGCGCGCTTCATGATGTGACCCGCTGTCAGAACTTTGGATAAATCAACGTCCTCAACGAATTTCTCAACGTATTCATTGGACGGGCTCATCAGAATTTCTTCAGGCGTCCCGATCTGAACGATGTTACCGTCTTTCATCAGCACGATTCTGTCGCCGATGCGCAATGCTTCATCAAGATCATGTGTGATGAAGATGATCGTCTTGCCGACAGAGTCATGAAGGTCTAAAAGCTCATCCTGCATGTCTTTGCGGATCAGCGGATCAAGCGCACTGAAAGCTTCATCCATCAGAAGAATGTCAGGATCATTCGTCAATGCGCGGGCAAGTCCGACACGCTGCTGCATTCCTCCGCTGAGCTGATCAGGGAATTGGTGTTCAAAGCCTTCAAGACCGACAAGTTTAAGCGAATCAAGCGCTTTTTGCTCACGCTCTTTTTTGTCGACGCCTTGGAGCTCCAAACCGTATTCCGTATTTTCAAGAATCGTTCTGTGCGGAAACAGCGCAAATTTCTGAAAGACCATGCTGATTTTTTTCCGGCGCACTTCCCGGAGCTGGTCTTTTGACATATTTGTTATCATGTCACCATCAATATAAATATTCCCGGCAGTCGGTTCAATAAGCCGGTTTAACAGCCGAACTAAAGTTGATTTACCGCTCCCCGATAGACCCATGATGACAAATATCTCCCCATCATATACATCAAAGTTTGCTTGATTGACACCAACGGTTGATCCGGTCGCTTTCAGGATCTCTTTTTTGTTTTTTCCGCTGGACAGCATCTGAATGGCTTTTTTTGTCTGTTTTCCGAAAACCTTAGATACATTTTCGACTTTTATCTTAATTGGTTTCTCATCCAAATTCATATTTTCCCTCCATAATAAGCAATCTTTAATACCGTAACACGTTTGTAATAAGTCAAACAAACATCATAATCCCTTTTTATTTTGTATCATCACTTTAAAAACATCCCTGTGTCTTATTTTCCTCTGGTATGCTTCTAAATACTCTCTAATCCTCCTTATTGAGGATAAATTATAAAGGAAATCGGGCTTTTATCAGGCTTGAGAACGTTTCCATCGAATGTGCTGCAAACTGATTTCCTATCCTTTTTTTACAAATAAAAGAATTTTTTTGCGACATTGTCCCGGAAAAAGAAGTTTTCGCCTCCTGAAAATAAGGAATATTAAGGAAAAATATAGGTCTGTCAACAGACAGCTCACTAAAAAAGCACCCCAAAAGGGTGCTCATTGCGCAAGCTCTGTCTGTTTCGTTTCTTTTCCGAGAATTAG
This sequence comes from Bacillus sp. LUNF1, assembly GCF_011008975.1. Lineage (NCBI taxonomy): Bacteria > Bacillati > Bacillota > Bacilli > Caryophanales > Bacillaceae > Bacillus > Bacillus sp. LUNF1. The sequence continues at coordinate 294,671 of NZ_CP048876.1, read as the reverse complement.
AATGGTGATGACGGCAATCAGGATGGCCGCACAAAAGACGGCGAAAATCACTGTAAACGAAACGTTCCGGGCTGCAAGCGATCCGACGAGAAGCGGACCGAAAATGCCGCCGATTCTGCCGACGGCCGCCGTTGTGCCGGAACCGGTCGCACGGATCGCCGCAGGATACTGCTCCGGTGTATAGGCGTAAAGCACGCCCCATGCGCCGAGATTGAAGAAGGACAGCAGCATGCCCGCTGTGAGCAGCATGGCCAATGAATCCGCGGCACCGAAGAAATAAGCGCTGCCCGCCGTTCCGAGCAAATAGATGACTAAGATGGTCTTCCGCCCCGCTTTTTCGATCAGCCACGCCGCAGAGAAATATCCGGGAAGCTGGGCAAGTGTCATCAGAAGGACGTATTCGAAGCTCTCAATCATGCTGTAGCCTTTCATCAGCATCACGCTCGGCAGCCATAAAAACATGCCGTAATATGAAAAGACGACGCAGAACCAAACGACAGACAGCAGCACCGTCGGCCGAATATACGGTTTCGTCCAGACACTTCCCGCCTGCCCGCGTATGCTTTTTTTCTGCGGCAATGCCTGATGCGCCGGTGATTCCGGAAGGCTTTTCCGCAAGTACAGCGCATAAAACGCGGCCAGCGCCGTTAAGAGCAGCGCGGCCTGCCAGCCGAATGACGGTATGACAAAGTAGGAAATCACCGCCGCAAGAAGCCAGCCCGCGGCCCAAAAGCTCTCAAGCAGCACGATGATCCGTCCCCGCTTTTCAGGAGGGGACGCTTCTGACACGAGCGTTGAGGCGACAGGCAGTTCCCCGCCAAGCCCCATTCCGATCAGAAAACGCAATATGAGAAAAACCGTCAATCCCGTTGCGAAAGCGGATATGCCGCTTCCGACAGAAAAGAATAACAGCGTGATCATAAACACTTTTTTCCGGCCGATCCTGTCGGCCAGCATTCCGAATACAAAGGCGCCCGCTGCCATACCGATGGAATTGACGCTTCCGATCCATTTCATTTGATCGGGCGTTAAATTCCAATCAGTGTGAAGCGCGGCGATAATAAACGACAAAATTCCGACATCCATCGCGTCAAACAGCCAGCCCATTCCGGCAATCGCCAGAAGTTTTCGCGGAGTGACGGCAGGTTGTTTGTTCATAAGCAGCACCTCAAATCGAAAATGATTACCGTATAAGTTTACACCTGTCTTTACACATTGTCATTATCTTTTTTCGCAAAAAAACCCCGCTTGCCGTAAGCAAGCGGGGTTTGTGTTAATTCTTTAAAACTGCGTTTTTAATATTATCCTGAAGCTGTTGAATCCGTTTCGCGCCGTCTTCTCTGATACGTCTGTTCTCTTCTTCGATCTGTTCCGTTTCCTGCATACCGCTGACGATCGTGTTCCAAGACGTTTCAATCGTCTCAATGTCAATGCTCGGACGGCCTGCCATACGGGCGATCTCCACGCTTTGGTTTGAAATATTTTCAGCGTTGCGCTTCAGCATTTCATTCGTGCGGCGGTCCAGCTCGCTCATTGAATCAGCCACAAGCTTTTGCCGTTTGACTGTGACAGCCTGAATGATGCCGTTTTTGAAAATCGGAATCGTAATAACGAAAGCGGAATTGATTTTTCCGATGAGCTTCGTATTCCCGCGCTGAAGGAGGCGGATCTGAGGCGCCGTTTGCAGCGCCACCATCCGCGCCATATCTAAATCATAGACACGTTCCTCAAGCGCCTGAAGCCCGTCACGCAGTGTATCAAGCTGCATTTGCGCAAGCTGGTTTCCGCCGGCCGCTTTTTCTTCATAAGAAGGAATAAGCGCCTGCATTTCCTCAAGCTTCATCTGCCCGGCAACGACATACTTTTCAAGCTCCATGTAGTAGTTAATGTTGTTTTCATACATCTCTTCAAGCGTATGGTTCGTCTTTGCCATTTCATCTTTGTATTTTGAAATTTCAACGTGGATTTTTTCAATTTCTCCGCCCAGGGTGCGGTACTTTTGAAAAATCTTTTCAATCATGCTGTTGCCGCGTTTGAACATTTTAGCGAGAAATCCTTTTGGTTCATCGAAATCATTTTTGTCAAAACGGTCCATGATTTTTCCGAGCTGCGTCAGCATTGTGCCTGAATCCGTGACACTTGTTGTTTTCATCATATTTAAGATGCGGTCGGAGAACTTCGAGATTTCAACTGCCGGTTCTTTTCCGTACTCAAGCAGCTCCATTTGGTTTTTCACGTCAATTTGCTGCGAAATGCGCTGCACTTCAGGGTCTTGGCGCAGCTGCACCCTGATGTCATCTGCTTTTTGTTCAGAAATCTCTTCATTTTTATCAAGAACAAGCGGATTTTGATTTTCTGTCATGTTTATTTACTCTCCCTGCTTTTGCGTAATGGTTCTAAACAGCTTTCTTACGAGTGACGGCTCCTTATATTCCTGCCGAAACACCATGTCCTCCAGCCAATGGACATCAAATTGGCTTTCTTCAATATAGTGCTCAATATCTTGATGCCCCGGCGGATTATACAAGATGATATCGACGCCGAATTTATTTAAAAACAACAGAGCGGCGGCGTCCGAACGTGTGAGTTCGCCATTTTGTTCCGTATGATATAAAATGAGTTTCGGAACGGTTTGGGCGTAATCAAACGTCTGAATCAATTGCAGCAGCGAAGCGGGCAGGTTCGTCGCCTGGCGGAACAAATAGATTGCGGCATCCCTTGCCTGCTCGCCGGGCAAAGCCTTCAGCCCTGGGTTTCTGCACATGTCAGAAATCACATTGGCGATGGCGTTCTGCACGCCTGACGGGAGGTGCTTGTACTGCCAGATGTTGCTTCTTTTAAGCCTTTCCGCGTCAATTGCTCCTTCTTCGTTCAAAACCTGACTGTAGTGATACTGGTAGTTGGCTTTCAGCTCTTCCGTAAACGGAAAACTGCGGATCATGTGTGTCTCCTGATAGTCCGCGGCGGTATGGAGTCTGTTCCAATATTCTTTCGTATCTTTGGAAACCCCCATCACTTTCGCAAAAAGGTTCGGAACGGCCACCCGCTCCCTGTCCGCTTTAAATTGCGGCCGGATAAATGCCCGCTCCTTCGCAATGAGAAATAACTCATCATACGTCGTTTTTAAAGTCACGGACTGCGGGGTATGATCCCTGAACTGCCAAGGCTTATACATCATAGATTCCTCATGGTTCAGCACATGCTCAATTTCTTTCGTTGACCGGTAGGCCGTCGTGGACGTTCTGTCCGGCTTTTCTTTCGGGAATGGCTCAAGGCCGCCTGTTGCGGGGAGCTTTATCACAAAGCTGAGTTCCTCATCCGGATCAATCAAGCTGAACGGATCTTCCGCAGCCGGATGAAACAATAGGACGTCACAGCCGATCAGCATGAGATAATAGAGAAAATAGAGCTGGCTTTTGGTAGCGTCTCCATACCACACCACCTTCGGCATCTCACGCTCTATATCGGCTTGTTCGAGCCATGGATTCAGGTGGTTCAGCGAAAACTTTGACACATCCAAGAGCACACGCCGGAAATCGGGGTGATTCAGCCCGTTTTCATGCCGGTCCGCAAAGGTTTCCAAAAGCGTCATAAACGCGGTTCTCAGCCGGCGGTGCATAAGCGGATCAGCGTGTTTGGCAAGCAGCCTGCCCCCATCGAGAAACGCGACAAATCTGGAAACCGAAAGCCCTTTCTCTTTTTGATTGACCGAATGGATGTGCTGGAGCGCCTGAAACGTTTCAGGCGCGATGGTCTTATCCAGCGTTTCGCTTAACACATGGATGTTTTCATGAGAAGACAGCTCGAAAAGCTTATTGTAATACTCCGTCTCATCATAAGGAGTGCCCAAAATCCGGACGGCAAGCCGGGTAAACGCCAGCCCGTTTTCCCGCTCGTAACCGGGACGTTCCGGCAGCGGCCGCATCAGAAACGTTTCCCAGTCATCGTTTTCCGGCTCGGCCTTTCGGATCACCAATTCTTCCTGCCTCATCATCTTCCTCCTTTCTCTTCATGATTATCGGTACAAAAAAGGAAGGAAATGAACTCTCCCTCCTTTTTTGTTTTATTCTTCTTTAGATGCAGCCGTTTGCTCCTGAACCTGCTTTTGTTTGTTGAAATAGTGGATAATAAACGTTACCACAAACGCAGCGATGATGATTCCGAAGAACACAACGTGCGGCATTTCATAATCAAAGGCGCTCGCCGCCATTTTCACGGCGATAATCCCGATCAGCACGAAAGCCGTGTTTTCAAGCTCAGGGATTTTATCAATTAAAACAAGGAATACTTTTGCGACTGTACGCATCATGAGAATGCCAAGCATACCGCCGATCAAGAGCACCCACACTTTTTCCGATACCGCAAACGCGGCCAAAATGCTGTCAACAGAGAAGGCCAGATCCATTAACTCAACTGAAACGACAGTGGCCCAGAAAATTCCGAACGTACGGACCATCCATGAATTTTTCTTCATGCCTTCCGTATCGTCATCACCTTCTCCGATCCAGAAATGCTTAATGACGAGCCAAGCCAGGTACAGCGCGCCAAGCACTTTGATCCACCAGAACTTAATGAGCAGCATTCCGATCCCGATAAAGATAAAACGGAAAATATATGCCCCGAACAATCCGTATGTTAATGCTTTCTTCCGCTGTTTTTCAGGCAGATGCCTTACCATAACCGCAAGCACTAACGCATTGTCGGCCGACAGCAGCCCTTCCAGCAGAACCAAGGAACCGATCAGCCCCCATGATACAGGGTCAGTCAGCACCTCACCCCACATTTTCCAATCAAAAAAGGAAGCGTAGGTCGACATAATATGATGTAGAAAATCCAAGTTTTTTCCTCCTATTTAGTAAAACGGTAATTTCCTGCTTACACCTGCAAGCCGTAATTCCGGCAAAGTGATGCCAGACCGCCGGAAAACCCGCTGCCGATGGCGTTAAACTTCCACTCAGCCCCATGGCGGTAAAGCTCACAAACGACAACCGCCGTTTCAATCGAGAAGTCTTCCCCTAAATCGAAACGAAGCAGTTCATTCTGGCTGTTTTCATCGACGACGCGCACGAACGCGTTAGACACTTGTCCGAAATTTTGGCCGCGCGCTTCCGCATCATGAATCGTGACGGTGATGCCGATCTTTTCAATATTTGCGGGTATTTTTGAGAAGTCGACGATAATTTGTTCATCGTCTCCCTCGCCCTCGCCCGTCCGGTTGTCTCCCGTATGGATGACGCCCCCGCTTGGGTGTTCCAGGTTATTGTAGAAAACAAAATCAAGATCATTTACACAGTTGTCATGGGCATCGACAAGAAAAGCCGACGCGTCAAGGTCAAAGTCATGCCCTCCGGAGTACTTGTTCGTATCCCAGCCTAAGCCGATCACCGCTTTTGTAAGGCCGGGGTTCGTTTTTGTCAGATCAACACGCTGTCCTTTCGATAATTGAATAGCCATGTGCCGTCCTCTCCCTTCTGTGTTTGATATGGTTCAGCCGATTTGCAGGCCGTAATCTGTCGCAATACGGGCCAGTCCGCCTTGGTAGCCTGAGCCGATCGCGGAAAATTTCCATTCGCCGTTATGTCTGTAAAGCTCCCCTGCGATAATGGCTGTTTCAATTGAGAAATCTTCAGCCAGATCGTAGCGGATCAGCTCTTCATTTGTCTCTTCATTGACAATACGCACGAACGCGTTGGAAACTTGTCCGAAGTTTTGGCCGCGCGCTTCCGCTTCATGAATCGTGATGACGAATGAAATTTTGTCAATAGCCGCAGGCACCGCGCTCAGGTTGACTCTTACGCTTTCGTCATCGCCCTCGCCCTGGCCTGTCAGGTTGTCGCCTGAATGTGCGACAGAGCCGTTTCCGCCTTCAAGCTGATTATAGAAAATGAAATCATCGGGCGACGCGCATCTTCCTGCTTCATTTAGTAGAAAGACGCTGGAATCTAAATCAAAATCATGTCCGCCGTCGTATTTGTTTGTATCCCAGCCAAGGCCGACAACGACTTTAGAAAGACCCGGATTTGTTTTCGTCAAATCTACTTTTTGTCCTTTTGCCAATGAAATTGCCATGTGAGCACTCTCCTTTTTATCGTTTAGGCGTATCGGTTAACGATATCGCCGATTTTTGTATCGTTTGTGCCTTCTCCTACTGCGGCGAATTTCCACTCGCCGTCCTCGCGGTAGATTTCAGCCGCGATCAGGCTCGTTCTGCCTGAATAGTTATCTCTTAAATTGTAAGTCACCAGTTCTTCGCGATTAGCCTGATCAACGACGCGGATGAACGCGTTTTGAATCATGCCGAAGTCCTGTTTTCGTCTGACGCAGTCGTAAATATTGACGACAAACACAAGTTTATTAATCTGAGCGGGCACTTTCGCCAAATCGATGAGAATTTGTTCATCATCGCCGTCGCCTTCACCCGTCAGGTTGTCACCCGTATGTACGACACCGCCGCACCGGCTTTTCAGATTGCCGAAATAGATGACGTTTTTGCTGTCTGTCATTTTATCATTTTCAAGCATCAGTACGGAAGCGTCACAGTCGATATTGGCACCGCCTCCGCCGAACAGCTTTCCGAAAAAGCCCCCGGATGATACAGGGTCCCAGCCGAGTCCGACCAGCAGTTTTGACAGGCCGGCTTTTCCTTTTGTTAAATCAATCCGCTGTCCTTTTTGTAAAGAGATCGCCATATGATTCACTCCTATTCTGTAAGGGTGCCGCTAAGCACGCCGCAAGTGCGCATTTTTACTAAATTCCGGGACAAGAATCCCGGTGTTTATTAAGATATACGTCTTTTATTATATCAAAGTTTCATAAAACATAAGAATTTTTGGCGAAAATCGGCGAAAAATCACTTCCTATATTCTCCTTCGTTCCGGAGAGAATAGAAAAAACAAAGAAATTGACGAGGACTGAACATTTTTCCTATCCTTGTATCAATACATGTCAGGAAAGGGGCAGACGAGTGATTGATTTAAGCATACTTGATCAGGCGCCAGTATCCAAAGGAAACGGGCCGCACGAGACGCTCCGCCATTCCGCGGAGCTCGCCCGCCTCAGCGAAGGTTGGGGCTATAAGCGGTACTGGTTTGCCGAGCATCACGGCACAAGAGGGCTCGCAAGCGTTTCGCCGGAAATTATGATCGCTCATACCGCCGCAGCTACAACATCCATCCGTGTCGGATCAGGCGGCGTGCTGCTGCCGCAGTACAGCCCCTATAAAGTCGCGGAAACTTTCCGTCAGCTTGAGGCGCTGCACCCGAACCGGATTGACCTTGGGGTCGGACGCTCACCGGGCGGCACAACGAAAATCCGGCTCGCCCTCACAGACGGGGTAAAGAAAAGCATGACCGAGTTTAACAGGCAGCTTCAGGATTTATCATCCTTTCTGACAGATTCAGTTCCCTCGGACCATGCTTATGCAGGAATAAAAACAGCGCCTTTGATTGAAACAGCCCCGCAGCTTTGGGTGCTCGGCCTCGGGGAAAACAGCGCCAGACGCGCCGCTCTTCAAGGTGCTGGCTATGTCTTCGGCCATTTCATTAATCCGGAACGCGGGGAAAAAGCTTTTCAGATCTATCGGGACCATTTCCGGGCCTCCGCCCACTTTTCCGCTCCCGCCTCGCTCTGTGCCATTTTCGTCATATGCGCGGCTACGGATGAGAAAGCGGAAGAACTCGCCTTAAGCCAGGATTTATGGCTTCTTCGTGTCGGAAAAGGCGCCGACAGCCGCGTGCCGAGTGTGGAAGAAGCGAAGGCTTATCCGTATTCGCCGGAGGACCGTAAACAGATAGAAGAAAACAGGAAGCGGATGGTGATCGGCTCTCCTGCCGCAGTGAAACGCCGTCTGCTTGAACTTTCCGAGCGGTATCAGACAAAAGAGATGATGGTGCTGTGCAACGTCTTTGATTTCGAAGCAAAAAAAGAGTCATATGAGCGTCTTGCTGATATATTTCTGTAAAAAAAAAGCCGTCAAACGGAGCAGCAGATGAGACTGCTGCACCGCTTAACGGCGGTTTTTTCGTTCTTTTCCTTTTTTAAACGCATTCCAAATCCCCTGCAGCGTAAACCCGAGCAGAAGCAGAATGATTAACAGTAAAGTGATTGACGGCCCCGGAGGCGTTCCGAGCTGGTACGAAGACGTCAGCCCCATGAACACACTGAAAAGAGAAATAATAATGGCTGCCGCAAACACCCATTTAAACCCTTTGGCGATACGGATTGCAAAAGCCGCGGGCAGTACGAGGAGCGCGGAAACGAGCAGCACGCCGATAATCGGAATAATGACCGAAATCGCCAGCCCCGTCACGATGCTGAATGACATTGACAGCAGGTTTGTGTTAATGCCTGATGTCTTCGCCGTCGCCTCGTCAAAGGTAAGAAGATAGAGCGGTCTGTTTAATATAATGAAATAAAGCAGAATCAGCAGGGTAATGCCTCCGATAATATAGACCTGCTGCTGGCTGACCGTGACAAGCGATCCAAATAAATATTGATCGATGCTCATTGACGCGCCGCCTTTAGACAGGCTGATCAGAAACATCGCAAACGACAGCCCGGCCGCCATTAAGATTGCGATAGATACCTCTGAATATGTACGGTATGCCCGCCGCATGTATTCAATTCCTATCGCTCCGATCGTGACGACAACGATGCTCGCCGCCGTAATATTGGTACTGAGAAAAAAACCGATGGCCACGCCCGACAATGAAATATGAGACAGCGTATCCGCCATCAGCGCCTGTCTTCTCAGCACGAGATATACGCCTAATATCGGCGCCATAATTCCGATCATGCTTCCCGCTAGAAAAGCTCGTCGCATGAATTCCAAGTCAAACATTTCCATCCGCCTTTTTCCCCCCTCTCAAGCCGTATGACTTTATCCAGATACTGCTGTACTTCGTTTTGTTCGTGTGTCACCATGACGACGGTCCGGTTGTGGTTTTTCACCTGATGGTGCATAAATTCGTAGAAACCCTGTCTGCTTTCATAATCAACCGCGGTTGTCGGCTCATCAAGCATCAGCAGATCCGGATTGCTCGCAAGCATTCTCGCAATGCAGATTTTCTGCTTCTGTCCGCCGGATAAATCGCCGATTTTCCGATGGCGGAAATCCCACATTTCCACCATCTTCAGCGCGTTTTCCACCTCGTGGTGATCCGTTTCGTTCAATCGTTTAAACCATTTTCCTTTCGTATAACGGCCTGATTGCACAAGCTCCAGAACCGTGCTTGGGAATCCTGCGTTAAATGAAGAAATCTGCTGCGGAACATAGCCGATTGTCAGGCGTTTTCCGGCTGCGTTTTTTTTACTGATCTCGGCCGTTCCTTCCCAAGGTCTGAGCATGCCGAGCATGACTTTCATCAGCGTCGATTTTGACGCGCCGTTCGGTCCTGTAATGCCGACGAATTCGCCGCTTTTGATTTCCAGCGACACGCCGTCAAGCACCGGTGTATGCGAATAACCAAAAACGATATCTTTTAATGTAACGAGATTCATGCTGACCTTCCTTTCCCGCATAGAAATAGTGTGCACCCCGCGGCGCACACTATGTTATTTAACCAATAGCGAATCTTTCAGTGCATCAAGGTTTTTCTCCATAATGTTGATATAACCGATGCCTTTATCCCGTTCTTTTTGGCTTAAACCTTCCAGTGTATTGAGCACTTCCGTTTTCGCGCCGATTTCACCGGCAAGTGTATCTGCAACTTTAGGCGATGCAACTTCTTCAAAGTAGATGATCTTCACATCATGCTTTTTGGCAAACGTTTTGAGATCCGCCAGTTTGGCCGCACTCGGCTCTTCTTCAGGAGAAAGGCCTGCAATCGCGACTTGTTTTAAGCCGTATTCTTTAGCGAGATAGCTGAATGCCGCGTGCTGTGTGATCAGTTCTTTTTTCGCCGCTTTATTTAATGTTGTACGGTATAGTTTATCAAGATCCTGCAGTTTTGCAATATATTCTTTACTATTTTTCTCATAGTATGCTTTATTCTTCGGGTCCTGTTTTACGATCTGTGCCGTAATGGTTTTGACCTCTTTTTGCGCAAGAACCGGGCTGAGCCACACGTGAGGGTCCATGCTGTGGCTGTGGTCATGACCGCCGTGTCCATGTTCCTTTTCCTCTTCATCCGAACCTTCGAGTAAGTCAATTCCTTTTGACGCCTTTACAAACTTCGCATGATCAGAGCCCATGCTTTTTTCCGCTGAAGGAACCCATGTCTCCATATATTCGCTGTTGTATACGAAAAGATCGGCGTTTTGAATGCCGGCGATATCCTTCGGCGTCGGCTCCCAATCATGGGGTTCGACCGAAGACGGGATGAGAATGTCTACATCGCCTTTGTCTTTGACAATTTGTTTCGTGAATTCGTACATAGGATAAAAGGTCGTCACGACGTGCAGTTTGCCGCTTTTTGAAGAACCTGACGAACCTTTTGAAGATGAATTGCCGCAGCCCGCCGCGATTAAAAAGCATGCCGCAATGACAATGATTCCGCTCCATTTTTTAAACAAGCCGTTTCCCCCTGTTCTGTAAATCAGAATGATGACGATTTCCAAAGCGTACTTTCTCGTTCATTTGTTACCTATACCATAATAAAACGAAGTAATTACGTTTTGCAAGATTTTTTTTCTAAATTGATATCCGATTTACCTAAAAAGCCCCCGCCATGTATGGACGGGGGCGTCATATCACATATCAGGCAAGCAGATAAACTCTTGTTTCGTATGGGCGGAATGTGATGCGGGATCCCGTGCCGCCGTCATTTTCATAGTTGCTGAGAAGCAGCTCGGCCCTTTCAGGTTCGGAGCCATCCGGCCAATAAAAGACGGCTTCTTCTTCCGATACGTTGCTGATGGACATGAGTTTTTGTCCGTTTGCCTGTCTTTCATACACAAACAGCTGCGGGTCATCAGGAAGCAGCAGCGTGTAGCTGCCTTTTATGATATCAGCATACTGTTTTCGCAGGCGGATCAGTTTTTTGTAAAAGTTCAATATAGAATCGGGATCATCCTGAGCCTCGGCCGCATTGACGGTTTTGTAATTGGGATTGACCGTGAGCCACGGTTCGCCCTCCGTAAATCCGGCATTCTTGCTGCCGTCCCACTGCATCGGTGTACGGGCATGGTCCCGGCTTTTCGCCATAATGGACGCCATGACTTCTTCCCTGTTGCGGCCCATTTCAAATACCCTTTTATGATACATATTGACGGTCTGAATATCTTGATAATCCTCTATTCTGTCAAACGGAGCGTTTGTCATGCCGATTTCTTCCCCCTGGTAAATGTACGGCGTGCCTTTCATGAAATAAAGCAGGGCGGCAAGCATTTTGGCGGATGCTTTGCGGTATGTGCCTTCGTCTCCGAAACGGGATACGATCCGGGGCTGGTCATGATTGCACCAATACAGCGTATTCCAGCCTCGATGTTCCAGTTTTTCCTGCCAGTCTGTGAGCACTTTTTTCAAATCGGACAGCTCAAGCGGTTTTACATCCCAATGCTCTTGGCCCGGCTTTTGATCAAGCTCCATATGCTGAAAATGAAAAATCATATTCAGTTCATGCTCATCGGTTCCCGTGTAGACCAGCCCTTCCTCAGGCGTCACTGATCCGGCCTCGCCGACCGACATCACGTCATATTTGGAAAATACCTCTTTCGTCATTTCTTTTAAGTAATCATGTATCCGTGCCCCGTTTGGCCGGAAAGGCTTCGGATCGGCCCGGCGGGCGATGTAGTCTTCATATGGCGGCAAATATTCTTTTTTTGACAGAAGATGGAGCTGGTCTATTCTCAATCCGTCCACGCCTTTATCGAGCCAAAATCTCATCATCTCGTACACTGATTGCCGAACCTCGGGATTTTCCCAATTCAGATCGGCTTGTTTGACGGCGTTCATATGCAGGTAATATTCGCCCGTATGTTCTTCGTACTGCCAGACGGATTGTCCGTAATCCGACACCCAATCGGTCGGCGGGCCGTCCGCGGTGCCCGGCCGCCAAATATAATAATCGCGGTATTTGCTGTCCGGATTCATTTCCGCCTCTTTGAACCAAGGATGCTCCGTGGAGGTATGATTTAAGACGAAATCCATCACAAGCTTTAATCCGCGGCTGCGGCATTCTGTAAGCAGATCGTGAAAGTCCTCCATCGTTCCGTAAGATTCCATAATTGCTTGATGATCCGTCACATCGTAGCCGTTATCGACGTTTGGCGACGGGTAAATCGGGCAGATCCATATCACATCAGCGCCAAGTTCTTTTATATAATCGAGACGCGCGATAATCCCCCGCAGGTCGCCTATGCCGTCGCCGTTCGTATCTTGAAAGCTTCGCGGATAGATTTGATAGACAACGGCGTCTTTCCACCAGTCATTCGCCATCTTGCGATCCCCCTGTTTTTTTAGAAAACCATTTCCTTTATGACCCTGCTCTAAACAAAAAAGAGAAGGTTTCCCCTCCTCTTTTATCTATCCAGCTGAGACGGATAAAGCGTCATGCCTCCGTCGACGAAAAGTGTCGTTCCGGTCACGTAACTCGCTTCTTCCGACACCATCCATGCGGCGGCCGCGGCGACTTCTTCCGGTTTTCCGAAGGCGTTCATCGGAATTTTTTTCAGCTGGGCTTGTTTATGTGTTTCATCTTCCAGATCCTTATTGGACTCCGTGGCGATCGTGCCGGGAGCGATGGCATTCACCCGGATGCCTTTGTCTGCGTAATTGAGCGCCATCGTTTCCGTCATCATTTTGATCCCGCCTTTGGATGCCGAGTACTGCACGTTTTCAGGGCGGGGTATTTGCTGATGAACGCTCGATATGTTTAAGACCGTTCCTTTTTTGCCGCTCTCGAGCATATGTTTCAGTGCCGCTTTCGCCCCCAAAAAGGTGCCGGTCACATTGACGTCGATGACCCTTTGCCAATCCTCCAGGCTCATTTCATGGGGCATCGCTTCGGTCCCGTTAAAACCGGAATTGTTGACCATCACGTCCACACCCCTGAAATGCTCTTGCGCGGCATGAAACAGCGCCTGAATCCCTTCTTCTGAGGATACATCGGCTTTTACGGTGACGGCTCTGCCTCCCGCTTTCTCAATGATGTCCGCCGCTTCTTCCGCTCCGGTGGAATCACCGAGGTAATTCACAACCACATTCATCCGCTCCTTGCCGAAGCGTTCGGCAATGGCCTTTCCGATTCCTTTCGAAGAACCTGTTACGATTGCTGTTTTTCCCTGTAAATCCTGATACATTGTCTCTTTTCCTCCCTGATGTTAATACAGAGCATGTACCCGGTTTTAATCAGCTGAAAACAAAAGAGATCATAAAAAGAACGATGAAACCGAAGCTCCCTCGTTCTTTTTTTTCATTATGCGTAGTTGTTCATTTGCAGCCTTTTTTGCACGCCGACAAGCCTGCTGAAAAAATAAGATGCCGCTTTGTAGTTCTCCCGTTTATGAAAGAAATGAGCCGCGTCCTGAAGCAGTTCCTCCGTGTCAGCCAACAGCTCTTTTGATTCCAGAACGTCAAAATACTCTTTGAGCGAATCCTGTCCGCCTTCCCCCTGATAAAGCTCTTTAATCAGACGGAATTTCGTCATATAGATCTCATCTTCCCACTCCGCAGCGCTTCTCATGCCCCGCGCGCAGCTGGCGGCGGCTTCACTGTATTTTTCCGTTTTAAAGTAGATATGTGTGAGTGAAAAAACAGCCTGGATGACCTGCCGGAAGCTGTGTGCTTCAAATCCGGCAGCCGCCCGTTCAAAATCCTCCGCCGCCTTGCAAAAGTCACCCAGACTGTACATACAGTGCCCGATATTATAATAGGCCGCAGCAATCATATATTGATCATCAAGCCGCTCCGCGTGTTCCAAGGCGCATTCGAGGTATTCCAGCGCTTTTTTATGCTGCTGGGCGTCCATCAGATTTCCGGCAATGATAAATTTGCACTGCACCCTTCTCATTCCGTATAATTCATATTTCTTGTAAATATCAAGCGCCTGCCCCGCGTAATTCATCGAAAAGAAAGTCTGCTTGATATGATAGTACACCTCAGAAATTTTATACAGAAACTCGGCTTTCTCTATGTCATCTTCCACATATTCAAGCTTTTCCTCAGCCCGCTTATAATGAGAAATCGCTGAGATGAAGTTTTTCTGCTTAAATTCATACATTCCCCTGAAATAGTAAAAATAATATTCCAGTAAGCCGGTCAGCTTTTGCTGGTTCATCTCAATCTCAGTGAGCATTTCAGAGAACGGAGGCTGGCAGTCGCCGTCTTTCATGGGTTTTAATTTATCCAGCATGATGCGGTGCCGAAATTCCATCAATGAAAAATACAACAATAAATCCTGGTTCTCTTCCATATCTTCGAGTTCATATTGAATCTCCCGCTTCAGCGCTTCAGCTTTATCGGCTTCAAACGCGCGGATCAGCTTATACCATTCATTCATCTTTACGGCCACTTCTTCAGATGGAATCTTGGATTTCATAGATTTGCCTCCTTCCTCCGGCTACTAATTATGTTATATTTTATCATAGCAAATTTATGGCAGTGAGCAAACAAAGATTTTAATCAATTAAAGAAAGAGAGAATTCACCATGAAACGACCAGTCAGAATTGCGCTGCTTTTGATCCTCTTCTTTTCCGCAGACCTATGTTTTTCCTATGTGCAGAAAGAATTGAGGCCGCAGACGGCATTACAAGATAGAGCCATTCCAAGCGCTCTTCATCCGCTCGTGAGGCAGAATGCGGAGCTATTGCAGACGGCCGCTCTGAAAAAAGGCATCACCGTCGTTATCACAGAGGGTTTCAGATCAATTGAGGAACAAAACGAATTGTACCGTCAAGGACGTTCAAAAAAAGGAAATATCGTCACCTACGCAAAAGGAGGGGAATCTTACCACAATTACGGCCTTGCGATCGACTTCGCCCTGCAAAAAAAAGATGGAAGCCTGATTTGGGATATGACGTACGACGGAAACCGAAACGGCACGCCCGATTGGCTTGAGGTCGTATCGATTGCCAAAACGCTCGGTTTTGATTGGGGAGGCGATTGGAGAGGCTTTAAAGATTATCCTCATTTACAAATGATCCCTGGCTAATAAAACCTTTTCTTTTTTCGCTTTTGCGCATCAATGTACGGAGGATAGACAGGCCTGTACACAAGCTTATATCCTTCATTGCCGGACGGCGTAAAATCGCGCTGCCACTCCAGCCGCAGATGGAAATCGGATAAAAAAGCGGCCTTTGCTTCTTCGGGAGTAACGGCCGGCACCGGATTGATCTTCTCCAGCTGCTCCGGGTCAATGTCAGGCGCCATGTAAGCTTCCACAAGCCCCGTTACGGGACTGACAAGAATTCTCGCAGCGCCGAACCGCAGCGGAATATCCTGATGCCATATGGAAAAATGGAAGCGGAACCTGCCCCTTCCGTCCGTTTTCAGCGGGTTCATTTTAAAAAACTCGTCCGCTCTCGGATAAAGCTTGTATAAAAATTGAAGCGCGACGGCCTCACACTCTTCCGCAGAATAAAAGGCCGGGCCCTGATGCTCAATAAAAGATTTAAAGGCTGTCATTTTCCCTGTCTTTTTGTCCGTTTTCATCTTCATTGTATTTTTGTTGCTGCTTTCAAAATAGCTTTCGATACTCAAATCTTTCCGTTCCGGAACCGACCCTTTCCGCCATGTCGTTCCGATCTCATCCCCGAGATCACGCCGGCGCGTCTGAACCATATCCGCGGTAAACCCCATTAATTCATCCAGGCTGATTTCCCGTTTATGTTCAAACGCGGGAAGCGGTTTTGCCGGCTCATTCCTGTCTTCGCAAAGCTGCTGATCCGGCACGATATCATCTTCACCGGCCGGATAGCTGTAAGCCGGCAGAATCGGTTCATAGACGAGACGCGGTATTTTCTCAAAATTGACCACATCATAGACGAGACTGAATGTCAGCACACTCATATAATGCGAGACGACTTTTTCCCGATCGACGAATGTTTCCGGAACGGGCGCTTCACCCTTATCCCCGTAATAGATAAACTGCACGACGAAGCCGCTCCTGGTTACATCAACGAAAAAACCTGAATCGGGAAGCGGCCGGCCGAGCACTTTTTTTGTATAGATAAATCGGATGCACCCATTGCGTTCTTCCCTCGCCTGAAAGATGAAATTCATAAAAGTAAGCGGGCGGTGTCTCGCCGCAAACCGAAGAGCCGTCAGCTTTAATTCGGCTTCTGACAGCTGCATGTCTGAACTCGGGCAGTCGTTGCGTGAATAAGTAAGCAAAGATCCGTCGTCACCCAGCTCAATCGTGACCGTTTTATCCGGATGGTTACGATTTTTCCATATATAATAGGCTCTCGTTTTTTGTTTTTCATCATAATCTTCTATTTCAAGCTCATAGTGCGGCGGTATGTTCCCGATCTCCAGCGCTTTTTTTCTCAGATGTTCTTTCAGCAATGGGGTCATCCTTTCAGAAGAGTGTATAAAAAAGAACTGTTTTTAATTATATAAAAACGCCCTTATCCTTTTAAAGGGAAGAAAGTGCCTTTTATGTGTCTATTTTTAGCAAAGAGGGAAAAGAGCCGTATTCAGAGCGGCACTTTTTCATACAAATGTCACACTCCCCGTGAAACCCCCGGGACGAACGCCCATGACCTTCAGCCTATTAAACTCGTGATCGCTTCTCCCGTATGAGCCTCAATAAACCGCGGGAAAACCGGTTTGTATACGAGCCTGTACACTTTCCCGGAGCTGTCGTCATCGTAACAACGATCCCAAGCGAGCTCTGCTTTGATGGCCCGGCGGATCGCGTCCTTCGCCTCTCCCAATGTCAATGAAGGAACGGGATCGATTTCCTCGAGCTCTTTCGGATCAATTTCCGGCGGCATATATACAGTGACAAGACCCGTCTTTTTGCTGACACAGATTCTCCCCTCTCCGAATCGCAAATCAACACCGCCCGAACAAGCCTTAAATGTAAGCCCTGCGTTTTCTCCTTCATCATCCGGTTCATCATATTGAACCCGGAAATACTGATCCGCTTCCGGAAACATGGCGAATAAAAAGCGGATGGCCATGTGATGGCATTCTTCCTCAGAAAACACCGGTTCGCCTTCACTATGTATAAATGACATCACTCCGGCGAGCCGGCCCGATTCTTTATCCTGCATTGTTTTCAATACGTGTTCATTCCGTTCTTTAAACAGACTTTCAAAGCTTTTATCTTCCCGTACGGATTTTGTTTTTTCAGGACGCCAGGCAATGCCGATGCGGCCGTCCCCAAGATCGCTTTCCCTCTCTTTATAAAAACCGTCGTGCAGCCCGATCATGTCATTGATGCTCATTTTTTCCGCTTCAGGTGCAGGGCGTGAAATCGGGACATACGGCCGCGTGTCGTCTTCCAGTTCTTCATATTCGTCTATTTCTTCATTCTCTTCCTTCAGGTCGGCCGATATCGGCCGCGTCGGAGACACGATTTCATAGACGAGATGAGGCTTGTCATCCCCCTGCATATAGACGGACTGATGCAGGACGGTGAACAACAGCTCTGCTTCTATATGTTTGACAAAGTGAGCCAATGCTTCCCGCTTGTCCGCAATTGTCCCGGGCCTTACAAGATCATCGGCCTTCCCATGGTAAGAAAAACCGGTTACTTCCCCTGTCAAAGAGAGGTCGACGTAAAACCCGGTCAGCGGAAGCGGCAGACCGTCAGCCATCTGAACATAGGAATATCTCACATCGCCATCATTTGCGGAGCCGATTGTTTCCAATTCAAACTCAGCCAATGCCCCCGGACGATGGGTTTCTAAAAACGCCCGCATCCGTTTTTCTATGTCCGATTCCGAAAGAGGCGGCAGATCAGTCCGGAAAGCCGGACGGGATAAGTATTTCAGTTTTCCGTCCCGGTCTAATTCGACCATGATGCCGGCTTCCGGATCATTCTTATCTTCCCACCAAAACAGAACCTCATCTTCCTGGTATTCTTCCACATTACTCTCGTAGCGGGCAGGTACGTTTCCGATTCGGAGAGCCAGCTGTTTCAACTCTTCTTTTTTCATCATAACACTTCCTTTTCTTCCAAAAAGATTGATGATTACCAAGACTCTTTTATACAAAACTAGTATAATTAACCTGTCCATCTTCATGACTATCGAATTAATCATTAACAACAGGGGGTAAACCAGATGTCCATCAAAAAAATGAGCGCCGTGTTTTTCATTCTGCTTCTCACGGCATTTACCGCCGCGTGCAGCAGCGAAACGAGCAGCGGCCAGGAAAGCAGCACGGCGAAAGTGAAAATAAAAGAGACGGCGTGGGCCGCTTCAGACGATACTGAACATCCGGCCGCGCTGAAAGTAACGGTCACCGTCAAAAATACGGGCAAAGACCCGCTTACCGTCAAAAGCAGCGACTTCTCGCTTTATCAGGATGACGCGAAAACAGCCAAGACCGATAAGGAAGACTTGATGCAGAGCGGCACGCTTCATGCTGGTAAGACAGTGACGGGCAATCTGTACTTCACGGCTGACGAAGGCAAATCATATGAATTGGTATATCAGCCGCAGGCAAAAGACGCGAAGCCTTTATCTTATAAACTGAAAGTCAAAGGCACAGCCTCAAAAGCAGTACCTGACCCGGCGGACGCATTATCCGCCTACATTGATGTGATGCTGTACGGCAAACACAATAAAGATTTCACCCGCCTGACCGGGGTAAATGAAAAAATGACGGCCGCCGCATATCAGGAATCGGCGAAAGCCAGCTTTATCACCTCAGCAGGCATTTCACAAGAACAGGCGGATCCAAAAGCCATTTCCGCTATTATTGACGCCATGTCATCAGCGCTGCGGGATAACACAGAGCTCAAGGTGCATACCAAATCCATGTCAGGCAAAAAAGCCGTCCTTGAAGCAAAAGTGACGCCGCTTGATATGTCTCCGCTTGCGGGCCAGCTGCAAGACCGCGTGCAAGACTATGCCGGAAAGCACCCCGATGCTGATGAAAACGAAATTGTCAGCCACCTGCTTTCTGTCTATCCGGAAGAGTTTATGCGCCTGAAACCGGCTTCTTCTTCCGTTACAAGAGAAATCGAGATGAAGAAAAACGCCCGCGGCCAGTGGTATCTGGATACAGACGCCGATCTGGAAGGATTGACAGAAGCGTTTTTGAAAACGTCCTGACAACAAGAAAGGAAATAGCGCAGGCTATTTCCTTTTTTTATTTTCACTTAAAGATGTCACTGATATATTGAACCTCATCCTCGGTTAACTGCACATGAAGCGCGTCCAGATTGTGTTTCAGCTGGTCAGGGCGTTTGGCTCCGGGAATGATCGCATCCACCGCCGGCTGCGACAGAAGCCATGCGAGTGCGATATGCGCTGTCTGCTCCCCTTTTTCCTCCGCAACGGCCCGAAGCTTATCCACTCGCTCCAGATTTTGGCGAAAAGCTTCTCCCTGAAACGGCGGCCTGTTCTTTCGGCTGTCCTCAAAGACTGTGTCTTTTGTAAACTTTCCCGTCAGCAAGCCGGAAGCAAGCGGAAAATAAGGAATAAAGGAAATGCCGTTCTTTTCACAATAAGGCAGCAGATCATGCTCCGCCTCACGCTGAATCAGTGAATATTCCGATTGAAAAACCTCTAAATAGCCGTCGGCGTTAAACTCCTGCAGTTGCCGGAAGCTGAGATTGGACGCGCCGATTGCTCTGATTTTCCCTTCGTCCTTCAGTTCTTTTAGTGTGCCCGCCACTTCGGAGAGCGGTGTTTTGCCGTCAGGGAAGTGGACGTAATACAAATCGATCACGTCTGTTTTCCGCCTCACTCCGGAGAAATTCACGGCTGTTGTCCAGCTCGATTTGTCCGTTGACTTCTTTATGCGCGCCTTTTGACGCAATCACGAGACTGTCCCGCACGCCGCGCTCTGCGACAACTTCACCGATTAACTCTTCGGAACGTCCCAAACCGTATATAAACGCCGTATCAATAAAATTGACGCCGCCGTCCAACGCTGTGCGGATGAGTTCTTTTCCCGTTTCATCATTAAGATTCGGAAACAGATTATGTCCTCCGACCGCATTAGCGCCAAAGCCGATACGCTTTACCCGTAAACCCGTCCTGCCCAGCGTACGTGTCTCATCCATGGCTCAGGCTCCCTTCCTTTTATCGCTCTGTTTAGTATTAGATAGACGGTAAGAATTATCCTGCCTGAGAGCCTATCTATAGAAAAAACCTTGAAAAGCGTTTGCCCTTCAAGGTTTTTTTGCTGTGTATTAAGATGTCAGAGCTGCGGCGAAGCGTTCGGCTTCATCCGTGAGAGCACCCTCGATTTCCTTATAGCGGCTGGAAATCGTTGAGGCGCTGACGCCGTACTTCTTCGCCAGCTTCGCTTGAGAAACGGACGCGCCGTTCAGAGAAATGCTGTTCACGTAATATTCGACCGCCGCTGCGAAAGCTTCAGGCTTTCTGATCGTCGGTGTTTTTTTGACACAGAACGTTTTCCACAGATCAATTACGGCCGGAACCAGCTCAGCCGGGTATTCATCCCCGCTCAGGCCTTTTTCAATAGCGTCCGCCGTTTCCTTCTCCATGTCGTTCGCCCACTCTGTCTGTTTTTCTTCAGCAGCCTGCTCAGGCTCTTCCGCCGATCCTAAAAGAGCGGCCAGCACAGTGTCGAAGTTTTCCTGCATAAAGCGCTCAGGCGATTTTCCTTCCGCAAGGGCCGGGGCCGCCGCCTTTTTCACTTTGCTGATCAAAGCTTCGGCCCGCTTCACAGGGAAGATCGTAAATTGCATGAAGAACTCGGCTTTTTCCGCTTCGTGGATCGGATAGCCGAGAATCAGGCTTCCCGCCGGCGGAAGATCCTGCTGGCTGACGTCCATTTCCACTTTGAATTGTTTTTTCGTCATCACATCTTCAAAGTGAATCATTCCTTCTTTCACATCTTCAAGAACCATAACGGCAGGTGTCATGCTTTTCCATGATTCAACGATTTCCCGTGTTTTCGGGCGGTTGATGCCGCCGGCTTTTTTCTGAAGATATTCTTCAAAAATCGTCTTGCCGCCTGCCAGCGGACGGAAGAAAATTCCCCAGATGCCGAGGTTGAAGACTCCGATGTCTTTTGTCTGTCTGTCCAGCTCCGTAATGAACGCGTGCTGGTTAATAAATGATGATATGCCGTCTCTATGTGCTGTAAAGGCGTACTCCATTAGGCTTTCCTGAATCTGTTTCGCTTCTTTTGCCGCGATGTCTGCCGGAATGGCAGCTTCTTTGCTTCCGCAGCATTTTTTATATTTCTTCCCGCTGCCGCATGGGCAAGGGGCATTTCTTTTCACTTTTCCCACAATAAACCCTCCGAATTCTGATATAACTTTATTATTTTAACAAAAATAACTTCAGAGGGCTTGGTTTACGGCGAAAAAAGAATATGGAAGAAAAAAAAGACCCCGGGATATTCTCATTCTCCGGGGCTTTGAAACTATTAATTTGTATTTTGTCCGCCGCCGTTCAGACCTTCTTTAATCAGCCCGTTTACTTGGCTGTTCATCAAAAGTCCGATGTGTCCGACACCGTGAATCTGCACGTTTTTCCCGCCGATCAGCCGTGACAGCGGGTTCAGGACGATTAAGTCCGCTGAGCTGTAAATCGATGTATATAAAATCTTTTGGTTCGGATCAGTCCCCGGAAGCGCCCGGTTGGTCACAAGGCCGTTCGCTCCGCCGAGTGTGACGACGTTTGCGATTTTGTCTCCGCCGTCAAGATTTTTAATGTAATAGAGCGTGTTGGCTCCGCCCATGCTGTGCGCGACGATATCGACTTTTTTCGCACCTGTTTCGCTGAGCACTTTTTTCACGTAATTGGACAGTCTCGGCGCATTATGTCTGTTGTTTCCGGTTTTGTCTAAGAAATCAATGGCGTACATCTCTTTTCTTGACCAGCCTTGGGATGCCAAGTATGTTTTGATTCCCGCGAAGTTAAAGGACGCCCCGCCGATTCCGTGGACCATGACAACAGGGTTATGCCCTGAGGAGGCTTTCGATACGGTCGGCTGGAAGGCAAATACGGAAATGACGGACAGCATACAGACTGTAAGGATGACTAGAATTTTGTTTTTTATTTGTTTCATGAACTTTCCTCCTGCTATGTAATATTTTTGCAGTTTTCATTCTATTAGAGGAGAAAAGGAAAAAATAGTGTATTTTTTACTGTTTTCAACAATTTAAAAAGAGCGGAAAAATGAGAAAGACGCCCCTATCCCGAAAGCACGCTTATGCTTTAATACGGCAGACCAAAAAAGGAGAGAACACCCGGTTCTCTTCTCCTAGTACTCATTGAAATAGGTTTGAATCCGCTTAGGGTCATGCGTTTTTGTCAGCGCAAGCATCAGAAGAATCCGCGCTTTTTGAGGGTTGAGAGAGTTTGAAGCTGTCAAATGGTCTTTTTCATACTCTCGATTAGGTGTTACCGTTCCGTTTCCCGTCCTTGTGGAGCGGACGACCGCCAGCCCGCTTTTGACCGACTTTACGGCGCCTTTTTGCGCCGCATCAGACATTGAGCCGTTTCCCGAGCCTGCAAAAATAATGCCTTGCGCTCCTGATTTTACGGCGGCTTCAAAGAGATAGCTTCCGTCATTTTGATAGCCGTATATAATATCGACCTGCGGCAGTTTATCGAGTTTATCTATCTGGAAATCTGTATCCTTCGTATGCTTTCGGGTGATGACGTTATTAAAATAGACGTCATCAGCAATTGTTCCGATATAACCCATTTCTTCCGATTTAAATGTGTCGGCCGCGGTTGTATTGGTTTTTGTCACATAACGCGCCGAAGCGATTCTGTCATTTAATACGACAAGCGCCCCCTTGCCTTTCGCATCAGGCGCAGCCGCTGTTTTTACCGCGCTATATAAGTTGGACGGCCCGTCCGCTCCGATCGCCGTGGACGGCCTCATTGACCCGGCGACAACAACGGGCTTGTCACTTTTGACCGTCAGATTGAGAAAGTAGGCGGTTTCCTCAAGTGTGTCTGTTCCATGTGTAATGACAATGCCGTCTGTATCATCAGACTTGAGCAGCTTGTTTACCCGTTTTGCAAGTTTCAGCAGTGTCTCGTTATTCATATTCTGGCTGCCGATATTCACAACCTGTTCTCCGCTCACATGCGCGATCTCTTTTATCTCCGGAACGGCCTGAATCAGGGCATCAACTCCGATTGCCCCCGCCGTGTACTCCGTAGCGGACGTCTTTGAAGGAGCAGCGCCTGCAATTGTGCCGCCGGTGGCAAGAATTTTAATATTCGGAAGTCCGTCTTTTTTCGCAGAGGCTGCGGCTGCCATCTGGGGCGGTGTTTCTTTCGTTTGAGGAGATTGGGAGCAGCCGGCCGCGAGGAATAGCAGAGCCGTGATAAATGTAATGAAGGGCATGAATTGTTTTTTCATTCTTTTCTCTCCTTTTCTTTATTTATGAAGATTTTCCTCTCATCGGTCAACACGCTTGTCAGGCATTCTTCCGAAGAAAATAACCGTTAAAAAACCTTGACACCGTCATGCGAAATCAAGATAATAGACCAGTCACTATATTTTAAATTTGTCAAAAATCAGTAAGGTGGGAACATTATGAGCTATGGAGATTCTCGTGAAAAAATCCTCGCCGCGGCAACCAGGCTGTTTCAGCTTCAGGGGTATTACGGCACGGGGCTGAATCAGATTATTAAAGAAAGCGGTGCGCCGAAAGGTTCTCTTTACTATCATTTTCCGGACGGCAAAGAGCAGCTCGCCATTGAGGCTGTCAATGAAATGAGCCATTATATCCGTATGAAAATAAAAGAAAGCCTTGATGCCCATCCTGATCCTGCGGAAAGCATTCAAGCGTTTTTACAGGACTTATCAAGCCAATTCACATGTCCGGAGAACTTTGAAGGGTTTCCTGTCGGTTTACTGGCTGCCGAGACGGCTTTAAAGAGCGAAAAGCTCCGGCAGGCCTGTCAATGCGCTTATCAGGAATGGGAGAATCTGTTCGCGGGCAAATTGAGATCAGCCGGTTTTTCTGATGAGAGAGCGGCGGAAATCAGCACTGTTTTAAATGCCATGATAGAAGGCGGCATCATTGTGTCCTTAGCCAAAAAAGACAAAATGCCGATCCTCCATATTTCTAAACAAATCCCGAACCTGCTGAAGACATAAAATACGAGAGACATTGTACGTATAGAAAGAGAGGAGAATGATTTTGGAAAATGCTCAGCCTTCCAAACAATATAAAGTCATGCCGATCATGATTTCTTTACTGACGGCAGGGTTTATCGGCATGTTCAGTGAAACGGCGCTGAATATCGCCCTGACTGACCTGATGAAGGAGTTACATATCACTCCTGCGACCGTCCAGTGGCTGACGACGGGCTATCTGCTCGTTCTCGGTATACTTGTCCCGGTATCGGGTCTGCTTTTGCAATGGTTTACGACAAGACAGCTGTTTATCGTTTCACTTGCTTTTTCCATTATCGGTACGCTGATTGCAGCGCTTGCGCCGAGCTTTCCGTTTCTTTTGGCGGCAAGAATCGTGCAGGCTTTAGGAACCGGGCTGTTGCTGCCGCTGATGTTTAATACAATCCTCGTCATCTTCCCGCCGCATAAGCGCGGAGCGGCGATGGGGACGATCGGGCTTGTCATCATGTTCGCTCCTGCGATCGGTCCGACATTTTCAGGGCTTGTGTTAGAGCATTTGAACTGGCATTGGATTTTCTGGATTTCCCTGCCGTTTCTTGTGTTGGCTCTTTTATTCGGCATCGCCTACATGCAGAACGTGTCTGACATTACAAAACCGAAAATTGACGTGCTTTCCATTATTCTGTCTACGATCGGGTTCGGCGGCATCGTATTCGGATTCAGCAATGCGGGCGAAGGATCAGACGGCTGGTCAAGCCCGACGGTTATCGGTTCGCTCACTGTCGGTGCGATCGCGCTCATCTTATTTTCCATCAGGCAGCTGACAATGAAGCAGCCGATGATGAATCTGCGCGCTTTCCGCTATCCGATGTTTGTTCTCGGTGTCGTGATTGTATTTATCTGTATGATGGTTATCTTATCGACAATGCTTCTATTACCTATGTATTTACAAAGCGGACTGATGCTGACGGCGTTTACGTCCGGGCTCATCCTGCTGCCGGGCGGTATTTTAAACGGCTTTATGTCTCCGGTGACGGGGCGTCTGTTTGATAAATACGGGCCGAAGTGGCTTGTCATTCCCGGATTTGTCATCACGGCAACTGTGCTTTCGTTTTTCTCAAACATTAACGCCGCTTCAACGGCACTTCTGATTGTCGCGCTTCATACATGCCTGATGATCGGCATTTCCATGATCATGATGCCGGCGCAAACGAATGGCTTAAACCAGCTGCCGCCGGAATTTTATCCGGACGGAACGGCCATTATGAATACGCTCCAGCAGATGGCCGGCGCAATCGGCACTGCGGTGGCGGTCAGCATCATGGCTGCCGGCCAGAAGGATTATATGAGCACCGCGAAAAACCCGAATGATCCTTCCGCATACTCTCACGCGCTGATTGCGGGCGTCCAGCACGCCTTTATCTTCGCAATGATTGTCGCCGTTATCGGCTTGATCAGCGCTTTCTTTATGAAACGGGTCAAAGTGAATCACTCATAAGAAAACAGCAGGCTCCCAGTGAGTCTGCTGTTTTTTTATATACCGCGCGCTTCAGCCAGTTCATCAATCGCATAGATCAGATCATCGGCCGTGTTATAGAAATGAGGCGCCAGCCGGATGATTTGTCCGCTGGGTGCGCATACGATGTTTTTCCGCCTCAACAGCGCAGCCGTTTCCGCCGCTTTTTCATCCCGTATGGAAATCATGCCGGGTCTGTCATCGGCAGACGGCGGCCCTGTGAGATTCAGTCCTTTTTCAGAAGCGTATTCATACGCAAATGCGCTGAGTTTTTTTACTTCTTGGTGAATGCGGTCTGTGCCGGCATCGTTTACTAGAGATAAAGCCGCCTGTGCCGCATATATGCTGATAAATGCCGGGGTTCCGGTCTCAAAGCGTTTGGCTCCGTCCGCATAAGAAAAACGGGTTAAATCCAGCATCGACGCCCGCTGCTGCCCGAACCACCCGGTGACTTTCGGCTTCAGCCGTTCGGCAAGTTCCTTTTTGACATAAAGAAACGCCGTTCCCGGTATGCCGAGCATATACTTTCTCGCACCCGCGGCCAGCATATCAACTCCCCATTCTTTTACATCAATCGGGATGTGCCCCGCCGATTGATAAGCATCGACAAAAAGAAGCGATCCCTTCTTTGCGGATATCTCGGCAATGCGCTTCATATCCTGGACAAAACCGGACGTATATGACACATGGGGCACACAGGTGAAAAGCGTCTGTTCCGATATGTACGTCTCATACCGCTCTAACGGGATCATTCCATTTTCAGACGGCACGACTGAAAGCTCCATCTCAGTCTGTGCCTTCAAAATGTGGGCGATCGCCGGAAAATCCAATTCCGTATACACCGCCTGTTTCTTTCGGCAATCCGGTAAAGCGGAAACGACGGCAGAGACAGCAGCCGTTACTGAAGGTAAAACGGCAATTTCTTCAGGATGGGCGCCGATCAATTTCGCAAATTCACACCTTGCCTGCTCCGTTCGTCCAATGGCTTCTTCCCAGTTTCCGCCATCCTGAAGCAGGCTTTCCTGATAGTCATTGATCGCTTTTGAAACCGGCAGGGCAAGAGCGCTTTGAGAGCAGCTGGCGAGCATCGTATGTGTGCGGAGCGCCGGAAATAAAGATCGGTATTGCACCAGAGGCGAATTCAAGACGTGTTTCCCCCTTCGGCAGGAATATATGTCCATTATAGAGTATGGTAAAAAGAAAAGGAGGGTTTTATATGGAGAAAAAAGTATTGCTGACAGGCTTTGACCCCTTCGGCGGGGAAACGGTCAATCCTTCATGGGAAGCGGTCAAACGGCTGGACGGTGCCGCTGAGGGCCCCGCCTCTATCGTATCTGAACAAGTGCCCACCGTTTTTTATAAGTCCCTTGCTGTGCTGCGCGAGGCGATCAAAAAGCATCAGCCTGACATTATCATCTGTGTAGGACAGGCAGGCGGCAGAATGCAGATCACGCCGGAACGGGTCGCGATCAATCTCAATGAGGCGCGTATACCGGATAACGAAGGAAACCAGCCTGTCGGGGAAAACATTTCTCAAAACGGTCCCGCGGCCTATTGGACCGGCCTTCCGATCAAACGGATCGTTGAGGAAATCAAAAAGGAAGGCATTCCCGCGGCTGTATCCTACACGGCGGGGACGTTTGTATGCAATCACCTCTTTTACGGCCTGATGGATGAAATCGCCTGCCGCCATCCGCACATCCGCGGCGGGTTTATACACATCCCGTACATTCCGGAGCAAACCTTGCAGAAGTCTGCGCCGAGCCTAAGCCTGGATCTCGTGACAAAAGCGCTCAAAATCGCCGCGGTGACCGCCGCGGCGCATGAGGACGATATTGAGACCGGCGGAGGCGAACTTCACTAAGCTGCAGACGGCGCCTCGGCCCATTTCTTCCGGTAAACAATGCGGGACAGCGTCACACTGATTTCATAGAGGACGAGCAGCGGAATCATGACGAGAAAGTCAGACATAAAATCCGGAGGCGTAATCAGCACCGAGACGACGATCAGCACAAAATACGAAAGCTTCCGCGCCTTTGCCAGCCGGGTTGGATTCACGATTCCGAGCCGTGTCAGAAACATGACGGCCAGAGGCATTTCAAACAAAAATCCGAACGGCAATGTAAGATTCAGCATAAAGGTAAAATACTTGTCCGCCGTAAATACCATGTCAAAATGGCCGGCGGATAATTGTGTTAAAAATCCGAGCACAATCGGAAACAGCACAAAATACCCGAAGGAAATTCCGATAATAAACAAAACCGAAAGCCCCGGAATGTAAAGCAAAGCGGCGCGGCGTTCAAACGGGGTCAAAGCCGGCGCCGTAAAACGCCAGAGCTGAAAAGCGGCAACCGGAATCGTTGCCGTAAGGGCGCATATTCCCGCAATCATCATATACACCCATAAAATCTCGCTCGGCCCTAAAACGGCCAGCCTGCCATCCAAATCCTTGATCAGCCAGTCATAAATATCCTGCACAAACCAGCAGGCGCCGATAAAAAATACGAGAAAGGCGATAACGGTTTTAATGAGACGCTGCCGGACTTCCTCTAAATGCCCGATCAAGTGGGTTTCTTTTTTATCCAATCGTACATCCTCCTTATAGAGAAAGAGGCAGAAGCGGATTCGTCTGCCCCCATGTCAGGATTCAGCCTGCCGTTTTGTCTTTCTCAGCTGTCTGCTTGTCCGGCTCTTCATTTGAGACCAATGTTTTTGCGGCGCTTTTAAATTCAAGCAGCGTGCGGCCGGCGGCACGGCCGATTTCCGGAAGCTTTGAAGGTCCGAAAATGATGAGAGCGATGACGAAGATCAGGATCAACCCGGGAATGCCGATATTTGAAAACATGAGTGTGCCTCCTTATTGTGAGATTTTGGCCCGTTTCTTTCTCATTTGCTTTTCATGCGCATTGTTATGGGCGAAGAAACGATCCTCTTCCACCTCGTTTGACTGCTTTAAACCGCCTGCAACCGCAGCTTGAGAGACCTTCCGAATCCCCGTCTGGTCTTTCTGATAAATGAATGAAGCCCGCGTGGATACCTCAGCCCCCGGCTCCGTCACGTACGGCACCACTCTGTAATCCGCTCTCCATTGGGCAGGGGTCACCGTACAGCGGACATAGCCGCGGTAATCGTTGAAAAACTTAATGTGCGGGTTTTGATTTAAGATTTGATCCGTATCGGCCCGTTTATCCGCCCCGTTTCCTCCAGATGTAATGGAAGTCCCGACGAATTCGGCTCCGAAAATCTTTGAATTCGTTTGATTAAAATCGGTATGCAGGTTTGACGCCCAGCTTGCGTGAACATCACCCGTCAGCACGATGACATTGTTCAGGTTTTTGCTTTTTATAAAATTGATGACCCGCTCCCGCTGAGCCGGGTAGCCGTCCCATGAATCCATGCTGTATATCGGATTGGCGGTTGTTCCGAAATTCCATTGCGCGAAAAAGATTTGCTGCGCCAGCACATTCCACTTCGCTTTTGACGCGGCTAAATTTCCGAAGAGCCATTGCTCCTGTTCTGTCCCCATCAATGTGCGCTTCGGGTCTCTCCACTCATCAGAAGGCGGCTTATTCCCGTCGCCGTTGGCCTGATCATCTCTGTACTGTCTTGTATCAAGCACATTGAACGATGCCAAATTGCCATAAGAAAATTGCCTGTACAGCCGCATATCAGGACCGTTCGGCAATGACATGCGCCTGAGCGGCATGTGTTCATAATAAGCCTGGTAAGCTGCGGCCCTCCTGAGCACAAACGCTTCAACGGATTGGCCTTTTTCAGGGATAATATTGGCATAATTGTTTTCCACCTCATGATCGTCCCACGTCACGACCCACGGAAATGCGGCGTGGGCGGCTTTCAGATTGGCATCAGAGCGGTATTGGGCATGACGGTTGCGGTAATCTGACAGTGTATACACTTCAGCGCTGCTGTGCGTCCTGACATTTCCCGTTTTTGACACATATTCGTTCGGTCCGTATTCATAAATGTAATCTCCGAGATGGAACACGAGATCAAGCTTTTCCTTCGCCATATGTTTATACGCCGTATAATAGCCGTGTTCATACTGCTGGCATGAGGCAAATGCAAACGTCATGGCGGATACGTCAGCGCCGGGAGCGGGCAGCGTTTTCGTCCGGCCGACGGGACTGAGCTCATGCCCGCTTTTAAACCGGTAATAGTACACTTTATTGGGCTTGAGCCCGTCCGCCTCGACATGGACGGAGTGTCCGAGATTCGGCTTGGCCATTTCCGTTCCGCGTTTGACGATGTGACGGAAATGTTCATCAGCGGCGATTTCCCATTTTACCGGCACGGCCTGCTTCGGCATGCCGCCCCCATTCAGCGGGTCAGGGGCAAGACGCGTCCAGAGAATGACGCTGTCAGACAGCGGGTCGCCGGAGGCTACGCCGAGGGTGAACGGATAGTTTGAAAATTTCGGAGCGGCATTCACTTCAAACGCGCCGATGGATTGCGCGATCGCTAACCCGAGGGAAAGACCGGCGATTTTCCCGGCGCCCTGTATAAATGCGCGGCGGTCAAATGTATTGTTCTGAAAGCTTTTGTTCTCCAATTCCTTGATCCATTCATCTAAACGGCCGTCATGTGTCATGTCAGTTCCCCTTTCGTCTCATTGATCGCCCTTATTATAAAAAAGAAATGTTAAACCGCTATGAAGAAGTATGAAGGGTTTGTAAGGCTGAAAAATGGACGGCGGGAGACATTTTTCACATTGTTTCGACAAACCTTGCCCCGCCGGGAGAAAACCCCCTCTGTTTCTTTTTGGCTTGTCATCCGTCAAGCGCACTTTTTTCCTATTTTTCTTCACAAAAAATTAAAAAACACCGTTCATTCTAAGAACGGTGCGTCCGGGATTAAAATGTATTGTACACGTTTTCGCACGTCTCACCTGTCGGCTGATAGAAGCAGTGGGATCTGAATCTGGCGACAAACGGCTGGCCATACCAAGTCTGCGGGCAGTTGCCCGGCGGCTTAAAATACCACAGGCTGAATTTAGCCGGCCAAAACCGTTCTCCGTTAATGTTCCTGCGGGCAAGCCTCCGCTCGGATTCACGCGGTCTCTGGTAAAAGTATCCGTGAGTCACCGCTTCAAACGCGTGCGGCTGAAACACCATCTGCCTGATGGTGCGCAGGCCTTTAAAATCAGAACAATTCGCCCGCACCCTATTGATTCCCACATTGCCGACCAAAAGCATTCCCTGCTTCCCTTCGCCTTCCGCTTCCGCCCTGAGCAGCCTTGCCATTAGATTGACATCTGCGCTCGACGCTTTTACGACTGCCATCATGACACCTCCCGTATTTTCTCCTTTCATCATATTCAGCAGCGGCCCAGTGATGACAGCCAAAAGCCAGAAAACAAATGTTCACGAAAAAAGGGTTTATATTTCTCGTTATGAGGAAACATACTAACATGATTTCCATAAGGAGGAATTCGCATGGAACACATTAAAGCGCTTGCCATTAAAGGCATTATGACCATCATTATTCTGTATCTGATACTCGGCTTAGGTTTTCGCTTTACATTCGGCGACGTGCTGCTGATGACCATTGTGCTGGGGGCCGTTTCCTACTTTACGGGCGACCTGTACGTGCTTCCGAGATGGAATAATATCACGGCGGCGTCCGCTGATTTCGGAATCGCGTTTCTTGTTGTCTGGCTGATGGGAATGCCGCTGTCCATGGGCATTTCCGGAGGAAGACTGGCGTTTGCCGCTCTTATTTCCGCCGTCATCATCGCTGTCGGAGAATATTTTTTCCATATTTATCTGATGAGAAAAGACTTGGGCGGGTCCCGTTTTTTAGAACCCCGGTCCGAATAACGTAAAAAAGGCCGGATAACGGCCTTCAGCTTGTAGAAAAAATGATGTTTTTTCTGCAAGCTTTTTTGTTTTGTGCTGTTTCTTTATATATTCATTTGATTTCAGGTGCAGAAAAAGCACTCCCACTTGCCCAGCCTTGCTTGGCTGGGTATGTGGCAGCCTTCTTCATCATTTTGAATAAGATCAGCGGATCAAGTGAGCGCTGCAGTAAGGTTTGACCTTTTCAACGATGAAAGAGAAGTCTATGTATTTATCAATATTTCGAAGAAGGTGATCCTCTTTGACGAGTTGGTCAAGCAGAACGAATTCGGCTGTGTTTTGAGAAGCGTTTCTTGTGCGGAACATGAGAAAGACACCGTCCTTTTCTGACTTTCTTTTATTTTATGACAGGGGAATGGATATTTTAAGGAAAAAATAAAGGCTGTCGAGATTTTCTCGACAGCCTGAGCCCCTTAAAGGGGGCTTTTTATTTGTAAAGTATAAACATTTTATACATCTTGATATAACTGATAAACCCTTATCAGCCTTTCTTCGAGCTGTTCAAAATGAACAAGGCGGGCTTCTCTCAGAAACTCAGTCCCATCAATGAACAAAAGAAGCACGGGGACAGTGAAGACTGAAAATCTGCCGGCAACCTCTTCTACCTCGTCAGCGTTGGTATGCCCCAATTTGATATTCGGAAACTGATCCAATACTTTTCTGAGCTGCGGCAGAACAGCGTGACATACTGTACAGGTGGGTCTTGAAATGTAGATAAAACTGAATTGATGCTGCTTAATAAAATTCTCGATAGAATCTAACGAATGTAAGTCTGTCAGCTCTTTCATCAAAATCCTCCTTCAAATCGGCTAGTCTTTCATGACCAAGCTCATCAATACTCGTACATTCACTATACACATTTATATTGATCATATCCGCTTTTTTGCTATTCCTTAACGTTGTGCTTGAAAAATAAAAGAACAGTTACCGCTTTTCAGTAACTGTTCTTAGATACTTATATTAAAAATGCAAAGCGTACGCCCCTGAACCGATGAGTGCAACTCCGATGGAGACTGCAATCAGCACCAAGTTATATTCAAAACCGCCGGCACCGTTCGCAAACCCTTTCGCTCCGTGAACTTTTACAATGGCACCTAACATAATGATCGTTATAATAGCAGCTCCAAGCGGGAGGAATACACCTAAAATAAATAAAATTCCGCTTGCGAGTTCCCCGAGACCTGATAAAGCGGCCGCGGCATTGCCTGGTTTAACTCCAATTGACTCGAACCATTGTCCGGTTCCTTTAATCCCGTATCCGCCAAACCAGCCGAATAATTTTTGTGATCCATAAAACAGAAACACCACACCAATCATGATTCGAATAAGTAATAGTCCTGCATCTTCCATTTTTATCTCTCCTTATTTTTCATATTATATGATGTGCTGCAAGGCAGCTTGTTTACCAACAGTCGCTTCCAGCAAACATCTGTTAAATGTATGACTTATTATTTTTCTTCATGCTTCACGTTCATCTATCAATCAATCTAATTCTCTCACTTCAAACGGCAGCAGCCCTTGTTCAATATGAGCCCGGTGCGGTTCATACTGCTCAGGGAGCATCAATTTTCCGCCCATTGTTTCTTGTGACTCATCATGGGCAAAGCCCGGCGGATCAGTTGCGATCTCAAATAAGATTTCCCCGTGTTCTCTGAAGTAAACCGCATTAAAATAGTTTCTATCCTGAACAGGAGTCACACCATATCCGTTCGCAGCAATGAATCTTTGCCAATCTAATTGATCTTCGTCATCCTGAGCCCGCCAAGCGATGTGATGGACCGTGCCGACACCCATTTGTCCGCGGCCGATAGGCGTTAATTTAAGATCAATCACATTTCCGATATCACCGGCAGAACGATAACGAACGAAGTCTCCTTCTTTGCCGACTCGCTCAAGCCCCATGATGTTTTCCAGCAATTCACCTGTTTTTTCTGGCTGTGCTGATAACAAGGTTGCACCGCCAAAGCCTTTAATGGCAACATCTGGGGTCACATCTCCGAAAGTCCACGTATTGACCTTCCCTGCTTCTCTTTCCACGATTTCTAAATGCAGGCCATGCGGGTCATCAAATTCTATATATTGTTCTCCAAAACGCTCGATTTTTGTGTATGGCACGTTGAACTTTTCAAGTCTCTTTTCCCAAAATGCCATAGCACCTCTCGGCACGACGTAAGATGTCACGCCAACCTGTCCGTCTCCAATGATGCCTTGACGGGCGTCCGCCCACGGAAAGAATGTGATGATTGTTCCCGGCTTCCCGCCTTCATCCCCAAAATAAAGGTGATACGTACCCGGATCATCAAAATTGACCGTTTGCTTGACCAATCGCAGCCCCAGCACTCCAGCGTAGAAATCAGCATTCTCTTGAGGGTGACCGACAATTGCTGTAATATGATGGATTCCCATCGTTTTTTTAGCCATTTTTATCCGCTCCTTTACAAATATTTAAATATACTCCACAAACTCATTCACAGGCTTTCGGTAGCCGCGCGGCCTTCTGCTTTCTATTTTTTCTTTACCGATTGTAATCATCATGACAACTTCAAATTGATCATCTATCTTCAAAATCTGTTTCACGGCTTCAGTATCAAACCCTATCATCGGACAGGTGTCCCAGCCTTTTTCCTTAGCACTCAGCATAAACATCATCGCAGAAAGTGAAGCATTTCTTATCGCCTCATCTCTCTTAAATGGTTCTCCCTTGTTTTCATAAAACGAAACGGTGTCTTGAACCATGTGATCATACTCTTGTTTATTTAATACCCCAAGCAGCTTCAATCCTTCATAGATGTCAGCCGCTTGCTGATATGCCTGCTTATCCCCTAAAACCAAAAGAACCGCTGATGAGCTAAACACTTTATATTGTCCGTTTGCGGCCTGCTTCAGCTTTTCTTTTACATTCGGGTCAAGAACCGTCACATATTTTGTATGCTGCAAATTAAAAGCTGATGGAGCCAACGCAACCAATTCAAACATTTCGTTGAGCTCATCTCTTGTGATTGGATGTTCTGGAAGAAAGTTGCTTGCAGATCTTCTTTCATTCACTAGCTGTACAAATTCAGCCATTTCTCTCGTACCCCTTTTATCTCGAATTCGAGATATTATAGTATAAAAAATCAAATAACGTATGATTAAAAAACGAAACGTTCTCTTCACTGATCTTTTCGTGAATCAAACGATCGGCAGGTTCTTATCCTGCACTCTAATTAAATTATCTTGAATTAAAAAATCTTGAATTCGAGATAATAATAAAAGATAAATACTCAAATGTCAACAGTTCATTTTTAAATTCAGCGCCATTTTGTCTGTGTACTGTTTAGCCCTGCTCCAACTTTTTTTCTGTCACCTTATTTATTAGGAAACAGGAAACAACCTTGCTATAGACCCACTCGAAACTGAATTGGTACGATAAGCAGAGTGATTACACGAGAAAGGATACGGAGTGCGAATCAAAAGCGCCCCTATTTTTTTGTGCAGTTTTATAGGAGGAAAAAATGACAAGTGAAAGAGAACAAATAAGCAAAAAAGTTGCTTTGATTGCATTGATAGCCAATCTGATCTTAATGGCAGGAAAGATCTTTTTTGGACTGATAGGCGATAGTGAAGCAGTTTTTGCCGACGGTATACATTCTGCAGCGGATGTCGCGGCTTCAATTGCTGTCCTGGCCGTCATCGGCATTTCTAATAAGCCGCCCGATCAAGACCATCCTTTCGGGCATGGCAAAGCTGAGGTCATCAGCGAAGCGATTGTAGGAATAATATTAGTGCTCGTTTCCGTGTATATTCTAATAGAAGCGATTTCGTCCTTTGTTGAGGGCCCAAGCATCCCGCAATACAGCGCATTGTTTGCGGCTCTGATATCCTACGCGGCTAAGCAGATCTTATATCGTTATTCGATCAAACAAGGGAAAAAATGGAACAGTAAAGCGATTATAGCGATTGCATACGATCATAAAGGCGATATCGTTGCCTCTCTTGCCGCTTTTATCGGCGTCCTATTGGCGATTATCGGGAACACCCGCGGATGGTCCTATCTGTTGTACGCAGATGCAATTGCCAGTGTCATCGTGGCGTACCTCATTTTTAAGATTTCAATGGAATTAATCAGGCCGTCTGTTGACGTTCTCATGGAAAAAAGTGTTGATCCCGAACTGATAGAGGAATATAAAGCGGTTATTTTGCATTGCCCTCAAGTCAAACGGCTCGATAAAATCCGAGCAAGAGAACATGGCCACTATAAATTGCTTGATGTCCGGTTATCTTTGGATCATGATTTGACGATTAAGCAGGGACACGATATTGCCCGCGAAATCCGAAATGAAATCAAAAGACACTTTTCAGATGTTGAAGAAGTGCTCATCCATGTGAATCCTTATTTTGAAGAATGAAAAAGCAGCTTGTAGAGAAAATGATGTTTTTTCTGCAAGCTTTTTTGTTTCGTGCTGTTTCTTTACATATTCATTTGATTTCAGGTGCAGAAAAAGCACTCCTACATGCCTAGCCTTGCTTGGCTGGGTATGTGGCTATCTTCAACATCATTTTGAATAAGATCAGCGGATCAAGTGAGGCTGCAGTAAATTTTGACCTTTTCCACGATGAAAGAGAAGTCTATGTATTTATCAATTTTTCGAAGAAGGTGATCCTCTTCGACGAGTTGGTCAAACAGAACGAATTCGGCTGTGTTTTGAGAAAAATTTCTTGTGTGGAACATGAGAAAGCCATTTTTTCTGTCTTTCTTTTATTTTATGACAGGGGAATGGATATTTTAAGGGAAAAATAAAGGCTGTCGAGATTTTCTCGACAGCCTGAAGGCCGGATAACGGCCTTTTTCGTTTGATTTCACTGATCAATATGCTTTCTGATAAAATGCAGCAGCGTGTTTCCTTGAGCGGTCAATATGACGCCCTTCGCGCCGCACTTCGGACAGGGCGTCCCTTCTTTCTCCTGGCCGGTTCCTTCACAATGCGGACACGTGAGCTCAAGGTCGTCGGTTGCGATCACCATGAATATCCCTCCTTTTTTGATTGTCTGTCCGTCTCCAGTCACTTTCCATGGCCATCACCTCCTTAACAACACAAAAAAACCCCGTCCATCAAAGGACGAGGTTTTCGCGGTGCCACCTTTATTAACGGCTGAAAAGCCATTCTCTCAAAAAGTACAGAAACACACGGTTTCAATACTCCTTTCTTGATAACGGGGAAAGAATCCCGGCACCGCCTACTGTCATTTCAGCGCAGCAATTCAGAAGCCCATTCGGCACCGGACGGGGATCGGTTCACAGCTGCCACCGACTCTCTGAACCCCGCGCGCTGATGCGTACTTACTCTTCCTCAGCATTATTCATCCGTTCTTTTATTTTAAAATGTATCATACGCTGTCATCCGGCGGAAGTCAATAACCTTTCGGATCGGACAGGCCGAGCATGTCCCGCGCCATTTCCATATGCTCCTCTTGCCCCGTCTGAAGCGCGAACTTCGCCGTTTCCACAGGGTAAGCGGCCTGCCATTCTGTCACATGCTGATTTTCGTTTGCAAAAATATGCGGAGGGTGCAAGCCATGGATCAGCGCGGAAAAATCAGGCCAGTACGAACTGTCATTTATCCACGTTTGCCATCTTTTCCAAAGCCAGCTCACCGGCTGCCTCCGCTGACAAATTTTGATCCTTCGCGTAAATCTTTCGCCTCTAAAAAGAAGACGTGAATGAATTTTTTCATATTCACTTTAACCGGAGAAAGCGGCACGGTTTCCTTAGCCTGCATTTCTTTCATTCTCTTGCTGACGGCAGGGAAATCAAAGAATTTCGAGGCGTAATATTCAAATTTGGGGTTTGAAAAATCAGTTGTGCCCAATGAAGCGAAATGGTTTAACGAATGAATGACGGCCCTTCTGATCCGCTGTTCCGAGGCTTTGATTTCCCTGTTAACCTCGGCTTGTGCCGCCGCAGGCCCCAGCTTCCGGATGGCGACGTTTGTAAACATCTGCTTTAAAGACGGGATGTTTCTTTCCGCCTGTTCATCCTCAAATAAATAGTGAAGGACGGCCATGAGGTCATGCGCCCCGCTTTCTCCCACGATGCCTAATTCCGATAAAAGAAATTTTCCTGTTTCTTTGATTGATTTCTCGTGCATCCCCCCAGGCCCGCTTTTTTTCGGCTCATTCCGCTGAATAAGGCGGCTTAACGAGTGTTGGATGTCGCCGATCGAGGTTTCCAGTTCAATCCGCTCTTTTACTTTTCGCAAAACGGTGACGATCTCGATTTTGTTGATCGGTTTGTGGATAAAGTATTCGATGCCGAGAGAATAAGCTTCTCCCACCATTTCCTTTGCCTCCACCTGCGATATCATCACCGCTTTTCCGTTGTACGACCCCTGAAGATGCCGGATTGTCTCAATCCCGTCCCGACCCGGCATCAGCAGATCAATTAATAAAATATCGACTTGCTTAAAATGGAGATAATGCCCTTCAATCTGGCTTCCGTCCTCTGCCTCACCGACGACTTCGCCTAAGTCCTCGTCCTCGATCATCTGTTTTAAAATGGAACGGATCGCCCGGTCATCATCAGCTATAAAAAACCGCATATTATGAGTTCATCCTTTCTGCAATCAAATGCTTTACCGGCAGCTTAATCGTAAATATGACGCCTTTTGGCTTGTTGTGAAAGGAAATGTCTCCGTCAAGTTCAGTTACGATTTCCTTCACGTAAGTAAGCCCGATGCCCGTTGAAGGTGTGCCGAATTCATCGTATTTGGATGTAAACCCGGGATCATAAACGACCTCTCCGATTTTTTCCGGAATGCCGGGACCGTCATCTTCAGCCTGAAATTCGGCCATCTCCCCCTCAGCCCTGCGCAGTGCGAGGCGGATCTCACCCCTGTCTCCCATGGCTTCGACGGCATTGGCGGTCAGATTATTTAAGATCGACAGGACGGTAAAGACGTGATAATCGGGATGTTCTCCTTCAATCACGCTCCGGAATTGAATGTCCTTGCCTAAAGATTCGGCGTATTTTTCATTGATTCGGATGACGATGCCGACCAGAGCGGCGGCATTCATGTAATCCCGGAATCTCTCATTGGAAATCAGCTTCGACAGGCCGGCGAATATTCGCTGATTGTCTTTTTTCACTTCATGAATTTCTCCCGCGAGGCGCAGCATTCGGCTCCCGAGCTCCCGGTCGTTCCCGCTCATTTCCCGATACAGCTGATAGGATTCTTTCGTCACATGCTCTGTCGTTTTCAGCGTTTTTTTCAAATGAATCGTTTCTTCATATAAGTTAGACACAATCATCAGCATGTGCTCATGCTGCTTTCTCGTTTGTTTTTCCCTGACCTGAGATTCGTGCAGCTTCATCACATTGAAAAAACTCAGCACAATAAATGTGTGAGAAACAGCGATAACTGCGATATCCGCCAGCTTGTCCGGCATCATAATCTGCCGGCCGCCGGAAAACTGAACCGTCATTTCAACGGCATCGGACGCAATTTCAATGAGAAAGCCGAGAAACCCGATCATCAGCGGCCGATTCCAAAAAAGCCTGACCTTCAGCACATAAAACAAGCAGGCATATGTAAAGTAAAAAAAGAAACTGGGATATTGGCTGAAAAAAGCCTCCGTAAAGCCGGCATGCTCTCCTCCCCAGCACGCCAGGCCGATCCGGAATGCCACAACGGCTGCACCTGTCAACAGCCCTGACAATACTGCCGGCACATGCCGAAGCAGCAGCAGAAAAAAGAAAAAAGCCGGGGCGCCGAAGCTGATCCGATATACCTCATTCAGGGGGTAAAATTTCAGTTCCCCCGCCAGCGGCACGGTGATCAGCATAAGGGCGAAAAGATAGCCGTCTTTTTTCAGTAAATAGTCGAGCCTGATCATAATCACTTCCTTCTTCTGTCTATTTTGAACAAGACCGATACAGTCCGCAAATTTCTTTAGACCCGAATGGCGGGACACTCCGGCTGATTTATAAATCTATCGGCTTATTTTAAGAATGATTTTGTCGTATTTTGTATGATTCTGTAGATGTCATTATACATTAACATGGAACACGCTATTTTTGAAAACGTTTTCCAAGACCGGGTTCCGCTTCGGACAGGCTTGCAATAGAGGAGGAATGTTATGAAAGATATGGTCAGAGAGCGCCTTGAAAAAGAGGAACTGGCATCACTTTTACAAGATTGGGTCGAGCATTACCGACCGTTTTCCGTCAATGGAAAAAGCGCAAATTATATACCCGCCCTTGGAGAAATCAACGACTCTCAGCTGGGCATTTGCATATTAGAGCCGGATGGCTCAATGATTCATGCCGGTGAATGGAATGTCCCGTTCACATTGCAGAGCATCTCAAAAGTCATCAGCTTTATTGCCGCCTGCATGAACAGAGGCATTTCTTACGTGCTGGATCGTGTGGACGTGGAGCCGACAGGTGATGCGTTTAATTCTATCATCCGGCTTGAAATCCATAAACCCGGGAAGCCCTTCAACCCGATGATCAATGCCGGCGCCATTACCGTCGCCTCGCTGCTTCCGGGTGAAACGGCGCATGATAAATTAGAATATCTCTTTTCCGTTTTTGAAAAATTAATAGGAAAACGCCCTCACATTCACGAGGAGGTCTTCCGTTCTGAATGGCAGACCGCGCATCGGAACCGAGCGCTCGCCTACTATTTAAAAGAAACGAACTTTCTCGAGGCGGATGTGGAAGAAACGCTTGAAGTGTATTTAAAGCAGTGCGCCATGGAGGGTACAACCGAGGACATCGCTTTAATCGGATTGATACTTGCGCATGACGGCTACCATCCGATCCGACGGGAACAGGTCATTCCGAAAGATGTCGCGAAACTCGCCAAAGCCCTGATGTTGACATGCGGGATGTACAATGCGTCAGGCAAATATGCGGCTTTCGTCGGCGTCCCGGCCAAAAGCGGGGTATCCGGCGGCATTATGGCATTGGTTCCCCCAAGCGCCAGAAGAGAACAGCCTTTTCATAACGGCTGCGGCATCGGCATTTACGGTCCGGCCATTGATGAATACGGCAACAGCCTGACCGGCGGCATGCTGCTGAAACATATCGCACAGGAGTGGGAGCTCAGTATTTTTTAATCAAACGAACCAAGAGGTGATTGGATGCAGGAATTCCTTGAAAATGTAATCGGCTCGGCAAATGATTTTTTATGGTCAAAACTGTTAATCGTACTGCTTCTTTCTCTGGGACTGTTTTTTACGTTCAGATCAAAGGGTCTGCAAGTCCGCATGCTGAAGGAAATGATCCGGGTTTTGAAGGAAGGCGCGGCCGCCCGGACAAAAAACAGCATTTCCCCGTTTCAGGCATTTTGCATCAGTATGGCGGCGCGTGTCGGAACCGGGAATATTACCGGAATCGCCATTGCGATCTCACTCGGCGGTCCGGGCGCTATTTTCTGGATGTGGATTATCGCAGTCATCGGTTCGGCTTCAAGCTTTGTTGAAAGCACGCTGGCCCAAATTTATAAAGTAAAAGATCAAAACGGATTCCGCGGGGGCCCGGCCTATTACATGGAAAAGGGCCTGAAGAAACGCTGGATGGGCGCGCTGTTCGCCGTATTAATCACACTGTCATTCGGGGTTGTTTTTAATTCCGTTCAATCCAATACGATCAGCGTCGCCTTTCAAAACGCATTCGGCACCAGCCGGCTTACATTGGGCATTATTTTAATCTTGGTTTTCGGCGGCGTAATCTTCGGCGGCGTCAAACGAATTGCGAAAATGGCGGAATACATCGTAGTCGTTTTGGCCGTTTTATATATCGGTGTCGCTTTCTTTGTCATTCTGACGAACATCACCCAATTGCCCGGCGTTCTGTCGC
Source organism: Bacillus sp. LUNF1 (assembly GCF_011008975.1). Lineage (NCBI taxonomy): Bacteria > Bacillati > Bacillota > Bacilli > Caryophanales > Bacillaceae > Bacillus > Bacillus sp. LUNF1. The sequence continues at coordinate 253,298 of NZ_CP048876.1, read as the reverse complement.
TAATCGTAAAAAATGCGTTCGGCATTGATCAGGCAGCGGGCGGCGCTTTAGGTGCGGCCTTGATGCAAGGTGTAAGACGCGGGATTTTCTCAAATGAAGCGGGTATGGGAAGCGCTCCGAACGCGGCGGCGACAGCTACGACGAGCCACCCGGTGAAACAGGGGCTCATTCAGGCATTCGGCGTCCTGACGGATACGCTCGTCATTTGTACAAGCACGGCGCTTATCATTTTATTTTCAGACGCTTATCACCAGCCGGGACTGAGCGGCATCGCGCTTTCTCAGGCCGCCTTGAGCGATCATGTCGGCGCGTGGGCGTCCGGTTTCCTTGCCGTCTTAATGCTTTTGTTCGGCTTCAGCGCTCTGATGGGCAACTATTATTACGGAGAAACCAATATCGGATTTTTAAGCCAGAACAAAAAATGGCTGTTCATTTACCGTATCTGTGTGCTCGGAATGGTACTGTTCGGCTGTATTTCCAAAGTCCAGCTTGTGTGGGATATGGCTGACTTGTTCATGGGCTTAATGGTGGTCGTGAACTTAATTGCGATTTTCCTTCTGTCGAAAAAAGCGTTTGCCGCTTTGAGCGATTATGTCCGGCAAAAGAAAGCCGGAAAGGACCCCGTCTTTTACAGAGATGTGCTCCCTGATGATGACGGGATCGACTGCTGGGAGTATTCAGACATCGCGAAAAGTGCGAAAGGCAAACACATTTCCTAAACAAAAGGTGTTCGGGCAGCGTCCTGAACACCTTTTTTCTGCCGGTTCATTGACAAAGAGAATAGCGTCCATTACCCTTTTTATATATTTTCAGTAAAGTCAGAAAGGAAGGCCTATGAATCCCTTTACACAAATATTAAATGAATACCCGGTGATGATCATAGACGGCGCGATGGCAACCGAGCTTGAGCGGATGGGCTGTGATTTACATGACGATCTGTGGTCGGCCAAAATTCTTTTAGAGAGGCCGGAACTGATCAAACAGGTGCATGCAGAATATTTTGCCGCCGGCGCTGATTGCGCGATCACCGCCAGTTATCAATCGACAATCGAAGGATTTGCAGCGCGCGGCATCCCTGAAACCGATGCGATACGTCTCATTCAGACATCTGTTGAACTTGCCGCGCAAGCACGCGATGAATTTTGGGCGCATGAAGAAAACCGTTTACACCGGCCCAAACCTTTGGTCGCCGCTTCTATCGGACCTTACGGCGCGAGCCTCGCTGACGGCTCCGAATATCGCGGGCATTACGGACTGACGGAGGATGAGCTGATCAGCTTCCACCGCCCCCGGATGAAAGCCCTCATAGAATCCGGCGCCGATCTTTTGGCCTGCGAGACCATTCCGTGCCTGTCAGAAGCAAAAGCGATCACAAGGCTGCTGGAGGAATTCCCCGGCACTTATGCATGGATCAGCTTCAGCGCCAAAGACGGACGGCATATCAGCGAAGGCACGCCTATTTCCGAATGCGCGGCTCTGCTCGGCTCCTGCAGCCAAATCGCAGCGATCGGCATCAACTGCACACCGATCGAACATATTCCGCAGCTGGTACAAGAAATCAAACGGGCAACGTCCAAACCGATTATCGCCTATCCGAACTCCGGCGAACAATATGACCCAGTGACAAAAACCTGGAAAGGCGCAGCGTGCGAAAACCATTTCGGAAAAAGCGCGCAAAGCTGGTACGAAAACGGCGTGAGCCTGATCGGAGGCTGCTGCCGGACGAAACCTGCGGACATTCAGGCCATTGCCGATTGGGCCAAGACCTTAAAAACAACTTGACTAATCGGAATAGTTTGTATATTCTATTCAAAAAGCCGGTTCGCCGGAATCTCGTGCCGTTCGCCGGCATGAGATTTTTTATTAGGACGGCCCTCGCAGAAAGTTGGAAAACAATGAACAACAAGAACGAGACGAATTTTCAGAGAAGTATGAAAAGCAGACACCTCTTTATGCTATCACTCGGAGGTGTGATCGGGACGGGGCTGTTTTTAAGCTCTGGGTATACCATTCATCAGGCGGGTCCGGCGGGCACCATTTTCGCTTACCTTTTGGGCGCGGGCATCGTCTATCTTGTCATGCTTTGCCTCGGTGAACTGTCAGTGGCCATGCCGGTGACGGGCGCATTCCACACCTATGCGAAGACCTATATCGGGCCCGCGACGGGCTTTACGGTCGCATGGCTGTACTGGCTGACGTGGGCGGTGGCGCTGGGCTCTGAATTCACGGCGGCCGGGCTTTTCATGCAGCGTTGGTTCCCGCATACTTCAGTTTGGATGTGGAGTGCGGTATTCGCTCTTCTCATCTTTTTATTAAACGCCTTCTCCGTGAAATTTTTTGCTGAATCGGAGTTTTGGTTCTCAAGTATTAAAGTCTTAGCCATCTTACTGTTTATTTTATTGGGCGGAGCGGCGATGTTCGGCATCGTCCCGATGAAAAGCGGTGAGGCCGCACCTATGCTGTCGAACTTTACGGATGGCGGCAGCCTTTTTCCAAATGGCTTTTTCCCGATACTGATGACGATGCTTTCAGTAAACTTTGCTTTTTCAGGGACGGAATTGATCGGAATCGCTGCGGGGGAAAGCGCCGATCCGGAAAAAACCGTTCCGCGCGCCATTAAGACTACAGTCTGGCGGCTGGCGCTTTTCTTTATCGGAACGATTTTTGTGCTGTCAGGGATGATCTCTATCAAGGAAGCCGGTGTGATTGAAAGCCCGTTTGTCACGGTATTTGACAGAATCGGCGTGCCTTATGCGGCCGATCTGATGAATTTCGTCATTTTAACGGCGCTTCTGTCTGCGGCCAATTCAGGGCTGTACGCGTCATCACGTATGCTGTGGTCCCTGTCTAAAGAAGGGGAGCTTCATCCCGCCTTTGCCAGGCTGACCTCTAAAGGCATTCCTTTTAACGCTCTGATCTTCAGTATGATCGGCGGCATTCTGTCGTTGTTGTCAAGCGTATTTGCAGCGGATACAGTCTATCTTGTTCTCGTCTCCGTCTCAGGATTTGCGGTAGTGGCTGTGTGGATGAGCATCGCCGCATCGCAATTTTTGTTCCGAAGACGGTTTCTTACAGAAGGGCACCAGCTTTCAGACTTGAAATACAGGACACCGGGATATCCGGCCGTACCGATAGCGGCCTTTCTCCTATGCCTCGCCTCCTGTATCGGCATCGCTTTTGATCCGAACCAGGCCATCGCCCTTTATTGCGGAATTGCATTTATGGCCGTTTGCTACAGCGCTTATTACTTGAAAAACCGGAAAAGCAGAGCCCGCGTGCAAGCCGTAAAATCCCAATAACCGAAAAAAGAACCCTGCAGCGCAAGGGTTCTTTTTTCATTTATACTTCAACCACCCATCTGAACGAATCCCGCACCTTCCCGACTTGGATGCCGGCAATCGTTTCATAGAGCCTTTCTGACACTTCACCGATCAAACCGTTATTCAGTTCAATCGTTTCTCCGTGAATGTGCAGCGCGCCGACCGGCGAGATGACGGCCGCGGTTCCCGTACCGAATACCTCTGACACCTCGCCTCTCATCGCAGCCTCATAGATGTCATCAATGGCGAGCTGTTCTTCCCTGACGCGGATGCCCCAGCTTTTTAACAGCTCTATCACAGATGCGCGTGTGATGCCCCCGAGAATGCTTCCGTTTAATGCCGGCGTTACGGCCTCTCCGTTTATGATGAAAAAGATATTCATACTCCCTACCTCTTCGGCATATTTCTTTTCCACCCCGTCGAGCCAAAGCACCTGATCATACCCCAGTTCTTCGGCTTTCCGCTGAGCCTGTAAGCTGGCCGCATAATTTCCGGACGTTTTGACGTCGCCCACTCCGCCGGTGACGGCACGCACATACTCATCCTCCACATAAATACGGATCGGTTTCAGCTGATCGCCGTAGTACGAACCGACAGGCGTCAGAACAACCATGAACTTGTAACGTTTTGAAGGCCGGACGCCTAAAGAAGGCTCAGTCGCAATTACAAACGGACGAATATATAAAGAGGTTCCTTTTTCTATCGGTATCCATTCCTGCTCCAGCTCCACCAATTGTATCAATGCTTCCAGCGCCAGCTTCTCGTCAAGAGGCGGCATGCTCATCCGCCGTAACGATTTATTCAGCCGTTTTATATTTTGGTCAGGACGGAACATCAACACCCGGCCGTCTTCTGACCTGTAAGCCTTCAGCCCTTCAAATACGGCCTGCCCGTAATGGAAAACGGATGCGGACGGATCAAGATTGACCGGTTCATAAGGGGTGATTCTCGGATCATGCCACCCTCTCTCCTCTTCGTAATCCATGACAAACATGTAATCTGTGAAGTACTTGCCAAATCCCAATGAAGCGGAATCCGGTTTTTCTTTTCTTGCTGTGACCTTACGTCTTTCAATCAGTTGATTCAACAAAAGCACACCTTTCTTGTAATTGTTTAAATTTTCAGTCTTTTATAAGCTGCCTGTTTTCTCTGCCTGAATCGTGTATGCACAGATATATGAGAATGCAGTTGACCGTATCATATCAAATATACCACTTATAAGAGGATAATTATCAAAATTTTTAATATTTTCATCAGAAATCTTTCTTTATTCTTATGCTCCTTCATTTTTTTCAATGAGGACTTTCTGTCATATTAAATGATTGCGCTTACATAATGTAAAACAATCCTTTCTATCGCACAGTCAATAATGTGACAAATTTATGGCGGATAGGAAGGTGGTTGCCGCCTGCTTCACGAATTACGTATGAAATGCGCAAGTAAAAGGGGGATTCGCTTGAAAAAATTTATCGCATTCCAGATTTTGATCGCTTTAGCCATCGGAGCATTGATCGGCCATTTCTTCCCGGATTTCGGGATGGCGCTGCGGCCCGTCGGAGACGGATTTATCCGCCTGATTAAAATGATTGTCGTGCCGATCGTGTTTTCAACCATTGTCATCGGAGCCGCCGGCAGCGGCAGTATGAAAAAAATGGGCAGTCTCGGCATCAAAACGATTATTTGGTTCGAAGTGATTACGACGCTTGTTCTGGCGCTCGGTCTGTTTTTGGCGAACGTGCTGAAGCCGGGAGTCGGACTTAACCTTTCTCATCTTGCTAAAAAAGATATTCACGAGCTTTCCGGCTATACGGAAAAAGTAGTCGACCTGAAACAAATGCTTCTTGATATTATCCCCGTTAATATCATTGACGTTATGGCGAAAAACGATCTTCTCGCCGTCATTTTTTTCGCGATTTTATTCGGTGTTGCCGCAGCCGGCATCGGCAAAGCCTCCGCACCTGTCATGAGTTTCTTCGAATCCACGGCAAATATTATGTTCAAGCTGACGCAGATGGTGATGGTCACCGCTCCGATCGGCGTTCTCGCCCTGATGGCCGCCTCCGTCGGGCAATTCGGAATCGCGCTTTTGCTTCCGATGCTGAAGCTGATCGGCACTGTGTTCCTCGGGCTGTTCCTGATACTCTTCGTTCTGTTTCCGATCGTGGGGCTCATCTTTAAAATCAAATACTTTGAAGTGCTGAAAATGATTTGGGATCTGTTTTTGATCGCTTTCTCCACGACAAGCACAGAAACCATTCTGCCTCAGCTGATGGATCGGATGGAGAAATACGGCTGTCCGAAGCGGGTCGTCTCCTTTGTGGTTCCGTCAGGTTTATCGCTGAACTGTGACGGCTCAAGCCTCTATTTATCGGTGTCCTGTATTTTTCTGGCGCAGGCGTTTCATGTGGAGATGCCGCTTTCTCAGCAGCTTCTGATGATGCTTGTGCTCGTCATGACAAGCAAAGGCATTGCCGCCGTCCCGTCAGGCTCACTCGTCGTGCTTCTGGCGACAGCGAATGCCGTCGGTCTCCCCGCGGAAGGCGTCGCCATCATTGCCGGTGTCGACCGCGTCATGGACATGGCGAGAACCGGCGTCAACGTGCCCGGCCATGCGGTCGCCTGCATCGTCGTGTCCAAGTGGGAAAAAGCATTCAAATATAAAGGACCCGTCACGGCAGACCAGACTGCCCGGACAGAAAGTATGTAAACACAAAAAAGACCACCTCATTGGTGGTCTTTTCTATTAATCAATCGCCGCATGATCCTCTTTTTCAATCAAAGCAAGACGTTCATTGATTTCTTCCTGAGTCATTTCGTGCTCTTTCACATACATGTTGCGTTCGTTCGTACGGCATTCGTGACTGCAGCTGCGCATGTATTTGTATTCATTCTCAGGTGTGCAGATCATTTTTTTATTACATGCCGGATTTGCGCAGTTCACATAACGCTCGCACGGCTCGCCCGTGAAATAATCTTTTCCGATGATAACGTGCTCTACGCGGTTGACCGGTACGCTGATTCTTTCGTCAAACACGTAGCACTGTCCGTCCCACAGCTGCCCTTTCACTTCAGGATCTTTACCGTAAGTGACGATACCGCCGTCAAGCTGGGACACGTCTTCAAAGCCCTTCTTCAGCAGCCAGCCGGAAAATTTCTCACAGCGTACGCCGCCTGTGCAGTACGTGAGAATTTTTTTACCTTCAAGCATGTCTTTGTGCTCTTCAATCCAGTCCGGCAGCTCACGGAACGCCTCAATATCAGGTCTGACCGCTCCGCGGAAATGACCGAGGTCATACTCATAGTCGTTTCTGGCGTCGATCACGATCGTGTCAGGATCCTGCATTTGCTCATAAAAATCTTTCGGTTTCAAATGCTTGCCCGTCGTGACATTCGGATCAACATCATCTTCGAGACGAAGCGTCACCAATTCTTTTTTATGGCGCACAAACATTTTGCGGAATGCATGTCCGTCAGCCTCGTCAATTTTAATCGGCATGTCGGCAAAGCGCGGATCAGCTTTCAGCGCATTCATGTATTGTTCCGTCTGTTCAACCGTTCCGGACACCGTACCGTTAATGCCTTCTTCAGAAATCAAAATACGGCCTAACAGACCGAGCTCCTTACAAAACTTCAAATGCTGAGCCGTGAACTCTTCAGGCTCATCAATCTTTACATATTTATAATAAAGTAAAACTCTATATTGTTTTTCCATGATTTATACACCCTGTTCAATTAAATTAATGATCGCACACTCTACTATATCATACAGGAAAACGGGCGAAAGATGAACATTTCCGTCCGGACTCTTTCTTCCAGTCACGCTTCGCCTTTTAAAACCTGCTGAAAATAAAACCGATACGTGTTGCGCAAAAAGGTCTCAAGCGAAAGGCCGGCCGCGGTCTGATACTTGCCGATAATAAACGGAAAACGGTCACGGCCTTTTGCCCGCAGAAGATCGGCGCTGTCTTCAGCCAGTTCTGAGATGAGCTCCTCAACGACAGGCCGGCATGCGTCCCGCACGGCTTCAAGAATTTGCTGATCCCCTGTATGATGGTACTGCTCTATCAGCTTTGCCAAATCCTTTTCTTTCATAATGTTCACTTCCTTACACCATATAAAAAAGAGGAGCAGCTTTTATAAAGCGGACGCCTCCTCCTGTGACTCCGCATAACCGATGATCTGACCGACCTGTAATTCACGGCCTTCAGTCAGGTTATCCGAAGGGGTAAACATATCTTTCTCGAATACTAAAATAACGGTCGATCCAAATGAAAAATAGCCCAGCTCTTCCCCCGTCTCAAGCCTGTTTCCGGTGTTTGTCTGAACGATCGAGTTAATATTCATCGCACCTACCGGAATCATGAGCATCTGCTGGTCAGCACGGGTCAGCTCGTACACATAACGGTAATTTTTTGAGAGCACATCTTTCCCGTACTTCAATCCCATCGTATTAACGGGATAGGAGCGTTTCCCCAACTCGGCCAGCTTCTGATACGTGCAGCTGACGGGAGAATGGAAGCGGTGATAATGTCTCGGGCTCAGATAAAGCACGGCAAAACACCCGCCGTTATACTTGTGATCGGCGCTTTTAAACCCCGTCAGTTCGGCGAACGAATAATCCTTCCCTTTTACCATGAAAGTTTGATTGGGTTTAATCATGCCAACCGTCTGAACGACACCGTCCACCGGGCTGACGATGGCGTTCTTCTCTTTTGCCACGGGGCGGAGATTTAAATTAATATCACGAATGAAAAATGACGCCAGTGAATCAAAGTCAGAAGCCGTACGTTCCGTTTCATTCCAGTTGATGCGATAGTGTTTGGAAAACAGCGGAATCATCGGCTTGCTCAGTTTCGATTCACAGAAGTTTTTAATGAGATAAGACGTCAATCGATTATTAGTCAGTTCAATCAATGAACGGTAAAGAACTTTAGCGGCAGTATTAAACATTGATTACTCCTATAAATTTTCCTATAGTAATAAAAATAAAACACCATAAAAACGCTCCGATGGCGGCGAAGCATAAGTAGGTTTTGAATTCCATTCTGCCGATTCCGGAAAAGTAGCAGGTCACGTGTCTGATGCCGGGGATGAAATAACCTAAAATAATGGTGTACGGCCCGTACTTCTTCATCCACCTGTCTACTTTCTCCATCCTCTTTTCCTTCAGGCCGACCCATTTTCCGAACTTATTAATAAACGGCCGGCCGGCTTTTCTGCCGATGAAGTAGCTGATAATCATCCCAAGGAGCGCTCCGATAAAGCTGATCAGAATGGAGAGCCCGTAATTCAGTACGTTTAAATGAGCGAAGTAGCCCACAAGCGTCATCATGACTTCATCCGGAATTGGCAATCCGATAATACCGAGTGTCAGCATAAGAAAAATCGCGATATATCCGTAATCGGATATTAATTGCTGAACTAATTCCATCTTCTGCTCTCCAGGTTTTCAGGCGCCTGTTTTTTAAAGTGCGGAAATTTAATGTTGCTGACCATTAAATAACCGAGCGCGATCGTTCCCGCCCCCAGAAGAAAAGCGTTATTGATAAAGCTCAAAATGACAAGACACATACCCGCAAACGGAATCGGCATCCCGATAAACGTCGGCAGCTTGCTTTGTTCAATATTAAATCTGGAAAGACGGATCATCCCGCAGATACTGTAGGAAAGCGCGATTAAAATTCCGATGAACGGAATCGTATATAGTGAAACACTGTAAGCGAGCATGGACGGCGCTACGCCGAACGTCACGAGATCCGCAAAAGAGTCAAGCTCCCTTCCCATCTCCGATACCGCGTTCAGCTTACGGGCGGCCAAACCGTCAAAGAAATCAAGAAACATCCCGGTGAAAATAAAGATCACCGCAGAGTGTATATTATGATACAAAAGGGAATGAATCGATAAGAGCCCGCAAATGAAATTTCCAATTGTAATCATACTAGGTATATAATTCACAGTTTACACAAACCTCCAATTAAAACCATATCAAATCGGACTGCGTATGCATAAAGACTCCATTTTACGGAAACATAAAATGGAATTCTTTCAATGCTATCATTCAAATTCTTTTATTATACAGCATTTGGTGTTATTTGAACAATCTAATCTGGTGATTTTTGTTTTTTCGCCGTTCATATTAAGGTAAGCAATCATGGTTTCCTCTATTCCGGATTACCCTGCTTAAATATTCCATGCTGAGAATCGGATTGTCCGTTCTTGATGAATGAAAAGCCGTATGATGTATTGTTATTTCCTTCTCCGTGAAATGAGAACATTACATATAACGATTGCGGACATAAAAAGTTTCAAGAATTAAAAAGCCGGCACAAAACGGCCTCATACATTATCTCACAACCCCGTTTTCCAGTATATAGTCTGTCCAAACAAAAAAGGCGCCTTACCATTACGGTAAAAACGCCTTTTAAGATCATTTTATGTAATTGATAAATAACTGAGTGCTTCGGTCGCTCTTTCTCTGGCCTCTTCAACGGTCTCAGCTGCAGAAAGCGCAACCGCCATACGGCGTCCTACTTTCGTGACGGGTTTACCGAATACGCGGACCTGAGTGCTTTTTACCGCCAAAGCCTTCTCCACACCTTCAAGCGCATAATCAGCAAGCTCTTTTGGCGCCTTCAGCGGACGGCTTGCCCCCGGCGACAGCTGAGTGATTTCCGGAATCGGGAATCCCAATACCGCGCGGACATGCAGCGCAAACTCTGACAAATTTTGCGTCACAAGCGTAACGAGCCCTGTATCATGCGGACGGGGAGACACCTCGCTGAAATATACTTTATCTTCAGTAAGGAAAAGCTCCACCCCGAACAAACCGTATCCGCCGAGCTCGTCCGTTATGCTTTTCGCAATGTGTTTCGCCTCTTTGATCTGCTGTTCCGTCATATGATGAGGCTGCCATGATTCAATATAGTCACCGTCTTTTTGTTCATGTCCGATCGGCGCGCAAAAGGACGTACCGTTCGCCGCGCGCACTGTCAGAAGAGTGATTTCTGATTCAAACGGAATGAATTCCTCAACGATGACCCGGCCGTTTTTCACTCGGCCGCCTTCCATCGCCATGTCCCAGCAGCTTTTCAGCCCGGAAGCCGAGCGGCACACGCTTTGCCCTTTTCCGGAAGAGCTCATCAGCGGTTTTACCACGCACGGAAAGCCGATTGTTTCCGCCGCTTCTTTAAATTCTTCATATGTATTCGCGAATTCATAGCCGGCAGTCGGAAGATGAAGCGTCTCTGCCGCAAGCCGTCTGATGCCTTCACGGTCCATCGTCAGCTTTGCCGCACGCGCATTCGGAATGACGTGAAAACCTTCTTCCTCAAGCTTCAGCAGCTCATCCGTCGCAATGGCTTCCACTTCCGGCACGATCAAGTCCGGTTTTTCTTTCTCAATGACTTCTCTGACCTGCGCTTTATCAAGCATATCAATCACATAGCTTTTGTGCGCGGCCTGCATGGCGGGAGCATGCTCATAGCTGTCAACGGCTACAGTGACAACCCCGAGCCGCTGCGCTTCAATGACGACTTCTTTCCCCAGCTCGCCTGATCCTAATAACAACATCTTCTTCGCCTGATACATGTCCTTTGGCCCCTCCCTTTCTATACCCCACTCATTATAACGGAAATATTCAAAAAATAAAGACAAGATAGATGACAGCTCTATCCTGTCTTTTGCGCTGATTCGAGCGATTCAATCGCAGCTGACACGTCCTTCTCGCGATATTGTCCCATTAAGCATAACGATTCTTCCGCCCGGCAGGCGTGAGAAGCAATACAGAGCTTGGCTTCCTCATGATTGTCAAGGATGCCGAGATCATAGAGACTGACGGGGAAACCGAGCCGGCGGTAAAACGGAAGCAGCTCTTCAATCTCAGGTCTCCGATTCTCAAGCGCGAGCTGCACCAATATGCCGTAAGCAACCTTCTGGCCATGCAGCACCTGATGTGTCTCCTGAAGAAAACTGAGTCCGTTGTGGACCGCATGCGCCCCTGCCATCCTGCACAAACGGCCGCCATACCCGCCGACCGTTCCCGCAAGCATAATGATCGTTTCCGCCGTATGGATAAACGGCACGGACAGCTCGCCTTTCTCCATGCTTCCGACGGCCGCTTCACTGTAACGCAATAACAGATTACGGATATATTCCGCCTGCCTCAGCCCCGCCTGCGCCATCAGCGGCGCCGCCTCCTCCGTATTTCTGATGACCGCCTCAGCCTCATACCATTTCGCCAGCGTATCACCGATCCCGCTTTTCATATATTCAATGGGAGAGAAAAGCAAAAACAGCGGATCAACAAGCGTCAAATAGCTTGAACGCTTATGATAATCAACTCTGATAAAATTGCCTCTCTCATCATATATGACACTCAACGGTGTACTTGCCGCACACGTCCCCGCAATGGAAGGAACCATCACAGCCTCTATATCAAGCCGGTCTGCCGCCGCTTTTGCCATATCCAAAATCGTGCCGCCTCCGATACCGATGATCACATCCGCGTCTTCCGCCTGCTCACAGACCTTACGCACCGCCTCAGGTGAACAGTATCCTTTATGCTGAATCACATCCCAGGAAGAACCGCCGCTGTAATCGGAGAACGCCTGATAGGATTTGATTCCGGTCACAATAACGGGTTTTCTGAATGTCTCCAGCAGCCCCGGAAGTTCTTTTGCGATTCCTTCCTTGCATATGTACTGATTCGGGCCGCTTCGGACGATATCTTCAGGCTTCATTCGAATCTCTCCTTTGGCTGAAATTTATATATATTTTCCCACTTGTCAGAAAATACATCAACCGGAGGTGCTCAGCGCTTCGCTTCTTCCGCCTCCAAAAACAGCTCATCAAGCCGCTCCAAAGCCTCTGCCTTTTCAAAACTGCTGAACCACAGATCATCATAGGAATCAAGGATGCGGTAATGGTGGGAAATCAAATGCTGCTGCAAGCGGAACTCGCCTTTTTTCTCGATGGTTTTCCACCACACCTTGCCGCCCATCGTCTTCCCCTTCGGCCTGTCAATTGTGCGATGGGCAACCGCTTCAATGACCTCCAGCGGATCATCTCCTAATACGGATTGCAGTGTTTCACTTGATCTGAAAAGCGCGCAAACCGCCACAACGTGCGGCCATTCCGCAAGCGCCCGCCCTTTCTCAATCTGCACCAGCGCCTTTTTGGAAAGACCGATCACATCCGCCATTTTCTCCTGTGTGTAGCCTCTCTCCGACCGGATTTTCTTCAGCTGGACTGAGACAAGCTCAGTCATATAATCTTGATCCATCTCAACCTCCATATTTATCAATATAGCCATTTTACACCGGGGCACGCCTTTTTTATATCGGTACATTTTTAAATGAATCAAAAGAATCGGTAAAAAAGTACCCTTTTCCTCTTTTTCTCAATTTACGAACAGAAATTGGCATCTTCATGGTAAAATACGGTCGGAGAAAATCAGGCGAAAGGACACTGTATATGAAATTACTCGAAACCAATACTCTCATTCAATCAGCAAACAGCCGTCTGAAAGCTTATCAAAAAACGAAAGATGACATGATTGCTTTAAAACAGCAGTTTCACGGCATTGCAAATACGGACGCCATGTCAGGAAAAGGCGCGGACGCCATTAAAGCCTTCTATACTGAACAGGCCGCCGGAGCAGAGCTTTGGCTTGATCTCTGCGACATGAAAATTACTTTTTTCAAAAGCATCCCAAGAGAAATAGAACAGGCGGGCTTCGGCCGGCATGACTTGCTGGAAGAATCGTTTCTTGATAGTGAGCTTAAGCATGCCGGGCAAAGAGCTTACCATATCATTGATGGCCAGCATGATGAGATCAGCCGAATTTTAGGATCAATTGACGACATTTTGTCCTTATCACCGTTTGACAAATCTTCGGTTACCGGCAAACTTGATGCCTCCGATCACAAAAAACGGCAAACAGCAGAACACTTACATAAACTCGACGCAAAACTGGTTCACGAGTACGCTCAATCTGAAGCGCTTGAACACGAAGTTGAAGCCTTCTTCCGGACGCTGGCCGACTTAACAAGTAAAGCAGGCGGTCCGCAATCTTTTAACGCCAAAGCATTTCACGATACTGACGTATATAAAAGAAAAGACAGCATACAAAAACAAGCCCATCAATACATCAAAATGAAACAGCAGGAAGAAACCGCCTTTTTACAGAAAAAACTGGACCGCATTTCTGACCCGGATGAATATATAAACATTGCAGAAAAACTCGGGGCTGACAACATGAGCGCCGAACAATTACAATATTACTCAAGCCTCGTCCAGCTAAAAGCCATGCGCCAAGCCGGACAAATGCTCGTCGACGGGGCAAAAGGCATTACGCTTGGGATATGGGATGCAGGAAAAGACACCGTCATTGGCGCTTACGATTTCGCAATCTGGCTGCAAAGAGCACAAGGACACGCAGGAACAATAGAACAGGCCAAAGCCGGACAAGAACTCATCGGCGCCATTTACAATGCACCGGAAACATTCGATTATATGGTTCAATCCTTCAAAACTTCATGGAATGAAAACATCATTCACGGTGACACCTACAGCCGCACCCACTATATCGCTTACGCTGCTGTCTCCCTCTTAGGAGCAAAAGGCGCCGGAGAAGTTACCGGAGTGACAAGGGTCGGGAGATTTGTGACGAAGGAAGCAAAGACCTTTATTGCGGATCAGAAAAAAGTAGCAGCTGGAATTTACACAAAAGGAAAAAGCTCGATTTCTCAACCCTGGAAGCCTGCGCTTGCCGGAATTGGAAAATCACCTTCTCCGGCGGGGAAAGCAATTGATGTGAAGCAGGAGACCTTATTAAATTTTAACGGGTCCTTCAGGGACAAAAGGGATCTGGATATAAGTGAAACAAGTCCTCGAAAAATAGATAATCTAGAACAGGCACATATTTGGGGAGAAAAACATTATGACAAATGGATAAATTCTCTTACTGCGGAAGAAAAACAAGCTCTAATTGATTATACCGGAGACTATTATGAAGATATCAATGCGTATTTGCGGGGCGTTAATAGCTCATTAAATGGAATTAATCCTACAAAAATTACTGATATTCATAGTGCGCTGGAAAAGGCAAAAATCCCCGAAGACATTGTTGTTTATCGCGGTACAGACTTAATTGCTTTAAGAAAGATCCTGCCTAGAGACGAAGTGCTGACAGAAGGGCTCATAAATAATTTAGTTGGGCAGAGAATAAAAGACGATGCTTTCATGAGCACTGCCCTCCTTAAGGAATCAGCTTTTGATTATAAGAAAGTTTCCTATTCCATCAATGTTCCTAAAGGAACTAACGGAGCCTATATTGCGAAAGTAAGCCACTTTCCAGAAGAGGCAGAGATTCTTTTAAACTCCGGACATGAGATGATTATTAGAGATGCTAAACTCGATGCAGATGAAAAAATACATTTAGTATTAGATTTAATTAAAAAGTAGGTGCAAACCAATGAGAAGAAAAATGAAAGACAGATGGAACGACGATGACCGTATTTACCTAGGCTTATCTATAAAAGAGAAACTTTTCCCAACGATATTGGGAGGTATTGTCGGGGATGCACTGGGTGTACCCGTGGAATTCAAGGACAGGAATTTAGAAGTAAACGGCATGACCGGATACGGTACTTACAATCAGCCCCCGGGGACGTGGTCAGATGATTCATCATTGACATTATGCTTGATAGAAAATTTAATTGAGGAAAATGGCGAAATTGAATTGATGGAAAAATTCACCTCATACCGGGAAGATGGTTATTGGACACCGCACGGCCATATGTTTGATATCGGTCGAACAACTGATGAAGCCATTGAGCGCTTTTTAAAAGAGAAAAACGTTCGTCAATGCGGCGGAATCACTGAGTTTGATAACGGCAACGGCGCGTTAATGCGCATTTCTCCTTTAGTTTTTATCTTATGCAATGAAAAAGACTTCACGACAAGAAAAAGGGAAATTGAACGGTGGGCGGAATTAACACATGCGCATCCAAGATCTACACTAGCCTGTATTGTTTATATACAATTTCTCATCCATTTATTTAATAATAATACTCCAGCTCGGGCTTTTGAACGAGCAACAGAAACCTGCAGGTCAGAACTATCCAAGGATATAAAATATAGAGATGAATTGGTATGTTACAGACGCGTGTTTGATCAATCTATTTTAGATGCGAAAAAAGAAGATATTATCTCTGACGGCTATGTTGTGCATTCTCTTGAGGCTGCATTGTGGTGTTTCTTTAAACATACAAACTATAGGGATGCAGTCTTAGAAGCAGTTAACCTGGGAGGAGATACAGATACTATCGCTTTTCTTACAGGTACGTTAGCCGGCATGTGCTATGAGATCAATAGTATTCCAGAAGAGTGGATTAATAGACTGACAAGAAAACAAGATATTTTAGACCTATGTGAAAGATTTTTTCAATATTGTTATAAGAGAGCGGCTCAATAGATTTAAGCAATAAACAGATCGTGGTGAAACTGCCCCCTACTATGAGACAAACAAAAACACTTTCAAATTTGAAAACGGATCAATAAATTGTGGAGCTATTTTTTCTATGGAGTTGAAGTCAAACAAAAGGCTGACGAGAGGAGACTAAGGGCGGGCTTATGAAAAAGATTATGCAGAATTGAGTATTGATAAGCAGGTTCAACATGGGTCAAATAATAAAGCTAAAATACACACAGATTCACACAGCCTGTTTCGAAAGCAATACACTTACAAAAAAGGTCCAGCGTATTCCTCCGAATCAGAGAAACTACAGACAGAAAATCTTTATCTAAACTAAACAACTAGCTGCCGGTCATATACCGACAGCTGGCTGCTTAAAAGCATTTTGATCCCCGTCACAAAAACAGGGATCAGTCTCCTATTGACGATCTGTTTTTTATTCTTCACCCGGGCTCTATGCTTTCATGCTTGCATGACTGTAACAGCAACAACTTAAGGAATACTCTACATTATCCCGTTGTGATGATATTGATAGAAAGAAAATTACAGGACATTAACAACCCGAACTAATTGAAACCATATATGCAAAACAAAAATGTAAAAGGTTATTAAAATAAAGTATGGCTAAGTGTAAAAAAACTTGTATATCTTACAATTAAATTAGTCTAGTTGTGTTTTTAGAATTTCTAATATACCATCATATTGCCTATCAATAAAAGTCTTAAACCCTTTTTTATTTCCAGATCTGCTGTCAATCATGAATTCCGTGAAATGAGTATTTTTTATGGTCCAATCAAATTCCCCCAATTTTTCAACTTCCTGTTCCCAACAATCCTTCCACCCTATAACGTTTATTGATTCAATCATAATTAATTCATGTAAATATAGCGCTATTGCATTTTGCAAAGCTTCATGTCCCAATGTATATTTAGTTACATCTCCTAACTGATCAGGTAATATCTCAAAAAAAACATCGAAAAATTTATTTAAGAAGCTTAATACATCATCATAATTATCTTTTAAGATCTGTTCGTTTGTTTTACTCAACTTAGCCTTACCAAATAAAAGTAAAGTCAGAAAAGTATTCAAACGTGCACTCGTGCTAAATAACTTACTCCCTGGTCTCACTATTCTACTTTTTTCGAATTCTACACCAGCAACTTGTAGGGATTTGTTAATTTGATATATGTCTCTAATAAGTACTCTCATAACCTCTCTTGTATCATATTTCGAGATTAATGACATAGAAACTCTTTTTGCGTTTGAATTTATGTCTACAAAAACATTCTTTTGATCTTTATCAGATAAACCAAAGTAGATCTGAGCACTAACTATACTGTTTAATACTTGTTCTTTCCTTTCAGTATCAACTATAGTTTTTAAAAGATATTCCATTCCTTTTATTCTATGTTGTCCATCAATGACTCTTAACTTAAAACCTTGTGGCAATACTAATTCTTTAGTGCTTCTATCATAAAAATTAATAGGGTCTCCTTTAAACACCAGGACAAAAGAAGGCAAAAATATTCCAATACCAGAGTCATACGAATCAATATATTTGGCAAGTGAGCTTAGCCGAGAATAATTAATGTCTCTATTGACTCTATTATCAATCTCGTAAATGTCCAACAAATCTCTAACTGATAGCTGGGTAGTCATAATGCCTTTATTTTTTCCATTTATTAAATTAATAAGACCTTTTAACCTTTTTTCGAACACCATCAAAGCCCCTTTCTCCCTACACTTTTTGTAGCAACATATTGGTAATTCGAATTGCTGTTCTTGTTCCAACCGTGAATCTGTATTTATTTGTTTTTGGATTAAAAGGGATTCCTAATTGTTTGAGTTCTTTATTTTTATGTGTCCAGTCAACATTTGAAAAAATACTTAAAAAGAAAGTTTCCATATTAAAGTCATTATTGTTTTCTCTCAGGGAGTATATACATCTTGCAATACCCTGTAGCACATAAGGATTCAAGATGAAATATTTGTCTCTATCTAAAGCCTGTGAGGGTGCATACTTAAGCAAAAGCGTTAAGAAGTCCTCTAACCTTTTTTTATATTCAGGAAAGTTTTCTTTATTTATCTTTGAGGTATTATTTTTCACTTGTAGGGTACCGTCATTTAAAGCTAAACCAATATTGTATAGAGTAGATGCGGTCATAAGTTTAGTAGTTGTTCTTTGAGCACGTATTTCAAATTTATCAGGAGAAATAGATGGATGATCATTAATTATTTCTTTAACAATTTTTCCATTTAAATCATTATCTTTATACATTATTAACAAGGTGTTACTTACTTTCGAAGATTTAGTATTAACATCAGTAAACAGTTGCCTTTCTTGTTTTTTATTTAAGTCTGAATAAATCTGAATTGTTAATGGGAATTCGTTTATATACTCAAGCTTTTTTGGATCAGCACCATTAACTTCTATCCTCTTTTTCAACGTTTTGAACGCTTCAATTCTGTGCTGACCATCCAGTATCACCATTTTCTCACCATTATGTAAATGAAACTGGCTTTTATCATGTTCAAACTTCCCTTTACCTCTCGCAGAAAAAATCAGTGGAGGAAAATAGATATCATTGCCCTCCATTCCGTATTGTATATATTTACTTATATTAGAAACCTGTTTTTCTGCTATTTCTCTTTGAACACTTTTATCTACATCCAAAAATTTAAGTATGTAATCAACTGTACATTGACATGAAATCACATCGTAACCAAATTGCTTTCCTTTTAATCCAAACATTGTTATAAAGTTACTTTCAGGTTCAACCAATATTCTTAGACTCATGCCGTCACTCCTTTGTATTTCAATGTTATCTATGTGTTTAAATTTATTATAGATTAAACATTCAGATAAATAAAGGGATATTTATATGTTTTTTACTTTAATTACCCTATATACCTGATAACCTTCCTATTCCTATATAAATTACTCATCTTTATACCTTTACAATCACTTTTTCTCGTCATACGTTTGCCACCTATGAATGAACGCACACTACACCTAATGGAGGGATTGCAATGGACGAAATGGTCCTGGAAACACAACAATGGCTGAATGAAACGTACAAAGGCAGACACGGGTACAACAAAGTGCCGGAAAACGGAAAAACGGGCTGGGATACCATTTACGGTCTGACACGGGCGCTTCAAATTGAGCTTGGTATTTCAGAACCTGCCGATAACTTCGGCCCAACGACACAAAGATTGTTTAAGCCGTTGAAAAAGCAGGCTCCCGATTCTAAGCCGACAAACATGAATTACATTCTGCAAGGGGCGCTGTGGTGTAAAGGTTTTAACCCCGGCGGATTTTCAGGCGTTTTCTATGAAAATACCGAAAATGCTGTAAAAGAGTTTCAAAAAGCGGCCGGGCTCACTAAGCAAGACGGCATCGTCACGGCACTCATTATGAAGGCCTTGCTGGATATGAGCGCTTTTCGGTTAGTAGCGGGAGGCGACAAAAAAATCCGCCAAATCCAGCAGAACCTGAACCGGGATTACAATGACTACATCGGCTTGATGCCTTGTGACGGCTTATATGCCCGCGATACAAACAAGGCTCTCATTTATGCCCTGCAAAAAGAAGAAGGCATGAGCACAAGCGTCGCCAATGGATTTTTCGGAAACGGAACGACCAGCTTATGTCCTACCTTGACTCCCGGCGATTCACGGACAGGCTTTGTTTTGATTGTTCAATACGCGCTTTACTGTAATGGGAAATCATTTGACCCCGGTGAATTCGACGGAAAATACGGCGTCGGCGTTGTATCGGCAGTGAAAGCTTTCCAAAAGTTTATGTGCCTGCCGCAGACTGGTTATGCGGACATGCCGACGATTAAAGCTTTATTATCAAGCTCAGGCGACACAACCCGTGCTGCTTCAGCTTGTGACACCGCTTCCATTTTGACGGCAGATACGGCCAAAACTTTGCGTGAGAATGGCTATAAGATCGTGGGAAGATATCTGACCGGGAATGTGCGGACAAGCAGCGGACTGACATCGAAAGCATTAACGTCAAAAGAACTCTCCACTATTTTCAATGCCGGCTTAAGCGTGTTTCCGATTTATCAGGACGGCGGCTATGAATCTTCTTATTTTGTAAAAGACCAAGGAACGAGAGATGCGTACAGCGCTGCATCAGCCGCCCGAAGATTAGGCTTTCCGTCAGGAACGACCATTTACTTTGCCGTCGATTTCGATGCGTATGATTATGAAGTCACGGATAAAATCATCCCTTACTTTCAAGAAATCAAGTCAGCTTTTATGAAAATGCAGGCGTTCTCAACTGCGCCGAAATATGAAATCGGGGTATACGGACCGAGAAACATTTGTATCCGGACGTCAGAAGCAGGTCTGACCAAATATAGTTTTACGGCTAACATGTCGACCGGATTCAGCGGCAACCTCGGATACCCGATGCCGAAAAACTGGGCTTTTGATCAATTTTATGAAGGAACGATCGGAAGCGGAGCGGGAAAAGTCGCCATTGACAAAGACGGATACTCCGGAAAAGACTCGGGTGCAAGCAGCGTCCATCCGCCTTCTGATCCTGTGTATGATGCAAGACTGCGCACACTGACGGACATTTTAACAACCATTCCTGCTTTAGAAAATATATCGAATCTTGCGAATGCCATGTTTGAATTCGACAAGACAGAAACCATTTATACATCACCTGAAATGGATATTCTTTTATCTACTTCACTTTTGGCAACAGTGCCAAGCGAAGGTTCTCCCAACACAGTTACCATTACAAATGGCAAACCGGGAGCTTATATTACCGGTCTGATGGGAGATTCACAAGTCTCTTTTACAGCATCACAAATTGATTCCTATCAAAACCTGCTTAACAGTCTGAGCTTGTCAGTCCGCAACGGTTATTTAGAAGTGTATGTCAATCCGGCTGCGGGATCGCTGAATATTCAATTTAAAATTTATACACCTGATATTCCGGTCGGTGACAGTGCTACAACTGGACTAACAACTACCATTACATTTAAAATAAAACAAAAGAGCTTCAGGTTGCCGGATTCCGAAGAGGTGTACTCCCCGGATTGGGATTCTGTCGTGAATACCATGGCTATTGCAGGCGCAGGAATTATTGTTATTGTAGGGATCGGTGCTTTAGTCGTTTTAGCACCTGAATTAGGAGGAGCTGCAGCCTTGTTCAGCACGGTTTTATCACTATTTCTATAATTGAACAGGCAGCTCCTTGCTCCAGGAATGCTCAATGAGTATTCTTGGAGTTATTTCTAAAGGAGGATTCGCATGAAGATTGATATGCAGATATACAAGGAAACCGTTCAAAAAATAGAAACCGATTTGATTCCGCGAAGTCAAAATGACGAAGAACTGCTTACATACTTAATGAAACAAGATTCGCTCACACTGAATCAAATGAAAATGTGTTTCACTGAACCGCCCCTCACCTTTCAACATACTGTCAAAATTGTATGTACAGTCACATTCATCACGTTATATATCTTTTTTTTCAGCACTCATTTTAATGATTTGATTGAAATGGCTCTGCAGATGGTTTTCGGTCTGGCCGGCCTTGTTTGGATTATTGCTGTATTTCCGTTTTCAAGAAAAATCCAAGTGTCTGACCGTTTCAGACAAAAATCTGAAAACACCCGTATCACCGGAATGATAGACTTCGTCCTCGAACAACGATACAAAGACATGATCAGTTAAAAACCCCCTCTGCTTAAGGGGTTTTTTTATTATGCAAACCCTTCACCCCCCTTATCAGAAAAGGCTCTTCCCCTTTGGAAATAACCGGAACACCCAATTTCGTTTTCAATATAATGAGGTAGTGGATCTGCAAAGAAAGAAGGGCGACATGATGGGTATCATTAATGGAAAAATGTTCATTGACCGATTAAATCAGCTTGGAAATGAGATTTGGCTCGATGGTGAAAAGATCGAGGGACAGATTTCTGAACATCCCGCATTTAAGGGCCTTCTGGAAACGAAGCGCTCTCTTTATGATTTGCAAACGAAACCGGACATGAAAGATCAAATGACTTACAGTCTTCCCGGTAAAAAAGAACGGGCCGGGCTTTCATACCTGCAGCCGAAAACGAAAGATGACGTAAAAAGAAGAAGAAACATGTTCGAACATTGGGCCAGACACACGCACGGAATGATGGGTCGAAGCCCAGATTATATGAATACCGTGCTGATGAGCTTCGCCTCCTCCGCCGCGCTTTTGAAAGACCGCGAGCATTGTTTTCCGGAACATGTTCAAGCGCTGTACGAACGCGCTGCTGCACAGGATCTTTCTTTTACGCACACGTTTATCACCCCTCAGGTGAATCGTTCACAAATGGGTGTAAACGTATCGCCGACACCTATCTCGGCAAAAGTCGTCGATAAAAATGAAAAAGGCCTCATCATACACGGCGCCCGGATTTTAGCCACACAAGGCGGCCTGACGGATGAAGTGCTCGTGGTTTCTCTGCCTAAAATGTATTTTGAATCGGATGAAGCGTTCGCTTTTTCAATCCCTTCCAATACAAAAGGAGTAAAATTCATCTGCAGGGAATCTTTCGTACTCGGAAAATCAGCGTTTGATTATCCGCTCAGCTCAAGATATGAAGAAATGGATTCTATCGTTGTATTTGATCACGTTTTGGTCCCTTGGGAACGCGTATTCTTTTATAATAATTATGAGGCGGCTTTTGATTTTAATATGAAAAGCTCTTTTAACGCCTTCGCATTTCATCAAGTTATCACGAGACAAATTGTAAAAACGGAGTTTCTCCTGGGCCTCGCCCAAACGCTTGTCGAAGCGATAGATGTGGGCGAATATCAGCATATTCAGGCTAAGATGGCTGAAATCATCACCGGTCTGGAAACGATGAAAGCCCTTTTGGAAAAGTCGGAGAATGATGCGGAAACAGATGAATGGGGTTATATGCGTCCGAGTGTCACTCCGCTTCGTGTGGTCAGCGCGATTTTTCCTGACATCTACCCGCGCTTCACGGAAATCATTCAGCTGATCGGGGCAAGCGGAATGGTGACTTTGCCGACTGAAAAAGCGTTCCGTTCTGACATCAGAGGAGACCTTGACCAATATTTGCAGGCGGCCGAATTGAACGCTGAGGACCGGGTAAAAGTGTTCCGCCTCGCATGGGATTTGACCATGAGCCCCTTTGGAACAAGACAGACACAATATGAGCGGTACTTCTTCGGTGATCCCGTCCGCTTAACCAGCCATCTGTACAGAAGCTACCCGAAAGAAGAACAGACCGCGGTCATCAAGGAATTCCTGCACATTCATAAATAAAACAAAGCAGAGAGCGCATCTCTGCTTTTGATAGCTGGATCGGCTGCCGCCGATCCTATTTTTTATTTTGGCTGATCACCACCATCGTAATATGAGATAACGCGAAAGAGACAAGCGTGTACACGACGGCCCACCCGATAAACGAGAAATTCAATACGGTAAAGGTGCATATAAGGCAAACGGCCAAAGCGGCAGCCGGCATAATGAACGCGTTTTTAAACAAATATGTTCCGGCGACTGACAAGATGATGATACAAAGCGGCAGAACACCGAACGCAAAATCCAATTCATCAATCAACAGATGCACTCCCTTCGCTTTTCTTAGTTCGGCCTAACACATCTTATGCCTGAGTACAAAATCGAGTACTTCAAATCTTTCGCGCTCCGGCTGATATTCCCTCCGGTTATTTATTCAAAAAAATGAAAACTTTCCTTAAAGCGTTTACATTCACGTCAGACTGTGATAATTTAAGAAAGCGCTATCATACACAAGTTAATGATTTTTGGATGGAGATGAGGAGAACCAGGAAACCCCGCCCTTTCACAAGGGTGATTTCTGGTTCTTTTTGTCATTTTCAAGGAAAGGAGTCATACATACATCATGATAGACGTTCAGCAAAGGGGAGGATATGATGTTTCAATTGTTTAAGCCGGCTCCGCATATTGAGAGATTGGATGATTCAAAGACGGATGCGGCCTATAAACGGCTCAGGCTGCAAGTATTTTTGGGGATTTTCATCGGGTATGCCGGGTATTATTTGCTTCGCAAAAACTTTGCCTTCGCTATTCCTTATTTTCAGGAACAAGGGTTTTCAAAAGGGGAACTTGGCTTGGTGCTTGCGGCCGTATCAATCGCTTACGGCTTCAGTAAATTTATTATGGGGATGGTGTCTGACCGCTGCAACCCGAGGTATTTCCTTGCGACAGGTCTGTTTTTGTCAGGTGTCGTAAACATTTTATTTGTTTCCATGCCGTGGGTCACGTCAAGCGTGACGATTATGTTCATTTTTATGTTTATTAACGGATGGTTTCAAGGAATGGGCTGGCCGCCTTGCGGACGGACGATGGCTCATTGGTTTTCCATCAGTGAACGCGGAACGAAAATGTCGATATGGAATGTCGCCCATAACATAGGCGGAGGTATTCTCGCCCCGCTCGTGACTCTCGGCATCGCCATGTTTGTCACTTGGAAAAGCGTATTTTTCTTTCCGGCGATTATCGCCATCGTTATTTCATTTGTGATTGTTCTTCTCGTTCGGGACACGCCGCAATCCTGCGGGCTTCCGCCGATTGAAGAATACCGGAATGACTATCCGAAACATGCGTTCAAAGACCAGGAAAAAGAGATGACCACCAAAGAAATTCTTTTTAAATACGTGCTGAATAATAAATTTCTGTGGTATATCGCATTTGCCAATGTCTTTGTTTACTTCGTGCGGTACGGTGTCGTTGACTGGGCGCCGACTTATTTGACGGAAGCGAAAGGATTCTCTCCTGAAGATTCCAGATGGTCTTATTTCCTTTATGAATATGCGGGAATTCCGGGAACGATTTTGTGCGGCTGGATCAGCGATCGTTTTTTCAAAAGCCGCCGCGCGCCGGCAGGCGTACTGTTCATGGCCGGCGTATTTATCGCTGTATTGGTCTACTGGCTTAACCCTGCCGGTCATCCGCTCATCGATAATATCGCGCTGATCAGCATCGGCTTCTTAATCTATGGACCTGTCATGCTGATCGGGCTTCAGGCCATTGACCTTGCGCCTAAAAAAGCGGCGGGAACGGCAGCCGGCTTAACCGGGTTTTTCGGCTACATCGGAGGCTCCGCTTTCGCCAACGCCATCATGGGTTATGTCGTAGACCGCTTTGACTGGAACGGCGGCTTTATCATGCTTATCTCCTCATGCGTGCTGTCCATCGTCTTCTTGGCTATGACGTGGAATACGGGCAAGCGGGCGGAGCATGTGTAAGAAAACAACATAAAAGATTAATATTTTTGCAGTACAGCATTTACAACGATTTTCTACACTAGAGACAGATATTGATTTTTAAGGGGGAAGAAAACATGCGGAAACATAAGTTGTTTGCTTTGGTATTGCTTTTATTCGGTTTATTGTCATTCATCGTCACGCCTGTATCGGCGGCGGGAAAAGGAAACCTTTTGTCTCCTGACAGAATTTTGACCATTGCCCATCGCGGTGCTTCGGGGTATGTCCCGGAGCACACGATCCTTTCTTATGAAACTGCGCAAAAAATGAAGGCTGACTATATTGAGCTGGATTTACAAATGACAAAAGACGGCAAGCTGATCGTCATGCATGATGAAAAACTGGACCGCACCACAAACGGACAAGGCTGGGTGAAGGATCATACATTAGCCGAGATTCAAAAGCTCGACGCCGGCTCTTGGTTCAATAAGGCCTATCCGGAAAAAGCAAAACCGCAATACGCCGGACTCCACGTTCCCACACTTGATGACGTGTTAAAACGGTTCGGCAGACATGCAAACTATTATATTGAAACAAAGGCGCCCGAAACAT
Organism: Bacillus sp. LUNF1; assembly: GCF_011008975.1. NCBI lineage: Bacteria > Bacillati > Bacillota > Bacilli > Caryophanales > Bacillaceae > Bacillus > Bacillus sp. LUNF1. The sequence continues at coordinate 227,666 of NZ_CP048876.1, read as the reverse complement.
ATCCGGGTATGGAAGAAAAACTGATCGCTTCACTGAAAAAATACAAATTGGCAGGCAAGCATGCGAAACTTGGACAAGTTATCATTCAGTCTTTCAGCAGGGACAGCCTTCTGAAAATCAAACAGCTCGATCCGAAACTTCCCGCCGTCCAATTGCTTGAAGCGGAACAGATGATGTCAATGACTGACGCAGATTTAACGGACATAAAAACATATGCCGTCGGAATCGGACCGGATTACAAAGCGCTGAACGCTCAAAATGTCCGAAACATTCGCAGCCACGGCCTTCTGCTTCACCCTTATACCGTAAACAGCGAGGCGGACATGCGCCGTCTGCTGAATTGGGGCGTAACAGGTGTGTTTACCAACTATGCGGATATATTCCAAAAGGTTAAAAAAGAATACAAATCATAAAGCCAGCATGGGTTCGGAGATGATGCCGAACCCATGTTTTTTTGCCCGATAATGCAAACGCCATCATGGGTTATGTAGCGGGCGGAGCATGTTATTAAAGCTTACATTCACCTTTATATTAATTAAAGGTATCACTGTAATTTTGAATTACCTATGATACCTTACAAACAAAAGGATATAATTATTTATTTCTATTATCTATTTTCGTTCTTACACTATTTGTAATATATGATAATATTAGTGATACTAAACCATAGACAACAACCCATCCCCAAAAGGATAGATTAAAAACAGTAAACATTAGTATGACAGAAATAACTATACTGACAAGCGGCATTATATACACTTTTTTGAAAATATAAGTGAATATAATCGATAAGACGATAATAGAAAGTGGTAAAATACCAAAAGCAAGATCTAGCTCATCCATTATTATTCTCCTTTGTGAATTTAATTTCCCCTTAAGTATACTCACTCAGCTGTCTAGCCATTTATATCTAATCACCCCATACTTCTTTGTTTTTCTTAATCATAAAAAAGTCATATTCAGAAACATGGGTATTGTTAATAATTTTTTCAAGTCCTCTGATAGGAGTAGATTTTAATTTTTTTCCGTTTTTATAAGAGTAAGAATTAATCACATATTTCCCACCCTTGCTTATTTCTAACAAGAAAATTTCAGACTCATCAAAATAAGTGAATTTTGCTTGGTTTTCAAATTTTGTTGATCTATGTAATGGGAGTTTTTTCTTCGGCTCCATACTTTTCAGATCAAAAGTATAAAGTATTGAATTAGCTGCCAAATGATATAAAGTGTCATTTTTCACAAAAAAGTTATTAGTGGAAAGAGGAATTGCCAGTTGAGAAATTTCATCAGGGATATTATAACTGCCTAAAGGATATGCCCCTTTAAACTTATTATGCTTTAAATCAATTTCTGCTACTTTGAATTTTACTTTGTTTGATTTATCCGTTTGGTTATATAGTATAAAAAAGGCTGAGCTTTTTTTAACTATTATCTGTGAATAAACACTCCAATTTTCTTCATTTAATATAGGAATTGTTGTTCCTTTCCCTACTGTAACTGTAACTTTATCTTTATCTATTTTAATACCCTGAAAAGTCGGTGTTTTGATTGAAGAATCTTCATTTATCACGTAAATATATTCACCGTCATTACCAGTACTTGTATAGAAACCCGGAATAATCTTTTCATGAAATCCATTGCTGTTACCCCATCTGATTAAGCTATTATAATGGTTTTTACCGACTTCTTGATTATTCAAAAAATAAAAGATATTTCCTTTTATTAAATGACCCGATGACTGCCCATAACTTGTATGTACTTGATGTTGCATCGGGAATTTTTTGAAGTTATCGCCTATCATATAAACTTCTTTTTTGTCCTGTCTAACTATGTTTTTTTCATCTTGTGCAATGGTTCCAACCTCAATAGCATCTCCTTTTACAGCTGTTGCTGCTCCTTTTTCATCAATATATACAGTGTAACTCCCATCTTTAGGGTAATCTATTGTTGCTGAATAATATATAGCTGCAATTTTATCATTCAAGAAATTCTTTTCTTTTTCTGTTTCAGTTTGTTTAACATCAGAAGCTGAATTAGTATATTTAAATGTTCCAATACATATAAATATACCTATTAATACTATGACCCCAATTATAATAAGCCACTTAATCTTGTTCAAATATAATCTCACTCCTTAAAATAATATGACTCCCTAAATAAACTTAGGGAGTGAACATAATTCATCAAAATGTTTTAATAGTTTTTGTATAATTGGAATCTCTGATGTCTCTTGGATAGACACCCAGACCTTTATCTTTATCCATATCTATACCAGCCTTTAGCTTAAAAGCTGACCATAATAGTTTTGAACAGTTTTTATCACCATAATGACTCGATTTTCTATTTGTTGCAAAATTATATGAATAACCATCCTTCCCAACCCTGCTGTAACCCCAATTTACTGAATTATTTTTTTTAGAACTAGAAACTTTCACATTTTGAATTACAGCATTTTTTTCGACCTTACGTTTCGAGGAAGCTATTGCACGAACACCTTTTTTAGGGACCGATTCGACAATTTGATTTCCCTTATAGTACATACCGACATGTCCATGCGGAAGCCCAAAAGTAGATGCAGGTGTATAGTAAACATTACCTTTAGAGCTTGATCCTATAATTTTTGGCCCGCTATTCTTGCCCATTGTGCTCATTCTATTACTTTTACCTTCTTCTTTATCTAGCTTTTCTTGCTTCTTTAATTCAGTTTTAATTTCCTCTAAGATCTCATTAGATGTTTTATTATCTTGTTTAACTAGATCATTAACAGATTCAATTAATTCTTTTTTCGACAGATTCGGATTCATTTTCAATATGTAGTTTACTGTTTCTGAATTATACGAGTCTACAGCCTTAACACTCGTAAAACCTCCAAATACTAAGGGAGTAATGATGCATAATGTTGCAAAAAATTTTCGCGTTTTCATACTTATTACCTCCAACTATTTATTTAATCTCCTATATTTTAATTTATTATACAATTATTGTAATCCCGACTTACGTACTGTATTTTTTCTGTGGTTAATTATTTGTTTTGTCTCTAAAGCTTTGACTTGAAGTACAGGAAAACGGATGAAGTTACGGAGAAGAAAGAAACATAAAAGATTAATAGCCGCCCAACATATCTTTTACATTCATTCTTTAGTATGGAAGACAGTTATTGATAAGACGGAGAAATCATGAGAAAAAAAAGAATACTGTCCTTGGTTGCCTGTCGTTAGGCTTTCTCATTCATCGTCACGTCTGTATCGAACCCATGTTTTTTTGCCCGATAAAAAAACCTTGCGGGAACTTACCGCAAGGTTTTTATCAATCACTATTCTTTTCCGGCAGCGGCTTCCGCCTGTCCGCCTTTTAATTGATCATTGATTGCTTTGGCGTCTTTCAAATACTCAGTCTTGAAGCCGCTCTTCAGCGCCCACGCATAGAAGGCAAGGGCAACGATTGCGATCAGCCCCATATCCCACCCGTACGGAATGATGTTCAGACCGCCGAATTTTTCACTTCCGAGCCATGAAATGACCATCATGCTGAGCAGATAGAAAACCATCCAGACGCCGCCTTTAAAGTTTCTGCGGAATCCTTTCCACTTCGCTTTCGCTTGGTAGTAGAAATAAATCGGAAGGCCGATCAAAATGATAAACAGCACCTGCCCTGTTAACGGCCAGCGCGCCCAATACAGCACGAGAGACGCGAACACGAAGCCGAGCGGTGCAACCACGCTGAGGCCTTTCAGACGGAGAGGCCGGTATAAATCCCCCGCCGTCCGCCGCAGCGTCATCACCGTCACGGGACCCGTGATATAAGAAATCAGCGTCGCAACGGAAATGATTTCAGCAAGCACGCCCCATCCTCTGAATAAAAACAGAAAGATAAACGATACGATCAGATTGAAAATCATCGCTTGGCGCGGCACGCCGTACAGCGGATGAAGCTTTCCGAAAATGCTCGGCATATATTTATTTTTTTCCATGCCGTAAATCATGCGTGACGTCGTAGCGGTATATGTGATACCCGTTCCTGACGGAGATACGAACGCATCCGCATAAAGAATAATGACAAGCCAGTTGATATTCAATGCGATCGCCAAATCGGCAAATGGAGAGTTGAAGTTCAGGTGACTCCAGCCGTGAACGATCATGGAAGGTTCAACCGCACCGATAAATGCGATTTGCAATAGGACGTAAATGACGGTTGCGACCAGCAGCGAACCGACAACCGCAATCGGAATCGATTTGCCGGGATTTTTCGCTTCTCCGGCCATGTTAATCGGGCTTTGAAACCCGTTAAACGCAAATACGATACCTGATGTGGCCACCGCCGTCAGCACGCTCGCCCAGCCGTTCGGCGCAATGCTTGAACCGGATGTGAAGTTTCCGCCGTGAAAGCCGGTAAACAGCAGCGCTCCGATTGTCAGCCCCGGAATAATAATTTTAAAGATGGTAATCAATGAATTCGCTTTTGAAAACAAGTTAACTGTCCAATAATTCAGTAAAAAGTAAATAATCAGTAATACGGATGCGAAGCCGAGCCCCTCTCCCGTAAGAGTGCCGTTGTGAACGAGATTGCTTGTCCATTTTGCCCATTCCCACGGCCATGAGCTCATATATTGAACAGACGCAACCGCTTCCACCGGAATAACGGAAACAATCGCGATCCAGTTTGCCCATCCTGCGATAAATCCAATAAATGATCCATGAGAATATTGAGTATATTTTACCATTCCCCCGGCTTCCGGGAACATTGAACCCAATTCACTGTAAGAAAGTGCGATAAATAAAATAACGATCATACCGATAATCCAGGAAATAATTGCGGCAGGTCCCGCAATCTGAGCCGCCCGCCACGCTCCGAATAACCAGCCGGAGCCAATCATCGACCCAAGTCCGACCATCATGAGTGCAAACGTTCCCATTCTGCGATGTAATTGATTCATAAAGTTAACACCTTTCAATTAAAATATGACTCCAGCGCTATCATATATTTATAATATTATTCTGAAAATAGTTTTGTCAATCTTTATCGCATTAAAGCAGAAAGCCAAAATTACCCTTCAGATGTTTAAACAGCCGTTAAGCGGGAATAACTACTGCAAGCCAGAAATAGAAAGGAGTTTTTATCGTGAAACAAAAACTGCTCATTTCAGGACTTGCCGTGTCGACTGTCGGAGTGACTTCCTACCTGCTCAAAGATAAATCAAACCGCCAAAAGGTGATGAACTTTATCCGCAATATGAAAACATCGCTCTCCGGGAAGCAGGATATTGAATCATTCCCCGTCAACAAAGCAGGCAACCCGCACCCCGAAGATATTGAAGATAACAAAATGGTATCCGAAGGCTCCATGTACCCGGTTCAATATTATGATGACAAGAAGAAATAATCTGTTCCCGGGCTGCCCGGCCGTATCAAACGGCGGCAGCTTTTTTATGCAGACGGCGTTTGATAGAACCGCCAATATTGGCGCGAGCCTTTATCCCGAACGGTAATGCCCAGCTTGGTTATTTCCGCTTTCAGCTCTTTCGCGTCAGCCTTTTCTTCCTCTTTCAGCGCCTTTTCTCTCGCTTTTAAAAGAGCATTAGCCCCCGGCTCCAAATCCGGCGTGTCCGGCACCCACCGTTTATATTCTTCTTTAAAAGGATCTTCCGTCCCCAGCCAGACATACCCATGCGCGCGAAACGCATCAGCCGCTTTTTCAACCGCCGGCTCAAGCTTCTCCCGAAAAAGCTCCTGCCCTTCAGTCCCCAATAAGACAAGATGCTTTTCATCCGTAAACACACCGGAAATGCTGTCTTTCGAGTACACGCTTTCTTCATTATATATGGTTAAGGACACCTCGCTGTCCGTCACGACCGCCGTAAGACATTCTTTAAAAACAGTCCGCGTCAGCCACAATCCCCCGATTAAGCCGATAACGGCGATGACAGCCGCAGCCTTCCATCCGTGAAAAGAAGCGATCATTTCCAGCGGCCCGATAACAGGCAGCCAATCCAATGTTACGGCCCATTTCGCAATGACCGGCAGAAACCATCCGATGATCAGCCCCAATAATGGCGGCACCAGAAAAACTAAAGCTTTTTCAACCGATGATAACTCAAGAACCGTCTGTTTTTTTATTTCGTTCATGTTTCTCCTCCGTCTGTTTTTTTCACAACTATCCATTATACAAAGGTTTGGATGATTATGTAAACTGTTTCCGAAACAATAAAAAGCCTCCCGGCCGCCGGGAGGCTTTTTAAAACAGGAGCTCATATACTTCATTCAATTCCATCGTGCGCTTCTCATCCTGCTCGTTCTCAGCATATTTGATTTCCTTTTCAAGCACCTGATTCAGCACATCCATTTCCAAATCATTTAGATCTTTCACAAACTCGCCCTCATTTGCATAATGCTTCACCTGAAGCTTTTTATAAATCCCTCGGCACACGTCATGCTCCAAGTGGTTCGAAAGCGACTCGCGCAAATATCCGAGTGTCCTGTCCATCATGTAAGCCCTCCCTTTTCTATAGGAATAGCTTCCCGGAAAGAGAGAAAAACTATACATGAAAGCACCGGGCGACTGTTTTAACTCTGTACCTGAATGGAGAAAAACCCGCTGCTTAACGGCGTGTACGGCCCGTTCAGCCCCGTTGCGGAGAAAGAGAACGTTCCTGAACTGACATAAGAAAGAGGAACACTGTAATATTTAATATAGCCTGTAACGATATTGCCGTTTTTCGTATATTCATCTTCCAGCGCTTTTGACGTAAGACTTGTAATATTCGTTCCGTTGTTAAACGCCTGGATCGTGTTATTGTTCGGATACCCTTGGAAATATACGGCTAAATAACCCGTTGTACCCTTCATCGGTTTTGATGCGCTGATTTGGTTCGGCCCGATATTTTCCCATTGGTAACTCTGACCGTCAGACGTCACACCGATAATACGGATTTGTGTTAAAGCAGGAGCCGGCGCCGCAGACGCTGATGGAGCCCACAACCCGCTCACAAGCAACAAAACAGCAACGGCCGCCGCGAATAGCGTAACGAGTCTCTTTTTCATGTTTCTTCCCCCTCTTATTCTTTTCGTAGAATCCTATACTATTTTACACGATTTACAAGGAAAAAGATTACATTTTATAAAAGAGTCCGGAACACTTTGTGAACTAGATATGAAACGCTCTTGAAACGCCGTTGATCATGAGAAAGATGCCGCAGATTCTTAACACGACTCTCGAACTTCTGTCATCTTTACCGAAAAAGGTTTTTCCGAGCCTCCCGATCCATACGTTCATTGCGGCTCCCGCGAGCAATTCTATGATTCCGATCATTTCTGCCATATACAAAGCAGCCACCCTTCTAACCGTTTTTTTTCATATGACGGCTTATCATATAAAGTGATAAGACCAATGACGCTGCACCGGCAGCAAGAAACAGGCTCAGCGGCACTATCTGCATGCTGCCTCCGCCATTGTTTTGAAATGCGCCGATCGCCCATTTTTCAGGGGTAAACAACGACAGCATCCGCATGTACTCCGGAGCCGTGTCTAATGTGAAGAAAGCCCCTCCCAATAAACCCGTGACAGCTATAAAAACGGAAGCAAGCGACGTGAATTGCTTTTGGCTCTTCATGAACGGTATCACAGCCATCGTTACAGCAGTCAGCGCAAACGAGCAGGCCGCAAGCACCGCTCCCGCAGCAAAAACATGATCAGCAAAACGGATATGCAGCATGAATGTTCCGGCAGCGAGGATCACGATAATATGGAGAAGTCCGAAAAGATACGCCGCCGCAAACTTAGAGATTGCATATGCCGTATAGGAAACGGGCGTGCTCAGCAATCTGTCATATGTATGATTTTCTTGTTCATTTATAAATGATCGCAGGCTTTGGACTGCAACGAACCAGATAAACATCACTAAAAATCCGATAAGTCTGTCGGCTGCCTGTCCGCCTTCATAAACGTGATGGCGGTCAACATTGACGGCGGAATGCCCCTGAATATCCTTCAAGAGATCAGCTGCGGCCTGCTTTCCGTCGGTGTGCAGCGTGCGAGATATCACTTTTGCATCGCGGACTATTTTTTTCAGCGCGCCCGCCTGCTGCGCAATCAGCTGCTCTGTCAAAACAGCATCACCCTTTTCTTCATTCTGAATAAATGAAACGTTCAATTCATCTCCGGAAAATAATGTCTCTTCAAAATAAGAGCCGATCAGCAATCCAAAGGATATATCCTGATGATTAACCTTTGTTTTTAATACGTCCTCCGTGACCTTCGTGACTTTTATATGGCCGGCTGTCTGAATCATTTTCATAAATTGCGCTGAATAGGCGCTCTGATCCTCATCAGCTACATATACTTCCTTCTGCTGACTGCCATCCGCAGAAAAGGAAAAGAAATATGTGAGAAGGAGCGGGGCGGAAATCGTCGCAAAGATGGCAGCCCTATTTTGCAGCATCAGTTTCAGCTGATGTCTGATCATGAATAACAGCTGCGTCATGAAACAGCCTCCTTCCGTTTAAACACCCAGATGGTCAAACATAAAAACACGGCGCCGATGGCGGCAAGCTCTGCCAAATCCGCCGCAATACCGCTCAGATCGGCATGCTGCGTGACACTGACATAGCTGTTGATCGCTTTGCCGTTCGGTATCAGCTCCTGCACGATTTTCAAACTGTCAGGCAAGCCGTCTTTTGCGATAAAGCTTCCGCCTAAAAAACTGAAGCCATACAGAATAGGAGCCGCCATGCTTGAGACGGTCTCGTGGTTTTTTGCAGTAAACCCCCAAAGAAGCACGATACTGCCGATCGCAAATGAATAAACAATCGTAACCAGCAATATTTCAAACAAATTGCCCCATTTTACCTGATACAAGATGCTGCTTGCGATGATGACGGCAGCCATTTGCATAAGGATGGCAAGCATGATTCCCAAAAGCTTACCCGCCACATACTGGATACGTAAAACAGACATTGATTTGATTCTGAATAACGTGTGCTGCTGTCTCTCTTCCACTATCCCGTGAATGAGCGCAAACGCGGTCATAATGGAAAACATGACGACCATTGCGATTGAATAATACTGCATCGCATCAATCGGAGCCGCGTGATTGCCGGCTGACTGTTTCGGAATGGTGACAGCCTGTTCACGTTCACCCGAAAGGCCGCTGATGATTTTGCTGACATCTCCCTTTGACAGATGTCCCGACTTCTTCAGCACCGCTTTTTCTTCACTGATCTCCGCTTTTACTCTGGTGACAAACGAATCGGCCATCATTTCCACAATGTCTCCGTTTACAGAGCCCTGTTGGTCCGAGATGACTTTGATACTTGTTTTTTCATTGTGTTCTGCCGCTTTTGCAAAGCCTTTCGGTACGTATACAAAAACGGAGACTTTGCCGCTTTCGACAAGCTGTTTCCCTTCTTGGTAACTGCCTATGTCTTTTACACGGATGAGATCAGTTTGTTTCAGCACGTCATTCTTTAATACGTCGCCCAAAGAACTCTCCGCGTGATCCGCATTATAAAACGCGGTCTGAAATGGCTTCACTTTCGAATCGCCGTGAAAAACCGTTCCTAAAATAAAAATCATCAGTGCCGGAAACAGAATCAGTTTTATATAGAAAGACTTTGCTCCGGCCAATAACCGAAAATCTAATAAGATCAGCCTGAATAATATTTTCATGACGCCCCCCTATGAATCCCGCAGCGTTTTGCCGGTGAGCCGGAGGAAAATGCTTTCCAGATTGGCTTCCTCGAAATGAATGCCCTTAATGGTGATACCGGTTTTCCTGATATCATCCGCAATATCAAGGATATTGCGATCTGCCGCAGAGACGAGCATCGTAATGGTCTGCTGGCTGACAGCAGCCTCGGCAACACCGGGAATGCGGCGGATTTTTTTAACGGCATCATCATTCAGCCCCTCTGCATTCACGATCAGGGTATCAGAAGCTTTGGCTGACTGCTTCAATTCGTCTTTCGTCCCGCAGGCAATGATTGAGCCGTGATCCATGATCGCCGCTTTTTCACAGAGGTATTCGACCTCTTCCATGTAATGACTCGTGTAAATGACGGTCATCCCTTTTTCTTGATTTAACGTCTTCACGGTTTCAAGAATGTGGTGTCTGGATTGCGGATCAATTCCGACGGTCGGTTCATCTAAAATGAATAGTTTCGGTTCATTCATTAGCGCGGCCCCGATATTCACCCGTCTTTTCATGCCGCCTGAAAATTCAGATACCCTTTGGTTTCGCTGTTCCTTTAATTGGATGATATCCAGCACTTCATCAACCCGTTTACAAAGTTCCTTACCGGACAGTCCGTACAGACTCCCGAAAAAAGCCAGATTATCCTTTGCGCTTAACGCTTGATATAAAGCGATTTCCTGCGGGACGACTCCCATCACTTTTTTTATGGCCGCAGGCTGCTCCTGTAATGAGGTTCCGTCAATGCAGATTGTTCCGCCCGTCGGTGAGAGCACGGTGCTGATCATCGACACCGTTGTTGATTTACCGGCGCCGTTTGGTCCCAGCAGACCGAATATCTCTCCTTTTTCGACGCGCAGTGATATATGATTGACAGCGGTAAAATCGCCGTACTTCTTTGTCAAATCCGTTAATTCGAGCATTCGTGCAGCACTCCTTGTGTCATGTCTGCACTTATTCTACTCTCGGCAATCCTTGTTTTCTATTCACTTTCGTACTCGATATGGGTATTACTTTCGTCATGTGTTTAGTGATAAAAAGGGAGAGAGGAGGGTGAAGCGGGGTTATAGCAATTTTTGCAAATATAAGGTAAGCTCGGTTCTGTTTGACACTTCAAGTTTATCGAGGATTCTGGATACATAGTTTTTCACAGTGCCTTCAGTCAGAAATAAGTCTGCGGCAATGCGTTTATTGCTTTTGCCTTCCATAATGTGTTTCGCCACATCAAGCTCTCTCGGCGTGAGAATCTCCTTCAGCTTTGACCGCGGCTCTTTCTGCACCGCAGGGATCTCCATGTTGTTCAGCGCTTTTACGACGGAAACCGTGATTTTGGGATTCAGCATCATCTGCCCTTCATAAACGGCTTGAAGAGAGGCGGTAATTTCATCTGAATCAGCATCCTTCAAGAGATAGCCGTCGGCTCCGCTTTTCAGCCCGGCAAAAATATAGTGATCATCTTCAAACGTTGTCAGAATGATGACTTTTACGGAAGGATATCGCGCTTTTACCGCTTTTGTCGTTTCGATTCCGTCCATACCGGGCATTCTGATATCCATCAAAATCACATCGGTTTCGGTTTGAGAAAGCAGCCGGAGAACCTCTTCGCCGCAAGAAGCCTCTCCCGATATTTGTATTCCTTCGTGAAGACTCAGAATCATTTTCAGCCCCTCTCTCACAATGGACTGGTCGTCTGCAATCATGACATTCACTTGATTATTCCTCCTTGCATGGAATCCTTATTTTCACGTCAAAACCCGTTTCCTTCCCGGAAGAGAAAACAGCCTCTCCGCCAAGTGCGGCCGCTCTTTTCTCAATTCCTTTCAGACCATTTGATTTTATGATCGTTCCGCAGGCTGAGCCGTTATTATGAATATGCGCCAATATCATGTTTCGGTTTTTTTGAATCCGGACAGAAACATATGAAGCATGTCCATGCTTTATCGCATTCGTAATCGTTTCCTGAACGGATTGATAAAGACAATGCTTCACATCCGGCTGTTCCGCTTCTATCGCCGCGTCCGTCTCCAGCTCGAAGCGTATGCCTCCCGCCTCTTGAAAATGACTGAAAATGTCACGGAGCTCTTGCTCAAACGCCCGCCCGGACAACGAGCCCTGCAGCAGCGTAACCGCCTGGCGAAGCTTTAAAATGGATTCTTTCGTAAGATCATGCGCTTTATGAATGATCTGCTTCACTTTGTCCGGCTGATGCCCGGCTGTCTTCCCGGCAAACTCTAAATTCATTTTCAGAGCAGCCAGATAATGACCGAGCGAATCATGCAGCTCCTGCGCAATTCTTGTTCTTTCTTTCGTAACGGCCAGTTCCTCAATCCGGTCTGAATATTCCTTCAGTGTGTCATTAGCGGTTTTCAGCTCTCGGTTCAGCAATTCTACCTTCGACTTCTCCTGCAGGTTTTTCCGATATAAATAAATCACCGCAAACATGATGAAGTATGGAGGCACGATATCACTGACACCCGCTCCTCCGGCGTATAAAGCTGCGGCAAATGCGGCGGCATTCACCGTTAACAAAACAGCCGAAATCTGCTGATCAGTAATAAGCACCTCCGCCAATAAAAGCACCATTACGGCCTGTGTCCCCACACTATAGACATTGTACAAAAGAACTCCCGCGATAACGTTGCTCAGGAGAAAAGAGCCTTGATATACAGCAGGCCTTCTCTTCATATATAGCGGCCGCAGGCAGTCATTAGCCGTCAGCATCATCACGAGCACAGACAAAAAAACCTTCAGCTCCCCCCGGCCGGGAGGAAGCTGAAGAATCGCATGAAAGATTGATAGTAATGCAAAACCCCTGATCAGTAACTTCGTATGTGCAATCTTCATCGTATTCTCCTTACAGATGAGCGGCGGCTTTTCGCTCCACGTTCAGCACATCATACAGCTCATCAAGCGAATGAATTTCATACGTCGGGATGATCCCGGACTCATTTGCTTTCTTTCCGGGATTAAACCAGCACGTATCCATTCCCGCCATCTGACCGCCTTTTATGTCCGCGCTCAATGAATCGCCGATAATAAGCCCGTGCCCGGCAGAAAAACCGGGAATTCTCGCAAACACGTAATCAAAGTATTCCTTCATCGGCTTTTGAAAACCCGTGTCCTCAGATACAAACACATCTTTAAAAAACGGATACAGACCGGAGTCGCCCAGCCGCTTATATTGTGATCTTGAGACGCCGTTCGTCACGATGTATAAATCAAATAAAGGACTCAGCCGTTCAATCAGCTCATAAGCTCCGTCTATCATCTGGTGCCCTTCTTCTAAGTATTGGCGGTACGCCTGATTCATCAGCACGCCGTCGGCTTCGAGGCCGTATTCTTTAAATAAAAGGGCAAACCGTGTATTCACCACTTCATCGCGGGTCATTTCCCCCTCTTCAAACGCCTGCCACAGCCCTTGATTTAACGCTTTATAACGGGCTTCCACCTCTGCCGTCAGCTCCAGCTTTGAACCTTGAAACAATTTTTGAAGAGCATCGGTTTCTGAAGCGGTAAAATCCAGCAGCGTATTGTCTATATCAAATAATAACGTACGGTAATGACTCATCGATGTTTCCCCCGGTTCTGCTTTTTTTAACCAGTATACCACTCGCGGACAAGCCGAAAAAGACACCCCTGTAAGAGAGGTGTCTTTTTGAATTATACAGCGTCTTCTATTTTCGATTTTTCACCAGGCATGCGCTTGCCGATACCGAACGCATAATAGCTGACCGTCACAATCGCCAGGAAAATCACCCCGACAACCAAAGAAATCCGCGTATCTTTGTTAAACCACATGCCGATCAATACCATGAGTAAGAAAGCGATCGTCAAATAGTTTGTAAACGGCGCAAAAGGCATCTTAAACGGATGCTTATCAAGCTCAGCGCCCTTCGCTCTTCTGAAACCGAGATGGCTGATTAAAATGACGAACCACGGAATCATTCCCGGCAGCACACTCGCGCTGTACACATAAACAAAAATTTTCGGAGGCGCGATGTAGTTCAGCACGACACCGATCACAAGTCCGATTAATACCGCAAGCGTACCGAATATCGGCACACCGCTCGAAGAAACTTTCTTAAAGAATTTCGGCGCCTGTCCGTTCACGCCTAACGTATAAAGCATACGTCCCGCACTGAATATCCCGCTGTTGCATCCGGACATCGCAGCGGTAATCACAACAAAGTTAATCAAACCGGCCGCCGCCGTAATCCCGACTTTCGCAAATGTCGAAACAAACGGACTGCCGAGTGAGTGAAGCTCATTCCACGGATATACGGTAACGATTACGAAAATCGCACCGATGTAGAAAATTAAAATCCGCCAGATAATGCTCTGAATCGCGCTTCTCAGCGTTTTTTGCGGGTCCTTCGCTTCCCCTGCCGTAATTCCGATCAGCTCGACCCCTTGATAGGCCGCAACAACCAAAGACAAAGCAAAGAAAAATCCTGAAAAACCATTTGTAAAGAAACCGCCGTGCGACCATAAATTAGATAATCCGATCGCATGCCCTCCGTTACCGAAACCGAAGAAAATAATCCCGATTCCGGCCACAATCATCAGAATAATGGTGACGATTTTGATCATGGCAAACCAAAATTCAAACTCACCGAAAGATTTTACTGAAATTAAATTCGCCGCACCGAGAATGGCCATGGCGATAATGCCGGGAATCCATGCCGGCAGATCAGGAAACCAATATTTCATATACGAACCGACGGCGATAATTTCAGACATCCCGACGATCACCCATTGAAACCAGTTGCTCCACGCCGTCATATAGCCGGCTAACGGATGTATATACTTATGGCCGAATGTCGCAAACGACCCTGTACTCGGCTCTACATAGAGCATTTCGCCCATCGCACGCATGATAAAAAAGATAAAGATACCCGAGATCGCATAAGCCAGCAGGACAGACGGCCCTGTCCATCCGATCGTGCTGGATGACCCCATGAATAAACCGACACCGATCGTGCCGCCCAGCGCAATCATCTGTATATGACGCGCGCCTAAGCCTCTCTTTAATTCTTTGTTTGCCACTTCGCTTCCTCCTCTTAACAGCTCTGATATATGTGAAATAATGAAGCAGAAGGTGCACCTGTTGAACCTAACTCAATCTTCATTTCCCGCAATATTAGAAATATTCTATCTTCCTATCGTTATATAATCTCCAATTTCCTTATTCCATCATAATAAATTTTCGTGGAAAATACAATTGTTTTTTTCAGGCAAACACCTTACACTCTGAACCAATGGAGTAAAAATAAAGCGCTTTCATTTTTATTGAATTATGAATATTGAGATAATAAATGCCGCAGCCTCCGAGAAACATTATTTCCCAGGAGAAACGTTTTCCGCCCCCTATTCAATATTATTTTTGCTAAGCAGAATGGCGTAAAGCCTTACTCTCTTCCATTCTCCCTTGTATACGCCATAATCCTGCTTAACCCGGCAAAAATCATGCATTAATCGATAAATGCCTCATTCAGCCGCAGCAAAAGCCGGCCGAACATTTCTTTTTCATCGCCGGACCAATCGTCAAGCATACGATGATACCGCTCAAGACGCATCTTTTTATCAGCTTTTAACCTCTGTTTGCCAAGCTTCGTAATCGCAAACAGACTGACCCGCCCGTCAGAAGGATCGGAAAAACGCTGGATCAGCTCTTTCGACTCCAAGGCCGCTGCCTGGCGTGACAATGTGGAAATATCCAGCTTAAATGATTCGGCCAATTCCTTCACACGCGCAGGCCCGAATTCATCCAGCTGCCGTAATAACAAATACGCAGCCCTTTCCAGATGTCCGATTTTACGGTCGGAGTTATCAAGATAAACAGCTCTCCTGATAAAAGTGGTGAGCTCATATTCAATTAATTCAATCGGATCTTGTTTTGACAAACGCCTCACTCCTTACATTGACAACAGCAACATTAGTTGTATAATACAAACATATGCACATTTACTCAGAAAACATATAGAAATATTTTGCATACATATATTTGTATAGTACAAATATATGTGCCAAAAGTAAAGAAACTTATAGAAACATCAAGAAAGGGGGAAGCTGCTCTTCTCCAAAGAACAGCATTGTCGTGAAAGTCATACGCATCATCTTGCAAATCATTATTTTATTCGCATTTTCCTTTATCGGGGGAGCCGTTCAGCAGTTCTTTCACCTGCCCATTCCCGGAAGCATCATCGGTTTGATCCTGCTGATCATATGTTTATCGGTTAAGATCATTCCCGTCAAAATGATTGAAGACGGAGCCGGATTTTTGCTGTCTTTTCTTCCGCTCTTATTCATTCCGGCCATGACGGGCGTCATCAATTACCCGTCACTGTTTTCCGCCAGCGGGGCTGCTCTGTTTCTGATCATCGTGCTGAGCACCATCGTCACAATGATCGCCGCAGGGTACGCCAGCCAGCTGTTAGAGCACAAAGCCAATCAGAGAAAGGAGAAAAAGAAGTGCAGCAAGCATGTATCGCAATCGTTATAATTTTGTTCACGGCCGCCGCCTATCTGGCTATGGTGAGATTATATGTGCGCTTTCCATATCCCTTTCTCATACCAGTTTTGACGACTACGATTTTCATTATCGCCGTGCTGCTTGTTTTTCATATTTCGTATAAAGACTATATGATCGGCGGACAATGGATCAATTCACTGCTCGGACCCGCCGTGGTGGCTTTGGCATACCCGCTTTATAAGCAGCGCCGGGTGTTAATCAAGTATATGTTTCCGATCATCGGCGGCGTGTTGGCCGGTTTATTCTCCGGAATGGTCAGCGGCCTGCTATTTGCAGAGCTGTTCGGCATCAGCCGGAGTTTGATTTTGTCAATTATCCCAAAATCAATTACGACGCCTGTCGCCATACAGATTGCGTCCGGTATCGGCGGTGTCCCTTCCATGACAGTCGTGTTCGTCATGATCGCAGGGTTTTCCGGCGTTATCTTAGGACCGCTGCTTCTCAAGTGGATCCGCATCCGCAGCTCACTCGGGAAAGGAATTGCATTCGGAAGCGCTTCCCATGCGCTCGGCACCTCAAAAGCAATGGAGTACGGAGAATTAACGGTCTCCATGAGTTCTGTTTCCATGACGCTCTGCGCCGTGTTAGGGTCGGTCTTCGGCCCCGTCGTAGCATGGATGTTTCAAATTTAAAGCTGACGGTTCTCCGTCAGCTTTTTCATGTGCGGATCATCTCATTTCCTTCCATTATTACGTTTCATTTGTAAGAATAATGGTAAAGTAGAAAACAAGGAGGGATTTAATGATGACTGGAGCAATTCCGCAAAAGAAACTGCTGGATGGGACAAGCATTCCCGCGATCGGCTTCGGTACATACGCTCTTAATGGAAACAACGGCGTTCATGCCATTACCAGCGCCATTGATATCGGCTACCGTCTGATTGACACCGCTTATAACTATGAAAATGAAGGATCGGTCGGAGAAGCCATCCGCAGAAGCTCTGTTCCGAGAGAACAGCTATACGTGACGTCCAAGCTGCCCGGGCGCTACCATGACTATGACAAAGCTGTACAAACCATCCAAGAATCTTTATACCGCGCCGGTCTGGACTACTATGACCTGTATCTCGTCCATTGGCCGAACCCGAAACAAGACCGCTACACGGAAGCATGGCAGGCACTGATTGATGCGAAAAAATGGGGTCTGATCCGATCCATCGGCGTCTGCAATTTCCTGCCTGAGCATATCGAACGGCTCGAACGTGAAACCGGCGTAAAGCCAGGCATCAACCAAATTGAACTGCATCCCGCTTTTAATCAGCAGCAGCAGCGCCAATGGCACGAAGAACAGGGCATCGTGACAGAATCATGGAGTCCGTTATCCCGCGCCGGCGAAGTATTGAACGATCAAAAACTCGGACGGATTGCGGACAAATACGGCAAAACCATTTCTCAAGTCATTTTACGCTGGCATATCCAGCTGGGCGCCATCCCGATTCCAAAATCAGCATCGCCCGAGCGCCAGCTTGAAAACATCTCTGTTTTTGATTTCTCCCTTGATGAAAACGATATGAAACTTATCGATTCGCTTACCCGCCCCGACGGACGCATAAACGGCCAAGACCCAGCGGAGTATGAAGAGTTTTAAGAAAACACATAAAGAAAAGCTGACGTCATCATTTGTCAGCTTTTTTCTCATTTTATATACGCACACCCAGCTCCCGTTTCCATTCAGAAAGCCAATCTGTATCCCCAGATCCGTATTGCCTGCTTTGACCGACATCACGCAGAGATCCGTTTTTATACTCAATGGACAGCACCAAATCAGGAATGGCATCATAACCGTTCTCGCAGCTTCGTGAGCCCCTGTCCGTAATGGGCGGCCGCTTCTGCCGCCGTATGTTTCAGTAAAGGATCGTGCTGCAGCGCTTCCTTATAGACGTCTAACTAAATAACCAGCCGCCGGTCATATCACCGACAGCTGACTTCGAAAAGTGTTCTGATCCCTGTTCCAAAAACATCAATAAATTTATTTAAATTGTTATATCATCTTTCAATGTTTTTTCACGCCTTTGCATTTTTGATTTTTTAAAATTAAATATTTCATATACGCATGGTATCACTATTAAGGTAAGCATGGTTGCTACTGCCAAACCTCCAATCACAACAACTGCTAAGCTTTGTGAAACAAGATTGACCGACTCTGATTTCTTCACTAATATACGAAGATAACTGACTACTCCCCAGGCTATTATAATAATGGATGTTAACGTAATAGCAGCTTTATTAGCAAAGGACCATTTAGTTAACCATGACATATGAAATCTCCTCTCTCTTTATAAATTTACTGGACAATCCTTCTCATTTTTTTACTGCTCTTCATATACCAATTTGGTATAGTTTTTACAGAGTCCTATATAAAAAGCAACCATTATAAGAACAAATAATCCGATGCCGCATAGAATTGGAATGGTGAATTTTACATTCATAATCTGTTCCAGCATATTCATTGCTACAATGCTATGAAGGGCCCCCACAATCACAGGCAGTAAAAATGCAATTCCAACTTGCAGATAGACAGACCTCTGCACTTCCTTTTTACTCATACCAATTTTTTTCAACATTGAATATTGTTCCCTATCAGTGAATGCATCACTTAAAATTTTAAAGTAAATTGTACTAAAGGTCGCTAGTATGAATACTAGGGACATAATCAGGCCTAAAAAGAAAAATTGACCTAAAGCATAATACTCCCATGTAAAGCTTTGATTCTTTCCATTTACATTCAAATCTCCACCTGGTACAACTTCCTTGATTCTATTAACCACTTCCCTACTTTCTTTTTCATCTGTAATTCGCACACCATTTAATACAATCTCTTGGTTTTTCTTTCTTAATTCTTTATAATCATTGTCATTTAAAACATAAATGTTTTTGTCACCATATTTTTTAATTTTCCCTGTAAAAGGGAGCTGTGTATGTTTAGAAACTAGGAAATTATTATTATTAATGCTCACTTTATTACCATCAACATAAATAGGTGAAGCTATCGAATCAGCATTTAGAATAAAAGAAATTTCATGAATTTCTGGTTTAATTTGATTCAAAATACTTGCTTTATTACTATAATCCAAAAATATTAATGTTTTCTTTATTTGTGAGTAACTAGTGATAATAGCTTTGTTATTCGGATCAATATTTTGCTTATTATCGTCGTATTGGACATTACCAATAAAAAAGTGAATCTTATTGATTCCGATTAAGTCATGCTTTGACTCTCGAATCACTCCTTTGACTTTATCTTTGACATCTTCAGAATTGCTTTCAAAACTTAAACTGTATGGGGAGGCTGTGATGTCATAATTTGCTTCAAACTGTTTGAACGAAATGCTTACATTGAATGCAGTTACGGTAGCTGCTGTTAAAATAGCCGTCATCGCTAAACTTCTATAATTAACTTTTTGTCTAAAGAAAGTATTACTTATACTGACTAACCTTACATCTTTATAAATAATTTTTTTTGAATTTGTTAACTTCCCTAAAATTATAGTCAGAGAACTTCCAAAAAACAGATAAGTCCCCGTGCTGACCAAGACCAAGATTCCCATCGCAGAAAGCAATAAATCCAAATCCCATTGCTTAAAGTTTAGTGCAACTATATAGCCTGCAGCAATTAATACTAAACCTGTAAAACCCTTTGTATAATTATATTTTGGAGGTGAGGGCTTTGCTTTCGAAGCATTCAACATATTAATTAGTTGTGTTTTTTTCACAACTCTATAGTTTTTCATTCCCAGCATTACAAAGATGGTCCCGAACACAATAATAAGCTGAATGATGGCTTGTGCAGATATACTAAAAGGAATTTCACCACCCAGTGTCATGGACTTACTTAATAACATTAAGAACAATTTCGAGAATAATATCCCGATCAATAAACCCATTAATAGAGACAAACTGCCTATTAGAATACTTTCAATTGCGAATACTCTTCCAATTTTAGAAGTACTTATTCCCATTAGCATGTATAACCCGGTTTCTTTTTGACGTTGTTTTAAAAAGAATCCATTGGCATGCCACATAAAAAAGACCACTGTGCAAATTAGAACAAAGCCAGATGTTGCACTTGCCACTACAGCTGATTGAAACCTTTCAGTTAATTGGACAAACACTTCATTGTACTGTATAGCAGTAAAATTGTAGTAAGTTGCCACAGTTACAACTAAAACCACAAAATATAATCCATATATTTTTAAATTATTCTTCAAAAGCTTAAAGGCAATTTTAAAGGAGTTCATTTTCCGATCCTCCCATTACGGCAAGCATGTTTAACACTTTCTTAAATAATTCCTTTTTATCTCCGCTGCTGTCTAGTCTTCCGTGTAATTTACCGTCCTTTAAGAACATAACCCTATTACAATAACTTGCTGCGTTTGCATCATGGGTTACCATGATGATGGTTGTTCCTATGGTTTTGTTAATATTTTTAAAACATTCTAGAACCTCTGAGGATGACTTAGAGTCAAGAGCCCCTGTTGGTTCGTCTGCAAAAATAACCTTTGGAGAGGTAATTAACGCACGACAAATAGCTACTCTTTGCTTTTGACCGCCTGACAATTCATATGGATACTTATCTAACTGATTTGAAATTCCTAAGAGCTCAGTTAGTTCATCAATTTTTTTTAGAATGATTTTGTGTTTTACATTGTTTAGTGCAAGAGGCAGAGCAATGTTATCTCTAATTGTCATATTGTCTAATAAATTAAAAGCTTGGAAGACAAATCCGATTGTGTCTCTCCTGAATTTTGCAAGGTCCTCATCCTTGTAATAATCTATTCTTTTACCATCGATTAAAACTTCTCCTAAAGTAGCTTTGTCAATAGTAGACATAATATTTAACAATGTGGTCTTACCTGAGCCTGAAGGACCCATTATACCAACAAATTCTCCTTTGTTGATATTTAAGCTTACCTCCTTAAGCGCTCGAAAGGTACTGCCAATTTCACCATACTCCTTTATTACGTTTGATACCTCTACGATCTTATTCATCTATAAACCCCCATAAAATCTGATTATGCGTAGGACATTGATTCTTATAGTTGTATTATAATTTAGAGCACAAAACGCTACTATCGATTAAGGTTACATTTCTAAAAGTGAATGTGACATTCATGTTAGGTTTGGTGATGGGTTAGAGGACTTTTGTACAAAACCATGGATAATCAGTATGTGAGGTTTTTAAGCAGATATAGGGAGCGGCACCGCTCCCTATTACTTTTCTCCAAAAAGATAATTCTTCAAAATCAACAGTCTTATCGTCTACTCATAAAAAACAGAAAAATCATAATTCACTAAATTGTTTTTAGGATTAAATTCATAGGTTTCTATTGACTTAACTCAGTTCTCAAAATCGGCAAGAAAATATCTTCTAACTCCTTGTTTCTTAAAAATAAATTATCTGTACCATCTAATTTTAAAATCATTTTTTGGCAAGCTGTGTATTAGTTGTTTTCTTCCCTTCAATTGAGGAGCTTTTCTACGGAGACAAATAGGCACGAGGGCAGGATTTCATTTCGAAATTTGTGACAAAGCTCATATGTAAGCAGTTCACCCATACTATGTTCGAAAATAGGCAAAAGGTTCAGTTATATTATTCTTAATAGAATTATATATATCCTCAACCATTTCTTCCATATTGTCTATTGAGGGTCTTTCAATCTTCTTCCTCTGCCAGCCAACTCTACTTCATTTACCTCAACAAGTGGATCCATGAATTTTTTCCACTTAGAATAAACTATCGATGACCCACTGCAAATGGAATACAAAATATTTTAGCCTTTCTTCTCATTAGATTATCCCCTGTTTTTAACTAATTACTTATTGCTTCATTTGCCACTTTATAATAATCGGATAGTTTATAAAATATAATGTGAAATTCAGTATATTCACCCTCTACGCTGTCTACCTCAATTCCTATACTTAGTCTATCAGCCATTTTTTTAGCATAATATAAACCCATCCCTGTAGATTTCGTTCCTACCTTACCATTTTTACCTGTAAAGCCTTTATCGAATATCCTAGATAAACCCTCTTTTGAAATACCAATTCCATTATCTTTAATCATTATATAATAGGCTTGTTTCTCTTCTTTAGTTGTAATAGTCAGCGTTCCCCCCTCAGGTGTATATTTACTGCTATTATTAAGAATTTGACCAAAAATATAATAGATCCAACGTTCATCACTGATAACACTAAATGGTTTTAAATTAGTCTCAATCTCAATGTTTTTATTAATAAAAAAAAGAGCATTTTCTTTTATTGCACTTCTTAAAATATGACATACATCTACTACTCCCGCTAAAATGTCTTGATCGTAGTGATTAGCTCTTGTCACATGTAAAATGTGATTAATCCTAAATTTAATTCGTTCAATTTGATTACGCAGCTCTCTGCTGCTTTCTGAGTTAATCTCATCCAGTAGCAGTTCACACACAGCTATATTAACTTTTATGTCATGAACCCATTGAGTAGTATAGTCCTGAATTTCGTTAATACCGTTTTTATAATCTTCTTCTGCTTTCAAAAATTTATTTTGTTGCTTTTTGGAGACTTTTATAAGCATATCTATAAAATAATCATTTCTAACTTTGTTTTTTTCTAAAGTTTCGATAGAACTATTAAACACAACTTCGTATTTCTTTTTTGCCTTGATGAATCCATAGAAAATGTTGATCAGTAGAATAAAGACAATCAACAAATCCATATAAAAAATGTCTATATAACTTTGATGAATAGAGGTACTCGCAAACAAAATCCCATTGATTACAACCAGAATAAGTGCACTGCATAAAATCCATAATATATGATTTTTCACATAATCAATTAATTTCATTGAATTATATATCCCATTCCTTTTTTTGTTAAAATAAAGTCATCAACATTAATCCCCTCTAATCTATTCCTTAATCTATTTATATTTACTGTCAACGTATTTTCGTTTACGTAAATATCATCATTCCAAAGCTGTCTCATTAAATTATCCCGCGAAACAACTTTCCCTTTGTTTTCCATTAACGTTTTTAGAATTTTAAATTCATTCTTTGTAAGCTCTAAACTCTGATCTTGGAAGTATATTTTTGCATCGTTAAGGTTTAATATCACATTATTAGATTCGATTAGATGAGATTCTGCTGTTATGTACTCATAAGTTCTCCTTATAATTGCTTGTAATTTCGCCACCAATACATGGCTGTCAAATGGTTTTTGAATATAATCATCCCCGCCATTGTTAATAGCCATGACAATATCCATATTACTGTTTCTAGACGAGCAAAAAATAATTGGGACACTTGAAACTTCTCTTATTTTCTTACACCAATAAAAACCATCAAATGAAGGAATATTGATGTCCAATAATATGATGTGAGGCTCTTCTTTTTCATATATTGACAAAATATTATCAAAATCTCCGCATATAACAGTTTCAAAATTCCATTTAACAAGTAAATTTTGTAACGCCTTAGCCATATCCTTATCGTCTTCTATAATCAGCAATTTATATATATTATCCAATTTCTCACCTTCTTATAAAAATAGCTCACCATGCTCTCAAGGATTATTTAAAAATAAAACAGGAAGGAAGAGAAAATCAATTCCCTCCTGTGTTAAATGTTACATTCCTTTATAAGGTAATGAATGTTCTTCTGTTTTTTAAATATATTATTAATTAATGCCGTATTTCCTGATAAATAACCCTTTGAAAGCATTTCACCATGTTCCCCGAATCCATTATAATAATGCACTGCTCTCTCAGTAAAGTCTTCCCAATTATAAATACAAGCCTCAGTCCGAATGGATCAGATTCAACCGTTCTCAGGCTCGACTTAACCAAACAAACAAGCATTCCAAAAGACGCCAAAGTGAAAAGAATCAATACCGCCGCGACTCAAACACCAAGCCAAGGAAACACAAGACATTGCATAATGTCAGAAGAGAATAAAGTGTGGCACCGAGCACTCGCAAACAGCAAAATCGACTATGAAAAATGTGAAATTAAAGATTGATTATGAGTACGATGTGACAACGCAGTTTTAATTAGAAGAACAGCCGCCTATTGTGCGGGCGGCTGTCTGCTTGGAGTTAAAGTGAATTAATGAGAGCCCATGCCATGCCTTATCCTGTTGTCACAGCATAAAATCATTAAACACGCTGCTAAAATTCTTTTTTATGATATATAGCTGCGGCAATGAAAAATGAAATGATATATAAGATAACGCCGATCAAGAGATATATAATCGGAACATATAAAGAAGGATTTATATGCAAAAATGACAGAGGTACTTGTTCTGCTACATACCCAACGACACTTTGTAATCCAAAGGTAGCAAAAAGTCCCCCCATTGCCCCTCCAATCACGATAGCATCAGACTTTTCCGGGCCTATCATGTAGAGAAGAGGATAAACGATTGCACCGGCAAAGAGAACGATGAACGTTCCAAAAGAGACAATATTAAATATGCCGTCAATTGGTTCATCAGAACCCAGGCTGTATACAAGGAAAATACCATAAGATATTACAGCTCCGAT
Source organism: Bacillus sp. LUNF1 (assembly GCF_011008975.1). NCBI lineage: Bacteria > Bacillati > Bacillota > Bacilli > Caryophanales > Bacillaceae > Bacillus > Bacillus sp. LUNF1. Next base: position 202,927 of record NZ_CP048876.1, on the reverse strand, counting down.
CACAACAACCAAAAGATAAAAGACATAGTGACTTTGAACAATATTTGTTCTGCTGACCGGTAAAGTCAGGACATACCTGTCATAGCCAGACTTGCTCTCATACTTTATAACCTCAAGGGCGGGCATAACGACAAACAAAATAATCAGCATTGCAACAAAACGATGCATTGAAGCATCCCCAAAATAAAAAATGACTGCTGATACCAATATGGCCAACCCCGTGTATGCAAAGAAACTCCGATAAACCAAGTAATAGTTAGTCAGTAACAGACCTCTCAATGTTTTCACTCCTCGTTAAAAAGACGCTGATTTCTTCTATGGAAAGGGTGTTGGCCGTTACGCCATTCGGCAATTTCTGTTGATCCGATACAAGCACACTCCAATAAGATCCATGATTCCTTTTTGCTAGAACGATATCTTCGTCAAGCTCAGCCAATCGGCCCTCATCAACGTCTATAACAGTATAGCTTTCAAGAACCTTATCTTTCTCTTCATTTAATAAAATTTCGCCATCTTTCATAATAATGATATGGCTGGCTATCTTCTCGACATCAGTCATAATGTGCGATGAAAGTAAAATACCGCCGTTGCTTTTACTCACAAAGCTTTTTAATTCATTTAACAGGTCATCTCTTGAAGAGGGATCAAGTCCTCCCGTTGCTTCATCCAGAAGTAATAATTTTGCATTATGCGACAAAGCAACAGCTACGGATAACTTCATTGACATGCCGCGCGAGAATGTATTCACTTTTTTGTCCATAGGTAAAGAGAAAGAATGAACCAACCGGTAAAAATGATCTTGGTCCCAAGCACCGAATAGTTTCTTAAATACATGATTCAGCTGCTTTATCGTAAGGTGCGCAGGAAGATTCATCGCATCAAATACGACCCCAATATCTTCTTTGAACTTTATATGTTTATCCAAATTCTCTTTACCAAAGATTTTCACTTTACCTCTATCCTGAGAGATTAATCCTAATATCGTTTTAAATGTTGTTGACTTGCCTGCGCCGTTATCACCGATAAAACCGACAATTGATCCGGCAGGCACATTGAATGTAACATCCTTTAAAACAGCTTTATGACCAAAAGATTTGCTGATGTTTCTGATTTCTAAAAGGTTTGACATCATTCCACTCCTATCATTGCTGTCAGGACTTTTTTTGAGAATTGAACCGGATTATTGCAAAAATGTTGTGATTTTTATATCTAGTCGAGGTATTCATAAAGAGGCAGGAGCCGGCAAATACAACAGGGATTTTAAAGTCATAAGCATAATGTGGATGTGTAATCGATTGATTACATTTATATAATGGATATTCATGATGAAAATTGCTGGAGGTGATTACTTTCCGATGAGGTTTTAACCGGAATGCATCTCGTATTATAAAGCAGGTGTTAATCCTTTTCAATATATAAAAGGGGATTTCTTTACAATCGCAAAGAGTATGTATTTCTCATTTCCGCATTAAAAAACCCCTCTGGCTAATAACCAAAGGGGTTAAATATATTATTCCACCGTAACACTCTTCGCAAGGTTGCGCGGTTTGTCAACGTCACAGCCGCGGTGCAGTGCCGCATAGTAAGCGATCAGCTGCAATGGCACAACAGAAACCAGCGGAGCAAGCGCAGGGTTGACTTCCGGCAGGATGAATCTGTCGTCTGCGTCTTCTAAGCCTTTCAGCGAGATGATGCAAGTGTTGGCGCCGCGGGCCGCGACTTCCTTCACGTTTCCGCGGATGCTCAGGTTGACGTGTTCTTGTGTCGCAAGCGCAAAGACCGGTGTTCCTTCTTCAATCAGAGCGATTGTTCCATGCTTCAGCTCGCCGCCGGCGAAGCCTTCCGCCTGGATGTAAGAAATCTCTTTCAGCTTCAGGGCACCTTCGACACACACGAAGTAGTCAAGGCCGCGGCCGATGAAGAAAGCGTTTCTTGAAACAGTCAGGTACTCACGTGCGATCATTTCCATTTCGTCCTTCTGGTCGCAGAGGGCTTCCATGGCGTTTGCCGCAATACCTAATTCTTTGACCAAATCAAAACCGATATCAACGCCGTTGCATTCTGCTGCAACGGACGCAACGATCGCGAGGACGGCAATCTGAGCCGTATACGCTTTTGTTGATGCAACAGCGATCTCAGGGCCTGCGTGCAGAAGCAATGTGTAATCCGCTTCACGAGAAAGCGTTGATCCCGGAACGTTTGTAATTGTCAGCGCTTTGTGACCCAGCGCTTTGACTTGAACAAGCACGGCGCGGCTGTCCGCTGTTTCTCCGCTTTGAGAAAGGAAGATAAAGAGCGGCTTCTTAGACAGAAGCGGCATGTTGTAAGAGAATTCACTCGCTACATGCACTTCAACCGGTACGTTTGCCCACATTTCAATATATTGTTTCCCGACAAGACCGGCATGGTAGCTCGTTCCGCAAGCCACGATATAAATGCGGTCCGCTTCCGCCACGGCGTCAGCGACATCGCCGGCCACGGCCAGTCTGCCGTTTTCGTCCTGATACGTTTGGATGATTTTGCGCATAACAAGCGGCTGCTCATCCGTTTCTTTTAACATGTAGTGAGGGTATGTGCCTTTTTCGATATCACTGGCGTCAAGCTCAGCAATATAAGACGCACGTGTCATGACTTCACCGTCAAGGTTTTTAATCACGGCTTCGTCTTTTGTCACGATCACCATTTCTTTGTCCAAAAGCTCAACGTATTCATTCGTTACTTGAAGCATAGCCATCGCGTCAGATGCCACGACGTTAAACGTATCTCCAAGACCGATTAACAGAGGGCTTTTGTTTTTTGCAACGTAAATGGTGTCTGTGTTTTCACCGTCAAATAATGCAATTGCGTAAGAACCTTTTAACAGAGTCAGTGTTTTGCGGAACGCTTCTTCTGTGCTAAGTCCTCCCGCCACAAATTGCTCGATCATTTGAACGACTACTTCAGTGTCCGTGTCGCTTTTCAGTTCAACGTTTTCAAGGTATTCGCGCTTCAGCTGAACATAGTTCTCGATCACACCGTTATGAACAAGTGTAAAGCGGCCGAGTGCGCTTTGATGCGGGTGAGCGTTCAGGAAGCTTGGTTCGCCGTGAGTCGCCCAGCGTGTATGGCCGATTCCCGCTTGAGATTCAACCGTGTGATCCACCACTTCACGAAGGTCGGCGATGCGGCCTTTTTCTTTGTACACATGCACGCCCTGCTCATTCGCCACAGCAATACCGGCAGAGTCATAACCGCGGTACTCAAGCTTCTCTAATCCTTTTAACAAAATCTCTTTCGCATCAAGCTGACCGATATAACCTACAATTCCACACATATTTTCTTCCTCCTAAAGGTGCAAAAGGAGACGAAGAAAGTCAAATTACAAGGGGACTTTCAATCGTCCCCTCCCACATGTTTTTTTGGAAGATCATGTGATTTCTCTTTGTTCGGAGAGTCGCCCCTCCGGTTTGAAGAAATCCTTACGGCTGTGATCTAAATGAATCAGCCGGGAGGCATCCGCCGAAAATTCGATAACCTCCATCCTCGTCAACTAAGCCGTTTTTCGGGCGCTTAGTTCGGGCGCTGTAATTATAAAAGATGCAAACAATCCCGCCTTTCCTGCAAGTGAAAAACAAAGGCTGAACAAGCTTGATTTTACAGCATGTGCCAAGGACGGTCAATTATTTTTTGCCGCCCCGGCATCATGTTTACTATCATATTATGCTGATCGCACTTGTCTTGTTCGCTCTCTGTTTATAAACTTCGCTACTCCGCTCCCATTTCTGTCCGCACGACATCCACGATTTTTGTGACATATTCGTCACAAAGCTCTTTTGTTCTCGCTTCGGCCATCACGCGGACGAGCGGTTCGGTGCCTGACGGGCGCACTAAAATCCGGCCGTCTCCGTTCATTTCTTTTTCCACTTCAGAAATAACGGCCTTCACCTTAGCGTTTTCTTCTACCTTATATTTATCCGTCACTTTCACATTCACTAAGAGTTGCGGGAATTTTTTCATTTCATCCGCAAGTTCTGAAAGGGTTTTGCCGGACGCCTTCAGCGTATTCACAAGCATGATCGCGGACAAAAGACCGTCGCCGGTAGTGTTGTAATCAAGGAAAATAAGGTGCCCCGACTGCTCGCCGCCGACATTATAGCCGTCTTTTTTCATCGCTTCTACGACATAGCGGTCGCCGACTGCCGTTTGAACGCTTTTGATTTCTTCTTTTTCAAGCGCTTTGTAGAAACCGAGGTTGCTCATCACGGTCGATACGACGGTATCATCCTTCAGACGGCCTTCTGATTTCAAATACTTCGCGCATATGTACATAATCTGATCACCGTCGACGATGTTTCCTTTTTCATCAACGGCAATGAGGCGGTCGCCGTCGCCGTCAAACGCAAGGCCGATATCGGCGTTTTTTTCTTTGACGAAAGCACTCAGCGCTTCCGGGTGTGTAGAACCGACGCCATCATTAATGTTCAATCCGTTCGGAGACGTCCCCATTGTAGATACGTCAGCATCGAGATCGGCAAAAAGGTGCGTCGCAATAGAAGAGGTCGCACCATGGGCGCAGTCAAGCGCTACATGAATGCCTGTGAAATCTTCGTCCGCCGTCTGCTTTAAAAATTGCAGATACTTTTGAACGCCTTCAAAATAATCGTTTACAAGCCCGAGGTCCGCGCCTGTCGGTCTCGGCAGCTTATCTTCCGGTTCATCCATGAGACGTTCAATCTCGGCCTCCTGCTCATCAGAAAGCTTAAAGCCGTCCCCTCCGAAAAATTTAATTCCGTTATCCTGTACGGGGTTGTGAGAAGCGGAGATCATGACGCCCGCCTCAGCATCCATGGCTTTCGTTAAATAGGATACCCCCGGCGTAGAAATAACGCCGAGGCGCATCACTTCAGCTCCGATCGATAAAAGTCCGGCGACAAGGGCTCCCTCCAGCATATGTCCGGAGATACGTGTATCACGGCCGATCAGCACTTTCGGGCGCTGCTTATCTTTGGTCAGGACATAACCGCCAAAACGCCCAACTTTAAAGGCCAGCTCTGGCGTAAGCTCGCTGTTGGCAACACCTCTTACACCATCTGTTCCAAAATACTTGCCCATTTTGTATCGCTCCTTTTTCATTCTGTTGAAGAAGAATCAGCGCTTGATCCGTCTTCATCCTGGTCTTGATTTTGATCCTGGTTTTGACTTTTATTCTGATCGCTGTCAGTGTCGTCTTCCCGGTTCTTGTTCTTGTCTTTGTCTGCGTCTCCGCTTGTGCCGTTCTTATTGCCGGAATCAGCGGAACCGCCGTTATTTTTATTTGAACTTGTGTTTTTCTTAGAAGTCAGCTTAATCTTAACCGTGTCTTTTGACAGGGACCATGTGACGTTTTGCGGGCCGTTTACTTCAAGCTTTACAGAGTGCTCTCCGTCATCCAAGTCCGAGACATTGGCATACAGTTCAATGTCCGACTTTTTCAGCGCCTTAATGTTGGCGGGAGAGCCTTTGGCCGTAATATTTATCGCCTGCGATTCAAGATCGAGAAACTCAATCTGCTGTGAGCCTCCCAGTCCGACCGTCTTGATTCCGACATTGTCAAAATCCTTTTTGTCTTCACTGTCCACTTTAACATGAAGCGTGATTTTTTCCGGTGATACCTTAGTGACACCCTTAGGAAGCGGGATATCGGCATTGATATCGGTATCTTTATCAATTTTGCCTAAATCAAGAGATACGCCGTCAATAAATTCAAGTGAATCCAGCACATCCTGCGGGCCGTAAACCGTCACCTCACTCGGATTCGAGTCAATGCTCGCAACGCTCACCCCGTCCGGAAGACTTCCCTTCCTTTCGATTTTGAAAGGAAGCTTTTTGCTCGGACTGGCTACGGGAACCGTCACTTTAATGACTGACGGTTCAACATCAACAGGAAGTGCGTTGCCGTCTTTGTCATAGACGGTCACTTTCACTTCCTTTTCAATGGTCTCATTTGCATTTTCAAGGTTCACGGATGCTTTGACAAGTGAAATGTTATCAATCACATTTTTCGAACCTGTAATCTGCACGTTTTTCGGGCTGATAATCGGCTGCTGAGGGGTGTATCCCTTTTTCATTTTGCTTTTATTGTAGTATTCAACTTCCACGGGAAAACTCTCAGCCGTTTTTTCCTGAATCGTAACCGTCGTGACTGACGGGTTAATGGAGACCGTCAGTCCGTCCGATACGTTTTTCGCCTTCAATTCGACCTTATGAGTCCCGGTCTTCAGCTTATTCATATCGGCGTATATCTCAAAATTCTTCGTCTGTCTCGCCTTTTTCACCGCGCTTGTCGAGCCTTTAATCGTGACATTTACGGTCTGGGGCACGCCGGTGACAACATAGTTCGCTTCATCATAGTATGCTTTTACAGGAATATCAGTAAGCGTAGCCTCGTCAGTCGTTGATGTCGGAAAAAAGGATTCCCCCGGCTTTTTCGGAGTCGGCGCCTGGTTGTTGTTAACCGCAACGTAAAGCAGCAGCGCAAAGAGCAATGCAATGATCTTTACAGCCCAGCGGTTGTTTAAGAATTTATCCATTTTTCTTGCCCCTCCAGTACCAGCGGTTAGAAGAAGTATCTCTGGCGTTCTTCTTAAACTCGGCTTCAAGCATTTCTTTCAGTGCTTCTTCCGTCAATTCTCTGTGAAGGTCTCCGTTTTTGGCCACACTGATGGCGCCCGTCTCTTCAGATACAATAATGGTTAAGCTGTCCGTCACTTCACTGATGCCGACAGCCGCTCTGTGACGCGTCCCCAGCTCCTTTGAAATAAACGGGCTTTCAGAAAGCGGCAGATAACAGGCAGCCGCCGCAATCTCGTTATTTTTCATAATGACCGCTCCATCATGCAGCGGTGTATTCGGGATGAAGATATTAATCAAAAGCTCCGAGCTGACCTGCGCATTAAGCGGGATGCCCGTCTCAATATAATCACCCATTCCCGTATCGCGCTCAATCGCGATGAGTGCGCCGATGCGGCGTTTTGCCATGTAGCTGATCGATTTTGTAATCGCTTCAATTGTCTTATGCTGCGCTTCCTCCACGGGGGTTCCGCTCCTGGAAAAGAACCGGCCCCGTCCGAGCTGTTCAAGCGCCCGTCTCAGCTCAGGCTGGAATATAATGATGATCGCTAAAAATCCCCATGTTATCGCTTGGTCCATCAGCCACTGAAGCGTGCTGAGTCCCAAATATGAACTGGCCATCCGGACCAATACGATGACGACGATTCCTTTTAAAAGCTGAACCGCCTTCGTCCCGCGTATGACCATGATTAATTTATATATCACATACCAAACAAGGAGAATATCAACGGCATTGCCGAGGTATTGCAAAAATGGGATGTCCTCAAAAGCCATTTCCTCGTCCTCCAAGAATTCAGTCATTTCGTTTTTCTGTTATGAATTGTGCTGCATGAGCAATATGTACATCATATAGCGTGCTCATTATACCACATTTTGATTTCTCAAGTGAAATGAGCCAGCGCGGCGATGCACAAAAAAAAGAGTAAAGCGATTATACGCTTTACTCATCTTCATTCGGGTCCAAAGCGCTCACGACGCCCTGGCCCGCCGATTTCAGTTCGTACCAGACCCAGTCAAACAATTGGTTAATCTCTTCAATCTGCCCGGTGACTTGTCCGGCTGAGGCCATGTATTTTTCTCCGTTGACGACGGTCACATTGCCGTCGACTTTTCCTTCAATGAACAGCTTGCCGTTTTTTACTGTGACATCGCCCTTTACAGTCTCGCCTTCAGGGACGGTGACCGTGTGATTCTGCACGACAAGGTTCGGCTGTTTGGACACACTGAAATTGTGGTCATTATGCCAGCTGTTGAAAAAACCGCCGCCCATTAAAATCACAAAAACCGCTGCGGCTGCAATCATCGGATGAGTTTTGATCCATCGTTTTACAGAAGCGCGTTTTTTCTCTTTTGGAAGATTCGCCATAACTTTGGCAGTAAAATCAGCAGGGGCCGTGACATGCGATGTGCTTCGGACGAGTGCTACGGATTTCTCCATTTCATGAAAATGCCGTTTGCAATTCCCGCATGACTGCAAATGTTGTTTTAATACGTTTTCATCTTCAGGAAGGATATCTCCATCAAGATGCTTATGCATAAGCTGCACAATCTGTTCAGGACAGCTCATTTCATCACCCCACTTAAAGATCCCTCAATTGTTTTCTAAGAGCCTCTCTGCCTCTGTGTATCCTTGTCTTGACGGTGCCGACAGGGATATTCAGAATCTCCCCGATTTCAATTAAAGAGAGTTCGTCAATATACTTTAATACAATAACCGTTCTGTACTTGTCAGGCAGCTTTAAAATCTTTTTCTGAATTGTGTCCGACAGCTCCAATGACAATACGGCGTCTTCAGGGAGAACCCCGTCCGCGGCGATCTGCGAATACATCGTCAGCCCTTCTGCTCCCGCTACTTCTGCGTCCAGATAGTAATCAGGCTTTTTCTTGCGGATTCGGTCAATGGTCAGGTTGGTCGCAATTCTGTAAAGCCACGTTGAGAACTTTCTGTTGATATCGAAACTGTCGATATTGACATACGCTCTGATAAAAGCTTCCTGCGCAATATCTTCCGCCTCGTGAACATTGCCGAGCATGCGGTAGCAAAGCTGGTAAATCTTATCTTTATAAAGGTCAACGATTTCTGCAAACGCATTTTGATCGCCTTTTTTGACTTGCTTGATTCTTTTTTTAATCAGGTTTTCCATGTTTTATCTTACCTCTGCCCTTCACCGGTCTGTATCTATACGTTGTTTGTTTTAAAAGGTTTCATTTTTTTATTACATTTATTTTACCAAATTTCAGGCAGGGTGTAGATGAAAAATACAGAATATACTGCCTTAACAGCAGCTTAAAAATAGTATATCTGATGAACAATCAGAAATTGAAGCAAAATGCTGATAAAAAAAAGACACCTTTATGCAAAAGGTGTCTGAGACTGGGCTAGCTGGATTCGAACCAACGCATGACGGAGTCAAAGTCCGTTGCCTTACCGCTTGGCTATAGCCCAAAAATGGTGGAGGGGGGCAGATTCGAACTGCCGAACCCTGAGGGAGCGGATTTACAGTCCGCCGCGTTTAGCCACTTCGCTACCCCTCCGTATTTTTTTGTAAAACAGTGCCGGCCAGAGGACTTGAACCCCCAACCTACTGATTACAAGTCAGTTGCTCTACCAATTGAGCTAGGCCGGCAAATATGGTGGAGGATGACGGGCTCGAACCGCCGACCCTCTGCTTGTAAGGCAGATGCTCTCCCAGCTGAGCTAATCCTCCATATGACCCGTACGGGATTCGAACCCGTGTTACCGCCGTGAAAGGGCGGTGTCTTAACCGCTTGACCAACGGGCCGTTGTGTCCGCGTCGAGCTGACAAAAGTTATTATATACAGGTTGTACCCCATTTGTAAAGAGAAAAATTATTTTTTTTATTTTCAAACTTTTTTACTCGTTTTTTAACTGAAAAACTCATCCCTCCTCTCTTATTTCATTTATGATGAAAGTATCAAAATATTGAAGGGAATGGACACAGATGATCTTAGTCAGCTCTTGTCTCGGCGGTATCGAATGCAGGTATAACGGCTCTCACGCCGCTTCGGAAAAAATCCGCAGACTCGTAGAAGAAAAGAAAGCTGTTATGGTCTGCCCCGAACTTTTGGGCGGCTTCACCACTCCCCGCGAACCGGCGGAAATCATCGGCGGTACGGGCGAAGACGTGCTGAACGGAACAGCAAGAATCGTAACGGCATCAGGCGAAGACGTTACGGCTTTATATATGGACGGCGCGGAAAAAACGTTAGCATACGCAAAAGAAATAGGCGCCGCAACGGTCATCCTTAAAGAAAACAGTCCGTCCTGCGGCAGCAGCTTTATCTATGACGGCACTTTCTCAGGAAAAAAAATAATCGGAGACGGCATCACTTCCGCTCTTTTAAAACGGGCAGGCTGCCGTGTTCTATCAGAAGACGAATTGGATCAATTATAAAAAAGGAGAGTAGATATCATGGATGTGGCCCTGTCCTTTTATAAACCGGAGCATGCAGACGGGCTGAACGGGTTTGTGCTGAGTGAAGAAGATAAAAAGTTCACAGCTCTGCCGATAGATGTCCTGCCGCATGCTCTCGTCATCCGGGATCGCTACCCGACAGTCATTTTAAAAGAAGACCGCCCCGTCGGTTTTTTCATTTTACATACCTCAAAAGAAACCATTGCCCCGTATTCGAACAATGTGTCTGCCATTTTGCTGAGTGCGCTGTCCTTACATGCGCCGCATCAGGGAAAAGGTTATGCCAAACAAGCGATGCTGCAGCTCCCCGCTTTTGTCGCAAATTACTTTCCTTGGTGTGATGAAATCGTGCTTGCTGTAAACCATCGCAATCATCGTGCAAAGAACCTGTACCGGTCTTCCGGTTTTATTGATAAAGGCCGTCGCACGATCGGCCCCATCGGCGAACAGCACATTCTGCATCATTTTTTGTGAAAGCGCTTGATTACTTATCTCATTCCTGCCGATTTTTCTTGAAACATATATTCAGAAGCCCATATACTTCAAGTATTAACGACTTGGGAGGGTACAATCATGACAGACCGGCTTAACATTCACAGATTGACCACAGAAACCAGAAATCCGCAGACCGCTTCAATCCATCAAGCAGACACGATGGAAATTCTCCGCATCATTAACCAAGAGGATTTCAAAGTGGCTGAAGCCGTTCAGCAGGTGCTGCCCGATATTCAGATTGCCGTTCAATTCGCCCATCAGTCCTTACGGCGAAACGGCAGGCTGATTTATGCGGGAGCGGGCACAAGCGGCAGACTCGGTGTACTGGATGCGGTTGAATGCCCGCCTACATACAGCGTAAGTCCCGACTCCGTCATCGGTCTGATGGCCGGAGGAGCAGACGCCTTTTTGCAAGCGGCTGAAGGTATAGAAGACAGCGAGGAAACCGGCGCTCTCGATCTCAAAACAATCGGGCTTACCGCAGAAGACACCGTGATCGCCATCGCGGCAAGCGGGCGCACGCCGTATGCGGCCGGTGCGCTGAAATACGCAAAAACAATCGGCGCCAAAACCGTCGCACTCACATGCAATAAGGACTCATTGATCAGCACTTATGCCGATCACAGCATTGAAGTCGTCGTCGGCCCCGAAGTGATTACAGGGTCAACACGAATGAAAGCGGCGACGGCACATAAAATGATTCTGAACATGATTTCCACGGCCGTGATGATCAAAAGCGGCAAAGTGTACGAAAATTTAATGGTGGACGTTCATGTCAGCAACGAAAAATTGAAAGAACGCGCAATCGGCATTATCCAAAGCATCACGGGCGTTCCGTACGACAAGGCAAAAGAAACGCTTGAGGCCGCAGGCAGCCATGTCAAAACGGCAATCGTCATGCTGAAGACGAATTCGGACGAAACACACGCGAAGGCACTGCTCAAAGAATCAGACGGCTTCATTGATAAAGCCATTGAACAGCACCTTTCAAAAGAAAAAGAACGCTGATCGTTCTTTGGTGAAACATAATGTGCTTTTACGAGCCCGCGCCGTTTTCATGATCGGCGCAGGCGCTTTTAGGACGCGTTTCAGGCACAGCTCCCCGGGAAAAATCGTACGGAAAAAGGAGGATCTCCATGAGCAAAGAGGCATTTTATCAGTCACTGGCCAAAGATATCCTGGACAATTGCGGCGGTTCATCGAATATTTCAGGCTTTACCCACTGTATGACACGCCTGAGGATTACGCCTTTAGATCAGGACAAAACGGATATTGAAGCGCTGAAACAGCTTGACGGGGTCATAGGCGTCGTCGAAGCCGAAACACTGCAGATCATCCTTGGCACGGGTGTCGTCAATCATGTCGCCGACGCTTTCGCAAAACTTATGTCATCCGGAAAAAACATTGATTTAAAAGAAGCCGCCTCACGAAAAAAAGCCGATCTCAACAGAAAAAACACCACACCCATCAAACTGTTTCTGAGAAAAATATCAAGCATCTTCATTCCCCTTATTCCCGCACTCATTGCATCAGGTTTAATTACCGGTATTACGAAAGTCGTCATTCAGGCCGGCTGGCTCCCGAAAGAATCCCAAATCGCACTTATTTTAACGGTTATCGGTTCAGGCTTATTCGCATACCTCGGCGTCCTTGTCGGCATCAATGCGGCGAAGGAATTCGGCGGGACTCCCGCGATGGGCGGCCTTGCGGGTATATTGATCCTTAACCCTGAAATCGCCAATATCAGTTTGTTCGGAGAGAATCTGCTCCCTGGCAGGGGAGGATTAATCGGCGTTCTTTTCGCTGCGGTTTTTATCGCTTATACCGAACGGTTTATCAGAAAGTACGTCCATCAATCCATCGACATTATCGTCACGCCTACATTGTCTTTACTTATCACCGGGCTGGTAACATATGTCGTTTTTATCCCTGCAGGCGGTTTTATTTCTGATCTGATTACATCTGGTTTATTGTCGCTGCTGAATGTCGGGGGAGTGCTCTCAGGGTTTGTGCTGGGAGCCGCCTTCCTGCCGCTTGTCGTCACCGGCCTGCATCAGGGCTTGACTCCCGTACATTTGGAATTAATCCGATCAATCGGAGATGACCCGCTTCTTCCGATTCTCGCGATGGGAGGCGCGGGTCAAGTAGGGGCGGCCTTCGCCATTTTTATGAAAACCAAAAAAGCCTCATTGAAAAGAGCGATCGGCGGCGGACTTCCATCCGGTCTGCTCGGAATCGGAGAGCCGCTCATCTTCGGCGTCACGCTCCCGCTCGGCCGGCCGTTTTTGACGGCGTGTTTAGGGGCGGGAATCGGCGGCGCCTTTCAAGCCCATTTTCAGGTGGCTACTTTTTCAATCGGTGTCTCCGGCCTTCCGCTCTCGTTTCTCGTACAGCCGGCTCAAATCGTTTTGTATATCATCGGTCTCTTCATCTCTTACGGGGCGGGCTTTGTCTTCACTTATGCGTTCGGATTTAAGGATGATATGGCTGCTGAATTTGAATAAACCGGGAGGGATCAGAATATGAAAACACTGACAGCCGCCATACTCACAATGGTCATCAGCCTCTCCTTCCTGCCGCAGCACAAAGCCGAAGCCCAATCCAAATTATACGACACAGCAAAGCTCAGAAAGGTTGATCAAATGATTGAAAAAGACATCGCAGCAGGATTCCCCGGAGCCGTCCTCGTCGTCGTAAAGGACGGACGGGTGATCAAAAAGAAAGCATACGGCTACAGCAAAAAATATGACGGGACTACCCTTTTATCCCGTCCGAAAAAAATGAAAACATCAACCATGTTTGATTTAGCTTCCAATACAAAAATGTACGCGGCCAATTTTGCACTACAGCGACTCGTCAGCCAGGGAAAGCTTGATGTGTATCAAAAAGTCTCGGCTTACCTTCCTGATTTCAAAGACGGAAAAAGCGATCCGATTCAAGAAAAAGACCGCATTCGCGTCATCGATGTGCTCCAGCATCAATCCGGTCTGCCGGCAAGCTTTTATTTCTATCAGCCGGACACCGCAGGCCCTTTGTATTCACAAGAACGTGAGAAAACGATCCGTTTTCTCACCCAAATCCCGCTTGAATACAAACCGGGAACAAAACACGTATACAGCGATATCGGTTACATGCTTCTCGGCTGCATCATTGAAAGCATAACCGGAAAAACCCTTGATGCCTATGCGGAACAAGAACTGTACAAACCGCTGAAACTGACGCACACACTGTTCAATCCGCTGCAAAAAGGCTTTAAAGAAAAAGCATTCGCAGCTACTGAACGTTTAGGCAACACACGTGACGGAGTCATCCATTTCCCTCACATCAGGACGTATACGCTGCAGGGGGAAGTTCACGATGAAAAAGCATTTTACTCCATGGGAGGGGTGTCCGGTCACGCCGGGCTGTTTTCCAGAGCTGATGACATAGCCGTCCTTCTTCAAGTCATGCTGAACGGAGGCAGTTATAAACACGTTTCTCTCTTCAATAAAAGAACGGCCGATTTGTTCACAACGGCGGCATCCTCTGATCCGACTTTCGCTCTCGGCTGGCGGAAAAACGGCAGCCCGGATATGGAGTGGATGTTCGGCCCTTATGCAAGCAGGCAGGCATATGGCCATACAGGATGGACCGGCACCATCACGATTATTGATCCCGCTTATAAGCTGGGGATCGCACTTTTGACCAATAAAAAGCATTCCCCCGTCGTCAGTCCCGGTGAAAACCCGAATGTTTTTGAAGGGGATCTTTTCCCCACCGGAAGCTACGGCAGCGTCATAAAAACGATTTATGAAGCCATTGAATGACAACCCATGTCTTTGGTCCAAACTATGACGGCAGGAGGGCACCATCATGAAACTTGTCATCTCAGCTGTATTACTGTTGTTCATTGTTTTCGGCACGCATCATGCATCGACAAAACCGGACATTCCGTCACAGGCGGAACAAGCGGTATCCCGTATGACATTAGATGAAAAATTAGGGCAGATGCTCATGCCTGATTTTCGAAATTGGCAAAAAAAGGGGCAGTCATCACCTGAGGCTCTTACCCAAATGAATGACGAAGTCGCAGGGCTTATTCAAAAGTACCGGTTCGGCGGCGTTATCTTATTTGCAGAAAATGTAAAAAACACTGAGCAAACGGTTCGCCTGACAAATGCCTTTCAAAAGGCGAGCCCTGACATTCCGCTATTATTAAGCATTGATCAGGAGGGCGGCATCGTAACCAGACTTGGTGAGGGCACTCATTTCCCAGGCAATATGGCGCTCGGAGCCGCGAGAAAAACAGCCTACGCGTCCCAGACCGGCGCCATTATCGGCAAAGAACTGAAAGCACTGGGCATTAATACGAATTTCGCTCCCGTTCTCGATATCAATAATAATCCCGGAAACCCTGTCATCGGCGTCAGGTCGTTCAGTTCAGACCGTGATCTGACAGCTTCACTCGGCCTTGCCTCAATGAAGGCTCAGCAAAAGCAGGATGTCGCTGCCGCCGTCAAACATTTCCCGGGACACGGTGACACGGATGTCGACAGCCACTACGGCCTTCCGCTTGTCACCCACAATCAAGAAAGACTGCGTCAGATTGAACTTTATCCGTTCCGGAAGGCCATTCAGGCCGGAGCTGATATGATCATGACAGCCCATGTGCAATTTCCCGCTTTTGACGATACAACCTATAAAAGCAAGCTGGACGGTTCAGACATTCTCGTACCCGCCACACTCTCGAAAAAAGTGATGACTCACCTTCTCCGTGAGGAAATGAGATTTAACGGCGTCATCGTTACGGATGCATTAAATATGAAAGCCATTGCCGATCATTTCGGCCAGGAAGAGGCGGTCGTCATGGCAATAAAAGCAGGAGTCGATATTGCCCTTATGCCGGCCCAAGTGACATCGCTGCAAACGGAAAACCGCTTTGCCCGGGTTCATTCCGCTTTAAAAAAGGCGGTACAAAAAGGGGAAATTCCGCTGCAGCAAATTAACAAATCAGCGGAACGCATCATTTCCCTGAAAATAAAACGAGGGATATATCCCGCACCGAAAGAGACAAATCTGAAAAAGAAGATTGCAAAAGCAAAGAAAACCGTCGGCAGCAAAAATCACCTGAAAGCTGAAAAACAAATCGCGGAAAGATCCGTCACCGTCATACAAAACAAAAACCGCACGCTCCCATTCAAACCGAAAAAGAACAGCTGCGTTCTCATTGCCGCTCCTTATGAAGATCAAACAGCGTCAATGGAACAAACCATTCGGCAGCTCATCAAGAAGAAAAAAATCCGGCCGGTAACCATCAGTAAAATGAACTTCGCCGAGCGCACATTTCATGATGAGCACAAAAAGCTGGTATCCGACGCGGATTACGTGATTACAGGCTCATATGTCGTGAAAAATGATCCTGTCGTAAACGACGGTGTCATTGACGATTCCGTCACAGATCCCGGCAAGTGGACGACTGCATTTCCGCGGGCCGTCATGAAAGCCGCACAATCGAACAAAAAACCCTTTGTGCTGATGAGCCTGCGTAATCCTTACGACGCCGCGAACTTTGAAGAAGCTGAAGCCCTTATCGCAGTCTACGGCTTTAAAGGATATACAGACGGACAATTTCTCCAGCCAAACATTCCGGCAGGCGTTGAAGCGATATTCGGACAGACAAAACCGCAAGGCAGGCTGCCCGCTGACATTCCTTCCGTCACTCATCCGGGAACGACACTCTATCCTTATGGTTTCGGTATCAATCTGAAGACCGGAAAACCGCTTTAAACAGGAGGACAGATCATGAAAACACAAACGGCTGCGCTTCTTGCCGGATTAGTCGTCATCAGTGCTATGACGGCAGTCTCGGCGGCTTCTGACAGAAACCTTCATACCGCCAAGAAACCAAGCATCCAAACAGGCATCGACCGCCTGCTGAAAGATTATAAACAGGAACTGAAGGGAAAAAGGGTCGGGCTGATCACCAACCCGACCGGTGTGAACAATTCATTGAAAAGCAGCGTTGACGTGCTGTATGAGGCACCAGACATCCATTTAACGGCATTATTCGGACCGGAGCACGGTGTCCGCGGCGATGCCCAGGCCGGAGACAAAGTCACATCCTATATAGACGAAAAAACAGGGCTTCCCGTCTACAGCCTGTACGGGGAAACGAGGAAACCGACGCCTGACATGCTGAAAGATACAGATGTGCTGATTTTCGATATTCAGGATGTCGGAACACGATACTACACCTACATTTATACAATGGCCTATGCCATGGAAGCGGCCAAAGAAAAAGGCATTCCTTTTTATGTCTTAGACCGGCCGAATCCGCAAGGCGGACGAAATCCGGACGGCCCGGTTCTTGAACCGGATTACGCTTCATTTGTCGGACTGTATCCGATCCCGCTGAAGCACGGCATGACGATCGGTGAGCTTGCTCTTTTATTCAATAAAGAGTTTCATATTGGCGCCGACCTCACCGTCGTAAAAATGAAGCGCTGGAAGCGGACGATGACGATTGAAGATACCGGTCTGCCGTTCGTCCTCCCTTCGCCTAATATCCCGACCCCGGACAGCATATTCGCATATTCGGCGACAGGACTAATCGAAGGCACAAACGTATCCGAAGGAAGGGGCACGACAAAGCCGTTTGAACTTATCGGCGCGCCTTATATGAAAAGCACCAAGCTCGAAGAACGCCTGAACAGTCTCAAGCTTCCGGGCGTCGCCTTCAGAGCCGCATCATTTATCCCCAGCTTCTCCAAGCACCAGGGCAAGCTGTGCCACGGCGTTCAAGTCTACGTAACAAACAGAAACACATTTGAAGCGGCAAAAACAGGGCTTTCCATTCTGAAAACCATGCATGACTTATATCCAAATGACTTTTCCTTCTTGCCGACAGGCTCTTTTGACAAGCTGATCGGTAACGGCTGGGTACGCAAAAAAATAGAAAAAGGCGCTTCCATTGAAGACATCACCAGCACATATCAACGCCGGCTGAACCAATTCAAAACTCTAAGAAAACAATACCTCATATACTGACAACATTCGTGTTACACGTGTAACATTTTGACGCATTTCACATTTCCGCTTTTTATAGGAAAACATTCATTTATTTGGTACAATTTAAATGATAACAGTTATCATTTAAATGAATGTTTCCTAAAAGGTGGTTTCTCATGAAAAACACATTATTCTTTCAGCCCATTGATATCATCTCCGTAAAAAAAACAGCCGACCTTCTGTCAGAGCATCAGCTCACTGATTCCCCCGTATTGATCTTTCATGTGAAAGGCGAGGGACAAATTGATATCGGAACAGACAGCTTTCCGCTGCAGAAGGAAACGCTCTACATCTGTCCTTGTGATGAGACATTCAATATTGCCCCTATATCGTCAGGCGGCATCCATTTGTATATCGTCAGACTCCGTGTTTTCTCCTATTCATCAGATGATGAAGCGATGCTTCCGGATAATGGGGAAGACATCTTCCACGGACTTCAGCAAATGAATTTACAAACGGTGGATCATTTGACAAGCCGGCTTCAGTCACTTTCTGAAAACGTGCGATCGGCGGATGCATTGCAGAAAATGAAATATACAGCCGACTTTCAGCAGCTGATGTACGACCTTTATGCCGCAAAAGTATGCCATCAAAATAATACGAAAGCGGCGATCGAACAGACAAAACAATTCATACATGCTCAGTCCGACACAAAAATCACGCTCACCCAGCTCGCTCATATGGCGGGAATCAGTCCCAAGCATTATAGTGAAACCTTTAAAAAACTATACGGGCAGAGCGTAACTGAATATATCACAGACATCCGCATAACCAATGCGAAAAAACTGATGGCCAAGGCAAACTGCAAACTGCGGGAAATCGCTCATCAAATCGGCTACCAGGACGAATTTTATTTCAGCCGCATCTTTAAAAAACATACCGGCAGCTCACCTACAAGCTATATGAAAAAAAGGCGCACAAAAATGGCCGCTTACGGAAAAGAAACGATGGGGCATCTGATTCCTCTGCATCACGTGCCTTACGCTGCAGCGCTGCACCCGAAATGGACGGCCTATTATTACAAACAATTCTCTTCTGATATTCCGGTTCACCTGAGTGCTTACCGCTATAATGCAAATTGGGAAGAGAACTTGCACACGCTTTCCCAAGCTGCCCCGGACATCATTTTCAGTCTTGATTCTGTCAGTGAAGAAGAAAAACAGCGCCTGAATGACATCACTGAAGTTTTTTACCTTCCGGCTCAAGAGAATTGGAGAGACCAGTTTCTTCGCACAGCCGCATATTTGAATGAAGAGCAGGAAGCGCGGCACTGGCTTAAAGCTTATCAAAGTCTCGCCCATTCAGCGAAAGATGCTCTTAAACACGTGCGGCATCAGCGGTTCTTATTTATCCGTGTATATAAAGAAAATATGTACATCGCCCATAACAACAGTATTGAGGATGTCTTCTTCGGTGATTTAGGCTTTGCCTCCGCAAAACCGGAAACTTTTGCTCCTGACGAAAAGATTTCCTTGGAAATGCTGGCGGATTGCCAGGCTGACTGCATCATGCTTTTCACTTGTAAAGAACCGGAAACGCTTCGTTATTTTCAGCGGATTCAGCAGACCGGGACATGGCAGAACCTTAGAGCCGTCAGCAATAAACGCGTGTTTCCCATATCATCTGACCCGTGGATTGAATATTCTCCAAGCGGACATCAGCGGATGATCGAGCAAAGCATTTCCATTTTATCCGAAGATCGTCCATGGTAATACCGGAAATTATCCATGGTCTTATCCCTGTTCCTTCTCTATAATTCCAATTGATAATAGTTATCAATTGAACAGGAGGAACAATAGATGAAGAAATTGGCATTCGCTTTCATGATTTTGCTTTTGGCTTTCACGGCCGCGGCTTGCGGAAGCTCAGAAACATCCGATACAGCAAGTAAAGGAAAGGACGCTTCTTCAGATAAAAAGAAAATCGAATATCTCGGAAAAACATATGAAGTCAAAGCGCCGACTGACAAAATCGCCATTACAGGCAGCGTAGAATCAATGGAAGACGCCAAATTGCTTGACGTTCATCCGGCAGGAGCAATTTCTTTCTCCGGCAAATTCCCGGAACTGTTTAAAGATATTACAGATAAATCCGTATCAACGGGAGAAAAAATGCAGCCGAATATGGAAAAAATTCTTGAGCTGCAGCCAGACGTCATTCTGGCATCAACCAAATTCCCGGAAAAAACGTTGAAAAAATTGAGCGGCACCGCTGAAACGATCCCTGTCTCTCATATCTCATCAAACTGGAAAGAAAACATGATGCTGCTCGCCCAGCTTACAGATAAAGAGAAAAAAGCGAAAAAAATCATCGCAGATTACGAACAGGATCTGAAAAAGACAAAAACAAAGATCAACAGCAAAGCGAAACAGTCAAACGCGCTGGTCATCAGAATCAGACAAGGCAATATTTATATTTATCCTGAACAAGTATATTTCAACTCCACGCTTTACGGTGATTTAGGCCTGAAGGCGCCGGACGAAGTCAAAGCGGCGAAAGCGCAGGAACTGATTTCTCTTGAAAAATTAAGCGAAATGAACCCTGACCACATCTTTGTACAATTCTCTGATGACGAAAACGCAGATAAGCCGGACGCTTTGAAAGACTTAGAGAAAAATCCGATCTGGAAGAGCCTGAAGGCAGTCAAAAAAGACCATGTATACGTCAATACGATTGATCCATTAGCCCAAGGCGGAACCGCATGGAGTAAAATCCGCTTCTTACAGGTTGCGGCTGACAAATTGACTCAAGACTAATAAAGAGTAGGTTTTTCACATGTATGCAAAACGGCGGACACACATTATTATCATTGCTTCACCGATTGCCATTGTTCTGTCACTGCTGCTTTCCGTTTTATACGGCGCAAAGCAGCTTGACTTCCATACCGTGTTCTCCGCATTGCTGCACTTTAATCCGGAGAATACCGACCATCAGATCATATGGCATTCAAGAATCCCGAGGGCTGCCGGCGCTATGTTTATCGGCGCCGCCCTTGCTGTTTCCGGAGCGCTCATGCAGGGAATCACACGGAACTATCTGGCCTCGCCTTCGATCATGGGTGTGTCGGACGGCTCCGCTTTTATCATCACCCTTTGCATGGTATTGCTCCCTCAATCGACATCCATTGAAATGATCATATACTCGTTTATCGGTTCCGCATTCGGCGCCGCTCTTGTTTTCGGGCTGGCCTCCATTCTTCCCGGCGGTTTTACCCCGGTGCAGCTTGCCATTATCGGAACGGTGACCAGTATGCTTCTCAGCAGTCTGTCGGCTGCGCTTTCGATTTATTTTCAAATTTCGCAGGATCTCAGTTTTTGGTACAGTGCGAGACTGCATCAAATGAACCCTGATTTTTTGAAACTGGCCGTCCCGTTTTTTGCAATCGGAATCATCACGGCCATGATTCTCAGCAAAAAGGTCACTGCCGTATCATTAGGAGACGACATTTCAAAAAGTCTGGGACAGCAGAAAAGAACCATCAAACTCATGGCGATGGCGGCCGTTGTCATATTGACAGGAAGCTCGGTGGCACTCGCCGGAAAAATTGCCTTTGTCGGTTTGGTCGTTCCGCACATCACACGTTTTCTCGTCGGATCGGACTACAGCAGGCTGATCCCATGCGCGTGCATCATCGGCGGCGTCTTCCTGACCCTTTGCGATCTTGCCAGCCGATTCATCAATTATCCGTTTGAGACGCCTATTGAAGTTGTCACTTCTATCATCGGTGTTCCTTTCTTTCTTTATTTGATTAAAAGAAAAGGAGGGGATCAGCGTGGTGCGTAAAATGGCCGGAATTTATATCATTCTGATTGCTCTCATATTGCTCGTAAGCTATTTCAGCATGACAAGCGGTTCTTTTTCCGCAAAGCCGGGTGAACTGCTCAGTACGCTTTTCCGCATCCATCCGAATCCGCAATATGACATTTTGCTGTTTCAGCTGAGGCTGCCGCGCATTGTCATGGCTGCTGCCATCGGACTCGGGTTGGGGATAGCCGGAGCCGTTATTCAGGCCATTACCAAAAACGGTCTTGCCGATCCCGGTATTTTGGGCATTAATGCAGGAGCCGGAGCCGGAATCGTCACGTTTATGCTTCTGTTTCAGGGACAATCTGAAGCGACGGCACTTGCCTCTGCGATGGGTATGCCTGTCTTCGGCCTCATCGGAGGATTGATGGCGGCCGTGCTGATCTATATTTTCGCCTGGCACCGGGGGCATCTTGAATCGGGCAGAATTATTCTCGTCGGGATCGCCATGAATTCCGGATTCAGCGCGCTGTCTTTATTTCTTTCATTAAAAATGGACCCGCAGGATTATGAGATGGCGATGGTTTGGAAAAACGGCAGCATCTGGTCGGCAAACTGGATGACCATTACGGCGATCCTTCCGTGGCTGATCTTGTTCATTCCTCTTCTTATGGCGAAAACGTCATTGCTGGATACCATTCGTTTCGATGAGGACACGGTGAAAAGCCTCGGTGTTTCAACCAATAAAGAAAAAACAATTTTACTCATTGCCTGCATCGCTTTGATCAGCGCATGTGTAACCGCAGCGGGCAGCATGGCATTTGTCGGACTGATCGCGCCCCATATTTCCCGCAGGCTCGCCGGGATTGAGCACAGATACTCATTACCGGTCAGCGGATTGGTCGGTATGCTCCTCGTCATATCCGCCGACTTTGCGGGCAAATTGTTCTTTCAGCCTTCAGAAGTGCCGGCGGGAATTATTCTTGCGATTCTCGGCGTTCCTTATTTCTTTTTTCTTCTGTTTAAGCAAAAGAAGGGGCTGGATGCATGAGAGGCATCCTTACAGAACACCGGATAAACGGAAAGGAATGCACTGTGTATCTTCCTCCCTCCTGTTCGGTTCAAACAGGGGCTTTACCCTGTGTATACGTACTGGACGGGGGTTCTTTGTTTTTAGAACAGATGGATAAGCTTGAATCCCAATTTGCGAACGGAACACTTCCCGAATTGATTTTCATCGGCATCAAACCGGCTGACAGGCTCGATGAGTACACGCCGTGGCCCGCGCCTTCCCTGAGCACTGCGTTTCATGATTTCGGCGGCAAAGGGAGGCTCTTTCTCGAGGAGCTGACAAATGTCATCATCCCCACTGTTGAAGATATGCATCACATTTCTGCACATCCGGAAACGAGAGGCCTGATCGGCGCGTCATTAGGCGGACTGTTTTCGGTGTACGCGATGTTACAGAAGCCTGAAATATTCGGCAGAATCGGCTGTATTTCCGGTTCCTTCTGGTATGAAAAATCAGCAGAGTATGTCCGCTCCGCATCTTTGCGTCCGGCACGGCAGCGTATCTATATGTCTGTCGGCAGCCGCGAAGCTGAGCATAAAAACAACATCCAAAACACCATGATCCGACAAAATAAAGACGTGCATGAAAGCCTGAGGCAAAAAGGCTTTTCTCAATCTCAGCTCTCTTTCACTGTTGAAAAAGGCACCGTGCACCATCAAGAAGCATTCAAACGACAATTCAATGCAGCACTAAGCTGGCTGTACGGAAAAAACCGCTCACGTAGCTGAGCGGTTTTTTTCATACTTCATCACGACCGGCTTAAGTTCAAAGCGTTTCAGTAAATAGCCGAACAAAGCGGCAAGAATTTGCTGAAAGAGCATCCCGATGACGACCGGAACCGCCACTTGAGACGGAAAGAAAGACACGGCGAGAACGGCTCCGGCGCTGATATTGCGCATGCCCCCCGTATAAATCAGAGACACGATTTCATCCTGGCTCCGCTTCATCAGTCTTCCGATCAGCCATGCCACGGCATAACCCGTCATGGCAATAAAAAATACCATGCCTGCGATGCCCGCAAATTTGATATCCACGTGCGTGACATACGGCGCGATTTCCGAACTGTTAATGGCAATGACAATCATCAGACAGATTTTTGAAAAAGGAGACAGCGACCGGCTTATCGCCTGAGTCCTTACCGGCGGGGAAAACTGGTTGACTATCATCCCTGCGATGGATGGAATCACCACCATCTCCGCCAGCCCTTTCATCATTCCCCACACATCCATCTGAACATTCGCCCCGGCCAGGACAGACAGGCTTAACGGTACGATAAAAGGAGAAAGGACGGTATCAACCAGGATAATAGACAGCGTCAATCCGACATTTCCCTTATACATCGCAGCCCAAATCAAACTCGTAATTCCGGTTGGAATCACCACACCCATAATCAGCCCCGTCACAGTTAAAGGGTCACCGCTGAAAATCAGATGGCCGCTTCCCCATGCAAAAACAGGCATGAAAATATGCAGAACAAACAATGCCATGATCATCGGGAGCGGCTTCTCGATACTGCGCTTCAGCGATTGAAAATTGGCACTCAGACTGCCCGTAAATGTAATAAATGCAAATATCCACGGCACAGCGCCGGCCATCCAGCTGATATGCTGAGATAACAGCACACCCGCCGCCACACTTGACGGAGTCAAAAGCGGCATGATTCTCCCCAACACTTGGTTCAACTTCTGAAGCCACATCATATGCAAGTCTCCTATATACGGTTTTCAAGTCTCATTCATTATAACAATGCACCCCGGCAAATTTAACCGAAAAAAAGCCCGGATATATTCATCCGGACTTCACAAATTCTATGCCATTTGTTTCATTAAATCTCGGCTTTTCTGATTTAATCCCTTTAATTCAGCCTCAATTCCGTATTCTTTACATTTGGCGACAATTTTCTCAAGAGCCGCCGCTCCCGAATCATCCCACACGTGGGCATCGGTCAAATCAATGACAATCCGCTTCACGCCTTCATCATAAACGATGGCATTCATCAGTTCAGACACGGAAGCAAAAAAGATCTGTCCCGTTACCTTATATGTTCTGACATCTTTCTGTTCGGAATGTGACACAATCTTCAGCTTAGAAATTTTCGCCGTAAAAAAGATCGCGCTTAGCAGCACACCCGCGAAGACACCCTTTGATAAGTCATTTGTCAGGACGACCGTCACGACGGTAATAACCATAACGATCGAATCAGTAAGGGGCGCTTTCCGCAAACCTTTAATCGATGACCAGTCGAACGTGCCGATGGACACCATAACCATCACGGCCACCAGCGCAGCCATCGGAATTTTCACGACGATACCGCTTAATACGGCAATTAAAAACATTAAAAACGCGCCGGCCGTAAATGCCGATAACCGGCCGCGTCCGCCGGCTTTCGTATTGATGACAGACTGACCGATCATGGCGCATCCGGCCATGCCTCCGAAAAATCCGTTCACAATATTGGCGATGCCTTGTCCGCGGCTTTCTTTGTTCTTATCACTATCCGTATCGGTCATTTCATCAATGATCTGGGCCGTCAGCAATGACTCGAGCAATCCGACGAATGCAAGGGCCAGAGAATACGGGAAAATAATCCGCAATGTCTCAAACGTCCACGGAACATCCGGTATCAAGAAATGCGGAAGTGAACTTGTAATCCCGCCCATATCACCGACCGTGCGGACATCCGCATGGCAGACCACCGCTATGATCGTCATGACAATAATCGCCACCAGCGGAGACGGCACAGCCGTCGTAACCTTCGGCAATAGATATATGATAGCCAGTGATCCGGCAAGCACGGCGTACATGACCCATGAAGCTCCTTTGAACTGCGGCAGCTGCGCAGAAAAAATCAAGATCGCCAAAGCATTCACAAATCCGATCATGACCGAACGCGGAATAAATTTCATCAATTTCGCTATCTTACTGACACCAAGAATAAATTGAATAATACCTGTCAAAATGGTTGCCGCAAACAAATACTGCAGCCCGTAATCAGCCACCAATGTCACCATGACAACCGCCATTGAACCCGTAGCGGCTGAAATCATTCCCGGTCTGCCGCCGAAGATAGAAATAATAATCGCGATACAAAATGATGCATAAAGGCCGACCATCGGATCGACACCTGCAATAATTGAAAATCCGATCGCCTCAGGGATCAGAGCGAGAGCAACCAGAATACCGGCCAGAATGTCTTTACGGACATTTCCGAACCATTGCTGCTGTAATGTATAATCTTTCAAATGATAACGACTCCTTTTCACTATAAAAATCCGCACCCTATCAGTTGGAAACATTGATTTTCATCTGTGGAATATGAGGCAAGCTTACGGGGAAAAAGAGGACACGCTCAGAGTATAATGTCGTTGAGGAAAGGAATTGTTAACAAAGAGTATCATATTAAACTTTAAAGAAATGTGCAAGACCGTATAAATAAGAAAAGAAAACGACTCTCACTGGAGCCGTTTCCGCTTTTATAAAAGTTCCGGATCAGACACAAGAATTGTTTTTATTGCGCTGATATCCTTTCTTTCTTTTGTCACCGGGTCGATGCCCATGAGATGATCAATGGCTTCTTCATAATTCTTCAGTTCCGTCTTTTCCGTAATAAGATCATAGAGCTGCGGAAGGTCGGACGCGCATGCTAACGCGGCTTCCATGATCTGGCGGGCTTCACCTGTGCCCACAATCGTCACGCCGTTTGACAGCAGCTGGTATGGCCTGACCGTCATCTCATACGTATCATCAAAGCCCATCGGCACCATTCTGCCTCCCTTTTCAATGAAAGGATAAGCCCAATCAAGCTGGTTGCCGATGGCGTCAAAAATCACATCAAATTTTCTTCCTTGATTAATCCGTTTCACTTCATCCACGGTTAATGCTTCAGGGTGGTAGACATAATCCGATATCCGGCTCGCCGCCTCGCTTCGGAAACTGCCTATTTCAGTCGCAACCGTCAATCGCGCCAGTTTTTTCACCATCATTTGCACAAGCAGTCCGATCGTTCCGGAGCCCAAAACCAAGACCGAGTCCTGCGGCTGAATCGAAGCCTTGTCCACAACATTCAGCACACAGGAGAGAGGCTCAACCAATGTGGCCCGCTCCCATTCCATTGAATCCGGAATTCTGTACATGAACCTGTCTTCCCCCACGTAATATTCCGCAAACGTTCCGTGCGCTCCGATTCCGAGCTGCCAATCCTCGAAGGTTTCGCAATAACACGTCAGCCCTCTCCGGCAATAATGACATTTCCCACAAAACTGCGTAGGATCTATCACGACGCGGTCTCCGACTTTTACATTTGTCACGTCCGGTCCGATTTCCACGACCGCTCCCACCGATTCATGCCCCATAATCATATGATGGGTTGCATTCATTTTTCCTTTCAGCACATTTAAGTCCGTTCCGCAGATACCAGTGCCGAAAATTTTCACTTTCACATCATTGGATTTCCGAATTTGAGGCTCGTCCACCTCTTGATATTCAAGCTTATCATTAGGAGTCCAGACCAACGCCTTCATATTTCTCTTCCTTTCTGCCCCAGCGGATTTGGTCTAACAATGTTTGATGAAGCTCTTTCGTTGATGCCGCAATACATGATTGCTGATTCTGATAACTTAAATCTGTCAGAAGTGTTTCGTCCAAAGACCGGCCGTATGCATCCGTAATGATCACTCCCGCCTTCTTCGCCAAAAAAACGCTTGCGGCAATATCATAAGGAAACAAATGCAGCACCTGCCCGTTCCCGACCTGCTGAAAATCTGAAAGCAGCTTCGGATCATCTTTCAGCAGACGATTGCCGATATCCACATACCCATCCATCTGCCCCGTAATAATTCGTGAAATCGAATAAGAAGCGCTGTTGAAAACAAAAACCCCGCCATTATTGGCCGACTGGTCAATCAGATGGCCGTATGCGTCCGTCATCAGCTGCGCCGGATGCCCGTTAAATTCAAGGCTCCAAAACATATTTTTAATATCCCGCACTCCGCTCAAATTCGGCAATTCTCCATGATACCCTTCAAAATGAATGGCATCGCTGTATATATCACCGTACATAAAAGCGCCTGATTTCAATTCAAGTAAAAAAGCAAATTCGATATCCTTAATCTTTGCGTTTGGCTTATACGAAGCAAGCGCAATCGAAATACACGACATTTCAAGTCCCGCGGCGGCCGGGCGCGTTCCGTCTATCGGATCTACAATTAAAATATATTGCGGATCTTCTCCAATCAGCTTCAGGCCGCCATCCTCCGTGTAAAAAGCAACCGGATGGCCCTTTTCTTGAATATAATCCAGCACCGCCTCCTCAGCAGCGGCGTCTATGTTAAATTGGGCGTCGCCTCCCGGGGAATAGCCGTTTACGAGCCGGTTTTTCAGTGTGCCTTTTTGATTTTTCACCTTTTGATAAACAAATTGTCCAAGCCCAATGATATAGTCTCTCACTTGATTTCCTCCAATAGCTTACGAAGTCTGTAGCAGAGCACTTCGGCTTCACTAAGTGTTATGGTTAAAGGCGGACGGATCTTAAATACATTTCCGAATCCGTAACGGGATGTCCGGAGAATCAGCCCGTAATCCATTGCCCGTTTAGCAATATAATTGGTCAGCTCCACATCCGGTTCATTGTTCTCTTTAACAATCTCCACACCGATCATAAGACCGACGCCTCTTACCTCAGAAATAAAAGCGAAATCCTCTTTCATCGTTTCTAAGCGATCCATAATATAATGACCGACCGTCGTTACATTTTCCAAAAATCCCGGGCGCTGCATGATATCTATGGTTTTACACGCGGCAGCGGCGGCCATCACATTTGAGCCGTACGTGAAGGAGTGCGTATACCCCGGAAGCCCGGTATACTTGTCCTCCGTCAGAGTGGCGGCGACTTGGAAGCCTGTGCCCCCGAGCCCTTTTGCTACCGTCATCATATTAGGTTTCACATCGAAGTGGTCCGCGGCAAACATTTTGCCCGTCCGTCCGAATCCGGTCTGAATTTCATCAAAAATCAGAGCGATATCATGTTCATCACAAAGCTTTCTCAAATGTTTAAAATACTCTTTAGGCGGAACGACATTTCCACCGTTTCCGGATATCGGTTCAATAATCATGGCGGCAATTTTTCCATTGCTCGCATACTCAATAAAATCATTAATTCTTTCTACGCACAGCATACCGCATAAATCAGGTTTCTGATTATAGAAACAGCGGCTGCAATAGGGATCGGGGACTTGCAGGCCAAAAGAAATTTGTGGCGGGAAAGGTTCTTTTCTGAATGAGTTGCCGGACAAAGCGGAAGTCATATACGTTTGTCCAAGGTGGCTTCGAAATAAGGAGATGACATCGGTTTTTCCGGAGTAATACTGAGCCATTTTAATAGCTCCTTCATTTGCAGCGGAACCGCTGCTGACTTTAGGGTGTACTTTTGTGAGATTATCGGGGGCGATTTCTACTAGTTTTTCTGCCAGTTTATTTACGGCGTCTGTTTGAAAAGATGATGTTACATGGATCAGCTTATCGGCTTGTTCTTTAACCGTATCAATGACCTCTTTGTTACCGTATCCTAAATTCAAGTTAAACGTGGCAGAGGCGCAATCAATGTACTCATTTCCCTCTTGATCGTACAGGTAAATCCCTTCTCCGCGCTCCATTACTACATCGTCAACACTGTAATACAAGCTGTCTGGATTCGTGATTTCCTTCGTTCCCACAAATACCACCCCTATGAAATTATTAGAATTTCGCTTTTTATCGTATAAATTATTGAAAATAATGTCAACGATCTTTCTTGTAAAAAATGTTAACAATTTGTTAACGTTACCATAAGGGATGTACGAGCAAAAGTTATGTGATATAGTAACAATAATTGGATTTTTTGTAAAAACATCATGTCATACGAGTAGAGAGAAATATGATTTTACTAATAAGGAGATAAAATGATGAAAACTCGTCTGCTGTGGATAAGCTGTTTTTCTTATGGATCGATTGCTTTTACACTTGTTATTCTGGGAGCCGTACTGCCTGAGTTACTCACACATTATTCACAAAGCTACAGTAATGGCGGAGTATTGGTATTCTCTCAGTTCATGGGCTTTCTCATTGGTGTCATCGGAATGCCTTACATGGTGAAAAAGCTTGGGCGCAAAAACGTCGTTATCTTTGGCCTGGCACTCATCAGCTGTGAAATGTTCATCACCTTCCTGCCGCCCTGGCCGCTGCTATTTCTTCTCGTCAGCATCGCGGGGCTTGGCGCCGGATTGGTGGAATCCTGTGTAGGCACGATCATCCTCACCGCTATTAAAGAAAGACAGGCTGTGGCCATGAGCAAGATGGAAGTGGCCTACGGATTAGGTGCGCTTTTCATGCCTCTGCTCTCAGGCTTTCTTATCAACAACCACATGTGGACAATTGCTTTTTTAGTATTAGGGTTATCCAGTTTTGCACTATTAATTGCATGGAAGCAGATGAGTTTCGGCAGTATTGATCAGCTTCTCATCCGCAAAGAGGTCCCTTCCGATGACACTCAAAAAGAAAGCACCGGTTATCG
Source organism: Bacillus sp. LUNF1 (assembly GCF_011008975.1). NCBI lineage: Bacteria > Bacillati > Bacillota > Bacilli > Caryophanales > Bacillaceae > Bacillus > Bacillus sp. LUNF1. Next base: position 172,998 of record NZ_CP048876.1, on the reverse strand, counting down.
GTCACACGGATTGCTGTTTATTGCCTTGGCGGGTGCTTACTTCTTCTTTTACGGCGGCAGTGAAGTTTCCATTGTACATTTTATCCCCTCCATCTTCGCTGAGAAATGGGATATCCCCAACTCTTTGGCAACGATAACAGTTACAGTGTATTGGACGGGCATGATCATCGGAAGGTTATTAACAGGCCCGGTATCAGAAAAGCTGACATATCACCGTTATCTCCGTCTCATAAGCATTGGCGGTCTGGCTGCACTTACCGTATTAGCATTAAGCAAAAACGTATGGTTCGGTTTTGCCCTTTGCTTCTTTTTAGGGCTGTTCATGGCAGGCATGTTTGCAATAGCCCTAATCATCACGAATCATTTTTATCCCGGAAAGACAGAAACGACTACCAGTATTCTGCTCGCTTCAAACGGATTAGGAGGTTCACTCCTTCCGATCGCCGTCGGCTGGAGCTTAGATGAATATCCCGCACAAACTGCGTTCTGGCTGTTTAC
>NZ_CP048876.1:167500-170000 GCF_011008975.1 Bacillus sp. LUNF1 | reverse complement strand
TCAACGTGCGTGGGTTCGGGCCTCCATTCAGTGTTACCTGAACTTCACCCTGGACATGGGTAGATCACCTGGTTTCGGGTCTACGACCACGTACTCAATTCGCCCTATTCAGACTCGCTTTCGCTGCGGCTCCGCATCTTCTGCTTAACCTTGCACGGGATCGTAACTCGCCGGTTCATTCTACAAAAGGCACGCCATCACCCATTAACGGGCTCTGACTACTTGTAGGCACACGGTTTCAGGATCTCTTTCACTCCCCTTCCGGGGTGCTTTTCACCTTTCCCTCACGGTACTGGTTCACTATCGGTCACTAGGGAGTATTTAGCCTTGGGAGATGGTCCTCCCGGATTCCGACGGAATTTCACGTGTTCCGCCGTACTCAGGATCCACTCAGGAGAGAACGAAGTTTTGACTACAGGGCTGTTACCTCCTATGGCGGGCCTTTCCAGACCTCTTCATCTACCTCGTTCCTTTGTAACTCCGTACAGAGTGTCCTACAACCCCAAGAGGCAAGCCTCTTGGTTTGGGCTGGTCCCGTTTCGCTCGCCGCTACTCAGGGAATCGCATTTGCTTTCTCTTCCTCCGGGTACTTAGATGTTTCAGTTCCCCGGGTCTGCCTTCTCATATCCTATGTATTCAGATATGGATACCACTCCATTACGAGTGGTGGGTTTCCCCATTCGGAAATCTCCGGATCAAAGCTTGCTTACAGCTCCCCGAAGCATATCGGTGTTCGTCCCGTCCTTCATCGGCTCCTAGTGCCAAGGCATCCACCGTGCGCCCTTTCTAACTTAACCGTTAAAAAGAATCACTACGTGATATCTTGCATTACTAATTGAATGTGAATTACTTCTGTTATCTAGTTTTCAAAGAACAACATCTCGAAGAATCGAATGATCCTTCAAAACTAAACAAGACAGGGAACGTTCTGTTTATAAGACCCAAGGTCTTATATTCCGTTAAAATCCTTAGAAAGGAGGTGATCCAGCCGCACCTTCCGATACGGCTACCTTGTTACGACTTCACCCCAATCATCTGTCCCACCTTCGGCGGCTGGCTCCTAAAAGGTTACCTCACCGACTTCGGGTGTTACAAACTCTCGTGGTGTGACGGGCGGTGTGTACAAGGCCCGGGAACGTATTCACCGCGGCATGCTGATCCGCGATTACTAGCGATTCCAGCTTCACGCAGTCGAGTTGCAGACTGCGATCCGAACTGAGAACAGATTTGTGGGATTGGCTTAACCTCGCGGTTTCGCTGCCCTTTGTTCTGTCCATTGTAGCACGTGTGTAGCCCAGGTCATAAGGGGCATGATGATTTGACGTCATCCCCACCTTCCTCCGGTTTGTCACCGGCAGTCACCTTAGAGTGCCCAACTGAATGCTGGCAACTAAGATCAAGGGTTGCGCTCGTTGCGGGACTTAACCCAACATCTCACGACACGAGCTGACGACAACCATGCACCACCTGTCACTCTGCCCCCGAAGGGGACATCCTATCTCTAGGATTGTCAGAGGATGTCAAGACCTGGTAAGGTTCTTCGCGTTGCTTCGAATTAAACCACATGCTCCACCGCTTGTGCGGGCCCCCGTCAATTCCTTTGAGTTTCAGTCTTGCGACCGTACTCCCCAGGCGGAGTGCTTAATGCGTTAGCTGCAGCACTAAGGGGCGGAAACCCCCTAACACTTAGCACTCATCGTTTACGGCGTGGACTACCAGGGTATCTAATCCTGTTCGCTCCCCACGCTTTCGCTCCTCAGCGTCAGTTACAGACCAGAGAGTCGCCTTCGCCACTGGTGTTCCTCCACATCTCTACGCATTTCACCGCTACACGTGGAATTCCACTCTCCTCTTCTGCACTCAAGTTCCCCAGTTTCCAATGACCCTCCCCGGTTGAGCCGGGGGCTTTCACATCAGACTTAAGAAACCGCCTGCGAGCCCTTTACGCCCAATAATTCCGGACAACGCTTGCCACCTACGTATTACCGCGGCTGCTGGCACGTAGTTAGCCGTGGCTTTCTGGTTAGGTACCGTCAAGGTGCCGCCCTATTTGAACGGCACTTGTTCTTCCCTAACAACAGAGCTTTACGATCCGAAAACCTTCATCACTCACGCGGCGTTGCTCCGTCAGACTTTCGTCCATTGCGGAAGATTCCCTACTGCTGCCTCCCGTAGGAGTCTGGGCCGTGTCTCAGTCCCAGTGTGGCCGATCACCCTCTCAGGTCGGCTACGCATCGTTGCCTTGGTGAGCCGTTACCTCACCAACTAGCTAATGCGCCGCGGGTCCATCTGTAAGTGGTAGCCGAAGCCACCTTTTATGTCTGAACCATGCGGTTCAAACAACCATCCGGTATTAGCCCCGGTTTCCCGGAGTTATCCCAGTCTTACAGGCAGGTTACCCACGTGTTACTCACCCGTCCGCCGCTAACATCAGGGAGCAAGCTCCCATCTGTCCGCTCGACTTGCATGTATTAGGCACGCCGCCAGCGTTCGTCCTGAG
>NZ_CP048876.1:12500-162500 GCF_011008975.1 Bacillus sp. LUNF1 | reverse complement strand
AACCACATGCTCCACCGCTTGTGCGGGCCCCCGTCAATTCCTTTGAGTTTCAGTCTTGCGACCGTACTCCCCAGGCGGAGTGCTTAATGCGTTAGCTGCAGCACTAAGGGGCGGAAACCCCCTAACACTTAGCACTCATCGTTTACGGCGTGGACTACCAGGGTATCTAATCCTGTTCGCTCCCCACGCTTTCGCTCCTCAGCGTCAGTTACAGACCAGAGAGTCGCCTTCGCCACTGGTGTTCCTCCACATCTCTACGCATTTCACCGCTACACGTGGAATTCCACTCTCCTCTTCTGCACTCAAGTTCCCCAGTTTCCAATGACCCTCCCCGGTTGAGCCGGGGGCTTTCACATCAGACTTAAGAAACCGCCTGCGAGCCCTTTACGCCCAATAATTCCGGACAACGCTTGCCACCTACGTATTACCGCGGCTGCTGGCACGTAGTTAGCCGTGGCTTTCTGGTTAGGTACCGTCAAGGCGCCGCCCTATTTGAACGGCACTTGTTCTTCCCTAACAACAGAGCTTTACGATCCGAAAACCTTCATCACTCACGCGGCGTTGCTCCGTCAGACTTTCGTCCATTGCGGAAGATTCCCTACTGCTGCCTCCCGTAGGAGTCTGGGCCGTGTCTCAGTCCCAGTGTGGCCGATCACCCTCTCAGGTCGGCTACGCATCGTCGCCTTGGTGAGCCGTTACCTCACCAACTAGCTAATGCGCCGCGGGTCCATCTGTAAGTGGTAGCCGAAGCCACCTTTTATGTCTGAACCATGCGGTTCAGACAACCATCCGGTATTAGCCCCGGTTTCCCGGAGTTATCCCAGTCTTACAGGCAGGTTACCCACGTGTTACTCACCCGTCCGCCGCTAACATCAGGGAGCAAGCTCCCATCTGTCCGCTCGACTTGCATGTATTAGGCACGCCGCCAGCGTTCGTCCTGAGCCAGGATCAAACTCTCCGATAAAGTAGTTTGACTGACTACGCACATCGCTGTGCGATTTATTTAAAACTTTGAATTAACAGGGTACGTTTTGTCTTGTTTAGTTTTCAAAGATCATTACCGCTTGTTGAAGCAGCTTTATTATCTTACCACTCAGCTTCTTTTATGTCAACAACTTTTTTCAAGTTGTTTCCGAAGCTTTTTGTTGTTGTCTGCTGTTCATCAGCGACGTTTAATAATATACCATGCATTCTTTAAATTTAGCAAGTGTTTTTTTCATTTTTTTAAAACGTATTTCGTTATATTCATCTCCGCCGCAGCATACGATGTAATCAAGCATGGACAAGATAAGGAGGCGTCATCAGTGAATCACTTCTACGTGTGGCACATCAGAAGGATAAAACAGCTGCTTATTATTATCATTGCCGCATTTGCAGCAGCCAGCTTTTTTTATATACAGAGAGCCGTCCCCCTTCCTGTATTTTTAACTGATAGCGGCCCGAAGGCTATTTCAAAAGGGGAGACGAAAGCGGGCGAAGTCGCATTAACATTCGATATCAGCTGGGGCGACGAAAAAGCAGTTCCAATTCTGAACGCGCTAAAAGCAAACGGTATTAAAAACGCCACTTTTTTTCTGTCAGCTTCTTGGGCGGAACGGCACCCGGACACAGTTGAACGTATGGTAAAAGACGGACATCAAATCGGCAGCATGGGATATGCGTATAAGAATTATACCAACCTAGAGGACAATGAAATAAAAAAAGATATCCTCCGGGCCCAGACTGCATTTAAAAAGCTGGGAGTGAAGAATGTTCATTTACTCCGCCCGCCGACCGGACAATTTAATAAAAAGGTTCTTACCATTGCACAGCAGTACCACTATTCAGTGGTTCATTACAGCGTTAACTCGCAGGATTGGACAAATCCCGGCCCTGATAAAATCATTGAAAATGTAAACAGTCATATAAAAGGCGGCGACATTGTCCTGCTGCACGCCTCTGATTCAGCAACACAGACTGAAGAAGCGCTCCCCGCCATTATTCACAATTTAAAGCAAAAAGGACTGAAAAACGTGACCGTCGGCGACCTGATCGCAAATACTGACGTCAAGTCATCAGAAGTGAAATAACTACCTCTGGGCAAACTTCGGCAGCATTAACAGCTGAAACGCATTGCAGCCCATCAGCGGAATCAGCATCAAATAAAGCCAGTCCTCATTATTCACTCGTAGCGCAGGAACCCATTCAAGCGCTGTAATAACGACCATTAAAAATAATGATGAAACGAACGTATTTTTTGAGGACTGCTTTTGTTTTATATACGCCGTCAACAGGCCGACGGCAAGCAGAGCCAGCGGCAGCCAGACAAACCCCGCAATCGAGTCATCCCGCTCTCCGAAAAACAAAAATCTGACGTACATTAAATCAAAAGCGACAAACAGAATGATAAACAGCTGAAGCAGATTCCAAAGCGAGCTTGATCTGAGAATTTCAAGGGCAAACCGGTGCACCGTCAGAAAAACGAAGAATCCCATCTGGCTGATCACACTGAAAATCATGCCTACCCCGATAAACCAGATCAGAACGGAGAAAATCTGACCGGCCTCAAAATTCAGAAAGAACCCCTTGTACTCCCCCCACTTCAGAGCAAATCCCACGACGCTTGTAATAAGAGCGCCCACAGCTAAAATCGAAAAGAAAAATCGAACAAGCCCGCGGCTTTTCATCTCTTATTCATCCCCCTGACAATCGCGTTCAGCGATATTTTGTTATGTATAAATCCATTCCGATGAATCATATTAAAAATAAGTACAAGTAAGGAAGGAGCTTATGCATGTCAAAAGCCAAAACGCTATTGATAAGCTGTTTTGTTGTATTATCTGTAACAGCTTGTGCTCCAAAAGACCAAGCAGCGGATATGGATTATGACCAGACTAAAAAAATGGTTGTTGATATATTAAAGACCGATGATGGAAAAAAAGCAATTAAGGAAATATTAAATGATGATGCGATGAATGAGGCATTGGTGATTGATCAAAATGCCATTAAAGGCACAATAGAGAAAACCCTCACCTCTAAAAAAGGGGCGGAGTTCTGGAAAACCATCTTTGAAGACTCAAAGTTCGCCGAGAGCTTTGCAAAAACTCTTCAGCCCGAGCATGAAAAAATCATAAAAAAACTGATGAAAGACCCTGATTATCAGAAAAGTTTTATGCAGATCATGCAGGACCCCGGCATGGATAAAAAATACTATGAGCTGGTGAAAAGCCAAAAATTCCGCAGTTACTTAGAAGATGTAATTACAGAGACACTTTCCAGCCCGCTTTTCAAAAAGCAATTCGAGGATGAATTGAAAAAAGCGGCTTCAAGCTCTGAAAAAGAAAGCCAATAAAAGGCCGGGCCGTGTTGATCCCGGCCCCTTTTTTATTCAGCTGTTTTTTCAATGACTTTCTGGGCGATCCCCATATAAATTTTCCCGATCGGATGACTTCTGTCATAGACAGAAGGCGCAAATTGATCCTTGTCCCAATCAGGCTGTTTTAAAGGAATTCTGCCAAGCAGCGGCACTTGCAATTCCTCTGCAAGCTTATCTCCCCCACCTTGACCGAACACATATTCTCTCTCGCCGGTTTTTGCACTTTCATAGTAAGCCATATTTTCAATGACCCCTACAACTTCATGATCGGTCTTAATCGCCATAGAACCCGCTCTCGCCGCTACAAATGCGGCTGTAGGGTGCGGCGTTGATACGATAATCTCTTTGCAGCTCGGAAGCATCGTGTGTACATCAAGCGCCACATCACCCGTGCCGGGCGGCAGATCAAGAACGATATAGTCAACCTCTCCCCAGTCAACTTCATGGAAGAAGTTATTCAGCATCTTGCCCAGCATCGGCCCTCTCCACACAACCGGAGCGTTTTCTTCGACGAAAAAGCCCATCGACATAACCTTTACTCCAAATCTTTCGACAGGAAGCAGTTTTTCTCCTTCTACTGTCGGGCGAACTGTAATACCCATCATGTCCGGCACGCTGAATCCGTATATATCCGCGTCAATCAAGCCGACTTTTTTTCCGAGCCGCGCAAGAGAAATGGCCAGGTTGACGGAAACCGTTGATTTGCCGACACCGCCTTTTCCGCTTGCCACCGCAAGAAAGACCGGCGGGTGTTTCCTATTCAGCAGGGTTTCGCTTTCAGCAGCCGGCCGGCTGAATTTTGCCAATGTTTCTTCCGGCAGCTCTTCAAACCGCAGTCCCACAGTTTCCGCACCCGCTTCTTTCAGAACGGATACGATTTCCTGCTGAATACCCATCTGTTCAGCCGTCCCCGTTTTTGCCAATGCAATTTTTACACTGACATGCCGTTTTTCCGGCTTGATCTTTACTTCTTTAATGGCATCCAATTCTCCCAGCGGTCTATGAAGAAAAGGTTCGCGCATGTTTCCGACTATATTTCTTACTTCATCTTCTCTTATCATCGAACCCTCACCCTTTGTGTATTCGTTTACAAATGGTATTATACCATATATTAAACATAGAATCGGCGAAAAACCCTCCTTACTCGGGAGGGTCTCCTTTCTCTGTAAAATATCTCAATACGCCCTTATACACGGAAGAAGCGATTTTGTCCTGATATTTGGGCTGGCCGAGCCTTTTCGCTTCCGCGGGATTGGACAGAAATCCGATTTCCACCAGCGCGCCCGGTTTGGTTACATTCTGCATTAAGTAAATGCCGTGTATCCGTTTCGCCTTTCTCGTTGTATTCTCCAAATTGATTCTCAATTCGTCCTGTATATATTTTGCCACTTTTTCATTTTCTTCGTATTTTCCATAGTAGAAGCTTTGGGCGCCGCTCCATCTCGGTGACGGTATGGCGTTCAGATGAATGCTGATATAAAGCTCCGCCTCTGAACGGTTGATGATTTCCACGCGCTTTCTCAGATCTTCCGCTTTGCGTCTGCTGTAGCCTTTCGTCCCTTCAGGAGCTAAATCAGTATCCGTCTCCCGCGTCATAATGACCAAAGCTCCCTGCTCCTGCAAATAGTCTCTTACCCTGGAGGCCACTTCGAGAGTAATGTCCTTTTCAAGGTGACTGCCTCCCGTGGCGCCTCCGTCCGGCCCGCCGTGTCCCGGATCGAGATAGATGATTTTCCCGCTCAGAGGCAGACTCCACGGCCGCCAAGAATCATCATTTTGGAATTGAAACCGGAATAAACACAATAATATGATAAAGCCAAGTAAAAAACCGAGCCATTTCAGCTTTTTTGTCATACCTTTCCCTCCCGCTTGTCCCCGTTATTAATAAGTATGGGACAAGGGAAGAAATTATGATTACCTCATGCGGAGCTTACATTGTTTTTCTCTTTGCAGAAATCCTTCCGTCCACCAGCTGTTGATAAACCGGCAGGACGCTTCATAGATTTCTTTTTGTTTAACGGAAGAATATTGCTCATGCGTCCAATTGCAAAGATATTCAAAAAAATCGACCGTCAGTTCTTCCTCTTCCTCAGCCGAACGGGCGTTTGCCCTCTGCAAAGACTCACCATAATAGCCAAAGACGCCGAACCTGCCGCCTAATAAATACGCTTCAATTGCAAAATCTATGCATCCTTCACTCAGAATGCCGTGTTCGTCTTGAAGAAAGGGAAACAAAGGGGTAAGACATGCTTTTACGGACTGAATGATCTGCGTCAGTGACAGCTCCTTTAGTAAACTCTTCTCAAGCTCAAAATCCTTCTGCCGTTTCACGTCTGAAAAAGATAATACTTCTGCCATTGCCAGCCACGCTCCTTTTTACTGTTATTTTGAAAGGAAAAGGGAAAAAGCATGCTTTGTTGATAGTGGAAATCCTCCCAAATGAAGGAGTTTTATGTTAACTGGAAGAATAAAGAGCTGAGGTGACGTGATGAAAAAGCTGTTTCAATACAATTGGACGGTGCGTGACGAGTGGTTTATGATATGTGAAAAGCTGAGCCGGGAGGAACTGACGAAAACCCGGACGGGCGGAATGGAGAGCATCTTGCGGACTTTATTTCATATCATTGATGTCGAGATCAGCTGGGCTCGTGCCATTTTAGGTAAAGATGATGTTTTACCTGCTGAGTCTGACTATACGAGCATTCAGGATCTCAGAAAGCTGTCTGAACAGCATCGGGAGGATGTCATTCATGCGGTCTCCCTCAAAGGACCGGATCTTGTTAAGCCGGACTGGATGGACCAAACCTTTCCTAAAGAAGATATTCTCCGCCACATCCTTGCGCATGAGATTCACCATATGGGACAACTGTCGGTTTGGGCCAGAGAAATTGGAATAGAACCGGTTTCGGCTAATGTGATCAGCCGTCCGCAGGAAAAAGCCGCAAAAAAACAGCACCTCTGACGGGATGCCGTTTTTATATTTTAATGCTTCTTGTTACGGAGTATGTATTAATGTATTCATCCAGCACGAGGCCGCCTTTGTCCTCGTAAAAACCGGCAACCATGAAGCCTGCGTCAATCTGACCTTTAATTTGATCCTCCAGCGTATGGCCGAATTCAAGCGCTTCATGATTATCAATAAGTTCCTTTACCTTTTTCTTACTCAGGTCTTTTTCATCCGAAAACGGAATGGAATACTTTACTTTGAGTACACCTTCCTGCTCTAAATCCATATCAAATAAGAACACGACGGGATTTACAAAACCGGAGACTAAAGACCCGCCTTTTTTCAATACGCGATGAGCTTCTTTCCATACCGGAAGAACCGTATCAACAAAGCAATTCGATACCGGGTGCACGATAAAATCAAATGACTCATCATCAAAACAGCTCAGATCATTCATGCTGCCTTTGACAGTCCGAAGCGTAAGATCGTCCCGCTCGGCAACCATTCTGTCTTGCGCAAGCTGTTTTTCCGAATTGTCAAAGATGGTCACGTCCGCTCCTGCAGCAGCAAGGACCGGCCCTTGCTGTCCTCCTCCTGAAGCGAGACAAAGAACCTTCAGACCGTCTATGGGCGGAAACCAATCCGCCGGCACATCTTTTCCGGGGGTCATTCTGATGCTCCAATTGCCTTTTTTCGCTTCACCAATCGTATGAGAATCAACCGCAACCGTCCATTCATTGCCTGTTTCGACTTTTTTATCCCATGCCTTGCTGTTATGTATGACTAACTTATTCATTATAACTGCGCTCCTTATTGGTAATGAATAGAGTATAACAAACAATTCTAGAAAAACATCGGATAACCTCTTGAATATGAGAAAAAAATACAAAAAAACCACAACCAAGAAGTTGTGGTTTTTGCCATCCAAAACGATTAACGTTTTGAGAACTGAGGTGCACGACGAGCGCCTTTAAGACCGTATTTTTTACGTTCTTTCATACGAGCGTCACGAGTCAGAAGACCAGCACGTTTAAGTGTTGCACGGTATTCTGGATCTGCTTCAAGCAAAGCACGAGCGATACCATGACGGATTGCTCCAGCTTGACCAGATAAGCCGCCTCCATGTACGTTTACTAAAACATCATAAGTACCAGCTGTTTCAGTTAAAGTTAATGGTTGTTTGATATCTTCGATTAGAGCTGGAGATGGAATGTGCTCGCTGATTTCACGATTATTAACGACGATACGACCTTCTCCTGGAACTAAGCGCACACGCGCTACAGAACTTTTACGACGGCCAGTACCGTAATATTGAACCTGTGCCAAATTGGTAACCTCCTTTTTAATTAACCGCGAAGTTCGTAAACTTCAGGTTTTTGTGCTTCATGTGGATGCTCAGAACCACGGTATACGTTCAATTTTTTGAACATTTGACGACCTAGAGAACCTTTTGGAAGCATGCCTTTGATAGCAAGCTCAAGCATTTTCTCAGGGTAGTTTGTACGCATTTCAAGAGCAGTTCTTGATTTTAATCCGCCTGGATGTTGAGTGTGACGGTAGTAGATTTTGTCAGTTAACTTTTTACCAGTTAACTCGATTTTTTCAGCGTTGATGATGATCACATGATCTCCAGTATCAACGTGCGGTGTGTAAGTCGGTTTGTGTTTCCCGCGAAGGATAGATGCAACTTCTGTAGAAAGACGTCCTAAAGTCTTGCCAGCTGCATCAACAACTAACCACTTGCGTTCAATAGTACTTGCGTTAGCCATAGGTGTTGTACGCATTGAATTTCCCTCCTAAATGATCTGTCATTTTCAATAATCTTCGATTACGTTCTATTTCACAACACAATAAGTTCCGGGGCTTATCGTGGGGTTGAAATACATACCATATGATATCTTATAACTTTATGCAGACTCTGTCAAGAAAATGTTACACCTGGTTTAGTTGTCATAGCAAACGCTCCATAAATACAGCCCGTGCCCCGGTGCGGTGCGCCCCGCGGCTTCGCGATCTTTCGCTTCGAGCATTGCTTTTACATCATCGGGAGAAAATTTTCCAGCTCCTGTATCCAATAACGTTCCGGCAATGATTCTGACCATATTATAGAGAAAACCGTTACCGGTGATCCGCATCTGCAGGCCGTCTCCGGTCTCAGTCCAATCCAGCTCGTAAATCGTTCTGACCTTATCCTGAACCGCGGTATCAGCCGCGCAAAAGCTTGTGAAATCATGTGTCCCGATGAGGTGCCTTGAAGCTTCCCTCATTTTCTGCACATTAAGCGGATATGCAAAATGGTAAGCGTAATGTCGTTTAAATACGTCCGGGTGTTTCTCCGTATATACAATGTAGCGATATTCCTTTTGGACCGCGCTAAATCGTGCATGGAACCCATCATCCGCAATCTCTGCTGTTTTGACGGCAATATCATCAGGCAGCAGGGCATTGAGCGCAAACGGCCATTTCTCAGCCGGGATGGACAGCGGCGTATCAAAATGAATGACCTGCCCGGCAGCATGAACATCGCTGTCCGTGCGGCCGGATGAGTAAACAGGCACTCTGCCGTCCGTTTTATGGATGACGGCCAGCGCTTTTTCCAATTCACTTTGAACGGTCCGCTTTCCAGGCTGAACCTGATACCCGTTAAATAAATGCCCGTCATAAGCAATGGTACATTTCACTCTCATTCAGCAGCACCTCTAACTTCTTAAGAAAAACAATAACACGGCTAATACCATGATGAGCAGAATAGCTCCGGTATCCTTTCCGGTCCAGACAAGCTTTCTGTATTTCGTTCTCCCCTCACCGCCCTGGTAGCCTCTCGCCTCCATGGCGACCGCGAGCTCTTCTGCGCGTTTAAAGGCGCTGACAAACAGCGGGACAAGCAGCGGAACAACCGCTTTGATTCTGTCTTTCACCGGGCCGCTTGTAAAGTCCGCACCCCTCGCCATTTGCGCCTTCATGATTTTATCTGTCTCTTCCATCAATGTCGGGATAAATCGCAATGATATCGACATCATCAATGCGAGTTCGTGTACGGGCAGCTTCACCTTTTTAAAAGGGTTCAGCAGCTGCTCCATTCCATCTGTTATTTCAATCGGCGTTGTTGTCAGCGTCAGCAGCGTCGTCATAAAGATAAGGTAAACGAAACGGAGGGAGATAAAAATACCCTGTATAAGTCCGCCCTCATACACTTTAAACCAGCCAAGCTGAAAAATGACAGATCCTTCATGCGTCATGAAAATGTGTAATAAAAAGGTAAACGCCACAATCCAGATAATCGGCTTAAGCCCCTTCAGCAAAAAGCTGAACGGCACTCGTGTTAAGGCAATCACCCCGAATGTAAACAACCCGAGTAAAGCGTACGTCTGTACGTTGTTTGCCAAAAAAACAATACATACAAAAAGAAAGATGCTGACAAGTTTTGTTCGCGGGTCCAATCGGTGAATAAGCGATGATCCGGGAACATACTTTCCGATAATCATGCTGTCCATCATTGGTCCTTTTCCTCCTGAAAGAAAGCCTTAATTTCACTGGCGGCATCCTGCAGGGTCAGCATGGGTTTCTCATACTTGACGCCGAGAGCCTTCTCAAGCCGTCTCTGAAACTTCACCGATTCAGGAAGATCCAGGCCCATTTCGGACATCTCTTCACCTTTTACAAACAAGTCACGCGGACTCCCCGTCGCTTTAATGGTTCCTTTGTGCATGACGATCATCTCGTCGGCATAACGGGCGGCGTCCTCCATGCTGTGGGTGACGAGAACGGTTGTCAGGTTTCCCCGCTGATGAAGCGCATAGAACATGTCCATAATGTCCTGGCGCCCTCTCGGATCAAGACCGGCCGTCGGTTCATCCAAAACCAGCACTTCCGGCTCCATCGCGAGAACGCCGGCAATCGCCACTCTGCGCATCTGGCCGCCGCTGAGCTCAAATGGTGAACGATCCAAAATGTCTTCCGGAAGGCCCACAAGCCCCAGCATTTCTTTGGCTTTCCGTTCAGCGTCTTCTTTTTTTACACCGAAATTCATCGGTCCGAATGCGATGTCCTTCAGCACAGTCTCTTCAAACAGCTGATGTTCGGGAAATTGGAAAACGATTCCGACTTTTTTTCGTAAAGTCTTAAGGTCTTTATTCTTTTTACCGGCTGCCAGAATCGTGCTCCCGAGTTCAAGCTGTCCTTTAGTCGGTTTCAGCAAACCGTTTAAATGCTGCAGGAGCGTCGATTTGCCCGACCCTGTATGCCCGATGACGGCAACGTAGCTGCCCTCTTTTATTACGGCATTGATATCATACAGAGCAAGCCGTTCAAACGGTGTCTTCATTTGATAGCGGTGTTCTACATCTTTGATTTTAATGTCCACAGCTCATTCACCAGCCCTTCCTGAGTCAGATGGTTTTTCGTTAACGCCAGTCCGCTTTCTTTCAAAAGCAGGCTGAGCTGGAATGAGAAAGGCAAATCAAGACCGATGCGAACCAAGTCTTCGTTTAATTTAAAAATCTCTTCAGGCGTGCCCTCTGCATATTTCCTGCCGCCGTTCATCACAATGATCCTGTCCGCCCTTGCGGCTTCTTCCAGATCATGTGTTATCGAAATGACGGTGGCCATGCCCTGATCTTTTAAGCGTCTGACAGTATCAAGGACTTCTTCTCTCCCAATCGGGTCAAGCATGGATGTCGCTTCATCCAAAATCATAATATCAGGACGCGCGGCAATAATTCCTGCGATCGCCACTCTTTGTTTTTGACCTCCGGAGAGATGGTGCGGCTCTTGATCAAGAAAATCCTGCATATTGACTTGTGTGACAGCCCAAACTACTCTCTCAATCATTTCTTCGCGCGGAACACCATTGTTTTCTAAACCAAAAGCCACATCATCGCGAACAGTCGTTCCGACAAATTGGTTATCGGGATTCTGAAAGACCATCCCTATTTTTTTTCGCACATCCCACACGGTATCCTCAGTCAGCTTGATGCCGCCGACTTCAATTTCTCCGGCCTCAGGCAAAATCAGTCCGTTCAGCGCTCTGGCCAAAGTCGACTTCCCTGAACCGTTGTGGCCTACGATAGCAAGCCATTCTCCTTCGTATACCTCCAGACTCACACCGTCCAGCGCCGGTCTTTCCGCATCTTTGCGGTATCGGAATAGAATGTCTTTTACGGATATAAGCTGTTTTTGATCCACGGGCGCCTGGCCTCCTCTCAGCTATAGCTCTGCTTGTCTGTCTCATGATAAAAAGTTCTGATATCTAAAAAAAGGGCATAGATCCAGTTAGAAACTGTCCCGCCCTTCTTTAGATACACAAAAATATGTGATTAAACCAATTCGATGATTGCCATTGGTGCACCGTCACCACGGCGAGGACCAAGCTTCATAATACGTGTGTATCCGCCTTGGCGCTCCTCGTAACGAGTTGCAATGTCAGAGAACAATTTTTGAAGTGCATCTTGGTTATTTTCCTCATTAGCAACCTCGTTGCGAATGTATGCAGCAGCTTGACGACGAGCATGCAAGTCACCGCGCTTACCAAGAGTGATCATCTTTTCAACAACAGAGCGAAGTTCTTTCGCACGTGTTTCAGTTGTTTCAATTCTTTCGTTGATGATCAAATCTGTTGTAAGATCACGAAGCATAGCTTTACGCTGTGAACTCGTACGTCCTAGTTTTCTGTATGACATGTGATGTCCCCTCCTTTAATGGAATGCTGTTTCTAAATAAAAAACACACGAAAATCCTAGTTCACATGGAAACTAGATCAATCGTCTTTGCGAAGGCCGAGTCCAAGTTCTTCAAGTTTCGCTTTCACTTCTTCAAGTGATTTGCGTCCCAGGTTGCGAACTTTCATCATATCTTCTTCCGTCTTGTTCGCAAGTTCTTGAACCGTGTTAATGCCCGCACGCTTCAAGCAGTTGTAAGACCGGACAGAAAGATCAAGTTCCTCAATCGTCATTTCAAGAACTTTCTCTTTTTGATCCTCTTCTTTTTCAACCATGATTTCAGCATGCTGAGCTTCGTCAGTTAAACCGACGAATATATTAAGGTGTTCAGTTAAAATCTTTGAACCGAGCGCAATTGCTTCCTTCGGTCCAGTGCTTCCGTCAGTCCAAACATCAAGTGTAAGTTTGTCATAGTTTGCAACCTGGCCTACACGAGTGTTTTCTACCTGATAAGATAAACGAGAAACTGGCGTAAAGATTGAATCGATCGGAATCACGCCGATTGGCTGATCGTCTCTTTTGTTCGAATCAGCAGGTGTATACCCACGTCCTCTTTGTGCAGTAAGGCGAACTCGGAAACTCGCATTCTCACCAAGAGTCGCGATATGAAGATCCGGATTAAGGATTTCAACATCGCTGTCGTGTGTAATATCAGCTGCTGTGACAGTTCCTTCGCCCTGTACATCAATTTCAAGCGTCTTCTCTTCATCAGAGTAGATTTTCAATGCAAGCTTTTTAATGTGCAAGATTATCGTTGTAACATCTTCCACAACGCCTTCGATTGTCGAGAATTCGTGCAGTACACCATCTATCTGGATCGATGTTACAGCGGCACCAGGGAGTGAGGATAAGAGGATACGACGTAAGGAGTTACCCAGAGTTGTACCATATCCACGCTCAAGCGGCTCTACGACAAACTTACCAAATTTGGCATCGTCGCTGATTTCAACCGTTTCGATTTTTGGTTTTTCAATCTCGATCATTACTTAAAACCCTCCTTCAAAACGTCGAAACCTCGAATAGAATCATATGAGATTCCATCCGAAATTCCCCATTGTTTAGTCCCGTATGTGCTCAGGCAACGAGTCGGTGCATTCGTTTCATAAATAACTGTATCATAACCCATTATTGACAGGGACACAAAATCTATACAAACAAATTACACGCGGCGACGTTTTGGTGGACGGCATCCATTATGAGGAACAGGAGTTACGTCTCTGATAGCTGTAACTTCAAGCCCGGCAGCTTGTAAAGCACGGATTGCAGCTTCACGGCCAGAACCTGGTCCTTTAACAGTTACTTCAAGAGTTTTAAGTCCGTGTTCGATTGAACCTTTAGCAGCTGTTTCAGCAGCCATTTGCGCAGCAAAAGGAGTAGATTTACGAGAACCTCTGAATCCTAGAGCTCCGGCACTTGACCAAGAAATAGCATTACCATGAGTATCAGTGATCGTAACGATCGTGTTATTGAAAGTTGAACGAATATGAGCGATTCCTGACTCAATATTCTTTTTCACGCGACGTTTACGCGTGTTTTGTTTACGAGCAGCAGCCATTGTTTAGGTACCTCCCTTACTTACTTATTTTTTCTTGTTAGCTACAGTACGACGCGGACCTTTACGAGTACGCGCATTGTTTTTAGAGTTTTGTCCGCGAACAGGCAAACCTCTGCGATGGCGGATTCCGCGGTAGCTTCCGATTTCGATCAGACGCTTGATGTTAAGAGAAACTTCACGGCGAAGGTCACCTTCTACTTTCAGTTTGTCAATAACATCACGGATTTTACCAAGTTCTTCTTCAGTAAGATCACGCACACGAGTATCTTCAGAAACACCAGCCTCTTTCAAGACTTGCTGAGCCGTTGTGCGGCCAATTCCGAAGACATATGTTAAAGAAATAACAACACGTTTGTCACGTGGGATATCTACACCAGCAATACGAGCCATTCTCTGGGCACCTCCTTATTAATTATCCTTGTTTTTGTTTATGCTTTGGATTTTCACAGATCACCATTACTTTTCCTTTTCTGCGAATAACTTTACATTTTTCGCAGATTGGTTTAACTGATGGTCTCACTTTCATGTGTTTCCAACCTCCTTCAGTTTCCGGAGTGCTTTATTTGTAACGGTACGTAATCCTGCCACGAGTTAAGTCATATGGAGATAATTCTACCGTAACTTTGTCTCCAGGTAAAATGCGAATGAAGTGCATGCGGATTTTACCAGATACGTGAGCCAAAACCGTATGGCCATTTTCGAGTTCAACTTTGAACATCGCGTTTGGCAGTGTTTCGACAATCGTACCTTCCACTTCAATTACATCGTCTTTCGCCATTCAAGTGTTCTCCCTTCTTCAAATCAGTAACTTGCTCTCTGACAAATTTCAAAAGAGAAAATCTCAGTTATCCGTTTGTCACACGCCCTGTTTCGTTTATACTGTTCTGAACTTCCGGAGATACGCAATCATAAAGGGTGAATGATTGATATTCTTTTTCTAAGGAGAATGAAATGTACGCTTTCTCCGTCTGCTTTAGTACACGATGATGAATCTTCATTCCGATGACAGCAGCTAGCCGGTTTTTCTTCCGACCAATTGTAAACCTACAATCTGCCCAGGTGCGGAATGAAAAACATGTGTCAAGGAATTCATTTCATCATCTAGACTTTTGTCAGTATATCAAAACCCGTTTCCGTAATCGCAATCGTATGTTCAAAATGAGCACACTTTTTCCCATCTACCGTTACAACCGTCCAGTTGTCAGCCAATGTTTTCACATACCGGCTGCCAGCGTTAACCATCGGTTCTATAGCGAGAACCATACCAGGCTTCAGCCTAGGTCCTTTGTTTGGCGGACCGTAATGAGGAATTTGCGGATCCTCATGCAAGTCTTGACCAACACCATGTCCGACATACTCCCTAACAACTGAAAACTGCTCATTTTCGACATACGTTTGTATTGCGTGGGAAATATTCGACAAACGTTCACCTGGTTTTGCTTCCTTCAAGCCTTTATATAAAGACTCCTCTGTCACTTCCAGCAGTCGTTTATCATCATCACTGATGTTTCCTACCGGATATGTCCAAGCAGAGTCACCATGATAACCATTTAATTTAGCACCGATATCAATGCTGATAATGTCACCGTCACGCAAAACCCTTTTACCGGGAATTCCGTGAACGAGTTCTTCATTAACTGATACACAGATGCTCCCGCGAAACCCATTATACCCCTTAAAAGATGGGATTGCACCCTGCTTCTCAATAAAACGTTCGGCAATTTGATCCAATTCTTTTGTCGAGATTCCTGGTTTAATGTGCTTTTTCATCTCTTCATGAGTCAAAGCCACGATTCGCCCTGCTTCCCGCATGATGCCAAGCTCACGAGGGGTCTTACAGATAATCATTTGCTCAATCCTCCAAGAAGCTCTTTCACATCTTTGTACACGTCGTTAATGTCCTGCTGGCCATTGACGTTGACAAGATACCCTTTCTCAGAATAAAAATCGAGTAAAGGCTGAGTCTGCTTCATGTTGACCTCAAGCCGTTTTGAGACGGTTTCCTCATTATCATCTGCCCGTTGATAAAGGTCTCCTCCGTCTTTATCACAAACACCCGGCGTTTTCGGCGGATTGAAAACCAAATGGTAGGTTGTGCCGCAAACACTGCAAATTCTGCGTCCAGTCAAACGTTCCATTAAAGAGTCTTTGTCTACTTTAATGTTAATGACATAATCAATCGGCTTGCCGTATTCCTCAAGAATGTTTTCAAGAGCTTCAGCCTGAGCGACTGTTCGCGGAAATCCGTCCAGAAGAAAACCTCTTTCACAATCATCTTTGCCGAGTCTTTCTTTGACAATGCCGATTGTGACTTCGTCCGGTACGAGCTCGCCTTTATCAATATAAGACTTTGCTTCGAGTCCGAGTGGTGTTTCTTCTTTCATAGCAGCACGGAACATATCTCCCGTTGAGATATGAGGTATCCCATAATCCTCAACAATTCGTTCTCCCTGTGTGCCTTTACCGGCTCCAGGAAGTCCCATTAAGACTAAGTTCATTCGGATTTCCCCCGTCCTCTCTTATTTAGAGGAATGGTTAAAACCAGTCCTCTAATTTTTCATAAATCCTCGGTAATTACGTTTCACTAACTGGCTCTCCAGCTGCTTCATTGTCTCCAAGGCTACCCCGACGACAATTAACAATGATGTTCCGCCAATCTGTGCACTTTGAGGCAATCCAGCGAATTGAATGAAAAAGATAGGAAGAATGGAAATCACGGCTAAGAATATAGAACCCACAAACGTAAGTCGATACAAAATGCTCGTAATTCTATCTTGAGTCATTTTCCCTGGACGAACCCCCGGGATATAGCCACCCTGTTTTTTTAGGTTATCAGCCATTTGTTCAGGGTTTACCTGCACAAAAGCATAGAAGTACGTAAAGGCGATAATTAATGCGACATAAACCGCCATGCCCACCGGATGTGTATTGTCAAAGTTGGCTTGAATCCACTTTGTCACATTGTTTTCTCCGAAAAATGACGCGATAGTACGCGGCGTAATAAGAAACGCAACCGCAAAGATTACCGGAATAACCCCTGCCGGATTCACTTTAAGCGGAAGGTGAGTTGACTGGCCTCCGCCAACAGGTGAACGACCTTGCCCTTTTGCATATTGAATCGCGATTTTGCGTACGGCCTGCTGAATGAATATAACACCAACAATAACGGCCAAAATCGCAATCACCAGTAAAGCGATTTTTACAATATGAATAAACAGCTGATCGCTGCTGCCGACAAATTGAGTCTCATAAATCTGCCCAACAGTTTTCGGAATACTAGCCACAATCCCCGCGAAGATGATGATCGAAATTCCGTTACCTACTCCATTGGAAGTAATTTGTTCTCCCAGCCACATTAAAAAAGCAGTTCCTCCAGTGAGTACTAAAGCAATAATCAGATATGTCGATATGCCGGATTTCTCAATCAGCATACCGTTTGCCAGGTTGTTAAACCCGTAAGACATACCTAATGCCTGGATAAAACCAAGCACAATCGTAAAATATCTCGTGAACTGAGCTAATTTACGGCGGCCGACTTCACCTTGCTTAGACCACTCGGTAAACTTCGGCACAACATCCATCTGAAGCAGCTGAATGATGATCGAAGCAGTGATGTAAGGCGTAATTCCCATCGCAAAAATGGAGAACTGATAAAGCGCACCGCCGCCAAATGTATTAAGGAGATCAAAAACCCCCATCGAACTTTGTGTCTGCAACGCCTGAGCATTTACATATGGCACAGGGATAAACGCACCTATGCGAAAGACGATAAGCATGAGTAATGTAAAAATGATTTTATTCCGAATATCACTCACACGCATAAAGTTGGAGATTGTCTTAAACAAGTTAGATCACCTCAGCTGTACCGCCAGCAGCTTCAACAGCTTCTTTCGCAGAAGCAGAGAATTTATTGGCTTTTACAGTTAATTTTTTCTCTAATTTACCGTTGCCAAGAATCTTTACTCCTGCATTAAGTTTGCTAATAACACCAGTCTCAAGAAGAAGTTCAGGAGTGACTTCCGTTCCTTCCGCAAAACCGTTCAATTTGTCTACGTTCACAATAGCGTAATCCTTACGGTTGATGTTTGTAAAACCGCGTTTAGGAAGACGTTGGAATAAAGGCATTTGTCCCCCCTCGAATCCAGGGCGTACACCGCCGCCAGAACGAGCGTTTTGACCTTTGTGACCTTTACCAGCTGTTTTACCGTTACCAGAACCAATACCACGACCTACGCGATTGCGTACTTTACGTGAACCTTCTGAAGGCTTTAATTCATGAAGTTTCATTAGGACACCTCCTTAGCCTATAATTTATTTTTATTGTTCTTTAACAGAAACTAGATGAGATACTTTATTAATCATACCGCGGATCGCAGCGTTATCTTCATGAACGACAGTTTGGTTTGTTTTCTTTAAACCAAGTGTTCTTACAGTAACGCGCTGATCTTCCGGGCGACCGATTACACTGCGTTTGAGGGTAATTTCTAATTTAGCCATTAATGTTCCCTCCTTATCCTAACAGTTCTTCTACAGATTTTCCACGAAGCTTCGCAACGTCTTCGGCACGTTTAAGCTCACTTAAACCTTGAAGTGTTGCACGGATCATGTTGATCGGTGTGTTAGAACCTAAAGACTTAGAAAGGATATCAGCAACGCCAGCAAGCTCAAGTACCGCACGTACAGGGCCTCCAGCGATAACTCCAGTACCTTCAGAAGCAGGTTTCAACAAGATATTGCCTGCACCGAAACGTCCGATGATTTCGTGTGGAATCGTAGTTCCAACCATTGGTACTTCAATCAAATTCTTTTTCGCATCTTCAACAGCTTTGCGGATTGCTTCAGGTACTTCTTGTGCTTTACCAGTACCGAAACCTACGTGACCGTTTTTGTCACCGACAACGACTAGAGCTGCGAAACGGAAACGACGACCACCTTTAACAACTTTCGCTACGCGGTTAACCGTAACTAAGCGTTCTTCTAACTCTAATTTGCTTGGGTCAATACGACGCATAATCATGTGTCCCTCCTTTTTTTATTAAAATTTCAGTCCGGCTTCACGAGCTGCATCGGCCAGAGCTTTTACACGTCCATGGTATAAGTATCCGCCGCGGTCAAATACTACGTCAGAAACACCTTTCTCAGAAGCGCGTTTCGCAACGAGTTCACCGACTTTAGCAGCAGCAGCGCTGTCACCAGTGCTTTCCACGTTCAAATCTTTATCGAGAGTAGAGGCACTAGCAAGTGTAACGCCATTTACATCATCGATGATTTGAGCATAAATGTGTTTGTTTGAACGGAACACATTCAGACGAGGTCTTTCAGCTGTGCCTGAAAGTTTAGCACGAACACGGGCATGTCTTTTTTGACGAGCAGCATTTTTGCTAGTTTTCGTAATCATCCTTAGGTCACTCCTTTCTTCACTTTAAGCGGTCTTACTTAGCAGATTTACCTTCTTTACGGCGAACAACTTCACCTTCGTAGCGGATTCCTTTACCTTTGTAAGGCTCTGGAGAACGTACAGCGCGGATGTTAGCAGCGATAGCTCCTACACGCTCTTTGTCTGTACCTTTTACAACTACTTTAGTTTGAGAAGGAACTTCGATTTCGATGCCCTCTTCAGGAACAATCTCAACAGGATGAGAGTATCCAACGTTTAAAACAAGTTTGTTTCCGGATTTAGCCGCACGATAACCGACACCGACTAATTCCAAACCTCTTTCAAATCCTTTAGATACGCCTTCAACCATGTTTCCAAGCAGACTGCGAGTCGTACCATGCAGCGCACGGTGCTCTTTGTGATCAGAAGGACGAGTAACTGTAAGCACGTTGTCCTCAATTTTGATTTCCATATCAGGATGGAAAGTACGAGTTAATTCTCCTTTTGGTCCTTTTACAGCTACAGTGTTGCCTTCGTTCAGCGTTACTGTAACTCCAGAAGGGATCTCAAGCAGTTTTTTTCCTACACGAGACATACTAAAACACCTCCATTCTTGTTAAACTTCTTACCAAACGTATGCTAGAACTTCTCCACCAGCTTGTTTTGCACGGGCTTCTTTGTCCGTTAAAACACCTTGTGATGTAGAAATAATCGCGATTCCAAGACCGTTAAGTACGCGAGGTACTTCATTTGATTTAGCGTATACACGCAAACCTGGTTTGCTGATTCTTTTAAGACCAGTGATAACGCGCTCGTTGTTTTGTCCGTATTTCAAGAAAACGCGGATGATACCTTGTTTGCTGTCTTCTACGAACTCAACGTCACGAATGAAACCTTCACGCTTTAAAATGTCAGCAATTTCTCTTTTCAATTTAGAAGCAGGAATTTCAAGCTTCTCATGACGTACCATGTTTGCATTGCGAATACGAGTCAGCATATCTGCAATTGGATCTGTCATAACCATTATATAATTACCTCCTTCCCATTCTTGGGGATTACCAGCTGGCTTTTTTCACGCCAGGAATTTGTCCTTTATATGCAAGCTCACGGAAACAAATACGGCAAAGTTTAAATTTACGAATGACTGAGTGCGGACGTCCGCAGCGTTCACAGCGAGTGTACTCTTGCACTTTAAACTTTGGTGTACGTTGTTGTTTCGCAATCATTGACTTTTTAGCCACGATTTCGCCTCCCTTTCATTGATTATTTCTGGAACGGCATACCTACTTGAGTTAATAGCTCACGAGCCTCTTCGTCAGAGTTAGCAGTCGTTACAATAACGATGTCCATTCCGCGAACCTTTGTTACTTTATCGTAGTCAATTTCAGGGAAGATTAACTGTTCTTTGATACCAAGAGTGTAGTTTCCGCGACCGTCGAAAGATTTCTTAGAAATCCCGCGGAAGTCACGTACACGCGGTAAAGATACAGAAATAAGTTTATCAAGGAAATCATACATGCGCTCTCCGCGAAGAGTTACTTTCGCACCGATAGGCATTCCCTCACGAAGACGGAATCCAGCAATTGATTTCTTCGCACGAGTAACGACAGGTTTTTGACCTGCGATAAACGTTAATTCTTCAACAGCACTGTCGATTGCTTTCGCGTTTTGAACAGCATCACCAACACCCATGTTGATTACGATTTTTTCGATTTTTGGCACCTGCATAACAGAGTCGTAGTTGAACTTCGTCATTAAAGCAGGTGAAATTTCTTTATTGTACTTTTCTTTAAGGCGGTTCATGAGATAGACCTCCCTTCCTTTAAATACTATTTATCTAAGACTTGCCCAGATTTTTTTGCAACACGAACTTTTTTGCCATCTTCCACTTTGTATCCTACGCGAGTCACTTCACCTGTTTTAGGATCGAGCGGCATAACGTTTGATACATGAATTGGCGCCTCTTGATTAGAAATACCGCCTTGAGGGTTTGCTTGAGTTGGTTTAGAGTGCTTCTTCACCATGTTTACACCCTCAACTAGAACGCGGTCCTTTTTAGGGAAAGCAGCAAGGATTGTACCTTGTTTGCCTTTATCTTTACCAGAGATAACCATTACTTTATCGCCTTTTTTCACATGCATCCTGATCGCACCTCCTTGAGTAAGGCATTTATTTCATTAGATAACTTCTGGAGCCAGAGAAACAATTTTCATGAAGTTGTTTTCACGTAATTCACGGGCAACCGGTCCGAAGATACGAGTTCCACGCGGGCTCTTGTCGTCACGGATGATAACACATGCATTCTCATCGAAGCTGATGTATGATCCGTCAGTTCTGCGTGCTCCGCTTTTTGTGCGAACGATAACAGCTCTTACGACTTCACCTTTTTTGACAACGCCTCCTGGTGTTGCTTGTTTAACCGTGCAAACAATTACATCACCAATGTTAGCCGTTTTACGTCCAGAACCGCCAAGAACTTTAATAGTAAGTACCTCACGCGCACCGGAGTTGTCAGCAACTTTTAAACGAGTCTCTTGTTGAATCATTATTTGTTACCTCCCTTCGGAAAAAGAATTCCGAACTTTATTAGATAATAACAGCTTCTTCGACAACTTCTACTAGACGAAAACGCTTAGTTGCAGATAATGGACGAGTTTCCATGATCTTTACGATGTCTCCGATTTTAGCTTGGTTATTTTCATCATGTGCTTTGAATTTCTTCGAGTATTTTACGCGTTTACCGTAAATAGGATCCTTTTTGTATGTTTCAACAACAACAGTGATGGTTTTATCCATTTTGTCAGAAACAACACGGCCTTGGTAAACTTTGCGTTGGTTACGTTCGCTCATGCTCACGACCTCCCCTCAGTGATTATTTGTTGGCAGCAATTTCTCTTTCACGAATCACAGTTTTCATGCGCGCGATAGCTTTGCGCACTTCACGAATGCGAGCAGTATTTTCAAGTTGTCCTGTCGCTAATTGAAAGCGAAGATTGAAAAGTTCTTCTTTAAGAGACTTTACTTTTTGTTCAATTTCAGCAGTGGTAAGGTCACGAATTTCATTAGCTTTCATTTGATTCACCACCAATTTCTTCACGTTTTACGAACTTCGTTTTAATTGGCAATTTGTGAGATGCAAGACGAAGAGCTTCACGAGCTACCTCTTCAGACACACCAGAAATCTCAAATAAAACTTTGCCCGGTTTTACAACAGCTACCCAGCCTTCAGGAGCCCCTTTACCGGAACCCATCCGTACCTCAAGCGGTTTAGCAGTGTAAGGTTTTGAAGGGAAAATTTTAATCCAAACTTTACCGCCACGTTTCATGTAACGAGTCATCGCAATACGTGCAGCTTCGATTTGGCGGTTCGTGATCCAAGAAGCTTCAAGAGCCTGGATACCGTACTCACCAAAATGTACTTCAGTACCGCCTTTAGCGCGACCGCGCATTTTTCCGCGATGCTCTCTGCGATATTTAACGCGTTTTGGTAATAACATATTATTTTCCTCCTTCCTCAGTTTTCTTCTTAGTAGGAAGAACCTCTCCACGATAGATCCAGACTTTTACACCAAGCTTACCGTAAGTTGTGTCAGCTTCAGATGTTGCATAGTCGATGTCAGCACGTAAAGTGTGCAATGGAACAGTTCCTTCACTGTAGTATTCAGAACGAGCAATGTCAGCTCCGCCAAGACGACCGGAAACCATTGTTTTCACACCTTGTGCTCCAGCACGCATAGTGCGTTGGATTTGTTGTTTCTGCGCACGGCGGAAAGAAATACGGTTTTCTAGTTGACGAGCGATGTTGTCAGCTACAAGCTGAGCATCAAGATCTGCTCTTTTGATTTCAAGAATGTTAATGTGTACACGCTTGCCAGTAAGGCTGTTAAGGGCTTTACGAAGTGCTTCAACTTCAGATCCGCCTTTACCGATTACCATACCAGGCTTAGCAGTGTGGATCGTAATGTTAACGCGGTTTGCTGCGCGCTCGATTTCTACTTTAGAAACAGAAGCGTCAGAAAGGCGTTTGCTAATGAATTCACGAATTTTTAAATCTTCGTGCAGGAAGTCAGCGTAATCTTTACCAGCGTACCACTTAGATTCCCAATCACGAATGACTCCGATACGAAGACCGACTGGATTTACCTTTTGACCCACTACTTATCCCTCCTTCTTTTCTGATACAACGATTGTAATGTGGCTCGTACGTTTGTTGATTTGGCTCGCACGTCCCATAGCACGCGGGCGGAATCTTTTTAACGTTGGGCCTTCGTCAACAAATGCCTGAGAAATAACCAGATTGTTAGCGTCCATCTCGTAGTTGTGCTCAGCATTTGCGATAGCAGATTTTAAAACTTTTTCGATGATCGGAGAAGCAGCTCTCGGAGTTAAGTTCAGGATAGATACTGCTTCGCCTACTTGCTTACCTCGAATCAGGTCCATTACTAGACGTGCTTTACGAGGAGCAATACGGACTGTTCTTGCAACAGCTTTAGCTTGCATTTAAAAGCCTCCTCTCTTAGCGTCTTGTTTTTTTATCGTCACTGGCGTGGCCTTTGTAAGTACGAGTCGGTGCGAATTCGCCCAACTTGTGGCCTACCATGTCTTCAGAAATGAATACAGGCACGTGTTTACGTCCGTCATATACTGCGATAGTGTGACCGATAAATTGTGGGAAAATAGTTGAACGGCGAGACCAAGTTTTTACAACTTGTTTCTTGTCCGTTTCATTTAATTTCTCGATTTTTGTCATCAAGTGTCCATCGACAAATGGTCCTTTTTTCAAGCTGCGAGCCATTTTGGAACCTCCCTTCGTGATTGCACTACGGTCCGAAATGAACCGTAGACAACCCCGTTATTTATTTTTACGACGACGTACGATAAATTTATCAGATTTGTTCTTTTTCTTACGTGTCTTGAATCCAAGAGTCGGTTTGCCCCAAGGAGACATTGGTGATTTACGTCCGATTGGCGCGCGACCTTCACCACCACCGTGCGGGTGATCGTTAGGGTTCATTACAGAACCGCGGACTGTAGGGCGAATGCCTTTCCAGCGAGAGCGTCCTGCTTTACCAACGTTGATAAGTTCGTGCTGCTCGTTACCTACTTGACCGATAGAAGCGCGGCAAGCAGAAAGGATCATGCGAACTTCACCAGAGTTAAGACGTACAAGAACGTATTTGCCTTCTTTACCAAGAACCTGAGCAGATGTACCAGCTGAACGTACAAGCTGTCCGCCTTTACCAGGTTTTAATTCAATGTTATGCACAACTGTACCAACAGGGATGTTGATAAGCGGAAGTGCGTTACCTACTTTGATGTCAGCTTCAGGGCCGGACATGATTTCAGTACCTACTTGAATTCCTTTTGGTGCAAGAATGTAACGTTTTTCTCCGTCTACATAGTTGATTAGTGCAATGTTAGCTGAACGGTTTGGATCGTACTCAACTGTAGCAACGCGTCCAGGTATACCATCTTTATCGCGTTTGAAGTCGATAACACGGTATTGGCGTTTGTGTCCGCCACCTTGGTGACGTACAGTCAATTTACCTTGGTTGTTACGTCCGCCTTTTTTGTGAAGGGGAGCAAGCAAGGATTTTTCCGGCTGGTCAGTCGTGATTTCAGCAAAATCTGAAGTTGTCATGCCACGACGTCCGTTAGAGGTCGGTTTATACTTTTTAATCGCCATTTTGAATTTCCCTCCTTCTTTTTACAGATAATTAAGCTTCAAAAATTTCGATTTCTTTGCTGTCTGCAGTAAGTTTTACGATCGCTTTTCTGCGACGGCTAGTCATACCAGTGTAGCGGCCGACACGTTTTGATTTCCCTTTGTAGTTCATGATGTTGACTTTGTCAACTTTCACTCCAAAGATACTTTCAACTGCATCTTTCACTTCTGTTTTATTAGCTCTTACATCAACTTCAAAAGTATATTTTTTTTCAGTCATTAAATCAGCAGAACGTTCAGTAATGACGGGGCGCTTAAGAACATCACGAGGATCTTTCATTATGCAAGCACCTCCTCTACTTTTTCAACCGCAGCTTTTGTAATCAGAAGCTTCTCGTGGTTGACAACGTCTAACACGTTGATTCCGTTAGCTTGAACAACTGTAACTCCAGGGATGTTGCGTGCAGAAAGAGATACTGCTTCGTTTGCATCCGCAGTTACGATTAAAGCTTTTTTCTCAACAGATAATCCTTTAAGGATAGCTGCCATTTCTTTTGTTTTAACCGTATCAAGAGTAAGATCTTCAAGAACAATAATGTTGTTGTCGTTCACTTTAGAAGACAATACTGATTTGATTGCCAAGCGGCGAACTTTTTTAGGTAATTTGTAAGAATAGCTGCGTGGTGTTGGGCCGAATACGACACCACCTCCGCGCCATTGCGGTGAACGGATTGAACCTTGACGGGCACGACCTGTACCTTTTTGACGCCATGGTTTGCGACCTCCGCCGCGTACTTCAGAACGATTTTTTACTTTGTGAGATCCTTGACGTAAGGAAGCTCTTTGCATAAGAATAGCGTCGAATACTACGCTCTCATTTGGCTCAATTCCAAATACAGACGCGTTTAATTCGATATCACCAGCAGTAGAACCGTTTTGGTTGTATAATGCTACTTTTGGCATGATCAATTTCCTCCTTTCCTAAGAGACTTATTTAGATTTAACAGCACTTTTAACAGTGATTAAAGTTTTTCTCGCACCAGGTACGTTACCTTTAATCAAAAGAAGATTGCGCTCAGCATCTACTTTTACGATTTCAAGGTTTTGGACAGTGATTTGATCTCCGCCCATGCGTCCAGGTAATAGTTTACCTTTGAATACACGGTTAGGATCTACAGGTCCCATTGAACCAGGACGACGGTGGTAGCGTGAACCGTGAGACATAGGTCCGCGAGATTGTCCGTGGCGCTTGATTGCACCTTGGAAACCTTTACCTTTAGATACTCCTGTTACATCTACGATTTCTCCTGCAGAGAAAATTTCAACCTTGACTTCCTGACCAATTTCATACGCATCCATATCCACGCCGCGTAATTCTTTAACGAAGCGCTTAGGAGCAGTTTCCGCTTTTGCAACGTGTCCTTTTTCCGGTTTGTTTGAAAGCTTTTCACGCTTATCGTCAAAACCAAGCTGGATCGCTTCATAGCCATCATTTTCAGCTGTTTTCTTTTGAAGAACAACGTTTGGAGCTGCTTCAATAACAGTTACCGGGATAAGATCACCGTTCTCTGCGAATACTTGCGTCATACCAATTTTTCTTCCTAAGATTCCTTTGGTCATTCGTCACACCTCCTATTAAGATCATTCTATATTTTAGAATTAAAGTTTGATTTCGATATCGACACCAGATGGTAAGTCTAATCGCATGAGAGCATCAACAGTTTGTGGTGTTGGGTTCACAATGTCGATTAAACGTTTATGTGTACGCATTTCAAATTGCTCACGAGAATCTTTGTATTTGTGCACCGCACGAAGGATTGTGTAAACTGATTTTTCAGTTGGCAACGGAATCGGACCAGATACGCTGGCACCAGAACGTTTTGCCGTTTCAACAATCTTCTCTGCAGATTGATCAAGGATTCTATGATCATATGCTTTTAAACGAATACGAATTTTTTGTTTTGCCATTATTTTCCCTCCTTTTCGCCTACATCACGTTAGACAGTTCTCCGTGAGAAAAACCTGATCACCTTGCCATGGCAAAGCGGCCGGGTGTGTCAGCAACCTCTCACTTCATCGCAGTCAAAGACCAACATACACTATTATACAGAAAATAGACGCATGTTGCAAGGTTTATTTAAAGAACCTTGTGGTTTTCACACTTTGATTATTATACAGGTGATACCATGATTAATCAAGGATATGCCTGTTTTCTTTCAGAGATGGAACGATGCGAACCGGCTGACAACTTCGGCAAAGCGATCCGGTTCCTCCAAGTGAGGCGAATGGGCTGAGTTCTCAAACCAATGCCATTCTTTATAAGGCGCATCAACCTTCTGATAATATTCATAAGACGTCGTCCCCGGGACCGTCAAATCGTATCTCCCTGACATAAAACAGCACGGTATTATAATAGAAGAAACTGATTTCCCGGCATCAAAGAAAATGAGATCCTCCCACAGGTGTTTCAGGCTGAACATTTGTCCCCGCGCGGCTAAGAAGCTCCCTCTCACACCGTACGGTTCACCAAACAGCATTCGCCCCCCTGCTTTAAGAGCACCGATCGGATGATGGGTAAAGCCCCCTCCCCTCATCTCGATACAAAGCAGAAATAACGATCGCTGCAGCTGTTTCTCCCATGGAGGCGCTCCGATAAAGCGCAGCGTCTTTTCCAGCAGGAAATGTTTCCGTTGCCTGCTCCATTCCATCATCAGCCGGTAAGCTTCCGTTTCTTCCTTTTGAATATTAACCACCTGACTGATACCGATATACGCATAATACAAATCAGGTCTCTCTTGAAGAACATGAAGCGCCAGAACTGAACCCCACGAATAGCCGGCGATATATATTTTTTGCCTGCTGAATTGCTTGCATAAGTGTTCGGTCAAATGAATGGTATCGGCTGTCAGCTGATTTAAAGTCATAGATGAACCCGGAATTTCCTTTGAATAAGAGAGACCCGCCCCTCTCTGATCCCAGTTCACAACGGTGAAATGCTTTTCCAGCTTATTCTGGTATTTTCTCGCATAGCCGATTTGAGGCGTGCCGGGACCGCCGTGCAAAAACAAAAGCAGCGGATTACTCCTGTCATCACCATTAATCATAATGGTTTGTTCACTGCCATTAATCAGCAATTGCTGAAGCATTGAAATACGATTGGTTTTCTTGAAGTTATCGTTCATCGCTCTGCTCCTAAAATTTGTATACGTTCTATTATACATGGAATCAGCGGCGAAACAAAAAAGCGAGGCCCCATAAGGGACCCCGCATTAATGAACGAGTCGATTACTCAGTGATTGTAGAAACAACGCCTGAACCAACTGTACGTCCGCCTTCACGAATAGAGAAACGAGTTCCTTCTTCGATAGCGATTGTAGAGATAAGTTCAACGATCATTTCAGTGTTATCTCCAGGCATAACCATTTCTACGCCTTCTGGAAGATTGATGATACCAGTTACGTCAGTTGTACGGAAGTAGAACTGAGGACGGTAGTTAGAGAAGAATGGAGTATGACGTCCACCCTCTTCTTTAGAAAGAACGTAAACTTCAGCTTTGAATTTGCTGTGTGGAGTGATTGTACCTGGTTTAGCAAGTACTTGTCCACGTTGGATGTCTTCACGAGCTACACCGCGAAGAAGTGCACCGATGTTGTCTCCAGCTTCAGCATAGTCAAGAAGCTTACGGAACATTTCAACACCTGTAACAGTTGTTTTGCTGTTTTCTTCTTGAAGACCGATGATTTCAACTTCGTCACCGACTTTAACTTGTCCGCGTTCTACACGGCCAGTAGCAACTGTACCACGACCAGTGATTGAGAATACGTCCTCAACTGGCATCATGAATGGTTTGTCAGTGTCGCGTTCTGGAGTTGGGATGTACTCATCAACTGCAGCCATAAGTTCAAGAATTTTTTCTTCGTACTCAGCGTCACCTTCAAGAGCTTTAAGAGCAGAACCTTTAACAACTGGTACATCATCACCAGGGAAGTCGTATTCGCTAAGAAGATCGCGAACTTCCATTTCAACAAGCTCAAGAAGCTCTTCGTCGTCTACCATGTCGCATTTGTTAAGGAATACTACGATGTATGGTACACCAACGTTTTTAGAAAGAAGGATGTGCTCACGAGTTTGTGGCATTGGGCCATCAGCAGCAGATACTACAAGGATAGCTCCGTCCATTTGCGCAGCACCAGTGATCATGTTTTTAACATAGTCAGCGTGTCCTGGGCAGTCAACGTGTGCATAGTGACGAGTGTCAGTTTCGTACTCAACGTGTGCAGTAGAGATTGTGATACCGCGCTCACGTTCTTCTGGAGCACCATCAATTTGATCGTACGCCATAGCTGTACCTTTACCAGATTTCTTATGAAGTACTGTTGAGATAGCAGCAGTTAATGTTGTTTTACCATGGTCAACGTGTCCAATTGTACCGATATTGGCATGTGATTTGGAACGGTCGAATTTTTCTTTAGCCATTCTAAAATCCTCCTTAAGAGCTTTTAATTAGTAATGTATAGAGTGATAGAAAGTGAAAGCAAGCTCTCACTTCCTCATCTTACAATAGTAGTTATACTTGAGTTAAGTGGCAAAATCAATTATTCGCCTTTATTTTTTTTGATAATTTCTTCAGCGATGCTCTTCGGCACTTCTTCGTAGTGATCCATGAACATTGTGAACGTACCGCGTCCTTGCGTGTTAGAACGAAGGGCAGTAGCGTAACCGAACATTTCAGCAAGAGGTACCATCGCACGCACAACTTGAGCGTTACCGCGAGCTTCCATACCTTCTACGCGTCCGCGACGAGAAGTAACATCACCCATGATGTCTCCCATGTATTCTTCAGGAATAACAACTTCAACTTTCATGATTGGTTCAAGAAGAACTGGGTTACATTTGCTGACTGCATTTTTCAATGCCATAGAAGCAGCGACTTTAAACGCCATTTCGTTTGAGTCAACATCATGGTAAGATCCATCAAAAAGTTTCGCCTTGATGTCGATTAGCGGGAATCCGGCTAGGACACCATTTTCAAGAGAGTCTTCAAGACCTGCTTGTACGGCTGGGATGTATTCACGAGGAACAACACCACCGACGATTGCGTTTTCGAATTCAAAGCCAGCGCCTTCTTCGTTCGGTTCAAATTCGATCCAAACGTGACCGAACTGACCGCGTCCGCCTGATTGACGTACGAATTTACCTTCAACTTTTGCACCGGTACGGAATGTCTCACGGTACGCAACTTGAGGAGCACCAACGTTAGCTTCAACTTTGAACTCACGCTTCATACGATCAACAATGATATCAAGGTGAAGCTCACCCATACCAGAGATGATTGTTTGACCCGTTTCAGGGTTTGTTTGTGTACGGAATGTAGGATCTTCTTCAGCAAGTTTCGCTAAAGCGATACCCATTTTATCTTGGTCAGCTTTTGATTTAGGCTCAATCGCTACGTCGATAACAGGCTCTGGGAATTCCATTGATTCAAGGATTACAAGATCCTTCTCATCACATAGAGTATCTCCAGTAGAAGTATCTTTTAGACCTACAGCAGCTGCGATGTCTCCAGCGTAAACAGTAGAGATCTCTTCACGGCTGTTAGCGTGCATTTGAAGGATACGTCCTACGCGCTCACGCTTGCCTTTTGTAGAGTTCTTTACATATGAACCGGAATCAAGTGTACCGGAATATACGCGGAAGAATGTCAGCTTACCGACATAAGGGTCAGTCATAACTTTAAATGCAAGTGCAGAGAATGGCTCTTCATCAGAAGAATGACGAACGATCTCTTCATCTGTATCAGGACGTACACCTTTGATTGCAGCAACATCAGTTGGCGCAGGAAGGTAGTCAAGAACAGCATCAAGTACTAGCTGAACACCTTTGTTTTTGAAAGCAGAACCAACAAGTACAGGGTAGAATTCAACATTCAGTGTACCTTTACGGATAGCAGCTTTCAGTTCAGGGATAGTGATTTCTTCACCTTCAAGGTACTTTTCCATAAGCTCTTCATCAAGCTCAGCTACAGCTTCAATCAGGCTGCTGCGAAGCTCTTCAGCTTGTTCTTTGTACTCTTCAGGGATTTCTTTCGCATCTGAACGAGTTCCAAGGTCATCTTCGTAGAAATACGCAACGTTTTCTACTAAGTCGATGATACCTTCGAAGTTGTCTTCAGCGCCGATCGGCAATTGAATTGCGTGAGCGTTAGCTTGAAGACGGTCTCTTAAAGTGCCTACAGAGTAAAGGAAGTCTGCACCGATTTTGTCCATTTTGTTGACAAATACAACACGCGGTACTCCGTAAGTTGTTGCTTGGCGCCATACTGTTTCTGTCTGAGGCTCAACACCTGATTGAGCATCAAGTACGGCAACCGCACCATCAAGTACACGGAGTGAACGTTCAACTTCAACTGTGAAGTCTACGTGTCCCGGTGTATCGATGATGTTTACACGGTAACCTTTCCACTGTGCAGTCGTTGCTGCAGAAGTGATTGTGATACCGCGTTCTTGTTCCTGCTCCATCCAGTCCATTTGCGAAGCACCTTCGTGAGTTTCGCCAATTTTGTGGATACGGCCTGTGTAGAACAAGATCCGTTCTGTAGTAGTCGTTTTACCGGCATCGATGTGAGCCATGATCCCGATATTACGAGTTTTTTCTAAGGAGAACTCTCTTGCCATTGGGTAATTTCTCCTTCCTTATTAGGGAATTATTATTTTGATTATATGAATCCTACCAGCGGTAGTGAGCAAATGCTTTGTTCGCTTCTGCCATCTTGTGAGTGTCTTCACGTTTCTTAACGGCAGCACCAGTGTTGTTAGCTGCATCAAGAATTTCGTTAGCAAGGCGCTCTTCCATTGTTTTTTCTCCGCGAAGACGCGCATAGTTAACCAACCAGCGAAGACCAAGAGTTGTACGGCGTTCAGGACGAACTTCTACAGGCACTTGGTAGTTAGCTCCACCTACACGGCGTGCTTTTACTTCAAGTACAGGCATGATGTTTTTCAATGCTTGTTCGAAAACCTCCATTGCATCATTGCCAGTGCGTTCTTTAATGATATCGAATGACTTGTATAGGATTGTTTGAGATTTACCTTTTTTACCGTCGATCATCATTTTGTTGATCAGGCGGGATACCAGCTTAGAGTTGTAAAGCGGATCAGGTAAAACATCTCTTTTTGCTACAGGACCTTTACGTGGCATCTGAATATCCTCCCTTCATAGTTTTAATGATTTATTTGATTACTTTGCTTTAGGACGTTTCGTACCGTATTTAGAACGGCCTTGCGCACGGTTTTCAACTCCGGCAGTATCAAGCGCGCCACGAACGATGTGGTAGCGTACCCCCGGTAAGTCTTTTACACGTCCGCCGCGGATCAGTACAACGCTGTGCTCTTGCAGGTTGTGACCGATACCAGGAATGTAGGCAGTAACCTCGATTCCGTTAGTCAAACGAACACGAGCATATTTACGAAGTGCTGAGTTCGGTTTTTTCGGTGTCATTGTACCCACACGAGTACATACCCCGCGTTTTTGTGGAGAAGATACGTTAGTGTGCTCTTTTTTAAAGCTGTTGTATCCTTTGTTTAATGCAGGTGACTTAGAGTTTTCAACTTTGCTCACGCGTCCCTTGCGAATTAGCTGATTAATTGTAGGCATGTTGTGTTCCTCCCTTCATTACGTTTTATAACCCACATACCCAGGTGGTTCATCATTAGGCAAAAAACAATGTCTTTACACAAGAATGATATCTTATATAAAAACAAAAAGTACGCTATAACATAATGGCAACAGCTGCTGCTCCCACTTCAATTCCGCAGGCTTTGCCGAGCTTTTTCATGGAATCCACCATACAGACAGCGGTATTTTGGTTCTTTGCAAGCTGGATAACGCCAGCCGTAAGAACTGAATCCGCGTCTTTTGCCACGACGACTTCCTTCACTGAACCTCGTTTTAGAGCTTTCACTGTTTGCTTCGTACCAATAATAATTGATTTGGCCTGTGATACTTTATCATAAGACATAAACATATCCTCCAAAGTAACAGGTTTTATTTCGAGCACCTTGGTTATATTATCACTCTGCGGGACGGATGTCAACAACGTATGACATTTTTTAGTGCAGTCCCCCGCCAGAATAATTGTAATACTGAGGAAAAGCTGTCGAAACAGCCTTTCCTGCAGCAGTTTCTATTATTCAGCCGGAACCATATCTTCCGAAGGCTGAACGTTTGAAACAGGTTTTACTTTTCTGTAATTCATCATACCGGTACCGGCCGGAACCAGTTTACCGATGATAACATTCTCTTTCAGGCCGAGAAGTTCATCGCGCTTGCCTTTAATCGCAGCATCTGTAAGAACGCGTGTTGTTTCTTGGAATGATGCGGCAGACAAGAATGAATCCGTCTCGAGTGAAGCTTTTGTGATACCGAGAAGGACAGGACGGCCTGTAGCAGGTCGATTGCCTTCAAGCAGCACTTTTTTGTTCGCTTCTGTAAATTGGTGAATATCAAGCAATGTGCCAGGGAGAACATCAGTATCTCCGGCATCGATCACACGGACTTTGCGAAGCATCTGGCGAACCATTACTTCTACGTGTTTATCGCCGATTTCAACCCCCTGCATACGGTAAACCTTCTGAACCTCATGCAGAAGATATTCCTGAACCGTTGTCAGGTCAGTGACTTTAAGAAGTTCTTTCGGATCGATAGAACCTTCTGTCAGCACTTGGCCGCGGGTAATCTGATCACCCTCAGCCACTTTCAGGCGTGAGTTGTAAGGTGCCGTGTATGAACGTGTCTCAACAGCGCCCTGAACAACAATCTCCTGCTGTTTGTCGCGGACTTCATTGATTTCGGCAATTGTACCGTCAATTTCAGAAATCGTCGCTTGACCTTTCGGATTACGCGCTTCGAAAAGCTCTTGGATACGCGGAAGACCTTGTGTGATATCGTCTCCGGCAACCCCGCCTGTGTGGAACGTACGCATTGTTAACTGTGTTCCAGGCTCACCGATAGATTGAGCGGCGATAATACCTACTGCTTCGCCGACTTCAACATCAGTTCCGGTTGCAAGGTTACGTCCGTAGCATCGTTTACATACACCATGAGGAGTGTTACATGTGAACGCGGAACGGATCCACACTTCTTCGATTCCGGCTTCAACGATTTCCAGCGCTTTATCTTCATCGATCAATTCATTTTCGTTAATGAGCACAGCACCCGTTTCAGGATGTTTGATCTGTTTTCTGGCGAAACGTCCGATCAGACGCTCTTCCAGACGCTCGATGATTTCCGTGCCTTCTTTGAGCGGTTTTGCAAGAATACCGCGGTCTGTTCCGCAATCTGTTTCACGAATGATAACATCCTGCGCAACATCAACAAGACGGCGTGTAAGGTAACCTGAGTCAGCTGTTTTCAGGGCGGTATCGGCAAGACCTTTACGCGCACCGTGAGTGGAGATAAAGTACTCCAATACTGTCAGACCTTCACGGAAACTTGATTTAATCGGCAATTCAATGATTCGTCCAGCCGGGTTGGCCATCAGACCGCGCATACCCGCAAGCTGTGTAAAGTTAGATGCGTTACCACGGGCTCCTGAGTCACTCATCATGTAGATCGGGTTGACTTCGTCTAATGATTTCATCAGTTTGCCTTGGATAACATCTTTCGCTGAACTCCAAATTGAAATGACTCTTTCATAACGTTCTTCTTCGGTGATTAAACCGCGTCTGAACTGTTTCAGGACATTATCAACTTTGCTTTGTGCTTCTTCAAGGATTTCCTGTTTATCATCGAGAACGACGATATCAGAAACCCCTACTGTGATGCCGGCTTTCGTTGAATATCTGAAACCGAGGTTTTTCATGCGGTCAAGCATTTTAGACGTTTCCGTGATATGGAATCGTTTAAAGATTTCCGCGATGATTTTACCGAGAATGCCTTTTTTAAACGGTGCGTTGATCGGCTGCTCAGCAATCACAGCTTTTACGTCAGCACCTTTGTCTAAGAAGAAACGGTCAGGTGTCTTCTCTTCAATGTTGCTCTTCGTTGGTTCATTCATGTAAGGGAATGATTCCGGAAGAATTTCATTGAAGACGAGCTTACCGACAGTTGTAATTAACAATTTTGAACGCTGTTCTTCAGTAAATGTCACATTCTTAAGGGAGTTCGCTGCAACAGCTACTCTCGTATGAAGGTGAACATAACCGTTTTGATAAGCAAGAAGCGCTTCGTCCGTATTTTTGAAAACCATACCCTCGCCGACTGCTCCGGCGCGCTCAAGCGTCAGGTAGTAGTTTCCTAATACCATATCCTGAGACGGCGTAACAACCGGTTTACCATCTTTAGGGTTCAAGATGTTTTGGGCCGCAAGCATCAGAATGCGCGCCTCAGCTTGAGCCTCAGCTGATAAAGGTACGTGAACCGCCATTTGGTCACCGTCAAAGTCAGCGTTATAAGCTGTACATACTAACGGGTGAAGACGGATGGCGCGTCCTTCAACAAGCGTCGGTTCGAAAGCCTGGATACCTAATCTGTGAAGAGTAGGGGCACGGTTCAGTAAGACCGGATGCTCCTTAATGACAGATTCAAGTACATCCCATACTTCAGGCTGCACGCGTTCGATTTTGCGTTTTGCGCTCTTGATATTGTGAGCAAGGCCTTTTTCAACAAGCTCTTTCATGACGAAAGGCTTGAAGAGCTCAAGCGCCATTTCCTTCGGCAAACCGCACTGATACATTTTCAGATGCGGACCTACGACGATAACGGAACGTCCTGAGTAGTCTACACGTTTACCGAGAAGGTTCTGACGGAAACGCCCTTGTTTCCCTTTCAGCATGTGAGAAAGAGATTTAAGCGGACGGTTACCCGGTCCGGTAACCGGACGGCCGCGGCGTCCGTTGTCAATCAGAGCGTCGACTGCTTCCTGAAGCATACGTTTTTCGTTCTGAACGATGATGCTTGGCGCGCCGAGGTCTAACAGACGTTTTAAACGGTTATTACGGTTGATGACACGACGGTAAAGGTCGTTCAGGTCAGACGTTGCGAAACGTCCGCCGTCAAGCTGAACCATCGGTCTTAATTCAGGCGGAATAACCGGAAGCACGTCGAGGATCATCCAAGACGGCTTGTTTCCTGAATTACGGAAGGCTTCAAGCACTTCAAGGCGTTTGATCGCACGTGTACGGCGCTGTCCCTGAGAAGTCTTCAGCTCTTCTTTTAACATATCAACTTCTTTGACCAGGTCGATGTCCTGCAGAAGTTTATTAATGGCTTCCGCACCCATAGAGGCTTGGAATTTGTTTCCGTACTTATCCAGATACGCACGGTATTCCTTTTCAGATAAAAGCTGTTTCTTTTCGAGCGGTGTATTGGCCGGGTCAGTTACGACGTAAGAAGCAAAGTAAATAACTTCTTCCAGCGCACGCGGTGACATATCCAATACAAGACCCATACGGCTCGGAATACCTTTGAAATACCAAATGTGAGAAACCGGGGCAGCCAGTTCAATATGCCCCATTCTCTCACGACGGACTTTAGCCCGCGTTACTTCAACTCCGCAACGGTCACAAACTACGCCTTTATAACGAACCCGCTTGTACTTGCCGCAATGACATTCCCAGTCCTTAGTCGGTCCGAAAATGCGTTCGCAGAACAGGCCGTCCTTTTCAGGTTTCAATGTACGATAGTTTATCGTTTCAGGCTTTTTCACTTCACCAAAAGACCATGAACGGATTTTATCCGGTGAAGCAAGACCGATGTTCATATACTCAAAATTGTTCACATCTAGCAAGGGGCCTACCTCCCTTTTTATCTTCGGATTAACCGATGTCACTTGCCTTTATCAATCAGAGACTATTCTTTCGTTACTGCGTCACGTTCAACGTCTGGAGATGCTGTTTCTTCCGGCGCTTCATCACCTGATAATGCAAGGCCGTCAGCTTGTTTCGCATCTTCCTCGTCTTCTAGATCTCTCATTTCTATTTCTTCTTCATCGCCTGAAAGGATTTTTACGTCCATACCTAAGCTTTGAAGCTCTTTGATCAATACTTTGAATGATTCCGGAACACCAGGCTCTGGAACATTGTCGCCTTTGACGATGGCTTCATATGTTTTCACACGTCCGACCACGTCATCGGACTTCACAGTCAGGATTTCTTGAAGCGTGTAAGCTGCGCCGTAAGCTTCAAGCGCCCAAACCTCCATCTCACCGAAACGCTGTCCGCCGAATTGGGCTTTACCGCCGAGAGGCTGCTGCGTAACAAGTGAGTAAGGACCTGTCGAACGGGCATGAAGTTTATCATCAACCATGTGCGCCAGTTTGATCATGTACATGATTCCGACAGATACACGGTTGTCAAACGGTTCTCCCGTACGGCCGTCATAAAGAACTGTTTTAGCGTCTCTTGACATGCCTGCTTCTTCAAGTGTTTCCCACACATCTTCTTCACGCGCGCCGTCAAATACAGGTGACGCGATGTGAATGCCGAGGTAGCGGGCAGCCATACCCATGTGAAGTTCTAATACCTGACCGATATTCATACGTGATGGTACACCCAGCGGGTTAAGCATGATATCGATCGGCGTGCCGTCAGGAAGGTAAGGCATATCTTCTTCAGGAAGAATCTTCGAGATAACCCCTTTGTTTCCGTGACGTCCGGCCATTTTATCACCTTCAGAAATCTTACGTTTCTGAACGATATATACGCGTACAAGCTGGTTCACTCCCGGAGGAAGTTCGTCGCCGTCTTCACGGTTGAAGACTTTTACGTCGTGGATAATTCCGCCGCCGCCGTGAGGCACACGGAGAGAAGTATCACGGACTTCACGCGCTTTTTCTCCAAAGATC
Organism: Bacillus sp. LUNF1; assembly: GCF_011008975.1. Classification (NCBI taxonomy): domain Bacteria; kingdom Bacillati; phylum Bacillota; class Bacilli; order Caryophanales; family Bacillaceae; genus Bacillus; species Bacillus sp. LUNF1. Next base: position 125,043 of record NZ_CP048876.1, on the reverse strand, counting down.
GCATGCAGAAGGCGTTCTTCAGCCGTAAGCTCAGTTACACCTTTAGGCGTTACTTTACCTACGAGAAGGTCTCCGTCGTTGACTTCCGCACCGATACGGATAATTCCGCGGTCATCAAGATTGCGAAGCGCGTCTTCCCCTACGTTTGGAATATCGCGGGTGATCTCTTCAGGCCCAAGCTTTGTATCACGTGCTTCTGATTCATATTCTTCAATGTGAATAGATGTGTATACATCATCTTTCACAAGGCGTTCACTCATGATGATGGCATCCTCATAGTTGTAACCATCCCATGTCATGAAGCCGACCATTACGTTGCGGCCGAGAGCAAGTTCGCCAAGCTCCATTGAAGGTCCGTCAGCAAGGATTTCTCCTTTGACTACTTCATCGCCGACACTGACGATCGGACGCTGGTTGTAGCACGTACCTTGGTTGGAGCGGACAAATTTCAGCAAGCTGTACTTATCCAGGTTGCCTTTTACTTTTTGGCCGTCAATTTCTTCATAGCGGCGCACCCATACGTTTTTCGCTTCCACCCGTTCAACGATACCAGGGTGTTTACAAATAACGGCTGCACCGGAGTCTTTACCGGATACGTATTCCATACCCGTTCCGACGATCGGAGCTTCCGGCTGCATCAAAGGCACAGCCTGACGCTGCATGTTCGCTCCCATTAGAGCACGGTTAGAGTCATCGTTTTCCAAGAACGGAATACATGCTGTCGCAGCAGAAACAACCTGTTTAGGAGAAACGTCCATGTAATCCACGCGGTTGCGGGCTACAACGGTGTTTTCCCCTCTGAAACGCGCTACGATGCTGTCATCCAAGAAAGAACCGTCATCGCTCAGCTTAGCATTCGCTTGGGCTACGACATAGTTATCCTCTTCATCAGCAGTCAGGTAGTCGATTCTAGGCGTTACTTTTCCTGTTTCAGGATCAACGCGGCGGTATGGCGTCTCAATGAAACCAAAGCGGTTTACTTTCGCAAATGATGACAATGAGTTGATCAAACCGATGTTCGGGCCCTCAGGCGTTTCAATCGGGCACATACGGCCATAGTGAGAGTAGTGAACGTCACGTACTTCCATACCTGCGCGCTCACGTGTCAAACCGCCCGGTCCGAGAGCTGACAGACGGCGTTTGTGCGTCAATTCAGCAAGCGGGTTCGTCTGATCCATGAATTGAGAAAGCTGTGAGCTTCCGAAGAACTCTTTAATAGACGCAATAACAGGTCTGATGTTAATCAGCTGCTGCGGCGTAATTGTATTTGTGTCTTGAATAGACATTCTTTCACGTACGACACGTTCCATCCGGCTTAAACCGATACGGAATTGGTTTTGCAGGAGCTCACCTACAGAACGCAGACGGCGGTTTCCGAGATGGTCGATATCATCAGTGTCGCCCACTCCGTGCAGGAGGTTGAAGAAGTAGCTGATAGAAGAAATAATATCAGCAGGCGTAATGTTTTTAATCGCTTCTTCGATGTAAGCATTGCCGATCACATTGATCGTCTGCTCTCCTTCTGCATCGGTAGGAGCATAGATTTTAATGGATTGAAGCATCACTTCATCCTCGACAACGCCGCCGTTAGGATAAAGTTTTCTGAAGCCGATTCCATTTTCTAAGTATGGCAATACTTTATCAAGTGTTCTTCTGTCAAGAATCTGCCCTTTTTCAGCGAGAATTTCACCGGTTTCCGGATCCACCAGTGTTTCTGCAAGGCGCTGGTTAAACAGGCGGTTCTTGATATGAAGCTTTTTATTAATTTTATAGCGTCCTACATTCGCAAGGTCGTATCGCTTCGGATCGAAGAAACGGGAATCCAGCAAGCTTTTTGCATTTTCTACTGTAGGCGGCTCTCCGGGACGAAGGCGCTCATAGATTTCAAGAAGCGCTTTGTCACTGTTTTCAGTGTTGTCCTTATCCAGTGTATTGCGGAGATATTCGTTCTCACCAATGAGATCGAGAATCTCTTGGTCGGAACCGAAGCCGAGAGCACGCAAAAGAACCGTAACCGGCAACTTACGTGTGCGATCAATGCGGACATACACAACATCTTTCGCATCAGTTTCGTATTCTAACCATGCGCCACGGTTTGGAATGACAGTCGCGGTAAAACCTTTTTTACCGTTTTTGTCTACTTTACCACTGAAATATACACTTGGAGACCGAACAAGCTGAGATACGATAACACGTTCTGCACCGTTGATGATAAAAGTACCGGTATCTGTCATAATAGGGAAATCACCCATGAAGACATCCTGATCTTTTACCTCTCCAGTTTCTTTGTTAATTAAACGAACCTTCACTCTCAGCGGAGCTGAGTAAGTCACATCACGTTCTTTTGACTCTTCAACGGGATACTTAGGATCTCCTAAACTGTAGTCAATGAACTCTAGAGAGAGGTTACCAGTGAAATCCTCAATTGGTGATATGTCTTGAAACATCTCTCTAAGACCCTCATCAAGAAACCACTGATAAGAAGAGGTTTGAATTTCAATGAGATTTGGTAATTCTAACACTTCGCTAATGCGAGCATAGCTTCTGCGCTGGCGGTGTCGTCCATACTGAACTAGTTGACCTGTCAACTGATTCACCCCTCAAATCATGCGTATTATATGTGTAATAAGCATCTCTTACGATAAAGAAATACTTTTACAAGACAAAAGAAAAAAGGGTTTCTAATTAAGAAAACCACATCCAAAAACAAATACCGATTTTATTAGCATTTCCATGTTTGTATAATTTATACATGCACTATGATTATTTCAGCATATCATGCAAAATATATACATTGGCATTTTACAATATTAACATAGCTGAAAATTCAAGTCAAACTTTTTTTGCTTTTATGATATAATAGCCTTTCTTTTTTTGAACCACAGAAACTTCGTCAAAAAGCTCCTTCAGTTTTTCAATGGCAGAAGGCCCGCCCTGTTTTTTCTGTATAACGATCCACAATTCACCTGAAGCCCTTAAATGCTCAGCGCTTTTTTCAAAAATGGCATGGACAACTTTTTTTCCGGCGCGGATTGGGGGGTTTGTAAAAATAGAAGCAAATGTTTGAGCAGAATCAATATTTGAAAATAAATCACTCTGATAAATCCGAACGTTTTTTATTCCGTTTTTTTCTGCATTTTCATTTGACAGCTCTACGGCTCTTTCATTCACGTCAATCATGTGCACGGTCCGGTCTGTAAATGCACCGGCGAGCGACAGACCGATCGGGCCGTAACCGCAGCCTGCATCCAGGAAGTCACCGTCGATCTCCGGCTCTTCAAACGCTTCAATTAAGACGCGCGAACCGAAATCAACTTCCTTTTTCGAGAAAACGCCGCTGTCACTTGTGAATGTATAAGATCTGTTCCGCAGTGTAAATGACCATGTCTGTTTATCGCTTTTAACTGAAGGTTTTTCTGAATAATAGTGTTCACTCATTATTAGAACCTCCTTTTTTAATGGCACTTAAAGAAAAGCAAAGAAAAAGCCCGCCTCATAAAAGCGAGCTTCCCCTACAGGCAAGTGAAGATTACTTAACTTCTACAGAAGCGCCAACTTCTTCAAGTTTAGCTTTAAGCTCTTCAGCTTCTTCTTTCGCAATACCTTCTTTAAGTGGTTTTGGAGTGTTGTCAACAAGTTCTTTAGCTTCTTTCAAGCCAAGACCAGTGATTTCACGAACAACTTTGATAACTTTGATTTTCTGAGAACCTGCACCAGCAAGGATAAGGTCGAATTCGCTTTGCTCTTCAGCAGCGCCGCCAGCAGCAGCTCCGCCAGCTACAGCTACAGGAGCAGCAGCAGTTACGCCAAATTCTTCTTCGATTGCTTTTACTAGGTCGTTCAGTTCAAGTACAGTTGCTTCTTTAACGGAAGCAATGATTTCTTCGATATTTAAAGCCATTTGAAATTCCTCCATTTGTTTTATTTTAGGGTAAAATCAGATTAAGCGCCTTGTTCTTCCTTTTGGTCTGCAACTGCTTTAGCTGCAAGTGCAAGGTTGCGAACTGGAGCTTGAAGTACGCTAAGCAACATAGAAAGTAAGCCATCGCGTGAAGGAAGTTCAGCAAGAGCTTTCACTTCTTCAACAGAAGATACTTTTCCTTCGATAACGCCCGCTTTGATTTCCAGAGCTTCGTGATTTTTCGCGAACTCGTTAAGAACTTTTGCCGGAGCGATAACATCTTCAGTACTGAATGCGATCGCATTCGGTCCAGTTAAGACATCATTCAAACCATCAAGTTCAGCTTGTTCAACCGCACGGCGAGTCATTGTGTTTTTGTACACTTTGAACTCTACGTTAGCTTCGCGAAGCTGTTTACGGAGTTCAGTTACTTCAGAAACGTTAAGTCCGCGGTAGTCAACGATGATCGTTGATTTGCTTTCTTTCAGTTTAGAAGCAATCTCTTCAACAACAACTTTTTTTGTATCAATTGCGCTGCTCATGGTTACACCTCCTGTAGATTTTGTGTAACACTTATACCGCTAGGTGATCACGACTGTGACGACGATTTCATATAAAAAGCCTCCATGTGGACATGGAGGCTGTATATACAAGCATACGTAACGTAATAGCTGTGATATATATACACCTCGGCAGGATATTAAGCCTCAACGGCCCCTGCTGTCTACGGTATAAATGACATATTATATTTTACAACATTTTGAATCATATCAGAATGCTGATCTAAAGTCAAATATTATTTTACGTTGAAAGTAGAAGCGTCTACTTTGACACCAGGGCCCATAGTAGAAGTAACGGCAACGTTTTTCACGTAAACACCTTTGGCCGCAGCCGGTTTTGCTTTCAGGATTGTATCATACATTGTTGTGAAGTTCTCAACAAGTTTTTCATCCTCGAAAGAAACTTTTCCGATCGGAACATGGATGTTACCAGCTTTGTCAACGCGGTATTCTACTTTACCAGCTTTGATTTCGCCGATTGCTTTTTCTACTTCGAATGTAACAGTTCCTGTTTTAGGGTTTGGCATAAGACCTTTTGGTCCAAGCACACGGCCGATTTTACCGACTTCACCCATCATGTCAGGAGTCGCAACGATTACATCGAATTCGAACCAGCCTTGCTGGATTTTCGCGATGTAATCAGAATCGCCAACGTAGTCTGCACCGGCAGCTTCAGCTTCTTTTGCTTTTTCGCCTTTAGCGAATACAAGCACGCGCTGAGTTTTACCAGTTCCGTTAGGAAGTACAACTGCACCGCGGATTTGCTGATCGTTTTTACGAGGGTCAACCCCTAAACGAAAAGCAACTTCAACTGTAGCGTCGAATTTAGCTGTGTTTGTTTTTTTAGTAAGCGCCACTGCTTCAGCGACGTCGTAAGCTTTCGCACGGTCTACAAGCTTCGCAGCTTCAACGTACTTTTTACCTTTTTTAGCCATTTTAAAATTTCCTCCTTATGTGGTTATAGCGGAATAACCTCCCACGAATAAGGGTTGCGAACTTGTGAAAACTCGCAACCCGACAAGAAACAAATTAATCCTCGATAACGATACCCATACTGCGGGCAGTACCTTCAACCATGCGCATTGCCGCTTCAACGTCTGCTGCGTTTAAGTCAGGCATTTTCGTTTCAGCGATTTCGCGAACCTTATCGCGCTTAACGGTTGCCACTTTATTACGGTTTGGTTCACCAGAACCAGACTCAATTCCAGCTGCTTTTTTAAGCAATACTGCAGCAGGCGGAGTTTTTGTAATAAATGTAAATGAACGGTCTTCGTAAACCGAAATTTCAACAGGAATGATTAAACCAGCTTGGTCAGCTGTACGAGCGTTAAACTCCTTACAGAATCCCATGATATTTACACCGGCTTGACCTAGTGCAGGTCCAACTGGCGGCGCTGGGTTAGCTTTTCCAGCAGGAATTTGCAATTTTACAACTTTTACTACTTTTTTAGCCACGAGACACACCTCCTTAAGTCCGTGATGTGGTAATAGGGTAAACCCTCCCACTCAAGGTTTCATTCTTTATATGAATGACGAAATATCAAGCTAGCTGCCTTGGATTAGTCCAAGACGTACCTTTGCTATATTATCATTAATATATAGCAATTTCAAGTTTTTTCACATTACAATTTGTCGATCTGGGTAAATTCCAGTTCAACCGGCGTTTCACGGCCGAACATGTTAACGAATACTTTCACTTTGCTCTTATCATAATCAATCTCTTCAATTGATCCTGTAAAGTTGGCGAAAGGTCCGTCTATGACTTTGACTGTCTCATTCAATTCAAAATCAATGTCGGTTTTCCGCTCATCCATGCCCATGCGTTTTAAGATGGTTTCCGCTTCGCCAGGAAGAAGCGGAGTCGGCTTTGAGCCTGAACCGGCTGATCCGACGAATCCGGTAACGCCCGGCGTGTTGCGGACCACATACCAGGAATCATCAGTCATGACGATTTCAACAAGCACATAACCCGGGAACACTTTCTTTTTGACTACTTTTTTCTTGCCGTTCTTAATATCAGTCTCTTCTTCTTCAGGGACGACAACGCGGAAAATTTTATCCTGCATTCCCATTGATTCCACACGTTTTTCAAGGTTTGCTTTTACTTTGTTTTCATAACCGGAATACGTATGAACAACATACCAATTCTTTTCCATTCTATCAGGACTCTGCAGTCCTTCCCTCCCCGCATTTAAAAATGAAGTGTAAAACAAAAAATAGGCTCAGGGCCTATGAATCCTTTTTCAACAACACAATAAAAAACCCGCTGAACGGGTTTTGGCAAACGATATTATGATCTATTATAGCACGTATTGCTGATCATTATTCAACTATTAAACGAATTAATTGAGAAATTCCTGTATCAAGGAGGGCAAAAAAGATAACAAAAAAGATAACCGTTGAAATCACCGTGATTGTATAGCGCGTTAACTCTTTGCCTTTAGGCCAGCTAACCTTTTTCATTTCTTTCCCAACATCTTTAAAGAAACTCATCATGCGCATGTAAAAGACCTCCACAATTTAAAAAGCGAACACTATTTTGTTTCTAAATGAGCTGTATGTGAATTGCAAGTGCTGCAGTACTTCTTAACTTCTAACCGCTCAGCCGCTGATGCAGAGCTTTTCATTGTCGTATAATTACGATTTCCGCATGTTTTGCATGCCAGCGTAATCTTTTTTCTCATGTCGTTACACCTTTTCCTAAACATTCATTTATCTTAATAAAATAGCACAGTCAGAAAAATTCTGTCAATATGACACAGAAACCTGCTACAGGCTGATCTCTCTTATTTCTAAATACTTTTCAAGCTTGCGCTTCACGCGCTGCAGGGCATTATCGATTGATTTTACGTGTCGGTTTAAGTCATCTGAAATCTCTTGGTAACTTCTTCCGTCCAAGTACAAAACAAGCACCTTTCTCTCCAGATCGCTCAGCAGTTCTCCCATTTTCATTTCGATATCATCAAATTCTTCCTGATTAATAATCATCTCTTCAGGATTTAACGTTTTAGCGCCTGAAATGACATCAAGCAGTGTTCTGTCAGATTCTTCATCAAAAATAGGTTTGTCTAAAGAAACATAGGAATTTAAAGGAATGTGTTTCTGACGGGTAGCTGTCTTTATTGCGGTAATAATCTGGCGGGTAATGCATAATTCTGCAAAAGCTTTAAATGAAGTAAGCTTGTCCTCTCTAAAGTCTCGGATAGACTTATATAAGCCTATCATCCCTTCCTGTACAATATCTTCTCTGTCGGCCCCTATTAAAAAATAAGACCTTGCTTTCGCCCGTACAAAATTACGGTACTTCGTAATCAAGTAATCTAACGCATCACTATCCCCAACATGAACCTTTTCAATGACCTGCTCGTCCTCCAACTGGCAAAATTGCACTTTGTTGAACTTTCCCTTGCTGTTCTGTAGATTCACTGCGATCCCCCCGGCGCACGTAGATAGAAATATTATACATTAATGGGCGAAAAAGCGTCAACCTAATCCAGACCGCCTCGGCGCCACTTTTCAAACGTTTTCAAAACCTCTTCGGACAGCTCGATTTTACCCGGTGGTTTTTCAGAAGTGATCTTTGAAACCCGCCTTTGAATCCGGCGTTCTATCGTATCCACTTCCCTCAGGAGCTCCCGGGCGGATTTACGGAGAGCCCCTTGTCCGAAGATCGCCCACTGCTCCGTATAATCGGAAGTTGCGACATGAATCTGTGTCGCAATATTATTCAGCGCCTGGGCAAGCTTCTCGATCCGCTCATCCGCCGTTTCATTCTCCCGTGTGAAAATCACTTCGACTCTGTGATTCGTTTGTTTTTTCTCTATGCCTTTTACCAGGTGTGCGTCAAACACCACAATGACTCTGATTCCCGTGTAGGACTGATATTCCGCCATCTTCTGGATCAGTACATCTCTCGCTTCTTCAAAACTGTTCGCTTTTAAATCCTTTAGCTGCGGCCAAGCTCCAATCATGTTGTATCCGTCTACTAACAGGATGTCCATCTGTCTTCATTCCCCTAAAGGATTGCGCTTCCGGTAGACTTCATACATGAGAAGGCCGGCCGCTACCGACGCATTCAAAGACGTGACTTTTCCGGCCATCGGAAGCTTAATGAGAAAATCACATTTCTCTTTCACAAGCCGGCCCATTCCTCTGCCTTCGCTTCCGATAACGAGCGCCAAAGGCATCTTGCCGTCCATAGAGCGGTAGTCTTCCCGGGCGGATGCATCCGTTCCGACGACCCAAATCCCCCGCTCCTTCATTTCATCAAGTGTCCGGGCAAGGTTGGTCACCTTCACGACGGGAATGTGTTCAATCGCACCGGTCGAAGCTTTTGCGACCGTCGAAGTCAGTCCGACCGCTCTGCGTTTCGGAATCACGATGCCGTGTGCACCGACAGCGTCAGCCGTTCTCATGATGGAACCGAGATTATGAGGGTCTTCCAGCTCGTCCAATATGAGAAAGAAAGGCTGTTCGTTTCTCTCTTCCGCTCTTTTATATAATTCGTCTAATTGTGCATATTCATATGCTGCCACCTGGGCGACAACACCCTGATGCTGCCCCTCCACCATCTGATCGAGTTTTTTCCTCGGTACAAATTGAATGGTGACGCCGCGCTTTTTAGCAAGCTCCATAACTTGCTGCGCCTGTCCTTTTACTGTGTTTTCCGCCATCCATAACTTATACAGCTTGCGATCTGACTTTAACGTCTCAATCACAGCGTTTTTTCCTATGACGTAATCATGTTGCTGACTCATTTGTTTTCCTCCCTGACGTCCCGACTTGTATAGCCTCAGCAATCAGCTGATTCAGTCTTTCTTCTCTTTTCTCAAGAAAAAGGTATCCGAGTAAAGCCTCAAAAGCTGTACTATGGCGGTACGTCTGTACATCTGTGTTTTTTGGCGTCGTCCCTGATTTCGCGTTTCTGCCTCTTCTCAGCACGGCTTCCTCTTCCTCCGTGAAAAAGGATTCGTCCTGAAGGCGGAACAATATGTCTGCCTGTGATTTTGCCGATACAATCCGGCTCGCCTTCTTATGAAGGTCATTCGGTTTCGTAAAGCCCTGCTTAAGCAGGTGATGCCGGACATATATTTCAAAAATGGCATCACCCATATAAGCAAGCGCAAGACCGTTTAACTGCTTTGAATCTTTGATTTGTTCAAATTGAAGCATCCGCTTACTCTCCCCGCTTCCAGCGAGTTCCCTGGGCCGTATCTTCAAGAATGATATTCATGCTTTTCAGCTGATCGCGAATCTGGTCTGACAAAGCAAAATCGCGATTGCGGCGGGCTTCATTTCTCTTCTCAATCAACTCTTCAATCTCTTCGTCGACAAGCACTTCTTCGCCGAGCGTAAGTCCGAGAACAGATCCGATTCTGTCAAACATGCTGATAAAGGCTTTAATGACGTGATCCGCCGTATTGTCTTCCTGCATGTAGTAATTGGCGAGCTTCGCCAGATCAAACCAAACGGAAATCGCATTCGCCGTATTAAAATCATCATCCATTGCTTCTTCAAACGCAGTGCGGTGCTCTTCAATTTTAGCGAGCCATTCCTCATCATTGTCAGTCAGATTCGTACTGCTAATCAAACGATGGTTTAAATTACTATAGGCCGTCTTCAGGCGGTTAAACGCGTTTTTTGTTTTCTCAAGCAGCTCTTCCGAATAGTTGATCGGGTGGCGGTAATGAACGGACAGCATGAAAAATCTCAAAAGCTGCGGGTCATATTGCTTAATGATATCGTGCACCAAAACAAAGTTGCCGAGAGATTTTGACATCTTCTCATTATCGATATTGATATATCCGTTGTGAAGCCAGTATTTTGCGAATGTCTTGCCTGTTAATGCTTCAGATTGGGCAATTTCGTTTTCATGGTGCGGGAATGTCAGGTCCTGACCGCCGGCATGAATATCGATTTCGTCACCCAAATACTTTTTCACCATTGCGGAGCATTCAATATGCCAGCCCGGGCGGCCTTTTCCCCAAGGGCTATCCCATGATATTTCTCCGTCCTTAGCAGCTTTCCAAAGAGCAAAGTCCAGCGCATCCTCTTTCTTCTCGCCGACCCGGATACGCGCGCCTGATCTGAGTTCATCAATTGATTGCTGAGATAGCTTGCCGTAGCCTTCGAAGGCCCTTGTTTTGAAATAGACATCGCCTTCTGATTCATAAGCGTAGCCTTTTTTAATCAGCTCGCTGACAAATTCAATAATGGCGTCCATGTTTTCCATGACCCGGGGGTGAAGATCCGCTTTCCGGCATCCGAGGGCGCCCACGTCTTCAAAATACGCTTTAATAAACCGTTCAGAAACGGCCGGGACGTCCTCGCCGAGCTCGTTGGCCGCCTTAATCAGTTTGTCGTCAACATCGGTAAAATTCGATACGTATTGAACATCGTATCCTTTATACTCTAAATAGTTGCGTACGGTATCATACACAATCGCCGGACGGGCGTTTCCGATATGAATATAGTTGTATACAGTCGGTCCGCACACGTACATTTTTACTTTGCCTTCCTCAAGAGGAACGAATGTTTCCTTTTTCCGTGTCAATGTATTATAAAGTGTAATGGTCATTTTTGGTTGATCCTTTCTTTTTTATCTTCCAGTTCAGCCTGCAGTTCAAAAATCTGCTGCTCCAATGCTCTAAACCGGTCAGCAACCGGATCGGGCAAGTCTTGGTGATTGAGATCGCGTTTGATTTTTCTTCCGTTCTGAATGACGACTTTCCCCGGTATGCCGACAACGGTCGAAAAGTCGGGAACATCACGAAGCACAACGGAACCGGCCCCTACTTTAGAACCCTGCCCGACCGTAATAGAGCCGAGCACCTTCGCTCCGGTTGCAATTAAAGCATCATCTTTTATGGTCGGATGCCGCTTCCCCTTTTCTTTTCCCGTTCCCCCGAGAGTGACACCTTGGAATACCGTCACGTTATTGCCGATTTCACATGTTTCCCCTATGACGACCCCCATACCGTGGTCAATGAAAAACCTTCTCCCGATGGTCGCGCCGGGATGGATTTCAATTCCGGTAAAGAAACGGGCAATCTGTGATATCAGGCGCGCCAGGAAGAAAAATCTCCGTTTATATAAAGCATGTGCAATCCGATGCGCCCATATAGCATGTAAACCAGAATAAGTTAAAACAACTTCGAAATAGCTTCTTGCTGCCGGATCTTGATCGAACACTGTATCTATGTCTTCTTTTAGCATTTTAAAAAACACATGCTTCCCCCCATTCTCTCCCCGCTCCAGTCTGTTTTTCCGCCTATAAAAAAAGCGCCTCTGCATGTAAACATGACAGAGACGCTTTTACCGCGCGGTTCCACTCTGTTTGAAAAACAAGTCACTGTTTTCCCAACTTAAAAGCCGGTAACGGCGGCGGCCGCCTTTAAATACTGATTTCCGCAGAAATGTTCTTCAAAGGTCTTAAGGGCGCACTTCTAAAACATGACGCATGAATCTCTCTCAGCCGATGAAGATTCTTTCTGTAATGGTCATTGTTTTATACTCTTCCCTGTCAACAATCGTATATTTAAATGCTTTTCAGGCGTCTGACGGCTGTTTCTCTGCCGATCAGCTCAATGGCCTGCGGAAGCTCAGGACCGTGTGTCTGACCGGTAACCGCTACACGAATCGGCATGAACAGCTTTTTACCTTTATGGCCTGTTTCTTTCTGAACAGCTTTAATTGAGGCTTTGATCAGCTCAGGCGTAAATTCTTCAAGCTCTTCAAGCTTCGCAGCAAATACGCTGAGCACTTCAGGCACCTGTTCTTCTTCCAGAACGGCTTTTGCCTCTTGATTATACTCGATCTCATCTTTAAAGAACAAATCAGTCAGCTCGACAATTTCAGCGCCGTAGCTCAATTGCTCATGGTAAAGAGAGATTAATTTACGAACCCATTCCTGCTCCTCGGCAGAAAGCTCAGTGCCGACTTTTCCAGCTTTTTGCAGGTGCGGCAAGGTCAGCTCAACCACTTGATCAAGATCCAGCGCTTTGACGTATTGGTTGTTGACCCATTTCAGTTTATGCATATCAAACAGAGCCGGTGACTTAGACAAACGATTTACATCAAAAATTTCAATGAATTGTTCTCTTGTGAAAAGCTCTTCTTCACCGACGGGAGACCAGCCGAGAAGTCCGATAAAGTTAAACAGCGCTTCAGGCAGGTAACCCAGCTCATCATACTGCTCAATAAACTGGATAATTGATTCATCACGTTTACTTAATTTTTTGCGGCTTTCGTTTACGATAAGCGTCATATGTCCGAAGACAGGAACATCCCAGCCGAATGCCTGGAAAATCATGATCTGTTTCGGTGTATTTGAAATGTGATCCTCACCGCGGAGCACGTGCGTCATTTTCATTAAGTAATCGTCAATCGCGACAGCAAAGTTATACGTCGGTGTTCCGTCTTTTTTGACGATGACAAAGTCGCCGATGCCGTCTGATTCAAAAGAAATCTCACCTTTTACGATATCGTTAAATGCGATGATTTTCCCTTCCGGCACGCGGAAACGGATGCTCGGCTGTCTGCCTTCGGCTAAAAACTGCTCCTGCTCTTCCTGAGTCAGGTTTCTGTGTTTGCCGGAATAGCGCGGCATTTCCCCACGGGCGATTTGCTCTTCACGTTCTTTCTCAAGTTCTTCTTCCGTACAGAAACATTTATAAGCAAGCCCTTTTTCAAGAAGCTCTTCATAGTACTTTTTGTAAATGTCGTTACGCTCAGACTGGCGGTACGGGCCGTATTCTCCGCCGATATCCACACTTTCATCCCAGTCCATGCCGAGCCATTTCAAATAGTTGAGCTGGCTTTGCTCTCCGCCTTCAATATTTCGCTTTTTGTCCGTATCCTCAATCCGGATAATAAACTTTCCGCCTTGGCTGCGGGCAAATAAATAGTTAAAAAGCGCTGTTCTGGCGTTACCGATATGCAAATGTCCGGTCGGACTCGGTGCATAACGAACGCGTACTTCATTTCCCATGTTCAAATACTTCCTTTCATCTCGTCTGTAGCCTCTAGCCGAATATATGTATCTATTCTACCACCAAATAGACCGGGCATCAAAACAATGATCAGGCTTTTTGGATCAGAACGGTCGCCTGAGCGGCAATTCCTTCAGCTCTTCCGGTAAACCCGAGCTTTTCAGTCGTCGTCGCTTTTACGTTTACTTGAGAGACGTCCGCCTCAAGGCCTTCCGCTATCCGTTTTCTCATAGCATCAATATGCGGCGCCATTTTCGGCTTTTGCGCAATAATCGTACAGTCTATATTTCCGAGTACGTATCCTTTTTCTTTAACAATGTTCCAGACATGCTGAAGCAGCTTAAAAGAATCCGCATCCTTGAATTCCGGATCAGTATCCGGGAAATGCTTGCCGATATCTCCTTCACCTGCCGCTCCGAGACACGCGTCTGCGACTGTATGCAGCAATACATCAGCATCTGAATGTCCGAGCAGCCCTTTTTCATAAGGAATTTCAATTCCGCCGATGATGAGAGGACGGCCTTCCGTTAATTGATGCACATCAAATCCTTGTCCGATTCTAAACATTATGATTCCCACTTTCCGCTTTCATGATTGCTTCCGCGGATATCAGATCATCCGGCGTTGTCAGCTTAATATTGGTATAGCTGCCTTCAACGATACTCACCTGATATCCATCAAGACGCTCGACGAGGCTGGCGTCATCCGTCCCTAAGAAGCCTTTGTTTTCCGCTTCCATATGCGCCGTCTTCAATAAAGAAAGACGAAAAGCTTGCGGCGTTTGAACGGCCCACAAGCTTGAACGATCAAAGGTCTCCGCAACCCGGGAGCCTTCCGCCCGTTTTATCGTGTCTTTCACAGGAACAGCCAGGACAGCCGCTCCCGCCTCCTCTGCTGTTTCAACGAGCTTATCGATATGCTGATGTGTGACAAACGGGCGCGCTCCGTCATGAACAAGAACGACCGATTCCTTATCAATCACTTTCAGTCCTTCGTATACACTGTTCTGACGCTCCGCACCTCCGGTAACAAGCTCAATTTCCGTCTGAATCGGAAATTGGGCCAGCAGCTGGCGAAAATCTTCCCGTTCACTCTCGTTTATCACCAAGATTATTTTCTGACAGGGTGCGTGGCTTTCAAAAACCCGCAGTGTGTGTATAATAACAGGCGCACCTTTTAAGCTGATGAACAGCTTATTTTTCCCGGCCTTCATCCGTTTTCCTTGTCCGGCAGCCGGAATAACGACAACATACTCCATATGAACTCCCTCTTAAAGAGCTTTCTCAAGCAGCTTGGGCTTGGCAAAAATCATTCGTCCCGCCGCTGTCTGCAGTACGCTGGTTACGAGCACATCAATATGTTTCCCTATATAATTGCGGCCTTCTTCCACAACAATCATCGTACCGTCATCCAAGTAAGCCACACCTTGATTATGCTCTTTCCCGTCCTTAATCACCTGCACATTCATCTCTTCGCCCGGAAGCACAACCGGCTTCACCGCGTTTGCAAGGTCATTAATATTCAGTACCGCAACCTTCTGAAGCTCACATACTTTATTTAAATTAAAATCATTCGTCACAACGACGCCGGATGTCAGCTTCGCAAGTTTGACAAGCTTGCTGTCAACCTCCTGAATGTCCTCGAAGTCGCCTTCATAAATTTCAACCGTAATATCCAGTTCCTTTTGAATGCGATTCAAGATATCCAGACCGCGTCGTCCTCTGTTACGTTTTAAAACATCTGAAGAATCAGCGATATGCTGTAATTCCTCCAGCACAAATTGAGGAATGACAATGACGCCTTCTAAAAAGCCCGTCTGACAAATATCTGCAATTCTCCCATCAATAATAACACTTGTATCTAAGATTTTCAGCCTTTTATCCTGTTCCTCCTGCTCCTCATCAGCACTTCCCTTTTTCTTCTGCATTCTTGCAGAAATGGAGAAAAGACTGATCAGTTCATCCTTTTTCTTAAATCCGACTTGGAAGCCCAGATAACCGAGAAAGAAAGCCAGAAAGACCGGAATGATGGTGCTGAATATACGGTACGGAATATTGTCCAGCGGAATCACGTTTACAATGAGATATGCGATGATAAGTCCAAAAACCAATCCGAGACTCCCGAATAACAGATCCGGCACCGGAGCTCTCAGTAAAGAATCTTCAATCCATTTTACCCAATTAATCACATATTCTGTCGTCCATATACTGATGAGAAAAAAGATAATAGCACCAATTGCAGCAGACGTATATGCGTTTGTTATTAAAGGTATGTCCTGTATATTTGACAGCACAAACAATTCAGGTATTAAAAAGATACCGACAACGCCGCCCACAATAATGAAGAACGCCTGAACTATTCGTTTTAACATACCTCCACCTCCTTTTAAGTAGCATTTTTTCAGCAGACTGTCAGAGCCTACAAATTCAGAATAAACAAAAACTAACAATAATATACCCGGATTCCGACAGGTTTAAGCGATTCTTAAAGCTGTCTATCTATATAGTGTTTTTCCTGAAGGCGTTTTAAGCCTTTTTTGATTTTTTTGGCGCGCACTTCGCCGATACCCTCAACATCATCAAGCTCTTCTACAGTGGCTTCCGTTATGCTTGGCAAAAATCCGAACGCCTCAACCACATTTTCAACAATCGGCATCGGCAGACGCGGAATTTTGTTCAGCAGCCTGTATCCTCTCGGGAGCACATAATCATCAATATTGGTAGAAGCCGGATATCCAAGCAGCTTAAACAGAATGGAATCATCAAGCAGATCATAGCTGGACATATCCTGAAGCTCTTTTAACAGCACGAACGGATCTTTGATTTTTTCTTTGACATAGTCTTTGATGAAAAGTGCCGCCTCTTCTTCCATGTCCGTAATCAGTTCAATCACCTGCAGACGGATTAAGTGGCCTTCCGTTCCGAGTTCTTTAATATACATATTGATTTCATTTTTTATTCGGAGCACCATTTCATATCGATGCATGACGGACAGCACGTCACTGAATGTCACAAGCTCCTCAAACTCTAATGCGTTTAAAGCCGTAATCGTTTTGTCTAAAATGGTTTTATACTTCTCAAGCGTTTGAATGGCCTGATTTGCCTTTGTTAAAATAAATCCTATGTCCTTTAGTGTGTACTTCATGCTGTCCTGATATAACGTAATGACATTTCTGCGCTCAGAAATGGCGATGACGAGACAGCCGGTCTGCTTCGCCACCCGTTCCGCCGTACGGTGCCTCATTCCCGTTTCTGAAGAAGAAATGGTCGCTTCCGGCATAAGCTGCGTATTCGCATAAAGAATTTTCTGTCCGGAATCACTTAAAATAATGGCACCGTCCATTTTGGCCAGCTCGTATAAGTGAGCGGGCGCAAATGATGTATTAATATGAAAACCGCCATCCACGACTTGCTTTACCTTATCATTGTATCCGACAACAATCAGGCCGCCTGTATTTGCCCGAAGTACATTCTCTATCCCGGCTCTGAGCGGGGTGCCCGGAGCAACGAACTGCAGAATTGCAGACAGGTCAAGCTCTTGTTTCGCCCCTTTTTTCTCTTTTTCCATCTATTATGATCCTCCTAATGAAGTACGAAGCGCTTCTGCAACATTTGCTACTCCGACAACCTCAATCCCTTTTGGTATTGTCCACCCATCTGCATTCGCCTCAGGTATGATCATGCGCTTGAAGCCGAGTTTTGCCGCTTCCTTTACGCGCTGTTCGATTCTTGACACCCTGCGGACTTCTCCTGTCAGACCCACTTCACCGATAAAGCAATCTGCGGGATTCGGCGGTGTATCTCTGAAGCTTGAGGCAATGCTGACGGCTACTGCCAAATCAATCGCCGGTTCATCCAGTTTGACCCCGCCGGCGACCTTTAAATATGCATCTTGATTTTGAAGCAAAAGACCCACCCGCTTCTCAAGCACAGCCATAATTAACGACACCCTGTTGTGGTCAATGCCTGTAGCCATGCGGCGCGGGTTTCCAAAACTGGTCGGTGATATGAGCGCCTGGATTTCAACCAGGATCGGTCTCGTTCCTTCCATTGACGCAACGATACTCGAACCCGATGCCCCGGCAGAACGCTCTTCCAAGAAAATTTCAGAAGGGTTCAGCACTTCCGTAAGCCCCTCTTCCCGCATTTCAAAGATGCCCATTTCATTTGTGGAGCCGAAACGGTTTTTTACGGCCCGCAAAATACGGAATGTATGATGCCGCTCTCCTTCAAAGTATAGAACGGTATCGACCATGTGCTCAAGCAATCTCGGCCCTGCGATCGATCCTTCTTTTGTGACGTGCCCGACGATAAAAATAGGTATGCCGTTTGTTTTCGCGATTTTCATCAATTCGGCCGTACACTCTCTTACTTGTGATACACTGCCGGGAGCCGAGGTGATATCACTTTGGTACACGGTCTGAATGGAGTCTACGACAACAAATGCGGGTTTCATCTCTTGTATAGCAGACGAAATATACTCCATATCGGTTTCAGATAAAACATGTAACATTTGGCTGTTGATTCCAAGTCTGTCGGCACGCAGCTTCGTTTGCTTCACGGATTCTTCCCCTGAAATGTAAAGCACGCTGCCGGCCGTATCTGCTAATTGTGCGGATACTTGGAGAAGGAGCGTTGATTTTCCGATGCCTGGATCGCCGCCGATTAATACTAACGAGCCTTTCACAACGCCGCCGCCAAGCACTCTGTTGAATTCTTCGAGCTTTGTTTGAACGCGGGGTTCTTCCGATGTTTCAATTGATGTAATGGGTGATGGTTTCTGGACGGTTTGAACGGAGTGGGAGAAAGCCGCCCGCCGATTCGCCGGTGCTTTTTTTATGGTTTCTTCCACCATTGTATTCCAAGCCCCGCAGCCCGGGCACTTTCCCATCCACTTAGCGGATTCATAACCGCATGAGTGGCAGATGAATTTTGTTTTTGATTTAGCCATATATGTTGTAAGACCTCTTCCTTATCGAATATTTCTCTATATAACAAAGTGAGGCATACACTCGCTTACGTATGCCTCATGTTTGTCACTATATTAGTTCGTTTTAGCAGTTGTTTTTACGACAAATTCGCCGTCCTCAACATCAAGAACAATGTGCTGGCCTTTATCAATATTGCCTCTGAGGAGTTCTTCTGATAACCGGTCCTCCACATGCTTTTGAATCGCTCTTCTTAACGGACGTGCGCCGTATTCCAAATCGACGCCCTCTTCTGCCACTTTTGCTTTTGCAGCATCCGTCAGCTCGATAGAGAGATCTTGTTCTTTCAGACGTTTTGTTAACTGATCAGACATAAGCGACACGATGTCTGTAAGATGTTTTTTCTCAAGGGAGTGGAAGACGATAATTTCGTCAATCCGGTTGATAAACTCAGGTCTGAAGGCGCGCTTCAGCTCTCCCATGACTTTGTCTTTCATGTCTTTATGGTTTTGTGATTCATCCTGCACATTGAAGCCCACATATTTGTTGCGTTTCAGCTCGCTCGCTCCGACGTTTGACGTCATAATCAGGATCGTGTTGCGGAAATCCACAGTGCGTCCTTTTGAATCAGTCAAGCGTCCGTCTTCAAGCACTTGCAGGAGAATGTTAAACACATCAGGATGCGCTTTTTCAATTTCATCAAGCAGTACGACAGAGTAAGGTTTTCTTCTCACTTTTTCTGTCAGCTGGCCGCCTTCATCATAGCCGACATATCCCGGAGGAGAACCGACAAGACGTGAAGTCGAGTGTTTCTCCATGTATTCGGACATATCCACTCTGATCATCGCTTCCTCATCACCGAAAATGGATTCCGCCAGCGCTCGTGCCAGCTCTGTCTTCCCAACGCCTGTAGGGCCTAAGAAGATGAATGAACCAATCGGGCGTTTCGGGTCCTTCAGACCGGCTCTTGCACGTCTGACAGCCTTTGCAACGGCTACAACAGCTTCATCCTGGCCGATGACGCGGGAGTGCAGAATGTTTTCCATATTGAGAAGCTTATCTGTTTCCGTTTGGGCAATTTTAGATACAGGCACCCCGGTCCAGCTGGATACAACCATCGCGATATCCTCTACAGAAACTTCGGAGTTCTCCTGGCCTTGTTTTTCTTTCCACGTTTTTTTCGTGTCTTCCACCTGTTCTCTCAGGCGCTGCTCCGTATCACGAAGAGAAGCCGCTTTTTCAAACTCCTGGCTCTGAACGGCAGCGTCTTTTTCCTTGCGAACTTCATCGAGTTTCTGCTCAAGCTCTTTTAAGTTCGGAGGCGTTGTGAAAGAACGGAGACGTACTTTTGAACCGGCTTCATCAATTAAATCGATCGCTTTATCCGGAAGGAAGCGGTCAGAAATATAACGGTCGGACAATTTTACCGCTGCTTCAATCGCTTCATCGGTAATGGATACGCGGTGATGCGCTTCATAGCGGTCACGGAGCCCTTTTAAAATTTGAATGCTTTCATCGGCTGACGGCTGATCCACCTGAATCGGCTGGAAACGGCGCTCCAGAGCAGCGTCTTTTTCGATATATTTACGGTATTCATCAAGCGTTGTCGCACCGATGCATTGAAGCTCTCCGCGGGCCAGTGAAGGTTTTAAGATATTCGATGCGTCAATCGCACCTTCTGCTCCCCCCGCTCCGATCAGTGTATGCAGTTCGTCAATGAATAAAATAATATTGCCGGCCTGACGTATTTCATCCATTACTTTTTTCAAGCGGTCTTCAAATTCTCCGCGGTATTTCGTACCGGCTACAACCGTACCCATGTCTAATGTCATTACGCGTTTATCACGTAAAATTTCCGGCACTTCATTATTGATGATCTGCTGTGCGAGGCCTTCAGCAATCGCAGTCTTACCTACACCCGGTTCTCCGATAAGAACGGGATTATTCTTCGTTCTGCGGCTTAATACCTCAATAACACGCTGAATCTCTTTGCTTCGGCCGATAACCGGATCAAGACTGTCTTCCTTCGCAATCGCAGTTAAATCACGAGCCAAGCTGTCAAGCGTCGGCGTGTTTGCATTGCTGTTCGTACCGGATGCAGAAGATCCCGTCTCATTGCTTCCCAGAAGCTGCAGCACTTGCTGTCTCGCCTTATTCAAGCTGACACCGAGATTATTCAGAACTCTCGCGGCCACGCCTTCTCCTTCACGAATCAGTCCGAGAAGTATGTGTTCTGTTCCCACATAAGAATGTCCTAGCTTTCTGGCTTCATCCATGCTGAGCTCAATGACTTTTTTTGCTCTTGGCGTATAATGAATCGTTTGAGACATTTCCTGTCCCCGTCCGATTAAGCTCTCCACTTCTTTCTGAATTTTATCCGAACCGAGTCCGAGTGCTTGGAGTGCTTTAGCCGCAATCCCTTCTCCTTCACGAACCAGACCTAATAAGATATGTTCAGTTCCAATATTGTTATGGCCTAAGCGCAGTGCTTCTTCCTGTGCCAGTGCCAATACCTTTTGAGCTCGCTCTGTAAACCTTCCAAACATCATATCGAATCATCCTCCTGTCTATTTGCACTCATTTCTAAATGCAGCCTTTCCCTGATAAGAGCCGCTCTTCTCGCGTCTCTTTCGTTCGGCCGTAATGCACCGCCCGAATATTGTTGGAGAAAACCCGGCTGTGTCAAAATCATCAGTTCATTAAGTATATTGCTTGATAGCCCTTTGATGATTCCAAGGTCTATCCCCAGCCGAACGTCAGAAAGGCATTTCGCCGTTTCCTTTGATTCAATCATACGGCAGTTGGATAAAACACCGTAAGATCTGAATACCCGGTCCTCCAATTCAATTTTCGAGGTTTGGTAAAGCGCTTCTCGGGCTGAACGTTCCTGCTCAATCAGCTGGGCAGCCACACTGTTTAAATCATCTACAATGTCCTGTTCTGATTTTCCGAGTGTGATTTGATTTGAAATTTGAAAGATATTTCCTAATGCTTCGCTGCCTTCACCGTAAATTCCTCTAACAACTAAGCCTAATTGGTTAATTGCCGGTATAATTCGATTCATTTGCCTAGTTAATACAAGGCCCGGCAAATGCATCATGACTGAAGCCCTTAGTCCCGTCCCTACATTTGTAGGACAGCTTGTTAAGTACCCTCTCTTCTCTCCAAAGGCGTAATCCACTTTCTCCTCAATCCAGTCATCAACCTGGTTTGCCGCTTTTATAGCGTTGAGAAGCTGGAAGCCGGGGAAGAGGCATTGAATTCTGATATGATCTTCTTCATTTAACATAATGCTGACTTCTTCATTTTCAGAAAGCAAACAGCCGCCAAAAGGGGATTCAGTTAAATTCGGGCTGATCAGATGTTTCTCCATCAGCACCCGTTTTTCCAAAGGCTGAGCTTCACTCATTCTGATTAAATGAAATTGACCGATATCAGGAAGTTCTTTTCCTGAAAAATGATCTTCGAATTGCTGAATGATGGATGAGGCTTCTTCATTCGTATACCTGGCAGGAAACTTTATATTTTCAAAGTTTCGGGCCAACCGTATACGGCTGCTGAGTACAATGTCACTTTCAGGTCCCTTTTGCTTCATCCAATTGCTTAGTGCGTCCTGAATAAAATGCTTGAGCGACATTACCCTTGTTCCCCCTCACTGTCTTTACTTTTTAATTTCTGCTCTAACGATCGGATCTGATCCCTGACCTCCGCTGCTCTTTCAAACTCTTCGTGGTGTATTAAAGATTCAAGTTCTTTTTTTAACATTTCCATTTGCCGTCTTACATGCAGGTTTCCACCTATTCGTTTTGGAATTTTCCCGGCATGCACCGTATTCCCGCTGTGAACTTTTCGCAAGATCGGTGTAATTTGGCTGTAGAACGTATCGTAACATTCCGCACAGCCGAAACGCCCTGTTTTTCTCAGCTGCTGAAACGTCATACCGCATTTCTTACAAGCTGTGCCTTGCTCTGAGTAGCCGAACATTTGAGAACCGGTGTTTTGAAATGAAGACTCCATATTCAGCAGCCCTGATAATAAATTATGGATCGAGAACCCTTGGTTTCCACTTATACTGTATGAATCGCTATTTTCTTTTGCACATTGTTCACAAATATGAACTTCTTGTTTTTCTCCATTAACAACTTTCGTAAAGTGAAAAGTGGCCGGTCTCTCATTGCATTCTTGACAAATCAATCTTTTCACCCGCTTACTTTAGTTTTAAAGATGTGAGCATTGCTTTCATCATTCTGGCTCTTAGTTCATCCCGTTCGGGCAAATCAATATATAGAACTGAACGATCCATTACACTCACCATCATTTTAGCTTCTCTTTCCGAAATAACTCCGTCCTCTAACAGTCTGAGAATAATGTCATCAGAGGCTGCCTGGGACAAGTGGGTATGAATCTGCGAAATAATATTATTAATGAGGACGACTTCGTTATTCATTTTAATTTTGATAATACGAATATAACCGCCGCCTCCCCGTTTACTTTCAACAATATATCCTCTTTCACTTGTAAATCTGGTGTTGATGACATAATTTATTTGGGAAGGAACACATTGAAATTTATCAGCAATTTCACTGCGTTTGATCTCTAAAATTTCTTTGCCATTTTGATCTAATACTTGTTTCAAGTACTGTTCAATGATGTCAGAAATATTATGTCCCACTCAACCCCCTCCTTTATTGACTTTGACTATATTTGACTTTAACCTTACTATAAGGTGTTTCGCGAAATTTTTCAACTGTATCGCTCTATCTCTATTATTTCCACTTTGCACAAGCATAAAACCTGCTTTTGCAAAAAGGCATATCGTTACGTTTCTCATATTATATAATGTATGCAGAAAAACACAAAAAAGGCAACTCATGATGAGCTGCCTTTACCATAATATAGCTTGGCGGCGTCCTACTCTCACAGGGGGAAACCCCCGACTACCATCGGCGCTGAAGAGCTTAACTTCCGTGTTCGGCATGGGAACGGGTGTGACCTCTTCGCTATCGCCACCAAACCATTGAGAGTGTTCTCTCAAAACTAGATAACAGTAAGCATACATTCAAATTGGTTAAGTCCTCGATCGATTAGTATCTGTCAGCTCCATGTGTCGCCACACTTCCACCTCAGACCTATCAACCTGATCATCTTTCAGGGATCTTACTTCCTTGCGGAATGGGAAATCTCATCTTGAGGGGGGCTTCATGCTTAGATGCTTTCAGCACTTATCCCGTCCGCACATAGCTACCCAGCGATGCCCTTGGCAGAACAACTGGTACACCAGCGGTGCGTCCATCCCGGTCCTCTCGTACTAAGGACAGCTCCTCTCAAATTTCCTGCGCCCGCGACGGATAGGGACCGAACTGTCTCACGACGTTCTGAACCCAGCTCGCGTACCGCTTTAATGGGCGAACAGCCCAACCCTTGGGACCGACTACAGCCCCAGGATGCGATGAGCCGACATCGAGGTGCCAAACCTCCCCGTCGATGTGGACTCTTGGGGGAGATAAGCCTGTTATCCCCGGGGTAGCTTTTATCCGTTGAGCGATGGCCCTTCCATGCGGAACCACCGGATCACTAAGCCCGACTTTCGTCCCTGCTCGACTTGTAGGTCTCGCAGTCAAGCTCCCTTGTGCCTTTACACTCTGCGAATGATTTCCAACCATTCTGAGGGAACCTTTGGGCGCCTCCGTTACCTTTTAGGAGGCGACCGCCCCAGTCAAACTGCCCACCTGACACTGTCTCCCCGCCCGATAAGGGCGGCGGGTTAGAAGGTCAATACAGCCAGGGTAGTATCCCACCGATGCCTCCACCGAAGCTGGCGCTCCGGTTTCCAAGGCTCCTACCTATCCTGTACAAGCTGTACCAACATTCAATATCAGGCTGCAGTAAAGCTCCACGGGGTCTTTCCGTCCTGTCGCGGGTAACCTGCATCTTCACAGGTACTATAATTTCACCGAGTCTCTCGTTGAGACAGTGCCCAGATCGTTGCGCCTTTCGTGCGGGTCGGAACTTACCCGACAAGGAATTTCGCTACCTTAGGACCGTTATAGTTACGGCCGCCGTTTACTGGGGCTTCAATTCGCACCTTCGCTTACGCTAAGCGCTCCTCTTAACCTTCCAGCACCGGGCAGGCGTCAGCCCCTATACTTCGCCTTACGGCTTCGCAGAGACCTGTGTTTTTGCTAAACAGTCGCCTGGGCCTATTCACTGCGGCTCTCTCGGGCTTGCACCCTAACAGAGCACCCCTTCTCCCGAAGTTACGGGGTCATTTTGCCGAGTTCCTTAACGAGAGTTCTCTCGATCACCTTAGGATTCTCTCCTCGCCTACCTGTGTCGGTTTGCGGTACGGGCACCTCTCACCTCGCTAGAGGCTTTTCTTGGCAGTGTGGAATCAGGAACTTCGCTACTATAATTCGCTCGCCATCACAGCTCAGCCTTCACGGGAAACGGATTTGCCTATTTCCCAGCCTAACTGCTTGGACGCGGATATCCAATACCGCGCTTACCCTATCCTCCTGCGTCCCCCCATTGCTCAAATGGTGAGGAGGTGGTACAGGAATATCAACCTGTTATCCATCGCCTACGCCTTTCGGCCTCGGCTTAGGTCCCGACTAACCCTGAGCGGACGAGCC
This sequence comes from Bacillus sp. LUNF1, assembly GCF_011008975.1. NCBI lineage: Bacteria > Bacillati > Bacillota > Bacilli > Caryophanales > Bacillaceae > Bacillus > Bacillus sp. LUNF1. The sequence continues at coordinate 100,033 of NZ_CP048876.1, read as the reverse complement.
TTCCTCAGGAAACCTTAGGCATTCGGTGGAGGGGATTCTCACCCCTCTTTCGCTACTCATACCGGCATTCTCACTTCTAAGCGCTCCACAAGTCCTTCCGGTCTTGCTTCACAGCCCTTAGAACGCTCTCCTACCACTGTTCGAAGAACAGTCCGCAGCTTCGGTGATACGTTTAGCCCCGGTACATTTTCGGCGCAGAGTCACTCGACCAGTGAGCTATTACGCACTCTTTAAATGGTGGCTGCTTCTAAGCCAACATCCTGGTTGTCTAAGCAACTCCACATCCTTTTCCACTTAACGTATACTTTGGGACCTTAGCTGGCGGTCTGGGCTGTTTCCCTTTCGACTACGGATCTTATCACTCGCAGTCTGACTCCCAAGGATAAGTCATCGGCATTCGGAGTTTGACTGAATTCGGTAACCCGGTAGGGGCCCCTAGTCCAATCAGTGCTCTACCTCCGAGACTCTTACCTTGAGGCTAGCCCTAAAGCTATTTCGGAGAGAACCAGCTATCTCCAGGTTCGATTGGCATTTCACCCCTACCCACACCTCATCCCCGCACTTTTCAACGTGCGTGGGTTCGGGCCTCCATTCAGTGTTACCTGAACTTCACCCTGGACATGGGTAGATCACCTGGTTTCGGGTCTACGACCACGTACTCAATTCGCCCTATTCAGACTCGCTTTCGCTGCGGCTCCGCATCTTCTGCTTAACCTTGCACGGGATCGTAACTCGCCGGTTCATTCTACAAAAGGCACGCCATCACCCGTTAACGGGCTCTGACTACTTGTAGGCACACGGTTTCAGGATCTCTTTCACTCCCCTTCCGGGGTGCTTTTCACCTTTCCCTCACGGTACTGGTTCACTATCGGTCACTAGGGAGTATTTAGCCTTGGGAGATGGTCCTCCCGGATTCCGACGGAATTTCACGTGTTCCGCCGTACTCAGGATCCACTCAGGAGAGAACGAAGTTTTGACTACAGGGCTGTTACCTTCTATGGCGGGCCTTTCCAGACCTCTTCATCTACCTCGTTCCTTTGTAACTCCGTACAGAGTGTCCTACAACCCCAAGAGGCAAGCCTCTTGGTTTGGGCTGGTCCCGTTTCGCTCGCCGCTACTCAGGGAATCGCATTTGCTTTCTCTTCCTCCGGGTACTTAGATGTTTCAGTTCCCCGGGTCTGCCTTCTCATATCCTATGTATTCAGATATGGATACCACTCCATTACGAGTGGTGGGTTTCCCCATTCGGAAATCTCCGGATCAAAGCTTGCTTACAGCTCCCCGAAGCATATCGGTGTTCGTCCCGTCCTTCATCGGCTCCTAGTGCCAAGGCATCCACCGTGCGCCCTTTCTAACTTAACCGTTAAAAAGAATCACTACGTGATATCTTGCATTACTAATTGAATGTGAATTACTTCTGTTATCTAGTTTTCAAAGAACAACATCTCGAAGAATCGAATGATCCTTCAAAACTAAACAAGACAGGGAACGTTCTGTTTATAAGACCAAAGGTCTTATATTCCGTTAAAATCCTTAGAAAGGAGGTGATCCAGCCGCACCTTCCGATACGGCTACCTTGTTACGACTTCACCCCAATCATCTGTCCCACCTTCGGCGGCTGGCTCCTAAAAGGTTACCTCACCGACTTCGGGTGTTACAAACTCTCGTGGTGTGACGGGCGGTGTGTACAAGGCCCGGGAACGTATTCACCGCGGCATGCTGATCCGCGATTACTAGCGATTCCAGCTTCACGCAGTCGAGTTGCAGACTGCGATCCGAACTGAGAACAGATTTGTGGGATTGGCTTAACCTCGCGGTTTCGCTGCCCTTTGTTCTGTCCATTGTAGCACGTGTGTAGCCCAGGTCATAAGGGGCATGATGATTTGACGTCATCCCCACCTTCCTCCGGTTTGTCACCGGCAGTCACCTTAGAGTGCCCAACTGAATGCTGGCAACTAAGATCAAGGGTTGCGCTCGTTGCGGGACTTAACCCAACATCTCACGACACGAGCTGACGACAACCATGCACCACCTGTCACTCTGCCCCCGAAGGGGACGTCCTATCTCTAGGATTGTCAGAGGATGTCAAGACCTGGTAAGGTTCTTCGCGTTGCTTCGAATTAAACCACATGCTCCACCGCTTGTGCGGGCCCCCGTCAATTCCTTTGAGTTTCAGTCTTGCGACCGTACTCCCCAGGCGGAGTGCTTAATGCGTTAGCTGCAGCACTAAGGGGCGGAAACCCCCTAACACTTAGCACTCATCGTTTACGGCGTGGACTACCAGGGTATCTAATCCTGTTCGCTCCCCACGCTTTCGCTCCTCAGCGTCAGTTACAGACCAGAGAGTCGCCTTCGCCACTGGTGTTCCTCCACATCTCTACGCATTTCACCGCTACACGTGGAATTCCACTCTCCTCTTCTGCACTCAAGTTCCCCAGTTTCCAATGACCCTCCCCGGTTGAGCCGGGGGCTTTCACATCAGACTTAAGAAACCGCCTGCGAGCCCTTTACGCCCAATAATTCCGGACAACGCTTGCCACCTACGTATTACCGCGGCTGCTGGCACGTAGTTAGCCGTGGCTTTCTGGTTAGGTACCGTCAAGGTGCCGCCCTATTTGAACGGCACTTGTTCTTCCCTAACAACAGAGCTTTACGATCCGAAAACCTTCATCACTCACGCGGCGTTGCTCCGTCAGACTTTCGTCCATTGCGGAAGATTCCCTACTGCTGCCTCCCGTAGGAGTCTGGGCCGTGTCTCAGTCCCAGTGTGGCCGATCACCCTCTCAGGTCGGCTACGCATCGTCGCCTTGGTGAGCCGTTACCTCACCAACTAGCTAATGCGCCGCGGGTCCATCTGTAAGTGGTAGCCGAAGCCACCTTTTATGTCTGAACCATGCGGTTCAGACAACCATCCGGTATTAGCCCCGGTTTCCCGGAGTTATCCCAGTCTTACAGGCAGGTTACCCACGTGTTACTCACCCGTCCGCCGCTAACATCAGGGAGCAAGCTCCCATCTGTCCGCTCGACTTGCATGTATTAGGCACGCCGCCAGCGTTCGTCCTGAGCCAGGATCAAACTCTCCGATAAAGTGTTTGACTGACTACGCACATCGCTGTGCGATTTATTTAAAACTTTGAATTAACAGGTACGTTTTGTCTTGTTTAGTTTTCAAAGATCATTTTGTTCACTTTCCCAAGCAACTTTTTAATTATATAATAAGTTTCTCTTAAAGTCAACATGTTTTTTTATAAATGGTGGAGCCTAGCGGGATCGAACCGCTGACCTCCTGCGTGCAAAGCAGGCGCTCTCCCAGCTGAGCTAAGGCCCCGAAGTGGTCGGGAAGACAGGATTCGAACCTGCGACCCCATGGTCCCAAACCATGTGCTCTACCAAGCTGAGCTACTTCCCGATTTTTAAAAATATTATGGCGCGCCCGAGAGGAGTCGAACCCCTAACCTTTTGATCCGTAGTCAAACGCTCTATCCAATTGAGCTACGGGCGCATAACAATAATGCCGAGGGCCGGACTTGAACCGGCACGGTAGTCACCTACCGCAGGATTTTAAGTCCTGTGTGTCTGCCAATTCCACCACCCCGGCGTGGATGGTATAGTTGGAGCGGAAGACGGGATTCGAACCCGCGACCCCCACCTTGGCAAGGTGGTGTTCTACCACTGAACTACTTCCGCATACAGGATCACTATCCTGTATAATGCGGGTGAAGGGACTTGAACCCCCACGTCATAAGACACTAGATCCTAAGTCTAGCGCGTCTGCCAATTCCGCCACACCCGCGTAACATGGTGAGCCATGAAGGACTCGAACCTTCGACCCTCTGATTAAAAGTCAGATGCTCTACCAACTGAGCTAATGGCTCTTTTTAAAAGACTTATGTTATTATCTTGTCCAAAAATGGTGCCGGCCAGAGGACTTGAACCCCCAACCTACTGATTACAAGTCAGTTGCTCTACCAATTGAGCTAGGCCGGCAAATATGGTGGAGGATGACGGGCTCGAACCGCCGACCCTCTGCTTGTAAGGCAGATGCTCTCCCAGCTGAGCTAATCCTCCATATATTACACTTGCGTGTAATGGCTTGGCGGCGTCCTACTCTCACAGGGGGAAACCCCCGACTACCATCGGCGCTGAAGAGCTTAACTTCCGTGTTCGGCATGGGAACGGGTGTGACCTCTTCGCTATCGCCACCAAACCATTGAGAGTGTTCTCTCAAAACTAGATAACAGTAAGCATACATTCAAATTGGTTAAGTCCTCGATCGATTAGTATCTGTCAGCTCCATGTGTCGCCACACTTCCACCTCAGACCTATCAACCTGATCATCTTTCAGGGATCTTACTTCCTTGCGGAATGGGAAATCTCATCTTGAGGGGGGCTTCATGCTTAGATGCTTTCAGCACTTATCCCGTCCGCACATAGCTACCCAGCGATGCCCTTGGCAGAACAACTGGTACACCAGCGGTGCGTCCATCCCGGTCCTCTCGTACTAAGGACAGCTCCTCTCAAATTTCCTGCGCCCGCGACGGATAGGGACCGAACTGTCTCACGACGTTCTGAACCCAGCTCGCGTACCGCTTTAATGGGCGAACAGCCCAACCCTTGGGACCGACTACAGCCCCAGGATGCGATGAGCCGACATCGAGGTGCCAAACCTCCCCGTCGATGTGGACTCTTGGGGGAGATAAGCCTGTTATCCCCGGGGTAGCTTTTATCCGTTGAGCGATGGCCCTTCCATGCGGAACCACCGGATCACTAAGCCCGACTTTCGTCCCTGCTCGACTTGTAGGTCTCGCAGTCAAGCTCCCTTGTGCCTTTACACTCTGCGAATGATTTCCAACCATTCTGAGGGAACCTTTGGGCGCCTCCGTTACCTTTTAGGAGGCGACCGCCCCAGTCAAACTGCCCACCTGACACTGTCTCCCCGCCCGATAAGGGCGGCGGGTTAGAAGGTCAATACAGCCAGGGTAGTATCCCACCGATGCCTCCACCGAAGCTGGCGCTCCGGTTTCCAAGGCTCCTACCTATCCTGTACAAGCTGTACCAACATTCAATATCAGGCTGCAGTAAAGCTCCACGGGGTCTTTCCGTCCTGTCGCGGGTAACCTGCATCTTCACAGGTACTATAATTTCACCGAGTCTCTCGTTGAGACAGTGCCCAGATCGTTGCGCCTTTCGTGCGGGTCGGAACTTACCCGACAAGGAATTTCGCTACCTTAGGACCGTTATAGTTACGGCCGCCGTTTACTGGGGCTTCAATTCGCACCTTCGCTTACGCTAAGCGCTCCTCTTAACCTTCCAGCACCGGGCAGGCGTCAGCCCCTATACTTCGCCTTACGGCTTCGCAGAGACCTGTGTTTTTGCTAAACAGTCGCCTGGGCCTATTCACTGCGGCTCTCTCGGGCTTGCACCCTAACAGAGCACCCCTTCTCCCGAAGTTACGGGGTCATTTTGCCGAGTTCCTTAACGAGAGTTCTCTCGATCACCTTAGGATTCTCTCCTCGCCTACCTGTGTCGGTTTGCGGTACGGGCACCTCTCACCTCGCTAGAGGCTTTTCTTGGCAGTGTGGAATCAGGAACTTCGCTACTATAATTCGCTCGCCATCACAGCTCAGCCTTCACGGGAAACGGATTTGCCTATTTCCCAGCCTAACTGCTTGGACGCGGATATCCAATACCGCGCTTACCCTATCCTCCTGCGTCCCCCCATTGCTCAAATGGTGAGGAGGTGGTACAGGAATATCAACCTGTTATCCATCGCCTACGCCTTTCGGCCTCGGCTTAGGTCCCGACTAACCCTGAGCGGACGAGCCTTCCTCAGGAAACCTTAGGCATTCGGTGGAGGGGATTCTCACCCCTCTTTCGCTACTCATACCGGCATTCTCACTTCTAAGCGCTCCACAAGTCCTTCCGGTCTTGCTTCACAGCCCTTAGAACGCTCTCCTACCACTGTTCGAAGAACAGTCCGCAGCTTCGGTGATACGTTTAGCCCCGGTACATTTTCGGCGCAGAGTCACTCGACCAGTGAGCTATTACGCACTCTTTAAATGGTGGCTGCTTCTAAGCCAACATCCTGGTTGTCTAAGCAACTCCACATCCTTTTCCACTTAACGTATACTTTGGGACCTTAGCTGGCGGTCTGGGCTGTTTCCCTTTCGACTACGGATCTTATCACTCGCAGTCTGACTCCCAAGGATAAGTCATCGGCATTCGGAGTTTGACTGAATTCGGTAACCCGGTAGGGGCCCCTAGTCCAATCAGTGCTCTACCTCCGAGACTCTTACCTTGAGGCTAGCCCTAAAGCTATTTCGGAGAGAACCAGCTATCTCCAGGTTCGATTGGCATTTCACCCCTACCCACACCTCATCCCCGCACTTTTCAACGTGCGTGGGTTCGGGCCTCCATTCAGTGTTACCTGAACTTCACCCTGGACATGGGTAGATCACCTGGTTTCGGGTCTACGACCACGTACTCAATTCGCCCTATTCAGACTCGCTTTCGCTGCGGCTCCGCATCTTCTGCTTAACCTTGCACGGGATCGTAACTCGCCGGTTCATTCTACAAAAGGCACGCCATCACCCGTTAACGGGCTCTGACTACTTGTAGGCACACGGTTTCAGGATCTCTTTCACTCCCCTTCCGGGGTGCTTTTCACCTTTCCCTCACGGTACTGGTTCACTATCGGTCACTAGGGAGTATTTAGCCTTGGGAGATGGTCCTCCCGGATTCCGACGGAATTTCACGTGTTCCGCCGTACTCAGGATCCACTCAGGAGAGAACGAAGTTTTGACTACAGGGCTGTTACCTTCTATGGCGGGCCTTTCCAGACCTCTTCATCTACCTCGTTCCTTTGTAACTCCGTACAGAGTGTCCTACAACCCCAAGAGGCAAGCCTCTTGGTTTGGGCTGGTCCCGTTTCGCTCGCCGCTACTCAGGGAATCGCATTTGCTTTCTCTTCCTCCGGGTACTTAGATGTTTCAGTTCCCCGGGTCTGCCTTCTCATATCCTATGTATTCAGATATGGATACCACTCCATTACGAGTGGTGGGTTTCCCCATTCGGAAATCTCCGGATCAAAGCTTGCTTACAGCTCCCCGAAGCATATCGGTGTTCGTCCCGTCCTTCATCGGCTCCTAGTGCCAAGGCATCCACCGTGCGCCCTTTCTAACTTAACCGTTAAAAAGAATCACTACGTGATATCTTGCATTACTAATTGAATGTGAATTACTTCTGTTATCTAGTTTTCAAAGAACAACATCTCGAAGAATCGAATGATCCTTCAAAACTAAACAAGACAGGGAACGTTCTGTTTATAAGACCAAAGGTCTTATATTCCGTTAAAATCCTTAGAAAGGAGGTGATCCAGCCGCACCTTCCGATACGGCTACCTTGTTACGACTTCACCCCAATCATCTGTCCCACCTTCGGCGGCTGGCTCCTAAAAGGTTACCTCACCGACTTCGGGTGTTACAAACTCTCGTGGTGTGACGGGCGGTGTGTACAAGGCCCGGGAACGTATTCACCGCGGCATGCTGATCCGCGATTACTAGCGATTCCAGCTTCACGCAGTCGAGTTGCAGACTGCGATCCGAACTGAGAACAGATTTGTGGGATTGGCTTAACCTCGCGGTTTCGCTGCCCTTTGTTCTGTCCATTGTAGCACGTGTGTAGCCCAGGTCATAAGGGGCATGATGATTTGACGTCATCCCCACCTTCCTCCGGTTTGTCACCGGCAGTCACCTTAGAGTGCCCAACTGAATGCTGGCAACTAAGATCAAGGGTTGCGCTCGTTGCGGGACTTAACCCAACATCTCACGACACGAGCTGACGACAACCATGCACCACCTGTCACTCTGCCCCCGAAGGGGACGTCCTATCTCTAGGATTGTCAGAGGATGTCAAGACCTGGTAAGGTTCTTCGCGTTGCTTCGAATTAAACCACATGCTCCACCGCTTGTGCGGGCCCCCGTCAATTCCTTTGAGTTTCAGTCTTGCGACCGTACTCCCCAGGCGGAGTGCTTAATGCGTTAGCTGCAGCACTAAGGGGCGGAAACCCCCTAACACTTAGCACTCATCGTTTACGGCGTGGACTACCAGGGTATCTAATCCTGTTCGCTCCCCACGCTTTCGCTCCTCAGCGTCAGTTACAGACCAGAGAGTCGCCTTCGCCACTGGTGTTCCTCCACATCTCTACGCATTTCACCGCTACACGTGGAATTCCACTCTCCTCTTCTGCACTCAAGTTCCCCAGTTTCCAATGACCCTCCCCGGTTGAGCCGGGGGCTTTCACATCAGACTTAAGAAACCGCCTGCGAGCCCTTTACGCCCAATAATTCCGGACAACGCTTGCCACCTACGTATTACCGCGGCTGCTGGCACGTAGTTAGCCGTGGCTTTCTGGTTAGGTACCGTCAAGGTGCCGCCCTATTTGAACGGCACTTGTTCTTCCCTAACAACAGAGCTTTACGATCCGAAAACCTTCATCACTCACGCGGCGTTGCTCCGTCAGACTTTCGTCCATTGCGGAAGATTCCCTACTGCTGCCTCCCGTAGGAGTCTGGGCCGTGTCTCAGTCCCAGTGTGGCCGATCACCCTCTCAGGTCGGCTACGCATCGTCGCCTTGGTGAGCCGTTACCTCACCAACTAGCTAATGCGCCGCGGGTCCATCTGTAAGTGGTAGCGGAAGCCACCTTTTATGTCTGAATCATGCGGTTCAAACAACCATCCGGTATTAGCCCCGGTTTCCCGGAGTTATCCCAGTCTTACAGGCAGGTTACCCACGTGTTACTCACCCGTCCGCCGCTAACATCAGGGAGCAAGCTCCCATCTGTCCGCTCGACTTGCATGTATTAGGCACGCCGCCAGCGTTCGTCCTGAGCCAGGATCAAACTCTCCGATAAAGTAGTTTGACTGACTACGCACATCGCTGTGCGATTTATTTAAAACTTTGAATTAACAGGTACGTTTTGTCTTGTTTAGTTTTCAAAGATCATTTTGTCTTTCGTTCAAGCGACTTTATTATTTTATCTTATCAATCTCTTGAAGTCAATAACTTTTTAAATTTCTTTTTTTTCGTCAGCGCCTTGTTTAGCGGCAACGAATAATAATATACCACCTCGCAAATAATAGTGCAATAGTTTTTCAAAAGAAAATCAAAAAAGTTTTATGAGCGGCTTGTTTCTAAAAAAGCGCCGTACTGCGATAAGCAGAAACGGCGCCTTCCCTTTTATTAGCGTTGTCTCATTTGAGGGAATAATAAAACGTCTCTGATAGACGGAGCATTTGTTAACAGCATGACAAGGCGGTCGATACCGATACCCAATCCCCCGGTCGGCGGCATGCCGTATTCAAGAGCTTCAACGAAGTCTTCATCCATCATATGCGCTTCATCGTTTCCTTCTTCTCTTTCTTTTAATTGCGCTTCAAAGCGTTCCCTCTGGTCAATAGGGTCATTCAGCTCCGTAAACGCATTAGCGTGCTCACGGCCGACGATAAACAGCTCAAAACGGTCTGTAAAGCGAGGGTCCTCCGGATTTTTCTTAGCAAGAGGAGAAATCTCTACAGGGTGGCCGTAAATAAATGTAGGCTGAATGAGTGTTTCTTCAATTTTTTGTTCGAAGAATTCATTGATGATATGACCTACCGTCATTGAATTTGTGATCTCGATACCATGCTCTTTTGCATGACCGCGCGCTTCTTCAACAGTCATCTCATTCCAGAAATCTACACCTGTCGCTTCTTTGACCGCATCTACCATGTGGAGTCGTTTCCATTCAGGTTTCAGATCAATCTGCTCTTCTCCGTACTGGATTGTGGTGCTTCCAAGCACTTCCTGCGCAATATGTGCTACGAGGTTTTCCGTAAGACTCATAATATCTTTATAATCGGCGTACGCTTCATACAGCTCGATCATCGTGAATTCAGGGTTATGGCGTGTAGAAACACCTTCATTACGGAACACACGGCCGATTTCGTAGACTTTTTCCAATCCGCCGACAATCAGGCGTTTTAGGTGCAGTTCAATCGCAATACGCATATAAAGAGGCATGTCGAGCGCGTTATGGTGCGTGATGAACGGGCGTGCAGACGCTCCTCCCGGTATGCTGTGCATCGTAGGTGTTTCAACTTCTAAGTATCCATGGTCATCTAAGTATCTTCTCATCGCTTGGATGATTTTGCTGCGTGTGATAAACGTTTGTTTGCTGTCAGGGTTTACGATGAGATCGAGATAGCGCTGGCGGTAACGCTGTTCAACGTCTTTTAACCCATGATATTTATCAGGAAGAGGACGCAGTGCTTTTGTCAGCAGTTCAAAAGATGTCGCTTTGACAGAAAGCTCGCCTACGTTTGTTTTGAAAACTTTCCCCGTGATGCCGATAACGTCTCCCAGGTCTGAAGATTTAAAGATTTCATATTGTTCTTCGCCGACACTGTCTTTTCTTACGTAAATTTGAATTTGACCTTCTAAGTCCTGCAGATGCGCAAAGCCGGCTTTCCCTTTTCCGCGCTTTGTCATCATACGGCCTGCAATGGTCACTTCGATCGCTTTTTCTTCCAGTTCTTCTTTAGAAAGATCCTGGTAGGCGTCAATGATCTGTTGAGATTGATGCGTTCTCTCGAAACGTTCGCCGAAAGGGTCAATGCCGTTTTCTCTCAGCTGGTTCATTTTATCTCGTCTGACTTGCAGCTGGTCGTTCAATTCCTCATGATTTTGCTCTTCTTGACTCATTGGTATCACTCCGTTACATTTTGTTTTCACGAAAAAGCAGAAAAACTGCCAGCGGCAAGCTGGCAGTGAGCAGCAATAGAGGGTGTATATTAACCTACTTTTGCATCTTGAAGCTCTTTTGCCTCTGCTTCGGCGGTAAATGCATCTAAAAGCTGCACAACTTCTTCACGCGTCTCACATTGGTTAATTTCGTTGCGTACATTCGCATTGCCTCTGACACCTTTCAGATACCAGGCAGCGTGTTTTCTCATTTCTCTGACTGCCACATTTTCGCCTTTTAACTTAATCAGGCGATCTAAGTGCAGTTTGCATACCGACATTTTTTCACGGACTTTCGGTTCGTCTTTTAACTCACCGGTTTCAAGGTAGTGCACCGTACGGTAAATCATCCACGGGTTGCCGAGTGCGGCCCGGCCGATCATGACGCCGTCAACTCCTGTTTCCTCAAGCATGCGTTTCGCGTCCTGAGGCGTTTTGACATCCCCGTTTCCGATGACGGGAATGGAGACGGATTGCTTCACTTCTTTAATGATATCCCAGTTCGCAGTGCCTTCATACATTTGCACTCTTGTGCGGCCGTGCAGGGCAACGGCTTTTCCGCCGGCACGTTCAACGGCTTGGGCATTTTTCACTGCATAAATGTGCTCTTCATCCCAACCCATTCTCATCTTCACTGTAACCGGCTTATCAACAGCATCTACTACTGCGGATACCATTTCATAAATCTTATCAGGATCGAGTAGCCATTTGGCGCCCGCATCGCATTTTGTAATCTTGGGTACGGGACAACCCATGTTAATATCAATAATATCAGCAGTCGTGTTTTGATCTACAAACTTCGCCGCTTCCACAAGGGTTTCCTTTTTTCCTCCAAAAATCTGAAGGCTGAGCGGTTTTTCACGTTCATCAATGTAAAGCATCCCCATTGTTCTTGCGTTGTTGTAAAGAATCGCTTTGTCACTGACCATTTCAGCGCATACCAATCCGGCTCCGAATTCCTTTACAGTCAATCTGAACGCTGAGTTGCAGACACCGGCCATAGGGGCAAGCACGACCCGGTTTTTCAATTGAATATCACCGATTTTAAACATTTTTCCCCTCCTTTCATTATTTGTCTATTTTTCAGGCGGGGCCAATTCGTCCGCACTTATATTTAAAACATCTGCCGCATCTTGAATGATGGCATCTGACGGCAATCGGTTTCCGCGTTCAATTTCACCGACAATAGAAACTGATACACCTAATGCTTTTGCAAATCCTTCTTGAGTATAACCTTTCAGCTTTCTGAATGCACGAATTCGCCTACCCCAGATTTCTGCTTCCATACTCTTACACCTTCTTGGTTTGTTTCAGCGCTTACCGTGATATGATCCGCCTGCGGACATATTTCTTTTAACGGCGCAAGGACAAATAAGCGCTCATACATTCTCGGATGCGGAACAATCAGCCGCTCTGTTTCAATATTTTCACGATTATACAGCAAAATGTCAAGGTCTGCCGTCCGCGGTCCCCAGCGAATCTCTCTCGTTCTGCCTAATTCAGCTTCAATGCTCTGCGTTACGTCAAGAAGTTCAAAAGGAGATAACGCCGTTTTCACTTCAACCGCCATATTGAGAAACTGATCTTGATCCTCATAGCCGACGGGATCTGTTTCATATATGGAGGACACCTTTGACACCGTCACGCCATGATGACGGCTGAGCATGGCCACTGCCTGGCGCAAATAATGTTCACGGTCGCCCATATTGGAACCGAGGCCGATATATGCCGTATTGTTCATGATTTCTTTCTCGTCATTTCTATGGCTACTGATTTATAATGGCCAGGAATCGGCGGGTCAGGCTTAACAACCTTTACCGTACATTGCTGCACCGGCTCAAATTTCTCAAGGACGGTGTCTGCGATCCGTTCCGCAAGGGTCTCGACCAAATTAACGGGCTCGCCCTCAACGATGCCGCGGCAGACACTGTACAATTCCGCATAGTTAATGGTATAAGAAAGGTCATCCGTTTTTCCCGCTTTGCTCAAATCCAGTTCGGCAGTCAGGTCTACTTTGAAGCGCTGGCCGAGTTTGTTTTCTTCTTCGAATACGCCGTGATATCCGTAAAACTCCATACCTTCTACATATACTTTATCCATAATGTACGCCTCCTTTGTTCAACATAGCATCCATCATCTTAGTCATTCTTGCGATCTCTTTGACATCGTGCACCCTCACAATGTCGCAGCCTTTCTGGACGCCAAGGCATACTGTCGCTCCCGTTCCCTCGGCACGTTCTTCAGGGGGAAGGTCAAGCACACGGCCGATGAACCTTTTTCTCGATGTCGCCAGGAGCAGCGGATAACCTAACCCGCTGAACACCTCCAGCTTGTTCATGACAGCCAGATTGTCCTCATAGTTTTTCGCAAAGCCGATCCCCGGATCCAGAATCATGTTTTCATCTGTGACGCCGGCTTCTGCGGCAATTTTTACGCTTTCCATCAAGTCTGCAAGCATATCAGGAATAAGATCGTTGTAGTTTCTTTCCATGCGATTATGCATTAAGATAATCGGAACCCCGTGTGCGGCGGCTACTGACGCCATGTCAGGATCACCTTTCGCCCCCCAGATGTCATTAAGGATAGAGGCTCCCGCTTTGACCGCTTCGTCTGCCACGGACGCTTTATACGTATCGATTGAAAGCGGAATGTCCAGCTCGCTTGTAATCCGTTCTATGACGGGGATGACTCGTGACATTTCCTCATCAGCCGACACGAGTGATGCGCCGGGCCTTGTCGATTCGCCGCCGATATCTATGATATGCGCCCCTTCTTCAGCCATCTTCGCCGCATGCAGAAGCGCCCTTTCCGTACTGTCGTATTTGCCGCCGTCTGAGAAGGAGTCTGGCGTTACATTTAATATCCCCATAACGAGCGTCTTCTCTTTATAGGACAGAGCGCCTTTTTTTGTATGAATCAGTTTAGGCTGTTCAATTGTTTGCTGCGCCATTTTGTTCCTCCTCCTGTACATTCATTTTGTTTATTTCCTGCTGATACTGCTTACAGAGCAATTGCACCGTTTTTCCGCTCATTCCGGGCAGCGGAACTTCCTCTATTTTAGAAAACGGGATGATTTCAAGCACGGAGTTTGTCAACCATGCTTCATCTGCTTCAAGCATTGATTGAAAACGGAATCGGCCTTCGGTGACTTCTGTCCCCTGCCGTTTCAATTCATCAATGACAAACTGTCTTGTTACCCCATCGAGAATTCCCGTATCCAAAGATGGCGTAAAGACCTTGTCTCCTTTTCGCCAAAACACGTTGGAGACAATGCCTTCCGCGACATCTCCTTCTCCGGTCAGGAAAATCCCTTCAAGATTAGGATCATTCCCGATCTCCCGTTTAGCGTACATGTTGTTTAAATAGTGATGGGATTTTAACCGAAAAGTTCCTTCAGGCGTATTTCTCCGGACAGAGAGAAGCCTGCCTTCTTTTTGAACAGGCAGAGTTTCCGGATTGAGCCGGTTGACGAAACAAAGGACGGTCGGCTTTTCATAAGTCTGCGCGGCAAACCCCTTATCGCTGACGCCTGCCGAGATGTTAAGCCGGACACGCGCGCTGCCGTCCTTTATGTCATTGAGGTGCAACAGTCTCCGAAGCATATCAAGCAGCTCCTGTTCGTTCACCTCATATGCAATCTGCAGATCCCGAAGCGCCCTGTTGAGCCTGGCGACATGCGCATCCGGCAGAAACGGCCGGCCGCTGTAAAGCCTGAACGTCTCGAACGCGCCGATCCCGTACAGATAACCATGGTCAAAAGGAGAAAGCGCCGCTTCTTTCTCCTCTATATATTGACCATTCAAATATATAATCACACCGACACTTCCTTTTTGCGGTGTGTCTCTATAAAGTTTCTGAGCATCTCTTTGCCGAAGGAGGTCATGATGGATTCCGGATGGAACTGAACACCTTCAACAGGCAGCTCATGATGGCGGATTGCCATAATTTCTCCTTCTTTGGTTTGAGCGGATACCGTAAAACAATCCGGCAGCGTGTCCGCTTTGACAATAAGTGAATGGTACCGGGTGGCGACCAGCGGATTTTGCAGGCCTTTAAAAATCGTCTGGCCGTCATGCATAACTTCTGACGTTTTGCCATGCATGAGCCGCTCTGCTCTGACGACATCGCCGCCGAATACTTGCGCAATCGACTGATGCCCGAGACATACGCCGAAAATAGGAATACTGCCGGCAAAATGTTTGATGGCTTCGAGGCTGATCCCCGCTTCAGCAGGACTGCACGGCCCGGGAGAAATCATTAAGAAGTCCGGACCCAGCTCTTCAATCTGCTCAATCGTAATCTCGTCATTCCGTCTGACGATCAGTTCCTCCCCGAGCTCACCCAAATATTGAACCAAGTTGTACGTAAATGAATCATAATTGTCAATCATTAAAATCATCTCTGCTCACCTCGTCTGATTTTTTGTCTCTTCTTCACTCAGCTCTAACGCCTTTTTCATCGCAAAAGCTTTTTTGAACGATTCCTTGTATTCATGCTTCGGAACCGAATCAATAACCACTCCTGCTCCGGACTGCATAAAAGCATGTCCGCCGGCTGCATAGATCGTCCGGATCACAATGTTAAACTGCAAATCTCCGTTGAATCCGAACCAGCCTATAGATCCAGTATAAAGCCCCCGTCTTGTCGGCTCAAGCTCTTCTATAATTTCCATCGTTCTCACTTTGGGCGCTCCCGTGATGGTGCCCCCCGGGAACACCGCATGAATAATGTCTGTCGCGTCATATCCGTCCTGCAGCTCTCCCTGTACGTTTGACACGATATGCATGACGTGGGAATACTTTTCGATCGCCATAAACTCGTTAACCCGCACGGAGCCGTAGCGCGATACGCGCCCGAGGTCATTGCGCTCAAGATCAACAAGCATGACGTGTTCCGCACGTTCTTTTTCGTTGTGAATTAATTCATCAGCCAAAGCCTTGTCTTCAGCATCGTCTTTTCCTCTTGAACGCGTACCCGCGATCGGTCTCGTTTCAAGCTTCTTCCCCTTCTTTGTCACCAATAGCTCCGGCGACCCGCATATCACTTGAAACCCCGGTGTCTCGAGATAGGCCATGTAAGGAGACGGATTGACGTTTCTCAAGTGTTTATACACCTCATACGGATGAACGGATAAAGACTGAGACTGCCTGATGGACAAATTAACCTGGAACACATCGCCGCTCGCGATATATTGTTTAATTTGTTCTACAGCCTGTGAAAATCCTTCCTCAGTGAACGGAGCGGCGTACGATCCGTCCCCATTCCGATTCAGCGGTGAAAAAGGCTCGTCCGCCGTTTGGAGGGAACACCACATGTCCTCTAAGCCGGACAGCTTTTCTTTTGCAAGATCCGCTTCTTCCGCTTCAGTATGGGTAATGAGCCATAACGCCTCTTCCTCATGGTCATAAACGGCCACATCATCAAAAACAAGAAAGTAAATATCGGGTGTTTCCAGATCATCTAACGACAGCATCTTAAAATTCTCAATATATCGGGCATAGTCGTAACTGATAAAACCAATCGCACCGCCCTGAAAGTCCGGAAACTCAACGTTTGTTTCCGTTCCGAGCGTTCCAAACCATTCATGAAAGGCCCGCAGCGGGTCACCTTCTTTAAACAGTGTTTCTCCCTCATGCTTGATCGTAGTAATTCCGTCTTTCCCTCTGACGGACGCAATCGGATCTAGACCGGCTATACTGAATCTTCCCCCTCTCGCGCTTTCGAGCAGAACATGCCGTTTTCTCGATTTCGAAAGGTTTTCATATCGCTGTAAAAATGCTTGTTTCGTAAAAGGTATTTTTCTTCCTGCCGGTCTGCGTTGTGCCATCATATCAATCCTCTGCTTCGTTTTACTGTAGTTTTATTTTAAAGCAATCACACTGGTGAAAAAAGTGAATTTCACTTCCAACCATAAAATTCGAAACGTTTTTTGGATTTTCGATGCTTCAGGCACAAAAAAACTCCCGGATACAGCCGGGAGCCGTGTGTATGTCTCTATTCAAACTGATAAAGCGGTGTGCTTAAGTAACGTTCTCCGTTACTAGGGATGATCGCAAGCACTTTCTTGCCTTTCCCGAGTTTTTTCGCGATTTCCAGCGCCGCGTAAATGGCCGCTCCGGAAGAAATGCCGCCGAGAATCCCTTCTTCTTTTGCCGTTTTACGGGCATATTCAAATGCATCCTCATTTTTGACGGGAATGATTTGATCATAGATGTCCGTATTCAATGTTTCAGGGACAAATCCCGCTCCGATACCCTGAATTTTATGCGGGCCCGGTTTTCCGCCGGAAAGAACCGGAGAATCAGCCGGCTCTACCGCATAGATTTTGATGGATGGATATGCTTCTTTCAGCACTTCGCCCGCTCCCGTGATGGTTCCGCCGGTACCGATTCCGGCCACGAACGCATCAAGCTGGTCGTCACCAAACTGTTCTACGATTTCTTTCCCCGTCGTTTGACGGTGAATTTCCGGGTTTGCCGCATTGTTGAATTGCTGAGGCACAAAGTATCCGTTTTCCTCCGCAAGTTCTTCCGCCTTTTTAATGGCGCCCTTCATTCCTTCTGCGCCGGGAGTCAGCACAAGCTCCGCTCCGTATGCGCGCAGCAGATTGCGTCGTTCCATACTCATTGTATCAGGCATAACGAGAATGGCTCTGAGACCTTTAGCCGCTGCCACCATCGCAAGACCGATCCCTGTATTTCCGCTTGTCGGTTCAATGATTGTGTCGCCGGCTTTTAATTTTCCTTCTTTTTCAGCCGCTTCAATCATCGCCGCTCCGATACGGTCTTTTACGCTGCTGCCCGGATTCATGTATTCAAGCTTCAGATATACATCTGCACTGTTTTCATCCGTCAGGCGATTCAATTTCACAATAGGAGTATTTCCGATTAGTTCAGTAATAGAATTTGCAATACGCACCATGTTGGACACCTCAATTTCCGACTAAATTTATTGGTATTATAAATATAAGTTATCAATTTCAAAATTTTTTGTCAATCATTTAGTTCTTTTTTCCCCGTAGAACCAAGAGACCCCCGCCTCTTTCCACAGCGTTTTGACTGTCGCCTTGTCACCTAATTGATCCATCGCGATCTGGCGTCTGATTTGACTTCTCACTTCATTGTATGAGAAAGTTCTTGCTTTAAGCTTTTCTTTCAGCTGAATGACGGCATATCCTGAAGAAACTTTAATCGGTTCAGCGGACCATTCATCTTCTTTGAGATTTTTAGCTTCTGTGATATATGCCTGCGGGATATTTTCCTGGTTTTCTGTCACAAAGCCGAGGTCTCCGCCATACTGAGACGTGTATCTGTCCGTGGAACGCTCAGCGGCGACGGCTTCAAAGCTGGAACCGCCTTTCAAATCAGCAAGCACCCTGTCCGCCTCTTCCTTGTTTTTGACGACAATGTGCCTGATTCTGTAGGAATCATCGAAATGGTACAGTTCTTTATTTTTATTATAAAATGATTGCATTTCCTTATCCGATATATCGATGTCCTTCGTCAGCAGTTCTTCAAGAAGAATGTTGTAGCGGATCTGGTCTCTCCATTCTTTTTCGGTAATATGGCTGTCTTCATAAAATGAATTATTCACCGCTTTGATTAAAAGAAATTCACGTTCCAATTCGGTGTTTGAAACTGTGAGTTTATTCTTTTTCGCAAGTTCTTCCACTACTTGTGCATTAATCATGTCTTCCAGAGTTGATTTTCCGTACTCGTCTTCCATCTTTTTCATCCAGTCCTGCCGTGTGATATGTTTATCACCGATTGTCGCGATGGATTCTTCAGATGACCCTGCAGCTTGGGATTTTGTTAACTTATACGCCACTGCTACACTGCATACCAACAGCGCCGCTACAATAATCGTCAAAAGTGTTCTCGATTTCAAAATCTACCCCATCCCTTTTACAAAATAGAACAACCCGCTAAAGAGCTAGCGGGTTGTTTCGTCACGAAGCTCTTCCAGTTCTTCTTTTGTAAATAAATATTTCTCATTACAAAAATGGCAAACCGCTTCGGCTTTTCCGTCTTCTTCTATCATATCTTGTATTTCTTTTTTGCCTAGTCCTAAAATGGCCGTTTCGAATCGATCTTTTGAACAAGAACAGTGAAATTTGACCGGCATTGTTTCGAGAACGTCCGGTTTTTGACCCAGAACTTCTTCTAAGATTTCTTCCGGTGTCAGGCCTTTTTGAATCAATTTTGAAATCGGTTCGATTTGAGATAATTGCTTTTCAATTGTTGAAATGGTTTCTTCATCAGTCCCCGGAAGAAGCTGAATGATGAACCCGCCCGCAGCGAGAATCGTGTTATCAGGATTTACTAGAACACCTACGCCGACAGATGAAGGGACTTGTTCAGAAGAAACAAGGTAATACGTGAAGTCATCACCGAGTTCACCCGAGACAATCTCTACTTGCCCCGTAAAATAATCACGCAAGCCCAAATCTTTTACGACACTGAGTGTTCCGTCAGTTCCGACCGCCCGTCTGACATCCAGTTTCCCTTGTTCATTGAGGTCAAAATGAACGTGCGGGTTTGATACGTATGCTCTTACCTCACCCTTTGCGTTCGCATCTGCGACAATGGCTCCGATCGGGCCGCCGCCTTCTATTTTGACTGTCAGCTTATCTTCACCCTTAAGCATCGCTCCGAGTATCAGAGACGCTGTCATCGTCCGGCCGATTGCGGCTGATGCCGTCGGCCACGTGTCATGCCTTCTTTGCGCTTCATTTACCATATCTGTCGTTCTGGCTGCATAAGCCCGCACTTTACCGTCATATGCAATTGCTTTAATTAAATAATCCATCGTTTACCTCCTATACGTGACCCACGCGATTTCGCTCATAAATGATTTCCAGCCCTTTTAAAGTAAGAAACGGGTCAACAATATCAATACAGTCTGATTCGTTTGCGATTAATGACGCAAGCCCCCCTGTCGCAATGACTTTCGGTTCTTGTGTGGCCTGCCATTTCATCCGCTTTACAATGCCTTCAACTTGTCCGACATAGCCGAAAAGGATGCCGGACTGCATGGCGCTTACCGTGTTTTTGCCGATGATATTGTCCGGTCGGGCGATTTCAATTCTCGGAAGCTTGGCCGCGCGTGAGTACAGCGCTTCCGTTGAAATTGTAATGCCGGGAGCAATCGCGCCGCCCATGTATTGTTTGTTTTCATCGATGTAGCAATACGTCGTCGCCGTTCCGAAATCAACAACAATTAAGGGGCCGCCATACTGCTGAATCGCCGCAACGGCATTGACGATTCTGTCAGCTCCCACTTCTTTCGGATTGTCATATTTTATATTTAAACCTGTTTTCATTCCCGGGCCGACAACCTGCGGCTCGATGTGAAAGTATTTTGTGCACATTCTTTCTAAAGAGAACATAATCGGCGGCACTACGGATGAGATGATAATCCCTTCAATCTGTTCAAACATCAGTCCGGAATGTTCAAATAAGGAGCGGAGCAGCATGCCGAATTCGTCTTCTGTTTTGTGCCTGCTCGTTTCTATGCGCCAATGATATTCTAGTTCCCCATCATGATATACACCAATCACGGTGTTGGTGTTCCCCACATCTATAACCAGTAACAACCTCTATCACCACTTTTGAATAGTTTCTAATCATAACATTTTCAACATTCTACAATACCATACACGATCTGCGGCTCTTTTGTAAACAAAACGAAACCAGTAAAAAAACCGCCGGTATACGCCGGCGGTTTTTATATCAGAAAGCGAACTATTCTTTCGGCTCGTCTTTCTTTTCGTCTTCTGTTTTAGACAGGATGTTTACTTTCACATCGTCTTTTTGAAGATGGTCATCTGAGAAATTGCGCTCAGGGAGTTTTCCGTGATCCACGAGATGCTTGATTTGTTCCGCATCTAATGTTTCCACATCAAGCAATGTCTGAGCAATCAATTCAAGCTTATCGCGATTTTCAGTCAGGATGGTTTTCGCACGCTCATAACATTCTTTAATGATGCGCTGAATTTCCTGATCGATTTCGTAAGCGATCTGATCACTGTAGTTTTGCTCGTTGTTGAAATCCCGGCCCAGGAATACTTGACCGCCTTGAGATTGACCGAACTGAAGCGGTCCGAGTTTTTCTGACATACCGAACTCTGTCACCATTCTTCTGGCAATGTTCGTTGCCCGCTGGAAGTCATTGTGAGCCCCCGTGCTGACTTCGCCGAAGATAATTTCCTCCGCAACACGTCCGCCCAGAAGACCGACAATTTTATCGAGAAGTTCAGGTTTTGTCTGGAAGTAACGGTCTTCTCTCGGAAGCATGACCGCGTATCCGCCCGCCTGCCCCCTTGGAACGATCGTTACTTTATGAACCATATCGGCTTCATCCAGCACAAGTCCGATAACGGTGTGACCGCCCTCGTGGTACGCCACGATATTGCGTTCTTTTTTCGAGATGACGCGGCTCTTCTTCGCAGGACCCGCAATGACACGGTCCGTTGCTTCATCAATGTCGCGCATATCAATTTTCTTCTTGTTTTGACGGGCAGCAACGAGTGCCGCTTCGTTAAGAAGGTTTTCTAAATCTGCGCCTGAGAAGCCAGGTGTTCTTGAAGCGATTGCTTTTAAGTTCACCGTCTCATCAAGCGGTTTGTTTCTCGCATGCACCTGCAATACGGCTTCACGGCCGATGACATCCGGACGGTCTACCGTAATCTGACGGTCAAAACGTCCCGGACGGAGCAATGCAGGGTCAAGAATGTCCGCACGGTTTGTCGCAGCGATAATAATGATTCCTTCATTCGCACTGAAACCGTCCATCTCTACAAGCAGCTGGTTCAGCGTCTGTTCGCGTTCATCATGCCCGCCGCCAAGACCGGCGCCGCGCTGACGTCCTACCGCGTCGATCTCATCAATGAAGATCAGGCAAGGCGCATTCTTTTTCGCATTTTCGAATAAATCACGCACACGGGAAGCACCGACACCGACAAACATTTCAACGAAGTCAGATCCGCTGATGCTGAAGAAAGGAACGCCCGCTTCACCGGCTGAGGCTCTCGCAAGCAATGTCTTACCGGTTCCCGGAGGTCCGACCAGCAGCACGCCTTTAGGGATTCTGGCGCCAAGCTCGGCGAATTTGCGGGGATCTTTCAGAAACTCAACAACCTCAACGAGCTCCTGCTTCTCCTCATCCGCGCCGGCTACATCTTTAAACTTCACGCGTTTCTTTTCTTCCGTATACAGCTTCGCTTTGCTCTTTCCGAAGTTCATGACACGGCTTCCGCCGCCCTGAGCCTGATTGAGCAGGAAGAAAAACAGAATAAAGATGATGACAAACGGAATGATCGTCGTTAAGAACGTCA
Organism: Bacillus sp. LUNF1; assembly: GCF_011008975.1. Taxonomy (NCBI): domain Bacteria; kingdom Bacillati; phylum Bacillota; class Bacilli; order Caryophanales; family Bacillaceae; genus Bacillus; species Bacillus sp. LUNF1. Next base: position 77,918 of record NZ_CP048876.1, on the reverse strand, counting down.
CCCACCCGCTTGTTTCCTGTGCGGGATCAACTTTTACGTCCGTCTTTTTAATTGCGTCAAATATCTGGTCTGCTCCTTTTCCTTCAGGAACATGTGTTAAAAAGTACTGGTCTTTGTCGTATTTTTTCAGCTGTCCTTTTACCTCATAAACACCTCTGACAGGCTGAACCGATACGCTATCAACTTTCCCTTCATCGAGGTTCTTGATAAACGTACTGTACGACATATTTTCTGTTTTCGGGTTTGAGGTCTGGAAGTAACTCACAACCCCGATTACTACTAATAAAATAAGTAAATAAAAAATGGTATTACGGAAGACCCGATTCATTCCTTACCTCCTCCCACAGTAAGCACAACTATGTTCAATAGTACCATAGAAAATCATTCCAATACAACCGATAACCATCTCGGAAGCAGGCAGCCGATCAGCTTTCATAAATCGCCGGTTTTAATACTCCGATGTAAGGCAGATTGCGATAGCGTTCGGCATAATCAAGTCCGTAACCCACAACAAACGCGTCAGGAACTTCAAAGCCTACGAAGTCTGCTTTAATGTCCGCTTTTCTTCCGCTTGGTTTATCCAACAGGGTAACAATCTTAATTGATTTCGCTTTACGATATCGGAAGAGTTCTACGAGATAGCTCAAGGTTAACCCACTGTCGATAATATCTTCAATGATTAAGATGTCCCGGCCTTCTACAGATGTATCCAAATCTTTGATGATTTTGACTTCTCCGGAAGAAACCGTGGAATTTCCGTAGCTTGATACATCCATGAAGTCCATTTCCAAATATGTATCAATATGCTTTATAAGATCAGCCATAAAAGGAAGCGCTCCCTTTAACACACCGATTGCCAACGGAAACGTGTCGCTGTACTCGCTTGTTAATTGTTCTCCAAGCTGTTTTACTTTCTGCTGGATCTCATCTTCTGAGATCAGCACTTTTTCGATATCCTGTTTCATGTTAATGCTTGCCCCCTACACTTTTCATGCTGTCTATATTGTAATACAATGCGGTCACTGTTTGAAATCACAAGATCGTCAAAGATGGATTTTTTCAAGCCAGGCAGCCAGATAATTTCACCGCTCGCATCCGTTACAATCGGCCATTCGTCCCGATCCCGCAGAGGCAGTTTATGATCAATAAATATATCTTTCACCTTTTTCGAGCCATTCATCCCTTTAAGTTTGATCCGGTCGCCGATTTTTCTCGTCCGGATTGTTAAAGGAAATTGCACCTTGTTTCTGCTTGTCATAAAAACAGCATTCCCATTTTTGATATGAGGGTCAGCTTGAACGGCCACCTCTATCATAAAGCCGTTGGGGAGAACAGCAGTCTCGCCTTCCGCTCCTTGCAGCTGCAGCTCAAAGGGAACTTTTTCACATTGCCATTGTTCAAATGTAAACAAACATGTCTGATATGATTTGACCACCTTCAGCCCTTTCGGAAAATCAAGCACTCCCGAGGCGCTTCCATTTTCCGCCCATTCGAGAAACTGCTGTATGTGGCGGGCGGAAAACGACGATGGAACGTTTTCATAAAGATAGTTTAATATTAGTTGAACTCCTCTTCTTTGTAAAGGTATCGGAAGGGCAAGCAATTGAGAGGAATTGACTTCAACCGATGTGTCAGACTTGCTTGTAATAACCTTATTCATTCGTTCTTTCGTTAATGACTGCAGGTATTGTTCGTCTTCTGTCAGTGCTTCACTCACCTTTTGAAACATTTTATGAACGTCAGGTGATTCTTGTTTTAAAAAAGGAAGCACGGTCTTTCTGAATCTGTTTCTTGTATAATCGTCTTTTGCATTGCTCTCATCCGTTCTGTAGCTGAGCCCTTTTTGACGGCAGTATTCAAGGATTTCATCCTTTGCCGCATAAAGGAGAGGCCTGATCAGCCAGCCGGATGCAAATTCGCGGACGGGCTGCATTCCCGCAAGCCCTGCCCCGAGCGTACCTTTCGCAAGCCTCATGAGCATTGTCTCAACCTGGTCATCGCCGTGATGAGCCAGCGCCAAAAACTTCGCTTGGTGTTTCGCCATCAGATCTTCGAAAAACTGATATCTGCAATCACGCGCGGCAGCCTGCTTGTTCAGCCTATTCTTCTTTGCGTATGCAGAAACATCAATCTGTACCGTTTCACAGAGGATGTGTTCCGCTTCGCAATATGACTGCACAAACTTCATATCTTCTTCAGATTCAGGACCCCTGAACTGATGGTCGACATGCGCCGCTATGATAACGGAGGAATGCCCGAAGTGTTTATTCAGCATACTGAGAAGCGCCATTGAATCAGGGCCTCCGGAGACCCCGGCAATAATCGTTTCTCCCTCCGCCTGAAGATGATATGTTTTGAAAAAATCTTCCACGCTTTTCACAATGTCCCCCTCACAATGAGCAGGTTTTTTAAAGATATACATATCCTATCACTTTCATTCCCTCCAAGCAAAGAAGAAGCATGAGCGCAGGCGTCCGGCCGGCATTAGATGAGAAAAAAGACGATGTAAGCGAAATAAAGGGCGAGAACGCTGATTAAAATAAGTGTTGTTTCAAACAAACCATTGTGCTTTGCGGGTTTTTGTTTAGGTTTATACCGCGTTTGAGATACAGTGCCCTGCCGCGGTTTTGATTGCGGCGGCTTAGGCTTGGCGGCGGCTTTCCTTTTGCTCCCGGCGCTCTGCCCCGCCGTCAGGATGTCATGCTTCATGGCTTCCGCAGACGGATATTGGCCGTTTAAAGCAGAAAACAGAACCTTCTTATACTTATTCAGAAACGGGTGGCCTTCAATGATAGAACGAAGCTGTTCTTTCGGCTGTCCTGACTTTTTGCACTCTTTCTTCTGGACACAGTGGATCATGATCATTGCGACAGCAAACAGGTCATAGGATGGTTCTGCTTTTCTTGTTCCATACCCCCAATAGCCCCTGTCGTAAAACTCCGTATACTCTTTAATCGCGCGGCCCTGTTTTGTCGTTCCCCCTACATCAATGCAGCGAATGGCAGCCGGTGGTCCGGTTACAATGAGATTGTCCGGTTTGAGGTCACCAAAAACCCATCCCTGCTGATGAAGGACTGACAGGCTGGAAAGAAGCTGCACCATCAGCACCGGAATCCACTCCGCTCCCTTACTGCTGATATATTGCGGAAGAAGCGGCCCTTCTATGTACTCCATCACGTAAAAAGAGACATTTTTATTCAGCTGCGGAATAAACGCGTCGTCCGCATCAAAAAAAGAAGGCCCCATCGTTTGCGACCGGGCCTTTGAAAAGGATTTTAAGACATTCACTTCAGAGGTAACAGACATGCTGTCGCTGCTTATTTTCAAAGCGACCTGTCCGCCTGATGCTTCTGCCAGATATACAATACCGTTAGCCCCTTTTCCAAGCTGTTTGAGCAATCTGTAGGATTTGCCGTTCCATTTGCCCTGAATTGCCGTCCCCGGTGCCAGACTACATGCCAAACTCGTTAAAGCGTCGTTCATCATCTGCCAACATGCTCCTTCTTGAGCGGATTCTCTCAAACTGCTGCGTCGCTTCCCGGATAGCGGGGCCCGTAGGGGTGATACCGCCGGTCGACAGCTTCGCAAAGAGTGCAGAAAGAGATTCAAGCTTCGGCGTCCAATTCAGCACAAGCTCAACTTCCTGGCTTTTCCCGGGAAATATACACATGGCAAATTCATTTTGCCCGGCCCGGGAATTTAAACTGATGGAAAGATCGATCAGCGCTTCTTTCACCGTCGGCAGTTTCGGCGCCATACTCGCACTCGTATCAACCAGCACAAGCACTTGCAGATGAACCGTTTCGCCGAGTTCATCAACCACTTCCATCACTTCGCCGCGTTTTTCAGGAGAAAGCTCTTCCATTTCAACGTTTTTCCCTAAAATTTGTTTAAGCTCTTGATTGACGACGCCTTGCAGCGTCTGGGTCATTGCTTTTTTCGTCACCATTTGAACCGTCTGAGACAATTGTGACGCGTACACAACTTGATGGACGCCGCCTCCGGCCATGGCGATGCCTTCAACTTCCTTCATTGCCTCTTGGTCAATCGCGTTTTCTTCCATAATTCCTATAACATTCACCGTAATCCCCTGCTCCTTGGCGAAAGCCGCCATTGCGATCGGGTCTTCACCATGATTGGAGCAGCCATCTGTAACCAGCAGAACTTGATTTAAATGTCCCTTATTCACATACATTCCTCCCGGTGATACGATTAGTCCCATCTTCGCCAGAAGGAAAGTGATTTATACGAATGGATTAAGAAATCTCCTTTTTATTTTGGAAAACTGCCGGCACCGGTATGGAAGCCCATTTCGGCGTGTTGTGATCAATCCGGACAACAACCACTGTCATATCGTCTTCGATTTGGCCGGAACGCGTTCTGATGACCTCTTCCATTAATATATCAGCGATTTCCTGCGGATCTTCGGTTTTCAGCCCTTTCATTTTCCGCTTCATCCACAGGTCGTGGTTTTCAACGTGCTTCGGCCCTTCAAAAATACCGTCACTCATCATGACGAGCAGATCTCCCGCTTTTAACTGTTCACTTACAACCTCCACATCAAATTCATTGATGATGCCGATCGGCAGATTACTGGCCTGAACTTTCATGACTTGATCTCCCCGCTTGATAAAACTCGGCGTTGAACCGACCTTCAAGAATTTGCAGCTTGCATCCTGAAGATCAATGATAGAAAGATCGAGAGTTGAGTAGATTTCGTCTGTCGTCCGTAAAGACAGAATACTGTTGATCGTTTTGATCGCTATTTTTTCATCAATACCTGATTCGAGAATTTTTTCGAGCAGCTTAATCGTTTCATTGCTCTCATAATGGGCCCTCGCCCCATTGCCCATGCCGTCACTGATCGCGGCCGCATACTTTCTCGCCCCCAGTTCCATCATGCTGTAGCTGTCTCCGGAGACAAGGCCGCCGCCTTTTGCCGCATGAGCCGCGCCTGTCGATACCCGGTACGACTTGGTCGAACCGAACGCGACATGGCTGTAGCCATTCGGATGAGTCGAGTGCTGTTCGCTTTTGACAAGTATCTGCTCCTCAAGAATGTCAGACAGCATCGGGGCGATAATTTTCTCACTCTCACCGTGTCCTCCGCTGAACGGGATTGTCATTTCGATATCAATATTGCCCTGCTCCAAGCTGTATATCTCGACATGCTGAATCTCGATTCCGAAATGCTGAAGCGCCTCTATCATTTGTTCTTCCTGAATAAAATGCTGCTCCCTCTCCCGTTTTATTTCCCGAGAAAAGTCCGCCATGACCTCAGAAACCCCCAACAGCTGCTCGGCAACAAGCCTTCTGCTGTCCTGAACTTTTCTCTTCAGTGTCAGATGGGCGTGATGGTGGGCAAGTTCGTCCTCAATCAGCTCTTCCACCTGTCTGGATTTGGAACAGTGCTGTTGAAACTCCTTTTTTAATCTGCGGTTTGAGGCATACTGTTTTTCTTCTGTTTCATGCATAACTTGTTTCATTAAGTCATATGTTTTATCAAAGTTTTGAACCCAGCATTTGCTTTTCTTATAGCAGGATTGGCAGGAATGCTCGGTGATTTTGCTTAAAAAGAGATCCACTTCCCCTTCCTCTGCCTGCTCATCAGAAGACGTCTGATGAAAGGTGGCGAAGCTCTCCGACAAGGCATGAAACACATTGGAGAACTGGTCTACTTTCTGGGCGGTGACATCTCTGATTTTCCTCGCGTACTGCTGCTGTTCCTGACTGTGCTCAGCAGTGCCCGGTATGTATCGCGCCACCTTTTTCGTAATCGATTGGGGCGTAATCAAAAACAAAACAACGGCAATCAAAGATTCATAAAGAGTGGTCATTAATCCGGCAGACCCTTCTCCATATAATGAAATCAGCAATGAGCCGATCACTAACCCGACTGCGGCTCCGGCTTTCTTTCCTTCTTTCAGCAGCCCGCCAAGAAGCCCGGAAAACGCAAGCAGACTCATTTGATAGAGATTCCCGATATTCGCAAGCCCGAGGATCAGTCCGGTCACCACACCGACCGTACAGCCGATGCTCGCCCCGCCGACAAAGGAAAAACTCAGCACGACATAGCGGGCCAGGATATGCTCAGCCTGCATTCCCTGAAATGAAACACCGGCAAGCCCGGTTAAAACGGATGCGATCAAAATCATAAAACAGATGATTTCTTCTATTTTTAACGATTGCTTCACTTTTTTGATCGTGAAGATCGGCAGGCTTTGCAAAAAGATCAGCGTCAGAATAAAGGCCAGACCCGCCTCGACAACAGCCATCACATAATCATAGGTGGTAAAAGCGCCGCTCTCAAAATAAACAAATCCGATTCTCGCGGCAGCCATAGAGAAAAACACCACGATCGGCAGCATCTTCACCCGGTCCTGCACGATATATGTACCGATTTTTGAAAATAGAGTGAAGACGGCCAAAGCTGTGAGAATCAATAAAGAGTGTTTCGGCGAAATGGTTAAAGCGCCCGCAAGTAAAGACAGACAAGCATAGAAGGCTTTATCTCTTCTGATCAAAAGCATCGCTCCGAAAAACGGCAGCGCAAACGGAAGAACCTCAGATAATATGAAAGCCCGTCCAAGTAAAAAACCGATCACGACATAAATGAAACCCTTATAGAAAAAAAGTGAATGCGCTTGATGGACTGTAAGCTTTGCCGCCTTTTCAAAAAACGATTGCAGTTTTTCCAGAGCTTGTCCCGCCATCGGCCCGTTCACTCTTCTTTCCGCTTTTTCCATTGCTCTCATCCCCCACCTGTTTTATTCGTTGCTTGTCATTATAAATGAAAGCCCAGATAGGATTTTGTCAAAAGAAGGTAACATTTCCAAAGAACTCTTCGACGCTTTCTCCCTTGTTCCCCTTTCCTTTCGTATTTCCTCCGACATTTCTCAAAAAGTTGTCTAAATATGAAAAAACCGGCTTCTGCAACAGAAGCCGATTCGCTTGATGACCCGTACGGGATTCGAACCCGTGTTACCGCCGTGAAAGGGCGGTGTCTTAACCGCTTGACCAACGGGCCATATATATATGGTAGCGGCGGAGGGGATCGAACCCCCGACCTCACGGGTATGAACCGTACGCTCTAGCCAGCTGAGCTACACCGCCATATAGGTGCTTATAAGCACAAGTTATATAATACAAAGGTTTCTTCATTCCGTCAACAGGAACTTTAAAGTTTTAATTTTCTGACTATACGGACACATACAAAAAAAAGCACCCGCTGGGATAGACGGATGCTCCATGTATTTATAGAAAGCAGCAAGTTATCCTCTTCTTGCTCCGCGCCCTCCACGTTTTGATTCCGTGTTTCGTTTTAAAGATGATAAGCGGTCTTCGCTATCTTTAAGAAACTTGTTCATTTTCTGTTCAAAAGATTCTTTCGGACGGAAATCATTTCTAGGTCTGGCTTGCGGACGGTCTTTAGCTTTTTTAATTGATAAACCAATTTTCCCGTCTTTTTCAACGTTGATGACTTTCACTTCAACTTGATCGCCGACTTTTAAATGCTCGTTAATGTCTTTTACATAATTATCGGCTACCTCACTGATATGAACGAGACCGGTTGAGCCTCCAGGCAATTCAACAAATGCTCCGAAATTTGTAATACCTGTTATTTTCCCTTGCAACTTGCTGCCAACTTCAATCGACATAAAAAAAGTGCTCCTCCTTAGGCTTATAAAAAGATCGTTTGTTTAATTATACCTAAATAAAAATTTAAGTGTCAACAAGGCTACTTGCTCTTCTTCTCTACATTGAAGAGAATCTCACCATTTCCTGACATAAACAAGTCTCTTCTGGCAAGCTCTGTGACGTAATCCTCATCCTTTAATTTGGAAATTTCATCTTTTAAATCAGCCTGTTTTGCGTTCAATTTTTTCACTTGGTTTTCCAGCTGAGCTTTCTTTTCTTCGTTTGCGCTAAGGGAAGAGGTCTGTGACCAAAGAGAACCCGCTAAGACAATAGCCGTCAACAACACAAGGGCGCCGAATACGATCAACCGTCTGAAAAGCCCTTTCCGCCTTCTTTTCATAAGCTGGGATTGCCGTTCAACCTGCTCTTTATAGTCGTTTTGAATTTCAGTTATTGTACGTTCTCTAGATAGATTCAAATCAGACGGTCCTCCTTTCACCTTTTCAAAATACGTATCATGGTCGATCTGATTGTTATGATTAGTTTCTTGCTCTTTTGTAAAAATCCTGCACTTTTTTGAAAATATCGTTTGAAAGTAAGACGCCACTTTTCAGGAAGAAGTTTCAATAATTGTTTCAACAGGAAAAACAGCGGATACAGCAAAAACGCTACGATCTTAAAAAGACACTTCGCAAAAAAGGCACTCACCCGATAGGAGTATAAAGAAATAGCCGTGATCAGCCCGATGAGCAGCTTAAAGAGCAGAAGCACCGGACGGAACAGCACGTGCTGAATGAGCTTTTTTGCGAATTGGTAAAGAGACACCGCAAGATGAATGGCAAATTTCAGTATTTTTATATACATTCGTTTAAACAGGCTTTGGTACGTCGCAATACCCAGTAAGACAGCCAAGAAAATGTATACCCTGAGTTCTCCTTCATTCACGTTGAGCAGCACATAGAAAAACAGCAGACCTTGTACAATCCAAAAGAGAATGTCATGAATGAATAACAGCCATCTGGCCGTTTTGGCGCGGCTGACAAACAGCCTGTATGTATCAAGCGACGCTCCGAGCCAGGCGCCCATACCGGTCATTGCCAGCATCGTATAAAATTGGGTCGTCAGCGTCATTTAAACAACTTGCTAAAAAACCCTTTAGCTTTATCCCCTTGCTGCTCGTCTAAATATACAAGGTCAAACACCCTGCCTTTTATAGATACAATCCCTTTTTCCACATCAAGATTTTTCATCTGCAGGTTCTCGCCTCTGACGGAAAGCATTCCCATAACCGTTTCCAGCAAAAACTCTTCGTTGTCAAAACTTTCTACATGCTTGACGCCCGAAATGTCTAAATGCTTTCTCCCTTTCATCGTTACATCATGCTGTTCCGGAACAGAAGAAGAACCTTTTTGCTCATAATATGAATTCATCTATTCAGCCCCCATATCCTCGATACTTTTAGCATTATTACTGCATTGTATGAGGCGGGAGCTTTGTTTAGAACAAGCCTATTCGCCGAGTTTTTCTTCCTTGACGATTGTATACATGCCCGCGGCTTCTTCTTTTTTCGTTGTTTCTTTCAATTCGTTTACCTTCACGGTGACAAGCTTCTGGCCGAAGCGGACCGTCAGTTCATCACCGGCTTTTACGTCTGAGCTGGCTTTCGCCTGATTCCCGTTAACGGTGATTCTCCCTTGATCGGCGACCTCTTTCGCCAATGTGCGGCGTTTAATCAATCTGGATACTTTTAAAAACTTATCAAGTCTCATATCAGAATCTCCTCTCCATTTCTTTTGCTTCATCCCACAATTTGTCCATTTCCTCAAGTGACATTGCGGTCAATTCAAGTCCCTTTGCTGCCGCTTCTTTCTCAATATAAGCAAAGCGTCTGCGGAATTTGTCATTTGTCATGGCGAGCGCTTCCTCAGGCTCAATTTTATAGTATCGGCCGATATTGACCAATGCAAATAAAACATCGCCGAAATCAGCTTTTAAGCTGATTTCATCTGCTGATTCGGCGGAAGCCTCTGCAGAAAATTCCTTCAGCTCTTCATTTACTTTATCCCATATATCCTGAACGTCATCCCAGTCAAAGCCGGTTTTCGCGGCTTTTTTCTGAAGCTTGGCCGCTTTCGCAAGAGAAGGCAGTGTTTTCGGCACGGCATCCAGCAATGAAGAGGATGTTGTTTGCTTTTCCGCCTTTTTGATTTCTTCCCAGTTGGCGACGACATCATGTTCATCCTGAACCTTAACATCCTTAAACACATGCGGGTGCCGTCTGACCATCTTCGCACTGATGTCTCTGATGACATCATCAATTGAGAAATACCCCTCGTCTTCTCCTATCTGGGCGTGCAGCATAACCTGAAGCATGACGTCCCCGAGTTCTTCTATCATGTGATCCGTGTCCTCTTCGTCAATGGCCTCAAGCAGTTCGTAGCATTCCTCAATCATATATTTCTTTAATGACTGGTGTGTCTGCTTTTGATCCCACGGACAGCCGTTCGGCCCGCGAAGCTCGCGAATAATACTTCGGAATGCAGAAAATTCCTGGTAAAGGAGTTCTTCTTTTTTAATCGGCGGAACATACACGCTTGTTAAGTTATTTATTTCTACATTGCGGTCAAGTTCAAACAAAGGCACCTTGGTCATCTTTTCTCCCTTGCTTCCGGCTGCCGTGACGATGACCACTTCATAGTCGTCAGGCAATTTCTCCATAAGCGTCAGCTTCACCTCAGAGGCCGTCATTTGGTCATAAACCTGGCAAATGATCAGGTGATGGCGGAGTTCGAGCTCATCCGGCGTCATTGTTTGCGCATCCGTAAATTGAAACCCTTCAATCGGATCAATTCGCAATGCATTAAAAGTGGCATCCAAAAAGCTTTGCCCTCCGGCAGTATGAACAGCTACCTGTTGTTCTTCCCGGCGTTCAAATAACAGCTGAACGGTTTTCTCAGCGACAAACGGATGCCCGGGCACAGCGTAGACGACATCCTCTTGCTTCGCTTTTTCAAACAGAATGTCCGCGATCTCTTCATAGACCGCTTCAAACTGATCATGTTTTTCATAAATATCATCAAAATACCGGATGTCCGCTTCCGTCTCTTGCTCTAATTCCGGAATCAAAGGGTGGTCTTTCGTTCTTATATATAAATGCTTCGCCTGAGTCAGCAGCTTATGTACGCCCACTGTCAACTGATCCATGTCTCCGGCGCCGAGGCCGACGACCGTAATGTTACCTGCCATGTTTTTCTCTCCTCTTTTTCAATTTGCTTAAAGCACTGCCGAAAGGAAGGCCGCTCAGCTCTTCGTCCGTGAAAATCTTCATTCTTATCATACAATAAATAAACAATAGCCCTCCGATGACTGACGCAGACAGACTCTCGCATACAGCTCCGGCCCTGCTGACGGGAACAAATAACTGCCATAGCTTCATATATACGAGCAGAAAGAAGACCATCAGCAGACTGCACCAGCACAGACGGGCAATCACGCCTCCGATATTCGTCAGCCAGCCCTTCGACCAAATTCTCCGGAGATTCAGGCACGCAACTGCGGCAAATGCCAAGACGGTCGCCAGTGCCGCTCCTGTAATACCCCAGCCGGGGACCAGCCAAACATTCAGCACCCATTTCAGCGCCCCTCCCGCCAAAACGGATACGGCGGGGAAAACGGTATGTCCCGCTCCTTGCAGAATCGCGGCTGCCGTAAGCGCAATTGAGGCAAAAAAGATAGATAAGCTGAATATTTGTAAGGTCTGCGTCCCCTCACTGTTTTGGAAAAGCATGATATTCACCGGCTCTAAAATGCAAAAAAGCCCGGCTGATGCACCGATCCCTACCGCAAGGCAGAGCTTGACGGCTGATGTTGCTTTCTCTTTTATGATAAACGGCTTATTCTCATGCACCGCTTTTGAAATTGAAGGAACCAATGACGCGGCAATACTGACGGCAAACACAGTTCCCAGCTGAAGGAGCGGCTGTCCGCGGTCATATATGCCTTTCAGCCGTTTCGCGGCATGGCTCTCCGTCCCGTCTGAAAGCAGTGAATATAAGTTTAAGGCGTCTACAAGTTGAATCAAAAGCATGAGTACACTGCTGATACAGATGGTGACTGAATAAAGCAGCAGCTTTTTTACAATGACGGCCGTTTCGATATGTCCGCCGTCTTTCTTGCTTTCTTCCCGCTTATACCAAAAAACAGCCAATACACAAAGCGCCGCCAAGCTTCCGGCAATTGATCCCGAGGCCGCCCCCGCACCCGCCGCGTATAATGAACGGCCGCTTTTCAAAAGCCAGAAGGATAAACCGAGAAGCACCGCCACGCGAAGAAGCTGTTCCGTAATCTGGGATAAGGCTGACGGCATCATATCATGCACACCTTGGAAATACCCCCTGAAAACCGCCGTGAACGGAAACAGTATGAAACCGAACGCCGCGACCCTTATCAGCATCACAAGGCGGGCGTCACCCATAAAACCGGCCAACGGCGCCGCGCCGGCATACATGAGCGCAAACAGAACAAGTCCGGCCGCCGTGACATAAAGGGCGGAAATTTTCATTATTTTTTGTTTATGATTGCTATAATCGTTCATTAATTTTGAGATGATTACCGGAAAACCGGATGTTGACAGCATGACCGCGATCCCTAAAAACGGATACACCTGCTGATAAATGTAAAATCCGACGTCACCGACAATATTCTGAAAAGGAACCCTGTACACGGCGCTTAATATCTTCGTCACGATACCCGCAACGACGAGCACAAAAGCACCTTTCCATGCCGATTGCCGCTTGGCGCCAACTGAATCGTTCATCCAAAAGCTCCTTCCAGCCGCTAGAAAATTACGTCTATAAAACGAGCTTATTATATCACAATCCTAACGGCCGAACCGATAGAGAGCACATATGAATATGAAAAAGAACAGCACTTGTAAAAGAGCTGCTCTTTCTCCGTTTTCTTATTTCAATAATGGTAATAAGACCTACTGCTCCATTTGTCTCGCCAAAAAACTGGCTGCCGTTTCTACTGCTTTATGTTCTACTTCTCCAAGTGCCTGCTCCTTGGAAAAGATGACCACGGCGCCGATAGGATCGCCATTTGCCACGATCGGAGCTATTGTATAGGAGCTCATATCTTCATCAATGTCATTAACAAGCTGCGCGGACTTCACGTCGTTTTCTACCACTGAGCTGCGCTGATCCATCGTTTTTTCGAGCAAATCGCTGATGGCTTTGTTCAGAAATTCTTTTTTCGAACTGCCTGAAACGGCAATATACGCGTCACGGTCGCAAATCAAGACGGAATGGCCGAGACTGTCATACAATGCATCTGCATATTCTTTCGCAAAATCGCCAAGCTCACTGATAGGAGAATATTTTTTCAATATAACTTCTCCGTCGCGGTCAACGAATATTTCAAGCGGGTCTCCTTCCCTGATCCGCAGTGTTCTCCGAATTTCTTTAGGGATGACGACCCGTCCTAGATCATCAATACGACGTACGATACCTGTAGCTTTCATCTCTCTGGTGCCTCTCTTTCATGTGATGATATTTAAGGGAAAGTACTAAAGCTCTTTACTTTATGTAGCTTCCGCCACTCGCTTGAAATTAGTATCCGTCACATCAAATGTAATATACACCAGAGAGTAACAATTTTTATGAAGACGCGATTGTTTCTTTCTTCACATCCTGAAGGCCTTTCAGCATGCCGAGCACGGTCTCCAGCCACTCTTCCGTTTTGCGGCCTTTCGTCTGTACTGAGATTTTCAGCTTTTTCCCTTCCATTCCCAGTCCGATCTGCCGGCCGTATTTATTGCCGAGTTCGAACAATTTCTGGCCGTCAATCTGTGCGCTGGCCTCTTCAGAAATGGTAAATCTGATCGCGTCTTTATCCTGCTTGATGAGTTCGACGCGTTCATATTTTCCGTATACCTTCATCTCAGCAACCGTAAACAGCCATTCAACCTCTTTAGGATAGCTGCCGAACCTGTCGATGATTTCATCTTGAAGCTCATTTTTCTCCTCAATTGTGGCGATTGACCTGAAGCGTTTGTACATGTCGATTTTTTGCTTGCCGTCTTGTATATAGTTTTCAGGAATATACGCGTCCAGCTCGATATCGATTTCTGTCTCAAACTGTTCGCTTTTCGGAATATCGCCTTTCCGCTCTTCAATCGCTTCCTTGAGCATTTGCGAGTACAGGTCAAAACCGACTGAGTCGATAAAGCCGTGCTGCTGGGCGCCGAGAAGGTTCCCCGCTCCCCTGATCGTCAAGTCACGCATGGCGATTTTAAAGCCTGACCCCAGCTCGGTAAATTCTTTAATCGCCTGCAGCCGTTTCTCCGCCACCTCAGTGAGCACTTTGTCTCTGCGGTACGTAAAATACGCGTAAGCGACGCGGTTGGAACGGCCGACCCGTCCTCTCAGCTGATACAGCTGAGACAGCCCCATTTTGTCTCCGTCGAACACAATCAAGGTATTGACATTTGGTATATCTACGCCTGTCTCAATAATAGTCGTGCTGACAAGGACGTCTGATTCCCCTTCCAGAAAATTGAGCATGACGCTTTCCAATTCATTTTCGGTCATTTTTCCGTGGGCATATGCCACTTTCGCATCGGGAACAAGCATGGAAATTTCATCAGCCTTCCGCTCGATGTCATCCACGCGGTTGTACAAGAAATATACCTGTCCTCCGCGCGCCAGTTCTCTTTCGATGGCTTCCCGCACAAGCGCGCCGTTGTATTCCACGACATATGTCTGAACAGGGAAACGGTTTTCCGGCGGCGTTTCAATAACAGATAAGTCCCGCACACCGAGCATGGACATATGAAGCGTACGCGGTATCGGCGTCGCTGTAAGAGTCAGCACATCGACATTGGCTTTGATCTGTTTGATTTTTTCCTTATGCGTTACGCCAAAGCGCTGCTCTTCATCAATAATGAGCAAGCCGAGATCTTTATAGACGACGTCTTTAGATAAGAGCCTGTGGGTTCCTATTACGATGTCTACCGTTCCGTTTTTCAAGCCTTTTATCGTTTCATTGGATTCTTTTCTCGTTCTGAATCGGCTGAGAAGACCGATGTTAATCGGATAGTCTTGGAAACGCTCCATAATGGTTTCATAATGCTGCTGCGCGAGTATTGTCGTCGGCACAAGAAGCGCGACCTGCTTTCCGTCGGCGATCGCTTTAAAGGCCGCTCGGATGGCTACCTCCGTCTTCCCGTAACCGACATCACCGCAAAGCAAACGATCCATCGGGCGCTCTCTTTCCATATCCTTTTTAATCTCCTGAATGGAACGGAGCTGGTCCTCTGTTTCCTGATAAGGGAAAGCAGATTCGAACTGCCGCTGCATTTCATGATCCGGCGAGAACGCATAGCCCTTGCTTGCTTCCCGTTCCGCATAAAGCTTAATCAGATCATCGGCAATATCCTGAACGGAGTTTTCAACTTTTTTCTTCACCCGTTTCCATTCACTGCCGCCCAGTTTATAAAGCTTCGGTTCTTTTCCTTCAGAGCCGACGTACTTCTGCACCTGGTCGATTTGTTCTACAGGGACGTACAGCTTATCGCTGCCCTGATAATGAATGTTGAGGTAATCTTTATGAATGCCTTTGATTTCTAGTGTTTCGATCCCCAAATACTTACCGATCCCGTGGTTGACGTGGACGACATAGTCACCGACCTGAAGCTCGGAATAGCTTTTGATCCGTTCGGCATTTGTCAGCTTCTGCTTTCTCGGCTTTTTCTTAATTCGGTTCTTGAACAGCTCTTCCTCCGTAATAACGGCCAGCTTCATCAGTGGCAGTTCAAAACCGGATTGCAGCTCGCCTTCCATGACATAGACCTGTCCTTGCACAAGCGCTTTGGAGCTGTCCGTTTTTGCGGCTTCAATTTCGTAATCAGCCAGCACGGATGCCAATCTGTCGGTTCTGTCCTTATTTGCGCCTAAAAAGACGACGGTGAAGTTTGATTTCTTAAAGCGCTCCATTTCACCTGCGAGCACATTCATCTGCCCGTGAAAACTCTGCATCTGCCGGCTTGTCACATTCACGATATTCTGAGGGCTTGTATGCTGGACATGACGCAAAAATAATGAATAATAAATAGCCGGGCGCCGCTTTTCGCTCATAAGCTCCTGAAAGCTGAAGGATAAATGAATGTCATGCAGAATTTTCCCTTCCTCGAGCAGACTTGTCGTAAATTCGGCCTCTTCTTTTTGCAGCTGATCCTCCATTTCATGAATGCGGCTGACCTCGTCTAACAGTAACAACGTGTCTGCCGGTGTATAATCTAGCAAACTAGCAGGTTTTTCGTAAAAGTACGAGAGATACTTCACAAGTTCCTGATCAGTCTGTCCCGTTGATAACCGTTCTTTATCATGTGAGATATTGATATGAAGCATTTCCTTTTGTTTGTCCTGCTTCAGCTTTTTCAGACTGTCGGCAAGCCCTTTATCGAGCCTTTCCATTGCCCGGGCTTTTTCTTCCGCCCTGATGATCAATTCCTTCGCCGGTCCGATCGCCACATGTTTGAGCGTCTCAATTGATCTCTGGTCATCAGAATTGAAGCTTCTGATGGAATCGACCTCCGTATCAAACAGTTCAATTCGCACCGGATGCTCCGACGTCAGCGGATAAATGTCGATAATTCCGCCGCGAATACTGAATTCACCGGGTGCAGAAACCATATCGGAACGCTCATACCCCACCTCTACAAGGCGCGCGGACAGCTGATCCGGTTCTATTTCGTCTCCGAGTGAAATGACGAGCTGGCTGCTTTTCCACAGCTCCTTCGGCGGAAGCATTCTTCTCACTGCCGCAACGGGCGCCACAACGACCGGCGCTTCTCCGTTTGTTAATCTATTAATGACATCAAGCCGCTGAGCGCGCAGTTCAGGGCTCGCTACCGCAATTTCTGAAGAAATCAATTCATTCACGGGGTATAAAAAAACAGATTGATCCCCGAGAAGCGCCGTCAGATCTTCCGTCACTTTTTGGGCCTGATATAAATTATGGGTGATAAAGAAAATCGGCCTTTTCGTTTCCTGTGCAAGGGCGGAGGTAAAAACAGAACGCGCGGAACCTGACAGACCCGCAAGCAGCTGTTCCTTCAGCCCCTCATGTAAACCGTTGACAATGGATTTAAAATCATCGCTTTCTTTAATAAAGGTTTGAATGTTGTCCATATGGGCCCTCCTCTCTATTTTCTGCAAGAACAGAAAAACGCTTTGGTCTAGAATCTACACCAAAGCTTCTTATTGAATAAATGTGTTGTGTTCATGGTAGTGCGGATTGCGCTCCAGCGCCTCTTGGCAGTCTTCACAAATTGTAAGAACATGGACATCTCCATTGTCTTTATATGAAATCATATCGTTTCTTTCCTCATTTGTTAAGTGCTGAAATCCAAGTGACTGTGTCGGCACCGTCGAATATTCCAGGCTCCCTACCTTAAAGCCGCAGTGGCGGCAGAAATAATGCAAAGCCATACGTTGGACCTCCTGATGTGAAAAAATCATTTTTCCCTAGTATGGTCTCCCATTATTTATCTTATACATTTGCATTAAATTCGTTCATGACTTCTAAAAATGGTTTCGTTAAGGAAGCTTCGCAGGCTTTTACGGTTTTTGAGACGGCATCATTGATATGCGGCGCTTCTTCCTTCGTAAAAGCTCCCAGTACATAGTCAACGACTTTCATTCCGTTGACGGGGCGGCCGATTCCGATTCTGACCCGGTCAAATTCAGGGGTTCCGAGGTGCTGTATAAGCGATTTAATTCCGTTATGTCCGCCTGCGCTCCCCTTCGTCCGAAGTCTGATTTTTCCCGTCGGAAGATCAAGGTCATCGTATATGACTTTCAGATCTTCATGATCGGCATCATAATAATCCAGTAGCGGCCGCAAACATTCCCCTGATAAATTCATATATGTAAGCGGTTTAACAAGTAGAACTTTTTTTCCGGAAACAAACCCCATTCCGTAAAGTCCGTTGAATTTCGTTTTATTCAATTCAATATTCCATTCTTTAGAAAGCTCGTCAATGGCCATAAAGCCGACATTATGTCTCGTGTTCTCGTAGGTTTTCCCGGGGTTACCGAGACCGGCAATCACAAGCATCGTAAATCCTCCCTCAACATCGCTGTAATTCTTCTCATTCTAGCACAAAAGACGTAACCTCGGGCGGGTTACGTCTTAAAGCGCTTATTGATTTTCTCCTTCGGGCTCTTCCCCAGGAGACGGTTCTGCATCTTCTTCGAATGCTTCCTGCTTAGGAGGAAGGATGGAAGCCACGACTTCTTCCGGATCGTTTGCAAATGTATAATTGCCGTCAGCAGTCAGATCTGCGATGGTCAGCACATCATTCATCTCAAGTCCTGAAATATCAACATTGATTGTCTGAGGGATGTCCTTCGGTCTGGCCTTAATCGAAAGCTCATGCAGCGGCTGCTGGATGACGCCTCCGTCTTTGACTCCCTTCGCCTCTCCCGTCAGCTGAATCGGCACCTCGGCCTCCAGCTCCTCACTCATATTCACGACTTGAAAATCGGCGTGCGTCAATTCGTTTTTGAGCGGGTCTGTCTGAAGATCAGTCACCATAACCGATTGCTGATTTCCGTTGACATCAATTGTGATAATCGTGTTTTTTCCTTCGTCCCGCAATGTTTTAAGCAATTCGACACTGTCTAAAGAGACAGGCGTATTCGTTGTTTCTTTACCGTATATAATCCCTGGAACATGTCCTGAATGACGGATTTTCCGAAGCGTCGAACGTTTAAAATCTGTTCTTTCATTTGCTTTTAAAGTTGCCATATTCAGCACCATCCTAATTATCGTTTTATCGTCCTATTAGAACAATACCCACAATAACTGGGATTTAAACCTTAAAGTTTCGGCTTAGCTGAATAAATAGCTGACAGATTGTTTCTCGTGAACGCGGATAATCGCTTCAGCCAGAAGCGGTCCGACAGAAAGCTGCTTAAAGCGGTCGATTTTTTTCTCATCAGGAAGCTTAATGCTGTTCGTTACGACAAGCTCCTTGATTTTAGAGTTATTGATCCGCTCAACGGCAGGACCTGACAGTACAGGGTGCGTACAGCATGCATACACTTCTGCAGCTCCGTTTTCAACCAGCGCGTTAGCGGCAAGTGTGATTGTGCCGGCCGTATCAATAATATCATCGATCAGAATCGCTGTTTTTCCTTCCACGTTACCGACGATGTTCATCACTTCTACCTCATTCGGTCTAGGACGGCGTTTGTCGATAATCGCGATCGGCGCTTTCAGACGGTCCGCAAGTTTGCGGGCGCGCGTCACACCGCCGTGGTCAGGAGAAACAATGACGATATCTTTCAAGTCTTTACCTTCAAAGTAATGGCCTAAAATCGGAACACCCATTAAGTGGTCAATCGGAATATCAAAGAAACCTTGAATTTGCGGCGCGTGTAAATCAAGCGCGATCACGCGTGTCGCACCCGCTGTTTCAAGCAGGTTTGCAAAAAGTTTTGCCGTAATCGGTTCACGTGATCTTGCTTTTCTGTCCTGGCGCGCATAACCGTAGTACGGAATGACAATGTTGATTGTTTTCGCGGAAGCGCGCTTTAAAGCGTCAACCATAATCAGCAATTCCATGATGTGCTCGTTGACCGGCGCACTTGTAGACTGAATGATATAGCAATCACAGCCGCGAATACTTTCTTCTATGTTGATCTGGACCTCTCCGTCACTGAATCTTGTAACAGAGCACTTTCCTAATTGAACCCCTACATTATCCGCGATTTCTTTTGCAAGTTCTGGATTTGAATTCAAAGAAAAAATCTTTAAATTCTTATCTCCGTATTCGTTAGACATGGTAAACCTCCGATTTTAGGATTATTTTTTATGAATATTTTTCACATAATCTTCTTTATTTACTTGTCTTGCTCTGGCAATGGCAAGCGCTTCGCCCGGCACATCTTCAGTTACGGTTGAACCCGCAGCGACGTACGCGCCTTCTCCTACTGTAACAGGAGCGACCAGATTGGAGTTGCAGCCAATAAAGGCGCCGTCTTCAATTTTGGTTAAATACTTTTTCTTCCCATCATAATTGACCGTGATGGAGCCGCAGCCCAGATTCACATCCGTGCCCACTTCGGCATCACCGATATAGCTTAAATGAGATGCTTTGCTCCGGTCGCCGAATTGTGTTTTCTTGATTTCAACAAAGTTTCCGATCTTCACTTCATTGCCGATTGCGGAATCGGGTCTGATGTGAGCAAAAGGACCGATATTTACATCATTCCCAACTTTGCTGCGATTGACAACGGATTGTTTAATCACAGTGCGGCTGCCGATTGAGCTGTCCTCTATCTCAGTGTGAGGGCCGATGACACATTCATCGCCGATTTCAGCTTGTCCCTTTAACACAGTTCCGGGATAAATAACTGTATCTTGTCCGATACGTGCGTCAGGTGAGATGTACGTATTCATCGGATCGATTAAAGTGACTCCGTTCTGCATATGCCGTTTGTTAATACGCTCTTTCATATACATTTCAGCCTGAGAAAGAGCGACTCTATCATTCACTCCGAGCGTCTCTTGGAAGTTACCAGTCTGGTAAGCGGCAACAGTTTCGCCTTCGTCTTTGAGGATTTCGATCACATCCGGCAGATAATACTCGCCTTGGGCATTTTCATTCGAAACCTGTTCGATGACACGAAAAAGAGCCTCGTTATCAAAACAGTACGTTCCCGTGTTAATTTCTTTCACAAGACGTTCTTGTTCCGAAGCATCCTTGTGCTCCACTATTTTTTGAACGGCGCCGTCTTCACTGCGGATGATTCTTCCGTATCCGGCGGGATCGTCGGCAACGGCCGTTAACACCGTGGCTTTTGCACCTTTGTCTGTATGTTCATTCAGCATGGCTTCCATCGTCTCCGCCGTCAGAAGCGGTGTATCGCCGCAAATAACGATCGTGACACCCTTTTCTCCGTGAAGAAATGGTTTTGCCTGTTTGACCGCATGAGCCGTACCGAGCTGTTCTGCTTGGATAGCGTAATCGCTTTTCTGTCCGAGCTGCTTCTTCACATCTTCGGCGCCGTGTCCTACGATGGTGACAAGCTTCGCTAAAGATAATTTCAGAGCTTCGTCTGCGACGTGCTCTACCATAGGCTTTCCGCATACCGGATGAAGGACCTTGTAAAGCTTCGATTTCATTCTCGTTCCTTTTCCGGCAGCTAAAATCACTGCAAACCGCTTATCCATTTAATGGCCTCCAATATCCCTTTTATCCATAGAAAAATATATCCTAAATAGCTGTTGATTTCAAGAAGACATCAAAAAGTGCAAGAATTTTCTATGTAATCGCTTTATTACTGAAAAATCAGATTTAAAAAAGGACTGCCGGAAAAGGCCTTGTGTCAGCCTTTATCAGCAGTCCTTACATTTTGTTATGTTTAAGAAGCCCCGGCTTCTTCATATTCTAATGCTTCAGAATCACCCAAACGATGATACTCATTTAAAACAGCATCCTGGATCTTGCCCCGCGTGCTGGAATTAATAGGATGAGCAATATCGCGGAATTCTCCATCAGGGGTGCGTTTACTCGGCATCGCAACGAAAAGACCATTGTTTCCATCAATCACACGAATATCATGTACGACAAATTCGTGATCCAGCGTGATGGATGCAATCGCTCTCATGCGACCATCGGTATTCACGCGGCGTAATCTTACGTCAGTAACTTCCACAGTAGTTCACCACCTTTTCCCTATATAAAAGCATTAGTCTAACAATTCCACGATTCTTTTTAAATTCCTGCACGTTTCAAAAAGTTTTTTTGAAAATATAGGATATACATACACAATTAGGTGATAAACCATATTTGGGGATCATATACTGCATAAAAAAAGTGATCCCGGAGACCGGAACCACTTTTCTGAGATTTAAGATTTCACCAGCGCAATGACTTCAATTTCCACGAGAGCATCTTTCGGCAGTCTCGCCACTTCCACACAAGACCTTGCCGGCTTATGTACATCAAAGTATTGTCCGTACACTTCATTCACTTCCGCAAACTGCTCCATATCAGCAATAAATACCGTTGCTTTTACAACCGTCTCGAGAGAAGCGCCCGCTTCTTTCAGCACAGCTTTTAAATTGCTGAACACCTGATGCGTTTGTTCTGTGATATCACCGTTTACCATTTCTCCTTCAGCAGTAAGAGGAATCTGGCCTGAGCTGTAAAACATGTTGTTTACGATGATTCCCTGTGAATATGGCCCGATCGCTGCCGGCGCGTGTTTTGTATGGATTGCTTTTGTCATTTTTCTGTCTCCCCATTCTTTAAATGCTGTTCTTTAAAAAATCGCAGAAAATTGCCGTTTTGAATCTCAATCGTTTTGTCTTTCATATTGATGGTTGAAAGCGTGAGCAGTGACATGTATTCATCGACAAGCCGTTCATTCACTCCCTCGGCTTCAACCAAGACACCTATTCCCGCGACGTTTGCATTAAACTCATCAAGCAAACTGATCATGCCGTTAATGGTGCCGCCGGCTTTCATAAAGTCGTCAATAATCAAAACGTTCGAACCCGTAGCCAAACTTCTTTTCGCAAGTGACATCGTTTGAATGCGGTTAGATGACCCTGATACATAATTGATGCTCACCGTGGAGCCTTCCGTCACTTTATTGTCCTTTCGCACGATGACAACCGGAACGTTCAGATAACTGGCCGCTGCGTAAGCAAGAGGGATTCCTTTTGTCGCAACGGTCATCACCACATCAATCTCCCGCTCCGCAAAAACGGAAGCAAAAAGCCTGCCTACATGAGAGAGGACAGATGGTTTTCCTAAGATATCCGTTAAATATACATAACCGCCCGGAAGGATACGCTCAGGATTTACTAAAGACTGTCCCAGCTCCTGTATAAACGCTTCTGCTTCAGCCTGTTTCACTTTCGGAATGTATTTGACGCCTCCGGCAGCTCCCGGCACTGTAAGCAGCGTCCCAATGCCTTGCTGTTCAAAGGTCTGTTTAATAATCGTTAAATCTTCACTGATTGATGACTTTGCTGATTGATACCGTTCTGAGAAAAACGTTAACGGTATTAATTCATGCGGATGGGTTAACAAATAATTTGTTAAGTCCACCAATCTGCCGCTGCGACGAAACTTCATGAACTTACCCCCAAAATCCGAATAATTTAAAAATAATATAACTTAACATACGGATTTAATCAAGAGCATTCTGTTCGCCGATCATCCGCACTGCGTACACTTGATCACAGAAACCTCTTAACCCGTTATAAATCCGCTGCACTTTCGATTCGTATTGAACCAAACCGAATACAGTCGGTCCGCTTCCGCTCATTAACACCGCATCAGCGCCGAAGCGTTTCATTTGATTTTTAATCATCGCCACCTCGGGATGGAGGCTGAGCGTAACCGACTCCAATACGTTTCCTAATTGTCCGCATACCTTTTGGAAGCTTTTTTCTTCAATCGCGTCAATCATCGCCTGCACATCAGGATGCCGAACCTGCTGTAAGTTCAGCCGGCGGTATACTTCGGCAGTCGATACCCCGATCGTCGGTTTGGCGAGCACGACCCAGCAATGAGGCGGAGCACTGATGTGCCTGATCTTCTCACCGCGTCCGGTGGCCAGGGCAGTGCCTCCGTATACACAGAAGGACACGTCTGAACCGATTTCAGCTCCAAGCTCCGCGAGCTCTTCGACAGAAAGCTTTAAATCCCAAAGCCTGTTCAGCCCTCTGAGCGTGGCTGCCGCATCGCTGCTTCCGCCGGCAAGCCCTGCCGCTACAGGGATCACTTTTGTAATCATAATGGAAACGCCTTTTTTGACTTGAAACCGTTCTTTAAGCAGTTTGGCTGCCTGATAAGCCAGATTCCTTTGATCATCCGGAACAAAGCGGTTATGCGACGCCACTCTGATAACGTTTTCGGGCAGTTCTGTCAGTTCAATCCGATCTGCCAAATCAATTGTCGTCATGATCATCTCCACTTCGTGATAACCATCCGGGCGTTTACTCGTCACATCGAGGGACAGATTGATTTTGGCCGGCGCTTTTTCTAAAATACGCATAGCTTTCACCTACTTCTCCATCTAAACATAAGTATGAACATTGTATCACATTTGGAGACCCGGAGGTACTTATCCGAAATTGACGCCGGTTTTGACAGCCGATAGAAAAAACCGGGGAACGGATTGTCCCCCGGGCCACTGCATTATCGGTTATTTTGGTTCTGAGCCGCCATCTGCTGTTCGGCAATCTCAATCGCGCGCTTTACCATATTCCCGGCGTCACGCGCCCGAATGCCTCCCCAGCCCTCGTTTTTCACCGTATCGTAAAAACCAAGGTCCTTCGCCAGCTCATATTTGAACTCATCTGACATAACTCCACGACGTCTGCCCAAACGAAACAACCCCTTTTATAGAATTGATCACCATTCGTGCACGCCACGATAAAACATGTGACACCTATAGCTTTCGTTTAATCGGCAGAAACTTTCGAGGGAATAATTAGAAGAGCTTTAGAAGGCAAAACAAAAAGC
This sequence comes from Bacillus sp. LUNF1, assembly GCF_011008975.1. Taxonomy (NCBI): domain Bacteria; kingdom Bacillati; phylum Bacillota; class Bacilli; order Caryophanales; family Bacillaceae; genus Bacillus; species Bacillus sp. LUNF1. The sequence goes on along the minus strand of NZ_CP048876.1, from coordinate 53,728 downwards.
AGTAAACAAAAGGTTCACTGCCCATTAAAATGCTACTGAGCTTGCCGTATCGTCATTGAATGTCAATTCAACAGTCTCAGTCAGAATATCAGCATAACTGTATGAAACTCTTTCAAACGAATTCTCGTCTTGATCTAGTTGTATCACAAAAACAGAAGGGTACGTCTCAGCTAAAATGCCCGAACGCTCAATCGTTTTTCGGCGGCCGCCGTTTGCTTTTAACGTAAGCCGTTTACCTAAATTCCCATCAAGCGATCTTTTTATATCGGACAACGTCTTCGCCATTGCATCCACCTCACTACATTTATTGTACAACAAGAGCCCAATTTTGTCAAATAAAATTTAAATTATATCAACGTTAATAAGTCATTGTCAACAAAATTATTTTGACAAAATTCTATTGATTTCTGCGTTATTTTTCACAAGTTCCGGAAATTTATGTATCAATATGTAAAATAATTAACCCGCATAGCGAAATATATGCGGGTTTTATCACTCATCCATTTGATTTATACGGCATACCGACACGCAGCACACCCTTCGTTTCAATTCCTCCCAGCCCTTTCTCTCTCGTCAGCGTATTTCTCAGGACATCCCATACATTGATCCGCTCCATAAACGGAGTGAAGCTGATTTTCGCGACAATATATACCGGGTCAAGCGCATGGATATTGACGCGTGAGGGCGAACTTGCAAAATTCGCGCCTGCTCTGATTAAAGACTCGAAATGAGATTGACAGGCCCCCGCGAATATGACCAGCTGATCCAAATGAGGGACTTTACGCCTCGCTTTTTGAACGGTTTCGACAAAGTGTTTAGAATGCCTGTAGGCGCTTAAATCGTTCACGTCACCCTTATGCTTGGAATATGCATCATGGCCGGTGATGACTAAAATATCCGGCCTGTATTTATCAAGCAGCTCGTCAATTGATGCCGGCATTTTTTTCTCATGGCAGTGAATTCCGTATACCGGCACACCGATTTTTTCATAAAAGTTCAGGCACTTTTTCAAATAGGCCTCATCGCCGTCCAGATGCAATACCTTTCCGGGCATATGAAAGTAGTGCTCCTGATGCTGATATTGATTTGTCGCATAATATTCCTGTTTTTCCCGAAGCAGCTTATAATCCTGGCGGAGCAGCTCGAGAGATTCATTCATCCTGCTTTCATCTCTTTTCTTTCTCATGGCCTGTTCGTCTTTTCTGACAGGCTCCAAATCAGAAAAATCAGCATCCGCAATCAATCTGACTTCGTCACCATGCAGGATGGCAATTGAATTTCCGTTGCTTGTTTGCTCTATACCGATAATGCGAAATAAAACATCCATTTGATAGGATTTCCTGGCTACCATATCTCCTATTTGAAATTGCACGTTACCCACTCCACAAATAGACTAAGCCTCATCATGAAAGAAGTCTTGGCAAATACACCTCTTTCCGCTGCGGCGCTTGACGTTTCAAGCTTTTCTTGCAGTTGAATGAATAAGGTTCTCCTCTAGCCTATGTAGCGGCAGTCCAAGTGGTGACGCAAAACAAAAAGCCCTCTTAGAAAAGGGCTTTATGCAATCCGTTGGACAGGAGCGCGAATTCTTCTATGGACAGGGATTCACCGCGCCGCTTTCCGTCAATATTCGTTTCTTGAAGAACTTCTTCAATTTGAGCTTTTTTCTCTTTTCCGCCCGGAAGATTGTTCACAAGGTTGTTCAGCAAGGTTTTCCGGCGCTGTGCGAAGCTTGCTTTAATCAGCTGGAAGAAAAACGGTTCATTATCGACGTCAACCGCCGGGCCGTCACGAAGCAAGAGACGGATGACGGCTGAATCGACATTAGGCTGAGGCACAAACACCGTTTTCGGGACGGTCATGACGGTTTTGGCCTCCGTATAGAACTGAACCGCAATGGAAAGCGATCCGTACTCCTTAGAGGAAGGATCAGCGGCCATCCGCTCAGCGACCTCTTTTTGCAGCATCACGACAATTCCTTTTAACGGAAGATGTTCTTCCAATAGCTTCATGATGATAGGCGTCGTCACATAATATGGGAGATTCGCCGTCACCATAATTTCATCACAATCCTGAAACTGCTCTTCAATGACAGATTTTACGTCTGCTTTCAGCACATCTTGATGAATGATCGTTACATTGTCATATGGAGACAGCGTATCATTGAGAATGGGCAGCAGGCGCTGATCAATTTCAAACGCGACGACCTTTTTCGCCCGTTTGGCAAGCTGCTCTGTCAGCGCGCCGATTCCGGGCCCGATTTCAATGACTCCGGTCCGATCCGTAATTTCCGCATGGTCCACAATTCTGTCCAATATATTTGTATCAATTAAGAAATTCTGTCCCAGACTCTTTTTAAAAGAGAAACCGTACTTTTTCAGAATTTCCTTCGTTCTGATAGGTGTCGCGATATCTTTATTGTTCATCCTGTTCCTCCTGCCTCATAGCATCGAGCGCATCAATAAAATCACTTCTTTTGATTTGAAACATTTGCAGCCGTTTTTGAAGCTGCTTGCCGTTTGTATAGCCGATCTTCAGCAGGTCGCCCAATCGTTCGCGGCGTCTTTTGGCAGCCGGTCCGCCGATCAGACCGGCCTGTATGACATCTTCAGCTGAAATCTCACTCGGCTTTGCCTCCATCTCTTCATGCACATTTTCCAGACATGCTCTGATGCTTTCAATGGATGCGTGCTCAACGCCAATGCCGCGCTTGTTTTTCGGTTTGGCAAGATGTTTGGGCAGAAATGCGTGTTTACAGCCGGGTACTGCTTCAGAAATGGTTTTCCGGATCTTTTCCCCCGGAAAATCCGGGTCCGTCAGCACGATGACCCCTCTCGTTTCCTGCGCCAGCCGAATCTGCCTGATGACTTCGTCTCCGATTGCGGAACCGTTTGTCTCGATCGTATCCGCATCAACGGCAAGTTTTATGCGCGCAGTGTCATCGCGTCCCTCGACTACAATAATTTCTTTAATTTTCATTACTTCCTCCAAAAAAACTTTTTATATCCAAAACGAAACCTTTGCTTGCATGTCACGTCTAATATACTGAAAATACACTTTACCTATTATAACGAAAAAAACAGAGGGCGCAAAACCCTCTGAGTGAATCGGAATTAATTTAAGATTTTTATTTTGACCTGTTTCTTTCCCCAGCGGTAAGCTGAAGATTTTTCAGGGAAAAAGACATCAATCCGTCTTCCTTTAATGGCTGAGCCCGTATCAGCGGCCACGGCTTCCCCGTATCCGTCTACGTGGACTCTTGTGCCGAGCGGGATGACGCTTGGGTCTACCGCAATGACTTTGGCATTCGGATTGCTTGTCAGGTTAACGCCTGTAGCCGTATGGCCGGAACAGCCGCTGCAGCTTGCGGTATAAGCCGTGGAAGACACGGTAATCACTTTACCGGAAGATCCGGTTTCGCTCGAAGATGCCTTCACAGGTGCACTGAGCTGCTCAATCTTGGGACTGTGCCGCTTTGTGCCGACCGCAATGATCTGATCTTTGCTTTTTTCAGATGTTTCTTCTTTAACAAGCTTTCTTGAAACTTCTTTTCCATTTTCTTTGACAACATGAAAATGCTTTTTAAGTTTGCCTTCTTTTCCTTTTTGAACGATCTTTTCTTTCCCGCTGTCGAGAGACGCATCTTCTTTTTCTTTCACTTGATACGCTATTTTTTCCTCAACTACATCGGTGACTTTTTCGATACGAGTGATTTGTATACCGGCCTGATTTTTTGTGAGCTTTTCGTGTAATGCCGGTTTTACTTTATCTTCGTCTTTCATGTCCATCTTATGCTGCGTTAAAAAGTCAGCGACCGTAGTCGAAGTCGTCCATATTTTCTTTTTCTTTCCCGCATCATTTACAGTGACCTGAAAAGCCGGGTCGACCGTGACTTTCATGCCGTTTGTCACTTTCGTATCTGCTGCTGGATCTATTTTATCGTGCTGATTCACAGGTGTATGCTGTTCGTTCAGAAATGCGCCGACTGTTTTTGCCGTTGACCATAAAGTCTTTTCTTCTCCGCCTCTTGTCACACGGATCTGCTTTGCAGCTTCATACACGACATTCATGTTGTCTGCCAATGCTGTCTGCTTAGACGGGGTAATCCGGTCTTCATTTCTCGTCTCTATATGTAAATCTTCCAGAAGTTCCCCAACCGTTTTTGCATGAGTGCGTATTTGCTTTTTCTTGCCATTGATGGAAACAGAAACTGATTGTTTTGAGAGCTCATGTGCCCCGTATGCAGTCCCGGTTCCGCCCAGCAGAATAATAGCTGCAATAAGAATAACCTTGCTTTTACCAAGCTTTACGGAAAACAGTTTTTTCATTTTTTGTGTGATGAAAAACGCCTCCTTCTCCTCGGAGAGATTATATAGAGTATCTAAAATGCTGTCAACCCTCCCATCTCGAAGATGAAAAACCTTCAGCGTATCCCTCATTATGCAAAAACAAAGCAAAAAAAGGAAGAGAGACATATCGACAACCTATCTTATGAGGAGAAGGAAGCTTGTAGAACCGTTTCACATATCCACTGAATCGGACAAGCTTTTACACGTTATGACAGCGCATTCTGTCAGTTCATGCGGAAAAGTCTTTTTGCGTTTTCGGTTGTAATTGAGGCAATTTCCTCATACGTCAGTCCTTTTAATTCGGCGAGCTGTTCAGCAACATATTTTACGTAGCTTGGCTCATTCCGTTTACCGCGGAAAGGATGCGGTGTCAGGAAAGGACAGTCCGTTTCAATCAGCAAACGGTCATTCGGAATTTCCTTTGCTACTTCTTTTGGTTTCTTCGCATTTTTGAAGGTAACCGGTCCGCCGAATGAAATATAGAAATTCATAGCCATACACTGCCGCGCAACCTCCGCGCTCCCCGTAAAGCAGTGCATAATACCGCCGACTTCTTCCGCTCCCTCTTCTTTCAAAATTGTGACAACATCTTCCGTTGCATCACGATTATGAATGATAATTGGAAGGTTCACTTCTTTGGCGAGAGCGATTTGTTTCCGGAATACTTCTTTCTGAACGTCTTTTGGTGATTTATCCCAGTGATAATCAAGGCCCATCTCTCCGATTGCCACGACTTTTTCATGAGAGGACAGTTCCTTAATCCATGATAAATCTTCCTCTGTCATGTCAATTGCGTCTACCGGATGCCAGCCGATCGCAGCGTATATAAAGTCATATTCCTCAATCAGCTCCATCGCACGCGTGATAGTGGGTTTGTCGAAACCGACAACGACGATCCGTTCAACTTTTTCAGCCTTTGCACGCGCAATGACTTCCTCTAAGTCTGTGTCAAATTGCTCGGCATTTAAGTGCGCATGTGTATCAAAAAGCATCATAAAAACTCCTTTCTTGTTGAAAAACAAAAGGTGTTCGACGGAATGTTACACGTGAAACACCTTTTGCATCTATTTATTTAATTCGAGTGCCTTTCGGTAATGACTGGTCGACAGCTACAACTTTGAGAACGCCGTCCGATTCTCCTGCCAGTATCATTCCTTGAGAAAGCTCGCCTCTCAGTTTTACCGGTTTTAGATTCGTTACACAAATGATCTTCATTCCCACAAGCTGATCCGGTGTGTAATGCTTTGCGATACCTGATACAACTTGGCGCTGTTCAAAGCCCAGATCAATTTGCAATTTCAGCAGCCGATCTGCTTTTTTCACCGGCTCTGCGGACAAGACTTCTGCGACGCGAAGTTCTGTATCCATAAATTGATCAAACGTAATTTCAGGAAGACGCTCTGCTTCTTGCGGCTCTTCCGCCTTTTCTTCTTTAGCAGGAGCAGTTCCTTGCATTTTTTGCTTGATGTAAGCTACTTCTTCTTCAGCTTCAAGACGAGGGAAAAGCGGTTCCCCTTTTTTCACTTTCGTGTTCTTCAATTGGCCGAATGTCTGAATACTGTCCCAAGCTTTTAGAGACTGATCCTCAACTCCGAGCTGGGCAAACATTTTTTCAGGCGTTTGCGTCAAGAAAGGCTGGAGCAATACGGCTGAGATACGTAAAGATTCAGCTAAATGATACATGACAGAACGTAATTCTTTTTCTTTTTCCTGGTCTTTAGCAAGCACCCACGGAGCAGTTTCATCAATATATTTGTTCGTACGGCTGATTAATTGCCATAGCGTTGATAAAGCGACTGAAAACTCCATGTTTTCCATTGCCTTTTCATAAGCTTTAACCGTTTCACCGGCTACAGAAGAAAGCTCTGAATCAAAATCGGTCACATTTCCTTCATATGAACCAATCTCGCCGTCAAAATATTTTTGGATCATTGCGACTGTACGATTCAGAAGGTTTCCTAAGTCGTTCGCCAAGTCATAATTAATTCGTTCTACGAAACCTTCCGGCGTAAAGACACCGTCTGAACCGAACGGTACTTCGCGAAGCAGATAATAGCGAAGTTCATCCAAGCCGTAGCGTTCAATTAACGTTACCGGATCAACGACATTTCCTTTTGATTTCGACATTTTTCCGTCTTTCATCAATAACCAGCCATGCGCGAATACTTGCTTAGGCAGCGGGAGATCAAGCGCCATCAGCATAATCGGCCAGTAAATGGTATGAAAACGGACAATTTCTTTACCGACAAGATGGACGTCAGCCGGCCAGTACTTTTTGTAAAGCTCATCATTTTCCGTATCGTAACCGAGCGCTGTAATATAGTTGAACAGTGCGTCAATCCATACATACACGACATGCTTCGGATTTCCCGGCACCTTTACGCCCCAGTCGAACGTCGTTCTGGAAACGGCCAAATCTTCAAGCCCCGGTTTAATGAAGTTGTTAATCATTTCATTTTTGCGTGATTCAGGCTGGATGAAAGAAGGATTTTCCTCATAAAACTTCAGCAGGCGGTCTGCGTATTTGCTCATGCGGAAGAAGTATGACTCCTCTTTGATTAATTCGACCGGGTGGCCGCTGTCCGGGCTTTTTCCGCCGACAACCTCACCCTTCTCATTTCTTTCCACATCCACCAGCTGTGTTTCCGTATAGAATGTTTCATCAGGGATGCTGTACCAGCCCTCATACTCATCCAGGTAAATGTCACCATTATCAAGAAGTTTTTGAAACACTTTCTCGATAATTTCTTTGTGCCGGCTTTCCGTCGTCCGGATGAAATCATCGTGAGAAATGTCGAGCTGCTTCCATAGTTTTTGGATTTCAGCAACTGCACGATCCACATAAGCTTGAGGCGTGATATTCTCTTCCTCCGCTTTCTGCTGGATTTTCTGTCCGTGCTCATCCGTTCCGGTTAAGTAGCGTACGTCAAATCCTTTTAATCTTTTGTAACGCGCCATCGCATCGCCGGCCACGGTAGTATAAGCATGGCCGATATGTAATTTTCCGCTCGGATAATATATCGGGGTTGTAATATAAAAAGTATTATTGTCTTGCGGCATGTTGCAACCTCCCATTCAGAATGTCGAAAAGCTCACGCCCAAAGGACGAGAGCGGTTTTATTTGATATACAATATTGATATTTGTCCTCTATCTATGATACCATCTTAGCCTTTAAGATCAAGGATATATACGTACTGCGCGTAAAAGAGTAAATAAAATTAAAAATTTTTATTGAAATTAAAAAAAGTCTTAACATGTCGAAATTTGTCGTATATAATCTACTAATATAAAACATCTTGGTTCGAAAGTCTTGATTTAAAAGGATTTTCAGTAGGATAATAGGTTCGAAAAAGCAGTCAAAAAGCCTGTTATTTCAGGATTTCCAAGGCTTTACTTACTATAAGAACTAATTCTTACAATCAATAGTAAACAAAAAGATTGACGATTATTGGAAACCTTGTTATGCTAGGAATGTAAGGAATTTTGTCGAATAATGACGAAGAAAAATATAAACTACAAAATAATTATCTCTCGGGAGGAGACTGTTAATGAAATCTACTGGTATCGTACGTAAAGTTGATGAACTTGGACGCGTAGTTATCCCTATCGAACTTCGCCGTACACTGGGCATCGCAGAAAAAGACGCTCTTGAAATTTATGTTGATGATGAAAAAATCATCCTTAAAAAATATAAACCAAACATGACTTGCCAAGTAACTGGTGAAGTTTCTGATGATAACCTTAAACTTGCCGGCGGCAAATTGGTACTCAGCAAAGAAGGCGCTGAGCAAATCATCTCTGAAATTCAAAACCAGCTTCAAAACCAAAAATAAGCTATTTCATACAAAAACCGTTCTTGTTACGATACAAGAACGGTTTTTTTTATGATTGAATGTGATAAGCGTCATAAATCTCGCGTTTCGGAACGCCCCGATCTACCGCTGTTTGTTTTATGGCCTGTTTGGAAGATGCTCCTTCGTTTATGTAATGCTCCACATGCTCTGTCTCAGAAAGCTCCGTCCACCAAGGCTTTTCATCTTCATCCGGTTCTGCGGTTTGATTTCCTTCGACAACGAGACAGAACTCACCGCGGATTTGATCTTCATTTGCCCATTCAATCACCTCGGCGATGGTTCCTCTGATGAATTCCTCATACTTTTTCGTTAATTCTCTCGTGACGGCGATGGTTCGATTACCCAAAACGTCATGCATTGCTGTTAATGTTTCTTTCAATCTGTGCGGCGCTTCGTAAAATATCATCGTTTCCTGCCGTTTTTTCAGGATTTCGAGTTCTTTCTTCTTTTCTTTTTTCTGTCTGTTTAAAAATCCGTAGAAGAAAAACGGCTGCGGGGTGATGCCTGATGCGGTCAGCGCGGTTAATGCCGCATTTGCACCCGGAAGCGGAACGACATATCCGCCGATTTGGGTGAAATCTCTCACAATCTCAGCCCCCGGGTCGGAAATTGTCGGCATGCCGGCATCACTGACCAATGCCACATTCTTTCCGCTTTTCAGCCATTCAATGATTTTATGGCCGCTGCTTTCTTTATTATGTTCATGATAGCTGATGAGAGATGTTTCTATATCATAAACATGGCACAGCTTTTTCGTCTGTCTCGTATCTTCGGCAGCTATGACATCAGCCGATTTCAGCGTCTCTACTGCACGAAAGGTCATGTCCTCCAAATTGCCGATCGGTGTAGGAACAAGGTACAGAGTTCCCATTTCAGATTTTCCGTTAAAACTCATCTGGCGTCTTAACATATACAGCCTCCTTGCTGCGTCGTTTTTCTTCTATATATTGCTCTTTTTTCTTTCGGGTCAGCTGCTTAAAACGGTATTCCGCCTGCATCGCTTCCCGTTTTGTTTCAAATGATTCCGCATGGCATAACGAAACCGGCCTTCTCGCCCTTGTATATTTCGCGCCCTTTCCCTCATTGTGGGTTTTCAGCCGTTTTTGCAGATCATTTGTATAACCGGCATACAGACTGTTGTCATTGCACAGCAGCACATAAAAGAAATGGCTATTTGTCTCCATATAAAATCGTGCGGATCTCTTTCGTATATTCATTTTGTTCATTGTATACAAAGAGCGGGGGAAGAATTTTGAGATCAGGGCGGCCGCCTTTAATTCCTTCAACCAAAATGGTATTCGCTTCTTTACCTTGTTTCGGATAAATAAACTGAACCCGTTTCGGTTCTATTCGGTACGCTTTCATTAGTTCAAAGATTTCCAAAAGCCTCCCCGGCCGATGAACGAGAGCCGCTTTTCCGCCTTGCTTCAGCAGTTTGCTGCTGACGGAAATCACATCTTCAAGCGTGCAAAGGATTTCGTGCCTTGCGATTCTGAGATGCTCGTTCAGGTTCTGCTCCGCCTCTTTCGGTGTTTTAAAATAAGGCGGATTGCAGGTGACAACATCGTATTTATTATGTCCGAGTCTTTCCGGCATATTTTTCAGATCATCATGAATGAGACTGATCTGACCGCCCAGCCCGTTGTATTCCACGCTTCGGAGCGCCATATCATACAAGCGTTCCTGAATTTCAACCCCGGTGATATCGGCTTTTGACCTTGTGCTGAGCAAAAGCGGCACAATGCCGTTCCCCGTGCATAAATCAACGATGTTCCCCTTTTGAATCGGAACGTATGCAAACTTAGACAGCAGCACGGCATCTAATGAAAAAGCGAAAACCGTCGGACTCTGTACTATTTTCATATCCTCTGCTAATAAATAATCCAATCTTTCATCATCACGTAATGAAACCATAATCTTATTCCTTTCGGCACTCTTTGAAAAAGGCTTCCGACATCAGCGGAAGCCTTTTCCTTATTTTTTATTTAAGAAGGACAGACAAAAAAGGCAATCTCCCTTGCGGACGCTCCCATAATGGACGTTGCAAATATGAAAGCCTTCTTGATACAGCCGGGCCAGATTGTCGTACCCTTCTCCTATATCACTCTGCTCTGCCTTCTGTGTTTTTGTTTCTTTCTGATCGGCTTTGAATTTCTCAATTTGCTCCGTCGTGTCATCAAGCCGCTTACGCAAATGCTTATTTTCAAGCTGAAGATGGTGATTCTCTTCAATCATTTCGCCGATATGCTGCTTTAAGTCACCCAGCTGACGGTACAGCGAACCGATTTGTTCCTCCAGGTTTATGACAGTATCAAATAACTCTTTTTTATCCAAGGTTCCACACCTCGTTAATCTGTGGTTTGTGCGGATACGACGCCCTCTTCCAAGAGCTCTTCCCAAGTATATTCTATCACTTTTTCACGATTCTTCAGTTCCACCTGAAGCACCCGTTCCAGAATATTAAGACCGACAACCTTTGCGGGGCCGTTTGCCGTCGTAATCATTTCGCCTAAATCCGGCAGCTGTTCTTTTGCCGTCTCATACTCATCATTTTCGTACTTCAAACAGCACATCAAACGGCCGCACAGACCGGAGATCTTCGTTGGGTTCAACGATAAATTTTGATCCTTCGCCATTTTGATGGACACCGGTTCAAAATCACCGAGGAACGTGGAGCAGCAAAGCATTCTCCCGCATGGTCCGATACCGCCGAGCATTTTCGCCTCGTCCCTCACCCCGATTTGGCGCAATTCGATTCTCGTTTTAAAGATAGAAGCCAAGTCTTTGACCAATTCCCTGAAATCAACCCGTCCGTCTGCCGTAAAGTAAAAAATGACTTTATTGCGGTCAAACGTAAATTCAACATCAACCAGCTTCATATCTAAGCCGTGGTCAGCCACTTTTTTCTGACAGACTTCAAAAGCGGACAGGGCCTCCTGTTTGTTTTCTTCTACAATGAGAAGATCGCGTTCATCAGCAACGCGAATGACCTTTCGAAGCGGAAGCACAACATCATGCTCGTCCACTTGTTTATTTGCGATGACAACCTGCCCGTATTCGACACCTCTTACGGTTTCAACAATGACGCAGCTGTCTTGTTCTATATCAAATCCGTTCGGATCAAAATAATAAATTTTCCCCGCTTTTTTAAAGCGGACGCCTATTACGTTGTACAAGCTTATCCCTCCTGCAACGTTAACACCAAGTGCTCCATTAATCCCTGCACATTCACATTGGAATGAAGCCGTTTTTTTGCTTCTAAAACAGCGAGAATTTGGTTCGTAACGCTTTGTTGTGTAAATTGCAGCGCATGCTGTTTTATTGATTGGAATAAGTCTTGATAAATCAGTTTATCTTCATTTCCAATTTGGATGGATAATACATCACGGTATATCAATAAGAGCATATCAAGACCCATTTCTTGATGGGTTTTTTCTTTGAAAAAGGGCACCCACTGATCCTGAATGAAGAAAAAGGCATGTCCTTTCCGCTGATGTAAGACTTCATACAATTTTATCACTTTCGCTCTGGACTCTGCAAACTCATCATTTCGACTTAATTCGACTGCTTCCGCAATATTATTTGTCATATTTGCTAAGAGCCGGGCCATGTGAGGGCTCACTTCCTGTTCAATCAGTCTTTCTTCTATGGCTTTCGGCTGAAGCGGCTGGAACGGAAGAACCTGACATCTCGAAACGATGGTATCCAGTATTCGGTGGAGCTGCTCAGTAATAAGAATTGCGATGGTGTCTTGACTCGGCTCCTCTAAAAATTTCAGCAGACTGTTTGCCGCATTTGTCGTCATTTGATCCGCATGGGATATAATGTATAGCTTTTTATGCGATTCCAGTCCTGTTTTAGAAAACTCTTCCTGAAGCGATTGGATCTGAGCCTTTTTAATGGATAATCCGTCGGGCTGAACCACATGCAGGTCGGGATGGTTTCCGGATTCAATACGCTTACAGTTCCGGCATTTCCCGCAAGGCTCAGTCCCGCCTTCAAGGCAAAAAAAGCTTTTTGCGAGAAGCAGTGCGGCATCCAATTTGCCCGTACCTTTTTTGCCTTCAAACAGATAGGCGTGAGAAAGCCTTTTCTTTTCAATACTGTTATGCAAAAGCCGCATTACTCTGGGCTGCTGCCCGGTCATTTCCTTCCATGATATTGCCATTGTATCACTCTCTATGTGTAAAGGTTAATCAATAAACCTTTTATTTCTCCGATTCGATCCAGCAAATCAATTGCCGGTTTTTCCTGATCTAACATTTCTTCTGTCAGCTGGAGCAGTTTTTCATCTATTTCTTTCACAAGCCCCAGAGTCCGGCTGCTGCCGTACAGGTCAAAGCTTTTCTCCGTCTCATGCGATAATCCGCTGTCTACGGCCTCTTTTACAAAACGTTTTACCAATCCTTTGAATTTCGCTAAGTCTTTGAAGTTTCTCGACTTCGTCAGCCTTTTCCCGAACGTTTCTATATCCGTTAAGAACCTGCTCAGCTGATCAAATTTCAGCTTGCTGCTTTGGCTGTCCATTGAACTTTTAAATGTTCCGGAAAGCTCTGCCGCTTTATAAGCAGGCTGCTGCTTTTTCTCAATAAATGTACGTAAGTCAGAATTTATTTTCACGTCGTCAAATCCTTAAAATTGATGAAATTCATCGACCGGGAGGACAAAGACCGTCGCTCCGCCGACTTCCACTTCGACGGGATATGGAACGTAGGAATCCGCATTCCCGCCCATCGGGGATACCGGGGCAATCATCTGATCACGTTTACAGCCATTCTCTTTAATAAGGCTGAGCGCTTTATCGACACGGATATCTTCCACCCCGATCATAAACGTCGTATTGCCTGATTTAAGGAATCCGCCTGTTGTCGCAAGCTTCGTCACCCTGAAGTTGTGGTCGGTTAATACTTTCAAAAGCCTGTTGCTGTCCTGATCCTGCACCACTGCCACTATTAGTTTCATTCTCTAGGCCCCCTTTAGGTTGGAAAGAACATTGTCGTTACATTCATTATAGCAACTTATGAGAAACAGGTCACAACTGAATTTTTTTCAATGCTTCATTTATCACTTGAAGTGCGTCCTGAATGACGAGTTCCTTCTTTTTCGAAGCGTCGATTGTATGAAATCTTTCCGGAAAACGCTGCATGACCTTTTGGTATCCTTCCCGTACTTTCGTGTGAAAGTGCAGGGCCTCGAGATCGAGACGATTCTTCTCTCTTGAATCATTCGACGTAATCCGTTTCAACCCTTCTTCCGGCTCAATAGAAAAATAGATGGTGACATCAGGCATCGTATCGCCGATTGCAAACTGATTAATAGAAAGGACTTCATCAATGCCGAGCCCTCTCGCATAGCCTTGATAAGCCAGCGAACTGTCGATGAAACGATCGCACAGCACAATGCGGCCTTCTTTCAATGCAGGCTGCACCTTTTCGGCTAAATGCTGTCTTCTCGCCGCGGCGTAAAGCAGCGCCTCCGTTTTTGCATCCATCAGTGTATTGTTTTTATTTAAGATCACTTCTCTGATCTGTTCCGCAATGTCGATGCCGCCCGGTTCTCTTGTCGCTGTCACCGGGAGCCCCTCTGCCGACAGAATCTCTTTCATTTCCTGAAGCACAGTCGTTTTCCCTGCACCTTCAGGACCTTCAAATGTTATAAATAAACCGCTCATGATTTCTCCTCTTCTATATAGACAAGTAATTGTTCCCCGTTTAACAAGCCTTGAATATGCGTGTCCATGCCGATTAAACGGGAAAGCTTTTGTACGATCTCTTCTGTTATCCGTTCTCCGTCCATGATCAGCGGAATTCCCGGCGGATAAGGAATAATGTTCCCCGCATGCAAGCGCCCGGCAGCCTTATTTATATCTGTAAGCTCTTTTTTAAACTTCCGCATCTCATTTTGCGGGTATTCAAGTGTCGATATGGACGGAAATGTCCATCTCACGGCATCCGGCAATTTATCGGGCGGTGTATTCTCCAGTTTCTGCTGTATGTTTCTTACGGCTGCCTGTTCTATCATCCGCCGGCCGCCTATCGGCAGTACGAGCAATACTTGGTACTCGTCAGCCAGCTCGGCAACAATGCCTTCACTCTCCAAAATCCGTTGTAATGAATAGCCGGAATGTCCGAGCTTTGACCGAAGAATTAATTTTAACGGGTCCGCCCGCAGTCCATATCCGGAAGGCTCGATTATTTCAATAGAAGAAATTGATGCGAACCTTCGTTTGATTTTCTCAATGTGCTCCATATGAACGGGAAGTGTCCCTTTTTCAGCAATATCCTGCACATAAGCGCGCGCCGTATCTAAAGATGCCATAATCGGGTATGACGGGCTGCTGCTTTGCAAACTGCTTATATAATAAGTTAATCGATCTCTGTCAATTCTGGTGCTGTTCAAATGAAAGTAAGACCCCATTGTCATAGCCGGAAGCGTTTTATGAGCCGATTGAACAACGGCGTCCGCCCCCATAGCCAATGATGAAGGCGGGAAAGGCTGCCCTAACACAAAGTGAGCCCCATGAGCCTCATCCACCAGTACAGGAACGCCGTATGAATGGGCTTTTTTAACTGCCGCAGTCAAATCGGCGGCATGCCCGTAGTAAGTCGGATTGGTCAGAACAAGTCCTTTCGCGTTCGGATATGACGCCAGCGCTTTTTCGATGACTGAAAGGGATACATGTGCCGGCACATGCATGTTTTCATCGATTTCCGGTGCCAAATAAACCGGCTTGGCTCCCGTCAATGCCGCCGCATGGAAAACAGACTTGTGACAATTACGCTGGATCAGAATGGGTTCTCCCGGTTCACAAACAGCTAAAATCATCGCCAGATTGCCGACGGTCGTTCCATTGACGAGAAAGAAACTTTCCTGAGAGCCGTAAAATCTGCTCACCAAATCCTGCGCTTCCTTAATGACCCCCGTCGGGTGATGCAAGTCATCAAGACCCGTGATCTCAGTCATATCAATAGATAAAAGAGATTGATATACAGATTTGGCTTCATCAAAAAAGACATCTCCATTGTGATGTCCCGGAACATGAAAAGAATACGTATTTCGGTGCGCATGCTTCATCAGCGCTGTATATAAAGGTGTGTCCATTTTTAAACAAATCCTTTGCCTGTCTTTCTTATTATATCGTGACTGCGAGCCAACTTAAAGCTAAGACTTTTTGCCATCTAGCCGTTATCCCGGCCTGACCCCATATCAAGCAGCTTCTTTTTTAAATCGCCTTCCATGATAATAAGCTCCTCCTCGGCACGCCTGCGTTTCATCCTGCCTTCTTCTTGAATAGACATGATTTCTTCAAGTGTGCTGACTAAGCTTTCCTGCACTTTTTTGAGGGTTTCTGCCTCAACAAGTCCGCGCTCATTGGCTTTGGCGGTCTCGACTGTACTTGTTTTCAGAAGTTCGGCGTTTTTCAGCAGCAATTGATTTGTCGTATCCGCCGCCTTCTGCTGCACATCTGCCGCACTCCGCTGCCTCATAAGCGTCAGCGCGATGGCGACTTGATTCTTCCATAAAGGAATAGCCGTAACAATGGAGGACTGAATTTTCTCTGCCAGTGCCTGATTCGTGTTTTGAATCAGGCGGATTTGCGGCGCACTCTGAAGCGTAATCTGCCTGCTCAGCAGCAGATCATGCACCCTCTTATCCAGACGGTCGGCAAACTGGCGAAGATCATTCACTCCCTGCGCGGCCATTTGATTGTGTTCTTGTAATTCGGCTTTTCTTGCCGCTTCGGGTATCAGCTTTGTTTTCAGCTCATCTAATTTTAATTCCCCCGCTGCTATATACATAGTTAAATCAGAAAAGTATTGTTTATTTTGGGCGTACAGCTGATCTAACAATTTATTGTCACCCAACAGCACATTTTTAGAATGTTCCAGCCTTCTGCTGATACGGTCAATCTGCACACTTGTCTTTTGATATTTCGAAAGCACTTCCTGTACAGAACCGGACACCCTTTTAAACAGCCGGGCGAAAAACCCTTTGTTCTTCATCTGCAGATCATCAGAGTTGACCTGGTCAAGCTTCAGCATCAAATCAGCCAGTATCTGTCCCATCTCTCCTGCATCTTTTCTTTGCACGTGCTCTATCATCGTGTGGGAAAATTCCAGAAGATTCGCCTGCGCCTGTGAACCAAACAGAACAATGCTTTGCATGTTCTCAGGGTCCAGTTTTTCAGCGAGCCGAAGTGCCGCTTCCCTTTTTTCTTCCGGCAGCGTATCTGCAAGCTTTAGAGGGGTCTGGTCATTTTGGGCGTCCATGCTGTCGTCGGAACGGTCTTTGGCCATTTCCTTCTTCCTTTCTTATTTTCTCAGTGAATGCTTTGCCATATCTAATTCAAAGTGCAGGTCGTCGATGTCCTCCTTCATCAGTTCATGAAGATCCTCTTCCAGCCTTCTGGAAAGCTCTGCTAGAGTCATCCTCGTCTCACTCAAGGACATTGATAAATCTTTATTTTTTCGCGGCTGTGAGGAGAGCAGAGCATACTTTTCCGTCAGTTCCACAACAGAATCAAGCGTTTGATAATAGAAACGCTCTGCCTGATAAAAACGCTTCGGCTCTTGCTTTGTGAGCAGATATATTCGTCGGGTTATCCGCAGTATCTCTGCATTCTGCTTCAGCATTTGTATACTTTTAGAGCGAAAAAGCGCCCTGCGTAATCGGATGATTTTACCCTTTGCTTCCTCAAGATTTTCCTTGATATAAGCATATTCTTTTCTTGTCAGCCGGTGTTTTTTCAAAAAGAGACGCTTCGCATTCCACAGGCCGGCCGCACTGACAGCGGCTCCGCCGGCCGCCCCGTATAAAAGCGAATACAGAAAAGGCTGATGCCCTATCGTAAAGAAGGTTATCCCCGCTAATACAAAAACTGTGCTGCCGCAAAGCGTCCATTTCATATATTGAATAAACGGTTTCATACTTGATCGACTCCTATTTATTCACTTTTATCAGTATTATCTATTACATTCCATGTCTAAACAAGTTCCTCTTCTTATCGTATCAGTTCTTTTATAAAAAGTGTAAAAACTCCTCTGATTTCAGGCAAAAAAAAGACCCTTTTCAGGGTTAAGAATATAACGTCGGTGTATGAAGGCTTTTCAGTTTACGAACGAAAAATTCATAATTTGGATCAGAGGTCGGAGTGGAAACTACTTTCTTCTCACACTCTAAACATATAAATTTCGTATAAATATGGATTCCCCTGCTTTTTTTGGTTTCACACACAATACATGTTTCTTCATGGCTGGACGTTTCATTCATTTTGCCCACCTCCGTATGAATAGCCTTCCCTTAAGCTGTTGATTGTATACACAATTTGGACCTTTTTGAAGTTTGCAATTAGTATATGGGTGTTTCCGTATTTCGGTGTTTGTTTTGTTTTTATTCAAAAACAAAAAAGGCAGCTCATAATGAGCTGCCTTTACCGTAACATAGCTTGGCGGCGTCCTACTCTCACAGGGGGAAACCCCCGACTACCATCGGCGCTGAAGAGCTTAACTTCCGTGTTCGGCATGGGAACGGGTGTGACCTCTTCGCTATCGCCACCAAACCATTGAGAGTGTTCTCTCAAAACTAGATAACAGTAAGCATACATTCAAATTGGTTAAGTCCTCGATCGATTAGTATCTGTCAGCTCCATGTGTCGCCACACTTCCACCTCAGACCTATCAACCTGATCATCTTTCAGGGATCTTACTTCCTTGCGGAATGGGAAATCTCATCTTGAGGGGGGCTTCATGCTTAGATGCTTTCAGCACTTATCCCGTCCGCACATAGCTACCCAGCGATGCCCTTGGCAGAACAACTGGTACACCAGCGGTGCGTCCATCCCGGTCCTCTCGTACTAAGGACAGCTCCTCTCAAATTTCCTGCGCCCGCGACGGATAGGGACCGAACTGTCTCACGACGTTCTGAACCCAGCTCGCGTACCGCTTTAATGGGCGAACAGCCCAACCCTTGGGACCGACTACAGCCCCAGGATGCGATGAGCCGACATCGAGGTGCCAAACCTCCCCGTCGATGTGGACTCTTGGGGGAGATAAGCCTGTTATCCCCGGGGTAGCTTTTATCCGTTGAGCGATGGCCCTTCCATGCGGAACCACCGGATCACTAAGCCCGACTTTCGTCCCTGCTCGACTTGTAGGTCTCGCAGTCAAGCTCCCTTGTGCCTTTACACTCTGCGAATGATTTCCAACCATTCTGAGGGAACCTTTGGGCGCCTCCGTTACCTTTTAGGAGGCGACCGCCCCAGTCAAACTGCCCACCTGACACTGTCTCCCCGCCCGATAAGGGCGGCGGGTTAGAAGGTCAATACAGCCAGGGTAGTATCCCACCGATGCCTCCACCGAAGCTGGCGCTCCGGTTTCCAAGGCTCCTACCTATCCTGTACAAGCTGTACCAACATTCAATATCAGGCTGCAGTAAAGCTCCACGGGGTCTTTCCGTCCTGTCGCGGGTAACCTGCATCTTCACAGGTACTATAATTTCACCGAGTCTCTCGTTGAGACAGTGCCCAGATCGTTGCGCCTTTCGTGCGGGTCGGAACTTACCCGACAAGGAATTTCGCTACCTTAGGACCGTTATAGTTACGGCCGCCGTTTACTGGGGCTTCAATTCGCACCTTCGCTTACGCTAAGCGCTCCTCTTAACCTTCCAGCACCGGGCAGGCGTCAGCCCCTATACTTCGCCTTACGGCTTCGCAGAGACCTGTGTTTTTGCTAAACAGTCGCCTGGGCCTATTCACTGCGGCTCTCTCGGGCTTGCACCCTAACAGAGCACCCCTTCTCCCGAAGTTACGGGGTCATTTTGCCGAGTTCCTTAACGAGAGTTCTCTCGATCACCTTAGGATTCTCTCCTCGCCTACCTGTGTCGGTTTGCGGTACGGGCACCTCTCACCTCGCTAGAGGCTTTTCTTGGCAGTGTGGAATCAGGAACTTCGCTACTATAATTCGCTCGCCATCACAGCTCAGCCTTCACGGGAAACGGATTTGCCTATTTCCCAGCCTAACTGCTTGGACGCGGATATCCAATACCGCGCTTACCCTATCCTCCTGCGTCCCCCCATTGCTCAAATGGTGAGGAGGTGGTACAGGAATATCAACCTGTTATCCATCGCCTACGCCTTTCGGCCTCGGCTTAGGTCCCGACTAACCCTGAGCGGACGAGCCTTCCTCAGGAAACCTTAGGCATTCGGTGGAGGGGATTCTCACCCCTCTTTCGCTACTCATACCGGCATTCTCACTTCTAAGCGCTCCACAAGTCCTTCCGGTCTTGCTTCACAGCCCTTAGAACGCTCTCCTACCACTGTTCGAAGAACAGTCCGCAGCTTCGGTGATACGTTTAGCCCCGGTACATTTTCGGCGCAGAGTCACTCGACCAGTGAGCTATTACGCACTCTTTAAATGGTGGCTGCTTCTAAGCCAACATCCTGGTTGTCTAAGCAACTCCACATCCTTTTCCACTTAACGTATACTTTGGGACCTTAGCTGGCGGTCTGGGCTGTTTCCCTTTCGACTACGGATCTTATCACTCGCAGTCTGACTCCCAAGGATAAGTCATCGGCATTCGGAGTTTGACTGAATTCGGTAACCCGGTAGGGGCCCCTAGTCCAATCAGTGCTCTACCTCCGAGACTCTTACCTTGAGGCTAGCCCTAAAGCTATTTCGGAGAGAACCAGCTATCTCCAGGTTCGATTGGCATTTCACCCCTACCCACACCTCATCCCCGCACTTTTCAACGTGCGTGGGTTCGGGCCTCCATTCAGTGTTACCTGAACTTCACCCTGGACATGGGTAGATCACCTGGTTTCGGGTCTACGACCACGTACTCAATTCGCCCTATTCAGACTCGCTTTCGCTGCGGCTCCGCATCTTCTGCTTAACCTTGCACGGGATCGTAACTCGCCGGTTCATTCTACAAAAGGCACGCCATCACCCGTTAACGGGCTCTGACTACTTGTAGGCACACGGTTTCAGGATCTCTTTCACTCCCCTTCCGGGGTGCTTTTCACCTTTCCCTCACGGTACTGGTTCACTATCGGTCACTAGGGAGTATTTAGCCTTGGGAGATGGTCCTCCCGGATTCCGACGGAATTTCACGTGTTCCGCCGTACTCAGGATCCACTCAGGAGAGAACGAAGTTTTGACTACAGGGCTGTTACCTTCTATGGCGGGCCTTTCCAGACCTCTTCATCTACCTCGTTCCTTTGTAACTCCGTACAGAGTGTCCTACAACCCCAAGAGGCAAGCCTCTTGGTTTGGGCTGGTCCCGTTTCGCTCGCCGCTACTCAGGGAATCGCATTTGCTTTCTCTTCCTCCGGGTACTTAGATGTTTCAGTTCCCCGGGTCTGCCTTCTCATATCCTATGTATTCAGATATGGATACCACTCCATTACGAGTGGTGGGTTTCCCCATTCGGAAATCTCCGGATCAAAGCTTGCTTACAGCTCCCCGAAGCATATCGGTGTTCGTCCCGTCCTTCATCGGCTCCTAGTGCCAAGGCATCCACCGTGCGCCCTTTCTAACTTAACCGTTAAAAAGAATCACTACGTGATATCTTGCATTACTAATTGAATGTGAATTACTTCTGTTATCTAGTTTTCAAAGAACACGTTGGTGGAGCCTAGCGGGATCGAACCGCTGACCTCCTGCGTGCAAAGCAGGCGCTCTCCCAGCTGAGCTAAGGCCCCGTATTGGGTAAAGATGGTGGGCCTGAGTGGACTCGAACCACCGACCTCACGCTTATCAGGCGTGCGCTCTAACCAGCTGAGCTACAGGCCCATCTACCATATGAAAGAATCAAAGTTCCTTCAAAACTAAACAAGACAGGGAACGTTCTGTTTATAAGACCCAAGGTCTTATATTCCGTTAAAATCCTTAGAAAGGAGGTGATCCAGCCGCACCTTCCGATACGGCTACCTTGTTACGACTTCACCCCAATCATCTGTCCCACCTTCGGCGGCTGGCTCCTAAAAGGTTACCTCACCGACTTCGGGTGTTACAAACTCTCGTGGTGTGACGGGCGGTGTGTACAAGGCCCGGGAACGTATTCACCGCGGCATGCTGATCCGCGATTACTAGCGATTCCAGCTTCACGCAGTCGAGTTGCAGACTGCGATCCGAACTGAGAACAGATTTGTGGGATTGGCTTAACCTCGCGGTTTCGCTGCCCTTTGTTCTGTCCATTGTAGCACGTGTGTAGCCCAGGTCATAAGGGGCATGATGATTTGACGTCATCCCCACCTTCCTCCGGTTTGTCACCGGCAGTCACCTTAGAGTGCCCAACTGAATGCTGGCAACTAAGATCAAGGGTTGCGCTCGTTGCGGGACTTAACCCAACATCTCACGACACGAGCTGACGACAACCATGCACCACCTGTCACTCTGCCCCCGAAGGGGACGTCCTATCTCTAGGATTGTCAGAGGATGTCAAGACCTGGTAAGGTTCTTCGCGTTGCTTCGAATTAAACCACATGCTCCACCGCTTGTGCGGGCCCCCGTCAATTCCTTTGAGTTTCAGTCTTGCGACCGTACTCCCCAGGCGGAGTGCTTAATGCGTTAGCTGCAGCACTAAGGGGCGGAAACCCCCTAACACTTAGCACTCATCGTTTACGGCGTGGACTACCAGGGTATCTAATCCTGTTCGCTCCCCACGCTTTCGCTCCTCAGCGTCAGTTACAGACCAGAGAGTCGCCTTCGCCACTGGTGTTCCTCCACATCTCTACGCATTTCACCGCTACACGTGGAATTCCACTCTCCTCTTCTGCACTCAAGTTCCCCAGTTTCCAATGACCCTCCCCGGTTGAGCCGGGGGCTTTCACATCAGACTTAAGAAACCGCCTGCGAGCCCTTTACGCCCAATAATTCCGGACAACGCTTGCCACCTACGTATTACCGCGGCTGCTGGCACGTAGTTAGCCGTGGCTTTCTGGTTAGGTACCGTCAAGGTGCCGCCCTATTTGAACGGCACTTGTTCTTCCCTAACAACAGAGCTTTACGATCCGAAAACCTTCATCACTCACGCGGCGTTGCTCCGTCAGACTTTCGTCCATTGCGGAAGATTCCCTACTGCTGCCTCCCGTAGGAGTCTGGGCCGTGTCTCAGTCCCAGTGTGGCCGATCACCCTCTCAGGTCGGCTACGCATCGTCGCCTTGGTGAGCCGTTACCTCACCAACTAGCTAATGCGCCGCGGGTCCATCTGTAAGTGGTAGCCGAAGCCACCTTTTATGTCTGAATCATGCGGTTCAAACAACCATCCGGTATTAGCCCCGGTTTCCCGGAGTTATCCCAGTCTTACAGGCAGGTTACCCACGTGTTACTCACCCGTCCGCCGCTAACATCAGGGAGCAAGCTCCCATCTGTCCGCTCGACTTGCATGTATTAGGCACGCCGCCAGCGTTCGTCCTGAGCCAGGATCAAACTCTCCGATAAAGTAGTTTGACTGACTACGCACATCGCTGTGCGATTTATTTAAAACTTTGAATTAACAGGTACGTTTTGTCTTGTTTAGTTTTCAAAGAACTTTGTCCACCGCTCTTGAAGCGACTTAATTATCTTAACACATCAGTGTTAGTGCCGTCAACAACTTTTTAAAATTTCTTTTTCAAAAATTCGTTTCGTCATCAGCGACGTATATTAGAATACCACCCTTAATCCGACATGTCAACAATAATCGACAAATTAAATGATGAAGCGTTTAATGACTATCAAAGCAGCGATGCCGGGAATCCCCAGAATCCCGCTGATGCCCGTTGTAATCAGGTTAACAGGGATATGAATACCGAGACTGCCTCCGAACAAGTTCACACCCACCAGCAAAATCGCGCCGGCAATAAACTTAATCGCAGTCACACCAATCCATCTTAGCGGTTTTGAAGATACTCCCCATAAAAAAAGCAAAGCAACCAGACCGACAATCAAACCGATAATGAAAAAAGGCTCCATGAATCTTCCCCCTCGCTTGTTTAGTACAAGCTTATGAGAAGACCCCGGAGAATAGACCTTTTACTTCCATCTGCTCATTTTCAAATTCCGCTGCTTCGCTTCTTTTAAATAGAAAAAGTATTTAGATTCAGCGACTTTCAGCTCAAACAACACCTCAGCGGAGGGCTCGAGACTTTTCTCGACCAGACTCTTCTGCCTGTTCCATTCTTCTTTTTGTTTAAAGAGCTGTTCTATCAGCTTCTCGTCAAACTCTTTTCTTAATGTATTTCTGCGAAGAAAACCCATGCCTTGCCTTTTCCTCCCTTACAATTCACGTCTTCCTTCAAGAGCTTTTGAAAGAGTGACCTCATCAGCATATTCCAAATCACCGCCGACGGGCAGACCGTGGGCAATACGGGAGAGCTTGATGCCTGAGGGCTTTAACAGCCTTGATATATACATCGCTGTTGCTTCCCCTTCAATATTAGGGTTGGTTGCGAGAATGACTTCTGTCACTTGATCATCCTGAAGACGTTTCAGCAGCTCCGGAATCTTAATATCCTCCGGGCCGATGCCGTCCATTGGTGAAATCGCGCCGTGAAGAACATGATACTGGCCGTTATATTCCTTCATTTTCTCCATTGCGATAACATCCTTAGGGTCCTGCACGACACAAATAACAGACTTATCCCTTCTTGTGTCCTCACATATATAACAAGGGTCCTGATCTGTAATATGTCCGCAAATCGAACAATATGTCAGGTTGCGCTTCGCATTTACTAATGCTTTCGCGAAATCTAATACCACGTCTTCTTTCATACCTAGAACAAAAAAAGCCAGACGAACCGCTGTTTTCGGTCCGATCCCTGGCAATTTCATAAAGCTGTCAATCAGCTTTGATATTGGTTCAGGATACTGCATGTTTATTTATCCCCCTAGAATAAACCCGGTATGTTCATTCCTTTTGTAAATTGTCCCATTGTCTCATTCGTCATGTCATCCACTTTTTTGAGGGCGTCGTTTGTTGCGGCAAGAATCAGGTCCTGAAGCATTTCGATATCTTCCGGATCAACGACTTCTTCTTTAATGGCAACGTCTACAACTTCTTTTTGGCCGTTGACTTTTACAGTCACCATTCCGCCGCCCGCTGTGCCTTCAAGCACTTTTTCAGCAAGCTCCTCCTGAGCCTTCGCCATATCCTTTTGCATTTTTTGCATTTGTTTCATCATTTTTTGCATGTTTCCCATTCCGCCACGCATATTCAATCACTCTCTTTCATCTTATTAGTCTTTTATTTCGATTAAATCCGCTCCGACAAGTTTCTTCGCCTCTGCAATCAGCGGATCTTCTTCAGCCGGTTCGTTTGATCCTTCACTTTCCTGCTGGTGATCATTTAAAAATTCTTCTCTTATTTTACCCCATTGTGCTTCCGGAACGCCAATCAAATCCATTCTTTTCCCGAGCATTGATTCGAGAATCTGTTCAAGATTCGTACGGACTCCGTTATTGTCTTCTGCAACCATTTTACAATGGATTTCGTATTTAAATTTAAGCACAAATGCCTTTTGAGCAGCAGCCACCGGTTCACTGTCATTCAAAAGAGCCGCATGAGACACCTTATTCTGCTGTTTCAGGTGTGCCAGCAGCTTGCCCCAGCTGCTTTTAAGCTGTTCAAGATCAGGTCTTGTGGCTTCCTTCAATATCTCATGAATTCTTCCGACTGGAGCTTTGTAATGGCTTTTTCCGCCTTTTTGAGGACGCGGAGCTTCTTTCGGAGCGCTTTCCATCTGAACCT
This sequence comes from Bacillus sp. LUNF1, assembly GCF_011008975.1. Lineage (NCBI taxonomy): Bacteria > Bacillati > Bacillota > Bacilli > Caryophanales > Bacillaceae > Bacillus > Bacillus sp. LUNF1. The sequence continues at coordinate 28,799 of NZ_CP048876.1, read as the reverse complement.
TCACACCGGAGGTTTTCAGCCTTTCCACTTCCTGCTCAAGCTGCTGGATCTTATTCATCAGCATGCCGACCTCAGGGATATCTCCCGCGGATTGCTGTGCCGTCTGGCATATTTTCACGACAGCCACTTCAAAAAAGATTCTTGGGTGGTTCGTCCACTTCATTTCCTGATGGCTTTTATTCAGGATATCAATCATTTCATATAAAGCGGGGGCCGGTATATCACCGCTCAGATTCCGGAACGTTTCATCGACCTTCACCTTCTCCAGGACTCCTTCTAAACCGGGAGCGGCCTGGTACAAGAGCATATCCCTGAAATAGAAAATCATATCTTCAATCAGTTTGGCCGCATCTTTCCCCTGCTGGAGCAATTCATTCAGTGTTTCCAATGCCTCGGAAACCTGTTTGCTGTGAAGAGCAGATGCAAGTTTCCCAATATAGTGCTGAGAAACGGCTCCGGTAATGAGCAATGCGTCATCCACCGACAGCTCCTCACCGCTGAATGATACGGCTTGATCGAGCAGGCTCAGCGCGTCCCTCATTCCTCCGTCCGCAGCACTCGCTATGATATCAAGGGCTCCTTCTTCCACCTTCAGCTGCTCTGCATCGACGATTGTCTTCATTCGTCCGACAATTGCTTTGGATGTAATCCGTTTGAAGTCAAAACGCTGACATCTGGAGATAATGGTTAAAGGAATCTTATGAGGCTCAGTCGTAGCTAATATGAAAATGCAATGTGCCGGCGGTTCTTCCAGCGTTTTCAGAAGCGCATTGAATGCGCCGATAGAGAGCATATGCACCTCATCTATAATATATACTTTGTAGGTGACGGCCGACGGGGCAAATTTTACTTTGTCACGGATATCGCGGATTTCGTCTACGCCGTTATTCGACGCCGCATCTATTTCAATCACATCTGATATAGAGCCGTTTGTGATCCCCTTGCACGCCGCACATTCATTGCACGGTTCTTCTACGGGGGCGTGCTCACAGTTGACTGCTTTCGCAAATATTTTAGCTGCACTGGTTTTTCCCGTTCCCCGCGGTCCAGAAAACAGATATGCATGAGAAAATTTCTTTTGCAAAAGGGCATTTTGCAGCGTTTTCGTAATGTGTTCCTGTCCGACCACATCTTCAAACTGCTGAGGCCTAAATACTCGATATAAAGCTTGGTAACCCACAGGATGCGCCCTCCTCTGTTATTCATCATGTTTATTATACATGAACGTGCTTTTAACGCCAAAACCCGTTTTTCATATACGAAAAAACTCACCTGCCATAAACAGGTGAGTCTGAAATTTGATGATTGATTTACCGTGCACCTTCTGTCGATTCGCTACCCTAAGCGTTACTTAAGCAGTTAGCTCAGCCCAGGCAACCCTGCGGCACATGAGAGGTTTCACTTAATGCTGCTTCCTTCCGGACCTGACATGGTTCATGAATTCCCATTGCGCAGGACCCAGACGTCAACGCCACTTACTTAAGGCAGACCTTACAGTAAACGAACCTCGAGAAGGGATTCGGCCCCGCTAGAGCGGATTGCGGGTACAGGGCACCGCTACCTCCCCGCTTAGCACGGCAAAATAAATATCAAATTTTTATATGCGCACCATTCATGATGCACACATAAGTATATCTGCTTCAGGCAGAAAATGCAACCTTACTACTCAGACAACTTTTTCCTCATGTCTTTCTTTTGCCGGCGCAGCTTTCTGAAAAAAGCGCTGAGCATTTCTCCGCACTCTTCTCCGAGCACGCCGCTCACCACTTCCGCTTGGTGGTTGAACCGCTCTTCCTGCAAGAGATTCATCAGCGTTCCTGTACAGCCCCCCTTGGGATCAAATGCGCCGAATACGACCTTATCGACTCTCGAAAGCACGACGGCTCCCGCGCACATCGGACACGGCTCCAAAGTGACATAAAGAACGGCATCCTCAAGTCTCCATGTCCCCAGCTTACGGCACGCTTCGTCAATCGCCAGCATTTCGGCATGGGCAAGCGACCTCTGTTCAGTCTCCCGCAGATTATGCGCCCGCGCCACAATCTCATCATGCAGAACAAGAACTGCTCCGATCGGCACTTCACCTTTCGCTTCGGCTTTCTTCGCTTCTTTTATGGCTTCTCTCATATAATATTCATCATTCATCGGTTCAAGCTCTCTTCTTAAGTTTTTTCATGTCTCATAAAGGTTAAAATAGGAATACCCCAGCAGAAAGGAGTTGCCGGTATTGTCTGAACCTAACAACACAGCCCTTCTGATTGTCGATATGATCAACAATTTTCAATTTGATATGGGCGAACGTCTTGCTGAAAAAACCAAACAAATTGTCCCCCGTATTTTATCATTAAAGAAGCATGCAAAACAAAGCAACTGGCCGATTATTTATATTAATGATCATTACGGGCTCTGGAAGGCTGATATTGATGCCATCAGGGAGGAATGCAGCAATGACAGAAGCGCGCCCATTATAAAAGATATTTCGCCTCAGCCGGATGATTATTTTCTCATTAAACCGAAGCATTCCGCTTTTTACGAAACGGCGCTTCACACCCTTCTGACCGAATTACAGGTGAACCGATTAATCATCACGGGGATTGCCGGGAACATTTGTGTGTTGTTCACGGCCAACGACGCTTATATGAGAGAATACAGCATTACCATTCCGAAAGACTGCACCGCTTCCAATAACGACGAAGACAATGATTTCGCTTTGACGATGATGGAGAATGTTCTCTTCGCAGAAATAACCACGGAAAAACAAATTACCGCCGAAAAATAAACATGATCAGCCTCCTTTTTTCATATATTTGATAGCGGATATGAAAGGAGGCGTTTTTCATTCAGATCTATATAGTGAAACGGGGCGACACACTTTCCGCTATTGCGGCGCGCTACCGGACAGCCGCAAATGTCATTGCAGAAGCAAATAAACTGCCTAATCCGAATACATTGGTTGTCGGACAAACCCTTGTCATCCCGATTGAGGGTCAATATTACGAAGTGAAACAAGGTGATACTCTCGCGGCAATCGCCGGCCGTTTTCATATATCGGCCGCGGAGCTTGCGAGGGTGAACGGAATTCAGCCCAGCACCACATTGAGAGTCGGAACCCGCCTTTACATTCCGCAGCAGGCGAATAAGCCCGACATCGAATCAAACGCATATATAGAACCGCGGGGAACGAGCGTAAGCGCTAATCTCCAGCAGGCGGCAAGGGAGGCCTCTCCTTATTTAACATACCTCGGCGCATTCAGTTTTCAAGTGCAGCGGAACGGGACTTTAAAGGAACCGCCTCTCACCAATTTAAGAAGCATCAGTGACAGGCACAACACCGCACTGATGATGATCATCACCAACCTTGAAAATGACGCATTCAGCGATGATCTCGGGCGGCTCATTTTGAATGATAATACTGTGAAAACAAAACTCTTTCAGGAAATCGTCTCCACGGCTAAGCAGCACGGCTTTCGCGATATTCATTTTGATTTCGAATATTTACGTCCTCAGGACAGAGAAGCCTACAATCGTTTTTTACGTGAAGCGAGGACCATTTTTCACCGTCAAGGCTGGAAGATTTCAACGGCGCTTGCTCCGAAAACGAGCGCGACCCAGGCCGGCAAATGGTATGAAGCACATGACTATAGGGCACATGGAGAAATCGTCGATTTTGTCGTCATCATGACATATGAGTGGGGATACAGCGGGGGCCCGGCTCAGGCCGTATCACCAATCGGCCCTGTAAGGAATGTCATTGAGTATGCGCTGACAGAAATGCCCTCTTCAAAAATCGTCATGGGCCAGAATATGTACGGCTATGATTGGACACTGCCTTTCAAACAGGGAACGACAGCGAAAGCCGTCAGTCCTCAGCAGGCAATCGCTCTGGCAGCACGCCATAAAGTCGACATTCAATATGACGAAACCGCCCAGGCTCCATTCTTTCGTTACACGGATGAAAATCAGAGACGGCATGAAGTATGGTTTGAAGACGCACGATCCATTCAAGCGAAATTCAATTTAATTAAAGAACTTCATTTAAGAGGAATCAGCTATTGGAAACTCGGCCTCTCTTTCCCGCAAAACTGGCTTTTGCTCAACGATCAATTTCATATTGTAAAAGAGACGTTTCGTTAATTGGAAGCGTCTTTTTTCATGGGCTTTTCTGAGATTGTGATACAATATAAAGGCCGGCAGCTGACGGATGTTTGCAGAATTAAGGAGGATTTTCAATGAACAGAGCCCCTTTTATCGCGGTAGAAGGTCCTATCGGGGCAGGAAAAACGACACTCGCTACGATGCTTTCTGAAGAGCTCGGTTTTCCTATGATTAATGAGATTGTGGAAGACAACCCTTATCTCGATAAGTTTTATGACAATATCGAGGAGTGGAGTTTCCAGCTTGAAATGTTTTTTCTATGTCACAGGTATAAACAGCTTGAAGACACCGACCGAGATTATTTAAAACAAGGACAGCCCGTTTTGTCCGATTATCATATTTATAAAAATGTTATTTTCGCAGAGCGTACATTGCACGGCCAAAAGCTTGAGAAATATAAGCAGATTTATCATCTGCTCACTCACGACTTGCCGAAACCGAATGTTATTGTATACATAAAGGCAAGCCTGCCGACATTGCTTCAACGCATTGAAAAACGCGGGCGCCCGTTTGAAAAAAATATCGAACATCAATATCTGGAACGTCTCATTGCAGATTACGACACAGCCATCAGACAGCTTCAGGAAGAAGATCCGGATATATCTGTACTGACCATTGACGGTGATACTGAAGACTTTGTTTTGAATAAGACAGACTATGAAAGAATTGCCCGTCAGGTAAAGGAGCTTATTAAATGAAAGACATTCATATTCCAAACAACGCCATTATAACAGTAGCGGGAACGGTAGGAGTCGGAAAATCGACTTTGACCAAAGCTTTGGCAAAACGGCTCGGGTTTCATACCTCACTTGAGGAAGTGGATGAAAACCCTTATTTAGAGAAGTTTTATCACGATTTTGAACGCTGGAGCTTCCATTTGCAAATTTATTTTCTGGCTGAGCGGTTCAAAGAGCAGAAAAACATGTTTGAATCAGGCGGCGGATTCGTGCAGGACCGTTCGATTTATGAAGATACAGGCATATTCGCAAAAATGCATGCCGATAAAGGAACCATGTCGCTGACAGATTACACAACATACACAAGCCTATTTGAGGCGATGGTCATGACGCCGTACTTCCCGCATCCTGATGTTTTGATCTATTTAGAAGGCGACCTTGAAAACATTATAAACCGGATTGAAAAGCGGGGCCGCGAGATGGAGCTGCAGACAAACCGCTCCTATTGGGAAGAGATGTATACACGGTACGAAGACTGGATCAGCGGTTTTAACGCCTGCCCTGTGCTGAAAGTACGCATTGAAGATTATGACCTTGAAGCTGATGAACAGTCACTGGAACCTTTGATCGAAAAAATCAGTCACGTGATCAACGAAAACAGAAATAAATAAAAATAGCAAAGCGATTTTCCCCGAACAGAGAAAATCGCTTTTTTTGCATATAAAAAATCCGCTGCATCACATGCAGCGGACAAAACAATCTCCAATATATGCTCGAGTTTCATTAGGTTTAAAATCAATATGGCGGAGGAAGAGGGATTCGAACCCCCGCGGGCTTTGACACCCCTGTCGGTTTTCAAGACCGATCCCTTCAGCCAGACTTGGGTATTCCTCCGTATCGACATTTAATAATATACCACATGACCTAAATTTCAGTCAAGCGCTTTTTCATATTTTTTATTTCATTTCTTAAACGGCTTGTCCGTCAGCTTTACTATCATACAAAAGTCTTGCGTTCAATTCAACCTCAGTATGCCATACGGGCAGGAAAACACAGTAAAAATCAAGAATATATTCAAACAGATAACCTGCTCATAAAGGTGGAGAACATAATGAAAATCATCATTGCACCCGATTCTTTCAAAGAAAGCATGACATCAAAAGAAGCCGCTGACAGTATAGAAATAGGATTCAAAGCGGTCTTCCCTGACGCGGAATATATCAAGATACCCGCGGCCGACGGCGGAGAAGGAACCGTTCAGGCTTTGACGGATGCCACTGGCGGAAGCATCATCAAAAAAACTGTGACCGGTCCGCTGGGAACGCCGGTAAACGCCGCATATGGACTTCTGGGAGACGGACGCACGGCAGTCATTGAAATGGCGGAATCATCAGGGCTTCATCTCATTCCCCGCCATCTCAGAGATCCGTTGAACACAACGACAAGAGGAACGGGTGAACTGATAGCAGATGCAGCTTCCCGCGGGGCGGGTGAGATCATCATCGGGCTTGGCGGGAGCGCAACCAATGACGGCGGAACAGGAATGGCGAGCGCGCTCGGTGTGCGTTTCTTAAATAAGGAAGGTCAGGAGATACCTGACGGCGGAGGCGCTCTGCACACCCTAGCTTCTATTGATATAGGCGGTCTCTCCCCTGAACTGAAACATATCCGTATCCGTGCCGCATGTGATGTCGAAAATCCCCTGACCGGCGAAAACGGCGCATCATATGTCTTCGGCCCGCAAAAAGGGGCGTCCGAGAAGACTAAAGTTGTATTGGATCGCAACTTACGCCATTTCGCTGACATATTGAGACGTCAGCACGATATCGAAGCGGATACCGTAAAAGGCGCGGGCGCCGCAGGGGGACTGGGCGCCGGACTGATCGCTTTCTTACAGGCAGAACTTCAAAGCGGGATTGATGTTGTATTAGATACACTGTCCTTCTCAGATCAGATAAGAGGCGCTGACCTTGTCATTACCGGAGAGGGGCAGATAGACGAACAAACGATATTCGGCAAAACCCCCGCCGGGATCGCCGCACGCGCATCTGCTCAAGAAATTCCCGTTATCGCATTGGCGGGCTCCTTAGGCAAAAATTTCGAGCATGTTTACAGCGCAGGAATAACAGCTGTATTTTCTATCGTACCCGGCGCTGTAAGTCTTGAAGACGCCTTAGCATCCGGCCGTTTTAACCTTGAAAGCACAGCCCGGAATGCCGCCGCTCTATACCGGGCAGCAAAAAAGGCGCGCCTCTAGGGCGCACCTTTTACGGTTTGATGACTTCTTTATTTCCCATATAAGGACGAAGCACTTTCGGAATGATGACACTTCCGTCTTCCTGCTGGTAGTTTTCTAAGATGGCAGCTACTGTTCTGCCGACTGCAAGGCCTGAACCGTTTAATGTATGCACATGCTCCGGCTTGCCTTTCGCTTCGCGTCTGAATCGAATGTTTGCGCGTCTCGCCTGGAAGGCCTCAAAGTTACTGCAAGAAGAAATTTCACGGTATGTGTCTTGGCTTGGAATCCATACCTCAATATCGTACTTTTTCGCGGCTGTAAAGCCGAGATCACCGGTACACATGCTCATGACACGATACGGCAGTTCGAGCAGCTGAAGCACCCGCTCGGCTTGATTTGTCAGTTTTTCAAGCTCCTCATAAGAATCTTCCGGCTTCACGAATTTCACAAGCTCAACCTTGTTGAACTGATGCTGGCGGATCAAACCGCGTGTATCACGGCCGGCAGATCCCGCTTCTGAACGGAAGCAGGCGCTGAATGCGGCATAATTGATCGGCAGCTTCTCACCGGATAAGATTTCATCGCGGTGCATATTTGTAATCGGCACTTCCGCCGTCGGAATTAAGAAATAATCCTCTTCTCTGATTTTAAAAGCATCCTCTTCAAATTTAGGAAGCTGTCCCGTACCTGTCATGCTCGTACGGTTTACCATATAAGGAGGGATGACTTCTGTGTAATCATATTCATCAACGTGAAGATCCAGCATAAAGTTGTAGAGCGCGCGTTCGAGGCGGGCGCCTAATCCTTTATAAAACACAAACCGGCTGCCTGTTACTTTTGAAGCGCGTTCGAAATCAAGAATGTTTAAATGGTCTGCGATATCCCAATGCGGTTTCGGCTCATATGAAAATGCCGGCGCCTCTCCCCACTTGCGAATTTCAATGTTATCATCTTCCGTTTCCCCGACGGGCACTGAATCGTGCGGGATGTTCGGAATGGACAGAAGGATGGTTTCGAGCGTCGTTTCGACAGTACGAAGCTCTTCATCAAGCTTCTTAATTTCTTCGCCCACTTCACGCATCTCTTTAATAATATGATCAGCGTCTTTTTTCTCCCGTTTCAAAACGGCGACCTGCTGAGACACTTCATTGCGTTTTCCCTTCAGTTCTTCTACTTTACCGATAAGCTCTCTTCTCTTTTCGTCCAGCTCTTCAAACTTGTCAAAGTCAGATAAGTCTTCGCCTTTTGGAATGAGCTTCGCTTTTACCTCTTGAAAATTGGCTCTCAGCACCTTCGTATCAATCATGCCTAACAACTCCTATCTGTTTTTATCGAAAATAAAAAAGAGCCCTCATCCCCTAAAAGGGACGAGAGCTCTCGCGTTGCCACCCTGATTGAAAACAAGCTCACACTTGCTTCCCGCTTTAACACATAACGGTTTTCCCGTAAATGCCTACTTGTTTTCAGCATTTCGCTCAAGGACGGATTCGGACAGCATCTTTCACCGATTCGCACCACCCATCGGCTCTCTTTGAAAGAGGGGCTCCCTACTGCTTCCTGTCAACGCTTTTCGATCTTTATTTGTGTTTATAATGTACTATAAGTATCAGCGGTTTTCAACTGTTTTATACAGCTGTTTCCTGCTTATGCTTTTCCGCCATCTTCACAAACAGCTCTGTCACCCGGTGATCATCCGTCAGTTCAGGATGGAACGAGCAGCCGAGGAAATTCCCCTGCTTTGCAGCCACGATGCGTCCGTTATGCTCACAAAGCACTTCAACATCTTCTCCAGCTTCTAAAATATGCGGCGCGCGAATAAATACACCCGTAAACGGCTCGTCAAGGCCTTTAATCGTCAGATCAGCTTCAAAGCTGTCGACCTGACGGCCAAAGGAATTACGCTCGACGACAACGTTCAACAGCCCTAAATGAGCGTTATCCGTTCCTGCTATCTCTTTGGCTAAAATAATCAGACCGGCGCATGTGCCGAACATCGGCTTGCCTTGGGCGGCAAACTCGCGAAGCGGCTCCATAAAATGATACGTATCCATTAAACGCCGCATCGTCGTGCTTTCCCCGCCCGGCAGGATTAAGCCGTCGATGTCATTCAGCTGTTCAGGACGCTTAATGACGACACCTTTTGAACCACATGCTTCAATTGAACGAATATGTTCTCTTACTGCTCCTTGAAGTCCAAGTACACCAATTGTTAACATGCTTCCAGCTCTCCTATGGTTTTACCAGCCGCGTTCTTGCATACGCTGTTCCGGCAATAGATTTGAGATTTCGATGCCTTTCATTGCTGTGCCTAATTCTTTAGAAAGCTCAGCGATCAGTTTGTAGTCTGTGTAATGAGTCGTTGCTTCAACAATTGCTTTGGCGAATTTAGCAGGGTTGTCTGATTTGAAAATACCTGAACCGACAAATACGCCGTCAGCGCCAAGCTGCATCATCAATGCCGCGTCAGCAGGCGTCGCTACTCCGCCGGCAGCAAAGTTCACTACAGGCAGTTTGCCGTCACGCTTGATTTGAAGAAGCAGTTCATAAGGAGCGCCGAGGTTTTTAGCTTCAGTCATCAGCTCATCATCGCTCATCGCAACAACTTTGCGCACTTGCGCGTTTACTTTTCTCATATGGCGGACAGCTTCCACAATGTTTCCTGTTCCTGGTTCGCCTTTTGTACGAAGCATGGAAGCTCCTTCGGCGATACGGCGCGTTGCTTCGCCGAGATCACGGCAGCCGCATACGAACGGGACTGTATATTCGTTTTTATTTAAATGAAATTCTTCGTCAGCAGGAGTCAGAACTTCACTTTCATCGATGTAATCTACTCCCATTGCTTCAAGGACACGCGCTTCAACGATATGTCCGATACGCGCTTTTGCCATTACGGGAATGGATACAGCATTCATTACTTCTTCAACGATTGTCGGATCAGCCATGCGGGCAACACCGCCGGCAGCGCGAATATCAGCCGGAACGCGTTCTAACGCCATTACGGCAACAGCTCCCGCCTCTTCCGCAATCTTCGCTTGTTCAGCATTTACAACGTCCATGATGACGCCGCCTTTTTGCATTTCCGCCATGCCGCGTTTTACACGATCAGTACCTGTTTGAGCCATTATTTGGTCCCCCTAGTCAATGTATAGTTAGATAATTTCTATCTCTTATTGTATCCCAGAAATACAATATTTCATATGGGTATTCTTATTTTACAGCGAGATGAATAAGATAGATATCATTTTTTACTAATAATTTGGTTTTTTCAGTATATTAAGCAAAAGAGCCCTAACTTTCATCAGAGCTCTTTCTTATTTCTTAAAACCAGCCTGTTACCGTGTCAACGGCGCTGTTCCAGATTCCGGAGAAGAATCCGCCGATGCCGCGCATCATCTGAACAAACCAGTTCGCTTTATCTACATCATTTTTCGTTACAAGATTCACGCTGAACTCTTTGGATTTGAGGAAGCCATAGTCTTTGTCACTGCCTTTGTATGTAACTGTCAGCGTTCCGACTTTCGTTCCCTTTTTCACAGGAGCCGTGATTTCTTTTTTATCTAAAGTCACTTCGGCTTTATAGTTCTTTTCATCCCCGCTTTTCACAGGAATAGAAAGCGCCTTGTCAGTAACAATATCGACTTGCTTGTCTTTCCCTTTTTCAACGTCAATCGTTTCGTGCCCTTTTACTTGAGAGCCTTCAGGGTAAAGATCTTTCATTGAGAAATTGCTTTTAAATGCGTAATCGAGCATTTTTTTCGTTTCATCAAAACGTCCGGTATGCAGGTTGCCTTTTGCGTTTAGTACAACGGTGATGACCCGCATTCCGTTCCGCTGTGCTGTGCTTGTAAAACAAGATCCCGCAGAATCGGTAGAACCCGTTTTTAAGCCGTCAACGCCAGGGTATTCAGAAACAAGACCTTTTAACATGAAGTTCCAGTTCGGCATGTCCATTTCATCATCAGTGCCGGCTCTGAATTTCGTCTTAGCGATGCTTGTTGTTTTGAGAACTTCCGGATAATCAGTGATCAGGCGGTCTGCAAGAAGCGCCATGTCTTTAGCAGAAACTTCACTTTCTTCTTTAACGCCTTCTCCTTGCGGCTGCTTGCCGTGAAGGTCTTCATTCACAAGCCCTGTGGCATTTTTAAAATCATAGTTTGTCATGCCTAATTCTTTGGCTTTCGCATTCATTTCAGCGACAAATTTCGTTTCAGTTCCGGCAAGAATTTCGGCAACTGCAATCGCGGCTCCGTTGGCAGAGTAAATCGCCATAGCCTGATACAGTTCTTTAACCGTGTATTTGCCGTCTTTTCGAAGGGGGACGTTTGATAAACTGTTGTCTTGAGAAATTTCATAGACATAATCATCAGGAGTATACGTTTGATCCCATTTCACTTTTCCTTCTTTAATGGCTTCCAGAAGCAGATATTCAGTCATCATTTTTGTCATACTGGCAATCGGCAGTCTTTTGTCTGCATTTTTACTGTATAAAATTTTTCCCGATGAAGCCTCAATCATTATCGCAGCTGATGCGTTGACATCAATCGGGTCATTGCCGGCTGCCTCCGCTTTAGACATTGGAACAAAGCAAGTTGCGGCCAGTGCCAGTACCACTAATGACACCAACAGCTGTTTCCATTTCGTGATGTTCAATCTTACGACCTCCGTCATTCATTTTAAATCTATAATTAAGCCGTTAAGGACATATTCAAATTCAAAATACAACAGTATAAATTTTATCACACTCGATATAAAAAAAATAGACAGAGTCAGCGACCCTGTCAAATGTTTTTTATTTGTAACAATTATGAGATTGTGTAGTTTGGTGATTCTTTCGTAATTTGGACATCATGCGGATGACTTTCGCGAAGTCCGGCACCTGTCATACGGATAAATTGTGCCTCTTCTCTTAAAGCGCGCAAGTCTTTTGAACCGCAATATCCCATACCTGAACGAAGACCGCCGACAAGCTGATACACTGTTTCTTCTACAGGACCTTTGTACGGAGTCCGTCCTTCGATACCTTCAGGGACGAATTTCTTATTTTCTTCTTGGAAATATCGGTCTTTACTGCCTTTTTCCATGGCAGCGACAGAACCCATACCGCGATACACTTTAAATCTTCTGCCTTGATAGATTTCAGTCTCTCCCGGGCTTTCTGAAGTACCGGCAAGCAGGCTTCCGAGCATTACGGCATGTCCGCCTGAAGCCAACGCTTTCGTAATATCTCCGGAGAATTTAATACCGCCGTCTGCGATAATTGTCGCGCCGTGTTTTCTCGCTTCAGTGGCACAATCATAAATGGCAGTGATCTGCGGTACGCCTACACCTGCAACGACGCGTGTCGTACAGATAGAACCAGGTCCGATTCCCACTTTGACAATATTTGCTCCGGCTTCAATCAGAGCTTTTGTCGCTTCAGCCGTTGCAACATTTCCTGCGATAATGTTCAGTTCAGGATATGTTTCACGGATTTTCGCAACTGTGTTCAGTACGCCTCTGGAATGTCCGTGAGCCGTATCAACCACGATAACGTCGACATTCGCTTCAACAAGCTTGCTGACGCGTGTCATTGTATCGCCTGTCACGCCTACCGCAGCGCCGACAATAAGGCGTCCGTGTTCATCTTTAGATGAATTCGGGAATTCGATAACCTTTTCAATGTCTTTGATCGTGATAAGACCTTTTAATTTGTTTTGGTCATCCACTAACGGAAGTTTTTCAATTTTATGTTTCTGTAAGATTTTTTCTGCTTCGTCTAATGTGGTTCCCACAGAAGCCGTAACCAGCTCTTCTTTTGTCATGACATCACTGATTTTCATTGAATAATCAGAGATAAAGCGAAGATCACGGTTTGTAATGATACCGACAAGCTTTTGATCGTCTTTATTATCTACGATCGGAACACCGGAAATTCTGTATTTCCCCATCAAATGCTCCGCATCGAATACTTGATGATCAGGTGTTAAAAAGAAGGGATTTGTAATAACGCCCCGTTCAGAACGTTTGACTTTGTCAACATGTTCAGCCTGCTGTTCGATGGACATGTTTTTATGGATAATGCCCAAGCCGCCCTGTCTGGCCATCGCAATCGCCATAGCTGATTCTGTTACTGTATCCATTCCCGCACTGATGACAGGAATGTTAAGCTTTAACGTCTTTGTCAGTTCAACAGATAAATCCACATCACGCGGAAGTACGTCTGATTGAGCCGGTACGAGCAGTACATCATCGAACGTTAAGCCTTCTTTTGAAAATTTACTTTCCCACATTAGTAAATCCCCCTCTTTTCGGCAAAATATTATATGTAGATTATCAACTAGAAAACAGCATGTCAAGGAAGCGAAAAAGAGTTGAAATATTTAGATAAAGGAAAGGGTTTAAAAATACATATGAGAGATCATGAGTGGAAAGAGTTATCATTATTTTATTCCGTAGAATCTTCCCAGAAATTTCTAAATAAAGTCTATACAGAAAGCGGCATGGAAGAACCAAAACGATATGCGTTTAAGAACAGTGAGCGCTTCATATTCTTTATCAAACACGCCGAGTCCTTCTATAAGCAGGCATCTCTTTCCCCTTTAGAAATTAAGCCTATTCTGTTGTTTTACGGGATGTCACAATTGCTGAAAGCCTGCCTTCTGACCACAGATCCAAGCTATCCAAGCCACGCCTCAGTACTCGCGCATGGCGTGACTGCCCGGAAACGCAAAAAGCAAAATTACTCCTTTAGGGATGATGAAGTGAAGGTGCAGCGCAATGGCTTATGTATTCATGTAATGAAGCACTTATTCGGGATAGCTGGTCTTGAGGAAGAACGGTACACAATGAAGAAATTGCTGACAGCCATACCTGAATTGCATACTGTCTTTTACTTCCAAGAGAAAAAGAATTGGCTGACCCGAGTAGAGCTGAAAGATGACCTTATTTCAGTGCCTGAGCATGCGGTGATTCATTACAATATGTCTGATTCCCGCTTTGCTGAGTATATCAGCCAACATTTGAAGTGGTCTTTTCTGAGGAAAGACCATAACCACTTGGTTTTTGAGGCTGACCCGATAGACAGAGAACCTTGGTCTTCGCCAAATTTATTGTTTCACTTGGAGAAAAATCAATATTATATTCCCTCTCAGCGTGATCACTTCCTGCATCTTCCGGAAATGATTACTCATTATTTGGTTCTCTACAATATCGGGATGATTGCGAGATATGAAACGGAGTGGTGGTATGAACTGCTGACACAGCATGTCAGTGATGATTATGTGATGATCCGCCGGTTCTTAGATGTCACGGAACGCAAATTTCCGTATTACGTTTCTAATTTCCTGAAGCAATACTTATAAACAAAAAAGGCAGCTCATTATGAGCTGCCTTTACCGTAATGATAGCTTGGCGGCGTCCTACTCTCACAGGGGGAAACCCCCGACTACCATCGGCGCTGAAGAGCTTAACTTCCGTGTTCGGCATGGGAACGGGTGTGACCTCTTCGCTATCGCCACCAAACCATTGAGAGTGTTCTCTCAAAACTAGATAACAGTAAGCATACATTCAAATTGGTTAAGTCCTCGATCGATTAGTATCTGTCAGCTCCATGTGTCGCCACACTTCCACCTCAGACCTATCAACCTGATCATCTTTCAGGGATCTTACTTCCTTGCGGAATGGGAAATCTCATCTTGAGGGGGGCTTCATGCTTAGATGCTTTCAGCACTTATCCCGTCCGCACATAGCTACCCAGCGATGCCCTTGGCAGAACAACTGGTACACCAGCGGTGCGTCCATCCCGGTCCTCTCGTACTAAGGACAGCTCCTCTCAAATTTCCTGCGCCCGCGACGGATAGGGACCGAACTGTCTCACGACGTTCTGAACCCAGCTCGCGTACCGCTTTAATGGGCGAACAGCCCAACCCTTGGGACCGACTACAGCCCCAGGATGCGATGAGCCGACATCGAGGTGCCAAACCTCCCCGTCGATGTGGACTCTTGGGGGAGATAAGCCTGTTATCCCCGGGGTAGCTTTTATCCGTTGAGCGATGGCCCTTCCATGCGGAACCACCGGATCACTAAGCCCGACTTTCGTCCCTGCTCGACTTGTAGGTCTCGCAGTCAAGCTCCCTTGTGCCTTTACACTCTGCGAATGATTTCCAACCATTCTGAGGGAACCTTTGGGCGCCTCCGTTACCTTTTAGGAGGCGACCGCCCCAGTCAAACTGCCCACCTGACACTGTCTCCCCGCCCGATAAGGGCGGCGGGTTAGAAGGTCAATACAGCCAGGGTAGTATCCCACCGATGCCTCCACCGAAGCTGGCGCTCCGGTTTCCAAGGCTCCTACCTATCCTGTACAAGCTGTACCAACATTCAATATCAGGCTGCAGTAAAGCTCCACGGGGTCTTTCCGTCCTGTCGCGGGTAACCTGCATCTTCACAGGTACTATAATTTCACCGAGTCTCTCGTTGAGACAGTGCCCAGATCGTTGCGCCTTTCGTGCGGGTCGGAACTTACCCGACAAGGAATTTCGCTACCTTAGGACCGTTATAGTTACGGCCGCCGTTTACTGGGGCTTCAATTCGCACCTTCGCTTACGCTAAGCGCTCCTCTTAACCTTCCAGCACCGGGCAGGCGTCAGCCCCTATACTTCGCCTTACGGCTTCGCAGAGACCTGTGTTTTTGCTAAACAGTCGCCTGGGCCTATTCACTGCGGCTCTCTCGGGCTTGCACCCTAACAGAGCACCCCTTCTCCCGAAGTTACGGGGTCATTTTGCCGAGTTCCTTAACGAGAGTTCTCTCGATCACCTTAGGATTCTCTCCTCGCCTACCTGTGTCGGTTTGCGGTACGGGCACCTCTCACCTCGCTAGAGGCTTTTCTTGGCAGTGTGGAATCAGGAACTTCGCTACTATAATTCGCTCGCCATCACAGCTCAGCCTTCACGGGAAACGGATTTGCCTATTTCCCAGCCTAACTGCTTGGACGCGGATATCCAATACCGCGCTTACCCTATCCTCCTGCGTCCCCCCATTGCTCAAATGGTGAGGAGGTGGTACAGGAATATCAACCTGTTATCCATCGCCTACGCCTTTCGGCCTCGGCTTAGGTCCCGACTAACCCTGAGCGGACGAGCCTTCCTCAGGAAACCTTAGGCATTCGGTGGAGGGGATTCTCACCCCTCTTTCGCTACTCATACCGGCATTCTCACTTCTAAGCGCTCCACAAGTCCTTCCGGTCTTGCTTC
>NZ_CP048876.1:0-10000 GCF_011008975.1 Bacillus sp. LUNF1 | reverse complement strand
AGTTTCCAATGACCCTCCCCGGTTGAGCCGGGGGCTTTCACATCAGACTTAAGAAACCGCCTGCGAGCCCTTTACGCCCAATAATTCCGGACAACGCTTGCCACCTACGTATTACCGCGGCTGCTGGCACGTAGTTAGCCGTGGCTTTCTGGTTAGGTACCGTCAAGGTGCCGCCCTATTTGAACGGCACTTGTTCTTCCCTAACAACAGAGCTTTACGATCCGAAAACCTTCATCACTCACGCGGCGTTGCTCCGTCAGACTTTCGTCCATTGCGGAAGATTCCCTACTGCTGCCTCCCGTAGGAGTCTGGGCCGTGTCTCAGTCCCAGTGTGGCCGATCACCCTCTCAGGTCGGCTACGCATCGTTGCCTTGGTGAGCCGTTACCTCACCAACTAGCTAATGCGCCGCGGGTCCATCTGTAAGTGGTAGCCAAAGCCACCTTTTATGTCTGAACCATGCGGTTCAAACAACCATCCGGTATTAGCCCCGGTTTCCCGGAGTTATCCCAGTCTTACAGGCAGGTTACCCACGTGTTACTCACCCGTCCGCCGCTAACATCAGGGAGCAAGCTCCCATCTGTCCGCTCGACTTGCATGTATTAGGCACGCCGCCAGCGTTCGTCCTGAGCCAGGATCAAACTCTCCGATAAAGTAGTTTGACTGACTACGCACATCGCTGTGCGATTTATTTAAAACTTTGAATTAACAGGTACGTTTTGTCTTGTTTAGTTTTCAAAGAACTTTTTTCACTTCTCTCGAAGCGACCTCTTAATCATAACATTTTCAGTTTGCTAGGTCAATACTTTTTTAAAAAATATTTTCGCTAGGCTTGCCTTCTATTAAAAAGACAACAAAAATGATTATATCAGCATCATCACTATGTGTCAAAGCTTTTTTTCAATTCTTTATATAGTAAAAGCGCAGCCTATTACAGCTGCGCTTTTTCGTTTATACTTCTTCCGTTTCTTCCGGCTCTTCTTCATTCTTTTCCACAAGCGCCACAGTGGCTACATGCTCTTGATCAGACATGCGGATCAGACGGACGCCTTGTGTTACGCGTCCCGTAGTGGAAATATCATTAATATCCATTCTGATTAACACGCCGCTTGCCGTAATAATCATTAAGTCCTCTTCGCCTTTTGTTGCTTTCACGGTTACTAACGGACCATTGCTGTCAGTGATTTTACATGTTTTAAGGCCTTTTCCGCCCCGGCTTTGAACTCTGTATTCTGAAGCCGGTGTGCGTTTGCCGTAGCCGTTTTCTGTCACTATGAGGACGTGGGAGTCTTCTTCAAGAATCTCCATGCCTACAACGACATCATCATCTGTCAGCGTGATGCCTTTAACACCCGCAGCTGTGCGTCCCATTTGTCTTACATCTTCTTCAGGGAAACGGATCAGCAAACCGTTCTTCGTTCCGATGATGATTTGTTTCTTGCCGTCAGTCAGGCGGACGGCCATCAGTTCATCGTCTTCCCGGAGACCTAGGGCGATCAGCCCGTTATTCCGTATATTCGCAAACTGGGACAGTGCCGTACGTTTCGACACCCCTTGTTTGGTCGTAAAGAAGAGGTATTGCTCTTCATCAAACGTGCTGACCGGAATAATGGCATTAATCCATTCGCCTTTTTCAACTTCCAGAAGGTTAATAATCGGAATGCCTTTTGCCGTACGGCCGTATTCAGGGATTTCATAACCTTTAGAACGGTAGACCTTCCCTTTATTAGAGAAGAACAGGATCGTATCGTGCGTTGATGTGGAAATTAAGTGTTCCACAAAGTCATCTTCATTCGTTCCCATTCCCTGTACGCCTTTTCCGCCCCGTTTTTGGCTGCGGTATGTGGACGCCGGGAGACGTTTAACATAGCCGTTATGGGTCAGTGTGATGACGATGTTTTCTCTCTCGATAAGATCTTCATCTTCAATTGTTTCAAGACCGGACGTCACGATTTCAGTGCGTCTCTCATCATTGAAACGCTCTTTGATTTCATTAAGTTCTTCACGGATGATCTCAAGAACTCTTTCTTCATTGGCTAAAATATCTTTCAGCTCGGCGATAAGCGCAACAAGTGATTGATATTCCTCTTCAATCTTTTCGCGCTCCAGACCGGTTAATCGCTGAAGGCGCATATCCAGAATGGCTTGCGCTTGTTTTTCAGTCAGTGAGAATTGTTCGATCAAACCTGTTCTCGCAATTTCAGCCGTCTGGGAACTGCGGATAAGAGAAATAACAGCATCTAAATGATCGAGAGCAATTCTTAAACCTTCCAGAATGTGAGCTCTCGCTTCCGCTTTGCGAAGTTCGTAAGCCGTTCTGCGCCGGATCACAATCTTTTGGTGATCAAGATAATGCTCCAGACATTGTTTCAGGCTTAGTACCTTCGGCTGTCCGTCAACGAGCGCCAGCAGGTTGATTCCGAAAGACGTCTGCAGGGCCGTTTGTTTGTACAGGTTATTCAAAATGACGTGAGCATTGGCGTCACGGCGGATCTCAATGACGATTCTCATTCCGTTACGGTCGGATTCGTCACGCAGATCGGTAATTCCTTCGATTTTTTTGTCCCGGACAAGATCTGCGATTTTTTCAATTAATCTCGCTTTGTTCACCTGATAAGGAAGTTCTGTGACAATAATTCTTTCTTTTCCCGATGATGTCTCTTCGATTTCAGCCTTAGCCCGGATCGTAATGGATCCCCGTCCGGATTCATATGCCTTGCGGATGCCGCTCCGGCCCAAAATCTGACCTGCAGTCGGAAAATCCGGGCCCGGGATGTATTCCATCAGCTCCTGGTTTGTAATCTCAGGATTCTCACTTACGGCAAGCACGCCTTCAATGACTTCCCCAAGCTGATGCGGAGGAATATTTGTCGCCATTCCGACCGCAATACCGGCAGCTCCGTTTACGAGCAGATTCGGAAATCTCGAAGGCATGACGACAGGTTCTCTTTCTGCGCCGTCATAGTTATCTTGATAATCAATCGTATCTTTCGTAATGTCCCGGAGGATTTCCATTGCGATTTTTGACATTCTCGCTTCTGTGTAACGCATCGCGGCCGCTGAGTCGCCGTCAACCGAACCGAAGTTGCCGTGTCCGTCAACAAGCATGTAGCGGTAGTTAAAATCCTGCGCCATTCTGACCATTGATTCGTAAACCGCTGAGTCACCGTGCGGGTGGTACTTACCGATAACTTCACCGACGATACGGGCAGATTTTTTATATGGTTTGTCACTGGTCATGCCTAAATCATTCATTGCGTACAAAATCCGCCTGTGAACCGGCTTCAGACCGTCACGCACATCCGGAAGCGCCCGGGATACGATAACGCTCATTGCATAGTCCAGGAAGGATGTCCGCATTTCCTGACTGATATTGACTTCACGTACTTGTGGTGTGTTTTGTTCACTCATTAAAAAAACCTCCCTGAAGTATCACATGAAATAATGTGGGAGTAGATTGTCCATTATGATCTTCAATACGATTTCACTATTCTCCATTATATCAATAAACTTGTGTTTATACACATTAATTTAGTAGAATATACGGGTTTTGCGGGTTTTCAGAGGCTTTAGAAGCCGCTTTGAGAAAAAAGCCTTATTTCTTAACGAAAATAAGGCTTTCTTGGTTAAATATCAAGATTTTTCACGTATCTGGCGTTTGCTTCTATGAAGTTTCTCCGCGGTTCTACTTTGTCACCCATCAGCATTTCAAAAGTCTCGTCAGCGTCCATTGCATCTTCAAGATTGACTTGCAGAAGCGTTCTGGTCGCAGGGTCCATTGTCGTTTCCCAAAGCTGAGTCGCGTTCATTTCTCCAAGACCTTTATAACGCTGGAGGCCGGGCTTAGGTGATTGCGGAAGTTCTTTTAACAGCTCATCAAGCTGCTTATCATTATAAGCGTATTCCACCCGTTTTCCCTGCTGCACTTTATAAAGCGGCGGCTGGGCAATGTAGACATAGCCGTTTTCGATGATTTCCCGCATGTATCTGTAGAAGAACGTTAATAAAAGCGTTCTGATGTGGGCGCCGTCAACATCGGCATCCGTCATGATGACCACTTTATGATAACGCGCTTTTTCAAGATTAAAATCTTCTCCGATTCCTGTTCCGAGGGCCGTGATCATTGATCTGACCTCATTGTTTGAGAGAATCTTATCAAGTCTGGCTTTCTCAACGTTCAGAATCTTACCGCGCAGCGGCAGAATGGCTTGGAAATGACGGTCCCGTCCCTGTTTCGCTGATCCGCCCGCAGAGTCACCCTCTACGATATACAGCTCGGAAATGCTCGGATCTTTAGAAGAACAGTCCGCCAGTTTGCCCGGCAGATTGGAAATCTCAAGCGCACTTTTGCGGCGGGTCAATTCCCGCGCTTTTTTCGCTGCCATCCGCGCTCTTGCGGCCATTAAACCTTTTTCAACGATTTTGCGGGCTGAGTCCGGATTTTCAAGAAGGAATGTTTCCAGCGCAGAAGAAAACAGCGTATCAGTGATCGTTCTCGCTTCGGAGTTGCCGAGCTTCGTTTTCGTCTGCCCTTCGAATTGCGGATCAGGGTGCTTAATTGAAATAATGGCAGTCAGCCCTTCCCTCACATCATCCCCGCTTAAATTCGGATCATTTTCTTTGAAAATCCCTTTTCTTCTTGCATAGTCGTTTATAACACGGGTCAGACCGGTTTTAAATCCGGCTTCGTGCGTGCCGCCTTCGTATGTGTTGATATTATTTGTGAAAGAATAAATATTGCTTGTATAGCTGTCGTTGTATTGCAATGCAACTTCAACCGTTATGCCGTCTTTCTCGCCTTCGATATAAATCGGCTCTTCATGAACGACTTCTTTGGAACGGTTTAAGTACTCAACATAGCTTTTGATTCCGCCTTCGTAGTGGTACTCGTTTTTCCGTTCTTGTCCTTCACGTTTGTCTTCAATCGTGATGTTTACACCTTTTGTCAGGAAGGCCAATTCCCGGACACGGTTTGAAAGCAGGTCATAGTCGTATTCGGTTGTTTCTTTGAAAATTTCCGGATCCGGAACGAAGTGCGTAATCGTTCCGGTCTTATCAGTATCACCGATCACTTCAAGATCGGCCACAGGTACACCGCGCTCGTACGCCTGATAGTGGATTTTTCCGTCACGATGAACCGTAACGTCAAGAGTGGTCGACAAGGCGTTTACGACAGACGCCCCTACACCGTGAAGACCGCCGGATACTTTATATCCGCTTCCGTCAAATTTACCGCCGGCGTGGAGAACGGTCATGATGACTTCAACCGCAGGGCGGCCCATCTTCTCCTGGATACCGACCGGAATTCCGCGCCCGTTGTCCTTAACGGTAATGCTGTTATCTTTTTCAATCTCGATGTTAATATCTGTACAATAACCGGCCAGGGCTTCGTCAATACTGTTGTCGACGATTTCCCACACCAAGTGGTGAAGGCCTTTGCTGTTAGTTGATCCGATGTACATCCCCGGTCTCTTTCGAACAGCTTCCAAACCTTCTAATACCTGTATCTGATTCTCATCATAACTATTTTGCTGCTGTTCCATAGCCATGCACATTCACCTACACTTTTCTTAAACGATATATTCATTGTAAAGATCCGCTAAGAATCTATTTCTAACATAAATTGCGCACGTTTCTTCAGTGTGCCGGAAGATAAGGGAGAGTAATATATATTCTCAGTCGTGACTACGATAGACTTTGGCGTGCCGTTTACGGACGGCACTACTTTTTCTTTCTGTCTGTCCAGAAATTCTTCAACGATCGGCGATACATTGACCTTGCAGTCAAAAATGCCGACGATATCGCGTGTTGAAACGACAAAGTCGTCACCTAAATGAATATACAATCGCTCACCTCATTTCTTCACTTCACTAACGTACCGTTTTCCACACGGAACATTCCTGCTTGATGTAAGGTATCGTGGTCAATGCCATCCACGCTTGTCGTGGTGACAAATGTCTGCACACGGCCTTGGATCGTATGAAGCAAATGGGACTGTCGGTAATCATCCAGCTCGCTTAGTACATCATCCAAAAGTAAAATGGGGTATTCTCCGATTTCTTCATGAATCAAATCTATTTCGGCCAGCTTCAAAGACAAAGCCGTCGTACGCTGCTGTCCCTGTGAACCGTACGTCTGCACATCGCGTCCGTTCACATAAAAAAGGACATCATCCCGATGCGGTCCGAATAATGTGACGCCTCGTTCTATTTCTTTTTCTTTTAATTTCGAAAAAGACTCCTGGTAGCTGTTACCTATTTTCGACAAATCTTTGGGATCTGATACATCAAGCGCCGTGTGATACTTAAGCGTCAGTTCTTCAAGTCCCCGGGAAATGCCGGAATGGATCGGCTGCGCCCATTTTTCAAGCTGTGCCGTAAACTGCAGACGTTTGGCGACAACTTTTGCGGCTGCTTCAATCAGCTGATCAGTGAGAACGTCAAGCATAGTCCGGTCAGTCTGTTTCCGGCTTTGCAGCTGTTTCAGAAAATGATTCCGCTGTGAAAGGATTTTTTGATAAAGAGATAAATCATACAGATAAACGGCAGAAACCTGCCCGATCTCCATATCGAGAAATCTCCTCCTCACCTGAGGGCTTCCTTTGACGAGATTTAAATCCTCAGGGGCAAACATAATGGTGTTCAGCGCTCCGACATACTGACTGAGTTTTTGCTGCTCTATATGATTGACCTTGCCCTTTTTACCTTTTTTGGAGATGACAAGCTGCATCGGGATGTCCCCGTTACGCTTCATCACTCTTCCTTCTATTTTAGCATAGTCTTCGTCCCACCGTATAAGTTCTTTGTCATTTGAGGTGCGGTGTGACTTTGCCATCGAAAGGACATAGATGGCTTCCATCAAATTGGTTTTGCCTTGGGCATTTTCTCCGATGATCACATTCACCTTGTTTTCGAATTGAAGCTCAGCGCGCTCATAATTACGGTAGGATGTTAATTCTAAATTTTGGATATACAACCGCTGTCACCCGCTTTAATTGACGACTTGAAATGAACCAAATCCTTCAATCGCGACCACGTCTCCAACGTAAAGCTTTCTGCCGCGGCGATTGTCAGGTTCATTGTTGACAGTCACCTCATGCTCGCTCAGAAACCACTTCGCCATGCCGCCGGACTGAATCACATCGGCTAATTTTAAAAACTGGCCAAGCGTAATCATTTCTGTATCAATCGAAATCGGATTTGCCATATTATCGACCTCTTTCAAATATCACTAATATCTAATTGTACTAAAAAATCCTGAAATAAGGAAAGGGAAAACTCGAGGGAGCGGCTGATGAATAGAAAAGCTGCCGAACAAAGCCGGCAGCACATTCTGTTTGATTAATACGTTCTGACCGGAAGGATGAGCTGAACGATGGTTTCATCATTCGGCGTACGGATAAGAAACGGTCTCATCGCTCCCGTAAAGCTGATACGGATGTCCGCTCCTTCAAGTACTTTCAGTGCGTCCATCATATATTTTGGACTGAATGAAATATTTAATTCCTCGCCGTCAATCTGGTCAGCCAGCACAGCTTCGACCACTTTCCCGATTTCCGGAGAATTTGATGAAATCTCCAGCGAATCCGCCGGTTTGGCAGAAAGCTTTACAACGTTGTTGCGGCCTTCTCTCGCCAATAAAGAAGCACGGTCTATCGCCTGTAAAAATTCCTTCGTGTTCACGACGATTTCCGTTTTGCTTTCCTGCGGAATTAAGCTGGTCGTGTCCGGATAGTTTCCGTCAAGCAATCTTGAGAAGAACAATACGTTTTTCGCTTTGAACAGAACTTGGGTTTCTGTAATGACGATATCAACCAGTTCTTGGTTGTCATCAAGAATTTTGCTCAGCTCGGTTAAGCTTTTCCCGGGAATGACCACGTTATAAGAGCTGTCTTCCGGAATATCAAGCTTCGCCTTTCTTAAAGCGAGTCGGTGGCTATCCGTGGCAGTGCATAATAATTCACCGTTTTCGACTTTCCAGTTTACACCTGTCAAGATAGGGCGTGTTTCTGAGGCGGACACAGCGAACACGGTTTGGCGGATCAGGTTTTTCAAAAGATCCGTCGGAATCTGAATGGCGTGATGCTCTTCGATTTGCGGTAGATGCGGATATTCATCTGCATCAAGGCCGTTTAAATTAAATTCGGCTTTTCCGGAACGGATAATCGTTAAATATTGATTTTGAACTTCGATTTCAACAGTCGCCATCGGCAGTTTTTTAACGATTTCACTGAAGAAACGCGCTTGCAGCACGATACTTCCCGGCTGATCGATCGTCACGATTTCTTTATCATCATCTTCTTTCGGAATGAATGACTCGATTGAAATATCAGAGTCACTTCCTGTGAAAGATACACCTTCATCTGAGGCGACGATCTTAATACCAGTGAGAATGGGAATTGTGGTTCTGGATGAAACGGCTTTTAGAACGTCTTGTACACTTTCGACTAAACGATCTTTTTGAATCGTAAATTTCATGTTTATCCTCCTAACGGATAATATAATTAATATATTTTAAAAATAGCAGTAGTAATAGTAGGGCCTGTGGATTTGTGGATAAGTTGTGAAAAAGACAGGAAACACAGCCTATCCACATGTGGACAGACTGTGTATGGCTATGAAAAAGTTATTCACACTTTCCCCGATTCATCCGAGGACACTATTATTTAAGCAGTTCTTTTATTTCTTTCACCTGCTGCTGAAGCTGCTCGTCATCAATCAGCAGTTTTGAAATCTTTTCATGGGCGTGAATGACGGTTGTATGGTCTCTGCCGCCAAATTCTTCCCCGATTTTAGGCAAAGAAGAATCCGTCATTTCTCTTGAAAGATACATCGCAATCTGTCTTGGGAACGCCACGGATTTCGTGCGCTTTTTCGCTTTGAAATCTTCTAGCTTAATGTTGAACTGCTGTCCGACAATCCGCTGAATCTCTTTTATCGTAATGACCTTCGGCTTAGAAGACGGAATAATATCTTTCAATGCTTCTGCAGCCAGGTCTGCGTTAATGTCTTTATTGATTAAGGATGAATAGGCGACAACCCGTATTAATGCCCCTTCCAGTTCGCGGATGTTGCTGTCAATCTGATTCGCGATGTAAAGCATGACCTCGTTCGGAATATCAAGGCCTTCCGCCTTCGCTTTTTTTCTCAGGATGGCAATCCGCGTTTCCAGATCCGGCGGTGTGATATCGGTAATCAATCCCCATTCGAACCGCGAACGCAGGCGGTCTTCAAGGGTCGGGATCTCTTTCGGCGGTCTGTCGCTGGAAATCACGATTTGTTTGCTTTCTTCATGAAGCGTGTTGAATGTATGGAAAAACTCTTCCTGTGTTTGTTCTTTTCCGGCTAAAAATTGAATATCATCTATCAAAAGTACATCAACGTTCCGGTAGCGGTTGCGGAAATCAACGGCTTTATTATCGCGGATTGAGTTGATGAATTCATTTGTGAATTTTTCAGAAGACAGGTACACCACTTTGGCTGAAGGATTATGATCAATGACATAATGGCCGATCGCGTGCATTAAGTGGGTTTTTCCTAAGCCGACTCCCCCGTATATAAATAAAGGGTTGTACGCTTTAGCGGGTGCTTCCGCCACAGCCAGTGATGCTGCATGGGCGAATCGGTTTCCCGATCCGATGACGAATGTGTCGAATGTATATTTCGGGTTGAGCATGCTTTGGGGAAAATCAGACGGTTCCTCTTTTGCCGCTTTTTTCACTTGCGGTTTCGGTAAAAAGTTTTCTTCGTCCTGATTTTGAGGAATGACAAATTTGACGCTCAATTCTTCCCCGGTTAATTCGTATATGGTATCTGCAATGAGATGTAAGTACCTGGACTCCAGCCAGTCTCTGGCAAATTCATTGGGAGCGGTGATGGTTAAGGTATCCCCTTGCAGCGAATGGGCTTTCGTCGACTTCATCCAAGTTTCGAAACTCGGTTTGCTTAGCTTTTTCTCAATTTGAGCTAGAGCTTGATTCCAAAGATCTAATATATTCTCCAT